>NZ_LR130777.1 GCF_900625095.1 Acinetobacter ihumii | reverse complement strand
GCAAACTTCGTTTGCATAAGTGCGCTCTTCGAGGAAAACATTACTATACATATAGCACCTTGAATGCATATTCAAGTGCGCTTATGTTAGGGATGGTTTCCCAGGATGATGGTATTGGATTAATGAGCGTTACTGAAACACTAGACAGCAAAATCAAGGCACAGGAAGAAAAGCTAAAGCAGTTAAAGGCTCAAAGACAGGCAGCACTGGCAAGAGAACGTGCCAAAGAGAAAGAACAGGCACGAAAGGACGATACCAGACGCAAAATTTTAATTGGATCCTGCATGCTAAAAATCACTGAAGAAGATGAACAAGCCAGAGCTAAACTAATTGCTCAGATGGATAAGTATTTGACAGATGAGCGTGACCGAAAGCTTTTTAATTTATAAATTTTGAGAGATGAGTAGTGGAAGATCCAACACTTAATGAGTTAATACGTAATACAGAATTATTTTTTGAACATCACTGGAATGTAGATCTATTAGGAACGCCTCCTGAATGGTCACCAGTACATTTTAATTTTGGGAAAATTCCTAATTACGATAAACAAGGTGTATATGCGTTTATCAAAGGGGATTTAGTGACTTATATCGGTGTTGGCACTTCTAGAGGTGCTGGCCGTTATCGTGGTAATGGCTTAAGCGCCAGGGTAATGAAATATTGCCGATGGAATGAAGATAAAACTGAATATATTGCGATAGATCCAAGATTAAAAGATGCTGGATCCATCATTACGATAGGCTTTGAACGTGATAGGGCTTATTTAGCAAATGCTCTAGAAATTTTTCTTATCTCTAAACTCCAACCTGTCCACAATGTGGTTAAAGTTGGTATGTAATTTCGCATAAGAGATTTTATGTTAAAGAAAATATTAAATAATATAATAAATAACTTATTGAATTTAATTAATTTTTAAAGAAAAAAATATGGATTTTATAAGAAAAATTAATATTTATATCAAAAAACTTGATTATTTTTATTTTTACTGTATATTTAACTTAACTAGAAAAAAAGTCTTGTTTCGGTAAATCTTCCTTAAGTATCGCAGTTTTAGTCATAATCCTTCGTTTTTTAGATTTTAAGTCTCATTCTTTATTATTTTCAAAGTTATTAATCAGTCAATAAAATGACTAAAAAATTATTAAAAATTAGTAGGATATATTATGTCAAACTCAAATGTTGTTAAAGGTACTGTTAAGTGGTTTAACGAAACTAAAGGTTTTGGTTTCATTCAACAAGAATCAGGTCCAGACGTTTTTGCTCATTTCAGCGAAATCGCGAGTTCAGGTTTCAAGACCTTATTTGAAGGCCAGCAAGTTGAATTCAGTGTAGCTCAAGGTCAAAAAGGACCGAATGCTGTAAATATTGTTGCTATCTAAGTAATAATAAGCAGTAATAAAAAAGCACTCATAAGTGCTTTTTTTAAGCTTTAAAATGTTTTCAAAATTGAAAAAATCTCTAAAAAATAGGATATAAGTTGTTAAAAGTAAATGATTTAATTGCAAAATCTAAAAATGGTACTGAAATTATTGTTTCATTAATTCCTCTACATAAAATGCAAAATACACGTCAAGGTTTAAAACAAATCGAAGTAGGTAAAAGAGTTCTACTGGAATCTGGAATCGAAGTTGATTTAAATTTGGATGGCCGTACATTTTACACTTCTCTAAATCAGCTATTTAAATTAAATCATAAAGTTGCTTAGCGATAAATTTTTAAACATCAATAATTTATGTGGGATTTCCACTGCAATTTTTTTAAGGAAATATATATGTTTAAACAGACTCTCAGCGTAAAAGACCAGTTTGGCGTTAAACACGCTATTCAAGCCACAGTGGATCATGAGTTTGCCAACACACAATCTCATTTGAATATAAAACATATCACCGTTGATGGTGAAGATATTCGACCTAGTTTTGAAATGCTTTTTCAAAGTACCTTAAGTGGAAAAATATTTAAAATCATCTAGAAATATAGTTTTTATAAAATCTATAGTCTGAATGAAATATCAGGACCTACTCGCTATCATGCGGGTTTTTTATACCTAATATTTATATTTGTAAGCCTTTGCTTATGCGAAACGAGAGTTCACAGCTCTCGTTTTTTTATTCTAAAACTGCTAAAATTCTTATACGCCATTGACGTACTTAAACCTATGTTATTCATTGAAACCAGTATTTTTACTAAGCAAATCAAAGAGCTTGTGAGTGATGAAGAGTATCGTCAGCTCCAGCAAGATCTCTTGGTACAGCCTGATAAGGGCGACTTAATCAAGAATGGTGGTGGAATTCGTAAAGTACGTTGTGCTCAGGGCAATAAAGGCAAAAGTGGCGGTATCCGTGTGATCTATTATTGGGTTACAGAAGATGATCAGATCTTTTTCCTGGTGGCTTATCCAAAGTCTGTGAAAGATAATCTGACAGACAAAGAAACCTCGATTCTACGTCAATTAGTAAAGGAGCAATTTCATGGATAACAACTTATTTGATGACCTGGTTGCTTCAATCAAAGAAGCTGGTGCCATCAAGCGTAAGGAGATAAAGGCAAGTCGAGTCACAGAGCTTGAATTACCGGATATTAAAGAAGTACGTGAGAAAACAGGCTTAACCCAGGCTGAATTTGCTGCACGTTTGCATATCAGCGCGAGAACCCTGCAAAACTGGGAACAAGGCCGTCGCTATCCGACTGGTCCTGCAGCGACTTTAATTCGTATTTTAGATGCTCATCCAACTTTAATTTAAGAAGTTTAGATAATAAAAAATCCCGACGTCATGTCGGGATTTTTCGGTATGGAGCGCATAGGTAGGGCTGACTACCTGATGGTCATGGTGCCTGACTGATTATTATTGTTGTTTTAAGTCATTGAACATCCTGTCCATATAGATCAATCATAAGAGCTTCATCGGGGGATAGATACAGACAATTTCGTGAAACGCTGTAAGCCAAAACGTACAAAAAATAATCAAAATTTATCCCAATGGTTATCCGCAGAAATTGTGGATTCTTTTGGGTAAAAAAGGCTTAAAAACTCTATGGAATTGCTATTTTTGATCATTATTTAACCAATTTTATTGGCAAGAAGTATCAAACTTGCTCAAAAAAAATCCGCTTTGTTTCCAAAGCGGATTTTTGCGGTAGTTTTGGGTTATGTAAAATAGCTAAGTACATGATTTTATTTAACTTATAAAAGACGATTTCGGATAACGACCATTATGTTAAATGGGTAATAATAAATTGGTGGGATAGTGCAGTTTTTTAAATTTCTGATAAGAGATTGTCTGTTGAATCTGTAACAAATAAGATATCAACTAATATTCTGTTTCAAATAGGTTTGTTAATTAAAAATTATATTCTGAACCAATATTTTTTGGTGCGTTTGGCTTCCAGGATTTTCTGTAGTATCTAAGGTATTACCTTACACTTTAAAATTATTTAAATCTGAAAAATCAAAATTGTGGTCCTAAAATTGCTTAATAAAAATATGAAAAAAAGTAAAGTATATTAATTTTATGTTGCAAAACTCTAAGCGTATTGGTTTTCTATTGCTCGATAACTTTTCCATGATTGCCTTTTCAAACATGCTTGAAGTATTACGTATGGCTAACTATGTCACACAAGATAATTTATACCAATGGAACGTGACGGGTTTAGATGGTCATCACAGTTGCGCAAGCAATGGTCTGCAAATACAACATACCTGTGTTTTGCCACATTTACTGAATATGGATATCGTTTTTATTTGTGGTGGTTTTCAACTGTATAAGAATATGACCCCATACTTAAAGAATTTTTTATATCGGCTTGATCAACAAAAAATTGCTTTAGGTGGTTTATGTACAGGTGCTTATGTATTGGCAAAAGCAGATCTGCTAAATGGCTTTCGTGCTAGTCTTCATTGGGAAAATACCTTAGCTGCACAAGAAGAATTTCCATTAGTACAATTTACCCCGCATATTTTTACCATTGATAAGAATCGTTTTACCTGTTCTGGTGGGCTTGCAGCGATTGATTTAGGCTTGGAACTTGTTGAAATACATTATCCAAATATTGCTAAGAGAATCTGTGAGCAATTTATTGTTCATCAAGTACGTGAGAGCAATGAAATTCAACATCAACCCATTTCTGAACATAGGAAAAAACTTGATTTTCCAATTCAAGATGTATTGCGCTTAATGGAAAATAATATTAATGAGCCTTTAACCATTGCTGAAATTGCACAGCATGTAAAAATTCAACCGCGTACCTTAGAGCGCTTGTTTAAAATGAATCTGCAATTGGCTCCGAAAGAATATTATTTAAAACTAAGACTCACCTATGCACAGAATCTACTTAAACAGTCTACTTTAAGCATTTCAAATATTGCTTTGGCATGCGGTTTTTGTAACGGATCTAGTTTTACTAAAGCATATAAAGCTTTTTTTAACTATTCACCCAAATTTGAACGTAATGTTCTAGATTTTGCTAATTAGTATTTTTTAATCTTGTCGGTTTTTGACAACTTTCTGACGTTTTTGGCAAAAATACCTACTCATATTCTGCATAAGCTTAGGTGATTGGTTACATCACATTGATCTAGGCACATATATGAATACTTTAGTAAATAATTTGGCTGTTTCAGAGCTACCATCATTATTAACCATTGAAAATGGTGAAAAAGTTTCTGCAACATTTTCATTATCTGAGTATCAAAATAGACAAAGCAAGCTACGCCAACTAATGGAAGAGCTAGAAATTGATCATGTTCTATTTAGTTCAATACATAACATTAACTATTATGCGGACTTTATTTATTGTTCATTTGGTCGCTTCTACGGTCTGGTGGTTAGCCCAGAAAAAGTGGTGACAATTTCAGCAAATATTGATGCTGGTCAACCTTGGCGTCGTACGGTTGGTGACTATAACGTTGTTTATACCGATTGGCAGCGTGATAACTATTTTAAAGCGGTTACACAAGAAATTCCGAATAAAGGTCGTGTAGGAATTGAGTTTGATCATTTGCCTTTAGAGCGTTTAAATAAGTTAAAAGCTGTTTTGCCAAATGTAGAGTTTATCGATATTAGTGCCCCATGTATGAAACTACGCATGATTAAATCTGCTGAAGAAATTGCACATATCACCCAAGGGGCTGCTGTGTGTGATATTGGTGGTTTCGCAGTGACTGCAGCGATTCGTGAAGGGGTACCAGAGCATGAAGTGGCTTTAGCTTCTACCCAAGCGATGGTACGTGAAATTGCCAAACGTTTTCCAAACTCTGAATTAATGGATACATGGACTTGGTTCCAGTCAGGAATTAATACCGATGGCGCACATAATCCTGTCACAACACGCCAAGTGCAAAAAGGTGACATCTTAAGTTTAAATTGCTTCTCGATGATTGCAGGCTATTACACAGCTTTAGAACGGACACAATTTTTTGATCATTGCGATGATGCTTCACTACGTATTTGGGAAGCCAATGTTAAGGTGCATGAAGCAGGCTTAAAATTGATTCGTCCAGGTGCACGTTGCAGTGATATTGCGAAAGAATTAAATGAAATTTTCTATGAAGAAGGCTTATTACAATACCGTACCTTTGGTTATGGACACTCTTTTGGCGTGTTATCGCATTATTACGGTCGTGAAGCAGGCTTAGAATTACGTGAAGATATTGATACGGTGATTGAACCTGGCATGGTGATTTCCATGGAACCTATGGTCATGATTCCACAAGGTATGGCTGGTGCTGGTGGTTACCGTGAACATGACATCTTGGTGGTGACAGAATCAGGCAATGAAAATATTACTAAATTCCCATATGGTCCAGAACATAACATCATCAAATAATAAATTGCATAGGCACTTCTTTTAGAAGTGCCTATTTGATTCGAGGGGAGAAAAATGAAAAAAGACAAGCAGGTAGAACAAAAAAACACCTTAAGACGTGTCGCAAGTGCAAGCTTTATTGGCAATTTTGTAGAATGGTTTGATTATGCAGCATATGGTTTTTTGGCAACAGTCATTGCAGTTGTTTTTTTCCCGCAAAGTGACCCTTTAACGGCATTAATGGCTGCCTATGCTATCTTTGCAATTTCATTTATTTTGCGTCCATTAGGCGGTATTTTTTGGGGGCATGTGGGCGATAAATTTGGTCGAAAAAATGCTTTATCGTGGTCGATTATCTTAATGACACTGGCTACGGTATGTATTGCACTGTTACCAAGTTATCAAAGTATCGGTATTTTTGCACCGATTATGCTATTAATATTTCGGATGATCCAGGGCTTCTCAGCTTCAGGTGAATATGCTGGAGCAGCAAACTTTCTCGCAGAATACGCGCCTAAGGAAAAAAGAGGACTTTATACCAGTTTAGTTCCTGCAAGTACTGCAACGGGTTTACTACTCGGCTCTTTAATGGCAGCAGCAATGTTCGCTTTTATGTCAGAGGCATTTTTACACGAATATGGCTGGAGAATTCCATTTTTATTGGCAGCACCATTAGGCTTAATTGGATACTACATTCGTGTCAAGTTAGAAGATACCCCAGAGTTTTTAGAACATCAAAAAAATGGCAAGAAAGAAAATTTTCCAATCAAAGCCTTATTTACCCAGTATCGACCAGCACTTTTTAAAGCATTTGCTGTTGCATCTTTAAATGCCACTGCGTTCTATCTTATTTTTAGTTACATGCCAAATTATTTAGCTACAGAGTTAGGTGTAAATAAAACGCAAGCCTTTATCTCGGGGTCAATTTCATTGCTATTTTATATTGCTGTGGTTTTTGCAATGGGCAAATATTCAGACCGAATTGGACGTAAGAAAATGTTGCTTTGGGCAAGTCTAAGCTTTATCGCACTGACTGTACCCTTGTTCTACTTACTTTCAACCGCCAGTTTTGTTGAAATGGTGATAATCCAGCTCGTGTTCTGCACATTGTTAGCAATGAACGATGGTAGTTTACCTGCATATTTAACAGAACAATTCCCTATACAAGTGCGCTATACCGGTTTTGCCTTTAGTTTTAATACTGCTAATGCATTGTTAGGTGGAACAGTTCCTTTTGTTGCAACCTGGTTAATTCAACAAACAGGTAATACCTTAGCACCTAGTGTCTTATTAATTGTAGTTGCAATTTTTGCAAGTATGGCTTTATTACAAAGGAAATCACATCGTTTAATCAATGCTAAAGCTTAAAAGGAATTGGTTATGCTTTTAAACGCTTTACCTGCACTCAATAGAAATATATCGACTTTAATTGGTCTTACAGCTGTCATATTTTGGAGTACAAATGTAGGCTTAATTCGTAGTGTCAGTGAGAGTTTTGGAGCTGTAGCCGGTGCTGCTCTAATTTACAGTGTCGCATCCGTGATTTTACTTTTCACGATTGGCATGCCTAAGTTTTCTACAATCCCAAAATCCTATTTATGTTGGGGAAGCCTTTTATTTGTTGCTTATGAATTATGTTTTGCTCTTTCTATTGGCTATGCACAAAACAGTAGACAAGCAATCGAAGTTGGCATGATTAATTATCTATGGCCAACATTTACTCTACTATTTGCAATTATTTTTAACAACATTAAGGCCAATATTTTAATTATTCCCGGTTGCATATTAGCCTTGGTTGGAATTTGTTGGGTGCTAGGGGGAGATACTGGATTTGATCTCTTCCAGATATGGACCAATTTGAAGGCTAATCCTCTTAGTTATGGTTTAGCTTTTGCTGCTGCTATTTTATGGGCTACATATTGTTCTGTGACAGTAAAAACGTCTCAGGGTAAAAATCTAGTCACTATATTTTTTGCCCTAGTTGCAGCTGTACTATGGATAAAATACCTTCTCATGAGTGGGTCAGCTCTTAATTTTACTTATGACAATACAGTCACTCTGATTATGGCGGCTGGTGCTTTAGGTTTGGGATATGGTGCTTGGAATATTGGAATTATTTCAGGGAACATGACATTAATGGCTGGCGCTTCTTACTTTACTCCCGTGTTATCTGCTTTGTTTGCTGCATTACTTCTAAGCACTTCCTTATCTTTCATCTTTTGGCAAGGTGTTGCAATGGTGACAACAGGAGCAGTCTTGTGTTGGTTAGCGACTCGAAAGCAATAAATTATTTAGAGGCTTTAAAATTAACATAATACACCTTATACGAAATGCGTTATAATTATCTATAGAAATCAATGCTGTAGTTTCTAGTTTATAGCCCATCTTCCCCAAGGTGGGTTTTTTTATGATTTTTCACGTTCCACGCCTATTATTTGATCAATGTTTCACAACTTTGTTTAGGTTAATTGAATAATCAGGATGCCTGGTCTTTTTCTTTTTGGCGTTCATTCAGCTCTTTTTTGAGTGCCTTTTTATCCTGGTACGATGCAACCAGCATGATTGGGATTAACAGTGGGGCCACAATAATGCCCAGGGCAATGTCTTTCAATTTTGGCATGATCTCTCTCCCTTGATTGCTCAGTCATGATCAAACACAGCATTCAGCACACGGCCAAATAAGCCACGCTTTTTGTGTTGTGGCACTGCCACATTTTGCAACGTGGCATGCTGTAGCGTTTGGGTGTGGTATGCCGTAGTTTCTTGCTGTGGCACTGCCACATTTTCTGCAATATTGAATTCATTATTCTTTTTATTATCATTGTCTTGTTGTGTTGTCGCATGCTGTGGCATGTCGGTGTCGCATGCCGTAGCATCTTGTTGTGGTAATGCTGTGGCAGGTGCAACACTTTTCAGCTCAATGAGTGTTTGCATACGGTCAATTTGTTGCATTAACCGTTCTTCACGTTCTTGGTATTTTTTGACTTCATTTTCTAAATGGGCAATAAGTTTTTTTGTAGATTCATCACCTTCTTGCCTAGATGATTCAATTTTTTGAGATGTTTGCTCAGGTTCTCCAAAGCATCGGATGACCTCTGCTAGATCGAATTGTCCATCACTGGAGCGTGATAAACGTCCATTACGTACAGCTCTGTAAATGGTTGATCTATCCACATGGAATTTTTTAGATACTTCACTTAGTGATAACTTAGCCATTTACGGTGTCCTTTTTATTTGATGGCATATATCCCACTTTTTTTAGGTATGGGTATAGTTCTTTTATTCGGTCAGGGTCTTGCAGCATCTCAGCAATACGAACAGCAAATTGCGGATAGCTTTCAGTTCCCTGGGAATAACGACCCATTTCAGGAAGTTCAGAAAGTTTATTTGCAAACATATGGCGTTGTGCATCAGTCATCTTTGTAAAGAGATCTAACGTATTCGGATCTCTTTCTATCGGTGGGTTGTCCTTCTTTTTCTGTTTAAAAGTAAAAGAGAATCCTGAAATTGATCGACCTCTTTTGTGTTGCTCATACTTCACAGTGATATCTGTATGTTCGTTAATTTGTTTAATAGCAAGCTCAAGTACACTAGTTTTAAAGCGTTCCATACGCTTGTACTCTGTATCGAGTACGCCAATTCTTTGACGGAAATCACTTAGCTCTATAACAGGAGTAGAGCCAGTACTTCTCCAAGCAATTAATAATTCATATAAGCGAACAGCATAAGCACTGCTGAGATTACTAACTTGCTGCAATTCGTATTTAGTGAAATGCTCTTCTAAGCGTGTAATTAAGGGAACTATGGCTGGGGCAAAGATAAGTTTAACCACTGCTTCATTATCTACATATCCAATTTCACTAACCCAACGGGATCTATAGTTCTCAATATTCCCTCGTTCATTTATTTTTTGATAGCTAAATTGTCTTGCAAATAAATCATTACAGGCATCTTTTAATGCTTGATAAGCCGTATTGCGATGTACGCCAAATTGATTGATATAGCCTTCTGCATGTACTTCAAGGGGATCATTCGCATTAATACCTTTCCCGCTTTCTCTTGCCTCAACAATGGCCAATAAAATTAAACGTTGTTCTACTAAATCTAAGTTATAGCTTGCATTGATTAAGGCATTGTCTTTTACCACTAATTCTCTCATGAAGCACCAGTATTAATTATTATGCTATGACACAATAATTAATTTTAGTGCTATAAGCAAGGTAAACGGTGTCATATTGCAAGGTAAACGGTGTCATATTGCAAGGTAAACGGTGTCATATTGCAAGGTAAACGGTGTCATATAAACCTTAAAAGCATTGTGAACAAAGGCTTTCAGCATATCTAAAAGCATTTAAAAACTTTAAAATAATTAAAAGCCCAAGGAGTGAAAAATTGCCCTTGGTTTTCGCTTCACTTCGTTCGCTCAAACTCTATTGAATCTCGCTTTCGCTCGATTCGTCGGGGCAATTTTTGGTTCATATTTTCGTGACTTTTAGAAAAGCAAAAGCAAGATCAAAAGCAGCTCGGAATTCGCTTCGCTCATAAGCTTTTTTTTCTCGCTACGCTCGGTTTAGGGATCAAAATTGGAAAGTTCGCACCCATTCGGGATGCTCTGTAAAGCAGGTGATTGATGGATAGGGAGCTTGTAATCAGGGAAAGGGATGGGCAAATTTTCTCAGTTCGCTCGTAGACACTCGCTCTGTTTAGCGACTCATGCCACGAGATTTCATTCTAGGCGCATGTTGCTGTGCTTTGAGTTGTTGTTCTTGTCTGAGTTTCAGCTGTTGTTCTGCTTTGATCTCATTCACACATTTTTTAATGACTTGATAGGTTGAGTATAGAGTCTGGTATTGCTTGGCTTTGGCCGGATGTTGTTGTTGGTACTGCTTCCAGGCATGTTCTTTGAACTTTTCATTTTCCAATAAATCCTTCATACCATGTTTTTTCTGGTGTTCATGCTGACCTTTTAGCTTTTTGTGTTCCTGATAAACCTCGTCACGTTGGGCTTCCCAGGCTTTTTTTCCAAACAGTAAGGGTTTGTTCTGGGTTAATTCATTGTGTTGATCGACCAGACTTTGCAACTTGTCATGACTTTGTTTCAGTCTGTTTTTCACGATGTCTTGGGCGAGCTGCTGATTGAACTCGTTTTGATGTTTGTGGTGCTTGGTCAGGTTTATTTCGGCTTGTTTGAGATTGCGCTGCATAAAATCCAGGTCTAAATTCGCGTCTTTTGCGCTGATTTCGCGTTTTAGCACTTTGCCAAGGGTTTCCCTCTGTTTTTCCTCAAACAGGGCTTTTTCGTCAATTGGTGGCGTTTTAGCGCTATTTTTGATTTGGATCTGCTGTTTTGTTTTCAGTGTGCTGAGTTTTATCTCATTTTCAGCAATTAGAACGCCCATATTTTTGTCGTATTGCAACTGAGCCTGATTTCTCTGTTTGATTTCATCATTGCTTCGGCTGATTTCGGTTTCGATG
>NZ_LR130776.1 GCF_900625095.1 Acinetobacter ihumii | reverse complement strand
GCAAACTTCGTTTGCATAAGTGCGCTCTTCGAGGAAAACATTACTATACATATAGCACCTTGAATGCATATTCAAGTGCGCTTATGTTAGGGATGGTTTCCCAGGATGATGGTATTGGATTAATGAGTATTACTGAAACACTAGACAGCAAGATTAAGGCACAGGAAGAAAAGCTAAAACAGTTAAAGGCTCAAAGACAGGCAGCACTAGCAAGAGAACGTGCTAAAGAGAAACAACAGACTCGTAAAGATGATACTAGACGCAAAATTCTAATCGGATCCTGTATGCTAAAAATCACTGAAGAAGATGAACAGGCACGGGCTAAATTGATCGCTCAGATGGACCGGTATTTGACGGATGAAAGAGACAGAAAGTTATTTAATCTTTAATGTAGAACTCTAATATGAATAATTTATCAATAACTTCTCCCAAGGCTCCCTTGATTAAATCTTGGTTTGGTTTTGTCTTAGGTGCAGCATCTGTTGCTATAAGTCTCTTTGGCTTATCCAAAAGTTTTGATTTAGCCGGAATTTTAAGTACTTTGGGTTTTTTATGTTTTTGGTATCCTTGGAGTCAAATGACTGGTTGGAAGGATCCAATAAAGAACTTTTTCAAAGTAGATGATCAATCAATGAGTAAATCATGCATCTACTTAACATTGATCGCCACAATACTACTTATAACTTCTACCGTGATAACTTTTATTAATTAAAATTCTAGGAAATATCCATTCATTTGGCTTTATACAAAGTGAGGTTTTTACCTCACTTTTTTGATTGCGTATATGAGATTTTATGTTAAATAAATGTTTAGAAGATTCAGGAACAAGACCTCTAGTATAATGTGTATTCTGTTAATTTTAGATTCAATTTTTTTCTATTATTAAAATACTTTAGCAGTATGTTTTTTTATTTAAAAAATAAATAAAATCAATATTTAAGTAAATTTTGGAACTCTACATGCAAGTGTTTGATCAAAGGTTTGAAGTAGTTCGTCTATGTAGTGACAATGGAGGCATGGGGTTAGTCTTATTAGTTAAAGATTTGACAGGAGAATATCAAGGAACTCTTGCTTTAAAATATTGTAGAGAGACTAGTGAGGAATATTTATCGCGCTTTAAAAGGGAAGTCCGTTTAGTCAGTAAATTTCAAGGTAATGAAAAAGTAGTTCAAATATTACATTATAATTTTGAACACTCTCCTCCATATTTCGTTATGCCATTTTATGAGCAAGGGGATTTATGCAAGCTTCATACAATATTAGCTAAAGATCATATTCAGCAAGAAAAGATTATAAATCAGATGATCGATTGTATTAGCGAATTGCATAGTGAGGGTATTTATCATCGGGATATCAAACCTCAAAACTTCTTAATTAATGGGGATCATATTGTTGTATCTGATTTTGGATTAGGTTTAGAGCCAAATTCAATTTCTAGATTTACTGTGAGTTCTGATTCTTGGGGTACTCATGGATTTCTTCCTCCAGAATTCCAAGATAATGGTTTTAAATATGCAGATGCCCAAGCTGATATCTTTATGTTAGGAAAAAGTATCTATGCATTATTAACCAATATTGACCCTACTTACTTTAGACAACATGAAAATATACATAGTTCATTACAATATGTATTAGATAAAGCATGTGCTCCTACAAAAGATAGACGTTTTAGTAACTTAGCGGAAATGAAACAAGCTATAGAGCTCAGCTTTGATGTAATATTAAAAAGAAGAGGAGCATTGGCAGAGGCTCAGGCACACTTAGAATTTATTAAAAATTTATTGAAATCAGAAGGGAGATACGAACCTAGTCAGATTAAACAGTTTGTAGATCAAATGCTTCATCTAGATGATGATGACCTATTCAAAGTTATTGAAGAAATATCTAGACCTACCTTCTTTAAAGTTTTATCTGATCCAAACCTGCAAAATACTTTGGGGGACTTCCTCAATCTTTATGAAAAATTTGTAGAGTCACAACACTATGCTTGGGCATTTGCTGAAACAATAGCTAAAATAATGCATATATTGATTAACTCAAAAGACGTTAACTTAGAGAATAAAGTTAAGGCCTTAGATTTAGCAATTAAATCTGCTGTATATATGAATAGATATGCTGCTATGGAAACTTGTGCCAATATTATTAAAAATATTGATAATGAAAATTTAGCGGAAAGAGTCGTTAATGTAATGCGTGATAACCAAGAGACGTTTGTTGATGATATAGAACGTAGTGCGTGTAAATCAGAAAATATTAGAAATTATTTGGAAGTGATTTCTCGTTAATCACTATTAAGTAAAAATTTTTAATATAAATTTCTTCTATTAATTTAAGAATGGGAGCTTAAGCTCCCATTCTTATTAATGATTTTTTAAATCTTTTAACATTGCTTCACGTAGAATTTTATTCATGCGTGTCTGATAGCCTTTCCCTTGTGCTTTTAACCATGCAAGTACATCAGCATCAAGACGAACAGAAGTTTGTTGCTTCACTGGACGATAAAATTGCCCATGACGAACTGCCTTACTCCAGTCGGTGATTTCAGGAATATCAGAAAGATCTAATTGATCATCAGGTACAGTTCCCTTAGCAAGTAGGCGTTCAATTTCAGCATCTTGCTTGTCGCTGAAACTTTTATTCAGCTCTTTGCGTGTATATCTAACCATGCTCATATTGATTTCGCTCCGCCTTAGTTACCTGTCTTGCACTAATGATTCGTATGATTTCACAGTCATCTTCGTCAAAGATAGTGTGAGCTACTAGTAGCATTAGTACGCCTTTTACTTTTCCAATGGTTTGCCAACGTTCTTCACCATCGGTATGTCTGTCTTGGATTGAGATCCTCAGTGGATCTTCAAAAACAAGGCTTGCAATTTCGAAAGAGATATCATGCTTTTTCTGATTCTTTCGATTCTTAGCCTCATCCCATTCAAAATACTGTTCCATAAAAAACATTCAAATTTGTATATACAATAATGTATCACAAAATTGTATCACTCAAGTTAATCGGTGTAATTTTTAGTCAAATTTATTGGCAAGAACTATCAAAACTGCTCATAAAAAAGCCGACTTGTTTCCAAGTCAGCTTTTCGACATCGTCGAGCATCACCACTATAACACAAGTGTATGATTTTTATATATTTAAAATATGCATTTCGTATAACGCCCATTATGTTAAATGGCCGGGTATTTAGATGAATAATAATGCTTTCAATTGGGTAAAGCTTGCAGAATCCTGCTGAATTTGTAATCCTTGCGCCCAAGGGTGTCTAGCTAAGCTGAGGCAGGTGTTTGTTGTAGTCGGGCTGCTACAATATTGATAAAGAGCGCCTGTATGTTTAATTTCAAGATTTTTAATAAAGTCTCTACGGAAGTATTGACGATAAAAAATGACCTCGAGCTTAATTCCGAAATCCAATTAATTAATAAGTATAAAACTGCTCATTGTGAGAACTATCGAAAAGCAATTATTTTGATCTTTAAAGAACGTGGTTACACTAGAGCAGAAATAAGCCAATTATTCGAGACTTAAGCTCAAATGCTTTCCAATATTTCAGATTTAAGTAACTATAATCATATTAAAATCTAAGACATAGATCGTTATCTTTTTCAGAATCAATAACGGTTAATCAATATTTTAGTGTTCCTTTTCTATTTCTTGATCCTAACTTTTTATGATTTCTAATACTTATAGTTTTTTTACTATTTTCCTGATTTTCTTGCGTCTCGGACTAACTTCTTTTGGAGGTCCAGCTGCTCATTTAGGATATTTTCGTGAAGAATTTGTGATACGCAGACAGTGGTTTAGTGATAGTAGCTATGCAGACTTAGTTGCTCTTTGTCAATTTTTGCCTGGGCCTGCTAGCAGTCAAGTGGGAATTGCTATTGGTTTTTATCGTTCAGGTTATATGGGAGCGTTAGCAGCATGGGTTGGTTTTACATTACCTTCGGCAATTGTTTTGATTCTATTTGCAGTAGGATTAACTTATTACGACAATAGTCAATTTGCAGGTGTATTAGAGGGCTTAAAAATAGTTGCAGTTGCAGTTGTAATACAAGCCCTCTGGGGAATGGCTCGTAGTCTTTGTCCAGATCCTCCTCGTATTACGATTATGGCTTTTACAGCTTGCTTCGTCCTTCTTATTCCGTCAATTTGGGGACAAGTATTAGCAATTATTATTTCAGGGATGATTGGATTACTAGTATTTAAGCAAAATACTGTAATAACTCATAATTCATTACCTGTATCTATAACGACACGGGCTGGATGGTCTTGGTTAGCTATATTTTTCAGCTTATTAATTGGATTACCTTTCCTAAACGTTCTTTTTCCAAATCAAATAATTTCATTAATAGATGCTTTCTATCGTGCAGGATCTTTAGTTTTTGGAGGTGGGCATGTAGTTCTGCCTCTATTACAAAGTGAGATTGTTTCAACTGGATGGCTAAATAACGATACATTCCTAGCCGGATATAGTCTCGCTCAGGCAGTACCTGGTCCTCTATTCACATTTGCTGCATTTCTTGGTGCATCAATGGAAGGAAGCTTTTCGAATTGGGTAATAGGCTTAATTTGTCTATTAGCTATTTTTATACCGTCTTTTCTTTTAGTATTTGGAATTCTACCATTTTGGGAGCGTATGCGTAATAATACACATATGAGAGCTGCATTATATTCTATCAATGCTGCGGTGGTAGGAATCTTATTAGCAGCTCTTTATCAGCCAATATGGACAAGTAGTATTTATAAATCTCAAAATTTCTGTATGGCATTAATAGCATTGATTGCTTTAATGTTTTGGAAACTGCCACCATGGTTCGTTGTATTAGCTGGTGGAATTCTAGGGGGATTATTAACTTATATTTAAAATATAAATAGTTAAAATCTCTAAAATTAACATAATACACCTTATATGAAGCCAAAAATGGGAGCTATAAGCTCCCATTTTTAGTCTTTAATTCGCTTTTTCGCTTCGTCATAAACTATGCTATCAGCTCGTTTTCCGACGGTAATGAGTAGGATAACTACCTGATCATCTTTAACTTGATAGACAAGTCGGACACCAGCTTTTAATAATTTGATTTTATAGCAACCTGCAAGATCGCCTCTAAGCATATTCTTTGGAATATGTGGCTGCTCTATGACTTTGGCTAGTTTCTTTTTAAATTGATCTCGTATAGCAACAGGGAGTTTTTCCCATTCTGCTGTAAAGTCCTTGTGACGTAAAAGCTTATAAGTCATCTAATGTGACTTCCTCAAACATCTCTTTAGGATCATTAATGCGCTTACGGACAAGAGCTAATAATTCTTCATCTTCTTCCGAAAGCAAAGCTTTTTTGACAGGCAGTTTCCCAGTCGTAGCAACATACTCAAGAATACTAGTGAAGAAATCCGTAGGTGCAATACCTTGCTCTTTAAGGATTGAATAAGATTTTTCTTTAAGGGCTTCATCGACCCTGAAGTTAACAGTAGCCATCATATCTCCCAGTTATTTAATGTATTAGGAGTACTGTAATGAAAATTGCATTACAATTCTATTTCTTATAACCGCCATTATGTTAAATGGAACCTTCTTTAGTTGAATATTCATACTTTCAATGGAGCAAAACTTGCAGAATCTTGTCTAATTTGTAATCCTTGCAGCCAAGGGTGTCTAGCTGAGCTAAGGCAGGTATTTGTTGTAGTCGGGCCGCTATAATATTGATAAAGAGCGCCTGTATGTTTAATTTCAAGATTTTTAATAAAGTCTCTACGGAAGTGTTGACGATAAAAAATGACCTTCAGCTTAATTCTGAAATTCAACTTATAACAAAATATAAGACCTCTACTTCTGAAGATTATAAAAAAGCAATTATTTTGATCTTTAAAGAACGTGGTTATTCAGCTTTAGAGATTGGTCAACTATTGGAAAATTAAAGTAAAAGATTTATTCTGATCAGATAGGCACCCTTATTTAAAGGTGCCTATTCATTTTAGAAATTCTTAAATTTCAATCTGACTACCTAGCTCTATCACCCGGTTAGAAGGGATTTTATAAAAATCACTGACAGGGCTGGTATTTTTTTGCATTGCGACAAATAACTTTTCACGCCATGTAGACATCTTGCTGGACAGACTTGGAATTAATCTTTCTCTAGAAACAAAGAAGCTGATATTCATTAAGTCATACTCAAGATCCAGTACTGAAAAAGCTTGTTTCAATGAATGAGGCACATTAGGCTCTTCTTTAAATCCATAATGGATCGTTATTCTGAAAAAACCATTCTCTAGTACTTCAGTAACGATTCGCTTAGCTTCATCAACATACGGGATTTCAGAAGTCTTGATTGTCACCAAAAAATTACGTTCATGCAGAACTTTATTATGCTTTAAATTATGTAAAAGCGCATGGGGTACGACTTGAGGCGTTCCAGTTAAAAATACGGCATTTCCACTCACTTTCTGACCTGTCTGTTCAAGGTGCTCAAGAAACACATTCAGTGGAAGCGTGTCCTTCTGCAGTTTGTCCTGAAGAATCTCTCTGCCTTTTTTCCAGGTCATCATGAGGGTAAAAACAATAACCGCAATAACGACTGGTACCCAGCCTCCAATCAGTACTTTTAATAGGTTTGAACTCAGCAAAACCAGATCAATAAAGGCGAATGGAATAATGAACAGTAAGACTTTCCATGTTTTCCATTTCCAGTAACTATAAGCCAGAAAAGCTACTAACAGTGTGTCACAGAACATGGTCACAGTGACGGCCAGACCATAAGCACCTGCCAACTTGCTGCTACTTTCAAATATTAAGATCAAGATGGTGATAGAGATAAACAGGAGCCAGTTCAGTAATGGAATATAAATTTGTCCAATTTCCGAAGCGGAGGTATGTAAAACTGTAAGCCTAGGTAGATATCCCAACTGTATTGCCTGTTTAGCCATAGAGAATACCCCACTGATTAAAGCCTGTGAGGCAATCACTGCAGCTGCAGTAGCCAGAATAATCATAGGATATAGAAGGGCTGAAGGCAGAAGCAGGTAAAAAGGATTGGTGATAGCCGAAGGATCTCTTAACAGTAATGCTCCTTGTCCAGCATAATTCAGCATCAGACATGGCAGTACAATTAAAAACCAGCCTAACTTGATCGGTAAAATACCAAAATGTCCCATATCCGCATATAAGGCTTCACCACCTGTTACTGTTAAAACCACAGCTCCCATCACAAAAAATGAAATAAGAGGATTGTTAATAACGAATAAAAAAGCCCAGTGTGGGCTGAATAATGCAAGAACAAATGGACTTTGAATAATACTCATAATGCCAATGGCACCAATAGATAGGAACCATAACAGGGTAATAGGACCAAAAAACTTCCCCATCATTGCAGTCCCATGTTTTTGAACGGCAAAGAGAGCTATAAGAATTCCAATACTGATTGGAATAATGAAGCGATCAAATGACGGGGCAGCAACAGAAAGTCCCTCAACTGCAGATAAAACAGAAATAGCAGGGGTGATGATACCGTCACCGAAGAATAAGGATGCTCCAATGAAACCTAAGATAATGATTGCCAGTCTTTTTCCACGGGACAATCCTTTTTGCCTAAGGTTTAAGGCGAGTAATGCCATGATACCCCCTTCACCATTGTTATCAGCTCTCATGATCACCAAAACATATTTAAGCGAAACAATTAAGGTAATGGTCCAAAAGATTAAAGAGAGAATTCCCAGGATATTAAGTTCATTAATAGGTAGCCCGCGTGTCGCATGAAAGCTTTCTTTTAATGCATATAATGGACTCGTTCCTATATCGCCGAATACTACTCCTAGTGCAGCCAGTGTTAATGCTGGTACTGCCGGCTTACTCACATTACTTTGCATATATTTGATTTACAAAATTGGGGAGCCTCGAATTTTATCATCTGGCTTCTCATGAAATTGCCTTGTACATAAAAACCCATACTTTCTTAGAGTGTTATAGTTTTTCTAGCTAAGCCTGCACTATATAGGTGCTATTTCACTTACAAGTAATCCAAAAATATATGATTCTTTAATAGATAATTTTAAGTTTTTTCTAAAATTAACATAATACACCTTATACGAAATGTGTTATAATTTTCCTTATAAATCAATGCTGTAGTTTCTAGTTTATAGCCCAATCACACCCGATAGGGCTTTTTTTATGATTTTTCATGTTCCACGCTTAATAAATAAGCAATGTTCCACGGTTTTATTCAGTTTTAATAAACCTCATCCGGTTTTTTGATGAGTCATTATTTCATGTGCTTGCACTGAAATTGGCTCATCAAAAAATTGGAGTCCTGGCTAACCATAAGGAAGGAAAAAACGGCTCAGGAAGCCTCTCTTTTTAGGTTCAGGCTCAATGTGTTCTGGGACAGGGATACGTTTGTTCTCTGGAGTAGTCAATCCGTCATCTTTAGGTGGAACGACTATTACCTCTTCCTTCATTTCTACAATGGGAGCTGATTGAGGGAGTTCGAGTTCACTAGGGTCTTGGATCTTTGGTTTGGGTGCTTCCAGTAGACGTTGCATCGTCTCAATTTGATTTTGATAAAAGGATTCACGCTCTTTTGCATCATCAAGCTGATTTTTCAGCATGTCTATCTGTTGCCTAAGTAGTAAAACTTCTGCCGAATTTGGACTGTCTATTTTTACAGACTCTTTTACATCTAGTTTTTTTGAAGGTTCGCCAAAAACACGGATAGCTTCAGCCAGATCAATTTTATTATCAGAATTTTTACTTAAAATTCCTTTCTTTATGTTGTTGTAAATCGTTTGTCTATTGATATTGTAAAGCTTAGAAAGCTCAAGAACTGTAAGGCTTTTCATGCTGTAAATCTATGCCTAACTCTGTCAAAAGTTGTTGTCTATTAGACTGCCTAATAGACAAATGATCAAGTATAAATTTTAGGCAGCTTGATAGCCAACTTTTTGAAGATAAGGGAATAATTCTTGGAATTTTTCACTATCTTGAAGCATTTCAGCAATACGTATAGCGAATTGTGGATAGCTTTCTGTACCCTGAGAATACTTACCCATTTCTGGTAGTTCGGAAAGTTTAGTAGCGAATAAGTGGCGTTGCTTATCTGTCATTCTCGAGAACAGATCAGTTGTATTAGGATCTCTATTAGTTTCTATAGATCGAATAGTTGCTTTCTTTGGCTTAAAGCTAAAAGAAAATCCTGAGATTGAACGACCTTTTTTATGCTGTTCGTATTTAACAGTTATATCTGAAAATTCGTTGATTTGATCTACTGCAATATCTAAAACACGTCTCTTAAATGCTTCCATTCGAGTGTATTCGTTAACACCTATACCAAGTTGGCTACGAAATTTATTTAATTCATAAACAGGCGTTTTCCCTACAGACTTCCATTGCATTAAGAGTTCATAAAGACGTACTGCATAAACGCTTTTGAAGTCAGCAGTTTTTTTCAAATGATAACTAGTAAAATACTGTTCAAACCCATCTATTTTAGTGACATGTTCAATTACCACACGAGTTAAGGTAACTAAAATTCTTCCTTCACCTTTCCGATAATTAGCATCTTGAATCCAGCGACTTTTTGTTAAAGTTCCATCTTCATTGGTAATCGTAAATTGTCTTTTAAAAAGAGAATCTTCTGCTTCAATTAATGCTAAATAAGCTGCATCTGGAGAAACGTTAAATGCTTTAGCATATCTAAGAGCATTTAATTCTAAAGGTTCATCTGTTGATAATCCTTGTCCAGTCTCACGAGCGTCTACAATTGCGAGCTGAAGTAAACGGGTTTCGCTTAAAGTAAGTGTCTGTAAAGCTTGTACAAGTTTATTAGATTTTACGACTAAGTCTGTCATGTCATTCTATTTAGCAACAATTTTATTGTGTTGCTATAACAACATAATAAATATTTGTTGTCAAATACCGAGGAAACGTTGCTATATAACCGAGGAAACGTTGCTATATAACCGAGGAAACGTTGCTATATAACCGAGGAAACGTTGCTATATAAAGCTTGAAAGCCTTATAAATAAAAGGATTCAACCGAGTTAAAAACATTTAAAAACTTTAAAAATAATTAAAAGCATATTTCATGAAAAATTGCCCTTGGTTTTCGCTTCGCTCAAACTCTATTGAATCTCGCTTTCGCTCGATTCGTCGGGGCAATTTTTGGTTCATATTGTCGTGAATTTGAGAAAAAGCAAAAGCAAGATGAAAAGCAAAAGCAAGATGAAAAGCAGCTCGGAATTCGCTTCGCTCATGAGCTTTTTTTCTCGCTACGCTCGATTTAGGAATCAAACTTGGAAAGTTCGCACCCATGCGGGATGCTCTGTCATGCAGGTGATTGATGGATAGGGAGCTTGTAATCAGGGAAAGGGATGGGCAAATTTTTTCAGTTCGCTCGTAGACACTCGCTCTGTTTAGCGACTCATGCCACGAGATTTCATTTTAGGCGCATGTTGCTGTGCTTTGAGCTGTTGTTCCTGTCTGAGTTTCATCTGTTGTTCTGCTTTGATCTCATCCACACATTTTTTAATGACTTGATAGGATGGGTATAGAGTCTGGTATTGCTTGGCTTTGGCTGGATGTTGTTGTTGGTACTGCTTCCAGGCATGTTCTTTAAACTTTTCATTCTCCAATAAATCCTTCACACCATGTTTTTTCTGGTGTTCATGCTGACCTTTCAGCTTTTTGTGTTCCTGGTAGATCTCATCACGTTGGGCTTCCCAGGCTTTTTTTCCAAACAGTAAGGGTTTGTTCTGGGTTAATTCGTTGTGTTGATCGACCAGGCTTTGCAATTTGTCATGACTTTGCTTGAGTCCGCTTTTCACGATCTCCTGGGCAAGGTGCTGATTGAACTCGTTTTGATGTTTGTGGTGCTTGGTCAGGTTTATTTCGGCTTGTTTGAGATTGCGCTGCATAAAATCCAGGTCTAGATTCGCGTCTTTTGCGCTGATTTCGCGATTTAGCACTTTACCAAGGGTTTCTCTCTGTTTTTCCTCAAACAGGGCTTTTTCGTCAATTGGTGGCGTTTTAGCGCTATTCTTGATTTGGATCTGCTGTTCTGTTTTCAGTGTGCTGAGTTTTATCTCATTTTCAGCAATTAGAACGCCCATATTTTTGTCGTATTGCAACTGAGCCTGATTTCTCTGTTTGATTTCATCATTGCTTCGGCTGATTTCGGTTTCGATG
>NZ_LR130775.1 GCF_900625095.1 Acinetobacter ihumii | reverse complement strand
AGAGGTGGTCCCACTTGTTTGAACAACTAAAAGCGTATTTATAAGTGATATTCCGCTCTAGTTAAGCCACCTTGTTTTGTTGGGGTAGCTGATCATAGTAAAACTCATTTGGTGTCATTTTGTCTAGACTCGAATGAGGTCGTTTCAAATTATAAAACTCAAAATATGCACTTAATTGCTTTTTCGCATCTGTGACACTGCTATAAGCTTTGAGATACACCTCTTCATATTTAACGCTCCGCCATAATCGTTCAACCATCACATTATCTACCCATCGACCTTTACCATCCATACTGATTTGAATGCCATTTGATTTCAATACATCAATAAATGCATCACTGGTAAACTGGCTGCCTTGGTCTGTATTAAATATTTCAGGTCGACCATATTTTTCAATCGCTTCATTTAAAGCCGAAATACAAAAATCCACCTCCATACTAATCGATACTCTATGCGCAAGTACCTTGCGGCTATGCCAATCAATCACAGCACATAAATAAACAAAGCCTTTTGCCATAGGGATATACGTTATATCCGTAGACCACACTTGATTACTGCGCTGAATAGCCAATCCTTTGAGCAGATATGGATATTTACGGTGAGCTTGATTAGCCTGGCTTAAATTTGGTTTGCAATATAACGCCTGAATACCCATTTTCTTCATTAAAGTACGTGTATGACGTCGTCCTATATGATGTCCTTGACGATTCAACAAATCACGCATCATACGACTGCCTGCAAAAGGATATTGCATATGTAATTCATCAATACATCGCATCAGCTTCAGATCTGATGCACTCACAGGTTTTGGGCGATAGTAATAACAACCACGGGAGACTTTCAGCAGCTTAGCTTGCTTAGATACTGAAATCTGAAGTGAGTCGTCGATTAACTTTTGTGGTTGAAGCGGCCCAGTTTCTTCAACACACCTTCTAAAAAATCAATTTCTAATGCCTGCTCACCGATTTTTGCATGTAGTTTTTTTAGATCGATGGGTGGTTCTGTTGGAGCTTTTGATTGATCGAAAGCTTGCGAGGAAGCTGAGATCAATTGATTTTTCCAGTCAATAATTTGGTTTTGATGAACATCAAACTCAGCACTCAATTCAGCAAGTGTTTTTTCTGCTTTAATCGCAGCAAGTGCTACCTTAGCTTTAAAATCATTTGAATGATTTCTTCTTGGTCTACGTGCCATAAAATACTCCATATATTGATGTTTATAACATCATTTGAGGAGCAGAATATCACTTATAGGAGTTGTTCAAATTTACGGATCCATCTCT
>NZ_LR130774.1 GCF_900625095.1 Acinetobacter ihumii | reverse complement strand
AAAATCATTTGAATGATTTCTTCTTGGTCTACGTGCCATAAAATACTCCATATATTGATGTTTATAACATCATTTGAGGAGCAGAATATCACTTATAGGAGTTGTTCAAATTTACGGATCCATCTCTCAACCTCTGTATATGGGGCAAAGCGTGTTTGCATTGCTTCTATTACTTTGAACCATTTATATTCATGCTGTTGGCGCTCCTGATCTGAAAATGGTCTTTCCCTTTCAGCTTTAAAGTCCTTTTGTTCAATAGCGTTATAGTGACGGTCATAAACGGTTAGCTTGTCTACTATGGGTTCATCTTTTAACTGTTCTATTGTGTTTTCTAGCTTGTGATAAATTTCACTATGAATATCAATATTGACGAAACGCCCAGTTTCATACAGCGCCTTTTCCATTTCATAACGATGGTATATACCTTGTCGTGATGTAATTTCAGGCACAGCCATTATTTTTAATTCAACGTCTTTGTAGCCTTTATCTCTGAAATTTTGAACTGTATTTTTTAAGGTTTGAAAATCTGCACTTGTTTGGTCAAGAACAATATTTTTCTTATGGCTTATAGCTTCTTCAATTAATTCTAAACTCCACTTTTTAGCATCATGGTGGGTGAATCCTGAAGATGTTTTATCATCCAATTTTTGCAGTTCATTATACTTGGGGTGATAGGCTCTTAATTGATCGGGGTCAATAATTACACTCCCGCCTTTATCTTTGAACTGATCTATAGAATCTCTTGCCAACTTGCCTTTACCCGATGCAGGCTGACCGCCAGTAATGACGACTTTAGGGCTGACTATAGACAGTGAGTTATTCAGAAAATCAGCTTTAATTTTCTCAAATACAAGGCTATGTTCTTCGTCACTTAGTTTGTATTGGTTGTCCATTGATCACCCTTTCATTGTGCCTTAAAGAATGTTCCAACAAACTTATAAACTGTAGGTAGTAATATCAGTCCACAAAATCCAATAATGCCTACAGTGTTATCTGATAAGTTCTCTGAAACAAACACTACGCCCAAGCAACCATAAATCACGACTAGACTTATAATTAGCTTCAGCAAAAAATTTTCATTCCTGATTACTCTGCTCGCTTTTATAGGCTTCACTATGTTTCTTGATTGATTGTATCAACTGTTCTCTATCTTGCTCGTACAAGCCCTGAAGCTCCATTGAAAGAGCCTGTCTATCATCTTCAGGCAAATGTCCTGAAGTACGCAATCCTATACGGTTTGATATGCCAGTCTGTGCAATCCTTAATAATTCAGATTCGCTTAGATCATTAAAATTAATCATCGTTATTTTTCCTTATACCTGAAGATATATAACAATAGGGTATACCCTATTGTTATATAATAATACACCCTAAAAACCCTATAACAATAGGGTTGTTTTGTTAATCTAATGTGATATAACATTGAGGTTATCTAATTTTGTTATACTGGTTATGGAAAAAGAAAATTTAGATATTGAAGATCAAATTAAAAACACACCCTTTCAAAGAGTGGGGTATATCCGTGTATCCACTAAAGACCAAAACCCTGAAAGACAGCTCCATGATCTACCCTTTGAGCTAGATAAAACTTTTATTGATCATTTTAGCGGAAAGACTGCCAAACGCCCTGCACTTCAGGAAATGTTCGATTATGTCCGTAGTGGGGACATTGTGTACGCTCATGATGTTTTTAGATTGGCACGTAGCTTGATTGACCTTGTAACCATTGTTCAAAAGCTAAATAAAAAAGGAGTGTCTGTTCATATTGTCAAAAATAACCTGAACTTTACCCCCAATTCAGATGACAAGTTCGATAAGTTTCAACTCCATGTATTAGGCGCTGTAGCTGAACTTGAAAGGGGTATTATTAGTGAGAATCAAGCAGAGGGAATTAAATTAGCTAAAAAAAAGAAAGGTAAATACAAGGGAAGATCGCCTGCGATTACAGAAGAAAAACTAAAAGAGTTAATTCATACCCTTAAAAATAAGGACGATTCATACCCTTTCACTCAAATAGCTAAAGATTATGGTGTTAGTTATATGACTTTAATTCGATATAGGAAAAAGTATGCAAAACAAATTAACGCCCAGTCTGATTGACCTTTTTGACAATTTTCTCGCACTCATAACAAAAAATAAAGGAAAATTTTAAGATCAATTGGATTTAAGATATACAACAATTATGTTTAAACCTATATAAGAAAACACATTAAGCTTCTTTTATAAGGCATTTTTAAAATGATAATTCAACATAAAAGTCCCTCATCCTCGCCTTCTTTCAAAGTGAGAAGGCGATTTCAATAGCAATATGAATCACTCATTATAAACATTCATTCAGTTTAGAAATAATCTAGAGATATTATGATTAACAGCAGAATTATCGATAAAATCAAATAAGTATTGATATTATTAAAGCTCTTAAGATAATTTAACATTCGTCATTTCCCATAAGAATTTAATAAAATACTATATGGCTGACAGATAGATAAAAGACTAGGAAAAGAAAAGCAGACAAAAAAATACCATCGATAATAAAATCGGTTAAAAATGTTGCACGATGAAATTTAAATAAACTTGTAAAGCTAATAAATTAACAATTTTATATTCATAAAAACTTAAATCACAAGTTAAGCTAATAAACAGTTTTAGATATTTTAAATAAGTTCATTTTAAAAACCAAAATTTAGATTTATTGGTGATATAAAACGGCGAATTCAAACATGAGGTGCGACAGTTTCAAAAGCCATATGATAATCAACAAGCTGAGCAAATTTCTCTAATGGTGTAAGCCAATCTAACGCCTTTCTAGGACGAGTATTCAGTGACATGGCAACTTGATTTAAATAATGCTGATCTGCCTGATTTAAATCAATCCCTTTAGGTAAATATTGCCTAATTAAACCATTCATATTTTCGCATGTGCCTTTTT
>NZ_LR130773.1 GCF_900625095.1 Acinetobacter ihumii | reverse complement strand
GGTGTACATAGTTCACGCTTGTTCAAAGGGTCATTAGGGTCTTTTAACTGGTAATGATCGTTTACTAAGTCTTTCCAAGCGTTTAAACGTGGACGGTCTGCCTTGTCATAATATGGCTGTAGGCGTTTTCCGCTATGCAATTCCACATTGGCAACGACAAAATTTAATTCCAGGCGGTCTTTATCCTGGTGCTGTACCCATAAAATTGAATATTGGTCTTTATCTAGTCCAGGAAGTAATGCACGTTCAAAGCTATCCATGATCTGTTGCTTTTGGTGTTCATCTAAATCACGCTCGGCAAACGATAAAACACCAGACGTATATTTCTGAGCAAAGTTAGTGCTATCAATCAGCTGAATCATTTGTTCAGGGTCGCCACGGTCTAGCCTTGCGTCTTCCCGATCTCGGTCTTTGCCAAGTAAATAATCAACGGGACCACAGCCACCACCTACACCACGACTATGTATTTTTATGATCATCGTGCAATCTCTGTAATTCTCGCTCTACGCCTGCTAAAGCAGTAATAACAGCAATTCGGTCTATCGCAGAATTAGCTTTGCTCTGTTGATTCATGATTCTGGCAATCTGGTTCAGGTTATTACCAATACTTGCAAGTTGTCTGAGTAACTGAGGATCTACTTCGCGGATCTGATTACGTTTTGGCTGTTTTTCACCTAAGCAAGTTTCACGCATCCAACTAGCTAGACTGGCTTTAGTGCATAGCTTCAAAAGCTTTTCATGTTCTTCATCCGTCAAACGGATTTTGATTTCCTTCTGTCTTTTCACTACGTCTTGTTTTGTCATGACTAAATCCAATCCTCGGCGGTAACCGGACAAAGGGAAAATCTATGATTTTTTCTTTGGGCGGTTTTCGGGGGTGTCGGGGGTGAAGCCCCTGATCCAGTGCCACAAAAGGGAATCTTCAAGCGAAGCGAAGAAAGTCCCCTTTGTGTGTGCTGGCTAATCACAATAGCATGTTGATCTAGCGCAGGCAAGATTCGTCAGAATATTGGCTGCCTGATCAAAGGCTATCTGGGATTAGGCCCGTATTAAATTAGTCGTTACAAGATTATGGACAATCGCAAGCGAACGCCTTTTCTGATCTATGCACAAACACTATGCATAACTCCGCATAAATCACAGATTTATACGTTGAGTTACACACAGGTTTGATGCACAGGAAAAGTCTTTGCCCACAACCATTGCTAACTCCTTCAGTCATAGTTTTTTAAAAATTTAATTCAGAAATAAAAAAGCCCCGTTTAAGACAGGGCTGATATCTGATTTAGGTTGCACTTTCACACCTGCACGAATCAAAAACCGTTAAACGGGCTGATATCTGATTTAGGTTGCACTTGTGCATGGATTTTTTATCCATTTCGACACGCTATTTCGATGCACGCTTAAGTATTCTGAAATTTCTTTGATGCTCTTACCCATGAGATGCATTTTTAAGGCTTCCTGACGCATATCGCTATACTGTGCTGATCTAGCTTTACCGCCATGACTAGAATCGCCTTTACGCCCTTTAGCAGCCTGACGCTCTATAAACTTTGCATGTGCTGCTGCATGGTTACGCCATACCCAGCGAGCGACAGATTTAGCTGTGGCTTTCACTTCTGAATACGGAAGTGGCTGTAAAAACGCTCCATTTACGTTTTTAGCCTGTTCTAGTACTTCTGCATACCACCTATCGAACCCAACACTTAAATGTTCTCTAATCGCTTTATAGGCCCAAAAACGCACTGTATCAAACATCATACAGTTACGACCAAGTCCTGAAACCTCTTGTAAATCGGTTTTAAGCTCTTGAAGCTCGACAAAATCAGCTAAATAACCCAGTTCATACGGTTGGACGTTAGAAATATGCGTTTCCCATGTACTGTGGCATGGGTTTTTAGTGATTAAGCCCGAATAGCCCCGATCTGCGCCTAAAGCAAGCGTGTACGCTTGCTCAATCTTGGCTAGATACTCAAGAATATTCTGTTTTGCTCGATGTGACGTACAAACTGGTGCTGAAAGCATGTATCCCACATGAGCGTGGCAATTCTGCTTGTTTTTGGCTATCCAGTTAGGTTTTGGTAGGTTTGCATCAAACCAAGCAAAAAAAGCGTCTGGTCGATCTATATCAAACACTAAAGAAGTGACTAAACACGGTTGATTGTGTTGGATATACGGCATTTGGATAGCCGTTTTCTTTGGTCGGATGATTACCCCATACCCTAAGTCGTCCGAACAGTAAGGTTTGTGAGGTAATTTTGCGTAAAAATCTGCTGTAAATTGTTGGTTATTGATCACTAGCAACGTCCAAGGTGTTGCAATGCGTCAAAACATCAGTACAATTGCAAGTATCGAGTTTGCGTTTGACTTATGCTTTAAGCATTTGTTTAACAAAGAGAAAAAAGTGAGCCTGCCAGCTTGCTTTTTTTTCGCCTACAGAAATGTACCACTCTTTGCCATACATTTCAAAATTTCTTTTCTTAACATTGACTTATGCCATATTTGGCCCTTTTCATTGTTAATAAACTTCTACTTCTTCGGTGTACCATCCTTCTACGAAAGTACCTTCAGTACCTGTTTCTTTGATTCCGCAATAAAACTGTCTCTCTGTATCCCCAAGAAAACCCGTAACTTTTTCTGGTTTATCTGTCATAGGCTTCAAAGGTAATTTAGTTGTATCTTGAATCGACTTTAAACATCTAGACATACTAGAGAATTTAGCCGCTTGCATCTGCATTTCTGTTTTAGGTTTTTTAGGTTTTGAAGGCGCATTAGGATCAGAATTTCCACACCCTATTAAAGATAAACCTAGTAAACTTATCGCGAGAATTTTAAACATTTAAAGCCCCTTATTTAGAGTAAAAAGAATATGAAAAAACTAGTACTTATATTTATCGCTATATTTGCTACTGGCCATGCTTTAGCAGATACCCTTATTCCGCGAAGTGCGTCAGGGGATAAAGGTAAATACTATTTAATAAAACAAACAAAATCAGGTGATATTGTCACAGCTTTACATAAGCGAGTAGGCGTTGACAGTATTGGTTATACCTCTACTAAAACCAACTGTAAAACAGGAAAAATGCAGGAAATTGGATACAGTGAAATTTCTGCTACAGCAATTAAGCCAAATCCAACTCAGTGGTTTGACTTAGTACCCGGTTCTAGCAAACACGACCTATATAAATTTGTATGTAAGAAATAAGCTTATTCACCTCATTTTAGGACTGTAACTAATTTGAGGTTTATTCATTTTTTCAACTTTATCAACTGCTCTTGTATTGTGGTTAACTGATTGTTCAAAAGCCTGTTTTGTTTCTCGAAGTCTTTCAGTTGTCCATTCAAGTCGCTGACATGCTTTATTAAGTTGTTCCAGTTGTCCGCTTGTTTCCGATCTGTTTCGGAAATACTTTCCAGTAAGCTCTTGAAGGCTGCCTTGATAGCTTGATTTTCCTGCCGTGTAGCTTCGAACATCTGCTGTAAATCGGCTTCTCTCTGCTGCTGTTGTGCTTGAGCTTGTTCCAAGGCTTCGAGTAAGTGCTTTTCGAGTTCTGTCATCAATTAATACCCCATTGGCACTAGATAGCCACCCTTCCAGCTTCCTGCTTTGGTGTTCATCTGAATGCATGTGCGTTTTCGGTTCTTGTTGTCTATACAGTTCGTTATATTCAAATTGCCCCCTGCGTCCTTCAACTGTTGAATTGTGGCCTGTTGCTGGGCTATTAAGTCTGCGTTCTTGCCGATTTTGTAGCTCTGATACGTCAAAATTCCCCACATCAATAGAAGCGTTGTTACGATGGCTATGGCTACGATGCTCCAAGTTTTTAACATAATCGGGAACAGACGTTTGTTCTGCTCTTGGATAGCGGATTTGATTACTTTCTCGTTTTCGTTCAGTAAGCCGATCAAGCGTTGCTCGTGCTGTTTGAACTCGGCTGCTACGATCTGCTCTGTATTCTTGGCTTGCTCGTTCGATGTCTGCTCGAAGTTCTTTGCCAAATCTAAAATCTTGCTCATAGATAGCCCCTTTTAGACGGATATTCTGCCCCCCTTCGGGGTCTTTGATACTGATACTTTTCTTAGTGGTTCGGGCTATCTCAAACCCTGCTGATTCAAGCGTTTTGACTACATCATCACGATTTTTTAGCTCTCCACGTTCCGCTACGCTTAAAAGCCCGTTTGTAATAGCTTCACACGCTTCAATTTTGGTTCTAGGTAAATTATTGGGTGTACATAGTTCACGCTTGTTCAAAGGGTCATTAGGGTCTTTTAACTGGTAATGATCGTTTACTAAGTCTTTCCAAGCGTTTAAACGTGGACGGTCTGCCTTGTCATAATATGGCTGTAGGCGTT
>NZ_LR130772.1 GCF_900625095.1 Acinetobacter ihumii | reverse complement strand
TTCTTGACTCAAGCATTAATGCAGTACGATCTTCAAAGTTAAGATGATGGTATGACAATTTTATATACTCCATAAACCCTTTAAATTAATTAGGTGGTTTATGTCGCACTTCAAGTTTTACTCTGCCCTCCATTGTTTTCAATTTATCGGATTTCTAAAAACATGAGATATATGTTTCAATAAAAGTTTTTAAGAACTTTATACACCAAATACCAATGCTTCACTTATGATAAAGTGGATTAAAATTGCAGAAAATGGGTAAATCCATAAAAAATGTCAACATCTTCAAATATACAATTGTATTTCAATTTCCGTTGTTTATAGTTGGAACATTTTTTTAAATCTCTACACTCAAGGTTAGATTTATGTCTACTGCTCATAAAAAAGCATCCTTATTGCAAAAAGTCAGTAAAGGACTCACAGTTGGTTCAGTCATTACAGGAAGCACGTTTTTACATGGTCCCCCTGTTTTGGCACTCGGTTTTACCAAGCTGTTTAAAAAATCAAAAAAAGTAGACGAAACCAATATTCAATTGGCCAATAGCTGGATTGGTGTAAACAACCACCTGATTGAAAAGGTGCTGCCAAACCTAAAGTGGGATATGGGTATAGGAAGTTCAACCGCCCTTTTTGGCGAGTCTGGCGGGTAGGAAGCGGCCGCGCAAGCGCCGCTTTGGGCACAGATCGGGCACAGATCGGGGGTTCATGCGTGGGTTTTCGACATCGCGGGGCCACGCAGCGGCTCAGTGCGTAGCCATTTCTCACCGAATCCCGGCACAGGGCCGAGCGCAGCCCTGCGGGGTCGTGGCCGCATCGGATCGGACTCTGGCTTGGCTGCCGGCTGTGTGGCCGGCGCCTCATCACGCGGCGGGCGGCGGGGCGCGCGCTGCGGGCCGGTAGTGCGCTTGCTCCAGCGCGCCGTGTTTCTCGAAGTGGGCGAGGATGGCGCGAATGGCCTTGGGGTCTTCGATGCTGGCGACGATCCGCACCGCGCCGCCGCAGTGGGCGCAGGTGGTGATGTCGATGGAAAAGACCCGCTTGAGCCGTTGCGCCCAGCTCATCGCACGGCGCTTCTGCTCGGGGCTGCGCGGCTCGTCGTGGGCGCTGACGTCCACTGGCGCCGCATCGCCCGCAGGCCGCCTGCCGCGCCCCGAGGGCGTCAGCTGCGCGCGCAGGTTTGCATTCGGGGCGAATACGCCGTGGAAGCGGGTGAGATGCGCGCGTGGCGGCGGGACCAGTGCCGCCAGCTTGGCGATGAAGTCCACCGCATCCCATTCGACATGCGTGGTGCCATTGCGCCACGGCGTCTTGAGCTGGTAACGCACCCTGCCCTGTGGCGAGATCGATAGCCGCTGCTCGCTGATCGCCGGGCGCGTGATGTAGCGGCACAGCTTTTCGAGCTTGTGGCTTTCGTGTGCTTCCGCGGCCACGCCGGCATGCAGCGAGAAGCCGCCGACCTTGCCGGCGTCGCCCTCCAGCGGACCGGCGTCGCCAGGCAGCGTTTGCAGCGTGACGACCTTGCGGCCAGCGTCGCGACCGGTGGCGATGCGGTAGGTCATCGAACTCATCCGCAGCCCATCCATGCCGTCGTCGCTACCCGCGCTGTCGGACAGGAACACGGATTCGTCTTCGCCTTCGAGCCAGCCGCGGCGCGACAGGTGCCGGCACACGCGATGCGCGATGGTGTTGGCCAGTTCCGTCAGTTGCGCCGATGTGGGCGCACGGGTGCGGTGCAGGCGCGGCTTGCGCTGCGGACGCTCGGTGGTGTCCTCGTACACGCCGTCGAGCCACAGCATGTGGAAGTGGATGTTGAGATTCAGCGCGCTGCCGAAGCGCTGGATCAGGGTCACCACGCCGCATTGCGCCGTATCCCGCGGCACGCCGGCCTGATCGGCAAGCCAACCGGCGATCACACGATGCACGATGCCCAGCACCGGGCCGATCGCCTCAGGCTTGCTGGCGAACAGGAAGCGCAACGGGTACGGGAAACTCAGCACCCATTGCCGCACCGGCCGCGGGCCGAACACCTCGTCCACCAGATGCCGCGCCGACTCGGCCATGCGCCGTGCGCCGCAGCTCGGGCACAGCCCGCGCTTCTTGCAGGAATACGCCACCAGCCTCTCGGCACGACAGTGCTCGCAGACCACGCGCAGGAAGCCGTGCTCGAGCACGCCGCAGCGCAGGTAGGTCTCGAACTCCTCGCGCACATACTCGGGCAGCGGGCGGTCTTCGGCCTCAAGACGCGCGATGAAGTCCGGGTAGTGCGCCTGCACTAGCGCGTACAGCAGCGTGCGCTCGGGCAGGTGGCGCGCGTAACGCGCAGCGGCGTGGGCGGCCGGCAGTGGCGCGCACACCTCGGCCTGCCGCCGGGGTGCGGTCAGGCGCGGCACGCAGCGCTCCGTTGCAGGGACGGCTGCTCAGGGTTGCGCCCGCGAGCACGCGTTCATATCGGCGTTTTCTGATCTTCGCGTCAGACATTGCCGCGGGGCGGGTAGGAAGTCTCCCGCCTCGGACGCCAGAACGCACAAAGCCCGGCACGAGGCCGGGCTTTGTGGTCTTGCTTGATGGATCGCGGGGCTTAGAAATCCATGCCGCCCATGCCGCCGCCGGCCGGCATCGCCGGCTCGTCCTTCTTCGGGGCCTCGGCCACCATCGCTTCGGTGGTGATCATCAGGCCCGCGATCGACGCGGCGTTCTGCAGCGCGGTGCGGGTGACCTTGGTCGGGTCCAGGATGCCGAACTCGATCATGTCGCCGAACTCGCCGTTGGCGGCGTTGTAGCCGAACGCACCCGAACCTTCGACCACGCGGTTGAGGATGACCGACGGCTCATCGCCGGCATTGGTCACGATCTCGCGCAGCGGGGCTTCCATCGCGCGCAGGGCGATCTGGATGCCGTGGTTCTGGTCTTCGTTCACGCCCTTGATGCCGGCGATCGCCGCCTTGGCACGGATCAGGGCGACGCCGCCGCCCGGGACGATGCCTTCCTCGACGGCCGCACGGGTCGCGTGCAGGGCGTCTTCGACGCGCGCCTTCTTTTCCTTCATCTCGACTTCGGTGGCGGCACCGACCTTGATCACCGCAACGCCGCCGGCCAGCTTGGCCACGCGCTCCTGCAGCTTCTCGCGGTCGTAGTCGGAGGAGGTCTCCTCGATCTGCGCCTTGATCTGCTTGATGCGCGCCTCGATGCCCGCGCCTTCGCCGGCGCCATCGATGATGGTGGTGTTTTCCTTCGACACCTGGATCTTCTTGGCGCGGCCGAGGTCCTTGATGGTGGCCTTCTCCAGCGACAGGCCGACTTCCTCGGAAATCACCACGCCGCCGGTCAGGATCGCCATGTCTTCCAGCATCGCCTTGCGACGGTCGCCGAAGCCCGGGGCCTTCACCGCGCAGACCTTGACGATGCCGCGGATGGTGTTGACCACCAGGGTCGCCAGCGCTTCGCCTTCGACTTCCTCCGCCACGATCAGCAGCGGCTTGCCGGCCTTGGCCACGCCCTCGAGGACGGGCAGCAGGTCGCGCACGTTGGAGATCTTCTTGTCGTACAGCAGGATGAAGGGATCATCCAGGTCGGCCGACATCGACTGCTGGTTGTTGACGAAGTACGGGCTCAGGTAGCCGCGGTCGAACTGCATGCCCTCGACCACGTCGAGTTCGTTGTCCAGGCCGCTGCCTTCCTCGACCGTGATCACGCCTTCCTTGCCGACCTTGTCCATCGCCTGCGCGATCAGGTCGCCGATGTTGGCATCCGAGTTCGCGGAGATCGCGCCGACCTGGGCGATTTCCTTGCTGGTCGACGACGGCTTGGACAGCGACTTCAGTTCGCCGACCGCGGCCTTCACCGCCTGGTCGATGCCGCGCTTCAGGTCCATCGGGTTCATGCCGGCGGCGACCGCCTTCATGCCCTCGCGGATGAACGCCTGCGCCAGCACGGTGGCGGTGGTGGTGCCGTCGCCGGCGTTGTCGGAGGTCTTGGAAGCGACTTCCTTCACCATCTGCGCGCCCATGTTCTCGAACGCGTCAGCCAGTTCGATTTCCTTGGCGACGGAGACGCCGTCCTTGGTGATGGTCGGCGCGCCGTAGCTCTTCTGCAGCACGACGTTGCGGCCCTTCGGGCCGAGGGTCGCCTTCACGGCGTTGGCGAGCACGTTGACGCCGCGCACCATCTTGGAGCGCGCGTCTTCGCCGAAACGAATGTCCTTGGCAGCCATTGCGAATTACCTCGAAAAATTATTCGGATGAGAAATGTGTGGGAGCGACGCGCGATCAGCCGAGGATCGCGAACAGGTCGTCTTCCTTCACCACCAGCAGCTCGACGCCGTCCAGCTTCACTTCGGTGCCGCTGTACTTGCCGAACAGCACCTTGTCGCCGACCTTGACCTGCGGCGCGCGGACCTGGCCGTTGTCCAGCACCTTGCCGGTGCCGACGGCGACGACTTCGCCCTTGATCGGCTTCTCGGTGGCCGAATCCGGGATCACGATCCCGCCGGCGGACAGCTTCTCTTCTTCCATGCGCTTGATGACCACGCGGTCGTGCAGCGGCTTGATATTGGACATGGCAACCTCGGTAAATGGTTGATTGACGTGGAAAAACCCGGCGATTTTAGCAGTCGCGCGAAGCGAGTGCCAAACCGCGGACAACAGAACCGGGCGAACCCGGCATGCCACCGAGATGGGGCGGGCCCGCCGACTTTCAAGGGCCGCACGCGGATGTCCGCCAGGCCCGCCGGATCGGGGCAGCCGCTACCCTATGCCGGTGAGCGCCCTGATCTGCTTCTGCACCTGTCCCGACGCCGACAGCGCCGAGCGCATCGCCACCGCGCTGGTGGCCGAGCGCCTGGCCGCCTGCGTCAACCTCCTGCCCGGCCTGCGTTCGGTCTATCGCTGGCAACGCAAGGTCGAGGCCGCGGCCGAGGTCCTGCTGCTGGTCAAGACCAGTGCCGAGGCCTACCCCGCCCTGCAGGAACGCCTGCGCCAACTGCATCCCTACGAACTCCCGGAGCTGCTCGCGGTCGAAGCCGCGTCCGGCCTGCCCGAATACCTGCAATGGCTGGCCGCCGAGAGCCGACCGGTAAACTGAGCCAATGACCGCATCCACGATCCGCCTGCGCCGCTGGCTGGCCGGGCTCGCCCTGCTGCTTGCGCTGCCCGCGACCTCGGCCGTCGCCCAGGACTTCGAACTGCCGCCGGTCGACGAGGTCTTCGTCCTGTCCGCGCAGGCCACCGCGCCGGACCGCATCGAGGTGCGCTGGCGGATCGCCGACGGCTATTACCTGTACCGGCACCGCACCTCGGTCAAGGCCGATGCCGCCTTCACCGGCGCGACCATGGCGCTGCCGAAGGGCAAGGCCTACCGCGACGAATTCTTCGGCGACGTCGAAACCTACCGCAAGGAATTGCTCGGCACCCTCACCGGCACGCCCGCGGCCGGCGCGAGCGCGACCACCCTGACCGTGAAGTACCAGGGCTGCGCCGATGCCGGCGTGTGCTACCCGCCGCAGACCCGCACCCTGAAGGTCGCGTTGCCGGGCGAAGCGGGCGCTGGCGGCTTCGGCTGTAAGGCGCGCGGGCTGCATGATTATGTCGTCAAGAACGGCTCTGCCGATCATCCCAACGCCGAGGTGAAATTCGCACTGGGTGATGTGGTCAACACCATGATCGGCTGCACTAATGGTGAAACGATCATGCTGTGCCACGACACCTCGCTGCCGCGCCCCTATTCTCTCGGCTTTCGGGTGCAAGGCACCGAGGGGCTGTGGATGGACGTCAACAAGTCGATCTATCTGGAGGGCAAGAGCCCACAGCCGCACCGCTGGGAGCCTGCCGAGGGCTGGTTTGCGAAATACGATCACCCGCTATGGAAACGCTACGCCGATCTGGCGGCAGGGGCCGGGCATGGCGGGATGGACTGGTTCGTGATCCACGCTTTTGTCGAGGCGCTGAAGGCCAAGGCCCCGATGCCAATCGACATTTACGACGCGCTGGCCTGGAGCGCGATCACGCCTCTGTCGGAACAATCGATTGCTGAGGGCAATCGCACGTTAGATTTTCCCGACTTCACCCGAGGGCAGTGGCGCACCCGCAAGCCGATCTTTGCGCTGAACGACGCCTATTGATCGACGCGATTTAGGCCAAGCGCACCGCAAAGGCGAAATTGGTAATCTTGTCGGTATCCTTGACGCCCGGCGCGCTTTCGACGCCGCTGGAGGTATCGACCAGCGGCGCTCCGGTGCGCGCAATCGCCTCGGCAACATTCGTCGGATTTAGCCCGCCTGCCAGCCCCCACGGCAAGGCACCGCGATATCCGGCCAGCAGCGACCAGTCGAACGCCAACCCCATGCCGCCGGGCAGCGCGCCTTTGGGGGTCTTGGCGTCGAACAAGATCAAGTCCGCCGCCCCGGCATAGGCTGCGGCGCGTGCGACATCGCTGGCGCTGGCGACGGGCAGCGCCTTCCACACCGGCTTGCCAAACCGCGCGCGCAACTGGGCCACGCGTTCGGGCGATTCCGAACCGTGCAGCTGCAGCGCGTTCAGCTTGGCTGCCACCAGTGCGTCGGCGATGACAGCATCATCCGCATCGACGAACAAACCGACCATGGCGATCTGGCCAGCTGCGCGCGATGTCAAAGCGCCCGCGACATTCGACGTAACCGCACGGGGCGACGCTGGATAGAACACCAACCCGGCATAGTCCGCCCGCGCCGCGATGGTCGCATCGAGCGCCTCGGGTGTGCTGATCCCGCAAATCTTGATTTTCGCGGGCATGCGGTCAGTCGGGGTTCTGGATCAGCCGCACCAGCGTGCAGTCGGGATCGATCAGGTAGCCGATCCTCAGGCCGCTCGCCTCCAGTTGCGGAGCTTTGAAGCGCGGCCAGCCGGTGCTTTTTTCCTCGGCTCCCGCCGCGTTCACCAATGCCACCATGGCATCGAGATCATCCAACCGCAGGCAACAGCCGAACGAGCTCGTAGCTGGGTCGAGGTCAGGATAGGGGAAGAATTCGAGCTGCAAACCGCCGCGCTGCAGGATCATCCAGCCGCGATCCTTCCAACTCGTCGCAAAGCCCAGCTTCGCATAAAACGCCTCTGTCACATCGAAATCGCGCGATGGCAGATTGGGGGTGACGTGGTCAGCCATGGCTCAGCGCAGCTTGTCGGCCATGCGGGCCGTATGAGTGATTGCGGCGCGGCTATCGGGGGCGGAATGGCTCATCACGATCATGCTGGCCTTGGGGAACGCCGCACCAAACGCGCGCGCTGACGCGGCGTAGTGCTCAGTGTCGGCATCACCGAGATTGCCGAGCGACTTGGCCTTGCTGTCCTTGATCAGGCAGCCACCAAAAGCGATGTCGGTGCCGTCGATCCCAACGGTGATATTGTCACTGGTGTGGCCGGGGCCGGGGTAAAATACCTTGAGCGGGCCAAAGTTGGGCGCGGTTGCTGGTTCGACCCAGCCATTGGCGGCGAAAGTCAGGCTGTGTTGCGCCGCAACCATCCCCTCTTGCGGGGCAAGCTGGTTCGACAACGCATTGGCATAAGTCGCAATCCCCGCCGCATGCAGCGCGTCCATACCGCCCATCTTGTCCTGATGCGCGTGAGTCACCACCGCCAGCGCGACCGGCAGGTTGATCTCCTGCTTGATCCAGTTGAGGATCTGGGCGGTCTGGTCATCGGTCCAGGCGGTATCGACCACCAGCACGCGGCCGCCATCCCTGACGATCAAACCGTTGGAAGCGACTGCCCCGAAACCCGGCATGTCGAGATAGGAAGTGTGCTGCCAGACATTCGGTGCGAGCTGGCGGAAAACCAGATCGCCAAACCGTTGGTCGCCAGTTTCCATTTGCTGGCCAATCGTCGGGCGGATTTCACCGGGCATGCACCCGCTCAGCATCAATGCAGCGGCTAATGCGGTGCTCAGCTTCGCGACCGGGTGCATAATATTGGGCAATTCCATCAAGTTTTCCTTTTATTCAGCATTAAAAACCCCGCAAATGCGAGGCCTAGTAAATAGATGATCTTAATTTGGTTCACTGTAGCAAAAATATGGGGCGAATTCAAACATGAGGTGCGACAGTTTCAAAAGCCATATGATAATCAACAAGCTGAGCAAATTTCTCTAATGGTGTAAGCCAATCTAACGCCTTTCTAGGACGAGTATTCAGTGACATGGCAACTTGATTTAAATAATGCTGATCTGCCTGATTTAAATCAATCCCTTTAGGTAAATATTGCCTAATTAAACCATTCATATTTTCGCATGTGCCTTTTT
>NZ_LR130771.1 GCF_900625095.1 Acinetobacter ihumii | reverse complement strand
TGCAACGTACGTTGCGAGATCTTCATCAATATTAACTAAAATTCGATCAATAACTCGTTGGCGAATTGCTTCATCTTTTACCTTAGATAATTCAAATGCGTAAGCATCTTTTATATGCTGTTGCTCATGCTTTTTTAAACTGGTGTAGTGAAGCGTCGCTTGAGAGAAATGATCAGCAAAGCTTTCAGGGCGAACACGTAATTTGCTTGCCTCGATAGGTTCTGGATAAGAGCTAAAAGCTCCTTTATCTTGAACAGCCTCACGTGGCCAATTTTCATCTACTGAATTTGGCTCATAATTCGCCTTTCCTTTGTAAACTTCATGATTGGCGAAACCTCCACGTCGATTGGTATGAAATGGACATACAGGTTTATTGATTGGAATTTGATTGAAATTGGCTGTACCTAGACGATGCAGATGCGTGTCTGTATAGCTAAATAAGCGTCCTTGAAGTAAAGGGTCATTACTGAAATCGATTCCTGAGACAACATTTGCAGGACTGAAAGCAACTTGCTCCGTTTCAGCAAAGAAATCATCTGTATTACGGTTCAGAATGAATTTACCTAATGGTGTTACTGGAACTAGCTCCTCAGGCACAAGTTTTGTTGGATCTAGTACATCAAAATCCCATTTTTCAGCTTCTTCTTCTGTAAAAATTTGAGCCCCAAGTTCCCATTCTGGATAGTTTCCCTTTTCAATTGCATCCCATAGATCACGACGATGGAAATCAGGGTCCTTACCATTGAGTTTCAAAGCTTCATCCCAAACAACCTGAGCAACGCCTTGTTTTGGTGTCCAATGAAATTTCACCAAATGGGCTTTGTTTTCGGAATTAATGAATCTAAATGTATGTACACCAAAGCCTTGAATAGAACGGAGGTTGCGTGGAATAGCACGATCGGACATAACCCAAGTTGTCATATGTGCAGTTTCAGTATTTAACGATACAAAATCCCAAAACGTATCGTGTGCTGATTGACCTGTCGGAACTTCATTAGGGTCTTCAGGTTTAACTGCATGGACAAGGTCAGGAAATTTAATTGCATCTTGGATGAAAAACACAGGGATATTATTCCCAACCAAATCGTAATTTCCCTCTTGAGTATAAAATTTAATAGAGAAGCCACGAACATCTCGAACAACATCTGCAGATCCACGTCCACCTTGAACCGTGGAAATACGGGCAAAAATTGGTGTTGGCTTAGTTGTATCTGTCAGGAATTGCGCTTTAGTCCATTTCTCATTGCCTTTATAAGCTTCAAAATAACCATGTGCGCCAAAACCTCGAGCATGCACAACCCGCTCTGGAATACGTTCACGATCAAAATGGATCAATTTATCTCGCAATAGAAAATCTTCAAGTAAAGTTGGTCCACGGTCACCAATTTTTAGACTATTTTGATTATCTAATACTGGAACACCTAATGAACTTGTAAGAGTCTTACCTTTAGGATCGACATAACTTTCCTGTTCAAATTGGGCAATTTTAGAGTTGTCGTTATTGAGTGGCTTACTCATTATATTTTCCTCATTTATATTGTTAGATAAGGCTGAAAGATTTAGATTGGTAGTCTTATAGTTATAAAAATCTTATCTGATAATTAATAATCTTCTTTTAGCTAATACCTATTCACAACATTAAAACAACAATCGAAATATCTAAGTAGTTATGCGCTATTGATTCAAATCGTATTGAGATAACTATATTTGAAAACCCTAAAAAATTGAGGCATTAGAGGGGAAAATGTAGATGGCTTACAGTTAAATTATAAGATAGGTAAATATTTAAATTATTTAAAATTAACATAATACGCCTTATGCGAAATCGACTGTATTAGTTTAATTATTTCAATAAGTTGTAATCCATAAAAAAGCCTAGTTTGAAGAAACTAGGCTTTTTTATGGATTCTTCACGTTCCACGCCTATTCTTTGATCAAAGTTCCACGACTTTATTCATTTTACTTAAACAATCTTGGTTAATCATAGGGTCTAAAAAACCGACTCCAAAACCCTCTTTTCTCTGGCTCTTGTTCAACATGTTCTGGTACTGGAATACGCTTATTTTCTATTTCAACTGGAGTAGTCAATACGTCATCTTTTGGCTCAGGTTCTGACCGAGGATCTGTTACTATATCTTGGTTAGATTTTTGATTGGTAAACGTAGTTATATTGGTTCTTGGGGCTTCTAGCAGTCGTTGTATTGCTTCTATTTGATTGTCTTTTGCTTCTAACTGTTCTCGTTGGAAAACTTCTCGCTCATGTGCAAGTTCTAGCTGTTTTTTTAGTATGTCTACCTGTTGTTTTAGCATGTCTACTTCTGTCTCTTTTTGTACCGTAGTAGACTGTAACGTGGTTACATTATTGTTTTTATTAGATGGTTCGCCAAATACTCGCATGGCTTCAGATAAATCTATTTTCCCATCACTATTTTTTGATAAATCTCCTTTATTTATACGCTTATAAATACTTTGTCGATTCATCCCGTAAAGTTGTGATAACTCAATAACAGATAGCGCTTTCATCATGTAACCCAAGTAAAAATCTGTATGCTTGTAGACAATAATTAATCATGTAACGTTACATCAGAAGTTTAACGATAGCCAACTTTTTCAAGATAAGGATGTAATTCTTGAAATTTAGCAGGATCTTGAAGCATTTCAGCAATTCTTATTGCAAACTGTTGATAGCTTTCAGTGCCCTGAGAGTATTTCCCCATTTCAGGTAATTCTGAAAGCTTGTTAGCAAATAGGTGGCGTTGAGCATCTGTTATTTTGGAAAAAATATCTAATGTATTCGGATCTTTCTTACGTTCTATTGCTTTGTTCGGATTTCTTTTTTGTTTGAAGCTAAAAGAGAACCCAGAAATAGAGCGACCTTCTTTATGCTGTTCAACTTTAACGATGATATCTGTATGTTCATTTATCTGTTTGACTGCTGATTCAAGTACACGTCGTTTAAATGTATCTAGTCTTGGATAATCATCTGAAGTTAAGCCGAGCTTTGAACGAAAGTCAGAAACTTCAAATATAGGAGTCTTACCCACTTCACGCCATGCTATAAGCAACTCATAGAGTCGAATGGCATATTTTCCTGTTAATTGAGTAACTTGTTTTAACTGATAACTTGTAAATTGTTTTTCTAAACGTGTAATTAAGGGTACTACATCCATTGTAAAAGTAACCTCTAAGGTTGCAGCATCATCAATATAAGAAATATTTTGAACCCATCGAGAAATTACTTTCTTTGATTTTCCTGTTTTTTCATCAATTGTTTGATAGCTAAACTGTCTACCAAAAAGATTAGTAACTGCTGTTTTTAGGGCTTTGTAGGCGGCATGCTTATTAACATTAAATCTACTCATATAGTCACTGGCATGGATCCGTAGCCTGGTGTTTGCATCAATCCCTGTTCTTGTTTCTCTTGCCTGTAAGATAGCCAGTAGAATTAACCGTTGTTCTACGGTATCTAAATTATAACTCGCATTAATTAAAGCGTTATCTTTTACTATTAATTCATTGGTAGGCATTTGCTACACCTTTATTATACATGGTGTTATTACACCATTATTGATCAATGGTGTAAATAGGTGACTTTTTGGTGTTGTATAGGTGACTTTTTGGTGTTGTATAGGTGACTTTTTGGTGTTGTATAGGTGACTTTTTGGTGTTGTATATCCCCTGTATATACTGTAAATAAAGGCTTTCAGCATGCCTAAAAACATTTAAAAGCTATTAAAAATAATTAAAAGCCTCGTCTGGTCAAAATTGCCCTTGGTTTTCGCTTCGCTCAAACTCTATTGAATCTCGCTTTCGCTCGATTCGGGGGCAATTTTTTGGCTCTTTCCGTTGTGAATTTGAGAAAAAGCAAAAGCAAGAGCAAAAGGAACTCGGAATTCGCTTCGCTCATAAAGCTTTATGCTCGCTTCGCTCGGTCTAGACTCAAATTTCTGCATCTAAACTTCACTTTTTTAGGTTAACAAACCTAAAAAAGCGGTTTTTCAGAAGGCCGAGGCGCGAATTTTGGGACTGTCGCTCGTAGACACTCGCTTGGTTGAGGTGTTCTAGTCGTTTATTGAGGCTGTGTCATTTGCTTCTATTTGCGTTTAGAGGCACTTTTTTGTTTTTTAGGTACTGATCTCTATTTAAGTTTGAAATGATCGCTCTATGGTGAAAATACAGCGTTTAAATTTGGTGTTTTTAAATTGTCCTCTAAAAAGTCTAGTTCTGATTTCATCTCTTGTTCTAAATTTTGCTTCTGATCAGTAGATCAAAATGTCTTCTTAAGCTTTTTCAGTAAAAGTAATAATCAAGCACTATCTTTGTGGTCATTTCAGTCAATTGGTTTTCTTGGAAGTCGGTACATACCGACAATTTTTAGTTCACACACCACGCATCTAAAGATGATAACCCTCAAACCTTTGCCAGATATGGTTTTTATAGTTTTTTTTATCATATAGAAACTGTTTCAAAAAAATGGATAAAAACTGCTGTAAATTTTTGTTTTTAAATAAAAAATAAACTTTCATTGGTTTTTTCAAAAAATATCCAAATTTTTGATTTAAAGTATTGAAATATAATGTAAAAATAACTTTCAAACCAACTTTCAGAATATATCTTAAAATTAAGGTTAATTTATTGAAATTATGGAAGAAATTGATGAAAGTTTAAATTTTTAAGTTTCAGAATCGTGTACAAAATTCATGGAATTTTTTATGCTAAGAATTTGATTTATATGATTATTGTTCTGTACATGGGGTTGTACAAAAATAAACGCTATTTTTGATCTAAGCATATGAAAATTATAAAAAATAATATGTACACATGGATCATACAATAATGTACAAATTTTAGTGGCTAAATTAGGTATAAAGTATTGAAATTTATTAAAAATCAATATGTACAATCCAAGGTTACTTCTTATGTCAACAGAATTAGTCAATTCAGCCAATATTATCCCTTTTCCTAAGCCATGTACCTTCTGTGAATCAACGCAACATGTACAACTTTTTGCTGGGCTGATGCTTTGTAGGAGTTGTCAGGAAAACATCAAAATTACCAATCCAGGAATGTTTGAGGCTAATGATCAGATTCAACAAAAAGCCCAGGATTAACCTGGGCTTCGTATAAGGCGTATTATGTTAATTTTAGATAATTTAAACACTATAGAGGAATAAAAAATGGGGGAATGGTCAGAGTATTTCGAAGATTTTCCAGAAGAGAATCCAGCAAATTACCCTAATCGAGGTACAGATCTTGGTCCACGTTCAAAGTATTTTCCAGATTGGCATGAAAGCCAATTAACAAAAGCGGAATTAGCTGAAGTTGCTAAAAAAATAGAAGCTGAAAATGCAGAACTTGAAAGGCAAGCAGAAGAAAAAGCAAAATACATACAAGATGCAAAATCTCATCCTTTGTTTCTGGTAGATATTTGCCCAATATGCAATTTGAAAACAATGAATATACATCAAATCAGTGATGATCATTACTTTGGCGAATGCCAGGAATGTGGCATATCTGATACTGATACAAAACCAGAAAAAATTTTGGAGAAAATTGAGAATCTCATTTGGAATCAGTCTCAAGATTTCGATCTTGATGAAAAATTTTAATGTCCAAGAGGCCCTAATCTTAGATCAGGGCTTCATTAATCGGTATTATGTTGATTTTAGGAAATTATTTATCGGTTCTTTTTAAGTTATGTGTAGAATTCTACAAATATCATTTCTGTCTCTCATTTTCGATGTATCAAACTTTTGATACCCAATTAAGATCCTTGAAGGGTCATCGATTTCTTCTTCTATACTGAACCTCTCTAAATAATCTTGAATCTGTGTTTTAGTACATTGTTCAGTAATAATAAAGCTTTCTGTCCCAATACTTCTAGCATACTCAAGATCATAAAAATCTGGTTTATAGGTGGCTATAAGTTCCCCTCTTTCATTAGTTGATAGGTCTAAGTAGGGGCTATAGATATACCGCACATCATCTGGCCATATAATGTACATTGGTGGATATACAATTCTATCTATCATTATGTAGAGTTCTTCTAAAGAAATTTTATGCTTCCAATGAGCATCTCTCATACGATCTATAACTTTGCTTAACCCGTCTCTAGATGATTGAATATCAAATATTTCTGTTTCTAAATCTGGATATCTTGTTTGAAGTGCTATATGACTTTTACAGCCTAAAAATCCGGCTATTAATTCATAAGAATGAGCTGAACCCAGTACTAATTTTTTATCTAAAAATTTACTAATCAGCTGCTTTGATATTTTACGTGTGAAGTTTGTAGACATAAGAGTCCCCTATTTCATCAAGATCTGCATTCCCATTGAGCATTTAAGTGGGACGATCTGACGTATAGAAGATCAATTTAGAGATGCTTTTAGGTTGCTCAAAGCCAGAGAATTAACTCTTTCCCCGAGTTAATACGTATATTTTCATACTAAGAACTAATATTTTTTTTGTCAATTTAAAAGTGAATTGTGATCTCAGCAACAGATAAAACTCTAAACATATTTTGAATCATTAATAGTCTTCCTATACTCTGATTTAACATAATGGCGCTTATGCGAAATCATTCTTTATTATTTTAATTAAATCAATAACTTGTGAATTTTACATAATCCTAAAAAACACCAAAAAGCCGACACAGAAACAAGTCGGATGCTTTTTAAGCAATTTTGTCATTTTTAGCCAATAATTTTGACCAAAATTTACGTATTATCGCTTGTGTGATACAATTTTATGATACATTGTTGTATATACAAATTTGAATGTTTTTTATGGAACAGTACTTTGAATGGGATGAAGCTAAGAATCGAAAGAATCAAAAAAAGCATGATATCTCTTTCGAAACTGCAAGCCTTGTTTTTGATGATCCATTACGGATCTCAATCCAAGACAGACATACCGATGGTGAAGAGCGTTGGCAAACCATTGGAAGAGTTAAAGGCGTATTAATGCTCTTAGTGGCTCATACCATCTTTGATGAAGATGACTGTGAAATTATACGGATCATTAGTGCAAGACAGGTTACCAAAGCAGAGCGAGATAAATATGAGCATGGTTAGATATACACGCAAAGAACTGAATGAAAATTTCAGTGACAAGCAAGATGCTGAAATTAAACGCTTACTTGCTAAAGGTACTGTGCCAGATGATCAATTAGATTTATCTGATATTCCTGAGATTACCGACTGGGGTAATGCAGTTCGCCATGGACAATTTTATCGTCCAGTGAAGCAACAGACCTCGATTCGTCTTGATGCAGATGTCCTTGCGTGGTTTAAAGCGCAAGGCAAAGGCTATCAGACACGTATGAATGAAATTCTTCGAGATGCAATGCTGAAAGAGCTAAAAAAACATTAATGAGAAAGGGAGCTGATTGCTCCCTTTTTTAATCAATATTTCCCTTCAGTATCTGTAAAAATAATAATTTTCCATCGAATAGAACTCAAATTGGAACCATGTTGATGATGATTCTGTGGCGGAAACTTATCTCCCTTATTCGATGTAATTTCTTTATTACAGCCTGTACATTTATATATCCCAGAATGTGGAACTTGATCACTAGGACTATATACTTTTTCCCATCCATCCCAACTTGGAATGTGTTTCAAAACACTAGAGTCAGCATAAACTGCCATAATTGAACCTCAAAAATTTCAGATAGAATATTTTATGAGCTTCATATAAAAAAAATTATATTTCAATACTATAAGTGATCCATAGCGACATGCAATGTCGTTTAAAGATGAAATCTAAATAAGAGCTGACTTCTTATAACGCCCATTATGTTAAATGGTATCGGATTTAAAAAGCCTAGAACTAAATATTGAGTCTAGGCTTTTCCATATCTTTATGCTGGGATACCTGCCACTACATCTTCTCGCGACCAAAGTCTGTGGTTTTGTATGGCTAACTTGAAGTCATCCTGTTGATCCATAAATGACTTGCTACTGAAAACAGCATCATCTGATTGAATACCAAGATAATCAATAAGTGCTTTCTTATCATCAATTAAATAAATCGGTTTCAAATGTTTATAAGTCTCTAGAACATAATGTTTAGCAACACCATCGGCTTTAAATGTATCCAAATTATCACCATCAATCACAACAACAGCATCATAAGTTACTGATGGCTCACCATTTTGGCGACCATCTACGGCAATCTCTTTGCCATCTTTTGATTTAACTGGAGCTGAACTTGGAGCTAGAATTTCTGCAACAGCATTTTCACTTTCCGCCCATGCTTTAACGGCATCTACTGAATTTGTATTTGACCCATCATGTACAAGTACTGCGATTTTACGTTGTTTAATATCTGGAGCAGGGAAAGCATCAATACTAAGTTTCTCTGAGGTTTTGACCTGACTTTGTTTCTTATTTTCAGGTTTGGTTGATGGTTTTAAACCGAGTTCATTTGCAACGTACGTTGCGAGATCTTCATCAATATTAACTAAAATTCGATCAATAACTCGTTGGCGAATTGCTTCATCTTTTACCTTAGATAATTCAAATGCGTAAGCATCTTTTATATGCTGTTGCTCA
>NZ_LR130770.1 GCF_900625095.1 Acinetobacter ihumii | reverse complement strand
TAATTGGTGATGATGCTGGCTTCTTAAACTTTGCCAAAATCAAAGGTTCTCACACCGCCATGAAATCAGGTATGTTGTGTGGTGAAGCTGTATTTGAAGCGATTGCTCGTGGTGTAGAAAAAGGGGGTGATCTTGCGATTGCCCGTGTGCTGGAAGGTGAAGATTTCTTTGATAAAGAACTGACTGCCTACACACAAAAGTTTGACAATAGCTGGTTGAAAGAAGAGTTACATCGTAGTCGTAACTTTGGCCCTGCAATGCATAAGTTTGGTTTGTGGATTGGTGGTGCATTTAACTTTCTGGATCAAAACATCTTTAAAGTGCCTTTCACGTTGCATGACTTACAACCAGATTACAGTGCACTGAAAACACAAGATAAGGCGACCTTTAAACCGACTTATCCAAAACCAGATGGCAAGTTGACTTTTGATCGTTTGTCTTCAGTATTTGTATCTAATACTGTTCATGAAGAAAATCAGCCATCGCATTTGAAATTGACCGACCCAACGATTCCAGTCAATGTGAATTTGCCAAAATGGGATGAACCTGCACAGCGTTATTGTCCAGCGGGTGTGTATGAGATTGTGGATGAAGGTGAAGGCAACAAACGCTTCCAGATCAATGCAGCCAACTGTGTCCACTGTAAAACCTGTGATATTAAAGATCCATCACAGAATATTACGTGGGTGACGCCTGAAGGTGGTGGTGGTCCGAATTATCCTAATATGTAATGCAAATCTGCTTATGTAATTGAATCACCTTGCGTAGCTTTGTTTTAAGCTGTCACATCCTGACATCTCAGCTATTGCGACACAACAAAGCTTAACTTTGCTGTGTTTCTTCACCGAATATGTAAAGGGTTTTCATTTTCTTTACATATAAAAGCTCAGTGTATTAGCACTTTGTTTATTTTTTTAGGTAAGCATAGTCCCCAAGGGGGCTATGCTTAAAAAATTAAATCCAGAATGAAATAATCAGCATGATTGCACTGAGTATCGTAAAGTAGCTGAGTACAATAGGTAAATTGGTTCGATAGCCTTCAATCATTTCCAACGGCGTCAGTGATTTAAGCGCAATCCGATATTGAATAACCGATAACAGACTAATGATTAAACCTAAAATAATTACTAAAACACCCAGCCAGCGATTAAACAAAATTTTATCGTGATAACGTACTGGATCAATTAAATGCACCAGTAAAGTTGATTTTTCAATTAAGAATCCAAACGCAATGAGTGCCAGACTGCTTCTATTCCATGCCAACAAAGTACGTTCAAGTGCAAGCAGTACGCGTGGATCTTCTAAATTTGACATATTTTAAGCTTTGAAATAATTAAGAGGTAATTTTAAATAACGTTGACCATTCGATTCAGGTGGTGGAAATTTCCCAGCATCCATATTAATTTGAATGGCAGGTAAAATCAGTTTTGGCATTGCCAAAGTCGCATCTTTTGCCTCACGCATGTGAATAAAATCTATTTTTGCAGTACCTTGATGAATATGAACATTGCAATGTTTTTGAGTTTTAATATCTGTTTCACAAATAAAAGTATCGCGGTTGTCAGGCAAGTAATCATGGCATAAAAACATACGCATATTGTCTGCTAAATCATATAAGCGCTGAACTGAATCATAGAGTTGTGCTGCACTCCCATTTGGAAAGTCACAACGTGCTGTTCCATAATCTGGCATAAACAGCGTATCTCCAACAAACACCGCATCACCAATCACATAGCTTAAACATGCAGGTGTGTGCCCCGGCGTTGGGATATTATAAGCATCTAAATTGCCAATTTTAAAGTGCTCATTATCTTGAAATAAATAATCAAATGATTGACTCATATTGAAATATTTTAGGTCAAGATTATAAATCTGGCTGAAGGTTGCTTGCACTATTTTAATGTTATGACTGATTGCAATTTTTCCACCTATTTGTTCTTTTAGATATTGTGAAGCAGTTAAATGGTCAGCATGCACATGTGTTTCTAAAATCCATTCATTACTTAGGCTATTTTCACGGATATAGTCAATCAATCGATCTGCTTGAAGTGTCGAAGTTGTGGCTGAAGCTGCATCGTAATCTAATACACTATCAATCACAGCACTTTTTTTGCTATGAGGATCGCTAACCACGTAACTAAACGTATGGGTCGCTTCATCAAAAAAGGATTTAACCAGTGGTATTTGGGTATTCATATCATTTAAGTTCCTCTTATTTTCCGATGAAGAAGAATGCCAAGCAGCATTGCAACTATAAAATACAATGCCTGACCATATCCAAGTCCAATCAAAGTTAATGCTGGCGCAGGACAAATCCCTGCAATCCCCCATCCAATTCCAAAGATGACTGATCCCATGATTAAATCTGAATCAATTTGAGTTTTCTGTGGCAGCTCTATTTTTTCCTTAAATACAGTAACAGGACGGCGTATTGCCTTTTGGAAAGGAATAAAAGCCACTAAAATTGCGCCGATCATTACAAATGCCAGACTGGCATCCCACACACCAAAAAGATCCAAAAAGGAAAGAACTTTTTCAGGATTAGACATACCTGAAATCATCAAACCTAATGAAAAAATCGAACCGAATATAAACGCATAAATATTTTTCATGGGTTTACCCCGAGCACATGACGAATCAGATAAACCGTCACAAAACCTGCAAACATAAAAGTAAGAGTTGCAATAATGGATCGTTTAGATAAACGACTTATTCCACATATACCATGCCCGCTGGTGCATCCCGACCCCATACGAGTACCAAAACCGACCAGTAACCCTGCCAATATCAATAAATATGGATTTGAATCAATTTGAATGTCAGGAGTGTAAAAATAAGAGAAAATAAAAGGTGTAATAACCAAACCCAGTACAAACCAGATCGCAGGTGTTTGCGCAATTGTTTTTGGGTTGATCGCCTGTGCCAGTAAGCCACTCACCCCTGCTATGCGACCATTCACATACAGATAGCCCACTACAGCGACGCCTAACAACAAGCCGCCTGAAAAAGCCCATAAAAAACTATGCATGGTTGTGATAACCTCCAATGCTTAATAAGCATTTTATTATATAAAATTATAATATATTTAATTATATATTAATCAAGCTTACTTTTAATTCATTTACTTATCGGTTTGTCACGAACAGCTTTTAAAGGAGAAAACACCACATTACATAAACTCATTTAACACACGATCTACAAACCACTTGGGAAATTTTTGTAAATTTTTATTCAGTCTTAAAATTTCCGCGTTTTCAATTTCGGCTAAAAATGATGCCTGCGTACCATCAGAAGAATTATCAAATATATAGGCCCGATCAGATGCATCTATTGCATCCATCAATAAATCCATACTTCTTACATAACGTGTTCTAATCTTATTTTCAGGCACGTGATGACCGCCCTGACTCACTCGATACTGCACGCGATTAATATTAATATCAGGATCTATGGTAGAAACATAATAAAGATAAGTACGAAAACCTTGTGCTTTGGCTTGAGCCAAGAACTCAACTTTACTGATGTGTGACATTACCGTCTCAAAGGTAAAACTGATGTTTAACTCAAGAAATTGAATGCGAATAAAATCTATAATTCTGGCAGCGAGATAGGAATCAATTTCGCTTGTCTCAAAAGCGATTTTTCCATTTGCTAAAATTATCGGATCGCTTGAAAGTAAAGGAATGATTTTATGATTTACTTGACGTTTCTTTAATTTTAAAAAATCAATCAATTGCTGATTTTCAAGCGACTCATGAAATTCTGTTAAAGAAAAACACTGATGTTCTATTAACTGCTTTTCTAATTCATCTGCATTTAAATACGCACCAATATGTCGCGGAAGTAAATAATCTTTAATGGTACTTTTACCTGATCCATTTGGACCCGCAAACATCCTGATTCGTGGTTGTGGCATACAAAGTTAGAATGCGATCTTTTTCTTACGCTTTAATACTGTTTCTGAGACTGGTAAATGAGTATAGGAAGACGAAATATTTTTTAAGACTTCGACTTCGCCATTGCACGATCGTCTCAGCAAATATTGATTTTTGGCATACACCACAGAAGATGATTGTAGAGCCTGAGTAAAAGCATGATGAAACGCTTCCACAGCAAGATGCGGAATCATTTCTTCTTCTCTTAGGCTGGCTTTCATTGCAACAAAGGCGGTCATACATCATCTCCCGTATCTTTTAAATACGTTTTAGTTATCTTAGCATAATTTAAAGAATTGTCTATTTCATCACCAATACCCTGCTCAAATGATGTGTATCCAGACGGCGAATTTATATTGAATGTATATAGGTATCTTTGTTAGACCGATACATGATCCCTTATATTTTTAATCAACTGTAAAAATTGGCATAGTCATTGCTTTATGCACCATATTATTACTTATAAGTAGGTCACAAAGAATGCACGACACCTCAGTAACGGATTCTTTTGATGCAACACAGCCCAATAAAGCAGCAAATGAAACACTAGAAGACTATACTCTGCGCTATGCACCGCATAGCTTTCGTCGCTGGAGTCCAAAAGTTGTCGCCATAACCGCATTAGGCGGTATTGCCTACCTTGCAGATTTCTCAATTGGTGCAAGTATTGGCATGACCTATGGTACAACCAATGCGCTTTACTCTATTCTTTTCGCAGCAATTATTATCTTCCTTACTGGAATCCCACTCGCCTACTATGCTGCCCGATACAATATTGACCTAGATTTGATCACTCGTGGTGCAGGGTTTGGTTATTTTGGTTCAGTAATCACCAGTATAATTTTTGCTAGCTTCACTTTTATCTTTTTTGCGCTAGAAGGCTCCATTATGGCGCAAGGTCTGTTACTGGGCTTGGGTATTCCTTTATGGGCAGGTTATCTCATTTCAACACTGATGGTCATTCCACTGGTAATTTATGGAATGAAAGCATTAACCAAATTACAGGTTTGGACTACGCCAGTCTGGCTCATTTTAATGATCGGTCCCGTGGCCTATCTCATTCATAAAGAACCTAATCTGGTGGCAACGTTTACGACTTATACGGGCCAAAACCATTACGCGCCTATGGATATGGCCGCAATTATGTTAGGTGCAGGTATATGCTTGTCCCTGATTATGCAAATTGGTGAACAAATTGATTATTTACGCTTTATGCCAGCAAAGACCAAAGAAAATAGTAAGTCTTGGTGGGCAGCGGTCATTTCGGCTGGACCGGGCTGGGTTATTTTAGGTGCAATTAAACAAATTATTGGGGCATTTCTCGGTTTTTATTTATTGACTAAATTACCTGGAGTCAATTCAACTGAACCTGTACAACAATTTAATGCTGCTTTTCACGATATGTTACCGGGTTGGTTGGCATTGGCTTTAGCCGTCATTTTGGTGGTGATCTCTCAGATTAAAATTAATGTCACCAATGCTTACTCTGGTTCTTTAGCATGGACAAGCGCATACACACGGATGAGTAAAAAATATCCGGGACGTATTATCTTTGTATTGGTCAATCTGGCAGTTGCACTTGCTTTGATGGAAGGCAATATGTTTGCGGTATTGGGTAAAATTCTTGGTTTTTATTCAAACTTTGCGATTGCATGGGTTGTGGTAGTGGCAACAGATATTGCTATTAATAAATATCTTTTAAAGCTTTCACCAAAACATCCTGAGTATCGTCGTGACATGTTATATGATTTTAATCCAGTCGGTCTGGTTTCATTCGGCGTTGCTGCTGGTCTTTCTATTGCGGCTTTCTTCGGACTATTAGGCGATTTCCTGTCTGCATATTCTCCACTCATTGCTTTAATTGTCGGCTTTGTACTTACTCCTGTCATGGGCTTAATCACTCAAGGTAAGTATTATATTAAAAAGCATGATGATGGAATCAATGAACCACGTTTTGATGCTGAAGGTACACCTGTTGCCACTCTTTATGCTTGTGTGTCTTGTGATCAAGACTACGAACGTCCAGACGTGATGTATTCACATAAACATAACGGCGTAATTTGCTCCCTATGTAAAACAATGGAAAAATAAGCACTGCTTCATTCATTATTGATTCATCTGCCCTGATTAATCAGGGCTTTTTTATAAGCGAATGATCTTGATTTTAGTGAAAATAAAAATTAGAGTAATTGCTCTAATCAATAAAACGAGTCTAAACATGTTGGGATCTTATACATGGTTGAAGCAAACACAGGGTAAAATTAATTTTAAGGACAAGCTTTATCTTCTACAAAAAACACTAGCCCCGACTACAACACATCTTTTGCAGCGATTAGGGCCTCAAAATACCAAATTGCATGTCGTTGATTATCATGCCGTGCCATTGCCTGATACCTTGCTGGTCAAGGACGCTATTGAACAACTCGAACAGACACAGAATTTGAGCATCATCAATCATTCTTGGCGTAGTTATTATTGGGGTGTGGCTTTTAGCCAAATTAATCGGTGGCAATATGATGCAGAGGCATTTTTAGTTGCAGCATTGTTGCATGATGTAGGCTTAGTTGATGCGCATGAACCTGCGCAATGTCACTGTTTCACGCTACATAGTGCGACACAAGCTGAAAAAATTTGCCAGAAACATCAGTATTCTCACGAAAAAATTGAGTTAATCAGCAATGCCATAAGTATGCATATGAACGGTTTCTCAAACCTGAATCAACCTAAAGAAGTGCTTATGCTACAAAAAGGAACCAGTTGTGATGTGATTGGTTCTGAGCTTCAGTTTATTCACGCTGACTTTCAAAAATATTGTTTAGAGAATTATCCACGTGAAAACTTTAATCATGTTTTTAGACAACTCATCCAGCATGAAGTTGAACGCCATCCATACTCGCGAACCGCATTTCTAAATACACTTGGGCTCACGACCCTCATTCGATTCAATCCTTTTAAAGAATAACCAATCAGATCTTAGAACCGAATTTCATCTGGATGCATCTGTACTATTTCAAGCCAAGCTTTGGTCGCTGCGCTCATTGGCACAGAAGTATTCCACGCCATAGTCAATTTCCAGCGAATAGGCGAATTTTTTAGTGCAGTAACTTTAAATTTTTGAGCATCCAGTTGTTCACAGTAAATTTGTGGGAGTAATACAACGCCCATATCATGCTCCACCATCTTAATAATAAAATCCCATTGGCTACTTTTACACACAATTTTAGGATGAAATCCAAGCCGTTGAGTCGCTTCCAGAATCAGTTTATTTAAAGTAAAACGATCATCATAAAGTAGAAAATCTTCATCTTTTAAATCAGCCAGACTCACTTGCTCCATTTTTTGCCATTTTGATGATCTGGGAGAAACCAGACATAGCGGTGAATTGATAATGGGAATTTCTGCCAAAATTGGATTTTGATTGTCCAGTAGTACGCCCACATCCAATGTTTTATGGATCAGAGCCTCTGAAATTGCATTTGACCCAACCTCCATAAATTCAAGCTCAATCTCTGAATAACGATGATGAAATAAAGCAATTAATGATGCCAACAGCACAGAACCCAATGGAGGCACACCAATTGCGATTTTGCCTTTTTTTAAATGCTTTACATCATCGAGCGTTTCATAAATTCTTTTTTGTTCCTCTAAAATATTTAAAGCATGTTGATAAACTTGCTGTCCCGTAAAGGTGAGCTCAACCTCACGCTTTCGTCCCATTTCACCTTTTTTAAACAAGGTAACACCTAACTCATTTTCAAGTGCAGCAATTGCTTTACTTACAGTGGGCTGTGTCACAAAAAGCTGCTCAGCAGCCACTGAAAAGCTTTTGCTATGAATAATTTGTACAAATATTCTTAAGGCCTTTATATCCACACGCAAACATTCCAAAATAGAATAATTATTTTAATATTATTCATAATATGACATATCTAAAGGATCTACAATCATCATATTCCCCATAAAACTATTCAGATCAAAGGTCGCATTGTGTCAAGTTTGCATGTTCCACACACCGCAAAAATTATTTTACAGCTCATATTGCTCATCTGTTTCTGGTGGATCGGTTCAGTCTTACAAAGTTTTTTTCATTTGCCATTTTCGGCAGGTGTCATCGGCTTATTTCTGGTGTTGACTGGCTTGCTCAGCGGTCTATTTAAACTGGAATGGATCAAAGGAGGTTCTGATTTTATATTAGCTGAACTGGTTTTATTTTTTATTCCCTGTGTGGTCGGGTTGATGAATTATAAGAACCTATTCATCAGTGAAGGTTGGCAACTGATCAGTGCTGTCGTTCTGGGAACTGTTTGTGTCATGGTATTTACCGCTTACACAGTACATCTCTGTTTTAAACTGGAAAATCGTATTAAACAACGCAGAAATATCGATAAAACCATTTTACAGCGTGGAGCAAAATCATGAGTCTAGCTTTCATCTGTCTTATCGGAACTGTGTTTGGCTACATAGTGGCAAAACCTATTTATCGTCGTTTGCCTTATTTACCATTTTCACCGGCAATTTTGGTACCAGTAATCATTATTGGATTATTACTATTCTTCCATGTGCCCTATGAAACTTATATGCAGCAAAGCCATTGGATTGTATGGATGCTGGGTCCTACTACAGTTGCATTTGCTATTCCGATTTATGAGTACCGAAATATTATTCGTGAACATGCCTTGTCTATTAGCCTTGGAATTGTGGTAGGTATGACCGTGGGCATGTTAAGTGCCTTTTATTTGGCTCGTTTATTTCATTTTGATCATGCGACAACCTTTAGCTTGATGGCACGTTCCATTTCTACACCTTTTGCCATGGAGCTTACGCAACATATTGGTGGCTCTGTTGAACTGGTGATTTTATTTACAATCATCACTGGTATTGTTGGAATGGTTTTTGGTGATCTGGTACTTGCTGGCTTGAAACTTAAATCTTATTTGGCAAATGGCGCATCACTGGGAAATGCAGCACACGGGTTTGGAACCAGTAAAGCCTATAGTCGTAACAAGGAAGAAGGCGTTATTGCGAGTTTAACGATGGTATTGGCTGGAATCTTTATGGTGATTGCAGGCCCTTTTCTCGTTCATCTTATTACAAGTCTCCTCAATTAGTTGAATGTTGTGTGAGTCACCGATCTGCTTGAGCTTAATCGTTAAGCAAACGGTTGAACTTAGCTCATCAGAAAACACCAAAAGTCCATTTTTTATGAACAACAGACTTTTGGTGTAAACCGAAACTCATTTGTATGCCTGTTGTATGCCTGTTTATTTTAAACACTAAGCACAGTTATATTGCTGTCTGTCATGATGATATAGAAAATTTGAATGATTTAAACGATCTGGATCATCCATTAAATCTTTTAAGTAGCCTCGTATCATTTGCTCAAGATACTGTTTCTGTTCATCTGATAACGAGAGATGTTTGAGATTAAGCTCAAGGTGCTCAGATAGATGTTCAAATTTGGTTGCCGAATATCTGAATGCATAAAAATATCCCAAGCTTGCACCCCACAGCAAATGATCTATCGGCAAGTTATATTGAAGATTGTTCACGATCGAACCAAAAACACGTTCGTTATGACCAAGCTTACGTAATGGATCACGTGCTACACGCTGACACGGATCTTTATAAGCATATTGGCAAGATTCAACAAAGCTCTTAGCCAAACGCCCCAGATCTTGAGCACGTTTAGGCAAGCAAACGGCCAAGCCTTGTTTTACCTCTTGCAGCAAATGCTTCACCAAAGCCTGTACACGTGCGTCGCCCATCGCGACACCAATCGTTTCATGGCCCAATAATGAGGCATACCACGCCATCATGGCATGTACACCATTCCATAGACGATTTTTAATCAGTTGAATATCGGCAATATTGTCCACCACAACCATTTGACGCATTTTTGCCACTAATGGACTGTTATTTTCCACATAGATCGGCATATCTGTTTCACTATTAAATAAAATTAAGTCCATTGTTTGTAAGATATGACTGGGCTGAAAATTACGTCGCATATCATCAATATACACAGACGCTTGATGTTCCTGCTCTGTAGAAAGTTTGCTGGTATCTTCTATTTCAACATTTTCATCTTCAACATCGGATTGATATTGCTTGAAAAAGTTATATTTAATTTTAAGCTGTCGATACAGATGTTGTTCCGAAAGTTTGGACACCATCCGGTTAACGACCGTATCACAAAAATAATGCTGCGCCATGATTTGATCAGCGATTTCTTCATTAGACAATGCAATCAATTGCGTTCGAATATGGGCTAATACCAATTTTTTAGCCCCGACTTTATTTAAAATAATCAAAAAAGTCAGTGGGCGACTATTTTGCATCGTTTGCGAAGCAAAACGTGCATATAGTCCTTTTGCTATCATTTTGGCTTCAGTCGCAATTGCTTGTTCAGGTAAACACAACGCAATTAATGATGATTCCAGATACATATCCAGCATATGCTGTTCGTTATCTGCATCAATCACTGACATATATTCTATCCTTTCATCATAAGAAACCTGACCATAACGAATAGAATAAGTGCCAAATGCGTTAACAGCTTCACGATATAAACTGTTTCGTGTTGAAGCAATAATACGCTGAGGTCGAGTATAACCATCCCAATGCGATAGAATCTGTGCAATATAACCACCACCAATTGCACCGAAACCATGAATTCCAACTGTTAACTGATTTAAAGTTTGTGGAAACGTTTCTTGTAAAATCGGCATGTCCATGGCAGGTACATATTGATCCAGATCCTCTAAATAGTCATACATGGTTTCAAAGTAGAAATTGGCTTTAGACAACATGTTGTCATTTGGCACTTTAATATCTTTAAATAAAATCGTGATCCCACCTGCTGCATGTGCAGAAGTAATTCCATTTTCAGAGTCTTCAAACATTAAACACTGCGAAGTGTCCAGATTTAATTTCTCAGCAGCTTTTTCAAAAATCTCAGGATGCGGCTTGCCTTGTTCAACCTCATCGCCACATACCAGTACATCAAAAAATTTATATACATTGGCATTAATCAGGTACTCTTCAGCAATCGCACGACGACTTGAGGTTGCAACTGCCATGCGCAATCCTGACTTTCTTAACCGCTCCAAAACCTGAACCAAACCTTTTTTAATAGGTACGCCTTCATTTCGTACCAACTCCAATTCAAGTTCATCTGCACGTTGTCGAATTTTTTTGTAAGGAATATCTGAACCGTATTGTTGTTGTGCCAGTTGTTCAGCAGTGGTAGCACTCAAACCCAAACATTGCATCAAGTATTCATCGGAAAACGCTTGTCCAATCAGCTCTTGAGATGCCTGTTTCAATGTTTGAAACCGTAAACGTTCAGTATCAAACATTGTTCCATCCATATCAAAAAGTGCACCTTGAACAGGAGAACCATGAAAAATCAGCATTCATTTACCTCTAATTGTTTATAATTCACATAGTTAGGGTATACAAAAACTGTGCAAAAAAACGACTTATTCAATAAATGAAACATATTTGATTAAATTTCAACCAATTACCTCTTATTTAAGCAAAATCTTAGCGATTTTCGACTTAAAATTTGAATTGCTCTAAAATTTATGAAAGAGAAAAGTAATTATTTTTTAGGGAAAATCTATCCTTAATTAAACAAATATTTATTTTGCACCATTTGATGCGCAATATATGGCTCTAATAGATTTTTTCAGGCGCACCATCATTTTTTATACGAGCTAACTTTATCTATTACTGATCAAGAATATCTGCAAAATTCGCACTCAATATGTTTGCGATGTCTTGCGGATTTACGCCTATATCCAAACCACGTTTACCACCACTCACATAAATTTTTGTTTTACTTTCAGCCGAAGCATCAATGACAGTTTTTAAACGTTTTTTCTGAGCTAAGGGGCTAATCCCACCGACTAAATAACCAGTTAAACGTTCAGCATCTTTAGGATCAGCCATATGCAACTTTTTACAACCCAGTGCCGCAGCAACTTTTTTCAAGTTTAGTTGGTGATTTACGGGTAAAATCGCGACATAATGATTTTTATCATCGGTAACCAATAAAGTTTTAAAGACTTCTTCCACATTTAGATTCAATTTTTCAGCAGCTTCAAGACCAAAACTTTTTGCATTGGGATCATGCTCATATTCATGGATGCTATAGTCAATCTTATTGGTTTTAAGTAATTTACAAGCAGATGTCATAATTTTTGTATAAATAAAAAGTAGAAAACATGAATTTTATTATAATTTATTTGAGGTAAAAATTAAATTTGCTTAGGCTATTTTTAGATTGTTGATCTTGCAAATTGTCACATCACTTTTATTGACGCTATAACAAGGACAAATTAAGATTTTTGCAACTTGAATCTTCATTTCACGGTACTTCGTTTTGCAACCACTTGATACTTTCTTATCTACTAAAACACAAATCGCTTATCCCCCTAGAGAAACATTTACCAAATTATTGATTATAAGTAGTATCACTATGATTTTCAGCGGTTGTACTACACTTGGCCCTAGTAGTGGCTCTTTAGAAAAACGCTCCAATAAGCTCTCTAACGGATTACAAAAGGCATATGCAGTGCCTTCAGTTACAGCCAATCGTTTATCGCCGATGATCATCCAGAGTGCAGATCGTTATGAAGTGCCTCCGTTATTAATTGCAGCGACCATTCGTCAGGAATCAAACTATAACACTTATGCTCGTTCTTCAGGCGGTGCTGTAGGTTTAGCACAAATTATTCCAAGTTATTGGCGTCAGTCCTGTCCTGGCAATTTAGCCGATGAATACACCAATATTCAATGTAGTGCTTATATTTTAGGTCATTATAATGAAATGGCAGGAAGTTGGTTTAAAGCTAGTGCGTATTACAATGTCGGTCCAGCAGGTTATAGATCAAGTTTTTGGACGCGACATAAAGCCAAAAAATATGCACGATCGGTTAAACGCTTTGAAAAAGCTTTAAAGAAAGAACTTTAATAAAATTGTTTTTTAAATTCATTTAATTACAATACATGCTTAATGTATTTGAAATTATACTAGGGTTTACAAACATGCATTTGCTTAAAATCCTACTTAGGCTATTTTCAGAAAACCCATAAAATAATGGGCTTTCTGATACCTGCCTTATTCTTCAAATAAACCTTCAAACAGTACTGAAGATAAATAACGCTCACCACTATCTGGCAAAATTACTACGATGGTTTTACCATTATTTTCAGGTCGCTGTGCAATTTTTGCGGCAGCAGCGAGCGCTGCACCACTTGAAATTCCAACCAGAATTCCTTCCTGAGTTGCACATTTCCGTGCCCATTCGATTGCTTCATCACTGACAATTGGCATGACTTCATCGACAATATCTAAATCCAGATTTTTTGGAATAAAATTCGCACCTATACCCTGAATCTTATGTGGTGCAGGTGTAATAGCCTCACCACGCTTGGTTTGACTAATAATCGGAGATTCCGCAGGCTCTACAGCCACCGAGTAAATAGGCTTATTTTGAATATTTTCAAAGTAATGTGAAATACCAGAAATTGTACCGCCCGTTCCAACGCCTGCCACTAAAATATCAACTTGCCCATTAGTCGCATCCCAAATTTCTGGTCCCGTAGTTTCTTCATGAATTTTAGGATTGGCTGGGTTTTCAAATTGTTGCGGAAGAAAATAAATCTCTGGCTGTTCAGTCGCTAGACGTATGGCTTCATCAACCGCGCCTTTCATTCCTTTTGAAGGTTCAGTTAGCACCAGATGAGCACCAAAAGCCTGAAGTACTTTACGACGTTCAAGACTCATACTGGCGGGCATGGTTAACGTAATAGGATAACCTTTTGCTGCTGCCACAAACGCCAAAGCGATGCCTGTATTACCACTTGTCGGTTCTACAATATGCATACCTTCTTTCAATACACCACGTTTTTCAGCATCTGCAATTAATGCGGCACCAATACGACATTTAACTGAAAATGCCGGATTACGACTTTCCACTTTGCCCAGAACCGTTGCACCCGATTGAATAATACGATTAATGCGTACTAAAGGGGTATTACCGATTGCTTCTGCATTATCAGCATACACTGCTATTCCTAAATTTGCGGGTGCTTTAAATTGTTGGTCAGTAGACATGTTATATCCTTATTAGATTTAGAATAATTCTCAATTATTATAGAGTGAAGTTATAGACATACCAGAAGAAAAATAAAAATGATTGTTAAACTCATACCTTAAATGTGCAAAATTTTTCACATTTTATGTTAAATCATTTAATAAAGTGCATTATATTGCACAAATTGGATAATTTATGCTACTTTTGAGAAAATATTTGCACATATACATGATATGGAAAAACTTACGATTCAGGCATTAATTCAGTTTAAATGGCTTGATATTGCACATTTAACTTTATTAGAATCCGAAAAAGGGTCTTCTAGCACGTGTACGCTAGAATATGAGCTGGAATATGCGCTACAGCATATAGACCTTCGTGATGAACATGCATGTAGTCTGATTTTGCCTATCCAACTCATGATTCAACATGAAGCAAAGCATTGGTTTGGATTTTTAGAAGATATTGTTCCATCTGGCGCAGCACGTCGATACTGGGTTAATTATCTACACATACAGCAGCTTTCCATCCAACAACAAGATACGATTTTGCTCAAAAAAGGTACGATTGCACCTGTTGGTAATTTACGTATTAAAGAATCAATTCCAGTTCAAGCTGAGCATTCTACACTTCAACAACGCCGTTTTAGTATAATTGACGTGGTCAATCGTAATGCTGACTTCCTTGAATACGCACAACAAATGGGCGCTATTAGTGGTGGTGCAACAGGTGCTGGTGGTGAAGCACCCAAACTTTTGATTCGGCTATCACATCAGAATGAAGTCTGGATTGATACCTATCAACAACGATTCGATCAGCCTGATCAACATTATTTAGTCAAATTTCCAAGAAATAACCGCTCAGAAATCGACTGTAATATTTTGCGCGCAGAATATTATTATTATCAGACATTGGCCGAGCTTGGCTTTGCCACGATTGATCATGAAAATATGAAACTACTGGAAGGAGAATACTATCCTTCTTTATGGTTACCCCGTTTTGATACTTATTGGGATGGCCAACAATGGCAGCGCGCTGGTTTAGAGTCTGTCTACTCTATTTTAAATAAACCTGCGGGAAGCCATCTCAACCATTTTGAGGTGATTGACCAATTGTGTAGATTACTTTCAAAGATTGAGCCCAACTTTAATCAACAACAATTTATCTGTGAATGGTTACAACGCGACTTACTCAATATTATTTTTGGGAATTCGGATAATCATGGACGTAATACATCTTTCATAAAATATAATGGGAAGATTGAACTTGCGCCAATTTATGACTTTGCCCCTATGAAAGCAGATCCTGAAGGAATTATCCGCTCAACTTCTTGGGGTAGCCCTTATGAGGAAGGTGGAGAATATCGCTGGCCTGAAATTACTCAAAAATTAGCAAAATATTGTGATCCTGAAGTGAGTTTTAATGCACTTAAACAACTTGGATTTAAACTGATCCATTTAAAACAAAGACTAATACAACATGGCGTACCACAGCAAATTATAGAAATGCCAGTTATTGGCTTTGATTATATTGAAGATAAATTAAAACGGTGGCAATTATTATGACTTTAAAAATCTCTCCTCAAGATCGCCAACAGATTTTAATTGACTGGTATCGACGCTATTTATTCAATGAAATCACCCAAGGCGAACTGCTATTATATTTACGAAAAAATATATTGGGATTATCACAACAAAAATATGCCGAGCTTGTTGGAATAAGTCGCCGTACATTAACTGATATTGAACAAAATAAAGGCAGCCAGACTCAACAAATTATTGATAAAGTATTTAAACCTTTGGGATTAAAAGCAGGTCTGACATTAACTCACGAACATGTAGTACATAAATTGTTTGAATAAAATAAATTTTTTTACTTTTTTATTTATAAAAACTGATCAACTATAATAATCTTATAGGCTTAATCATTCATGAGTTCTTTTAGATGGTAATAAAGAAAATAACTCATGATGAAGAGCTTGTATATTCTTATTTCCATTATAGATTTTATCAAGTTCAAATCTTGTTATATTATTCTCTTGATAAATATCTACATATTCAGCTTTAGCGATTTCATTAAGAAATTCTCTTCCTGAAATTGAAATAACCTTTAACGGTGGAGAATTTTCAGAATCATCATTCCAATAAGTTGCTAAATCTTCTGCAATATCTAATGAGTCGTATATTTCTAGAACTAATTTAGATTGATTATACTCATCTGATTCTGAAACCATTTGTATTATATTTTCACATATTAACACGTAACCATAGTATTGATTAGCTTGTATAATTAAAGGATGCTTCTCTCCTCTTTCTACAATCCAAGCACCATTAGGTCCTGAATTAGATAAATGAGGAATTAAGATTTCCTGATAAATATTCATGCTTTCCAATAAATTGGAAGGTATTTTTGATTTCCCTACATTTAAATTAACTCCTGCAATATAAAAACCATCGCGAACAGTTCCATATAAATGTTGGTCTTCCCATTGTTGAGGCTCGATTGCAAAGAAATGATGTAATGCTACACCCGAATGCATGCCACAATTTTTATATTTTAATTGATTTTGCATATGTAAGGATAATTCAGGTTTGTTTTTGGCATTAAAATTGATTGAGCTAAAAGTCCATTGAATAATTTTTGCATCATATAAAGCTAACAACTTATCAACTGCTTCACTATCAAAATAAAATTGCCGGGTTGATAAGGGCAATCTATCACTTGGTCTTTCGAATCGTACTACATCACTGGATACAGGAATATTTTGAAGTATATTTTCCCAATTTGGTTGATCTATATTCCAAATCAAAAGAGCTTCTTTGAAGACAACACCAGATGTATTATTTTCAGGCGTTCCAGTATAAAATGATACAAGAGGTGTTGCACCAAATAAACTTCGTGCAATTTGATGTGCATAAGGAATGCTACCTGTTAAGCTTTCTACATCAATAATTAAATCAAGATCTCCACATTCAATCGCTCCTCTAGCATAAGAACCTGCAACCCAAAGTGATTTTACTTGAATTTTCTTTATAACTATTGAATGATCAATAAAAGAACGTGTTTGAACAGCACAAATTTGAGGACCACGTTGTAAACGCTGGCAAATTTTATAAAGTGACTGAGTAAAGCGTTCACGAGGATAACTTTTTTCTTTTCTCATAAATAATATTCCAAGCTAGCATATTATTTATATTAAATAGTTTCATTCAATGATAGAAGTTTATAAATTATTAAGACGCCAGATAATGACGCATCCTTTTAAATTAATTTTCAATATAAAAAAGCACCCCAACATTTGAGTTGAGGTGCTTTAAATTTAAAAGCTGGCGATGACTTACTCTCACATGGCCAATGCCACACTACCATCAGCGCGAAGAGGTTTCACTTCTGAGTTCGGGAAGGGATCAGGTGGTTCACTCTTGCTATTGTCGCCAGCAAACT
>NZ_LR130769.1 GCF_900625095.1 Acinetobacter ihumii | reverse complement strand
CCCCCTTTTTCTACACCACGAGCAATCGCTTCAAATACAGCTTCACCACACAACATACCTGATTTCATGGCGGTGTGAGAACCTTTGATTTTGGCAAAGTTTAAGAAGCCAGCATCATCACCAATTAAACAGCCACCCGGGAAGGTCAGCTTAGGTAAAGAGTTCAACCCCCCTTTAACCACCGCACGTGCGCCGTAAGAAATACGTTTACCGCCTTCTAAATACTGTTTAATCAGCGGATGGGTTTTCCAGCGCTGCATTTCCATGAAAGGGAACATATGCGGATTTTCATAAGACAAATCCACGATCATGCCCAAAGTTACTTGGTTATTTTCAGCATGATAGAGCCACCAGCCACCAGAAGAACCTGTTTCCGTCAAAGGCCAGCCTGAACCATGCATCACCAAGCCTTCTTTATGCTTGGCTGGATCAATTTCCCAAAGCTCTTTAATCCCGATCCCGTAATGCTGAGGGTCAGCATTTTGATCCAGATTGAACTTGCTGATTAAGCGTTTACCTAAATGACCACGGCAGCCTTCAGCAAATAAAGTGTATTTGGCATGTAGCTCATAACCCGGTGCAAAATTATGGGTGGGTTCACCATCTTTGCCAATGCCCATATCACCAGTTTGTACACCTTTGACTGTACCATCTTCATGATACAAAATTTCAGAAGCAGCAAAGCCCGGGAAAATAGAGACTTCTAATTCTTCAGCTTTTTGACCTAACCAGCGCACCACGTTACCTAGCGAGATGACATAGTTGCCATCGTTATGCATGGTTTTAGGTACCATCCAGTGCGGTGCTTCCTGAGATTTTTCATCAGACAGCAAGAAATAGGTTTTGTCCTCAGTCACAGGGACATTTAAAGGTGCGCCTTCATCTTTCCAGTTGGGGAACAACTCATTGATGGCACGTGGTTCAAGCACGGCACCAGAGAGAATATGTGCACCTACTTCAGACCCTTTTTCGACGACGCAGACGGACAAATCGGGTAGATTCTTTTCAATCGCAAGTTGGCGAATTTTAATCGCAGCCGATAGACCGGCAGGTCCAGCACCAACGATGACGACGTCAAATTCCAT
>NZ_LR130768.1 GCF_900625095.1 Acinetobacter ihumii | reverse complement strand
CTCATTAATCCAATACCATCATCCTGGGAAACCATCCCTAACATAAGCGCACTTGAATATGCATTCAAGGTGCTATATGTATAGTAATGTTTTCCTCGAAGAGCGCACTTATGCAAACGAAGTTTGCAAGTCCGATTGGGGTCTCCCCCAATACCCCGACAACCGTATTCACGGTTGTATTTCACTACGTGAAAATTTAAAAGCGAAAAATAGACATGGCGATTTACCACTTTTCAGTCAAAACCGTAGCACGATCAGCAGGGCGTTCCGCCACTGCTGCGATTGCCTATCGGGCAGGTGAAAAGATCTATTGTGAACGTGAAGGCCGAGAACATGACTACAGCCGAAAAACTGGTGTGGAATACAAAGAAATTTATTTACCCGAAAGCGCACCACAGCATTTAAAAAATCGAGAAAAACTCTGGAACGAAGTTGAACAACGGGAAACCCGAAAAAACTCGACTGTGGCCCGGGAATTTGAAATTGCCTTTCCAAGTGAACTGAACCAGGAACAACGTCTGGCCATGCTTGAAGAATTATGTGCCAGCATCGTGGAAAGACATCAGGTAGCAGTCGATGCCTGTATTCATGCACCGCATACCGGATCCGGCAGTGATGAGCGCAATTATCACGCCCATATCCTAATGAGCACACGTAAACTTACGCCAGAAGGTTTTACAGAGAAAACCCGGGAACTCGATCAGAAACACAGTGGAGAAATCGATCACTGGCGTGAACACTTTGCCGATATCTGCAATGTGCACCTGGATCTGGCCGGATCCACAGCCCGGGTCGACCACCGCAGCTACAAAGACCAGGAGAATGGCCTGGAAGCCACCCTGCACGAAGGACCGAAAGTCACCGAACTACGTAGAAGAGGCATCGAAACCGAAATCAGCCGAAGCAATGATGAAATCAAACAGAGAAATCAGGCTCAGTTGCAATACGACAAAAATATGGGCGTTCTAATTGCTGAAAATGAGATAAAACTCAGCACACTGAAAACA
>NZ_LR130767.1 GCF_900625095.1 Acinetobacter ihumii | reverse complement strand
TTTTTTTCGCTAAATGGTAAAAGTCTATTGAGTAGTCTTTTTTTAATTTTAGAACTACATCTTTTTTATAACGAGTGTATGGATTGTATTTATCTAAAATTTTCAACATCACCAAAACAATAGATGTAAACCTTAAAGATATCCCTGCATCTTCATAAGTAGCATCAATTACCCAGTTAGAGTAGACCTTTTTCCCCCTATCATTAACGTATGAAAAGGACCGATCTACTAGTTTTTTTGACGCATTTTCAATTTGTTTATAAGCAGAATTGACTTTGATACCACAGTCATCAGCAAATTGTTGAGCAGATATTAAGATTTGATCTTGTTCACTTGCATCGACATTTCTAGCAATCGGAGAAGCCATAATTAAAATTCTTTTTTCATCTACAGACATGCTTTTAAAGCATTCAGTAACTTTGTTTTGAATAGCCATTGTTGTTACTGGATAAGATTTATCATAACTATTTTCTTTATTCATTCAGATATCAAACCTTATAAAAAATGAACATGATTTTTGTACCCTTATGAGAAAACAATGTACACCAATAAACATAAGGGTACAATAATTTATTTGTACCCTTTATCATGCTATTTGTACCCTTTAATCATGCTATTTGTACCCTTTTAAACGATAAAATCATGCTATTTGTACCCTTTATCATGCTATTTGTACCCTTTTAACGCTTGAAACTATTGCTGCATAAGGTTTTCAGAGGGTCTAAAAGCTTTTAAAAGCTTTTTAAAAGAATAAAAGGGAATTTATTTCCAAAGTGAGTTATTAAAACTGCCCTTGGTACTCGCTAAAGCTCGTACTCTATTGAAGCTCGTTTCACTCGCTTCGTGGGGGCAGTTTTTTGCATATATGATCAAGGATTCAAAAAGCAAAACATGAATAATGCATTCGCTATGCTCATGCTTTTTGACGAGCAAAAGCATCAATACTTCGCTCGTAGACACTCGCTAATCACTGTCCCCAGTAATTCAATAAAAAACGGTTTTTCAGAGGGGGAATAAGCAACCTTTCGTTGTGTCACTCGTAGACACTCGCTAAAAGGCTCTCATTTGCGTTTTAAGCGATTTTATTTTTATCAACTATAGTTTTACTGTATTTCTATCAAAAGTCGCTAAAACCCCCGTTTTTTTGCGCTTAAATGGGATTGCTAAGGCGTGTAGTCATGGTTATTGTCATTTTCTGGCTTTTTAGGCTCATTTCTCTGCTGTTTTTCTTGTTCTTGGCGTCTTAAAAATGCCAAATGTTCTTGTTGCTCTCGTTCTTGTGCATAGCGTTGTTCTTGTTGCTCTCGTTCTTTACGTAACTGCTGTTCTCTAGATTCACGATCTTTTCGGTCGTTTTCGAGCTGTATTGCTCTTTTTTGGGAAAACTCTTGCTGCGCTTCGGTCTCAATTTTTTTTGTAAAAGCCGTATGCAATTCTTGGATTTTTAGATCTTCCATTTCTTCTGCATATAGTCGCTTTTGTTTTTCACCATTTTGAGGACTAAAGTATTTATTTCCATAGTTATCTTCTTCAAATATATAACTATTTATGATCTCCAGTCTTTGATCGCGTACATACTCTTGATACTCAGTTTCTCTGCGTGATATTTCAGAAATTTGATGATCTATATTTGAAATTTGATCATTAAGTTTTCGTTGTTTAACAGTGATGTTCGGTTCGTCAAATTTTGCAAAAGACTTTTTAGGCTGGAGCAGCTGATTTTCTTCTGTCCATTTATTTAAATGATCAGAATATCTCTCTTTTTTTTCTATTTCACTAAGACCAGAAATATGCTTTTGGATGTCTAGTTGGGTGTTGTGTTGGTCGATCAGGTCATTTATTTGATTGATCCATTTTGTTTTAAAAAATAAAGGCTCTTTTTTGCGTAGTTCTGATATTGCAGAACTCATCGTGTTTAATTTTGTTGTTAATTTTGATAATTCTTCATTTTGGAATTCAGAAAGTTTCTGAGAAGTTTTTTCTAAATACTCAGCTTGAGAGTATTGAAACTGAAGCTCACTTCGTACTTTTTGAACAAGATCCTCAGATACTTTGATGTTTTCATCCAGTGCGATGACCTTTTTGATTTTTAAATTACGTAGCTTAATTTCATCATTTTTCAGACTAATTTCTGTAAATATTCCTCGTCTCCGGAGGTATGTCGCTTGAGGACCTTCGTGCTGAGTTGCTTCTAGGTCACTTTCCTGGTCTTCATAACTTCTGTGATCGACACGTTCATCAAATCCATTTTGTTCCAGGTGATGATTGCATAACTCTGCAAATGATTCTCTCCAGTGGCTTACAGTTTCTGTGCCATTGTCACGACTGAAGTCCCTATATTTTTTTGCTGAAAAGCCACCCTGCTCATTAATACTTCGGGTTGTGAACATGATGTGTGCATGGTAGTTGCGTTCATCACTTCCACTGTCTGTATGAGGTGCATGAATAGCAGCATCAACGATGACACCGTATTTTTTAACGAGGTTTCGGCAAAGTTCATTGAGCATATTTTCACGCTGTTCAGCGTTTAACTCACTGGGAAATGCAATCTCAAACTCTCTTGCAAGTAATGCATCTTTTCTACGTTCAACCTTTTCGACTTCATTCCAAAGTGTTTGGCGCTTGAGTAACTCAGTATTTGTATTTTCAGGTGCATAGATTTTTGTAAATTCGACACCAGTTTTTCTTGTGTAGTCTTGTTCTTTTCCATAAAAATCGCATACCAATTTTTCACTTGAACGATATGCAGCACAAGCAACGGCCGATCGTCCATTACCTCTACTAATCGTTTTAACTGAAAAATGATATATCGCCATTTTGCTTTTGCTCTTTATTTCGATTTATCGAAATTACCAACATGTATATGTTGGTCAGGGGATTACAAAGGGGATTTACCCCTTGTCGCACCATTGGATGAAATCCAATGGCTAAGTGCGCCCTTCGGGAAAACCACGATAGCATGGGCTGTCTTGAATTTCAATTCAAACAGACCTATGCTTGAGGGGGATTCCTTGAGATGGTGATGGTATGAGTGTTGAAACTTTAGAGCAAAAAATTGCAAAGCAAGAAGAACGATTAAGACAACTAAAAGCACAAAAACAAGCTATTGCTGCTCGTGAAAAAAAGAAAAATTCTGATCGACAAAGAAAAGATGATACTAGACGTAAAATTCTACTGGGGGCTTGGGTTCTAAACAAACTGAAAAATGATGAATCTTTTAAGGGTCAACTAACCGATTTTGAAAAGTTTTTAAGCACGGAAAGTAAGACTGAAGAAAATAGGCAGAAAGATAAAGATCTTTTTAATGGATTTATTTGGGATAAGACCTAAATTTCGCATAAGAGATTTTATGTTAAATAGGTTCGATTAAGCAGATCGTCTTCTAATTTTGAACATTGCTCATCATCAATGACTCCGGTAATACTTTGTAGCCACAACCCATCTGCTGCTAAACGAAGTAACTCTAAATCAGGATGACTATCCGTTTCTGCATGTTGAGATAATCTATTTTTTAGCCATTCCATCCAAATTTTATTAAAGGTAGGCTCTGTGATCATAGTCATTGATAACGCTGACCAAGCAGAAACCACCCCATCTATTTGATGGATAAAAGAACTATGAATATAAGCTCGTGTGAATTTACCATATTCTGTTTGATCGCGTTTAATCAAGTATTCAACTGTTTGATCTAAATCAAGAATTATTTGATTGAACATTTCTTCTATCAAATTTTTTTTATTCGGGAAATGGTGAAATACCCCCCCTTTTGTTATACCTACTGCTGTAGCAATATTTTGAATAGAAACACCAGAAATACCCTTTTGAGAAACAAGAATAGTTGCCTGTTCAAGGATGCGCTTTCGAATAACCTCTGGTTGCTTCTTTTGTTGCCGAATTTCTTTCACTTAATGACCTGCTGATTGCGAAAATAAATTAATAATTATTACGCCAGATACGATAAAACCAATTCCAATTAAAGCAGGATTATCTAGTGTCTGTTTAAAAACAAAGTAGCTAACTACAGCAGTTAGAACAATCCCAACACCAGCCCATATAGCGTATGCGATACCTAAAGGGATTGTTTTAATAACTTGTGATAATAAATAAAATGCCGTGCTAAAAGAAATAAAGACCATCACGCTTGGAAAAAGTTTTGTAAACCCTTCCGATTTAACTAAAAAACTACTTCCAATCACTTCGGAAACTATTGCAAATCCAAGTAATACATAAGCGAGTAACACACTGTTCATAAGTAATCATACCTAAAATACCAATCGGAAGGTATGTTAAATTTTCAAAAAAAAATTATCAATAATTATTTTAGATTTTCTAAAATTAACATAATACACCTTATACGAAATGCTTTGATTTATCCCTTCTAAATCATTATCTTACTTTGAGCCGTTCCAGTATTCAGCGCACTGGAACGGCTTTTTTGTGACTATTCACGTTCCACGCCTATTCTTTGATCAATGTTTCACGGTTTTAATTAAATAAACTGAATAATTCAATCTGCACGATTTAAGCGATTATCTTGAATAAGATCATCCAATTTATCTTCTAAATCTTCAATCTTATATTTGAGCGATAAAATAGAATTTTTTAAACGCTCATTTTCAGGAGCATCAGGATTTTTTAATTGATTAAAAATTTCTAATAATTCGTTGCGATTAGTGCTTAACCTTTCAATGTCACTTTCAATAGCCATTCTTGGTGTCCACAGAGCAAGTAAAATTTGCTCATAGTCTTTGAGTTCTTGATGGCTCATTGCATCTAATTCAGCTCTAGTTTTCATGGTTTAAAATCCGTCTTGCTATGAAGAGCTTTAAAAATCCGCTTTGCTGTTTCCTCTCTTACACTTTTCGGATCTCGTAAGATGCCACTAATCCAAAGGGCAAAACTAGGATAGTCCTGGAAGTTACTTAGGTCTGATAGCTCAGAAAGTTTAGATAAAATAGCACTGTACTTGTTAATTTGAGCATCAGACAGGTTGCAGAACATATCTATTGTTTTTGGATCTCGCTCAGGAGCTATTAATTTTGGCTTAGATTTTTCTTTCACAGTGAACTTAAAGCCGACAACAGAACGTCCTTTTTTAACTGGACTATAGTCAACTGTTACATCGGTAAATTCATTAATTTCATCTAATGAGCTCTTCAAAACTCTTCGTTTTAAGTTCCTCAAATCTCTATAAGATTCTGGTAAACCAAACTCTGTAAACATTTCATCTAGCGTTAATTCAAAGCCATTTTTTGCCTGATTTTTTTTCGCTAAATGGTAAAAGTCTATTGAGTAGTCTTTTTTTAATTTTAGAACTACATCTTTTTTATAACGAGTGTATGGATTGTATTTATCTAAAATTTTCAACATCACCAAAACAATAGATGT
>NZ_LR130766.1 GCF_900625095.1 Acinetobacter ihumii | reverse complement strand
GAGATCCATGCACGTGTAGCAGTCCTTAACAGATTTACGGAATTAGGTCGACCACTTACCCAAGTTACGCCTTAAATTTGGCTCAATTAGGGGCGCTTTGCATTTCAAATCTTTGTGCAACAAAGCCCATCCCAATTATAACTTGTATCACGCATTTCCTTTTTTTCGAAAGATCCACCAAAAATTAAATTATGATTTATAAAACCTGTATCAAATAAACCAGTTACCATTAATTGGCTGATATCACGAACACTTTCTCCACCTAATTGATACATGTTTATTGAATAATCACCTTGTTCATTTAAAACGTATGCAAAAGTTTTATTCACAAAATTACGATTTCTCACTCTGGCTTGAGTAACCTCAGCCTTCCAGTTATCGTTGATTTGCCAATATACTCCCGTTTGAGCAAGTGCTGAATGGATTGTATAGAACGCACCTTTTACAATATGTTTATCACGACCATCAATCGGTTTAGGAAGTTTGTCGCCTTCAAATCCCCACCACGAAAACATTGATGGGCGAATTCAAACATGAGGTGCGACAGTTTGAAAAGTCTTATGATAATCAACAAGCTGAGCAAATTTCTCTAATGGTGTAAGCCAATCTAACGCTTTTCTAGGACGAGTATTCAGTGACATGGCAACTTGATTTAAATAATGCTGATCTGCCTGATTTAAATCAATCCCTTTAGGTAAATATTGCCTAATTAAACCATTCATATTTTCGCATGTGCCTTTTT
>NZ_LR130765.1 GCF_900625095.1 Acinetobacter ihumii | reverse complement strand
TTTCTAGGACGAGTATTCAGTGACATGGCAACTTGATTTAAATAATGCTGATCTGCCTGATTTAAATCAATCCCTTTAGGTAAATATTGCCTAATTAAACCATTCATATTTTCGCATGTGCCTTTTTGCCAGGGTGAATGTGGGTCACAGAAATATACATCTATGCCTAAATCTTCTTCGAGTATTTTATGTTCTGACATCTCACGTCCACGGTCATAGGTCAACGTTTTACGCAGTTCTGCAGGTAAATATTTCAGAGCTTCAGTTAAAGCCTTGCGCACTGATTCTGCCTTTGCATCAGGTAATGTTGCCAAGATACAGAGCCGTGTATTTCGTTCAATAAGTGTTGCTATCGAACTTTTATTGTCTTTACCTTTAATTAAATCAGCTTCCCAATGACCCGGTATTTTTCTTTCTTGAACTTCGGCTGGGCGCTCATGAATAGTTTTAATATCCTGTAATATAGAATCTTTTTTAGGTTCACCGTTAGCTTTTCGCTTTTTATTTTCATGACGTAGACAGGATAATAAGTCTTTTTTCAACTCACCCTTGGGTAATGCTCGTATCGTTGAATAAATCGTTGTATGGCTTACATTCATTGTTTGATCCAAATCAGGAAATGTCTTTAAACGCTTTGCTATTTGCTGAGGAGACCATAAACAACGGATCGCTTCAACAATAAATTTCCAGAGGATTGAATCGATTTTGAGTTTTCTGTGACCACGTCTACGTCTAGCAAAAGTGTTATCAGAAGCATATTGAGCTTGATAAACGTCATTGATGCTATTTCTTTTAAGCTCACGATAGATCGTACTAGGATGTCTTTTAATGAGTTCAGCAAATTTTCTGGCTGAAAAGCCTTCTTTTCTTGACTCAAGCATTAATGCAGTACGATCTTCAAAGTTAAGATGATGGTATGACAATTTTATATACTCCATAAACCCTTTAAATTAATTAGGTGGTTTATGTCGCACTTCAAGTTTTACTCTGCC
>NZ_LR130764.1 GCF_900625095.1 Acinetobacter ihumii | reverse complement strand
CATTTTTACACATATATATAAGCAATTGTTTTTTAATAATTTTGTAAAATTATTTAATAATTTAACTAAACAATAAAGTAATTTATTAAAAATTTCTTAATTTAGTATATTTGTTGTTTATAGAAAAAAACTCTATGATGATCTTAGTCACTTCCCTCTCTAAATTTAATCTTTATTTATTAATAAGATATAAATTTTCATTTAATCTCTATTGCTCATTTTTAGTTGAAATGTGACATAAACCTCTTTTCAAGGAATGTGCAGCTATGAAAATCCAATTGTGTTATGCGAGTACCAGAAATAATGAATCTGAAGATCTCTTACAAGATTTGAATGATATATTGACGGTCGCACGTGATTTTAATAGCAGAAATGAAATCTGCGGAGTACTTTATTATGCAGATGGTTCATTTTTCCAATGTTTACAAGGCTCTGAACACGTTGTAAAACAACTTTTTGAGAGTATATGTAAAGATAAACGTCATCATCAAATTATTGGTTTTGATACAACTGAAATCGCTGAGACTAATTTCAAAGATTGGTCAATGAAATATGTACAGCGCAATTCAGAAATCAATAAATTTTTTAAAAAAATGAATTTTAAGATATTTTCTCCAGCACAGCTGGATGAAAATTCGCTTCCCATTTTTTTAAATCATTTATACGATGCGGATCAAACCAATATTAAGCCCCAACGCGTGGGGATGAATAATCGTGGTGTCAACAAATATTTATAATTTGTCGTCTCCATTTCTACATCTCTCCAACTTTATTTTAGCCAAATTTAATCGCCATAAATATGTGTTGGAGAGATTAACTATTTTAATTTTCATTCAATTTTTTATTTAGAAGCTTTTTTAGTGTTTTGTTTCTGTAAATTCGCATCATTTTATTTAGACAATAATTAAAATTAAATATTTGATAATTAAACATATAATTTGCTTAAGCTTGAAATAATTCTGTTTAATTTTTACACTATTGTAAGCTATATCTTACAATCATGTAAGCCATTTCGTCTATTGCTGTAATTTTTATATTTTATAATTTCCCCTATACATCAATAAGCATTCTATTATTTAAGAAAGCTGGAGATTAAGAAGAGATCTGTTGAATAATAAAGACTCATTATTCATAGAATAACTTATTCTGAATAATTTAAAAGAATCTCAAAATATAAGATGTATTCATGGCTCTCCCTTTTTCTACAGCGCAAAAGGGAGAGCTTGATTTTTACTCACAAACGCAAGAGGATCATATGCTGATTTTAAAAAATATATGTATATTTATTTTTTCAATCACCCTTTTATGTTTGTTTGTGATTATTTTAAATAAATTTGGAATTCGTCCTCTCATTAATTTAAGTTTTAGTGCATTGATCTACGGTCTTTTTGCCGCCTATTATTTTAAAACAGCCAAACTCTTTATTGTTTACTTAACTATTTTTTATGGATGTTTACTTTTAATCAGTTTAGATTTAAAAGTAATCTTCATGTTTATCATTTCAATCATAAGTTATTCTTTAATGAAAATTTCTATGCCAGAATTAAAAAGAGCACCATTGGAATCGATCATGATTAAACAGCGTTCATATAAGAATTAATTGAAGATTGGATTCATGTCATTATTTTCCATTATTTCAATGTTTTATTTAATTTTATAGCTTCCATTCTTTGCATTAGCTCTTGTATAAACAATTGCGATATTCGTGAAAGCTGGCGCCTTGACCCAGCGCAAAGTGCTAAAGTTAAAGGTTGAATGCCCTTTTCATGTATTGGAATAAAGATTAACTCTTGATTTTCAACAGCTGAATAAACATCCAAATAACTTAATATCGCAATCCCCATATTTTGCTTGAGCATTGAAATCATCAATCGGATATCGTTGCTGAGTGTTTGATACACTGGATTAATCTGTTGTTTTTTATAAATTGCCATGACACGTTCATGAATAATCAAAGGCTGATCAGGCATGATATGTCGTGTTTCATGCGTTTCTGCAAGTGATAGTTTGTGATGCTTTGCTAGTACATGTTCAGGACTCATCACAAAACCGATTGGAATTTCCATAAATGCAAGCACATCAAGTTTGGCATGAACGATAGGATCAAGGATAAAACCAAAATCAATGTCATTATTCATGATTTTTTCAATCATGATTTTACTGTCATAAGTGTGAATGTTGAGATTTAACCACGGGTACTGTTGCTGTAAATCAGCCAAGGTATCAATCACAAATCCTTCACTCAATGCAGAGATTAAACCCAATTCAACCGAGCCGCGTTTCAAGCCTTGAATTTCGTCAAATCTACTACAGGTTTGTCTAAATTCCTTTTGCCAACGCAAAACTTCAGCATAGAGCAACTCTCCAGCCAACGTAAGTTTTAATCCATTCGGTAATCGTTCAAATAGTTGGATACCAAATTGTTCCTCCGCCATAGCGATTTGACGATGCACGGCTGAAACAGAAATAAATAATTGATCTGCGGCTTTATGTAAGTTTTCTGTTTTAGCCACCACGAGAAAGTATTCTGTAAATCTTGAGAAAGCAATATTCATCATGTTGTATTCATCACTAGCAATGCATCATTCTATTTTTTAGAACATAACATACAAATCATTCTAATAGACACAAAATTCTTTAACGCTAACATGATCACATCGCCCAATATTTATTTCGCATTTTTTTCGGGGTATCACCATGAACGCAATCCCAGTAATCAATTTAGTCAACAAACCCTGCTATAGCCAATTTGATGATCAAGACTGGGAAATCTTATCTCAACACTGGTATCCCGTTGCACGTGCTGAAGATGTTTCTCAACAACCTCATAAAGTCACTTTACTTGATGTAAAAATGGCTATTTATAAAACCGAATCAGGCAAGATACAACTGGTTCGGGATATATGCCCGCATCGTGGGGTTCCTTTAAGCAAAGGCTGGGTCGAAGGTGAGGAAATTATTTGTCCTTATCATGGTTTACGTTATAACGAAGAAGGAAAATGCACTAAAATTCCTGCTCAACCTGAACTGACTAAAATTTCTGATCGTTTCAGTCTGACTAAGTTTCCGGTCATCGAAAAATTTGGGCTGATCTGGACCAGTATTCAAAATCGAAATCCTGCCTCAGCCAATTTCCCTGATCTGGACACATGGGACAGCGAGGAACATCAATCAATTTTGCCGCCTTCTGTTGATATTGCAGGCTCAAGTGGACGTCAACTTGAAGGATTCATTGACGTTGCACATTTTGCTTGGGTTCATCATGAAGCATTTGCTAGTCGGGAAAATCCAGTCGTTCCGAAGTACTCAACTGTCAAAACGGATTATGGCTTGCATACTGAATATGTCAGTGATGTGAGTAATTATCCACATGGTTTGCAGCATCTCGCACCTCAAGATTTTTTATGGAAACGAGTATTTGATGTATATCCTCCATTTTCAGCTATTCTGACGGTGCATTTCCCTAATGATGGGATCCTAAAAATTTTAAATGCATGCTGCCCAGTTTCACATAATCAAACTCGTTTATTTGTTCCACTAACTCGTAATTTTGATACAACAGGTGATTTACAAGCAGTTTATGATTTTAATGCGCAGATTTTTGCAGAAGATCAGGAGATGGTCGAGGCTCAAAAACCAGAAGAACTTCCTTTGGACTTAACGATGGAAGCACATTTTGAAGCAGATCGTTCATCAACAACCTATCGGCGAATTTTAGCAGATTGGGGATTGAGTAAACGCTATACGGTTTGATCAAAACTTGGTGGTGAAACTAAAAAAGATTTTATTGTCAGTACAGGGGCTCGTAAAACCCCTGTACTATTTTAATAACAGTAAAAGATATATCGGTTACCAATCCACTTTTGCACTTAAAACAAATGTAATCGGTTCACCTGCGCCAGAGTTCATCCAATATTTTTTATTGAGTAAATTATTAACGTCTGCTCTAAAAGTGACAGGCTTATTTGAAATACGCGTCTGATAACCACCACCGATATTGACTAGCGTGTAATCATCAAATTTAATGGTATTTTCATCGTTATACCATGTATCACCATAATGACGTAAATCACCATGTACACTTAAACCTTCTATATAAGGTATATTCCAGTCAGCTTGAACCACTGCTTGGATTTTGGATGCACCTGATGGACGATTTCCTTTATATGCAATATTTGCTTCACTGACTTTTTCAATACTTGGATCGTTTAAATTAATCCCTGCATTTACAGTAAAGTCTGGAGTAAGCTTGTAACCTCCCATCAGTTCAAAACCTTGATAGACGGTTTCGCCATTTTGACTTTTATAAAGTGCGCCATCGATTGTTTCATCAATGATAGCCATACGTTCCAAGCGGTATAAAGCAGCAGATGCATGCCATCTATCCTGTTGATATTTAGTTCCTATTTCATATTGCTTACTAACAGTTGGGTCTAAATACTGACCATCATTCGCATATTTCTTGCCAGAACTACTCGTGACTTTTTGGCCTTCTTCCAATGCTTCTGAATAACTTGCATAAAATGACCAATCTTCAATTGGCTTATAAATTAAAGCATAGGTTGGTGTAACCACTTCTTTTTGATAAGTATTCGCTTGATTATTATAATTGATATAACGTCCCGCAATAATTGCCTGCCAATGATCATTAAAACTCAAAGTATCACTCACAAAAAATTGTTTTTGATAAATCTTCCCTGAGTCGGTTTGAGTAAAACTCATCGGTTTATCATAGTAAGTGGTTTGAGGTTGATAGATATTACCTACAGCTACATCTGCATCCCAATGGCTTTGTTGCACAAACCTATCTCTAAAGGCTTATTCCACAATATAATTCTCAAATGAATAAGCCCACACCTAAAATCTATCGTACAACCAATTGGTCTTCTTATAACAGTGCATTAATAAATCGAG
>NZ_LR130763.1 GCF_900625095.1 Acinetobacter ihumii | reverse complement strand
GGCTTTGTTGCACAAAGATTTGAAATGCAAAGCGCCCCTAATTGAGCCAAATTTAAGGCGTAACTTGGGTAAGTGGTCGACCTAATTCCGTAAATCTGTTAAGGACTGCTACACGTGCATGGATCTCATTCACTTGGCTATCAAAACTCCTTGCACTGAGTTTATCTCCTAATAATTTGATGCAATGCATCTTAGTTTCAACCAAACTTCGACGATGATAGCCTGACCATTTTTTCCATAATGTCCTGCCTAAACGTTTAACTGTTCGAAGTAATTCATTTCGCTCTAGAGAGCTGATCTTTGTATCTTTCCATGGTTTCGCATTTTTTCTAGGTGGAATCACCGCATGCGCTTGCCGATCTGCAATGACCTGACGGCATTGCTTGGTGTCATAAGCTCCATCGGTATAAACAGAGTCAATCTGCTCATCTTGTGGAATCTGATTAAGTAAATCACCAAGCACCTGTGAATCACTGACATTATTGGTTGTGAGCTGAATAGCGCGTATTTGTAGGGTTTTGGCATCTATACCAATATGTAGTTTACGCCATTGGCGACGATATTCAGGTTGGTGTTTCTTACGCTTCCATTCACCTTCGCCTAGAAACTTTAAGCCAGTAGAATCGACGAGTAGCTGGAGACCATTACTGCTTTTTTGATAGTTAATTGCAATATCAATATGCTTTTGTCTTCTACAAATGGTTGAATAATCCGGTGCTGTCCAATCTAATCTACAAAGATGAATGAGACTTTGCACAAAGCCAGTGACCATGCGTAAAGAAAGACGAAATAAGGATTTGATCATTAAACAGCATTGGATGGCTGTATCTGAATAAGTTTGATTTCGACCATGTTTACCTTTGGGTTGAGCGTACCATTGAGTCTTGGGATCAAACCAAATTGAGAGATTTCCTCGATTTATTAATGCACTGTTATAAGAAGACCAATTGGTTGTACGATAGATTTTAGGTGTGGGCTTATTCATTTGAGAATTATATTGTGGAATAAGCCTTTAGAGATAGGTTTGTGCAACAAAGCC
>NZ_LR130762.1 GCF_900625095.1 Acinetobacter ihumii | reverse complement strand
TCCATTAAAATACACATAATAATCTGGATCTAAATTATACGGTTTATTAGACACAAACAAAGAAACCACAATTGCCATTAAAAAAATAAAAAATGATAAAAAATGATTTTTTTTAACGATAAAATTCATATTTTATCCTTTTTAATTAAAAATTTCTTCTTATGATATATTTTCCCTAATGTACTTTTTTTGCTAAAAAAACCTTTTCTTAAAAAAAGATTTGTCATATTTCGTGTTTCTTTAGTGAACTTAATTAATTTAGGCGAATTCTCCCTATTTTCAGAAAAAATAAGAAGATATAAAGCAATTATGAACCCATTTGAAATATAAAAGTAATTATAATAGTGACCATGTGAACCAGAATTCACAGTTAATATATTGTATTGTTTTTTATTCATTATAATTGCGGCTGATATATAACACATTAGATAGTCTGTATTTCCAATATTTTGAATTAAATCAGTTTTATTAGCATAATCCTTATAATATTTTTTTGGATCATTACTTGTAAAACACTTAGAAAATTCTTCGAACCAATCATTTATAAAAATATTATTTGGCTCAGATATTATTAACCAATTCTCAATAATTGGTAAACTTTTATTAATTGTACACTCATCAGAATAAAAGACAAAAGTTTGATTAGATTTCATTTTCTTCAATATCCAATCAAGATTTTCAACTAAAAAAATACTAGCATCTAGCCAGATGCCTCCAAAATCTTTAAGCAATGATAGCCTAATATAATCCGCTATGACGGCTGTTTCAATATTTTTATTAAAATTTGGTAATTCTACATAATCTTTTAAATTCGATTTATTAAGAACATTAACTTCGTAATCTGGGTGTAAGTCTATTATATTTTCTATGCATAAATTAACGAGATCATTCTCACACATAGATTCCCAATATATCCAAATTTTCTTGGGAATTTTAGCATGACAAATGTTTTTTTCTGGAAAAAATTCAAGCCATTCTTCCAATACTGTCTGTTTAACAAATACAAACCTCCACCATGCCTTCATAAGAATATAAACTTTATAAATCCTATCTTTTATCATTGGCAATATCTCCACTAAAGAATTTTAAATAACTTAAAAAAATGCAACTTTAGTAACAAACCATTTCTAAAAAAATAATTTAAAACTGTGGCAGCTAGAACTTCTGTAATTAAAACAGCCAAAGCCGCTCCTATTAAACCATAATACTTTACCAACATAAATGTCAACAATATATTAATCAAAAGCAATATTAAAGTCTTTTTAAATAAATAATGATACCCTCTATATCTCATAATATATTTTTCGGATATATTTGAAATAGATGAAAACAATGCTGAAAAAATAAAAATATATAAATACCTTACCGATTCAATATACTCTTCTCCGTATAAAAATAAAATTATAATTTCCCCAAATACAAACATAAATATAAAAAACAAAATACATAAAGTAAAAACCAAATAGTATGTTTTTAATACTATTGATTCAGCCGCCAAATCTTTTTTTTCAGAAAAAACGTTCACCATTAATGAACTTATAAAAGAATTCAGCAATAAAGATATCCCTCCACCCACTGTATATGCGACTGTAAATATTCCTACACTCCTCATATCCACAAATGTACCAATAAAAAATTGAGATGTTCTTGTAAATATTGCTATCGACAAAGTATAAAGTAACAATTTACTACCATTTTTTAATAAATATTTTCTGTATTTATAAGTAATTTTTTTATATCTGTATAAATTACCTCTATAACCATAATTAAAAATATAAAATTTTATTATAAATGGAATTAATGCAACCAATATAATTGGTACACATAACCACAATATATGCGTATTAAGCTTAACTATTAAAAATCTTATTAACAAACTTATAGTTAGACCAATCAAATTACAGATTGTATTAATCTTAGATTTTAATTGTGCGTTAAAATATATAGTGTATAAATCATGTGATGCAATATAAGCTGAGACTGATGCAGCAACTCCAAAATAAAAAGTGTATTGGTCTGTAAAATAATAAAAGTAAAGTAAGAGTGGAATTGCAGTCAAAAAAAATGCAGTATCTCTTATAGTTCTAGTTAATTTTATTAAATACCAACCTGATATGGCATTTTTACTTGTCCGCTGAAAAATAATATTTTCACAACCCATCCAAGCTATGGTTTGAATTATTCCAAATAGACTAATTGCATAATTTAGTTTTCCAAAATTTTCAGCACCAATATACTTTGCCACTAATGAAGTTACAAATATTAGCCCAAAAATTGAAATGACTTTTTCAGAAAAACTCCAAACTGAATTTCTCAATATTCGACTTTTAAGGATTTTTAACTTCATTAGTTTCTTTTATAAAATACTTTGCATCTATTAATTAAAATTTTTTAGCTTTAAATAAATTAGGAGCATCACTATCTTTATCTGTCAATAGTAATTTCAAATCTTTTGCTATAGGCCAATCAATTCCGATCTCAGGATCATTCCACACAATACTTCTTTCACAATCTTTAGAGTAATAATTTGTCGTTTTATATAAAAACTGGGTATTATCTTCCAAAGCCAAAAAACCATGTGCAAAACCAGCAGGAATCCAAAACTGTTTGTGATTGTCTCCTGTAAGCTCAACCCCTACCCACTCACCAAATGTTGGCGAGTTTTCACGGATATCTACTGCTACATCCCAAGCTCGACCTTGAACCACACGAACTAACTTACCTTGCGCATGTGGATTTAACTGATAATGTAAACCTCTCAACACACCTTTTTGTGAAAAGGAATGATTATCCTGTACAAACTTTGGTACGTCCAAACCACGTTCGGTCAGCTCTTTTTCAAAATTTGCTTGATTAAAACTTTCCATAAACCAACCACGGTCATCACCAAAAACTCGCGGTTCAAATATTAATAAGTCTTTAATTTTAGTTTCAATAATATTCATTTACACGTATTCCAAAATAAATTCACACAAGCAACATCATGTAAAATCATTTACAGGATGTTTTGATGTTAAGACTGACTTGAATGCTCTTGATGCAATTTCAATAAATATTGACCATAGCCTGTCTTTTTAAAGAATTCACCGCGTGCTTTGAGCTGATTTAAATCAATCCAACCATTGTTAAATGAAATCTCTTCCAAACTAGCAACCTTTAAGCCCTGACGATGTTCAATCGTTTGTACAAATTGACTGGCTTCAATCAATGAATCATGCGTTCCCGTATCTAGCCAAGCAAACCCACGACCTAACACTTCTACACTTAAACCATTTTGATTAAGATAAACATTATTCACATCCGTAATTTCTAATTCACCACGGTGTGAGGGTTTAATATTTTTGGCAATTTCCACCACTGAATTATCATAAAAATATAAACCCGTAACCGCATAATTTGACTTCGGCTGTTCAGGCTTTTCTTCAATACTTAATGCTTTCCCATTTATATCGAAGTCAACCACCCCAAAACGTTCAGGATCATTCACGTAATAACCAAATACCGTCGCCCCTTGATCTTGAGCAGCAGCTCGTTTGAGTTGCTCACTAAAATGCTGACCGTAGAAAATATTGTCACCCAAAATCAGAGTTACATTATCGTCTCCAATAAATTCTTCACCCAATATAAAGGCCTGAGCCAGTCCATCTGGAGAAGGTTGTACTTTATATGAAAGTTGAATACCCAACTCTTCACCCGTACCTAACAATTTTTCAAAGTTGGGTAAGTCTTCAGGCGTAGAAATAATCAAAATTTCATTAATCCCTGCCAGCATTAAAACTGACAATGGATAATAAATCATGGGTTTATCATAAATTGGGAGTAATTGTTTTGATGTGCCCATCGTGATTGGGTAAAGGCGTGTACCTGAACCGCCTGCCAAAATAATACCTTTACGATTTTTTTGTACTACTGTCATATTAAATCATCTCTGCAATCGCATGTTCTACACCCTGTTGCCATTCAGGTAAATGGATGTGAAAAGTCTGTTGTAATTTTTGGGTATTCAATCTTGAATTCAGTGGACGCTTGGCTGGTGTTGGATAGGCAGTGGTTGGAATTGCTTCCACTCGCTTAATTTGCAGCTCAATGCCCTTCTGTCGCGCTTGTTCAAAAATCAATTGCGCATAGTCATACCATGAGGTTTCACCTTGTGGAGCAAGGTGATAATGCCCGTGTAAATCATTGTGTTGATGTGGATTAAACAGATAATATCGGATGACTTGAGCTGTAACATCCGCGATCAATGCTGCGCCTGTCGGTACACCAATTTGATCCGCAATAATATTCAGTTCATCTTTACTTTTTGCAAGTTTCAACATGGTTTTAATAAAGTTATTGCCATGCGTACCATAGACCCAACTGGTTCTAAAATTAATAAATTTAGCTTGGCTTTGCTCCAGTGCAATTTCACCCGCTAGTTTGGTATGCCCATAAGCATTTTGTGGGGCTTTCTCATCTGTTTCTTGCCATGCGGTTTGGCCAAGACCATCAAATACATAATCCGTTGAGTAGTGAATCAATAATGCATTCACTGTTTTACATTGTTCAGCTAAGTGTTTCACTGCTAAATGGTTTATTAAATCTGCCTGTTCAAGATCAGTCTCAGCTTTATCCACCGCAGTATATGCGGTTGCATTCACGACAATATTCGGACGAAATTGTGTAAGGACTTGAACGATTGCATCAAAATTTGCGATATCACCACAATACTGAGTTTTCGTATCTTGATAGCGATCTAGGGCCAACACATTACCTAACGGTTGCAATGCTCTTTGCAATTCCCAACCAACCTGGCCATTTTTACCTAAAATCAACAGCTTCATCTATATCCACTCTCTGTTTTAGGCATTGGCATACTGTTGTATAACCCAGTTCTGGTATTCGCCACTTTGTACATTTCGCACCCAATCCTGATGATCCAAATACCACTGTACTGTTTTTCGCAGCCCTGTTTTAAACGTCTCTTCAGGCACCCAATTTAAGTCTTGTTTAATTTTAGTGGCATCAATCGCATAGCGTAGATCATGACCTGGTCGATCTGTCACATAGGTAATCAGATCTTGATACTGTGCTATACCTTCTGGCTTGTTAGGTGCAAGTTCTTCTAAAAGTTCACAAATCGATTTCACAACATCGATATTTTTTTGTTCATTATGGCCACCAATATTATAAGTTTCACCAACTTTGGCTTCAGTCATGACTTTATATAGTGCACGTGCATGATCTTCAACATATAACCAATCACGAATTTGCGCCCCGTTGCCATAGACTGGCAATGATTTACCCGCGAGGGCATTTAAAATGACCAAGGGAATCAGTTTTTCAGGAAAGTGGTATGGCCCATAATTATTAGAACAATTGGTTAACACGATCGGTAGACCATAGGTACGGTGCCATGCACATACTAAATGATCTGAACTTGCCTTACTTGCTGAGTAAGGAGAGCTTGGCGCATAAGGGGTAGTCTCTAAAAATAAATCTTCTGTTCCCTCTAAATCACCGTAAACCTCATCAGTTGAGATATGATGGAAACGAAATGCTGATTTTTTTTCTCCTGCTAAAGTATTCCAGTAGTAGCGTGATGCTTCTAGTAACTGATACGTCCCAATAATATTGGTTTCGATAAAATCAGCCGGACCTGAGATTGAGCGATCGACATGTGACTCTGCTGCTAAATGCATCACAGCATCGGGTTGAAAATCTTTAAATAGCTCGTCTAAAGCGATTCGATCACAAATATCAGTTTGGGAAAACTGGTATCTTTCATTCTGATCGACCTCCTTTAAAGATTCTAAATTGCCCGCATAGGTTAATTTATCTACATTTAAGACTTCATTATTTGTATTTTGAATAATATGTCGCACGACAGCAGAACCAATAAAACCGGCTCCACCTGTAATTAATATTTTCATATATAACCTTTTATACTATCTTTTGAATTTAGAATTACAGCCGAATATCACTTTGCGCTTTATCAAGCACATATTTTAAATCATACAAGACATGTTTTTCTTTACCTAATTGTTTAAATTGATCAATCGTCATACTTTTAAATTGATCATGCGCCACTGCGATCACGATCGCATCATACTGACCTTGCTGTAATGTTTTAATAGGTGCAAGACCGTATTCATGTTGGACTTCTGTATCATCCACCCATGGATCATAAATATCTAGATCAAGATCATATTCTTTCAGGGCTTTGACCATATCGACAATTTTGGTATTACGAATATCAGGACAATTTTCTTTAAAACTGAGTCCCATAATCAGGATTTTAGAGCCCACCACCTGTATCCGCTGTTTCACCATCTCCTTGATCAATTGGGTCGCAACATATTCACCCATCCGATCATTTAAACGACGCGCTGCCAGTATAATTTCAGGATGCAAACCAATGGATTGGGCCTTATGGGTTAAATAGTAGGGATCCACCCCAATACAATGACCACCGACCAATCCCGGACGAAACGGCAAAAAGTTCCATTTGGTCCCCGCAGCTTTTAATACTTCTTCGGTATCAATGTTAAGTTTATTAAAAATTAATGCCAATTCATTAATCAGAGCAATATTGACATCACGCTGCGTATTTTCAATGACTTTCGCTGCTTCGGCGACTTTAATACTCGGTGCTTTATAAGTGCCTGCTTGTATAATCAGTTGATAGACTTGGTCGATATAATCAGCAACTTCAGGGGTAGAGCCTGAGGTTATTTTTAAAATATTGGTCACACGACGCTGTTTATCCCCAGGATTAATGCGTTCAGGACTATAACCTACAAAAAAATCCTGATTAAATTTCAAGCCTGAAATTTTCTCTAAAACAGGGATACACACTTCTTCAGTCGCGCCAGGATAGACAGTGGATTCATATACCACGATGTCACCTTTTTTGAGCACTTTACCAATGGTTTCAGAAGATTTAATTAAGGGTGTTAAATCAGGCTGTTTAAAATCATCAATTGGGGTTGGAACAGTGACAATAAAGAAATTAGATTTTATTAATGCAGCAGAATCATGGGTATAATGCAAATTCACTGCTTGTTTTAATTCTTCTGGCGATGTTTCCAGCGTGTGATCATACCCAGAAAGTAGTTCAGCAATACGTTGTTGATTAATATCAAAACCAAGGGTTGGTTTTTGCTTGCCAAACTCAACGGCTAGTGGCAGCCCAACATAACCTAGTCCAATAATTGCGATACTGAGCTGTTCAAGCTGAAACATAAGAAACCTAACAATAACGAAGCCATCTGCGGAGTATATTACGAAAGTATGTCTTTACATTATACGAAATATAGCAGATCTTACATGAAGGATGTTTGAATTATACAATTTAACATTTAAAAACCTACATCTTATTTTCATTATGGTCTACAATTCTGACAGAATTTTGATTCAAAGTTACAACGAATTACAAACAAAGGGTTTTGCTGTGAAGTTGAGAAGCGCCTCATTTTTATTATCTATCTGTATTTTAAGCCTTTCAGGATGTGCTGTTACTTCCGGATTACAGACCTACGATCTACCAGAACAAGGTCATTTTAGAACAGACCAAGGCGCAGATGTCTCTGTCGTTCAGTTGACTCAGGCCAATATTCCTGCATTACAAACCGCAGCGAATGTGACCTCCTCAGATTTAGCATCATTATTTCGTTCGCAACATACCTTATACCGCTTAAGTGCAGGTGATGTACTGTCGATCCAGCTTTGGGCTTATCCAGAACTAACACCTCCTCTCCAACAAGACTCTGCCAATATCAAAGCTTCAGGCTATCCGATTGATAGCGATGGCAATATCTATTTACCACTTGTCGGTAAAATTCACGCTGCTGGCAAGACCGTGTCTGAACTGAATCGAAATCTTCGCGCTCAATTTGCGCATTATTTAAAAACCCCTGATGTTGTGGTTCGGGTGCTTTCTTACGAAGGGAATCGTTATTTTGTCAATGGTCAGGTGATGAAAAGTGGTCAATACACTTTAAATGACCAACCGATTAGTATTTATACCGCACTGGGTATGGCGGGTGGTGTCAATACCGAAACTGGTGACAATACCTCGATTCAACTGATTCGTAATGGTAAAACGTTTGATTTAAACGCGGTGAGTCTAGAAAAACAGGGCTATTCCCTACACAAACTCCTCATCCAGCCCAATGATACGATTTATGTCAACACCAAACAAAACCAGAAACTCTATGTGATGGGTGAATCGAGTAAAAGTCAGGCGCTGTCTTTACGTGATCAAGGCATGACTTTAAGTGATGTATTGGGTGAAAGTGAAGGGATCAATCCATATTCAGCCAGCGCAGCGCGAATTTATGTGATGCGTACTAATTTACAAACGCGTACCTCAACCATTTATCATTTGGATCTCAGCAGTATTGGAAACCTAGCGTTGGCCAATCAATTTCAAATGCAAAAAAATGATATTGTTTATATCGATGCAACAGGTTTAACTCGCTGGCAGCGTATTATGAACCAGATTGTACCGTTCTCTAGCGCACTTTATACATTTGACCAATTGGGTAAAAACTAAGCGAATAAACGAATGCAAATACAAAATATCTTAGTGGTTTGTGTTGGAAATATTTGTCGTAGCCCAATGGCAGAGTATTTTTTAAAACAAAGCCATCCTCATTTAAGTATAGAGTCAGCAGGAATTTCTGGCTTGATTGGCGAAGGCGCAGATGCCAAGGCTATTCAGTGCATGGATGTAATCAACATTGATATGCGTCCACATGTTGCACGTAAACTAAATAGTGATTTAATCAAAAAAGCTGATTTAATTTTAGTGATGAGCTTAAATCAACAAAAGCATTTAGAGCAGACTTGGCCTTTTGCCAAAGGTAAAGTGTTTCGACTTGGACATTGGCAACATAAAAATGTGCCTGATCCCTATCAACACGATCAGGCGTTTTTTGATGAAACCTGCCGTAATATTCAGGCTTACGTGTCTGACTGGAAATCACATATTTAATTTTTAAGTAGTTGCTACCCATGAGTCAAAATTCTACAACAACTGAAGACACCATCGATTTAAAAGAGCTATTTTTCTCTTTAATTGCGCAATGGAAAATGATCGCGCTGTGCATTATTTTAAGTTTAATCTGTGCCTTACTTTATTTACGTGTTACGCCTGATGTCTATTCAGTCGATGCCATGGTTCAGGTTGAAGATAGCAAAAGTGCGGCTTCAGCGGCTTTATTGGGCGAGTTAAGTAGTGTCGCAGGTGCTGTAAGCGGTCAAAAATCACCTGCTGATGCTGAACGAGAAATTTTGAATTCACGACTGGTTCTGGGTCAGGTCATTCAGAATTTACATTTAGATATCCAGATTCAAGACACTAAAGATACACCTTTCAATCGACTAATTTCAGAATCAAAACGACAACTTGATTATTCTCCATCAGGCGTTTTATTGAAAGAAAAGGGACAATCTTTTTTTGTTGAAAAATTTGAGGTTCCTTTTTACTTTCTGGATAAACCTTTAGTCCTTCAATTTAAACAAAATCAGTTTAGTTTAACTTATAAAGACAATATTGTAGCGGAAGGTCGTTTAAATCAGGATAACCTTTTAACAACGAATCAAGGTCAATGGAAAATCCGCATCAACAGTTCTACACCTTTTCAACACGAATTCAAAATTACCAAATTTGCCTTGCCAACAGCAGTTAAAAATTTAACTGAAAATTATAGCGTGGCTGAAAAAGGTAAAATGACAGGTGTACTCGGTCTGACCTATCAAGGGCAGGATCAGAAGCATATTACGCAAGTTTTAAATAATATTTTGACAGTTTATCACGCGCAAAATATTGAAAGAAAATCTTTAGAATCCAAACAGACCTTAGGTTTTTTAGATAAACAATTACCTGAATTACGTAAACAACTGGAAGATTCTGAACGTAAATTTAACCAATTCCGAGAGCAACATAATACCGTTGATGTGACGCAAGAATCTGAGTTACTGTTGAAACAAAATATCCAACTTGAAACCATGCGAATTGAATTACAACAAAAACAAGCTGAACTTGCAGCAAAATACACGCCTGATCACCCCTTAATGGCTGAAATCAATGCGCAAGTGGCAACCGTTAATAAAAAACTGGGTGAACTGAATGGAACCTTGAAACGTTTACCAGAACTACAACGCTTATATTTGCAGTTGTATCGTGATGTCAAAGTCAATACCGAGCTTTATACCAATTTACTGAATAGCTATCAGCAGCTTAAAATTTCTGAAGCGGGTGAAATTGGGAATGTACGTATTATTGATCATGCGGTAGAACCGATTAAACCCATCAAACCGAAAAAGCTGATCGTGCTGATTCTGTCAATTTTTGTAGGTGGCTTTATCGGAGTGTTGATTGCCTTGACCCGTAATATGTTACGCACAGGCATTAAAGATTCTGCTCAAATTGAAAATGAACTGGAACTTCCTGTTTACGCCACTGTGCCGCGTTCTCCTGTTCAAGAAAATCGTTTGGCTGTATTGAAGAAGAAAAAGAATATTCCGATTCTGGCAGTTAAGCATAGTGATGATGTTGCGATTGAAAGCCTGCGAAGTATTCGTACTGCCATTCATTTCGCGCTTTCAGGTGCAAAAAACAATATCATTATGATCAGTGGTCCTGCGCCAGAAGTCGGTAAATCCTTTATTTCGACCAACCTAGCCACAATCTTTGCTCAAGGTGACAAGAAAATCTTACTGATTGATGCCGATTTACGTCGTGGTTATTTGCATAAATATTTTAATCTGGAAACCCAACCGGGTCTGACCGAGTTATTAACCGACCAAGCGACGTTGACGCAAGTGACTCATTCAACTGAAGTGCCGAATTTAAGCTTTATCAGTCGTGGTAAGAGTCCATCTAATCCGTCCGAGTTATTAAGCTCTCAGAAGTTCCAGACTTTATTGCAAGAACTTTCTCAACACTATGATCATATTATTCTGGATACGCCACCAGTGCTTGCAGTGACAGATGGCATCATTATTTCACAATACACAGGCGTGAATTTGATCGTGGCTCGTCATGCCAAAACTCAAATGAAAGAGCTTGAATTATCGCTGAATCGTTTTGAGCAGGCTGGGGCAAAAGTAAATGGCTTTATCCTGAATGATATTCAGCGTTCAGCGAGCGGTAGCTATGGATATAACTATGCTTATGCCTATAAAGCAGCAAAAGATGACTAATTAATCTCATTATTTTGATGTTTTTAAAAAATCGAATCTACGGGTTCGATTTTTTTATGTACAAATAAAGGATTGATGTGAAAATAGATAAAAATCCTGTTATTTTTTTTATTAAACAGGATATGCTTAAGATAGCCATGCTAAGATGCATGCGATTGATATTTGGTTAAATAAACAACTTTTCTGGAACACTCATGAGTAAAGCCTTACCCATTGCTGTCGCTGTAATTTTAGGCGGTGCTGCACTTATTCCCGTTTACTATGCATCTCAACATCCAGTGGCAGAGGTTGGTTCAAAGGCAGACAAGAATGCCTCGCCTGTACAAAAAATCAGCTATGCACTGGGTTATGAAGTTGCCCATCAAACCCCACCAGAACTTGATGTCAATGCATTTGTCAGTGGTATCCGTGATGGTCATGGCAAAAAACCTGCGGCTTATACTGAACAGGAACTTCAAGCAGCTTATGTTGAATTCCAAAAGCAAATGCAACAGAAACAATTGGACGATGCCAAGAAAACAGAATCATCCAATGCCAATTTCTTAACTGAAAATGCCAATAAAGAAGGGGTTAAGACCACTGCATCAGGCTTACAGTATAAAATTATTAAAGAAGGTACAGGGAAGCAACCGACTGCGACTTCAGTTGTCAAAGTTCATTACAAAGGTCAATTGACTGATGGTAAAGTCTTTGACAGCTCTTATGATCGTGGTGAACCTGTTGAATTTCCTTTGAATAAAGTAATTCCAGGTTGGACAGAAGGTCTTCAATTATTAAAAGAAGGCGGCAAAGCCACATTCTACATTCCAGCACAGTTGGGATATGGTGAGCAAGGTGTACCAGGCATGATTCCACCAAATAGCACTTTAATTTTTGATGTAGAACTGTTAGAAGTTAAATAATTCATGAGGAAGGAGAGTTGATACTCTCCTCTTTTATTTTAGGAAGCACAATGAAAAAAACCAGTTTAGCATTCGTATTATTTGGCGTGGCGGCCACTAGTTTTGCAGCACCCGTTACTTCAACAAGCCCACAAAAAGATCAATTGGGTTATAGCTACGGTTATGTCATGGGACGTACCAATGCAGATACCTTAAAGGATTTAAATCTTGAAACCTTTATTCAAGGCCTCAAAGAAGGCTCTACAGGCAAAGCATCTTCTTTAAGTGATGAGGATATGGCCAAAGCCTTGAGTCAATATAAAAAACAGGTTGAATCAAAACAACTGATTGAATTTCAAAAATTAGCACAAGACAATCAAAAACAAGGCCAGACTTTTTTAACTGAAAATGCTAAAAAATCAGGCGTTATAACCACTAAATCGGGTTTACAATATCAAGTACTTCAAGCAGGCACAGGTAAATCACCAAAAGCAAATTCAAAAGTTAAAGTGAATTATGAAGGTCGCTTATTGGACGGTACCGTATTTGATAGCTCGATCGCACGTAATCATCCTGTAGAATTTCAGCTCAGCCAGGTCATTCAAGGCTGGACAGAAGGCGTACAAACCATGAAAGAAGGTGGAAAAACGCGCTTCTTTATTCCAGCGAATCTAGCCTATGGTGATGTCGGTTCGGGCGATGCGATTGGCCCCAACAGCGTTTTAATTTTTGATATTGAACTGCTACAAGTTTTACCCTAATTTATGATCTAAGTGATCTCAAAAAGGATGCAATCCTTTTTTACTTAAAGCACAGCCAGATTTGGGCTGTGCTTTTTATTCTCTATTAAAGATTTCATAACAGCAAAAACATCAAGTTCAATTTAGCAAGCTCATCACTCATGGCGTAAGTCGCGTGGTCGAAATCCTGTGGCTAACAGTGCAACACCATAAGCAATCACTCCCAATACACATAAAGCAGCCACTTCAATAATCCGTATCCACTGTGACGACTGACCATCGTACCAGTGCAAACCAAGCCATAATGCAGCAATCATCGCAATATTGGCAATCGCATATTGAACCGCCAGTTTTTTCCAATGCCCACCAAATCGAAAAATATTGCGTTTATGCAGATAAAAATAGAGTAATCCTGCATTCACCAATGCCGAACCAGATGAAGCCAATGCCAATGCCATATGCTCGGCATGCCAATTGATTAATTTAAAAAAGCCAATCAACACCACGTTTATAATCGCATTGGCAGCCACTGCCATCAACCCAACACGCACGGGTGTCTTGGTATCCTGCTGCGCATAAAAACCTGGGGCAAAGACTTTAATCAACATAAACGCAATCACACCACCGCTCATACACTGCAATGCCAGAGCGGTCATCTGGGTATCCCGCAAATCAAACTCACCACGCTGGAACAATGCCTGAATAATCGGAGTGGATAACATGAAGAGCGCAATACTGGCAGGTAATCCCACCAAGACAATGACACGCGCAGCCCAATCTAACATGCCGCGAAACTTAGCCTGATCCTGTTCTGCATGTCGTGTTGAAAGTGAAGGTAAAATTACCGTACCAATCGCCACACCAATGAGACCGAGCGGTAATTCGGTCATCCGTTCCGCACTATACAGCCATGACACTGAACCATCCTGCATAAAGGATGCCCAGATGGTATTGAGTAATAAATTGATCTGAGTGACCGATACACCAAACAAGGCAGGCAACATCAATTTCATGATGCGTTCTACCCCTTCATGTTTAAAGTCAATTTTGGGTGGAATGAGCAGTTTTTTACGCCATAGTTCAGGAATCTGCACCGCAAGCTGTAAAATACCCGCGCCCAATACAGCCCAGCCCAAAGCCATAATCGGTTGTTGCATATACGGCGTCAACCACCATGCTCCTGCGATCATGGCGAGATTGAGTAACACGGGAGAAAATGCAGGTGAGGCAAACGAGCCATAACTGTTTAAAATACTACTGGCAAAAGCGGTCAACGACATAAACATCAGATATGGAATGGTCAGACGGAATAGACTCACCGCCTGATCAAATTTTTCAGGATCATGATGAAAACCGGGCGCATAAGCATAAATGATGACAGGCGCGATAATCATCGCCACTAAGGTCAATAAACTCATGACTAGAAGCAAGCAACCAAAGACTCGACTAATCAAAATCTGAACTTCGGCATGCACTCGCCCTGTTTTATATTCCGTCAAAACAGGAATAAAGGCTTGTGAAAATGCACCTTCGGCAAATAATCGTCGAAAAAAATTGGGAATACGAAAGGCAACCACAAAGGTATCGAAATCTTTACCTGCCCCAAATACATTGAGCAAAACCATATCCCGAACCAGCCCCAGTACACGGGACAACATTGTCATTGCACTGACAATAAAGGTTGATCGCCATAATGCCATCGCATCCACCCACGGCTAAATACAAAGCCGATATTGTAATGAAAGTAAAAATTTATTTCGTTGTGAAATGATGTCTAGCCTGCATTTTTTTTGCATTCAGCAGTCGCCGAAAATAAGGCCATTGAAAATAAGGACCAGGATCGGTTTTTCGACCACGGGCAATATCCGAATGCCCGGCAATATGCTGCTGAATTTTAGGATAGCTCTGTTGTAGCACGGCAGTGATTTCGGCTAAGACCTGATATTGTATCTCTTCAAATGGCAAATCATCACTGCCTTCAAGCTCGATGCCAATCGAATAATCATTACATTCGACTTGCGCCAGATAACTGGAACGTCCCGCATGCCATGCTCGATCGTGAAAATTAACAAATTGAATCACCTCACCAGTTCTTAAAATTAACAGATGCGCTGACACCTGCATGCCTTCAATGCTTTGAAAATAAGGATGAACAGACCAGTCCAATTGATTTTGAAAAAACTGCTCGATATAGCCACTACCAAACTGGGAAGGTGGCAAACTAATGTTATGCACCACAATCAGTTGAATTTCGGTGGACTCAGGACGTTGATTATAATTTGGGGAAGCAATCTGTCTGGCACCGATCAACTGCCCATGTTCAACTCGATAGGTCGCGCTTAATGGCATGCTTAACATGATCCGATTTATTTTTGAATGATCCTAGTTTAATCGAGTCCTCAAAAATTAAAACTATTGAGATGGCATATTTATGACAATCGTTTGTGAATTTTGAAAAGGACAGTGCTAATATATCGCTCAATTTTCTGGATGAATCCTAGGTATCAAGTATGAGCATTCCTCAATCTTTGCTAGAACAATCGATTCAAATCAATGTGCAACACGCACTGGCTGAAGACATTGGTGATGGCGATATTACGGCTTTATTAACCCCAGAAAATGAACAGGCGACCGCGACCATTATCAGCCGTGAAGAGATGATATTGGCAGGACGTCCATGGGTTGATGCACTAATTTCGCAATATGATCCAACTGTACAAATTCTCTGGTTAAAGCAGGAAGGCGAATTAGTTGCCGCAGGCGAAGCATTTTTAAAATTGGCAGGTTCGGCGCGTAGCCTCCTTACTGTGGAGCGCCCTGCCCTGAACTTTATTCAAACCTTGTCGGCAGTGGCGACCAAAGCCGCGCATTATGTCAAACAACTTGACGGTACTCAGACCAAATTATTGGATACCCGTAAAACCTTACCGGGTCTACGCATTGCCCAGAAATATGCAGTTGCGATTGGCGGTGGTCAAAACCATCGCTTAGGTTTATTTGATGCCTTTTTAATTAAAGAAAACCATATTATGGCTGCGGGTGGCATCGCTCAGGCAATTGCGCAAGCACGACATATTGCACCGAATAAACCGGTTGAAGTTGAAGTTGAAAATTGGCATGAACTCAATCAAGCCCTTGAAGCTGGCGCAGATATTGTCATGCTGGATAATTTTAGCCAGCAACAAATGATCGACGCAGTGAAACACGTTGCGGGTCGTTGTAAATTGGAAGCTTCAGGCAATATCACTTTGGATAATCTACGTGAAGTTGCCAGTACAGGTGTGGATTATATTTCGATGGGCGTACTCACTAAAGATGTCACCGCCATTGATCTTTCCATGCGCTTTAATGCTCGAATTGTTCAAGTCTGATCTGTTTCGCTATTTTCAGTTTTGATGACTTGATTCTCTACATTCGCCGTTTGCTGAGGCTGGGTTAAAACTTCTGGAGTTTTGACCTGCGCCTGCCATGCAGATTGTTGGCGTGATGTCTCATTTGGGCGTGGATCACAGGCCATAATCGTAAATGTAATAATCGCAAAAAGTACAATAAAGCCCTGTAGCATTTTTTATTTCCCCGATCTTGTAAAACCATAAAAATCAGTTGCTACTGTAAGATTGAATCATGACAAACTAGGGTAGACTATGTTTTCAGCTGACGATAAAAAGTTATCATTTGTGAAATAGTTGTCGTTTTTGTAAAAAGGATGTCCAGAGACATCCCTTTTTAATTTTTAAGCCTCGATATATCCCATATACGGATCAGAAATTGAATCTTTTTGGGTTTCAATACGACCTGCAAATCGGCGACTATAGCTTGGGTCAGCCTCCAAATACACAGTGAAATCGTACCAGCCACCAAATTCAGTCATATCCCAAGCCAGTTCTGTTTCTGTGCTTGTGGTTTCAATTGACCATTGCTGATTGGGTAAATAAGCATTGGCTTTAACTTTGAGCTTACTACTTGATTGCCCATCATGACGAACTTTTAAAAACAGTTTGGCTTCGCAATCTTCCACACAGACCCGAATCTCAGCGAGTGACTGTTGTTGCACCGGTTGAGTGAGATTACCTGTAAACGCACGATGAAAACCATTCGGCCCCAATACCCACAAATCATAAAGACCTTGCTGCGTGTTCCAGTCATCCTGTAATTGCTTACCCGCTTCAACCATATAACGGCGAGGGATCGCATCCAGATTTAAACGGTCATAGACATGAAATACCGCAGCCTGTTTTCCGCTATTGGCGAATAAAAGTTGTATGCTCTGTCCTGACGGATTGACTTTGGCACTGGTATGTAAAATATACGGTAAGGCTCTGGATGGACGGATGCCCATTTCTTGCTGCGGAAAGACTTGCGAACTTGGCACAGCGACTTGCGGCAATAATGACTGCGCCAGACGAATCGCATCGGCTTCGGTTTTGGCTTTTTTCCCTTCAAGCTCAGGCAACTGTGTGATATTTGGGGTTTTAAAATCAAACGCAGTGGTTAAATCACCGCAGACTGCACGGCGGTACACACTAATATTCGGTTCTTTCACCCCAAAACGCTGTTCAAGGAACTGGATAATTGAGGTATGATCAAACACTTGCGAATTGACCCAACCACCGCGACTCCACGGTGAAATCACATACATCGGTACACGAATCCCCGGGCCATAGACACGACCATCGGGTTTGGGTTGAGATTTTGCGGTCGCGACTGCTGGATGGGTAAAATACTCTGGTGACAAAGCATCAATGGGCAAAGTCGTTTTTCCATAGATTTTGCCTGTACTGTCCTGAGAAGGCGCGCTCGGTGATGGCACATGATCAAAGAAACCATCATTTTCATCAAAATTGATGAGTAACACGGTTTGTGACCAAATGGCTGGATTGTCCGTCAGTGCATTGAGCACTTCCTGAATATACCAAGCCCCTTGCACTGGACTAGATGGCCCCGGATGTTCGCTATAGGTCGCAGGCGCAACGATCCAACTGACTTGAGGCAATTTCCCAGTCGCAATATCTTGTTTGAAAGTTCCCAAGAAACCACCATCTGGCATGGTATTGGCAATGCCTTTATACAAGGGCTGGGTTGCATCCACTTTTTCATCATAAGCAGGACTGACCAGATCATCATGACTGACTGGCTGTCCTGATAATTCATTGGCACGACGATATTGCTTAAAACCTGCCAGTGGATTATCGGTAAAATTATCGGGCATATTTTGATAGACTTTCCAGCTCACGCCGGCCTGTTGTAAACGCTCAGGATAAGTTGTCCATTCATAGCCGCTGGTCGAGGCACCCAAACCATCAAATTCGTTCACCACCGCAGCCACACCCGCTGAGGGGCCATTGGTTCCTGTCCAGATAAACATGCGATTGGGATTGGTTCCTGCATGCATGGCACAGTGATAGGCATCACACAAGGTAAAAGCGTTGGCTAAAGCAAACTGAAATTCAACTTCCTGTTTTTGATAATAACCCATGGATTGTGGCTTTTTAAACTTGACCCAATCCCCCATACGCCCATGATTCCACGCATCCTGACCATCTGACCATGAATGCGGTGTACCTGAAACACGCTGAGCATTGCCTAAACGACTATCTAAATGATAAGGCAGGATTTTATTTTGCTTGGCATCATACTGTTCCCAGACTTTACGCTTTTGACTCAATGGAATGCTAAAACGATCACCAAAACCACGGACGCCTTTTAAGGTGCCAAAATAGTTATCAAAAGATCGGTTTTCCTGAGTCAAAATCACCACATGTTTAACATCCTGAATGCTACCTGTTTCTACTTTGGCATCAATGGCGAGTGCTTTCTGGATACTCAAAGGAAAACTGGATAATGCAGCAGTGCCAAATAAAGTCTTGGCAGTATTCAGTACAAAATCACGACGGTTCATTATTTAATCCTTATTTATGATTTTTATTATGGCGCACAGTGCATCGTGCAATTATTTTTAGGCGATTGTGTCGGCTGGGTCGATGATTCATCGTCCTTGCAAGCACTGAGCATGACAGTGCTAATCATGAGAAAAAAACAAAAGAATTTAGACATGGGTCTCTCCATTGAACAATGGAGACTAGTAAAAAGCTTGAAAATTACAACAATATGATGATTTGATGTCGATTAGATGAAGACATAAAAAAACGCATCCGAAGATGCGTTTTCACTTAAAATATTTCCACTCAAGAAAAGATTACCAGCCCAATGCTTCCTGTTGTTTTTGAATCAGGGTTTGAATGCCTTTTTCAGCCACTTCCAACATGTCATTGGCTTGAGTACGAGTAAATGGTTTTTCTTCAGCCGTGCCCTGAATCTCGATAAATTCGCCCGCTTGGGTCATCACTACATTCATATCGGTTTGGCAATTTGAATCTTCTTCATAGCACAAATCCAGTAAAACTTGGTCTTGATAAATCCCGACCGAGATCGCTGCAACCAAACCTTTAAGAGGATCTTGTTTGATTTTCTTCTTTTCTAATAACACATTCATGGCATCAATCAAGGCCACTGCCGCACCTGTAATCGCTGCGGTACGTGTCCCCCCATCGGCCTGAATGACATCACAGTCGATGGTAATGGTATTTTCACCCAATTTTTTCAAATCGACCATCGCACGTAAACTACGACCAATCAAACGTTGAATCTCTTGGGTACGGCCGCTTTGTTTGCCACGAGCCGCTTCACGGTCACTACGAGTATGCGTAGAACGCGGCAACATGCCATATTCCGCTGTCACCCAACCTTGGCCTTGTCCTTTCAAAAAGCGTGGTACCGAGTGATCAACGCTTGCGGTACATAATACCTTGGTATGACCGAATTCGACCAAAACCGAACCTTCAGCATAACGGGTGTAATTTCGCGTAATTTTTACATCACGTAATTGATCAAGTGCTCGTTGGTCAAGACGCATCATCTATCCTTTCTTTGCCGCTAATAAGATTGCAACATAGTATAGCAAAAGCCCTCAATAAAATTGGGCCGAATTTGGCCCAATCTTGTCTTTTTACAAAAGCACTTATTTTGCAAATGAAAATAGATTTTTCACTTTTTGAATCGTATTGGATACTTGATCGCTATAGCCATTGGGTAATGAACATTTAGCTAAACGCACCCAAACACTCCAGAACTGTTTCATAAAGTTGGCTTCGTTATAGTTCACGCCATATTCTTCACACAATGCTCTGATTTTAGGGGCAACTTCCGAATAACGATTTGCGGGCATATCAGGAAATAAATGGTGTTCAATTTGGTGGCTCAAATTACCACTCAAGATATGTAAACCTTGAGTTCCACTAAAGTTACTTGAACCCCGAATTTGACGTAAATACCATTGCGCGCGGGTTTCAGTCTCAGTGTTATCTTCTTCAAAAGTCTCAGCATCTTCAGTAAAGTGACCGTTAAAAATCACCGCAGACGACCATAAACTACGAATGACATTTGCTACAGCATTACCCAAAAAGACAGGAATGGCATTTGGTCCAGCAATCAATGGAAAAAACACATAATCTTTACCGACCTGACGCACTACTTTTTTGCGCAATTTAGCCGAATCTTTCCAAACCTCTTTCCATGATTTGGTTTTGTATACAATGGCATCTTCTAAATGTAAATTCTGCGCCCCAACATACCATTCAAAAAACACCATTAGTTGCATTGCCATTGGAACATTCAATAAGAAGCGGGGTTCCCATTTTTGTTGTTCACTGACGCGCAATAGTCCATAACCGACATCATGATCTTTACCGACAATATTGGTATAGGTGTGATGGACATAGTTATGGGTATGTTTCCAGTCATCCCCTGTGGCAATGGTATCCCAGTCATAATTGGCACCGTTTAAGCTTGGGTCATTGAGCCAGTCAAACTGACCATGCATGACATTATGACCCAGCTCCATGTTCTCTACAATTTTGGAAATACCGAGTAAACCTGTACCGACTAACCATACGGGTGGAATCCAGCCGCCAAACATTAACATCCCGCGTGATGCGATTTCGCTATAACGGACAAAGTTACGAATTTTGTAGATGTATTTGGCATCGGCTTCGCCCAGATTATCCATGACTTCACGGCGAATCTCTTCGACACGGCGACCAAATTCCTCAACCTGTTCTGGGGTTAAGTAGTTAGATTTACTGTTTAATGGAAATTTTACGGACATATTCATTATTTTTCTCCGAATCTATTCAAATGGACTGACGATTGTTAAAGATTGATCGTGACAGGACTAATCGCCTGACTGACGCACAGTTTAATTTGGGTGTTATTGCCATGATCAATTTCACCGGTCAGTATATTTTTGGTTGAACCACTGACTTTGGTACAGGTACAGGTATTACAAATTCCCATACGACAGCCATGTGCTGGACGTAAGCCCGCTTGCTCGGCACTTTCCAGTAAGTTGCTGTGGGCTTCAAAGGCCTGTTGTGAACGTAAGAAAGTGACGGGTTGTGCTTCAAGACTTTCATCGACCACGGGCTGGAAATATTCCATATGTAGACGATCACTCAAATTTAACTCGGCAAAAATGCTTTTCGCCGCCTGCATCATATTGGCTGCGCCACACAGATAAGTTTGTTTTTGATGCAAATCACTGATCAGTTGATTTAACAAATCTACAGTCAAATGCTGTTTTTGCTGCGTTGTATCAATATGATGGTAGTGAATGTTTGGATGACGCTGCGCCAAAGCCTGTAATTCCTGATGAAATGCAGCATCACGGCTAAAATAAATCACATTAATCTGGCTCAGTTGTTGCTGAACCGCCTGCTGTAACAGCGAATAAATCGCGGTAATGCCACTGCCCGATGCAATCAATAGCGCAGCAGTCTGATCGGTATGTAAGCAAAACTCACCTTGGGTTTGTGAAATTTCAATCACATCGCCTGCTTTTAACTGACTCATGGCACGCGAGACCACGCCCTGAACTTTGATGCCTAAATACAGATTGCCTTGTGCATCAATTTGCATGACAGAATAACTGCGTTGATAACGCACGCCTGCCACGACAACGGTCACCAAAATGCTGTGGCCTGCTTTAAAATTTTGTGCTGCAAAATTGCTATTCGGTTGTAAACAAATTTGATACAGCTCAGGGGTGATAGCGGTCACTGAAGTGACCTGAGCTTTGACTTTTTTCCACGTCCACATTGGGTTGACTTTTTCCAATATGAAATCGACAAAATCTTCACGAATCCATTGAGGCTGATAATTGGCTGCAATGTTCATACGTTCCTCGTTTGTATCTGGCTATTTATATGAGTGAACAAATGTTCTTTCAGTGAACATGTGTACACAGTATTCTTTTTTTTAAATTCAGTCAACAGGTGTTCACTGATTTTTTTTAATCATTTGTTTTATTTTTTTTAAAAGACTTCAACTTTTTGTTAGACTCTTGGCTGGTTTAACATAGGTCTAATGCATGTCGATCCGGGACGAACGTAAACAACAAAGCCGTCAGGCGCTGCTGGATGCTGCATTGCAACTGAGTACTGCTGGACGTTCATTTAGTAGTATTAGTTTGCGTGAGGTAGCACGTGAAGTGGGCTTGGTTCCTACGGCGTTTTATCGACATTTTCAGGATATGGATGCACTTGGGCAGGAACTGGTCGATCAGGTTGCCTTGCATATTAAAAGCCTGATTCATCAACTTGGACAAAGTTATTTACATCAGTCCAAAGCCAATCCACAAACCAGCATTGAGTTATTTGTACAGGCGGTCAACCATAGTCCACTCGAATGGCAATTTATGATTGCAGAACGCTGGGGCGGATCGAGCACGGTACGTTATGCGATTGCCCGCGAAATTGAGGATTTGACCGAAGCCCTGACCAGCGACCTGCGTAAATTACCGACCTTTGAACACATTCAGGATAATCAGGATCTTAAAGTACTTTCTACCATCCTGATTAATATGTCATTTACGTGGGCCATGACTTGGCTCAGTTTACCACGGCAGTATCAAGACGAAGCCCTACAGCAACAACAACACGCGTTTATTGAAAGTGCATCCACACAAGTCCGTTTGATTTTCCGTGGTATCGCCAACTGGGAATGAATCCTGAATCAAATTAAATCTTTAAAAAAAAAGATTTAAAAGTCATAAATGCGCTTGGCGAATCCGCGAATTTGGCTTAATGTCAAAGCATGCTCGTTAAAGCTAAACCGTGATAGGAACTGTTATGAATCCAGATCGTCATCAACAATTTTTAATTCGCAAGGAACGCATATTAAATGTTGCCGAAAAGCTATTGCTGGAAAATAATCAGGAAATCACCCTAGATGAACTGGTCGCCGAGCTGGATATTGCCAAAGGCACGCTATATAAACATTTTAAAAGTAAAAATGAGCTGTTACTGGAATTGGTGATTGAGAACGAGAAAAAACTCTTAGATATCTCGCAAAAGCACAATAGCAACTTTAAGGAATATGCACCGATTTATATGCTGCATCATTTACTTGCGCCAGCCAGAACTATTTTGCTGCATCAGCTCGAAGAAAACCTCACCATGAGTGAGTCTAAGCTGAATCATTTGTTTAAAGAACTATATGACATTCGTCAGGAACGTATTCTGGCAATTAAAGAGATTACCGAAGCCTATTTGAAATCAGTCAATTACGATATGTCCATTCGCGACTATTTATCTTATATCTGGTCACTGACCTATGGCGCGGCGTTACTGCTTAATTCAAGTTATTATCAACGTTCGATCGGTTCACGTCAGAAGCTGATTAATTTGTATGTCAATCAGGCACTTTCGTTGCCTAAACAAGCCATTAATCTGGATGCATTCGAGCTGGAAATTAAACTGGATGAGTTGAATAAATCTTAAAGCATAAAAAAGTCGCTTGATGATTTCTGACCAAGCGACTTGTTATCTTAGCGTCTGTTATTTGCCTTTACGCTCTTTTTCAATCAGATAATTGACCACTTGCGTCACTTTACCATCTTCACCCTGTACCACATATTTACCATTGACCACCACCGCAGGGACACCTGTCAACTGGTATTGCTGCGCCAATTTATTTGACTCTGCAACTTTTGCAGTAATTGGGAAGGAATTAAACATGCTATTAAACTTTTGTTCTGGAACGCCATAACCTGCGTAAAACTTAGCTAAAGAAGCCTGATCAAAAATTTGTTGGTTTTGTGCATGAATCGCGTGGAACAATGGCAAATGCGTTTTTTTACGCACACCTAAAGCTTCTGAAACATAATACGCACGTGCGCCCTGTTCCCAAACTTTATTCATGGCAGCAGGTGTACGCACAAACGTGACATCTTTAGGAATCTGCTTTAACCACGTCTGCATATATGGTTCAAGTTTAAAACAGTGCGGGCAGCCGTACCAAAAAAATTCGCGGACTTCAATTTTACCCGGAGCGACTTTGCCCGGATTGGCAACCACGGTGTAATCTTTGCCTGCCACAAAGTCAGCAGCCATTGCAGTTCCAGAAACTGCCATCATTGCGGCACAAAGACCACCAAAAACAAACTTTTTCATTACCTGTTTTTTCCTCTAAATCATTCTGTTGAGTGTATGCCTTAAATATAGAACAAATATGCCAAATTCGTTTTGCTTGTGTGAAGATTTTTAGCATATCTTTGAGCAAGCAGATCACTTTTTTCAGATTTGTGGTTACACTAACCCTAGTAAACCAAACTTAACGATTGATGAAAACACAAATAAAAGAGGTGACACCATGTCGCAACTGAATGTTGATCCACAAGAAATTGCAAAATTTGAAGCACTCGCAGCCAAATGGTGGGATCAGCATTCCGAATTTCGTCCTTTACACCAGATTAATCCATTACGTTTGAACTGGATTGATGAACATGCTGGTGGCATTGCAGGCAAGAAAGTGCTGGATGTCGGTTGTGGCGGTGGTATCTTGGCTGAAAGTATGGCGCGACGCGGCGCAAATGTACTCGGTATTGATATGGGCGAAGCGCCGCTGAATGTCGCACGTTTGCATGCCGAGCAAGAACAGGTCAGCAATATTGAATATCGTCAGATTCCGGTCGAACAATTGGCTCAAGAGCAAGCAGGACAATACGATGTGGTGACCTGTATGGAAATGATGGAACATGTGCCTGATCCAGCTTCAATTGTGAAGGCCTGTCAAACGCTGGTGAAGCCGGGCGGACACGTATTTTTCTCGACCATTAACCGTAACCCTAAATCGTATTTGTTTGCCATTATTGGAGCAGAATATGTTTTACGTCTGTTGCCAAAAGGCACCCATGATTATCACAAGTTTATTCGTCCCTCTGAAATGGCACAGGATATTCGTGAAGCAGGGCTGACCTTAAAAGAAATGACAGGCTTGCATTATAATCCACTGACTAAACACTACTGGCTGGCACCCAACGTAGATGTCAACTATATGGTACATACTGTGAAGGCTGCTACAGTATGAGTGCAGCGATGAAAGCAGTTCTATTTGATCTCGACGGTACTTTAATCGACACTGCGGCAGATTTTATTCGCATTATTCAAGCCATGTGCCGCGAAGAGCAACGTGAAGTCGTCGAGGCTGATCTGATTCGCACTCAGGTATCTGAGGGCGCACGCGCCATGGTGAAACTGGTCTATCCTGAACTGGCAGTTGATGATTCTGTGTTTTTACAGCATCGCCAGCGTTTTCTGGATCTTTATGCCGAGCAGATTGTCGTCGATACTGACTTATTTTCAGGCATGTATCCATTGCTTGAAGAACTGGAAACGGCGCAAATTCCGTGGGGTATTGTCACCAATAAACCACGCCAATTAAGTGAGCTGTTACTGGCTGAACTCAATTTAACTGAACGTTGCAGTGTATTGGTCTGTCCTGAAGATGTGACACAAACTAAGCCAGATCCTGAACCGATGTATCTCGCCGCTCAACAGTTGAATTTGCCCAGCGAACAGATTATTTATGTCGGAGATCATCCACGTGATATCGATGCAGGTCGTGCCGCCAAGATGTATACCATTTTAGCCGCCTATGGGTATTTGCCTTTAGAATCTCAGCATAATCTGAAGGCTTGGCAAGCCGATACAATCGTGCAGGATGTTACTGAATTACACTGCATTTTACGCCAATTACTACAGTTAAACGCACAAAAACACGTTAGCATGTGATGAATATCATTATAATTTGATTCACATTTTAGGGAGGTTCACCATGAAATACTCAGAATATCAGCCTCGTTCAGATTTATTAAAAGACCGTATTATTCTGATTACAGGCGCAGGCGATGGCATTGGTCGTGCTGCTGCCATGAGCTATGCCCTGCATGGCGCAACTGTCGTATTACATGGTCGAACCCTGAATAAACTTGAAGTGATCTACGACGAAATCGAAAGTTTAGGTGCGCCACAACCTGCCATTTTACCCTTACAACTTTCGAGTGCCTCGGTACGTGACTATGAGCTTTTGGTCAATACGCTCGAATCCCAGTTTGGTCGTCTGGATGGTATTTTGCATAATGCAGGTATTTTAGGAGAACGTGTTCCATTGGCAGATTATTCATCGGAAATTTGGGATGATGTCATGGCTGTCAATGTACGCGCCCCTTTTATGCTGACTCAGGCTTTGTTGCCCCTGTTGCAAAAGTCTGATCAGGCTTCGGTGGTATTTACCAGCTCAGGCGTAGGTCGTGAAGCACGTGCGCTTTGGGGAGCTTATTCGGTTTCTAAAGTCGCCATTGAAGCTGTCAGTAAAATCTTTGCTAAGGAACAAACCTACCCGAATATCCGATTTAACTGCATCAATCCTGGTGCAACGCGTACCGCGATGCGTGCCAAGGCATACCCTGATGAAGACCCATTAAGCTTGGCAACTTCTGAGTCGATTATGCCCGCTTATTTGTATTTGATGGGCGAAGACAGTCTGCATTTAAATGGTCAGAGCATTGATGCACAAGACTAAGACTCAATCGCTTGACATAAGCATCCTTCGGGATGCTTTTTTATTGAGTGTTTAAAACACAACTTATTAATCGTATTTTTGAATTACTATTAAAATTTTATTCGTTTTTACAAATTAAAAGAAGATTTATACACTTATGCTCAACAAAAGTTGTTCTGTTCGGGAGAATGTTGTGCGTGATCTCAACCACAAAAGACAATTGATTCAATCTATTTATGAATTACAACTTTCAGAGCATTTTGTGATGGCTCTGGAGGATGCCCAACAGGCGCAGCAGATTATCAGCCTGCTGAACTCTTTACAGCAGCATGCCGAACAGTGGCAATAAAGACTTTTCACTCCTCGGCAGGAGTGAAAAGTCTTCGAAAACCCAGAGATCAATTTAAAAAAACTCATCACATGTTATTGCTTTGGTTTGATACTGGATCAGTTTTATTTTTATAGCATGATTTTCAAAAGTAACTTATTATAAAAACAATGATTTTTGAATGATTATTCAACTAATTATTTTAAAAGCTGGCTTGCAATTGGGCTAGAATACGCGACATTGCCCTATAGACAATACAATTGCAAACAAGGCACAATCATCCAGCTTGAAGAATGTTGTTATCTTCATATTTTTAATTGAATTATTGCGTAATCTTCACAGTTTCTCTGCATTTTTTTTGTACATTAATATCCATAAGAGAAACAATAGCTCCATGAGGATGCATCATGAAAAAGATGTTGACCGTTCTGACATTATCTTTGACTGTGCTGATGAGTACGGTCAGTTTTGCAGGACCGTATTTTGATCGCAATAATGACGACTATTCTCAAGGACGTAAAGAACGCAGTTATGATCGTGACAGTGAGGATGATCGCAGCCGTTCAGAACGACGTATTCGTGAAGAACGTGGTGTACAACGCTTAAAGCAGCATCGCTGGCAAACTGGTTATGTCATGCCGCAACATTATCGCGGTAATGGTTATAAAGTTGAATATCGAGATCACCACCTGCCAAAACCAGACCGTAATCAGCAATGGTATAAAATCAATAATGACTATATTTTAGTGAACTCAGATACCAATGACATTATTCGGATTATGGCTTTTTAATACCTTTGCGTTTTGATGACTGCTTACTTTTATCGCCCAGATGACACATCTGGGTTTTTTTTGTTTGCCTTCACATGTCCTCCTTAATGTGCACCGATATTTCACAATTTGCTATATGTGCTTCACGCTTTCTCTCAAATTTGCTCTTACATTAAAACCATCAGACATGAGCTAAAAAAGTAATTGAGGTATAAGATGAAAATGAATCAATGGATCGGCACCCTCGTTTTGAGTCTCAGTGGTTTATTGGCAACCAGTGCCATGGCAGCGCCACAAGATCCGCATTCGAAGCATTATGTCCATCATCAGGCTCAAATACATCAGCCTTCGCACAGTAAAGATAAAAAGCTAGATCCGAGCCGTGACTGGCGAATTGGTCAAACCATGCCACGTCAGTACCAATTGGCGCGTTATCAAGTCGATTACCGTGCGCACAAACATCTGGCACAACCTCAACGTGGACAGCAATGGTATCAGGTGAATGGACGTTATCTGTTGCTCTCGCAACATGATCATAAAATTCTAAAAATGATTTAACTCTGTCCAAAGCCCTTACAAAACACCCTCTCCCATATAGATGAGGGTGTTTTTTTGCATCAGGCATTCCTCTTTGGTCAATTTTGTTTACAATCAGACCATGTCTTCTTTTTTTGAGTCGATTATGCAACCCAACAAGACTGAGTTTAGCCCCAGTACAGCACAGGATTATGTGCATTGGTTCCGCGACTCAGCCCCCTATATTAATGCGCATCGCAACAAAACGTTTGTTTTGATGTTTGGCGGTGAAGCCGTCCAACACCCAAATTTTCAACATATCATTCATGATATTGCCTTATTACATTCGCTGGGCATTCGACTGATTTTAGTGCATGGTGCGCGTCCACAAATCAATCAGAATTTAGAAGAAAAAAACCTGAAAACGCCTATTCATTTACATCGTCGTGTGACCACTCGTGAATCACTGGGCTGTGTCATGAATGCGGTCGGTTCAATCCGTCTGCAAATAGAAGCTTTGTTGTCGATGGGTTTAGCAAACTCCCCGATGTTTGGTGCACGGATTGATGTTGTTTCAGGAAATTTTGTGACCGCCAAACCTTATGGCATTAGAGACGGCGTCGATTTTCAATTAACTGGCGAGGTACGGAGTTTAGATATCGCCGCCATGCAACGACATCTGGATAATCATAATATTGTGCTACTGGGTCCAACTGGTTACTCCACCACTGGAGAAGTATTTAATCTATTGGCAGAAGAAGTCGCAACCAAAACTGCCATTGCATTCAAAGCGGACAAACTGATTTTTCTTGGCGAAAAACAAGGCTTGCTTGATGGTGAGCATCACATTGTTCGTGAACTCAGACCGAATCAGCTAGATACTTATATTGAACAGTTTCAGCAACATGACCATGAAATGGCACTGCATTTACAAGGCGCACAAAAAGCCTCTCTTTCAGGCGTACATCGGGTTCATTTAATTTCGTATGCCTATGATGGTGCATTGATTGAAGAATTATTTACCCGCGATGGTATTGGTACCATGATTACCGATGCGCACTATGAAGAAGTGCGAATGGCCACCATTCAGGATGTGGGCGGACTTATTCATTTATTACGTCCCCTTGAGGAAGATGGCATTCTGGTCTATCGCTCGCGGGAACGACTGGAAAGTGAAATTGAACAATTCGCAGTCATTGAACGTGATGGTATGATTCTGGCCTGCGCTGCGTTGTATCCAATCCCAACTGGAAAAAATGAGGTGGGTTCAGCAGAAATTGCCTGTGTCGCAGTTGATCCAGCTTACCGTAAATCCAATCGTGGTAGCCAGATTTTACATTTTCTGGAGGATAAAGCACGTCAACAAGGCATTTTACAGTTATTTGTACTCACCACGCGGACTGCGCACTGGTTTCTGGAGCAGGGATTTCAAACAGCCAGCGTCGATGATCTGCCCAATGCTCGACAAGCGTTATATAACTTTCAGCGTAATTCATTGGTCTTTAAAAAATTATTGATGTAACGCGTGTGATTGAAAGCAATGCAAGCCAGTACATTGGAGTGATCTCGACTGGCTTAGCATGAATGACTATATCTTTATTCCAACTAAACTTTGCAAGAAAAATGCTTTTCCAATTTAAAAATTAATATTCAAACGCTTCATAAGTTTATATCTTTAAAGTAAAACATTAAAAATCAAGTTGATAGGCGATTAAAGTGAAACATTATTGGTTGTTTTAAAATCTTTTTTTTAGCTATCTTTAGCTTTTTTTTATTTATCTATTATTTTCATAACTAATATTAAAAAACTTATTTTTTATGCAATAGAAATCACTTTATGGTGTGCCCTCAATATCCACTTTTAGTTAGGCTCAGGCACATCATGGCAAGCATCACTTCTTCTACATGGTTCAAATGTTCAGTAATGACAGCAAGTATTGCTGGAATCATGATGCTCAGTGGCTGTGCCAAAAAAGAAGCCCAAGATTTAACCACCTTAAATATTGGCTTCCAAAAATACGGTTTACTGCCGATCGTCAAGGAACGTGGGGTATTAGACAAGGCACTGAAAGCGCAAGGTATTCATATTAAATGGGTAGAATTTCCAGCGGGTCCACAACTGTTGGAAGGTTTAAATGTCGGCAGCGTAGTCTTTGGTGAATCAGGTGAAGCTCCTCCTATTTTTGCCCAAGCCGCCAACTCTAATTTGGTGTATGTTGCCAATCAGCCAGCCGCACCTCTTGCAGAAGCATTAATTGTGCAAAAAAATTCTGCTATTCAGTCAGTTCAAGATTTAAAAGGTAAACGCATTGCCCTGAATAAAGGTTCAAATGTGCATTATCTGTTGTTAAAAGTATTAGAAAAGAACAACTTGAGCTTAAATGATATTCAGGTGGTGTATCTCCCCCCTGCCGATGCGCGCGCTGCTTTTGAAAAAGGTGCAGTCGATGCTTGGGTAATTTGGGACCCGTTCTTTGCCGCAGCAGAACAACAAATTGGTGCACGCGTATTAGCCACAGGACAAAATCTAGTCAGTAATCATCAGTTTTATCTGGCCGATCGTAAATTTGCTCAAAATCATCCTGAAGTGCTGAAAACTTTAGTGAAAGAATTGAATCAAAGTACCGAATGGGTCAAAACCCATCAGGATGATGCTGCCAAACTTCTGGAAAAACCCACTGCTTTGGATTTCAACATTTTAAAAACATCAATTTCAAGAATGGGCTTTGGAGTCACGCCATTGTCAGCGCAGGTTATCAGTGAGCAACAACAAGTCGCAGATGCGTTCTATCAGCAAAAATTGATTCCACAGCCCTTAAAAATTCAGGATGCCATTTTAACTGGCGAAATTAAATAAAGAAAATCTACAGGATAATCACACATGGTGAGTTTAAAACAATTGGGTGTCATCGGAACCATAAGTCTGGGATTAAGTCTCAGTGGCTGTCAGAAAACCGAGTCTCACACACAGGCACAACAAGATTCAACAGCAGAACATACAGCACCAGTCAAAACCTTGTCGATTGGCTTTCAAAAATCTTCACTGAATTTCTTGATTGCCAAACAGCAAAAAATATTTGAACAGGAATTTCCAAATGCCAAGATTGAATGGCGTGAATTTCCTGCTGGTCCACAAATGTTGGAAGCATTAGCGGTGGGTGCCGTTGATTTTGGAGCAGTTGGAAATACGCCGCCTATTTTTGCGCAAGCTGCCGATAAGGATTTAAGTTATGTCGGTTATGAGGTGGTTCCAGCAAACTCACAATCTATTTTAATTCCAAGCAATAGTTCAATCAAAACGATTCAGGATCTTAAAGGTAAACGCATTGCGGTACAAAAGGGTTCCAGTGCGCATGAACTGTTAGCCAAAGTGCTGCAAAAAGCAGGTTTAAGCTGGCAGGACATTCAACCCATCTGGTTACCACCTGCGGATGCTCGTGCTGCATTTGATAAAGGCGCGATCGACGCATGGTCCATCTGGGAACCGTACTTAAGTACCACTGAACTCAAAGGTCATGCCAAGTCTCTCATTGATGGAACTGCGTTTCCTACCACTTACGCTTTCTACATTGGTAATCCAAAATTTATCCAGCAACACCCGGATGCCACACAAAAAGTGCTGAATGGTTTAAACAAAGCCGATCAATGGTTTGTGAAACATCAGGATGAAGGTCTGAATATTTATGCGCAAAGTACGGGGCTGGATACACAAGTCGCCAAAGCAGTACTGGATAAACGCCTTAAACCTTCTCCAGTACAGCCATTGACACCAGAAGTCACCCAAGCACAGCAACAGATTGCTGATTTATTTCAACAGGTCAAATTGATCCCTAAAGATATTCAGGTCAGTCAAAGCATTTGGGCACCCAAAGCTTCGTAAACCTTCCCCAAACGCAATTTGATTAAAACGCACGATTAAAACGTATTTCAAGGAAATTTAGATATGAATATTTTCTGGTTTATTCCCACTCATGGTGACAGTCGCTACTTAGGTACAAGCAAAGGTGCGCGTCAGGTGGATCATGCGTATATGAAACAGATTGCAGTGGCTGCCGATAATCTGGGCTACACAGGCGTACTTATTCCAACTGGACGCTCTTGCGAAGACCCGTGGATTACGGCGGCCAGCCTGATTGATGCTACAACACAGCTTAAATTTTTAGTGGCTTTACGTCCGGGCATTACTACACCAGCATTGGCAGCACGTATGGCGGCCACCTTTGACCGTTTATCAGGTGGTCGTGTGTTACTCAATCTGGTGACAGGCGGTGATGAACAGGAACTCAAAGGCGATGGCTTATATGAAGATCATTCAACACGCTATCAAACCGCCAGTGAGTACGTCAAAATCTGGCGTGAAATTCTGACTCGTTCCCATACAGGTGAAGCCTTTACCTTTCATGGTGATCGCTTAAGTGTCGATGACGCAAAATTGTTATATCCACCCATTCAGCAGCCTTATCCTCCACTTTGGTTTGGTGGTTCATCCGATGCTGCCTCAGAACTTGCAGCAGAACAGGTAGATACTTACTTGACTTGGGGCGAACCTCCTGCGGCAGTGAAAGAGAAAGTTGACGCGATGCGCGCTCGTGCCGCAGCCAAAGGTCGTACCTTGACCTATGGTATTCGTTTACATGTGATTGTTCGTGAAACCAATGAACAGGCATGGGCAGCAGCCAATGAGCTGATTCAATATCTGGATGATGACACCATAGCCGCAGCACAGAAAAAATTTGCGCAAATGGATTCTGTGGGTCAACAACGTATGGCCGCTTTACACGGCGGCAAACGTGATCAACTTGAAGTTTCACCAAACTTATGGGCAGGTATTGGCCTTGTGCGTGGTGGTGCTGGGACTGCGTTGGTTGGTGATCCAGAAACCGTAGCAGCACGAATTCAGGAATATGCCGATTTAGGTATCGATACCTTTATTTTTTCTGGTTATCCGCATCTGGAAGAGTCCATTCGTTTTGCTGAACTGGTGTTCCCTTTACTGCCACTCAAAACCCGTGAAAAACTGACTCAACCGAATCTGACAGGTCCTTTTGGTGAAATTATTGCCAACAACTATGTGCCTGAACAAAAGAGTCAAGAGACCAATAGAAAAGTCTCTAAGGAGTCCGCATGAGTCAAGCTGAAACGTCCATTGTTTCACGTGGAACAAAAGCCATCGGGCAGCGTTTGCTGCCGTGGCTGTTCCCGGTCGCCCTGATCCTGTTCTGGCAATTGGCATCTGTTTCGGGTCTTTTGCAGAGTCGTGTTCTGCCTGCACCCACTGCGGTGGTCAGTGCATTTTGGCATTTACTGGTCAGTGGTGAACTTTGGCATCATGTCAAAGTCAGTGCAGGTCGTGCATTGTTAGGATTATTCATTGGCGGTGGTTTAGGTCTACTGTTGGGGCTGCTCAATGGGTCATCCAAGGCAGCTTCTACCTTACTGGACACCACACTACAAATGATCCGAAACATCCCTGCTCTTGCATTAATTCCTTTAGTGATTTTATGGTTCGGAATTGATGAAACTGCAAAACTGTTTTTAGTTTCGGTAGGTGTGTTCTTTCCGATGTATATCAATACCTATCATGGCATTCGTTCTGTCGATCCACAGTTGATTGAAATGGGCAAAAGCTACGGCTTAACTCGTTGGCAACTGTATAAAGAAATTATCTTGCCAGGCGCGATGCCCTCCATCTTAGTCGGATTACGCTTTTCGCTGGGTCTGGTTTGGGTGTTGTTAATTGTGGCTGAAACGATTTCTGCACAGGCTGGCATTGGCTATATGACCATGAATGCCCGTGAATTCTTACAAACCGATGTGGTCTTGGTCGGCATTCTACTTTATGCCTTGCTCGGTAAGCTGGCAGATGTTTTGGCACAGGCACTGGAACGCTATTTATTGCGTTGGCATGCGGGTTATCAAGGATAAAACAGGAGCTTTCATCATGACAAGTTTAAACATTCAACGTTATCAAGCTGATTTAGTCCCTGCCCCAAAACAACATACCGAACCTGAGCAGGCCGTAATTGGTGCGGAAATTCTGATTGAGCAACTGCATAAATTCTATGGTCAGGTCAAAGTTCTGGAAGATCTGGACTTACACATTCAACCGGGTGAGTTTGTGGCGATTGTCGGTCGTAGTGGTTGTGGAAAAAGTACCCTATTGCGCCTGATTGCCGATCTGGAACAGCCAAGTTACGGTGAAATCAAGTTTAAATCCGCACGACATTTCCGCGAAGGCATTACCAGTGACGATATCCGAGTCATGTTTCAGGACCCGCGTCTATTACCGTGGAAGAGCATTTTGCATAACGTCCAATTGGGATTAGCCAAAGATCAACGTGATATTGCGGAACAACTTCTGGAAAAAGTCGGACTCAAAGATAAAGCAGGTCAATGGCCTTCGCAACTGTCAGGGGGGCAACGCCAGCGCACCGCTTTGGCACGTGCTCTTTCGCATTCACCACGCATTTTATTGTTGGATGAACCGTTGGGCGCACTCGATGCTTTAACCCGACTGGAAATGCAGAACCTGATTGAACGTTTATGGAAAGAACAAGGCTTTACTGCAATTTTAGTCACACATGATGTGAGTGAAGCCGTACAACTGGCGGACCGAATTATCCTGCTGGATAAAGGACGTATTGCGCATAATTTTAAAGTCGATTTAGCACGACCGCGTAAGAAAGGGGCTGAATTTGCAGCATTAGAACAACAAGTACTCGAAGCTGTATTAGCCACCTGATTGAAGCCGCTGTGCGCGGCTTCATGATTCAACTCAAGGGTTTAAGAATGAGGAAGTACCGAATGAATCTCTTTTTCTGTCGTGTGATGAGTCGTAGCTGAAGGCTGCGGTGACTCGTTACGATTTAACAATAAATTCAGAAAAATAGCAGCTAAGGTTGCCGTCCCGATTCCCCCCAGATCGAATGAGCCAATATGTAAACTAAAATTGCCTGCGCCCATAATTAAACTCACCGCAGCAATAATCAACATACTGTTTTTACTAAAATCGACCTTGTGATCAATCCAGATTTTAGCACCAGCCACCGTAATTAATCCAAAGACCACAATAGAAGCGCCGCCAAGTAAAGCCACGGGTATGGTATGAATCACGGCACCAAATTTAGGCGACAATCCGAGTAAAATAGCAAATAAACCCGCAATCACAAAAATGGTGGTGGAATACACTTTAGTGACTGCCATCACCCCAATATTTTCTGCATAGGTGGTCATGCCTGTGCCACCCACCGATGCCGATAATGTCGTACACAAACCATCGGCAAAGAAACCTCGTCCCATATATGGCGATAAATTACGTCCAGTCATGGCAGACACTGCTTTAAAATGACCTAGATTTTCTGCCACCAAGATAAGAGCCACAGGTGCAATTAATAACATGGCATTGGCTTCAAACACAGGTGTATGAAAAGTTGGTAAACCAAACCATGCTGCCTGAGCAATTGGCGAAAAATCAATGGGTTTGCCCCACCCCATTACATTGGCAAACAAAAAGTAAACCACATATGCCGCACACAGTCCCACCAATAATAGCAAACGGCGTAACATGCCTTTGGTAAATACTGCAATCGCACTAATACATAAAATGGTAACGACTGCCATCCACGAATCAAAACTGTTTGCAGCGACACTTTTAATGGTAACCGGTGCCAAATTTAAACCAATAATCATCACAATTGCGCCTGTGACAATTGGAGGCATCAATTTTTCAATCCACGCGGTGCCTGTACGCATCACCACCAGACCAATCAGGGCATAGACAATCCCACAAGCTATCGTGCCGCCCAGTGCGACCCCAATATTCGGATTTGCACCAACCCCGTTATAACCGGTTGCAACTGCCACTGCGGCAATAAAAGCAAAGCTAGATCCTAGATAACTCGGTAGTCGTCCGCCTGTGATCAGAAAGAATAAAATCGTACCAATGCCTGTAATAAAAATGGTGAGATTGGGATCAAAACCCATTAGCAGTGGCGCAAGTACCGTTGCACCAAACATGGCAAATGCATGTTGTAAACCCAGCACCAGACTTTTTCCTGCGGGTAGATATTCATCAATCTGCACAGGCGTTTGGTCAATATTACCGTGATAGGGTTTAAATTTTGGAAACCATGATTCTTTTTGTGGCATCGGTTCTGACGTTTCTGGAATGAGGGGTTCTGGGACTTGGGATGGTTTGTTTGACATGATGACTTGCTCCAGCATCCAGTTTTATGCAACGCACAACGGTTCACAATAATTACGATTGAAATACATCAGCCCGTTTAAACCCTGATGCTGCTGAATGGCCTTGACCTGACAGAATAAGACATCATGGCTACCCACACTGTGGCTATATACCACCTCACAATCAAAAGACACTAACGCATCTTCCAGTACTGGCGCTTGAGTCACCAAGGTCGTCCATTGCCCTTGAGCAAAACGTTCCTGCATTGGCGTTTTCCCCCCGAACAAATTGGATAAATGACGTTGATGTGTCGCCAGTGTGTTGACGCACAACACCTGATTTTTTTGAAATGTTTCGAATACAGATGCTGAACGATTAAGACATACCAATAAAGTCGGTGGTGAATCCGTCACACTACAGACTGCGGATGCCGTGAAACCTGATTTTCCCGCCACGCCATCGGTGGTAATTACATTGACTGCTGCCCCTAAATTTGACATTCCCTGTCGGAAAGTCTGTTGATCGACCTGTAAATGGGTAGAACGATTTTGACTGTGCTGTTGTAACAATTCTTTCAATACAGATTGTGTTTGATCTGACACATTCATGGTGCTCTCTCCTACCCCATGGCTTTCACCTTCACAAGCGAAATGGGGTCAATATATTCATCGGCATAAAATTCATAAAATACAAAAAATGCTATACATGGGCGATTGAGGCAATTTCAACCAAAGCTTCAGGTTTGACCAACCCCACCTGCACGCAATAACGCGCTGGACGTTCATCAGGAAAATATTCAGCATAAACCTGATTTATCGCGGCATAATCAGCCCAGTCGCGCAGAAAAATATGATTAAAGGTGACATCTTTTAAAGTGCCACCAGCATTGGCTAAAATTCCCTTAATGGTTTCCAAGACATGACGGGTTTGCGCGGCTGCATCGCCGATGTGTACCACGTTATTGTGTTCATCGAATGCCAAAATACCCGAGACATACACGACATTATTGGCCTTGGTTGCAGGGACATAAGGTGCAAGCGGTGGCGGTGTTCCTTCAGGTAATACGATTTCTTTAGGCATAGTGATCTCCCTGAGCGGTTATGCAGATTTAGCCAATGTTGAAGATGAAGCAAAAGTTTCGACAAAATTCTGGGTATCAGACACCCAACCAAAAAAAGTTTTAATGTTATACATGCTGGCGGTATGCATCTCGACTGGGCCCGCCTGATAACAAGCATCGTCTAGGGCCACGCCAAAATATTCGAGGAAAAAACCATCGCGTAAAGTCGACTCGACACAGACATTGGTGGCAATACCGACAAAGACTAGGTTACGAATACCACGGGCGCGTAACATGCTATCTAGTGCAGTATTGAAGAAACCGCTATATCGTGGTTTTTCAATCACAATATCTTGTGCTGTGGGTTGTAATTCATCAATCAATTCGAAATCCCAGCCACCTTTGGCCAATAACTTGCCTTGCAATTCAGGTTGTTTGCGCATGGTTTTCAACGCATTGGATTTATGAAAATTAGGCGAGCCTGCACCACCCGCCTCAACATATTGATTGTCCCAACCATTTTTAAAGTAAATCACCTGAATGCCAGCTGCATGGGCTGCGCTTACTGCTTTTTGAATATTTTCAACCACGGGTTTGGTTTTTGATACATCAAAACCTGCTAGGTCTAAATAGCCTCCAATCGAGGTATAGGCATTTTGCATATCAATTACGATGAGAGCGGTGTGCTCAGGCGCAAGCTGGATCGCTTCAGGTTCCGCTTTCAAGACACGCCCTGTGCCAGCGCGTTCGGTAAAATCTGCAACGACGGTATTCATGCGCTTTTCTCCAGTGTGGTCAAGGGTTGATACTCCGTCACAATATCCTGACGGGACTTCATCAATGGTTGAATCCGTTGACCAAAATCTTCAACCCCTTGTACAAAATCATCAAAGGTCAGCAAAATACCTTCTGTGCCTTTAACCTCAGCGATTTCATCCAGCATGGCCGCAACTTTTTGATAAGAACCCACTAAAGTTCCCATGTTGATATTGACAGGTGAAACACTGGATGCCATTTGACGAATATTGGTATCAGCACCTGATTTAGTGTCTTTGCCCCCTTGATTCATCAACCAATTAATCGCTTCTACATCCGCGCCCTCGTTGTAGCTTTGCCATTTTGCCATCGCTTCTTCATCGGTTTCTGCCGCAATCAGCATAAATAGCACATAGGTCTGAACGTCACGTCCAGTCTGATCGGTAAAGCTTTTTAAACGGTCATTAATGTCCGCATAAGCGGTTGGCGTATTAAGTCCTTTCCCAAACACAAAATTGTAGTCCGCATGTTGTGCTGAAAAAGCCAGACCTGTGTCAGATTGTCCTGCACAGATAATTTTCATTTCGGTTTGTGGTTGTGGACTGACGCGACAATCTTGCATTTGAAAATGTTCGCCCTTGAAATCAGATTTTCCAGTTGCCCAGAGTTCACGCAAAATCTGCACATATTCCGACAAATAATCATAACGTTTGGCAAAATATTCATCGCCCGGCCACATGCCCATTTGACTATATTCAGGGGCTTGCCAACCTGTGACCACATTTAGACCAAAGCGACCATTTGAAATGGAATCAATGGTTGATGCCATACGTGCCACAATCGCTGGAGGCATAACCAGTGTTGCCGCAGTCGCGTAAATTTTAATTTTACTGGTCACTGCGGCCAGTCCCGCCATCAAGGTAAAGGTTTCAAGGTTATGATCCCAAAATTCAGTTTTTCCGCCGAAACCGCGCAACTTGATCATTGACAGTGCAAAGTCAAAACCATAATGTTCTGCGCGCTGTACAATCGTTTTATTTAATTCAAATGTCGGCATATATTGCGGCGCGTTTTCAGAGAGCAGCCAGCCATTATTTCCGATGGGACAAAAAACACCTATTTTCATATGGGGAATCCTCTTTTAGGGAGCACCACGCCTGTCTGCATGAGCTGTTCCTTGCATCAAATCACGATTGCCAAAACAACCACCTGTTCTTATTTTTATAATGCATACACTGTGCCAACTTTTTATTTTTTATATTTTTCAATAAATTAATAATAACCAATGGTAAAATCATTTTTACCATTTAGTAAAATAACAGCGCACAACCATGCACTATAAAAGTGAATCAGTATTCAATACTGTGCAAAATTAAAGCAAGAGGTTGACCATATTGCTGCTTTAAAATTCGCCACAAATAGATTATTTTATCAGCAACCATCGACAATATCGTGATTAGCACAAGTCAAATGGCGCAGTTATTTTTTCTAAAGTGCAGGAAAAATAATGTGGTTTTGTGCACAAATCATGCGGTTTACCTTACAATTAATGAATCACCTAACTTAGTTATGCTAATGGAACAAAAAAAGAGTACGCAAAAACGAAATCAGTTGCTCAATGCAGCACTTGACGTCTTTTCAACTTATGGTTTTAGTGGGGCAAGTCTGGACGAAATTGCGCAGTTGGCCAATATGCACAAGTCCAACATTTTTTATTACTATGAAAATAAAGAAGCACTTTATGTAGAAGTGTTAACCACCGTTTTACAAAAATGGCTCGCCCCATTGCAAACCCTTGAAGTCGAACTTGAGCCGACCGAAGCACTGGCGCACTATTTGATTCAGAAAATTGAGGTGTCACGTACTCAGCCTAAAGCCTCAAAACTGTTTGCCTTAGAGATTATTCAAGGTGCACCGCATATTCTGGAAATCTTAAAAGGGCCACTGAAAAAACTGTTTAAGCGCAAAGCCAAAGTCATTCAGACTTGGCAGGAACAAGGCAAAATTTCTCCAGATATTGACCCAGAACTGCTCATTTTAAATATCTGGGCAATTACCCAAAACTATGCCGACTTCAGTACCCAGATGGAAATGGTCACTGGCAAAACCTTGCGCAATCGCAGTATGCAGCAACGTGCCATTGAACATACCGTACACATGATGCTATACGGCGTTCTGCCTCGCGCTTAATTTTTTCAAGATGGTAATGCCCTAATATGCATTGCTTGGGTCATTTATTACCGGTTCAGTGTAGTTCAGGTCTGTTCATCGCTTTTCTTGTAAAAACTTTAAGATGCGCTGATTCACTGCGGAGGCTTGCGTGACGGTTGAAGCATGTCCTCCTTCTGCCATTAAGCATAAATGGGCGTGAGCCAATTGTTTCCATACATACAGGGTTTGCGTATAAGGCACCAACATATCATCCTGATTGGCGATGAGTAAAACAGGCAGCTCCGCCAATGCCTCAACATGCGCAGCAGTCAGAGCAAAGGCTTTAAGCGCTTCAATGCGTTTTTTGACATTGGGAATAGGCGGAAAATCACTTAGTTGTTGATATTCCTGCTGTTTAATCTCGTCATGATAGTTAGAAATCCAGCTCGGCGGATACAAAAATAAAGCCTGCGCATTGATATATGCGGCTGCGCCAGCATGCTCAAGCAAAGCCAGACGGGTTTGGAAACACTTTAATGTATGTGGATCAAGCGATGCCCAACCATTAATGATAGTCAAACTTTGCATGTGCAATGCATGTGATGACAATAATTGTGTCAACTCCAAACCAATAAAACCGCCAATCGCATGTCCAATAAAATGGAATTTTCGAATATTTAATTGCACTAATAAATTTTTAATTTGCACTGCCAAATGCATAAAAGAATAATCATCGGGCAATAGATCACTGTCAGCATGACAACCCTCTTGGTCATAGACCAAGACGTGATAATGTTGTTGAAAAGCAGCGATCTGGGCTTGCCAAAACTTGCCATGCCCACCTAAACCTGAAGAAAAAACCACATATTCCTGACTGGCATGTAAAGTAGGATAAAGCTGATAGTTCATTTTAAACCGTTTGGTCAAATTAATCTTTTTATCAATCAGCAAGATTTATGCCTTTTTTTACTATTCAGTATCCTTTTTTTAAAAATGCTGTCGATATAAGGCCAGTAACTTCTGTGCGCCGAGCAATAAGTTGGCTTCCCAATCTAAGTGCGCCGTATCATTGGCACCATCGGTGATGTATTTCACCGAAATACAACGAACGCCTAATTTTTTACACACCTTAGCTATGGCATAGGCTTCCATATCTACAAGATCACAAGCAAGCTTAGCTGCACCCGTTTCAAAAGAATCACCTGTTCCACAAATACCTTTTGGCAATTCTGAAAAAAAGGGTTCAAGCTCAATTGCTGCGGGAAAATCATGGTCAAGTGGTGTAGTGCCAATAGGAAATCCCAAGGGTGAAACATCCATATCGCGTTGCACGACTTGCCTCACTTCCACCAGTGAATGCGCATCAAACACAGAACTGCCTGCGCTGCCCAGATTAAGCAATACATCACAACCGGTTTTTTGAATCACGTCAAAAGCAGTGAAGGCAGCATTGACTTTACCGATCCCACTATAATGTACGGCGATTCCTGCTTGTTCAAACAAGCCTTTGGATTCATCAGACAAAGCCATTATTAAGGCCAGATTCATGGGCACACGCTCTACAGTCAGTTAAATTTTATTGAAAAGAATCGCAGAGTCAGCAATCCAAAATAAAAAATGCTTTTTTTGGTTGCATAAAAACGCAACAACAACACGAACGCTTCAGTTTATGGCAATATATAGGACTTTCAAAATTTAAGCTTGTTTTGAGTCCATGAAACTGCTCCGCCTGAATGCATTATCGCCAGATTTTAAGTTGCCCACCACTGCTGTGACCATTGGCAACTTTGATGGTGTTCATCTCGGACATCAGGCGATGATTGCGCAACTCAAAAATATTGCTCAACTCGATCACTTAAAAACGCTGGTCATGATTTTTGAGCCACAACCGCTTGAATATTTTAAAGGCTTTGACGCACCGCCACGCATTAGTTCACTACGAGAAAAAGTCGAATACCTTACTGAACTCGGCGTAGATTATATTGCGGTTGCCAAATTTGATCAGCAATTTCGCGGTTTGAGCGCACAGCAATTTGCAGATTTACTGCATTTTAAATTGAATGCACAACAATTAATCTTAGGCGATGATTTTCACTTTGGTAAAAACCGTCAGGGCAATAGTGAATTTCTACGTGACTATGGTTTTAAAGTCACCAATCTGGACACCATTGAATATCATGGGGAACGGGTGAGTTCTACGCGTATTCGTCAGGTTTTGGCTGAAGGAAATTTGTCGCTGGCTGCGCAACTTTTGGGTCGCCCTTATAGCATTACTGGTCGAGTGCAATATGGCGATCAGATTGGTCGTACCCTCAACTTTCCAACCATTAATGTCCGTTTAAATCGACATAAACCGTGTTTAAGCGGCATTTATGGGGTCGACGTGGTCTGTGAAACTACCTCGCTACGCCAAAAAGTATACACCGACAATCCTGCGCAAACAGGAGTTGAAGGTTACCAAGCTCATAGTTTATTTGGTGCAGGTCATGTGGGCACACGGCCTGCGATTCAACAGGAACAGCCTGAATGGCGATTGGAAGTTCATTTTCCACACGTTTCTGCTAATCTGTATGGCTTGCTCATGCGGGTGACTTTTCTAAACTTTTTGCATGGCGAGCGAAATTATCCTTCGCTAGACGCACTGAAAGCAGGGATTGACCAAGATGTGGATGACTTGCTTGAATTTCGTCAGCAACATCCCCAATTCCCATTTTAATTTCTAATTTTTTTGATGATAAAACACGTCAGCTTAAATGCTGATCGAACTGGAAGACAACTTGCATGAGCGATAAGCAAACTCCTGAAAATGCCGTGGATTATAAAGCCACACTCAACCTGCCGGGCACCGAATTTGCCATGAAGGCTAACTTAGCTGTGCGCGAAGTGAAATGGTTAGAAGAGTGGTATGCCGACAACATTTATCAGAAGATTCGTGCTGCACGTATTGGCAAGAAAAAATATGTTTTACACGATGGCCCTCCCTATGCCAACGGTCAGATCCATTTGGGTCATGCCGTCAATAAAGTTTTAAAGGACATCATTATCAAAAGCCGTGTCATGGATGGCTTCGATGCGCCTTACGTACCGGGCTGGGACTGTCACGGTCTACCGATTGAACTCAAAGTTGAGGAAAAAGTCGGTAAAGTTGGTGTCAAAGTTGATGCATCAACGTTCCGTAAAGCTTGTCGCGAATATGCCATGAGTCAGGTCGATTTACAGCGCAAAGACTTTATTCGTATGGGTGTGTTTGGAGATTGGCAAGATCCATACCTCACCATGAATTTTAAACAGGAAGCCGATATTGTCCGTGCTTTGGGTGAAATTCAAAAAGCAGGTCATATCGAACCGGGTCTAAAACCAGTGAACTGGTGTATCGACTGTGGTTCTGCGCTGGCTGAAGCCGAAGTTGAATATGAAGATAAAAAATCCGATGCGATTGATGTCGGTTTTGGCGTGGTTGATCTTCAGGATTTGAGTCAACGTGTCGGTGTCGCAGTAAATGTCCCGACTGATATCGTGATCTGGACCACAACACCGTGGACATTGCCAGCCAACCAAGCCGTTGCTTTAAATGCCGAAATTGACTATCAATTGGTACAAGTGCAAAGCGACCGTGGTACACAAAACTTTATCTTGGCTCAAGATCTGGTTGAGTCTGCGATTGCGCGCTATAAACTTGAAAATCCATTGGTTTTGGCTGACTTTAAAGGCGCGGTGCTTGAACATCTGAGCTTGCAGCATCCCCTGTTGGCTGATCGTCAAGTGCCTGTGATTTTGGGTGAACACGTCATTGCTACCAGTGGTACAGGTGCTGTACATACTGCACCGGGTCATGGTGCGGACGATTATAAAGTCGGTCTAATCTATAACCTCAAAGTCGATAATCCTGTCGGTGGTAATGGGGTTTATTTACCGACTGCACCCATTTTTTCTGGTGAGCATATTTATAAAGCCAATCCGCAAATTATTGAAGCTTTGGGTGCTGTGGGCCGCTTATGGGCGCATCAACCGATTGTGCATAGCTATCCACATTGCTGGCGCCATAAAACCCCGATCATTTTCCGTGCCACGCCACAATGGTTTATCAGCATGGATGCCAAAGGTTTACGTGAATGCGCCTTGAATGCCATTGAAAATGACATCAGCTTCGTGCCTGACTGGGGTAAAAACCGAATTGAGTCGATGATTGAAGGTCGTCCAGACTGGTGTATCTCGCGTCAACGCACATGGGGCGTGCCAATCCCATTCTTTGTACATAAAGATAGCCATGAATTACACCCACGTACCGCTGAACTGATTGAAGAAGTGGCAAGCCTGATTGAAAAAGAAGGCATTGACGCGTGGTATAACCGTGAAGCCAAAGATTTTATCGGTGCAGATGCCGAGCACTATAATGCGGTACGCGATACGCTTGATGTCTGGTTCGATTCAGGCACGACGCATTATGCAGTATTGCGTCAGCGTGAAGAATTGACTGATCCTGCTGATTTATATCTGGAAGGTTCAGACCAGCATCGTGGTTGGTTCCAGTCTTCGTTATTGACTTCGATTGCCATCAATGAACGCGCGCCATATAAAGGGCTACTCACACACGGTTTCGTGGTGGATGAAAAAGGCCGTAAGATGTCCAAGTCTTTGGGCAATATCATCACGCCGCAAGACATCATCAAAGATATGGGTGCTGATGGTTTACGCTTCTGGATCGCATCAAGTGACTACCGTTATGAAATGACTGCGGGGAAAGAAATTTTCAACCGTGCATCCGATGGCTATCGCCGTATTCGTAACACCTTGCGTTTCTTATTGGCCAACTTAAATGGCTTCAAACCATCGACCGATGCGTTGCCTGTAGATCAATTAATCGCGCTAGATCAATACATCTTGCAACGTGCAGCCGATGTTCAAAAAACCATTCAGCAAGCCTATGAAGATATGAACTTCCATATCGTATGTAGCGCATTGACTAATTTCTGTATCAATGACTTAGGTGGTTTCTATCTGGATATCATTAAAGATCGTCAGTACACCACCAAAGCAGATTCTCAAGCGCGCCATTCTGCACAAACTGCGCTGTATCATCTGGTACAAGCTTTTGTACGCTGGATGGCACCGATCTTGAGCTTCACTGCGCAAGAAGCATGGCCTCTGATTCCAGAGCAAACTGAGCAATATGTATTTACCGCTGAATGGTATGAAGTACCTGTCGCATCGACAGCCAACCTGATTTCAGAAGCCGATTGGCAAACCCTGATTCAGGTTAAATCCGCTGTCAACAAACAGATTGAAGCGGCACGTAATGCCAAACTGGTCGGAAGTAATTTGTCCGCTAAAGTTGAAATCTGGGCCAAAGATGAACTTCAAACGGTACTGAATCAACTCGGTGATGAGTTACGTTTTGTTCTAATTACCTCTCAGGTCAATGTTTATCCTTTTGCTGAACAAGGTGAAGCAACAGAAATGGAAGGCTTACGTGTACAAATCTCAGCAGCAGAAGGCGAAAAATGTGTACGCTGCTGGCATGTACTCCCTGATGTAAATACCCATGCCGATCATCCGGGTTTATGTGGTCGCTGTATCGTGAACGTCGCAGGTCACGGTGAGGTAAGAAAATATGCCTAAAGCTCAATCAAATAAAGGCTTATTTCAATTTTATCCGCATAATTTGATCTGGCTTGGGCTGTCCGTGCTTGCCATCATTTTAGATCAATGGACCAAATGGATTGCCAGTACTCATCTGAATTATGCCGATCCTGTACCTGTCTTGCCATTTTTAAACTGGACGTTGCTACATAACTATGGTGCAGCCTTCAGTTTTCTATCTGATGCAGGCGGTTGGCAGCACTATTTATTTACAGGTCTAGCAGGTATTGTTTCGATTATTTTTGTGTTTTGGCTGATGCGTATGCCCAAACACAATATCATCTTGCCTGCTGCGATTGCCCTGATTTTAGGCGGTGCATTAGGCAATTTGATTGATCGCATGACCTTAGGTTATGTGGTCGATTTTATTCATGTCTACTATCAAAATCACCATTTTCCTGCGTTTAATATTGCCGACAGTGCCATTACCCTAGGAACTATCCTCTTGTTAATTGATACTTTTTTTCTTGAAAAGAAACGTATCCAACGTGCAGAAGTGAAGCATGACTGAAATTATTCAACCGAATGAAGAAATTCGTATTCAAGAAGGCGCTCAGGTCGAGTTACATTTTTCTGTAGCACTAGAAAATGGTGTTGAGATTGATAACACACGTAGTCGCGAACAGCCTGTCAGTTTAACCATTGGCGATGGTAATTTATTACCAGGTTTTGAAAAGGCTTTATTTGGTTTACGTGCAGGCGACCGTCGTACGGTACATTTGCCACCTGAAGATGCCTTTGGTCCATGGAACCCTGAAAATGTTCAAAAGTTTGATACGGTTAAATTTGAACAACGTCCTATCGTCGGACATATGATTGAATTTGAAGATAAAGCCAAAGCATCCTTATTTGGTGTTGTGGCATCAGTCAATGATGATATTACTGAAGTGGATTTTAATCATCCACTCGCGGGAAAAAATATTAGCTTTGAAGTTGAAATTTTTAAAGTCACCCCTGCTGGTCAGCAAGGGATTAAGTTGATGTGATAATCATTCAACTCAAAACCCTCTTATGAGGGTTTTTTAAATTGGCGTTTTAGTACGATTGAATAAGATTAAAATCTGCAATCGTTTTCAGCTTTCTTATCACCGAAGTATTCACTAATCCTATTTTTAAGTACTTTCTGTTTTGAATCTACCCATGCGTACGTGCTAGTGTAGTCAAGATTAGAGGGTAAATCTTTTTTATGTGTGAGAAGAAAGTTGTTTACCCAACACAGTTGGTTGGCGTTACCTACAGTGAAGTCATCTTCGATTGTATAACCATTGCCTATTTCTTCTTCATACCGTTTAAGTACTGCCATCTTATCTAATGTTGAGAATAGTAAAGATACCGTAACAGCATCTAAAGCTTTGGGTGTGGCTTTTCGATATACTTCTGAATCGATTAAAAGCATACCTACAGCCCCATTACTGCCTGACTTTAAAGATTCTTTAACTGGTTGGTTAGTACTACACCCACCCATTAGGCTAATACAAATACCTAACTTAACGGCCAAACTTACTTTCAAACTCAGCTCTTTCCACATTAAGCGGATCTCCTGTATAAACCCCTTCATCACGTAAAATTTGTACCATACGTGGATTGTAATCTTGATTAAATACTTTCTTAAACATATCTCGATTGATGTGCAGAGGCCCCTTATTCTGTACTAAGAGGGATAGGTCACGGGTTGCACTGACAACATTCAATTTACTAATAGTCTTTTTTAAATCATTTAAACTTTTTAAAGCCCCTTTTCCTTGAGCGAAGGGCTCAAGATTTCGTAGTTCACGTAATTCATCTACCGCAAATACGCTTAAAAATCTAACTTTAAAAGCTGTCTGTTCAAACTCCCCAACGATTTTAGGTATCTCTTTAAGAGATTGTTTTAAAACATAATTGTGGAATCTAATGTACATTTGTGTATGAAACGCTGGGTCATACAAATTTCCATCTGCTAATTTGTTTGTATCCCACTCCATCCCAAAACGTATGGCCATTAACAATTCAATTTTGTTCTTTACATTTCCCCACTGCTCAATATAGAGCATGAAGTTGTATGGTCGGGCCATATAATAATTGCGTTCTTTTATATATTGATTACATAACGGTTCAGTGATTACACAAATTTTTTGCTCTTTAGGATAGCCACTCCAAGCTGGAGCATCACCTGATACAGTTCGATTATATGGATTATTTAGTTGTTCAGTCATTATTATTCCCAAGGTTTCATCGGTTCTGATAAGTCAAAAGTGGTTAAGTCCACTTCTTTAGCTTCTTTTCCTGTTTCAACCATCTCTGTATGTCCAGTTTCGTCAGTAAAGCCTTCAAGTAATTTTCCGTCTGGTGTTACTAACTTAAAATATTGCTCAATTAATGGTGAACCTGTTTGCTCATCACGCAAAAGGAATTTCACACCGTAATCATCGATCTGGTTCACAAAGCTATTCTGTGGTGATGTAGCATCTGATTTGGTTGGATTTGCTCCTGAAGAAGGACCATTCTCCTGCACCACCAAATTCTGCTTAGGTAATAATTTACACCCACAAGATAATGAATCATTGACCCGTGCAGCAGCTTTTCCCATCACTTGCATATGCGGATCGCCTGAGATAATCGTAGCAACTGTTTTATGTTTGGGACACGTGGCTTTATCACCAACACAGGCAATCGCAATTCCATCCACCAGAAACGTACTATTACCACTAATTACTTGCCCGCCGCCCGTAGTTGGGCAACCAATCACAATATAAGGTGTCGCCATATAACCTCCAGCTTCATTATTAGAGCACTTCAAACTCAATTCGACGGTTTTTGCGTCTTCCTTCAGCAGTATCATTATCCGCCACAGGTTTATTTGAGCCAACGCCTTCCGTACTTAAATTATCCGCTGAAATGTTCTTGGTAATTAAGTAATCTTTAACAGCATTGGCACGTTGCTGACTGAGTAGCAAATTTTTGGATGCATCACCTGAACTATCAGTATGTCCAATAATCTTGACTTTTTTTCCGCCAACTTTATGAAGTGCTGCCGCCATTTCATTTAAAATCTGTTGCCCTGAAGCAGTTAAAATTGCACTGCCTGATTCAAATTCAATGATTCTATTTTTAAGGGCATCATCAATGATTTTTTGCTCAGCCTGATTCACTGTCAATTGTGAATTAAAACGATAAGGGGGCTGTACCAAGGATTGAAATTGACTAATCGTAGGCTGAATGTCATTCGGATTGGTCATTTTCCCTGTTAATTCAACTTGTGTGCCACGTACGGTCAATTTGCCCTGTTTCACTTTTTTTAAATCTGGACTAATCACTTGGGTAACCGAATTACTCCAACCATTGGGTGCAGACACGGCACGAACCTGTATTTTATCGACCACTTGATCTGCACCATACACACTTTGCATTTTTTGCAAAATCGCTTGTTTAAATGCTTCGTTAGGTACGACACCCTCGACCACAATCGGTTCTGCAAAAACCAAACCACAGCTTAGAGAAGCCATGCAAATCAATATTTTTTTTAAATGTTGCATAGGTAGCATCTTCATGATTATTCATCTAAAAATGTTTGTCGAAATAGCTTAAGTGCCTGACTTAAACTGAGCTGTCTTTGGCACAAGGACTGTTCTAATACAGCTAAACCTGCATTTTGTTCAAGATAGGGATCAATCCATTTGGCATCTATCAAAGAAACCCAATGCTCGCTTTGCATACTTTGGGTAAAAATATCGCTGAGTGCCAAGATATCTGCGCCCTGAAAACCAAACAATAAAACGGGTTCTTCTTGATGTAATAAACCAATCAGTACTTCAGTATTGTCTTTTTGCAAAAAGCGACCAATCATGCTGACCCAAAATGCCGCAATTTCGTAGCAATACATTGGGTTATTAAGTGGCAAGATCAAAACTCATCCTAATCAGCTGTGGGTGACTGATATCACCTATATCCGTACTCATGAAGGGTGGTTATATCTAGCAGTAGTCATCGACCTGTTTTCTCGCTTAGTTGTAGGATGGTCGATGAAATCTAGAATTACTACAGATTTAGTACTTGATGCATTATTGATGGCGTTATGGCGGAGAAAACCACAGAGCAAGGTTTTTAATTCATTCAGACCAAGGTAGCCAATATACTAGTCATGAATGGCAAACCTTTCTGAAGTATCATAATCTTGAAAGCAGTATGAGCAGACGAGGCAACTGCCATGATAATGCTGTTGCTGAAAGCTTTTTCCAGTTATTAAAGCGGGAGCGTATTAAAAAGAAAATTTATACAAATAGGTCTGAAGCGAGGACAGATATCTTTGAATATATTGAGATGTTCTACAATTCAAAACGCAGACATGGTTCTAATGGCCAACGTTCTCCATTAGAGTATGAAAAAGCCTATTTCAATCGGGCTATGTGTGTCTAAATTTTTGGTGGCTGTTCAGATTTCAAAATATGATTCTATAAGACTTTCACACTTCTGTAACCTAAAAAGTGCCTCATTTACTTTTTCAATATAAATTTTTTGTAAATCTTTCATTTCAATATCTGTTTAAAATTCAAACGATACATTAATTATATAAAAAAAGCACCCTAATCTGATTATAGATTAGGGTGCTTAGAATTTAAAAGCTGGCGATGACTTACTCTCACATGGCCAATGCCACACTACCATCAGCGCGAAGAGGTTTCACTTCTGAGTTCGGGAAGGGATCAGGTGGTTCACTCTTGCTATTGTCGCCAGCAAACT
>NZ_LR130761.1 GCF_900625095.1 Acinetobacter ihumii | reverse complement strand
TTCTTGACTCAAGCATTAATGCAGTACGATCTTCAAAGTTAAGATGATGGTATGACAATTTTATATACTCCATAAACCCTTTAAATTAATTAGGTGGTTTATGTCGCACTTCAAGTTTTACTCTGCCAACTTTAAATCAGTGGCTCCACTAACACTCTTCACTTATTTATTTAAAATTTAGCGACGTTAAAAGACAATTAAGTATTTTTAGATAATGCTTAGAATCAATTCAATTCATCAAGTTTTAAAAAATAATTCCTTTTGTCAGGTCTATCATTTTTTAAATGCTTTAAAAATATTTTAGCAGTTTCCTCCGAGGCATCCTCTCTTAGGCAACGTTCAACAAAGGATATATCTACAAATTCATCAGCTAACCCAGCACGGCCAAGATCTAAAAAGTAAATTTCATTGAATTTATCTATAAAAATATTACTATCCGTGATATCGCCATGAGAAAAAACCAATCTTTCTTCAACACGAGTCTCAGTTAACTCATTCCATAGACTTAGGTAAGTTCTATGGTCTCCCCATAATTCAGCGTCAAAATCATCTTGATCTATATCGTCAAGGAGTTGGTTATCAATAAAAAATTTTGACTCTTTTAACCGATGATCAATGTTTGAAATAAATGGACAATCAATAATAGCAACTGAATTTAACAGATTGAGTGCCTCCTTATAGATAGCAAGCAATTCTTGGTCTGTTAAAAAAAGCGCTGAAATTGGTTTTGCATTGATCGCTTTAGTGATCATTAATTCAAACTGCTCATCCTGAAAAGTCATGATGAGTTCAGGCACCTTTAATTTCTCAGAGAGCCAACTCAACATTTTCGCTTCGCGAGAGACACTGTATGTGGTCTCTGTATATAAAGTGCTAGATCGCTTAAGAAAAAAAGTTTCATTATTTCGATTAAAAGAATAAACATCCGATGGCGACTGACCAATTTTATTTGGCTCTAAAACGCTGTTTCCAATAAATTGTTGAATAATATTGGGCAATTCCATCAAGTTTTCCTTTTATTCAGCATTAAAAACCCCGCAAATGCGAGAGAGGTGGTCCCACTTGTTTGAACAACTAAAAGCGTATTTATAAGTGATATTCCGCTCTAGTTAAGCCACCTTGTTTTGTTGGGGTAGCTGATCATAGTAAAACTCATTTGGTGTCATTTTGTCTAG
>NZ_LR130760.1:3014089-3168321 GCF_900625095.1 Acinetobacter ihumii | reverse complement strand
TTTCCTGACTTAAATTTCGCTCAAATAAACTTCGAGTAATTTAAACCAATTCATCAATGATAATTTATCAATCAATCAATCAGTAAAAATCCACACAAGTTGTTCTTCTTCAATTCTTAATGATCTTATTACTACCTCATCAGTAGTAATTCAACGCAATACTATGCCTTCAAATCTTAGCCCTAAACCAAGATCTTCTCGTGTATCGCGTCGGGATGCTGCGTATTCTATACAGTTTCATAACGAACGCAAGCCATAATCTTCAAAAAAAAATCATCAGGATATTTTTTAATCAAAATATGCTTTTTCCTTGCTGTTTTCGCCTATTTTACTCTCAATTATGCCTTTTTGATTTAATATTTTGAGCTGATCATTCGATTTATAACGCTTAAGAATCTGTAAAGTATGCTCACCTAACTGTGGTGGTGCGTGATGATATTGAATCGGCGTATCAGAAAGTTTAATGGGAGAGGCAATGACTTTAAATGCCTGATTTTGTGGATGAGCAATGTTAACCACCATCTCACGAGCTTGTATTTGTGGTTCATTTAATGCGTCTTCAATCGAGTTAATCATGCCCACAGGGACTTTTTTAGCATGAATTTGCTCAACCCAGTGCTTTGCATCATGCGTCATAAAGTGTTCACTCAAAATCTTAATCAGTTGATCTCTATGTGCCACTCGATCTTTATTGGTCTCATAATCAACACAATTCAATAAATCTGCTCGATCAATCGCAATACATAAATCTTTAAATTGTTTATCATTACCACAGGCAATAATGAAATCTTTGTCTTTTGCCTTAAAAACTTGATATGGCACAATATTGGGATGTGCATTTCCCATTCTCACAGGTGATTTGCCTGTGGTCAGAAAGTTCATGCCTTGATTGGCAAGTGCTGCCACTTGCACATCTAACAGCGATAAATCAATATGCTGTCCTTTGCCTGTGCTTAAACGTGACCATAATGCCGCCTGAATCGCAATGGTAGCATAGAGTCCAGTTTGAATATCCGCAACAGCAACCCCGACTTTTTGTGGTTCTGCATGTTGTTCACCTGTAATGCTCATCAATCCAGACATGCCTTGAATCACAAAATCGTAGCCCGGTTCTTCTGCGCGTGGGCCTGTTTGCCCAAATCCTGTAATGGAACAATAAACCAATTTCGGATTGATCTGACTTAAAGTGGCATAATCCAGTCCATATTTCGCAAGTGAGCCTGCTTTGTAATTTTCAATCAACACATCCGCATCTTTGACCATAGCCTGAATCAGTTGTTGACCTTCCTCAGTTGCGATATCAATTGCGACAGAATATTTATTTCGATTTGCAGCCTGATAATACCCTGCTTCTTTGGTAGGTTGCCCTTGATCATTCAGCATCCACGGCGGCCCCCACATACGGGTATCATCTCCAACTTTCGGGCGTTCCACTTTAATCACTTCTGCACCTAAATCAGCCAGAATTTGACCGCACCACGGCCCTGCCAAAACCCGACTTAAATCCAGTACGGTTAACCCTGTTAATGCACCCATATTTACTCCTTCAAAAGCTGACATTAACTAAAATGTCGGCTTTTTATTTCATGATTTTTGTGGATCGTACTGACGATCTTTAATAAATAAACCCGGTAATACACCTGCAATAAAGTAAGCTGCGCCCATCACAATAAATGCCATTGCAAAGGTACCGCCCGACGCCAAAAAACCAATGGTCGCAGGGGCAATCGCAGCTCCGACGCGACCAATGTTATAAGCCCCTCCAATCGCGGTTCCGCGTACATCGGTTGAGAATGATTCCGCCATATAGGTTGCATTGACACCATATGGAATACCGTAAAGGAAACCAAAGGTGATCAATAAATACAGAATATTGTCAGGGGTATTAAAGAAAATAATGATCGGTAAGAAAATTGCGCTAGCAAGCGTACCGAAGACAAACACAGCACGGCGATTAAATTTATCAGCAAGATATCCTGCTAGAATTTTCCCTAGAATCATGGCGGTATATGACCCGACCATATAACTGGTCAATGATTTAAAGTTCATATGGACTTCTGTTTCGAGGTAACTTGGCATCCAGTTATTAATACCGTAATACCCAAACTGTAAGAAAAATGCGGTGGTCATCCAGAGTAAAAACATTTTGCGATGTTTAAAATGGTTAAAAATCTGTTTATAAATGCTGCCACTTTTAGGTTTTTCGCGTTGTTGCTCAGTTTTTTGTTGTTCTGGACGAAGCGCTGCGATTTTAGTCAATTGCCAAGATTTTGGCTCAGGCACAAATCGCTGTAAAATAATATTAATTGCCGCAGGAATTACGGTTAAAAAGAACAAAACACGCCAGCCATGCTCAGGAATAATGGCACCTGCTAAAAGTGTTGCGACGATATAACCTACTGTTTGCCCAGTCTGTAGTGTTCCTAAAACTGTTGTACGATATGAAGTGGGTACATATTCAGCCATTAAGGTATTACATGCCATATAAAGTGCACCAATACCCAAAGCACCAATAAAGCGCAGCGCCATAAATTGTTCAAAAGTTTGAGTAAAACCCAAAATACAGGTTGCGATTGAAAAGAAAGTCACTGAGTGTGCAATGGTTCTGACTCGACCAAATTTATCGCAAGCCCAACCACCCAAAATCCCGCCGATTCCCATACCTGCTAGGGATGCGCTGCCCAATGCGCCAGCTTGAAAAGTCGATAAACCAAAATCTGCTTTTAAACTGGTAAGACTATAGGACAACAACATGATGTCCACACCATCAACCACCATCGCAAAATAGGCAAATAACAACGCCCATTTCCATGTATTGGGGGTGATTCGATCATAAGTTCCGATATTGGACGCTAATGTAGAGGGAAGATTTCCCGCAACCGCCTGAACGTCATTGTTCATTATATTTCACCTCATTTTTCCTAAATGAGTCTTGGTATTTCATCAATTAATCATGTAATGGTTACTTTGCCTTTGTTATTTTAGCTGGCCCTAGCAAAGCGTCATTTCTTCATGAAAAATTTCATGATGAATCCCTGACTATTGTTTTGCATCATTTTTTAAGCGATAAAGGATTTAAAGACACGCATGAAGCGCATCTTTAAACATTAAGATTTGATTTACAAAATAAGAAGTGGCTTAGTTGCCAAAAGCAGCGATGCCAGTTTGAGCGCGCCCTAAAATTAGAGCATGTACATCGTGTGTACCTTCATAAGTATTGACGACTTCAAGGTTGACCAGATGACGTGCTACACCAAATTCGTCACTAATGCCGTTGCCACCCATCATGTCACGGGCTAAACGAGCAATATCCAGTGCTTTACCACAATTATTACGCTTAATGAGAGATGTTCCTTCAACCGCAGCAATGCCTTCATCTTTCATGCGACCAAAACGTAACGCGATTTGCAGACCTAAAGCGATTTCAGTTTGCATATCAGCCAGTTTTTTCTGAATCAACTGATTGGCAGCCAATGGACGACCAAACTGTTTACGATCAAGAGTATATTGCCGTGCGGTGTGCCAACAAAATTCAGCAGCACCCATTGCGCCCCAAGCGATGCCATAACGCGCACTATTCAGGCAGGTAAATGGGCCTTTTAAACCACGAACATCTGGAAATGCATTTTCTTCTGGAACAAATACATTATCCATCACGATTTCGCCCGTAATAGACGCACGTAAACCGACCTTGCCATGAATTGCAGGAGCAGAAAGCCCTTCCCAACCTTTTTCCAAGATAAATCCGCGAATTTCGCCTACATTGCCTTCAGCAGATACTTCTTTTGCCCAAACCACAAACACATCAGCAATTGGACTGTTGGTAATCCACATTTTTGCGCCACTTAAACGATAACCACCGTCTACTTTTTTGGCACGGGTGATCATACTACCCGGATCAGAACCATGATCAGGCTCAGTCAAACCGAAACAGCCAATATATTCACCTGTTGCAAGTTTCGGTAAATATTTTTGCTTTTGTTCTTCAGTACCAAATTCATTGATTGGCACCATCACCAATGAACTTTGCACGCTTGCCATTGAACGATAGCCCGAATCGACACGTTCAACTTCACGTGCAATCAAACCATAACTCACATAGTTTAAACCCGCGCCACCGTATTGTTCTGGAATGGTTGGACCAAGTAGCCCCAATTCACCCATTTCACGAAAAATAGTTGGATCGGTGGTTTCGTGGCGGAACTGTTCCAAAACGCGTGGCATCAATTTATCCTGACAGTATGCCTGTGCAGAATCACGAATCATGCGTTCTTCTTCAGTCAACTGTTGTTCAAGCAAGAATGGATCTTCCCAATTGAAATGAACGCGTGCGGATTTTTTAGCTGTATCGACCATTTGATTCATCGCTTCCCTAGCCTGTTTGTTTGTCATTGACCCGATGCTACGATGTCGCGGTCAAAGCAGCAAACGATAAATTTGCATACAGCCATTCCATTTACGCATATCTTATTTTTAATTTAGGCTCAAATTTGTTTTAATGAGGGTCTACACTCAAGTGAATTCACGACTTCGATAGTTAAAATCATTCACCAGAAGTAGCAAATATATGTGGTTTGCAAATATCTTCATTTTGCAATCATCACTCAGATCATCATTCAGGAGAATGACATGCGGCGTATGATTCCTTCTTTACAAGCACTGATTTGTTTTGAATCAGCCGCTAAACATAAAAGTTATACCTATGCTGCGCAAGAACTTTCTATTACACAAAGTGCCGTATCTCGGCAAATACAACAACTCGAAGAATTTTTAAATATTGAACTGTTTAATCGCACTCGGCATGGCGTAGAACTTACACAGGCAGGCGAACAGTATTTTAAGAGCATTAAACCGTATTTGCTTGGAATTGAACAAAGTACACTCGATTTGATGTCACACAAGGGCTTGGGCGGAACACTCAAGCTCGGAGTCGTACCGACTTTTGCGACGCGCTGGTTATTACCGCGTTTATATCGTTTTAATGAAATTTATCCTGAAATTACCATTCACCTTGAAACCAGTACCAAGCCTTTTTTATTTAGTGATCATATTTTTGATGCTGCAATTTATGCAGGGACACCTTCACAAATTGAAAACTGGCCGGGCGCAAAAATTCAATTTCTGATGCAAGAGGAAGTCGTTCCTGTTTGCTCTTTGGCTCTGATTCACAAGTATTTCCCTGAAATAGCAGTCAACCAAAATCAAAGCATTGATTTATCACCTGAACAAATAAGTCAACTGCCTTTATTGCAACAAACCACACGCCCTTATATCTGGAAAGAATGGTTTACGGCCGCAGCTTATGATTATCCCTATGCCATGGAAGGTCAGCGCCATGAACTTTTTTCCATGCTGGCGGTTGCAGCGACTCATCATTTAGGAGTGGCCTTAATTCCACAAATGCTACTTGAAAAAGAACTTGGCAATGCTGATTTGGTGATTGCCTCATCTTTAAAGTTAGTCGGTGCGCGTTCTTATTATTTCGTTTATTCAGAACAACACAACAATGCACTGATTTTAAAATTTACCGAATGGCTTGAAAAAGAAGTAAAGACTTATCAATCCAAAATTTTTCCTCTACAGATTAAAGCACATCTGGACTAAAGCCTGCATAGCGCGATAAATTTTCGACCCCTAAATCAGTTTGAATAATCGTCATTTCAGAATATGGCGTTTCAGTAATCGCAGTAAAAATATGCATATCTGGATCTTCATGCAATTCATCGACCGACTTCACCATCTGGACTTCAAAACGATCTGCAACAAACTCAAAACCTAAATCCATTGCAACAAACAACGTGTGTTCACAAGGCTGAATATATTGTTCTTGTGACCAATCAACGACTGCATGCTGACAAATTGGACATAAAATATTAGCTGAAGCATCAGTTTGTTGAATAAGCTGGTAAGACATAGGCTTTACTCGAAAATTAAGAACATAGTCTAATAGAAATATTTGCTTGCATCTAATTTTTTTAAAATCCACCTTGGGTGAATTGCTATTCATTTCAACTCGTGGTTAATATCAAAAAAGCCAAAAAGTGTTCAATTGTGTGAATTTTAATTTTTAAAATTTTGAAATGGAGATTTCATGTCAACACTGGAAAAAGCCATCGCACTGGCAGCAAAAAAACATGCAGGACAAACGGATAAAGCAGGACAACCATACATCTTACACCCCTTACGACTAATGCTTAATGTTGAAAGTATGGATCAAAAAATGGTCGCGGTCATGCACGATCTACTTGAAGATACAGACACCACCATTGTTGATTTAATTACGTTGGGCTTTAGCCAACATGTGATTGATGCAGTGGTAGCACTGACAAAAAAAGAAAGTGAAAGCAGACTGGATGCCGCGAAAAGAATTGTAAAGAATCCTATTGCGAGAACCGTCAAACTGGCTGATCTTGCAGATAATATGGATTTAAGCCGAATCAAGTCGCCGACTCAACGCGATTTTATGCGTATTGAAGAATATCAAAAAGTAAAAGAGTTTTTGCTGAATCCACCAACAGCATTCGCATAATTTGACTTATTTACTCAGGTTTAACATAACACTTTAAAATTATTGGGTATAATGTCCAGCAGTCCTTATAACATTAAATTTGCTGCTCAACGGAACGCCATTATGCTCACTGATTTAGACGATTTTTATTGTTTCGCTTTAGTGGTTGAACATGGTGGATTTAGTGCGGCTGAACGCGCTACAGATATCCCAAAATCAAAACTTAGCCGTCGTGTTTATAATTTAGAAGAACGGCTTGGGGTTCGCCTGATACAACGCAGTTCCCGACATTTTGCCGTCACTGAAATCGGGATGAATGTCTACCGACATGCTCAAGTCATGATGAACGCCGCTCAAGCTGCGCATGATTTAGTGGACCATTTAAGTGTTAAACCACGTGGCGTGATTAAAGTTACTGTTCCTGTTGATATTGCGCAAAATCAAATGACAAAGATTTTGCCTGATTTTTTAAAGCTATATCCAGAAATTCGTGTGCAACTCATCATTAGCAATCGACGTTTTGATGTCATTAATGAAGGGATTGATATTGCCCTTCGTGTACGTTCCAATCTGGATGATGATCCAAGTCTGGTCATACGCCAGTTCAGTACCATCGAACAGCATATGTTTGCCAGTCAAGCCTATTTAAACGAATATGGCTCCATTAAAAAACCTGAAGATTTAAGCCATCATCGTATTTTAAGTCTGGCGGATGATCACTTAGATCAACAAATCATTTTACATAATGAACAAAATCAACAAGAAAAAATTAAAGTCAATCCAATGGTGATGGCATCTAATTTATTAATGTTGGCAAGTTTAGCGAGCCAGAATTGTGGAGTTGCTTTACTCCCAGATCCGATTGCTAACGAATATATCCGTACAGGTGAATTGGTCAGGGTATTACCAGACTGGAAAGCACCACATGGTATTTTTCATGCAGTATATCCATCCCGTCGCGGTCAGTTACCCGCAGTTCGAGTGTTTATAGATTATTTAGTAGAGCAACTTGGGCATCGATAAACTCAATCTAAAAAAGCTTATCTAATTAAAGATAAGCTTTATATTTCAACATGCTAACTCTTAAGCAATCTACTTATCCGAGCAATGCAATTTCAGCATAAGCTCCTGTGCCATTTGGCCATGGGGTAAGCAACTCATAACCCGTTTCAGTCACTGCGACCATATGTTCCCACTGTGCGGACAAAGACTTGTCTTTGGTAATCACTGTCCAGCCATCACTCAGTTCTTTCACTTGAGCATGCCCTGCATTCACCATAGGTTCAATCGTAAATACCATGCCTTTTTGCAAAAGCATGCCTTGTCCCGGCTGACCATAATGTAAAATATTTGGCTGTTCGTGATAAATCTTTCCAATACCATGTCCGCAATATTCACGTACAATGCTATAACCCTCAGCCTGAGCAACCGATTGGATTGCATAGCCGATGTCACCTAATGTTGCACCAGGTTTTACTGCTTGAATGCCTGCATGCATAGCGTTGTAAGTAGTTTCAACCAGCTTCTTTGCGTCTGGATGGACGTCTCCTACTAAATACATCCGGCTGGTATCACCAAAATAACCTTCTTTAATAATGGCAACATCAATATTAATAATGTCACCGTCGGCTAAAATTTTAGTAGGCGACGGAATGCCATGACAAACCACTTCATTGACTGAAGTGCAGGTGGTTTTGGTAAAACCATGATAACCAATGTTGGCTGGAATTACTTGCAGAGTATTGACGATGTAATCATTACAAATATCATCCAGATACTCGGTACTCACGCCTGGCCTGATATGAGCTGTAATCATTTCGAGCACCTGCGCAGCCAATCGACCTGATATACGTAAATTTTCAATATCTTGCTCAGTTTTGATCGTTACTGTCGATGCGCGCATTGGAACTCCCCTATTGATACGCTCAATTATACTGCGTTTAAAGTTAAACTTGCAGGAGATTCGTATGCATCATTTTTCAATACTTTAATGATTTTAGATATAAAGTGATTACTTTTTAGACAATTAATTCTTTTATTGCTTGTTATATATAAAAATAAATGCTGACTCATGCAGTAAGCGAGTCAAAATTTCAATTTGGTTTTCAGACGGTTAATTTAACCAATTTTACTAAAGAGTTAAATTTAGTCTCAACACTGCTTATAACATCAAAAGATATTTGCACAAAAATCCCATTTTTGGACTAAAATTCACATGTTTTAACTATACACTCCCTTTTTATGACCAGTCTTCGCACCTCAGATATTATTGCATTAGGTTTTATGACCTTTGCTTTGTTTATTGGGGCAGGTAATATTATTTTTCCTCCAATTGTTGCACAGCAAGCAGGCGAACATGTTTGGTTAGCCGCAGCAGGCTTTTTGATCACGGCTGTCGGTTTACCTGTTATTACGATTATGGCACTTTCCCGTATGGAAGGTTCGATTGCCATGATTAGTTCGCCTCTTGGCCGTGTCGCCAGTCTTTTGTTGACTGTTGTGTGTTATTTATCAGTTGGACCATTATTTGCTACCCCACGTACTGCAACCGTTTCCTATGAAATTGGTTTCTCCTCGTATTTTGGTACATCTCAGCATAGTTTGCTCATCTATAGCATTGTCTATTTTGCATTTGTAACGATCGTTTCACTTTATCCCAACAAACTGCTAGATACCGTTGGTCGCTTTCTCGCACCATTGAAAATTGCAGCATTGGCTGTTCTAGGGATTGCAGCGTTTTTAATTCCATCGGGTTATATACCCCCTGCGATTAACAACTATGTTGCACATCCAGTTTCTGAAGGTTTCGTCAATGGTTATTTAACCATGGACACTTTAGGTGCATTGGTTTTTGGTATTGTGATTATTCAAGCGATTTACTCGCGCGGTGTACGTGAACCTCGGTTAGTAACACGCTATGCCATTATTGCCAGTATTATTTCAGGTATTGGGTTGACACTGGTATATATCAGCCTGTTTAAATTGGGTCTAGGTAGCCATGAAGTTGCACCAAATGCAAGCAATGGTGCTGTTATTTTGCATGCTTATGTGCAACATGCCTTTGGTGATTTGGGTTCTTTATTCTTAACTGCCCTGATTTTTATTGCCTGTATGGTCACTGCAATTGGACTGACCTGTGCCTGTGCTGAATATTTCGCTCAATTAACCAACTTGCCTTACAAATTGTTTGTATTTGTTTTAGTTGGATTTTCTTTAGTGATTTCAAATTTAGGTTTAACCAAACTTATCGCGATTTCTGTACCTGTATTAACTGCAATTTATCCACCAGCCATTGTGGTCATTGTCTTGAGTTTCTTTTGGAAACACTGGAAAGTGCCTGCTCGTGTTGTTGCACCAGTTACAGCCATTTCATTTTTATTTGGTATTCTTGAAGGATTAAAAGTTGCAGGTTTTGAAACATATTTGCCTGACTTTGTACAGAATTTACCTTTAAATGCACAAAATTTGGCATGGTTAATTCCATCCATGATTGTACTCGTCATTTCTATTGTGATTGATAAAGTCAAACGACCTATCGTTGAGTGACTTAGGATAAAATTAAAGTCGCGTTTTACCCAAACCTGATTTTAAACTCAATAAAAATGCCACTGTTTTTACCCAAAACAGGCATTTTTGTTTTAATTTTCTGTTTTTAAAAAACCATTTAAAACAATTTAAGTATTTGTTTTATTTAAAATAACAACCCACACTACAACGATACAATAATTTAAATTTTCGAATATCAATACATTTTGATTATTTTTAATACAATTTTAAGAAAGCTCTTTTAGCCTAAAAATGAATCACACAGCCTCTTTTACTCATCTATATGGCACGATTCATGCTTTGTTTAGCTTAAGTCGTATGTCTTTATCTGTAAAATACGTATAGGCTTATGATTAGTGTTCAAGTAAGTGGTCGGTATTTATAAATATTTTGAATAGGAATATTTATATTTTTCACAAAAATATAAATGACTATTGCATTTTTTATATATCCGATGATTATTTTGGAAAATAATGTTATCACCTATTGAAATACCACGAAATTCAAAGTACAACTGTATGATCAAATCCAACTAAACTGCTCATGTTTAGTTAAACTTAAAAAGGAGGGATGGAGATGTTATCATTACATTTCAATAAGCAAGTCTTCATTAACGCTCTGAAGACCTCAGACACAGTGATTTATGGCATTACTACTGTCGCTCTGATGTTGACACTTGCATTTCAAGGGATGATCAAAGGAAACCTGAAGCCTGAATACTTTATGTATGCGCTTGTAGTCTGTGTTGCCTTTTCGGTCTGGGCCTTTGTCGATCACAAATTCCGCCAGCTTAGTTTAGAACGCGCTAAAGCAAAAATGGAGAAAATGGATGATTAATCATCCATTTTTTTATAAATAAAAGAAGTTGATATTTTAATTCATCCATCCAAATCCAATTATTGTTCCTAATAAAAGCACCCATGTAGCTCCCACCTCAATCACGATTAACGTGACCATCGCGATCGTCATCATCCATGTCGGGACATTGCTTTTGCCTAACCGATGCGGCGTCTTAAACTGATTTGTGGTATCTTTTAAAACACCATGCACAATGTATGCGCCAATTGAAAAACTAAAGAAAATAATATTTAAAACTACACAAAGTATATTGGTAAAATTAGACCATACAGAAAAATACGCCAGAACAGCCAAAATTAAACTCGCAGGCGCATAGAGCAAACTACTTCGATGTGCGATGTCCACATAATAATGTGCACGAGCAGCGGCTGAATAACGAATTTGATAATACTTCCAGACACCAGTGAGCATACCTATCCATAGAAATATTCCTGCAAACACAATTCCTATTTGTACTGCTAAGCTGAACGAATACATGAGCGTCCCTTTCAATGTTGTTATTTTTAGCAGGCAGTTTATAGCATATCTTTGACTTATAAGTCATACAAATATCAAGTTTCATTTTAGAACTCGATTAAAGTAATCACATCTTCTTTAATTTATTCGATAGAACTTATGGATGACATGGCCGAAAAAATCTGGATTCATTGCGAAGATGGTTATCAACTCGCTGCTCAATTTTATCCAGCTCAGGGTATGAGCAACTCATATCCTGTTTTGATTTGTCCCGCGACGGGTATTACTCAATTTTTTTATTATGCCTTCGCACAGTGGCTAAGTGAACAGGGCTATGCTGTCATGGTGTTTGATTTTCGTGGTATTGGTCAGTCTTTGCATGAACCCTTAAAACAATCGCGTGCCAGTATTGTGGACTGGGGAACACTGGATATTCCTGCGGCTATAAGCACTCTATTAGACAAGACTGGCGCAGCAAAAGTAATTTTGCTAGGTCATAGCGCAGGCGGACAGTTATTAGGGATTAATCCACTTTACGAGAAAGTCCATCAAGTGATTGCTGTTGCAGGTTCAACAGGTCATGTCAAAGGATTAAAAGGAAAAACGAAGGTGCTGGCACCTGTTATGTTTAATGTAATTTTTCCAGTTTCTAGTCTCATCAAAGGCTATGGCGCAACGCAATTCATTGGTATGGGTGAAAATTTGCCCAAAACTGTGGCAAAGCAATGGCGCGAATTTTGTAGTCATCCGGGTTATGTTAAAAATGCCATTGGGAAAACGGTTCAACAAGATTTTCATAGCCAAATTCAATGTCCAATCACTTCTATCTGGGCAAGCGATGATGAAATTGCAACTGAGATAAATGTCAGAGATTTACTCAGACTTTATCCTAATGCACGCACAAATATGATTGAATTAAAGCCTCAACAACTTGGTTTTAAAGCGATTGGACATATGCTGATGTTTAAAAAATCACATCGCGCTTTATGGCCTTTAATTCAACAGCAAATTCAAGCCTAAGCGAGTTCATATCACTAGAAGTAGCGAATCTATAAGCCTACCAAGTCTTGATTAATTTATAACATGTACTCAAGACTTGGTATTTTCAAGTCCAAACAGTTGAAATATAGAATGAATTGATAAAATCATTCTGATCATCAACGTCTAATTTTGATAAAAATAAGCAACCTCGCTACACTCAAAAATGAAAAAATCCCCTGCTGAAATGAATTAAACTTTAAATATTCAGTCTTTTTACCAATTGGTGTTTCATTATTTTATTTGCTATCTTGATTTTGTTACAAATTCAAGTTCGTAAAATAGTATGAGTGAAACTTCTACCAAACCAGTCCATTCACATGGTGGTAATCGGGTCAATGCAGGTCGTAAAGCCCATTATCAGGAAAAAACTGTCGTAATACGTGTGCCAGTCTCCAAAGTAGATGCGGTCAAGTCTTGGCTAAAGCCACGTCCACCACAAGATACGGAGTCTATTCAACACATACAAAAAATTGAAACCAAAACAACGCTTGAAATTGTATTTCCACTCGAATCAGTGGCAGCAGGTTTTCCCTCTCCTGCACAAGATGACATTGAGCGGAAACTCGACCTAAATGAATATCTGGTCAAACATCCTCTGAGTAGTTTTATTTTGACTGTTCATTCTTTATCCATGCGTGATGCAGGAATTGAAATTGGTGACCAAATTATTATTGATCGAAGTTTGATGGCAGAACATGGCGATATTGTACTGGCATTATTAAATAATGAATTTACCGTCAAACGTTATATGCGAAATAAAAATGACCCTTATGATTTTTGGTTAAAAGCAGAAAATCCAGAATTTCCAGATATTTACCCACGTGAAAATGACAGCCTCAAAGTTTGGGGAGTGGTGACCTGCATTCTGAAAAAGTTAAGATAAATCCGACATGACACATTTTAATCATGAATATTACGCACTCATTGATATCAATAACTGTTATGTCAGTTGTGAGCGTCTGTTTCAACCTAAATTGATTGATCAACCTGTTGTCGTATTATCCAATAACGATGGCTGTGTGGTTTCGCGTAGCAACGAGGCAAAAGCACTTGGCATAAAAATGGCAGTCCCATGGCATCAAATTAAAGATGAACCGCAATATCAGGCTGTACAGGTATTCTCCAGCAATTACACACTCTACGCAGAAATGTCTTCCCGTTTCTTTTTAACTATTCAGGAATTTTTCAATGTTGATGATATCGAAGCCTATTCGATTGATGAATGTTTTATTCATCTCACCCCTTATGCAAAATTATTTGACTTAGAAGATTACTGTCGTCAACTTGTAAAAACCATGGAACAATGGCTGAGTTTGCCATGTAGCATTGGTATTGGTCGGAGCAAAACTCAAGCTAAACTTGCCAATCATTTTGCCAAGAAAATTTCTAGTTTTAATCAGGTTTGCCATCTTGGCGCATTAGATCCATTAATTTTAGAAGATCTAACTCTAACTACACCTGCTAAAGAGGTATGGGGAATCGGCCATCAAATCAGCAAACGCTTACAAGACTATAATATTTATAGTTGCTATGACTTAACTTTTGCCAATGAACACTATCTTGGTAAAGCATTTTCGGTGGTGATTGCGCGTACAGTACGTGAGCTAAAAGGCCAATCCTGCATTTCTCTGGATGATCCAGAAATTCCAAGTAAACGTATTTTAGCTTCAAGAAGTTTTTCCCAAAACCTAAATGATTTGCATCAAATCAAACAAGCCTTGATTTTCCATTTAAATCGCGCCCATCGTCGCTTAATGACTCAGCAGCAATTGTGTCAGTGTATTCAAGTCTTTCTTTACGAAAAAACTGAAACCAAACCTTATAAAAAAGCACAGGTAGCATCGATAGGTTTTGAATATGCAACGGATGATTTACTTGCGTTAACTCAAGCATCTTTACAACAACTTGATGTTTTATTTGATAAAAATAAAAAATATATTAAAGTGGGCATTATGTTTTGTGGACTTTATCCACGTCAACAGCATATTGATGACTTATGGCAGCCACTACAGCATATTCAGCAAAGGCAACAATTAATGCTCACGCTAAGCTCAATTAAAGAACGATTTGGTTCAGAAAGTTTGCAAGTTGGCTATCATTCCTGCCAGTCACAATGGAAAATGAAGCAACTTTATCGCTCTCCTCATTATCTAACGCGCTGGTGTGACTTGCCATGTATTGATGATTCGCATATGGCTGTTACACAAAATAAATGAACTGTTTTCGTCAATTGTGTTTAAAATAATATCCAATCTAAAACTCGAAAAATTTGTCATTTTTTAACATTGCCAATTGTCAGCAAACTTTGCATTATATCACTCGAATCTGGCAAACACTTTCTGCTTCAATTAAAACAAATGATAAAAAATATGTGGAAAAATATGCCATAATGAGCAAACTTTGCAGCTATCTTGCAAAGCTAATTTGCATTTTATAAATTGGAGTAAGCAGAATGAGTTCAACCATTTTGGTGATTCACGGACCGAATTTAAATCTGTTAGGAAAACGCGAACCAGACGTATATGGTTATCTTACTCTTGATGATATTAATCAACAGCTCATTACTCAAGCTCAAAATTCCAACATTCAAATCGAAACTTTTCAGAGTAATTGGGAAGGTGCGATCGTTGACCGTATTCATCAGGCACAGTCTGAAGGCATCAAATTTATTATTATCAATCCAGCTGCACTGACGCACACTTCAGTGGCTTTAAGAGATGCCTTATTGGGCGTTGCTCTCCCATTTATTGAAGTCCATTTATCTAATGTACATGCACGTGAAAGTTTTCGTCATCACTCATATTTATCAGACAAAGCTATTGGCGTGATTTGTGGCTTAGGCGCAAATGGATATGCCTATGCCTTGGCTAGTGCCATTGAAAAAATACAATCCTCTCACTAATTCAACATGATTTAGGAATTACTCACCTATGGACATCCGCAAAATCAAAAAACTCATTGACTTGATGATCGAATCAGACTTGCAAGCGATTGAGGTAAAAGAAGGTGATCAATCCATCTCTTTAACACGACCAACACCAGTCTATACAAGTGCACCTGTTGCCACAGCACCTATTGCCGCACCTGCTGCGCCTGCGGCAAAAACACCGCGTGGTGCAGTCGAAAACTCACCGATGGTTGGCGTGTTCTATGCTGCACCAAATCCGGGTGAAGCACCGTTTGTGAAGGTTGGTCAGACTGTTTCTGCGGGTGAAACGTTGGGTATTATTGAAGCCATGAAAATTATGAATCCAATTGAAGCGACTCAAAGTGGTGTCATTGAAGAGATTTTAGTCAAAAATGGTGAAGTCATTCAGTTCGGTCAACCTTTATTCCGCTACCGCGCCTAATCCACGGGGACACTTATGTTGCAAAAAGTATTAATTGCAAACCGTGGTGAAATCGCATTACGAATTACCCGTGCTTGCAAAACATTAGGCATTAAAACTGTCGGTATTTATTCAGATGCTGACAAAGACTTAATGCATTTACGTTTCGTTGATGAAGCTGTTTGTATTGGCCCGGGTGCAAGTAGTGATAGCTATTTAAATATCCCTGCAATTATTACGGCAGCAGAAATTACCGGCGCAGATGCGATTCATCCGGGCTATGGCTTTCTGTCTGAAAATGCTGAGTTTGCTGAAATCGTAGAAACTTCTGGTTTTATTTTTATTGGTCCACGTCCAGAACATATCCGTTTAATGGGAAATAAAGTATCTGCAATTGTGGCCATGAAAAAAGCAGGTGTTCCAACTGTACCGGGTTGTGACCATGCAGTGACCATTCATAATGCATTGGCTGAAGCCAAAGAAATTGGTTTCCCACTGATTGTAAAAGCTGCTTCAGGTGGCGGTGGTCGAGGTATGCGTATTGTTGAACGTGTTGATACCCTACTCGAATCGGTTCAGGCGGCACAACGGGATGCCGAAATGTGGTTTGGTGATGATACCGTTTATATGGAACGTTTTCTGCAAAAACCACGTCATGTTGAAGTTCAGGTTTTAGGTGATGGCAATGGTCATGCCATTCATTTATATGACCGTGATTGTTCTTTGCAACGCCGCCATCAGAAGGTTCTGGAAGAAGCGCCTGCCCCGAATTTACCGGAACAAGCTCGTGCTGATATTTTGGAAGCTTGTGTCAATGCCTGTAAGCTCATGCAGTACCGTGGTGCAGGTACATTTGAATTTTTATTCGAAGATGGTGAATTCTTCTTTATCGAAATGAATACCCGTGTTCAGGTTGAGCACCCAGTCACTGAAATGGTGACAGGTATTGATATTATTGAGCAACAACTTCGTGTCGCAGCTGGTTTGGGTTTACAAATTGAACAGTCTGATGTCGAAGTGCGTGGTCATGCCATAGAATGTCGTATTAATGCAGAAGATCCAACCACCTTTTTACCTTCTCCCGGTAAAATCGAGGATTTTTATGCACCCGGTGGTGCTGGTATTCGTCTGGATTCGCACATTTATCCGGGCTATAGCATTCCGCCTTATTATGATTCCATGATTGCCAAACTGATTGCTCATGGTAAAGACCGTGAGACATCTTTATCCCGTATGCGTCAAGCTCTGGACGAGATCATTCTGACTGGTGTCAAAACCAATATTCCTTTACATAAGGATTTAATCCTCCAAGATAAAAAATTCTGTGAACAAGCCATGGATATTCATTATCTTGAAAAACATTTACTGAAGCAGTTAGAAGCCGCAACTGAAAAAGCTTGAAACCGAAAAAAACCTCTTATTTAAGAGGTTTTTTTAACTGAGTTATATTTGTTGCCATTTAAGACTACTAAGGCAATACACGGCGTAAAGTAGCGAAGCATTGACCACCTTTTTCGCTTGCACAAAAATTGATGGTATTTGGACTTTGCCATTGCACAAAATATTGGGAAACTTCACCAGACTGATCTTGCTGCTGACCAGAACAATCCACCTCATTGTTATCATATTTAATTTGCATAATCAGGGCAGGAAGCTTTTCATTCATATCCTGTGAAGGTTGATAGTCATACATACCATATGACCACTCAGCTCCACTTTTTACGACAACTTCGTTCGCATTACGGAAATTATAATATTCAACGCATTTCTTATTGGTCGGAATCTCCATTCCCCACAATCCTACAATTTCAGGACGCGTTTCAATCTGTATGGTATTGGCATTTAAATCCATCGTTTGAGCTTTGGCTGGTACTTTCTTTGGCATCGCCTCATCTGCCATCGCAAATGAGCAACAAAGACTAACTAAACCAATAATATAAATATTTTTCATAGATTTATTGATCACTAGACGCATGCCGTTAACTTAACATATTTTTGATGTTTTACTTGAGTTCATAACGATATAAAAACAATATTTTTATTACATTGAAATCTGAATCATTTCACAAAGGCTAAATGCATTATTTATCTGATTTAAAATGAATAAATGCACCCAAAAAGATCAAATAATAACCCATTAATCTGCATAAATCTTATCCCTTTCACCTTCAAATGAAAAATATTAAAGTTGAAAAAAACAGTAGTAAGAAAACTAATGCAATTTCAGTGGTTCTAGCTGATCCGGCAATTTTTTCACCAAGAGTAACCCCAGCAAAACCAGAATTGATGCCATGAAAAACATCATGGAACCGCCAAATGCCTTCCAATAGTGACCAGCCAAAATACTTCCAGACGCTACCCCAATTCCCCACATGGTACTATACACCGCCTGCCCACGACCTTGCTGTGCTGCTGAAAAATTTTGAAAAATCATACGCATGGCAATAAGATGAAATAAACCAAAACTAAAGGCATGTATAGTTTGCGCGCCCAATTGCGCGATAAAACTGCTTGAAAAAATACCCGTAATCATCCAGCGTAAACTGGTCATGATCAGACAAAGACTCACCAGTTGTTGAAGTGAAAAACGAGATAGAAAAACATGTGCATAGGCAAACATCACGATTTCAGCAATCACGCCGATAGACCACAAAAAACCAATTTGCGTGGTTGAAAAGCCTACTTCTTTTAAAAAGTTACTATAAAAACTGTAAAATGGTGCATGTGAAAACAATAAAATCAGTTCTATGGCAAAAAAAGCCATAACAGCGGGTCGTTTTAAAATCGGAAGTAAAGGTTCAAGCTGGCGTTGTGAATTGGGTGCATGATGAGGTTCATGAATACTAAATGACCAGACAAAGGCTAAAAAAGCCACACAGAGCAAAATAATGGGTAGCATTGCAATCGGGATCACATCTAATAATGCGCCTATGCCAAACACACTCACGATAAAACCAACTGATCCCCATTTTCGTACCTTTCCATAATACTCAATACGTTTATCACCCAACCAAAATAAAGTCACGCCTTCGAATTGAGCTAAGATTGCATTTTGGAAAAAACTAAAAATCAGCATGAGCAACGCAACAGATTGAAAGCTATTTGGAATTATGAAAATCGCAAACCAGATGCACGCCTCCATCCATGTTGCAATCCGTACCAACAACATTCTTTTACCAGATTTATCTGCAATCCATCCCCAGACCAAGGGCGCGAAAAAGCGGGTAATAATCGCGATTGAAGACAGCACCCCAATTTCCTGATAATTAAAGCCTTGCCCTTCCAGATACAAATTCCAATACGGCATAAATGTCCCCACAATCGCATAATAGCAAAAGTAGAAACCACCGAGTTTGGTCGTGATTGGAAGGCGTGACACTGGGTTGGATTCCTATGTATTTTCAACAACTTAAAATTTATTAAGGTTGCCTATAGTTGCATGAAAAAGGCATCAATTGTAATTCAGCAGTCTACAAATTTAAAAATAAATAATTTTTTTTGTAGACTGGTTGATGTTTAGTTGAAATTAGCAAATTAAATGGAGGTGTGATCAATCCTATCATTCTGTATTAGAATTTAGATATGTTATTAATCATATTTAAATTTTTCCATAAAAATAAATTTATTTTGAACAGCAATAAAAAAGAAATTAAATCGCTATTTAATGCTCATATTAAAAAATTCGAACAGTAATTTTTAAAAATAAAATTTATGGAACAATGTTCCATTTTTATAACATCTTTGTTAGTATCGATCACACAGGACCAGATGAACATGATTTCATCATTAAAAAGACCACATGGAAATTGGCTTAAATAGATATGAAAATTGCGATCGATAGTTATTGTTTTCATCGTTATTTCGGTGAAATTTATCCAGATTTGGAACAACCCCCTTCATCCAAAATGAATGTATTTGAATGCGTACAATTATCTACAACTTTTGGTATTGAAGGAATTTCCATTGAAAGTTTTATGTTTGATAGCCCTAATCAGCAGGATATCCAACAATTAAAACAATTACTTACACAGCATCAGCTTGAATTAGTCTGGGCGTGGGGACATCCATCAGGTTTATATTCAGGTCAAAAACCAGACATGCTGCAAGATCTGTATCGACATATCGAGATTGCCCAAGCACTTGGTGCCAAGGTAATGCGTATCTGTGCAGGAGGACGTAAAACTCGTCCGCAAACAGATTGGCAAAGCCATAAAGATGCTTTGGTTCCATTGTTACAACAAGCTGTCGTCTATGCTGAACAGTTCGATTTGGTCTTGGCATTGGAAAATCATGTTGATTTTTATGCGAATGAAATCGTTGATCTGATTCAAAGCATTGACTCCCCTTATTTGGGGATCTGTCTGGATACCGCCAATAACTTACGCATGCTCGAAGATCCATGGCAAGCGATTGAGAAAATGCTGCCCTATGCCAAAGCGACACATATCAAAGATGTCACAGCGTACCAAGGTGATCCCAAAAGTTTTGCTTTTTGGCCAAGTGTTCCAGCAGGACGAGGTTTGATTCCACTAAAAAAGACACTGAAATGGTTAGCAGAGCATAATTATCAGGGCTTATTGGCACTGGAAATCGATTATTTACATCCAGATTATTTGCAAAATCGCACTGAACATCAGGCAATTCAAGACAGTATCCATTATTTAAAACAATTACGGACATCTTTACAACAACAGCAAGGAGCAGCATAAATGAAAAAGATCGCCATTATTGGTGCAGGTGTCATGGGTAAGAAACATGCCCAAACCATTCAAAAGCACCCTGAAACAGTATTGGTTGCAATATGTGATCCGTTTTCAGAAGCATTGGCGCAAGAATATCAAGTGCCCAACTTTCAAAATCTCGATGCTTTATTAAAGCAAGTTCAGCCAGATGGTGTGATCATTGCCAATCCAAACCGCTTTCATGTCAGTACAGCGATTCAGTGTATGCAGGCAGGTGTGCCAAGTTTGCTTGAAAAACCATTGGCTTTAAATACCGAAGAAGCGTTGTATTTAATTGAACAACAACAGCATTATCAAGTGCCAATTTTGGTGGGACATCATCGTCGTCATAATAAAATCATTCAGCAAGCACAGCAACTGATTCAAAAAGGCACCTTGGGTCAAATCAATACCTTCAATGCACTTTGGTCAGTCTATAAACCTGATTCCTATTTTGATATTGAGTGGCATCGTCAGTCGGGTGCAGGCGTACTCGCAATCAATCTGGTACATGATCTGGATCTGATGCGTTATTTAAATGGTGAAATTGAATCGGTGCAAGCCATGATGTCTTATCAAAATCGGCAGCTTGAAGTCGAAGATAGTATTTCGATTTTAGTCCGTTTTAAAAATGGATCTTTAGGCTCACTTATGGCCTCTGACGCTGCGGTTTCACCGTGGGGATGGGATCAAAATAGTGAAGAAAATAAAAGTAGCTTTGCCACTTCACCTGATCAAAATTGCTATTTTATTAGTGGAACACAGGGCGCGCTCAGTATACCAAATCTGGAATATTGGAATTATCCAAGCGAAATAGCAAAAAGTTGGGCCACCCCGCTCATCAAAAATAGGCTCGAACCCAACAAAGACGAAGATGTGTATATCTCACAACTTTCACATTTTGTTGACGTGATTGATGGGACTGCGCAACCCATTTCATCCCCAGAAGATGCGATTAAGAATATTCAGCTTTTAGAGTGCATTGAAAAAGCGGCCAAAGAACAGCGCACGGTTCATCTTGAATCTTTAAATAAATTGGCTCAATCAGCCTGAATCAATCAAGCGGTCAAACTTTTCAAATCGACCGCTTAACGCATCCATCTTAACTTGGTTTCACTTTTGCCCTTTCTTTAGCCCAGACAGGGCTTTTTTATAGGTCTTTTTTTAATATTGACTGACCTGATTCAGTAACTCGATATCAGCAGAATCCAGATGCAGCTTCATTGCTTTTACAAAAGAATCCAGTTGTGTCGTTGAAGTAGCTGATGCAATCGGTGCTGTAATACTCGGTTGTGCCATCGTCCAAGCCAGAGCAATTTCAGATAATTCAGCCTGATATTTTTCTTTTAACTGATCCATAGTATTTAAAATATTCAGACCACGTTCATTAAAATAGCGTTCTAACTGACGTTTACGCGCCGAGTGTTGTAACTGATCCAAATCTCGATATTTACCTGATAAAAAACCCGCAGCCAGACTAAAATAAGTGATGACTTTTAACTCATTTGCTTCACAAATCGGTAAATATTCAGTTTCGTATTGCTCACGCTCGACCAGACTATAACTCGGCTGAAAAATTTCATATTTAGGTAAACCCTGTTCAGCACTGACTTGCAATGCCTGTTGCAACTGCTCACCTGAATAATTGGATGCACCAATTTTTAATACTTTTCCTTCCGCGATAAGATCAGCATAGGCCGATAAGGTTTCTTCAATTGGGGTATCTTGGTCAGGATAATGGCTTAAATATACATCGAGATAATCGGTATTTAAGCGTTTTAATGAGGCTTCAACCGCTTGTTTGATATATTTTTTAGACAAGCCTTTTTTATCTTCAGCAAGTGGAGCACCCACTTTGCTGATCAATATAATTTTATCGCGATGAGAAGGTTTGTGTTGTAACCAGTGTCCAATCACCGTTTCAGATTCGCCACCCTGATGTCCTTCTCCCCATGTCGAGTACATATCGGCAGTATCAATGGTGTAGATCCCATGCTCTAGGGCATAATCGAGCAAATTAAATGATTGCCGCTGATCAACAGTCCAACCAAAGACACTACCACCAAAAATGATTTTAGAAAATTCTTTAGGGAACGTGTGTGATTGATGCATGATATCCTCAATAGTATTTGATTTTACTACTAATTTTTTGATTATAACTCGATATAAAGACAGAAAAAGCCAGTCCTAGACTAGCTCTTTGCTGCAATCAAATATGTTGATTTTTATTTCAACGGTGAAACTGCTGTTGGTAATGCGATCATAGATTGCATTTCATGGGTGAGCCATTGTGGACCACCTTTTGGCGGCCAAATTCCATCAGCCACCGCTTTGGCGCGGACTTCAGAGCGTTCATCTAATGAAGCGTATGGCCAAATGCTGACAATACGAGGTGTACCATCCAGCGCGTACATGGCAATGGTCAATTTTGAATATTGAGTACGTGTTGGCACAGCATTTTTCCATGCTTCAAGCACATGGGGTACACCACCATGCTTGAGTTCATAGGTACGAATTTCATAAACAGGACCAAACTCGCCTAATTCAACTTCTGGCAAGAAATCAAAACCTGCAAAATTTTCCACCGAATATTGGATAATATTTTCAGATGCGCCGAATAGATTTTCCTGAGTGGCTAAACGTGCATTTTCTGACTCTAATTCTTGTTGAGTTGCATAACCACGCAATACCACCACTTGGTTAAGCTGACCGATGTCTGAAAAAAATACACCCAATAATTTGCCGTGTGCGGCCTGATCCTGATAAAAATTTTGAATCCCTTGCGCAACCGCGGCAGTTGTACCCATTTTGATGGTGATGTTAATCAATTGATAAAGTTTCATGCAGATCTCCGTTGTTGCGATGTTTGAGTCGATTGTTGATGAACTGGATTAATTTGTTCAGTTAATTTACCCGCGGCGAATTGGGCAATCCGCCATGCGAATACCATACCCGGCCCAAGTGTGGTGCCCGGCCCTGGATAAGTGCCTTTAAAAATTGAAGCGAGATCGTTGCCACAGGCAAATAATCCTGAAATCACTTGATCGTTTTGGTCTAAAACGCGGCCATAGGCATCACCTGCCAAACCACCACTGCTGGCGCAGTCCATTGGAATCACTGGAAGCGCGTAATATGGGCCTTGTTCCAATTTACCCAAACAAGGGTTTGGTTGAACTTCTGGATCACCATTGAAACGGTTCATCACTCCTGAACCTTTGCCAAAGTCGCTATCTACACCCTGCTCGACCATTTGATTAAAATATTGAACGGTTGTGAGCAAACCTTGTGGATCAATACCTGTTTTTTTCGCCAATGTTTCCAGACTATTTGCGGCAAATAAATAATTGTCTTTTAGGTAATAATCTAGCTTTTTGGCTCCCGGTAAAACAAAGCCCAAACCATATTTTTGAATCGCCATATGGTCACAAATTAGATAAGACTGAATTTTTGCTTTGCCATGATTACTTTTGATCTGCGCCATACAAAAGTCATGATAGGAGTCAGATTCATTGACAAAACGCTTGCCATCTTCATTGACCGCAATCACGCCCGGTTTTGCACGATCAAGAATAATGTGCGGCCAAATCGCTTTATAACCATTGGCATGCGTATGGATCGAGCAAGGAAAGTACAACACACTACTGTCTACAGATGGGTCAAGTTTTGCACCTTTTTGAAGTGCTTTGCTCAATCCATCGCCAGTATTGGACAGTGGTGATAAAGAATCAGCAATTAACCCTTTTGGAAATAGTTGTTGTCTAAGTTGTGCATTCCAACCAACACCACCTGTGGCTAAAACTACGCCTTTACGTGCATAAACCACTTGAGTGCCTTGTTCAGTCTGAATTTTTGCACCCACGACTTTGTCATTTTCTACGATTAATTCTTGTAAAGCTGAATTTAACCAGACAGGCACCTGCTGTTGTTTTAAATTGTGGAATAGGCTTCCGACCAGTGCATTGCCCATAACTAAACGTGTACCACGATTAAAACGTAAACGTGACCAAAAATAAGGCAGCACCACTTTAAACGTGGTCATTAAATTTTGAATGCTTTGCACAGGATTCAGCAATGCATTTAACTCATTACGATTGACCATCATACCACCCAGCCCCATAAATTCAGGCCGCGGTGGACGTACATATTTAAAATCTGCACCTAATACGCGGCCATCAAACTCTGCGGGGGCTAAGGCACGACCACCAAAAGCTTCACCAGGTTGGTTTTTGACATAGTCAGGATGTGCCAGACAAGCATTTAATTTGACTGAGGTTTTTTCATCCAGCTCACGAATCATATCTGCACTGGAAGCCAAGAAAGCTTCACGCAGTTCTTCACCACCACGATCACCGACCACCGATTTCAGAAAAATACGTGCTTGTTCAATATCATCAGGCACACCTGCTTTTACACTTAAATGCGATCCGGGCGCCCAAATTGTACCGCCTGAAGTCGCCGAAGTTCCTCCAACCTGCACTGCCTTTTCACACAGTAATACATTTAAACCATTTAGCTTGGCGAACAATGCAGCCGACATTCCTGCCGCACCTGCACCAATGACCACTAAATCGACCTGTTGATCCATGTTGATTTCTCCTTAACGCTGCTCAGAGCATGCAGCAGCATGGCTGACTACATTTGCCTGTCGCGCGATATGTTTTGCTGCGATATAGCCAAAGGTCATGGCGGGCCCAAGCGTAATACCGCCGCTTGGATATTGACCACCCATAATGCTATTCAAGTCATTTCCTGCCGCATATAAGCCGCGAATAGGTTGACCCGTTTGTTTATTTAAGACATTGCCATATTCATTGGTGATTAAGCCTGCAAAAGTTCCCAAGCTTCCCGGTACAACATGTACCGCATAAAATGGCCCATGTTTAATCGGTGCAATACATGGATTGGGTTGATGTTCTCCATCTCCCTGCGCTTTTTGATACGGAGTGCTTCCGCGATGAAATTCAGGATCCTGACCCTGTTCTGCATGTTGATTGTAGGATTGAACCGTTTTTTGAAACTGTAATGCATCAATTCCACAAGCGACTGCCAGATCATGTAAGGTTTTGCCCGACTTTAAATAACCATTATCAAGCCAAGATTGCATGGAAATAGGAAAAGGTTTGACCGCGCCCAAACCATAACGACGAATAAACTGATGATCACAAATCAACCAGCAATGTGACTGATCACCTTTATTTGTGCTTCTAAATAAATCTTTTACGAAGGCAGGATAAGAATCACCTTCATTGGTAAAACGGCGACCATTTTTCAGTACAGCAATCAGCCCAGGTTTACCACGTTCAACCAAATGCGGAAAACGCCCTAAAGTACCATCCAGACGTGGCATCAGTGAAACAGGTGCCCATGCGCCTGCCCAAGGTAAATGTTGATCAACCGCTGCACCAACGGCTTCGGCTGCTTTTAAACCATCACCTGTATTGGTTTCAGGCGCGGCTGAATGATGCGGTGTACCGTCTGCAACATGCTGAAATAAAGCCTGTTTACGGATTTCATCATGCGGAAAACCTCCTGTTGCCAAGATGACAGCATGCTTGGCATTTATCTTGACCAAACCTGCGGGGGTTTTAAATAATGCACCTGTGACACGTCCATTTTCTTCGAATAACTCAGTCATGGCATGATTCGCTAAAAGCTGAACTTGCTGATTCAAAGCCGACTTGATTAAACGAGCGACTAATGCATTGCCATTGACAATTTGTGTTGATCTTTTTCTTAACAGCAAGTCGACAAAATGACGCAATACACGTTTAGTCGCATACATAAAGGATGACAGCGCACGAAAGGTATTAATGAAATGCTTCATATCTGCGCCAGAAGCAATTCCCATTCCCCACAATGTGGTTTCAGGAATGGCTGGACGTAATAAATGCAATTGATTGCCCAAAGCGCGACCATCATAAGGTGCTGCAACGATCGAACGCCATCCAACCCGAGAACCAGCGACATCGAAAAAATCTGGAACTGCTGCGCCAATATTAAATTTCACCTCAGTATGTGTTTCAAAAAAATCAACCATTTCAGGTGCTTTGATTAAGTAAGTATGAATTTTTTGCTCATCATACTGCTCACCTAAAATATTCTTGAGATACTGTTTTGGTGCTTCAATCGGTTCAGCTTGTCCTTCACGCTGTGCATGTGGCGTATTCGGAATCCATAACCAGCCACCAGATACTGCAGTAGTACCACCAAAGACAGCAGCTTTTTCGGCTACAATCACTTTCAAGCCTTGCTGTGCGGCGGTGACTGCACTGGATAAACCTCCTGCGCCTGAACCAATCACCAGAACATCACAATCATAAGATTGGCGAATGGGCACGGTTGTGTTCTGGAAAGGATACTGGATGGTTGCATTCATAAATATTTACCCCGCAACAACATTCTGCTCGGCTTCGGCAACGAGTTGTTTCATTCCATTGAGATTAATTTGTGCGCGTTCCAATGCAGGACGTTGTGCCAACACTAAATTTGGAACTTCAGCCGCCAAGGTCATATTGGCTGGTAAAGCAGCAATCAGCCCGATCAGATCAATTTCACCCTGCCCCGGAACCAACCGATTTGAACGTGCAATTTTGATCAGCCCTGCATCACTCGAATCATAATGCGCGAGTCCGTCACAGAGTTGCACGTAGTTGATACGTTTTGGATCAAGCGCTTTCACTTGCTCAAGTGTTGAATCAGAACGATCGAAATGCAGCGAATCAATCAAAATTGCAGCATTATCTTGTTCTGAAGCCTCAACAATTTGCTGTGCCTGCGATAGATTTTTCACATTTGTCCACGGCATAAATTCCAGATCACAGCTCAAGCCATACCGCTGACTCAGCTCACAGAACTGCGCAAAATTTTGGATTAAACGTGCTTGTTCAGGATCATTACCTGCAATCAAAATATGTTTGGCACCTAATTGCTGTGCAACCTCTAAAAATTGCAGATATTTTTTGGCTTCAAACTCAGGCGTGATACGAATAATTTCGACATCCGCGACCTTAACGCCAGTATCTTTGAGAGCGGCTTGAGTTTCCTTGATTAAAGATGCATCTGTTAAAATTGGATAATCCGCTTCATGGGGTGCTGCGGGCAGCAAGCGTAAGCCCACTGCCGCATAACCACATTCAGCCGCAATTTTTACCGCATTAACAGGACTGACATCAGCAACGCTTAAAAATGACAGTGAATATTCACGCTGCATCTTGCTGCTCCTGATCTTGCTTTAATAAATACGCCACCATTAGATCACGTACCTGAACAAACATATCCGTGCCTTTGACTACATCACAGCCCAAGGCAGTTGCATGCTGTACAAAAGGCGTATTTTCAGGGCTTGTAACCACGTCTGCGATCGACATCTGTGCGTTTAGTTGATCCAGTTGAAAGGCTGCCGATGGATCACCATTCATACCCATCGGTGTTGCATTCACCACCACGTCATAACCTACTGGGTTATTATCATGTGCTATAACCTTGCCTAAATTAAGCTGCTGAAGCTGTTCAACCAATTGCTGTTGACGCTTTTGATCAACATCAAAGATGGCCAGTTCACTGACTTCTGCTAGAAGCAATTCATAAGCAATCGCCTTACCTGCACCCCCTGCGCCAGCCAGAATTGCCCGTTTATTTTTCAGTTCGATATGTTTATTGCGGATCGCCTGCACCATACCTTTACCATCAAGCATGTCGCCTTCCCAACCTTCTGCACAACGGCGAATGGTATTTACTGCACCTATAAACTGCGCGCGATTGCTCAGTTTTTGGCAACATGCCAACGCCGAAATCTTATGCGGCACAGTCACAATCAAACCATCGGTATTATTCAAATACAGGTTTTGCTGAACAAAATCTGGAAAATGCGCAGGTGCAACATCGGCAGGTGCCACGATCGCATTGAGTCCTTTTTTTAACAGTTCCAAAGTCACACCCTCAGGCGATTTGACTTGTACAATCGGATGTCCTACCACAAAGTAAAGACGAGTCGAACCATTCAATTGAATATCCATTATTCAATCTCCTTAAAAATCTTAGATTTAGAGAGCTTTGCTGTGAGTGTTAAATCTAAACTTTAGACTTGAACATTATTGAGTTCTTGCTGACGTAGCTTTTTGGGTGAGTAGACAACCTTCATGATCAAAAGTGCCAAAATAATGCCAAATGCAGGTAGGCATAAAATCAAGAAGATTTTGCTTGCAGGCCAACCCAGACTCAAGAAATAAGCCCCCGCAAATGCACTGCCGACCGCGCCCAAACGACCAATCCCATGCATCCAACTATTGCCTGTCGCACGTGCAAAGACTGGATAAAAAGCACTGGAAACACTATTCAAACCTGCATTGGCACCGTTCATCCACATCCCAATAAAGAAGCACATCACGCTATACATCACAAAGTTATGTCCGACTTCACCGACAAACACCATGAAAACAATCGCAATGACATAGGCAATCACCAAACCAATATGTGGATTGATCTTGTCCATCAAATAACCACAAGCGATACAACCAATTGGGCCACCTAACTGATAAATCGCGGTAATTAAAGAAGCTTCACTGATGCTAAATCCAAATTCGTGACTCATCATCGGCAACCAACTTCCGAGCAAATACACCACAAACAAACCCGATGCATAGCTCCACCACAGCAGAAAGCTTCCCAACACATAAAACGGACTCAATACGGTTTTGACAGGATTAGTCGTACTCGTTTTGGCTTTCGGCAGAACAAACTCTGTATTGCGTGTATCAAAATCAGGTGCCATTTTATGAATGATGGCATCAATTTCTAGCTTAGGATGCTGCTTTAACACCTTATAACCAATCGATTCAGGTAAGGTAAAAATCGCAAGTACTGCTAAAATTAATGGTAATATCCCACCAATGATCATCATGGCATGCCAGTTATAGTGAGGAATCACCCATGCTGCCAAGAAGCCACCAATTGCAGCGCCAATGGTAAAACCACTCAAAATAATGGTCACCATACGTCCATTTAAGCGCATCGGTGAATAATCCGTCACCAAAGTTACGGCTTGAGGCATCACACCGCCCATAAACAGACCCGCAATGAAACGATACATCATCAGTTCTGTCACACCGCTTGAAAGCGCAGCCAATAACGTAAATAAACCAAAACCCAAAAGATTAATGATCAATAATTTCTTACGACCAAACTTATCTGCTAAAGGCCCAGAAACCACTGCACCCAACGCCAAACCGACCAATGCGGCACTCATCACAGGGGCTAAGTCAGTGGTACTAATGCCCCACTCTTGTTTAATTACAGGCGCAACAAAACCCATAATTGAAATATCGATACCATCTACAACCACAATCATCAAACATAAAAAGATGACCAATTTTTGCATTGGGGAAACACGATTTTCATCGATAAACTCCCTTAAATTTATCTGTTGCGTCATACACTTGCTCCATTAAGTGTTTACTGGCAAATATGCGTTTTCCATCGCATGAGCTATCTTGTTGTCTATTCAATTACTGAATATTTCAAACTACAGGGAATCATCATCCCGATATAAACGACCCATCTCATCGGCATTTGAGATAGAATCTAAAACAACTATAATCTGTTTTTTACTTTTTTGGAACACTGTTCCAAAAAATTATCAGGATTTTTATGCTCAGTAATACCGATCGCTCTTTACTCATCCTTGAAGCACTATTAAAAGAAGTGAATGGATGTGCGCTTAGCCAACTTTCAGTTGACCTCGATATCCCAAAATCTGCCATGCATCGCATTTTGACTGCCATGAAAGATATGGGATATATCTATCAGGATGACATCACTCAACATTACAAACTGACCCTAAAAATTGCCTCTATGGGTCTGAGTTATTTGTCTTCACGCTCGATTACAGAAACCTTTCAGCCCTATTTAAATGAACTGGCTGAAACCTCATCTGAACTTGTACGCCTCGGACTCATCGAAGATGAAAAGATCATCTGGATTGGTAAGGCACAAGGCGCAAAATCTGGACTGAAATACGATCCAGATTCAGGCAATGTCGCTTATCTTCCTGCTTCTGCCTGTGGTTTGGCCTATTTGTCGGAGCTTGATCAACAGGACTTCATGCGTCTAGTAGAGCGTGAAGGCTTTGAAAAAGCGCAAAACTTTGGCCCCAACTCACCTAAAAATCTGAGCGAACTAGAGCAAATGATTCAAGCATCGAAACAGCGTGGTTATGGTGTCATTAGTGACACCTATGAACTGGGCATGTCGGCGATGGCTAAAATCATTATCAATCCGCAAACAGGTCAACCTTTTGGCACAGTCAGTATCGCAGGGCCATCGGTGCGCTTAAGCCCACAACGGATTGAAGAACTGGCTCCTGCCTTACTTACAACCTCAAATAAAATCGCTTCCATTATTAACCTCATCCATATTTAATTTTAAATTTCCTCTGGCAATCGAAACTCGATTTTCGATTGCCAATCTTGTATTTTTCTTTGTGGCATTTCATTGCTTAAATCGCATCTACTTTAGCCTGATTTTTGACAGGTCAAGAGCGGTTCAACTTTGAATTTAAGCTGATACATCAACCAGATAATCGTGATCATTAATAACATTGCAATCACAAGCAAAGTCATCACCACTCCCACAGATTCAATTAAATAGCTCGAAAAAATGACTGGCCAAATGGTGCCTTGATAAGCAATCAACAAATAACTGGAAAAAATCAACGGATTATTTTCGCGATCCATCATTTTTCCAATAAAGTAATAGGCAGCACTTAAACAAAAGCCATGTCCCATTCCAGTTAAGAGAATACTGAGTAATAAAAACCAAACGGTATGCTCCACTTCTGCAATCACCAGACTTATCGTACCCAGTAATAAAGCCGCCAAACCCGCATATAACACATGCAGTTCTTTAAAAGATTGACATAACAGTTGGCTCAATACAGATACAAATAAAATGATTGAAATTGAAACACCTGTCAGCGTTGCTGATGATTGAATAGGTAATTCATGAATAAAAGTTCCTGCTAATGCCGCATACAAACTAAATGCGCCAAAACTACACAAGGCAGAAATACTGCACACCCAAAACACTTTACGTGAGCTGATTTGTGGTAAATCGAGCCGCTGTATTTTGAATAATGCAGACCAATGCGGCTTGTTCTGCAATTTCAATTTAGGCTTGACCCAAAACACACTGATCAAGATCAGCGTCGAGAAAAAAATGATAATCCAGTACGGATCTGCCAATGGCCGCGCAGTATGGTCGGCAAATATCCCACCCAATAAAGGCCCTAAACCAAAACCTAAGACCGTAATCATCGAGGTGATTTTTTCCGCGAGTGCTTTATTGGCAAAAGGATATTGATCTTTTAATCCCACCATCGCCGCTGTGGTAATTAAGCCAGAAGCAATCCCAATCAAAAACCTAGAACAGCCAAGCCACCAAACCGAGCTTGCTAGTGCAGATAACAGCAAACCGAAAATCGTCATTGCCAAACTGACCAAAATCACATGTTTATAGTGATAAATGGCATTCAACTTGTTTAAAAACAGCAATGAAAAAACCACACCCAACATATAAGCAATAAAAATATAGCCCACTTGTGAGGTGCTGATGCCCCATTGTTGCTCATAAATCGCATACAGCGGACTGGCTAAAGCGGTACTCAAGGCAGCAAGACACAGCGCAAAACTGATAATGCTGTATTGAATCCCTGATTTTGGTGCGGACATGGTTTTATCAAAAATGACCTTTTGGTCGATTTTAATCAAATATGACCCAAAGGTCAATTTATGTTAGGCTAATGGCTGTCATAACAAATTTTATTCGACATGGAAAAACCCAAAACACGTGGCCCGAGCCTTGAAAAAACGCAAGAAACACGAAAAAAGATCATTGATTCAGCTTTGCAACATTTCATCGATGTTGGTTTTGCTCGCGCTAAAATTTCAGAAATTGCCAAAGGGGCTGAGTTAGGTAAAGGTACGATTTATTCTTATTTTGAAACCAAAGAACAACTTTTCGAAGCTGTGATTGATGCATTAATTAATGAGTCGTTTCGTCCAATTCAAGCAAAGGAAATCACTGAGGATGAATCGGTTTATGCCTTTATTTGCAAAAAAATTATACCGAGTGTATTTACATTGGAGTCAACAGGTCGTGCGGATATGGCTCGTTTAATTTTACGTGAAGGCAATAACTTCCCCCATATTCGTCAAACCTATGTCAGTAAAATTTTTCTACCGATTCAACGAGAACTTGAACTTCTGAGCGCTCTCGCCATAAAGCGCGGGGAATTATCACTGCAAATTTCACCACAACAATTTGCACTGCTCATCGTAAGCCCTATGTGGATGAGCATGATTCATAACGGGATCTTAAATCCCGATGGATGTTTGCCTATGCTGGAACTTTTCCAAGAAAATCTCAAAATATTGTTTGGGCAATCCTAATCAAAACAGCAGAAAGTCATGTGGCTGACTCCTGCTGTTTTAAATCTATAACATCTAAAAATTAAGCTTCATGGTTAAACCTGCAACCCAAGCATCTTCAACTTGTTTAACCCCACCAGCTTGATGCACATATTGCAGATTAGGACGTAGCACAATCGCAGGTGACCATTGATAATTATAGTTCAGTTCGATATTCAATTCGTTATGCTGAACTGGACTGTACAAAGGATTGGCATAGTCATCTTGAGTGAGTCCCAATAACTGATTAGATGCATTTTGTCGCTCACGCACACGTGGGTTAACCTCAAAATGAGCAAAACCTAATCCAATCGTGTCATTTGGTCGTTGATCAAAAGCACCTTTATACCAAAACGCAAGTTGCTGACTGGTTTTAACGACCGTTGTGGCTGGATCATTCAAGGTAAAATTTGCAGAAACAAATAAACCACGTTTGAGATCATTGTCATGTGCAATGAGTTGTTGCTGTGCATTCAACCAAATACTGTGTCTGCTATCATGCCATTGACGATTTACCGCTTTTAGCTGAATCTGACCTTGGTCATCTTTTTTGACATCTCTGGCTTTTGCTGTCGAAACAAATCCACCAATTTTATATTCACCCGCTAATCCATGAAACACGTCCAATTTAGGCTTCCATGCCAGTTCTACTGGAATCAAAGCGCCTTTGGTATGATCCATATCCAGATTAAAACCATGTTTTTCCAATGCATTTTCAGGATTGACTTCATAAATACCCGCGCCAATCCACCATGTAGGTAAAAATTGATATTTGGCATTGATCCCCCATTGACTCACTGGATAATTAAACCAGATATCGCCTACGGTTTTGCCGAGTTGTCCACCACATAACATCAAGTTTTGGAACTCGCAATGCGAGCTATTAAAGTCATCTGAAAGCCCCATTCGACCAAATTTGATGTTTAGCTGATTCTCGATCAGTCCTTTTTTGATCCATGCACTGCTTAAGCGCCACCATTGACCACGCCCATAAATCTCTTGTGCGCTACTAAATTGTGCAGCTCTTGGGTCACTGATTCGATCATTGGATAAAGACTGACCATCTCGTTTGGTGATGCTGATATTGGCTTGTGTATTGTCCCAATCCGCAATTTTCTCTAGATCCAGTAAAACTCCAAATGTCCATTGATTGGCATTGAAAAGCTTCTGTGAGTCGTCATAACCCCCTTTTAGATTTGTTGCACTTTCATTCTGAAATGCGAGAGTAAATTGGTAACCTTGTTGTGCCAATTCGTTGCGGTTTCCATTCCAGTCACCCAAAAGCCATTTTTGATCCTGAGCAAAGGGTTGAAAGGCAAAAACTGTGTGTGAGCTGATCGTTGCGGTCAACATAACAACCAAAGATGTCACTGAAAATTTCATGAATGCTGATCCTTAGCATACGCTTGTTATCGGTTGCATTGAGCAAGACTTCATTCAATTTAAAGTCAGGCTCAATACCTGCTATTTGTTAAATTTTGGGCATGCATCTGCCCTGAGCTGATCCCTATACGAATCAAGCCCATCGCAAGTTTTGTTAAATAAATAGCTGAGGATCAAATACGATGAACCTCAGCGATCGACTAGCGTTATTGTTGATCCAGACTGAAGCGTGAGTTACCGACTTGGTTGATAGATTTGGTTTTGGCACCTTGCATCAAAACTGCAAGTCCAGATAAAACCGCAGGAATCATCAATAAAGAAAACATCGTTGAAAATGGCATGCCCGAACCAATCATCGCGGCACCAGCAAAGGCACTTAAAATTGCACCAAAACGACCTATGCCATTCATCCAGCTTGCGCCTGTTGCTCTTGCTGATGTTGGATAATATCCTGTTGCCAATGCACTCAGTCCAACCGAACCGCCATTAAAGCTAAAGCCTAAAATCCATGCAAAGATGCACATCAACAGCATATCCTGATTGAAGTGTCCAAGCCCAAAAGTGGCTAATGCACCAATCATCATCGCAATAAACAAGACTAAGCGTGGACGGTAGCGATCCATACACCAACCGAGCGTAATACTGCCAATCGGCCCACCCATTTGAAAGAATGAGGTGACAATAGCGGCTTGCGAAATACTGAAATGATTGGCTTTAATCAGCGTTGGTAGCCAACTACTGCATAGATAAATCAAAAATAAAGCCATGAAATAACTGATCCAGAGCATGATCGTACCATAGCGATATTTACTTGATAGGATCAGGCTTAAACCCGATTTTTCAGTTTTGACTTCATTTAGATAAATCTGCTGTCCTGCATAAGATTTATCTGGAAAAAGTCGCTTTAATATCCTCTGGATTTGATCTTGAGAGGTCGAATGCTTCACTACATATGTAATCGATTCTGGCATTTTCCAATATAAAAATGGCACTAAAATTAACGGCAATACGCCGCCTAAGATCAACATGCTGCGCCAGCCAAATTCTGGAATCATCCATGCTGCTAAAAAGCCACCAGCCGCCGCACCCAATGAAAAACCACAATACGCCACCGTTACTGAAAAAGACCGACGATGATCTGGCGCATATTCAGAGGCGAGTGTTGCTGCATTAGGGGCAGCAGCACCCGCACCGAGTCCAGTGAGAAAACGATAAATCATCAAATGGTGAATGTCGCTTGAAAATGCCGTCAATAAAGTAAAAATACCAAAGGCCAATACGCTTAAAATGAGAACGGGCTTGCGTCCAAATTTATCGGAAAGTGGGCCTGATACTAAAGCTCCAACTGCAAGTCCAACCAATGCAGCACTAAGCACAGGCGCAAGCTCCTGAGCACTTACGCCCCACTCCTGAATAATTTGTGGCGCGATTAATCCCATCACCACCACATCCAGACCATCTAACGCAATAATCGCAAAACAAAAGAATAAAATAAGTTTTTGCAGCGCACCCATTTTATTTCCGTTGAGTATTGTTTTTACATCCTTCCTGTGTATCTGACTTGTGCTCATTAGATTCTCCCGAGAAAAGCACGAAGTGACCCTTCGGTATTTTTCTCAAAATACCGTTCCTGAAGGGCGTTTTTTTAAATAAACTGCTGAGTTAGGGTTGAAGCAAAGAGCTGAGATGTACAGGTTTAACAATTTGATTGACCTGTGACACCACCAATCCTTCTGATGCTTTTAAATAAATTTGAAATTCGGGATCTGTATCTCGGGCATGACTACGTTTTTCGTAATCATCCAGACTGTCATAGCCCCATAAATGTACGACTTGATTCAGTGTTCCCACACTACTGACATAAAAACCAAGTGGTTCACCTAAATGCTTCTTTAAAACAGGCATGGCCAATTGATCAAATACCTCTAAAAATTTAGGCATGCAGCGCGGCGTGATGTTATAGATACGATGATCCACAATCGGTTTATGAAACATGACGCATCTCCTCAGTAGACTGCTGATTTACAACAGGTTGCGACTGAGAACATAACAAGCCCTGACCGCCTTTTGCCAAATCCGCAATATGTGCGCCTGTGATATAACCAAAGGTCATGATCGGTCCCAAGGTAATCCCTGCACCCGGATAATTTCCGCCCATGATACTGGCGCGATCATTTCCAACGGCGTATAAGCCCGTGATTTTTTGATTGGCTTGATCCAGAACTTCGCCTGTTACTGCGGTTCGTATACCATCAAAAGTACCCAAATCACCCATAAATACTTTAACTGCATAAAATGGCCCTTGCTCAATCGGCGCAACGCATGGGTTTGGTTTGTGCTCTGGATCAGCGAGATAACGGTTAAATGTGGTTGAACCACGATGAAATTCAGGATCTTCGCCGTTGACTGCACCTATATTGTAATGTTGCACAGTTTTAAGCAGTGTTTTGCCATCTATACCCGCATGTTGAGCCAACTCTTCCAAACTATTGCCTTTAATCAAATAACCTTTTTTGATTAATGAACTCAATGGCATAGGTGCAGGTTTGGCATATCCTAAACCATATTTACTGATGTTTTTTTGATCACAAATAAGCCACATTGCCGTTTCATCAAAATTTTCACAGGCACGAAATAAATCTGCACCGACATCGTGATAGGAATTTGATTCATTGGTAAAGCGTTTACCGTTTTTTAACACGCCAATAATGCCCGGTTTATAACGATCCAATAAATGTGGAAATACGCCATAACCTTCTGCATCAGGCACTTTAGACACAGGCATCCATGCAGAAGTATCTGCATATTGAAGATCTACAATTCCACCAACAGATTCAGCCAAACGGCAACCATCACCTGTATTGGTTTTGGGTACAGGAGAAATATGTTCCCCCCCGCGTTTGAGATGTGGATAAGCTTGTTTTAATCGTTCAAGATCATGGGAAAATCCGCCACATGCCAATACCACACCATGTTTGGCTTTGATTTGACAGTGTTGTTGCTGTTGCCCGACCTTAACTCCCGTCACTTTTCCATCATCAAAAACCAAGCCTTGCACCGATGCATTGGTATAGATTGGAATATCCAGATCAAATGCCGACTTCGCCAATCGCGCAGCCAACGCATTACCACTGGTTACATTGGTTCCTCGACCATAACGAGCTAATTCTTTTAAGTGAATTGCCAGACGTTTCGCCACGTAGATAAATGATGTAAATGATTTCGTAGCATTAAAGAAATGTTTTAAATCAGCATTGGATGAATTAAACATCATGCCAATAAAAGTAATGGTTTTAAGCGGTGGACGCAGGCGTTGCATATTGTCGCCTAAACCACGAATATCATAGGGTGCTGCCAAGACTGAACGTCCAATATCTACACCACCCGGCGCATCAGGATGATAATCTGGATATAAAGTTGGAATAAATTTAACCGAGGTGTTTTGCTCAAAAAATTTAAGCATTTCAGGACCATAATCTAAAAATGCATTGACCGCATCTGTATTAAAAAAAGATTTTGTTTCGTGCTTTAAATAGGTTAATGCTGCTTCACGACTGTCTTGTATGCCATTTTGCTTGGCATGATGATTTCCCGGAATCCAGAGTACGCCACCCGAAAAAGCTGTTGTTCCTCCAAAGACTTGATCTTTTTCAAGTACAATCACATTTAAGCCTTTTTTCTTGGTAGTAATGGCTGTCGATAAACCACCTGCTCCAGCGCCAACCACAACTAAATCACATTCAAGCTGTTGGGGTAATGTTGTATTCATTGTTGTCACTCCTTGCGACCGTTCCATACGTTCACTCGCCTCAGCGATCAAGGCTTCACAATCCTGCTGTGAGGCCAAAACGTCTTTACTTGTTATTAAACTACTGAGCAAACTTAATTCCGACCAGATCAGTTTGTTCTAATTCAGGCGATGATCGCGCAAATCAACCTTATATCGTGCATTGATTATAAAAAAAGCAAATCAAAAACGAGCGTTCAATAAAATATAATGTAAAAACAAGATGTTAAAACCAAGACATAAAAAAAGCGTTCATCCTGAACGCCTTCATCATCTCTCGCAGAGTTAGATCATATCCCGAATCTCTTTGGCAGCTTCTTGTAGTAGCGGTAAAACCGTATTGATTAAATAGTGATCATTCACTTTAGCGATCGGAGCAACTGCATTGAGTCCAGCCACAATATCACCCGTTTGATTGATAATCGGAATGGCAATCGCAGTAACGCCTAATTCATATTCTTCAGCAGAAATGCAGTAGCCTTTCATTTTAATCTCATCTAAAGCCGCTAAAAAAGTAGCCTCTTCGGTATAGGTATATGCGGTAAATCGCTTTAAACCATATAACCTGATCCAGTTTTTTTGTTCTTCTGCTGATTTGTGTGCCAGTAAAACCTTACCTGTCGATGAAGCATGGGCTGGAATACGATTTCCCAAATGAATCCCAAATGGACTCACTCGAAAATTGGCATTTTGCGGAATGCTTCGTGCAATCGGGACAACCTCATAACTGTCCTGCACCACCACTGAAAACACCAGCGAAGTTTTATCAGACAAATGATTTAAAACCGATTGAGCAACTTTAGGTAGATGAGCGGTACTTAAAAAAGCACCTGAAAATTTCAGAACTTTATGGGTCAGCCAATAATAATACTCATCACTCTCTAAATAACCCAAAAATTTTAAAGTTTTTAAATAACGACGCGCCGCTGTTCGGGTAATTGCGGTACGCTCTGCAACTTGGGTGACATTCAATCGCTGTCGATCTGTCCCAAATGCCTCCAGAATACTCAAACCTTTGGCAAGTCCCGCAATATAGTCATCATATTTGATGGTTTCTTGTGAAAGCTCATGTTGAATAATTTGATCCCGCATTTATTTTTCCCTGCCATTCCCTGTCCGATGTTCGCTCAGTATGTCTGAAGATCGTCTGAAATCACAACCACGATCTAGAGCCAAAATAGCAAAGCACGTAAGTTAAATACAGGAATACATCAAATCGCAGCGTTTATGCCGTCAACATCGCTTCGATCAGAATTTGTCATCAAGGAATCGTATTATGTCTAGACTCAAAAATAAAGTCTGTATCATCACGGGTGCAGCTTCAGGCATGGGAGAATCAGAAGCATTGGCCTTTGCACAACAAGGGGCTAAATTGGTGATTGCCGATTTAAATCTGGAACAAGCCAATCGTGTAGCAGCGCAGATTGTCGCTGCGGGTGGCGAAGCATTTGCCTGTCAAGTCAATGTGACCGAACTGGATCAACTGCAACATCTGGTTGATTTTAGCCTTGAAAAATTTGGACGAATTGATGTTTTACTCAATAATGCAGGTATTTTTGATCGATATACTAATAGCTTAGAAACATCAGATGAACTTTGGGATGCAATGTTTGACATCAATGTCAAATCGGTCTTTCGTTTAAGTAATCTGGTCTTACCCAAAATGATAGAACAAGGTTCGGGTGCTATTATTAATATTGCATCTGTTGCTGGATTGGTCGCACAAATGGGAGGTGCGTCTTATACTGCATCTAAACATGCGGTGATTGGCTATACCAAACATTTGGCAGCAGTGTATGCCAAACATGGCATTAAAATTAATGCCATTTGCCCAGGAACCATACGCACACCGATGACTGCAAAAATGCTAGAAACCCGCCCAACCGATAAAATTCCATTAGATCGTTTTGGCGAGGCATCTGAAGTCGCAGACTTGGCGATTTTTCTGGCATCGGATGAAGCACGTTTTATGAGTGGTGCTTGCATCACGATTGATGGTGGCTACACCATTGTTTAAATAATTACTCAACCTGGGTCGTCACTTTTTCAGCATGAGTTTGTCTTCAGTCGGCATCTTTTTTGATAGTCGCAAATACTGAGTTCATCATGACCATGGCCCAATAGGGTATCGGTCGTGAATTTGATATTTTGACCAAGATGTTTAATGGCTATCTTGCCACCATTGTCGGCTTCTGCTAGCCAATACCTAACTTCTGAACGATTGAAGTTATAGGCTCATGTGAGTTTCAAAATATATAATCTATTGTGTACGGTTTAAATTCTGAACTATATCATCTGTACTTTTCGTCGCACAGTTACAGTTGATATTTGCATAGCCTTTCCTATGATAACCCGAAATAAATCGCTTTCGTGCCTACAGCTCAACGATATAAGTTTTGCTTTTAATAGTGACTCAAATAGCAAATCCTATTCACTCAGCGTCATTAATATATTTTTTAACCTTTTTCCATCAATGAAATAGCACTAACATTGGATTTGTTGGGATTCATAATTGCTTAAGACTCTAGCTAATGTTGATTTAAGCATATTTTTTCAGCAGTCTATATAGACCATTTTGCTTTTATAAAGTTCGTATAATTGCTATAACAACCAATTGTTCTACTTAAATATATGATGAAATTTTATTTTCAGCAATTTAATGCAAAAAATTCTATAAAAAAACCGTTCTTAGAACGGTTTATAATTCGGCATTTTATCGTGCGGAGTGACTAGACATTGATCTGTTTTTTGCTGTCTAATCTGCTCGCGAATAGCATCAGGATCAGTTTGCACTTGTTGCCTAGACATGGCATAGACATCATCAATAATTTTTAAAATAAATGAGCGAGTAAATTCATCTTCAATTTTTTTGGCATGTTCTACCGCTTGTGATTTTTCAATTCCATTTTGGTAATCAAGCATAATCGAACGTGCAGCATTCCCCATACTGACACAATAACCATGCCATTGTTCTTCGGGTGTCAGGGGTTTCTTTTCACTACATCCGACCAAAGCCAGACCCAAAACAAGAAATAGAACTTTTTTCATCATCACACAGTACTTAATTTGGTGGCATCATGATACTGAATCTTGCCAGTTTTTCCAAAACCTATTGCATGTTTTTAACGTAGAAACAATATTAAAAGAGCCGTTGTTAAAACAGCTCTTTGATTTTCAATTACATCCTTAAAAACGCCAGTTATAAAATACGTCAACAGCACGTTCCAGAGACTGACTTGCTTCAAGGTACATACGCTTATTCATTTGATAACGCAAGGTTAATTTGTTGACTGGTGTAAAGACTCCAACGCCATAACGAATAAACAAATCAGGAGTAATATAACCCGTTAAGCTGACCTGGGTGTCATCTCCTGTGCCTTGAGCATCAAGTGCCAAACCACTTAGACCAAATGTACGTCCAATCTGGTTGGTTAATGCACGTGTTCCTCCTAACCCCATACTGATGCCTGCCGCCGCAATGGTGTTGTTTACATCCGATTTAAAACCTGCTGTATTGCTTAAACCGCTATTTCCTTCATTGATACGTCCAGTCACAAGTGCGTTCAATGCTTCCTGTTCTGACAGTCCAGCATCATTATAAATCTGAATATTCGGTACACTTGCGGTTCCTGTTACACGAACACCCACTGTACTGCCCTGAACCGATTTTGTCGCATCTACATCTAGTGTTGGATTAGACAAAGGTCCATTAAAACGCGCAATCGCACGATTTAAGTCAAGGCTTTGTCCATATGCTTCAATCTTAACTTTTTGGCTTACCCCGATTGCACCACTGGCACGCATGGCTGTTTCCAGACCACGTTGCGATAAATTCAAACGTCCCACCAAAGGAATACGACTATTAAAGCCTTGGAAAATAACACGTTCGCTACCAATATTCACTGACACATCAGCACGAATATCCCAAGGTTTAGCCGCTTTTAATATCGCAAGCTGATCTTGTCCATCCCTTACAATTCTTACATCTGATGACACAGCAACAACGGGTTCAGTGGATTCTGGCATCGAAATTAAAGCACGTGGAACATCTATTTTCCCATTAACCACTAGACGCTTGGTTAATGGATAGGCTTCCATTGATATATCAGGAGTTACAATTGCTGTGATTAACGGTGCTTGGCGCACCAGTAAGTTATCACCTTTTAAATTCAGTTGGAGACGCGGATCATTCTTCCAGTCAAAATTACCAGTGAGTTGACCAACACCACGACCACTATTAAATGCTCCGTTAATGCTCGCGTTGTCTTGACGGATTGAAGAATACAACTGAATGTTGGTCAAATTGATAGGCAATGACATCATGCTGATTGCACCATCTTTCAGACGTAATTCACCGGTAATTTGCGGTTGTGTTAAGGTACCATTGACCTTACCAGCCAGTGCCAATGTGCCATTCATGGAACGTACATCGCTGATAAACGGTTTGAGTACTTTAAGCTGTACGTTATTAAATGCCACCTCACCATTCATTGGCATCGGGGTTTGATAAGGATTAATAATGACCTTGGCATAACCTGTACCAATTTCTGGAGTTTTAACATCTAAACGTAATAACAAGCCCTGACTGACACTCTTGGCAATCACACTCAGTTGATCATAATTTAATGTCGATGCAGGATCTTGTGGATCAGCCGCTGCCAAGCCAATTTCACCATTTTGGGTAATGAGTTGAGCATCTAACTTAGGCTGTGAACCATTTGCCCATGATGCTTTAGCATAACCATTGAGCTTACCAGTAATGGCTAAACCTTCAGGCATGAAAGCAGCAAAATCGTTTAAATCCAGATCCCGCGTGGCTATAGACACATTGCCCCGTGTTTTACTAACACGCAAAGGTTGATCAATACATAATTGGCTGTTTTGACTAGTCCAACAGTGCTGGCCCACAAACAATTCCTGACTGGCTTGCGTGTAAATCACAGCAGCATTTTGCTGTTGCTTGAGTACCGCACGACGTGAGTCAAAAATACCTTGCTGGATTTGTCCCAGCCAATCATTCTTCTGATTAAAGCCACCCGCCAGCTGTACATAAAATTTGGAATAATAATTCCAGCCTTGCAACTGAACCAAATGTGCTTTACGCGTTCCAGAAAGTGTGATGCCTGCATATTGAATTTGACGACCACCACGGCGTAAGTCATCCAGTGTGGCTTTTAACGAAGTGGGTGTGGTGTCCGAAGTCGGTAGCTCACCCCGAATCTGAATTTTTTTCACACTCATATCACCGAAACCAAAATTATCCACTGCTAGATTTGCTGTGGCTTTTAGTCGCGGTTGAGCTTGAACATTTAAATAGCCATAGGTACGACCACGCAACCCCGGATAAATTTCATACATCGCTGGTGCATTGATTTTCAAACGCAGGTTTTGCGCATTTCCTGATGCCTGTATTTGATTTTGTCCATAAGCCAAAAATAAATTATTGGCTTCAAATTGCTGAGGTAAAAAACCTTTCTGATTGTTATTAAGTACAATCGATAAATTCCCCATACCACGGACAACTTTATTATTTAAAAAGCCTGCCATATTGAGTTTTTCAATATTAATCCGTTTTGAGTGTTCTGCCCATAAACCCTGTGTTTTTAAATTCCCAGATAGCTCTCCCTTTACAGTCGATACAAAATACTGGGGTTTGAAACGTACCAATGAGGCATTAATATCCCAACCAATCGCATTTTTAAGATTGACTGCACCAGATGCATAAATCTTTCCAGCGACACCATTGTGTTGTAATTCAGCAATTTTAATAAAATCAGGTGTGCCTGAAACATTGAACTTTAATAGCCCCTTACCCTGATTAAAAGCATTTAAGCCACCATCATAACGAACAGCAAAACCTTTAAATCCCCCACCTGATTTTTCATCATTAAACACAATTGCTGCGGTACTTTTACCTGTAAGCTCTACCATTTCATTTTGTGTTGAGTTAGCCATGCGACCTTTTAATGAAATCGCATCGAATTGAATAATTTGCTGATTTGGTTTGGCATAACCATTGGCTTTAATTTGACCATTGAGCAAATTTACAGGCGCAGCAGGTGTGATACTTTGCGGGTTAAAGTCTTTGGCATTTAAAATGGCATTCCATTTCAATTGTCGTTTTTCAGAAGGCAGCTCGACTTTGGCCTGCCCCGTTAAACTACCTTTTTGTAGAGCTTGATAGCTAAAATCTGGGACATTTAAAATATTATCTTTTAAGTCCAGACGCGCTGTGTATTTTCCAGCAGGCAAGGTTGTTTTTTCGTGTGGGCGCACATGGGTTGCTATGTGAATATCCTGTTTAGAGTCAACCAAAGCAAGATTGACCTGACCATCGTCGCTATTTAACCATCCAATATATGGCACAGCACGGTCTATATTTTTCCAAGATATATCCAGCAGCATCGGTTGTGCTTTTTGTGATTGTGGCGTAGCTGCCTGATTCAGCTTAACTGCCCATGACTCATATTTGTCAAAGTCAAGATTTGCCGTGAGTGCCATGCCTTTTTCAAGAGAACCTTGAGAAGTGACGTTGGCATCTAAAGATGGCGGTAAAAAATCTACAATCGCTTGTGGTATGACTTTATCTTTGGGGTTAAGACGATTGAGCCGACCTTTGACATCCCATGTTACATGATCATGCCAACCCACATATCCTGCTAAAGTCACGAAACCTTGCATCAATTGACCATTGAAATCACGGATATCCAGTCCATTCACCAAATCTGTAGACATCACCGCACTATATTGGCCTTCTGGAATATTTTCACCTTTCAAATCCGTGGCCAGATCCAGATCAAGTTTTTCAACATTGCCTTTAAATTTAGCAATACCATCCTTAGAAAATAACTTTTGTTCAGTCAGTAATGGCCAGTGATAATTTTTAAAATTGAGCTGTCCAAACATGGGCACCCCATTTTGCACAGGATGAACGACCACCCAGCCGGTTAATAAATCAGGCGTATTAGTCGCAACACCTGCCAAAACAGTATCCAGACTGCCACGAGCAGCGACTTTAATGGTCTCAATATTTAAACTTTTTAATGATGGAATTTTTAAATCTGCATGGGCATTCAGTGGATATTTGCCGCTAAATGTCATCTGACCTGTTGCATTGGCAAGCGCGAGATAACCCATGTTCATGCGTGAATTTTCAAACTTTAACTCTGTTCCTGACCAGACTGCATCCTCAAGATAAATATCGTGAAAATCGACTTTTGATTTCACTGTCTGAATACGTAAATGATCGACATCAGCTTGATTTAAACGCAGTACGAAAGGTAATTTTATTTCACTAAATTTAAATGGCTCATTTGTCGGCGGAGCGTGACTGATAATTTGTAAATTTCGAACATCAGCGCGGCTTAGATGAATTTCTTTACTTAAAATGGCGCGCCAGCCAAGCGATATATCCGCCTTGTCAATTTTGACATCCAGATCCTTGAGTTTGACCCAGACATTCTTAAGAATAATACCTTGTAGAAGATTGCCTCCTTCATATTCATAACTCAAAATATGCTGACGTTCCATCACTCGATTTAGCAAAAATTGACTGCCTTTGTCAGTCGTAAACATGACCCCAAGTGCCGCAACTAAAAATACAATCACAATTAATAAAGTCAGCATTAAATTTCTTAAAATGCGACGTTTTTTGGGAGGTGTAGGAGTAGCCGGTTGTTCTACGTCAGCCATAATAATCCTGAATCAAATTTATTTTAAAGTTGTGAACCAATAAAGAAATGCAATCGAATTGGATGGTTTTCATCAGAGATTCCTGATGCAACATCCAGTCGAATCGGACCAATCGGTGATCGCCAGCGAATGCCCACACCTACACTGTATTCCGTATCATTTTTAAATTTTTCATCATAAGCATTCCCCACATCTGAAAAAATTGCAGCGCGCCAGCCATCTTTAAATTGATAATTATATTCCAAAGAACCAATCGCCAATGCTTGCCCACCTACTTTGTAGCCGTATTCTTCAGGGGATAGACTCTTATAATCAAAGCCGCGTATGGTCTGATCACCGCCCGCGAAGAACCGTAAATTATAAGGAACTTTGTCAAAATCATCAGTAAAGATATAACTTAAATCGGAACGACCAATAAATTGATGATCTGCATTTTCACCCAAAGAATAAATAAAACGCCAGCCAGCAGTCAAAATTGCCATGTTGGCATCTGACAAAAGTGACTCACTGCCTAATTCAACTTTGTAGCTTTGTTTAAAACCACGCGTTGGGTTAATGTTATTATTACTTATGGTCTTGGATAATTCATATCCAAACAACAATGCTTCTTGTTCTGCATCCGAACCTGGAACTTTAAAAGCATCGGGAATATCGTCATTGTCGACTACACCATGTTGAGTCAAGCGATCCAGACGATAACGAAAACCAAAACTATGCTGCCAACCTCCTAATGGATTTTTAATAATCCGTTCAGCACCTAAAACAGCAGATTCGGTTTCCAGTGTTACATCAGGGCCAATATCATCACGGTCTTCGCGCTCATAGCCCCCAACAATATTGATATAGTCATTAATTGGATCGTTATAAGGAATGCTATAGCGACCATCTAGTGATTGACGAATTTTAGAGAGTTCAAGGTTGGCATCGAAAGAATGTCCAAGACTATTCACAATGGCACGTCGATATTGCGTACGAATACGAAATTCGGTATCCGTACCATAACCAATCCCCGTTTCTACACTATTCAAACGATCCGCATTTAAGGTCACAATGACAGGAACTTTCTTTTCCTGGCGTGCTTTGTCCTGCAATACCTCCATTTCAGACTGCTTTTTTTCCTGACGCTCACGCATGACACGCAAATTCTGATCTTCATCGCCTGCTTCTTTCGTACCTGCGAATTCACTTTCATCAATTACATTTTGTTTGACTTCCTGACCAGATTGCGCATCCGATTGTTTAATTTGAGCCACCTGTTGTTCTTCAACTCTTTGTTGATCGACCAAGGTCTGGATATCAGGGGGTAATTCCAGTGGTTTTTCAATAGGATCAGGTTTAACAGTATCGACAAGCGTGTAATTAAAATATCTGGCATTGGTTAAATTATTTGCAAGTGTATTCACACGCCAAAACGTATAGTCATCCCCGTCTTTCCAAGGCATCATGCTACGTAAGACTTTCATTTTTAAAGGCAAAGGTTTATTAGGATCACTCATCCTAAACTCGACATCGCCCAATTTATAACGTTCGCCCGTTTCGTATTTTAGATTAATTGCAGCGGTGTCTTCAGGTTGCTTCACTCGCACATCGTGTAAACGCCAATATGCATCAAAATAACCATTGTCCGATGCCGATTCTACAATACGACTCTTGGTTTGTTCATATTGACCATGATTCAAAATATCGCCGACATCCAAGTCTGGCACCAAACGAATCACCTGGAACTGCGGTGTGTTTGCGCCTTCACCAGAAAATTCAATATTTTGTTCTTCGACTTTCACAGGATTATTCGGCACTACCGTTACTTTAACCTGACGATCACTGAGCTTTTCAAAAGTAAATTTAGCATTGTAATAGCCCACAGCCTGCGCTGCCTGATTACTCAGGTTACGTAATTGCGGTAATGCTGCGTTAAAGTCTCCAAATGCTTCTTGCGTATAACTTGATAGTTTAGCCCGTATATTTTCTGCCAAGTCGTCTGGCGCGCCGACCACTTCGGCAGAAATACGAGGTTCTGGTTTAGCAGTATTAAAATTACGTGCAGGTCTAATTTTGTAAAGAATACGTCTAAAAAATCCGACCTTTTCATTATCTCGCGCACTTTCTACTTCAGCTACATCCTCTAAAGTACGTCCTGAGGTATTTGCTTCCACCACAATTTGCTTATCTGATTGAATTTCCTGCATCAGATTATCAATATTTACAGGAGCCTGATTGATCTGTGCCAGTTCTTGTTGCGTCGGACTGTTTACATTGGTTTGAGCTGAAGCCGGACTTGCACTTCTCGCATTTGCCGCTTCCTGCTTGGCTTCTTCTGCAACTTTAAAAATCTCATTGGCCATACTGGCATCGACCTGAGTCTCTGGCAAATCCTGAAGGTCTTCAAACTCAATCGGTTTAAATGCCTCAATCTTGTTGGAAATCTGTTCCTGTTGCTGTAATAAAGCCTCACTATCATTTTGTTGAGCCGACATTTGAGTAGCATTGACAGATGAATTGACACCTGACGGATGAACAGAATTTTGCTGTGATGTTGGTGTTAGATCAGATGGTGCTGTTGTAGAGGCTGTAGAATCTGATGGTGTAGGTGCTGACGCTATAATTTGATTTTCAGATTTTAAACTTTGACTTAAACTAGAAGATACTGGCTCTAATGTCGGTGCTTGCGCATAGACAAGAGGTGAAATAGAAAAACTCAATAGCACTCCTGAGCAAATGAGTTTATTCATCCCCTCTACATTTAAAATAAAACGTACAGATTGGGCAAGAGTTGTATGTCTAAATTTAATATTCGCAAGCATGTAAAACTCTAAACTTATTTTAATCGGAATAGCTTTAATGTATATAAACACATGGAAATCTATTGAATTTTCATTGTATCAACCGCTCAAAATTATCATACATGATTTTCAAGGCACTTTAACAAATTGATCACATTTCTTAATAAATCGCAATGAAGTTCAACCTATGAAAAATGATAACAATCTCTTAACATCACATCGATTTTTGCCCATGTTTTTAACGCAGTTTTTTGGTGCGTTAAACGACAATGTCTACAAGCAAGCCTTACTGCTGGTCATTACTTATGGACTGATTAGCCAGCAGTCCGCCAGTATCAGTACACTGAATAATCTGGCTGCGCTGTTATTTATTTTGCCTTATTTCATTTTCTCTGCGACCGCAGGTCAAATTGCAGACAAATACGAACGAGCGAGCCTAGTTCGTGCCATTAAAGTGCTTGAAATTATCATCATGCTCATTGGTTCAGTTGGTTTTATTACTGGTCATTTGGTGTTATTGATGGTGGCGTTATTTTTAATGGGCGTACATTCCACCTTTTTTGGACCGATAAAATACGCGATTTTACCTGAAATTTTAAAGCCTAATGAGCTGATGTCAGGTAATGCTTTATTTCAGTCTGGCACTTCAATTGCAATTTTACTCGGTATGATTTTAGGCGGTGCGGTAATTTCATCATCCAATGGCAATTTAGTCTGGATTAGTTTGACCGTAGTGAGTATTGCGGTGATTGGTTATGTGTGTAGCCGCTTTATTCTTCCCCAGAAAATTGCCGAACCTGATTTAAAAATTGACTGGAATTTCTTTAGAACCAGTTTTCAAACTATAAAATATGCCAAAAGTATTCCTTTAATTTTTACGATTTTGCTTGGTAACTCATGGTATTGGTTTTATGGTGCGACTTATCTGACTCAAATTCCACAACTCACTCAGCAAAATTTACATGCCTCGGAAAATGTAGTGAGTCTGCTCCTGACGTTTTTCTCCGTGGGGATTGGAGTCGGTTCATTACTGTGCCGTAAAATTGGTGGTTCAGAACTCAATATTAAAATGGTACCAATTGGTGCTGTCGGGTTGAGCTTATTTGCATTGTATTTAGCTGCAAGCCTGGCCTTTGTTCCTGAAAAAACCGGAGCATTACTATCTTTAAAAGAGATGTTTACATCGGGCTGGGTGTATTATCATGTCATGCTTGCAGTCACATTGTTGGGTATTAGTGGTGGATTTTATATTGTTCCCCTTTATGCCATGATGCAGGCTTATTCACCGCGCTCACACCGGGCTCGTGTGGTGGCTGCAAACAATATTTTAAATGCTGTATTTATGGTGTCATCAGCAATATTCTCGATTATTATTTTAAGTATTTTAAAAATTGACATTAAAATTCTTTTTATTATTACAGCTGTCTTGAGTGCTATTTTTTCAGTTTGGTTACTACGTAAGTTGCCGCCTATGTTAAATTCAGCACATGCTTCTCTGGAGGATTAATTCCATGCGTCACTTTACGGGTATCGACCGACTGATCAACTCTTTCGATCAGGCATTAAGAAGTTTAGTTCCTGGTGCAACTGCGGCGCATCGCAGTAATCCAGCCGAACAAACTGATGCACCGCTCACTGTCAGTGATGCGCGTCATGTGGCTGGATTAATGCGCGTCAACCATAGCGGTGAAGTCTGTGCTCAAGCGCTTTATCATGGTCAAGCGCTGACTGCAAAACTCCCCAATGTACGCCGTGAAATGGAACAAGCTGCTATTGAGGAACAAGATCATCTGGCTTGGTGTGAAGATCGTTTAAAAGAGCTAGACAGTGTACCAAGTTTACTCAACCCGATCTGGTATGGTCTTTCATTTGGCATGGGTGCAATTGCAGGCATTGCAGGTGATAAATACAGCTTGGGCTTTGTTGCAGAAACCGAGCGTCAAGTGAGTGCGCATTTGATTGATCATTTAAATCAATTACCCGCTTATGATCAGCGGTCAAAACGCATATTAGAGCAGATGAATGAAGATGAATTACATCATCGCGATACTGCCTTGCATGCAGGTGGTGTTGATTTACCTTTTCCTGTCAAAATCACTATGACCGCAATTTCAAAGTTAATGACCAAAACCAGTTATTACGTTTGACTTGCTAGATAGCAAAAGGCTGCTGGTATGTTGAAAATCTTTTGCTAAATGTTTATTCGACGACTTGAATATTCGTCTGAATGTGAGCGTTGCTCTGAACATCGCTGTGAACATCAACTTTTGGGAAATGGCTTCCAGCAACATGCAAAGTTGAATGATTCCACAGTTCAGACAATGGAATTTTGACATCCACAGCCAGCGGCATTTTTTTGGGATTAAACTGCATTTTCTCTAAACTATTTCCCCAAGCAATCAAATCAACATCCAAAGAAATTTGATGTGAGGGTCGAATCCGACCCGATGCCGTTTCAAGTTGTTTGAGCGCAATTTCAAGCTGTGATTTTGTTTTTGAGGATTTAAGCAAACAAGCCGAATTCCAGTAATCTGCCCCCACGCCGTCACGGCACGGAATTTGATAAATATGCGAGAATTGCACCTCTCCCCAAGACAAAATGGTTTGGTAGGCAACCTGAAAATGTTGTTCTGGATTCAGATTACTCGCCAGTGCGAGGGCGAAAATCGTTTCGTTGGCGTTCAAGGCGAATTCCTACAGAATTGGCTTCTGCAATAATGGCAGGCTTACGAATGGTAATAATAATAGAATGAATCGCTGAAAATGTCTCAAAAAGCACATTCAAAACCAAATGAGCGGCATGTTCAATTAATTTAGGCTGTGCTTTTTGAATGGTTTGCGCCGCAAGTTCACAAATCTGGGCATAGTTTAAGGTATCTTCTAGCTCATCTGATTGTGCTGCTTGGTTCAAATCAACATGAATGGTTAAATCCAACATTAAAGGTTGAAGAATTTGTCGTTCCCAATTGAAACAGCCAATCACAGTATTGACCTTTAAACCTTCAATAACAATGGCATCCATGGTGATCCAACTCAAACTTAATGTTTAAACAACAATTGCGGTTCTATAGTTTGAACCATTTTCAAACGCTGGTCTGCATAAATATCGGTATATGGCGCAAGGACGCGCATAAAACGATCAAAATACAGCATTTGTTTGAACAATAAGGCAAAATCACGTGGGAATTTAATTCCGTGACGTTCACCCACTGCTACCATATCCAACATGATGTCATTTAAATCAGAAGGTTTTGAAGTCAAAATTTCCTGTGGATCAGCAAGTAATACGCCACTGAATAATCGCTCAAGATCACGTGCCAAAACATTGGTATCAATTTTGGTATGGGTCATGCCCATTTTCAACATATTTTCAGCCATTGCAGTGTAATCGGTTTTCTGCAAAGCATCCATAAATGCCAAACACGCGGTCCATACATCAGGATTTAATTGCCCGACGATTCCAAAGTCAATGAAACCAATGCGTCCATCTTCAAGCAACATGAGATTACCCGCATGCAAGTCTGCATGGAAGCTTTTACACAGCATTAAACTACCAAACCACGTATTCATGGCAGTAATTAATACTTGTGATGGATCTTTGGCGTATTTTTTCACCACATCAAAATCCGTTAAAGACACACCGTATAAGCGTTCCATGGTGAGGACACGGCGGGTTGAAAATTGATGATAAACTTTCGGTGCAGTCGCAGCCTGATTATTACTGATCTGTAAATATTCAACGAAATCATCCAGATTTTGTGCTTCTTCAATGAAATCAACTTCACGTACCATACGTGTTTTAATTTCGTCCACAATTTCAGACAGTGAAGCAAACTTAACCTTTGGAATGGCTTTTTCCAGCATCTTGGTGGCCCAATGTACCACGTTCAAATCGGTATATAAGATCGTTTCCACACCGGGTTTTTGCACTTTAATAACGACATTCTCGCCAGTCGTAAGTTTTGCAGCATGCACTTGTGCAATAGAGGCTGAAGCCAGTGGCGTTTCATCTATCGAGGCAAAAATTTCATTTAAATTACGACCCGCAAACTCAGTCGCCAAAACCTCTTGAATATAGCTAAACGGTAAAGTTGGGGTTTGATCCAGACAGCCTTGAAACTCCTCGACATATTCACGCGGGAAAAGTGAAGGTGTGCTGGCAATAAACTGACCTAATTTAATATAAGTCGAACCTAAAGACTCGAATGTCTCACGCATGAGTTTGGCATTACTTGGCTTTTCAGTGGCGTATTTAATGCCTGCTTTGGCAGCAACCACAGCAGTCTCACCAATACGGGCAACGGAACGTAGCCCGTCAAATAGAATATTTTTTTTCATATCATTTAATGTGTTGAGTTCATCAAGGCAGTGTATCAAACTTCAATGAGTTTACCGATAAACTTGCCTGACAAGTTGGGCAATTTGTATCTTTTTCAAAATGAAGAATACGCTGTTTAAGGGTTAAACCATCCCAAAGTAAAAGTTTACTTTTTAAAGGGGTTAAATTTAGACCTAAAAACAACAATGTGTGATGTGCTTGTAATGACGCAATCATGACAGGGGTGCTTGCCAATACGCCTGATTCAGCACAACGTAAACCTTCATTGGCATGTTGTTCTTTGGGAAATAAACATTCATAACAAGCTGAATCTGCATCCACCATCAATAGTTGTCCCTGAAAACCAATGGCAGAAGCACTAATGAGGGGAACAGCATATTTTTTACATACAGCGTTAACTAAATACCGTGTTGTAAAATTATCACAACCATCCAATACAACATCCTGCGATTGAATCCATTCATCAGCATTTATTTCGTTCAGTTTTGCAATGACATATTCGACTTGAATATGCGGATTCAGCATCGTTAAGCGTTTTGCCAAAACTTCAGCTTTAAACTGACCGATATCATGCGGAGTGAACGCCATTTGCCGTTGTAAGTTACTGGTTTCTATCGTATCTGCATCAACAATGGTTAGTTTACCCACGCCTGCACGCGCCAATAATTCAGCACTGCTACAGCCAATTCCGCCGGCACCGACAATCAAAACATTGGCAAGTTTTAATCTTTCCTGAGCCTCAATATCCCAACCGTCCAATAAAATCTGTCGGCTATACAGATGCATTTCGTCATCACTGAGTTCAAGTTCAGTATTGGAAATATCATTCACAGGAATAATGCCCTTATGTGTTCGCTTAGCCAATATTATAGAGGCAAGACCATCTTGATGAAGTTTTTATTTTATCCAAATCAATTTATGAAAATTTAGTATATAGACATGCAATTTATTTATTTTTAAGAATAAGTAATCAGGCGTAGCATTCAAATCAATCCAATGATCTGGATAGTTTTTTTAAGGATCTGACCATGAATGCCAAACTCAACAATTTACATTCCACCCCAATATTAGCTGATCGCAATGTAGAAGAAATTTTAAACAAAGCACAGCAATATGCCCAAGAACATGAGCTGGATTTTACCGGTAGCGTCACACCAGCAGATGCATGGTATTTGGTTGAACATGATCAGGCCATTCTTGTCGATGTTCGTACCAATGAAGAACGTAAATTTGTGGGCTATGTGCCAGAAAGTGTTCATGTCGCTTGGGCGACAGGCACTTCATTTAATCGTAATCCGCGTTTCATCAAAGAACTGGAAAATAAAGTCGGGAAAGACGCGACCATTTTACTGCTCTGTCGCAGTGGGAAACGTTCTGCTCTGGCCGCAGAGGCTGCTTTCAACGCAGGTTTTGAGCATATTTATAATGTACTTGAAGGTTTTGAGGGAGATTTAAACGAACAACAACAGCGGAATAGCAGTAATGGCTGGCGTATTCATCAGTTGCCTTGGCTACAAGACTAAATTCGCATGTCTTTCAAACCACGCATCAATTGTAATTTTAATCAATGCTTGTGCAAATAAGGAAACAATGTGGCTCAATGGAATATTTCTCCTGTTGTTAAAGGCTTGCAGCAGGCACGTCATGAATGGCGTGAACGTCAACATCGTTTAAAAGAAATTGGGGGCCGTGAGCTTCCATCCAAAGATATTCTTAAAACGATTCTGGATGATCTATGCGGCATTCTTTTTCCAATGCGACTTGGACCTGCGGAATTACGACAGGAAGCTGAGGATTATTATATTTCCTACACACTTGATCGGGTGCTGAATGAACTTTTTAGTCAGGTCAAACTGGCGTTGAATTACGAGTCTAAAAATAAACTTAAATGGAACGATGACGCACATACGCCCAGTTTTGAAACCTTCGCTGAACACATTGTTCAGGACTTTGCTGATGCCCTGCCTCGAATTCGATGCTTGCTGGATGCAGATGTCTGCGCTGCCTTTGAAGGTGATCCTGCTGCGCATAGTGTAGATGAAGTCCTACTTTGCTATCCCGGTATTTTTGCCATGATTTATCATCGGTTGGCGCATCAGCTCTATGCACATGTACCGCTATTATCTCGCATTATTTCTGAACTTGCTCATTCTGCAACTGGTATTGATATCCATCCCGGGGCAACCATTGGTCAAGGCTTTTTTATTGATCATGGTACAGGCGTGGTGATTGGAGAAACCTGTGTCATTGGCGAACGAGTACGCATTTATCAGGCAGTGACACTAGGGGCCAAAAGATTTGAACTGCATCAAAACGGCTCACTCAAGAAAGACTATGCACGCCATCCTGTCGTAGAAGATGATGTCGTTATTTATGCAGGAGCGACCATTTTAGGGCGTATTACCATCGGTAAAGGCTCGATTATTGGAGGAAATGTCTGGTTAACGCATAGCATTCCACCCGCAAGTCAGATTTTACAGTCTCCTTCTGAATCTAAACAAAAAAATAGTGCCTGAACGGCAAAATGTGATGAGAGGTCAACAATCAAAGAAACCAGTGCGTGTTTGTTTCAAAAAACAAATAAGAGCCTATATCTCTGTTATATGAATATTTTTTATAAATATATATTTATGAGGAATAAGCAAAAATATGGAGAATATTTAGCTTTATTTATTATTTTAATTTTTACAAACAACGCCCTAATTTACTGAACATACAGCAAATTATTTTAAATAAAAATTTTATTTACAACATCTTATAAACAACGCCACTAAAATAGGAAAATAGCTCCATGGCAAAAAACACAGATAAGGCTCAACTTGCACTTGGGGATCATGCCGCCAGACAACTGGCCAATGCAACCAAGACCGTCCCTCAACTCTCAACCATTACGCCACGTTGGTTGACACATTTACTGCAATGGATTCCGGTGGAAGCAGGTATTTATCGAGTCAACCGGGTCAATAACACTGATGACATTCAGGTTGCCTGTACCCAACGTGATGAAGCAACATTACCGCAGACTTTTGTGGATTATGATCCTCAACCCCGTGAATATTTTTTAAATGGCGTATCTACGGTGCTTGATATTCATACCCGTGTTGCAGACCTTTATAGCAGCCCACATGATCAAATTAAAGAGCAGCTCCGCTTAACCATTGAGACCATTAAAGAACGCCAAGAAAGTGAACTGATTAATAACCCTGAATATGGTTTATTGGCTAGCGTTTCAGATGAACAGCGTATTTCAACGTTAAATGGCCCCCCAACGCCAGACGACCTGGATGATCTACTGAGAAAAGTCTGGAAAGAACCGGGATTTTTCCTTGCACATCCTGATGCGATTGCGGCTTTCGGACGTGAATGTACCCGTCGTGGTGTTCCACCTCCAACCGTGAGTTTATTCGGCTCGCAATTTATTACATGGCGTGGTGTTCCCCTGATTCCATCCAATAAAATTGCCATTGAAGATGGTAAAACCAAAATTTTGTTACTGCGTGTTGGCGAAAAACGTCAAGGCATTGTCGGTTTATTTCAACCGGGTCTTGCTGGCGAACAATCACCGGGGTTGTCAGTCCGATTTATGGGGATCAATCGTCATGCGATTGCATCCTACCTCATTTCGCTCTATTGCTCACTTGCAGTATTAACAGAAGATGCTTTAGCTGTATTGGATGATGTGGAGGTCGATAAGTATCATGACTACCCAGTTAACTACAAATAATTTTCAAGGTAGTCCGTCGGGTACGGAAGTGGGCGGTGTTTCTCCACCGTCCAACTTTCCTGATGAGGCGACCCTTTCGCGTTTGGCGAGTGAGTTTTTTGCAGCCTTGCCCAATACAGGTAATCAGCCGAACGGACTGCATCTGGATGTACCGAATGTCAGTACACCACCCCATGCTCCGCAGCCCAGTGAACCGCTGGCGGCATTGACTGGTCGTGCACCGAACATTGCATTTGAGAAAAGTCTAAACCCGGAATATCCTGAACATATTCCAAATTATCCTGATTACCCTGAACGTCGAGCCATCGCTTCCGCACCCGTCATTGGTGGAGCAAACTTACCGAAGCCACCGTTTGAGCCACATTTCCCTCAGGCGATACATCATGAGCCAAATGTACCGCACATTGAAGCCAATGTACCTTCAATGCAGTCTGTCTCTCCCTTCTATTTTTTAAATGATTTTTCTGCCCCTGCATCATCATCTTCTGATTTTAATGCTGAACAATATGCAACAGCGCAAAGCTTTCAGTTACCACAGGGAGCAGAATTACGACGTTTACTCAATCAACAGGAGCCAACACATCGTCGCTCTGATACATCGCATTTAAGTCAGAAGCCAGCACAATCACAATTTTACTTTCTTGAAACGCCTTCGATTGATCCGTCAATACAGACAACACCCAACAAAACATCTTTTAGATCAAATGCCACACAGCCGCTGGACATACAGGCTATTCGACGTGATTTTCCAATTTTGCAGGAACGCGTCAATGGTCGTCCTCTGGTCTGGTTTGATAATGCTGCGACAACACAAAAGCCTCAAGCTGTAATTGATCGGATTGCTTATTTTTATCAGCATGAAAACTCAAATATCCATCGTGCCGCGCATGAACTGGCTGCCCGCGCAACTGACGCCTATGAGCATGCTAGAAATGTTGTGGCACGTTTTATTGGTGCAAAATCATCTAAAGAAATTATTTTTGTTCGGGGCACAACTGAAGGCATTAACTTAATTGCCAAAACATGGGGTGAGCAAAATATTGCTGAAGGTGATGAAATCATTGTGTCGCATTTAGAGCATCACGCCAATATTGTGCCATGGTTTCAACTGAGTAGAAAAGTCGGTGCGAAACTTCGGGTCATTCCTGTTGATGATACTGGTCAGATCATTCTGGAAGAACTCCCAAAATTGATCAATGAACGAACTAAACTGCTGTCCATTACACAAGTTTCCAATGCGTTGGGTACAGTGACTCCTGTTGCTGAAGTGATTCAAATTGCACATGCTCATGGTGTTAAGGTTTTAGTGGATGGTGCGCAATCTGTCTCACACATGCCGACAGATGTTCAGGCAATTGATGCAGACTTCTTTGTGTTTTCAGGTCATAAAGTCTTCGGTCCTACGGGGATTGGTGCGGTTTATGTCAAGCCTGAAATTTTAGAAAAAATGCCTGTTTGGGAAGGCGGTGGCAACATGATTCAGGATGTCAGCTTTGAACAGGTGATTTACCAGCCTGCACCTAACAAGTTTGAAGCAGGAACAGGCAATATTGCTGATGCAGTAGGTTTGGGTGCGGCACTTGAATATATTGAACGTGTCGGCATTCATAATATTGCAGCCTATGAACATGCTTTACTCGAATATGGGCAAAATGCGCTCAGTAGTGTTTCTGGTCTACGCCCCATTGGTACAGCAAAAAACAAAGCCAGTGTCATGTCCTTTGTATTGAATGGCTATTCCACAGAACAAGTAGGACAGGCATTGAATCAGCATGGTATTGCTGTACGTTCAGGGCATCATTGCGCGCAACCTATTTTGCGACGTTTTGGTGTTGAACAGACTGTTCGTCCTTCATTGGCATTTTACAATACCACTGAGGAAATTGACTTACTGGTTTCCGTACTGCATCAATTGTCCAGAAATAGACGTACGCGTTAATTGCAATCATCTATGTTGATAAAAGCTGCTCGTCGGCTTTTATCAACTTTTTATGATGCGTGAATATAAGTCATTCCCTTAGGATGAATTGTTTAGCATTAAATATGGAGATTTTTTTCACGTTTCCATAACAATTTTTTCTGGATTAAAATTGTACTGCCTTTAAATTGATTTACAATAAGAGCATTGGTTCAAAACCCATTTAGATCGGCAAATGCCCAGAGATTTTTCCTTCACTACTAAATTCAGGATGCTATGAGTTATAAGCATAATAATTTGTTCGCCATGCGTGAAATGTATTGGAATGACGTGGATTCAAACCATGTACAGACCGAAAAACAATATTTTTGTGACACCCTCAATCATCATGGTATTTTTACCAATCCATCCTTAGAGGACGCAAAATATTTTTTCTTTACCCTTCCCAGTATTATCATTGTGAAAGGTTATGCTTTGGGCTTTATGCACCCGACTGTACAGGATTTAATTTTCAAGCACATTCAAAACAATATTGAACTATTAAAGTCCCGCAAAAATTTAAAAATTCAGTTTAATTTTTAAGTATTTAGCTAGAACTTAAACCCCTACTGGATATGATCACTTTTTTTATTTTTTGCACAACTAAAGTCGAATAAGTCATGCCATTTGCACTGAATTTCACGATTTTTTGTAATTTTGAATATAGATGCACATCATAAAATGGTTATTTATTACACTATCCATCTTTTTTAAATGAACATTCGCACACTCTAACTGTTTTAATACGGTCATAGCATGTAATATTCACTACAATTATAATCATTGACTCTGCATGACTTTAGCAAGGATTTTATATGTCTGATCAGAAAGATAAGCTCAAGAACCTAAAAACTTCTTCCATGGATCGACGCTTATCTATTGCTAAAGCCTCATTACTCGCAGGTACGCGTTGGGCCACTGCCAATGCATCCTCTCTTTTTTCAAACGAAGAAGATAAAGAAAAAAAACGTAAAAAAGCCATGGCTGAACAGGCAAATTATCTGGTTTCAGAAATTGGCAAGCTAAAAGGTTCGATTGTTAAAATTGGGCAAATGATGGCACTTTATGGCGAACATTTTTTACCAGAAGAAATTACTCAAGCCTTAAATACACTCAATAACCAAACGGTTGCTTTGGCATGGCCTGCAATTAAAGAACATTTACAAGAACAGTTGGGTGATAAAATTCATGACCTAACGATTGATCATGAACCGATTGGCACAGCCTCGCTGGCTCAGGTGCATCGTGCTACTCGTAAATCTGATGGTTTAGAACTGGTCTTAAAAATTCAATATCCCGGTGTTGCTGAAGCAATTGACTCCGATATGAGTTTATTTAAAAACATGCTCAAGCTCACTCGAATGGTGCCTCAAACCCGTGAGTTTGATCAGTGGTTTGAAGAAGTTCGTGAAATGATGCATCGCGAAGTGAGTTATGACATAGAAGCTGCCACCACTCGCCGTTTTGCTGATCGTCTTAAACATGATCCGCGTTATGTTGTGCCGCATATTATTGATGACTATTGTACCGACAAAATTTTGTGCATGACCTTTGAGCGCGGTGTGCCTATTAACAGTCCTGTTATGCTGTCACTGCCTCAAGAACGTCGCAATGTCTTGGGTGAAGCTTCGCTGGAAATCGCCGTTCGAGAAATTTTTGAATGGGGTGAAATGCAGACTGATCCGAATTTTGGGAATTATCTGGTACGTCTGGGCAATGGCGATGACATTAAAGATAAAATTGTACTGCTGGACTTTGGTGCCATCCGTCAATTTGATGATCATCTGCTAAATGTCGCGCGTAATTTGATCAAGGCCGGCTACAATCATGATGCCGACGCAATGGTCAAGGCCATGACTGGCTACGAGTTTTTTGATTCAATTCCGCAAGGCATTAAACCTGATATGGCAAAAGTATTCCTGCTTGCCACTGAAGCTTTTAGTTCTCCTGAAAACAACCCTGACATGCCAGCTGGTTTGATGGATGAACAAGAACGTTACAACTGGAAAAAGAGCCAACTACATAGCCGAGTAATGCAACAAGCCAGTAAATCGATGGCATCGCGTTACTTTTCAGTTCCACCCAAAGAATTTATGTTTATCAGCCGTAAATTTATAGGCGCTTACACCTTTATGACCGTCATTGATGCGAGAACCAATGTTCGTCAAATGATCCGTGAATATGCCTAAAAGCTGAAAATTTTGATATGACTAGGCGATCGATTTGTCAGCCTAGTCAATTGCCCAACTCTCTACATTTCTTTTATTTTTAATTTTTATATAAAATTCATATTATTAGACTTAAATATCTATCTCTATTTTCCATTTATCTGCCTGAAAAATCACTGTCAACACTGACATGGTTTTTTGATTTGAGGCATGTCAGCATTAAAACCATAACTAAACTGCGAAGGATGCAGCGCAATGACCAATATGGTAAATAAGGCCCAAGGTTTTGGACTTTCATTACTGACAAAAATGGCGTCCAGTGATTTACTGGATCAATTAAAGCTCCGCAAATTTGTTGAAAAATCACTTTATCAGGGTTCAAAAACTGGATTTAAAGCACTGACTCATACTCAAAAAGCATTTAAGCCACAAAATATTGACCGTCAGCGTTTACCTCATCAGCAAAAAAACTTGTTCGATTTAAGTCTGAGCGAAGAACAACAAATGACCGTTGAGGCCATGTCCCAATTTGCACAGGAAGTTTTAGCTCCACTTGCCCATCAAGCCGATCACGATGCCAAATTTCCAGAGCAACTTTGGCAATATATCGAAGATTTAGGACTCAATTATTATGCTCTACCTGAAGCTTTAGGCGGTGTTGCAGCAGAACAAAATATTGTGAGTAATATCCTGATCGCAGAACATCTGGCAAAAGGCGATTTTAGCTTAACTGCTGGCTTACTCAGCACATTTAGCGTGATCAATGCCATCACACGTTGGGGTTCAAGTGATGTCCAGTCTAAATATCTAACTGCTTTTGCAGAGGATAGTAAAATTACAGCATCATTTGCAGTTCAGGAAAATACACCCGCATTTAACCCATTTAAGCTTAAAACCAAAGCGACTGAAAATAATGGTCAGTTTTTTATTACAGGTGAAAAAACACTGGTGGTTCTGGGTGAAACTGCGGATTTATTTCTGGTCAGTGCAGATTTCAATGGTCAGGCTAAAGTTTTTATTGTAGAACGTAATGAAACTATTCAATTAAAAACTTCCCCAGCCATGGGACTAAAAGCAACAGAAACGGTCACTTTAAACTTTCACAACACACCTGCTATCCCATTAGGTGACCAAGATTTTGATTATAATTCATTTATCGACTTGGGTAATCTGATGTGGTGCTCAATGGCTGTCGGTACCTGTGAAGCAGTCAAAGCCTACTGTATTACCTATGCCAATGAACGTACTGCATTTGGCGAACCAATCTCACATCGTCAAAGCGTTGCATTTATGATTGCGGACATGGCGATTGAAATTGATGCGATGCGTATGCTGATTTTAAATGCAGCCAGTTTAGCTGAAGCAGGTCAGCCTTTTCATCGAGAAGCCTATCTCGCGCGATTACTCTGTGCTGAAAAATCCATGAAAATTGGTACAGATGGCGTACAAATTTTAGGTGGACATGGTTTTACCAAAGAACACCCTGTTGAACGCTGGTATCGTGATTTGCGTGCTACAGCAATCTTACATTCAGGCCTGCATGCTTAATCGGAGAACAATAAAATGAATTTACAAAATCCTAAAAAATTCAAAATGCTGGTCGATCAGGCACATGAAGTCGCACGCAACGTTCTACGTCCTATTTCACGTAAATACGATAAAGCTGAACATGCTTATCCTAAAGAACTAGACATGTTAGCCTCACTGATCGATGGTATGAATGAAGGTGGCGAAGGCATTAATGCGGGTGCAACAGGTGCAGGAAAACGTGGCGAATCTGAAAATGAAGGGGTTCGTAATGGCACCAATATGTCAACTGCACTGGGTATTATTGAAATGTGCTATGGAGATACAGGACTGTTACTGAGTATGCCCCGTCAAGGCTTAGGAAACTCAGCCATTGCTGCCGTCGCCAATGATGAACAACTTGAACGCTTTAAAGGCACATGGGCAGCTATGGCTATTACAGAGCCGGGTTGCGGCTCAGACTCTGCTGCAATTCGTACCACAGCAACCAAAGATGGTGATGATTACATTCTCAATGGTGAAAAAATCTTTGTGACCTCTGGTGAACGCGCCGACTCTGTAGTGGTTTGGGCAAGTTTAGATCGAAAAGCAGGTCGTGCTGCAATTAAATCTTTCGTGGTTCCAAAAGGAACACCCGGCATGAAAGTTGAGCGTCTGGAACACAAACTCGGAATTAAAGCCTCTGATACAGCTGCGATCAGTTTTATCGACTGTCGTGTTCCTGCGGCTAACCTTTTGGGAAATGCTGAAGTAGATGTCGCCAAAGGCTTTGCTGGCGTGATGGAAACTTTTGACAATACTCGTCCCTTGGTTGCAGCAATGGCAGTCGGCTGTGCGAAAGCTTCTTTAGAGCGAATTAAAGAAATCTTTAAAGATGAACTTGAAGCGGACTATGCCACACCTTATTTGCAAACCTCCAATATTGCTGCTCAAATTTATAAAATGGAAGCAGAATGGGAAGCTGCGCGTTTACTCACCTTAAAAGCAACATGGATGGCAGATAATAAAAAACCAAACTCTAAAGAAGCCTCTATTGCCAAAGCCAAAGCAGGACGCATCGGCAATGAAATCACTTTAAAATGTGTTGAGCTGGCCGCAAGTGTCGGTTATAACGAAGATGAATTATTGGAAAAATGGGCACGTGATTCCAAAATTCTGGACATTTTTGAAGGTACTCAACAAATTCAACAACTCATTATTGCACGTCGTGAATTGGGTAAATCCTCCAGCGAATTAAAATAATCGTCGATAAAATTTTATTCAAACTTAATCATCAACTTGAGTGGAATCTGAATTTCAGCTAAATTCGATTCCACTTTCACTTTTTACTTGAAAATTAATGTATTTAATTCGTCCTATTCAACCAGATGACAACCCAGCTATTGCTAAAATTATTAGAGATGTTTCCAAAGAATATGGTCTTGCCACAGATGCAGGATTTGCCGTTTCCGACCCTACTTTGGATCAGATGTCTGAAGTTTATGCTCAGGCAAACAGTCAATATTGGGTCATTGTAGATCAATACGACAACGTAGTGGGTGGCGGCGGAATTGCGCCTTTATTGGGTGATACAAGTTTACTTGAAATCCAGAAAATGTATTTACTGCCGACATTACGCGGTCATGGTTTCGCTAAAAAGCTTCTACAGCAATGTTTTGAATTTGCAAAAGCACAAGGCTTTAATGCCTGCTATCTGGAAACAACTTCGGCATTGAAAGAAGCGGTTGGCTTATATGAAAAATTAGGTTTTCAGCATTTAAACCAACCACGTGGTCAAACAGGACATAGCCAAGCCTGTGAAATCTGGATGCTAAAAAACTTAGAAAACTAAAAACCTAACAAGCCCTCAATAAATAAGGGCTTGTTAAAGAAAGCTAAAATTTAACTAAAATGAGTTCGTTTACTTTTCTTCAGTTTGCAATGACTTATCAACCAATCCAAACTTAGCAAACAGTTTTGCACGACGTTTTGGAAAAATATTGGCCTTATTTAAGTCACCTTTATAATGTTCTAACACACGTTTATCCATCATTTTAAACCAAAGTGGTGGAATTAATGCCGGAAGTAACATACTGGCATAACCACTCGGTAACTCAGGTGCTTCATCAAAATGACGTAAAGCCTGAAATGGACGGGTTGGATAAGCATGGTGATCTGAGTGACGTTGTAACTGATACAAAAATAGATTGGTTACAATATTATTATTGTTCCAGCTATGCTCTGGCATGGTACGTTCATAATTGCCATCGGCTTTTTTCTGACGCAATAAGCCGTAGTGTTCAATATAATTAATCACTTCAAACAAACTAATGCCATAAAAAGCTTGCGTTGCTAAATATGGAATCGCGCCTTTTCCAAATAGTTTAACCATCGATGCATGGAAAGTTGTACTCATTGCCCAGCCTTGTAACAACTCATTGTCTTTAGACCAAAATTGTTTGCCTTTACGTTTTAAACGATTGGTTTCAATTTCAATGGCTGATTTCAAGGAGCCAAATACGGTACGTGGCCAAAATTCGTAAAATGTTTCACCCATTTTTGAAGATGCAGGATCTTCAGGTGTGGCAGCACGTTTGTGGTGACCATATGGATGTTCGACACGGAAATGATTATACCCTGTTGGCACAAGTGCCAAATGAGATAAAATATGATCAATACGATCGTGTTTATGGCTCAATTCATGCGCCGTATTAATTGCAATACCATTAATCGCGCCCATTGAAATACCGAGTAAGATCTTATCAATAAAAGATGTATCTTTACGGCTGCTAATATAGGCAGCATATACATTGGCTGCGTATTGCAAGGGAATAAAACTTTTCACTAATTTAGAATAATAAGGATCATTTTCTAATAGTTTAATATCTTCGCTGGTGGGGTTATTGGCATCCTTACCCACAATAGTATCAATGGTTGGAATAACCACATGAAGTAAAAGCGGGCCACCTAAAGCAAAAATCTTTTTAATTGGGCGTGGAGAAAATTGATAACCTGCTAAAATACCAAGGCCAATAACAGGCAATGCTGGGCTAATCATCCAGAGATAGCGTTTACGATCTAATTCAAGCTTTGACTTTGCAGCCATGGTGATGAATTCTTCTTGAACTTTTACTGGCGCATTCATATCTCGCATCCTTTCTCTCTTGATATCTATATCTTCTTGAATTTATACTGCAAAGGACAGTTGTTTGCGTCCAAAAAACCTATGTAGAAGTCTTTGGCATTTTCGACCATTTTTTTGTCCTAAAATCACATTTTTTAAATTTGAGCTTTTTTTATCATTATTGGAAATAAGAAACTTAAGATTAATATGGATGCACTTAGTAAAATTTTTGACGATATTCATTTAAATAAATCTGAATATCTTTATATTAAAGCGCAAGGAGAATGGTCATTTTGCATGCAGCAGCAAAATGCTGTGATTGCACATATTATTTTGATGGGTTCTGCTTATTTTCAAATAGACGATAATATACACGTCAGTGCTCAAGCTGGAGATATTGTTCTCATTCCAGCCGGAAAAGCACATCATTGTTCTAATAGCTTAGAAACCAAGCTCATTGACAGTTTGGATATTAGTACACACTTTAAAGGTCATCGTCACGATGCGATTGAACTTGGCAATAAATCGTCTAAATCTGCTTTAATTTTTACTGTGCGCTGTCATATTGATACACTGATGGCACGCCCCCTTATAAGTGCTTTACCTCCTTATATTCATATTCATCATGCCATGAGCTCAACTGGTCCCGAATGGCTACGTGTTGGCTTATATTTTGTGGCATTGGAAACCCAACGCATTCAACCAGGGCGCGATAAAATTTTTGATCATTTAATGAGTATTTTATTGATTGAATGTGTTCGAGATTATATCGCACAATTAGAGGATCAAAGCTCTTGGTTAAATGCATTAAGTCATCCAGAACTGTCCAATGCTCTAGCTGCAATTCATGGTAGTCCTGAACAGCCATGGACAGTAGAAAGCCTCGCTGAACAATGTTGTATGTCTCGTTCTAAATTTGCCAGTCTATTTCAAAGCATTATTCAGGAAACACCTTTGGCTTATTTACAACAGCATCGTCTACGCCTTGCCAGTCAGCTTTTAAGAGAAAGTAACCTGACCATTCAAAAGATCGCCAATAATGTCGGATATTCATCTGAAACGGCTTTTAGTCAGGCATTTAAACGTCAGTTTGATTTATCCCCCAAGCAATATCGACAAAACTATCTGGATCAATCCAATTAAATACATAAATCATAGTCATAAAAAAACACCTTTCGATTTGAAAGGTGTTTTTTTATCTCTTATCAAAGCATTATTTAATTTTTGCTTTAGACTTTAAGTACTGAGTATAGTCATCTAACTCTTGTTGACCACGGAACTGTTGATACAACTTACTCAATTCATTCAATTGTTCAGGGGTTAAAGCGTTGGCAGTCGTTGAATTCACATTTGAAACACCGACCACGACTAACTCATTCGGTAATTTGGCTGTTGTAACTGACCATAATCCTTGTTGAGGTGTACTTAGGCTAAACGCAGCACGTTCAATTTCACGTTTTAAACCTTGAGAACGTGTAAATGTTCCAGCATCTTCAAACTTAATACCACTACTTGCAACGACTTGCGCAGCAGGCTGAGTTTTAAAAGCTTCGAGCGTTTTTGCAATCTTGGCTTTAGCCGCCTGAAAAGCTTTTTCTTCAATGAGCTTGGCTTTAACGTCTGGAGTCGCTTCTGCAAGTGACTTCACGCCCGCAGCATGATAATTACGTACTTTCACCCAAACCGTATCGCCATTACTTAATTGAATATTGCTTGAAGCATTACGATCGCCGTTTTTCACATCATCATTGAAAATACGTGTTTTAACATTTGAATCACTCAGAACGGGGTGATTCGTGGCTAAAGTTACGCCATTAACCGATTCCACTCGCGTTGATTTTACTTCTTGAGTAATTGCTGTTAAATCATCACTACTTACAACCATTTCATTCAAACTATTTACTGCATCTGAATATGCATTGGCTGCTTTCGATTTTTGTACTTCAGCAGTTAAACGCGCTTTTTCTGCCTCAAAAGAAGGAATATTTGCAGCCGTTTTACTACTTTCAATAATATGATAACCATACTGTGTTTTGACAGGTTTGGAAATTTGACCATTATTCAGCGCATTTACCGCCTGATCAAATTCACTTGAAAATACTCCTGGCGCATATGCACTGAGTAAACCACCTTCATTTTTGGAACTGGTATCATCGGAATACTGTTTAGCCGCATCAGCAAAAGATAACGTACCTGCACTGATTTTCGCATAAATATCATTCGCGAGTTTCTGTGCATCCGCATCTGAACGAGCATCCGTCGTGATTAAAATATGTTTGACTTCAGGCTTCACTTCTTGTTGCTGCTTTTCCACAAAAGCCTTATAAGCTTGTTGCAAATCGGCATCAGTGATTGCTGCATTGGTCACAACCTGTACAGGTGAAAGCATCACATAATCAACATCAACACTTGCCACTTGCTTAAAGCTATTTTTATGCTTGTTGTAGTAATCTGCAATTTCCTGATTACTTACCGTGATTCCATTTTTGTATTCATCCAGCTTAATACTTGCCAAATGTAATGTACGTTGCTCAGTTTGTAATGTTGCAATCTGATTAATATCGGCTTTACTGACCAAAGCCGTATTATTAATACTGGATGTTAACATCTTCAATGCATGATCCTGTCTTAAACTCGCAATTAAAGCTTGACTGGTCATTCCCACCGAACGCAAATAGTTTTCATACAAAGTTTGAGAAAATTTACCGTTTTCTTGAAAACTCGGTTGTTGAGCCAACATTTTTTCAATTTGCCCATCACTCAGTGAAATACCCAACTTTTCTGCTTGTTGCAGCAGCACTGTACGTGCCACTAAAGTATCGAGTGCAGTTTCTTGAATAAACGACTGGTTTAATAAAGTTTCATCTCCATTAACCATCGACAAATATTGATCTTTATAAGTTTTTGTTAGGTTCTCAACATCTTTTTTAGGAATATCTTGACCGTTTACACTTTTGGCAACATCTGCCTTATTATGTCCACTAAAATACCCTTCAATACCTACAAGCGCTAAAGGCGTCAAAAACAAGACTAACAGGACTTTTCCAAGCCAACCCTTAATGATTGTACGAAACGATTCCATAAGTATTCCACTATTTTATTTCGAACAGATTCTAACTGAAAAACTGTGCTGAATGAATCTGTAATCTCTTGCTTTTATGTTTTTTAATAAAAAACGCGCCCAAAAGGCGCGTTAATTTATCTAGTGCAATTAAGCAACAGAATCTTTTAAACCTTTACCTGCTTTAAAGCTCGGTACTTTAGTCGCTTTGATCTGTAACTCTTCACCAGTTTTAGGATTACGTCCTGTACGAGCTGCGCGGTCTTTCACACTAAAAGTACCGAAACCCACTAAAGTAACAGTATCACCCTTTTTAAGAGCTTCTGTTACTGAAGCGATAGTCGCATCTAATGCTTTACCAGCATCAGTCTTAGACAATCCCCCTTTCTCTGCAATTGCATCAATTAATTCTGATTTATTCATGAAGATAACATCCTCTTATTTCGTTTATTTAAAATCTAAGGCTATAAGTCTAAAAGGCCATGATGCCTTTATAGCAATGCTTTAGGGCAAAAGGCAATACTGAATCGGGCGTTTTATCAAAAATAAACCAGATTTTTTTGAGTAAAAACCGCTAAACGGTATTTTTTTTATTTTTCACTCAATTTTGCCTTCAAATTTTTATTTTCTTCGATTAACTCATCGACCTTGCCATGTAGTTGTAACAGCAGTTGCTCGATATGTTGTAAATCTTTAGCCGTCACTAAGCCAATTCGGTTTAAAGAATGATTCACGCTTTGGTCAATCATACGCTCAACTTTATCTTTGGTATCCGTCACAGACTCTTTGGCCTTTTCTGCCACTTTGTTCACTGTTGCATCGGCAGTATCAATAGTCTTTGACTCTAATTCTTCGCCAACTTTGACTAAAGAGTCAAATAGCTTATTGCCTTCCTCTTCTGCCCGTGAAAAAGCCCCCAATCCAGCTAACCAAATTTGTTTGGTGTATTTTCTAAAATCAAGAGCAGACTTGCGCGAAGCTCTGGTTTTTCCAGTCAATTTTTCTGATTCTTTTTCGAAATCTTGCTCGTTGCTTTCCTTTTCCATTTTGGTTTCTCCCGATTACTTTTGCAGCACATAAGCTACATTTAATTATAAAATGTTTCTATAATAGCAAACTTAAGACTTGATCGTTTTGCTAAAGTGTTCTACAAAGCTGTGTAAATACTTTAATTTTTATTTATTTTTATATTTTTGAGATCGGATCTCGAATTTTTATAGTCTTAAGGACCGTGTTGGTATGAGCGATTCGCAACAAAGCACACAACAGTCTCATTTGTTGCTTAACATTTTGTTAATTGTACTTGAAACCGTTTTCTCTTTTATTTTAAAGAATGATGCCGTGATTCGTCTTCAGGCAAAGTCCTTTGTCGAAAGAAAAATTATTTTGCGAATCAATAGCTATATCCCTTACTTCGATTTTTACGTTCAGTTTACCGATAAAGGGGTTCTGTTCGATTTACAGGCACCTGACCGCGATGTCGATCTTGAAGTGAGTAGCACTTTACTCGACCTCATCAAAATTTTTATATTTGGTAATCGTCGTAGCATTAAAACCATGCGTATTGGCGGAGATCCAGCACTCAAAGAACAATTTAAAGACTTACTTTTATATTTTAGTTTACCTAAGCTTTTTGCAGACTGGAAACAGTGGTTACGTCAGCCAGATGAACCTCATCAGGCAATTGCTTCCAAAAAGCGTATTGCACCATTGCTTGAAAAAATTGATGTGCAGCGTTCACAGATTAATGGACTGCATGTTGAACTTAAACAATATAAAAACCGCTTGCGTCGCTTACAACAACGCCAACGCTTGATTAATCTCGGTTTTGCTGTAATAACAGTCGTTTTAATTAGTTTATTAGTGTATAATTTATGGGCAGCATAATCAGTATCTGCCCCCTTCCCTACAAATCAATCGAATAACTATAAAATAACTTGACTATTTTAGTCGGGATTCTTAAAATTAAACCATCTAGTCTAAACATGTGTACCGAATCATGCGCCTTACAACTCGCGGTCGCTACGCAGTGACTGCTCTTCTTGATTTAGCTTTGCAGCCAACTGAACAAACGATCACGCTTGCAGAAATTGCAGCCCGTCAATCCATTTCCGTCGCCTACCTTGAGCAACTATTTGCCAAGCTAAAGCGTCATGGATTAGTTTCAAGTGTTCGTGGTGCAAACGGTGGTTATCATTTAGCCCGTCAGGCCAATGAAATTACCGTATTAGAAATTATTGAAGCTGTAAACGAAACTGTCGATGCGACACGATGCGATCATAAAGGCAACTGTCAAAATGGTGCAATGTGTTTAACTCATGACTTATGGCAAGAACTCTCCCACCACATTGCTGATTATTTAGCAAAAATCACACTGGCTGATCTTGTGAACCGTGACAATGTTCAAACCGTCGCGCTTCGTCAAAATTCAGCAGAATATGATTCTGCCCTTTTATCGGCTACAGGTATTTGAAATGAAACGCCCAATTTATCTTGATTATGCTGCGACCACGCCTGTACTGCCTGAAGTGGCAGAACGCATGATGGAATGCCTAACTTTTGATGGCACATTTGGTAATCCTGCATCACGTTCTCATGCTTATGGTTGGCAAGCAGAAGAGAAAGTTGAATATGCACGTGAGCAAGTGGCTAATCTGATTAAGGCTGATCCACGTGAAATTGTCTGGACTTCAGGCGCAACTGAGTCTGATAACCTCGCGCTTAAAGGTATTGCTCAGTTTTATGGTTCAAAAGGTAAACATATTATTACCAGTAAAATTGAACATAAAGCAGTTTTAGATCCGTGCCGAGAACTTGAAGAACAGGGTTTTGAAATTACCTATCTTGAGCCAGAGCCAAAAACTGGACTTATTACTCCTGAGATGGTTAAAGCTGCTTTACGTCCTGATACCATTTTAGTGTCTCTGATGATGGTGAACAATGAAATTGGTAGCGTGACTGATGTCGCTGCAATTGGCGAATTAACGCGTGCCAACAAAACATTTTTACATGTAGATGCTGCACAAGCTGCGGGTAAAGTAGAAATTGACCTGTCTACCATGAAAATTGATTTGATGAGTTTTTCAGGCCATAAAGTTTACGGTCCTAAAGGTATTGGAGCACTGTATGTGCGTCGTAGTCCGCGTGTTCGCCTCAAAGCGCAAATGCACGGTGGTGGTCATGAGCGTGGCATGCGCTCAGGTACTCTTGCTACACACCAAATTGTAGGTATGGGCGAGGCGTTTGAAATTGCTGGAAAGACCATGCAAGAAGAACAAACCCGTATTCGTAAACTACGTGACAAACTTTGGAATGGTTTACAAGGGCTTGAGCAAGTGTTCTTGAATGGACACCCAACCCATAACGTAGCCAACTATTTAAATGTCAGCTTTAACTTTGTTGAAGGTGAATCACTCATGATGGCACTTAAAGATGCAGCTGTATCTTCAGGTTCTGCCTGTACTTCAGCAACTTTAGAGCCTTCTTACGTGTTACGTGCTTTAGGTTTATCTGATGAACTGGCGCATAGTTCAATTCGCTTTAGCTTCGGTAAATATACTACCGAACAAGATATTGATCATGTGCTTGAAATTACCAAGGCTGCTGTTGAGAAATTACGTGAACTTTCTCCGCTTTGGGATATGTATAAAGATGGTATTGATCTTTCAACTGTGGAATGGGCTGAACACTAATCCCAAACACTGTTGATTGAAAAAAGTAATTTTACCCTCATATTTAATATTAGGCTGACCCCGAGGTTTGGAGAAGCAACATGGCTTATAGCGAAAAAGTAATTGATCATTACGAAAACCCTCGTAATGTCGGTGTTTTAGACAAAAATGCTGAAAATGTAGGTACAGGCATGGTTGGTGCACCAGCATGTGGTGATGTTATGCGCCTACAAATTCAGGTGAATGACGAAGGTGTGATTGAAGAAGCACGTTTTAAAACTTATGGTTGTGGTTCAGCCATTGCTTCTAGCTCTTTGGTCACTGAATGGCTAAAAGGTAAGACGCTTGATCAAGCACAAGCGATCAAGAATATTGATATCGCCACTGAACTTGCTTTACCTCCTGTAAAAGTTCACTGTTCAGTATTAGCAGAAGATGCGATTAAAGCTGCGATTGACGACTATCGTAGTAAAAAGACCAAAGCTTAATTGATTGCCATAATTTGACGGAGTTTTCATGATTCATTTAACTGAAAATGCGGCCACTCACATTCGTAATTATTTAGCGAATCGTGGTAAAGGTGAAGGCATTCGCGTGGGTGTGAAAACTTCAGGCTGTTCAGGTCTGGCTTATGTTCTCGAATTTGTAGACGATATCGATACACATGATCAAATCTTTGACCAGCATGGCGTAAAGGTTTTTGTTGATCCCAAAAGTCTGGTTTATCTTGAAGGTCTGGAAATGGACTATGTCAAAAATGGTCTAAATGAAGGCTTTGAGTTTAACAACCCGAATAAAAAAGGTGAATGTGGTTGTGGAGAATCCTTCACAGTTTAATCCATCTCATCTTTTTTAATTGATATTAAAAGCAGTGTTTTTACACTGTTTTTAATATATTTATTTACTACGGAATTCATCTCCCATGAATCATTTTGAGTTGTTTAACTTGCCCGTAGCACTTGACATCGATTTAGCCACATTAAAATCCAGTTATCTTGAGCTACAACAGCAATATCATCCAGATAAAGCAGTCGATAAAGATCAAGCCCTTATTAAGTCCAGTGAAATCAATCAAGCCTATAAGGCACTTTCGCAAGTCGATAGCCGTGCTGCTTATTTACTTTCACTCAAAAAACAAGATTATCATCTAGATCAATCCATTAGTGATTTTGAGTTTTTGCAGTCAGCTTTGGAAATGCGCGAACAACTGGATGAAGCTCAGAATACTGAACAGCTTGAAACTTTAAAAGTTGAAGTTCATCAGTGGATTGATGGTTTAATTCGTGAGTTCAAAATTGATTATGCAGATGAAGACTGGGGCGAAGCACGAGATACGGTGCGTAAGCTGCGTTTTTTCCAGCGGGTATTAAATGACATCGACAAAGCTGAAGATCGCCTGCTAGATGATGACAGTTTTGATTTAGATGATGAATTTTAATTTAGTTGTACCGATTTACTTTCAAGGGATTTAACTCATGGCACTTTTGCAAATTGCTGAACCAGGTCAATCCAGTGCCCCGCATCAACATCGTATTGCGATTGGGATTGACCTTGGAACAACACATTCTTTAGTTGCCACAGTGCTATCGGGTAAAGCCAAAGTTTTACAAGATGATCAAGATCGAGTGTTGTTACCCTCGATTGTGCACTATGCAGAAACAAGCACCGAATATGGTGAGGATGCCAAAGCATTTATTACCACCGATTCCCAAAATACCATCGTTTCTGTAAAACGTTTTATGGGACGTTCCAAGGCAGATATTAAGTTTCAACATCCCTACACTCTCATTGGTGCAGATAATGAGATGCCTGCTTTTGAAACTCGTGCTGGACGTAAGACCCCAGTTGAAATTTCAGCAGAAATTCTCAAGCAATTAAAAGATCGTGCCGAAGCTAGCCTTAAAAACCCAGTAAATGGCGCAGTCATTACAGTACCTGCCTATTTTGATGAAGCACAACGCCAAGCGACACGTGACGCAGCTCAACTGGCAGGCTTAAATGTTTTACGCCTTTTAAATGAGCCAACGGCTGCTGCGGTTGCTTATGGACTAGATCAGGAAACCAACCTAGAAACAGATCATAACTATGTAATTTATGATTTAGGCGGTGGTACCTTTGACGTCTCGATCTTACGTTTTTCACAAGGCGTATTTGAAGTTCTTGCCACAGGTGGACACACCGCTTTAGGTGGTGATGATCTGGATCGTCTCATTGTGAAATGGGTAAAAAAACAGCTTAATATTGATGTATTGGATGATGCTGAATATGCTGCATTCATGGTCGCCGCACGTAAAGCCAAAGAAGCTCTCTCTGATCAAGAGCAGGTTCAGTTTAAAGCCCTTGACTATGTAATAGATTTAGACCGCACTACTTTTGAATCAATTATTCAAATCGCACTGGATAAAACCATCAATGTTTGTAAGCGTGTGCTACGTGATGCAAAGCTAAGTCTGGATGATATTCAAAATGTAGTTTTAGTTGGTGGTTCTACGCGCTCTTATGCAGTACAAAAAACCGTGCGTGATGTGTTTGGCCAAGAACCTTTATGTACGATTAATCCAGATGAAGTTGTGGCGATTGGTGCTGCAATCACTGCCAATCAGCTGATTGGTAATTCTCAGGATGGCTCACTACTTCTTGATGTCACACCACTTTCTCTTGGCTTAGAAACGATGGGTGGTTTAGTAGAACGCCTTATTTCGCGTAATACCGCGATTCCTGTTGCACGTCGTCAGGAGTTTACCACCTATCAAGATGGTCAAACTGCTATGCTGATTCATGTGGTACAAGGTGAACGTGATCTGGTTGAACACTGTCGTTCACTTGGTCGTTTTGTTCTGCATGGTATTCCACCGATGACTGCGGGTCAGGCACGTATTGAAGTCACTTTTCAGGTCGATGCAGATGGTTTACTGACTGTAGCAGCAGAAGAAACCACGTCTGGTGTGAAAGCACAAATTGATATTAAACCCTCTTATGGTTTATCTGAAACAGATACAGAGCGACTATTGATTGAAGGTTTTCAGCATGCTGAAGAAGATAAATTACTTCGTCATTTGCAAGAAACCAAAGTCGAAGCTCAACGTGAGCTTGAAGCACTTGAACAAGCTTTAAAAGTTGATACAGCGTTGTTATCTGAAAATCAATTACAGGCACTCAATACTGCGAAAGATCATTTACATGCTCAACTCAATGCAAATGATATTCAAGCCATTGAAGCCGCTGTGCAACAACTTAAAGTGCATAGCGATGAATTTGCAGCTTTACGTATGAACCGCCACATTGATCATGCGCTAAAAGGCACCAAACTCAACGACTGGTCAGATTCAAATTAACAAACAGGTGAATATATGCCACGTATTAAAGTTCTTCCACATGCGCAAATTTGCCCTGAAGGTGCTGAGTTTGAGGTTGAAGAAAATGCCAATCTTTGCCAAAGTCTATTAAAAAATGGCATTAAAATTGAACATGCCTGCGATATGTCATGTGCATGTACCACGTGTCATGTCATTGTACGCAAAGGTTTTGACAGTCTTGAAGAAATGAATGATGTAGAAGCAGACTTGCTAGATCGTGCATGGGGACTTGAACCCGACTCTCGCCTATCTTGTCAGGTGAAAATTGTGGATGAAGATCTGGAAGTCGAAATTCCAAAATACACGATTAATCATGCTTCTGAAAATCACTAAAAATCAGATCAAGAAAAATAAAAGCCACTCAGTTGAGTGGCTTTTATTTTATTTCATCTTCGAGTTTAAGCCGGACTACACCTTGTGCATTGGTTAAATCTTGTTGAAGCTTAATTCTCAAAATCATTTTTTCAAGTACTTCGACTAATTCTGGATATTCAAAATTTTGAACTTCTTCCATATTAAGCACCAGATGGAATCCTTTATATTCATAATCAAACCACTGCTGATTATCTAGTTTTTTCGCTGTGTATTTTTCCATCACTTGCCATGTTTTTACTGCACTTTGAATACCTTTTAAATAAATAGGGGCTTTAGGCGCACATAAAAATTCATTTTTAACAAGTTGGTAAGTATCATCAGAAATTAATACTTCATCGATTTCAGCCGCATATTGTAAACGAGCTGCTAAATTTGCATCACGTCCCACTATCGTATAGGCCATACGATGAGTTGCTCCATAGTTTCCAACGTGACAATAGCCTGTACTAATTCCCATACGAATATGTAATGCAGGATAGCCCATTTTCTTCCAGCGTTCCCGCAAAATTTTCATTTGCTGGCGCATAGCAATCGCCATTTCTACACAAGATTTGGCATCTTTTTCTACACCTTGTGAAGTAGGATCACCAAAAAAAATCAAGATTGCATCGCCCATAAATTTATCGACGGTTGCTTCATATTGTTTGGCAATTTCAGTCATGTGACTGAGGTAATCATTAAGTAAAAAGGCCAAATCATCGGGAATCAAAGTTTCAGAGAGTTCGGTAAACCCTTGTATATCGGAGAAAAAAATAGTGAGTTTTTTACGTTTATATTCAATTTTGGCTTCTGTTTCTCCACGCATAATGGATTGCCAAAGTTGCAGCGGCGCATAACGGCTTAATTGATTCGCGAAAGTCATGTAGCGTGTCATTTGATTATAATAGTGCTGGCGTAACTGATTGAGCTTTTCAATTCGGGTATGCTGATAATAGTTACCAATATTAATAAAAATGATCAGACAAATTAGGCTAATAACCGTCAATTCCTGACTGGTCGGTTCGAAATATTCCTGAAAACCAAATATAAAAATGGTGGTGCTATAAAAAACAATAATGCCAATAATACTTGCTAATGAAGCAGCCATAAACGAAATACGTGCGTTTATGGCAGTGTAAAGAAGTGCAAATAATGAGGTAAAACTGAGGACTAAACTAAGATGAACCCCAGCCAGTGCAACTGCAACCGCAATTGCATCAAGGGTAAAAAATACATTACGCGTTACAGTTTTATCAAATTTATATTGAAGCCAACGATCTAGCTTTGGCGCAATCAATAAAACAAAGAGAAGAAAGACAGGAATGTAAATTTGATAGTGAGCATCTGGAGATGTGAATGAATAAATCACCACAATTAATGACAGTATCGAATAGCCCATCAATCGATGAAAATATGCAAACTGCCGAGGTTCTCTATCAACTAGCCGATCTAAAGGCACTCCAGTCTCCAATCTTTGATTTAAACCACACCTAAATTGGTGAGGTAAAACGCAACTTAGTCCATACGCCAATCAAATGGCATATCACCTTGTCCACGTAAAGCTAACATCAAAGTCTGGCGCATATGTGCAAGTACATCACTGGTATATGGTACTGCTGGGGTACCCCAAACAGGTTTTGGCCAAGCAACATCATTTTGGTAACGAACCACATGATGAAAATGAAGCTGAGGAACCATATTTCCCAATGCTGCAACATTCATTTTGTCCGCACGGAAAACACGTGACAACTGACTGGACAACCAGCTTGATTCACGTAAAAACTGTTCTTGATCAGCTTGACTCAACTCATATAACTCAGTAATTCCAGGCACACGCGGAATGAGAATTAACCAAGGAAATTGCATATCATTCATTAGACGACATGTTGAAAGCGGAAAATCGCCTACAAAAAAAGTATCTTGAGCAAGTTGTGGATGCAAACTAAACATATCTTTATAAATGACGCATGAATTATGATGGCTAATACTATCACAACACTTGTGATGTGAATATTATTAGTACCTTGTTTACTTACAAATAACAATGATTTTATTCACTTATTCATGCTTATAAGATGAGTTTTCAAACAAATCAGACTTGCAAAAATGACAAGTGTAGAAAAACTAAAAATTGTGATGAAAATCAGCTCATTTTCATCACAATCATTGAGCAAACTTGTCGTTATTTCAACTTTAAAAACAGGCGCAAGTTCTAGTTCAACTCATTCATAAGTTTAGTCAGTAAGTCCTGAACAAATTGGATGCGTTTGTCATATTCCTGAAGTTGCACGGTCAATTTAAGCCGTTGACCACCCTCCATTCGATAATGGGTAGGATTTTTTTGCATCAATTGGATAATACTGATGGCCTGTACTGGAGTATCTGGAGAAAATTCAATATAGCCTCCGTTTGCAGTGACATCAATTTTGGTAATGCCTAAATGCTCTGCTTTAAGACGCACCTGATGCACACTGAACAGTTGTTTCACTGCTTGTGGCAATGTACCAAAGCGATCAATCAACTCCATACGAATGTTGTCCAGCTTTTCCTGCGTATCGGTATTACTGATGCGCTTATAAAATAATAAACGCTGATGTACATCACCCAGATAATCATCTGGAATCAGTGCTGGCATATGCAGGTTAATTTCGGCGGTCAGTGACAAAGGCGCATCAAAATTCGGGGTTTTACCCTTTTGAATCGCTTTGGTGGCTTTTTCCAGCATTTCCATATACAAACTATAACCAATCGCTTGCATCGAACCACTTTGCTGCTCTCCAAGTAATTCGCCAGCCCCACGAATTTCCAAATCTTCGGTTGCCAGCATAAAACCAGCACCCAAAGTAGAAGCACGTTGAATCGCATCCAGACGTTTTTCAGCATCACCTTTTAAATGTTTAATCGATGGCACCAATAAATAGGCATACGCCTGATGGTGTGAACGTCCGACCCGCCCGCGTAATTGATGAAGCTGTGCCAGTCCAAGTTTGTCAGCACGTTCAATAATAATGGTATTGGCATTCGGAACATCAATACCCGTTTCAATAATGGTTGAACACACCAGTACGTTAAATTCTTTATGGTAAAACTGCTGCATGACCTGTTCGAGTTCACGTTCACGCATCTGCCCATGAGCAACCGCGACACGCGCTTCGGGTACGAGATGACGAATATTTTCAGCTGTGCGTTCTATCGTGTCGACCTCATTGTGTAGAAAATACACCTGCCCACCACGCAATAATTCACGCAAAATGGCTTCTTTGACAGATTCATCGGTATGTTCCTGTACAAAGGTTTTGACTGCCAAACGACGCGCAGGTGGTGTCGCAATAATCGATAAATCTCGCATCCCTGAGAATGCCATATTTAAAGTACGCGGAATGGGCGTTGCGGTTAAAGTCAGCATATCGACATCAGCACGTAAGGCCTTTATTCGCTCTTTGTCTCTTACTCCAAAACGATGTTCTTCATCGACAATCATTAAGCCCAGATTTTTGAAAAGGACATTTTCCTGAAGTAATTTATGTGTACCCACCACAATATCGACTTTACCCTCAATTAAATCTTCAATATTCTTTTGATGGGTTTTGTTTGAACCAAAACGCGATAACACTTCAATTCGTACTGGCCAGTCTGCAAAACGATCTTTAAAGGATTCATAATGCTGCTGTGCCAAAAGCGTAGTAGGAACTAACACCGCAACCTGTTTATTATTTTGAACAGCCACAAATGCGGCGCGCATCGCCACTTCAGTTTTACCAAACCCGACATCGCCACAGACCAGACGATCCATCGGTTTTGCCAGTTGCATATCGTGGATGCTAGCTTCAATGGCATTGGCCTGATCCAGCGTTTCTTCATAGGCAAAACCACTAGCAAATTGCATATACAAACTTTGATCCAATTCAAAAGCAAAACCCGGTTTGGATTGGCGACGCGCTTGGATGTGTAATAACTCGGCAGCAACATCATGAATTTGTTCCAAGGCCTTACGTTTTGCTTTACTCCATGCATCGGTGCCAAGTTTATGTAATGGCGCAAGATCCGGGTCTCCGCCACTATAACGGCTGATCAAATGCAGATTGGTCACAGGCACATAAACTTTTGCGCCTTCGGCATAATCAAGTTGTAAAAACTCATGATCCTGCCCATCAATCGCCAATGTAATCAGTCCAGCGTAACGCCCAACGCCGTGGTCAATATGCACCACAGGTGCACCAATGCTGAGTTCAGTTAAACTTCGAATCAGAAACTCTTCTGATACTTCCTGCTGACGTTTACGACGACGTTGAACAACACGATGCTCATACAGTTGATTTTCTGAAATCACCGAAAGCTGATCACGGATAAGCAAACCACGATCTAAGGGTGCATTGGTAATCGCAATCGCATATTGTTGTTTTAAAAAGTCTGTAAAGCCTTCTACATTTGGAATGTCACCCAGACTTGAACGCAATGAATCTTTTAAACTTTCACGGCGACCTGCGCTTTCAGCCACTAAAAGTACAGGATGATTTGACTCATCAATGTACTTTTTAACACTTTCAAATGGATGCTCTTTCTTGGCATCCACAGGGAGTTTTGGTGGCTGTAAAGCATCGAGATTGATTACACCTGCACGCACTTCTATGGGTGCGGCACTGGCTAAAATTCGTGGAAAGTGATTTAGACGCTCGAGCACCATATTGGGCATAAGAAATAAATCTTCGGGTGCTAAAATCGGCTGATCAATGTTATGCCTACGACTCTCAAAGCGCTGCATTACATCCTTCCAGAATTGGGTTAAATTTTCATCAATATCAGAATTTGTAATGACAATGCAATTTTTAGGTAAGTAAGAAGTCAATGCACTTTGAGCTTGCATCGCCTCCTTTTCAAAAAATAACGGCAGGTAAAATTCCACACCGGGCGATGAGATTCCATCTAATACATCTTGATAAATCGGATTTTTCTTTGGATTAGCAGTCGGAAAACTTTCTGCATAACGATCACGAAAAATCGAACGACCTTCTTTTAAAGGAAATTCTTTTGCTGGCAAAACCGTAAATTGAGTCAGACTTTCAGTGGTTCGCTGTGTTTCTGGATCGAAAAATTTAAGCGTGTCAATTTCATCATCAAATAGATCTACCCGAATCGGTTGTGCTTGTCCTGAGGCAAAAATATCCATAATGCTGCCACGCACTGCAAATTCACCATGATCATAAACCGTATCGACCAGATGATAGCCTGCCTGAATGAGTCTTAACCTTTCTTTTTCCAGATCAAACTTCTGTCCCACCCGAATATCAAAATGTTCGCCCAATATCCATGAAACAGGTGCCACCCGTTGAGCCAGTGTAGCAGCTGAAATGAGCAGAATACCTTTTTGTGGCATATTGGATAAAATCGCAAGACGCTCAGACACAATATCCTGATGTGGCGATAAGCGATCGTAAGGCAAAATTTCCCAGTCAGGGAAAATGGTCGGTTTAATGCCATAAAATTCAAGTTCGCTTTCTAACTGAGCTAAGTGCTGGTTATTTCTTGCCACAATCACCAATAAAGATGCACATTGATCCGCAATTTCTTTAAAGAGTAACGCGCCTGAAGAGCCCAATATTGACCCAATCCAGCGTTTTTCGCCTGCTTTTAATTGCTGTAATTTAAGTTGAGAGATTTCTTGTTGGAACATTGAATGTGTTTAGATAAAAAACATAACCGCTATAGTAGCATGATGCGCTGCGACCTAAGCTGATTTATGTTGTGGTTTATCCAAGCAAGGTAATGATTATTTGGCTCGTTTAAATTCACGATAATATTGATTCAGCTTTTCTATCAAATGTTTGAATTGTTGCAAATTCTGTTGATTATTTCCTAAACGAGCCACATAACGTCCCGTTGCAATTTCCAGATCAATTTTTTCATTGATCAGCATTGATCTTAAATAAAGCTGTTCCAGGTCATTAAAACTGGACAATTTACGATTTGAAAAATACTCAAGTCGCTCGGACAAATCATTCATCACAATCCCATCAACGATATAACCTGTGTCTTGCACAAACTGAATCTGATGCTGTTGCATATACTGCTGTTCAGCAGAAGATTGACCTGATTTAAATAAATTAGAAAGCTTATTGAACATTAGATTTCATCACGATTGCACTTGATCAATAATAATAATGTTTAGGGCGGGCATGCAAAAATGCAGGAATGAGGCCTGTTAATGCCGCACGGATATCAGCACGTTCATTGATCAGTTGATGTGAACCTTCTTCGAGCATAAGCAGGGTTTGTAAGCGGAATTTACGGCGAATAAATTCGATGTTATATCGCCAGTCGACAGTCTGATCCAATGCTCCCTGTGCCAGCCATACCGGAATTCGACATGGCGGACGCTGTTCCATTTCAAACATCCATTTGGACATGGCTAAGATCCAGTCCATTCCCATCATACGCGGTTGTAGTGGATCTTTGAGTCGAATAAAACGCAGAAACTCCGGATTATGATTATTCCGTCTAAAATGACGCGGAACTTGACGTTTAATCCGTTTAATAATGCCTAAACCGACGGAGTTATGCCACCATGCTGTTTTGGCTGGACGAATCAGCGGCGATAGCAAAAGCACTCGATCAACAATCGGGTCTTGTCGTTTTTCTGCATATTCAAGTAAATGATGCATCCAGATTGCACCACCTGTACTTTGACCTATTCCCAGCCACGGTTTTGGAAGCTGACTGGCATGTTTAACATACTGGTAAACCGCTTTTAGCACTTGTTGGTAATGATCAAAATTTTGAATGCTGGCTGGTGATCCATCACTTAAACCATGTCCCGGTAAATCATAAGTAATGACACTAAAGCCTTGTTCAAGAATTTCTCGAATAATCGGCTGGTAAATCCCACTATGTTCCAGATAACCATGCAACAAACACACTGTTCCTACAGGTTTTTGATGAGGCTTAAAAACTTGTACATGCAGTTTAAATAAAGGAATCTGGATATATCCCTGCCATTGTTCACAGTCTAGCAAATCCAGCGCATAGAGTTTTCGGTATGCCAAAAGCTCTCTGTTTGGTTCAAAAGCATGGTTGAGATTAAGCGGTTGTAAGACTTTTGGCGTCAGGTCACGGCTTGGAATGGGTAAATCCAGTTGTTGAAGCACATTGGGATTTAAAAAAGGAATCTCGGACATTTAAGGAACCTCGCGACAGCCGCTAGAGCCAAAAAGTACATCTCGTATCGTCGCCAATAATTCGTAATTGGCACGGCGGCTATGATCATAGTTTTGCTGACTCGGTTGCCATTGGGTCAATTGTGTTGGCATCGGAGCAACGACAGGAATCGTCTCAATTCCATTGAGTGCAAATAAACGACGGGTTCTAGGCATATGATACACATCGGTGACTAACATCACTGTGGGTGCCCCCCCTTTCTTTTGTAAAAGCAATGAACTAAATCTTGTGTTTTCACAGGTATTCATACTTCTATTTTCAAGCAACTTGGCATCTACCCCACGTACTTTCAACCATTTTTGCATATATGGGGCTTCAACACCACTTAACACAATTGGTAAATGATTTTGACGATGTAATTCCAGCGTTTTCTCAAGTCTTAAACGGGTATAAGGATTAACCACGATGTCTTTTCTATTTTCAGCTAAGGTTAAACCTCCGCCCAATACTACAATCGCATATGGTTTGCTGTGATGACTAAGCTTTTCATCATTCTGATTTTGTTTAACATAGGCAATATCTTGTGTCGTCTGTTGATTAATTACATGCTCATGCTCAGCAGGAACAGGATGATTTTTAAGGAACTCAAGGTATTGCTGCATTAATGCTTTATTTTCAGTGCTATTTAATTCCATGAATAGCTTTGGATTTTCACCCGATTGAGCTTCACTAGTTGCTGAAGTTTCCTCAGGTTCAGACACGGAAGCTTTAAGTAATGGCACGGCTGGTTTGTCCTGCTCGTCGGTTTCTTCTTGTTTTTGTTGCGCTAAAATCTGTTCCTGCAAAAGCTTATATCGGGTTTGAAGTAAAGTTAAGGCGTCGGGATCTTTTGCATCCAACACCTGCTCCATCAAATTCAGATAGGCTTGACGTGCAATCCATAATTTCGAACCCGGTTCTAAATTATCATGTTCACTCAAAGCTGCTTGCTGTTGGCTTTTGGCTGCAAGCTGATTTACTTCAACAGGAACAAAATAATTCAGTGCCCGAACAATCATTTTGGAATAATACGGCGTATAAATAAACACCACGAGACATGCGAGCAGTATGAATAGTACTCCGACTATACGTACCAATCGAATCATCCAATGTGTTTTTGCCATAAATCATTATTCCGAATGTGAACGAATAAGACCTGTCCGATCAAACAACACAGGCTCTGGTTCAAGTAAAATACTAAACTTTTGTTTTACATCATTTTGTACGGCTTGATAAGTCTGCTGAACATCGGACAGATTTGCACAAGAATAATTGACTAATACCAATGCCTGTCTTTCAAACATTCCCACAGAACCTAATGTCTTTCCTTTCCAACCCGCTTGTTCAATCAGCCAGCCTGCTGCAATTTTAACGTAGCCTTGTGCTTGAGGATAATGTGGAATGTGCGGATATTTTGTAAGTAATTGATCAAAATCTGATTGGTCAATCACAGGATTTTTAAAAAAACTACCAACATTTGGATACTCTTTTGGATCTGGCAGTTTATTTTGACGAATCTGGATAACTTGTCGTTGAAGATTTTCAGGTGTTAAGTCATCCCCTACAGCCGCTTTTAAATCACCATAATTCAATTTAAGTTGAGCTTTCTTGAACAAACGGAACGTGACATGCGTAATGATATAACGATTTGGATCACGTTTGAAAATACTATCCCGATAAGCAAACTGACAATCAATAGCAGCAATATCTTTGGTGCACTGTTCTTGCCGATCATAGACTTGCACGGACTCAATAAACTCACCCACTTCGACGCCATACGCCCCAATATTTTGTACAGGTGATGCACCCACTCGCCCCGGAATCAGTGCGAGATTTTGCAAGCCGTACCAGCCCCGCTCAGTCGTCATTAAAACAAAATCATGCCAGACTTCGCCGCCACCGACCTTGATTTTGACTGCTTCCGAAGTATCCTCCAGAACATCAATACCCTGAATGTGTATATGCAATACCAATGCCTCGATATGCTCAGGCAACAACATATTGCTTCCACCCGATAGAATCAATATATGAAGTTGTTGCTGTTTGGCATAATCAATCGCTGCGATTAAATCTTCAATGGAATAAATCTTGACATATTCCGAAGCGATCGCGTTTAAATTTAAAGTATTAAAAGATTGAAGCTGAACGTTTTTTTCAATTTGAATCACAGGAAAACTCATTTGATTAATTAGCAGTCATGATCTGTTGATTAAAGCTTGTTGTTTAGAGCTTGCTGTTTAAATAGTTCGACCCAAGCTTTTGCACTGGATTCACATTGATCCAAAACACGCTCAAAGTCTTCAGCTTCACCATAATAAGGATCAGGCAGGGCTTGCCGTGTATAAACAGGATCATGTTCGCTCATAAGCGCAATGTGTGCTTTGAGTGGCTGGAGAGTCGCTTGGGCTAAAGCTCGTTTTTGTAATGCCTGAATATCATTCAAGTTTTCCTGATCCATCGCCAAAATAAGATCAAACTCGCTAAAGTCGTCTATAGTTAATTGGCGCGCACGAAGTGAAGATAAATCGTAGCCCCGTTTTTTGGCATGTCGTTGACTTCGTGAATCAGGAGCCTTATTAGGATGATAATTACTCGTACCTGCTGAGTCCACCAGCACATCAAGTTGTTGAGCATCACAAAAATGTCGAAGGATAACCTCTGCTGTGGGCGAACGACAAATATTCCCCAAACAGACACATAGCACCTTGTAAGGTGACTGTGATGACATATAAACCTCGAAGGTGCTTTATTTTCAGGTGTCTTATGTTAAGTTATTTAAAAGCAGAATCCTATAGAAGATATCGACAGAAATGTTCGATTTATGATGAAAAATAAGGAAATAATGATGAGCCAATTTCAATTTCAGACAGCATCCAGCATTATTTCAGGTCTTGGCTCGATACAGGAACTCAAAAATATTATTCCGGATGGTCATTATCGTAAACTTCTCATCGTGACAGATACAGGGATGGTACAGCATCAACTGCATCTACCTATTATTGAGATTTTAGAGCGTTTAAACATTGCTTATGCAATATATTCGAATATACAGGCAGACCCGCCTGAACATATTGTGCTGGATGCTGCTGAGTTCGCAAAAAAAGAAAAAGTCGATGCAATTTTAGGCTTTGGTGGTGGTAGCTCCATGGATGTTGCCAAAATTATTGCCTTACTGGCACATCCTCAACAAAAACAGACAATTGCCGAGATGTACGGTGTCAATCTTGCGAAGGGTCCTAAACTTCCCTTAATTTTAGTGCCGACAACCGCAGGAACAGGTTCTGAAGTCACGCCTATTTCTATTGTCACTACAGGAGAAACCACAAAAACTGGCATTGTTTCGCCTGTTTTATATGCAGATTTTGCGATATTAGACGCCAATTTTACTCAAGACTTACCTGCACACATTACCGCTGCCACAGGTATCGATGCGATGGTTCATGCGATAGAAGCTTATACTTCTAAAATTAAGAAAAATTTTTATGCAGACATGTTGGCCAAAAATGCCCTGCGTTTGCTCAATGACAATCTGGCTAAAGTTCTAAAAAATGCGACAGATCTGGAAGCGCGGCAAAATATGTTATTGGGTTCCATGCTCGCTGGGCAAGCTTTTGCCAATGCACCAGTCGGAGCTGTACATGCTTTGGCATATCCTTTAGGTGGACATTTTCATCTTTCTCATGGTCATACCAATGCATTGGTTTTAGTAGAAGTTCTCAAATTTAATGCACCACATGCAAAGCATTTATATGCAGAACTCATGCAATGGCTCGACCCACGTAGCAACGGATGCTCAGACGGTCTATGCGATTTATTTATTGATCATATGCAAAACCATCTGGATGAAAGTGGTTTGGTATTAAAACTGCAAAATTTAAATGTACCTAAAGAGAGTCTTACCACACTTGCTCAAGATGCCATGTTGCAAACTCGTCTTTTACAAAATAATCCCCGAGAAATGACAGAGCAAGCTGCGCTACACATTTATGAGGCAATTTACGCATGAAATCGGAAAGTTTAAAACCACTCGCGCGTACACGAGATCAATTTCAATTCTTTTTAAATATTCAAACCCGATGGGCAGACAATGATATTTATGGGCATGTCAACAATGTCACTTATTATAGTTACTTTGACACAGCCGCCAATTCACTCTTAATCCAGCATGCTGGTTTTGATATTCACCACTCTCCGATCATTGGACTTGTGGTTGATTCAGCCTGTAGTTTTTTTCAGGAACTTTCTTTTCCAGAAATGATTGAAGTTGGGGTGGCCATTGGGAAAATAGGTCGCTCATCTTTAAGGTATGAGTTAGCAATTTTTAAACAACATCACATTCAGCCTTCTGCACAAGGACATTTTGTTCATGTTTTTGTAGAGCGTGAAACGCGAAAAAGCACCCCAATTTCAGAAGATATGAAGCAGTTATTAACTCCTTATCAATTAAAATCAACAGATTAGTCATTGTGAAAGGCTGAATATTTGATTCATCCTTTCAACTGAATGTTCTGCAATTCCCCATCAAAGGTATTGAGCAAATTTTTGATCACTGGGTCTTCATTCAGTAATTGCTCTGCGCGTTGAAAGGCCTTCTGCTTACGTTCAACTTGCTGATGGTATGGTGTTGTTCCATCAATTTCAGCATATTGCACATCAAACTGGGTATTTGGCCATTGAGATTTAATTTCAGACTCAAGTGCATGTTGAAGTTGCGACAGCATTCTTTCGTATTGTTTCGGAATGGTAAATTTACAAGCCCCATCAATTTGACCCGACATAAGACCATATTGCGCCAGTTCTTGTACCGCAGGCGAAAGTGGACTATTTCTAAACCAGAACTCCCATTTTTCCAGCGTCCATGCACCTTCCAATACTTGTTCTGACAGTTTAAGAATATCTTGTGGCATCAAAACATGATTTTCAGGTTTTAGATCTGCTTGAACAGCGTCAACATGTATTTGTGTTAATGCTACAGTTTCTAATGGTGAAGCTGTTTCAGCTTGATTTAGATCTACAGACTTTTCAGATGTTTTAGGTAATTCTGCTACAAATAAATCAGGTTCTGCTGCATCTAGGCTAATATCCGCCCCCTCACTTCCTTGAGCAGCAACATCCATGTTCGAATGCGATTGATCAAAAGAAGATGCAGGCACAGATTCATCTACAGGAAAAGTTTGGATATCATCAAGCGAAAATGCTGAGGTCGATTCAGGCGTCTCAAAACCAATCAATTGTTCAGAATTGGCATCAAACACGATGACACTTTCTGAATCATTTAACACGGGTTCTGGTGAAGTTTCTAAAGCTTCATGATCGAGTGCCACCAATTGAGCAGGTTCTTCAAAATTATCAAACTCCTCTACAATTTCAGATGATACTTGAGTATCTGAAATTGATGATATCTCAGGATCTGAAAGTAGAACTTCTTGGGCCAATTCTGTTTGCTCAAGGGGTTGAATTGATACGTCTTCGGATTCAGAAACAACCAAAGATTGAGTGGATATCACGCCAGATTTAGCTTCGGATTGCATTGAACGCTCAACAATGTGTTGAGTCGTCGTTCCATGGCTGCTAGCGTGATGTGTAGAGACTTGATCAATCGTGCCTTCATTGAAAGAAGCTTGGTCGGTAATGACTTCATCTCTTGCCAAAGGTCGAAAAGCCAAAAGACGTAACACACACATCTCAAAACCTTGTTCCTGTGTCACGGCAAGCTGTAACTCTTCACGACCTTTACAGGCAATCTGATAATAAAGTTGTAAATCCTGAGCCGAAACAATTTTCGACAATGCCACAATTTTTTGATTAATTTCTTGGCTGTATTTTAAAGCCAATTCAGGCAGATATTGTAGCAACGCCAACTCATGTAAGGTTGAAATCAATTGATCCAAAACCAGTGAAACATCCAGTGCCTGTTGACGAAATTGTAAAAGCAACTGACTGACCTTTGCTTGCTGATTTTGATGAATCGCTAGGATCAAATCATAAATAATGGTGCGGTCAATCAAGCCCAACATTTCTTTGACATCTTGATGATGTACCTCGCCCTGACCATAAGCAATTGCCTGATCGGTCAAAGATAGAGCATCACGCAAAGAACCCTGTGCCGATTCAGCAATTTGCCAAATTGCATCTTGATCTGCATTGATCTGTTCTTTAGTTAAAATAGCAGTCAAATGTTGCGTAATTTCATCGACAGCCAAAGGACGTAAGGTAAATTGCAAACAACGAGAAATCACGGTAATTGGAAGCTTTTGCGGATCAGTGGTGGCAAATAAAAACTTCACATGTTCAGGTGGTTCTTCCAGCGTTTTGAGCAAGGCATTAAATGAATGCGTCGACAACATATGCACTTCGTCAATCAGATAAACCTTAAACCGTCCCTGTGTGGGTGCATAAGGAACATTGTCCAGCAACTCCCGCGTATCTTCTACTTTGGTTCGTGATGCCGCATCAATTTCAATCAAATCAATAAAACGCCCTTCATTCACGGCGCGGCAGGTAGGACAAACTTCACACGGTGTTGAGGTCACTCCTGTTTCACAGTTTAAGCATTTGGCTAAAATACGTGCAATCGTGGTTTTACCGACACCGCGCGTTCCTGTAAACAAGTAGGCATGATGCAAACGACCACGCTCAAGGGCACTGGTGAGTGCTCGTGATACATGGTTTTGCCCGACCAACTCAATAAAGTTACGAGGACGGTATTTTCTTGCCAAAACTTGATACATGAATGCTCCTTGAGAATACACATAGGCATATTTTTAAGCCTATCTGCATATTGCTTGCATAAGCATACTGTTTTTTTGACTGATAGTGAACGCATAAGCTTAATCGCATTACAGGATCGCTTTAAAGTGAATCACTTTTTTAAGCTCCGTCTCTATGCATTTTGACTTACACATTCTGATGTTCAACCTGAGTATTGAGTTTTGGAGGCAAAGCCCACCATACAAATCCTGAAAGAATTAAAAACAAGCCGCCTGCGATCCCCAGAACTTTTGCATGTGAATGGGTAAATGCATCTGCTGCTGCTTGCAACAAGGGCTGTTGCATAGCAGGTTCAAGTTGCTGTGCCATTTGTACAGCTTCCCCAATTGATGAAGTTGCAAACACCGCCATATCTTGAGGTAAACCCATAGGTAACACCATGGACTGCGCATAGAAGAATGACAAGAGTAATCCAAAAATGGCAATCCCCAGACCTGCCCCCAACTCATAGGCCATTCCTTCAATCGCGCCTGCTGCGGTGGCTTTATTTGCAGCGACCGAAGACATAATAGCTGCGGTGGATGACAGTAAAGCAATCTCGACACTAATCCCCATCACCACCATCCAGCTCCACGCCTGAATATGCTGCGTGTCAAAATTGGTCATAGCCATGCCAAAAAAACTTATCGCACACATGAACATGCCAATTGTTGCCACAGGTCTTAATCCATAACGATTCATAAGTAAGCTGGCAAAAGGTCCACCAATACTAATTGCAATCATAAATGGCAAAATGAATAGACCAGCTTGTAAAGGTGTGTAGCCATAGACGAATTGTAGCTCCTGTGACAAGAGTAATTCAAAGCCCACTAAAGCAATCATGGCGACCATTGCCATAATAATACTGGTCGAGATCACAGGATGTTTAAACAAGCTAAAATCAATCATGGGTATTGCACTGTTTAACTGATGACGAACAAAGCCAACCAATAAAGCACATCCGGCCAAAAACATGACCAGCAACCCTGTATTAAAACCATACATGGAAGTTTTTACAGCATAAATCAGCATTAAAATCGCACTGACCAACACCAATGCCTGAAACAGATTCAACGGCTGTTTAGTATGTACTTGCTGTTTGGGCATCAGCCATAGAGTTAAAATAAGCACCAGAATAATGATTGGAATATTAATTAAAAATACAGTTCCCCAAGAAAAATGTTCAAGAATAAAACCGCCTAAAAGTGGGCCAAATGCTGCTCCACCCCCGCCGACAGTTCCCCAGACACCTAATGCATAATTACGTTGTTTTTCATCCAAGAAGGTATTACGCACCCCTGCCAATGTTGCAGGTAAAATCATTGCAGCACCCAGACCTAAAAAGGCTCGGGCAGCAATCAGCATATAAGCTGAATGTGAAAATGCAGCCGCCAAAGATGCTAATCCAAAAATTGTAGCTCCAATAAGCATCAGCCGTTTAAAGCCAATACGATCACCTAATGCGCCCATAGGTAAAATCAGACCTGCCATAATCAATGAATAGATATCAATGACCCAGAGCATTTCATTGCCTGACAAAGATAAATCTGCACTTAAGGTCGGAATCGCGACATGAAGCACAGTCGCATCAATCGATACAGGTAAATAAATTAGCACGATGATCGCTAGAATCACCCATTTACGGTACATAACCCACCCAAATTAAAGTTGGACACTTGTTCAAATTAAGCTCATTATACTCAGACTTGAACAAACGTCCAACTTTGTTTAATATCTTTCTGTAAATTTTGTTTCGTTCAAATCCATGAATTATTTAAATCGTGAACAACGTCGCACCATGATTTTAGAAGCTGCAAAACGCATTGCATTGCTTGAGGGTTTAAATGGACTGACTGTACGACGCATCGCAACCGAAGCTCAGGTCTCTACAGGTCAGGTACACCATCATTTTGAGTCTGCGTCGCATCTTAAGGCAGAAGTATTTATTGAATTGATGGATCAATTGAATGAAGTCGAAGCACAAATTAATACAACTAGTTGTTTAGAACGCTTATTGTTATTGCTTGGATCTGAAAATATCGAACAAACTCAGCCTTATTTACGACTCTGGAATGAAGCTGAGATTTTGATTCAACAGGATATTGAAATGAAAAAAGCCTATAACATCACCATGGAGCGATGGCACGAGGCTTTAGTTAAAGTCTTAGAATTGGGTGTGGTGCAGCAAGCATTTAAAATTGTCCCGCCAAACTCTAGCCAGAATATTGCATGGCGTCTGATTGCTTTTGTCTGTGGTTTAGAAGGTATTTATCAACTAGGCTTAAAAGGCTTAAATGAAAATGCCTTCAAATATCATGTTGAAAGCATGATTAGAATGGAATTAATGAATTCAATTTAACTTTATATTTGAAAATGATTATTATTTATATATGATGATTAAATTCTTTTAATATATATATAAATTTCACTATGCTTGCTACTCATAGACTCAATATAGAAATCTTTAAGTTACAGGATTGTCCTGATATTTATCCATGCATTACGTTAAGTTTGACTCGATTTATGTCTTGGGAGCCAGCAAAATCTTTTGCGGAATTTGAGTCGATTGGTAGAAGCTGGATACATGCTCAAACTCAAGGCACAAATCAACATTTTGTGCTACGAGATAAAAGTTCTCAAAAATTTATTGGCTTAATTGGCATTCACCGTATCCATACCCAAATGCCTGAATTTGGTTTATGGATACGTGAAGATGAGCACGCCAAGGGCTATGCCAAAGAAGCATTGAAGTCGATTTATGATTGGGCAGTTTTAAACTGTGAGGCTGATTATTTTGTTTATCCTGTAGCAGAACAAAATTTTGCCAGCCGAAAACTTGCAGAAGGTTTGGGTGGAAGCATCAGCCATGTCAAACAACAACTCAAATATATTCAGATCACTTATCACATTCCTGCACATACAGATGACTTAAATTAAAACCAACCCTTACGCCCTTTTAAAACCTGATCTGCACAACGTAAAGTTTCCTGAGTCAGTCCCCATAAACGATAGTCACCCGTAATAGAACCGATTTTAAAATTATGGGTATAAGCAAAGCTTAAATTTCGATCTGGATCACACCATGCACCAGAACCATTGTAACCCATGTGTCCAAAGCCATGTTTGGCACGTTTACCCATAGTTAAAACACGATGATAGCCCAAGCGCCAATTCATTGGGATTGGCATGACTTTATCTCTTGCATAGTTTTGAATATGGTTAAGCTGCTGAAAAACTTTAGGCTTAATCAAGGTTTTTCCTTCCCATTGTCCACCATTGGCAAGCATGGCATATATTTTACTTAGGCTATTTGCAGTAAAAGTTCCATTCGCTGCTGGAATAATCGCTTGCAAACCTTCATCACTAAAAAAACTAAAATTTTTCATGCCTTTTGGAATCATGGCATCTTGAAAATCTTGAGGATTTTGTCCAGTCCACGTGACTAATTTATCTGCCAAAGATGGTTTATGTGTCTTTGCTGCTTTCGGCAGGCTCAACGCTCGTGGACTTTGCACTGTTTTTGATTTCTGAATAAGTCTCGCCACACGCGATAACTCAGAACTTGGCGTGCCAAAATAAGCCCCGTCTAATTGCAAGGGTTCAACCAAGTAGACTCGCATTAAATCGGTCAAACTACGTCCGGTTGCTTTTTCCAGCGTACCGCCAACCAACCAGCCAAATGTCAATGCCTGATAAGCATTTGCTTGATTCACTGCAAAGCGTGGCGTCGCCTGTGCAAATACGTCTAACATATGTGACCAGTCTAGCATTTCACGTGCATCATTAATGAGATTGCGAATATCATACAAACCACTTTGATGACTCAAAATATGCCGAAGTGTGATTGCTTTTTTATGGTTTTGGGCAAATTCAGACCAATAATGTGCAATTGGTACATCATATTCAAGCAAGCCTTCACTGACCAAGATATGTGCCAACGTTGCTAATACGCCTTTGCCAGTTGAATAACACACCGAAAGCGTATCTTCAGACCATGATTCGGTCAGTGATTTTTTACCTGTATAAATATCAACAACTTTTTGACCCTGAAAATATACCGCTAAAGCTGCACCACCCTGTTCAGTACGTGCATCCTGCAAGCGACTAAATTGTGTTGCCAAGTCAGTAAAATGCGGATCAACCCAACCTTGATAATTATGTTTATCTGCAAATAAAATTTCCGTTACTGCATTCATTGATCATTCCTTATTTATAATTGTATGTAAAAAGCCCGACGAATCGGGCTTTTCAAGTGTTGTATTTTACAATGCGCTAACAGTACCCGACACATGCGGTTTTTTCGACTTTTCATTACGAATTAAAAAGTCTGTATCTTTGGCATCCTGAGCAGTTAAAAACTCTACTTTAGACGGCAAATACATCGGAAGCTTAAACCAGACATCTGCTGCATACGCTTCTGGAAGTGGCAAGTTTGCCAATGCTTTGGCTTTACTCCACATGCCATGCGCTATGGCTTGCTTAAAACCAAATGCTTTTGCAGTCACTGCATGAATATGAATCAAGTTAAAATCGCCCGATGTCATGGCATAACGACGGCCTGTATTTTCAGCAACGTCCCAAACCTGTTGTAACTGATAATCAGGTGTTTTGGTTTCTTTCGGTTTTTCAACAGACTTTTGTTCAACTTTTTGACGAGCTAAATAGGTGGTCACACCTTCCATCACGACATCATTACCGACTTTTGCAGTGGTAATGAAATCAAACTGAACGCCTTTGTCATGTGGTTTGAGTTCACCGAATTTACAAGACAAACTTAAAGTTTCATTCACTGCAATTTTACGGGTTTGTTTAATTTGATTACGAATATGCACCAAACCTAAAATTGCAAACGGAAATGCCTCAGTCGTCATCATATGCATTTGCAAACTTTGAGACAGCACCGCTAAATAAATTGCAGGAATAAAGCCATCATTTTTAAAACCACAAATTTCATTATAAGCTTGCAAATGTTTTTGATCGACCTGAAATGAATCCACCACATAGTCAACCTGTGGCAAAACTTTAGGACCTTTTGGTTTTTTAAAGACTAAACCTTGAATGACTTTCGGATAAGCCAGATAAGGTTTAGGCAGTTGGCTAAAATGGCGTGTATTCATGATAAACCTGATTCGTTTTTTATTGATTTAAAATTATGAGGATACCCTCTCCTTAAAGCTAAAGAGAGAGTTAATATGACGGTCTTCTAAACAAAACCCAGACTAGGCTTAAGCATTATGCACCTAATAGGCTTTGTCCACAAACACGAACTACGTTACCATTTAGACCCGTCGATGCAGTTGATGCATACCATGCAATCGTTTCGGCAACATCTACAGGTAAACCGCCCTGATTCATGGAGTTCATACGACGACCAGCTTCACGAATCGCAAATGGAATGGCAGCCGTCATTTGCGTTTCAATGAAACCAGGTGCAACCGCATTAATCGTGATGCCATTTTTCAATATTGGCGCGGTAAATTTCACCAGACCAATGACACCCGCTTTAGATGCAGCATAGTTGGTTTGACCCAAGTTACCGGCAATACCACTGATTGAAGAAACGCAAACAATACGACCATTGGCATTTAAACCATTATTTTCAAGCAAATAATCGTTAATACGTTCAGCCGCAGACAAGTTAATGTTAATAACGAGATCCCAAAGCTCAGGCTTCATATTCGCCAAAGTTTTGTCACGAGTAATACCCGCGTTATGTACAATAATATCTAAACCGCCCTGCTTTGCAGCCGCTGCTTTAATTTTCTCTCCTGCATCTGCCGCAGTAATATCTAATCCTAAAGCAGAACCACCAATTTCTGATGCAACACGATCCAGATCAGCTTGTTGTTGTGGCACATCCAGACAAATGACATGCGCGCCATCACGTGCCAATACATGTGCAATCGCTTCACCAATACCACGACTTGCACCCGTCACTAACGCTGTTTTACCTGCCAATGGTTGAGCCCAATCTACTTTCACTACGTCTGCTTTTGATACACGAATCACTTGACCTGAGACATATGCTGAACGTGGAGACAATAAGAAACGTAAAGTCGATTCCAAATTATCCGCAGCGCCTTCATCTACATAGACCACTTGAGCAGTAATGCCTTTTTTAAACTCTTTACCGACTGATTTTACGAAGCCTTCAAGTGCACGTTGTGCAATGGCTTGTTTCACTGTTTTTGCAGATTCAGGGCTTGTACCAACTACAATCACGCGACCAGAACTCTGAATTTGACGCGCAACTGGATTGAAGAATTTATACAGTTCATTTAACTGTTCTGAGTTTTGAATACCAGATGCATCAAACACAACCGCTTTAAACTTAGACTCTTTATCGCCTGAATTAAAAGCGCGTAAGTTTAAGCCAACTTTTGCCGCAGTTTGTTGTAATTCGCTGTTATTACCTGCATAGCTGTCCGCATGAATGTTGCTGAGCACTTGTGCAATAGCACCTGACAATGTACTTGATGGCGCAGCACCAAGTAGTACAGCACCATGAATCACAGGTTCTGCACTTTCAAAACGATCTAAACTGACAGGTGATGGTAAACCTAAATTTTTTACGACAAACTTGCCAAGTGGTGATTGGGTAAATGCCTGGTATTGATCAGTCATCTTTATTATCTCTCATGCAAAAAATGTTTATATATAAACCTAGCTAGATTGGTGCTGTTCATGTGCTTTGTTGCAAAGTTGTGAACAGATAGGTTCATGGATTTGAATAAAATAATACTTGAGTTACTCTTGATATGTCTTGACCTGAATGCACTCTAGAATGTCATTCCAGTCAATTCGGGTCTATTTTAATTATGTTAATGTACATCTCAAGAATATCATAAACACGCTTGGAAAAGCCTTATGAGCAAAACAACTCAAGACCATTCGCAAGAACAGTCAGCAGCAAATAATCCAGCTTCTGACGTTGTGTCAAATACATCAAAGCGTACACCGCGCACTAAAAAAAGTACAACGTCTGCTACAGCTCAAGCCACCCCTGCTACGCCAGCCAAAACACCACGCACGCGTACCACGACGCGTTCGAAGGCTGCGGCAACTACGGCTTCAAAAACTTCGACTGCGAAAGCGTCATCTTCAACCAAAGCTCAACCTTCTGTTCAACAGGATAAAAACATGAGTCAAAATTCTATTCGTCGTGTCGCCATTATTGGTGGTAACCGTATTCCATTTGCACGTTCAAATGGTGCATATTTTAAAGCGTCAAACATGGACATGCTGACTGCTGCACTTAATGGTCTGGTTGAACGCTATAGCTTACAAGGTCAACGTTTGGGTGAAGTGGTTGCAGGTGCAGTGCTTAAACACAGCCGTGACTTTAACATGACACGTGAATGTGTATTGAGTACAGCTCTTGCACCAGAAACACCTGCTTATGATATCCAGCAAGCTTGTGGTACAGGTTTACAGGCAGCTTTTGCTGTCGCAAACAAAATTGCATTGGGTCAAATTGAAGTCGGTATCGCAGGTGGTGTAGATACCACTTCTGATGCCCCGATTGCTTTTGGTGATGGTTTACGTAAAGCGCTACTTGAGCTTAACATCGCAAAAACTGGTAAAGACCGTTTAAAAGCATTAACCAAAATTAATTTAAAAGAATTAATGGACGCTCCGAAAAATGGTGAACCTCGTACAGGTTTAGCCATGGGCGATCATGCTGCGATTACTGCGCTTGAATGGAACATTGGTCGTGAAGAACAAGATGAACTTGCGGCATCTTCACATCAAAAAATGGCAAAAGCCTACGATGAAGGTTTCTTTGATGACTTAATCACACCATTTATGGGTCTTGAGCGCGATAACAATTTACGCCCAGATTCATCGGTTGAGAAACTTTCTAAGCTTAAACCTGTATTTGGTAAAGGCGAAAATGCAACCATGACTGCGGGTAACTCAACCCCGTTGACAGATGGTGCCTCTGTTGTGCTTTTAGCATCTGAAGAATGGGCAAAAGCCAATGGTCACGAAGTATTGGCTTACTTAAGTTTCTCTGAAACTGCTGCGGTTGACTTTGTTGGCAAAAAAGAAGGCTTGTTAATGGCGCCTGCTTATGCGGTTCCGCGTATGCTTGAGCGTGCTGGTCTTAAACTTCAAGATTTTGACTACTATGAAATTCATGAAGCCTTTGCTTCACAAGTGCTTTCTACCCTTAAAGCTTGGGAAGATCCAAAATTCTGTAAAGAGCGTCTAGGTCTGGATGCACCTTTGGGTTCAATTGATCGTTCTAAACTAAACATTCATGGTTCTTCTTTGGCTGCGGGTCATCCATTTGCGGCAACTGGTGGTCGTATTCTTGCAACTGCGGCTAAAATCCTGAATCAAAAAGGTTCAGGTCGTATTTTAGTCTCTATCTGTGCCGCAGGTGGTCAAGGTGTAGTTGCGATTGTAGAAAAGTAATTCTTTAGTCAAGCCCCAAAAAAACAGCACTTAAATAAGTGCTGTTTTTTTACGCGTTAAAAAATCAGGATTGCTCTGATTATTTATTAATGCGAATGCTGTTTTAAAAACTCAATGGACTGCTTAAATACATCATGGCTTGCTTTAAATCTCATATTAAAATTAAAATCATGATTAATCTGTTCCTGATAATCTTTGTTATAGACTTGAGCAGTTACAGGCACACCCAGTTCTTGCAATTTCTTAATAAAAGGTTGGGTCTGAGTTTTGGTCAACACATCTACTTCTGTGGCACTGATATAAACTGGCGGAAATTTAGAATTGAGCCAAGGATAAGCTGACATTAAATCGAGTTGCTGGTCTGTAGGTTGCTGTTGACCACTATATTGTGCGATGACACCTTGTGCCCCCCACGCCACAATTCTCCCTGCCTGAGCACTTGAGTGATATAGTGCTTTAAGATCATATACCCCACTATGCAACACCATACCCTGAACTTGCTTCGCCGAGATCGAAGGATTTAATTTCAGTTGTTGTGCCATTTCTGGTGCATTTAATGCAGCCACATAGCTACTGCTGATATTTGCTCCAGCAGAATCCCCACTTAAGAAAATACGTGTTGGATCAAGAGGCAACTCATTTTGATGCTGCATGACATAATTAATAGCCTGATTTAATTCGAGGACTTGCTCAGGATAAGCTGCTTTGGGAACTAAACTATATTCGACATTAACCACCAAAAAGCCCTGATCTGCAATGAGTTTTGCATAAGGCAACATGCCTCCTTTATTGCCTGCTACCCAGCCACCACCATGCACCAAAAAGACCACAGGTAGTTTTTGGAACTGTAATTTTTCAGGATAAATCAGATCCAGTCTTTGACTGCTTTGATCGCCATAGTTTAGATCTGTTTTTACAATCAGCTTTTGCTGAATCTGCTGATTCGCATACTGTTCAAGATATTTAACATTTTCACGCGTTTGCTGGTTATCCATTAATTTTGCCGTCAATGTGGTCGGCAAACTTTGACAACCTGAGGAGAAAATACCCAGACTCAATACCAGTCCCAATGCAACTTTTTTCAATTTAATCACCTGAAATACAAAATATCATGCACATAATTGCCTGCCTTTCTAAACGCCCTAGCATGTTTAGATGAGCTATAATGGCAATCTTATGCATTTATCTGTTTATTCTAAAATAAAGGTTCAATGCCAGAATTATGAAATTGTGATGCTCTGTTGTGTTCTCTTATATTTTTGAAACCTGAGCATGAAAAGCCAGTTATCGTTTCAATAACTGGCTTTGCTCTTTGAACAACCGCAGAATATACATTTCTCTATTTATATTCTGGTGTATATCCCATTTTATTTTCGATGCTGTCATAACACCATTGGAAAATAAAGGTATAAACCAAAATACACATGGTCAAACCGAAGTCGACAACAATAGCCTGCCATAAAGTCATGTTCATGGCATAGGCAACCATTGGAATCGTGGCAAGCATTAAGCCTCCCTCAAAACCAATCGCATGGAGAATACGCACTTTAACCGTTCTTTTCAGCTGATATTTTCGCTCAAATTTCTCAAAAAAATGGTTAAAAATCATATTCCATACTACAGAAGTAACCGCCATGGCTATACCGAGCGAGCCAGTGACTTCCATTGGAACATCAAAAATAAAACTTAAAGCAATTGCTATGATGACCAATAGAATCACTTCATAGCTCAAAGCATGAACAATTCGTCTTTTGGAAATCAACATTTTAAAACACTCTTTTTGTTTGAAGTGAGTCCATTTTATTTTTATAATCTTGATAAATCCAATCAGGTTCTTTCAATAGTTTTGATAGATGAATATTAATCAAGAACAACTGACCATTTTCAAAACTGTGATGGAAACAGGCTCCTTTTCTGCTGCCGCTAGAAAATTGGGCAAAGTTCCTTCGGCAGTCAGCATGTCCATTGCCAATCTGGAAATTGACCTTAATTTAAGCTTATTTGAACGCAAAGGACGTGAACCTGTTGCAACGCCTGAAGCCCAAATATTATATGAAAAAACATCTGAATTACTCATTGAGATGAATCAATGGAAACAACAAGCCTACGCGCTCAGCTCAGGGCTTGAGTCTACTTTAAATATCGTCATCGCATCAGAATTACTCAATACCAACTGGACAGACTATGTCAGTTTATTGGCAGAACAATTTCCAAGTTTACAAATCAATATTGTTTCCGCACCACAGGAAGATGCACTCGCCATGTTGCTAGATCAACGCGCGCAACTGGCATGGATGTTTGAACGTGAACGTCTGGATTACCGGGAGCAATTTGTCGAGATCAAACAAGAATCTCTGATTCCAGTGGTTGCACGAAGTCATCCTCTTGCCTCTATGCAATATGTCAAATTTGAAGATTTGCTACAGGAACGACAAATTGTGGTTGCCAGTCGTGACAATCGCATTAAGCCCGAACTGTTATTTTCAAAAAATTATTGGCGAACAGACAACCATCATTCTGCATGCATGATGATCACACGCAATCTGGGCTGGGGTGTGCTGCCGCTGGAAATGTTTAAAGAAAACCCAAAACTTGAACAACAATTAAAAGTGCTACATCTTTTGGATTTTTCTCCAAAGTTTGATTATTTTATTGATTTGGTTTGGAGTCGTGAAAGTAAGTTGGGAATGGCAGCCAGATATCTGATTAAACATATTCGACACAACAGAAAGTAATCAATCGACAAGTTTTAACGTCGAATTACAATAGAATATGCTATAACTCATGTATAAATATTTTAAACCAAGATGTTGATGACAATGACACAAACCGCTTTAGACCAATTAAAAAACGTAACCACAGTAGTAGCTGATAGTAGTGACCTTGAAGCAATACGCCAATTTCGCCCTTTAGATGCAACAACCAATCCTTCACTAATTACGGCGGCGGCAAGTCAGCCTGAAAATCGCGAACTGATTGAAGCAGCATATACACAAGCGCGTGAAGAAGGCTACCAAGCGGATGAACTCATTGAACGTACCATTGATATTTTAACGGTTAAATTCGGTGTTGAAATTTTAAAGCTGATTGAAGGACGGGTGTCGACCGAAGTGGATGCCTCATTGTCTTATGACACTGAAGCGACCTTGGCAAAAGCACGTGAGCTTTCGAAGCTCTATCAGGACTATGGCATTGATCAATCCAGAGTATTAATTAAAATTGCCTCAACTTGGGAAGGTATTCAAGCGGCGAAAGTGCTTGAAGCAGAAGGGATTGCTTGCAACCTCACCCTCCTGTTTGGCTTACATCAGGCACAAGCTTGTGCAGATGCTCATGTGACACTGATTTCTCCATTTGTTGGTCGTATTTTGGACTGGTACAAAAAAGCCGAACATGTCGATCACTACCCGGTTGAAAAAGATCCTGGTGTGATTTCAGTGAAAAAAATCTATAACTACTATAAGCAAAATAGCATCAAGACTCAGGTGATGGGGGCAAGCTTCCGTAGCATCGATCAGGTTCTAGGCTTAACTGGCTGTGACTTACTGACGATTTCTCCCTCTTTATTGGCTGAACTGAATCAGGATCAGCGTCAAGTTGAAACGGTTTTAAGTCCAGAATCTGCAATTCAAGCTGAAAAAATCAGTCGAGAAGTACAAACCCGCGAAAGTTTTAAAATCGAACTTGAGCATGACTTAATGGCTTTTCAATTGTTACAAGGCGGTGTCGATGGCTTTATCCGAGCCCGTGATCAACTCAACACTTTGTTACGCCAGTCTTTTGGTATAGATGCAGAAATTCAACCCTAATAGTTGATTATTCACATATTAAAACCGATTTTTGTTATAGTACGAAAATCGGTTTTTTAATGGTATTTCATTGTGTTCGGCATTACAGATCTAACAACTTACATGATTGGTACTTTGTTAATTGTGCTCTTGCCGGGCCCCAATTCTATTTATGTCATGTCAATTGCATCGCGTTATGGCATTAAAACTGGCTACCGTGGTGCGTTTGGTATTTTTACTGGCGATTCAATTTTAATTGTATGTACCGTACTCGGTGCAGCCTCGCTCATGCATGCTTTTCCGTGGATTTTTACTCTATTAAAAATAGTGGGCGCATTATATTTATCTTATTTGGGTTTTAAATTATTAATTGCCAGTTACCAACGCTGGAATACGGTCTCTTCTGAACATGATATTGTGATGGCTGATTTACCTCGTCTTGATCAGATTCATCCCTATCGAACTGCACTGGGGATCAGTTTACTTAATCCTAAAGCAATTTTGTTTTTTCTGTCTTTTTTTGTGCAATTTGTCGATCCTGATTATGCTTATCCAGCTTTAAGCTTTTTTGTACTCGCTGTGATTTTACAGATTGTAAGCTTAGGCTATTTAACCGCGCTGATTTTTTCAGGTGTCAAGCTTTCAAGTTTCTTTCGTAGAAGACATAAAATTTCTGCGGTGAGTATCTTTATGGTTGGTATTTTATTTTTTGGGTTTGGACTTAAACTAGCCACCTCCACTTTGTAATATTTTACCTTTTGTTTAAATCGTACTGCGTTTAGAATGCTGATCAGGCGGTTTCTATCATTATATTTACATCATTTTAAATCCTTATTACCTAAAAGCTGAACCATGCAAAAGTTTATTCGCGATTTTTCTCTTCCAGCGGCATTTGCCGGATTTGTAACCTTCCTAATTGGTATTAGTGTTTCTGCTGTGTTGGTTATTCAAGCGGCTCAAATGCTCGGTGCCAATACTCAACAGATTACATCATGGTTTTGGGCATTAGGCATTGGTATCGGTTTAACAGGTCTGATTTTGTCATGGAAATTTAAATATCCTGTGGCAACCTCATGGTCTACTGCTGGGCTGGCTCTGATTATTGCTACAGGTAGCGGCTATAATTTACATGAAGCAATTGGGGCATTTTTAATATGTGGTTTAATCACCGCACTGCTTGGTTTTTTTGGTGTTTTTGAAAAAGTCCTTGCTTATATTCCGCAAAGTTTAACCAGTGCCATGCTTGCCGGTGTTTTACTCAAATTTGGTATCGCAATTTTTGCCAATATGCAGGATCACTGGCTGTTTATTTTGAGTTTACTGGCTGTTTATGTTGCGTCTAAACGCTTATGGCCACGTTATTGTATTGTCATTACGGTTGTCGTTGGCATCGTGATGTGTCCATTTTTTATGGAGTTTCACCCTCCTGTTTTACATTGGGATTTGGCAAAGCCTGTCTGGATTAGCCCTGAATTTACTTGGTCTGCAATTTTAGGCTTAGCGTTACCCTTATTTGTTATTAATATGGCATCCCAATATTTACCGGGTATTGCCATGATTAAAAGTTATGGCTATCAACCACATGTCAATCAATTGATCGGATGGACAGGTACAGCTCAAACGCTACTCGCACCATTTGGATGTTATACCGTCAATATTGCGGCAATTAGTGCTGCCGTCAGTCTGGATGATCAAGTCCATCCTGATCCTGCCAAACGTTATATCGCGGGAATAAGCTGTGGATTTTTCTATATTTTGATGGGATTATTTGCAGCCACCTTGACCAGTTTATTGATGTCATTTCCATCATTATTTATCATGGCACTTGCAGGAATTGCGCTGTTCGGGACGATTAGTCACAATATTGCGATTGCTTTTCATGAACCAAATGACAGAGAAGCTGCTTTACTCACTTTTTTATGCAGTGCTTCAGGTGTGCAGTTTTTTGGGATTGGTTCCGCCTTCTGGGGATTAATTGTAGGAATTGTTGTTTCTCTTGTACTTAAAGTAAAACTTAAATCAGCGTAATTGTGAGAAAACACGGCGCATAGTATAGCATCGTGTTTTCTGTTCATTTCTATAACTCTTTTACGACCACAGTCTTTGCCATCTTATCGTGCCAACCCTGTTTTTTTGAATCAAAGGCAATCCAGATAAAACCCAGCAAAAAAACCAATGTCGATGGAATGTAGCCAATATAACGAATAATAGACTGCCCCACCGTCAGCTTATTACCTGTTTTTTCATCCAGCACTTTTAAGCGCATCAGACGCTTGCCGGGGGTTCCTGCCAAAAATAACCAAAACAAAATGGTATATAAAAACGGAAATATATAATTCACTAAAATATCAAACCAAAGTGCTGGTTGCTGGTCACTCAACCCTGTTGAAAAAACCAGATCGTAATTTCCTTGGTAAAAAATCCAGGCAGAAGGAATAATCGCCAGCATCATAATCAGTGTATCAATAATAGAGGCACCGAAACGTACCCAAAAACCTGCATATTCATATTTATAAGACATGTTTTCCTCACATTGTTGTTATCAAGACATTATTTCTTTCAAATCTGTTTCATACTAATTGAAAATCGTGCATTACGAAACAAGAGCTGAGCAAATCTCGTTTACGAAACAATCAGAACAGCAACGCTTATTCTAAAACAAATTAATTTGTACCGAGTACTCTTCAAGATTATACAAATATTAATAATTTTAAAGCCATGCTGTCTCAATATTATGTTAGCCTAAATGATAAAAGATTTTTATAAACAATAAATTATGAGGATATTATGACTTATCAGCGTATTTTAGTTCCAGTCGACGATTCTCCACTTTCAACTGCGGCAGTACAGCATGCAATAGATCTGGCGAAAGCATTTAATAGTCAGGTCACCGTGATGAGTGTGGTGGCTATTGACCCTTTTGTTGGCGTCGATTTTTATAAAGTTGCTCCAGCTGTGACTGAACATTTGTTTGAAGCCGAAGCAAATGCAGAAGCTCATTTGGAAAAAATTAAAAGCACCTTTACTGAAAATGGTATCGAAGCCAATATTAAAATTATTCGTGAAGAACCTACTGCGTCGGGTATTGTGAATGTTGCAGATGAAGTCAATGCCGATTTGATCGTCATGGGCTCACATGGTCGTTCAGGTTTAAAGAAACTGGTTTTGGGGAGTGTGGCACAAAAAGTTCTGAGTGAAAGCCCAATTCCTGTACTGATTGTAAAAGCGTAAGCGTGTTGATTGCGCAGTAAACTTCACTGTGAAAGGAAATATCGACTTATTTCTTTTCACATAAGTTTGTTCTAGTTTGACCTAAGCTCGTTCTCATTTGCGAGTTCATCATTAAAATATTTAAGCCAGAAAGCTTCTCGACATTCGGAATTAAACTGAATTCGTTTCGGTTTAATATTTTCTGATCGATGCTGATGATCGACCACTTCATAACTAATCCAGTGTTCACGGCAAGCGTCTATTTCGACCGGTGTCGCATCATGTTCTTCAATTTTGCGGATGGTAATGCCATTTTCAAACTGAAAAAGCGACATTTTTCCAATAACCTGAATATCTCCGTCCAGCCACTCTTTTATTTTTTCTTGTTTATCAACCACCTGATGCTCAGAAGGCTGCTCTGGATATAAAATACTTTGGACATATTTTGAAAGATGAGACATGAAAAATAATGATGTCGATAACGTGATCTCATCATAACATTAGTCATCACTAAAACAGCACTGGTTTTATAATACCAATGCTGTTTTATTATTCACTTCGATTTAAATACTTAAAATACTATTTAAAGTTTCAGTGACATTTTTCGATTTTACTCGAGACTGCAACGCTTTTAGTGCTTTTTGAACATTGCTACGCTGAGGTTCAGCTAAGGTGTACCAGCGTGACAAAACTTGTAATAAACGTGAACCTAAAATTGGGTTCTTCGCATCAAAGTATTCTGCCAAACCGATATAATGTTCTACCCCATAGCTCCATGCATTGACAGGATTATTACTTAAACCGCCACTTACTGCACGTACACGGTTTGGCGTACCCAAATCGTAATCTGGATGCTGTGTTAAGGCATGAATCGTCGTCGCTGTTGCATTTGGATTTGCGGCTTGTACCATAAACCATTGATCTAAAGATAAAGCTTCATCCTTGTAACGATTATAAAAATCATTTAGAGCCTGTTGAGCTTGCGGTGCATCATTCCAGACCAACACACGTAGCGCACCTAAACGCTCCGACATATTGTGAGTCTGTTGATACTGGTCATAAGCCAGCTCAAACGCACTGTCATCGCCCTGACGTGCCATCATACTCAGCATGATATTTTTTAGAGCGCGCTCACCCATCGCTTGAGAAAAGTCATTTTGCAAAGATGGATCAAGTGACAAATAAGTTTCTTTCCAGAATGTTCCCAATTCACGTGCCAAAGTTTCCAGCACTGAGTTACGCTTTTCCTGAATCACTTGTGGCTCATAGTCTGCATCAATACGGCTACCCAAATAACCTTCAGTTGGCACATCAAATAAACGTGAAGCAAGTAACGGATCTTTTGTCACTAAATCAGGCAAGGTATTTTTAATAGCTTGAATATAAGGTTGAACCTCATGGTCTTTAAGCAAGATACGTTCAAGCAATGTTTGACTCGCCTGCCACTGGTTAAAACCACTGGTTTCATGCTGAATTAAAAATGCCAATTCATTATCACTGTAGTCAAACTCAAGATTCACAGGGGCAGAAAAATTACGTAACAATGACACCACGGGTTGCTCTGTCACCTGTGTAAATTCAATGCTGGCAGTATCCTGATCGAACAAGTACACACCATCTTGGACATTATCGACAAACAAGTCTGAACAATGCAGCGTATATTGTTCGCCTGTTTTCGCATTAAATAATGCCAAAGCCACTGGAATTGGAACAGCCTTTAAATTTGGATATTTCGGATGTGCTTTCAAACTTTGCTTGAGTGTTAAACGATAAGTCTGTGTTTGGGCATCGTATTGACCCTGCACTTCAAGTTTAGGTGTACCGGGCTGGTTATACCATGTTAAAAAGTTCGCCAAATCCACACCCGAACCTGCGGATAAAGCATCGACCCAATCTTCTACCGTGACCGCCTGACCGTCATAACGGCGGAAATATTCGTCTGTGCCTTGACGGAATTTTTCTTTTCCAAGCAAAGTCGACATCATACGGTTAATTTCCGCACCTTTTTCATAAACCGTGGCAGTGTAGAAATTATTAATTTCAACAAAATGGTCGGGACGCGGTGGATGTGATAATGGACCTGCATCTTCTGGGAATTGATGTGCTTTTAGCACCGCGACATCATCAATACGTTGTACCGCAGCCGATTGTAAATCTTCTGAAAAAGACTGGTCACGAAATACCGTTAAACCTTCTTTCAAGCACAGTTGGAACCAATCACGACAGGTAATACGGTTGCCTGTCCAGTTATGAAAGTATTCATGGGCAATCACAGATTGAACACGCATAATCGCGGCATCGGTGGTGTATTCTTCATCCGCCAAAACACATGAAGTATTAAAGATGTTTAAACCTTTATTTTCCATTGCGCCCATATTGAACTGGCTGACTGCCACGATCATATAATTATCCAGATCATAGGCGCGACCATAGTGTTCTTCATCCCAACGCATTGAATGTTTTAAAGCTTCCATCGCGATATGACATTTTGGAATATCTTTTTCAATCGCGTAAATTTCTAAAGCAACATCACGCCCTTCAGAGGTCGTATAACGGTCTTTTAATACGGCTAAATCACCAATGACACAGGCAAATAGGTAGCTGGGTTTCTTGGTTGGATCTTGCCAAATTGCAAAATGACGATGCTCTCCTGCTTCACCAGTTTCCAGCAGATTACCATTGGCGAGTAAGACAGGATATTTTTTATCTGCTTCTACACGTGTCGTAAACTCAGCCAACACATCTGGACGGTCAGGATAATAGGTAATTTTACGGAAACCTTCTGGTTCGTTCTGGGTGACAAATAAATCACCCGCTTTATATAAGCCTTCAAGTTGCGTATTGCTTTCAGGATGAATCATCACTTGGGTATTTAAAATGACATCATCAGGTGCATGAGCAATCACCAGTTGTTCATCACTGAGTTGATATTGATCAGATTGTAAATTTTCTCCATTTAATACAATCGACTTTAATTCCAGATCACGCCCCAATAACACCAAATCACCAGCAGTTTGACGTTTCATCACCAGAGTTGCATCAACAATCGTGTGATCATCGTATACCTGAATATCGAGGTTAACGGACTCCACTAAAAATGAAGGTTTTTGATAATCTTTAAGATATACCGTTTGATCTGCCTGAACGTGTGGATTTGCCGCAATATTCATATATTTTCCTATGTCGCCACATCATGTCGTGGTATCAGTATTTATTGTGTATGAAACTGATCATACGCCAAGTTAGCTGAAGTGTGTGTTGTTTCAATTTAAAATTTACATGGGTGTCATGCTTTTATTTTTCAATTGTTCACGCTTTAAATATATCTATTGAGCAAAATGCTGCATCAATGTAGACACTAAAGATTTAGAAACAAGTCATTTTACGGTTACAAATTAACCCATTTATTTGCACATTTTTTTGCGGCGATTACCTCGAATTACTTTTTTCATAAATAGATTACATTTTGTGCACGCTTTTTGCTTAGTCTTAAATAACATCATCGGTCAAGATGATGATGACAACTACTGTAGACATAAAATAGCCGAGAGGTGACATAACATGGGATTAACTCAACACTTATATCGTGCTGAAAATATCAAAGCGATTCATGATTTACATGATGCAGGCGTACCTGATCATGTTATTGCCGTGTTTATGAGCGCAGAAGGTATTGAGCTTCAGCCGCAGGATGTGATCAGTATCGTCAATACTTATGATGCATTGGGTAAAGAAAAAGCACCAAGCAAAAAAGTCAAAGCATTGATCGCTGCTAAAAAACTCGGACAACATGACGAATCTCTGCCTTGCCCTGTCTAACTCTATTTTCATTCATGTATGAAAAGCCTAAATTCGAACTGATCGAGTTTGGGCTTTTTGCTTTCTCATAGTGTAATTCTACGGTTTGATCTGACCAATCTTGCAATAGCACGTTATAATCGTGTTTTTAATTCGCTATATCAAAAGGTATGACTCTGAATATTCTGAAGAAACAGTTAGATGAAAGTACCCTTTGTCCGTTGTGTCAGGCGGCCATGTACTTTGTCGAAGCAGAACAGTTCGATCAGGATGTCCAGTTTCACCAGTGTAGTCATTGTCAGCATCAAGTCTTTAGTGATGCAAAAATGGTCTGCCATTGTGCAACTTGCACCAAGCAACGCAAAAAAATGATGCAGGAAACACTGCAACAAGAACAACGTAAAAATAAAGTTAAAGAGGATCTCATATATAATCTGGAAGATTTAAGTCTGTTACATAAGCTTTATCTTTTGGCTTTGCTAGATGATCGGATTCGGGAAAATGTGCCGCATGATGAATATATTTACTGGGATCAGATTAAATACGACTACATCAGTCCCAATTATTTATTTCAATCGGGTCTGATCAAAGAATTATTAAAGTCTGGAATTTTAGTGCACAAAAACCCTCATGACGACGATAAAATTTATTATTTAAGAGTTCGTTTAGAAGGTTATAGTGAACCGAGCTTATTTAGTGTTGCACAACAATTACGGCATTGGTTTTATGAAAAACTCAGCTTAGGCATTCCCTATAAAACCACAGAAGAAGTAAAAGACGTATTATTTTTAATGCTATATCAGGAAGTGATTCAGTTCATGCAGATGTACTGTCGCACGTGGGGCATACAAATCGCAGGAAATCGTAGCTTTCAACAGTTTTGCTATAGACTCATGGGAAGTTTGGCGATTGGGCAAATTTATTATTTGATTCAAACAGCACTGGAATATTTATATACTCAAAAGGCATTGCAGCCACGCAATGAAAACTTTATTAATACCAATATATTAAAGAAAACTTTAGAACAATATCGCGAACGCTCAATCAATGAAAAATGGGAAACCTCAACACTGCCACGCCCCATGAATCTGCCCTTGAGTAAAATGAGCCAGATATTTTTGTTTGAATTTTTATCTTATGATGAAAGTATTTTCATTCAACCGATTTGGAGAGCTTGGCGAAAAATTGAACCCAGACTTAATTTTTATTCGATCAAACGTTGTATGTATTGTGGTTCTGATGATTTAGAAGTGGATTATGATGCTGCTGACTATGTGTCGCTGATTTGTCGTCATTGCAAACATCAGGATCATTATTTTACCAAATAATTTTTATAAGCTTTGAAATATAAACGTTGCGCTATAAGCTTTGAGGGAAAAAATATGTATAACTCATCTAATATTATTGATTATGTCATTGCTGCATGGGAAAAATTACAAGAACACGCTCCTTTAGTTCAATGCATAACCAACAGTGTCGCAGCTAATTATGCAGCCAATGTGCTGCTGGCAGCAGGTGCGTCTCCTGCAATGATTGATAATCCATTTGAAGCAGAAGCTTTTACCAAAATTAGTGGTGCGCTTAGTATCAATTTAGGCACACCTACGAGTGAGCAAATGCAGGCCATCCAAATTTCAGCAAGAACTGCACATGCAAACCAGATTCCATGGGTGCTTGATCCAGTAGGTTATGGCCCAGTTTTAAAATGGCGCAGTGAGATGGTCGATGAATTATTACAATATCATCCTTCTGTCATTCGTGGTAATGCCTCTGAAATTAGTGCGCTTGCAGGGAATTTGACCCAGAGTAAAGGCGTAGACAGTACCTTAAAAAGTGATGAAATGTTTCAACTTGCACAGGGCTTATTGACTCAAACCAGTTGTGTTGCCATCTCGGGAGAAAATGACTATATCTTGTCAAATGCCATGACATGTATCGTCAAAATTCGGGGTGGTAGTCATTTACAACCTAAAATTACCGCTACAGGCTGTGCTTTGGGTGCCTTGATCGCGGCCTATTGTGCAGTTGCTCCTGTTCATTTAGCGACGATTGCTGCACATATTCATTTTGCGATTGCAGGCAAACTTGCCTATGATCAGGCTCAAACTATAGGCAGTTTTAATACCATGTTTATGGATTATATCCACATGATGGATGCGAATTTGATTGAACAATATGCCTGTCTTGAATTGATTTCAGATGATTAACCGCACAGAAATTCTGTGTTATTCAATAAACAATAACGCTAAACGGACTTGATCATAACCCATACGCGGACTGGTTAATTCCACAATGGGTCTAAGTTTGATTGAACCGTCATCATTAAAGTTCTCAGGTCGTTTACTTTTTTGCACCCGTTTATATAATTTTCTAATTTGCTCAACCACTTCATCGCCCGGATGTGCAACCGAAATATCGAGTCCTTGCTCTTTTTGTAGTCGTGACAAATGGTTGATAATCGTTGCAGGTGTTAAGCCACGTTCTGTTGCAATATCCTGAATATCATAGCCATCTTCAAACAAGGTACGAGTTTCATCTAAAGTTGCAGAGCCATAATTTTGCTTCTCGCCTTTGGCGAGTTTTTTCTCGTTGCGTTGAATCTCGGTTTCATTCAAGGTACCACCACAATGCCGAATAAAGGCCTTATGTTGATCAGTTAAATCTGTATCCAGAAAATGATCTTCTGCTTCCTGAGATAATTCCTGAAAACGCTTATCCGCTTTAAGTGCCAATGCATCTAGTTCTAATGCTTGATCATTAAATCCTAATAAACGCAAACCCGTTAAGGATTTTAATCGAGACAAAGCCACATAACCCTGTCCCTTTTCAAAGGTATGCGACAAATTGATTTCTGCCGCTTCTAAGGTCATACCCTGACTTTTATGAATGGTAATCGCCCATGCCAGACGCAGTGGAATCTGCTGAAAACTGGCAATACTTTTACCCGCCTCATTTTCAATTGACCATGTTTCTGGTTCAACTAAAAGCGTCGTACCATCCGTCATCTTCACTTTTGGCAACAAGCCATGCTCATCATCTTCTTCAAAACCAACGACTTCACCTAAACTGCCATTGATGTAGCCCATATCAAAATTATTCTTTACAAACATGACTTTGGCATGTTTTTTAAGCAGTAATTCTTCAGGCGCACGAACCGATGATTTTAAAGTTTCCAGAAGTTTTTCATTGCCATCTAAGACTGCATTAAATTGATGTCCTTCATTTTCAATTTCATTTAAGTGTTGAAAATTAATATTATCGACATCCATGTTATGTGTATAAAGACGGGTAAAAGTATCGCCAATCTCTTGCTGACGTGATTGTTGTAAAGCTTGTGTATGCTGTGGCTGAATGTTTTGCGCACGAATGGCATTTAAAATTTGATTGAGGATTTCATCGTCCTGACGATGTTGTTCAGTCAGATAACACACTCGAAATTTGGCCTCGACCCACGCATCAGACATAAAGCAAAACTTATCACGATTACGTTCATCATTTTTGCCTACAGGCGGTAACTGGAAAAAATCACCTGCGACAATGACCTGAATCCCACCAAATGCCTCATCACTTTCTTTAAAATATTTTAAGACCTGATTGACCAAATTTAGTTGTTTGGCATGCAACATGGAAATTTCATCAATAATTAAAACTTGCGCATTTTCAAGATGTTCTTTTAAATATTTGCGCTCTTTCATGCGTTTGAGATCATCCTCACTCAGATGATCTTTAATACCAATTCCTGCCCACGTATGAATGGTCATGCCATTCATATGCGTTGCTGCGATTCCAGTCGATGCAGTCACAGCAACAGGTACTTTACGCGCTTTTAAGTAATTGATGTATTGATTCAGGGTATATGTTTTTCCTGCACCGGCCGAACCTGTTAAAAACACATTTTCACCCGCTTTTAATAACTTCAGTGCAGTTTCTTGCTTCATAACCTGATCATTTCCAGAAAACAGCCCATAGCTTAACGACTTTACATACAAAAGTGAAATCCGAAAGCCCATTAAAAATATAAAAACAATAACAGGATTCGTTCATGGCGATTTGAATACTCTTTATTTTTATCTTTAGCGGAGAAACAACAATAACTTATAAAAAACTAAATAAATCAAAAATATAAAACCAAATATGTATTGGTAGGTTTTTGGTAGGTAGGAAAAAAACAATCAAATCAGAATACTAGCTTCAAGGTGAAGAGCACCTGTAAAACAAATGGATGAATGGAAGAAGGAATCGCTCCATGGCTTTAAAAAATATTGCTGACCAAACAAATGGTTTTTATATCCCGTGTGTTTCTCTTTTCGGCCCAGGCTGTGCCAAGGAAATCGGAACCAAAGCACAAAATTTAGGTGCAAAAAAAGCACTGATTGTCACCGATGCAGGCCTTTTCAAATTTGGGGTGGCAGATACCATTGCAGAATATTTAAAAGATGCAGGTGTAAATAGTCATATTTTTGCAGGTGCAGAACCTAACCCAACCGATAAAAACGTACACAATGGTGTCGATGCCTATAACGACAATGATTGTGATTTTATTGTATCACTGGGTGGTGGTTCTTCACATGACTGTGCTAAAGGCATTGGGCTAGTCACTGCGGGTGGCGGACATATTCGTGACTATGAAGGCATCGATAAAAGTAAAGTACCGATGACCCCGCTGATTGCAGTGAATACCACCGCAGGTACAGCCTCGGAAATGACGCGTTTTTGTATCATTACCAACACAGATACTCATGTCAAAATGGCAATTGTTGACTGGCGCTGTACGCCGCTTATCGCGATTGATGACCCAAAACTGATGGTGGCTAAACCTGCAAGTTTAACCGCGGCAACAGGAATGGATGCTTTGACCCATGCCGTTGAAGCTTATGTGTCTACTGCCGCCAATCCAATTACCGATGCCTGCGCCGAAAAAGCCATTTCTATGATCAGTGAATGGCTCAGTCCAGCAGTCGCCAATGGTGAAAACCTTGAAGCGCGCGATGCGATGAGCTATGCCCAATATCTAGCAGGTATGGCCTTTAACAATGCGTCACTTGGTTATGTACATGCGATGGCGCATCAACTCGGTGGTTTCTATAACTTACCGCACGGCGTTTGTAATGCAGTATTACTCCCCCATGTGAGTGAATTTAACTTAATTGCCTGTCCTGATCGTTATGCACGAATTGCCGAAATCATGGGTGTACAAACTCAGGGACTCAGCAAAACTCAGGCTGCACGCGCAGCGATTGACGCGATTCGTGAATTATCAAAATCAATTGGCATTCCATCTGGATTAACAGAACTAGGCGTTAAAACTGAAGATCTGGCAATAATGGCTGAAAATGCGCAAAAAGATGCCTGCATGCTGACCAATCCTCGCAAGGCAACCCATGCACAGGTGGTGGAAATTTTTAAAGCCGCTCTTTAATGAAACTTGATACATTTTAAATCACGCTACAATTTCCAACTTTGTCCTTCGAGTTAGCTTCTCTCCAACCAGCTAACTCGATTGAGGGAATATTTCTCCAAGATATTCCCTCTTTTTTTCTTAGCTTCAATTGACAAAACTAATATTTCAGACAAGGATGACAGCATGCTTAAATAACAAATGAATAAAAAATATGAATCAATACGTTCCCGATCTTTTAGGTGAAGGCTATCAACAACTCACTTTAACTTTTCCTGATGATTATGAAGGCAAAGTGATTGCTACATTAGTCAGAAAAAAAGCGAAAACACCAACCAATAAAGCCGTTTTATACATTCATGGTTTTATCGATTATTTTTTTCAGACTGAAATGGCTGAACAATTTAATCAACATGGTTATGACTTTTATGCACTGGATTTGAGAAAATATGGTCGTTCTCATCTTCCGCATCAAATTTTATATAACGTACTCGATCTGAATGAATACAATGCCGAGATTAGCGAAGCCCTTAAAATTATTGGTGAAGAACAACATAGTCAAGTTCTTTTGGCAGGACACTCAACTGGCGGTCTGATTGCGACTTTATATGCTGCACACCATTCAGATCATCCTTTGATTAAAGCACTTTGGGCCAATAGCCCCTTTTATGACTTTAATATGAATTCGCTAAAAAAAGCGGTCGGTGTACCTCTATTAAGTCAAATTGGTCGTTATTTACCTCAAGCCAAATTTCCGAGCGGTTTAAATAAATGGTATGTGCCTAGTTTGCATCAAGATTATTATGGTGAATGGTGGTTTGATTTAAACTGGAAACTTCCAAATATGAAGAAAGTTCAACTCAGTTTTATTCGTGCCATTCATGTCGCTCAAAAAGAAATTCATCGTGGTGTTAAACTTTCCATTCCTGCACTGGTCATGCATTCAAACCAAACTAAAAATCCAAGAAAATGGAGCAAAAAAGCCACACAAAGTGATGTAATTTTGGGCGTTAAAGATATTGAAAAATATGCACATAAAATTCAAGGTGATGTCACCACTCAAACCATTCAGCATGGTCTGCATGATTTGGTTCTATCAGCTGAACCTGTTCGTAATCAGGTTTATCGGCAACTCTTTGATTGGTTAAACATCAAAATGCCTTAACGTTTATTGTTCTGCCTGCTGATATTTCATCAATGATTGGTGGGCAGGATGATCATTGGGCAATAGCTCCATTAAACGCTCCACGGCATCAATCGCTTCAGGGAAACGCGCCACATGTTTGAGTAACATATCGGTTTCTTTGGCTTTAAAAATGGCATCACTTAAACGTGATTCCAGACAATCACGCCATGCACATAAAAATGGACTTTCGGTTTTTGCCAAGAAAACCCCTGTATATAGCTGCAAAGCTGAAGATACATAGCCCGAATCCAGGGCATTTTCAGCCTGTAAAAAATCAGCTTCGACATGTGCCAACAAGCGATAAGGACGTGAACCCAACATTCCGCCAAGTACATCACGTAACTGTGACATTTCAGCCTTGAGCGTCCCCATACTGACTTTACGTTCCCCGTAAAGTGCCTGATGCAGCGTTTCCAGATTTAAACCTTGCGAACATAATGCCAAAATACTCAGAATCTCAATCTGGCGTGGGGTTAATACCAGATTTTTTCCATTAAATAATACTTGTGGAATAGAAAATGCGCGAATATACAACTGTTGACGTTGCTGTTCCTGCAAAGCGGTTTGAATAATGGAGGCGCAGCGTTCAGCCGCCAAAATACCGAGTGAATTATGATTGGTCCATGTGGTGGATAAATCAATTACACCGAGCAATTGCCTCGAATGTGGATCGATAATAGGAGCGGCATAACACACCCAATCTTGCACTGACTGCATATAATGCTCATTGGAAAATACACAACTGGATTGCCGCGTTTTGATGGAAAGTGCTAAAGCATTAGTGCCGACCATTTCCTCGCCCCACTGCCCGCCTTCTACAAAATGCACGCGTTCAGCCGCACTACGCATCTGCCGACTGGCAGCCGTCCAGATAATCGTACTGCCAACATCGCCTACCGCAATCACCATCGATGATTGTTCAGCCACATGTTTCAGATCATTGCCGCAATACTGCAATGCCATATCCAGTGCAGAAGGCTGTTTTTGCGTCAAGGATAATAATGGCGCAGCAGAACGCTCTTTGGGAATTGCAGCAGAAACCGAGCGTTGCCATGAGCTGGCAATGCTTTCATTCAACTGACCTGACTGTGCTATAGAGCCTTGTTCTTGTTGACGAAAAGTATCAATTCTGTCGCGCTGTTCCCTGAGCTGTTGTTTTGTAATCATTTGCAAATCCCTTGAAAATTGTCATGGTCTCCAACCTTTCTCCAACCTTTCTCCAACCTTCACTCTTATATGCTAACTGCATAGTGTACAAAAGTACCTTATACCAAAGCTGTAGAAGCTTCAAATTTGATATGTATATCAATGATCAGCAAAGGAATATTTATATGCGTTATATCGATCCTAATCAACCGGGTTCTAAGGTTCAATTTAAAGCTCAATATGAAAACTTTATTGGTGGGCAATGGGTTGCCCCTGTAAAAGGAGAATACTTCGAAAACCTTTCTCCTGTCGATGGCAAAGTATTTACTAAAATTCCGCGTTCAAGTGTGGAAGATATCGAATTAGCCTTAGATGCAGCGCACAAAGCAAAAGCGCAATGGAATAAAGCGTCTCCAACCACTCGTTCTAATTTATTGTTAAAAATTGCCGATCGTCTTGAAGCCAATCTGGAAATGTTGGCAGTTGCAGAAACATGGGACAATGGTAAGCCTGTGCGTGAAACACTGGCTGCGGATATTCCACTGGCGATTGATCATTTCCGTTATTTTGCAGGCTGTATTCGCGCACAAGAAGGCGGAATTTCTGAGATTGATGAAGACACCATTGCCTACCATTTTCATGAACCTTTGGGCGTCGTCGGTCAAATTATTCCGTGGAATTTTCCGATCTTAATGGCGGCATGGAAACTTGCACCAGCTTTGGCTGCGGGCAACTGTATTGTGCTTAAACCTGCTGAACAAACACCGGTGAGTATTTTGTTGCTGGTTGAACTGATTCAGGACATTTTGCCTGCGGGTGTGCTAAATATTGTCAATGGTTATGGTGTTGAAGTGGGTCGTCCACTGGCAACCAATCCACGTATTGCAAAAATTGCCTTCACAGGTTCAACCAAAGTCGGTCAACAAATCATGCAATATGCGACTGAGAATATCATTCCAGTCACGCTTGAGCTTGGTGGCAAATCACCGAATATTTTCTTTGAAGATATTTTAGATAGAGAAGATGATTTTCTGGAAAAAACTCTGGAAGGTTTTGCCATGTTTGCCCTGAATCAGGGTGAAGTGTGTACCTGCCCTTCACGTGCATTGGTTCAGGAAAGTATCGCAGATCGTTTTCTTGAAATGGCAGTCGAACGTGTTAAAAAGATCAAAACAGGTCATCCATTAGATACTGACACCATGATTGGTGCGCAAGCATCCAAGCAACAGTTTGACAAAATTATTGGCTGTATTGATACCGGTCGAAATGAAGGTGCACAGCTTTTAACAGGTGGTGATGCGCGTCATGATGTCGATGGTGGTTTTTATATTGAACCGACCATTTTCAAAGGCAATAACAGCATGAAAATTTTTCAGGAAGAAATTTTCGGCCCTGTCTTGTCTGTGACGACATTTAAGGATTTTGATGATGCGATGCGCATTGCCAATGACACTGTATATGGTTTAGGTGCAGGTGTCTGGTCACGTTCTGCGCATACCTCTTATCGAGCAGGTCGTGCGATTGAAGCGGGTCGTGTCTGGACAAACTGCTATCACATTTACCCTGCTCATGCTGCCTTTGGTGGCTATAAACAATCGGGTATTGGTCGTGAGAATCATAAAATGATGTTAGATCACTACCAACAAACCAAAAACTTATTGGTTAGTTATTCAACCAAACCAATGGGCTTTTTCTAAAACCCATCTTCACACACCATAAAATAGAGGTGATTGATTCACCTCTATTTTTTATTAGAACAAAATGTTTTTTTAAATCTGCAACATATCGAAATCATGTTTAACAGGTCGAATGTTGCGTAGCTGATCATCATGTTGTGATCATTGATTTAAAATTCGTGCTTACTCAGATTCAATTATGACTCAGGCAGTCTTTAAAAAAAGATTTGCAAATTTAACAACTCTTTCTTTTCAATCGCATCAACAATTCAGTTTTCTTTTTCATTATTTTGGCTTAATGTGAAATCTATCGATGCAATTCCGAACCTAGTATGATTCATCCTACCTTTTCCAAAACCATTTACGCGATTCAGCATCTTGCTTTTGAAGATTTGGGTTCATTAGAAGATATTTTTTATCAGTTAGGCTTTCGTATTCGCTATTTTGAAGCAGGTGTAGATGATCTTACGCCCGCACTGAACTATGAGGGTTTAACTGTAATCTTGGGTGGGCCAATTGGGGTTTATGAAGAACAGGATTATCCTTTTTTAACGGATGAAATTCGCTTGCTCAAGCAACGTCTTGCTGATCAAAAACCGACGATTGGCATTTGTCTAGGTGCCCAATTGATTGCACGAGCTTTAGGTGCAAAAGTTTACGCAGGCCATCAAAAAGAAATTGGTTGGAGTGAACTCGACATTCAGCCCATTGAGAATCATATTTTACAACCGCTTGAAGGTGTTGCGGTTTTACACTGGCATGGGGATACCTTTGACTTACCTGAACATGCCACTTTGCTTGCCAGTTCATCCGTTTATCCACATCAAGCATTTGCAATTGAACAACATGTATTGGCTTTGCAATTTCACATTGAAGTGGCAGAAGATATGTTTGAACGTTGGCTGATTGGTCATACCTGTGAATTACGACAAGCCAAACTGTCTATTCCCCAATTACGTCAAGAAAATGCTCAATATGCACAGCAACTTGAACATGCTGCATACCATGTAATTAAACAGTTTTTAAAAAATATCCAGCTATTAAATTAGAAGAAAGTCTTCATACTTTGTTTAGTTTTCAGAAGAAAATAGATCAATCACATCTTGCTCGGTCATCTGTGGTGCTGAAGATAAAAATGGATAATACGCAGGTTTATGATCTGTATAGATTTCCAGATCTATTTTTGCCTGTTCAGGCAAATCAAAAAGTTCAGCGTTTAAACTATAGTAGTCGCGCTCATTCAATTTGTAATATAAATTGGTGCCACATTGTTTGCAAAAATACCGCGCTGCCCATTCCGATGAAGCATATTTTGCAATCGATTTTTCGCCTATCACTTTTAAATGATCAGTCAATTCGAGAGTAAGAGAGGGTCCACCGCCCCATTTTCGACACATGGAACAATGGCAAACTGTAATTTTTTCTGGTGCAATATGCGCCTCAAACTGAACTGATCCGCATAAACATTGACCGATCATGGCGTTTCCTCTTTTTTATATAATATGACTCTGTACACGACAAATTTCACAGAACTCTTATCCTATCAGGCATCTGCCTTCTTAAAATTGCCAGAATTTCCTTAAACTCTTCTTTTTTCCCAAAACCAATTAAACGCTGAATCGCCATTTGAACACACTAATAATTAGATTAGTAATACGAAAAAGTATATTGGAAAAAATTAAAAACTTAGATGAAGATAATACTGAGATTATAAAAAAATTAGAAGAAATAAATTCTTTAGAAATTTCTTTAGAAGAATTAGCAAATTTAGATTCAACAATCATTGATTTAATTTTATTAAACGTTATAGATATTTTTAGAATATATTTGCACGACAAAAAAACAGATAAAAAGATAGATTATAGAGATCTAAGTTCTGGTCAGTTAGCAATTCTTTCTATGGGTCTCGCATTAATCTGCGAATTGGAAAATAATGCGCTTATTTGTATCGATGAACCCGAAGTTAACTTACATCCACAATGGCAAGAAGAAATTATCAATCTAATTGAATCAATTTCAAAAAGTTATAAAAATTGCCAATTTTTAATAGCTACACACTCTCCTCAAGTAGTTTCAAATCTGACATGTGATAATTCATTTATCTTAAATCTAAATACAAATGAATTAAGAAATACTAAGGAAATAATGAATAGATCTGCCGACTTTCAGCTTTCTGAAGTTTTCAGTTCCCCAGGAAATAATAATGAATATTTATTAAGAAAAATACTTATTATTCTAAACAAATTAAATACTGGCATCACCTTAAATGAAGATGAGATAAACACAAAGGAATTAGTTAAAAAATTATATTATGAAGAGAAATTTCAAGAACATGATAAAGTAAAAACATTGGTTGAAGTCTTATTAGATCTTGAGGTTAAATAATGAAAATATTTTTTATTCCTTCAAAATTTAATGAATATATTGATACTTATGATAAAAAAGATCACACATTTTGGAACAAGGAATGTAAGGAAATTCTAGAACTTAAAAGTTTAATTCGTGCTCATTATTTAACAGAAACCAATAACATATGTTTCTACTGTAGGCATCAGATCCCATCTCAACATGGTAGATATTGGGATATAGACCATATTTTACCTAAATCACTCTATACAAAATTTTTATTTGAATCAGAAAATCTTATAGTAAGTTGTGTCGATTGTAATTCTGCAAAAGGAAATAATAATCCTCACAAGTCACGAAACATAAATGTTAAAAATTTGCCAAAAGGTTCTGACAAATATATTTTCATCCATCCTTTCTATGATAATTATGACGATCATATTCAAATTAAAAAAACAGCTAACCCCAATCATCATTTTCTGATCAAGAAAACTGATAAGGGTGCAAAAACTATAGAGTTTTGCAACTTGAGTCGCTTTTTTCAAAGTTATAGTGATTGGGATAATGTGAGTTTCAAAACAATTGAAGTGACAGATGAATTACTTGATTCACGTCAGAAACTATCTAAACAAGATATTCAAGCTCTTATAGTTAGTCGCTTAAATCAAGTTCAAGAATTAACAGCTTTACTTGCTGAAGCTTTATAATATTTGACTTGATTAATCAATATTCGCTCTACTTTTAGGAGAGGGTTAGGCAGGGGTTATTTGACCCATCAAAGCACCTTATGCCGCGACACTATTTCTCCCCCACTCACTTTCCATAAGCATTAAGCACTATATTTTCCCATTTCACTTGGCTCTTTAACTCAGCTAAATAGCAAGGATTAGATCACCCCACCCACCAAATCACCCACGGCAACGTCACCGCAGCACACAAGGTCTGCAAACTAATCACCGCTGCCATCAGTTGACTATCCCCTTTTAAAACTTTAGTCAGAATATAGGCTGCCGATGCAGTCGGTAAAGCAAAGAAGATCACGGTAATCTGGCTTTCAAGTTTAGACAGCCCGAACCATAAACACACAACATAAGCCAATACAGGCATTAAAAGTAACCGAGCAAAAGTATCCAGCATCAAAACTGGAACATCCTTTTTCATTTCCATAAACTGTAAAGCAGCCCCTACGCAGAGTAGCCCCAAAGGTAAACTCGATGCAGAAAATAGTTTGAGTAAATTCATCAAGCCCTCCCAGATTGGAATCTGTAATGCATTGACCAAACCACCTAAAATACAGGATAAAATCAAAGGATTCTTAATCAGGGCAATCACAACAGCTCTGAATGACATTTGCTCAGACGGCGTAAGTGCAAGCACAGAAATAATATTGACGATTGGCACACAAATGGCCAATAGAATCGCCAAAATTGCCATTCCTTCTTTATGATAAAGCGCTGCCACTAAAGCCAATCCAATATAAGTATTGAAACGTATCAAGCTTTGAACATGTACGCCAAAACGAGCAGGTGGGATTCGTTTAAAAAAACGTAAAATATAAAATGCAGAAGTGATGATGAAAAGGACGATAAACATAGTCGCAATCACCGTTTTCAAACTATGCGGATCGATGTTTGCTGTTGCCAATGTATGAAAAAGTAAGCTTGGAAAAAGCACGTAGTAGTTCAGCTTTTCTGCGCCCGCCCAAAATTCATTTGTGAAGAAATGATATTTCTTAAAAAAGTAACCTGTCGCAATCAATGCTATGAGGGGAAAAAGTGCAAGAAGAATATGAGCCATGTCCGACCAGTATCTATTATCATGATTTTTAAGTCCTGACTTATTCTAATGCTTAAAATAATTAATGAGCTTAAATCTTAAAATAATTTCTTTAAAAAATTAAATCAGCACCAAACTTGCCCATTTCGCACCATAATTACCAAAATCTCGATAAAAATATCAAAACTGGTGCGTTTTTTGCTTTCAAGAGTTTCAATAATCAAAACCCAAACTTTTGATTGGTATTTTTTAGATTTACTAAACCATTTTGGTGCAAATCATCATTTTTTTGTACTTCAACATGGTTTTTAGCACTTATTTTGAGCAAACTATGCAGAATGTAGATCTTTTTTTCTTATTGTTAGGTGCAGTATTGGTTCTTGCCATGCACGCAGGCTTTGCATTTTTAGAGCTAGGAACAGTTCGTCATAAAAATCAGGTCAATGCACTCAGCAAAATTTTGACTGATTTTTCTATCTCAGCAATTGCCTATTTTTTTATTGGCTATTACATCTCCTATGGCCTGCATTTTTTTCATGTAGGCACGACACTTTCAGCAGAACATGGCTACAACTTAATGCGCTGCTTCTTTTTGTTGACCTTTGCCGCCGCGATTCCTGCCATTATTTCAGGTGGAATTGCCGAACGCGCCAAAATGCGTCCTCAAGCAATTGCAACTTTCTTTCTGGTGGCTTTGGTTTATCCACTGTTTGAAGGCATCGCATGGAATGGTAATTTTGGTTTACAAAGCTGGCTAGAAGCTCATTTTGGCGCACCTTTTCATGATTTTGCAGGATCGGTGGTGGTACATGCGATGGGTGGCTGGATTGCATTGGCTGCCGTGATTTTATTGGGTGCGCGACATGGTCGTTATAAAAAAGACGGTCGAATTAGTGCGCATCCACCCTCTTCCATTCCTTTTCTGGCTTTAGGTTCATGGATTCTTATAGTGGGCTGGTTTGGCTTTAATGTCATGAGTGCACAACGTGTCGATGCTATTTCGGGTTTAGTTGCCATGAATTCACTCATGGCGATGGTCGGTGGAACATTAAGTGCCAATCTGGCAGGAAAAAATGATCCCGGCTTTTTACATAATGGACCATTGGCGGGATTGGTTGCGATATGTGCTGGTTCGGACATTGTGCATCCATTTAGTGCATTAGTGATTGGTGCGATTGCTGGATTCATTTTTGTCAAATTATTTACGTATACCCAAAATAAACTCAAAATTGATGACGTTCTTGGTGTATGGCCCTTACATGGTGTTTGTGGTGTATTTGGTGGACTTGCAGTCGGCATTTTTGGTCAACAATGGTTAGGTGGGCTGGGTCAGATTTCTTTTATCTCACAACTGATTGGCAGCCTGCTCGCCGTCAGCATCGCTTTATTGGGTGGTTTTGTAGTTTATGGTATTTTAAAAATGACCATGGGCATTCGTCTTTCTCAAGAAGATGAGTTTCAGGGTGCAGATTTATCCATTCATAAAATCTCTGCAAACTCGGAAGATGGAATGTTTTAAGTTCTTTTTTGATTATGATTTTCACGGCTCGAATTGAGCCGTTTTTTTGTTTTAGATATGCACATATTTTTATACAAAGTCTTTGTTTAAAAAGATCATACAAACCCGAAATATATTTTATATAATTGATTTATATAAATTTTTATAAAATAACGAGAGCTTAATAATGGTGAGGGAGTCTCCATTGATCAAAATCAACTTTTTAAAATTTTGGGCAATTGCACCAAAACACTTAAACCACCTAATTCCTGACTTTGAGCCAGTGTCAATCTTCCGCCCAAACGTTGGGTAGCTTTATCCACAATAGACAGTCCCAAACCACTCCCAACTTCCAGATGATGATGTACGCGATAGAAGCGTTTCAGTACCTGATCATAATATTGTGGGTCAATTCCTGCACCACTGTCTTCAATCTGCACACAGGCGCATTGATTGCTGTCTTCAAACACTGAAATATTAATCACGCCATTTGCAGGTGTGTATTTAATCGCATTATCAATCAGGTTAAAAACAATGGAATGTACGGTCGGCTCTATACTGACAATTTCAATATTTTCATTGCGCTCAAAACCTAAATCAATTTCTTTTTCCATTGCCAGATTCATGAGCTGTTCTACGCAATTGAGTGCAACATCATTTAAAAGAAAATGACTAAAACGCTCAAGACTACTCATAGAAGCATCTTGTTTCGCAAGTGCCAGCAGTTGACTGACCAAATGTTGAATTCTGGCCAAACCTTTGCTTAGATTTTGTAAAGCCGCATGATCTGGAAATTGGCTTAAAAGAATTTTAGTCTGTAAGTTTAAGGCTGTAATTGGGGTACGAAGTTCATGCGCAGCATCTGCCACGAATTGTTTTTGCTCTTGTTGCGCGGTCGAAATTCGTTCAAATAGGCGGTTCATTTCATGAATAGTGGGCGATAATTCTTCAGGATAGTCCTTCTCATGAATGGGTGCCAAATCGTTAGAATCACGTTGAATCAGCTCCGATTTAAAATCATCAAGTGGTTTTAAACCACGCCGAATAATTCCTGCCAAACCAATTAAGGCAAACGGTAAAATAATCACATAGGGTAAAAACATGCTGCCTGCAAGCTCAAGTGCCATCACTTGTCTGACTTTTTGCTGCTGGCTGATCTGGATTTGAAAATCTTTGGTCGGCATCACATAGGTACGCCAGACACCGTGCTCGGTTTGTTGGGTATAAAAGCCCGCATATTTAACAGGCGGAACCAGTAAACGATCGGCATGACTCAAATGGCTCTGGTTTTTATACGCCCAGATATCGACAAACAGATCTTCTTCCCGATAGATCCGATCCTGTTCAAAGTGACTGACAACGGATGAATACGGCTGTGTCGCGGAACGCTTTGCCAGATATTGCATCTGAGCATCTAAAATTTGATTACTTTCCTGTAAGGCAATTTTATAGGCTGAAAAAATAAGCACACAGCCCAGCAAAATACTAAAAATAGACGTGTACCAGATGAGGCGTCGTTTTAAAGAATAATGCTGAAGCATGAGGGATAATATTTCCTACAATTTAACTGTGTCCAAGTCGATAGCCCAATCCACGAATGGTACGGATAAAATCTTTACCCAACTTGGAACGTAAATGATGAACATACACTTCAATCGTGTTACTGGTCACTTCACTATCAAAATCGTAAAGTTTATCTTCCAGATTGGCTTTGGAAAAAATCTTGTTGGGATGAGTCATCAATGGAATGAGAATTGCCCACTCACGGTTAGACAGTTCAACTTCATGACCATTTAACGTTGCCACGTGCTTTTCAATATTCAGTACCACATCACCACTACGTAAAACTTGATCCTGACTACTGGTGTGTGCTTCTTTGCCACTTCGGCGTAGTAAAGCATGAATGCGTGCGAGTAATTCATCAAACTCATAAGGCTTGATCAAATAATCATCGGCACCCTGATTTAAACCATCGACACGGTTTTCAAGTTGATCACGTGCAGAAATAATCAGCACAGGCACGGCTGTTTTTTGTCGAATCTGTTTCAACACCTGCATGCCATCCATCATCGGCAAGCCAAGATCCAGCAAGACCAGATCAAAATTTTGTTTGGTCAGTTGTGCCAGACCATCAATGCCATTATTCACCCATTCAACATCGAATTGATGATACTTAAGCAAGGTCAAGGTTGACTCTGCGATCATGAAGTCATCTTCAATAATCAGAATTTTAGGCATAGGATTGACTCACGGCTCATCAGGTTGATTATGAGGCTTGCAAAAAAATACTAAAAGAAATGATCTTTATTGCATACAGCCTTGTATCCGAATGTTGAATGTTTATTTTCATCAGTATTTAAGCAGGTTATGCAACAAACCACCAGCCTCATATAAATTAACTGTGTGATTGGATAGCTTATAACGACTGTAAATCATTTTTGTTATTCTGAGCTTATATTTTATTGAGGTATAAATAGAACAAAGATCAATAGATGATCCAAACTCGGTTCAATCAGGGATAAACTCAAAAATATAGACTCAAAATGCAATTCAACATTCACATCATATTTTGATTACAACTGCCTAATCTAAAAATTTAAACTTAAAAATCACTTAAATAAAAAAGGTGATCATGTTGATCACCTTGATTTAGTCAATTGATTTATTAGAATTTAAACTCTAAACCAATCCCTGCAACAGGTTGTTTGTCTTTTTTACTGGCTTGTTCAAGCGTTAAATATCCTGCATAGCCATAACTTTTAAATTGTTTACTGAATGCATAATCTGCACCTGCAATAAACTGTGTGGCTTCAAAATCGGATTGGTTGTTTTTAAAACTGGTATTATTTTGGCTGTATTGTCCTTTAACCGTCCATTTGTTGGCATTAGGGAAGTTATATTCCGCCCCAATTAACCAGCCTTGTGCATCGTCAATATTTGCTGAACCCGCAGCATTTCCTGCAACGTCCTCAACCTCTGAACTCTGATACAATGCTTTTAATGCCAAATGACTATCCAGTAAATTCAAACGACCAATACCACGAATGGTGTTGGCTGCGGCAAGCAATGAACCACCTGCAATTTCAGGTTCAGACGCATTTAAAAAACCACGCCCCAAAAACGTACTCGGAATGGCTTTATCGTAGCCCACCCCTGCAACTACTGTTTTATTGTCATATACAGCTGAAGCTGACCATGCATCTCCTAAACCGCGACCCGCGGTTTTTACCCCACCACTCGAAGCTTTAATGCCAGAACCTTCTCCAGTGGCAAACAATGCATTAATTTTTATATTGCCATTTGCTAAATTAATTGCTGGTGATTCATAGAGCAGTACATTGTCGACACGGTTTTCACCCGTAAAAATACCAGTAATATCGGCTTTGTTAGCAACATAATTATTAAATGTATCCACCACACTGGACAGTTGTTTGACTGGCGTATCATGTTTACCGAGTTTAATTGTTCCCCACACATTATCTTTCAAACCGACAAAACGGTTACGCTGCGACCAGTCTGTGCCATCTCCGTCAGCGTTAAATGCCCACTCAGCCAAATAAACAGCACTTAAACGTTCAGATAACTTTTCCTCACCTTTGATTCCAAGATAAGAACTATTTGAGCTGACTTCCCATACATCACGATCAGATTTTGTGACATTATTTTCAGGTAAATAATCTAAAGAGGCATCAATTTCACCATATAAGGTGGGTGCTGCAAAGCTACTTCCCGCAATCAAACTTAAGGCAAATGCCCACACAATTTTGGTTTTCATGTTGTGTTCCTGTGTTAATTTGTTACAAATCCTACACAGACCCTAAATGTTACAGAACCATTAAATTTTGATTAACTTATAAAAATTTTAGCTTAGGCTATTTTTATATGCTTGATTTTAAATCAATGTTTATCCGTTTTTTTGATAATGCTGTTTCCATATGAACATCGGGATTACACACAGCATTGCCACGACAACAATGATATTGAGATAAATAAAATAACCCAACCAGTCGCCCAAGATTCCACTGATCGTATATAAGCCGCCACTCATGGTTGCCATAATTGCCACCTGAAAAGTGAAATCTGTGCCTGCTAGCATTTTGCGACTATATTGCATAATCAATGTCAGCATGACCACCAGAAGCATGGCAGAAATTGCATCTTCAACTGCATTCACCACATACACGATCCAATGACTGATCACGATTTTTTGTTCATAAGCAAAAGCCAGTCCTACATAGGCACATAAACTCAACACCTTTAACAAGGAAAACCAGATCAGTAATTGCGCACGAGCATATTTTTTTAATAAGTAACCTGCAATTGCGGCTCCCAACAGTGCAGCGCAAGCACCCAGCATAGTGATATAAACGCCAATCTGAGTAAAATTCAGCCTCAAATCCACCATCAGTGGTTTTAATAAAGGGCCAGATAATCCATCTGCAACTTTAAATGTCACCAGCACGACTAACCAGGAACGTAGTTCTTTGGAGTGAGTAAAGTATTGAAAATACTGCTTAAAACTCACACGTTTTTGAGATGTTTCAAAATGCTGCGCTGTATGATCATGCGATTGTTGATAAAACAAAATCGGCAAAGTATTGAGCAACACGATCAGTGCCAACATCCAAAACGTTATTTGCCAACTAAAGCCATCTAATGCCCACAGTACAACGCCTCCCCCTACGATAAATCCCAAACGTGAGCCAATCACCTGAAACGTATTACCCCAGTGTTGCTGATCGGTTTTTAGCAAATTCACCGCCAAGGCATCTGTGGCAATATCCTGTGTTGCACCAGTTAAATTTAGACAGAGAAATAAAATAAAAAAGATAGAAAGCGTAAAAGGTTGATTCAATTCGTCAATTGGGAAAAAAGATAAGAGTATTAAAATGACCACACTCAAAAGTTGAGTCGGAATAATCCAGCTTCGATAATGTCCTAATTTAGACCAACCGAATCGGTCAACAAGTGGTGCCCAAAAAATCTTGATAGACCACGGTAACATTAATAACCCAAAACCACCAATGTGAGCCAGTGAAACGCCCTGCGCTCTTAAAATAACCGGTAAGGCATGTGTCATAAAACCGACAGGTAAACCTTGCGCCCAGTACAATGAGAATAACAAGACATATAACCGCGCTGGGTTGAGCATTCGATTTCCTTTGGCAAAATCATGCACATTTAAACTCACCATTTTGCCAATGTCAGCGAGGTTTCAAAAGACTATCATGCACAAAAAGGATGATTTTTAAGGTATCAGGATATGCCGCATTTTCCAGAACTCCCCGACCAAATTCCAAGACGTGGAACACCCCTGAGTCGAGCGACCTTTAAAGCTCTGTTTTTAGCACAAAGCTGGCGTTTTGAAGGTGAATTTCCCAATTTAGCCAAAGCTGTTGCCATTGTTGCGCCCCATACGTCTAATATCGATGCATGGTACGGGTTTCTTGCGATTGGTGCTTTAGGAATTAAAATAACTGTTCTGGGTAAAGACAGTCTATTTAAGCCCCCTTTGAGACCTGTACTAAAATGGGCAGGACTGATTCCAGTCAAACGTGATCAAATCAATGGTTTAACCCAACAAGTCGTTGAGTTTATTCAACAGCAGGATCAAATCTGGGTAGGCATGGCACCTGAAGGAACTCGCAAGAAAGCTGAAAAAATCAAAAGTGGATTTTATCAAATTGCATTAAAGGCAAAGATTCCCATCGTTATTTTTTCTTTCGACTTTAATCAAAAAACGATTCATTGTCTGGGGATATTCCATCCTACGGGAGATTATGAACAGGATTTGAACGAAATAATGCAGCGTTTTGAAGGAAAATTTTCCCCGCACACACCTGACTGGTTATCTTTACCTTTACAAAATCTTGTGAAAAAACGCTAGTATTCGCATCTTAAATCTGTTCAGATGAGCGCATCTTTTTTGTCCAGATTTTGTTATTTAAATTAAGATGAAAGTTGTACATTTTGCTCTGGTCAGCGCACTGAGTCTGGCTTTATTTGGCTGTGATAAAAGCGTAAAAACACCAACTCAAACCAGTTCCATCAAAGCACGTGAACCTGTGATTGCACTGGCTCTGGGAGGGGGCGGTGCCAAAGGTTTTGCACATATTGGTGTAATTAAGGTGTTAGAGTCGCACGGCATTAAACCAAAGATTGTGACAGGCACCAGTGCAGGTAGTTTTGTCGGGAGCATCTATGCCAGTGGGAAAACACCGTACCAAATGCAGAGTCTGGCACTCAAATTACAGGAATCAGATTTGCGTGATCTGACCCTGAATCGGCAAGGCATTATTTTAGGTCAAAAATTACAAAATTATGTCAATGCTCAAGTCGAGAATAAACCGATTGAAAAATTTCCAATTCGTTTTGCTGCGGTCGCAACCCGCCTCGATAATGGACAAAAAGCAGATTTTATTAAAGGCAACGCCGGACAAGCGGTTCGCGCCTCTTGCAGCATTCCGAATGTCTTTGTACCTACCACCATTGCCAATGTGAAATATGTGGACGGTGGTCTGGTCAGCCCAATTCCTGTTAAAACAGCCAAAGATATGGGCGCGGATCTTGTGATTGCGGTGGATATTTCTGCACGACCAACCGGTTCAGGTGCCGGCAATATGCTCGGTTTGCTGGATCAGACTATTAATATTATGGGACAGCAAAGTATTAGTACTGAGTTAAATCAGGCCAGTGTGGTGATTCAACCCAAAGTCGGTAATCTGGGGGTACTGGATTTAAAATCGAGTAATCAGGCAATTTTAGAAGGTGAAAAAGCCACCCAGCTTAAAATCAAAGAAATTCAAAGTGTCATTCAGGCATTTAAACAATCCCCTGCTGCGCTTAAACCTGCGCCACGTGCGAAGTTTTAATTATCCATCATTATGCGCAAAGAAATGCTAAGTCCTTATTGCATTTCTTTGCCCGATTTAGGTTGAATACTCGATTTTTTTATCCGTGTTAAAAGCCTCATTCCTTTTCTTCTTACAGCAAAAATTAAAAGGATTCAGCGAAGAAATCTGAGCTAATTTCCCTATTTTTAGATCTACCACTGATTTTCATATTCATGATGCGCCAGTTCTGCTACATTGATCTTTGATGATTTTTTCATCTTTATCATAAGTAATACGAGCAACGCTATGGAATTAGTTTTAGAACCTTGGCATTGGTTTATTTTAGGTATTGTTTTGATGCTTTCTGAGCTGATCTTACCTGCCTTTGCTGCCCTTTGGTTTGGTATTGCCGCCATTTTGGTGGGAATTTTATTGTGGCTATTCCCGGTAATGAATCTCACGGTACAAATTGTCATGTGGATTATTCTATCGGTGATATGCACACTTTTATGGTTTAAATTTATTAAACCGCTTTCAATTGACAAAACCAAAGCAGGATTGTCCCGTGAAGCGACAATCGGTCAAGTCGGAATGGTCATCCAAACTGGATTGACTCATGATCAGGTTGTGGTTCGATTCTCTCTACCTGTGTTAGGTTCGGACGAATGGAACTGTCGTAGTTTATCCCCTGTTCAGGTCGGTGATCGGGTACGCGTGGTCGATATTATGGGCAATGATCTGGTTGTTCAATTACATAAATCTCAAGAAACATAAGAGGATCTTTTTATGCCAGTCGGTACGATTATTGGTTTAGCTTTTCTCATCTTTGTCGGTGTCACCATTTTTAAAGGGGTGCGCATTGTCCCACAAGGTTATAAATGGATTGTGCAACGTTTGGGTAAATACCATGCGACCTTGAGCCCAGGACTTAACTTTGTCATTCCCTATGTCGATGAAGTCGCTTATAAAGTGACTACAAAAGATATTGTGCTTGATATTCCCTCTCAGGAAGTGATCACCCGTGACAATGCTGTCTTGGTCATGAATGCAGTTGCCTATATTAATTTAACCACACCAGAAAAAGCGGTATATGGCATTGAAAACTACACATGGGCTATTCAAAATCTGGTTCAGACTTCTTTGCGTTCTATCGTGGGTGAAATGGATCTGGATGATGCATTATCTTCACGTGACCATATAAAAGCCAAACTCAAAGCCGCCATTTCAGATGATATTTCAGATTGGGGCATTACCCTTAAAACTGTAGAAATTCAGGATATTCAACCCTCACCGACCATGCAAGCGGCTATGGAAGCTCAAGCTGCAGCTGAACGGCAACGTCGTGCCACCGTAACCAAAGCAGATGGTGAAAAACAAGCAGCCATTTTAGAGGCCGATGGTCGTCTGGAAGCATCGCGTCGTGATGCCGAAGCTCAGGTGGTACTGGCAGAAGCTTCACAAAAGGCCATTGAAATGGTGACTTCAGCAGTCGGTGAACAGGAAATTCCAGTCGCTTATTTATTGGGTGAGCAATATATTAAAGCCATGCAGGATATGGCGAAATCCAACAATGCCAAAACTGTGGTATTACCTGCTGATATTCTGAATACCATTCGCGGTGTGATGGGACGTAATCCGTCTTAAACTTGCTGTTGATGATTCTATCGTTTGCAGTCCCTTTGCTCTAAAGACAAGGGACTGCCTTTTTTAACTGAAAAATCAGTTTTTTCTGGATAATACAAATTGTGCAATTTCGAGCAAGTCTCGAGCAGACTCACCAAAATAATCGAGTGCAGAAAGTGCTTGTTGTTGTAAAGATTGCGCATATTGTTGTGCGGCTTCCAAGCCCATTAATGCTGGATAAGTAGATTTTTCAACTTGTTCATCTTTACCGGCAGTTTTACCCAAAGTTTCAGTGGTAGATATAATATCCAGCACATCATCATGAACCTGAAATGCTAAACCAATATTTTGTCCAAATTGACGTAATTGTGGAATGGCTTGATCTGTTCCAGCAAATGCAGTGACCGCTCCCATCATAATTGCAGCCTGTATTAATGCTCCTGTTTTATTACGATGAATCGTTTCAAGCGCATCCTGATGAATCTGTTGCCCTTCCGATTGCAAATCAAGCACTTGACCACTGACCATTTTAGAACTGGCTGTTGCCAAAATTTGTACTTGTTTCAACACAATGGCATTGTCTACGCTTTGCTGCTGATCAAATAACCGACTCGTTAATACCTCAAAGGCCATCGACTGCAAGATATCACCTGCCAGTAAGGCCGTATCTTCACCAAATGCTACATGACAGGTGGGTTGACCACGACGTAACAAGTCATTGTCCATGCAAGGCAAATCGTCATGCACCAGTGAATAACAATGTATAAACTCAACCGCAACAGCAGCACGACGTGCGGCTGCAAAGTTGGGATGCTGTTTTAATGAAGCAGCCGCATAACATAATGCAGGACGAATACGTTTCCCTCCGAGCATCACTGCATGATGCACCGCAGACTTCAAGGGTTCAGGTAAAGCAAATGCCTCTAAGGCAATCGTTAAATCTTGCTGAATACGCTCTTGAGCAGCAGATAATGCATTGACTTGCGAAATTGATGTCACGGATGGCCTCAAATGAAACGAAGAGAAAATAGCTTTAGGCTATGTATTTGATGAATGTGAGTAAAGATATCACATTCAAATCATGCAAAAACATGTTTAATTTTTCAAAATCTGGGCATACACTCTCTTTTGGATAAAATTGTGTTGGCTTGGGAAAACAATCAGCCTAAAAATACTGACTTCATCACGGGCATGACACAGAATCTATCAGACAAACTCAGGATGAGTGTTCGCCAAGTATAGGAGGTCGGCTTGTATTTGCATTTTTATTCGGTTGATTTAACTTACTGTCTTTAATTGCAATAGATAATTTAGATTCAATCTCAGAAAAATGATCAAGTTCATGGTATGAAGGATGATAAATGGCAACAGAAGCACTGAGTCTCTGAGTCTCTGAAGCATCAAAATGATAAGCTGCATCATAAATTGCCATGCGCAAACGCTCTGCTAAGGTATAGGCAGTTAACTCTGAAGCATTCGGCATCACAATGATAAATCGAGCTGAATTTAAACGGTACAACCGTGATTCTTCAGGAATCAAATAGCTTTGTAACAACTCAGCAATTTCCTTTAATACAATGTCGCCCTGACTATAACTATAGGTTTGGTTAAATTTTTTAAAATTATCCAGATCAAGCATCAATATATGAAGATGACTGACCTTCTGGTCTGACTTGAGCTGGGTCAATGCTTGTTCAAGCGCATGGCGGTTGGCGACACCTGTGACTGAATCAATATAAAGGTGTTCCTGTAAACGTAAATTGTTCAGTTCAAGTACCCGCTCACGGCGTTTTAAACGTGTGACTTCTGCCCAAATGACCATGGTGGCAATGATTTGTTCATTTTGATCAGTTAAAGGTCGCCAATAACTATTATAAAAACGACCTTTCACATAAAGTTCTTTTTCGTGAAATGATTCTTGTTCGAACTGAGCTAAAATCACCTGAATTTCGGTTTGCATATTTTCAATAAAATAACTCATGAGCTTACCTTGCATATACAAGGCATCACTGGCATAGATATCTGCATAGAGCTGATTTACTTTTAAAAAAACGCCATTGGTACTTAAAATAAATGCAGGTACAGGCAACTGATCCAGCAAAGAGAGCGTAGGAACCGAACTTTGAATGATATCTTTTGAAATAAAAGGAGTCAGCGAACGTAATTGTTGCTGTCCTAACATAAAGACTGTCTCTAAATCGTTATCATTAAGCATGTTATGTTTTATTTTTCCTCACAGTGACTGTATTGTACTCAAAATCTATTCAAAATATGTACCAAAAATCAGCTTATTTCATCCATTCATTCTCATTATATGCAACCTGCTTGAATGACTCACCCTGAGCACTTAGCTTAACACTGGCAAAAGTCGACGCTTAAGTACAACTAAAGTTGGCTGCTTTTTTTATCGGCTGACTAGGCTAAATACACTCGATCCTTTAGAATATTCAGCTTATTCACGGTAGAGCGAAGTGCTTTGAACAACGATTCTTCAAAACTTCAGCGGGGGCTAAAAAACCGTCATATCCAGTTGATTGCCATGGGTGGTGCAATTGGAACGGGTTTATTCTTGGGTTCCGCACAAGTTATTCAGTCTGCTGGTCCTTCAATTATTTTGGGTTATGCCATCGGTGGTTTAATCGCTTTCTTAATTATGCGCCAGTTGGGTGAAATGATTGTGGAAGAACCTGTTGCAGGTTCATTTAGTCATTTTGCCAATAAATATTGGGGGAAATTTCCGGGCTTTTTAGCGGGCTGGAATTACTGGATTCTTTATGTTTTGGTGGCGATGACTGAGCTTACAGCGGTTGCCAAATATATTAACTATTGGTGGCCTCATATTCCTTCGTGGGCATCGGTATTATTTTTCTTTTTGGTCATTACAGCTATCAATTTAACCAACGTTAAATTTTATGGTGAATCAGAATTTTGGCTTTCAATTATTAAAGTTGTGGCTGTGGTTTCCATGATCATCTTTGGTCTATATTTATTATTTACTGCTGGCCCTGATTCTACAGCTTCATTTAGCAACCTTTGGACACATGGTGGATTTTTTCCAAATGGCTTCGATGGTTTGTTTTATATGCTTGCCTTTTTAATGTTCGCCTTTGGTGGTATTGAACTGATTGGTATGGCCGCAGCTGAAGCCGACAACCCGAAGAAAACCATTCCCAAGGCAATCAATCAGGTGGTTTTGCGTATCCTGATTTTTTATGTCGGCTCTCTTACCATTCTTCTTTCTTTAGTTCCTTGGAATCAACTCGATTTAGGTGGTCTGGATAAAAGCCCATTTGTGATGATTTTTAGTCAATTGGGAATTGGTTGGGCAGCACATCTATTAAACTTTATCATTCTAACCGCAGCACTGTCAGTATATAACAGTGGTATGTATGCCAACAGCCGTATGCTGTATGGTCTAGCCCAACAAGGCAATGCACCAGCCGTGTTTAAAAAGGTCAATTCACAAGGGGTTCCAATACCCGCTGTCTGGTTATCTGCTGTCTTAATTTTTGGATGTGTATTACTAAACTATTTTGTACCAGAAGATGCATTAGGTCATTTAATGTATGTGGTGGTCGGTGCATTGGTCTTAAACTGGGCGATGATTAGTTTGACACATTTAAAATTTAGATCTGCCATGAAAGCAATCAACCATAAAGTCTCCTTCCCAGCACTTTGGGCACCTGTGAGTAACTATCTGGTTTTATTGTTTATTGCGACGGTGTTATACATTATGTGGACTCAAGGTTTTATGGAATCCGTGATTATGATTCCAATCTGGATTGTATTGATGTATGTACTTTATAAATTGTTAAATTCAAAATCATCTGTTTCTGAATAAAATCTAGAATAGAAAAACAAAAAAGTTATTGCCTTCGCAGTAACTTTTTTGTTTATAATCATAAAATTATGCGCTTGTAGCTTAACTGGATAGAGCAGTTGCCTCCTAAGTGACCGACGTGGGTTCGAGTCCCGCCGAGCGCACCATTAACTTTTTACATCCCGCTGATTTTTACCTTTAAATCGGTAACCGATGCACCGACTGCCCCTATATTACCCATAGGTCCATTTTGCACGCCATTAAAGACATTCGCATTACTTTGACCTGCCTCACCCAAAGTCACATTCTTTAGGGTCGCATTTAATTGATTTGAAGTGCCAGTGTTACCAAAAACAAATCCAGTTGATTCAATACCTGCATAAAAACCATTCAATGAAAATCCATTGGTTTGATCTGTTGCTTTTAGGCTTAGATCAAAAGTAATGCCTGTTGAATAAGAATTAGCAGGAGTTTGCGTATCAACATAATTTGATACGAGAGTAATGGGACAGCCGCCATTACAAATTGAGCTGATCGCCCCGCCAAATTGAATCATATGACTTTGTGGCGCACTCCCAAGTTGGATATTCATTTTAGGAGCATTACCAGATACAAAGTTTACATCAATGTTACTACCGACTCTAAGTAACTCTTTAACATCACTATTTAAAGTTGTTCCTGTAAAAATAGATTTTGAAGTGTTAAAACTTGAACTTGAATTAGTTCCTGCTAAATAAATAGAAAATGGTGAAATGGTTAAACCTGAAATTTGATTTGCAAATGAGATTGCCAAGTTTGCAAACGCTTTATTTGTGCCGCCACCATCTGTATCCATGACTATTTTAAAAGTCGGATCAGAATTTCCACCTATAAAATTTAAGCTCACTGGCGTTGCATTGCTCCCAGCAACAACCATACTTGCACGATTGTTATAAGTGGTGGACGCAGCTATGCCATCTTTATCAATCAAAGCTACCTGTTTAAATTCGACTTTATTGACACCTACACCAATGCTAATACCATCCTGCCCCGTCGTTGCTGACAGACTCTGGTCATCCATTGGCTGCATCGCCAGTGTAAGAGGTGCAAAGCAAAATAGACTTATACATCCCAGTATTTTGTTTTTCTTCATTGTCCTAATCCTTAAGACAAATATCATTTGGTTACTTCTTACACATATTACAATAATTCGAGTATATGTAAGACTATATCCGACTAAAGGTACGTTAACAGAATTTTAAAGCTCTGCAATATTCTACCAATGCATATGAGTTTTTAATAGAACCCACCATATACTCGTAATATTTCACTCATAGTAGCTTATTAACTACTTAAATTTTTATATTTCAGAATATTAAAATGCTCCATCTCTTGGCGTAATTCTCATTTCACTGGTTAAACGTCCACCAGTAATTGCAAGCTCTCCAATACGCTGTCCAGCTCCAATCCCCGTAACTGCACCATTACTATCCTTAATAGCAGGATATAAATTAATATTTTTAACTCGAAAAACTTCCTCAGGTGTTTTTGCAGGATTAAAGTTAAATCCAAAGTTAAATCCAACATTATCTTTATTTACGACTAACTTATTATCAAAGCCAATTGTCCCTGTCATATTATCAAGCCCAAATGTAGAACCATCAATAGGATCTACGATTTGAATCGAATTATTGTTGGCTAAATCTTTGCTTAATTTTAAAAGACCAATAAAATTTAAAGCATTTTTACCATCCTTTGGTGTGCCATCATTATTATAATCAGATGCAGAAAGCGAAAGAGGAATAATCGAAAAATTTGCAGCTCCTGCAAGTCTTATCTTTATACCTGTAAGTACATCAAAAGGCTGAGTAAAACTGTTAGATACAGCATAGCATCCACTCGCATTGGCTCCTGTCGGACATGTTTTATATTTGGCTCCAGGTAAATAACCTGCTGCTAATTGCGCAGACATTGCCATTAGAAGCTTTGGCATACTGACATTGATCCTGCCGTTTTCAAACCCCATGCTTCCTGTACCATTCAGTAGCATATCGATATTACGAAGACCAATATAATAATCCGTTGGATTATAGTTCCCATTACCTAGAGAATCGTTGGTATTATTCCCACCATCAATTAGAAGAATCGAAGTGGATTTTGAGCCGTCTGCACTCACACCTTGGGTACTAATAGAACCACTAAATCCGATACGTTGTGATCCAGATAATGCTGTTTGAGTATATGTATCTCCACTCTTTGTCACGATATAATCCGAACTTGTTTCACTTACAGCACCTGTAGTCACACGTGGACTAAATGCAAAATTTGCATTGAGATTGTAAATTGGTAAACCCAAGCCCCATTTAGTTGTAGTAGATACAGGATTTACCACTCCACCTGAATCTGTATATATAAATTGACCACGACGTGACAAAGCTGCGAAGTTCATGCCACGAATGGCTAAAACAGTGTAAGGCGTATTATTGGTTGATAAATTTTGAATATAGTCTGCAGCACTGACTAAATGTGTACCACTCTGACCCAATGTTGTGGCTGTAAATGCAGAGTTTTCGGGAAGCTTTATTTGATTTGCATTGACCAAATTAAAGTAAATTCCATCCATATTTAAACCAGCATGATCAGCATTCAATGCAGTTAAATTTGAAAATGACTGTCCATTTAAAGATGCGACAGGGTTACCATTTACATCAATATTTTTACGGGTTTGTAAAGGAGTAATATTAGAAAATCTAAGCCCATAGGTTTGATTACCAGCCCCACCTAACTCCAAACTCGTTGCTTCAACACCAGATAGATTATCACGGTCACTCGTAAACTCACCATTTAAACGAAATGCTAGGCCAGTATCTCCAGCAATCGAATTACCATTTGGTGTGGCTCCTAAAATTGTACTTGCTGTATCTTTGGTTCCGCGTAACTGTAATACACCATTGATCATTCGTCCATTTGCACCAGCACGTAAAATCCCCTTGGCAGAACTTGCGTTTACATCGGTTCCGTTATTACCGACATTTGGCTGCATCATAAACTCAAGATTCAAACCTGGTTTATTATTTGCGTCTCTTTTAAAATCAACATAACCGATATCTGTTGCTCCACTACCACTGACTGGATTAGTACGTAAGACTAGTCCCTCAGTTGGATCAACATACATATATCCCTTAGCACCAAAGTTAAAATTAAAGTCATTCATAATCAGGGCATTATAAGATGAACCAACATCTTTTTGGCTCAAACTAATATCTAATCCTTTAATCCCTAAGTCAAGTGAGGAAAAACCTGCTTTACTAAACAAACCATCCGCAGTAATCATGTGAAGGCTAATTGGTGTATTTTGAGTGTTTTGTATGGCTAATTTACCAAAAGAAGGAGCGGCACTACAGCTAGAGAGTGAGTCTGTAGATTTACATAAAGTAAATTTATCAGCTTGAATTGTCCCTAAATTCGCAGCAACGTCTAAATCCAGTCCTGTTTTTGAACCATTTGCCAAGCTACCTGCGTTCATTTTTAAAGTAATGTTAGGTTGGCTTACATTTGCTGTTGTTATTTTGACTCCAGTTAAACTTGCTCTTAAGTTCTCTTGTGTGTTAGCTGTAGATGAACTGCCAGATTTATCATCCCAATAAAGCTGATCAAAACCAACTGATCCATAACTGACTTCAGCGACTACTCCATCTTGACCATCCACTGCCCGCATATCATTGTCGTTCATCACTTGCATGGCAAAGCTGTTTTGCATTGAAAATAGAATACTGGCAGTAAGCAAACTTAATAGAAATTCTTTTTGTTGTTTTGCTACTTGTTTCATTTCAAATTCCTTTTATTGGATTCCTTAATATTTAGCTTTAGCAACGTGGATGGCTTGAGTCACAACTAAAGATCATCATTTTTCCGTTTAGAGCTAAATTTCCAGTCAGTTTCATTCCTGTAAAACCAACCTCTCTACCATTGTCATATCCAGAAACTATATATTTACCATTCGAATAGCGATTATCACTGAGTACAACCGAGGGATTACCACTTTGAGTAACCTGCGCACCTCCATTAGAATTTGCCAAATAACCGGCATTCACATCACCTGTTCCTGCATCTGTTTCAATTGACATCGTATCGAAACCGAAATCACGAAAAAGAATAGGACTATCATACTTCGATCCGAGCTGAATGGCAGGTTTTACAATTTCAGTTCCACTTTTATTATTGTATTTTAAATCAGCACCATCTAAGCCAAGCTTCTGAATATTAATTGCTCCCTGTATTCCTTTGAATACCAGCCATTTTCTATCACCACCTGCCTCACTACCTATGTTATTTAAATTTATTGCTAAACGACAATAACGCAAATCAGAACATAAATTCGTATCAAACTGACCTGTAGCATTTTGATTTAGCGTTACTTTTAATGAAATATCAGCACCAGCCTGACCCTCAATTTTTTGTAGTTCAATATTATTTAAAGCTTCCAAGGCTGCATGGCTTTGTAATGAAATTAAAAATGCCAAACTTAAAATAATTTTTTGCATATTTAAACTCCTACAGCCCTTTTGTTGTAATTTTCATATGCTGAATAAGCACACCATCAATCGCAGCAGACCCTAAATTTACAGAACTGCCACCAGCGCCATCTTTAAATGTAATACCTTTTACATTAGCAGAGGTATCCGCTGAAATAGATTTCGTCGTCGTGTTATAAGCTACATCACCAATCGTGATACTGCTATGCGTCGGATTACGGGCGTTTGTTCCAGAAGTACCGCATTCAAATTGGCTACAAGTTGACCCTAAATAAGTACTACTAGAAAGATCACTATAATTCGTATAAATCTGGTTATAAACTGCTGCCACATTAGGAATTCGTGTCACTTCAAGAACAATATTTTTTCCATCATCAGCCACTCCTAAAACAACAGGTTGATATAAACTACCTAAAGCAAGATTAATATGTGGATTATATAAATAAAGCCCTTCTTCGGCATTAAATGTAGGGACAGCCCCTCCATCGATTGCTGGCGTATTAATAAGTTTATCAAGATTCGGACTTGCAGCAGCCTCTCGCGTACTCAAACGTAAAACACCATCTTCACTACTTGTGTTTTTAATAATATTCCCAGTAGTAGAGATTGAGCTCAAGCTATTAAAACGTAATAAACCAGCGAGACCTAATGTATTGTTATAACCCGATATACTTGAACCATCTAAGGTTTGGAATAATTTAAGATTACTTCCATTGATGCTTAAACCATTCCAAACGCCTTGTAAACGTAATCTATTCGCACGTAAATTATTAGTATTGGTTTTACAATCAGTAGCACCATTTAAACAGAACTCAGCAGCATCTCCTTCGACTTTGCTTGGATCACGTACAAACGCATCCAACCATAATCCTAGTTTTAAATTATAGTCATCGGGTGCAGTCGCGGGATTTGAATAAACATTTTTGTCATATAAGGGAGCTTCATATGTTAAATAACTCACAGGTTTATTTGTCCCTGCGAAGTTAGGAATATTTTGAGCTGTCAATACTTTGAGTACCCACGGATTTGCAGCAGTTCCCCAACTTGAAATATTTTGTCCACTATATCTTGTATTTACATTATTATCGTTTTTCGAAAGTGCTAATCCATAAAGGTAAATATCAGCTTTACCTATTTTATTAGCTCCTGTCTGATTGTAGGTTTGGATGGTTGAGCTTAAAGGACCTACAGGAATAATATGTAAATATCCTGTTCCAGGATTACTATTATCTGCAACATCAACTTTAGACGTAAAAGTACTTGCTATACTGTTTGCTCCATTTAACTGAAAAGAAAATTCTGTAGGAAGCAATGCAATTCCTTCTCCAGTGGTCTGACTTAAACCATCATCAGAAATTTCTTGCAGAGCAAAACCAGATTGACTTAAGAATAAGCCAATTACGCTTGCTAAAACGGTTTTTTTTAAATTTACCGTATAAGTAATTGCCGTCATCATGACCATCCTTTATACGATGCTCCGCATCATATTTCTTTTTCTATACATTCATGAGCTTACTTAAGCATTCCGAGCTTAAGAAAATTTTGCTGGATTTGCCAACCTTTACTCACTTTCTATTATGCGTATTAATTACTCAAATGCAAAAAAAAACGTGTAAAAAAAAACTTTTCCGATAAATGAAAATAGAGAACAAACTTGAGAGATACACCATCAAACGCTTTACTTACAAATTTTAAATGACCAAAATTAACAGAATTTTAAATTGCCATAACAATTTGGAGCAAAATTTTGATTGGTCAGGACTAGATTCGTCAATCCCATTGATACCGAGGATGAATTAGATAAATCAACAGTTCCCGTATTAATAGTACCAGCTAGGCAAGTAGTTGCGAGTAAACCACAATTAATCGGATTACTTGTTAAATAACTACTCACTTGAGTCAACGTCTGCTTCACTACATCTGAAGTAATAGTCACAGTTTTAGCGGGTGACACATCTCCAATATCAATAGGATTTGAGAGCTCTAACCACCATCCAGTTTGCGCTGTTGATTTCGCATTCGTCCAAATTAAGTTTTGTTTCTGCATGGAAAGTGACGCAGCTGTACCATTTAAGTTCACTTTATGAAAGTATCCCAAATCTTCATTAACAGCTACATCAACACCTAAATTATTTACAGTGCCATTTAAAGTACCTGAAATAGACACAGGGATGAAGCCATATACTTTTGCATCGGCATTAACTGTACCACCTAATTGAATACCACTAACTACCGCTGTTCCTGTTAAGTTTGCAGTTGTAATACGTTTACCAGTAATTACTTGAGATGGAAGTGACAAAGAACCAGATGCTGAACTCAACGTTAAATTATAGTCTGAAGAGGTAAAGTTTCCAGTAACAAGACCATCTGAACTTCTAATTTTACCCGTTATCGCCTGATTTAAACTACTTTGCGTCAATCCAGAATTCACTGCACCTGTATTTACTGTGCCTGTAGTATCTTTAGTGACCATATAACCACTAAAAGAGTTGATACCACTTTTCGCATCTCCATTTTCTAGACCAAATGTAAGCAAGCCCTGTATCGATTCAGCACTTAAACGGAATCCACTGACTTCACGCGTTGAAGCAGAATTCGGATTCTTAATTGCAAACTCAATAAATGGATTGGTAATTGTGGCTGACGAACTTGCCCTTCCAGTGCTTGTATCTGAAATGCCACTTAAGCTTAGATAATCAATATCAATATCACAGCTTCCTGCACCATTTACTCCACCACAGCCCAATTGCAATTTGCGGATATTGGCATTTAAGTCAACCTGAGCCTCCATACCCAGTTTATAAAATCCAATATTACTCCCCACATTTTTATTTTGTGGATCATTCGGAGAAATATAGGAGAGTGTCATCAGACCTTGACCTTGTGTATTTCTTAGTTCCTTATCATCCAAAGCCACAATTTGGGCGTGTGTTGTACTTAAGCTAGAGACTAAGCTAATACAGAAAATGCAACATGTTATGTTTTTTTTATAGCCGCTCATAAACATTCCTTTTCACTGGTTATTTGACTTTCCTGTCAACAAAATTTTCAAAAAATCGATATGATTTTTATCAATTTCAGTAGATTTTTATATTTGATTGTATTAATTCTCTATTAAATTGTGTGAAAATTACAATGTTTTAATATTATTTTTACAAAAATATAAAAGAGATGAAAAATCATGGAGCTTTAAAAAAAGAATTAATAGATTAAAACCCACATAAGCAACTAAAATTTATTTATTATTCAACATAAATGGTATGACTTATTTGTAACTATAATTTAAGCAATGAAACCTTAAAAGGCAAAAAAGATTCTGTATTTAACAGTACATGGATTCAAATGTACAAGTTAACTATTGAGCATCATAACTGTAATTATTCAATAAAATATGCTATTAAAAGTAACAAGCTAAAGATATATACCAAAGAATGCTTTAGCTTGCATGTGATTACTCATTATTCAGCAAAATATATTATAACGCTTACACTAACCAACACTTAACAAAATTTTAAGCTACCATAACAATTACTTTTTAAATATTGAGAAGTTAGTTGCAAGTTACTTAAAGTTAGATTTGCTGTTTGGCTACTTACATCAATATTGAGTTGCTTTTTAATAGCATTATTAGTTGCTGCACCCAAACCATCAAGGAGACTAATAGGAATATCACTACCATTCATTAACGACTGTGTAATAAATCCCGCAACCTGAGGCAACACTGCAGAAATATCTGCTGAATTTGTAGACGTTAAATACCCTAAGTCAATAGGATCTTTAAAGGACAACCACCAACCCTTTTGCGCAATATCATCACTATTCGCACCAGGCCATCGCAGTGTCTGGCTTTGGAGTGCAAGATAACCACCTGTGCCTCTTAAAGGAATATTATGAAACATATTGAGTGCTTCAGAGAATGTAACATTAAGATTTAACCCATCTAATGTGGAACCAGATGCCATCTGAAACTTGGCAGAAGAAACAGCACATATCCAAAATACTTCAATACAACTAGCGCTGTTACCATTAGGTGCAACACTTTCACCCGTATTATATTTTTTATAATTAACTAAATCTACAGCCAATTGATTCACAAAGTTACCAGTCGGGAGGTTTCCACATGCTGATGCACTTGCGCGATCTGAATTGGCACAATCTAATGCAATATGAGGAATAGAAACATTAATATTATTTACTACTGCTGCTGTCATCCGATTCCCTGTAATGACTGAAGTAGTATTTTTAGTAAATGGTACAGTCATACTGGGTACAGAAATACCCTTAGTATCAGTGCTTCCAGCCCCAGTATAACTTACAAAATCACGCTGGCCACCAATCGTTGAATTTAATTTCCCAGCAATTGCTTGACATGTACCATTGGGCATCCCAACAATGGCTGCACAATTAGCATTATCGTTAACACCAAAAGTCGATGCGGCAGTCGTCACTTGACCGCTCAAATTAGCTAATTGTAGGTATCCACTTAAGCTTTGAATACCATCCGTTGAGGTTGTAAAGTTATTATTATCTAGACCTAAGCTTAACAGACCCTCTATCGCTTCCGCACTTAATCGAAACCCAGTGATTTGACGTGTAGCAGCTGTTTGCGGATTCTTAATGGCAAACTCAAGAAAAGGATTTGTGATTTGAGCACTGGTTGATGCTCTGGGATTGTTAAATGTTGGACTACCTAATTGCGCCCCACTAGTTACCGTACCATCATTTAAGCCACTAAGTGAAACATTTTTAATATCAATATCACAGCCACCAGCACCATTTGCCCCACCACAGCCTAGCTGTAGATTAGCAATGTTTGCATTGAGCTCTACTTTTGCCTCCATACCCAATCGATAAAAGCCAATATTACTACTGCTATCTCTTAATTTTTCTAAATTTGTACTGTCGTTGGGAGCAATATATGACAAGCTCATTAGAGCTTGACCTTGTGTTGCAGCAAGTTCTGAATCAGACATAGAAGTCAGTCCAGATGCTGCATAAACCGCACTTACATTTAAACATGCACATATTGCACATGTTAAAAAACTTAACCTTGGCATATTGATCTCCGTATCACTGAATCAAAATAACTGCTACTTTTATTTGTTTTTATTTGAACCTTTCTCAAATCTTTTGGTATAGATCAAATATTATGAGCAGTCTAAATATTAACTATTTTACAACAAATTTATGAAAACAAATTACCATCTGTCATTTTTTGAAATTTTAATAACTTTTGCTTTTTTAATTTCTATTTTTAAAACAAAAACGACCCTATCAGGTCGTTTATCAAAATACTTATTTAGATCAAGCGACTATTAAGCCTTTGGCAACGTCACACCGACTTGACCCTGATATTTACCACCACGATCTTTATAAGACGTTTCACAGACTTCATCACTTTCAAAAAATAGCATTTGCGCCACGCCTTCCCCTGCATAAATACGCGCAGGTAAATTGGTGGTATTGGAAAATTCGAGTGTTACATGACCTTCCCACTCTGGTTCAAGTGGTGTGACATTGACGATGATACCGCAACGCGCATAGGTCGATTTTCCTAAACAAATGGTCAGGACATTACGCGGAATACGAAAATATTCAACGGTGCGCGCCAATGCGAAAGAGTTGGGTGGAATAATGCAAACATCGGACTCAATATCAATAAAGCTTTTCTCGTCAAAGTTTTTAGGGTCAACAATGGCAGAATGAACATTGGTAAATACTTTAAACTCTGGAGCACAGCGCACATCATAACCATAGCTTGATACGCCATAGGAAATCAGTTTTTCGCCATCTTGATTGTAGCGAACCTGATTTTCTGCATACGGTTCAATCATGCCGTGTTTTTCGCTCATCTCGCGAATCCAGCGATCAGACTTAATTGCCATTTATTTATCCCAATACTCAAGACTTTACTGCCAACTACTTTAACGTAATTCATCTTTAATGAAAATGATTTATAGTCAGTTGCACTTTATATGCACATAGTCCACTTTTAAAATTTTAAAATCGCAGAATAACTCAGCGGAATAGAAAAGCTCACCAAGACCAGAGAGGCTGTACGTTGTAAATTACAAGCATTTAACCAACTTACTTTATTAGCGGCCAAAACAGAACCTATGAAAATCCAAAACATCGCAATCGGTAAAATCAGGCATAAAAATATCGTCATATGCAATAAATAGGTTTTTATCTCCATCCATGCATATGCTGGAAAAATTGCAGATGCAAATAGCAATGCTTTGGGATTTAGTAGAGTAGCGCAGAATAGTTCACGTGGTCGAATCGTGGATTGATTCAAATCAAACTTGATATCAGCGGTACGCCACAGCTTAATTGCCAAATAAACAATATAAAAAGCACTCATTAGTTTTAGTAAGGTTGGCAGTAAAGAGAAACTTCTACCCAGATGATCAATCATCATGCCCCATACGGTAATCGCAATGATGTAGCCAATTGCTTCTGCTGGAATTAATTTTAGTGAACGTCTAAGCCCCATCTGGATACCAGATGAAGCCAATAAGGTATTCGTTGGACCGGGAGTTAGAAGCAGTGCCGCAACAAGGCCGACAAAAAGCCATGAAATCATAGAATGGCCTCACTATATAATCTCAGAAGACTAATCCAAAGCATACAAAGAAGCAAAGCAAACTTAATTAAGTCTTTGAAAAAACAATGAGATATTTGTAAAAAATAGTGTCAAATCACGCATTTAAATCACTAGACTGCATAGTCATCATTTTGTCTATGCTATAGCACGATGCCATTTAAATATAAATCGACATAAATATTTGATAAATAATAACTTGTTTTTTTAATAAAATTTAGCAAAACACCTAATAAGTATATGGAATTGACTTCATCTTGTGAAAGGCGTAATTTACTACCATCCATCTTTGGTGTTTTCTTTTTAATCAAAGCTTTTAAGCTTTGGCTAAGTTTTCACTCTCACTATGTCTATCTTTCTGCGCTTCAAAAGTTTAAATAATTTACTTAATCTTTTGATTTATAAAGCATCGTTAGATCTATTGTTCGAACCTCAATCTATGGCAAAGCAATTTTTTCAATCATGGCTTCCTTCTCCGCAGAAGGTGTCCAGTCTGAAATTTATGCGGATTTTTGGTCAAAGAACCTTAAATCCTGTGCTTTGGTACGTCAATCGAAAATCCATTACTAAAGCTGTTTTTATCGGTACTTTCTTTGGTTTATTGCCAATTCCATTGCATAGTTTGTTTATTGTCGCTGCGATTTTATTTTTTGAAGTGAATTTACCAGTTGGTTTGGCTCTGGCATGGCTCAGTAATCCTTTAACACTTGTGCCTATTTTATATGTTGGTTTCTGGATTGGTACTCAGATTTTTCATGTTCATATGATTAATAAAGAAATGATGCTCGGCGTGCTGCACCAAATTTGTAATTGGCTCAAACATTTTGGGCATGGGCATATTGATTTAAGCCTTGCGAAAATTTTAATGTCAGGTTTAGTCATCGAAGCCTTTGTGGTTGCAATTATTTTATATGCTGTAACTGAGGTTTTCTGGCGTTTAAGTGTTTATCGCAACTGGAAAAAACGCAAAACCGTTCAATCCAGTAAGTCGATGGATACAGTACGCAGAAAACCTACATTTTAGTTGGTTTTTAAGCGTTGTTTCATATATGCCGTCGCAACATTTAAGACGAATTCCTGACAAGCTTCGCCCGTTGCACCATCGTATGCCCCTCCATTGGTAATGTTGTTGGATACAACACGTATTCCCAAAAATGGCACATTAAATTGACTGGCGATTTGTGCAACCGACGCTGCCTCCATTTCTTCTACAGATGTCCCGTAGTTCTGATAAAAAAACTGAATTCGGTCTAACTCATTATTCCAGACATCTGCCGAACCTATGGTTCCTTCAATCACCTTACCTTGTTTGTAAAGCGGTTGAACCTGATGTGCCGCTGCCAACAATGCAGGATCTGCTTCAAATTTACGAATGGCAATGGGTTCAGGATCAGTTTCATCGGCAGGCAACACATCAAAGGCTTCATGCCATTGCAATGCGTCTGAACCTGCACCAACAGGTTTTGACGGTGTCTTAAATGCACCAATGTTGGTGGCGTACTTACCCAGAACAATGTCATAGACATTGAGTTTTGGATCATGACCGCCCGATGTCCCCTGATTAATAATCGCAATAGGTTTGTATCGCTCAATCGCAATCGCAGTGGCAGCCGCGGAATTACTCATGCCCATGCGTGTTTTGGAAATAATGACAGGATATCCCTGATAAGTTCCTTTCCAGAATTTCCAGCCACCAATGGTTTCAGTTGAAACCTGATCAAGTTTGGATGCCATTTGCTCCGATTCGACAGGCAATGCCCCTTGAATCACGATAGGCTGTAATTTTAATTTTTCATCTTGATTATTTTGAGTCACTGACGATGAACCCTCGTTGTTACATGCACTGAGCATAACCGAGATAGAGCATGTTGCGACTGTAAGAAACGATTTTAATTGCATATTTCACTCAAATGATCTTATTGAATGAATATTTAGCAATTCATATGCCATTTTGCAGACAAATAAGCTGCTATTAAAAAAACTACACAGAATATTAAAAGATAAAGCCTGAAATGGAGCATCTCAGGCTTATTCAATTATTTAAAAAATCCGTTTGTCGTCACGTTGTCGCTGGGGTTGCTTTTGTATTTGTTGCCAAATCGCAGTGGCAATGTTCAGGTAACTGTCTGCAGCATCGTCCATTGCGATGACACTTGGTTTACCATTATCAGCATTTTCACGAATGTGTACATTTAAAGGTAAACGTCCTAACAAAGGAATGTGATATTGCTGGGACAATTGATCTCCGCCCCCGACACCAAAAATCTGTTCTTCATAACCACAATTTGAACAAATATGCGTCGACATATTTTCAATCACACCTAAAACTGGAATATTCACCCGATTAAACAACTCTATCCCCTTAGTGGCATCCATTAGTGCAACATTTTGAGGTGTAGTAACAATGACAGCACCCGTCACAGGAATTCGCTGCGCCAATGTCAGTTGGATATCGCCCGTTCCAGGTGGCATATCAATGACCAATACATCTAGATCTGGCCACAAAGTTTGGTTAAAGAGTTGCATTAACGCGCCTGTGGCTTTTGGGCCACGCCATGCCACTGGAGTATTATGATCACCCGTAAGATGACCAATGGAAAGTACTGCCAAACCATAAGCATCCAAGGGCACAAAATGTTCATTTTCAATCATTGGGGTTTTGCCCGCATTGCCCAACATCGTAGGAATACTTGGGCCATAAATATCAGCATCCAACACGCCAACTTTTAATCCTTGTTGCTGCAAAGCCAGTGCCAGATTGACTGTTGTGGTGGATTTACCCACCCCACCTTTACCAGATGACACTAAAATCACATGTTGAATACGTGGATGAGCCGCGACATCTCGCTGTTTGGGCGCAGCCTTTTGAATCGGTGGATTATTCGGATCTTCTGAACTTTGTACGGATGCATCTACAACTGGCGGTAAGTTTGAAGTTTGGGCTGCATGATTTTCTTTTTGCGATTTGTCTTGCCCAAGCTTGGCAGATTTCTGCTGTATCACGTGCAAGTTTAGTTCTTCAATACCGCATTTCACCAAAGCTGCTGCCAGATCATCATGAATCTGTTGTAAATGATCTGCTTCATGCGGATAAGTATTGATGGTCAGTTGTAAAATGCGCCCTTCTACATTGACCTGCGTAATTCGATCTTTCAATAAATGCTCAGATTGAGGAAGTTGATATTGCTGTAAGATGCGCTGGATTTCTTCTTCCTTCACCTCTTGTGCAGGTGAAAAAGCCGATTTTAATGAAGAAAGCCACGACATATATGCACTCCAGACATAGAACATTAAACTGAATTAGGACTAGTTTAGCAGTATTATTTTATAGGCGCGTAGTTGATTTTACTCATCTGCTTTAGATTTTCTCATTCTTGTTTGATCCCTCTTTACTTTTATTTCAAAAGGAGCAATAGAAAGGTTCAATTAAAGAAATCTTTTGACTTATTTTATAAACAAACTTTTTATAAGCAAACTGCCCATATCAATATGAGCAGTTTTTTTAATCATCACATCAAATGCTCTGAAGGTAATCAATATCAGGTTTTGTCATTACCTTTAAATTTATTCAGTGCATCTGTCGCAGTTTTCTTCAACTCATCAAACTTTGTACTGGCTTGAGCTTTAAGTTCATCAAATTTTTCAGAAGCCTCATGTTTTAACTCATTGGCTTTGAGTTTAGCTTCATCGAGTTTATGACTAGCTTCAGTTTTAAGCTGATCATATTTGTCTTGTGCGTCTTGTTTGGTTTCATTCCATTTTGCTTTAGCTTGATCAACTTTTTGATCAGCCGCTGCTTTGTCTTCAGCATATTTCTCAGAAGTATCCTTTTTAAAATCATCGAATGCCTTTTCACCTTTTAGCTTGGCTTCTTCGGCTTGATGTTTGGCATCATCCAAGGCTTTTCCTGCTTCAATCTTGGCTTGTTCAGCTTTATATTTGGCTTCATCACCCAATTCACTTGCTTTGGCTTTCAAATCATCGAGCTTATTTTCAGTTGTCATTATGCTGTCCTCATTGTTGATTTTTAAATATTAAGAACACGCTTGTTGAGCGCGGATCAATCTGATTGAATCTGACTTTATTTATACATGGATTTGAATTTTTTGGGCTTTAAAACTGCAATTTGAAACAAAGTAGATACAGGATGTAGCGAAACTTTTGTTATTCATTTTAAAGGAATAATTATCTATTCCACTGCTGAGAATTATTCAGCCATTCCAGTGATATCATCAGGGCTGACGCTCGTTGATTTATGCATTCATTTCTTCAGATGTGATCTCATTTAAATGATCTGATACGGCATAGATACCGCATGATAGAAAGCTACTGATTGACATGTTGAACCTTTCTAACAGCAACTTGCATAGTGCTATAGCGATTTCATAACTGAGGGTAAAGCCTGAAAACGATGCTTTAAGTTTATTTTCCTTCGTGGTTCAAGTAAAATCATTGACCTTCTGATCAATACGAATGAGAAAATGAAATCCGTGCGTAAAATTTTAGTCACCAACGCTCTTCCTTATGCCAATGGTCCGATCCATATGGGTCACCTACTCGGTTATATCCAAGCAGATATCTGGGTTCGTGCCATGCGTGCAATGGGACATGATGTGACTTATGTCTGCGCGGACGATGCTCACGGCACAGCAATTATGCTACGTGCCGAGGCCAATGGCATTAGCCCAGAACAGCAAATTGCCAATGTTCAAAAAGAACATGAGCGCGATTTTGCAGGTTTTGGCATTAGTTTTGATCATTATGATTCAACTCATAGCGATACCAACAAATCACGCTCGCAAGAAATTTATCTTAAAAATCGCGATGCTGACAATATTGCCATTCGCCCTGTAACTCAGTTGTTTGATCCTGAAAAACAGATGTTTTTATCCGACCGGTTTATTAAAGGCACATGCCCAAAATGTAAATCGCCCGATCAATATGGCGATAGCTGTGAAGTCTGTGGCACAACCTATAATGCAACTGAACTGATCGATCCACGGTCGACTTTAAGCGGTGCCACGCCTGTTGAAAAATCGTCTGATCATTACTTCTTTAAACTACCTAATTTTTCTGAATATTTACAAAAATGGACGCGCGACGAAGGTCGCTTACCTGTCTCTATTGCCAACAAGTTAGATGAATGGTTTGAAGCTGGTTTGGCAGATTGGGATATTTCCCGTGATGCGCCTTATTTTGGTTTTGAAATTCCAGATGCGCCGAATAAATATTTTTATGTCTGGGTCGATGCGCCAATTGGCTATATGTCGAGCTTTGAAAACTATATCAAAACCAAACGTCCAGACTTAAATTTTGATGACTACTGGAAAAAAGACAGTAAAAATGAAGTCTATCACTTCATTGGTAAAGACATTGTTTACTTCCATGCCTTGTTCTGGCCGGCAATGCTTGAAGGTGCAAATTACCGCACGCCAACTGGTTTGTTTGTAAATGGCTTTTTGACCGTTAATGGTCAGAAGATGTCGAAATCTCGCGGTACGTTTATTAAAGCTGAAACTTATTTAGAGCATTTGAATCCTGAATATTTGCGTTATTACTTTGCCTCTAAACTCTCTGATAAGGTCGAAGATTCAGATTTAAATCTGGACGATTTTATTCAAAAAGTAAATTCGGATTTGGTCGGCAAAGTCGTGAATATTGCCAGTCGTTGTGCCAAGTTTATCAATAAAGATTTTAACAATACGTTATCTGCAAATTGCGTAGAATCTGATCTAGTTCAAAGCTTTATTGATGCAGGTGATTCGATTGCCAAAGCTTATGAAGAGCGTGAGTTTAGTGCTGCCATTCGTGAAATCATGGCGCTTGCGGATCGTGCCAATCAATATATTGATGAGAAAAAACCGTGGGCTTTGGCGAAGCAAGAAGGTCAGGAACAGCAAGTTCATGAGGTTTGTTCTGTCGGAATTAACTTATTCCGTCAATTGGCGATTTATCTTGCACCAGTTTTGCCAACACTTGCCAATCAAGTGCAGGCATTCTTACAACTAGACCGTTTTGATTTTGCATCGCGTAAGCAGATTTTAATCAGCCATGAAATTGCTCAGTTCCAACCGTTGATGCAACGTGTTGACCCTAAAGCGGTGGCTGCAATGGTCGATGCATCGAAGGATTCTTTAGCTGCTGCGGCTGAAACGCCAAAAGTGGAAAAGAAAAAAGACAAAAGGGCTGAGAAAAAAGTTGAGCCTAAAGTGGGTGAGGCCGAAATCATCGGTATCGAAGATTTTATGAAAGTTGACCTTCGTGTTGCTCAAGTACTTGAAGCAGCAATCGTGGATGGTTCTGATAAATTACTTCAACTCACTTTAGACGTGGGTGAAGCTGAACCACGTAATGTATTTAGCGGTATTCGTGAGTTTTATCAGCCTGAAGACTTAAAAGGCAAATTGGTGGTGATGGTTGCGAACCTTGCACCTCGTAAAATGCGTTTTGGTATTTCTAACGGTATGGTACTTGCCGCAGGTAATGGCGAAGGGGTTTGGGTGATTTCACCTGAATCTGGTGCGAAAGCGGGTGATAAAGTGTCTTAATTTTTTAGACACTTTTAAAAAGCCCTGCTATATTTTAGTAGGGCTTTTTTATAAAAATTTAAAATGAAACTTTCACTAGAAAAAATTAATGAAGCTATAAATTCTCTTTCTAACTCTATCGATCAAAGTGAATGGGCAGAAGCCTTATTAGGCTCTGAAATGATGCTGTGTGAATTAGAAAAACATGAAACAAACGATATTGTTTTAAATCTTTATTTTAATCTAGCTAGTCAATTCATAGATGCTGGAACTTATTTAAAAAATACAAATTCTATTTCAAAAGG
>NZ_LR130760.1:2800902-3013988 GCF_900625095.1 Acinetobacter ihumii | reverse complement strand
ATTCTGAACACTTTGAAAAAAATTTCAATATTACTTATTTTTACAATTTAGCAAATGGAAAGCTCGCTCTTGCAAATGACTGCGGGTATTCCACCGAAGAAGTAAGTTTTAAAAATATAAAATTATTTAATGAAGTAAAAAACTTATATTGGAAGGCTTTTAAACTAATCAATAAAAGTGAAGATTATGACTTATATCAACAAAATCTGATTAATCTTGCTAATGTTCTTAAACAGCAATTTCGATTTTCTGAAGCACTACAAATTTATAATCTGGTCATAAAGCAAAATACAATCTATCCTCAGGCATGGCTTAACAGGAGTTCTTGCTTAGAGCAATTTGATAAATTATTGGATCATAGATCCCATAAGATGATAATTGAAATTATAAAAGGTTATGATTTTTCTAATAAATCAAAACTGGTACCTAATGATTGGAAACCTTACTACGCATATAAAAGTAAATTCTTAAGTCGCCAGCTAGACTCAATGAATCTAGAGCAAGATGAACAAGAAACTCGCAAAGAATATTCTTTGATGAGCCACTTTAGACAATGGTGTATAGAAGAAAATTTAACTTTAAATATTCATGGAATGTATTGTTCATGCATTGCCAATGAACGAGATAATTTAACTCTTTTAGAGGGAGTCATTTCTTCGGGAAGTATTTTTCAATTTGAACAATACTTGAATCGTATTAAGGCTGAGTTTTCTTTAATTCGAGTACTTTTCTATGAGTCTAAATTCACTGATAGCTCTCAGTTTGATTACGAGAGTTGTTATTCCGAACTCAATGACCAAGAAATCATTAATATAAGATATGAAAAGCTAAGAACTTGTTTTAGATTGTGTTTTTCAATATTGGATAAGTTAGCAATCTTCTTATGTCAATATTTCTCTCTTAAAATTAAAGATAACACATCTTTTAATAATTTTTGGCGTGATAATAGATCTATTCTAGAGGAAAAAGAAAATTTTGCTTTAATTGCTGTTAATAGCATAATTTGCGATCTAAATGAAAAAAACGGAGAATTTGGTTTTTATAAAAAGTGGAGAAATGCATTAGAACATCACATTCTATTTCTAGTTCCAGACACTTTTGAACTTTCCAATGACTCGACCCACACGTATGTAAGAATTAGTGAATTTGAAACTAGCCTTCTTAATCTAATTCAGCTTACAAGATCAGCTATATTTTCAACAGCATTCGCAATTGTTGAAGACTTCCGCCAAAAGGAACCTAAGGACAAAGAAAATTTTATTGAAGTAACGATTCATAAAAAAGATTTTAAAAATCTTTAATAATTTTATAAAAACTATTTATCATTCATTCTTTTACAAAATAATATTCCTAATCCAAAATAGAAATAAACAATCTAAAATCTTTTTGAGATAAAAAATACTACATGTTTAAAATCGAGCCTGTAAATAAAACTGTGTAAATGTCCAAATCTTAGTACCCTGTAATAGGGATAGATGGAGACATCCACAATGGATCACAGTCAATTGATGGCACTGGCAAAAGAATTTGCCAAAAACCTAAAAACAGATTCTGACCTGAATGAATTCAGTAAAGCTCTAAAGAAACTTACCGTTGAAACAGCCCTAAATGCAGAACTCACTGAGCATTTAGGGCATGAGCGTCACCAGCCTAGTGCCAAAGGCAATGCACGTAATGGCTACAGTAAGAAGCAACTACTCACGGGTGATGGTGAGTTTGAGCTGAATACCCCACGTGATCGTGATGGTACATTTGAACCACAATTAGTGAAGAAACACCAAACCAGAATCACCAGCATGGATAGCCAAATCCTATCGCTGTATGCCAAAGGCATGACCACCCGTGAAATCGTCAGTACATTCAAAGAACTATACGATGCAGATGTATCTCCTAGTTTGATTTCCAAGGTGACAGATGCGGTTAAAGAGCAAGTGATTGAGTGGCAGAATCGCCCACTCGATAACATTTACCCCATCGTGTACCTTGATTGCATTGTGGTGAAGGTCAGACAGGACAACAGCGTTATTAACAAAGCTGTCTTTCTAGCATTGGGTGTTAACCTTGAGGGTCACAAAGATCTGCTGGGTATGTGGATCGCCGAGAATGAAGGTGCCAAATTCTGGCTGTCCGTTCTAACAGAACTAAAGAATCGTGGTGTACAAGACATTCTGATTGCCTGTGTAGATGGTTTGAAAGGCTTTCCTGATGCGATTACTACCGTCTACCCACAAACACGCATTCAACTATGTATTATCCACATGGTACGCAACAGTTTGAAATATGTGAGTTGGAAGGACTATAAAGCCGTCACCAGTGACTTGAAGCGTATTTATCAAGCTGTTACTGAAGAGTCTGCCTTGCAGGCATTAGAAGTCTTTGCGAGCACATGGGATGATAAATACCCGCAGATTAGCAAATCTTGGTACGGACACTGGCAGCACCTAAATACCTTGTTTGCTTATCCAGCAGATATTCGTAAAGCGATTTACACCACCAATGCAATTGAATCACTAAATAGTGTGATTCGGCAGGCAATCAAGAAGCGTAAGCTCTTTCCAACCGATGACTCGGTCAGAAAGGTAATCTATTTGGCAATTGAAGCTGCATCAAAAAAGTGGAATATGCCAATTCGGGATTGGCGTGCTGCTATGAGTCGGTTTATGATCGAATTTGAAGGTCGTTTAGACGCTTTCATTTAAGCGACTTTTACACAGAAGTTTTTACAGGCTCTTAAAATCTTTTACACAAACTAAAAAAGATGAAAAATCTTGCCCCACATGTTAAAAAATAAACACCATAAATTAATAAATACATTCAAATGAAAAAACTACTCGCCTCCGCTTTACTATGCTCTAGCTTCGTCAGCCCACCAGTCTTCGCCACTGCCCCTCCAATCGAACAACAAAAACAAGTCGCAGGCTATTACCAATATCAATCAGGCGATGTACAAATCACTGCTCTGCTCGACGGCACAAACTTTATGTCCCCTACACTGTTTAAAGATATTCCACAAAAACAGGTTCACGAGATTTTAAAGAAATATTATGCAGATCAAGACAAAGGTGTACAGACCTCAGTGAATGCCTTTCTGGTGAATACAGGTAAATCATTGGTTCTGGTCGATAGTGGTGCAGCAAGTTGTTTTGGCGCACATTTAGGCTCAGTTCTAAGTAATTTAAAAGCATCAGGCTACAAACCCGAACAAGTCGATACTATATTACTCACACATTTACATCCTGATCATGTCTGTGGCATCAGTAAAGATGGAAAAGCGAATTTTCCAAATGCAACAGTCTATGTCTCACAAGATGAAGCCAATTATTGGCTAAATCCCAAACAAGCCGAGAAAATTCCACAAGAAAAACGTGCAGGCTATTTAAGTACAGTGGAGAAAATCAAGGCGGCTTTAGCACCCTATCAAGCCAAACAACGCTTTAAAACTTTTAAACTGGGTGACGATATTCAAGGCTTTAAAGTCATTAATACCGCAGGACATACCCCGGGTCATTTTAGTTATGAACTAAAAACCAATGCTGAAACAGTCGTATTTATTGGCGATATTGTGCATTCACATACAGTTCAGTTTGATCGACCTGAAACCTCAATTGAATATGATATTGATCCCAAACAAGCCGTTCAAACCCGTTTAAAACAATTTGCCGATTTTGCGAAACATGGTCAGACCATTGCAGCGCCACATTTACCGTTTCCGGGCATGGGTCATATTTATTCAGCAGATGGCAAAAGCTATCAGTGGATACCTGTGCATTTTAAAGATTGATCCGCGCTTCTAAATTAAGATCAATTTAAACCAAGATCAATCATTTCTTATCACTCCATAAGAGGAAAATCACTTTACAAAATTGATTTTCCTCAATGCGAATTGATGTTAAGCAGATACTTTTTCAACAAGTAGTTGACTCAGCTTTTCGATCAACAATTCAGGTTCAACTGCCTGTGGCACATGCCCTGTCTGCATGGTCATGACCTGCAAATGATCAGGTTGTAACTGTTGCATCAAACGCTGCATATTGATGGATAAAGATTGATCATAGAGTGCTTCGACATAAATACGTGGCACCCGACCAAAGCGTTCAGGTGTCAAAACAGGTTTTAAATCACGCCCTGTTTCTGGCTGTGCTCGCAATTTTTCAATTAATTGCTGCGCCAGTTTTGGCTCACAATCTTGCAAAAAGATTTTTTTTGCACCTTCTTGACTCACAACACTATAGCCATCTTGGGTAAAAGTCAGATAAGGTGAAATCCCTGCAAAATCTTCATCGGGAAAATGCTGCTCACACAGCTTTTTAAAATCCAGAAATGACATTTCTGAGGGCAACATCATCCCGACCAAATACACCAAATGAGAGATCATATTGGGAATTTGTTCCGCTACAGCTGAAATGGTTAGACCTCCACCACTATGCCCTAGTAATACAACTGGTTCTCCAATTTGTTGAATCACCTGCACCACATGCTCACAATAATTTTGCTGATTGGCAACAATTTGCGTTTCATTATTCCAGCCATTATTAGGCAAATCCACGGCGTGCACTTGCCAGCCTGTTTGTTCCAATAACGGTTTAATCAAATCAAATGACCAACTGCCCTGCCATGCGCCATGTACCAATACCATATGTTTAGCCATACGTTCTCCGGTACATTTCTACATGGTGCTTTTCAACTGTGGTAGGTTCAAATAATTCAGCTTCGTTGTCTGCCTTGCAATTGGCTATACACTGCACTTGATAATCTGGATTTCCACCAAAGAAAAATGGAACCGAGTAACGTTGTTGACCAGACTGATTAATCACCCGATGTAACGTAGATTTATAACGATTATTGGTCCAGCGCGCGATTAAATCTCCTAGATTAATCACATATGTACCTTCGATTGGTGGAGCATCAAGCCAACTTTCAGTATTTTTATCCCACACCTGTAAGCCGCCCTGTTGGTCTTGTAGCAGCAAGGTTAATGCACCAAAATCCGTATGTGCCCCGCAGCCTTTTTCATTGGGTTCAGGGTTGGCAGGCTGTGGCGGATAATGTAACAAACGAAGGGTCACCAATGAGTCCTGACAGAACTCGTCAAAATAATGTTCATCCAGTTCCAACGACAATGCCAGTCCGCGCATTAGATATTTTGCCAGACTTTCAAGCTGAGCCTGATAAGATTGCATGACCGACTGAAATTCAGGAAGTTGTTCTGGCCACTGATTCGGTCCATGATTGAACCTTTTTTGCAGCACTTCCTGACTGTCTAAGGCATATTCACGACCAGCATAAAAGCCTTCTTTTAAGTCCGCAGGGGTGCCTGCTTCTAGTGTTTGATTCTTTAGGGGTTCATATCCACGATTGGCAATCGAATGCTTTTTATGGACCTTTTCTTTGGTCGCTATAGGCAAATCAAAAAATTGTTTACTCTGTTCAAATACAGTCTTTTGCAATGCTGTAGATACCCCATGATGTGCAATATAAAAGAAACCTTTATCTTCACATGCCTGTTTTAACTCAGTTGCAACCGCTTTGCGGTCTTGTAAATCTGGGCTAAATAGACCAGATATATCAATTACTGGAATTGAAGCATTCACATTCTTGACTCCCTTAAAGATATTCATTTAGAAAAAATGCATGGAACTAATCTGAATGGAGCAAATGCTATGCCATGCATAAGGGGGTGAGGGATTATATTAATTTTCATATTTTAAAATTTATGATTATTTAAATAATAAGAAGATGGCATGTATGTTGCAAATTTTACTTTTGTCATACACACAAAGTTGAAAGGGTTTGATATGCACGACCAATCTAAAAGCACATCACCTGAGCATGAAATGCTCAGCGCAGGCAAAAATTTAACATATGGTTTCCAACATGTACTTACCATGTACGGCGGCTTAATTGCAGCACCACTGGTAGTAGGTCTTGGGATTGGGCTTTCTCAGGCAGATATCGGCTTATTAATTACAGCCTCTATTCTGGTTGCAGGTCTTGCAACACTATTACAAACGCTTGGGGTAAAGTGGTTCGGTTCTAAACTTCCGATTGTACAAGGAACCTCTTTTGCAGCCGTTGCAAGTATGATCGCGATTGGTTCAAATGGGGGCAGTTTTCAGGCCATTCTTGGTGCAATTATGGTTAGCTCCCTGTTTGGGATCATTATTGCACCATTTTTTTCCAAAATTGTGCGTTTTTTTCCGCCGATTGTCACCGGTTCGATTATTGCCATTATCGGGATCTCACTGTTACCTGTCGCAATCCGCTGGATGATGGGTGGCAATCCAAAAGCGGAAAACTGGGGTTCCATTGAAAATATAGGTTTAGCAGGGTTTACCTTATTGGTTTTGTTGTTGCTGACCAAGTTTGGTTCTCCAGCCGTTAAACGTCTTGCCGTATTGCTTTCAATCTTTTGTGGTGCCATCGTTGCCTTTGCACTGGGTTTAGCCGATTTCTCCAAAGTTGGAAATGGGCCGTGGGTTGCACTTCCTAATATTTTAGGCTTTGGTATGCCTGTGTTTGAATGGCCTGCTATTTTAACCATGAGCATTGTGACGCTGGTCATCTTGACTGAAACCACAGCAAGCTTATTGGCAATTGGTGAAATTGTAGATACCAAAGTCGATAACAAACGTATTGCAGATGGCTTACGTGCAGATATGCTCTCTTCTGGTCTTGCTCCTCTGTTCGGTGCGTTTATGCAGTGTGCATTTGTACAGAATGTCGGTTTAGTTGCAATTACAGGTGTAAAAAGCCGTTTTGTTGTGGCAACTGCTGGAGGTATTTTGGTTGTACTTGGTCTACTTCCAGTATTTGGTCGTTTGGTCGCGTCTATCCCTATGCCTGTATTAGGTGGCGCAGGATTAGTGTTATTTGGTAGTGTGGCAGTGAGTGGTATTCGTACATTGTCAAAAGTAGATTACCAAGTTCAATCTAATCTGATTATTGTCGCGGTGTCACTGGCGGCTGGTCTGATTCCTTTAATTAGCCCAGACTTTTTCCACTCAATGCCAAGTGTCGTTCAAACCTTATTCCATTCTGGTATCAGTATTACTTGTATTGCGGCCGTTTTACTTAATCTTTTCTTCAATCACTTACATGTGGGAAAGAAAGCGCAAGCTGAAAGCTTGCCAGAAGCCACCGCAACTGCTGAAAATCATTCATAAGAGTATCAGTGTCAAATCCATGCTTTGTGGAATGCCAGCCGAATCAAATCGACTGGCATTTTTTAAATAACTCATTTAAATAATTCAGACTTAATATTTCAGCATATATATTTTTATTTATATCAATTATAAAACACATAATAAAATTATAATGATGGTACGTGCATTGCTTTTTAAATGATGAAAATATTTGAGCGAAATCTGCCATGTCACGTCTCTGGATCAAACACCCTCTTGCGATTTTTACAGCCAATCAACATGATGCAACGAATGGTGTCGTGGTTGAAAATGGGCAAATCATTGAACTGGTTGCACAAGGTCAATCTCCCCTTTCGCCTGTCGATCAAGTGTTTGATGCCAAAGATTGCGTGGTGATACCCGGGCTGGTCAATGCTCATCATCATTTTTACCAGACTTTAACCCGTGCGTGGTCGCCTGTGGTGAATGTCCCGCTTTTTCCTTGGTTAAAAAATTTATATCCTGTCTGGGCTAAACTGACACCAGAACAGTTGCATCTCGCTACACAAGTTGCATTGGCTGAACTCGTCATGTCAGGTTGTACCTTTGCCGCCGATCATCATTATTTATTTCCAGAGCAATTGACCGATGCGATTGATATACAAGCACAAGCAGCGCAAGAGTTAGGCATTCGTGTCATGCTTACCCGTGGCTCAATGAGTTTGGGCGAGGAATCAGGGGGACTTCCTCCGCAACATACCGTTCAGCATATGGAGCAAATTTTGCTGGATTCAGAACGGTTAGTGCACAAATATCATCAACGTGATGCCAATGCGATGGTCAATATTGCGCTTGCACCTTGTTCGCCATTTTCCGTGACACAAGACATTATGCGTGAAAGTGCTGCCATGGCTGAACGTCTCAATGTTCGTTTACATACTCATTTGGCAGAAACGCTTGATGAAGAAGCTTTTTGCTTAAAAATGTTTGGCATGCGCACTGTAGATTATCTGGAGAGTGTCGGCTGGTTAAGTGACCGAACATGGCTGGCACATGGTATTCATTTTAATGCCGAAGAAATCCAGCGTTTAGGTCAGGCGGGCGTTGGTATTTGTCACTGTCCACACTCCAATATGCGACTTGCGTCTGGCATTTGCCCAACGCTTGACTTAATGCAGGCAGGTGCAACTCTGGGTTTAGGTGTCGATGGTTCTGCTTCTGGAGATGCATCGAATCTGATTTTGGAAGCGCGTCAAGCCATGTATTTACAACGTCTTAAATACGGTGCGGAACGTATAACACCTGAACTGGCATTACACTGGGGTACAGCGGGTTCAGCCAAATTGTTGGGTCGTGAGCAACATTTAGGACAAGTTGCGGTCGGTTTTCAGGCAGATTTTGCCTTGTACAAATTAGATGAATTAAAATTTTCAGGGAGTCATGATCCAATTTCAGCATTGCTGCTTTGTGGTGCAGACCGAGCGGAACATGTCATGGTCGGTGGCAAGTGGATTGTTAAAGATCAACAATTATTGAGTCTTGATATTGAAAAATTACAAGCAGAACATCGTTTAGCTGCCAAAAAGTTATTAGCCGCTTAGATATTTTCAGGCTATTTCTGATATTTAAGGCATACCCCTAACGAGCTTTGGACCAAGGCCAATCAGCACATGGATTTTCAAATAACTGATGAACTGCTCCTAGCTCTTCATCAGTTAAATGACCATCCTTATTTTTATCTAAAAAGTTAAATAATTTCTGTTGCTTATCTTTGTCTTGAAAACGAGGATCAGCAGGCCATGGGTATGGTTCGAAGTCACGAACATGCATAAATTCTTCAAGCTCGAAAGTTCCATTGTGATTACGATCATGACTGCTCTTAAACTGTTGCCAATTTAAGGATGCAGGCTCACAGGCATGGGAAAAGCTTGTCAGTATCAACATGGATAATATCATCCACAAACCAGACTTAATCATATTTACTCACTGTATGATCAACCAGTCTAACTTGATTCAAGGCAAAATCTTTTTCATAAACAGGCATTCCTGCAATGCTCATACTACGCGTCGTTTTCGGGACCCGATAATCTTCCTGAGCATCGCAACCGAATAAAACAATGCCTAAACTGATCGACAAGGCATACAAAAATATCCTTTTCATATGACCCCCTGATTATTTTGGTTATTATGACAATCAGACTAGCATATATTGTATAAATAGCGAGCAAAAAAGCTTTTCAAAATTTAATCAGTCATTGCGTTTATCGAGAACATTTACTCTCAATCTGCCTGCCTCAATATAAACACTAAAACAGTAAAATTAACGACTAGAGAAGATCAGTTTTAAACCTAAAATCGTGACAATGCCGCCCGTGACACGATCTATTAAAGTTTTGGCTTTTACATAAGCACGACGTGGTTTTTCAGAAGATAAAAGTAAAGCAACCAAGGAATACCAGCCTGCATCAATCACAAAACAAATTACAGGCAATGCAACATAATAATAATGTGGAATATCTTTGGGTAACAACGCTGTAAATACACTGGCCAATACCACAGCAATTTTTGGATTGCTGAGTTGAGTCATGAGACCATAACGATAGGCACTTTGGTAAGACATCGTCTGTTGTTGTTCGGCATCCATCTCAATTGGAGATTTGGCATGTTTAACAATTTTATACGCCAGCCACAGTAAATATAGCCCACCACCAATTTTTAACATCAGATATGCCGATGGCACAGCTAACAAAATTGCCTGCAAGCCCATGACTGCAAGCAAACCAAAAATCGCTGCGCCTGTACCTGTGCCTAATGCAGTAAACAAACCATGCTTGCGCGATTTTGCAATCGAGTTTTGCGCCACATAAATAAAGCTTGGACCCGGACTGATTGCACCTAGCATTAAAGCCATGGCAATTGAAAATAAAGGCAGCAAACTATCCACGTGATGATCCAATACTGAAAGCTGATAAACATGAATTTTAACGTATTACTCAGGCTTTGTAAGAACCAAATACATCACTTCGCTTTGAAATGAACCATCCGACTGTATTTGATAATAATTTTTTACCTCATCAGATGCTTTTTGTTGCAAATAACGTAATGTCGCAACCGCTTCTGCTGGTGTTTGCATCCGTTCAACCCAACTGGAAAAATCTAACTGCAAAGTTTGTTTGTCCATCTGCTCAATTTTAAAACCTGCACGTTCAGCAAACGTCATCCATTCGGCTAAAGAATAATTACGAACATGGCTTGGATCACGAATGACTTCCATACTCTGTAAAAAAGTATCCAATATCGGTTGCTGATTTCCCAAAATATCAACAAAAATGACTTTGCCACGCGGTTTAAGCACGCGATAGATTTCATGCATCGCTTGGGAAACATTTTGCCAATGATGCGCTGAATAACGACTTACGACCGCACATAAACTTTGATCGGCAAAATCAAGTTGTTCTGCTGCACCTTGCTGCCCCATAACGTTATTTAATCCGCGCTCCTTCGCCTGTTCAAGCACCAATTGCACCATTTGGGCAGTTAAGTCATAAGCAATCACCTGCCCCACATCAGGTGCAATATGATATGTGACATGTCCGCCACCACAGCCTAAATCTAAAACACGTTTAAACGATTGTCGCTTTAACATCTCACCTATCTTGCCAAATTCTACTCCTTGGGCATGTACAGCACTCTTTAAATAAGCTTTCGCTTTGTCTTGGTATTGTTGCTGATTGACTTCATGTTGCGTGGTCATCAAGATCCTCCCATTTTCATTGTTTTATTTAGCTTAAGTTGATTAATTCAAAAAATAAAATAATCAATTTTTAAATTATTCATAATTTTTAGTTATGTTTTACAATTCGATAAAAATTTTATTGAAAATTCGGACAAAAACGTCCGTAAAATACCCTGATCATATCCAGCTTCATTTTACTATGAGTAAACATATCAAACGCGCAGCCAGAAATCGGGAAGACTTACTCGAAGCTGCGGTTGAAATGTTTAAAATTCATGGAATGAATGTGCCACTACAAATCATTATTGATCATGCAGGTGTAGGTCGTGCAACTTTCTATCGAAATTTTACTGATCGAAAGGCATTGGTTTATGCTTTACTTGAACAAGCTGTATTACATTTAGAACAGACTGCTGAACAATATAATCACTACGATGATGGCTTAATCCGACTCATCAGGAGTCATGTACACAATTTAAATCATCTGTCAGCTCTAATGGAGTATTGGCGGGTACTGGATCGAAATGATGAAATGCTGATTCCTTTGGTACAGCATCATCAACTGATTGTTCAGCCCTTGATTGATCAGGCAATTCAGAAAAAAATTTGTCGTGCTGACTTTAGTTTTGAAGATTATCGCAGTATTGTTTCCATGCTGTCCTCCTCTTTTCGGGGACATAATGAAACAGAAAGAATTCGATTTGCCAATCGTGCAGTCGAGTTAATGCTCCATGGCATATATTTAAATGACGAGGTATATCATGGCTGATCATCCTCGTTACCTAGAAACCCCTCCTGACTGGACCGATGATGAACGTCCGGTTTTACCAGGTTCACCGCCATCCATTCAACATCCGTCGCATAAACGTTATCTGTATTTTATTATCGGCACCTTTATCGCACTGACCGCAGGACTCAGTAATGGCTTTATTACAGCCAATTTACCGCAGTTGCAGGGTGAATATGGTTTAACGCCCATTGAAAGCGCGTGGCTACCTGCGGCATACGTCATGGCGAATGTCAGCTCGAATTTAATCTTGTTCAAAGCACGTCAACAGTATGGTTTACGTCTCTTTACCGAAATTGGTTTGTTGGCGTTTATTGGGGTCATGATCCTGCATATTTTTGTACAAAATTATCCTATGGCAATTTTTGTACGTTTTATTAGCGGGATGGTGGCTGCGCCGTTAAGTTCTTTAGGCATGTATTACATTATGCAGGGCTTTACTAAAGAGCATCGTTTAAGAGGCTTATATATCGGTTTTGGTTTTGGTCAACTTGGTGTCCCATTGGCATGGATCATTTCACCTGCGTTGGTCACGGTCAATGACTGGACTGTACTTTATACCTTTGAGCTGGGTTTGGCGGTGTGTTGCTATGCCATGGTGGTTTCTTTGAAATTACCACGCAGTTTACGTATTGCCGTTTTTGAACGTGAGGATATTTTTACCTTTTTATTGCTTGCTCCGGGCTTTGCTTGTATCTGTGCGGTGTTAACGCAAGGTCCTTTGCTATGGTGGTTTGATTCTCCATGGCTGGCTTATGTATTAATCATAGGTTTTGTGCTGCTCATGTTTGGTTTTATGTATGAACATCATCGCAGCAACCCCCTGATTATGACCCGCTGGTTAGGTACTTTTGCGGTTCTTCGTTTTGTGTTCGGTGCTTTGTGTCTGCGTTTTTTATTGTCAGAACAAAGCTATGCCGCAGTGAACTTTCTGAAAACCATGGGCATGGGACCAGACCAGTTTGTCGGTCTTTATAGCGTGATCTTTTTTGGAATGCTGGCCGGTGTGATCTTTAGTGCGGTGACCTTTTCCAGAGAACGAACCTTATTACATCTGGTTTTAGCTTCTTTTTTAATCTTGGTGGCCAGTAAGCTAGATGCACACTTGACCAGTGACATTCGTCCGCAAAATTTTTATCACAGCCAATTTCTAATTGCCTTTGCCAATGGTTTATTTATTGGACCATTACTCTTGGTTGGCTTTGGACGTGCCTTAAAAGAAAGTCCTGCCCATGTCGTCACTTTTATTGTGCTATTTTCTGCCACACAAAACTTCGGTGGATTAATTGGTTCATCGTTTTATAACACTTACCAAAAACGCCAAACCCAAGTCTATCAAATGGATATTAGCCGTAATCTTGAACCCACTGACCCTCTGGTGGAGCAACGTTTAAAACAGTATCAGGCAAAATTTAGTCCCAACATTAGTGATCCTGTTCAAGACCAATTACAGGCAAGCAAAACTTTATTGCAAACCACAAATCGTGAGGCTCAGGTTCGTGCCTATAACGATGTGATTAACTTTAATAGTATCGTGGCAATTGTGTTATTCCTTTGGGGATTATGCAATATTATCTGGGGAAGGTATCTCACCTATCGGGAGAAACTGAGTGCCTCATCGACATCATCCTGAGTGGAGTGTTTGAGTATAATTTATGAGTGACGAGCAAAAAAATAATCCACAGCATGAACCTGCTTCGAATGACACGAATCAGTCCTCATCTGGCACATCACCTGTTACACCACAACCTGCTCCGCTCAAACCGGTACAGCGCGTCGGTAAATTAATTCCCACCAAAAAATCGACTTTGGCGATAATGTTTGTGGTGTTGTTGATAGGTGTAGGTCTGATTATGTGGGCTTGGCGGATTGGGCCGTTTCATACCGTGATGGAACAAACTGACAATAGTTATGTCAAAGGCAAAACCACAGTGCTTTCCTCACAAATTAATGGCTATATCAAAGACGTATTGGTCAAGGATTTTGACTACGTCAAACAAGGTCAACCTTTAATGCATATTGATGCCACGACTTACGATCAGAAAGTCACACAGGCTGAATCTGCGGTTGAACAGGCCAAAAACAACCTAGCCAACCAGACTCAGACCATTGCCCAACGACAAGCCGATATTGCTGCGGCCCAAGCCAAAGTCGATCAGGCACAGGCGCAATATGATTTGTCCGTGACTCAATTAAATCGTTATCAACAACTTGGTGACAGTGGCGCAGCCTCTAAATCAGAACGTGATAAGGCAGCAGCAGACGTTAAAAATAATCTGGCCTTACTCAAACAAGCCGAAGCCAATGTTCATGTTACGCAGGAAGCATTAAAAACAGCACAGGTTGCACAAACAGGTTTAGAAGCGCAAGTCACCAGTGCTCAGGCACAACTGGATCAGGCAACCACCACCAAAGATTATAGTGTGATTACCGCGCCAATGGATGGACAGTTGGGTGAGGTCAATCCACGTGTCGGGCAATATGTCGCAGCCGGTTCACAGCTCTTGTATTTGATCCCACAACAAACATGGGTGATTGCCAACTTTAAAGAAACCCAGATTGCCAATATGAAAATTGGGCAAACGGCAACCTTTACTGTCGATGCACTGGCTCATCAAAAATTTACAGGTCGAGTCGAACAAATTTCCCCTGCGGCAGGTTCAGAGTTTAGTGTACTCAAAGCAGACAATGCCACAGGTAACTTTACCAAAGTGGTGCAGCGCATTTCTGTACGGATTGCCATTGATCCTGATCAAAAAGGCTTGGAACGCTTACGTCCAGGTATGTCTGTAATTGCTTCGGTTGATACGTCATCCAAAGCGATGGACTAGCTGATCTAGCCTATGTCTATGACGTCTTCATTCAAGCTGCCTGCTATGTTTAACGCTATCGAACAAGCTGTAAAATATCAAACGCTCATCGATCAGCCTGAGATACATCTCGCTTTAAAACGGCTGGATCTGATCCATCCACAGATTTCAGGCAATAAATTTTATAAGCTCAAATACAACCTGCAATATGCAAAACAGCTTGGTTTAGATACTATCATTACCTTTGGCGGTGCATTTTCTAATCATATTGCGGCCACAGCTTATGCTGCTGATTATTTCGGTTTTAAAAGTATTGGCATTATTCGTGGCGAAGAACTTGCACAGCAACGCTTAAATCACACATTGACCACTGCCTCGCAGTTTGGCATGCAGCTTGAATTTATCAGCAGACAGGATTATCGCAATAAAAACCAAGCCGATTTTTTGGTCGAATTGCAACGGCGTTTTCCAAAAGCTTATATTATTCCTGAAGGCGGAACGAATACGCTCGCTATTCAAGGCTGCACAGAAATTTTAACGGATGCAGATCGCCAAAATTATGATGTAATCTGCTGTGCGGTAGGAACTGGAGGAACCCTTACAGGGCTGATTGAAGCCAGTAATTCTCATCAAACTGTCATGGGGTTTTCTGCACTTAAAGGTGATTTTTTAAAACAGGACATTGCCAATCTGACAGAAAAAAGCAATTGGAATATTCGCGATGACTATTGTTTTGGAGGATATGCTAAAACTTCACCTCTATTAATTGAGTTTATTCATGGGTTTGAAGAACAATATCAGATTCCGCTTGAACCGATTTATACAGGAAAAATGCTGTTTGGTATTTTAGATTTAATTAAACACCATTACTTTGCCCCCAATACCCGAATTTTAGCGATTCATAGTGGTGGATTACAGGGCAGACAAAATCTTTTATAATGTCGCGCTTTTATCACGCTGAGTAGATTTATGTCCATGCATTATGATGTCATTGTTCTGGGTGCAGGTGCATCTGGACTGATGCTGGCTGCACATGCTGCATGGCGTGGGCGTAAAGTGCTGGTGGTTGAAAAAGCCAATAAAGTCGGTAAAAAAATTCTGATGTCAGGTGGAGGTAAATGCAACTTTACCAACCTGTATGTCGAGCCTGAAAATTTTATTTCCCATAATCCACATTTTGTCATTTCTGCCTTGTCGCGTTATAGCAACTGGGATTTTATCGGCATGGTTTGTGACTATGGGATTGCTTACGAAGAACGCAAACACGGCCAGCTTTTTACCTTAAATGGTTCAAAAGATATTTTAAATATGCTGCTCGCAGAATGTGAAAAAGCCAAACTAGTCACGCTTAAAACGGACTGTGAATTAAAAACAGTCAAAAAACTGGACAATGCTTTATTTCAGGTCAGCACAACGCAAGGACATTTCAGTTGTGAATCTCTGGTGGTCGCTTCGGGTGGCTTATCCATTCCAACACTCGGTGGTTCAGGTGTAGGTTATGAGATTGCTAAACAATTTGGTCATCCCGTTTTTCCGACCCGCGCAGGACTGGTTCCGTTTACTTTTTCCGATCAATTTAAAGAAGTCACCACTCGCTTGAGTGGCAATGCATTAGATGTCACTCTGTCTAATGATAAACATAGTTTTACCGAAGCACTATTGTTTACCCATCGGGGTTTAAGCGGCCCAAGTTCATTACAACTTTCCAATTATTGGCACGCAGGAGAAAGTTTTCAGATTAACTTTTTCCCAGCACAAGACTTAATCGAATATTTTAAACTCAAAAAACAGCAGCAACCCAAAGTCTTGCTTCGAACCCTAGTTTCAGAGTTCACAGCAAAAAGCATTGTGCTTGAGTTGCAACAACTGATTTGGTCAGATTATGCAGACACTGCGATTGCACAACTGAGCGACACAGTATTGGAGCAAATCGCATCTCAATTACAGAGCTTTGTGGTCAAACCTTCAGGGACAGAAGGCTACCGTACCGCCGAAGTGACGTTGGGTGGTGTTGATACTGCTGAAATTTCATCAAAAACAATGCAAAGTCAGCGTGTTCATGGACTTTATTTTATTGGTGAAGTATTGGATGTAACAGGACACTTAGGCGGTTATAACTTTCAATGGGCATGGTCATCTGCCTATGCGGCGGCACAATATGTATGAAGCACAGCAAAATTAAGGGGCTGCATCGGTTTGCTCAGTTTTAAGTGAAGGCGTTTCTTGTTCAGAGTCTGCTACTGTTTTTTCGCTCTGCTCAGGCTTGGGCTTGGCAAATACAAATTTATAGGCACTCACTAAAAAACCAACAGTTATTCCTGCAATCACAATTGGTGCAATAAAACGATTCGGCTGTTTTTGCATATGTCACTCCACTGTTATTTTTATGACTCACGTATAAAAATGTCTTTCATAAGTGCTTATTATTTATTTCTCACTTGGGAAAAAAATTGAAAGGACTTAACCATGATGAAAGACCTCTATTCTTTTAAAGGTCTAAAAAACGACCACTCTGGATAGAGTGGCCGATCTTTAAGCAAAAATCAAAATTTATTTTGGTTGGTCATCGGGTTTTAGCGTTGCATCATCGTCACCTTCACCTTTAGAACCATATGGATTGTTTAAAGGCTTATGCGCTGGATCAACATCGAAAGTACTCGGTACATTATGATCTGTTGCCACCTCTGATGCTGCCACGGTAGATGACGTGTCTGGAGTTTCAACCACCACACTTGGCGTTGTTGCAGCAAGTGGATTTGGCTGTTTGCCTTCTGCCTTGGCTTTATCAATTAAATCAGTTAAAACGCGTTCAGCAGGCTGACGACCACCTAGACCAAAGGCCAAAGCAAAAGCCACGGCGACTGAACCGAGCGTTAAACCAAACGCCAGATTGACGATTGAATCGGCAATGCCCATTGCGCGCAGACCCATCGCTAGAACCAAGCCCATAATTAAAATACGAACCAAATTTCCTAACCAGCGTGAACTATTATATTCACCGCGCTGTACCACATTGGCTACAATATTGGCTAACCAGAAGCCAATGACCAAAATAACTGCACCCAATAAAATATTGGCACCAAAGGCTATAAAGATCGCAATCAAATGACTAATTTGATCAAAACCAAGACGATTTGCAGCTTCTGCTACAGCAAACAGCATGGTAAAGAACACAATGAGTACACCAACTACATGTGAAACTTTGGTGGTTCCCAAAAAGCGTTGTAAATCGAATTTTGCTGGAACCTCATCAACACCTGTTCCCGCCAAAATATCTTCAACCAGTTTTGCCACAAAGCGAGAAACCACATAAGCAATAGTCAGAATCAAACCAGCCGCGATAATATTCGGAATCGCATACATGATCTCATTCAACATTGCCGTAGCAGGTTGTGAAATCGATTCAATTCCAAGTGCTTCAAATGCGATAATCAATGCCGTAATAAAAATGAGAGCAAAGACCAGCGAACCCAATACTGAAGCAACATTGCTATTTTTAAACAGACCAATTTTCTCAGCTTGAGTCTGTATACCCAGGCTATTGAGCAAACTTTCAACAATGCCGCGTACAATTTTTGCCAAAATATAACCGACAAAAATAATCACACCAGCAATAAAGATATTTGGAAGATAGCCAACGACATCAGCCACCATCGCTTGTACAGGTAAAAGCAGTCCTGAAAGTCCTAAAATCGAAAGCACAATCGGTAGGAATAAAAGCAAAATGAGCCAATATACGATATCGGCAATATTTTCACTCAGTGGTCGAACACCGACTTCTGTACTTAATTTCTCATCAAGCTGGGTTTTTGCCAACCCTTTGCTTAAAACAGCACGCACTAAACGTGCCAAGATCCAACCTACAAAAGCAACCACTGCTGCCGCAATCAGATTTGGAACAAACACCAGAACTTGAGTCACCATGGCACTAAATGGGCCACTGACACTATAAATATTCAGGACATTTAATGACGCAATTAAGGCAATAATTAACACGAACCAGAACACAAATTTGGAGATAATCCCTTCAAAATCTGGGGCTTTACCTGTGGCACTCGATAAATGCCGATTGGTTCCTAATGCAGTGAGAAGTTTTTTTATTCCTGCTGCAATCAACAGTGCTAGAATCCAGCCAATAATAAAAATTGCAATTGCAGCAATAATGGGCTGGAACATATCCCAATAGTACATCAATCCATAATGAGCCTGAGCGGACTCATTGCCAACATAATCATTCATCTTGTCATGCCCTCTTGTTATATTGTTCACTGCTTTAAATTTGATTTTCGAAATTTATTCAGCAGTAAAATAAAGTGTTTATTGAAATACGCTATATTTGTGATGATTTTCACCTTATTTCGTGGCTTTTTTTTATTCAACCTACAATATAAGAACTCCTACAAAAACAGTGCAAAAGATTGCAAAAAAGCCCTTTAGTGTTATTAAAGGGCTTTAAAATTACCAACCATTCACACGATCTTTAAGATTGCTGACTATTGGTGGTTGAATTATTTGGTGTTGCAGGCTCAGCACTCGGATTCGGATGATCTGGTGGTGCATCGCTTGCATCAGGTTTATGATCAGCGACCATATATACAATTAACGCAATCAAAAATATGCCAACTACAATCAAAATGTAAACTGGTAAACGTCTCTTTTTCTCAGTTTCTTCGGGTGTAGAAGTATGTGAATTCGGTTTATTAAAATCATGTGTCATTTTGATCCCCTGTTTTATTGTCCATGTTCTTCATCATAACAAGCACTTATGTAGCATTGTGTGAAAAAGCATAGCGCAATCGTGTTCTTTGTTTCTGCGTTGTATATAAAAATGAGCTATACTATCCCACCCATTTTTTTACTCAGGTCTTTATGTCCTACCGTCAGCAAAGCGTCACTCTGGATTTAGACACTGACGTCACACATGAATGTTCATTACATTACACGCGTGATGAACACCTGATTGGCATCATCAGTTTTAATAAACCAAGCTATAGTCTGAAATGGGGTGATCTGGAATATTTTCGCCGTCGTACTGAAGAGTTTTCAGTCATGCCTTTTCCAGATTGTATTAACGCCATGATTATTGACATTCGCAACGTCAATTCATTTCTGGACAATGAAGTTCCGATTTTACCGTGGCGAATGCTTGAAGAAGAATGTCCTATACGCCTGGTGGTTCCACAACAGCGACTTGAACATTATGCAGGTTTTTTTGAAGCCACGTGGTTAAGTACCGATCTGGAAACCGCAATTCAGGAACTCCGTGAATTTATGGATATGTTCGTACATTAAGTCCTGAAATGTGTGCCGATGCGTTTTAAATCAAACTAGATGATTTGAATAATTCTGTATGGTATAAGCCGCGATTTTTGCACTGCGATAACCCCAGTGCATTACCAATAGTTTTCGACTGCGATATTGCCCTCACCACGACGGTTCATACTTAAACCACGTCGTTTTAGAGCTTCTTTAGTATCTTCAACCATTTCTGGATTACCACAAAGCATGATATGGCTGGTTGCAGGATTGAACGTATATCCCACTGCTTTTTCTAATTCTCCATTTTCAATCAGTACAGGTAATCTGTCATGTAAAGCTGCATTTGGATCACGCGTAATTACCGGTACAAACTTAAACCCAGTATGCCCTTCACCAAAAGTTGCAGCAATTTCCTGTATACGATCGACATAAGCCAATTCAGATGCAGTACGTACACTATAAACCAAATGGATGTGCTGATAATTTTGCCATGTTGCAAAATCCTGCAACATGGAAATAAATGGAGCCAAACCTGTACCTGTTGCCAAAAGCCATAAATCCTGTGGTGAAGGCAATTGATAACGTGCCAAGGTTAAAAAACCGTATGGAATTTTTTCAAGGTAAAGCTCATCACCTATGTTTAAGTGCTGTAAATTCGAGGTAAAGGCACCATTTGGAACAACAATTGAAAAGAATTCCAGCGTGTCATCAAAAGGCGATGACACCACTGAATAAGCGCGCACCACCAAATCATCCCCCACTTTTAAACCAATCCGGGCAAATTGACCTGCTGTAAATTTGAAATGTGCTGGACGGGTCATGCGAAAACTAAATAAATTGGAGGTCCAACGGTGGACAGATAAAACCTTTTCTACGCTAAATTTCTCAATTGACATAATTTCAACATGGCACGACAGGGTATGCTCATGTTAGCATGACAGCAGAAATTATGAATACTTTTCAAGAGTAAGGCTTCATTCATGCGCATGACATTACGTCAGCTGGCTGTCTTTGTGGCAGTCGCTCAAGAGGGAACGGTCACCAAGGCCAGTGATGCGGTTAGATTGACACAAAGTGCTGCCAGTATGGCACTGGCCGATCTTGAAGACGGTTTAGGCGCACCACTATTCGATCGCTTAGGTAAGCGTTTACAACTCAATGATTTAGGTCGTTTTTTACTCCCACAAGCCTTAGAAATATTGGGGCGTTGTGAAGCTTTTGAACAAGCTGCCAAAGGTGAATTGCAAAGTATTGATTTACGTTTGGGCGCGACCCTGACCATTAGTGATTATCTGATTCCCGATTTGATGGCTGATTTTCTTCAGGTTCATCCTCAAGCCCATTTACAGCTTCAGGTCGGTAATACACGTCAGATGATTGAAGCCGTCAACCAATTCCAGCTTGATTTAGCACTGATTGAAGGTTCATGTCATTTACCGCAGTTGCAGTGTATTCACTGGCGTAATGATGAATTGGCAGTATGTTGCTCGCCAGAACATCCCTTAGCCAAACTCAATCGTGCCTTAACCCCGCAGGATTTTTTAAACGTAGAATGGATTTTACGTGAAGAAGGTTCGGGAACACGTGAAGTGTTTGATAATGCGATTTTACAGGATGTACCGGATGCCAATATCCGTCTCACACTTGGGCACAATGAAGCGATCTTGAAAATCGTTGCAGGTGGTTTAGGCATGTCGTGTATTTCTAAACTCGCAATTGAACCACTAATTGAAAAGGGTCAATTGGTGATTTTAGACACGCCTTTCTGGGAACTGACTCGTCCATTACATGTATTGGTACACCGCCAGAAATATCAGGGACCGGGTTTGAAAGCCTTTATGAATTTTTGTGAACATCGTGTTAATTAAACGCTTTAAATTAAGCAATAAAAAAACTCTTCCTAATGGAAGAGTTTTTTTTGCCTATGATTAGAATTTATAGCTTAATGATCCCGTATAACTGGTTGGATCACCGTAAGTATTTGCCCAAGTATTGAGACGATACTTTTCATTGGTAACATTGTCTACATTGAACGTAACACTTAAATCACGATTAATCTGATACTTAGCCATTAAACTAACAAGTGCAAATTGATCTTGTTTATAGGCAATATAATTTATACCTTTAACATTCCCATTATAGAAAGCACTTTGCCAATTTAAACCACCACCAATAGTCAGTTTTTTATCTAATATCGGGAGGTTATACGTGGTAAATAGCTTGTATTGATCTTCTGGGATCGTTGTATTTACTTTTACACCATTCTGTTTTGATTTTGCATGAGTATAACCAGTCTGAATATTCCATCCGTCTAGAATTTCCCCACTTGCTTCTATCTCATAGCCTTTGGTTTTTACCCCATCCATTTCAGCATAATAGTTATCAGTTGGTAAGACGATTCCAACTAAATCAGCAGGAATATTGTTTCCATACTTTGTACCAGCATCTGCTACATTATCCATCTTGGCTTCAAAATATGAAGCGCTCAGATTGAGGCGATTTTCAAAGAATGCCGCTTTAAAACCACCTTCATAGTTATCACCTTCTTGCGGATCCAATAAAGCATAATTGTAGTCACGGTTATTCTGTGGCATAAAAATATTGGTATAACTTGCATAAGCAGTTAACCATGGGGCAATGTCATAAGTAATACCTGCATACGGAGTAACTTTTGCATAAGTACTAAAATGGGTAGGTGTTTTTTTTGTTGCAGTCGTAACTAATGTTTCATAATCATAGTCAGATAAACGAGCACCTGCAATCACATGTAAATGATCAATTGGATTTAAGCGTGTAGCTAAATAATATCCTACCTGCTCATATTTCTTGTTATTCACCCCTACCACTTGAGTCGCCGCGCTAGGTAATGCAACATCACCATTCCACGTTCTCAAATCAACCACATTAGCACTGTTGTAACCTGAGAAATTGTTATTGTTATTTTCAATATGCTGATAACTTGCACCCAGCATCAACTCATGTTCACGACCAAATAACTGATACGGCCCTGATGCAGAAACATCTAAACTATGTTCTTCAGGATTAAAGTTATTTTGTGAGGCAGCTAGAGATGCATAATGTGCTTTATAAGTTGTTGTACCCTTGATGACATCCTGATCAGAATAATTTACAGAGGCGACACCAATCACCCCATACAACGACTTAATTTGCTGTTGCGTATAACTATAGTTTGCCTGCAACTTCCAACGATTTTCAAACTCATGTTTTGCTTGGGCAAATAGATTAACAGTATCAACCCGACTATATGCCCATTTTGCATTTGCATTAAAGCTAGGCGTGTAAGGGTTAATGCTACCATCAATACCATACATATCAATCCCATGCACGCCAAGGCCAGTAACTTTATTACGACTCAGCATACCACCTACAGAAACCGTTGTTTTAGGATCAATATCTGCATCGATAATACCATACAGTGTCGCTGACTGATTATCTCCCCAAGCTTTCCATGAATCGCCCTGACCATACGATGCAACAGCACGACCGCGAATAGAGCCTGAATTATTTAAGCCGCCCTGTACATCAAATTGTGAACGATAAGTATCCCATGAGCCAGTACTTAGTTTAAGCTCTCCAGTTGGGACACTACTATTGGCATGTTTTCTATTAAAATTGACGCTTGCGCTTGGATAACCAGCACCATTGGTCAAACCTGTAGCACCTTTAATAATCGTAACATTTTCAAAAACAGCAGGATCAAAATTACTAAGTGATGATCCATTTTTGCCATCAATCGCTGGTGCTGTCATCACACCATCAACTTGATAATTTACAACTTGTTTACCGCGAGCATAATAAAATACATATTCTCCCCCATTGCCTACTGCACCTTGCGCGCCAAAACGCTGTACATATACACCTGGGGTCTGATTCAATACATCTTCAACTGTTGTTAAGTTTTGATCATCGATTTGTTCTTTTGTAATTACACTGACAGACTGTGGCGTATCCTTAAGCGCCAGCTCCATTTTAGTCGCAGATTTAGATTTCTGGACGGTATACCCTTGCTGATCTTGATCGTCAGCTTTAAGTTTAATGGTCGGTAAAACATTATCGGCATGAACAAAATTGTTGCCTGCCGCCATAAACATCATGATAGAAATTGCACGTGCTAATCTTTTAGGTTGAGTATTCAACATTTTAATTTCCCCTGCATAAAATTAGCGCAATCCTATCGCAAATGTTAACAATTATCACTAACATTACCAATATTGTATCCATAATCATTATTGTATTTTCTTATTTATTTACGGTTAAAAATAACTATTTCCACTCAATCTTAACTAAAATTTTAAGTTTAATTTAATTTTTATAAATTATTGATTTCATAGATTATGCATTTCAAATTATTGCTCAATCTTTTCGTCATAAAAAAGCCACCCTATAGGTGGCTGATTTATCTTATTTTTTAGTCTTTTTGCACACTACCAAAGATTTTATCTCCAGCGTCTCCTAGACCTGGCACAATATAACCTTGTGCATTTAAACCATCATCAATGGATGCAGTATAAATTTGAACTTCAGGATGTAGCTCCTGTACTTTTTGAATGCCTTCTGGAGCAGCCACCAAAATCATGACACGAATATCTTTACACCCACTGGCTTTTAATACATCAATCGCTGCCACCAACGAACTGCCCGTCGCCAACATAGGATCAATAATCATCGCGATACGATTCGCCACATCTGGCACTAATTTTTTATAATAAGTACGCGCCTGTAAAGTTTCTTCATCGCGCTCAAGTCCCAATACGCTTACTTTGGCACTTGGAATTAGGTTAAGTACCCCTTCTAACATCCCAATACCTGCACGTAATATCGGCACAATGGTAATTTTTTTACCCGCGATACGCTGCGTTGTTACTTTGCCAGCCCAACCGTCAATCTCATGATCGACCAGTTGCAAATCTTTAGTTGCTTCATAGGTCAGAAGCATGGTCACTTCCTGAGCAAGTTCACGAAAATTTTTAGTGCTGATATCCGAACGACGCAATAAGCCAAGTTTATGACGAATCAAAGGATGACGGATTTCTTGAATGGGCACGTTAGAACACCTAAGACAACATTAAACTTGACGTATTATAAATAGTTTTACCTACTGATATAAAAAAAACCTCCAAAAATGGAGGTTTTTTTGTTAAAACGCGAACTTAGTGTTGCTGTGATAACACAAAATGCAATGGAGATAAAATCTCGCCTTCAAGTGCCAGCTTAATAATTGGATCAGGATAAATACCAATAATTAGAACCAGTGCAGCCGCAGCCAAGACCATGATTCCACCCACTTTTTGTCCCCAATGCTTATCCGCATCGATACGTGGCACATCAGGTGGTGTCATGTACATGACCACCATCACACGTAAGTAGTAATATAAACCGATACCACTACCCACAATAATCATGGCCGCAAGGAACCAGTGTTGCGTCGTGACCGCAGCCATCACCACAAGGAACTTACCAATAAAGCCCGCAGTCAATGGAATACCAGCCAAAGACAACATCATGACAGTTAATGTTGCCGTTAATACAGGACGACGCCAGAACAAACCACGATAGTCCGCAAGACTTTCTGCTTCATCAACATTGTTATATGGGCTTGACATCAAAGCCACTGCACCAAATGCACCAATAGTCGTTAAAACGTAAGTCACCACATAAACTGTGACACTTCCCAAGCTTGCATAAGTCATGCTAATCAAGGCAATTAACAAATAACCAAAGTGGGCAATCGATGAATAACCCAAAATGCGTTTCAAGTTGACTTGACGTACTGCCAATAAGTTACCGACCAAGATTGATAACACAGCAATGATGGTTAAAATCGTGATCAATGAATCGACCAAGATTGCACCTGAAGTCAACATATAACGCACGAACAAACCAATGGTGGCAACCTTTGCAGCAGTTGCCAAAAAGGTAGCTATCGGAGCTGGGGCACCTGAATATACATCTGGCGTCCATTTGTGAAATGGAGCCAAAGAAAGTTTAAATGCCACAGCAAAAATAATTAAACCTAAGCCCAAAATCACCATTGGTTGGCGAATGGCATTAAATAACGCCTGCACAGAATCATAAAAAGACAATGAACCTGTATACGCATAAATATAAGCCATACCCATCAACAACATGGCAGATGCAGTTGCAGAAAGTACAAGATACTTCACGCCTGCTTCAAGCGAATGGCTACGTTGATACGTATAGGCAAGCAAACCGTACATCGGAATCGACATAAGCTCAAGGCTAATGAAGAACGATGCATAATGTGCACTTGCAACCATCAGCATTGCACCTGATACCGAAATCAGCAGCAATAAATACAGTTCTTCGCGCTTATCCTGATAGTTTTCAATATATGCATGAGACAAGGTACAGCATGCCAATGCAGCAACAATGATAAGTAGCTGATAAATCAGTGTAAACGGATCTATCATAAACATACCCATGACATTGGCAGGAACAAAATGGCCGCCAAACATGGTTAAAAGAATATAAGCCGCAGCAAGGTTTAAGCCAACCACTGAAGCCGTTGCAATTAAATTATGATTACGTTTAATTGCAATGAGGATCATCACGACAACTGCGGTCAACGCCACAATCATCACGGGTGCCAAAGGCATAAGCTGAGAAAAAGACATTGTGAAGTTCATGGCTTATTGGATCTCCACATTACTAAGCTGAGTCACCGTCTGTTGACTAAGATCAACCACAGGTTGTACAGGAGTATAGCTATTGGCTAACCACTGCATGCTTGAGTGTGATATATCAAGGAAGGTTTGTGGATATAGACCTAACCAGACCAAACCAATTAAGCACACCATTAAAATGCCCAACTCACGCAGACTCAAATCTTTAAGTGGCTGAGTGTAATGCTGTTGTTGTTCAGGATTAGGTGTACCAAATAATGCACGGTGGATCAGAATCAGACCATAAAGACCAGCAAATACCAGACTGACCGCAGCAATAATGGTGAACGCAGGATATTTGTTGAATGAACCCATCAAGATCAGGAATTCACCAATAAAGTTACCTAAGCCCGGAATACCAACCAATGCTGCAACAAAGAACATCAGGAAGAAAGGCAAATACTGAAGTTGACCACGTAAACCACCCATCAAACGCAAATCGCGCGTATGCAAACGTTCATACACCTGACCAGACATAATGAACAGTGCCGCAGATGACAAACCATGTGCCAGCATCATGATCATCAGACCTTGATAGGTCAAAATATTGCCTGCATAAATCGCGAGCAATACAAAGCCCATGTGCGAAATAGAGGTATATGCCAACAAACGTTTCATATCTGTTTGTTGATAAGCACACCATGCGCCGTAGAAAATACCAATCAAACCAAAAATAATGGCAATATCCGCGAACTGTGCAGATGCCGCTGGAAAGAATGGAATGACAAAACGAAGCAAGCCATAGGCAGCAGTTTTGATCAGGATACCTGCCAAGTCTACTGAACCCGCGGTCGGTGCCTGAGCATGCGCATCGGGTAACCAGCCATGCAGTGGAAATACAGGTAATTTCACTGCAAAACCAATAAACATACAGATCATAAAGGCATAAGCAACCGCAGGTGCTTGCTGATCAAGTGTATTGGCGACTGCAAGCAAGTAGTTGTAATCAAATCCGATCGAACCTGTCATCATGTAGCCATAGACCACCAGACCCAGAATACCAATCAGCATGATTAAACCTGCAATCTGGGTATAAAGGAAAAACTTGGTAGCCGCATAGACACGTGATTTTCCGTCTGCACCACGGTGACCCCATAGTGCGATCAGGAAGTAGATTGGAACCAGCATCATCTCCCAGAAGAAGAAGAACAAGAACAAATCAACTGCAAGGAAAACCCCGATCACGCCACCCAAAGACCATAAAAGGTTTAGATGGAAGAAACCGACATTTTTCTGGATTTCACCCCATGAACAACCAACTGCCAAAACACCCAGTAGTGCAGTCAGGCCAACCATCAAGAGTGATAAACCATCAATAGCAAGATGGATATTAATCCCTAAAGTCTGAATCCAAGGAAGATTAAACTCTGCTGACCACGTTGGAACTCGAGCACCAAGCTCATAATGAAATTGACCACTTTGCCATAGTGCAAGTGTCAATCCCAAAGTCACGAGCATACCAATTAAGGCAATCCAGCGCGGTAAATGCTGATCGAGCTTGTCGACCAACCAGCAAACAAAACCAGCAATGAAAGGAACTAAAATCAGCGCGGGTAAAATTAAATTGTTTTCCATTTTATTTCCCCACCACCTGAATAACGATAAGGATCATCAACAGCACGACGACACCAAGCGACATACTGGAAGCGTATTCACGCACTAAACCAGTTTGACGTGAACTCGTAAATTTGTTGCCGCCTTTCACTAAGGCAGGCAATACCAGCCACATGCTATCGATTGGATCTCGACCTAAAAGTCTTGCTATAAACAAATAAGGTTTTACAAACACGATGTTATACAAGGCATCAAAACCAAATGCAGTACGACAAATATGCACTAAACCTGAACCCAAACCACTTTGAGCAAAAGATTTAACTGCCGCGTAAGCAAATACAAACAACAAGATTCCTACGATTAAACCCGCAATCGCAATACCGCTTGCCAAATGTTCTGCGTGAGAAACCGCAGCTTCCAAACTTTCTGGAATCACAAAACTTGGAATATTAGCACTGCTTAAAAGCTTCAAAACTGGAGCTTGTAAGAAGTAACCGAAACCTGTCGATAAGAATGCAAGAATAGCCAAAGGTCCCCAGTAAGTCACACCATGAATAGCATGTGCTTCTGTTTTTTCTTCGCCAAAAAATACCACCCAGATTAAACGGAAAGTATAAATAGACGTTAAGAATGCACCTGCAACCCCGACCCAATACAAGGTATTGTAAAGTGGTAAGTTTGCAATCACAGATTGTGCATAAACTGCGCCTAAGATCGCATCTTTAGAGAAGAAGCCAATGGTCACGATTGGAAGCGCAGCAAGTGCACCGCCGCCGATGACAAAACACCAGAATACAAATGGAATCTTTTTACGCAAACCACCCATCTTGAAAATGTTTTGTTCATGATGACACGCTAAAATCACTGCACCAGAAGATAAGAACAATAACGCTTTAAAGAATGCGTGAGCCAACATATGGAACAGACCTGCCTGATAGGCTTCTGCACCCACTGCCATAAACATATAACCCAACTGACTCATCGTTGAGTAAGCCAAAATACGTTTGATATCGGTTTGAACCAATGCTGCAAAACCTGCGACGAGCAAAGTTACAGCACCTGTAATTGAAATGAATTGCATCACTGCTGGCGCCATTTCAATCACGCTATGCATACGACTGGTCAGATAGACACCCGCTGTCACCATCGTTGCAGCGTGGATAAGTGCTGAAACAGGCGTAGGGCCTGCCATCGCATCGGCCAACCATGTTTGTAATGGAATCTGCGCAGATTTACCTGCCGCACCCAAGAACAACATTAAAGCGGTCCAGATTGAAAGCGATGAGCTTTGTGTCATCACTGTCGCCGCATTTTCAACGATATAATGCGTATTTAACGTACCAAACTGTTGATAAAGCAGGAACAATGCAATAAGTAAAAATACGTCACCAACACGTGTCACTGTAAATGCCTTGATCGCAGCCCAGCCATTGTCTGGATTTGAATAATAAAATCCAATCAATAGATATGAGCACAGACCGACGCCTTCCCAACCCAAGAACAATAACGCCAAGTTATCGCCAAGCACCAACACCAACATGCTGGCAACAAACAGGTTGAAATATGAGAAGAAACGCGCATAGCCTTCTTCGCCGCGCATATACCATGAAGCAAAGATATGGATGAGGAAACCCACACCCGTAATCATGCCTGTCATCAGTAATGACAAACCATCGAGATATAGCGTAATACCCGGTGCAAAACCACCGACATTAAACCAAGTCCACAAATGTTGGACAAAAAATGGTTGTCCACTGCTGGTAAATGCAAGTCCGGCAATGAGAGCAAACAATGCAGAGAGTCCAACCGAGCCGACACCAATAATGGCTGCGACATTTTCAGAGAGCTTGTCGCGCCCTACCGCTAATAAAATAAAACCGATCAGCGGAAAAAGAATCGTTAAATATAAAGTACTCATCCGCGCATCTCACTAGCAGCATCCACATCCAGATGGTGGAAGCGATGGTAAAACTGAAGGACAATCGCAAGACCAATACAAGCCTCTGCCGCAGCAAGAGTCAAAATCAGGATAAACATAATCTGACCATCAGGTTGTGCCCATGCACTTCCTGCTAAAACAAATGCCAATGCCGCAGCATTCATCATGATTTCAAGGCTCATCAACATAAAGAGAAGATTGCGTCGCACCATTACACCGTAAAAACCCAGTGCAAAAAGAATGGTTGCAACAATCAAACCATGTTCTAAAGGGATATTGCCCATTGTTATAGTTCCCCTTCTGCACTTGGTTCACGTTTACCTAAGTGGAATGCTGCAACTAATGCTGCAAGCAATAACATCGCGGCAACTTCAACCAATAATAAATAATGAGTAAACAAAGCTTGACCGACTGCTTTTGGACCGATCACTTCACGACCCATGACTTGTCCCGGTACCGTGTAATCACTTGATAACATCCAGACCAAAGTCAAACCGAGCAGAAAGCTCATCAGTGCTGGAACTGCCCATGTTTCAGAGCTCAACCACTTACGTTCTTGTTCCACAGTATGCTGACCTAAATTCAGCATCATCACCACAAAGACGAACAGAACCATAATTGCACCAGCATAAACAATCACTTCAAGCGCACCAGCAAATGGCGCACCCACGATCATGAAGATACCCGCTACTGCAAGTAATGAAACAATCAGACTGAGTAAAGCATGTACAGGATTCGCATTGGTCACCACACGAATCGTAGAGACAATGGCCACGAGAGCCATCAAATAAAATGGCCACATCATGGTAATAAACTCCGTACATCGATAGGTGCACTTTCTTTTTGCGCTTGACCTTTACCTTTACCATCAATTGCCATACCCGCAACACGGTAGAAGTTATAGTCAGGATATTTACCTGGACCAGAAATCAATAGATTTTCTTTTTCATAAACCAAGTCCTGACGCACGTACTCACCTAACTCAAAGTCAGGAGTAAGCTGAATCGCGGTCGTTGGACACGCCTCTTCACACATGCCACAGAAAATACAACGAGAGAAGTTGATACGGAAAAATTCTGGATACCAGCGTCCGTCTTCTTTTTCTGCTTTTTGCAGTGAAATACAGCCGACTGGACAAGCCACTGCACACAAGTTACATGCCACGCAGCGCTCTTCACCGTCTGGATCACGAGTCAGAATAATACGGCCACGATAGCGAGGCGGTACAATTTCCTCTGCTGGGACTTCAGGATAAAGAATTGTGTCTCGTTTACGCGTAATGTGGGTAAATACCATCCACAAGGTACGAACGATTGACCCAACTCCAGCTAGAACTTTATACATTTTGTACTCCCTGCTGTCTTAGGCCTGATTCATCAGAATCACAGCACCAGTCACGAGTAAGTTGACTAACGCCAGCGGCAAACAAATTTTCCAACCAAAATTCATGACTTGGTCATAACGCGGACGCATTAAAGAACCACGAGCCAAAATAAACATCATCATAAAAAACGCTGTTTTAATAATGAACCAGAACACAGGCGGAACAAACGGAATTTCAAGGTTAAATGGCGCAAGCCAACCACCAAAGAATAAGGTCACGATCAAGGCAGAAATCAGTACGATATTCACATATTCTGCAACGAAGAACATGCCCCACTTCATACCACCATATTCAACGTGATAACCTTCAGCCAATTCTTGTTCAGCTTCTGGTTGGTCAAATGGATGACGATGCGTGACCGCAACACCCGCGATCACAAATACCATAAAGCCAATAAACTGCGGAATGATAAACCAAACATCGCGTTGCGCTTCCACAATTTCACGCAGGTTAAATGAACCTGCGATGGCAACAACGCCCATCAGGGAAATACCCAAAAACACTTCATAAGAAATGGTTTGAGCCGCAGAACGTAAACCACCCAGTAACGAGTATTTGTTGTTTGATGACCAACCACCAAACAGCACGGCATAAACTGCAATACCCGCCATTGCCATAAAGAACAATAGACCAATACTCATGTCCGCAACGCCAAGCGTCGGACTGATTGGAATCACCATAAATGACAGTACCGCAGTTGCCATTGCCACTGCTGGTGCCATACGAAAGGTCAATTTATCGGCAAACTTTGGTGTCCAGTCTTCCTTGAACATGATCTTCAGCATATCTGCCACGATCTGAAACATACCGCCTGGCCCTACACGATTAGGACCATAACGGTCTTGCCAGAGTGCCAAAAGACGACGTTCAATAAATGACATTAAAGCTGCAATCACAACCACTACCAGCATAATCACAATCGCTTGAACCACAGCATAAGCAATTGGCCAGTTCTCAGCCCAAAGCGGTGTTTGACGCATAATTTCTTGTTGCATGAATTACACTCCTACCGCGACTGATACAGGTTCAGCCAAAGACACCGTCGGTGCCAAACCAATTGGATAACCGATATAACCCGTTGGTAAATATTCAATCACCTGAACAGGTAAGCTCACTGTGGTTTCACCCGCTTGTAATGAAATACGTTCACCATCTTTGAGATTCAAACGAGTTGCATCTTGTTCACCCAAAGCAAAAGTGGCTTCAGGAATACGAGACTGCATGGCAGGTGTCTTAATGGTAAATTCACCCGATGCAAAAATGTGATGCATTGGAACCAGACGGAAACTTTCAGGATTGACCGTAATCGCTGCTGGTGCAACAAAGCTACGTGCAGGACGTTTTGGTAAACGATCAAATAAACGAATACCTGAGTCGCCACCTTTCAAGTGACCACCGACTTCATCTTGGTATTTATTCCAAGATTGTGGCGAGTTCCAACCCGGTGCCCATGCAAATGGAACCAATGATGATGCTTTTTGTGGACCCACATAACCTTCCATCGAGAAAGTTAAAGCTGAATCGACATCCACAGGTTGTTTTGGTTCATGTACAGAAATTGGTGCACGAAGTGCGGTACGACCTGAATAACGACGCGGTTCACGCGCAATTTTTAAACCATGAACACGGTAGCCTGCATCTGGTGCAACGTCCTGAATCGCTTCAAGCACAGGAACATTTTTCACCACAGATTCAATCACATCATCCAGTAAAGTCCAGTTAATCACTTTACCGTTGAGTCCTGTTTCAATAGCATGTAACCAACGCCATGATTCTTTGATCGCATACTCTGGCTTGTAATAGCTTGGATCATAAACTTGGTAGAAACGTTGCGCACGACCTTCCTGACTCACCACTGTACCATCACCCTCAGCAAAACTTGCCGCTGAAAGCACGATATCGGCCTGTTTCACAGTCTCAGTTTCACTGTGATCCAACACAATTACGGTTTGCGCTTTGGCAAGAGCAGCTTTGACTTGAGGTGCAGGTAAACGACGGAATAAGTCATTTTCCACGATCACGACAGTGTCATAATCTTGTGCAAAGGCTTGTTCTAAGCTTTGACCACCAAACAATGCCAGACCCATTGAGTTCACTTCAGGCACAGTCAGTGTAAGACCAGCATTGCCTAGATTTTGTGCGACTTGCGCAGCCGCTTCCATAATCGCTGGATCTTGTAAGCTTGTACCCGAAATCACCAAAGGTTTTTTCGCAGCTTTTAAGCTGTCAGCAATACTTTGAGCAAAGGCTTTGGCATCATCATCTAGACCATTCAGGGTTTCACCTTTCACAGCTGCCGCAATTGCAAAACCAAGACGCGCGATGTCGTTTGGTGATGCAACTACTTCACCTGTTGCGACATCCGCTAAGCGAGTTTGAGTCGCTGCCAAAATATAAATCGGAGATTTCTCATCCTGACCAATACGTTGTACAGGTTCTGCTAACCAGTCTGGAGTACGACGATCCGCCGCCATTTGTTTGGCTTTATTTTTCGCTGCTTGACGAACGGATAATGCCATACGCGGTGCAGTTTGAGTGAGGTCTTCACCTAAAATCAGTACTGCATCATAGCTTTCGACTTCACGCATATTCGGGTTGTAAACACCCTCGGTTTGCATGATTGAAGCCGCAAGTTCAACCAGATTTTGCTCTTTTTGCGACAGGCCTGTTGAGTAGTTTTCCTGTCCGACTAGCTCACGTAATGCATAGTTCGATTCAAGGCTGGCACGTGGAGAACCGATTCCCAGTACTTTTTTACCTTGAAGTTTTACAATGACTTCATCCAGTGCCTGATCAACTGAAACTGAACTGACCGCTTCACCGACACGGAACTGTGGCTGACGCGGACGATCTGCACGGTTCACATAACCCGTACCAAAGCGACCTTTATCGCAGAGGAAGTACTGATTGACCTCACCGTTAAAACGGTTTTCTACACGGCGCAATTCACCATAACGCTCACCCGGAGAAATGTTACAACCTGAAGAACAGCCCTGACACACGCTTGGTGCATACTGCATATCCCATTTACGGTTATAACGTTCAGAGTGAGTTTTATCGGTAAATACACCTGTTGGACAAACTTCTGTCAGGTTACCTGAAAATTCAGACTCCAAAGTGCCAGACTCTGGACGACCAAAGTACACACGCGATGCATTGGCATAGACACCAAAGTCAGTCCCGCCTGCGTAGTCTTTGTAGTAACGCACACAACGATAACACGCGATACAACGGTTCATTTCATGTGCAATAAATGAACCCAACTCTTGGTTATAGTGCGTACGTTTGGTAAAGCGATAGCGACGACGGTCATGACCTGTCATTACGGTCATATCTTGTAAATGACAGTGACCACCTTCTTCACAAACTGGACAGTCGTGCGGGTGGTTGGTCATTAAAAATTCAACCACTGACTCACGAAAATCAACCGCTTCTTTATCTTCGATTGAAATAAACGTATTGTCAGCCGCGGGTGTCATACATGACATCACTAAACGTCCACGGGTATCGTCAGCATTTGCATACTGAGTCACCGCACATTGACGACATGAACCCACAGAACCTAAGGATGGATGCCAACAAAAATATGGAATGTCGATGCCTAGGGACAAACATGCTTGTAGCAGGTTTTCTGACCCATTGACTTCATATGATTTTCCATCGACATGAATTGTAGCCATAGTCGAATTCCTTAAACTTGTTCTACGTGACTGGCTTGGGCAACAGGACGATTGGTCACTTTTGCTTCAAACTCGCTACGGAAATATTTGAGTGCGCCCATAAGCGGCTCCATCGCACCCGGTGCGTGGGCACAGAAGGTCTTACCGATCCACAACTTTTTGGTGAGTTCAGACAAATGCTCGATGTCTTCCATCTTGCCTTCACCATTTTCAAGTGCTTTCAGTGCTTTGACCGCCCAAGGTAAACCATCACGGCATGGTGTACACCAGCCACATGATTCACGCGCAAAGAACTCTTCAAGGTTACGTACCGCAGAAACCATACATTGGGTTTCATCCACCACCATCAACAAGCACGTACCTAAACGCGAACCTGCTTTCATGATGCTTTCAGAATCCATCGGAAGATCAATATGCTCAGCTGCTAAAAAGTCAGTGGATGCACCACCCGGTAACCATGCTTTAAGTTTCAGACCATCACGCATACCACCCGCGTAGTCTTCAATCACTTCACGCGCAGTCGTACCAAATGGCAACTCCCAAAGTCCTGGGAATTTAACTTTACCTGAGGCACCATAAATTTTAGTACCTGGATCTTTGGATTTACCCGCAGACAAACCGATATACCACTCAGGACCACGTAACATGATCGCGGGTAAGTTGTTATAAGTTTCGACGTTATTGACGATGGTTGGACGCCCCCATGCTCCTGCAACTTGCGGGAATGGCGGTTTAGTCCGTGGATTAGCACGACGACCTTCTAGCGAGTTAATCAATGCAGTTTCTTCACCACAGATATAACGGCCAGCACCTGTATGCACAAACAGCTCAAAATTCCAGCCTGTATCCAGAATATTGTCACCCAAATAACCTTTGGCACGAACTTGTTCCAAAGCTTCATTTAAGTATTGAGCCGCTTCAATATATTCACCACGAATAAAGATATAACCCTGCGTTGCCTCTAAGGTATAAGCAGCGATCAACATGCCTTCAATCAATTGGTGCGGAAGACGTTCCATCAACAAACGGTCTTTGAATGTACCGGGTTCCATTTCATCGGCATTACAGATGAGATAGCGTGGACCACCATCATTCGGTGCCATGAGCGACCATTTAATCCCTGCTGGGAAACCTGCACCACCACGGCCTTTGACCGTTGCTGCTTTAATGACTTCCAAAACTTCCGCAGGTTTCATTTCAATGGCTTTCTTAAAGCCTTGATAACCCTCTAAAGCTTCGTAATCATCGGCATTGCGGACATGTTCCTGTTTACTCAAACGCCAAGTCAGTGGATGAGTTTCTGGATTACCTTCGCCATAAATCGGTTTTGGTTCAGTATTCATACATACTTCTCCAATAACTGTTTGACCGAAGATACATCTACCAAACCATGGGTATCTTCATCAATCATAAGTGTTGGGCCTTTATCACAATTACCTAAACAGCAAATGGGTAATAAGGTAAAACGGCCATCTTGCGTGGTTTGACCATACTGAATACCCAGCTCACGTTGGAACGCTTCAGCCAAAGTTTCAGCACCCATCAAGAAGCAGGCAATCGAGTCACACAATAAAATTACGTGACGACCCACAGGTTGGCGATAAATACGGTTATAAAATGTCGCCACACCTTCCAAATCTGCAACGCTAATCGTTAATAACTGCGCGATTGCATTCATCTGTGCATCATCTACCCAGCCATTACGGCGTTGTACGCACTTCAGTGCATCCAATGATGCCGCACGTGGATACGGATAGTGATCAATGTGATGTTCTATTTCGTGGATTTCATCCGCAGTCAAAATCCCTTCAACATTCACACGTGGCTTTTTATCAGTCAAAATCATCATAATGCGTACCCCTTAGCGATCCACGTCGGCCATAACCACATCAATGGTTGCCAGATAAATGATCAAGTCTGAAACCAGACTACCGTTAATCACAGATGGAATTTGCTGTAGATGGGTAAAGGTCGGTGTACGAATACGAGTACGATAACTCATGGTTGATTTATCAGACGTCAAATAATAGTTAGACGCACCTTTCACCACTTCCGCCATCACAGATGCTTCACCCGCTGGCATGACAGGCCCCCATGACACACTTAAGAAGTGCGTAATCAGAGTTTCAATATCTTGCAGGGTTTTATCTTTCGGTGGTGGAACTGCCAGAGGATGATCCGCTTTATACGGACCAGATGGCATATTATCCAGACATTGTTTCACGATTTTGAGCGATTCTTCGATTTCGCGATAATGCACCATGACACGAGCATAGGCATCGCCTTCATACTCAAGTGGTACTTCAAAATCGTAATTTTCATAACCACTGTATGGACGATATTTACGCACATCAAAGTCAATACCTGTGGCGCGTAAACCAGTGCCTGTTATTCCCCAAGCCAATGCAGATTTTGCATCATATTGAGCAACATTACGGGTACGACCTTCAAATACTGAGTTTTTAAGTGCAGCAGTATGATATTCCTTCAAACGCTTTGGCATCCATTCGAGAATGTCACGAATCAGTTTTTGCCAGTTGTTTGGAAGGTCATGTGCTGTTCCACCGATACGGAACCACGCAGGATGCATACGGAAACCTGTGATCGCTTCAATCGCGTCATAGATTTTTTGACGATCGGCAAACATATAGAATACTGGGGTCATACCACCCGCATCCTGAATCGCCGTACCGATATATAACAAGTGGTTGTTGATACGGAACAATTCCGACATCATGACACGGATACATTGCGCACGTTCAGGCACTTTAATACCCGCAAGCTGCTCAACGCCCATGACATAAGGCATGTTTTGCGCACAACCGCCCAAGTAGTCCACACGGTCGGTATAGGGAATGAACGAGTGCCAAGTTTGACGCTCAGCCATCTTTTCCACACCACGATGGTGATAACCGATATCAGGCACACAGTCTTTGACTTCTTCACCATCTAACTGTAACACCACACGGAACGCACCATGTGCAGATGGATGGTTAGGACCCAAGTTCAGGAACATGAAATCCTCATCGGCATTTCCACGTTTTAATCCCCAATCTTCTGGGACAAAACGTAAATGTTCCTGTTCAAAATCCTGCTTGGCTTTGTTCTGCATATACGGGGTATATTCGGTCGCACGTGCAGAATATTCTTTACGCAGTGGATGCCCTTCCCAATAAGTTGGTAACAAAATTCGACGTAGCATCGGATGCCCTTCGAAATTGATCCCAAACATATCGTAAGCTTCACGTTCGTACCAGTTGGCATTTGGCCAAATATTGGTGGCTGTTGGAATGTTAATATCATTCTCGTTCAGCGCCACTTTGATACGAATATCACTATTACGTTCTAATGATAATAAGTGATAGAACACCGTGAAATCAGATGCAGGTAAACCATCACGGTGGGTACGTAAACGCTCATCCACCGCCGATAAGTCAAACAACATCACATAAGGACGTTCTACTTTACGCAAAAACATCAGTACATCTTGTACGCGTGCGCGCTCAACCCAGACAGTCGGAAACTCTTCACAAGTCGGTTGCACGTAGAAGTTTTCACCAAACTTGGTTTGGAGTTCCTCTACAATTGCAAATGCTGGGCGTGAATCAACTGGAGTCGATTCTGGCATAGCAATGTCAGTTTCAGCCATTGGCTTGGCTTCCTATTTAATACAAATTCAGTCAATTTTTCTGATGAAACATATCCAGTCGATATATCAAAACTTCATCATGAATAATTATTTAATTTCATCCATAGAGCGTAGGTTTTTCACCGCAATACGCTCAGCATTTTTGCGATCGCGTTCTGGCATCATCTTTGGCTTATACACTGGCTTAAGATCATCACCGATTACGGCAGAAAGTGGACGGCGCTCTAATTGAATTTGGTCTTGGAGTAGCATTAATGCTTGAATCAATGCTTCAGGACGAGGCGGGCAACCTGGGACGTACACGTCAACAGGAATAATTTTATCGACGCCCTGTACAACCGAATAAATGTCGTACATACCGCCTGAATTTGCACAAGCTCCCATGGAAATGACCCATTTTGGCTCAAGCATTTGCTCATAAAGACGTTGAATAACGGGCGCCATTTTGACAAAACAGGTTCCAGCAACAATCATCAAGTCAGCTTGACGCGGTGAAGCACGAATAACCTCGGCACCAAAACGTGATAAATCATGGACACCTGTTAAGGTGGTTGCATACTCAACGTAACAGCATGAAGTCCCAAAGTTAAATGGCCAGACTGAGTTTTTACGCCCCCAGTTGACCACATTATGCATCACATCTTCCAGACGGGTCATGAAGACATTTTTATTGACTTCTTCTTCAAGCGGATCAGTGACAATTTGGCGTTCTTGCAAAGGATATTGATCAGCACTCGGATTCGCACGGGTTAATGTATATTTCATCCCGAGTTACTCCTGTTCAGATGAGGTTTGAGTCGCTGAAATAGACTTCATACGACCTGAGGATTGAGCTGGAATGTGACCTGTAGGGTCCATCACCAACTCCTCAATAGAATTGAAGCGGGTAATATCAGCAATATTCATCTGTGCAGAACCCACTTTGGCCTTAATTCCTGCTGATTTACGACGATCTGCTGGTGCCCAGTTCAATGCACCTACAGCAAATGCATAAACCAAAGCAATCAATAAATCGACAACAAAAATTACAACAGTCGTAAAACCAAGCCAACCCACTTCACGGACAGAGGTTGCCCATGCGTATAAGTAGAGTGCTTCAAGGTCAAAAACAACGAAGAAAATCGCGACCAAATAAAATTTTGCAGACAAGCGGATACGTGCCCCACCTGCGCTCACAACACCTGATTCAAATTGCTCTTGCTTCGCGCGCCCCCACGATTTACCCCCTAGGAGCAAGGGAACGGTAAGCATAAAAACGCACAGAAATGTAACACCGATCACGAAGGCAATAGTTGCCCATTCGTATGGAGTAATGGCACTCATGCGGGGATAACTCCTGGCAGGCCTATTATTTAACAAAGAATGTATGTATTGGCCTTCAAATACACCAAACATAAAATTAATCCCGCCAATTGTACCTGATTTCTAATTTCTGTTGCTAGGTGAAGTACCTTAGTCTTTAGGATGATTTTTTGGACAATTTTAGAAAATATAGGGCTTGAACGCTAAATCCACTGGTATTTATCGGTTTATCAAATCAATTCTCATATTATGATTATTTTTTTCATTTTCTTACATTTTAACCAATATTTCGGACAATTTTGTCCTAAATCATGATTACACCTTTAACCATCACTTATCATGTATTTTTTTGAATTATTTTGCTATTTTCTCAAGAAATACCCTCAACCTCAAACTTGGCTTAAAATCAGCCTACATTAAACGGTGATTTTGCTGAAAATTAAAGCTCTAAAAGACTATCTCAAGTTCAAAAGAGCATGCTATTTTGAGAAGTAGATCATGCTGAACTCGAGTGGTATTTTTTACTTCAATTCAAATTAGGATTGAAATAAAACTGATTAAACAAGCAGAATTTCTAAATGAGGAAAATATATAAAATTAGATCTATAAATCTTTGCAATTCAGTTACATGCTTTAATTAACTTTATACACATCAACCTTGAGCCAATGTGTATGCTAAAAACAAAGAATAAGGAGTAAAATCAATGAGTCTGCACTATACACATAAGCCAAACTATTTTCTTTATGCTCAATTGCTCATTCGACATATTCAAGAATATGTGCAAAAGCATCCCGATGCAGACAATGCAATTTTTGATTTACGTGATATTTATGACCTGTTTCGTCAGGATCTCGCATCAACCACAACCAATCTAGAAGGTATTCTTAACATTACGGATGAATATCGTATTGAAACCATCAATGGTGATCAAAAAATTATTAGTGGTTATAAAATCGATGCAGAAAATAACTTTCTCTTAATCGATTTTGATCAAGATGCTTTAACCAGTTTACGCGCAGGCAAAGCCCTAATTGCACCAGATGCGACCTTACAAGAATAAACTGATTCAAATCAGACAAAAAGAAAGCACTCTAATGAGTGCTTTCTTTTTGTTTTGACAGATTTTTTTGTTTAAGCTTTTGATTAAAGCGTTTTGCTGGCCAAAGCATAATAAAACGCGCACCACCCAAATCAGGACTTTCATCCACACTAATGGTTCCACCAAACCAGTACGCAATCCGACTCACAATAGATAACCCTAAACCATAGCCACCTGAAGCCCGTGTACGACTATCATCCAGACGGGCAAAAGCTTCAAAGATACGTTTCCGATCTTCTTCAGGAATACCAGAACCATCATCCTCTACACAGACAAAAGCATTTCCATCTGCGCGGATACCACCACTCAAGCGAACTTTATGATCACAATGACGTACTGCATTACCCACCAGATTTTGTACGACACGATGCAAATAACGACGTTCTGCATCTGCTATCACATAATTCGGCGGGGGTATCAGCTCAATTTCTTTTTGAGTTTTTAGCGCCTCGGTTTCAACGGCGACCTGATCCAACACATCAATCAGAGCAATTTCCTCAAAATCCAGCGAAGGTGTCCCCTGCTCTAACTTGGCATAAGTCATGATCTCATCAATTAAGGTATTTAAGGCCTCAATATCTTTATCAATCATTTCCATTTGCTGAATCCGATAATTGTAATCATCTTCTTCAGCCAGCATTTCCATCCCGAAACGGACGCGTGCCACAGGCGTTCGTAGCTCATGCGAAACTGCGCGCATCAATTCGCGCTGCGCTTCAATCAAACGCTGGATATGATCTGACATATTGTTATAGCTCGATGCCAGATTGGCCATCTCATCACTACCATCAATAGGCACTCGCAAAGATAAATCGCCAGACTTCATGCGATTTAGAGCGAATCGTACCTGTCTGATTTTTCTCTCTAGCGGTAAGATCAGTCCATAAACCCCTAAACTCAACAGAAATAAGCTAAATAGGGTAATTCCTGCCGATAACTGAAATGGCATCCAGTTAAACATAGGCACTGGACCTAAAACCAAAACCTCAGTCGGATTATTCGGCATCGGAGAAACAATGGAGATCGTGGTTCCGCGTACCGTTGCGCTGTCTTTATACAACATCACACTTTGATCCTGACGCAAACGACCAATTTGCTCAGAATCCAGTTGGATATCTTTAACATCCTGAATGGTGATTGGATAAGAAAAATGCTTTTGAATACGATTAATGTATTCTTTTTCCTGACCTGGATAATAAATCAAGTAGTCCAAAATAAAGATGGGAAGCGCTTTCATTTGGCGCTCACCAATTTTATCTACTTTGACATAGAGGAAATGTTGATTGTCTTCGGGCAAACCAATAATGACGTAAGCAATGCTATTTTCAGCATCATAACGAACAACTGATTTTTGTTCTTCAATACGTTTCTTTTCTGTTCTGGAAAGCTCAATTTTATTTGACGCCACATAATAAATTGGCAGTTCAAGTAAATCAGAGGCATCTGAAATCCAGTCCAGTTTTTGTTGTTCTCCCGGCTGTCGAGCAACACCTTCACTGATGACAAAAGAAATACCATCCGTCAGGGATTCACGATATTCCTGAGCACGTTGGTAATTGATGATCTGAACCAGCAAGTAGCCAAATAAAGCCACCAACATAACCAAGACCACCAAACCAGCATAAATGCGTAAGAAGATACTGTGTTTAAACACTCGATCAACCTTATTGGGAGATTTTTACTAACAATGGATGTTTCATATACCATTGGTTTCTTTTACAAATAAATAGCCTTTGCTACGCACAGTTTTGATACGTTTCGGGTTCTCTGGATCATCGCCAATTTTTGGACGAATGCGTGAAATACGCACATCAATCGAACGATCCTGTCCATCGTATTCAATCCCACGCAGACGCTCAAAAATATCTTCACGAGACAGGATACGGCCTGCATTTGAAGCCAATAGCCAGAGTAAGTCATATTCCGCACTGGTGAAATCAACTAGATCACCATTCAAGGTCACTGAGCGTCCACCATTATCGATGACCAAATCATCAAATTCGATGCGCTGCGCCACTTCATCTTCAACCGTTTTATCAGTACGACGTAACAAAGCACGGATGCGCGCCAATAATACACGAGGCTGTACTGGTTTAGCCACATAATCATCTGCGCCCATTTCCAGACCCAAAACCTGATCCATATCTTCAGTACGCGCAGTTAACATCAAGATCGGAGAATGGTAATGAGGACGCACTTCTCGACAAACGGTTAAACCATCTGCACCAGGTAACATCACATCGAGTACGACAAGATCAGGCTGTTCACTGATAATACGACGAATTGCACGATTACCATCTGTTTCAACCCCAACCTCTAGTCCATTACGAATCAGATATTCCTGTGTTAGACGTGCAAGACGCTCATCATCTTCAACAATCAGAATCTTAGGTAACTTTTCTTCCTGGCTCATACAATGCCCCTATTTATATATTTAAGTGTATCTGTTTAAAATCCGACAGATAGACATGCTTCATAGAAAGCAATATACACACGTTTACATTGTAAACAAGTCCTTGTTCACCAAACTGATACACGCCAGTTGTATTTTGTTGCAATTTTATTAGCTGTTGAATTTTCAGTGATTTTATTATTTTGGTTTAAAAATTACCACTTATCTTAATTCGCTAAATAGTACGTATAAATATTAAACAAATTATTTCTATAGCCGCTTTTTAAGCCTGTAAATGTCTGTTTTTTGAGTTATCCACATAGTTATCTATACGTAATTTTTTAGGACTTTGCTAAGCTATGCATCGCAGAATCAGACAGATAATGAATGAATAAAAAATTAATAAAATGTCAAGATTGATATCAGATTAAAATTCCCGTATCTTGTGTTTAAAACAAACACTAACCACTAAGTCTTGTGTTTATTCCTCAAATATCGAGCCACCTTTTTGCCCGATTGAAACGGTCCAATGAACATAACTATAGATGACAATGGAGCTATGCTGACATGAGCGTAATCACTTCAACTCCTGGCCAACTTCAGGTGATTAAACGCACTGGGGAAGTTGCTGTATTTGATGCAGAGAAAATTTCCGTTGCGATTGGTAAAGCATTTCTGGCGGTCGAAGGACAACAAGGTGCAGATTCAAGCCGTATTCACGACCGTATTACTCAACTTACAGAAATGGTCATGAATACTTTCAATCGTCGCTTACCTTCTGGCGGTACGATTCACATTGAAGAAATTCAGGATCAGGTTGAACTGGCCTTGATGCGTACAGGCGAACAAAAAGTTGCGCGTGCCTATGTCATCTATCGTGAACAACGCGCTAATGCCCGTCAACAGGCCGGTGCAAATCATCACCCGACTTTACAGATTACGGATGCTAATGGTCAGCTCCAGCCATTAGATCTCGATGCGCTATCAGCAGAAGTTGAGAAAGCGGCTGAAGGTCTGGAAGGGATTGATGTTCAAGCGATTGTCGATGAAACAGTTAAAAACTTATATAACGGCGTGAAAGCGAGCGATATTGCCACGACAATGATGATGGCAACACGTACCCGCATTGAACATGAGCCAAATTATACATATGTCACTGCGCGTTTATTGCGTAATGAACTGGTTGCCAAAGGTCTTGAATTTTTAGGTTTACCTGAAGATACGCTTGAAAGTGATGCGCTTGAAATCTTCCTGAAAAAAGGGGTTGAACTTGAGTTACTCGACCCAGAATTATTAAACTTTGATCTTGCCAAACTTGCAGCAGCAATCAAACCAGAGCGATCAAATCAGTTTACTTATTTAGGTTTACAAACACTATACGACCGTTACTTTATTCACTCAGATGGCATTCGCTACGAACTTCCACAATTGTTCTTTATGCGTGTTTCCATGGGGCTGTCCATTAATGAAGCCAATCGTGAAGAACGTGCCATCGAGTTTTATGACTTGTTGTCTAGCTTCGACTACATGGCATCGACGCCTACCCTATTTAACTCAGGCACATTGCGTCCGCAATTATCTAGCTGTTATTTAACCACCATTGGTGATGACCTCTACAACATTTATGGAGCCATGCGTGACAACGCAATGTTATCAAAATGGGCAGGCGGTTTAGGTAACGACTGGACACCTGTACGTGCCCTGAACTCTTACATCAAAGGCACCAATGGTAAATCACAAGGTGTTGTTCCTTTCCTTAAAGTCGCCAATGATACTGCGGTTGCCGTAAATCAGGGTGGTAAGCGTAAAGGTGCGGTGTGTGCGTATCTTGAAACATGGCATCTAGATATCGAAGAGTTTTTGGAATTACGTAAAAACACAGGGGATGATCGTCGTCGTACCCACGACATGAACACCGCCAATTGGGTTCCTGACCTCTTTATGCAACGTGTGTTTGAAGATGGTGAATGGACATTGTTCACTCCTTCCGAAGTTCCAGATTTGCATGATCTAACAGGTCAAGCGTTTGCTGAACGCTATGCGCATTATGAAGCGATTGCTAAAGAGCAAAACTTCCTTTACAAGAAAGTTCGCGCTCAGGACTTATGGCGTAAAATGCTGTCAATGCTGTTTGAAACAGGTCATCCGTGGATTACATTTAAAGACGTGTGTAACTTGCGTTCGCCACAGCAACATGTAGGTGTGGTTCACTCATCAAACCTATGTACTGAAATTACCCTGAATACTAATCAGGATGAAATTGCAGTCTGTAACTTAGGTTCGATCAACCTTGTACAACACGTACAAGGCGGCGCTTTAGACCGTGAAAAATTGGCACGTACCATCAAAACAGCCGTGCGTATGCTCGATAACGTCATCGACATTAACTACTATGCTGTACCACAAGCCAAAAATTCGAACCTGAAACATCGCCCTGTTGGCATGGGTATCATGGGCTTCCAAGATGCTTTATACGAAATGAATCTGGCGTATGGCTCTGATGAAGCAGTTAATTTTGCTGATGAGTCGATGGAAGTCATTAGTTACTACGCCATTCAAACTTCAAGTGATCTTGCGCTTGAACGTGGTGTTTACTCAACCTTTAAAGGTTCACTCTGGGATCAAGGTATTTTACCAATCGACTCTTTAGACCTTGTTGGTAAAACACGCCCTGAACGTATGTTTGAAGTGGATCGTACTCAACGTTTGGACTGGGATACTTTACGTACCAAAGTGCAAAAAGATGGTATGCGCAACTCAAATGTTATGGCGATTGCACCAACTGCAACGATTTCTAACATTTGTGGCGTGTCTCAATCGATTGAGCCGACATTCCAAAACCTGTATGTGAAATCTAACCTTTCTGGTGAATTCACCGTGATCAACCCTTACCTTGTTCGCGCATTGAAAGATCGTGGTCTTTGGGATAGCGTGATGGTCAATGATCTGAAACATTTTGAAGGTTCAGTACAAAAGATTTCACGTATTCCAGAAGAACTGAAAGCGATCTTTGCCACTGCATTTGAAGTTGAGCCACGCTGGATTGTGGATGCTGCCTCACGTCGTCAAAAATGGATCGATCAGGCACAGTCGCTGAACCTGTATATTGCAGGTGCCAACGGTAAGAAACTGGATATCACTTATAAAATGGCATGGTTACGTGGTCTAAAAACTACGTATTACCTCCGAGCTTTAGGTGCAACCTCGGCTGAGAAATCCACCATCAATACTGGCGCATTAAATGCAGTTAAAGCAACTACGGTTACAGCCCCTGTTGCAGCAGTGGCTCAGGAAGTAAAGCCTGAAGTGACAGCAGAAGATGGTTTCACGACGGCGGCACCAGTGCCAATGGCTTGTTCAATCGACAATCCAGACTGTGAAGCTTGTCAGTAATGACGAACACGCAAGGAAATATCAGAACAATATTTCCTTGCACAATAAAAGGTAAAGATCATGTTACATCTCAGTCATAACTACACATTAGGTCTAGCTGTACTGATTTTTGCCTTTTTATTCTTTTACGCGCCTATGGTTTACGCTTTTTTTAAGATTCGTAATCAACAGCGTAATCAAAATAAGTAGTGGGGATATAGGTTCTATTGAATAATTTTAGAACATCTATCGACAAAACTTAATTTTGCTTACACATAATAAGCGTATAGTAATGGCATCTTCGTAGAAAGGTGTCGATAAAGATATTAACAACGAAGAGAGAATTTGATTATGTCTATCCTGAGTTGGGACGATTTCGAAGATGATTCGCAAAAACCGGCTGCACCTGAACACAAGTCTGCGCCCGTCGAACCGCAAAAAGCGCCAACTGCGCCGCTGGTATCTGATGCAGAGCCATCATCGCCGCGTGTGGCAAATGTACAACCCGCTGGAACCGCTACCAGCCGATCAACAGATTCAACCGATTCGGTGGCTCGAGCATCTGAATCCTTAAAAAATCTGGATATTACAGTGGGTCTGGAAGAGCTTGAAACGGGTGCAAATCGCGTACAAGTTGATGATAAAGCCATGATCAACTGTCGTGCGGACTTAAACCAGTTAGTGCCATTTAAGTACGAATGGGCGTGGCAAAAATATCTGGATGGGTGTGCCAACCACTGGATGCCGCAAGAAGTCAACATGAACCATGATATTGCATTATGGAAGTCTGAAAATGGTTTGACTGAAGATGAACGTATTATTATTAAACGTAATCTTGGCTTTTTCTCGACTGCGGATTCTTTAGTTGCCAATAACTTGGTTCTGGCGATTTATCGTTTAATTACCAATCCTGAATGTCGTCAGTACATTTTACGTCAGGCATTTGAAGAAGCGATTCATACGCATGCCTATCAATATTGTATTGAATCTTTGGGTATGGATGAAGGCGAAATCTTCAACATGTATCATGAGATTCCAAGTGTGGCGCGTAAAGCAGCTTGGGGCTTGAAATATACGCAATCTTTGAGTGATCCAAAATTTGAAACAGGCACACCTGAAACTGATCAGCAATTATTACGTAATCTGATTGCATTTTATTGTGTACTTGAGGGAATTTTCTTCTACTGCGGCTTTAGTCAAATTTTGAGTATGGGTCGTCGTAATAAAATGAACGGTGTTTCTGAACAGTTCCAGTACATTTTGCGTGATGAATCCATGCATGTGAACTTTGGTATCGATATGATTAACCAAATCAAGATCGAGAATCCGCATTTGTGGACAGCCGAGTTCCAACAAGAAGTCATTCAAATGATTCTTGAAGGTACCTTGCTTGAAATCGAATATGCGCGTGACACGATGCCACGTGGTGTATTAGGCATGAATGCAGCGATGATGGAAGAATATTTAAAATTCATCTGTAACCGTCGTTTGGCTCAGCTTGGTTTACCTGAACAGTATCCAGGTGTAAATAATCCATTCCAATGGATGTCTGAAATGATGGATTTGCGTAAAGAGAAGAATTTCTTCGAGACTCGTGTGACAGATTATCAGACTGGTGGGGCGTTGAGCTGGTAAGTTAAAATCTCCGCCGTCACGCGACACATGAGTTGACATTTACGACACATGTAACGACATTACGCGACACATGTAATGACACTGAAATAAAAAATCCGACGTTTAGTCGGATTTTTTATTTATTTAAATTAAATGTATTTCACTTTCATCGAACCATTCTTTTTCAATTAATTTACCCTTTAAAAGCTCAGAGTTTTTCGTATAGCAAACCACAGCTAAACTCTTCTCAGCTCTACTACAAATTACATAGAAAAGTCTACGAGTGCGAGACAATGCATTATCCTCTCCTTGAGCTTCGTTCTTTTTATCACTATCACTTAAACTTTTAATACCTAAAAATTTATCATAGTTAAATAAAAAACCTCCAGCTTCATCATCATCTAATATCGCCATGACCCTCTCAAACTGCAATCCTTTAACTCCTTGATGAGTATCGAATGCCGAACTTCCATCTATATAAGATGCATATTTAAATAGTTGATCTATTTTTGCATCTAAGGCTTGACTATACGCAATAAGTTCGGAGGAGCTACTGTCTGCATCTACAGCATAATTATCTAAAATTAATGCCTGTATTAATAATGGTGGAATGTTCAAAAGGTTAGTCTGATAAATATAATTGAGAATAATCTTTATAGAGTTACTACTATCCATCAAGAGATCAAACAACTCATTTTTTTTATCTCTTATATTTTTCAAATAACTCAACTGATCTTCCACAGTAGAGAAATCAAGAAAAATATCTGAACTACTCCTCAATATCCTTATGATATTAAAGTTATTTTTAGATTTTACAGAGTTAATAAATTCACAAAAAGTACCCACTAAAAATCTTAAAGACTGAGTATCAGCGGCACTCAATTTACTTCGTAATGCCGAATCATATAATGGTTTATAGAACTTATGAAATCCAGAACGAGTTGCAGCCATGTGATGCTCTAAAATTAAGGTTTTTATCTCAGACCTTATATTCCATTTATCATCATTGGTTATTTCTCTCATTGTTTTGCATATTTCATCTTCAACTAACAATTTATCTAAATTCGGCTTATTTGTATCAACAATTAAACAGCGAGCAAATCCATTATGATTAACTTTAGATTCTTGTTGAAATTTATCGGCATCGAATCTTACTTTATTAATTAATGTCACTACTCTTTTCGGACATCTCCAGTTCTCAATCTTTTCTGGGCGTTTCCAATTTTCAGGAATAAACTTACTTAAATCTTTCTTATTATTAGTAAAAATTCGCTGCATATTATCACCAAATAACCCTATTACAAACTGACTATGAAATTCAATTTGCGTTTGGACTAATGCATCAATAACTTTTTCATAGGTATCTTGAGCTTCATCTAAAAATAGAATAGGAAATTTATTCACCAAAATTTTTCTAAATGACTTCTTTTCTACTAATAATTTTGAAAAGATGTCTATAACTTCTGAGTGTTCTAATGAACTTTCTTCAACATTTGAATAATTTGGATTGTAATTAAAGCATCTAGTTGATTCTAATGAAGACAATCTTTTTAAAGACTTCCTAATTCTCTCTTGTCTACCGATACTGGTTTTATTATTTAAATCTCTAGATTTTTTTAATGCCTTTTCCTCTTCATTAATAATTTCCTTCAAATTCTCTTTAATAATATCTTTAATCTCCTTTGTAAAGGGTGATATTAAACTCCAAGCAAAGCTATGTATTGTACTGACAAAAAAATTATTATCAAAATTTACCCGCTCTTTAATTTCATCACAGGCAGCATTTGTATATGTTATAACAGCAAGTTTTTTATTTTCTCTACCAAGAGATAAAAGAATATCTTCCTTTATTTTATTTAATACCTGATGTAATGTATGGGTTTTTCCAGCACCTGCACCTGCATATAGAATGAAACTTTGTGGAGGAGATGAAGATACATAATCAAATATTAAATCTTCTAAAACTAAAGAATTAACAGACTTCATTAGCTTCTCCTTGCGCTAAATCGTCAATACCTAATATTTTATTTTCTAGCCAAGTTAACCCCTCATCAATATATCTTGGTGTTTTTAAATCCTTTGGCTCCAGACCATAAATTAAATCCATAGCCATATCAACTTTATTGCTTTCTAGGGCTGAAAAAATACTCTGTCTAAAATCATTAAAATCCTCACAACCTTCAGCTTTCATCATTTTTAACAAAACGCCAGTCGCTTTTATACGAGGATCATCTTTATCAACATCTTTTTTAAAAATAGTGTTGATCCAAGTTCTATTTTCAAAATAAATAGACTCCTCAAATGTGTAAGGAAATACTATTTTATTTTCATCATTAAAATTCAAAGAAACTTGAGTCTGATAACTTACCCTTATATTACCATTAGTTTTGTCTTCATATTTTAAACTTAACAAATCATCAATTTTCTCCTTGATAGGAAACCATGTTTTTAAAGTATCATTATTTGTTAATTGATTTGCATTAGGTAAAGGTACACACTTTTTATATTTTACTTTTTCAGCATTATTATTATTATTCATTTTAATATTCCCATCTTCATCCGTCTGAATTTCCATTCTAACTGAATCTAGATCTGTAATAATCAAACACGGTAAGGCAAGTTTTTCAATTAAATTTTTTAATCGATGTGCATGCGCTCCCCCAACTGAGAGTATAGAGATATAACTGCTATTAAGTTTAGGAAAGTGATTCTTAATGAAATGCGGTAATAATAACCTTTCAGCATCGCCTTCGACTAAGATAACCCCATTTGCAAAAAATAAATCGCAATGAGTAGTTCTAATATATCGAGTTACAAACTTCTCATTCTGTGATGAATTTTCATCAAAAGTTCTAGAAAGATCTACTACTTCTGCATGTGGTATCGCATCACTATTTTTCCTTTTAAAGTAACGCAGATTTGAAAAGTCTAGTTCTCGAGCTAAATAACTTGAATGAGTACTTACCAATAATTGTGTTCCACAATGACTAGGTTGACCTAGACACAAGGTCTCATATGCTTTCTTTATAAAGACTTGCTGTACTTGGGCATGTAAATGAGCTTCTGGTTCTTCAATAAGAACTAAATGTAAAGGCTCTATGGGCTCTTGATCTAATTTATTCTTGCGTAACCAAGTTTCACGAAAATCTATCAATGTTAAAGTAATAGAAATTAACCTTCTGAAACCTAGTCCATTCAATCCCTCAGGAATTCTAATTTCCTCTTCACCATCATTATTAATCTTAAAACGTATTGCACTTTCATGACCTAATGTCTCAATTTGGTCAATCTTACTGGAAATACTAATATTAGGATCATTTTTACTTCCAGGGTAACCTGGACTGCTCCCAGTATCCTAGACATGAGACAGCTTCATTTTGAAGCTGCCTCAAATGCTTCTGGGCTCATCCCATCGAGATGCGAATGACGCCTGATTCGATTGTAAAACATCTCGATATAATCAAACACATCTGCACGAGCCATTTCTCGTGTTTTATAGATTCGCTTTTTAATTCTTTCCTTCTTTAAGCTGCTAAAAAAGGATTCAGCAACAGCATTATCCCAACAGTTTCCCCTCCGGCTCATACTTGGAACCAAATTATGCTTCTGACAGAATTTCTGCCAGTCTCCGCTGCTGTATTGTGAGCCTTGGTCTGAGTGTATGATCACAGGTTCATTGGGTCTGCGTCGCCATACTGCCATAAGAATTGCATCTAAAACGATATCCTTGGCAAGCGTAGGTTTCATTGACCAACCGATGACTTTCCTTGAATATAAATCGAGAACCACAGCCAAATATAACCAGCCTTGCCAAGTGCGGATGTAGGTAATATCAGTCACCCACGAGGTATCAGGTGTGTTTACAACAAACTCTCGATTTAAATGGTTAGGTGGCACAATCTGCGGACGACCACGACCATAGCTTTTATGCTTCTTATATCCTCGAACAGCGGCAATGGCATTGTTCTTCATGATCTTCAGCACACGATTAGGCCCACAGTTTTCACCTAGCTCTTTAAGATCCAGTGTGATGCGACGATAACCGTAGATACCATAACTGGCATCATAAGAAGAACGGATGAGCTGTAATAAGCGCTTATCTTCAATAGTCCTGCCTGATTCAGGTTCATGCAACCAGGCGTAATAGCCAGCACGAGCAATCTTCAGAACCCGACACATCGTTTTAATCTTAAATTGATGGCTGTATTCAAGGATAAATTGATACTTTACTCGGGCAGGCTTGCAAAGTACCTTGCGGCCTTTTTTAAGATATCCCGTTCCTCTTCAGTTTGTTTGAGCTGACTTTTAAGGCGTAGAATTTCTTTCTTTGCTTCGAGCAGTTCATGTTCATCAGAGTTATTATGTAAAGGCTGTACTGCCTTTAGCCATTTATAAATGCTGTGCTGTGATACACCTAAACGTTCTGCAACATCGGTGACAGAATATCCACGTTCAGTAATCAATTTGACAGCTTCATCTTTAAATTCTGGGGTGTATCGTTGTCCACTCATAAGGTTCTCTCCTATGCAAAAAGAATAGACGATATTTGTCTAGGAGAATGGTGGCAGTCCAAGAATAGACGATATTTGTCTAGGAGAATGGTGGCAGTCCAAGAATAGACGATATTTGTCTAGGAGAATGGTGGCAGTCCAAAAGATGGTTTTGTGTGTCAATAATTTTGGTGGCTACTCAAATAGCTATCTAATTATAAAAAATAAAAATTAAGAATCTGACTTCATAAAATATGATGTACTTGAAACGAAATAGCCATGTTAGTTATTTCTAATCTATTTTATTATTTAAGGTCACATAAAAATAATTGCCATGCATCACTCAATTGAGCTTCATCTAGAGCTTTCTTGAGTTCATCAGACATAAAAATTGAGTGATTTAATTCTGGATCTTGCCATAAATCGACATCACATGCTAAAACTTCTTTCTCTACTGCTATCGCATAATCAGCATAATCAGCATGGTATAAGCTAAAAAGTTGGTAACCTTCATGCTTGGTATATGAACGTTTGTCCAACTCTTGTGTACAGTATTCTGGGCATAAATAGCTTTTTAGCTCAACAATATTGAAAAAATAGTAAGTCTGAGCATTTACAGGTTCATTTAATTGAATATCAAAAAATGACAATGGATAAAGTACACTTTCCCCTAAACGAAATTGTTTTAGTACATTTGCACATGCTTCAGTGACAATCACAAAGCCATCTTGGGTACGAAAAAAACTTGGTAATTTAACTGTTTTGCTAAAACCATGTGCATATAAAATAGTCGGCACATTGGCTAGGTCTAGCTTTTCAGCTTTATGGTATCTTTTAATTATTTCTATACTCTTTTGAGTCATTTCATTTTTTTTCTCTTTTTCCTCTGCCGATGCTCCCATTTTATTTAGTTTATTAAACTCAGGATAGTTAAATAAACCAGGGAAAGATAATTCAAATACTCGATAGTTTTCATCAAACATAATAGTGGTAGTCCATACTTTGTCAGACATAATTCTCTCTTTTAGGTTTTGGTAAGGTTAGAGCTGGAATAGTAGCATTGAGCCTATTTTTTATAAGTTAAACACTCTAGTTCTACGACAAAATTTGTCGTTTGAAAAATAAGCTATCAGCTCCGTTCGTTTTATATATTAATTACAAACAGACGTATTTTTAACAAAAAACTAAAATTACTTTACATAAGTTTCACAATTACTGCTTTTCATGAATTTATGTGCTCTTATCAAAATGACACCAAATGTGTCACTTCTTTGTGATAGTGACATGGGCTGTGTCGTTATATTTTCTCATCATGTGTCGCAAAGATTGCTAAGTTTTTGAGTTTAACAATTCAAAAATGATAGAGGATGTGTCGCCTAACGGACCGTCAGGCGACACATCAGTTGTCATTAATAAGAAATATAATACACCCAGTAAGTAATCTAGGTTTCTTACTGGGGACTTTAAAAATATATTATGGACTACCACCATTCTTCTAGAAAATATGGTCTTTTTTCAGATTTTCTAAAAAAAATTCTAAATGAAATACTTATAACAACTTTAAATCAAATTATTCATAAAAACTAAACCGTTCAGTCAAATATTAAATATGAAAATTCAAGTGAATTTTTGTTGATTAAATTTTAAAACATGGTTAGATTTTTCAAACTCATTGTTGATAAACAATGAATGGACAAATTTTAAGTATGCGTGGTTGAGTCAAATGAAAATTCAGGGACTGAAACAAATAAGCTTTGCTAGCTTTGTGACAGCAATAACATGTTTTAATTTAAGTCATGCGGATGATGCTTTCAGTCCTCAAAGCAAGTATTTGTTTGGTGACTGGAATGGAAAACGGACAGAGCTCGCCAGTCAGGGCGTAAATTTTGATGCCAATCTTTATGTCGATACCGACTATCTGGCAGATGGTGGCTATAAACCACGAGATGGTGCAACCTTCGCAAGTCAGCTCTGGTTAGGCAGTAGTCTGGATCTGGAAAAAATGTTGGGTTGGAATGGCGTTTCAGTTCGTGCCATTGTCACTGCTCGTCAGGGTCAAAGTACCAGTGTTGATAATATTTCGTATCCGGGTGCGCCACAAATGGCCAATACACAAGCCACTTGGGGTCGCGGCAATGTCGACTCTCGCTTAACTCAACTCTCGATTGAAAAGATTTTTACAGATACGGGTTGGAGTGTTCGCGTTGGTCGTATCGGTATGGGTTCATACTTTAATACGATGGGATGTGACTTCCAAAGTACCTCGTTTTGTACCGCACAAAACGGAAAATGGATGGGTAATGTCTGGTATAACGAACCCGTGGCGCAATGGGCGGGAATTGTAAAATATCGATTTACCCCTGAACTCTCTGCCCAAGTAGGTGTATTTGAGTTTAACCCGACCAATATCAAAGAGAATCAGGGTTGGAATTTAAAATCCGACCACATGGATGGTGTCACTGTCCCTGTTGAACTGCATTATCAACCTAAACAAGGGATTAACCATTTACCGGGTAGCTATCGTCTAGGTGTTTTTTATAACAATGCCGATAAAACCCAAAACAAAGATGTCATTACAGGTGAGCAGAAAGACCATGCTTATGCAGGTTGGTTTACCGCAGATCAACAATTCACTTCTGTGGATGGCGGCAAACGGGGTTTATACGGATTTACCAATATTTCCTTCCATGACACCACTGTGAATAAAATTGATAATACTCAACAAATCGGGATTCGTTATCTGGGCTTATTAGATGATCATCCCACTGATATGTTAGGCTTAGGTGTCAATCGCATTCATGTCAATGATCGTTATCGGGATGGTATCTACAACAAGAAAGCCTTAATTAATGAAGATGCTGAATACAATATTGAATTGAACTATTCGCACTATGTCACACCGTGGTTGATGTTACGCCCTGTGGTGCAATATGTCATTCAACCGGGTGCGACCGATCAAGTGGATAATGCACTGGTACTTGGTTTGACCACTAAAGTGATTTTCTAAATTTATTCTGTATTTAAAATGCCGTGATTCTAAGCTCACGGCATTTTTATTTTGAACATGCATGAATGGTCATTTTTCAACTTATCAGCAAAAAATAACATCGCCTTACTTTTTTATTTAATCCATCTCTGCCAAGATAAAAACACAATAAAACAATGCTAGAGAGGTAATGCCGATGATTTCAACAAACCTCCCCCTCACCGATATTCATCGACATCTGGATGGCAATATTCGCGCACAAACCATTTTAGATTTGGGACAGCAATATCATATTGCCCTACCCGCTCAAACGCTCGAAGAGTTACGTCCACACGTACAAGTCATGGATAATCAACCCGATTTACTCAGTTTCTTGGCAAAGCTGGACTGGGGTGTCAAGGTTTTGGCAAGTCTGGAGGCATGCCAACGGATCGCCTATGAAAATATTGAGGATGCCAAGCAACAAGGTCTAGACTATGTCGAATTACGTTTTTCTCCGGGTTATATGGGCATGACTCATCATCTGCCTTTAGCAGGTGTGGTTGAGGCGGTGATTGACGGCGTACAACAGGGTTGCCGTGATTTAGGGATTCAGGCAAATTTGATTGGTATTATGAGTCGCACTTTTGGACAAGCCGCTTGTCAGGCTGAACTCGATGCCTTACTCACCCATAAAACCCATATCACAGCTTTGGATTTGGCAGGTGATGAACTGGGATTTCCCGGAACGCTTTTTCTGGATCAATTTAAACAGGCTCGAAATGCAGGCTGGCATATTACCGTTCATGCAGGCGAAGCCGCAGGTCCAGAAAGTATCTGGCAAGCCATACAGGAACTTGGGGCAGAGCGTATCGGGCATGGTGTCAAAGCTATTCATGATCCAAAGCTGATGGATTATCTAGCTGAGCATCAGATCGGGATTGAATCGTGCATCACATCAAATGTACAAACCAGCACGGTCAGTTCAATTGAAAAACATCCCATCAAGGACTTTTTACAACATGGGATTTTGGCGACGATCAATACCGATGATCCTGCGGTAGAAGGCATTGAAATTCAGCATGAATATCAGGTTGCAGCACCACAAGCAGGTTTAACCGAAGATCAAATCCGAACTGCGCAGGAAAATGGTCTCAAAGTGGCTTTTTTATCTGAACAGGAAAAGCAATTATTAAAAAATCAGGCTTTGGCTCGTCAACATGAAGTCGCATAATTTTTAAAACGTACAAACCGTATCTTATAAATGGCTATGAAATGTAGCCATTTATTGAGATATATTCGTTGTCACTGAATTTTTCTGTTGCAAGTTAGCAATATGTGTACGATTGGTTTTCCATGAAGGCTCCAATATTTCTTTTTCGATCCGATATTTAATGCGTTTTTGTTTCATAGTTGGAATCACCTCCTGATTAAATTTTTTCACATGTGTGATCCAATCTTTACCCCGACAAACATGTTCAGGCATGACGGTTTTAAACTCGCTACGTGATGTAAATACAATGACTGAATGTAGATATTCAGGAGCAACCACATCTTCAAGAATTTGCTCCAATACTTTTAAATGCTTGAAGTTCTGATGAATTGGGTTTTGAAAACGATAACTTTTTTATAGATTTTTTGCGTCCATTGTTTTTGATTAATACTGCCAAAAATCCAGCCTGTATAATTTTTAGTTTCTATAATAAAAACGCCATATGGGCTAATCAAAATATGATCAATTTGTGTTGTTCCGTTTTGCTCATCGGGAATCGTGCAGTTATTCAGCATGATATATTCTTCGCCTAAATGTCGTTTCGCATGATCAATCACCATACTCTCACCCATTTTCCCTTTAAATGCAGGCGAAGATAGATAAGCAACAATCCCCATGATAACAATGAAAAAAACGATATATAAAAACATCTCATTATCCTTATTTTATAGAGGTGACAGTTTAGCTAATTCAAATATTATTCAATTCCAAACGCAGTAAAATTTCTTTTTTATCTAAACCGCCTGCAAACCCTACCAATGCTCCTCCCGCTCCAATTACACGATGACAAGGTGCGATAATTGAAATCGGATTTTTACCATTGGCAGCCCCTACAGCGCGAACTGCTTTTTCATTACCAAGTTGCTGGGCAATTTGTTTATAACTGCGAGTTTCCCCATAAGGAATCGTCAGTAAGGCACTCCAGACTTGTTTCTGAAAATCTGTTCCTTCAAAATCAAGTAGAATATCAAATACCTTGCGCTGACCTGAAAAATACTCGATTAATTGCTGTTGGGTATTCAATAAAATCGGATGGGATACATCTTCAATTAATTCAGCCAGACGTACTCTTTTTGGGTTTTCATTGTCCCAAAGAATAGCCACCAAAGCCTGCTCATTCGCCACTAATTTAAGCTGTCCCACAGGCGAAGCCATATAACAATAAGATAACTGCATACCAAATAACCTTAAGTAGGTGATGACAGTTTCATGAGCACGAGACCTGAGACGATTAAAATCGCAGCCATCATGCGCATTGCTCCCATAGGTTCATGCAAAATCAAAATACCCACGATAAAAGAACCAATGGCACCAATTCCTGTCCAGACTGTATAAGCCGTACCAAGCGGCAAGCTCCGCATTGAAATTGATAATAATATGACACTCAATACCATAAATACGATGGTAATGACACTTGGCAGCAAACGGGTAAAACCGTCTGACATTTTCATCGAATATGCCCAGATGACTTCAAAAAGTCCCGCCAAAATTAAGATTGCCCAAGCCATTTTATGCTCCATAATCAGGCGTCAGGTCGTCCTGACATTGTTTCCCTCATCTGGGGGAGGTCGTTCCTCCAAAACGATGATTATAGTCAATTTAATCGGGATGACCAATTTTGATTTTGAAACGTCATTGTTCACGCCAAATAATTTGATCCACTCGCATCAACTCACACGCCCCCGCACCCGTATCCTCACGTGATAAGGAACTTCGCCAACGCCAGCCATCGCTTGACTGAATTTCGATTAAAGCACCTTTGAGGAAAACTAAATCATCTTTTTTTAGCTGCTGTAATTGTTTGGCAATCTCTGGCGTTGCAGGAACCAGATGCATATTGGCACTGTGTGTCGAAATATCATTCAATGAAATTGGAGGAATTGAATCAATACGCCAATGGTACCAACGATTGCCTTGTGAAATATCAATCTGTTTATAAATACTGGGATTTGCCATTTCGCCCCATCCCACCGCAATATCCATCGGTGAAAATTGAGCCTCTCTCCCAGCGTGATAGTCCTCACGTGACAAAACCCTGAATGTTCCTTCATAAGGCTGTAATTGTTGAATATGAATGTTGTGATCTGAACTAAAGGTCTGAATATCGGGCGCTGGTTTTATCCATGTTGTCCAAGCGCCCCACGCGACCGCGATGATCAATAAAAAGTACATCCATTTACGCATTTGTGTACTCAATATTTTGATGGTTTCAGTGCGAGTTTATTTAAAATCAGAATATTAAACACTCGTAAAAAAATTAAAAATATCACCAACATGGCCATCATCAAATCAATACTTATGTTCTGTGTGAGTTGAAGTAGCACACCAGCCATCACCAACGTGATTGCAATTGTTACATCCATATTGCGCACTAAATGACTCCAGTGCAAAGGTCGATTTTTAATATAGTCTTTAGCAATCAAATAACGCGATAAAATAGTCGCTGTCAGGATCACCAATCCTTGCAACAGCACAAATCCCGCCAATGCAACCTGTGCATTAAAATAATCATATACAATGCCGATCATTAAAGCAGTGGCTGCGACCAGTTCAAACCACGCCAATGCCTGAATTAATCTATTTCGAAGCAAAGGCTCAATCACGATGGCATTATTGGCGACCAAATAAATCACGGCATCCATCAGGATCAACAAACTCATCGCCAAGAGACTAAACGAGGTCGCCAGAATTGCCATACACAAAGTGACCAGACACAAAATAATATAAATCGAAGATAGCCACGACAGGATTTGCGTGGTTTTGATCACGGGTTTTAAGGTGGTGGTGACAGGCACAAAATTAGATAGCGTTTGTTGATAATCCGCCTGTTTCACTTTGTTCTTTAATAAACTGGTCAATACCTCTACTTCACCATCATGGAAAATGGCCATATGTTGAGTTTGATGATCCATCTCAATATATTTGACCTGATGACATTGCACCAAAGCCTTGCGCAATTCACGTTCATGCGCCATATCCAGTTGGGGAATATAGTAATAACTCACCCATTCCGACTGAATATTGTCTTGTTCTGAAAAATCATATTCATCATCTGCAAGTAAATTGCCGTCTGTGTGTAACTCCCGTTGCGATTGAAAAAAAGCATTTGAAAGTAAAAAGCGTTGGTACTGTTGTTTTAGGCTCATTGACGCACCAGATTAGATGCAAAAAGAATGTCATCAGGTTAATTGTGATGACATTCTATACAGCTTTATTTTGACGAATCAATTAAAACTTGAAAGTAATCCCTGCACCATACAGCCAGCCCGATTCTGAACTGGTTGCAACTTGACGACTGGTTTCACGATCCCCTTTTTCATAACGATAGGCGACATCAATAAACGGCATTACTTTTTTGCTGATCTCATAACGGGTTTGAACGCCTGTTTGCAAAGAGCTTAAGCCTGTCTTCTTTGCATTATCAGATTCATCCCGAATTAAAACATCCGCTTTAAGATAAGGTTGAGTAATGAGCTTTTGCGTCAGCAAAATGTCGCGCTCAGTTTCCAGACTTAAGCTGACATGTTGATCTTGACCGACATAAATATAGGCATCAGTTTCAAAGAAATATGGGGCTAAACCATGTAGACCAAATGCTGCATCCACCGCTTCCTGACGATGTGCCTCAAAGGCTTCACTGCGATAACGCAAGCCGACTTGAGCATCCCAAAAATCAGCAATGTTTCGGCTATATAATGCCGAAATCGCATAATCAGCTTTCTCAGATTCTGACTTTTCACTGTGAGCTTTGATGAAAAGTTTATTTTGATCTGTGCCAATCCAGGTTTCCAGTTCAGTATTAAACTCGCCCTGCCCGTGTTTATCCAATCGCCATTGATTGTCCAGTTTCGTTGCCTGATAAATTTGTCCGCCATGTTCACGGCGATGATCATGATCTGAATGATCACCAGCAGAATTTGTGGAATTGATTTCATTATCTGAAGTTGCAATGTCTGTATCTATGCTGCTGTCAGACATTTGCATTTTAGAATGATCTTGAGCATCTGACATCGACATATCAGACATCATCATCTCATGCCCTTCATGAGCAAAAGCCCATGAACTTAACATCCATCCCCCCGAGAGCATCAACAAAGTCATCAATTTAGTGCTGCGCATGTTGACCTCCTTGAACAGGTTGAATGTTCTGCTGCTCAGATGAAACTGGCGGTAAGCCATCGTCATTAACTTTAGCCACAATCAGTTTATTCATCATCCCTGCGGACATGTGATACAACAGATGACAATGGATTGCCCATTCACCTAATTCATCTGCGGTCAAAAGTGCAGTCACGGTTTTACCGGGCGGTACAATCAGCGTATGTTTATTGGGAAGATTCTGTAAGGACTGACCATTTTCCAATTGCACAAACATGCCATGCAAATGCATCGGATGCGCCATCATGCTGTCATTGATAAATTTCAGACGAATACGCTCTCCATATTTGACCACTAAAGGTTTCGCTTCGTTATATTTTTGGCCGTTCATGGTCCAGATATAACGCTCCATATTGCCGCCTAAACGAATCACTAATTCTCTAGTGGGCTGACGAGTATCTGGCTGCGGAGTCAAGGATTGTAAATCCTGATATTGCAAGGCTTTCGAACCTACTGGCGTGGAAGCATTCGCCCAACCTTGCACTGTTTTTGCTGATTCAGTTTGAGTTGATGGATTCGAGATTTTATGCTGCATCATCTGCTCATGATTCATGTCACCATGTGCCATTTCAGGACTCATCTGCTGATGTGACATCGCCTCATGATGCATGTGTTCAGATGACATCACATGGTGATCCATATGGTCTGGCATGGATGAAGAAGATTCAACGCTATGTTGCAGCTCCTTCGGCATGTCCATCGACATAGAGGAATGTTCTGCATGCGTTGAATTTTCAGACATATCGCCATGCCCCATATCCTGCATGGTCAGTAATGCCCGAGGTCGCGCGATTGGAGTCATGATTTGTTGCGGTGCAGGCATCGCCACATTTTGCAAACTTGCTAGAGCAAATCCACTACGATCAATCGATTCAGCCTGTATTTGATAATGTGCAGCCTTGGGTTCAACGATAACGTCATACGTTTCCGCTGTACCAATCCGAAACTCATCCACCGTAACAGGTTTGACAGGTTGCCCATCAGCACTGACAACGGTCATTTTTAAGTTAGGAATACGCACATCAAAAAATGACATCGCTGAGGCATTAATGAAACGTAAACGAACTTTTTCACCCGAACTAAATGCACCACTCCAGTTCTGTTCAGGCGTTTTACCATTGACCAGAAAGGTATAACCTGTGACATCAGATAAATCCGTTTTCAACATCCGCATCTGATTCCACATTTTACGATCCTGCCAAGTGGCTTTCAGACCTTGCTGTTTCACCTGCTGAAAAACATCGCCTAATGTTTCACGTTGATTTTGATAATATTCCGCAGATTTCTTTAAATTTTTCATGAGCGTAGCACTCGATGATTCATGAAAATCTGACAGCATTACCACATAATCGCGTTCAGTCTGTTCCTGTACAATCAGTGCTTGTTTATGTTTTGGATAAACAATAAATGCGCCATATAAACCGTCCTGCTCTTGTCCACGACTATGCGCGTGATACCAATAGGTTCCGTTTTGGCGGATTTTAAAACGATATTCAAATGAACCGTTTGGTTTGATTCCCTGAAAGCCATTAAAGCCAGGAACACCATCCATAATCCCGGGGAGGAGCAAACCATGCCAATGAATCGAAGAATCCTGATTTTTTAAATTGTTATGCACATGTATAACGGCTTCGTCGCCTTCTTCAAATTCAAGTTTTGGTGCAGGAAACTGACCATTGACCGTAATCCGTTGAACAGCTTTTCCGGTGATATTGACCGTTTGTTCGGCAATATCCAAATGATATTCTTTGACCGCAGCCAGACTGAATGGCGAAATCGCCAGACACAGTCCTGCAAAAAGAGCAATTCTAAATAAAATAGACATCACTAACCTCAAAATTTAAAACGTAATATTTAGTTTGATTTTGAGATTAAGCTTTGGGTGGTCTTAAAATTTCCTGCCAGAAACCTGTAAAATGCTGAACGTTATAATCCGAAGGAGGCGTTGCCATTGCAGCAAACACAGTATGCTCTGGTAAGGTCGGAATCACATGCTCAACATAATTATTTAAATTTTGGCAATGTAACTGATGACAATCCTGACAAGAAACTGAGATGTTAGAAGAATGCAATTGCGGTTGTTGATCACAATGCATCTTGTCTTGCGGTGTATGCGCTAAATCGTGCTGCATTTTATTTGCATGTATGTGGGGATCATCACACGGCGATTTTTTTGATAGATGCTGTATCGGCTGAACAATACTTTGCATCATGCCTACATGCATATTTTTAACAGAAGCAACAGCCACACCACTCCAGCTCATCATAAACACCATGAGCAACACAAACCACGTCCGTCTGCGCTGAAGTTGATACAAGCTGAAAATCCTCTGAAATACACGCATCTTATGATACCTGTCATACAGCATAACCAAGTTTATCATTAGATACAAATCTGAATCATGTCATTTCAATACAGCGTGAAATTACTTTTCACTTATAAGCTGACAGCTAGTATATGTGGATAAAAATGAGGTAATTTTGATCTATATAATCCGCATATTTCAGGTCTTTATTTCTATTAACTTTCTATTTTTTAAACAGCGAATGTGACTTTTCTCACAGATTAAAAAACGTGCAAAATAAATAAGTTAAAATGCATAAAAAGAAATCAGATTGATTTATTTTTATGCCAATTTCATGGATTTTTTAAGCAATTGATATCATTTTGATTATTCTATCAGCAGTTTATCCACCCTGTTATCAACATAGTTATCCAGAGAGTTATAAACAAAGTTATCCACATGAGCATTCAATAAAGCAGCGCTTTAGTGAATGCGCAAGATAAATAAAGTAGCACTTTATTTGTGTCGCAAGATGAAATACAGCAACTCTTCATTGGAGGCATGAGATGAAATTAAACAGCGCCATATCTTGAGCAAAAGACCAACCGCTTTGCTGTCACTAAAAGAAAATATCTAATGCTTTATTTTTGGCTAAAGTGAATGGTTTTTTGTGCTTGAAAGGAAAAATCGAAAGCCAAAATTTAAGCACCACAGCAAAGAATGATGCAGTGCGAGAAAATATGATATTGAAAATAAAATTAAATCTGTTGTGCACCAACTTTAGCTAATTCAGCACGCATTTCATCAATGACCGCTTTATAGTCAGGTTTACCAAAAATGGCTGACCCTGCCACAAACATGTCCGCACCCGCTTCCGCAATTTCACGAATATTGGCTGGCCCAACTCCACCATCAACTTCCAAGCGAATATCACGACCACTGGCATCAATGATCTGACGTGCCTGACGTAATTTTTCCAAAGTCATTGGAATAAATTTTTGGCCACCAAATCCCGGATTCACACTCATGAGTAAAATTTGATCGACTTTGTCGAGTACATAATCCAGATAATGCAATGGCGTAGCTGGATTAAACACTAAACCAGCTTTAGCTCCGCCTGCCTTAATCAATTGTAATGAACGATCAATATGATCCGAAGCTTCTGGGTGAAAGGTAATAATATCTGCACCCGCTTCGATAAAATCACCAATCATGCGATCAACTGGCGACACCATAAGGTGCACATCAATTGGAGCTTTAATCCCGTAATTTTTAAGTGCCTTACATACCCCTGCACCAAAGGTCAAATTGGGCACATAATGGTTATCCATCACATCAAAATGCACTACATCTGCACCCGCCTGCAAAACTTTTTCTACGTCTTCACCCAAACGGGCAAAATCGGCTGAAAGAATAGAAGGTGCAATAAGATAGGGCTTGGACATGAGCGACCTGGCAAATCAAAAATAAAAATAGAGTATAACAAAAACAGTTTTACTATGGGGGGCTTAAAACCATAGATTAAATGCGTCTCAATTGCATAAATGCAACACGTTGTTCTTATTTATCCGGTTTTTTCTGTGACTAAACTTGTTAAGGTAATAGTCATATCAAAAGCTGTTAAAGGAGACCCATTATATGCAAAGTTCAACGTCTATTAGCACCACAGAAGCACGACGGATTGCCAAACGTCTACTGAATCACTGGAAACACAAATTTGAAGTTGCCGAATCGGAACAGGATTTTAAAATTTTTATGCCGAGCGCAACAGTCATTTTGATTCCGCAACTACAAAGCCTAGATGTCCAAATTCAGAGTGAAAATGAAGATACTGTGCGTTTAGAAGGTGTTGTTCTGGATCATTTAAATCGTATGGCTCAACAAGAGTTTCAGGCAGATTGGATACATTCATAACGTATTCATTTGTCTAAATCAAATAAAGCGCAGCCTTATCCAGTTTGCGCTTTAAGTGGTATATGGTGGCTTTAACTTATTGTTCGAGTTGCACTGCATGAAATTGCAAATGATCATCGATAAAACTCTGAATAAAATAATAACCGTGATCATATCCTGCATGTTGTCTTAGGCTCAGTTTTTGTCCAACTTTGTCACAGGCTTGTTGAAATAAATCTGGATTTAACTGCGCATAAAACTGATCATCCAAGCCTTGATCAATCAGGATTTCAGCAAATAATGCACCTTTATGCTGGATAAGTGCGGTCGCATCATGTTGTAACCAAACGCTTTGGTCATGACCTAAATAGTTTGAAAATGCCTTCTCTCCCCAAGGACATTGACTAGGTGCGCAAATTGGAGCAAATGCCGAAACTGATTTAAACTTTTCAGGGTATTTCAGTGCCAGCGTGAGCGCACCATGGCCGCCCATACTGTGACCAAAAATGCCGATCTGACCTTGGATGACAGGGAATTCTGTTTGAATGAGAGGATAAAGTTCTTCAACAATATAACTTTCCATTTGATAATGCGTAGCCCATGGTGCCTGAGTTGCATTAATATAGAACCCTGCTCCTAACCCCAAATCCCAACTATCGCCTTGTGCCACACCATCACCACGCGGTGAAGTGTCTGGCATAATGAGAATTAAATCCAGTTGAGCTGCCAAACGCTGTGCATGTGCTTTAATGGCAAAGGTTTCTTCAGTACATGTTAACCCTGCCAGATAAAACAAGGCTGAACACTGTTCGCCTTTCAATGCCGCTGGCGGTAAAAACACAGCAAATTTGCTTGTGCCCTTCAGTGCATCTGAATCACATTGATAAATGCGTTGTTCACCATCAAAGCAACGATTTTTTTGTAGCATTTCCATGTGTCTTTTCCTCGTGCTGAGTCATGGTCGTTTGGGGTAAATTTTGTTGAGGAAATAAATGTTGCTCTAATTGTGGCAACATAAGTTCCATATTTTTACCAATGACCCATTGCGGTTCCGATGGTTCAAAGCCTTGCGCCGATTCCCATTTGGCGACAGTGTCCTGAGCTTGCTTAAATGCATCTTTCATTGAGTGTTGTTCACGCATAGCCTGATCAAATAATGCACGTCCGAAATAGGTATAATCCGCCTCGTTAGTACAACCAAAAGATTGCCGATCTGAAGCGGAGGCCGTAATAATGAGCGTGTCAGGAGATTGCAATGCAGGAATAAAACTGCCTGAAAAACACGATGAAATCACAATCACTCGCCAGCGAATTCCTGATTTATCTAAGGTTTCACGTAACCATTTTGGATCAACCTGATGTAAATCCAGCGGCGCATTTTCCATTTCAAATTCATTCGGCGCGCCATGTGATGTCATATATAAAAACAATACATCACTTTCTTTATTCATTTGCTGCCCAATACGGCGTAAAGCAGTGGCAATACTGGTTTGTGAGGCGATTGGCACTTGAGTACGCGTATTCGGATTATTAATGAGCATCATAGAACGGCCAAAAGTGCCAAAACGTGTATCAAACTGCTCTTTTATCCGCATAATTTCAGATTTGAAAACATCCTGATAACTCGCACCTGCCACGCCAAGAAAATACCAGTGGCTTTGGGCAAATTCGCCATATTGAATCTGTTCAAGAGACTTATTTAACAACTGACTTTGCGCGTAAAAAGCGTCTTCTGCAAAGGTAGGCGCAACATCTTCCACTTTCCAGATCGGTTGACTGCGCACCGACCCTTGCCACACCACCAATGTCACCAGTGTAGCAATCATGATCAGGGCACGTTCCCACCACGGCCATTTCAGCTCACGAGAAAACACCCAAACCACGGCCAGACTTTGCCAGACAAATAACACCATAAACAAGGTAGGCAAATAATCGTAGCTAAAGTAAGGTAGATAATCCAGTTGTCCTAAAAACTGAATAAAGCTTTGTAATAAAGCAATATTGGTATCCAGTACCAGCCATAAAATAGCAGGTACTAACATTAATCGTGCGTTATTGGTACGTTGCGATAAAAAAATTCCAACGATCAGTGCCAAAAAAGGCCAGAGTGCATAACTGACCAACCCCTGAGAATTAAATTCACCATTCTGCCCTGCAACCAACCAGCTAAATAAAGTATTGGCAGCACCGCCTAGTACTCCCCAGACCAATAACTGAAAGATTGAGGGATGAACAATTTGCAAGCAACGTCGTGACCCTAGAAATAACCACATACCCGCAATTTGGTTACTTTTGAAATCATGCCAAAAATTGATGGAGGGCTTCAGGTCAATCATAAAAAATTATTCAGGAGTGAGAATGCATAATCAGTGTATGCTTGTGTGAAATTATATCAATAATGCTTTTATCTATATAACAAATATTTGCTGTTGATTGAAGTGATGATCACAATTCATCACATACTCAATTGAAAATAGGCATCAAAACGACAAGCATCGCCTAACCATTGATGATCAGGTGTTTGCTGATTCAAAAAAACAGCATGGCGTGGACGTTTTACAATTACTCGCTGTGCCACTTGTTGAGCTAAAGGCAACAAGGAATCCCCTAAATCCATTTCACCATGCTCGGGCAGTAATAGGTGTAATAATTGCATTTGCTTTTTGACTTGTGCCTGTTTTTTGATGGTATTTTGATGTTGATCACGCTGTGGAAACATTGGATCAAGATAGATCACATTCACTTGCTGATGGTGTTGAATACATGCCTGCAAATAATCACTCGAATCAGAAAAAATCAGTTGAATCCGCTCGACAATTTTACTTAAAAATGGATCTTGTTTTGCCTGATTATGCGCATCCTCTAGCAAAGTAAATAAAATCGGATGACGTTCCAGCAAGGTAACGTGCGCACCCAAATGTGCCATCAGTAAACTATCATGCCCCAAGCCGGCTGTTGCATCAATTAATTGCGGAGCTTCGCCCAATTGACAAGCTCTCGCAATCATTTCCGATTTTAAACTGGCACGTTTTAACCGAGGTACTTCAGCCTTCCAATCTGGCTGCATTTTCATACCATTGGCACATAGCCAAAGACCTTGCTCATCTGCGCACAATGCCAACTCAGGATGTTGCCGAAAAAATCGGGCATTGAGCTGTTCAACTTCACACAAATTAATATCTACGCCGCGCTCAAGCAAAATCTGTTGATAATGCTGCGCGGATTTTAGATCAGAGGCAATGAAAAATAATGGCATTACCATTAACACCCCCTTTTGTTTACCACAGCTTCCAGCCCGTAAAAGCAAACAGTAAAATGAGCAAACCAGAAAAAATTCGATACCATGCAAAAATCATAAAGTCGCGTTTGGCAACATAAGCCACCAATGCACGAATCAATAGCAAGGCTGAAATAAATGAAACCAGTAGACCAACAGCCAACACTGCCCAGTCCTGTTGGGTCTGAAATACATCATGACTTTGATACAAATCTAATAGCCCTGCACCAATAATGACAGGAATCCCCAAAAAGAAAGAAAATTCAGTGGCTGCTTTACGGGATACCCCTAAGAACATGGCCCCGATAATAGTTGCACCTGAACGGGATGTACCTGGAATTAAGGATAAAACCTGTATGAGACCAATCCAGATGGCTTGTTTTAAGCTAATATTTTCAACCTCAACAGCATTCACCTTACGTGGATTTTTCTCAATCCAGATAATGATCAAACCACCAATGATCAAGCCCATGGCAACCGGAATATCATTAAATAAGAGTTCTTTGACGGTTTGACCAAAGGTCAGTCCAACCAAGACGATCGGAATAGAGGCAAGAATGAGACTAATGCCCAAGCGTCGACCTTTTTCCTCACCCGTCACCATGCCAGTGGCTGCCCCCCAAAGACGCGACCAATATTCATAGATCACCGCAGCAATCGCACCCATTTGAATTGCAACTACAAATACAGCACTTTTTTCTGGGGTCCAGAAGTTCATCAACTCAGAAGCTAAGATTAAATGACCGGTGCTTGAAATTGGAAGGAATTCGGTAATACCCTCCACAATTCCCATAATCGCTGCTTTTAATAGCAGTAAAAGATCCATAAAGTGTCCTAATTCGCTTTACCTTGTTCAGCAATTTTTTTCCATGCATTATCACGCAAATAGACGGGTAATGCCTGTTCTGCACTGACCCAACACTCTTGTTGAGCTTCATGTCGAGCAATTAACGCGATATCACGCGCAGATGGACTGATTGCATTGTTTTGTTCAGAAACGCAAGAAGAAATAAGTTTGGCCCCCGAACCCACACAGGAAAACTGAGCATAAGATTGTGCCAACTCATAATTTAACAGGTGTTCTTCGCCTTGAAGTTGCATAATGCCATTTTCATCACAGCTAAAATTCGCCAGATACACTTCCTGCATCCGTGCATCCAAAACCGCAGTCACCTGAGTGAGTTGCAATTGGCGATAAGCTGCTTGCGCCAGTGCTTGTAATGTAGAAACAGGAATCACAGGCAAATCATTTGCCCAAGCCAGTGCTTGAGTCACAGCAGCATTGATACGCACACCACTAAAAGAACCCGGTCCACGACTAAATGCAATAGCGGTTAAATCTGAATAAGTGCTGTGCGCAACCTGCATTGCCTGTTCAATCATTGGCAAAATGGTACGTGTTTGTGCTTTGGATTGGGTATCTAGTTGAAAAAAAAGCTCATTTGATTGATCTATCAAGCAAACTGAACAATGCTCATTCGCCGTTTCCAATGCCAGAACTTTCATGCAACTCCACGCCATAATTTAATTAAAAAACGTTGGCTATCATACTCTACAACGTCTAGTTAGGCGAGATGTTCAGTTTGAAGGATACAAAAAAGCGCGGTTTGCATACTGCGATTTCTTTGAATTATTCAAAGGAAAAAGGCCGCAATTGCTGAAAGCGTTTAAAGTGTTCAGCATAATGTAAAGCACTCAAACGTAATTTAGCAGCCCCTGCTTCATCCAGTGTTTTGACGATTTTCCCCGGTGACCCCATCACCACTGAATTGTCTGGAATCACTTTTCCTTCAGGGATTAAAGCATTTGCACCAATAATACAGTTTTTACCAATTACAGCGTGATTAAGTACCACGGCGTTAATCCCGATTAAACTGTTATCACCAATTGTACAGCCATGTAGCATTGCCTGATGACCAACAGTGACATATTCGCCAATATGAAGTTCAATCCCTGCATCTGTATGCAATACTGCATTTTCCTGAATATTGGTAAAATGTCCTAAACGAATTGGACTATTATCAGCGCGAATGACCGCACCAAACCAGACACTCACCTGCTGCCCGAGTTCAACTTGTCCAATTACGGTCGCATTATCCGCGATCCAGCCATCCCAAGGTTCAATGAGTGCCTTTGGTGAATGTCCTTCAAAACGATACATCATATTCATCACATCCTGTTCAAATTTTAACTTATTCAATTTTATGGATTTAATTTCTTGAGTTTAATTTTTTGGGCTTAAAGTGTGGCGCATTTAAAAGAAATGGCCAATCTTTCTGATAATTTAGACCATAATGGAATAAAGAAATCAGCATACGTGCCGTCAGCCCCCAAATCACCTCATCTTCAACTCTTAAACTTGGAAAATAGAGGGATTGATGCGCATATTTCACTTCATAAGGCGTGGCAGGTGCTTTCAATAATTGCGATAATGAAGCGAAAAAAATACGATCAATTTCTGTCGGCTGGGCAATCAAATCTACTTTAGGAGGAATAAGCCCTACCACGGGTTTGACCAGCATTCCACTACGTGCCTGTTGCATGGGTAAATCACCAATCAATTCGACATCAAAGGGATTTAAAGCTGTTTCTTCTTGCGCTTCCCTTAATGCCACCACAATATTACTGGTATCTCCCGGATCACGCTTGCCTCCAGGAAATGAGACCTCACCTGCATGATTGGATAATTGTGTCGAACGCCGAGTTAATAATACCTTTGGTTCTGGTTCATGCGTGATCGCAATCAGCACGGCAGCTTGTGCAGACGAAGTGCGTTTTGAGAAACGTAATCGTTGCTGCAAAAGTTGTGTGAGATCTTGCGTTACCATGCCCTGTTCTCTTTGTTGTAGTTGTTTTCATCATAGCTGAAAAAGCACGCTGTTCGTATAGAAATGATGCGAAAGTCGAAAATTTCAGTTATGCTGAGTCATCTTTACACCCGATGATGATTATGAGTTTTTGCACTGTTTGCGGACACCAAACTGAAGATAAAATTCCTTTAGGCGATCAGAAAATTCGTCGTGTCTGTCCCCACTGTGGTCATATTCATTATGAAAACCCCAAGCTGATTTGTGGTGCCTTAGCCATTTGGGAAAATAAAGTGTTGCTCTGCCGTCGTGCCATTGAACCGCGTTACGGTCTCTGGACGCTTCCAGCAGGTTATATGGAATTATTTGAAACCATGGAACAAGGTGCAGCACGAGAAACTCGTGAAGAAGCGGAAGCTGAAATTGACATTGAACATTTATATTGCATGTATAACATTCCGCGTATCGGACAAATATATGTTCTATTTAAATCAAAATTAATTGATGGACAGTTCGGTGCAGGCGAAGAAAGTATCGAATGCCGCTTGTTTGAAGAACAAGACATCCCGTGGGGTGAATTGGCATTTCCAAGTGTCGAACAAACTTTAAAACATTATTTTGCTGATCGTAAAAATCAGCATTTCCCTGTACATCTGGAAACTTTAGGTACGCGTTTGGATCATACGGGTTAAGTTTTTTAGGCTGTACCGATTATTGAGTAGCGTATTGAAATACGAAAAGGGCAATCATTTTGATTGCCCTTTTTAGTTACGATATTTTATGGTTTTTGCTTAATGCTATAACAACTTGGTAATTCTATTGCCAAGGTTCCATTCACACGTTTTGCGAGATCAATCTGTTCCTGCGTAGGTGCTGGAGAAATATCCTTAATTCCATTATAAACTTTTTGATAGGCCGCATGAATGTTAATCCAGTTGGCTGTTAAGTTATTAAAATTCGTAATATTCACGCCACGACTGGTACTGTTATCAGTCAGCAAATTATGCAGGTTAATCTTTACCCCACTAGAATTAAGCGTCTGGGAATTTTGTCCTGTACCTTCACCCGCTCTTACAGACAAGTTTTGGTTAAGTCCCAAAATTAAACCATCTAATAAACCAAACTTGGAATTAGCTAAAATCATACGGATGGTAAGAGATTTATCCGTTTCTGCATAATTGCCTGCACCTGTGGTGCCTATACGGAATTGCTGGACACCATTATTATCGATCATACTGTTCGGGTTTACAGTTGCACAGGTGCCTGACATATCATTCGCTGTTGCTTGTGGTTTAATATCTGAACGGATATCACCATTTTCGTCAATCACAATACCCAACTTAACATCTGGAATGGTCTTATCGTCAAATTTGACAATTAAGGTGGCAAACATTGGGAAAACATAGTAGCCCCCTGTTTTCACATTGTGTTGGGTGGTTAAAATTTTCTTATCTAAATAAGTAATTGGATTGGTTTTAGAAATATCAATTGAGCCATCGAACTGCTCTGGACCAAATTGTTGTGACCATTTCCCATAACTTGCACTATCGCCTTCTTTGGCAGCAGTTACCTGTTTATATACGGGTTCAGTACCTGCAATAATATAGCCGTTTAATAAACGTCCTTGCGTTAATCGCAATGCATCTCCACTTTGATCTGCCATTGAGAAAACAAATGGCGCATTGCTTGCTAATTTTTTATTTAATGGGTTAATCCAGTTGGTCTGCGCATCAGCATTCATTTTCTTCGGCGCAATTTTACTGATTAGTGTAAGGCGTTTTAAAGAGTCACCAATGATAGATCCTCCAGCTGTTTTATCATCTGGTTTGCCTCGCCATTGCAAACCATAACCCAAAGTGTGGCCGGTACGGTCTGACAAAAGATACATATTGGCAATAATCTCATTACCCAATAAACTCTTACCATGGAACCCTTCAATATATTGCTGATCAACATTACTATCAGTAGTTAATGGCCATGGTAGGAAATCAGACTGGAAACTTCCTGCATTTTGCATATTCAACATTTTGTTGACAACATCGAATGCACTTTGATCACTGACTATGGATACATCTACCCATGGTTTTAAAATAGCTGCATAAGAACCATCTTTAAAATTACTCACATCAATCGACTGATTAATATTTTTCAAATTACTTTTATAATCTTCATCCAGATCAACAGGTTGTAAGTCTCCGACCGTATTATTTTCATTTGCGACGCCCGCTGCCTGAAAAATTTTAACCAAAGCCATGGCGACTTTAATGGTTTCGTCATCCTGAGTTAAACTGGCTGGTGCCTTACCCACCATCGCGGTTGCAATATCCACCAATGAAATCGGTGCATCGGAAATTTTTAAAGATGTAATTGTTTTTAAATCGACCGCGCCTAATTTAATCTGCTTATCTGTGCCTTGGCCTTTGATCGAGAAAGTAACCGTGTCACCTAACTTACAAGCACCTGAAACAGCATTTGAACTATTCTGAGTAATATAATGATTGGTGGTATCACTGCTACAATCAAAGTTTAGGCCTGCCACTGGATAATCGAACACAAATTCCAAGCAATCACTGGCTGTCGTAGAGCAACTGGTACTCGCAGTAACACCATTACTTCCCGGCGGCTCTACATTAATATTTCCACCCTCTCCACCACATCCACTCAGTGCAGTCATAAGTGCAGTTAAGGTAAAAGGAATAAGTATCTGTTTTTTCATAATACAATCACTTTAATGATTAACGAATCGCCGTTAATTTTATTTGTCCCTGATTTGATAAAGATTTTTCCTGAACATCCAAGGCCGAGGCTAAAGGCGTCAGCAAAATATAGGAGGTTTGATCGGGAAGTCTTATCGTTCCTTCAATTGCAGCATGCTGTAACATGGTGGCAGAATATTCCTGATTTTTGTAGCCACTAACGCCCTCTAAAATACAGCCATTTTTGTCCAGAAAAACCACGAACGGCCAATAAAATGTAGGTTCCTGATCTGTCGTTGCATAAGAGGTCAATTTAAGCTGCTTTAACGGTGCTGAAAGCTTGACTACGTCATAATCAAATGTATCTTTAAGTGGCTTTCTAGGCCAAAGACCAATCTGCTTTTCCACATTGAATAACTTTGCATCTTTCATTTTTTTACCACTAAAACAAGTCGTTTCAAGATTCTCAACCACTTGTTCTTTAGGTAATCGGTAATACGTTGCAGATAATGCCAAAACTTCTTGTTCTTTCTGGGTTTCATTCTTTTTTAAAAGTGATTTAACAAAGGATTTACTTACCCCTTTTTCACGTTGCTCAGGTTGCATACGTACAGCGCCTAAACGAGCATCGACAATCCCTTCTGGCATCATATAAAAGCGTTTCTTTCCTTCAAGATTAAATTCTTTATCTTCTAAATATTCACTATCCACATATTTTTCACCATTCAGCTCCACAATATGCTGATCTGCATCGACTGACTCTGGTGCACGACTCGGTTGATCTGTTTTAAGCTGATTCGAGGTTTGAACAGCGGAAACCTGCTTGGGGGCAACTTTTACTGCTTGTTTTAATGCTTGCGAAACAGCAGGAGTGGTATTTTCAGAAGAGCGCTGTTGAATTGCTTCTGTTTCTTGAATGGTTTGTTTGCTCTGAGCCGTTTCAGACTCTATTTGAATGGTTTGCTTTTCTATGGATTGTGTAATGACCGGACTTGAAGCTTTTTTGGAGTCTAAATTGCTAGATGCTATTTCAGATTGATCTGGTTCAGATTTGCTTTTTTGATCGGCTCCGTTAGGCTGATTAATCACTTTAGATGGCGACTTTTGACTTTTAAGTGAGTTGGGTAAAGTGTTTGAATCCTTCGCCGGAGTTGTAGGCTGAGGCAATGAGTGCGAAGGTTGCGCTTGCTTAACCGCAACAGGATCACGCGGGATCACCAAAGGACGACCATCTGGGCCAATAATCGTAAAAAAATCCGCAGCATATCCCAGTGATACTGTTCCACATGTCACAAGTATCATTGAGATATAATGAATTGGTCGACCACTTTTAAACATAATTACCATCTTGTTCTATAGTTAATCCCCAAAATAGTCACTTGGGTATTGGTTCTCACATTTAATCCCGCATAAGGATTTAAAATTAAATTATCTACTCCACATGCATTAGATAAGCTACTTGAACATGCAGGAATATTATCGCGACTACGCAAGAAGGCCAAGGTTAAATCAATGTCTGTATCTGCATCAAAGCGGTAACCCAAGCCCATACCAAACAGCTGTGCATTGTTAATCGGAATCAGAGTATTACGTTTATCATTTGGTGTGGCTGACGTACGTGGTTCATAACCAGCGCGCAACTTCAGACGATCGGTCGCAGAATATTCCACACCAATCCCCCAACTCCAAGGCGAAGTAAATTTTAATGGCACAGATAAAGTCGTATCTGTCACACCCTGTGAAAGTAATTTTGCAATTTTAAGTGCTGAAACTTGTCGATCAAATTCAAACCTAAACTCATCCCACTGTTTATAATCGGTCCAACCTACATCAAAGTTAATTTGTAAGTCAGGCAAAACTTTATATTTAATCCCTGCTTGAAAATGTGCAGGATATTTAAGATCCATTGACACTAAACCAGATTCACTTGCTGGAATGTAAGATGGAAAACCTAAAATCGCTGCAAAAATCTGACCCGTTGCAGACGAATTTAAGGCACGAATAAGTTCTCTTGGTGCATTGGCATTATCAATATAATATTTGCCTTTCATTCTTGTCTTACTTTCACTCTGGTAAACCATACCAAATGCGAAATCATCCGATGGTTCCCACATTAAACCCAAGTTATAACTCGGGGCTAATGATTGCTCCATCGTTGCTTTAAGTTGACCAAACTTAGCAAATGGATTAAGCCCTTCATTGGCATTACACAAGCCTAAAAGTAAAAGGTCTGTAATAATATCTGAGTTGTCACGAAATGGGGAACACACCACTTCATCGACCATACGAAGTACACCAATCAGCTCGTTTGGAAAACGTAAATCCGTTTTTAACGAAATTGCCTGATAAGACATACCCAGCGATGCACCCAGTGAAAGTTCATCATTCACCTGAAAAGCAAAGGAAGGTGATAAATAAGTAATACGCTCAAAGGCAACCTGTTGTCCCATGAAATTTCCGGGATTGCCATTTTCAGAGCCATAACCCACAATCAAAGGAGCATAAATAGCAGTTGCATAGGTGACTTTAGAACCCGGTGGTTTATAAGCGATACCTGCTGTAGGAGCAGCAATTGGAACGCCCTCCCCCAAATCAACCATTTTTTTAAAAATAGGCACATAAATACTGGCGTATTCTACGTCAGCATTCACTGTTCCTTTAAAATCAGTACATAAACTCGATGGATTTTCTGGTGCGTCATTACAGACCAGTGGATCATCAGAGTAACCAAATACGTTATATCCAGCTGGTGCAGAAAGGTCGCGCTGTACATTAAAGTTAGCGACAATCCCCTGTACATCGGTCTGCAAGCCTTCAATTTTAGCCAAACCCGCAGGGTTGAAGTGAATAGCACTAATCCCCGGTGGATCAGCCGTGACTGCGTTCCCCAAAGATAATGAGCGAATATCAACAGATAAGTTTTGTCCAAGCTGCGCAAACGCCACGCTTGAAAAGCCCGTTAAAAAAATTGCAGCAGCTAACGGGCGTAGTCTCAGGTATATCATACCGATGACTCCCGTTAGTTACGAATTTTTTTAGCAAAACCCACAATATCCAGTGGGAAAGATAGACCGAGTGATATATCTGGTGCATCTTCAGTTAAACCGATTCCCAATGTACCGTTGACAATCGTATCTGGCGAAACTCGAACACCCAAAGCAATAGAGAAAGTGGCACTGGTTTGGTCTGCGGGCTTATAAGTCTCGCCAGTATTATACGTAAATTCGCTTTCTGTATTAAAGCTTTGCTGATAAGACATCGTCAACGAAACATCGTAGTTAAACGAATAAGCAAAACCAAATGCAAACCCGCCACTAATTCCCGGATCAAACTCATCAATAATTCGGTTACCACGAATTTGATTGATTCCAGATTCTTTAAAACCATAGTTCGCAGAAACTGAAGCAAACAAAACCACTGGATCAATATATTTACGAGTACTTGCACCAATACCTGCTGAATAATATCCCTTACCTGTAGAGAGATCTTTATTTGGATTAATTTCGTAAGGGCTGTCGCCTGTTTTAGTTGACACGTTACCAAACAGAATTAAAGGTAAACGTCCTGCTTTTAATGGAAATGGTTCCCAACGTGCGCCAAAAGAAATATCACCTAAACCCGCTGTGGTGGTATCTTTTAAATTATCTGATTTAGCTACAAAAGGTAAAGAGGTTGATAAGGTCAAGTTATCACGTAGACCATATTGTAAGGTGAAGGTGTTGGTCAATGTATGCGTTGCATCTTCATCGACACGCAATTGTGCAACACTACCATCCTGAATAGCGAGATTGAGCTGACTATCACGATAATACGTATAATCAATATCATAATAGGTCGAGATCTCCCCTCTTTTAATTAAAGAGTATTGACGCTCATTTGATGTAAAAACTTCTTGTAGGTTGCTTTCCTGAGTCGCATCACCTTCTTGTTTCTGCAAAGCTTCAGCAGCACTGTTTGGTTGTGCTGGCGTTACTTGATCTGGTGCAACAGGCGCAGGTTCAATTGCTGGTGGATCCTCAGGCTGTACTGCGGTTGCATTTGGATCAGGTTGTGTAAATGCCGTTGCAGAAGCTGAGTCTTCAGGCACGTCCTGTGCTTTGACATCAGCGGCATACACTCCACCCACCATAAAGATTTGAATACTGACTGCAAGTAGCGTTTTATTCATCCATTGAGCTCTCATCATCTAATTCCTAACACTTATTTTTTTTCTGGCTATTTACGCTTGTAATATAAGCGCATAAAAGTATTTACATTTTCACCATAAGTACCAGAATCTTTATTTAAATCTGGTGCTCTGCGTACTGTAGAAGCTTTATCTGCAATGCGCTCCATATAGAAAGTTGGATACTGAATGTCGACCAATGCATATTTATTCACAGTTGCATCTTCGACATGGCGCATATCTGCATCTTGCAAAGCCAAGAGAGACTGGCGCTGTGCTTCAGGCACATTAATCAAAAATAAGGTATTGTTTTCCCAAATTTCTTTAAATCGCTCCTGATCGAAACTGATATTCCCCAAGGCAGGATCCGCAACGTATACACGTCCATTTTTATAGGCTTTATACACGACGAAGTGTTTAAAGCCAGCATAGGAAATGGGAACAATCGCTGGTTGACCTTGTTTAATCAAGTCAGAAAACTCGCCACGATACCCGCCACTTTCTAGCCCTAAAGCAGTCACAAAGCGTTTCATGTCCAATAAAGAAAAGCTTCGACGTTCTACAATACGGTTGTATTCCCCGAAACGTAATAGACCATTCATGGTTTGTTGTTCGGTTAGGCGTGTTCCAACATAACCATTTAAAAGGGTAGTTAAAGCAGCTGAACCACAACTATAGTCATAAGCCTGACGGACAATTCCACGAAATTGATCCTCTACCGCAGGTTTAATATTCACCTGCTCACGATGATAACGTGTAAAAGAAGGTTGTCTTGAGTCCAAAACTTCCGTGTAGTTGACTGTACCCGGCGGCTTTTCCTTAATATCAAAGGCTTGAGTCGCAAAGTAATAAATCAGTGCAGACCCCAATGTAATCTCTAACATAATCTGAATTTTCTACTTTTGGCATCTGATGCCCTTACGTTGCTATTATTTTTAGAGTAAGCACTCTACGTTCCTTGTCTGTTGAAGATACCTTTTTTTATATAAAAATACAGCTTTTTTTTTATTTTTTTGACGGAATGCGTCTTTTTTTGTAACTTATGTAAATAAAAAACGCGCATGAATGCGCGTTTTTTATTTATGGAGTAATCTAAATTAGATTAGTGACCAGAAATCGTAATTTGAGAACCTGCATTACCAGCACCGTAGTAAGTTTTCAAACCACTAATTTCTACATCACCAATTGATTTAGTAGAGTCAAAAGCTACACCAGAAATTGTACCAGTCTGATTACCCAAATGGATACCTTTAATATAGATATCATTACCAGATGAATCATTTGAAGTAATTTGAAGTCCTGTTGGAAGCACTTTTACAGATGCATTTATAGCTAAATCACCATTCGCATTGCCAGTTGATGCCACCTTGATACTATCCAATAAGATATCACCAGTACCAGAACCATCATGAATAGATAGATTAGAGAGTTCTAAACCACCTTGCATAGTCGTATTTAAGTTAACCATCGCACCTTGTGGAGCAGCACCCAATTGAATATTCGCGTCCATTACACCAGTAGTTAATGTAAGACCATTCAAAATTTTATTATAACTTGTACCACTAGTACCAGCTACACCACGAACAACACTACCAGTTGTATAGGTATTACTTTTATCCACCCCAATCTCACCAATTTTGATGGTCAATCCAGATACTTTAGCCGCTACGTTCAAAAAAGCACCATTTGCGCCAGCATCAGTATCAATAACTAAATCAGCTAAATTATGAGAAGGTAAAAGTGATGTCATATTCGGTGTAATTTCAACGCCGTGAGCAACTGTACCCACTGTACCATCACCATTTGCCTTAATTACAATAGCACCAGCTGTACTTGTACCGCCTTTAGTTGTATCAGTATAACCATCGTTATCATGAATAGCTAATTGATCAATTGTGACTTTAGAAATACCAATACCGATATTTAAACCATCTTGACCTGTAGTAGCACTTAGCGCAGCATCATCCATTGACTGCATTGCCATTGCATTTGCACTGATCGCAATTGATGAAACCAAAGCAAGTTTAGTAAACATTTTCATTCCGTACTCTCCCAAGAGCATTTATTTTTTTTGGTTTTCACTACTCTATGTCTCTACGGTTTTTCGAATTTCCCCAGCAGAAACGTCCTATCCTTGAGTAGCTGAATTTGCCTCTCTAAATTACCGCTCTGTTAATTTTTGTTCAACTCCTGTTCGTCAAAATTTGCAAACTACCCGATAAACGGTTCATGATTTTATGTCTGTTGCTGTTCTGTAGTAAAATAACTTCCTTAAATCTGTTTTAGTTGTCAGGCAAATTTCTGTGATATTTTTTTCCAAGTTAAATCAAAACGTTAAAGACCCATCACAACTTCTTATAAAACTAAAACAGTTATTTGGTATGGTTTATTTAAATGATCAAAGTCATCCTGTCATTGCTTTTCTTCCCTGTTATTATTTAATTAATCAAAATAATCAATTTAAATATTTTAAATTAAACTCACAAAAAAAATATGAAATGATTGAAGGATTGGATATTGACAATTTTCTTGAGTTTAATTCCTGCTACACAGTTCATAGTGACTTAACCCATACTGAATTTACCGGAGGTTATATCGGTTTTGTCTCCTATGATTATGCAACCCAACAATTTGTAGAAAGTTCAGTACATCCTCAACCTGCTTTTTATTTTGGTCACTATGATAGTTTTATAAAACTTCAAGATGATGGCTGGTATTTCTATAGTCATGCTGCTGATGCCGAACAACAATGGAACGCGCTTGAACAGGTGTTGTCGCAATCATCAACAAATCAGCTTCTGAGCCTAGATCAACCATTAAAACCTCGCTGGTCAAAATCAGAATATGATCATGCCTTTCAAAATATTCAGAATTATATTTTAGCTGGTGATTGTTATCAGATTAATCTCACTCAAGAATTTAAAGCACCTTGTGAGGGGATGTTACTTAGTCGCGCTGAACAATTATGGCATTTAACCAATGCGCCTTATGCAGGTTATTTAAAACTGGATAGTTTTGAATTACTTAGTTGTTCTCCTGAGTTATTTATTGAATTTAATTCACATCAAAAAATAATCACCCGTCCAATTAAAGGCACAATGCCACGTTTTGAGGATGCCAATTTAGATGCAGCTTCTAAACAAAAATTAAAAAGCTCAAAAAAAGATCAAGCTGAAAATGTGATGATTGTCGATTTATTACGTAATGATTTAAGTATTTATGCTGAAACTGGTTCAGTTAAAACTACAAAACTATTTGAAATTGAAAGCTTTAATCAGGTTCATCATATGGTGAGCGAAATTGAAGCCCAGTTGAAACCAGAGATTAATCCCTTACAAGTTTTAATGTCTGCCTTACCGGGTGGCTCTATTACGGGTGCACCCAAAATTCGTGCCATGCAAATTATTGAAGAACTTGAGGGTGCAGCGCGTGGCGCATATTGTGGTTCTCTTGGCTATTTTAATTATGATGGAACAGGTCGCTGGAATATTCTGATTCGAACTATTCAAAAATATCAAGATGAATTATCAGTTTGGGCTGGTGGAGGTATTACGATCGCTTCAGATTGTGATGCAGAATATCAGGAATGTTTTGATAAAGTTTCTGCCATGCTGGATTTACTCAATACATGGCAGAAACAGAAATAATCACAAGCGGATAATTATGTCATTATATTTTTTAGTGTATCAACCAGACGTTGATTTTGTTGATCTGTCCCAATCGTAATTCGCAAATATTGATCAATACGCGGTTTATTAAAGTAACGCACGATTACACCTTGTTCACGTAATTGTGCAGCTAATTCAGCCGCCTCACGGGTAGGATGTGTTGCAAATATAAAATTGGCTTTAGATGGCAACACCTGAAAACCAATGCATTGCAATTGTTCCACCAGGGCTTCACGACTTTGAATCACCTTTTGACATTGCGCTTCAAAATAAACTTGATCTTGAAAAGAGGCCACCGCAGCAGCTAAGGCAAAACGATCAATCGGATATGAATTAAAACTATTTTTTACAGCCTCTAACGCTGCAATCAAATGCGCTTGCGCAATCGCAAAGCCTACACGTAATCCAGCAAGTGAACGCGATTTAGAAGTCGTTTGACACACCACTAAATTGTCATATTCATTTACAAGATTCACAGCAGATTCAGCCCCAAAATCGACGTAGGCTTCGTCAATCACCACAACGCGATCAGGATTCGCTTGAAGCAATGCCTCAATTTGAACACGTGTTAGTGCGATTCCCGTCGGGGCATTTGGATTGGCGATAATAATGCCACCATTGGCTTGTTTATAGTCTTCTACCACAATTTCAAAATGATCATTCAGTGGAATCTGTTTGGTTTGTATATTGAAAAACTGACTATAAACAGGATAAAAACTATAGCTAATATCTGGATAAAGAACAGCTTCACTTTGGATAAAAAATGCCTTAAAAATATGTGCCAGCACTTCATCTGAACCATTACCGACAAAAACTTGATCTACAGTGACAGATTGCTGTGTCGCAATCGCCTGTTTTAGCTGAGTCGCTTCTGGGTCTGGATATAAACGTAAAGCATCTGCTTGCTGGTTCAATACCGCTTGCACAGCCTCAACCACTTTCGGAGAAGGTGGATACGGATTTTCATTGGTATTCAGTTTGAGCAAATTCTGGATTTTAGGTTGTTCACCCGGCGTATACGGCTCTAATTCACGAACCTCTGGACTCCAGAAACGCTTTTGTTCTGATGTAATATTTGACATTGTCTTTTCTCTTATACAATTGCCTAAACTCTTCTATAGAGCGCGATGATTGAATCGCACTCTATAAATTTAACCCAAGAGAATTTAGGCAAAAGTTTTTCTCATTAGATGATCATTGGTAGCGATAACGGGCAGAACGTGCATGAGCATCCAGATTTTCCTGTTGCGCCAATATATCTGCTGTTTTGGCTAATGTTTTAACGCCTTGTTGCGAGCACATAATTAAACTGGAACGCTTTTGAAAGTCATAAACGCCTAGCGGTGATGAGAACCGTGCTGTACCAGAGGTCGGCAAGACGTGATTTGGTCCCGCACAGTAATCTCCAATGGCTTCTGGTGTATAGCGTCCTATAAAGATTGCACCTGCATGACGAATGTCTTGACTCATCGCTTCAGCATCATCCAGAGAAAGTTCTAAATGCTCAGGTGCAACTTGATTAATCAGTTCAATCGCTTCGGCTCGATCTTTGACCAAGACCAATGCGCCACGATTGGCAATTGAAGTTCGTGCAATCTCAGCCTTAGGTAACGCCGCAAGATGCTCTTCTATAGCTTGCGCAACATCATTCAAAAGCTGCTCATCTGGGGTAATGAAAATCGCTTGGGCAACTGTATCGTGTTCAGCTTGGGACAAAACATCCATCGCCAACCATTTGGGATTATTTTGACCTTCTGCATAGACCAAAATCTCAGATGGTCCTGCAATCATATCAATCCCGACTTGACCAAACACCGCGCGTTTGGCTGCGGCAACAAAACGATTCCCCGGCCCAGTAATTTTATCTACCGCAGGAATAGTTTCGGTTCCATAAGCCAATGCTGCAACGGCCTGTGCACCACCAATGGTAAAAATACGATTTACACCAGCTAAATATGCCGCAGCTAACACCAATAGATTGAGTTCACCATTTGGCGCTGGAACCACCATAATAATTTCAGGCACGCCAGCCACATGTGCAGGAATTGCATTCATCAACACTGAAGATGGATATGATGCCAAACCGCCGGGCACATAAATACCGACTCGATCTAACGGTGTAACTTTCTGACCTAATGTATTTCCCAAAGCATCCACATAGATCCAGCCTTCCTGCTTTTGTACCTCATGAAAGCTACGAATACGCTCTGCTGCCAATTCAAGTGCTTCACGAATCTCTGAACTTAAAGCCTCAAACGCGGTTTTAAGTTGTGCCTGAGTCAGCTCTAGATCTGAAAATTGATGCGCTGGATGTCGATCAAACTGTTGAGTGAGCTTAAGAACATGTTCATCACCATACTGACGTACATCAGCAATGATTTGGTCTACTGTTTTTAAAAGTTCAGGATCATTCACAGTTTCAAACGCCAACAAATCTGCAAAGACTTGTTTGAAGTTTTGATCTTGAGTCGATAAACGTCGCATCAATTTACCTACAAGGTTTTGAGTTGAAAGAAAAACTTAGTTTACTCTTTTTCCAGTGCTTTGTGGGCAAGTTCTATGCTTATTCTGATCCGGTATCAGTGGAAATTATGAATAACAGCATAGGAAAAATAGAATCTTATTTCCTACCGTCATCAATATTTAAATCCGAAAAAGAAAAACCGCTGTGGATAAACAGCGGTTTTAAGTATCGAGCAGTTTTTATTGACGTTCGCTAACCGCTTGCTCGACCTGTGCGAGGATAGGGTCAAGTAATGCTTGTTTACGTTTAAAGCTGGCTTTATTCACAATTAAACGTGAAGAAACTTTCATGATTTCATCCAATGGCTCTAAACCATTGGCACGTAAAGTATTTCCAGTATCGACCACATCCACAATATAATCACCCAGCCCAACCAAAGGCGCAAGTTCCATCGAGCCATAAAGCTTAATGACATCAACCTGCTCGCCCAAACTGGCATAATATTGTCGAGTCAAATTAACGTATTTAGTCGCAATTTTCAAACGACCTTGCGGACGTTGCATGCCAACCTTACCCGCTGTCATCAGTTTACAATTCGCGATTTTTAGGTCCAGCAACTCATAAACGTGTTGAGCTCCATGTTCCATCAGGACATCTTTACCTGCTACACCAATATCAGCAGCTCCATTTTCAACATAGGTCGGCACATCCGAAGCACGTAAAATTAAAATACGAACTTGTTTATGCGTCGTCGGAAAAATTAACTTACGTGATTTTTCAGGATCCTCAAGCAAATTAATGCCTGCTTTTTCCAGTAAAGGCAGTGTTTCTTTTAAAATACGACCCTTACTTAGTGCCAATGTTAAACCATGATCAAAATTTCCCATCACATTAAAGTTTGGATCATCGTTTCTCATATCATTCATTAACTGACTCGCTTAATTTGAGCGCCTAAATCTTGCAATTTCTGTTCAACATTTTCATAACCGCGATCAATATGATAAATACGATCAATTAAAGTATCGCCTTGGGCAACCAATGCCGCCAATACCAAAGAAAATGAAGCACGTAAATCTGTTGCCATTACAGGAGCCGCCTGTAAAGTTTCAACGCCTGTCACCACTGCATCGTTACCTTCAACCTGAATATTGGCCCCCATACGTGCCAATTCAGGGACATGCATAAAACGATTTTCGAAAATCGTTTCTGAAATCGTTGCAAACCCTCGACCAATCACATTGACAGCCATGAGCTGTGCCTGCATATCGGTTGGAAAATCTGGATGAGGCAAGGTTCTAAAACTCACTGCTTTAGGACGTTTACCCTGCATATCTAATTCAATCCAGTCTTCACCACGAGTGACTTCTGCTCCCATTTCTTCGAACTTGTCTAAAACAGATTCCAGCAAACTTGGGTCAGTATGCGTGGTTTTGACACGCCCGCCTGTAATCGCGGCAGCAGCAAGATATGAACCCGTTTCGATACGATCGGCAACCACCGCATATTCGCAACCATGCAGACTTTCAACACCTGTAATCACTAAGGTATCTGTATCAATGCCATCAATTTTGGCACCCATTTTGACCAGCATATTGGCTAAATCGGTAATCTCAGGTTCACGCGCAGCATTACGAAGTGTGGTCACACCTTCTGCTAACACTGCTGCCATCAAAATATTTTCAGTTCCACCCACTGTGACCATATCAAAGGTAATATCCGCACCTTTTAAACGTCCATCGACTGTCGCATGTACATATCCGTTTTCAACTTCAATATGCGCACCCAACGCTTCTAAGGCTTTTAAATGCTGATCTACTGGACGCGAACCAATTGCACAACCACCTGGCAAAGACACTTGAGCATTGCCATAACGTGCCAATAATGGTCCTAAAACCAAAATTGATGCACGCATGGTTTTGACCAATTCATAAGGTGCAAATTGATTGGATAACGTTGAAGTATCTGCTTGAACTGTATCACCCTCATAAGACATTGTAATGCCTAAACCAGCAATCAGCTTCACCAATGTATTTACATCTTTTAAATTGGGAACATTGGTCAATGTAATGGGAGAGTCGGCCAAAATCATCGCCGCCAATAAAGGCAAGGCTGCATTTTTCGCACCAGAAATCCGCACTTCACCCTCGAGCTTAACACCGCCCGTAATTAAAAATTTATCCATTAATTATTATGCTCCGAAAAGGCTTGCTTTGCGCCATTCGTCTTTGGTCATTGCCCGAATTGTGACCGCATGTACTGCGCCACTTGCGATATAAGTATTTAAAGGGCCATAAACTGCTTGTTGACGTGCAACACTGCGTTTACCTTCAAACTGATCATCTACAATACGAAGGTCAAATTTTCCAGCCTGACCAGAGACAGCCACTTCCGCATTGGGGAAAGCTTCTTGTAAAATTTGGGTGAGCTGTTCACTATTCATTGCTAGACCTCATATACAAGCTTAAGCGTAAAATGCGTTAGTTTACTATAAATCATTCCGATAATTCAGTAGATGATCGTATTTTATCAATAAAAAAAGAGACCAAGTTTTGGTCTCTTTTTTAAAGAAAAAAATTATATATCGACTAGAACCTGTTGATGGTGACATTGTATTTTTCGATGTTTCTGTAATTGTCTTTTTAATTTTTCACTTAGTTTTTTGATCGACATATACATATCGTCAGCTGAAGCCTGAGCAAAAAGTTCCACACCCGGCAATCGCACAATCGCTTCTGCGATATGATTTGCACTTCCTTTGTGCGTTCTTTTATCAATTTGATGATCTTTGGAAAGTTTAACTTGCAAACTATTGACTTGATCCAGATGCTTAGTCATCTGATCAAATTTTGTCTTGATTGTTTGTTCTATTGCAGGGGTAATCGCTAAATGATGTCCACGAATTGTTATTTGCATAATTCTATCCCTCACCTTCTTTAGGATATAAAGTCATAGCCAATACGATCCAATGACAAAAACAGAATTCTGCATCACAATCACTAAATCATTTCGACTATTCCTTTGGTGAAAAAAAAGATTCATTATTTTGCAACAATGAACCCTTAGAATAGTCACACTTTAAAAACTAGATCAAGACTTTTCGTTCAGAAGACGAAGGAATATGTAACGATTCGCGATATTTTGCGACTGTCCGACGTGCTACATCAATGCCCTCATCCTTCAATAAAACCGCAATTGCATTATCAGACAAAGGTTTACGTGGATTCTCAGCAGAAATCATCTTTTTAATTCGTGCGCGAATTGCAGTTGAAGAACATTCACCGCCAGAAGTAGTGCCAACATGACTAGAAAAAAAGTATTTGAGTTCGAATAAGCCACGCGGTGTTAGTATATATTTATTGGTCGTCACTCGAGAAACCGTCGATTCATGCAATTCAACTTCTTCAGCGACATCACGCAACACTAAAGGCTTCATTCCTTCAGCACCAATTTCAAAAAAAGCGCGTTGATGTTCCACAATACAGGTCGCCACTTTTAACAGTGTCTTATGACGCTCATCAATGCTCTTGATAAAATTTTTGGCTTCCAGCATTTGATTACGCAAATAAAGATTTTCATCACTCTGATCAGCTCGGCGAATCATATTGGAATAAAAAGAATTGACTCGCAATTTTGGAATCACATCTGGATTCAACTGAACTTGCCAACTATTATCCTTTTTACTCACGACAACATCTGGAATTTGATAATCTGATTCCTGACTTTCAAACTCTGCGCCTGGGTAGGGCTTTAAGGTTTTTAATAGACAGATCGCAGCTTTTAACTGACTCATATTTAAACCAGAAAGTTTTAATAACTTGTTTAAATCATTGGCAATTAAAAGCTCATAATATTGCAATAAACTAAGAGCTTCCTGACGAAATGGAATACTTGCATCCATCATTTCCAATTGAATTTTAAGACACTGCGCAAGGTTGGTTGAACCGACTCCGACTGGATCTAAACGTTGGATATATTTTAAGACAACGAGAACTTCATCAATTTCAATTTCTTCATGATAGTCAGCTTCTTCAAGCAAATGTTCGACTGCAAATAAAACTTCTTCAATCTCAGCATCTAAAAAACCTTTATCATCCAGACAATCAACAATGCAATACGCAATTAATTTATCTACCATTGAAAAATGCAGTAAATTCACCTGCTCTAAAATATGCTCTTTTAATGTATTTTGAACTTGGCGGTTATCTTCACGCTCTTCAAACTCAGGCGATGCTAAAGCTGTTGATTGATGCGTGTAAATATCATCCCAATCCGTATCTACAGGCAAATCATTAGGCAAATGATCCGCATTCAGATCCTGTGTCAAATCATTGGTATCTTTTGACTCTAAACTCGATAGACTTTCGATAATGCCTTCTTCTTCTACTTTTTCGAGCAATGGGTTACTATCTAATTGTATCTGTATTTCCTGTTCCAACTCCAAGCTAGAGAGTTGCAATAAACGGATCGCTTGTTGTAATTGAGGGGTAAGCGATAAAGAATTCGCGACTTTCAATCCAACAGATAACTTCATAAATTGATATCCCAACTTCGTTACAAAGCAAAAAATGTGCCCATAACTTATTTATAGCATATATTTTAACGATATCCTACATAAACACTATGCTCTATTAACGAAAGCCCTGACTCAAGCATTCAAGCTTGATTGGTAGATTAACCATCCATACCAAGACTTATTCTATTTCTATTTTTCTTATCACAAAAAAAAAGCACCCCAACATTTGAGTTGAGGTGCTTAGTATTTAAAAGCTGGCGATGACTTACTCTCACATGGCCAATGCCACACTACCATCAGCGCGAAGAGGTTTCACTTCTGAGTTCGGGAAGGGATCAGGTGGTTCACTCTTGCTATTGTCGCCAGCAAACTTTTTTACTCTTCCAACGTCTCAATCAAATCTCAGTGTAAAACCACTAATACCCAATCAACACACTGTTTTTCAACAAGTTTTTATCTAGCTCGCCGCCGATAGGTGCGCATTCTACAGCATCCTCACATCAACGCAATATCTTTTTTTAATATTGTTAGTCCGAGTGTCTATTTTTCATTCTTTTTATCTTTTTTTAACATTTTTTACCCAGATTTGTTTTAATAGCAGTTATGATCTAGTCATTCAAATAGAACCATCTTTATATAGAATGGTATAAAATCTTGCCGCAACAGGCGTTTAAGGATTCTTATGCATTACTCAAAACTTGTATTTATTGGACTCCTATCTACAGGCATGTCTTTTCATGTTTTTGCTCAAGAGAGTGAAAATGTTGCGACGACTAACGCCGAAGAAGGTGCTGCCTCTCTATCTGAATCTGACACACCTGAAAATAAGGCTCGATTTCAGAAATTAAAAGAATTAAAAGATGATCTTAAAAATGTAAAAGCCAGTGATTTTAAGGTCAATGCGAATGCAGCACAGCCGGATGAAGTTAAGGATCCGTTGCAACCTTTAAACCGTCAGTTTTATGCGTTTAATGATGCTTTGGATCGAACCATTGTACGTCCTATTGCTGTGCAATATACGAAAAAAACGCCAGAGCAAGTTCGTGGTTCTTATCGTTTATTTAGAAAAAATCTGGGTGAGCCATGGAATGCAGTGAATCAGTTAATTCAAGGTCGTCCATCTCGAGCTGCCAAAACCTTTGGTCGTTTTACCATTAATACCTTAACAACTTTAGGATTGGCTGATCCTGCACGTCGTTTGGGTTTACCGACTGAAGAGGAAAATTTCGGTGTAACTCTCGGTTATTATGGCGTACCATCGGGACCTTTCCTGATGTTGCCTTTCTTTGGTCCAAGTACTGTTCGTGACGGCTTCGGTTTAGTGGTTGACAGTCAGGCTCGACCTCAGAAATATGTAATGGATGATCAAAAAGGTTTATATTGGTCTACCAATATGCTGCAAGCCATTGATACTCGTGCTCAAGTGTTGGATATCGAGCAAATTTTACAAGGCGATAAATATGCTGTGATTCGAGACTTGTATTTGCAGCGCAAGAGTTTTCAAATTGCTGAGAAAAAAGGCAACTCAACTGAACAAATCCAGTTCATTGATGATGATTTAGATGATGCTGACGACTCCAACACTCAAAATTAAATATTTGGTTGCATCATAGTTTTTAATAAAGTTGCTAGAAGCCGAGTTTTTCTAGCAATCTTTTGATTTCTATAGTACATCTATTATAGTAAATATGATTATTGATAAGGTTACATCTAATCGTCTATGTATTTTATTCAGCCGACACGTTCAGTCCCTCATTTAGCTAAAGCCGTTGATGAGCTACCGAGTCTACAAGTCATTCACATAGATGATCTGGAACTATATGACCCTACTATCATTGCCATTGCGGATGTTCAGGATTTTTTAGAGCACCAGTGGTCTTTGCCAACGGTGGTGATCGCACGTGAAGATGAAGGTGCAGCACTGGCTCAAGCTTGGCAACTTGGTGCACTTGCAGGCTGGATTTGGGGAAATTTGCCGCAAAATCCCGCTGAAGCTTTATCAAAGATTGATGCACAATATAAACGTAATCAGGATAGCCGAGATTTACCTGCGGCAGCTGAATTACAAAAGAAATTATTACCCAATACGCTGGATTTACTCGATTATAAAATTGAAACTTTTTTCCAGCCCTCAGCTTATTTATCAGGTGACTGGTATGATTACTGGAAACTTAACGATAAAGAAGTTCTATTTTATTTAGCTGATGTTTCTGGTCATGGTGTGACCAGTAGTTTACTCACTTCATGGATGGCAGCCTTTCATGGACGATCTAAAACCCCACGTGAGTTGATTAAAAAACTCAATGGCATGTTATTGCAGGAAAATATTGAAAAACACATTACCATGGTGGCAGGTATTTTAAATTTGCAAACCCATCAGATTCGCTGGTCAAGTGCAGGGCATTATCCGCCACCCATTATTTTTGAACCCAATCAACCACCTAAAATTTTAAATACCAGTAGTTTTCCACTCGGTTTAACCGATGATCTGGAGATTCAAGAGTATGAGTGCACTCTAAATCGACAGACTCGGTTTATTATTTGTTCAGATGGCGCACTCGAACCGTTCGATGGCGGATTGAACGAACAATTTTCTCAATTGGTCAATCATTTGCAAAAACAATCCTTTAAAGCACCTGAACATGTCGCAGATGACATTGCTATTTTAAGTCTGTGTCGACTGAATTAACTGAATAATCAATCATATAGATTTCAATTATTCCCTATAAGACTGTTGGATACTTGAGTATCTATGCGCCCTATGTGATAATTTTGCTATCCTTCTCTGAAAATGGCATTTATATGTCAACAGGTCATGTTGAATATGCAAGTTTAAATGGAACGCATATTTTCAAACTTATTGGTGAAGTACGCGCCCAGTCTTGCATAAGTCTAGACAAACTTTTAAATCGAATTGAACAGCAGCAAAATGTGGTTGGTGCAATTGTCGATTTAACTGAAACCACTTTTATTGATAGTACTGTTCTTGGAATATTGGCCAAGCTAGGTTTAAAACTCAAGCAAGTCCATCATATTCAGGCAGTGATGCTATCAACTAATCCTGATATTACAACTCTGGCCAACAGCATGGGGCTAGGGCAGGTTTTCGTCATCCTGAATTATTGTAAAGAGCCACAAGTGTGTACGCATGAATTATGTGAAGAAGAAATTACACATAATGCGATGCTCAAAACAGTACTTGAAGCACATAGAACCCTGATGCAACTCAACGAAAATAATCAGAATATGTTTGAGCCACTGGTTAAACAATTACAAAAAGAACAAGATACACTGGATCAAGTATCTTCTAAGCAAAACGCTTAGCTCCCTCAGTTTTTCAGGATAAATTCTGCATATGACTTTACTCTCTGTTGCGCAAATGAATTCTCAAAATGACATTGAAGATAATTTTCGTGTCATTGAATCATTGATTCAGCAGAGTAAGGCTCAACAGGCAGAGCTGATTGTGTTTCCTGAAAACTTTGTCTGCTTTGCTGCGGGTAAACAACGTGAAACCGCAGCACGGTTTGAAGAGATCCAACAACGTTTAGAACGGCTGGCGCAGCAATACAATATCTGGATCATTGCAGGCACACTGCCCTGTCCATTCCGTCCTGATGGTTCTGTCATTCAGGATGGTCGTGTCCGTACGGTCAGTTTATGTATCAGCCCAGAAAAAACTGAAGCACGTTATGACAAAATTCATTTGTTTGATGTGCAAGTGGGTGATGCTGTCGGCGGTTATCAGGAATCTCAATTTTTTGAACCAGGTGATCAGGTTGTCGTTGCTCAAACACCTTTTGGCAATATCGGACTCATGGTTTGTTATGATCTTCGTTTTCCTGAGCTGGCACTCAATTTGCGGGCACAAGGCGCAAGAATCTTAACCGCACCTGCCGCTTTTACTTATACGACGGGTCAAATGCATTGGCAACTTTTATTACAAGCACGTGCAATGGACAGCCAATGTGATGTCCTTGGTGCAGCACAACAAGGCTGGCATGGGGAAAAACGTCAGACTTGGGGTCATACTGGAGCCACCAATAGTCGGGGTCAGCTCTTAGACATGATTGATGGTGAAGGTGCTGGTCTGATTACAGTTGAGTTTGATTCCAAAGAACAGGATCACATTCGTGAGTCGATGCCACTGATGCAGCATCGACGTTTAATCAGTTTTTAAGTCGAGAGAATGAGCTATTCTTCTGCCTGATTGGTGACTCGTAACACTTCTTCCAATGTGGTTTTTCCTGCCAGAACCTTTCTTAAACCATCGTCACGAATTGATCCTGAGTATTGGCGAGCGTAACGTTCCAGTTCAAATTCAGCAGCATTGCCATGAATTAGACGACGCATCTGATCATCGACAGGAACAATTTCATAAATCGCAGTCCGCCCTGTAAAACCCAAATGTGAACAATGCTCACAAGCTTGCGGTTCTGGTAACTTTAAATGTTGCTCAGGACTAATGTGCTGAAATAATTGACGTTCAAAATCATCTGCCTCACGCCAAGTGGCGCAATGTGAACATAAGGTGCGAACCAGACGCTGAGCGATCACTCCGATTAACGAGCTAGACAACAAGAAAGGTTCAATCCCCATATCTTTTAAACGAGTCACAGCACCAATGGCGGTATTAGTATGTAAAGTAGATAATACCAAGTGACCTGTGAGTGAGGCTTGTACCGCAATTTCAGCCGTTTCCAGATCACGAATCTCACCGACCATTACCACATCAGGATCCTGACGTAGCATGGCTTTTAAGGCACGCGCAAAGGTCATATCTACTTTGGTGTTCACCTGAGTTTGACCTATACCTTCCAGTTGATACTCAATTGGGTCTTCGGCCGTTAGAATATTTCGGGTATTGTCATTTAGATCAGACAGTGCCGCATATAAGGTCGTGGTTTTACCCGAACCAGTTGGCCCTGTAACCAAAATAATGCCGTGCGGGCGATGTACCAAATGCGTCAGACGTTCATAATCATGTGACATCAGCCCCAAATGCGTCATATTCAAACGACCTGCCTGCTTATCTAGCAAACGCATCACCACACGTTCACCATGTGAAGAAGGCAAGGTAGAAACACGCACGTCTACTTCACGCCCTGCCAGACGTAAGGAAATCCGTCCATCTTGTGGTATGCGTTTTTCGGCAATATCCAGTTTCGCCATGACTTTAATTCGTGACACCAATAACGGTGCAAGTTCACGGCGTGGCTGGACAATTTCACGCAATTGACCATCAACACGCAACCGTACAGAAAGCTTTTTTTCAAAAGATTCGATATGAATATCGGAAGCATTGACGCGAATCGCTTCCGACAAAAGTGCATTAATCAGTCGTACAATCGGTGCATCATCTTCCTGATCCATCAAATCTTCAGCTTCAGGAACTTGATCTGCCAGACTTAATAAATCGGGATGATCTTCAAGTCCCGCAGCAACCTGTTGTGATTCACCCGTATCTCCTGCATAACTCGAACTGAGTAATGCATTAAAACTTTGATCATCACAAATTTGATGTTGCGCAGGTTTTCCTACAATACGTCTTGCTTCCTGCAAGGCAATCCATTCTGTATTTTGACGACGTACAATAAAGACCTGATCCCCTTCATAACGCAACAAAACGCCATGACGCTTGGCAAAACTATACGGAATTTGTATTTGTTTGAGTATTTGCATCACAAATTTATAATGATCAAAAAGAGAGTTTTGAGTGTACTCTAAGCGTCATACAGCGTGAAGTCTGTTTTTACAAACTCACCAGAGGAATTTTTGAACTTGGCACAGCAACAATACGAAAATCTGGAACCCGAACAGAGCAATTTAAAGTGGTGGGGCGAACAGCGATTTGAACTGAGTGAATCCAAAGCATGGCAGTTTGGCTCGCTTCTGTTTCGCCTGACTCGCGGTATTAATGAATGGCGATTAGAATATTATCGTCCACAATATCAGCATGATTATGAACAACAGTGGCAAAAAATTGATGATCCACATTTTGCCTTTCCACAAGGGGCAAAAATCGAACGTTATATGTTTCGTAATACCCACAACGAGTTCCAACTGATGCCCCGTCTGGCAGATCGGTCTGTGGTCATTAAACCTGTCGATCCGATTTATATTCCAGCCGGTGAACGCGGTACTTTATATATTAGTACGCCGCTATGGATTTCTGGATTTGTAGAAAACCAGCGCGAGCCTATTTTCGACCTTCCAGTGATTCGCCCGAAAGACACGTGGTTTGGACCAGATCATCGTACTGGCGAAATGTGTTATGCCACCGCAGTCGATGGACGTACCGATTTAAATTTATTAAAACCTCGTGCTTTTCGAGCGGTTACACCGGTCGAGTTTCACAACACCAGCAGTCAACAATTACGCTTTGACCGTATGAATGTGCCTGTATCGGCATTGCCGCTGTTTTATAGTGAAAGTACCAACCGCTTATGGACATCGCAGATTAAAGTGATTCATGAAGGTTCTGATCGTCCACCCCGTATTCGTCTGGAAAATCGTACACCACCTTTGGCAGGTGAAGTGACTTATGTTCATCCACCACGCTCGCCGGGTGGTGCATTATTTAATATGTTTGATTCATTTTTCTAAGGAGGCATTATGGCAGATTCTAATATCCCCAAAGATGTCGCTGTCAGCCTCAAAGGGATTTTCACCAATATTAATTTGGATCGACTCAGTGAAGTTCTCGTCGCAGTTGTTCTGTGTTTAATTGGTTTTATTTTTGCCCGACTGGTTTCTAACACCTTTATTCGCACGGTCGGCATGCGTTTTAATGCACATCAACGCATGGTTTGGCGGCGTGGGATTTTTTATTTTATTTTCCTGATTTTCGTCATGGCCAGCCTCAAAGAAGCAGGCTTTAAACTCAGTGTATTTTTGGGTGCGGCAGGAATTTTAACCGTGGCCTTAGGTTTTGCCTCTCAAACCTCGGCCAGTAACTTAATTAGTGGTTTATTCCTGATTGGCGAAGGTTCATTTGAGGTGGGTGATACCATTCAAATCACCTTAATTCGCGGTCACACCATTGAAGGGCAAGTGATTTCAATTGATTTATTATCCGTCAAGTTACTGACACTGGATAACGTTTACGTTCGTTTACCCAATGAACAATTAATTCGTGCCCCTGTTATGAATCTGTCGAAATATCCAATACGGCGCATTCCTATCACCCTTGCAATCAATTTTCAGGAAGACATTATCAAGGTACGGCAGGTCTTGTTGGATGTTGCATCACGATATCCTTTGGTTTTGGATGACCCAAAACCTGAGGTGACCGTCACGGCTTTCCGTGAGTCTTCGATTGAATTATTATTTTCAGTCTGGTGCCGTCAGGAACTTTTTTTGCATACTCGTGATGAATTACAGGAACGGATTCGGAATGGCTTTTTGGAAAATCAGATTGAAATTCCTGTACCGAAAATGGGCTTTGTAGACCGCCCACCTGTCACACCATTAACCGATGATGAAGTTGACCAATATGCCAATAAAGAAGATTTAAAACGAGAAGCAAAATTTTAGTGAAGGTGGCATTTTCGCCACCTTTTTATATTTCATGTTTAAAAAACTCTTATCTTATTTTTCACTCGTCTCCTGTATGGTCTGAACTGGAGGCAGTGGTGCCAAATAAGCAATTACCAACATCACTCCTCCTGCACCAATAAAAGAAATCACTCGAGTCAAAGTACCACTCTGCGATAAGTCCAGCGCAACCAGTTTAATCACCACAATTGCAAGTAAGGCGGCACCAACAAACCAAAGCTGACGAATCTGACGTTGACTGGAAAAAGTCATGAGCACAAAAGCCAAAATGACCCAAAGTAAAGTCAAACTGAGTTGTACGGTACCATTCGACCAAATTGACCAACTCCAAAGTGGCGTGGCTAAATAGATATGTAAAGCGCGAACGACGATGCTACTCAATACACATAGAGCCATGACAATACTCAAGATTTTATCTCGCCATTCGACAGATTTACGCTGCGCACTACAATCATGATGATAGATCATCCATAGCAAGCCAGCTAACATGAGTAAAGACAAAACATCGACTGGGTTAACTATAGGCAGGTAATAAGCTACAAAAACCTGATCACTCAGACTCACGAGCAATAACCACCACCACGTCAATACCCAAACTGGAAACTGATCCAGCACAATAAAATGACGTTGTTTAAATAGCCAGACACTATACAAAACAGGCATCACAGCAAAAGACAATAAAACCGCATTTGACCAAAGTGCTGGCCCAATCACAGCTAAACTCAACCATAATAAGCCCGCCCAATAAGCATTCAATGTCGAATCCATTTGCTGCGCTCGTGTTTTTTGAAGTCCAATCAACAGTGAAGCAATGATGAATGTCGCAATAAAAAAACTGATGCGCTGTAACGGAGTCGTCCAGTGAAAATGTGTAAATAGTCCTTGTTGAATAAGTTCCACGAGACACAATAACAATAGCAGGCTAGCGATGACCAACTGTGAAATTTGCCAATTTAAACGCGCCTGTAAATAAACAACCACTGTAAAACCTAAATATAACAATGCGGCAATCGCCAAATAAGGACTCAACCCCTGTCCATGCCAGTCCAAGAACTCCACAGCTGCGACTGCACCCGAATACAAAGCCAAACACAAAAAAATACTGGCAAAAACGGATGAATAAGGACTTGAGGAGCTATGACGAAATAAAGCATAAGCTGAAATAAATTGAGCAATCGCATAAATCGTGGTGCTTAAAACTGGGAAATGTTCATCTGACCAGACTTGATAGAACAAAGCGAATGAGCTCAGGATCACTAAAATGATGCCGAGATAACGACTTAAACGATAACGCTCGGAAACACCCCAGACAATTAAAGCCGTGCCTTGTACCACCCAGCCTGTTGCTGTCCAATGCACGCCTTGGTAAAAAGGAAAAATCAGTGCGATAAATGCCACTGCCAAAATAAAAAAACTTTTGGCTAAAATCGACAGCTCAGATTGTTTTTGTTTAACCCACCATCCTAATGCCGCATAAGTCAGTCCGAGTAATGCTGCACCGCAGGTCAATGCCAGACTCGATTGTTGTACTAAAAATGCATGCAAAGAAAATCCAAAAATCGGCACACTAAAAATCAGGCCCACATCCAGCAAAGGTGGCAGTTGAACACCTTGCTGATGATTTGCAAACGAATAATTAAAAGCCTGATCTTTAGCTTGATCCTTTAAAGAACGATATTCTTTCTGAATGAGCTGGCTATAACGCACACTGAGCCAGATAAACACAGCGATATGCAGCCATAAAATAAGATCAAGGGTATGATATTGCGTGGGGCTGGCATATAAAACAATGATGCTGCCAGCCAACAATCCAGTAGCACAAAAAGCAATTTGATTCAGTATTTTCCACGGCTTAATCACATTGATTGCTGCCACAGCCAGATTAATCAGCAGGTAATAACTCAACAAAAAGATGCTGTCTGGACGATATTGTGGAATGACTAAAGGCGCAAGATAAGCCATGCTTAATGCAAGAATCGCTAAATAAACTGCATTCTGTTTTAAACTTAAAGCAACCGTGATGATCAATAGCACGGCAAATCCAATACTTGCGATGCTTAAACTTTCAATCACTGCATAATGGTGCGCAAAAATTAAAGTGAGAAAAACAACTGCCAAACCCGCCCCTTGCAACGCAACAGCAAACAATGCATTCTTTTTTCTTAAATAATAACCCAATGCCGTCAATGCTGCCCCAGTGACAGCAATGCCCGATAATTTCATCGCTAAACTGAGTTGCCAATGTTCACTGGCAAACCGTAATAGCAACACCACACCAATCATTAACAACGCAATCGCCACCCTTAAAATTGGATTGCCATGCAGCAACCAATCCCGTGCAGGTTGCCACCATACCTGTTTTTGAAATGCTGAACTTGGCGCAATCAAATCAGGGTTTTGATCATTCGCTAAACTGGCTATTGTTGGCTGACTATCTTGAGAATCAGCATGAGTTTGAAACCATTCAGGTGCATCAGACGGCGCTGAAGGATTCGCTTGCACGGGAGCCATCGTTACATTCAATGTAGTCGGTTGCAGTTGTTTTTGATTTTCAAGTTTGCTCAGACGCTCATTTATCACATTTAACATTTGAATCAGACTCAGCAACAGCAACCCGATGCCAACCCAAATAGCCGAGGTGGCATGTAAATAGACGCCACTTATCCCGATTAATGTGCCTAAATATATGCCCCATTTCGGTAAATTCAGATCCGCCACAGGCACAGTGATTTGATATTGTTGTTCAAGTTGCTGAAGACGACGTTCAAAAGCATTGAATTGCTGTACGACAAAAAATAATAACAGTACCATCAACACGATGACTGCATTTTGAATATCGAAAAGCCAAGCGGCTCCTAGAGCTACGGTAAGAATAAGGATGACCATCGTGGCAGTATGCTTGTCATTTTTATACATGATCAAAAAACGAACTCATTTGTTTTTAAGGCTATCTTACCTCATCCTCTTTGCAGCGTATATTTAGCCATACAAAACTCTCTACAAATCGAAGTTCCACATTTCGCTCCATTTTCACGTAGAATAAGACCCAATTGTGATGAAGGAAGTATTCGATGCCACCATTTGTTTTGGTTGATGGGTCTTATTTTTTATTTCGTGCATTTCATGCACTCCCACCGTTGACGACCTCAACAGGATTACAAACCAATGCAATTCGTGGTGCGATCTCTGCGATTCAAAAATTGATGCGTCGTACTCAACCGACACATATGGCAGTGATTTTTGATACCCCAGAACCAACCTTTCGACATGAACTTTCGCCTATTTATAAGGGTGATCGTCCTAGCATGCCCGATGAATTAGCCCAACAAATTCCGTATTTACATGCGTTGATCAAAGCATTGGGAATTCCTCTATATATGCTGCCGGGTGCAGAAGCCGACGATATTATTGGGACTCTGGCAAAACGTGCTGAAAAACAAGGCCAACAAGTCCTGATTTCAACAGGCGATAAAGACATGGCGCAACTGGTCACTGAAAAAGTGACCCTCGAAGACAGTTTTAAAGACAAACCGATGGATATTCAGGGGGTGTTTGATAAGTTTGGCGTCTGGCCGAACCAGATCATTGATTATCTGACCTTAATGGGCGATGCCTCAGATGGCATTATGGGTGTCCCGGGAATCGGGGCGAAAACCGCCGCCAAACTGCTCACTGAATATGGTTCAATTGGTGGCATTTTAGAAAATGTCGATCAGATTAAAGGTAAAGTCGGACAAAATATCAAAGATAATGCCGATGGAATCGCGATTGATCATCAACTGGCGAGTATTGTTTGTGATTTAGATATTGCTTTGACTTGGGATGACTTACAACTTCGTGAGCCGCATGTCGACACCCTGCGCAACTTATATACTGAACTTGAATTTAGAAATCAGTTGCAATCACTGGATCATCCAAACAATCCAGTCAGTCAAAGCTATAAGGAAATTAATAAAGAAATCGCCAAGGCTGAAACACAGCAGACTGTTGAAACTGAAGATCAAGCGAGTCTGACCAGTGATGATGATCAATTAGGGACAGCAAATTACCATACCGTCTTGACTCAGGATGCATGGGATGCCTTATTCAAGCGCATGCAAACTGAACAGCGTTTTGCGATTGATACTGAAACCACCAGTCTGGATTACCGTGTTGCTGAAATGGTCGGTTTCTCAGTCGCTTTTGATGCCAACGATGCTTACTACGTCCCATTGGCACATGATTATGAAAATGCACCACAACAGCTTGATCGTGAGCAAGTCTTGGCACAGATCAAGCCAATTCTGGAAAATGATAATGTCAAAAAAATTGGACACCATCTGAAATATGATGCACATATTTTTGCCAATCACGGTATTGAGCTGAAAGGCTGGTATTTTGATACCATGCTAGCGTCGTATGTGCTTAATTCTGTCGCGACTCGTCATGGGATGGATGATGTGGCACGGGTGTATTTAAGTCACCTCACTACGACCTTTGAACAAATTGCAGGTAAAGGCGTCAAACAGAAAACCTTTAATCAAATCGACATTGAAGTGGCTGCACACTACGCTGCCGAAGATGCACATGTTACTTATCGCTTATATGAAGTCTTGGCCGAAAAACTAAAAGCTTCTCCTGAACTCGAAAATATTCTCTACAACATTGAAATGCCTGTTGCGCGTATTCTTACAGGGATGGAAGAAGCAGGCATTAAACTGGATCACGCCTTTTTGGGACAATTGAGCCTTGAATTTACTGAAACCATTCAAGGACTGGAAAATCAGGCGATTGAACTGGCAGGTGAAACGTTTAATGTCAGCTCTCCAAAACAAGTCGGCGAAATTTTATTTGATAAAATGGGGCTAAAAGGCGGCAAAAAAACTGCTACAGGTCAGCACAGTACCAGTGAAAGTATTCTGGAAAAAGTCGAACATCCGATTGCAGAAGTGATTTTAGAACATCGTACTTTATCCAAACTGAAAAATACCTATACCGATCGTTTGGTGGAGCAGTCGCATAATGAAACACATCGGGTACACACCAGTTATCATCAAGCTTTAACTGCAACGGGACGTTTGTCATCTTCTGATCCCAACCTGCAAAATATTCCAATTCGTGGCGAAATTGGTCGTCAAATTCGTAAAGCCTTTATTGCACCAGAAGGCCGCGTATTATTGGCAGCCGATTATTCACAAATCGAACTGCGTTTAATGGCACATTTCTCTCAAGATGAAGCTTTACTCGATGCCTTTCAACATGGTCAAGATGTGCATCGTCGTACTGCCGCGGAAGTCTTGAATATTCCACTCGAACAAGTCACCAACGATCAACGCCGCCAAGCCAAAGCGGTCAACTTTGGCCTGCTCTATGGTATGTCCGAGTTTGGTTTGATTCGTCAATTGGGTTTTACCCGTGAAGAATCACAAAATTATATCAAACAATATTTCCATCGCTATCCGGGTATTTATGAATATATGCAACGTACCCGTCAGGTGGCACTAGAACAAGGTTTTGTGGAAACCATTTTAGGACGTCGTCTCTATACGCCAGACATCGATGCCCGCAATATGATGGTACGTAAAGGTGCGGAACGTGCCGCGATTAATGCGCCACTCCAAGGGAGTGCCGCCGATATTATTAAACTGGCGATGATTGAAGTGGATAAAATGTTACCTAAAGATCAAGCTAAATTATTACTGCAAGTCCACGATGAACTCGTATTTGAAGTCGATGCAGATCTGGCGGATGAACTTGCACCTAAACTTGCTGAAACCATGCAATCTGTGGTTGAAATTTCTGTACCTTTGGTGGTTGAAGTCGGTAAAGGCTTAAATTGGGAAGAAGCGCATTAATTTTATTTATATTTAGTAGAAACAAAACAAAGGCCGATTCAATCGGCCTTTGTTTCATCTGAATTTATGCTTTCAAAAATTAACTCAGTTTTATAGCCCAGTCAGTAAAATTTTCGCCACTTCATTCATTAAGATTTCAGCAATATACAACGCCAAAAATGCAATAATCGGAGAAAGATCAATCATGCCCATATTTGGCAATAAACGGCGAAATGGTGCAAGTAAAGGTTCAGCCAACTCCTGAATCACTTCAATATACGGTGAACGTGATTGAGTAAACATCACCACCCAACTCAAAATAATGGTCGCAAAAATCAAATAGCGACAGAAACGAATTAAGTCCTGAATCATGGTCACAAAAGTCAAAATCAATAAATGAATCGGACTGTTCGGCATCGCGCCGGAAAGATACATCAACCCAAAAATTTTCAACAGATATAAAACCACGAGCAGAGCAATTGCCGCAAGATTCACGCGACCTTTGCCTACCGTAGGAAAAATACGACTAAAAATATCGACAATTCGTGTTGCTTTAACCGTTGATAAAACCACTGGATTATAAGGGCTCACACCAGTCAACTGCATTAAAAAGCGAAAGAACACCAATAAAATGGCAACATTAATTAAAATACCAAAAATAAGCGCAGAACTCGCCATACTGTTACTTTCCTACTTAATGAGTCTTGGTACTGTCACTTAGCTCATGTGCTAATTCTTGACTACGTTTTTGCGCAGCAGCGAGTGCTGACTGAATATTTTGAGAAATCTGGGCGCGATCAAATACCTCAAGTGCCGCTTGGGTAGTGCCATTTGGAGAGGTCACATTTTTACGCAATTCAGCAGGCGTATTGGAACTGGTAATTGCCATTTGCGCAGCACCTAATGCGGTTTGCAAAGTCAAAGCAGTTGCCACTTTTTCATCGAGCCCCATATTTTTTCCAGCACGAATCATACTTTCCATTAAATAAAAAAAGTAAGCTGGGCCTGAGCCAGAAACGGCTGTCACTGCATCAATTTGTGCTTCTGAGTTGACCCAAATGGTTAAACCTGTTGCCGCCAAAATCTGACTGGCCAATTCGCGATCCTGCGTTGAAACGCTGTCATTGGCATATAAACCGTGTGCCCCTGTCTGAACCAAAGCAGGCGTATTTGGCATCACGCGTACAATTCGATCAGTCCCAGTGAGTGCAGCAATCGTGTCTATTTCCGCCCCAGCAATAATCGAAACAATCAACTTACCATCAAATAAACCTTGTAAAGGTTTGAGCACCGCACCTAAAACCTGTGGTTTGACTGCCAATACCACGATATCGGCATTTTTAATGGCTTGAACATTATCATCCACTGCCTGAATTTCTTTTTCCTGCAAGAGCTGACGAATCGCCTCAACAGGGTCAGATACCGTAATTCGAGTTGTTGGTAATCCACGTGCCAGCAAGCCACCAATCAGGGCTTGCGCCATATTACCACCACCAATAAATGTGATATTTGAATTTAATGTCGCATTCATGAATTACGCTCAACTCGCAAATTATCTATCTCAGAACTTAAATATGGCAACCAACCGCCAACTTCACAATACGTCGATTGTGCTAACCAAAACCCTTTGGGGGTAAAAACCCCTAGCATAACATTATCTATGGCTAATATTTGAATTGTATGACGTAACCACGGCAAAATTTGTGCCTCTTGTATGGCTTTTTTTAATGGCCAGTGCCCAATACGACCATATAAATGAATTTTTTCACCACCCTGACGCGAGTGTATCGTTAAGTTTTGCTTGAATAAGTCAGCAGATAGACCAATTTCAGCAGACGCAACTTTAAAATGACCTGAAGCCAACTGGACGATTTGATCCATCTCCAAACAAATGCTATCCACAGCATGAGCAGAATTTTTTGCAGCTAAATACAAAAATTGAGTGATCCGATACAGTTGTTTTTGATAGCGCACATAGTAGTGGTCATTCCAATGCAAAGCCGCTTGCGCATCCGCTCTGGCATGAATCACTTCTTGCTGAATACGTTCCACCATATCGAAAGCAGGTCGATATTCTGCTTCTCCTTTCATCCAAGCAGATAAAAGCTGACGTTGTCGAGGCAAACTGAGTTGTTGTAATTTTTCCAGATCAATCTGGATGCTATTGCCACAATATTGCAAGTCCTGTACTAAAACATCCTGCAATATACTTTCGGCATCCTGCATTAACAGACTGGTGCGGCTCAAAGCATGCTGCATTTTGGGAAAACGCTGTTGCAATAAGGGCCAGACTTGTTGACGACACCATGCCCGATCATACTGAATATCAAAATTGCTCTGATCTTGTACAAATGGCAAATTGAGTTGCAGTGACCATGATTCAATTTGTTGACGTGATAATAATAAAAAAGGTCGCCATAATTGAAAATGTTCACGAGATTCCAGTTGTTGCATTGCAGCCAGACCGCCTACCCCAGCCCCCGACAATAAACGCAAGAATAGCGTTTCAGCCTGATCTTGCTGATGATGTGCCAAAACTAAAATATCATGTGGTTTTAAATGCTGTTGAAATGCCGCATAACGCGCGTTACGTGCCTGATTTTCCAGATTACCTGAGGCAACCTCAACTTTTTGAATAATAATCGGAAGATTCAGTTGTTGTGCATAATGTTGCACAAAAATGCCCCATTCATGGCTAGGTGCTTGTAATTGATGATCGATATAAATTGCACGAACGCGCGTAGGAAAAACAAGAGACATTAAATGCAGCAACAGCATGGAGTCCATGCCACCACTGCATCCAATTAAAAACGTCGTTTCAGGTGGAAACTGTTCAGCTTGATTTAAGAGCTCAGACCTAAATTGTCGCTGCCAAATTTCATTAAACGCTGGTAACGTGCTTCGCATCGTTCATCTGCATCCATCGGTAGCAATTCATCCAACGCTTCTTTTAACACAGCTTGCAGGTTTTGCATAACTTGTTCTGGATGTAAATGTGCACCTTCACCTTCATCCACCACATATTCGACTATACCAATCTTTTGCAGTTTATCGGCGGTCAATGCTAAAGCATCACTGGCCTGTTCAGCTTTTTCTGCCGTTTTCCATAAAATCGAAGCACAGCCTTCTGGTGAAATCACCGAGTAAATGCTGTGTGATAGCATAATCACACGGTCAGCGACGCCAATTCCTAACGCACCACCTGAACCCCCTTCACCCAAAACTGTTGCAATGACAGGGACTTTCAAGTTTGATAGCTGCGCCAAACTGGTTGCAATCGCTTCGGCCTGACCACGTTCTTCAGCTCCCACACCCGGATATGCACCCATGGTGTCGATAAAAGTAAATACAGGCAGGTTAAAACGCTCTGCCATGTCCAATAAACGCTGCGATTTACGATAGCCTTCCGGATTTGACATCCCAAAATTATGTTTTAATTTTTCACGGGTACTGCGACCACGATGCTGACCCACCACCATGACTGGGCGGCCTTCAAAACGTGCTAAGCCACCGACCATTGCGCCATCATCACCAAATAGCCGATCGCCATGCAAGGCATCAAATTCAGTGAAAATTTCACCGACATAATCCAGAAATTGTGGTCGATCAGGATGTCGTGCAATTTGCACGGTTTTCCACGCTTTAGACTGAGCAGCTTTACTTTTCATAAGTCGAGTATTATCCCTAAATTGGGGCGTATTGGCTGCATATTACACATGCGCAATCGCCCAACCAAGTCGAGTTAATCGATAAATTTTTCCGACTGAATATCCAACTCAATGTCCCAATGCTTAAATTGCTCTTGCTCATCATGCAGATCGGCAACCAGCAGCGGCCATTGTTTTGCATCACCAGAAACGCTAAGTTGCCATTGTTGACTATTTAGTACGGTCAATTCAATGGCAGGAAGCATCTGATCGCTACGACTATGATTGAGTAAAACCGCCAAACGAAGTAACAGGCATAGATAGACCAATTTTATCCCGCCGCCCCTTAAAACGTCCTGTTTAGCGTCATTTCGTAACTTACGACGATGATGCGCCACCAATAAAGAAAGATGATTTTGGTCAATTTGTGAGAAGCCCGGGATGTCTGAATGTTGCAATAAATATGCACCATGACGATGATAGCCCCCATGACTGATCGCTAGACCAATTTCGTGCAAATACGCGGCGCGGCGCAATAAGTCACTGTCTTCACTGCTTAAATCAAGCGGCTCTGCCACATGATCAAACAATTGTTGCGCCGTATTCACCACACGCTCTGCCTGTTTTAAATCGGCGTTATAACGCCCCATTAAGGCTTGTACGCTACGATCACGAATATCTTCATGTTTAAAACGACCAAGTAAGTCATACATGACCCCTTCGCGTAATGCACCATCTGAATAGGCCAGTTTGTCGATCTCTAAAACATCAAAAACCGCATATAAAATTGCTAAACCCGCTGGCAAAACTGCTCGGCGGTCATCCTTCAAACCTTCAAAATCGATTTCAGCACTGTGTTTAAATTTAAGAAGCTTGTCTTTGAGTTTTTCCAGACCTTCGCGGGTCACATTTTCCTGTTCATCGCTCAAGCCCAGATTGACCATAATCTGTTTGGCCGCTTTAATGGTTCCTGATGAACCCACAACTGTGTCCCAGCCTTCAGCTTTATAAGTATTGGCGATTGCAGAAAGTTCCTTACGTGCAGCCGTGACCGCTTTATCAAAAATTTTAGCGCTAATGTCACCTTCGGGGAAAAAAGCTTTGGTATATGCCACACAGCCCATTTGCAAAGATTCAGTCTGAATGGGTTCAAACTCTTCACCAATAATCAGCTCAGTTGAACCACCACCAATATCGATGACCAAACGACGTCCACCATTGGCCATGGTGTGCGATACCCCCAGATAAATTAAACGGGCTTCTTCACGACCTGCAATAATTTCAATCGGTTTGGGTAAAATTTCAGCTGCTTTTTGAATAAATTCATGACCATTTTTTGCCTGACGCAAGGCATTGGTTGCCACAATTCTTAAACGATTTGGCTGTACAGAGCCAAGACGCCCAACAAAACGGGCTAAACATGCCAAACCACGTTGCTGTGCGGCTTCAGTTAAATTTTTATTTTCATCCAGACCTGCTGCTAATTGCACTTTTTCGGACATCGATGCGACTTTTTTTACTTCACCATGGTCTACACGTGCAATGGCTAAGTGGAAACTATTTGATCCCATGTCGATGGCAGCAAGTAATTCTTCATCAATTAAAAAATCAGCCATTGAAATTAACCCCTACAGAATTGTCGCTTAGAGTAATTCACATACATACAATTGAAAAGCCATTTTTGCCAAACTGTGCACTGTATTTTTATCAAGTAATGAGGTGCTAGCATTGCTCTACACGATCAACAACATTGCCAACATCTATTAGACAAAGTAACTGAATCCTTGAATAATGTAAAACAACCCTTACATTGACCTAGAAGGCTATGTAATACTTTATGCCGATAGATTGACTAACCTTCTAGATTAAAAATTTTCAAAAAATTCGGAGCAAGCTATGTCTGCTAATATCGTAAATACCACTGATGCTGATTTTCAGGCAGATGTTCTCGATTCACAAATCCCTGTACTCGTCGACTTCTGGGCGGCTTGGTGTGCGCCATGTAAAGCGATCGCTCCTGTACTTGAAGACTTGTCTCAAGAATACGAAGGTAAAGTAAAAATTGTGAAAGTTGACGTGACTTCTTGTGAAGACACTGCGGTGAAATATAATATCCGTAACATTCCTGCACTTCTTTTATTTAAAGATGGTCAGGTGGTTGCACAACAAGTTGGTGCTGCGCCACGTTCTAAACTTGCTGCATTTCTTGATGAAAATGCTTAAGTTTGAGTTTAATGACTTTATAAATGAATACGCTATTTTTAATAGCGTATTTTTTTTGCTGAAAAATTGACAAACTCACTGATCTGGCATATATTTCTTGAGCAAGAAGTGCTGAAGGAAAATCACTTCACCTGCCTTCTTACAAGCAAGACACAAAACATAAGATCGCCATTCGGCAATAGCAATTGTTTTAATTATTTCTTACCGAAACAATCAACCTGACTTCTGCGTTTGTGACTATGCAAGTGCGTATATTTCGCATTTGATTACTTGCGGCTGACTTTTACTTCTCTTATCTGACTCCACTATTTTCCTTATCAATCTGAACACTTATGAATTTAACCGAACTCAAGAAAAAACCGATTGGCGAACTGATCAAGATTGCTGAGTTTATGGGCCTTGAAGGAATGGCTCGTAATCGTAAGCAAGACATTATTTTTGCCATTTTAAAACGCCATGCCATGAATGGCGAAGAAATCTTTGGTGATGGTGTTCTCGAAATCCTCTCTGATGGTTTTGGTTTTCTACGTTCAGCTGCGGGTTCTTACCTTGCAGGCCCAGACGATATTTATGTCAGTCCATCGCAAATTCGCCGTTTTAATTTGCGCACAGGCGATACCATCACAGGAACCATTCGTCCACCTAAAGAAGGCGAACGTTATTTTGCGTTGCTAAAAGTCAACCAGATTAACTACGATACGCCAGAAAATTCTCGCAATAAAATTCTTTTTGAAAACTTAACCCCGCTTTTCCCAACTGAACAACTGATTATGGAGTTAGGGAACGGAACTACAGAAGATTTAACTGCACGTGTAGTTGACTTGATCGCTCCAATTGGTAAGGGTCAACGTTCGATTATCGTGGCACCGCCAAAAGCGGGTAAAACCATGTTATTACAGAACATTGCGCAGTCTATTGTTCGTAATAATCCTGAAGTTTTCCTGATTGTACTTCTGATTGATGAACGTCCAGAAGAAGTCACAGAAATGGAACGCAGTGTGCGTGGTGAAGTGGTCGCATCTACTTTTGATGAATCACCAGCACGTCACGTTCAGGTGGCTGAAATGGTCATTGAAAAAGCCAAACGTCTGGTCGAACACAAAAAAGATGTGGTGATTTTGCTGGACTCTATTACGCGTCTGGCACGTGCTTATAACACGGTCATTCCATCTTCAGGAAAAGTCTTGACCGGTGGTGTCGATGCCCATGCACTTGAACGTCCAAAACGTTTCTTTGGTGCGGCACGTAATATTGAAGAAGGCGGTTCATTGACCATCATCTCAACTGCACTGATTGAAACTGGCAGTAAGATGGATGAAGTGATCTACGAAGAATTCAAAGGGACAGGTAACCAAGAGATCACGCTGGATCGTCGTATTGCTGAAAAGCGTGTTTTCCCTGCCATGAATATCAAAAAATCAGGCACACGTCGCGAAGAACGTTTGATGGATGAAGATAATCTTCGTAAAGTCTGGATTCTTCGCAAACTGCTTCATCCTATGGATGAATTGGCAGCAATGGAATTCTTGCTTGATCGTATGAAAGAAACCAAAACCAATGATGACTTTTTTGATCAAATGAAACGAAAAGCTGCGAACTAAAATTTTGTGTTTTTTGATAAAAGGCTGTCTTGATGACAGCCTTTTGTTTTGGTTGACTTTTATTACATAAATATACAATTGATAGTTTAAAATGTTAAAGCACGTGTAACCACATGATAAATTTTAAGCAACGCTTCAAAAAATGCTTATGTTTTAAACTCTTAACTATTAATTATCCAATATAAATGACGACTTTAATTGTTATTATCTGTTAAAAAGATCTTCATTTTATCGGTTTTTTTAGTGATTTTTAATGCCAGCCAGTAGTATTTCCTTATAGGCAATGATAGCATATTTGCAGACCAGTTAGACTGCTCTATGCGTTGTTACCTAGCTTCGTTTAGGAATAATTAAAGCACAAACAGTTTGACACCGGTTTTTTTTAATCTCACAAATTTTATGAGAGTGATGCCATGTTATTCAAAAAAATCGCTATTGCTGCTGCTATCGCTACTACTTTAGCTTTCGTTGGTTGTGCAAAGAAAACTGACGAAGCTGCTGCTGACGCTAACGCTGCTGCATCTGAAGCTACTGCTGCTGCATCTGAAGCTGCTGCTGCTGCAACTGACGCTGCTGCTGTTTCTGCTCCAGAAGCTGCTGCTGCTGCATCTGACGCTGCTGCTGCTGCTGACACAGCTGCTGCTGCTGCAACTGATGCTGCTGGTTCAGCTACAGACGCTGCTGCTGCTGCATCTGAAGCTGCTCACTAATCTAGTTTTTAGATTAGCAGTTCAAAAAGAGAGCTTTTTAGCTCTCTTTTTTCATTTAAATTTATAGATAAATTCCTGTAAGAATAATTAAAACTCAAACGGATTTTTATCAATGCTTTCTAATTTATAATTCACTTATCGATTACCTTCCCCCTCGAACGTTGAATATTTTGAAAGCAGCTTGATTACCATTAAAAAAATGATGATTTAACTCATACTCCAAACACTTTGAGAATATAAGCAAAACGAAGACTGAGCTCGAGGCTATTTCTATTGGAGCTTAAATTAAAGATCCATCATCATTTCGTACCATAGAATCAGCGTATAATTAGGATTTAAGATATATCTGAGAATTTAATTAAGATGATCAGCTAGATGAAGATAAGCAACAAAATCAAACGGTCTAGCACTTTCAGATCAAGAGAAGTATTTGTATAAAAATAAAAAATTAGAAACGGTTATGTTTTAAAGTCGGCTCAATATCGTCCAGATAAAATAAAAAAAGAGCAGGTTAATCCTGCTCATTTCCTACGCGCTGTCTAAACTTCTGACCCGCTCTAAAGGTGACCACACGACGGGCAGAAATCGGAATTTCTTCACCAGTCTTAGGATTGCGTCCCGGGCGTTCACGCTTGTCACGCAATTCAAAATTACCAAAACCCGAAAGTTTGACGTGTTCGCCAGCAATTAATGCCTGACTAATTTCGTCAAAGAACAACTCAACCATTTGTTTTGCTTCACGACGATTTAAGCTCGTGAGCTCACTTAAATGATCCGCCATGTCTGCTTTAGTTAATGCTGTCATGAGGCCCTCAATGTCGCTTGATAAGTGTTTTCCAACACTTCTATAATTTGATCCATACCTGATTTAATTTCAGCATCTTCAAGCGTACGTGAAGGATGTTGCCATAGTAGTGCAAATGCTAAAGAACGTTTGCCCTGCTCAACACCTTGACCCGTATACACATCAAACAACCAACTAGAATCCAGAAGGTCTCCACCTGTTTGTTTAATTAACTGCTGAATATCACTCACATTTATATTATCACTGATTAATAGCGCAATATCACGTCGAACTGATGGAAAACGTGATAATTCTGTAAAATTAGATACATAAGATTGCAAAACTGCGCTTTGATCTAACTCTGCTACCCAAGTTACACCTAAATCCAGATCATTTTCAAGTGATGGATGTAAACGTCCTAAATAGCCAATCGATTGACCATTTACGACGATTTCAGCAGATTGTCCCGGATGTAACCAAGCACGTTCAGAACGGATGTATTCAACCTGTACGCGACCTGCCGCTAAAATCTGTTCAACCTCGCCTTTGAGATCAAAGAAATCCATCGCTTGAGCTTTCGCATGCCATTGCTCTGGAATGTGAGAACCCACCGCAATTAAAGCCAAAGTTGGGATTTGTTTTAAATCATGAATCGACTGGGCATTTTGGTAGTCAAAACGTAAGCCTAATTCAAACAAACGCACACGATTTTGCTGACGATTTAAGTTGTATTGTACACATGGAATCAAGCTCGACAGCAAGGTACTGCGCATCACGGCTAAATCACTTGAAATCGGGTTGGCTAATGCCAGCGGATTTACGGCTGGGTTCAGTTGTTTTTCCAGTTTTAAGTCAGCAAAGCTAAAACTGATCGCTTCTTGGTAGCCTAATGTCGCAATGGTTTGACGCAATTGATCTTGTTCAAAACCATCCTGATAAGCACTAAATTTCACATCGATTTGTGGCAGACGAATTTGAATATTGTCATAACCATGAATACGTGCAACTTCTTCAATCAAGTCTTGATAAATCACCATATCATAACGATGTGATGGTGGCACAACTGACCATTCACCTTGCGCTTTCACCGTGACTACACAACCCAGACGCGTTAAAGCATCAGCAATAAACTCCGCATCGACCTGATAACCAAGTAGTGCATCGACCTGCGCCTGATTCAATTCAATTGCTTTGCGCTGTGGCAATAACTCAGTCTTTTCAGCTGAGCTGATTGGACCAAATTCACCACCCGCATATTGCTGAATTAATTGCGAAGCACGAATCATTGCCAGCATTGGCAGTTCAAAATCAACCCCACGTTCATAGCGTTGTGATGAATCCGTATGCAAACCGAAACGTCGCGCACGACCAGCAATCGCAAGAGGTGCAAAGAATGCGCTTTCAAGGAAAATATCTTGAGTATCATCGGTGACGCTCGATTCAAGACCGCCCATGATTCCTGCAATTGCCAAGACTTTCGCGTTATCAGCTATCACCATAATGTCAGGATTGAGTTCAACTTCCTGTTCATTCAGTAACATCAACTTTTCATTCGACTGAGCTTGACGTACCTGAATATCGCCTTGCAATTTCGCCAAATCAAAGGCATGCATCGGCTGTCCCAGTTCCATCAATACATAGTTGGTAATATCCACCAAAATACTATGGGTACGAATGCCTGAACGTGCTAAAGCTTGTTCCATCCACGCAGGTGTAGGGGCTTTGACATTGACATTTTTAACAATACGACCCAAATAGCGAGGTGCGCCATCGGTTGCCAATTGCACTTGTTTTTGATCGGCAATGACTGCCTCAACCGTTGCAATTTCAGGCTGAGTAACAGATAACTGATTGATCACACCAATTTCACGGGCAATTCCACGAATACTAAAACAGTCACCACGGTTTGGCGTAATACTGATATCAATGACATTGTCATCAAGTTTTAAATAGTCACGAACATTGACACCCACTGGCGCATCATCAGGCAACTCCAGCAAACCATCGATTTTATCTTCTAAATCAATTTCTGAAGCACCGCAGAGCATTCCTTGTGATTCCACACCACGTAGTTTGCCTTTTTTAATTTTAAAGTCGCCCGGTAATACTGCACCAATGGTCGCTACAGGTGCTTTCATGCCCACACGTACATTCGGCGCACCACAGACAATTTGCAAAGTTTCGTCCGAACCGATATTGACCGTGGTCACACGCAAGCGATCTGCATCTGGATGTTGTTCAACGGTAAGAACTTCACCCACCACCACACCTGTAAATGGTTTAGCTACAGGAGTAAGTTCATCGACTTCCAGACCAAGCATCGTCAATTGGTCAGCCAAAGTGTCGCTATCAATCGCTGGGTTAACCCAAGTGCGCAACCAGTTTTCGCTAATTTTCATTTGTATAAAACCTTATTTAATTCTGAAAAATGTTTAAGCAAATTGGCGTAAGAAACGCACATCATTTTGGTAGAACATACGCAAATCGTTAATGCCATAACGTAGCATTGCAAAACGTTCTACCCCTAAACCAAAGGCAAAGCCTTTGTATTTTTCAGGATCAATTCCTGCTGCCTGTAATACATTTGGATGTACCATGCCACAGCCTAAAACTTCTAACCAGCGACCGCGCTCATCCATAATGTCCACTTCAGCACTTGGTTCTGTGAACGGGAAATAAGATGGACGGAAACGTACTTTCAAATCTTTTTCAAAAAATTCATTGAGCAGATTAACCAGTAAACCTTTTAGTTCAGCAAAACTGGTGTTCTCTGCAACATATAAACCTTCAATCTGATGAAACATCGGCGAATGTGTTTGATCTGAGTCACAGCGATAAACACGTCCCGGACACACAATACGAATCGGTGGCTGCGTGGTTTCCATGGTACGAATTTGTACGCCAGAAGTATGTGTACGTAGCAAATGATTGGCATCAAAATAAAACGTATCATGCATGGCGCGCGCAGGGTGATGTCCCGGAATATTTAAGGCTTCAAAGTTATGATAATCATCTTCAACTTCTGGACCTGTCGCAACCATGAAACCTGCTTTGGTGAAGAACTGACAAATACGTTCCTGCACCTGAATAACTGGATGAATACTACCCGTATGCTGACCGCGTCCCGGCAAAGTAATATCAATGGTTTCGCTCGCCAATTTTTGTTGTAATGCGGCTTGTTGCAATGCATTTTGACGTTCAGTGAATGCACTATTGATCGCTTCACGAACGGCATGAATGGCCGCCCCCTGAGTTTTTCTCTCTTCAGGATCCATTTTGCCCAATGCTTTCGATTGCTCTGCAAGCTGGCTTTTTTTCCCTGTAAATTGAACTCGAACCTGATCGAGTGCAGCAAGGTCTTGAGCCGCTGCAATGGCAGCAAGCGCGTCGGTGGTCAGGGCTTCCAGTGACATAGTAACTCTCAAAGCAACAAAGTTATAAATAAAATAAAACTCTGCATTCTAACAGTTTTTCGGCACAATGATGAAGATCAAACACAGGAAAATTACACGGAATGATATCTTCCTCTAGTCATATGAATGATAAAACGTATAAGATTGAAAACAGTATGGACAAGAAAACTGAACAATGGCACTTGATCAAATCTGGAAACAACAACTGACACTGGTTACTTTTGGCAATGAATATCTCAGCCACGAACTTAGTTTTAACCGTTGGTTACAACATTCTATTTTTTATCAGCATTATTTTCAGTTCCGTGATCTTCACTCCCAACATTTGCTCGCCCAACATTTTCAGGTCTGGCTCGAAGGGTTAAAAAAACAGGGCGTCTATCGTATTAGCCTACATCTCTCAAATCTACTGACTGATGAACAGAATCCGAATGCCAATGTAGAACTATTGCCCTTTGCACACTTTATTGTAAGTCATGAGAAAAATAAAAAAACTGCATGGATTTTAGGTAAAGAGCTTGCCGAATGGTACTTCAGTGACAATGACTTTGAAATTCCAGCATCACAGCAAGCCACCTTGCATCAGGAAACTTTTTGGCGTTTTGATTTATCAGATAAACTCTGCAAAAAAATTGAAGCCGATTTAAAAGAATCTGACTGGGATGAAATTCAAACATTTATTGAAAATGAACTCTTTCGAAGTAAATATGCGCAAGGTTTTGTTGAACCAGCCAATCGGGATTTACCCTATTATGGAATAGAAGCGAATCTTGTACACAAACCTGATGGTTCAACCTTGCAAGACATGCAATATCTGGCATTGATTCCAACTGATTATGCAGCAGATGTGGCACATGAGCTTTTGCACCGCACCGAGGCTCTAGCGAACTTTATCGAGCATTTGCGTCTGCATCCGTACCGTGAATCTGGTGAAATGCTCACGCCTGAAGATCAGATTAATCTACGTAATTTTTCTCAAAAGCTCGACGACTTAAATGCCAAACTGATTGTTAAAATTGCCAATCATTACAAATCTGCACAGCGTACAGCAGTTGAAATTGCATCACCACTTGATCCACAGACCCAGACGATATTACAGAGCAAATCTCGCTCTGAATCTCATCATCCACCTCATAAAGTCAGTTCATCTGCTGTCATTAAACTGATTATTTTGACGATTATTATTTGCGCTTGTGCCTATTATTTTGGTCTATAGTCTAGTTAAACCTAGACTTCACTTTACTGCATTGAAACAAAGGATAGATCTAGGTTTTAGATAAAGCCATAAGAACACGAATCTTGCATTAAAAAGTAGGTCGAATTTTTATAATCACTTTATGCCCACCATCATGTTGATTGACAATGTGATGAACATTTTCAATTTCACCTTCAACCTCTGCATCAGGTCCATAAAAGATTCGGATTGTTTCACCTTTTCTCGGCAAAATACTCAGTTCTGTCTCTATTGTTCCTTGTTCTAAACCTTCTACACTGACTAACATTTTTTTCTTCGCCTTTGCTTTTCATGAACTTTACTGTAGAAAAATTTGAAGGGCGATGTCTATTTCAACATGTTGATGTTGTGTAATTTTAAATTCAATGGATTTCTGTCATCAGTCTATTTTTATTTCTCTTTTAAGAAAAAAAATAAATAGGATTTAAATCGTGATGAAAGACACTTCATTAAAACCTTATAACTTTATTCATTATAATTTAAGTCATCTTCATGCACATTGATAAAATCAGGGGTAGGCGTTTGCTCAAATTGTACCGCGATAATCTCCAAATCACCCTGTAGCTTTGCTTTAGCCACCCGATGCATACCATCCATAACACGACCATCTGCGCTTAGAATAATGGGATAGGCTAAATCTGCCTGTTCGATGAGTTGAATATGATCAAGAATTTGCTGTGTGGTGGGGACTTGCTCTGGAAACCAATAGGCTTCATTTAACTCGATAATTTGACTGAGAAAGACTTTTTTGGTCTTTAAGTTTTTGGATAAGGCGACAAGCCGATGCACATCCCAAATATAACTATCTTCACCCACTTCACGGAAATGATATTGTTTACGCATTTTAAAACTCTAAAAATTATTATCAAATACAAAGACAAATGCGTGACATAAAAAAGACCGCTAAAAAGCGGTCTCCTTTGAATCTCTAAGCTTATGCAGCTAATGCGCCTTTCGCTTTTTCAGCTAAAGCAGCAAATGCTACTGCATCATGCATAGCGATGTCAGCTAATACGCGACGGTCGATGATCACTTGAGCTTTTTTCAAGCCATCGATCATACGGCTGTAAGACAAACCGTTTTGACGAGCACCCGCATTGATACGCGCAATCCATAAAGCACGGAATTGACGTTTCTTCTGACGACGGTCACGGTAAGCGTATTGACCAGCTTTGATTACCGCTTGGAACGCTACGCGATAAACGCGTGAACGAGCACCATAGTAACCTTTAGCGCGAGCAAGAATTTTTTTGTGACGACGATGAGCCACTACACCACGTTTTACACGAGCCATTTATAATCTCCTTAGATGTATGGGCACATACGACGAACTGAATTCATGTCAGAAACATGAACCATTACACAGCCGCGTAATTGACGGATACGTTTAGCAGATTTTTTGGTCAAGATGTGGCGCTTGAACGCTTGTTTACGCTTAAAACCGTTTGCAGTCGCTTTGAAGCGTTTAGCTGCACCACGGCGAGTTTTTAACTTAGCCATAGTAACCTCTTTTAGGCACCTGTTCGGCGCGTTTGCACCATTGCAAATCGACCTGCAGGTAAGGAAGGCAGTATGATATAGCATCTTTGCTCAAAACAAAAGCAATTCAAGATAAAATTTGAATCAGGTTCAAGTCCTTCAAAACTTCAGAAAAGTCTTGGTTTTAAATTTGTATGTTTCGTCATTTTTTAAGAATAGAGCTTTATAATTAAACCAATATTCTCAATATACGATAGTTATGAAAGCCAAGCAGGATGCTTTTGCCGCACTCCGATATCGTGATTTCTCCATTATTACTGTTAATCAATTTTGTCTGACACTTGCCATTTTGATTCAGGAAATTATTGTCGCCTATTCTTTATATCAATTGACCCGAGACCCTTTAACACTTGGATTGATTGGTTTAGCAGAAGCCATTCCCTTTATTAGCCTGTCGCTTTTTGGGGGCTATGTGGCAGATAAATTTAATAAGCAGCGGATTATGAAAATCTGTTTGTTTTTTTCCTTTCCATTGCCATTGGTACTTTGGAGCCTGTTTCACTTATATGGACTAAATCAAATCAGTGTACATACTCTGGCACTGGGGATTTATGCGGTGATTTTCTGCTTTGGTGTCATTCGTGGTTTTTACAGTCCATCGGCAACCTCACTTAAACCATTTTTGATTCCCCGAGCACTTTATGCCAACGGTGCAACGTGGACCACCATCGGCTGGCAAAGTGGCGTAATTTTGGGGCCAATGTTAGGTGGCTTTATGTTGGCATTTTTAGGTCGTGAAACCAGTTTATTCAGCGTTTCTATTCTTTTATTTAGCTGCTTTTGTCTCATTTTATTATTGAAAAATAGAACCTTCCCTGCCATTGAACATGAAAATATCTGGTCAAGTCTGGGGGAAGGATTCCGGTTTATTTTAAAAACCAAAATTGTATTATGGGCGATTTCTTTAGATTTAGTTTCTGTGCTTTTTGGCGGTGTCATCGCTTTACTGCCTATTTTTGCCGAAGATATTTTAAAAGTTGGCCCAGAAGGTTTAGGTTATTTGCGGGCTGCGCCTTCTATTGGCGCATTATTGACCATGATTGCCTTAACCAAGTTTCCACCCACGCATCACGCATGGCGCAATATGCTATTGGCAGTCGCAGGTTTTGGCGTATTTACCATCATTTTCGCTTTTTCAAATCATATGTGGCTGTCACTCTTTGCTCTGGCGATGACTGGGGCTTGCGATAGTATTTCTGTCGTAGTACGTCAAACGATTTTGCAAATTTTTCCACCAGAAAATATGCGAGGTCGTGTAGCTGCGGTGAATGGCATGTTTGTCTCCAGTAGTAATGAACTGGGTGCATTTGAGTCGGGTTTGGCTGCGAAATATATGGGAACCATCGCCGCTACCATTTTTGGCGGCTGTATGACATTGGCCGTAGTGGTCTTAAGCTGGACTAAAACCAAGGACTTGTTCCATGTGGATATTAATAAAGGCTCAGATCACTAACTGTTTATAGCAAGAGTCAGTTTTATGACTGTTTCCCACTGAAATGAGGTGATTTGCTCTCAGATACGCTTTAGTCTGCATTTTTTTGTTGCGTGTATTTCCTGAACAGGGAATACTGCGCCACAATGCTTTAACAACCAAAACCATTTAAGATGAAACAATCTATTTTTTGCCTTGCACTTTTTGCAGGTATCGTCGTAACTCAGGTTAATGCCAAAGAGAACTCGTCTCAACTTGCACCACAAAAAAGCTCCGCACTACCCGCTCATTTAACGACACGTATTGAATGGCGTGAATTTCCAAAGCTCAATTATGATAATGCAGATTTACAAGGCCAAGATAGAGCAGCTATTTTACGTGTTGCTGCTGATGAAACAGGCACAGTGACTCAAGTCAACGTTCAGGAAAGTACAGGCATTAAAAAGCTGGATGCCTTGCTGGTCAAAGCCACAGAACATGCCAAGGTAAAACCTTTTCAACAAGATGGTAATTTGATTTCTACCATTGGGTATCAAACTTTTAATCTAGACTATAAAGAAAATGATACGACGACCGAATGTGTTTACTCTTTTGCTTCAAAAAATTGGCTCAGACAACAATATGGAAAATCGGTGCCTTTTCAGTATGTTCAGCAACCTGTTTTAAACATACCGCGTGAGCAACTTAAAGGGAAAGATCGCCTAGTGCGCTTTGATTTTAAAGTGAATCAACAAGGCGAAACGACTAAAGTCAAAATCAAAAAAGGATCTGGTATTTATGCTCTGGATGCACAGGTCATGCAAGCAGTGACCAATGCCAAAGTTGACGTACCTAAAAAGCTTTGGTTATTTAAAAAATCAAACCTCAAAGATGAAATCTATTTTAAATTGAATGAATGCTCGACCCACTAAAACCTGACTGACTCGAAAGACCACTTTCTGGTCAGTTGATCACACCAACATAAAGCAGGTAAATAAAACAATAACGCCCTGCTTTTGCCAGACTCACCACGATGAGGAACCGCCAGAAACTTTCTTTTAATACCCCTGCAATGAGTGTAATCGGATCCCCAATCACCGGCAGCCAACTCAGCAATAATGAGTAAAAACCATAACGGTGATAAATATTTTGTGCTTTTTCTAATTGGTTTTCTGAAACAGGAAACCATTTTTTATGTTTAAGATATTCAATTTTAACCCCCAACCACCAATTGACACAGGAACCGAGTACATTTCCAACAGTCGCGACTATCAATAACGCCATAACCGAATGCTGTTTGAGGACGAAAAGAGAAAACAGCACGGTTTCTGACTGAAGTGGTAACAGCGTTGCAGCACCAAATGCAGATAGGAATAAAAATAGATAAGCCATAAATGGATCTTTGACAAAAGCTGTTTCTTTTTATCAAAGATCGAGACATGTTGCAGTAAAAATCAAATCACTTGAATGGATAACGCTTTTTGTACCGCAGGTCGTGCAGTCAATCGTTCGACATAATCCTTCACATAAGGATAGTCGTTTAAGTCAATGGATTGCCATTCATAACGTAACACCCACGGTAAAATGGCCATATCGGCAATTGAATACTCACCTGCCACAAATTTTTGTCCAATTAACTGGGTGTTCAACACCTTATATAAACGTTTGGTTTCAGTCACATAACGCTCAATTGCATAAGGAATTTTTTCTTTGGCAAATCGACCAAAATGATGGTTTTGTCCGAGCATCGGGCCAAAGCCGCCCATTTGCCACATTAACCATTGTTCGACTTCAACCCGCTCTTGCTCATCGCTCGGATAATATAGCCCTGTTTTACGCCCTAAATATTGTAAAATTGCACCCGATTCAAAAATTGATATCGGTTCATGATGTGGACCATCTTGGTCAATGATGGCAGGAATTTTATTGTTAGGAGAAATTTTTAAAAAATCAGGTTGAAACTGGTCATTTTCTAAAATATTAATTGGAAAAATCTGATATTCCAGTCCCATTTCTTCAAGTGCGATGGTGATCTTATGGCCATTGGGAGTTCCCCAATAATATAGGTCTATCATGAAATACCTGCTTATCCTATTTTTCTATCTTTAAGTCTTTGTATACGTTTATAGCACAATTTTTAGCCTGTACTAAACCTATAAAAAGTGATTTAGTTTAGCAGTGACTTTGCTTAACAACCTTAAATAAAATCATTGAATGAGAATTCATTGTGCTTTTTCGCAGCAAATAGATGAAAAAAAACGCAGCGTTTCGGCTGCGTTTTTTATGTAGGAAGATTACTTTTTCTTTTTCGGTCCAAGTAACATCCCCATTTGACGACCTTCCATCTTTGGTGCTTGTTCTACTACACCAAAATCCGTCACGTCTGCTTCGATTTTTTGCAATTGCGCCAAACCAAGCTGTTGATGTGCCATTTCACGACCACGGAAACGTAATGTGATTTTAACTTTGTTGCCTTCTTCAAGGAACTTTAAAATCGCACGTAATTTCACTTGGTAATCACCTACATCCGTTGCTGGACGTAGTTTGATTTCTTTGACCTGTACTTGATGCTGTTTTTTCTTGGCATCTTTTTGCTTTTGCTTTAAATCAAACAAGTGCTTGTTGTAATCCATGATTTTACAAACTGGCGGTTCAGCATTCGCCACAATTTCGACAAGATCAAGTTCAACGTCTTCAGCTGCTTTTAAAGCCTCTGCCAAGGTTACAATACCTTTTTGCTCACCATCCGCAGCGACAAGACGGACTTCTTTAGCTCGAATCTCGTCATTGATTGCTGGACGATTACTTTTAGCAGGTTGTTGTTGGTTACGGTCAGGCTGTTTAATCTTTCTTACTCCACAATGTACCGGCCGCGTTCGGCGACGGCAGAATTTACTAGGTCAATAAATGCATCAATTGACATAGTCCCTAAATTTTTTCCTGAGCGAGTACGAACATTCACAGTTCCCTCTTCAACCTCACGATCACCTAAGACCAAAAGGTAAGGAATACGCTCAAGTGTACGCTCACGAATCTTAAAGCCGATTTTCTCATTTCTCAAGTCAGAAATCGCTCGAAGACCATTTTGTTTAAGTTTTGCGACTACTTGTTCACAAGCTTCGGCTTGTGAATCAGTAATGTTCATGACACAGGCTTGGACTGGTGACAACCAAGGTGGCATAAAACCCGCATAGTGTTCAATAAGTATACCAATAAAACGCTCAAAACTGCCAAGTATTGCGCGGTGCAACATCACAGGATGATCACGCTCATTGTCTTCAGTTACAAATGAAGCATCTAGTCGTTCTGGCATATTCGGATCACACTGAATGGTTCCACATTGCCATACGCGGCCCAAACAGTCTTTCAATGAAAATTCAATTTTCGGACCATAAAATGCGCCTTCACCTGGTTGTAATTCCCAAGGTAAACCAGCAGCATCTAACGCATCAGCCAATGCTTTTTCAGATACATCCCACATTTCTTCACTACCTACACGTTTTTCTGGACGTGTTGACAGCTTCATTTGAATATCTTCAAAGCCAAAGTCTTTATAAACATCTAAAGTCAGCTTGATAAATTGAGCAACTTCATCTGCAATTTGATCTTTAGTACAGAAAATATGACCATCATCTTGTGTAAAGCCACGTACACGCATAATACCGTGAAGTGAACCCGATGGTTCATTACGATGGCACGAACCAAACTCAGCAAAACGAATTGGTAATTCTTTGTACGATTTGAGGCCTTGGTTAAACACTTGAATATGACATGGACAATTCATCGGTTTAACTGCATATTCGCGACTTTCCGAATGTGTAGTAAACATATTATCTGCGTAATTGTCCGCATGACCCGATTTTTTCCACAAACTAATATCCACAACTTGTGGTGTTTTTAGCTCTTGGTAACCATGAGTACGTTGTACTTGACGCATATGTTGTTCAAGAACTTGATACATGGTCCAGCCATTTGGATGCCAAAACACCATACCTGGTGCTTCTTCTTGCATATGGAACAAATCAAGTGCTTTACCAATTTTACGGTGGTCACGTTTTTCAGCTTCTTCTATGCGTTTGATATATGCCACAAGCTCTTTTTTATCTGCCCACGCTGTACCATAAATCCGTTGTAACTGCTCATTTTTAGCATCACCGCGCCAGTACGCACCTGAAATTTTAGTCAGCTTGAAGTTTTTCAGAAAACGGGTATTTGGCACATGAGGACCACGGCACATGTCCACATATTCCTGATGATAATACAGCCCCATGGCTGTTTCGTCAGGCATATCATCAATCAAACGTAATTTATACGTTTCACCCCGAGATTGAAATTCTTTGATCACTTCGGCACGCGGTGTCATTTTTTTAATGACATCATAGTCCTGATCAATCAATTGTTTCATACGCGCTTCAATCGCAGCCATGTCATCTAAGGTAAATGGCTTTGGACTAAAGATATCGTAATAAAATCCTTCCTCAATCACTGGCCCAATCACCATTTGCACCTCAGGGAACAATTGCTTAACCGCATGTCCCACCAAGTGCGCACAAGAATGGCGAATGATTTCAACGCCCTCTGGATCTTTCGGCGTAATGATTTGTAAGGTGGCGTCTTCAGTGATGAGATCACATGCATCTACAAGGCGATCGTTGACACGACCCGCAACGGTATTTTTAGCAAGTCCAGGCCCTATACTTTGGGCAACTTGCATAACAGAAACAGCTTGATCAAATGATTTTTGATCGCCATTTGGCAATGTGATAATTGGCATAAGAAAATCCTTAAGGAGTGATGCCCCGCACAATGGAGCATATCACCGCGAGATTATGATCGAGGAAAACCTCAAAAGATAAAAACGGTGGGTAATAAATAAAAAAGTGAGCACAAATTTTACACGCGTTTGCGTTGAGATAAAACAACTGAATCAACAAAAAAACAGATTTTGACAGAATCAATTCTGCCACAGTGATATATGGGCAAAATACTGTGTTTTCAAGTGGTTTAACATCGTCTTTTATCAACATATGTACTTACATAATTACGACTAAAGCCTAAATGATTTGATCGAATGAAAGCCATATCTTTTGATCAAGCACAATTAAAAAATAATGACATGGAGTCAATCACGATGAATGCTTATGATGAGCTAGCCAAAAACGCCGCCAATTTTGTCGCGCTTTCGCCTTTGCGTTATCTTGAACGCGCCGCTTATATTTACCCTGATCAGGCAGCCATCATTCATGGCGAACGCACAATTTCATGGAAACAGACTTATCAACGCTGTTGTCAGTTTGCCCATCAATTACAACAATTAGGTATCCAGAAGAACGATACAGTTTCAGTCTTACTGCCGAATATTCCTGCCATGATTGAAGCACATTTTGCGGTGCCTATGGCTGGCGCAGTATTAAATACATTGAATACACGTCTGGACGCAAAAACATTGGCTTTTATGCTGGAACATGCCGAGACTAAAGTGTTACTGGTTGATCCTGAATTTGCTGCGGTTGCTCAGGAAGCGTTGGCACTGGTTCCACAGCGGATTGATGTGATTGATGTTGCAGATACCGAATATGAGCCTGAACTCTGCAATCCAATTGGTCAAATTGAATATGAAACATGGCTCAGTCAAGGCAATCCAGATTTTGTATGGTCACTGCCAAATGATGAATGGGATGCGATTAGCCTGAACTATACCTCGGGTACGACAGGTAACCCTAAAGGTGTGGTCTATCATCACCGTGGGGCTTATCTGAATGCAGCCAGCAATATTATTGCCTGCGGTATGACGCCACGCGCCCGTTATTTATGGACATTGCCGCTGTTTCACTGTAATGGCTGGTGTTTTGCATGGACTGTTGCAGCCAATGGCGGCACCAATGTCTGTCTGCGCAAAGTTGATCCTGAGCGGGTGTTTCAACTGATTGCCCAACATCAAGTCGATTATTTCTGTGGTGCGCCAATCGTATTATCGATGTTAATCAATACCCCTAAAGACAAACAAGTTCATTTTGATCATCGGGTTGAAGTGATGGTGGCAGGTGCCGCCCCACCTGCGGCGATTATTGAAGGAATGCGTCATATAGGCATCAATGTCACACATGTGTATGGACTGACTGAAACCTATGGCCCTTCTGCACTTTGTGCTTCACAAGCGGGCTGGAATGATCTTTCAATTCAGGAACAAGCCCAGTTACATTCACGTCAGGGAGTGCCTTATCCCTTACAGGACAGTATGCGCGTGCTAGACCCTGAAACGATGCAGCCCGTACCCGCTGATGGAGAAACGCTCGGAGAAATTATGTTCCGTGGCAATATTGTGATGAAGGGTTATTTAAAAAATCCTCAAGCCACAGAAGAAGCTTTTGCTGGCGGCTGGTTTCATAGCGGAGATTTAGCGGTATGCCAAGCAGATGGTTACGCCAAAATTACTGATCGCGCCAAAGATGTGATTATTTCTGGTGGCGAAAATATTTCATCTCTTGAAGTAGAAGAAGTGCTCTACCGACATCCTGCGGTGATGACCGCTGCAGTTGTAGCAAAACCCGACTTACGCTGGCAAGAAGTGCCCTGCGCTTTTATTGAATTAAAACAGGATGCTTTGGTCACAGTCGAAGAATTAATTCAACATTGTCAGCAAGAGTTGGCTCGTTTTAAAGTTCCCAAAGATATTGTGATTACCGAAATTCCAAAAACCTCGACCGGTAAATTACAAAAATTTATTTTACGGGATTGGGCCAAAGAACGTGCCACACGTGAATTGAGTTAATCAAAAAAATGCCAGTCGAAGTGTAGCTTGACTGGCATTATGTAAGATGTGTTTCGATAAAAATTGAATCAATTATCAGATAATAACGCCACTTGTTGCACATAGTTAAAAAATTTTAACTTGGATGCTGCCAGTTCTTCTTCACCTAATGCTTGGGTCAGATCTCGTTGAATACGCAATACATGTTGACGTAAGGTATGACGTTCTGAGGCATTATGAAGTTTACTAAATTCGTTAATGGCAGGGTCACCCTGTTCGATCATACGATCGACCCAACGCTGTAACTGCGCCTGTTTTTTCAGCCCCTGTTGTGGAGTCAAATAAGACAAAATTACGCTTTCGTCTTCGTTACGTAATAATTTACCCACTCGCTGAAACTGACGACGACGGGCTTCAAAAGAGGTAATTGTTTGTGCATCCAGCAATGCATCAATTAAACGTTCATCAACGGGTAATTTTTGAATTTGCTTTGCCGAAAGTTCAGCCAGTTGTTCACCGAGTGCAGCCATACGCTGAACAGCTTTCTTCTGTTCGGTTTTACTTGCACGTCCTTCTAAAGATTCAAAATCTTCTTCACTGAAACGTTTATTTGGACGACGTGCCACGATTAATCTGCCTCATAAAATTTTGCTGCGAACAATGCCTTAATTTCGTCTTGTGCCTTTTCTTCATCAGCACCATCAAGCACCAGACGCAAAGTTGTTCCTTTGCCTGCACCTAGCATCAGTAAAGACATGATATTTTTGGCATCAACCAGTTTATCGCCTTTACCGATTTGAATCGAAGAACGAAATTTTGTGGTGACCTCAATCAATTTCCCTGATGCACGGGCGTGTAGACCAAGTTTATTAATTACATCAACTGTAGTGTCAATCATGACCAGTGCTTCATTTCTCTATGTAAAACCTGAACCGACCATTTTGCCTCAAGTGCCTTTTTTAGTCTATCCACAATGTAAACTGAACGATGTTGTCCACCTGTGCATCCGATCGAAATGGTCATGTAGTGACGATGCCCTTCTGCAAAAACGGGTAGCCATTTATCCAAAAACTGATAGACATCATTGAACATGTCATTGGTTTGCTGGCTCGACTCTAAAAACTGCTGTACTGGCGCATCTAGCCCAGAAAATTTACGCAGTTCTAAATCCCAGTGTGGATTCGGCAAATGACGTACATCAAACACATAATCGGCATCGAGCGGGATGCCATGTTTATAACCAAAAGACTGTAAAATCAGGATGAGTTTATCTGACTGTCCCAATTTTGACAGTAATGTATGCTTTAAGTCATGCACACTTTTATCAGTGGTATCAATATGTACCGTTGAACGAAACTGAATCGGAAGCAATAGTTGCTTTTCTTCCTGAATGCATTCATTCAAACTTTTAAAACGACTGGCCAGTGGATGTGGTCGACGCGATGCACTAAAGCGTGCAATCAGCTCCTGATCCTGTGTAGTCAAATAAATGACATCGACTGAACCATGACGCTGCAACTGTTCAAAGACCTGATCAAATTCCTGTAAATCTGCACGCGTACTTCGAACATCCACCCCAAGTGCCAGTTGTTCCAGATTATTTTCATGATCGAGTTTAGATACAATTTCTGGCAGCAATGCCAAAGGCAGGTTATCAATACAGTAATAGCCCAGATCTTCCAACACCTGCAATGCAGAGGATTTTCCTGATCCAGATTGCCCTGTGACGATAAGAATACGCTTCATGGCATGACTGTCCTTTTTATATTATGTCTTGAGTTGAATCTGTAAATTATCAATGAGACGGGTATTTCCCAGTTTCGCTGCAATAAACAGAACCAGATCATGATCAAAGACATTGATCGGTTGTAAATCAGGCTGACGCGCTTCTACATAGTCCACAACGAGTCCAGCATCGCTGAGTTGTGCTTTGATATTTTGCAATACCTCTGACAAGGCCACACCTGCATGCAAATCTTTTTCGGCCTGTTTGAGAGACTGAAAAATGACAGGAGCAGTTTGACGTTGTTCTTGCGTCAAATAGCCATTACGCGAGCTGAGCGCGAGACCATCTGTGTCACGCGCAATCGGGACACCAATAATTTCGATCGGCATATTGAGATCTTTGACCAATTGACGAATAACCGCCAATTGTTGATAGTCTTTTTGACCAAAAAATGCAAAATGTGGCTGAACAATGTTAAATAGTTTCGTCACCACCACCGCCACACCATCAAAGTGACCTGGACGAGACTGACCACACAAATCCTGAGTAATGCCACCCACACTAATATTGGTCAAGCGTGGTTGTTTACCGTACATTTGATCTACCGTGGGTGCAAAAATAATGTCACACCCGACATCTGCCAATAAATGGCTGTCTTGCTCCAATGTCCGCGGATAGCTTTCAAAATCCTCACCTTCACCAAACTGGATAGGATTGACAAAAATACTCACTACTACCACATCACAGAGTTTTTTGGCTTCACGTACCAGATTCAAATGCCCCTGATGCAAATTGCCCATGGTTGGGACAAAGCCAATCGTTTTGCGAGCAGCACGAGCAGATTGTAAAGAAGCACTCAGCCCTTGTATTGTTGTTTCTGTTTTCATGAGTTACAGCTCAACCTGAAATGTATGCTCTGGTGCAGGAAAAGATTGATCCTGCACTGCTAAGTGGTAAGCTTTAAAGGCATCCACAATGGCGGTCTCGCCTGCCTGTTCTTTCATAAAATTACGCACAAATCGTGCCATACGCCCAAAAGTCAAACCCAGCATATCCTGTACCACCAAGACTTGACCATCCGTTTGATGACCTGCGCCAATCCCAATCACGGGGGTATGCGGAAATAATTCAGCAATTTCCTGACCTAACTGTGCAGGAACGCATTCCAACAATAACATCGCAGCCCCAGCCTCAACCACCGCAGTACAGTCTGCAATTAACTGATCCGCGGCTTCACGTGTTCTGGCTTGCAATTTATAACCACCAAATACATGTACCGATTGTGGCGTTAATCCCAAGTGTACACATACTGGAATACCATTTTGTGTCAATACACGTACAGATTCACTCAACCATGCTCCACCCTCGATTTTGATCATTTGCGCGCCTGCTTGCATGACCTTTTTGGCGTTGTGCAAAGCATCATTCAAGGTCGCATAGCTCATGAAAGGCAAATCAGTCATGATCAGCGCATGCTGATTTCCACGGCGTACAGCTGCAGTGTGATAAGCCATGTCTTCGACCGTTACAGGCAAAGTAGAGTCATGACCCTGTATTGCCATTCCCAGAGAATCACCAATCAAGATGGTATCAATCTCGGCAAGCTCCATCGCTTTTGCCATGCTTGCATCGTAACAAGTCAGACAGGAAAACTTGCGTCCTTCGGCTTTAAACTTTCTTAAGTCACTTAGACTAATCATCATGATGTCCTCTATCAACGTCACGTCAAATGACGTTATTTTTCAACCCAGTGCTTATCGTCAATCACAGTCAATGTGGATGCTTGGCTCCATTTTAAATCCCGAAGCCATTGATCACGAACCTTCAAATTACTCTCAATATCCAATAAAGGGAGCACGACAAAATCACGCTCAAGCAGACCAATGTGAGGCACGTTCAAACGTTCATTTTCAATAGATTGATCGGCATAGAGCAATACATCCAGATCGAGTGTACGCTCCCCCCAACGACGTAATCGCACACGTCCAGCCTCTTGTTCAAAACGCTGTAGTTGATCGAGTAAATCTAAAGGCTGAAGTGTCGTGACCAATTGCACAACGGCATTGTAATAGTGTGGCTGATCCTGTGGGCCCATCGGGGGACTACGATACAGTCTGGAAACTTGAATTGGACCAAGTTCTGCAAGTTTATGAGCCGCTTCACGCAGAATCTGGACAGAATCTCCTAAATTACTGCCCATGCCGATGTAGGTCACAACACTCATTGCGTCGGTCCAAAAATTACTTTACTTAAATCTCGATTGACCCGTTTACGTTTCATAATCGGATGATCTGAATTGATCTGTTCAGCAGAAGCCGAAGCAGAAGCTCGACCAGCGTCTTTTTGACGAGGTTGCTCTCGACGGGAACGGCGACTACGAGGTTCTGGCACATCAACCAAGGGTTCGATTTCAGTCGAAATCTCTTTTGGCTCATTCACTTCAGCATTTTGTTTGCGACGTGTTTTGGCGCGTTGCCGATTATATTGGCTAATGGCTGCTTCTTTTTGATCAACCGAAAGTGATTGATACTGATCCCACCACTGTCCCATGCCTTGTGTAGAGTCGTCTCCTGACTTTTCGCGTAGCAATAAAAAGTCAAAACCTGCACGAAAACGCGCATGCCCCGCCAATGCTTCAATTTGTTGTGGTTTAGGATTGAGCAGACGGACCTGCATTTCCCATACTTCACGAATAAAAGTTTCAGCAAAACGTGGAATGACGGTACGAGTAGCCTGACGCTTGAGCACATCTAAACCTGCTTGCGCACGAGCCTCAGCAGGAATAACCCCTTTATTTAAATAAAAATCACAACGTTCCAAAAAAGGCTTCCACAATAACACTGCATAGAAAAATGCAGGATTGATAGTTTTACCAATCTGAATGCGCTGATCGGTATTTTTAGCCGCGCGCTCAATAAACTGGCTAATCTCTGGTTTAATATCCGCAAATAATTGTTTCCAGATGTCAAACTCGATGAGCATCGGCAAAACTCGCGCCAGATGTCCCATGGTAAATAACTTTTGCGATTCGTCATATAAACGGTGTGGAGAGACATCACGTAATAGCTGTGTCATATCCACATCAAAAATTTTTAAAATCGCAGGATCAATATCAAAATTCAGTTTGGCGGCAAAACGTAAAGTACGCAGCATGCGTACTGGGTCTTCCTCAAAACGCTGTTTCGGGTCACCCAATAAACGCAATGTTTTGTGATGAATATCTGAGATGGCATCACAAAAATCCAGCACAATGCCTTTACGTGGTTGATAGTACAAAGCATTGATTGAAAAATCACGTCGTGCAAAATCCTGCTCAATACTTCCCCAATTATTATCACGCAGAATCATGCCTGAGGTGCTGGTCACTGCTTTTTTGGGAGGAGCACGAAATGTCGCAACTTCAATCAGTTCACGTCCAGAGTAGACATGTGCCAGCTCAAAACGTCGTCCAATAATACGACAACGTCGTCCGAAAACTTCTTTGACCTGAGCAGGTGTGGCATTGGTCACGGCATCAAAATCCTTTGGATTAAGGCCTAACATCAGATCCCGCACTCCACCACCGACAATATAAGCCTCATAACCTGCTTTGGTGAGACTATCGATCACATCTAAGATTGAAGAAGGAAGCTGCGTGGTAGATAAACCACATTTTGACGCGCGCAAGGTTTGCAAAAGACGCTGTCTCCTACGTCTGGACGTAAATGATAAGATGCGCTAATCATATCTCTAAGCAGACCAAAGGGCAATTTGATTCTCTCAATGATTAGGCACTTAGCCACTAAATTTCGCTGAAATTGTAGGTTTACAAACTCAGATTTGACCTGTTTTTTTCAATAAATTTTGGTCCAATGCCTTTAATATTTAGCAAATCATTCATGTTTTTAAACTGCCCATTCTGGTTTCGATACTCTACAATAGCCTGTGCCTTTTTCTCACCAATACCATGCAATTGCTGAAGTTCCAGTACAGAAGCTTTATTGATATTCACCTTCTGGCCCGCATTTTTTGAAGTGCTGTTTTGTGACGATGTTTGAGCCGATGCTAAACTAGGCTTGCCCAAATAATGATTTGCCGAAGCTGATGCATTTAAGCGTTGATCATGTGATTGTTGCTGTGCTTTCCATGTCAAATAGGATTGATCAAACTGCTGTGCAAAGAGCACACTTGAACATGATGACAATACGATGATCTGAATCAATTTAAGTAAAAGTTGCTGTGTTTGTTGTACCCAAAACATATTATAAAGACCTAGATTCTAATTGTTGTTTCGCTTGATCCCAAAGTGCATCCATTTCTTGTAGACTCATGTCTTCTAAATTTTTTTGTTGTAAAGTCGCTTGTTGCTCTATATAAGCAAAACGTTGTCTAAACTTAAAAATCGTCGCCAATAGTGCGGATTCACTGGAAAGCCCAAGTTTACGTCCAACATTCACCAGAGAAAATAGGCAATCTCCAAATTCCTCATGTATTTCATCGGATTGTTGCGATTGTAATGCTTGTTCAAATTCTGCAAGTTCTTCTTTTAATTTGCCATACGAATCTTCAACTGTTTCAAAATCGAAGCCCAATTGCGCCGCTTTTTTTTGAATGTCCTGCGCCTGATTTAGAGCTGGACCATGTTTGAGGTCGTCTAAGCGCGATTGCGGTTTGCCCTGTTTTTCTTGCTGCTTGATCTGTTGCCAAAGTTCGCTCACCTGATCCGGATTTAACGCTGAAAACTGTTCAGCCTGAAACACATGCGGATGCCGACGAATCAATTTTTCACTAATCGCATTTACCACATCATGAAAATCAAAAGCACCTTGCTCGCTATACATTTGTGACTGAAAAACCACTTGTAAAAGCAGATCGCCTAGTTCATCGCGAATCTCATCCAAATGACCTTCACGCACAGCGGCCTCCACTTCATAAGCTTCTTCAATCGCATATTGAGTCAAAGTTGAAGGCGTTTGCTCACGATCCCACGGACATTTTTCACGTAACTCACGCATGATATTCAGTAGTTGTTGCATGTCTAAATCCTCTACAGCTTATCGTGGTCAATTTATTTCAAAAGCAGATTTGTTATGATCTGAACAGTGAGCGCTAACACTCATATGATCATTCAATCAAGCATCTTTTAACAAAAAAAAATGAGAAAAATATGGCTCAAAGTATCCTGATTACAGGCGCAGCTCAAGGGATTGGCGCAGAAATTGCGAGAACTTTTTATCAGCATGGTTATCTGGTCGGAATTTTTGATATCAATGAAATCCAGAGTCAAAAACTGGCCAAAGGGTTAGGTTCACGTGCTTTTGCAGGTTATCTGGATGTGAGTGACTACGATCACTGGCAACATGCCTTAAAACAGTTTGTACAATGGGCAGGAGAACTCAATATTTTGGTGAATAATGCTGGCATCCTCTACTCAGGCGCATTTGAACATACCAATATTCAAACGCATCACCGCACCATTGATATTAATGTCAAAGGTGTACTAAACGGCTGTCATGCTGCCTTACCTTATCTTAAACAAACGGGCTTTGCGCGAATTATTAACTTGTCATCGGCTTCTGCCATTTATGGTCAAGCAGACTTAAGCTCTTATTCAGCCAGTAAGTTTGCAGTACGCGGGCTGACTGAAGCCTTGGATGTGGAATGGCAAAAATATGGCATTCGAGTGCTGGATGTCATGCCACTTTTTGTACAAACCACCATGGTTAAAAATATGGATGCAGCGAGCATTCAAAATATGGGCGTAAATCTCAGCCCGTCTGATGTTGCTAAACAGGTTCTCAAACTTGCGCAACAACAAGATCATTTTTTTCGCGCCACCCATACAGCGATTGGTTTAAAAACCAAAGTTTTGTATCAATTATCGAATATCAGTCCACAATTTTTAAATCGCTTAAGTAACCTGATGATTAGTCGAAGAAAAAAATGAATCAATATCATAAATGCTTTACTTTTATCACGCAGTCTATGTTTTAGGCAGAAGCAGGATTATTTGCTATAGTGATGTTATAGCCATGAGTCGCCTTCTGTTATGCATTTTAATTCACGTTATCCTGAACTCAACCAGAAACTTTATCACCAACAAGCACCTGTCCCACTGAAAGGTGCTGCGGCAGGACATTTTAATGTCGAACTGGCTGATGATTTACAGTGGTCTGAACAGGATAAACAGCAATGGGTTGAGATCTGTAGTGGACAAAAAACCTTTACAGAATTTTCACCCTTAGCAATGGTCTATGCAGGACATCAATTTGGACAATGGGCAGGTCAACTGGGTGATGGTCGAGGCTTATTAATTGCTCAGGTTTTAAATCGCTCAGGACAAACCATCGACTTACACTTGAAAGGTGCAGGACTGACGCCTTATTCAAGAATGGGCGATGGCCGTGCAGTATTGCGCTCGGTGATTCGTGAATATTTGGCAGGACACGCTTTAAATAGTCTGGGTATTGCATCAAGTAATGCTGTGGGTTTTACGACATCCGGTCAAGGGGTACAACGTGAAAAACTGGAACAAGGCGCAATGTTGTTACGCAGTTCCGATTGCCACATTCGTTTAGGTCATTTTGAGTGGATCAATCAATACGCGCCTGAACTGCTCGCAGAATTTACCCAAAAATGTATCGAATGGCATTATCCAGAAGCTTTACAAGCTGAACAACCGATTCTGGCTTTTGCAGAAGGCGTGATTAAAAACACCGCCAAAATGATCGCGCAATGGCAATTGATCGGGTTTGCACATGGGGTGATGAATACCGACAATTTAAACATTACAGGTTCTACCTTGGATTTTGGCCCTTATGGCTTTATGGAACGCTTTCGTCCCAATTGGATCAACAATCATTCAGATCACCAAGGTCGTTATGCTTATCAAAACCAACCGAGCATCGCACATTGGAACTTATGGATGTGGCTGAATCATCTGATTCCGCTCGCACAGCCAGAAGATAAAGAAAGCTTTAAAAAACAACTCGCTGATTGTTTGGAACATTTTGAACCGACTTTTTTAGCAGCCTATACCCAAGGCTTATGTCAAAAAATGGGTCTGCCAGATTTTCATAAGGATAGCTTTGACTGCGGCATGGCTTTTTTGCGTATCTTGCAAACTGAGCAACTGGATTACACTCAGAGTTTTCTACACCTGCAACATCAGCAATACCAAGCCCTTCGCGATGATTGTCTGGATATTCGTCAGTTTGATGCGTTTTTACACCTTTATCAAAGCATTCGCGAGCATCAAGACCTTGAATTACTCGATGCCCAAATGCAACAGGTCAATCCCGTTTATATTCTCAGAAATCATATGGCACAAAAAGCCATCGAACTTGCTGAACGTGGCGATTTGAGTGAAGTTGAACGCTTATTCGCTTTACTGCGCCACCCATTTAAGCCACAGCCAGAATTGGAACGACCTGAAGATTTAGCCCCACTTCCAAGCGATGTACCCGAAGTAATGGTCAGTTGCTCGTCATAGTTACCATTGATATTGTGCATATACCAAAGCGCCCATTCGATGGGCCTGATTGGTATTCAAATCATCCGTGAGGTATTTAAGCCCAATGTTTTGGTGCTGAAATGAAACCCCATAAGCATGTGATTGCGGTTCAAAATGAATCCCCAACGTCCCCAACTCAAAACGATAATAACCATTCAATTGATATAAAGTTATATATTCATTGGATAATGTGGAGATACCCGCTTTCCATAATGATGCTTCTGGCGCATAGTTAATTTCAGTGCTAATGGTACAAGGCAATCTTTGCGTGTACTTCTGTTTGGTACCTAATTGGCCACGAATATCAAATCTTGGACGATTATCCTGATCATAACGAAGTTCATATTGGGTATAAGGTGCATTATCCCAATACAGATAGCCGACCAAATCCTCAGCAGAAAGATTTATATCAATCCGATCAAACATTCGACCTGATAACGCAAAATCTAATGCATAACCATATCCACGATTTGCCTGTGGGTCCCAACCCATATTTTCTTCTTTGAGCGCTGGCCGATCATAACTGTAGTTGAGCGATCCATTTAACCACTCCACACGATCAAACAACTCTTGCATCTGGGTAGTTTGTCCAGTTCCCTGAAAATACCCATCAACATAATGTCGACCAATTAATGCTGTAAGTCCCGAACTCAGTATCCAATCTGCATTGATCGACCAATCATAAGCAAATCGAGTACCCACCGCATCGATATGCTGTGCCTTTAAGTCAAGGTTATAGTGCTGATTTGAATCAATAAGTTGATCATTTTGAATTTGATGATAAAGTTTTGCCATATCCTGACTAAAATTTAAAACATAGTCATAACGCCAAACCCAAGCATAATTCCAAGAGCCTTGTTGTAAGCCAAGCTGCATTTTCCCATGAGCAAATGCATTGTTGCCCGATTTCAAATTTGGATCTTTCCAATCATCCAAAAATGAATGGATCGAAATCGGTTGACTATATAAATCAGCTTTAACCCGATATTCGATTTGTTGCGGCTGGGCATAAACACAGCTTGGTAAAAGAGCCAAAAAACAAACAATTTTTTTCATAATCAACAAATAAAAAAGGTGGCTAATAATCGCCACCTTGAGTTAAATATTATGGTGCAATGGTAATAATGGAATTATCACTGAATTTTGCATTGTATACAGAGCCAGAAGTTTTAGATAATGTTCCATAACTTTGACTACCTACCATAATATCTGTTGAGGCAAAATTTTTCAGATTAGGGGTTGATACAAAAGCACCATTTTTATGTTTAATCGTTGCCCCAATGGTTGGTTTATCCTTATCGAGATCAGATGAAATAAATTGAATATTTAATGCATTTCCATCTACATCAATATCCGCAGTTGCATTACCTGACTCATATTTATTTCTTAATGCATCAATTTTCAAACTAAATGGAGTTTGTTTAGCTTTTGCTTGCAAGTTTCCTTTTAAAGCAACTTCCACGGAAAGATTTAAGAAATTATTTAGGGATTCTTTATTACCAGTTATATCAATGTTCTTAGTTAAATCATTATTTAATTTAATAGTTGCATCAATGCCTAAGTTGTCCTTATCATTTAATGTAGCTGTTCCTTTAAGTTTTACTTGATAAGGTACAAGACCTACAAAAGCATCGCCATTATTAATAAAGTTTGCTGCTTTTGCTTCACCTGATAACTCTGCCAAAGTTGCTACAAAATTATCATTTGTCTTCAGCGTGATGTTACTTAATTCAAGCTTTGCCGATGTAGGGACTTCATCATCCGTACGAACGTCCATGATTTTAGAAGATGCATATGTTATAGAAGCCGTAGAGTTACCATTAAAACTGAGGGTCGCTTCTTTTTGCTTAGCATTAATCGTATGAATACTGCCGCCCTGCTGAAGATTAAAACGATAACTTGTAGCTGATGTATTGGTCACAGGAACAGTTAAAACCAAATCCTTGACATCCATAGTCATCTTGTCAGCATAAATCGGAGTTGGACTTTGCCCATTATTAGGAAAATTATAGCCAACCCAACGCTCAAACTCAGTGGATCCGCGAATGGTAATTGTTGAGCCTCTGACCTGAATCGAAAGGGTGTTGTTACTGAGCTTATAATCTGGCGTATAATCAGCATGAGTATTATAAAGTGCTGCAACTTGTTCAGAATTATAATCCCGATTACTTCCTTTTGCGTCGTCGTGTGCCAATTCAGCCAGAATAAGAACTAAATTACTTCCATCTTCAATATCAGTACTCACTTGAGCAACCGCATCAATAGATGGTTCATAGGTTTTTTGAATATCTTCAAAACTATCGTAATAAGAAATAATGGTATTGGCTGTTGTAATGAGCTGTTTTGCTTTATCTAAATCGCTCATTGTATTGGTTGATTCTGAACCACCATTTGGTGAACCAGAAGAAGTTGATGAGTCTCCACCACCACCGCCACATGCAGCAAGTAAAGAAGTCAGAGCAATAACAAGTACAGTTTTTTTGAATATCATGATTTTTCCATTTTTATACTTACACAAAGCAAACAGAATTTACATAAAACATGTGATTTTTACAATGGCTTAAGCAGACAAATCTGTCTTTTATTCAATAGAAAATGGCAAATGCCATTAAAATGATTTTTCTAGTACGCAGAATTAGATTAGGCTATTTAGTCATTGATTGATATTTTTGCGCGTACAGTTATCCCCATTTTCTGTGGATAACATTGTGATTATCCACAGGATAAACACAATACGATAAATTAATTTAAACCATTGAATCTATAATGATTAAAATTCAACCAAGAACAAATCTAAATTTATAAGGATGCAAATGAAAGCAGAACACATACAAAAACTGGCGATAAAAATTGCACTTGAACAAGCTGAAACTGAGTTGTCTCACCCCTTTGGTCCAGAGTGCAATGTGATTAAAGTCTTTGACAAAGTGTTTTTATTAACAGGCGAAGTCAATCGACAAAAGTTTATTAACGTCAAAATTGAGCCTGATTATGCTGAAGAACTGAAAGAATTGTATCCCTCAATTACATCAGGCTATCACATGAATAAAAAACACTGGATTTCGATTTTTGAAGGGCAAAATATTGATCAAGAGCTGATTGAAGATTTAGTAAAAGCTTCGTATGCGCTGGTTATCACTAAATTGAATAAAGCACAAAAAATGCGTTTAAAGCTTTTGTCTGAATAAATCACTCGTTCTTCAATAAAATATATGTCTACCAACTTTTTTTTAACGGCAAAAAACATTTCTCAAGTCATTCGTAAAATACTGTTCTAATAAAGAAAGTTCACGATCCTTATGCCAAGTTAATAAAATAGGAAGGATAGCAGCATGTGGGAACGGAGGTAATTGTCGAAACTCGGCCCCAATATTTTTATCTTCTACCATATGTTTTGGCAAAAAACCAATTCCAATTCCATTTTTTATAAAACGTATCACTTCGTCTATATTGTTGGTGGTGACCAATAATTTGTTATTTCTAATTACTATTTCTCTTATCTCATGGAGCGGAGAGAGTGGATCGTTTAACTGCTCACTCTGAAAAGAAATAAAACCATGCCCTCTAATCTGATCAATCGCTTGAATATCCTGTTGATAAAGAGGATGCTTTCGACTACAAAAAAGCGCATATTTTTGATTAATCAAAGTATGATAATTTAGTTTTGGATGCATCTCACGACTAATACAAATACCTAATGCAGGAATTTTCTGCAATAAAAGTTGCTGAATTTCCTTACTTCTTAAAACATCCACCTGAAAATCGACCAAAGGATATTTTTCATGAAAATCATGTAAAACCTGATCATAACGAGATGATTCAATTCGGCTAAGAACTAAAAGTTTAATCGTTCCAGACAAACTATTCTTTTCAGTATTTAAACGATCTTCATAATCAATTAACTGATTATAAATGACTAAACTGGCTTCAAAGACAATTTCACCTGTTGGCGTCAGATAAAACTTCCCTCCTGTGCGAATAATAAGCACTTCCCCAATCTGCTCTTCAAGGCGCTTTAAACTTTGACTAATTGCAGACTGAGTTAAAAATAGCTTCATGGCAGCTTTATTTAAGCTGCCTTCTTGTACAATAACGCGAAAAATACGTAACAATGACCAATTGCATTTTTCTAGCAATATATTTGACTTCATTAAAACATATTTCCCTATTTTGAATTAAATTTCAAAAGCTATTTACTCAAGTTCAACCAACACTTGTTGCTGATTTTGCTCATGTTGAGAAGCAGGATGAATACCAAATCCTTTCAAAAAACTTTTAAAGTTCTCACCTAACTTTTCGATACAGTATCCTCCTTCTATCAAGCTAATGGTCGGAACACCAATTGATTTAATTTTTTCAGCAACCTGTGCAAATCCTGCTGTACTGACCGAACATTTTGCTTGTGGATCATCCACATAGATATCAAAGCCCATGACATGAATAACAATATCAGGCTGATACGTTTGAACATAATCGACAGCCTGATCTAAAAACTTAAAAAAGGTTTCTTCTGAGCTTCCATGTGGCATTGGAAAATTTTTATTGTAGCCATATCCAGATCCTGTGCCATATTCATCAGCAAAACCTGCGACTACTGGATAAAAATTGGTTGGATCGCCATGCACTGAAACATACAATACATCAGAGCGATCATAAAATATTTCCTGAATTCCTTGTCCATGGTGCATATCTGTATCAATAATAGCAATTCGTTTAAAATGTTGTCTTAAATATTGTGCAATTACAGCAGCGTTGTTGATATAACAAAATCCTCCCGCACCATCTTTACGGGCGTGATGGCCTGCTGGGCGTGTTAAACCAATAATACACTGTTCCTTTTGGCTAAGAAGTGCATCTGCACAAGATAAAGCCGTTTGTGCCGACCAATAAGTAGATGTCCATGTATGCTGACCAATAGGCGCACTCCCATCTGCCAAATACTTTGCTGCTTTCGCAAGCACACCAATTTCCCGATTATTTTCCCGTATAAATACATTGGAAAGTACTTCATCGCCCCAGTCTTCAGGTAACTGTTTCCATTCGCTATAAGCATTTTTTAAAAAGTCGATATAGCCTAGTGTGTGAACATCCAATAGAGGTTTAGTACCAAAATCTTTTGCTGTTTTCACAGTCAATGATAGCTGTTCAATGGCTTTAAGCAGTTCGTGCATGCGCTCAGGCTTTTCTTGAGGCTGACGCATTTTCCCTCTTGAATAATAACTTTGTGGACAATGTTTTAACTGTTCAGGATGAAAGAAAATTTGCATGGGTAATCCTTTTTTGTTTATTAACCAGCTCGAGCAAGCTTATATTGCTGATCAAACTTTAATATGCTGTTTAAAAGAACATCTGCACCTTGTTCAGCCTGTAAGGATGTTATCTTTTCAGCTTCGTTATGACTCAAACCACCCTCACAAGGTACAAAAATCATGGTCGTTGGACAGTGCTTGGCTAAGTTGATGGCATCATGACCAGCACCACTGACCATTCTTTGAGAACTAAAACCTAAATCTTCAACCGTAGACTGCACTGTTTGCACACAGCCTGCATCAAAATAAGTTGCTGGACTATGCCAGTGCTGTTGACTTGTGGCATTTAAATGGCGTTGAGCTGCAATTTGCTGTAAGAGTTTCAAAACCTGCTGCTGCATGTTTTGTATTTGCGTATCTTCTGGATGTCTTAAATCGATTGTCCACTGAGTTTTTGCAGGAATGGTATTTCTGGATGAATTTTGAATTGAAATTTCTCCAAAGGTAATTAAGCCTTCAGGAAAGTCCTGTAAAACCATTTTCTCTAAAGCAATCATCATCTCTGCAGTTCCAAGCATAGGATCATGACGCATTGCCATTGGGGTAGTGCCAGCATGTGCCGCTTTACCTGAGACTTCGACATCCAGCCAAATAATCGCCTGTCCTCCGGTCACTACACCAATTTCTTTTTGGTTTTGTTCAAGTACAGGTCCTTGCTCAATATGTAGCTCATAATACGCCTGAAAATGACGCTGCAATGGTATTTGACCTGACTGCTCTGTACGTATCAATTCACTTTCGACACTCAAACCATCTTTGTCTGTGGTTTTAAGTACCTGATCTAAATTTAAAATATTTGTAAATACACCTGATCCCATCATTGCTGGAGTAAAACGTGCACCTTCTTCATTCATCCATACCACCAGTTCAATGGGATGATGCGTCAAGGTTTGTGTCTCATGCAAACATCTTAAAACCTCTAAACCAGCCAAAACGCCGTAAATACCATCAAAACGTCCACCTTTAGGTTGAGTATCCAAATGACTACCCATCACAATAGGTGCTAAATCTGTATGAACACCATGTTTTGATAAATACAGGTTTCCTATTGCATCGTAGCTCACTTTAAAATCTAGTTCAGAAGCCCATTCGATTAACAGATGACGACCTGCAAGATCCTGATCGGTCAATGCAAGTCTAGTATTACCGCCCTGTTCAGTCGCACCAATTTTTGCCATCTCCATTAATGAATTCCATAATCGCTTTCCATTCGTTTTCATCTTTAATATCCTCGTTGTAGATTCACTACATTCATCAATGGCTGCCTGTTGATAAGACGTTTATCATTTTCCAATATCTGTTCAACCACTACCTTTAAAGGCGCATGTGATGCTACATGGGGTGTGATCAATACGTTTTGTGTTGTCCATAGCGGATGCTCTGGGATGAGAGGTTCTTGCTCGAAAACATCTAGAATTGCTCCACGTAATTGACCAGATTGAAGACAAGCCAATAAATCATTCGAATTTAAATGAGCCCCTCGACCACTATTAATTACAGCTGCACCTTTTGGTAATTTTTCAAAAGTTTTATTGGATAAAATATGTCGGGTTTCTGTTGTAAGTGGTAAAAGATTAATCAGAATCTGGCTTTGAGATAAAAACTGCTCAAACTGTGCCTCACCAGAATAACAAGTCACTGATTCAATAGATTTACTTGATTTTGACCAACCAGAAATTTGATAGCCATAATTCGCCAGTTTTTGCGCCACAAAAGAGCCTATTTCTCCCAGCCCCATAATGCCGACCTTTACATCATGTTCAGAAAGCTGTGAATATTGATGCCAAATTTGCTGTTGCTGATTGTGCGCATAAAGATCGAAGCAGCGTTGGTAATACAAAATGCCCCAATGTAAATAATTCAGCATTCCCTGCTTGTGATGCGCATCGACTATTCGACAAAGTTGGTATTTATACTCAATCTTTTTCAAATCTAAATGCTCTACACCTGCGCCCATAGAATGAATCAATTGTAGGTCGGGTAAAGACTCTAACTGATCCATATCTGGAAACCAGCATGCAGCTGTTGTCGCTTGTGTCGCACAAGCATCATCAGGAAGACAGAAACTATTTTCAGGTGCAAAAGCCTGAAATGCATCCAAAAGCATTTTTTGCGCATAAGGCTTCGTTGAAGCGATTACAATCATGAGCAATACTCTTGCTGCTGACTTTCAATTAAAGAAAGTGCTGCCTGCCAAGCATCTCCGATAATTTGCTCAACACCCTCACGGTCAAACTGCGCCGCGGTATGCTGACAAACCTGAATATCGGGATAATTTAAATCATGACTGCTCAAAGCCTTGATCTGGATTTGACACGCGCGTTCTAAAAAGTAAATTTCATGAAAGGCACGTGGAATTGAATCACCTGTCGCTAACAAGCCATGATTTCTCAGAATCATGCAACGATGTTGTGCCAAATCATTGACTAAGCGTTGCTGCTCATCTAAAGATAAAGCAATCCCTTCATAGTCATGATAACCAATCCGTTCATAAAACTTTAAAGCATGCTGTGAAAGTGGTAACAAGCCATGCTTTTGTGCAGAAACAGCTACACCATCAGCTGTATGCGTATGAATGATACAGTTCACATCCTGCCGAGCATGATGTATGGCAGAATGAATTACAAAACCTGCTCTATTAACATGCTTATGCTGATCATAACTTTCAATAATATTTCCACTATGATCAATTTTAACTAAGTCTGATGCTTTCATCTTATCGAAAGGAATGCCATAACGATTAATGAGGAAATGATTCGGCTCATTTGGAACTCTAAAGCTAATATGAGTATCGATCAAATCAGTCATTCGATAAAATGCAATGAGGCGATATAACGCAGCCAAATCACAACGCGCTTGCCATTCAACTGTGTCAATTTTTACTAAGGTATTCATAATTGCTCTCTTTTCACACAGACTCTTCAGCGACCATAGGTTGAATCGAAGAAATCTTTTTTTCCTGTTTAGTCATGAGGGCTTTAACTCCAAGTACACCGACTAAAGATAGAAAAGATAGAAAACTAAACAGTAAAGCCAGCGGCCACCATTGCCCGGTATAATGACTTGCCAAGAGGGTTCCAATAAATGGCGTAGTCCCCGCTGTCAAAGCAGCAATGAATTGATACGAAATCGAAATACCTGAATAGCGTACCTGTGTTGGAAATATATTGGCCATAAACCCAGCAGCAACTGCATACAAGGCAGATAATGTGACAACTGCCAGAGTAATTCCCAAGGTAATAAAAATGATGTTTTTGGTTTCAACTAACATAAACATTGGATATGGAACGATGATACACAGACTCGCAACCACGATAAGAAAACGCTGTACACCGACTTTGTCTGCACACCATGCTGCGATTGGCATTGTTAGAAACTGAAAAATAGTAACCAAAAACAAGGCATCCAAAATTGTTTGTTTGCTCATTCCCAGATATTGAGTGACATAAGTAATCATGAAGGTATTAGTAAAAAAGAAACCTGCTGTCCCGATCGTAATCGTCAGTCCAGCAAAAATTAAATGTCCTCGATAATTTTTAAGTAATTCTTTTACAGGATGCTGTAAAGTTGTTTCTTGCTGCTTAGCTTGCGTAAACTCTGGTGATTCTTCTATACCAAAACGAATGACAAATCCGACAGCCATCAACAGAAAGCTGAGCAAAAATGGGACACGCCATCCCCAACTTGCAAAAGCTTGTTCATCAAGTGTGCTTACAGCTCTAAATACAAGTAAACACAAAATAAGACCTGCGGGACTACCTAATTGCGCAAATGATGCAAAAAAATTTTTTCTTGCTTGAGGTGCGTGTTCACTTGCCATTAATACAGCTCCACCCCATTCCCCCCCGACTGAAATTCCCTGTAAAAATCGGAAAAATATCAATAAGATTGGTGCCCATATACCAATACTTTCATAACTCGGAATAAGCCCAATACAAGTTGTAGCCATTCCCATCAGTACCATTGTAAATAGCAACATTTTTTTTCGGCCCAAGCGATCACCAAGATGCCCAAAGACGACGCCAGCCAAGGGTCTTGCAACAAATCCCACGGCCAAAGTTGCAAATGAAGCCAACGTTCCTGTTACTGGATCTGTTTTAGGGAAAAATACGGTTCCTAATATCAAGGCTGCGGCAGTGGCATACACATAGAAATCATAAAACTCAATTGTTGTTCCCATAAACGCGGCGGCGGCGGCGCGTTTAGACTGATCTTTTTTCATCTTTCATCCTTAATTTTTGAAATAGGCTTCGCTATTTTTATTAGTACAACAAGGTCATTACGGATATGTCATGTGCGCTTCAATTGAAACACTGATGAATCTATGACTCCCTCAACATATAAGATTTAAAAAAGACTCATCAAGCGAATAATTTTAAAGCATGACATTAGAAAAACTTATATGATAAAAAAGGAGTCAAAATTTGCGGAGAACTAAATGATATAAAGCCTTATTTGTAATTTTTTGGCGCAGAAGTAATAATTTAAATGCTTTCAATGCACAAAAAAGGATCATTATTTACTAATATTTATTTTTTAGATTAAGCTTAACTAATGAACAATAAACATATATTTTTTGAGAATAATCATTTTCTCATAAAGTGATCTTAACAAGTCTCAATGATTTAGGTTGATACTAGAGATGTAGGAGTGACTTCCATGGAATTAAAGTCCCTCCTGAACAAGCTATAAAATCTGGAAGTTAATCTTCAGGATATTCAAAACGATAACCGACGCCATAAACAGCCTGAATCCATTCATGACGATTGCCCGTATCCGCAGCTTCCGTCACTTTACGACGTAAGTTTTTAATATGGCTGTCAATTACACGATCTGCAACATCAAAACTATCTGGATTAATATGATCTAATAACTGCGCTCGCGAATAAACCTGCCCCACATGTTCTAAAAACAACTCTAAAAGTCGAAACTCAGTAGGTGTCAGGCTTAAAGGTTTTTGTTGATACCAGATACGTTGTTGCGCCTTATCGATACGAAATAAATCATTTTGTTCAGGTTCAGCTTTACGATCTAGTCGGCGTAATACCGCTTGTACTCGAGCAACCAGTTCTTTCGGACTAAAAGGTTTACACACATAATCATCCGCGCCCATATTTAAACCCAGAACTCGGTCAATTTCTTCAGTACGCGCTGTCACCATAATAATCGGTAAATCTGACTGTTCACGAACTTTACGGCAAATGGTTAAACCATCCATCCGAGGAACCATTAAATCCAAGACCATAAGACTGGGTTTTTGTTGTAAAAAGCTGTCGTAGGCTTCCTGCCCATCATGAAACATGCTGACTTCAAAACCTGCCGCTTGCAAATAGTCACGTACCAGATGCGCCAATTCAACTTCATCTTCAACCAACATTACGTGTTTCATTGTCAATTATTCCTTATGTATGGACTGTATTTTTGGAAAGGTTAAGCTACAACGCAGCCCGCCCAATGGAGAGTGTGCAAAACTTAAGCGACCACCCAATGCTTGCGCCAACTTACTAGACAATGCCAGCCCTAAGCCTGTACCACCGGTACTACGTGTTCGTGAATCATCCACGCGATAGAAGCGTTCACCCAATCGTTTTAACTGTTCATCATCCACACCCAACGGACTGTCATCCACAATCACACTCCAGTGCTGACTACTTTCCTCGGTATGGATATGGATTTGACCACCTTTTTCGGTATAGCGGACACTATTACTCAACAAGTTGACCATAATTTGTTTAAAACGATCTATATCTAATTGTAAAACCGCACCCTGACCTTCGACTAAAATGCTGAGTTCGGCTTGTTCAAACTTGGGTTTGAAGTTTTCTACTTCCTGAATGATCACATCCCAAGGGTTCACTTCAGCAAAGTAACATTTCAGTTGTTGCGCATCCGCCTGAGCCAAGTCAGCCAAATCCTGCGTGAGTTTTTTCAAACTGCTAACCTGACGCATCATCGCATCTAAATGTTCTGGGTTGGCTTGACGAATTCCATCTTGCATCGCTTCAATTTGCGCCTGCAATACACTGAGTGGGGTTTTTAATTCATGTGATGTATCTGCGACCCATTGTCGGCGTGATTGCTCATGTTGATCCAAAATTTCTGCCAATTGATTCAGTTGTGTTGCCAAGTCTCCCAACTCATCATTGCGCTTAATTTTGACCTGATACTGATAATGCCCTTTAGTCAACTCACGGGTAGCATCCAATAAACGTTGAATCGGTTTTTTAAAATAGGTGGCTAACAATAACGCCGCAACCAAACTCGCCAACACCGATAAAGTATAAATGAGTAATAAAAAACGCTTTTGATTACTAAAAAAATTAATACTTAAAGCATCATCTTCATCCAGAACAGGCTTTAAACCCAAATAACCAATCACCTGATTGCCCGACATAATCGGTCGAAATGACAGTTGGTCATTAGAAGGCTCACCCACTACAAATTGGCGTTTGGCATCATACAAAGAAAGCCGCGAACTTAATCCAAGCCGGTCAGGCATGGAAATAAAGCGTTTTTTCCCCTCTTGCGGCATCATGCCGGCCATTTCAGACAATCGCGGCGGCTTATGTGGATCTTTATTTTTATCATTTGGACGAAATAAATTTTGATTGGAACTCAGCGGAAATTTTAATCCCTCAAAAGGCTGATACTCAGATGGCAAATTATCTTCGATAAATTTACGTTCCTGAGCATCTAAAATCAGACTATTCTTTAATTCATTTTTAGATAATTCTGGTGATAAGCTTAATAACGTTTGCTCTTTAAACATTCGCTGTTGCAAGGCAATGTCATACTGACGGCGTAACCACCAACGTGACAATCGATCATAATCATCAGGCGCGGCATTACCTTCTATCTGTAAAATTTGTGCCTGAATTGCATTGCCCCAATCATGGTAAACATTATATACGTTTCCTAAATTAATGATGAGATGATCCAGTTTTTGCATCTCGACATCAGCAACATAACGTGCAAAATTCTTTTGCATCGTCCAGTGTAAAACGCCCAAACTGACGGTCGTAATCACCAGTGTTGTCAGCAGCACCGTTAAAAATAGGCGCAAGGCAATCGGTACACGACGAATATTCAAAAGAAATCTCTCATTTTTCTTCTATATTCACTATTGTAGCGAACACTCACTCAAAAAACTCTCCATTGTTTCTTCATGTTTATTACTTAATCTTTAACGTATGCCATCAAGATCAATCGGGGATAGAACATGAATAAAATTTCTAAAGTCGCAATGTTAACAGCAACCATCATCACGATGGGAAGTTTAGCAGCCTGTCAATCAACTTCAGCACCAGAACCACGACAAGATCGTGCAATGATGCAAGGTGATCACGGCAAACATTTTAAACGCCATAAATTAACGCCCGAACAACGTGCAGAGATGCAACAGCATCGTGCAGAGCGAAAAGCTCAATTTGAACAAATTCAAAAAGCCTGTGTCGGTAAAACTGTAGGTCAGGCCATTCAGGTCAAAGTCGGCGACAAAACTATTGATGGCACCTGTGAGGTTCGCTTTAAACCGAACAAAATGAATGATCGTGTTGCGCCACCTGCGCCAACGGCAGCAGTAAAATCGTCTTAAAATTCAATTTAAGTCATATCCTTAAAGACGCTTCGGCGTCTTTTTTTATGGACACATCTCTTTACGTTTTTTGACTATTCCTTTCATTGAAAATTCGTTAAAAGTGTTGAGGTTCAATGTACTTAGCATAGTTAAAGCAATTTTCTTTGACTTTACAGTCATGGATGTTGAACGGCAAATGCTTGTACTGATAAATAAGTTGTTGCACGATGTAAAAGTAAAAGATGTGTCACATGACACCATTATCGTTGATTAAGATTATAACTCTGGTTTAACCAGTATTGAGGAACCCGATATGCCACAATACAAAGCGCCGCTACGTGATATGCAATTTGTTTTGCATGAAGTATTAAATGCCGAAGAACATTATGCAAAACTTCCTGCATTCCAAGAAAACGTAAGCCGTGAATTGGTGGATCAATACTTGGAAGCTGCTGCGGATTTCTGTGAAAATGAACTTTCTCCCCTCAATCAAGTGGGTGACCGCGAAGGCTGTACATGGAATGATGGCGTTGTAACGACACCAACAGGATTTAAAGAAGCTTATCAAAAATATATCGAACTTGGCTTTCCATCATTGTCTGCTGAAGAAGAATACGGCGGTCAAGGTCTACCAAACTCTTTAGGTGTTGCAATTTCTGAAATGGTCGGTGCCTCAAACTGGGCATGGGGCATGTATCCAGGTCTGTCACACGGTGCAGTTCGTACTTTGGAACATCACGGTTCAGAAGAACAAAAGAACACTTATTTACCTAACCTTGTTTCAGGTGTCTGGACAGGAACCATGTGTTTGACTGAATCTCATGCAGGTTCAGACTTAGGTATTATTCGTTCAAAAGCAGAACCAAATGAAGATGGCAGCTATGCTATCTCTGGCGAGAAAATCTTTATCTCTGCTGGTGAACATGACATGGCAGATAACATCATTCATATTGTGCTTGCCCGTTTACCAGGTGCGCCAAAAGGCACTAAAGGTATTTCGCTATTTATCGTACCGAAATTCCTTGTAAATGAAGATGGTTCTGTTGGCGAGCGCAATGCGGTACGTTGTGGTTCAATCGAACACAAAATGGGGATTCATGGTAATGCAACTTGCGTCATTAACTTTGACCGTGCCAAAGGTTATCTGATTGGACCTGAAAACCGTGGTCTAAACTGCATGTTTACCTTCATGAATACTGCACGTATTGGGACTGCGGTTCAAGGTTTGTCTGCATCTGAATCATCGTTCCAAGGCGCGTTAACCTATGCCAAAGAACGTTTAGCGATGCGCTCACTTTCTGGTCCTAAAGCACCTGAAAAAGAAGCAGATCCGATTATTGTTCATCCTGCCGTTCGCAACATGCTTTTGACTCAAAAAGCGTATGCTGAAGGTGGTCGTGCTTTAGTTTACTTACTTGCTCAATATGCCGATATCGTTGAACAAGGTACTTCTGAAGAAGAACGTAAATTTGCAGACAACATCCTTTCATTGTTGACCCCGATTGCAAAAGCATTCCTGACTGAAACAGGTTCTGAGTCTGCAAAACACGGCGTACAAGTGTTCGGTGGTCATGGCTTCATTTCTGAACATGGCATGGAACAAATTGTCCGTGACACGCGTATCGCATGTTTATATGAAGGTACAACTGAAATTCAGGCACTGGATTTGTTAGGTCGTAAAGTTCTACAAACTCAAGGCGCAATGCTACGTGATTTCACCAAAATCATTCATAAATTTGTTGAAGCCAATAAAGACAATGCAGCAATGCAAGAATTTGTTGCACCATTGGCAGCGGCGAACAAAGAATGGGGTGACATCACCATGCAAATTGGTATGCGTGCTATGCAAAACCCAGATGAAGTCGGTGCTGCGGCAGTTGACTACCTGTATTTCTCTGGTTATGTCACCTTAGCTTATCTATGGGCTCGTATGGCATTGGTTGCTCAAGAAACATTGGCAGCAGGTACAACTGATGTTGATTTCTACAATGCCAAAGTGACCACAGCGCGATTCTACTTCAAGAAAATCTTGCCACGTGTTCGCTCACATGTCGATGTGCTTTCAACTGGTCTTGAGCCATTGATGGCACTTGATGCAGAACACTTTGTGTTCTAAGCGATCCGGCTCTAGCATGGGTTGATTTGCAAAAACAACTGCATGCCAACGAAAAGGACTGATCAGTTTTGACAGTCCTTTTTTTATTGAATCAATGCTAAATTAATAACATTCCAGACATAGTCATGAATTACATTTTCTGCGTAAGATGAAGCAGATAAATGTAAAATAACAAGGGTGAAAAACGATGCCAATTTACAATGCGCCACTTGCAGATATGCGTTTTATTTTAAATGACGTATTTAAAGCAGAACAATTCTGGCAAGCCAATGAAAATTTGGCACATATTGATGCAGCGACCGCAGAAGCGATTTTAGAAGAAATGGCAAAATTTGCACAAAACGTGACTTTGCCACTGAATCGTAGCGGCGATGAAGAAGGTGCACGTTATGACAATGGAAACGTGACCACACCTGCTGGTTTTAAAGATGCGTTCGAGCAATATGCACAAGGTGGCTGGATCGGTTTAGGTGCAGATGAAGAATGGGGCGGTCAAGGCATGCCTAAAATGCTGACTGTACTTGCAGATGAAATGCTTTTTGCCACCAACCCATCTTTTATGCTCTATCCGCTTCTTTCTGTGGGTGCTGGTATGGCTTTAAATAGCTATGCATCACAAGAGCAAAAACAAACCTATTTACCTAAAATCTATTCAGGAGAATGGTCTGGCACGATGTGTTTGACTGAACCTCATGCGGGTACAGATTTAGGCATTATTAAAACCAAAGCAGAACCGAATGCAGATGGTACTTACAACATTACGGGTACTAAAATCTTCATTACCGGTGGCGATCACGATTTAGCTGAAAACATTATTCATTTGGTCTTGGCAAAAACACCTGATGCACCAGCGGGTTCGCGCGGTATTTCATTGTTTATCGTGCCAAAATTCCTCGTTAATGAAGATGGCTCAGTCGGTGAACGCAATGCCGTGGGCCCGGGTTCAATTGAACATAAAATGGGGATCAAGGCATCTGCTACATGTGTCATGAACTTTGACGGAGCGAAAGGTTTCCTTGTTGGTAAGGAAAACGAAGGTCTGGCTGCCATGTTCGTGATGATGAACTATGAACGTTTGTCGATGGGAATTCAGGGTTTAGGTGCCTCTGAATTTGCTTATCAAAATGCTGCGCAATACGCGACTGACCGTTTACAGGGTCGTAGTGCTGCGGGTGTTCAATCCCCGAATAAGCCAGCAGACAGCATTTTAGTACATGGTGATGTACGTCGTATGCTGCTCAATGTTCGTGCCAACAACGAAGCATCCCGTGCTTTTGCGGTGTATGTCGGTCAGCAACTGGACATCACTAAGTTTTCAACTGATGCAGAAGCGGTGAAAAAAGCCAATAATCGTGTAGCATTATTGACGCCAATTGCTAAAGCGTATTTAACCGATACTGCATTCCAAGCCACATTAGATGCACAAATGTGTTTCGGTGGACATGGTTATATTCGTGAATGGGGCATGGAACAATGTATTCGTGACTTACGTATTTCACAAATCTATGAAGGCACCAATGGTGTTCAGTCTCAGGACTTGATTGGTCGTAAAACCATTAAATGTGGTGGTGCGTTTATTGAAGAATATGTTGCTGAAATCCGTGATTTTGCCAACACTTTAGATGCTGACTTAAACTTCATCAAGGATGCAACCCTAGATGCAGCCACAAGTGTTGAAGCAGTGACCCAGTTTATTTTAGAACAAGCAGCAGAAAATGTTGATTTCCCAAATGCAGCAGCAGTTGATTATTTGCATGCCGTCGGTCTACTCAGCTTTGCCTATATGTTTACCAAAATTGCTGCGGCAGCCAAAGATAAATCAGGTGATTTCTATCAAAACAAATTATCACTTGCACAATACTTTGTGACCCGTATTCTTCCAGAACTTGAATCACGCATCAAAAAAATTGAAGCGGGTTCTGAGCTGGTCATGAGCTTTAGTGAAGATTACTTCACCACTCAATCTTAATCTTAACGATCAAGCAAAAACGCCTGCCCATGCAGGCGTTTTTTTATGCGCCTTAAAATGTAATATTGTCTCCATAAAATCAAGACTATAAATATTTATATATGTCTCATGTGCATGAAATTTGCTTCATATATAATGACTAAACATCTATTTGAGTCTGAATCCTTTATGTCTGCTCCCAAGAATAAATTAGAAACCTTACTCGACAAATTTGGTAATTACGCTGTTGAAGCCTTTCACTATATTGCCCTATTTATTATTGGCTGTATGGTGGTCTGGTCGGCACTGCATACGACTATCGAAATTTTGACCGTAAAACAGTATGCAACCATTGATGATATTTTACTGCTATTTATTTATCTTGAGCTTGGTGCAATGGTTGGAATTTACTTTAAAACCAATCACATGCCTGTACGTTTCTTAATTTATGTGGCCATTACCGCACTGACCCGTTTACTCATTTCTGACATCCAACATAACCATAAAGCAGATGTCGGTCAGTTAATTATTACGGGATCTATCCTGATTTTGGCCTTCGCGATTTTAATCGTGCGCTATGCCTCATGGAATTATCCATCGGTCATCCGAAGCAAAGAGCAGGAACGCGAATTACCCGCGGGTAAAACACCTCGTCCTGAAGATGATGAACTTGCTTAAAATATAGCTTACTCAAGCAATAAAGCAGGTTAATTCCTGCTTATTGAAAGGTTTGGATCATTAACGAACCTGATAAATTCGATGATTATAGTTCGAGACTAATAGATATCGGTGGTCGGCTCTCACCCAATGATAACCACGAGGCGGAGCAGACAAACGTGAATTACGCCAGTTAGATACATGATAACGATTGTCGCGATATTGCTTAGGCAAGCGGTCACCTTGTCTAAAACGGGCATAATCAGATCGGTCATGCTGGCGATCAGACCATTTCGCGGCAGGAGGGGCATGATGGTAACGGTCTGGACCACGATCATTTTGCCAATGATGAGAGGTCGCCATTGCGCTTGCCGAAACTGCGAAGCTTGCGACAGCCAGTAAAATCTTAAACGATGTTTTCATTATTTCATCCTCTTAAACGATAGACTCAGCTTAAGCAGTACTCAAGGAGAAAGGATGAATGAAAATGCCAACTTTGCTAAGGAGTGTAAGCAAGTTTCCTTAAAGATGAAGAATCTGTAACTTGAAATCAATTTAATCCGCATAAACCGATTTAACGGACAAATTCAATTCTAAAATTATCATCAGAAATAAGGAGGTAATGTCCCCCCACTAAATACCAGCGTGTTCCCCATGGTGGCTCATACAACTGATGTCCGTACCAGTCATTTAAATAATACCGTTCATTCCGATACTCAATGGGCAAATGATTGCCCTGTACAAATACATATCGATCATTACGATATTCATAGGTAGTCGCAGGTTGATAATGATATTCAATATAAGTCCCCTGACGTGGACGCTGCGGATAATCAGGATAATGTCCACCCCAATTCGGAGGTGGACGATGTGCATGAGATGGTGGCGGCCGCTTCCATTGTGGAGGTCTTGAAGGTGGCTTTGGACGTTCCACGCTGCGATAATTTCCCCACTGATTTTCGGCAAAACTTGGCATCGAGAGACTGAATAAGAGTGCCCCGATACAGGCATATATCGCATAAATACGCATGGTATTGCCCTTTTATATTCTGATCTTTCTTTCATTTTAGCTTAAAAAATCAGCAATATCTGCATCATAAATGTAGGCATTATTTAAAGTTGTCGTTGTTGATATGGCTTGCATTTCTTGAGCAAAAAAGCCGTTATACTAGACCATCGTTGTATGACTGGATGAGAGCTTGTGTCTGAGTTAAGTTTTGAACGCCTTTATCAATTTTTTAGTAAAGTACCCAGCATTCAGGAAAGCCGAATCGATGCGCATGGTACAGATGGCAAAGAGGCATGGTGGTTTAAATTTCAAATTGATGTTGAACATCCACTTGCATGGCAAACCGTTCAAGAACTGGGGCATGTACTCAATTATTTATCAACCAATGAACGCCTCCCAACCCAGTTTTTTCCAGTTTCTCCACCACCGTATATGAACGGTGAACCTAAAGAGTTTTTGGCATGGGTCATTCAATGTAATCATCCAGATTTTACACCTGATGTAGTGTGTGACTGGCTGGAAGCACGTTTACCGAATCCGGTTGATGATGAAAGCCAATGGAAAATTGCAAACGATTTAACAGAGCTCGATCAACTGACGGCTAAAGAACTGGATGAATTAATTCCCCCGACCCATTAAGTCATACGTATAAATATGAAAAAGAGAGGAATCCCCTCTCTTTTGATCAGCATTAGACTTGTTTTAAAGCTCAATCATCTAAATTAGGCTTCTTTTTCATGATGGTTTAAGCCCTTTTTATTTTTCTCCCAAAGAGAAATAAAAGAGACTTATGGAAGAAGCCTAATTAAAAAGTAGAAAGTCCTGACCACTCCATAAAGCGATAGGTCCAATATTTTAGTTTAGACTCATCTGCATATTGAGCATAATCAACACTCATCTGGCGACCATCCAGATTCGACCAAGCGGTATTGAAGTAGTGTTTGGCATCTTGAAAAACAGCAGTCTGGCTTGTGCCTTTCACGCGTAAATCCGTTTCCAGATTATAATTTTTTAGATTTCGAGCGGTAAAATTAGCCGAGCCTAAAATCATGTCTGTTTGGGTCGAATTGGATTTAATGATCATTTTACTGTGACATTGCTCACCCTGCGTATTGCACCAGCGTACAGGCACGCCTGCTGCGTGTAGCTCTGCTGCCACCTGACGATTTGGAATACCATTTTTCTGACGACCAAAGGCATCTTTATTGGGGTCAAGCAAAATCCGTAACTTCACACCACGCTGCTGTGCCGCTTTTAAGGCTTTAATGATGCGACGCTCTGATAGATAGAACATCGCCAGATCAATTTGCTCATCGGCTTTAGCTGTGTCAATCAGCTCTAATACAGCTTGATAAATAGCAGCCTCAGTAAGCACTTGCACTTGTGGTGCACTGTGACTGGCATTGATTTCCCCCATCACCACTACGGGTGAGGTTCCACCCGACAGTTGTGCAACACGTTGCTCTGTTTTTAACACATCCATCGCTGTTGGGCCTGCAACCACTAAAGCGACATTTGAATGACGTGAACTGCCATCATGCGGATTTGCCGAAGTAACCATGGTTTTCCAGCCCTCATCGGTATCTACCACTAAGGTTTTACGATGATTGGCCTTAAAATTAGCCAATTGTAAATAACTCCGTAAGGTAATTTTTTCCTGTCCAAAAGGGTTAGCAAGCCAGCCTTTCTCAGGATTGTTACCCAATCCCTGACAGCAAATGTACCAAAATCCAGACCACAATGGATTAGAAGCCCGTAATGGAGTCAAATCCGTTTCAATCACATCGACGCCTGCCTGACGTAATTGTCGATAATGTTCAGGCAAAATACCGCCATATACCGAGTTAATTGGATCGGTGATCAGCGTAATTTCAACATTTGGCGATTCACGGCGTTTTTGAATCAAGGCTTGAGTCAACTGCTGTGTTAATGGTCGTTGAGCCAACTTAGACTCACCTGTCTCTGCATTAAACAAAAACATATCCAGCACGATAGTGCTTCGAGCCTGATGAATCAGACTTAACATCTCATCAAAAATCTGATGATCCTGTTGCTGTTGACCTTGTGCATTCAAATAAGTTTGATCAGAAAGAAATTTGACCTGTGCATGACGGAACTTACCGTTAAAATTTAGGCCCACAGGCAAAGGTTTGTAAACGTGATAAATGGCTGAGGCCACATAACCCAACACTAAAATCCCTGCGATCAACGCCACGTAACGACGCCCTGACCAATTCAGTTTTTTGTGAATCCGTTGAAAAATACGCATAAAAAACAACCTAAACAGTTATGTTCAGGCTAGAGTTTATTTCCTTATTTTTCAAGACGCATTTAGTTAAATTAGCGCGTCTAAAGTCTTTAAAAAAGGAAAGCCGAAGCTTTCCCTGATCATGTTCAACCAACAAGCATTAGAAGTTAAAGTTTATGCCCATCGTAAAATTACGTCCAATTTGTGGAACATCCGATAAGAATGATTCATGTAAATAGACTTTACTATCGAGTAAATTATTGGCTTTGGCATAGAGCTGATACGCTGCTTTTGGGTTGATATGCCCATCATAAGTAAAACCAAGATTCACCATGTTATAAGATTGACCTTCAGTTTCGTAATTGGCAATATCATCCTGATTGAATACATGGTAATACTCGGCAGTTCCAGAATACCCCTCACCAAAATTAGCCTTGATGCGCGTTCCGATACGTCCACCCGGAATACGTGGCGCATTGCCCTGATTATCCAGCTTAGCACGCACATAATCCCCAAATAATCCTGCATTATAACGTGCATTCAGTTGATAACTGATATCGCCATCTATGCCATAGAAACGTGCATCCGTTTGGTCATAATGGACTGAACGAAAGTCTCCTTTACAGTCAATAGTGTTGGCATAGATAAAGTCATCAAACCAGTTATGATAAACACTGACATTATATTGAAGCGCATCTTGGTTAGCATGAAAGCCTAAACTGAGATTATTGGATTTTTCTTTGCTGAGTTGATCATTACCAAATTCAAAACTTTTGGTTGGCCCATGTAAGCCACCATTGGAATAAAGCTCTTGCGCCATCGGTAGACGCTCTTGATGTGAAGCATCCAGCGAAATCTTTTGATCGGGCAAAAACTCCCAAGCGGTTTCACCTGCCACAGAGTAAGCAGTGCCATTGAAGTTTTTCTGATCTGAATCAACTTTTGATTGTTGATGATCAATACGTGTGGAAAGTGTTGTAGTGAATGCACCCACTGGTTTAGCTTGTACTGCAAATAAGCTATACCGCTTGGTATCTGTGGGTGCCATTAGGGCTTCTTCACCATCAATAGTCAATTTTTGCTGGGTATATTGCGCGCCCATTTGACCATTCCAACCGAGCCACGGGTGATTATCTAAAACAATACGCCCATCTGTACCTTGACTACGGAAAAGTGTGGCAGCTGTATCACCATCCATTTCTGCATGTTGATAGCTGGTGTGGTTTGCCTGAGCAGTGAAACGGCTAAATCCAGCAAATGGCTCATCCAATTGGGTTTTAAAGTCATAACGCTTTTGTTTTAAGTTGATCCAAGAAGAGCCACCTTCCTCACCCTCATCCTCATGTTGCGCAGGAATCGTCAACATCATATTTTGATCCGGTTCCCAATCTGAATCAACATCACCGGGAATACCATATTTATCGTGGCGTTCGCTATACGCAATACCCGTATAGCCACGATCATAAATCCACGACAAACCTGCATGATAATCATTGGATTTGGCAAAAGTACTGTCTTCGCGGCGCGCATCTGTTTGCAGATCGCGAGGCAAGATGTAATCATTGGCATCGCGTTTTAAGCCGCCAACATTTAAAGCAATCTGACGCCCCAGACCGATCGTAGTCTCTCCAGAATAAACAACACCATCATCACCTGTGTTATAACGCGCCCCGATACGACCCTCATATCCCTGATCTGGCATTTTTGAAGGAATCTTATGATCAATGATATTCACCAGTCCACCCACTGATCCTGCACCATACATTAAGGTTTCAGGTCCTCTTAATACTTCAATCTGATCTGCCGAATTTGGATCAACCGTCACCGCATGGTCTGGAGAAACCGAAGACACATCCAGCGGATCACCGCCATTTTGAGTAATCTTGACACGTGCACCATCCTGACCACGAATCACTGGGCGACTGACGCCGCCTGTATATTGTGCAGAATAGATACCAGCCTGACCGTCTAAAGCATTCCCGATGGTTGTTCCGCCCTGAAGTAGTTGATCTTGCGCAATAGTAATATTACCTGTGGTTTGACCAGGGAGCGGTTGTTCACTGGCTTTGGCTTTTAGCTCAATCGTCGGTAAATAACTGGTCTGAATTTCAGTATTTAAGTCCCGTGCTTGTGCATGATGTATCGATAAAGACAAAATAGAAAAGGCAAAAAGGTTGGTGTTGTTCAGCATGATGATGATCCAAGAGTCAATCACATGTTACGTTATAATATATTGTTTATTTTTCAAGAAAATTCAGCTTGATATCATTATTTCCATTGGGAATATGACTTTTATGGTTTTAATCAAAATTTAAGTCAGATTTAAGCAAAAGATAATTGTAACAATATAATATTTCAAAAAACATGGAACCTATGCGGGATAGACTCCATGTGAATATTTAAAAACAACTACTTTTTAGAAACTAAAATCAACACCTACAGTAAAGTTTCGTCCAACATGGGGAATATTGGATAAAAACGAAGCATGGTTATAAACTGTTTCATCCAGTACGTTATTGGCTTTTACATAAACACGATAGTCGGTTTTGTTGGTGGCACGCGCTGCATACGCCAATCCTAGATTGACCATATTATAGCCTTCTGTATCGGTTTCGTAGGCTGCAATTTTGTCTTGCTTAAATGCATGATAATACTCAGCCATGCCTGAGAAACCGTCGCCAAAATCAGCATCGAAACGTGTGCCCAAACGTCCACCCGGAATACGTGGCGCATTGCCTTCAGCTTCAATCTTGCCACGTACATAATCACCAAACACAGTTGTTTTATATCGTGGTGATAGCTGATAAGACACTTCTCCTTCTACCCCATAAAAACGGGCTTCGTCTTGTGTGTATTCGACCAGACGAAAGTTTTCATAACGATCTAAGGTTTGAGCATAAATGTAATCATCAAACCAGCTATGGAACAGGTGAACATGATAGTTCAGTTGATCTGCATCGTAATGAAAACCCAGTTCAATATTATTGGATTTTTCTGGATTCAGATTTTCATTGCCAATTTCATAGGTGTTGGTAGCCAAATGTTTACCATTGGCATAAAGCTCTTGCGCGAGTGGCATACGTTCCTGATGAGAGGCAACCAGTGACAATTTATAATTTGGCGCAAATGACCAGTTGGCAGCACCTGAATAAGAAAAAGTATGATCATCATAATTTTTCTGAGGTGAATCAATATCAATATTTTGCTGATCAAAACGTGCTGCAAGTTCAAAATGAACATCTTTCCATTGGGTATGCTCAAGGGCAAATAGGCTCCATTTATTGGTCGTACTTGGCCCAGCAAATAAGGATTCTTCACCGCTAATATCCAGCTTTTGACGACCAAATTGCGTCCCGATGACTCCTTCCCAAACCGCGATTGGATTGTGCACCAACTCTAAACGGGCATCATAACCTGTGCTTTTAAAAGTGGTGGCCGCTTCGCCTTCTTCAATTTCATCATGTTTATAATCGGTATAGCTGGCCTGGGCACGAAGTTTTTTAAAGCCTACAAACGGATCATCCAGCTCTGTTCTAAAATCATAACGCTCCGATTTCAGATCAACCCATGGACCTGCATGATCATGTTCATGCTCGTGTCCCTCTTCATCTTCACCATGATCGTGATCATCATGTTCACCACAGTGCAAATGCGTTCCATGGGGATGGCAGCTTTCATATTCGTGGCTATGTCCCGGCAAACCATACTGATCCTGACGGTTGGTGTAGGAAACACCAGTAAAGCCTCGATCGTAAATCCATGACAAACCTAAGCTGACATTGTCTGATTGAGCAAAGGTGTTATCCACGCGGCGTTCTTTTTCACCCTCATGAACATAATCAGGGGCAATATAACTGTTCGCATCACGTTTTGAACCTTCAACACGTAACGCGACCCGATCGCCCAAACCGACAGTCACCCCCGCAGCACCCAACTTTTCATCACCGCCTGTGTTGTATCTTAGACCCACTTGACCTTCATAACCGTTTTCAGGCATTTGAGTTGGAATTTTGCTATCGGTGATATTAACCAATCCACCTACTGTGCCTGCACCATACAGCAAAGTTGATGGACCACGGACGATTTCAACCTGTTTGGCCAAGATTGGATCGACCGTTACTGCATGATCGGGAGATAGAGTTGACACATCCATCGTTTCAGACGCATTCGCCAAAACTTTCACGCGCGCCCCATCCTGACCGCGAATCACAGGACGACTTGCACCCGGCCCAAATTGATTGGAATACACCCCAACCTGATCACTCAGTGCCTCACCAATGGTTGCCCCGCCCTGTCGTAATTGCTCATTTTTAATCACATGATCCGCAGCAGCATAGTCCACAGCCGTTTGTACCAGCGGATGTGCGGTTGCTTCGATGGTTTCCAATTGATGAGTGGCAGATTGACTTTCAACCGCATAAAGCGTTGAAGACATGATACTCAAGATTGAAAACGACAATATTTTTTTCTGAAAAGACATACATAAAACTCAACAATAATATAAAGCTTAATCATTTCTTAATTTTTGAAATATTATAACATTTCATGAAATTTGCAATAAAAAACATTCATTCTTCAATTGACGCTTTAAACTCAAACCCGATATTGAGTCAGAATTAATTGCTTCGCCTATATGCCTTTTACGTTGTCCCATGCTGTTCTTGCACCTCCTATTGCCAAACTTACTCGACACACATTACCCGTCGCTGCTTTGGCGATTGGCTGTATGACACCCGATTTAGTTCGATTATTTACTGATGAAAACATCACCATTAGTCATGAATGGTCTGGCTTAATAATCCCGAATTTATTACTTGGACTTGGGTTTTGCCTAGTTTGGTATTTGCTCTATCGTCCTGTACTGTACCAATGGCTTGCGCTACAGGATGATTTGAATTTTAAAAGCCTTCATCAATTTTGTGGTTTTGCCATTGCCTGTATGGTGGGGATCATGGTCGGTTGTGTCACACATATTGTTTGGGATGGCTTAACCCACGATGACTTTAGAACTTTCGCATTTCAGGATTTTCTCGGTCAGGCTCTTGTATTTTTTGGACGAACCTATCCCGTTCATCGTTTTTTACAACTGGCGACATCTATCGTGAGTTTGCCGATTCTGGGTTGGATGTGTTATCGCTATTTCATTCAACATCGTATTGCACAGCAGCGCAGCTTCTTTTTATTGTTGAGCTTAGTTGTATTGCTCTCATGCGCTACGGGCAGTTATGCAGTATTTCTCTATTTACAACACATTGACCCACAACTTTGGCATACAGAGACTTATGTGATTACTGGCAAAGCGATTAATTATTTTTGTCGTGGTTTTCTTATCAGCTTTAGTTTGAGTTGCCTTATCTTTATTTTACTGAAATTCTTCAATCAATTTCAGCGAAAAAATGACAATTAAGCCTTCATTTTTTGGTATTTTTCATTCAAGTTCTTGTGACCCGTCCTCTGAGAAGGCATAATCGCTGATTCACTGGCGGTACGCTGTTTACGTATGCGCCCCTACAGCCAATATAGTTTGGATTTTTAAAATTATGATGCGAACTCATTACTGTGGCTCTTTAACAGAAGCCCAAATTGACCAGACCGTAACTCTTTGTGGATGGGTACACCGTCGCCGTGACCATGGTGGTGTAATTTTCTTGGATATGCGTGACCGTGATGGTTTAGTCCAAGTCGTGATCGACCCTGACACCCCAGAAGCCTTTGCAACAGCAGATAAAGCGCGTTCTGAATTTGTGCTAAAAATTACGGGTCGTGTTCGTCGTCGTTATGAAGGCACCGAAAATGCCAATATGGTCAGTGGTCAAATTGAGGTTTTGGGCAAAGAAATTGAAGTTCTTGCACAGTCTGAAACACCTCCATTCCCTTTGAATGATGACAATATTAACGTGTCGGAAGAACATCGTTTAAAATATCGCTTCCTTGATATTCGTCGTCCTGAAATGTTAGAGCGTTTACGTTTACGTTCTAAAGCCACAACTCTAATTCGTAACTATTTAGATGATAATGGTTTCTTGGACGTTGAAACTCCTATTTTGACCCGTGCAACACCAGAAGGTGCGCGTGACTATTTAGTCCCAAGCCGTGTTCAAAATGGTAGCTTCTATGCATTGCCACAATCCCCACAATTATTTAAACAGTTATTAATGGTCGGTGGTATCGATCGTTATTACCAAATTGCAAAATGTTTCCGTGACGAAGACTTACGTGCGGATCGTCAGCCTGAATTTACTCAAATCGACATCGAAACATCGTTCTTAAACGATGATGACATCATGGATTTGATGGAAGGCATGACCGTTAAATTATTTAACGATTTGCTTGGGGTCAAGTTCGATAAATTTGAACGTATGACTTATAACGATGCGATGCGTGATTATGCATCAGACAAGCCTGATATGCGTATTCCGTTAAAACTGGTCGACGTTGCTGACTTAATGCAAGACGTGGAATTTAAAGTTTTTGCAGGCCCAGCTAAAGATCCTAAAGGTCGTATTGTGGCTTTACGTGTACCGGGTGCAGGCTCATTACCACGTAGCGCGATTGATGAATATACCAAGTTCGTTGGCATCTACGGTGCGAAAGGTTTAGCCTACATCAAAGTCAATGAGCTTGAAAAAGGCATTGAAGGTTTGCAATCTCCAATCGTGAAGTTTATTGAGCCGATCGTGCTTGACTTGTTAAAACGTGTCGGTGCAGAAAATGGCGACATCGTGTTCTTTGGTGCAGATAAAGCCAAAGTCGTGAATGATGCCATGGGCGCATTACGCGTTAAGATTGGTCATGACTTAAAACTTGCAACCTGCGAATGGGCACCACTTTGGGTGGTTGATTTCCCAATGTTTGAAGAAACGGATGATGGCAAATGGACTTCGGTTCACCATCCATTTACCTTACCAAAATCTAGCGTTGAAGATGTGAAAGCCAATCCGGGTGAAGCATTGTCTGTTGCCTATGACATGGTTTTAAATGGTACTGAAATTGGTGGTGGTTCATTGCGTATTTACACTTTAGAGATGCAAAAAGCCATTTTTGAAGCCTTAGGTATTAGTGAAGAAGAAGCCGAAGAGAAATTCAGCTTCTTGTTAAATGCATTACGTTATGGTGCCCCTCCACATGGTGGTTTGGCTTTTGGTCTGGATCGTTTGATTATGTTAATGACAGGCGCAGCGTCTATTCGTGATGTCATTGCATTCCCGAAAACCAAGACTGCTGAATGTCCATTGACTCAAGCCCCTGCACCAGTTGAGCCAAATCAATTACGTGACTTAGGCATTCGTTTACGCGAACAAGCAAAGAAAGAAGATTGATTTTAGTTGTATAAAACGTCTAAAGAGGCCAGCATTTATGCTGGCTTCTTCACGTTTGGTTAAGGGTTACATCAAGAATCATGACATGAATTGAGGTTGACTCTGGTTAATGGCATAATAACGCTTTACTCTCGCAATGGATAACTCAGTATGGCAATGCGTCCTGAAGTACGTCGACACGCTCTTGTCGTCATCGTTTTTGCATTAGCACAATGGTTGTTTATGCGTTATATCCTTGCCAATGAGTTATTTAACATGGACACCAATCAACGGATTCTGTTTTTCTGTATCAGTAGTCTAGCTGGTGCCTTATTGATTTTCGTGGCACTGATTTATATGGTGTTAAAAGGTAATGCGGATCAATCCTAGCATTCAATTTTGAATACATTCATATTGACTCTAAAAATTTTCATATATGCTAAATACTGATCTCAATCAAGCTTCAATTGCAATACTTTATATTGCGACTGGACGATATACTGTTTTTTGGCAACACTTTTATGAATCAGCAGAAAAAAATTTACTTAGATCCAATAAAAAACATTATTTCGTTTTTACCGATGATGCAGCCTTATTAAATAAAAGTAATCTCAGTAATGTCACTTATATTCAGCAAGAAAAGCTCGGTTGGCCATATGATACTTTAATGAGATTTGAAATTTTTCTATCACAAAAAGATAAATTAAAAGAATATGATTTTGTTTTCTTCTTTAATGCAAATACTGAGATTGTAAAAGAAGTAACCTCTAAAGAGTTTTTACCAGAAAAACAAGATGAAAACTTAATTTTCGCACTACAGCCTCATTCCTTTCATAAACGTATCGATAAATTCACCTACGATCGAAATCCTGAAAGTACTGCCTATATTGATTACAATTCTGGAAAATTTTATTTCACAGGTGCCTTGAATGGAGGGAGATGCCAAGACTATTTAAATATGTGTGAAACACTCAACAAAAATACAAAAATTGATTTAGAAAATAATGTTATCGCATTATGGCATGATGAAAGCCATTTGAACAAATATGCACTTAATAGAGAAGATATAAAAATATTACCTGCATATTTTACTCGGGGTGAAACTGAATACTGGAAAAAATCAGCAAAAATTATGTTCTCTGATAAAAGTCATTTCCGCTTTGGTGGACATGCCTACCTTCGTAGTGAAACCAACGAAAAAATAACTGAAAATGATTGGCTTAAAACTAAAAGTTTACATAAAAAGAGGTATGCTTTTAGACTAAAACAATATATTAAATCTTTTCTCTTATGAAACAACCAATTAAAAAGTTGTTTTAAACTTAACCTAGCCTAGAAGATTTTTTAATTGATAAAAATATGAATTTTCATCCGCCTCTTTGATATAATTAATTTTATGGATATTCGTATCTTTTAATATACGATCATATCCATTTGAGTTAAACGGCTCTTTCATTTTCGTTTGTAGTAAATGTGGTAAAGTATCATCTAAAATCAACATATCTACATTAAAAGTATTTTTTTTAAGTAATTCATTCATCATAATTTGAAAAAAGAAATAATGCGGTATATCTTTTTGTGTCTTCCAGTAGTTCAACATTATATTTAGGCATGTATGTATAATTTCATTATTTTTTTTTGCAACAATAAAGCTATTCAGTATATTAACAAAATGTTCATCACTCCAACCAAAATAATCTGAGTTAAATGCAATCCAAAAATCTTTATTTTCAGCATTAGCACTTCTTTGAAACATAAAAAAATCTTGATTTAAAATATTTTTATCAATTTGATTTGTTAACAAAATTGTAGCATCAATCCAGATACCACCATATATATCTAGCAAAGCCAATCTGATTAAATCTGCAAAAAAAGCTGGTTTAAAGTAAGGATTTTGCTTTCTTTCCCAGACAAAATCAGGTAAATCTAAATAATCTTTTATGGTGTTTTCATCAAGTCGAATAACTTTATAATCACCTTTAAATTTATCTACTGAAGCAAAACATAATTGAACGGTTTCATTTTCATTGGCTAATTCGATTCCCTGCCCCCAATATTGCCAAATGATTTTTTCATTCCCTAAATTGATTTTAGGTTCTAATTTAAAGTGATTTAATTGACCTGCCAGATATTGATCGATAAAAAAATCCCATTGTCGTGCGACATGTTTTTTTTGTAAAAGATTTGCCTCTCTTGCCTGAGCTTTACGGAATTTTTTTGTAGTGAATGTAGAATAAAAAGTACGCCAAGGTTGTTTTTTTAAGCGTTTTAATCGTTTGGTCTGAGCTGAGTCTTCTGAAAATAGATACATCACATCTGCACATTTTTCTTCTGAAATCATAAAATTATCCACCACAATCATCTCCATAAAAATTTAAGCATTTCATTGCGAATGAACTTAAAACGTCAACCCAACCAATAGGCTTAATTTCAATTTATTTTTTTATATTGATTTAAAAAAATATTATAAAATTTCTTTAAAATTGAAATTTTTAACCTTAAAAAAAATGATTTATTTTTACTCTGTTCTAGACCAATAGACTGTCGTTCTTGTTCAATATAACTTTGACCCGTAGCAATTTGATCCAATTCAGGATGATCAAATAAGAAAGTCGCATAGAAGTTACAGTTTGGGTCGTAATTTGTGATTTGAGACCAATGATCACAACCTTTAGGGGGTTGATGGTACTGAAGTAACAGTTCAGCCATTTTTCTATCTACGACATATGCATAAGTATAGAAAAAACGTCCAAAATAAAGTGGGTGTAATTGAAGGATTTGTTTTTCATTGATTTGCTGATCAAGGAGTGTACCTCGAACACGCTGATTACTTTTAAGTTGTATTCCGCCAAGACTAAAAAAGAAACATTCCTTCAGATTTAATTGTGAGATTTCGGTTTCAAGTGAATTTAAATCAAAATCCTTTAAAGAAATTGCATCATCTTCAAAAATACAGGCATATTTCTCATCTGTTGATAGAAAATTTTTCAGTGCCTCCAGATGAGATAATGTACAACCTAATTCAGCAGGACTCAGTGGTTTTTTTCGACCAGCTACAGCCAACTTAAAATATTCCCTAGTGGGGAGATCTGCACCAATCACACCGCATTGAATAAACTCTGATTGATATCGTGAAAAAGTAGACTGAGCAAAAAAGTTAGTTAACCTCGGACTTTCAGGCTGTTCAATGCTAATTAAATACTTTTTCACGTTGTTCATCGAAATGCAAAGTTATGATACCGATAATTATAAAGTAACTGATCAAGAAATAATAATGATCTGTTGTTATGGATTGATCGTTTTTTTTTAAGTAAGATGGGTGCTAAATATTTTTACATCTGATACATTGTTTTTATGTCTGATCTTGGCTTTTCATCTGAAATTTATCATATTAAAATTAATGAGTTACTCGCTCTTGATGACTTATCTGATATCAACATTCCAGATGAATATAGTGACAAGGTGGTTTTATTTATTGGTCAGGAAAAGCTAAAAATTACAGATAAACTTGTTCGTGGGCGAGATCAGTTGATTCAAGCGCTTCAACAAGGTCAGACCCACATTCCAACACGAATTATTTTTAGGCAACGTGCACCACAACTTTCTTTTTTTGCATTACTCAAACCCATTCGTAAAAAATATCTGGATTATTCTTCCAACAGCTATGAAATCTATCTGAGTGATATCATTGATAATCATTTAGAGCGAAATTTAAAGACCGAAGAAACGGCTTATAATTATAGTGATCGAAACAAATGGGGCGTGCCTAAAGATCAAAGACAATCCAGATTTAATGAGATTGATGAATCTTTTCGACTGCATGGATATGATAAAAACTATCCTATGGCCATTATGTTATGCCGTGGTCTAGGGGTAAAAGATAAATTACATCAGGGTCATCATCGTATGTTTTTTTGTCGTAAATATCATATTTCTCATGTACAGGTGCAGTTTTTGGCAACCAACAGTATGACAGGACCGCTCAAAACTTTCTTTTTATGGTTAAATAAAACGCTTAAATATAAGCAAGTGAATTAGTCTATGTCTTCACCTCGTATTTCAGTGGTCTTAACGCATTTCAATAAAGGACTTCTATTACAACGTACGATTGACTCATTGCAACCTGAGCAGCCTGATTTACTTGAAATTATTATTGTAGATGATGCATCGACTGATCCTTCTTGGCTTGAATTTTCCAACACACTAGAACAAACCTATCAGAAAGTAAAAATTATTACAAATAGCAACAACTTAGGACCTGCAAATCGGCTCAATCAAGGTGCAGATTTAGCATTAGGAGACTATATTTTTTTTATGGATGCCGATGATGTGCTTGCACCTGAGCGTCTCAAACAAATAATGACCTTAATGCAGGAATCAAATTGTGATTTATTCTACGGAAACAAAGTCAAAATTCATGATTTAAACGAAATTCATCATTTCCCAGAAATATCCACAATGACTGTAGAACAGCCTCTCACCTATATGATTCAGCATAATATTATGGAAATGTGCGTGATGTGCACCCGTGATTTGTGGCAAGAATCCAAAGGTTGTAATCCCACCCTATTTATTCAGGATGAATCTCTTGCGCTTGAACTCGGAATGGTTGCTAAAAAATTACTCTTTACCGAGACACCAACTGTCTTTGTGATTCTGGATGAAAATGAAACCAAGCAAATTCGTGGTAAAAATAGACTTTCACAAAACTTAAATCAGCAGCATCATGATATGTTTTTTACGATTGATGACTTTTTAATGAATCACAATCTCAATCCACAACAAAAAATGCTATTACAAAAAAAAGCGCTATCGACCTACTGGAAAAGCCTAAAAGTCACTAATCGTAAGAGTATTAAAGAGTTTATTTTCTATGTTTTCGCAAAATATAATCCAGAAAAATGGTGGAATATTCGACATACGGAATTAAGGCAGTATTTCAGCATGCTCGATCGTGTACGTCGCCCACATTTATAATTGAGCTAAGCAAAATACTAATGAATGCTGTTCATCGAGAGTAAAAAATGTCGATTCCTAAAATAATTCATCAAATTTATTTACAAGGCGAAGCTAACATTCCTGAAAATATCCAACAGTCTATACAACAGCTTCGGGAACGGAATCCAGATTGGGACTATCAGCTCTACGATGAATCGACAATTTTAGAATTTATTCGGAAATATTATGATCAAACAATGCTTGATCTGTATTTATCGATTAACCCATGCTATGCCGCCGCGCGCTCTGATTTATTCAGATATTTACTGTTATATCAAAAAGGTGGGATTTATCTGGATCTCAAAAGTTCATGTACTCAGCCGTTTAATTCGATCCTGACAGCAGAAGATGAATTTATTGTCTGTGGATGGGAAAATGAAAAAGGGCAACAATATGAAGGATATGGAAAAAGTAAATTTCTTAAGCATTTAGCGCATGGGGAATATCAGCAATGGAATATTATTGCCAAAGAAAAATCTCCCTTTCTTAAAGCTGTTATTGACGAAGTGATTAACCGCCTGCAACATTATTCACCTTTAAAATATCATGTCGGTCGCAAGGGTGTTTTAAATACAACAGGGCCTGTTCCCTACTCCATTGCAATAGAAAAATTAATTAAAAATCAAAAAAATAGTTATAGATATGTACGATTTTCTCAGGATATCGGTCTGGTTTATAAAAATGCCGATACAGCCGTAGTGAATCAAAATCATTATTCTCAACAGCTTCAACCCATTGTGAGATTAGGCTTGATCCATCATTACCTCTATATTGGCTGGTTATTTCTGTTACACCCCAAAAAAGTGAAAAGCAAAAAGGATAAATTTTCAGAAATATTTAAAAGATAAATTTTGATGATTCAATTTTTTACATTGATAAGCGTTAAGAAAACGTGAGTTATGCACGTTTCCCTAGCTTCATTCTAAGCTTCACTGCAAACATGGAATCTTTTCCACTAACTTTAATACGCTTTAATTGCATAAAATCAGGCTGCTCTGCATCAATTCCCTCAATCGTTGTGACCGCGTTTAAATAGCCTGCCTGTTTTGCAATTTCCACATCGCGTTGTGAATAGATTCCAAATGGATAAGCAAAACTGGTCACCTGTTGCCCTGTCATCTGTTCTAGTTGTTGCTTGGATTGAAGCAATTCATCAAAACATTCCTGATCGTTCAGTTTAGCTAAGTTGGCATGTGTCAAAGTATGCGAACCAATTTCAATCAAACCACTTTTTGCTAAAACTTGAATTTGTTCATCACTAAGTTTAGGCTCTCGCGCCAGCTCGCCACTGTTATGATGTGCTTTTTTATAAGTTGACCAATCACGCTCATGTCGGTCGACCACGACATAGATGGTGGCTTTGGCTTGATATTTTTCTAAAATCGGGAAAGCATGTTCCAGATTATCTAAGTAACCATCATCAAAAGTAATCGCAACTGTTTTATCAGGATGTTTACCCCAATTTTGCTGTAGCTCCTGCATGGTGACAAAATGAAATCCCTGTTCTTTCATCCACGCCACTTGCTTATCAAACTCAGCAGGTTTAACGCGCAATTTATTAAACTTCGCGCCGTCAATATGTTCTCTCACCATGTGATACATCAAAACACGTGGTCGCTTCCAGTCTATTGCTGGCTTCCACCATGCATATTTATAACTGAACATAATCACTGCTAAAACAAAGACTAAAGCAAGATAAATCACATCATTGACCTGAATAAGATTTCAATAAATATGTTGCCACACGTTCTGCCTCTTTAAAAGTCTGTTGCGGTGGAAGTTGTGCAACAATGGTCTGTGTACCAACAATTTGATCCTGAATTAAGGCATCAACTGCCTGAGTAATACGATCCTGTTTTAATCGATCCATTGCAATCACGCCTACCCGACACCCTGCGGTCAATGCTTCAAACATCATCGACACACTATCTTCTGTTACAAAGACTGTTTCTGCCAGTTGCATTTGCTCAAAAATCCAGCCTTGTGGCGTTTGCTCAACAGGAAAAATCTGTAATTGCTTTACATCAATTTGTTGTTTTAAATAATCCAGAAAATGCTCAGGAGTTCGGCGCGATGTGGTTAAGATAATCTGGCATTGCGGATTCTGCTCAAGAATGTGCTGTATCGAGCTTAAAACTTTGTCTTCATTCCATTGATGTCGTTTTGAATGACCACCTAACGCAATCAAAATCCGATTGCTTTGATGACGATGTTCATTTTCAATTGGATTAAGCGCACCTTGAGTCACAATCACACGCTCTGATGCAGCAATCCCATCATGCTCAGGAATTACCGCATAGTCAAAACAGTGAATGGGCAAGCTGGGTTTCATCAAGATTACCGTTTTGGCTTGAGGATACACTTTTCCCAATAACCAAACCCGAAAATGGGTATGTGAACCCACCCCAAAAATAAAATCAGGAGCTTGGCGAATTGCATCCACTTGATGGCTAAATAGACATTTAAAAAGCGACAACAAGGGTAGTTTTTCTAACTGAATTTCTTCAAAACTTGAATTGGAATTTTGCCGATGTATGGCCTGATATAAACCTAAAGCCTGTGACCGATGTCCTGCCTTCGCATCACTCACATATACAATATGCATTTTATTTTCCCAATATCACAAGCACAAAAAAAAGGCGAAACACCTGTTTCGCCTTTCATCTTAACTGATTCAATTATTTAACGTAAGTTAACCAGTGTTCATATTTTAGATTTTTACCTTGAACGGCATCAAAGAATGTTTTTTGAATAATCGTGGTGATTGGGCCACGACGACCTTCACCAATTTGACGATCATCATATTCACGAATTGGCGTCACTTCAGCCGCAGTTCCAGTAAAGAACGCTTCATCGGCAATATAAAACTCATCACGGGTGATACGACGCTCAACTACTTCATAGCCTAGGTCTTTGGCAATGGTAATAATGGTTTGACGGGTAATCCCATCCAGCGCACCACCTGCGATATCTGGAGTATGTAACACACCATCTCTGACCAAAAATACGTTTTCGCCAGAACCTTGGCAAACATAGCCTTGTGGATCCATCAACATCGCTTCATCATAACCAGAATGTGCTACTTCCTGATGCGCAAGGATAGACAAGGTATAGTTACCAGAAGCTTTCGCTTTACACATGGTCACGTTTGGATGGTGATGAGTAAACGAAGAGGTTTTAACACGAATACCTTGTGCCATTGCTTCTTCGCCCAAATAAGCACCCCACCCCCATGCAGCAACCGCAGCATGAATCGTATTGTCAGTCGCCGCAATTCCAAGTTTTTCAGAACCGATCCAGATCAAAGGACGCAAATAGCAAGAAGCCAGTTTATTTTCACGTACCACATCAATTTGCGCTTGTTCAAGAGTTGCTTGATCAAATGGAACTTTCATTTGATAAATTTTTGCAGAGTTGAGCAAGCGTTTAGTGTGGTCTTGAAGACGGAAAATTGCAGTGCCTTTAGGTGTTTCATAGGCACGGACACCTTCAAAGACACCCATACTGTAGTGTAGCGTATGAGTTAAGACGTGGATTTTTGCATCACGCCAGTCAACCAATTGTCCATCTTGCCAAATAAAACCATCACGATCAGCCAAATTCATGGCACACACTCCAAATTTTTACACAATCATTCACTCTCCAGCATCACCGTTGACGCTGGATCTATTAATCTTTGCCATAACTTGCAAACGACCTCGCGGGTATCGCGCCAGTCCGCAGCGCTGACTTGCATGGATTGATTTGCAAGGGCTAAACGGTGGCTCTCGGCTCGTTCACTGAGATAAGCGTGTATCAATGCTGTGGCATCTTCACTGGATAAGCAGCCTGCTTGAGCAGCATCTTCAAGAATTCTTACATTGTCGGAAAAATGGGCGAGATCAGGATTCGCACCACTCCATGCAAGCACCATATACTGTGCCATAAATTCGATGTCAACGATACCACCTGCATCCTGTTTTAAATGAAAAATCCCATGTTTTTTTTGTTCAGTCGAAGAGCCCAGATGATCTTTCATCTTCTGGCGCATTTTAAGCACTTCTTCCTGTACATGTTTTTCATCTCGTGGTTGGGTCAATATGTGACAGCGTAAATCTTCAAACTTCTGGCGCAAAGTTGCTTCACCTGCAATGGAACGTGCACGGACTAAAGCCTGATGTTCCCATAACCATGCATTTTTAAATTGATATTGTTCAAATGCTTTAAGGCTCGTCACAAGTAGGCCGGCTTCACCTGAAGGCCGTAATCGGGTATCAATTTCATACACCCGGCCATCCAGCGTTTGCGTGGTCATAAGCGATAAAAATTTTTGCGCCACACGCACTGCAAATTCAAAACCTGTAATGGCTTTTTGACCATCAGTTTCAGCCTGTTCATCAAAATAATGAATGAATACCAAATCCAGATCGGATCCATAGCCTAATTCGATTCCACCCACTTTGCCATAACCAATCACAGCAAAACCGTTATGCTCGAATGAGCAACGTTGTCCCTGAGCATCCAGTGGAAAACCATGGCGTTTTACCACCGCCTGATAAGCCAGATTTAAAGTGGCAATCACACTGACTTCAGCAATATCCGTTAGTGCGTCGGAGACTTTCATCAATGGACTTTCTGCCAGTACATCACTTGCGGCGACCGTCAGTACATTACTTTTCTTAAATAATCGCAGCACCCGCATTTGATCTTCCACTTGATCAATTTCAATTCGCAATAATTGCTGACGCAGAGAATCTTCCAGATCTTGTCGTTTTGGTAATTCAAAATCCATCGACAAAAATTCGTCCAGCAACACTGGATATTGGGTTAACTCTTCGCAAATCCATGGACTGACGGTTGCCATTTTCACCAAACGCTGCATGGCACCACGACTTTCCATGAGCATGACCAGATAGACTGTGCGACGCATGACTGACTCCACCAAGGGCATTAGACGTGTCAGTGCCACTTGCGGTTTGTCGGACTGAAGTATCGCTTCAATCAAATGCGGCCAAAAATCTTTTAAACGCTCAATGGCTTTAGCGGGTAATTTTTTTAAGGCATTACTATGCCAAAACTCATAAATTAAATTTTGTGCAGATTCATCTAGCACGGCATTCAATCGTTGTTCCAGTTGACTTTCAGTTTCGACAGGAGATGCAACCTCATCCTGAATCAGGTTTTTAAATTGGTCACTGACACGTCCACGTTTTTCGTTTAATACAGCTAAAAATGCATCCCAAGACTCATAATTTAAAGTATCAATCATACGTTGCCGTAAATCAGGCTCAACAGGCAACATTTGTGTTTGCTGATCGTTTAAAGCCTGTATGGCATGTTCAACTCGTCTGAGAAATAAATAGGCATCTTCAAGTTCAATCACGGCCTGCGAATCCAGCAAACCGACCTGCCCCAAATGATGCAGACTGACCAGACATTGCCGATCCTGCAACTCGCGCTTTGAACCGCCATAAATCAGTTGAAATACCTGCACAATAAATTCAACTTCACGGATCCCCCCCGCTCCCAATTTAATGTCATCGGCAATATTACGACGAGTTACTTCACGCTCAATCATGACTTTCATTTCGCGCATGGCTTCAAAAGCGGAATAATCGACATAACGGCGAAATACAAAAGGGCGTGTCATATCTAATAAATCATCACCACGTTTACCGCCACAGATAATACGTGCCTTAATCCATGCATAACGCTCCCATTCACGTCCATGTTGCATGAGATATTTTTCCAAAGCCACATGACTAATAGCCAGTGCTGAACCATCTCCCCATGGTCGCAAGCGCATATCGACTCGAAACACAAAACCGTCTGCGGTGATATGATCGAGTAAATAAATCAGCTTTTGTCCCCATAAAATACAAAATTGCTGAACATCAATCAACTTACGCCCATTGGTTTCACCTTGTTCATCAAAAGCAAAAATCAGGTCGATATCACTGGATAAATTCAGTTCTTGTGCGCCTAGTTTACCCATGCCAATTACAATTAAGTCCTGAATTTGACCATCATATCCAACAGGTTCACCATGTTTGGCCAATAAAGCAGGCAGCGCAAAAGTTTTAGCTGCACCAATACATGCATCAGCAAAATCAGAAAGTTCGCGAGTGAGGGTGACGACATTAGTGAGTTGGTTGGCATCCTGCCAGATCCATCGAAACATCAGCTTCGCGCGCAGAATACGTAAAGTACGCATCCACTGACTTTCATCCTGAATCTCTTTGAGTTCTTGCTCAACACATTGAAAAATAGCTTGTGTTGTTAAGGGCTGATTAAATTGGTCAATCGCATAATCCTGCTCCAAAGCCGTTTGATGTAAACCCAATACCTGTTCTGCGTATTGACTGGCTCTTAAGGTCTTATGCAATTGCTCAATATTCATCATTCACCTGCAACATTTAACTTTTATTTATATATCGTTATAACAGTTACAGGTGGTTTTAGGGAAATCGATTTAAGTGACTGTAAGATCTCCGCTATCTTTTTGTTCAATCAAGACTTCACCGACATCTGTAGCACAAGGTAGAACCACTTTAAATATTGTCCCTTGTCCTTCTTTAGAACTGACAGATATTTGTCCAAGGTTCAGGTCTATAAATCTCTTACATAAAGTCAATCCCAGACCAGCACCTTTCTCACCATCAGTGCCTCTTAAACTTGCAGTAATTCTAGGATGAAAAACGGTAGACATCTGAAGCTCGGTCATGCCCAAGCCATTATCTTCGACATAGATTTCAATACCATTTTCACCATGATTGGCTCGTAATGCGACATAACCTTCCCCGCCTAGGCTGGTGAACTTTAAGGCATTGGACACCAGGTTTTGAATGACCGAGGTAATCATATTAATGTCTGCATGAACTTTTAGATCATCAGGAACTTGATCAACCAATGCAATTTTCTTTTTAATTGCCAAGGTATTCAGGACGTTAATAACAATCGAAGTCGCTTGCTTTAGATTAAAATTAATTGGGTGATACACAAAACGCCCACCTTCTGCCATCGCCCACTCCAATAAACTTTCGAGTAAGTTATAGGTCGATTGAGACGTATCATACAGATAGTCTGCGATATTCTGCACACTGGATTCATCCAGACTCTCACGCTCTTTGGCAAGCACTTCCGAAAAGCCCAACAAGCCATGAAAAGGCGCACGCAAATCATGTGAAATGATCGAGAAAAATTTGGTTTTACTGAAATTTAAGGCACATTGCTGTTCATATAACTCATTGAGTATTTCATGGTTATATTTCAGTTCAATATAACGCGAGAAATTAACCCCATGCTCGGCTAGCATTGAGATCTTAAGCGGCTCAAATGGTTGATCTTCTTGGTCAAAAAACAAAGCAATGCCAATGGATTCGTTATTTTTTAAAATATTGAGGGCAATAATACGATGATGCTCTACTCCACCCTCATTCATATAGGCTGAAAAATCAATATAATGCGGATGTTCTTGATCGATAAAAACTTTATCTTTAAAAAACTGCGCATTATTACGTTTTTGCAACTTGAGTACTGCGTGAATTTTACTTTCAGCATGATGCCAAAAATAAGATTCTTCGTGGAAACATAAAATTGCTTTTTGAGCCCCTATCAAGTTTTTACCAAATTCTAAAAACTGTTGAATCAGATTATGCTCACTTTTTAGACCAAGGAGTAGCGATAAGCGGCAAGCACTTAGCTGATCTGCTTGATCAAGCTCTAACAACTGTAAACTCATGGTCCGCCTCATCATTGTTATGGTTATTATGAAATAGAAGATAAAAATAAAAAACAAATTGCACCACTTACATTTAGCAAATTTTTCACAAAAAATCAATAACAAAACGCAATAATGTAATCGGGCGTTGAATTTAAACGATTTATCAGGCAATAAATAAATTCTGTTGTTTTTATCTCATTTTGCATTTTTTATTCGATTAAATTGTTCAAAAAATATAACATAAGCATCAAAAGCAGATATTATTTTTAGTTCATGATTTTCAAAAAAATTATCTATTCTCTACAACTTAATTTACGCAAATTAATTTTATTTCTGGCCATTTTTAGTGTCTTGAGTCTCTTCATCATTTCATTATTGGTCAATTATTATATTCAAAAAAATCAACTCATTGAAAATTCACTTTCAGTCAACATGGAATATGCTTCCAAAATTGCACGAGGCACCAATAGCCATTTTAAATCGATGTTACAAGAACTGGATTACAGTGCTCATGTATTGGGTCAAGCTTTTGATAATGATCAGATCCGCCAAGCAGAAGTCAATCGTCTTAAATTTCAGTCTAATTATTTTGATAGTTTGATTATTTCTGATCGTCACGGGAACATCTTAAGTTTTGCGCCGGAAAAACTTCAACTTAATAAAAATGTCGTCAATACCACACTCGGTTTTAAAATGTCGCTTACACAGCAAAAGACGGTTGTGACACCCCCTTATTATTCAGTCAAAAATAATTTGATCGTTTTTTTATCGCAACCGGTTTTTGACCAAAACCGTCGTTATCTAGGTTTTATTGGCGCAGCGATCTATTTAAAATCGGATAATATTTTAAATGAATTACTCACAATTAAATACCGTTATAAAAATAGTTATATGTATGTGATTGACAGTAATCAACGAATTATTTTCCATCCCGATCAACAACTCATCGGGAAAGAGGTTAAAAATAATACGGGATTAGCAACGATTTTGACTGAGAAAAATGGCAAAATTCGCCTGATCAATAGTCAAGGTATCGATAATTTAGCGGGCTTTGCTCATATTCCAACTACAGACTGGATTGTGGTTTCGCAGCAACCGACACGTGATTTGCTGGCACAAGCATCCTCAATTATTGTCAAAATTATTGCAGGTATGCTGCTCTTTTATGTATTCATTTTTTTCATCGTTTGGCGCATTTCTTTTTTAATTTCCAACCCTCTCGCACAACTTGCCAAAATGGCAAGTCATTTAAATAGTGTAGAAACTGATCAAAAAATTAAGCAAATAGAGCCTTGGTACTATGAAGTACTAAAATTTAAATTGTCACTACTTTTAAGTTCACAGCAATTTAAAGAAAAAATTTCAGAGCTTAATTTTTATGTAAATACAGATCCTTTAACTGGTTTTTATAATCGACGCGGTATGCGATTATTTTTGGACGAGTTCCAAAAATCCGGAACTCCCTTTGCCGTCATCTCTATCGATATTGATCATTTTAAGCGTATTAATGATATTTATGGACATGAAACAGGCGATCTTGTACTTAAAAATATTGCCACGACCATTGAAAGAAACTCTCGGGATATTGATGCCTGCTGTCGTATTGGTGGAGAAGAATTTATTGTGTTATCACCAAATTCAGATTTAAATAATGCATATCATTTGGCTGAACGTATTCGTCAGACTATCGCAAATACTAAGATCGAAGACATTGGCACCATTACAGTATCAATAGGGATTGCCCACTGGCCAATCTCAGACAATGAGATAAGTCGTGTATTTAAACTTGCAGATGACAAATTGTATGTGGCGAAAGCTGAAGGTCGTAACCGTGTCAAAATTTAAATTGATGTTCGCAACCTAAGGCTCAATTCAAGTGGATTCGCTAACAATTTTATAAATTCGATTGGAATGCTGACTTTCAAATAACAATTCAGTTGAAGGCAGAATACTTTCATTTTCAACTTCAATTTTCTCAACCCGTTGGTACAGGCTTAAAGGTTGCCCTTCTGGTGTAAGCTGTTGCGCCTTCATAGTTGCGACGGCTGTATATGTTTGATCAAATTGATCCTTGACCATAATTTCACGTGTTTCCATAATATTCACATCTAATTTCGTCCTTTTATTTTGTATAGCATAGTTTATGGTCGATAAAATATTCGAGTTGTTAGATTTTATGGCAATGTATGGATATGTAACATCAGGGTCGATCTGCATCGGATTAGAATCGTATGCAATTTACATTCATAAGAGATAACATCCATATACTTGTATGTGATTCAACGTCAATTTTATTTCTATGCTAAAATCTATTTAAATTCTGTTTGACCATGTTTCGATCGATTTATAGGTCTAGAAATGTAATGATTAAATATGCCTATTTGCTTTTTCATTTTCATTCTTTAACCTCAAATTTACTGTGATCGCAAACTTTCCAACGCTGATGTTAAGGCATGATCTTTAATGACCCATTTTTCTTCCACTACAACTTCTAAGAATCCGCGTATTTCTGTTGCCCCGATGATGGATTGGACAAACAAATAAATATTACTATTTAAAAACAATGATTTATTATTATTATAAATTTTAATGGCGTAAATTTGGTGTAAAAAACAATTGGCAAGCCAAATGCTTACCAATTTTTCAATCGAATTATTAGTTAAGCACACGTCCAAGCATTCGACAAAGTCTCCGCCTGCTTCATCACCAACTCAATCGCTTCAGCTGCTTTATCAGGTGGATACTTCCAACGCTGTAAAGTACGACGTACTAATATTTTCAGCTGAGCACGGACACTGTCCCTAACCTGCCAATCGACGGTCGTTGACTTCCTGAGCTTTTCGGTAATCTCTCGTGCGATCTGTTTCAACGTATCGTCTCCAAGCTCTCTGACAGCACTTTCATTGTTTGCCAAAGCATCATAGAAAGCGATTTCATCTGGATTCAAGCCAAGTGAAGCTTCACGCTGCATTTCTGCCTGAAACTCTTTTGCCATTTGAATGAGTTCTTCAATGACCTGAGACGTTTCAATCGCTCGGTTATTGTATTTCCTCAAGGTTTCCTGCAAACGGTCAGAGAAGCGTTTTTCCTGTACCACATTGTTTCGTGTCTTTGCCTTAATGCCATCATTGAGTAACTTTTCCAACAGTTCAACTGCCAAGTTACGGTATGGCATCTGCCTTACATCTTCTAAGAACTCATCTGAAAGCAAGCCAATGTTGGGTTTATCCAAACCACACATTGCAAAGACATCTGTTACCCCATCAGCAATGACAGCATTATCCAGAATCTGTTTTAGCGTACTGTCCTTTTCCGCTTGCGACAGTTTACGATCTACAGAGGTATGCTTGCTAATGACCGCTTTAATGGCTGAGTAAAAGGCAATTTCTTTGTGCAGGTTCTTCGCTTCATCCAAGGTGCTGCATAAAGAGAAGGCTTTATTGATTGCCAGGACTAAATCAAGAAAACGCTTTTTACCATCCTTCAAGCTCAGCACATAGTTAGCTGCGGGGATAATCAGTCGGTGTGCCTGAGTTTCATAAGCACTTAAATCCATGCCAACCTGTTCATTGGTTTTGGCAAACATTCCCCGTATCGCATCCATCTTTTCAGCAAGAACCGCATAAGCTTCTTCTGCACGTAATGTTGGTTCCCCTTTACCTTTGGCATCGGTATAGGTTTTTAAGGCTTGCTTCAATTCATTAGCAATGCCGATATAGTCAACAACTAGTCCACCCTGCTTATCTTTAAAGACACGGTTCACACGTGCAATAGCCTGCATGAGGTTGTGCCCCTTCATCGGTTTGTCGATATACATGGTGTGCGTACAAGGCGCATCAAAACCTGTGAGCCACATATCGCGCACGATCACTAACTGCAAAGGATCTTTGACATCCTTAAAGCGTTTCTCAAGACGTTTTTTAGTTTGCTTATTGTAGATATGCGGCTGTAATAATGGTTTATCTGAAGCTGAACCCGTCATCACAATTTTGATTTTGCCTTTTTCAGGATCAGGGTCATGCCAATCTGGACGTAAGGCAATAATCTCATTGTAAAGGTGGACACAGATCTCTCGGCTCATGGTCACAATCATACCTTTACCCGCCGTCGCTTCAGTACGAGCTTCAAAGTGTGCGACTAAATCCGCAGCAATCTGTTTCAGCCGTGGTGTGGCACCCAGCAGCTTTTCTAGTCGGCTCCACTCACTTTTAGTCTTTTCTCGGTTACCAACATATTCTTCATCTTCTACAACCTCATCAACTTGATCAGATAGCTCTTCGATTTCAGCCTGATTAATATCTAACTTTGCCAAGCGTGATTCGTAGTAGATTGGGACTGTTGCACCATCATCGACGGCATCCTGAATATCATAGATGGAGACATAGTCGCCAAAGACGGCTCGGGTGTCTTTATCTTCACTTGAGATTGGAGTTCCAGTAAAGCCAATAAAAGCAGCATTCTTTAAAGCATCACGCATGTGCTTGGCATAGCCGAACTTGTATGTGCCATCATTGTTTAGTTTTGCTTTCAAACCATATTGGCTACGATGTGCTTCATCTGACATCACAACAATATTATGGCGTCCATTCAATAATGGATGCTCACTCTCACCTTCCAGTAATGCAAACTTTTGTACTGTAGTAAAAATGATTCCACCAGACTCACGCTCAGCCAAAAGCTGTCTTAGCTCATCACGGTTATTGGCTTGTACTGGGGTTTGCTTTAATAATTCTTGAGCATTGCTAAAGGTTTCAAAGAGCTGTCCATCCAAGTCATTACGGTCAGTCACGATTAACAAGGTTGGGTTGTGCATAGCGGGCTGCTGTAAAAGTTTACCTGCATAGCAACACATGGAGATACTTTTACCCGAGCCTTGGGTATGCCATACAACACCGGCTTTTTTATCCCCAGTTGGATTGGCTGCTGCAATGGTCGCATGTACCGCTTCCCGAACCGCATGGAATTGATGATAGCCTGCAATTTTCTTAATGGTCTTTTCGCCATCTGTTTCAAACAACACAAAGAATCGAATGTAATCCAGGAACAATTCTCGATCAAAGAAGCCTCGAATAACTGTCTCTAACTCCCATTCTAAAACGGGTTTATCATCTTCATTCTTGATCGTACGCCACGGTAAAAAGCGTTCCTGATTCGCCGTCAGTGAACCGACACGTGCTGTTACACCATCACTGACTACCAAAGCTTCATTAAATACAAACAGATCCGAGATTTCTTCTTTGTAAGTTTGCAACTGGTTAAAGGCATCCCAGATATCTGCATTTTCATCGGTTGGGCTTTTTAGCTCCAACACGGCAAACGGAATACCATTGATAAAACAGATGATGTCAGGACGTCGAGGTTGTTTAGTACCTAGAATAGTAAATTGATTGACCGCAACAAAACGGTTTTGATGCACATGATTAAAGTCCACTAAGAAGGCATGGTCATGTACCCAATCATCTTGCTTCTTATACGTGACAGGTACACCTTCCAACAACATACGATGGAAAGCGCGATTATTGGTGACAATATCTAAACTTTCAGGTTGATTCAGCTTTTGTAAGACTTGTTCAAAACAATTTATGGGAAGATGCGGATTTAATCGTTCAAATGCAGCATGTAAGTCTGATTCAATTAAGACTTGTTTATAGTCTTTGCGTAGGGGATTACTGCTGTCAGGCGCAATATCAATACCATGAATGACTTCCCAACCATTTTCAGCAAACCAGTCAAGGCATAAGTTTTCAAGTTGTGTTTCGTTCATGGCAATCCCCGATAAATATTACTTAAATAGTCCTATAATTTTAGCTATATCTTTTGACTAATTACTTATGACAACTTTATTAATACTATCTTTTGCTACACTTGCATAATAAGACTTGGTCAGCTCTGAGGTAAGAAAATTATCCATAAGCAATTGAATAAATAAATCCTTGGAAACTTTAGTATCTAATATAATTTTATCAGCAGCATCATTAAAACGAATTCTTCCTGTCAGAGTGGGAAAGGTTTGGCAAAATTGAATAATTTCGTTATTAGGGATTCCTGATTTCAATACGGGAGAGGATTTTGCAATTTTAGTGAATCTTCTTGCATATTTGATATCATCAAGCAACTCAGACAAAACCTCATGATTCTGAACTAAATTCATGTTTTTTAATGCAGCAACACCTACTGCTGCTTCTTTTTTAATTACGTCATGGAACCCAAAACTTTTTTCTATAGTTTGCAAATCAACAACTAATAGAGTGTTATTTACTTGCAACATTTGAAAACCTGAACTTATGCGTAAAAATTCATCGTCTATTTTTTCCAATCGAGATTTTGACTTTTTCAAAAACAAGCCTGAACGTTTAAACACATTCACTTGCGCTAAAGTTTTATATAAGACTATCTGATTTTCATCATTACCTAGCTCTATTAATAAAGCTTTTATAGAAGAAAGGTCATGTTGAGTTAAATTTAGTAGTGGCAATTCATCATTAGCAATTACCGTTTGTAATGTATTAAGTTCATCTGGCCTCTCTAAATCATATATATAAAGAGCATTTAAACGCTCATCCGAACTAGAAAGATTTAATACTGTTAGATCTTCATTATCGAATACGCATTCTTTTATACTTTGAATAAATAGTTTTTTTAAGCCCTTTAAAGCATCTGATTCAATATCAACTTTAACAGGATCTGTACTCCCTCTATCTTTTAGAATAGCATAAACCGAAACCCCAATTTTTTCATAATTATCAATAAAATACCGAACTGATTCCTGAACTTCACTAAGATTCATCTTTTAAGCCTTTTACAAAATAAATTCTATCATCTAGTTTTATATATGAAACTTTAGTCCCCACTTTCATTTTAGTTCTACTTATCAAAATTATTCCCTCTCTTTCTCCATTTTTAAAATTACCATTTGCCCGATATATACGAAATCCCAAAAGTGCTAGTGATGGATTAGCATAAAAAAGATCAGTTTTAACATATATAGCTCCCATAACCACCAATAAAAGTATTAGCACGATAACTTGTCTCCCTTCACTAAAATTAAAACTAATCAAAGGAACTACATATGTAGCCAAGAATGTTAAATGCTCATAATTAGCATCATCAATTTTTCTTATTTCAAAAGGAATCTCGGTTGTTCCTTTCAAATCAAAGTCAAATTTTTTGTAGGCATCAAAACAATATATCAAAGCTAAGAGCGAAATTATGGTCAAAATATTTTTTAATATTAACTCATTCCATGATTTAAAATCTTTCAAAAAAAAAGATTCATCAGGGAAATGAATCGACATTATTATAAAAAATAGAAATAACAATCCTAAAGATAGGATATATAAATCTACCTTCCTACGAGTATTTGTTCTTGCCATAACGTTGCCTATTCTTTTAATAAAGTAGCATCTAGCTCACCCGACAATAGTTTTGGTAATAGGGTATCTCTCAAATCAGATAAGTTACTGGATTGAATACACTGAGTTTTCATCATTTCTAATATCTTGCCAACTTGAAGATCAAATTTTTCAATAACCTCTCTAGTTGGTACTAAAACAACTTGATTACGCAAAATATCTGTTTTTAGGTTTGTAAAAACACTACCATTACCCTGAGCAACTAGTTGAGTTCTTAATTTTAAGAATAAGAAATATAAATAATTATCTGAAAAATGTTTTTTTTGAGGAAAATATAACCATCCATCATGAATACATGCATCTAATTCTAAAAACTTAGGTAATCCGGGTGTTGCACTATTTGTTAATATTAACGAACTTTTTTTGAGATAAACAGTTTTTTTCAGCCCTTCTTTTATAATAAATTCTTTTGTTTTAAATAAAAAAGGCGAAGGATCAGCTGTTGCATCAGCAATCTTAACCCATGGATATCCTGTAGGTGCCATAAAGTTTTGAATTGGTCTAGGGGAGCCACCTCGTTTAATTTCAAGAAAATTTCCTAAAGCTGTTGCATCCCAACCCTTCGGCACTTCCCCTAACTCACTTTCCATCAACTCATCAGGAAATAGCGAAGCAGTTGCTCGCAATTCAGCCAAATCATCTTCAGACATTTGCTTAAGCTCTTCTTCGCTCTTGCCACTAATAACACACATCGCAGCAAAATCAGCGTCTTTTCCTTCCTGCTTAGCTGCAATTTTGGCACGCACAGGGTCAAAGTCGATAAACCAACTTTTAAAAATGGCTTGAGCAATGGATTCTAGGGTTTGGTTTATTTGCGTATTAAGTAATGTCTTTTTCTCAATTGAATCAATTATTTTTGTTATTGAATCACGTTCTTCTCTAGGAGGAATTGGAATACCAATTTCCCGTACATCTTTTAAATTCAAGGTTTTTTGAACTGTGGTATTTAATCTAGCTTCTATTAAATGTTGTGCGGGCTTACTTGCCAGTACATAACGTATCCAAGACCGCAATTGGGTATCTTTGAGGCGAATCACAGCTAATGCTCTAGCCACGTTCCAGCCACACATTTCATCAGTTACGATTACACAATCGCCGGGATTACCGACTAATGTCAGTAAAAGCTCCGAACCATTTAAACGAGTCCTTTTATACTCTTCATCAACTTTGTTACTGATACAAAATGAAGGGCGTGATGCAATTGCTCCATTTTTAACATCAGAAACCTTAATTAAAGGAACACCACCATCCGTATCAGATCCCGGATACATCACACCAACTGATATAGCCTTCGGATGCTCTAATAACTCATCTATTGTTTTAAATTCCCAATGCTCAGGCACATTACCGCCCGCAGCTTCCCAAAACAAACGTAGAGTAAAACTCACACCGCACCCCCAAATTCTTTCTTAATCGCCCAATAGCCACGAGTACCACCAACACGCTCAAGCCAACCTGCATCTTTTAAATGGTTCAGATGCTTTTTCACTGCTGACTCATTAATCCCTAGCTGCTCTGCCATGTAGCGATAGGAAACTTTCGGGTTCTGTTGAATTAAAACTAAAATCTCTTTTTGACGATCTGTCAGCATAGTATTTTGGATTGAGCCACCTATTGAGCCACCTATTGAGCCACTTAATTGCTCAATCGAAGGACGGTAAAACTCCCAATCGACAAAATCACCTTGCGCTTTCAATTGAGGTTCGGCATTACCTGCCTGCAAACACAGATCTTTAATACGGGCAATACCACTGCCCCACTGCTCGATATAACCCAGCTCTTTAAACACACGTGCCAAAACACGGTTACGAATCTCTGAACGACCTTGAGCCAAATCTTCTTCAGTCAGACCATTGGGCAAGCCACCCGGGGATACAATATTCAGGATGTCATCATAAATGCCAACCTTGATATCACGCCCTGCATTGCTATAGTCACGATGCAACACTGCATTCACCAAGGCTTCACGAATTGCAGGAATGGGGATTTCATAACTTTCTGTACGTTGTAACCCTAAAATTTCAGCACGTAGATGCAGATGGTTTTTGATGAATTGCTCTGTTTGCTTCAACTGACTAAATAAGTCTCCACGGTATTCTTTCTTATCCAAAAACACTGTCATGGTCGTGCCTTTAAAGCGGCTACATTTGATCTCAACCTGCTCATAAAGCCCCAACAAAATGAGTAACCCATGACTTGGGTAATCCTGTCCATTCTGCTGAATGATCAATTTAAGATTACGCATTTTCTGCAAAGACAGCTCTTTACCCAGATCAGCAAAGGCTTGCTTTAAAGGCTGTAAATCAATGTCATCTAAACTGTATTGTGGATTCGGCTGTTCATCAAAAGTTTGGTTCAGACGTTGCAATTCAAGTTGCTGGATATACTCAGGCGATGCCACACGATTACTTGCACCCAAACGGATATAGGTTCCCTGTGCCTTGCCTTGTGGCTTGAGATAATAAGGCAACAATGAACCACGGCTGACTTCAATCACCAGCAACTCCATGCCTTGGATATTCTCGATATAAATATACGGCAGAATGTTGGGCATACAGAGTTCATTGATCATCGAAGTGATCTGATCTTGCAACTCAAAAATATCATCTTGAATACCCACGAGTTGGCGATCATCACTTACACCCACTACCAATTTACCACCACTGGTATTGGCAAAAGCAATCAGGGTCTTTGCGACCTGTTGCCCTTTCGGTAACTGCTCTTTAAATTCAAGGGTTTGACTTTCACCCTTCTGAATTTCTTGCAATAAAGGATGATCAGAACTCATAGCCCAAGCCCTTTAGATTCTTTTTAATCTCACTTTCCAAGACCGCACTTTCAGCAAATTGCTCTTTGAGCTGAGCAGTCAAACGTAACATTTTCTCAGCGAATGGCTCGCCATCATCTTCCTGCTCGACTGCACCCACATAACGTCCCGGAGTCAGTACGTAGTCATGCTTCTGAATATCTTTTAACTCAGCAGAGAAGCAGAAACCTTTCTCATCTTGATACGCTTCGCCTTCAAAGTTTTCACCTTGTTGCCAAGCATGTAAAGCATTGGTGATTTTAGCAATATCCGCATCGGTAAAGTCACGTAGCACACGATCTTTCATGTAGCCCAAATTACGGGCATCGATAAACAGGGTCTTGCCTTCACGGTTGGCTTTCTTTTTATCTAAAGACAAGCCATTCTTTTTGTCCTTGGTTAGGAACCAAATACAGGCTGGAATTTGCGTGTTGGTGAACAGTTGTCCCGGTAATGCGACAATACATTCCACCAGATCGGCTTCGATCAGGTTCTTACGGATCTCACCTTCATTGTTGGTATTGGAACTCATCGAACCATTGGCAAGTAACAATGCCATACTGCCCGTAGGTGATAGATGGTGCAGCATGTGCTGCATCCAAGCAAAGTTGGCATTACCTTGCGGTGGCGTGCCGTATTTCCAACGCACATCATTTTCTAAAGAAGCATGCCACCAATCCTTGATGTTAAAAGGTGGGTTAGCCATGACAAAATCGGCACGCAAGTCTGGATGCTGATCCTCTAAAAAGCTGTCTGCATTCTTTTTACCGAAATTAAAATCAATCCCGCGAATCGCCATGTTCATGGCTGCCAGTTTCCATGTGGTCGGGTTGCTCTCCTGACCATAGATGGAAATATGCTTTTTCTGTTCAGACGCTTTGTAACGCTTTTCCTGTGCATGTTGTTCAATGAACTTTTCACTGGATACAAAGAATCCACCTGAACCCATTGCAGGGTCATACACACGACCTTTATAAGGCTGCAACATTTCAACGATTAAGGTGACGATACTTTTAGGCGTGTAGTACTGCCCACCTTGCTTGCCTTCAGCCAAAGCAAACTGTCCTAAAAAGTATTCGTAGACGTGCCCAAGAATATCTTTACTGTGCAGACTGAGTTGCTCACCGTTATATTCTGGATTAGTAAAACTGGTGTCAGAAAAAGTATTGATCAGATCAAGTAACTTGTCATTGTCCAGCTGATACTGTCCAATACGATTAAGAATACCCTTAAGCTTTGGATTGGCTTTTTCAATTGCATCAAAGGCATTGTCAATCAGCCAGGATACAGAACGCAGTTTGACATCTGTACCTTGTTCATCCTGCCAAATGGTTGAGCCAATTGGTAAAGCGGCTGCATCACGGATATTTGACCAGCGGCCTGCTTTTGGCACCCAAAATACGTTTTTTTCTTGGTAGTAATCCAGTATTTCTAGTTCATCAGCAATAGACTGTTGGTATTCTTCTTCGCTGTCGTACTGATCACGCGGCATGTAATAGATGTTGTGATCGTCTTTTTGTGCAAACAATTCTTTGAGTTCAGATTGCCGTTCATCAAAAGCATCTGATACGTACTTTAAGAAAATCAGTCCTAAAACAATATGCTTGTAGTTAGCGGCATCCAGACTGCTGCGTAATTTATCGGCGGCTTTCCAAAGCTTGTCATCTAAGTCATTTAGAAACTTTTGTTCCAATGAATGCATTTTATTTCCTCAATCCAAGATCAACCGCTTTGGTTTTATACTTAATGTTAAACAATGTTGCTAAGTTAGCATATCAATGACCTATTAAAAGTCATGCACTTAACAAAAAAAATAGAGATTAATAAAGTCCTGTCATTTTAACGGGATAACTTTAGCTAAAATAGTCCTTTAACAACTGCTACGTCTTATAATGTCGTAAAAAAAAAGAGCAACCTAGAAAGTTGCTCTTTTCCAACCAATCGATTAATTGACGGGTCTGACTGATCGCTGCAACCCCTGCTGAATACCCTGCACAAACCCTTCAGGCGAAGCTTGTTGCTCCACCGTACGGTTTTGTTCTTGTTCAGGGTAGTATTCCTCCAGCACATCCAACCCTTCCTCTATATCCGTTTCAAACCGTGCATTGGCAAAACCCTTCCTTGCGGTAAAGTCTAATGATTCTATGAATACACCTAACTTTTTCAACTAACTACAAATGTGTTGCACTTGGGATTTGAATCTGCGACTTTAAAAAATATTCATCTTAAATTTTATACTTATTTTACGCAAAATTTACGATATTTTTATTATAAATCAATAAATTAATCCATAACATACATTACTTCACTGACTACTAATTTAAAATGTTATGAAAAAATTATACCATCTACTTTTTAGCCTTATACCGCTCTATTCAAGTTATGCTTTTGCTACTGGAGATGAAAGCTCTCCCGCATTAAGCTTTTCAGGTAATGTATCATTAGCCAGCGAGTACCGATGGCGCGGCCAAACGCAAACCCAGAATGACCCAGCCTTACAGGCAAACTTTGTTTTAAGCCACGCTTCTGGCTTTTATCTTGCTGCATTTGCATCGAATGTTGATTTTGATGACGAAGCGCATTTAGAACTGGATCCCCAGATGGGCTATACAGCGCCAATCGCGCTAGGTTCAATCCATCCTGCAGTCGATCTTGGCATCCTGCGCTACAATTACATCGATAACAGCGATTTAAATTATAATGAATATTATTTCAAAATGATCTTTAATGCGTTGCTGCATCAGAACGATAGCTTCACACCAAGCATAAGCTATACCGATAACTATGGCGGCAAAGCTGCAAGTGACAGTACAGGTAAAGATATCTCAAATTGGTATTTTAATGTCTTATATACTACACCGATTGCCCAAACTAATTTTGGCACAAATGTTAGCTTAGGCTATTCTAAAGCAAATCAGGACATTTATGGTTCTGAAGCAGAAGACCATTTTTTTGATTGGAAAATTGGTGCAACTTACCGCTATAACCCAATGGGAATAAATGTAGAATTAGCAGCAGTTGGTAGTAATTTAAAAACCAAAGACTTTACAAATCAAAATAAAAAAGGGGTAAAAACTGAAGCCGTATTTACCCTGACTAAATCTTTTTAAAAGTCTAATGCCAATAGTATCAATAATACTATTGGCATAATCATTTTACTTGATTGAATTCAATAAATACTCTACCTCACTTCGATTAAAACCTCTTTCTTTTAAAATAGCATGAATTATTTTTTTCATATTTTTTGACGCATGCTGGTATTTCTTTACTAAAATTTCAGAATCAATTTCCTGTAAACTATACTTCAAATATAATTCTTCATTGAGCTTCTGATTTTTAGCATCATCTTCATTATTTATCGTGTTATACATTTTTATGTAGCTAAATATCCCAATGCTGTTCCATTAAAGTGATTTGGCTATACATATGCTGATACTCCGCACATTTAACAGCACACCATAATTCCATAAATCTTTTGCCGAGATGTTTTTGCAAAACCGAATTACTGTGAAAAAGCGCTAAAGCATCCGGCTGATTTGTACTTAAAAAGAGCAGCTGATCTTTATTTTTTATGTGAGTGGCTTGCTGTGGAATTTCCAGATTCTGTGTCAACCCATGCAGTGTGCCGATCAAAATCAGGGCTGCAGTTAAATAAGGATTGCAATCCGCACCTGCAACACGATATTCCAAGCGTTGATTTTCATTGTCCGAACGTGGTATGCGAATGGCCACATTGCGGTTATTCACGCCCCAATTAGCTTCTAAGGGCACATGGTTTCCAGCTTTAAACCGGCGGAATGAGTTTACATTCGGGGCAAGCACGGCCATGGACGGCGGCAGCAAGACTATCAGCCCGCTGATCGCCTTTAATAATTGCCGTGACGGTAAAGGATTCTGCTTCATGCTGAAAATATTCTGCTGGTCTTGATTTAACAAACTCATGTGAAAGTGCATGCCGCTGCCCGCTTTATTCAGATCAGGCTTAGCCAAAAAGCTTGCATGTAACCCATGTTCTACAGCGACTTGCTTAATGGTGCGCTTTAGCATCATGATCTGATCGCATAGCTTCAAAATATCACCGCTATGCTGAATATTAATTTCGTATTGTCCGGAAGATGATTCCGAGACTAAGCCTGTAATCTGAATCCCCTGCAAAAGGGCAATCCGTTCAATTTCATCCAGAACGTCTTGATATTTATCTTGCGCATTCACATCAAAACATTGATTTAAATAAATCTGATTGGAGCCAGATTTTTCATTGCTGTCAAATAAATAAAACTCCAATTCTGCGGCCATGCAAGGATAAAAGTTTTGATCATGCAGCGCTCTTAAACTTTTTTTTAAAATATTGCGCGGTTCAACTTCGCAATCTTGATGATTGTCATCTTTCATGGTTAGGAATAACTGTGCATTGGACTCTGGATTTAAAGCGCAGGGCTGCAGGCTTCCCAATATAGGTTTACATAAATAATCCGGCTCACCGATCGATTTTCCTAAACCCGATTCTTCAATCACTTCTCCATCAAGACTCATGGCATAAATAGACATTGGGAAATAACAGCCTTGTGCAATATTTTTTAGACCGACAATATCTATGCGCTTGCCGCGGACATGACCATTCAGATCGTGCAGGCAAATCTCAACATGACGGGTATTGGGATAGCGCTGCAGATAGTTTTCGATTTCTTCTGAAAATAGAATATCTTCAATATCGCAGCATTGACGCGCAGATGGCATGGATTCAGGGACCGCTTCTTCGTCAGCTATATTATGTCTAGCCATGAGTAAATTACTCATTATTTTGTCCTGTTAAATATTAACAATGATCAAAATAAAACAAGTTCTACCGAATGTAACGTAAATAAACCGTAAAAAAGCACCCAACTAATATGATTATTTTTTAAACTATTAAAACCACGAAAAAGCTAATTTAAAATAAGTTAAAACATAAAAATAACAATAGATCTCTTTCATAAATCAAAAAACGATCTTCTTTTTGGTTAATATTTGCACTCCGGATTTCTTAGCATTCGTGCATAATCTGCGGATGAAATACATCGATTCAAACAAGCTTTCTGATCCTCAGTTCAAGCGATACACAGGCATCTCATGGTCAACTTTCTATTTGATGGTTGAGCAATTGCAGAAGCATGTCTCTGCCAAAGACAGACCGCCCAAGTTAAGCCTGGAGGATCAGGTTCTGCTCTGTCTGAGCTATTGGCGGGAATACCGAACCTTATTTCACGTTGCGACGAGTTACGGGGTTTCAGAGCCCACAGCCTCAAGAATTGTCCGTCATGTTGAAGACTGCCTGCTTCGGTCCAATCTGTTTAATTTACCCAAAGATTTACCCGAGGGCGAAGGCATCGACTGGAATGTTGTGATCGTGGATGCCACGGAAATTCCAATCCAAAGGCCTAAAAAAACAGAAGAAAAGCTATAGCGGCAAAAAAAAGACCCATACCTTTAAAGTACAAGCCATGATTCACTACAAAACTCAGCAAATTCTGAGTTTATGTGCCAGTCGCGGGGCAGTGCATGATTTCGAGTTGTTCAAACGCAATTTAAACCAGATTCCTTTTGGGGCTTTTATCCTGGCAGATAAAGGCTATCAGCGGATTTATGTGTTGTATCCGAATAGCCTGTTGCCATTAAAAGCCAAAAGACACTGTAAATTGGATCCTGAATTGAAAATCTATAATCAAGAAATCAATAAAAGATGAATCGGAATTGAGCATGTATTTGGCAACCTGAAAACCTTCAAAATCCTTGCTGAGCGTTATCGAAATAGATGTAAAAGGCTTAGTTTGAGATTCAATTTAATCGCTGGAATCTACAACTTGGAACTGAGCAAAAAATGATTTATGAAAGAGGTCTAATTACTCATGTAAAATAAATGGCATATTTAATATTAATAAATCTTCAAAAATCGCAAACCCACTCCCGGTTCAGTAATAATATATTTAGGCTGCACAGCATTATCATTTAACTTCACTCTTAATTTAGCCACCAGAATCCGTAAATAATGCGTATCTTCTTGGTGCGTTGGCCCCCACAGCTCTTTCAATATTTGCGGCTGAGTAATCAATTGGCCTTTATTTTTCGCCAATAAATTCAGCAGCTGATATTCTTTGCGTGTTAAGGAGAGCAATTGTTGATTTAAAAAAACCTGCCGTTTGGAAAAATCGATTTTTAATACGCCATCATCAAAAATTACAGTATCAACAGTACTATGCTGGTGCTGCCTAAGCAGTACACGAATGCGCGCCACCAGCTCCTGAACACTAAACGGCTTGGTCACATAATCATTTGCGCCAGCATCCAGAAGCTTCACTTTTTCTTCTTCATTTGCCCGCACAGACAGCACTATCACTGGAACGTGCGACCATGTGCGAAGCTCAGACAAAACCTCATAACCATCCAAATCTGGCAAACCCAAATCGAGGATCACTAAATCCGCGCCTTGCAAAGCTAGGAGTTCCAAACCCTTTTGGCCATTTTCAGCCAAAAGCGTTTTATAGCCTTGCGCTCTGAGTGCTATATCCAAGAATTTTCGAATCTGATTTTCGTCATCAATAATCAAGACATTGGTCATGGAGCTGGCTGATTCATTCTGTTCTGGCATTTTCCCACCTAAAAGCTGCTAGATGCTTTAAGTAATTTGCTGAATAGGAAGCTGTATGCGGATACATGTTCCTTGATTGTTCTTGCCTGATGATGCCATGATTTTCCCCATATGCGCACCCACAATCGCTTTCACAATCGTCAAGCCCAAGCCTGTACCATATTGCCCGCGGTCGCCGCGCTGCATGGTATAAAACATGTCAAAAATGCGTTCCCGCTCACCTTCCGGGATACCCTGCCCCTTATCAGTTATGGCAATTTCGATCTCATTTTCATTCACCTGCTGCACCTCAATCATCACAGCTTTATTTTCTGGTGAAAATTTTGCGGCATTTTCCAGTACATTAAAAATGGCCTGTTCAATCAAGGCGGCATGTACAAATAAACTCAAAGATTCTTGAGGCGCATGCACTTCAACCAATGCATCTGGCATATAACGGTTTAAACGGCGCACTGCTGAACCGATCAGTTCATCAACTCCAATCCAGTCCCGCTTCAAGCTTAAGCCTTCATGGCCTAAACGGGTCATATCCAGTAGGTTTTGAATATAGCGGTCTAAACGCTCCCCCTCTAAATGAATCGCTTCCAGCAAGCTGTCCTGATCATTTTCATTCATGGAATGGCGGTAAGTGCTCAAAGTATCCGCTGCTCCAATCATCGACGCCAAAGGCGAGCGTAAATCGTGCGATACGGATGATAATAATGCCGAGCGCAATTTTTCCGTTTCAGAATTCACATTGGCTATTTCCAAAGCCTTGGTCAGCTGGGTGCGGAAAATCGCCTGCGCAAGATACTCTACCATGAGTTCAGCGAGCTGTTTTTGCTCCGTATTGATTACTGCTTGCACATCTTTAAGTTTCAACCCCACCACGCCTAAGCATTGCTTGGAAGCCAATAAGGGCAAAAACCACCACTCATTTTCCGTCAAGGTTTGGGTAAAGCGACCGGACGGTTGATGGTTTTTGAATGTCCAATCGGCTGAAATTTTTTCTTTATTACTCATGATAGTGGATGATGCTTGAGTTGCTGCAGTATCTGGGAAATACAGCCAGACATCTGCATTGAGATTTTTACTCAGGCTATGTTCAGCAATCTCCTTGATTTGTGCCAAATCTAATGCTGTGGACAGCTTCTGCCCTAAATCCTGCATAATGCTGTTATAACTGTTCGCCGTTTTGAGTGCAGTCACCTGCTCTTTCAAACGTGACGCTAATCGGCTCGAAATTAAAGCCGCGCCCAAAAATGCAATCACGGTGACAATCCCCTGATGTGCAGAAATCTGAAATGTAAATTGCGGGGAAATAAAGAAAAAATTATAAGCTAGAAAGAATAGGATGGCTGAAAAAGCTGCAGCCAGCATCCGTGTTTTTGATGCCACAAAAACCACAGCGGTGATAAAAATCACCGAAAGATCTTCAATCCCTAAATACTTTTCCCCTAAGCTTGCAATCACAATGCTGATGACCGTGGTGGCTAGTACGTACTGTATTTCTCTCAGCGACAAGAATGCCCTTTGAGTGAAAAAGGACAGATGCTTATTCTCTGCAATAATCGGCACTATACTGAGTTCAAAACTGGGCCGGTATTGCAGTAATTGATCAATCAAATTGAGCCTTAAATTCAGCGAAAACTTTTGCGGAGCCGCTTGCGCTAAAACCAAGGTTGAAATGCCGCGGTCCATCACATAATCAAATAAAGTTTTAGCATGTTGCTGGCCGTAAAGGACTTCTGTCATTCCGCCCATTTGACGCGTTAAGTTTAAAGCCCGTTCTATTTCACGGCTTTGCGAGTTTTCCTGTTTATTCATGATTTGCGTATCATGAGAAAAAGCAACAACCGTCCAGTTTGCCGCACGATGCTCGGCAATACGGCATCCAGTCCGAACTAAAGCTTCAGAATGCCCTTTGCCATCAATCATAATTAAGACATGATTTTTTAAGGGGATTTGAGCAAGCCCTTGAATGGCGAAATTTTCGCGTACATCATTATCAACATAATTGGCAACGGTTTGCATTGCCAGTTCACGCAGTGCCGTTAAGTTGGAGCTGTTGAAAAATCGCTGTAAGGCCTGTTCCGCCTGCTCAGGCACATAAACCTTCCCTTGGTTTAAGCGCTCCAACAGCTCATTCACAGGCAAATCAATTAAGCGGATATCTCTAATCCATTCGAACACCCGGTCTGGCACGGTTTCAGTGACACGAATCCCAGTGATTTGATATACCACATCATTCAAACTTTCCAAATGCTGAATGTTCATGGTGGTAAAAACATCAATACCAGCATCTAATAATTCATTGATGTCTTGCCAGCGTTTTTCATGACGGCTGCCGGGCATATTAGTGTGGGCAAATTCATCCACCAAAACAATACTGGGCTTTTTATCCAAAACGGCATCTAGATTCATTTCCTCCAGATGCTGCCCTTGATATTCAATAGCCTTGCGCGGAATTATATCTAAACCAGAAATTAAATTTTCAGTTTCTCTACGGCCATGCGTTTCTACATAGCCAATGACGATATTAATACCCTGCAGCGCCAGTTCATGCGCACGAACCAGCATGGCAAAGGTCTTTCCCACGCCCGGAGCTGCGCCTAAAAAAATCGTCAGCCGCCCAGACTGATAACGCTGTGTATGTTGCAGCAAAACATCGGCTTTATTGGTTCGTTGATCAGTCATAGAAGTAATCTTTATTTATTGCTTTAAAAAGATGTTTTTAAATTCATTTAAATGCGTCTAAAGTCAGCTTGGCTATTGCTGGGCAATATGGATGCCACCGTTGGGCGGAGGTATAGAACATCCCCTCGCCCAACAATCGTATGTAACTTAATTCAAATTATTTAATAGCGTTCAATCACTATATTTTAATCTTCAAGCCATTCATATCACTTCCCGCCCCGATCCAAAGCCAAATTCAATTCAAGCACATTGATACGTGCCTGCCCTAAAATCCCAAAAATCGGCTGAACCGTATGCGACTGAATCAGTTTTTCGACATTCTGTTCAGGCATATGCCGTGCATGGGCAATCCGCTTCACTTGAATCATGGCTGATTGCACGCTAATTTCAGGGTCGATGCCACTGCCTGAAGCGGTGACCAGATCCGCAGGAATTTTAGATTTTTCAATCTGTTCCTTCGCTGCGATTCGATTCAGCCGTTCCTCTATGGCTTTCTGCAGTTCAGGATTGGTTCTCGCCATGTTGCTTCCGGCCATCGCCATAGGATCATAATTTGCGGCAGATGGACGCGGATGGAAATATTGAACTTGGGCAAAAGGCTGTGCCACTAAGCGTGAACCGATCACTTGATTATTTTCGACAATCAAGCTGCCGTTGGCTTGTTTTGGAAAGAGCATTTGTCCTAAGCTGGTTGCAGCAGCACTATATACAAAGCCGCATAAGCCTAGAGCAATGATGGTCATTCCAAACGAAGCGCGCAGTTTCTCACCCCATGATGAGTCTGCCAATTGATGATTTTGCATATTCACTTTGTCATCCTCAAAAAATTTATAGGGCCAAGATTGGACTGATCAGCAGATCAATCGCTTTAATGGCAATAAACGGTAGCAGCACCCCGCCCACACCATAAATCAGCATGTTGCGGCGCAATAATTGGGTAGATGTCGAAGGTTTGAATTTCACACCGCGCAGTGCAATTGGAATCAGCAGAGGAATAATGATCGCATTAAAGATCAGCGCAGACAGGATGGCACTTTCAGAACTGCCTAGTTGCATGACATTTAACACATGCATTTGCGGAATTGCCGCGACGAATAATGCCGGCAAAATTGCAAAATACTTTGATACATCATTCGCCAAGGAAAAGGTGGTTAATGCACCGCGAGTAATCAGCTGCTGTTTGCCTATTTCAACCACAGATAGCAATTTGGTTGGATCAGAATCTAAGTCCACCATATTGCCTGCTTCTTTGGCTGCTTGCGTTCCCGAGTTCATGGCTAAGCCAATATCTGCTTGGGCCAACGCCGGTGCATCATTAGTACCGTCACCGACCATCGCTACCAAATGTCCTTTGTTTTGCTCGGTTCGAATGCATGTGAGTTTATCTTCTGGTTTCGCTTCAGCGATATAATCATCCACACCAGCCTCTGCTGCGATGGCCGCTGCTGTGAGCGGATTATCTCCGGTCACCATCACAGTTTTAATGCCCATTTCACGTAAGCGCGCAAATTTTTCTTTAATGCCTTGCTTAATCACGTCTGATAGTTCAATGACACCCAACAAATTCTGGTCTTTAGCCACGACCAGCGGCGTTGCCCCTTTTGAAGCTATTTGTTCTACGCGCGCTTTCAGTTCGGCATGATTTTCAAGGTTTTGCGAAGCGAATTTAAGAATGGCATCCATAGCGCCTTTACGCACTTGATGACCATCCGCCAAGTTAAGGCCTGAAATGCGTGTGGACGCATTAAAAGCGATAAATTCAGCCTGTTCAGGCTCGGCCACTCTTTCACCTTGCTCTTTGGCCAAAGCAACCACCGATTTACCTTCTGGCGTTGGATCGGCCAAAGAAGTCAGTACCGCCGCTTGGCGAAGTTCAGACTCCGTCACTCCTGTTAAGGGATAAAAAGCAGTCGCCTGACGGTCACCGTAAGTAATAGTTCCGGTTTTATCGAGTAGTAAAACATCTATATCGCCTGCAACTTCAACCGCCTTGCCTGATTTGGCAATCACATTGGCTTTGAGCGCTCTGTTCATCCCTGCAATTCCAATAGCTGGCAATAAGCCGCCGATGGTGGTTGGAATCAAGCAGACCAATAGCGCCACCAATAAAATCGGGCTGATTTCAATATGCAGGAAATGTCCAATCAACGGCAGGCTGACCACGACGATGATAAAAGTCACAGTCATCACGGTCAGTAAAATACCTAAGGCAATTTCATTCGGTGTTTTTTGACGGTTTGAGCCTTCGACTAAAGCAATCATTCGGTCGAGAAAGCTATTTCCCGCCTCTGCGGTCACTTGCACGATGATCCGGTCGGTTAAGACTTTGGTTCCGCCAATCACCCCAGATTTATCTGTGCCCGCTTCACGGAGTACCGGCGCAGATTCACCTGTTACTGCAGCTTCATTGATCGTAGCAAAGCCCTGAATTATTTCACCATCTGCGGGAATCAATTCCCCTGCACGCACTTCAATCAAGTCATGCATGTTCAATTCAGCCGCTGAAATCTGCACCCCATCCATATCATCTTTAGAATGGATCCGGCGCGCCGTCAAATTCTGACGCGCTTGACGCAGGGATGACGCCTGTCCGCGGCCTTTGGCTTCAGCAACCGCTTCGGCATAATTGGCAAAGAGAACCGTCACAAATAAAATCAACGTCACCAATAAGCCAAAAACCAAACTAGATTGACCTAGAATTGTACTAACCAGTGTAATCAGCGTCCCAAGCCAAACGATGGCCATCACCGGATTTTTAATCACATGCTGCGGCAGCAGTTTAATAAAAGCATTTTTCCATGCTTCAGCTTGAAATAAGGTTGAAGCTATGGTGTTTTGCTGTGTTTGAACAGTGTGTTTTGAATGATTCATTGTACTCCCCCTTAACCTTGAACCAATAACAGATGATCAGCAATTGGCCCCAAGACCAGGGCTGGCATAAATTGCAATAAGGTCAACATCACCACAATGGCAATTAAAGTCAGTGCGAATGTTGGCGTTTCGACTTTTAAACTGCCGCTGCTTTCAGGTGCTTGGCGTTTAGCAGCTAAACGTGTAGCGATGATTAAAGGAATAATTAATGTCGGGAAACGGCCGAGCAATAAAGCAATACCGCATGTGACATTCCACCACACGGTATTGTCTGATAGTCCTTCAAAGCCTGAGCCATTGTTGGCAAATGCAGACACATATTCGTACAGCACTTGAGAAATGCCGTGGTATTGCGGATTACTGTTGCCCGTCAATTCAGGAAAAAATACAGTTATTGCGGTTAAACCAAGAATGACGATGGGTTGGATCAAAATCACAACAGCGAGCAGCTTGATTTCACCGGCTTCAATTTTGCGGCCAAACAATTCTGGGGTGCGGCCGGTCATTAAGCCTGCAATAAAGACTGCTAAAAACAGATAAATAATGAATTGCTGTAAACCACAGCCAATCCCGCCCCAAATGGCATTGATCAGCATATTGGACAATTGCACCATACCTGTGAGCGGTGCAGATGAATCATGCATCATATCCACTGAGCCGTTATTGACTTGGGTGGTGACCGCTGACCACAAAGCAGATGATGCCTCGCCAAAACGCACTTCTTTACCTTCCATGGCGGAAAGCAATGTCGAAGTCGATGAAAGGCTTTCTGACCAGATAGCGCTAGTCGCAGAAATGATCGACATCAGCAGCATTGAAGCAAAGACCAAGCCTGCGAATTTGGCGCGTTTGGTGAAAAAGCCCAGCATAAAAATCACCGAAACAGGGATCAGTAAAATCGCAAGCATTTCCAGAAAGTTTGACAATGGTGTCGGATTTTCCAAAGGTACACTGCTGTTCGGACCATACCAGCCACCACCATTACTGCCCAATTGCTTAATTGCTACCATGGGCGCAACAGGGCCTAAAGGTATTTTTTGCGTTGTTAATTCGCTGCTTTGGTCGATGACTTGAACTTCTGGGCCGCCTTGAAAAGTCGATGGTACGCCTTGGCTAGTGAGCAATAATGACCAAACCATGCATAAAGGAATCAGAAAGCGGAACGTCGGACGAATCACATCGGCCCAATAGTTGCCGACATTAATTTGTTGCACTTTATGCTTAAAGCTGGTCTGTTGATCGGTTTCAGAAAGTGCATTGGATTGTTTGTAGAACAGTGCTCGAACTGTAGCCACCACCATCGCCAGGCCCATCATCGGCGTGAAGATCTGCAAGCCGACAATGCCGACCATTTGCGATAAATAAGACAGTTGCGCCTGTCCTGAATAGTGCTGCTGGTTGGTATTGGTCAGAAACGAAATCATGGTATGCAGCGCCAAATCCCATGACATATTCGGTGCATGGTTTGGGTTCAACGGCAGGCTGGCTTGAACCATAAATAGAGTCCAAGTCACCAAACCGATCACTGCACAGCTCATGACAAAATTGAATGAATAGGTTTTGACATTCATCCCCCGTTTGGGATTGATTCCTAAAACCGCGTAAATGGGCTTTTCAATCCAATTGAATAGAGGATCAATTTTCATATCGCGGTTGTGCATAATTGCTGCGAGGTATTTACCCAAGGGATAAGCCAGAACAAAGACGATGGCTAAAAGCAAAGCAAACTCTAACATGGCATTTCACTCCTATGTTTCAGAGCTGAAATCTGCATGCAGATATTGAAATAACGTTTATTTTGATTATTTAGTACAACGCAATTTTTTTGATGCTGTACCTGCTGATGCGCGTGAATGACCGCACTCATGTTTTTCATCCTAAGCATTGGGATATTCCAAAATCCAGTATGAAAAATAAGACCGTAAAGTCTCTATTCATAACTTTGGATGCCGCGTAAAGAAAGCGTAAAAATTTAGCTCAATGCACTTATAAATGCAGAAAAATATCTTAAAAGTGATGGCTATTATTATTCTGTGACTCACTTTATTTATGGATATAATTTCAGTACTTAAAGCCTTATTTTTAGGTTTTATAGAAGGTTTAACGGAGTTTTTACCCATTTCCAGTACTGGTCATTTAATTTTATTTGGCCATTTAATTGATTTTCATTCAGGCTCAGGCTGTGTCTTTGAAGTTGTCATTCAACTGGGCACAATCTTAGCCGTTTGTTGGCTCTACCGTAAAAAAATTATTAATCTACTACATGGTTTTATATCAGGTGATTACCATGCGAGACGTTTTGCGATAAATGTCTTCATTTCATTTATTCCTGCAGTAGTGATCGGAGTTATAGCTGTTGATTTTATTAAACAAGTTTTATTCAGTCCTTCGGTTGTGGCATCTGCACTGATTATTGGTGCACTGTTAATTTTTGCTGTAGAAGCTAAAAATTTTAAAGTCCAAACCATTGAGGCAACCAATATTGGATTCAAACAGGCCATTGTTATTGGTTTGGTTCAATGTCTTGCGATGATTCCGGGGACTTCACGGTCTGGTGCAACCATTATTGGGGGGATGTTGGCGGGTTTATCACGTAAAGCAGCTACTGAATTTTCTTTTTTCCTTGCCATACCAACAATGCTTGGTGCCGCTACTTATGACATATTTCGCAACGTTGATGTTTTAACTTCAGAAAATTTATTGAATATTTCCGTAGGCTTTGTAACCGCATTCATCGCAGCTTTGCTTGTGGTAAAAGCCATGGTTAAATTTGTAGAAAAACATACTTTAAAAGTTTTTGCTTGGTATCGTTTGGTATTAGGTTCAATCATCTTATTTATTTTTTAATACAAGCAAAAAAATAAATAAATTAAAGAGAACTCGCTGTTCTCTTTAAGTTTTTTTAATTTACAACCCGTACATTCTGCTGCAAGCTTTTCTGAATCTCTTGTACAACACCCTCTCCCTGATGGAACTTAGGCCCTGATTTAGATTCCTTTTTGGTTCTAGTTTGCAGGGGTTCAGATTCAATAAGTTCATCTATATCAAACTCCTTAACTACCTCCAAGCCTTCCTCTATATCGACCTCCATCCTTCCATTCGCAAAACCCTTCCTTGCAGTAAAGTCTAAAGCCTCCTGATAAAACCCAGCCTGCTTACTCTGCTCATCAATTTGCTTCGCCTGAATAATGGCTTCATTCAAGCTAATCCCCTCCCTTAACGTTAGATCCACGTAATACACGGGCTGACGATAACTCTGTGTCGTACTCTTGCCCCGCAATATCAGCTGCAATGGGAGGCATGACAACAAACCATTTGATGCAGCATGGTAATAACTCAGCCGTGCGGCCAAAGTTCGAATACTGTTAAAGCCTGTAGTTCTAAAGATGAAGGTGCCAAACTCATCCGATTCATCCAGGTTCACATGCAAACGACCATAGGGCTTGCAGTTCCCTCCTTGAGCCAAAGCGCATAAATCAGGGGATGGACATGGATGTTGCTCCACGCCTTGATTGGTTAAGCGTTGACAGGTTTCACCATTGCCCATGCAAACAGGTCTTCCAGTCTGGCGATCAAACAAAGTGTATTCAGCACGTAGGTTTAAGTCAGGATCATTAAAGATCATTCTGACGGGGATTGAGCGTAGCTTTTGATTGGGAGTATTCGCTCGAAGCTGATCATCCAGTGGATGCTTCACCCAGCCTTCTTTGCTTTGAATCTGGGAAGTAATGGTGAACTGGTCATCTTTTTCAGGCAATCGCTTGCCATTCTTTTCGATCATACGACCGATACTGATACGCCCCAGAATTGGTGGAGTAATTGCTAAACCTTTAATCATGTTGATATTCCTTAATGTATTACCTTACAAATTTGGGTCTATGTATGTAGGTCGGAACAAGGACCAAATAAGTGACCCAAAGAATGTAGAGCCAGATAAAGTGCTACAGAGATCGCGACCGATTTGCTCTCTACCGAAGGGTAGAGAGCGGGGAGCGATTTTTGTGATTTTTTGATTTGGTGCTGTAGATAGGGCTTAGTCGTTATAGATGTTAAATCGACGACTGCCTTGCTTTTCAATTGGATAAAGCTCGATGAGTTCGGGTTGGTGCTGAAGCAATGCCTTGGTGTTGAGACTGATGGAGTCCTTGGCTTTCTTCCAGACTACTGAGCCATGAGCAAAGACTGCCCTTTCCTTGTCTTGCATCATCATCTGGATTTCATGTTTAAGCTGGTCAAAGCGTTCCTGCTGATGCTGAATCTCTTCTTTCATTTTGATGAGCTGATCGAACATCAAATTGGCATTTTCATTTTGCGAAAGATCCTCTACCGTTAAAGGTACATGCGCTGGATAAAGTTGTTGAATCGCTTTAGCTGCGGATTCACTGGCATCGACTGATGGCGGAGTATCCTTTTCTACACACTCCCAGAAATAACGTTCTGCTTTAACAATATGCTCAATCACTGATTCAGACCGTGTCACTTTGAAGATCTTGGTTTCATGTCCACAGATCAAGACACAAACATGTGCTGCCTGCTTACCAGTCACCGCCAGTTGATGTTGTACCTGACACAGCACGTATAAAGGCACACCATCACGCCACAATTTTGCTCCATGCTCACCTGCTGTTTTACATTCCAAAATTTGGACTTCATCACTGCCGACCACGCTGTAATCCAGATTGGCTAACATAAAGTGTTTATCGGGATCAGGATGCTGAAGTACCGCATTGATCCGTCGCACCTTGCTATGGGTGTGCATGCTATAGAACTCTGCCACCAAAGGTTCCAGCTGCTTGCCCCAATACAGCGGTGCTACACCTGAGCTTTCATCTTCTATGGATTGAGCCTGTCGTCCGGTTTTGATTAACCAGAGCTCCAACATCGACATGTAGGGATTGAGACCACAGGCAGTCGCGGCATCACTGCTGCCAACGCCTTGCTTACGAACTTCGAGCCAATCCTGATATTCCATCCCTTTGGTATTGACCAATCGCTTGGCTGCTGTTGAGCGTTTGGTGGTGATGGTTGGATTAACTACAATCTTTGATCCTACCGTCGTAGGCTGATGGGAAATAGATACAATTTGATTCATGGAATTATCCTTATAAATTCTGATCTCTGTAAAAGAAATGCATAAAAAAGCCATACCCGACACAAGGTCGGGTATGGCGATTTGTTTGCTGTTTTAATTGAGAGGGGTTACATGAGTGCTCTGATGAGCATTTGTTTGGGGTGACTTGATTTCAACATAAGTGAGTTAGTTAATTTCACGCGATCAAAGCAAGCGCTTGCTCCAATCCTCGTTGTTTCACCCCCGCACCTGCACCAAACCAAGCTGAATCAAGACGGTGATCTGTACTCATGGCACGTCGTTCATGATCCACAAATTCCGTAATCGAACACAGTAAGCCATAAGCCGTATCTTTAGCTGATGACAGATCAGCACCGCGTCCTTGCCCATTAAACATCTCTAAAGCTTTATTCATGGCGCGACCATTGGGTTCAGGCTTTTTCTCCTGAACTTGCTGCGCGACATTACGATAGAACTGAATAATGTTTTCTTCAGGATCGGAAATTGACATGGTGCTGTTGTTGAATACGGCATCAAAATAAGCTTTGGCTTCCTGCTGACTCACCTTACGCTGTGTGAGCTGTTTCATCTCATACATGTGCTCATCCCATGCACGCACTGAAATACCCAATTGCTGTTTCACTTTCTCTGCATCAAACTTGGTGCTATGTGGAACCTTCACTACACCTGCACTACTGCTTTGTCCGCGTAGAGCAATGGCTAACGTGTTGTTACAGACCACTCGGATACTGGTGAACTGTGCTGTCGTTGCCAAAGTGCCATCACACGCAGTAGCCAGCAGGATATAACCATTACTGACATCCTTAGACTTTAAAGCGGTACTTTGCCCGGTACGTGCCAAAGCCCAGAACTTCTTCCCACCTTTCAAAACCCCTGCGGCTTCTAACTCAAAGCCAGATTGCTCTGTCAGATCTCGGTAGAACTCCAGAATCTCTTTAGGCTGAACTTCCTGATAACGCTGACTGACTACAGATAAAGGTGCATGGGTATCTGAGCGATACAACACTCGCTGCTCTTCAAAAGGCATGATGATGCTTTGGCCACGTTCATTCTGTGCCATATAGCTGACATTCGAGGATTCAATCCGCCAATCCATTCCAGCTTGCTGTGCCCAAACTTCGAGTGGTTGATTCGGACTCAGCTGATTACCGAGACCATGCCAAGGGGTTTCGCCAACATAGGCGATTTGTTCGATTTGATGTGCCATCGTTCTTATCTCCTATGCTAATTCAACGAAAATTCTGCTGACAGTGATTACAGTGATAATAGGTCAGCGTGATCGGCTTTTTAGGCTCATCAAACACACTACTGAATAGGCCACCAATGACTGCACCTGCAAGCCCGCCAAGCAGTGGTGATACAGGCAAAGGTAAACCCTTTGAAATGGTTGCACCGATAGTTGCGAACGATGCGGACGCTGCTAGACCTGTAGAATCAGAACCATTCACCTGCTGATTGACCACTTGAATAACCTGATCCGAAAAACAATAAGGACAATTTAAACTCATAATATATACCTCTAGAAATGACAAAGGCTCACCGATTGGCAAGCCTTGCAAAGTATTTAAAACCTCGTTTTCATCTAGATAATGTATATCTGAGATTATCTTCATTTAGCGTCTATCATACTGCGCTCTTAACTGACCTTTACCAAATACTCTTCGTCCTTTTGGCTTTACACGTAAGTATTGAAGAGTACGTTTGTGATGATCAGCAATGTATTGCATTGCCTCAATGAAATTTGTTACTTGGGTGGAATCACGACGATAAATCACACCGATCCCTAGCTTATTCTCTCTTCGAAGTTTCGCTAGACGTTCACGGTTCCAGCAATTATATCCTTGACCAAAATCCCTAGTAATATCCCTCCATAGCTCGATTATTTCATCCCCCCAATATGCTGCACCTCCAGCACGATAGGCATTATCATAAATGATTGCTAAATGGCAATGAAAACCTTTACTTTTACCACCTTGCTCTACTCCCCACATATATCCGATCACATGTTTAAATATGCCATCTTTATTTTGGATACGATTAAGTAGTATATCCAAATCATTATAAATATCTTCAACTCTGATTCGACTAGAATATTCTTGCAAATAACCCAAGTCTACACGAACAACTAATATTCGACTGCATTTATTAAGTATTGATCTACAATATTTCTGCACTTCAATTTTATTTTCATCTTTCTGTTTTTCAATAGTTTCATAATATTTTTCACAAAGGTCAGATAAATCTAACAACTCTGATCTCAATTCTCTATACCCAATCGATTCCAATTCATTTTTAAGATCAACTTCATCAGAGTCTATGCTTTGTAAGTCATATATCAGAATAACAAAGAACTGAAGATAACCTGGGTATTCATCATCAGGATCATAAATATCATTAAAGTCTAATAACAGATTAGTAAGCTGTGAATAGAATCCATCCCATTTTGTACGTTGTCTTTTTAAGCGTTTTAAAAAGCTCTCAATCTCAAGTGTAAGTTTTGCTTGGTTAATTGAATACCTCATATTTAAACCTATATGTTTGTTAGTTTCATAAGAGATACGGGAATTCAGTATATATATACTTTTTACTTCTTAACAAAGCATTAACTAATAAAAGATTAGATTAATAACCAAAGCTTAAAATAAACCAAATTATCATTAAATCAAAATAAAATACAAAAATTCAAATACAATTTTCCCGTATTTCACAAAGATTTTTTAATACCCTACCTCTCATTAAAAGCTAGAATTAAGGAATAAAATGAATTTTAGACTATATCGTTTTAGTACCTAATTTTAGTTATAAAAAAAATTAAATTAAAAACTTATATTGCCTAAACATTTTTTATTTATAACACCCTTACCCCTTAGTAGAAAGCTTTTAAAAATATAGTGCAAAACAAGGGGAAATAGAGCGAAAAACTTAGTAGAAAGTATTGTTTTTATTACCTAAAGTATGACGTAAGCTTTTTTAAAACAGGATACAAAATGCGCAATTCTGAACTAGACAATCTTAAATCATTCCTGACACAACTTAGAGATGAAGATCTTATCTGGGCACTGTTTGTCTATCATCGCCCAAATATTGATAACAATCGCAGAATACGGGAGAGCAACGCTGCTATAGAAAAAGATATAGCAAAACTGAACAGCCTAGATAAACTCAGGAACATAAGTAAATTTATAATTGATGAAATGAATAATAGTAGTGATGATGATATCTATTATTTTTTACGTGATTTAAAGGATTTTCAATCTAGAATCACAATACATTCTTTTGACTTTAATAAAATTAAAGATAATCAAAGATTCTTACAATTTGCATGCAAAGTCTTGAATGAAAAAGAAGGAGATCGCTTAATTTTAGATATAAAAAATCTATACTTCCAGCTCCTTTATCTGGCTTATACAATCCCTTTTTATTATGAAAATTCTAGATCAATTGAAAATATATATTTTCGATTTGACAAAATATACACAAAATTCAACAGTCATTTTAAATCACCATGCTCTGATTTTTTTGTATGGGCTAAAAAGTATATTAATGAAAACTCAGAATTTAGGAGATACAGAAGAGATGCATCACATGTATCTGAATATGAGACTTTAATTAACTCAATATTTGATATTATCTATTATGAAGATGAAAATATTCACTATGCTTTAAGAAAAAAATTATCTAACGCGTGGTATCAAAAAAAGCACCGTGAGGAGAAAAAGGTGAAAAAACCTCACTATTACGCATTAACTAAAAGAGCTAGAGAAGCGTTGCTTACATTAGCTTTCAAGAATGGTCTGTCCGAAGAGCAAATGATCGAAAGACTCATCAATGAAACCTATGCCAAAGAATGCTGTTCAGTCGATGGAGAAAATCTATATTTGTAAAAATAATCTTTCCACCAGTCACACCCAATCTAGTCCATTATATAACTAAGATTGGGTTTGTGCGTGCAGACCTAATGAAAATAGGTATCTTAATAAAATTTTATTGATTTAAGCTCATATTCACTTTGCTTAAAGCACTTTTAAACTTATCCCCAATATTGGGATCATAAAAGAAATATTTAGTTAGTACTGGTTCTAATATTCCATAGAAGCCATCATCTATCATGTCATTCACTGTAATTCTAATAAGCTTATAAAAATCAAAAATACTATTATGTTGGTCAAATAAGGTTCTTTCCGAAATAGCAAAACCATACTCTTCCATTTCTTTTTTTGCTATCTCAGAACAGGTAGGTTCAGCATCTAAGATGTGGATAGGGGTCTCACGGTATAATGGTTTATTTATGTTGTTCTTTTTGACCAGCATCAGATGCCATGCTCCTAGCAAGCTAACCCAAGATGCAAGGTTGGGCTTAAAGATCGGATTATGCCCTAACCTTGCCTCCACATTAGTAAAATACCTCGACAAATCATTTTTTTTGTTTAGATCAATAGTATAGATACGCTGATAATCTACTTTTTCCAAAGCTTCCAACTTGGCGTTAGACTTAATAACTGCAATGACTTTTTCATGGTCACTTAAATTATTCAAATCTACAATCTGCGACATTTTTAAATTTGATGCCAACAGCTTATTTTTAAAAATTTCTAATTCAAGAAATAGCATAGCTCTAAAGAATAACTTATCTAATAATTCCTGAGAAATCACCTGATAGGCTTTACTATACTTCGAGACCTTTAAGATCCCCATATCAAGTAATTTTCCAAGTACTCCAATGGCAATATTGTCATATTCATAGCTTAAAAACTGACTAACTATTTTATAGCGTTCATTTCCGCTCAACGGATTTATAGGTTGTCTATCCAATATGTTCTGCAAATCTTGGGCAAATTCATCAATAGGAAAATCCGCCTTATCGACTTCTAAACGTATCTCATCATTAAAAGCAGAGATAAAATTGCTAACATCATTCTCTTGCATCTTATCCGATTTACTATAATAGGCAATATTTAAGTCTAGCCCCATCAACAGTAAATGCTTGTAGTGCTCAGCTCTCAGCCCTTTATATTTTCTTGTAGCTAAAATTAGATGAAAAGAATCATTCAACCTTTTATAAAAATCCGACTTCTCATCAGAAAAGGTTTCTAGCGAAACAATATCGTAGAAGTATAAATAATCTAATAGTTTAATAGTGTTGATTTGAATGTCTGTTAGTTTTGGCATTGAGCTATCTATGAAGAAAAAAGTTACCCTTATTTCCTCATTATTCGTCATTTCATCTTTTTTACAATTATTTCAGTGAATTTTGTTAGCTATACCTTAGTTGTATGACTAAAGATTCAAGAATTAACTTTTAAAAGAGTAACCAAATGAACAAAGTACAAATGAATTTATCAGATTATTTATTCATGCAATTTAAAACCATGACTCCCACTCTTGAACAAGTGGCAGCCATGTATTACCCCCATCTAAGTAAAGCAAAAATATTAGAAAAAGCGAGAAAAAAGGAATTTCCATTTATTTGCTACAAGATAGATGAAAGTCAAAAATCACCATACTTAGTTGATATTTTTGACTTAGCTTTTGTTTTAGACAAACGTTACAACGAACAAGCTAAAGAGTATGAAATTTTTACGAAGTCAGCTCTAACGAATTCTCAAAATTAAGGGTCTGTTTTCTTCGTTTAACTGATACATACCTTTCCAAACTCCCCCATGAATCGTGCAAACTAATTTGCTGTATCTGGGGGATAGTGAAACCTTGCTCAGCTAAACGGGTACACCCTTCATGTCTCAAATCATGGAATTTTAAATCATCTATTCCAAGCAACTTACAAGCTTTTCTAAATTCACCACCTATTGTTTTTGGACTAAGAGGTATCAGATATTCATCGCCATAGCCTCTTTTCAACATTCTAGCTCTAACTTCCTGCTCCGATAAAAGCTCAATAATTTTTTTACACTGAGGTAATACATTAAACTCCTTATGATTACCTTTAGAGCCTGTTGGGTTTTTCAAATCACGTATTTTCCATGAGTTGTTATGAATGTCAAAATCACTTAATTCCATTCGAGTTATTTCCGCCTCACGTCTACATGAGTAAATTGCAAACCAAATAATCAAATGCATTGGATAACTGTAAGCAGGATTATTCCATTTATTGACAAAATACTTCGTCAATGCCGCCAACTCTTCATTCGTTGGAAGCCTATCTCTTTTTTGACTTGATGAAATTTGGCGTGTCTTTCTTAATTGTGCTGTTGCCTTATCGAAAGAATTTAGATCAATATCTATATCCCACATTACCGCTGCATGAGATAGCACCCCTCTAATATGTAAAAGCTCATGCTGGAGTGTACTAGATGCAACAGGAGCGAGTCCTAGATCTTCAATGCCTTTTTTGCGTAGAGCTACGTGTTCCGCAATATGAGTCGATTTAATTTTTGTGATAACATGCCGCGCGATTGGAAACTTCTGAATAAGTTTGAGTGAATATGTTTTAGTTCGTCCATACTCAGCTCCCACTTCCGCCAAATATTTCGAAATAGCGTTAGAAAGAGTTAGATCTATTACATCTTCTTGACCAAACAAAATTTCAGGATTTTCTTCTATTTCAGCTTCCCTTTTTGCTAACCAAATTGCTGCAACTTTCTTCGATCCAAATGTTTTACTTTCTTTATATATTGGTAAATCTTTTCGATTGATTCGAATTTCAGCACGATAGCGTATTGATCCATTGACTAACTTACGCTGCGTGATTGTACCCATTTTTACGCCTTATGATATTTTTACTTATTATGGCGTATTTATGGCGTAAATCAAATTTTAAAAAGAGCAAAAAAAGATGAAATAGATGCAAATAAATTCAACACAACACTGATTCAATAGGTTGATTTTCAATGAGTATTTTATCAAAACCAAGCAACACACAGAATCCTCGAATCAGTGTTGCGCCGATGATGGATTGGACAACACGTGACTACCGTTTTTTTGCACGTCTATTTAATCCTAATGTCGTGCTTTACACTGAAATGGTCACGACAGGTGCAATCATTCATGGTGATGTCAAGCGCCATTTAGATTTTAATTCACAGGAACATCCAGTGGTCTTACAGTTGGGTGGGTCAAATCCACAAGATTTAACCACCTGCACAAAAATGGCTGAAGATTGGGGTTACGATGAAGTCAATTTAAACGTGGGCTGTCCAAGTGATCGTGTACAAAATAATAAAATTGGTGCGTGTTTAATGGCTGAACCGAATTTGGTCGCCGAATGTATCGATCAGATGCAACAAGCAGTTTCAATTCCTGTCACCGTTAAACATCGGATTGGGATTGATGACATGCAGTCTTATGAAGAAATGCTGCATTTTGTGGATACCGTGGCTGCAACAGGTTGTAATTATTTTATCGTACATGCCCGCATCGCAATCTTGCAGGGTTTATCTCCCAAAGAAAATCGTGAAGTTCCACCATTACGATATGAAGACGTGTATCGATTAAAGCGCGAACGTCCACATTTGACCATTGAAATTAATGGTGGAATTAAAAGTGTTGAAGAAACGCAACAACATCTACAACATGTCGATGGGGTCATGATTGGTCGTGAAGCCTATCATAACCCTTATTTACTGGCAGAATGTGGACAGTTTTGGAACTTGGAAATGCCAGATCGATTTGACATCATGCAACAAATGATGCCTTATATCGAACAACGTTTAGCAGAGGGTGCGCCTCTGTCTATTATTACTCGCCATATTCTAGGTTTATTTCAAAATCTTCCGGGTGCACGTAAATGGCGACAAGCATTAAGTGGCGGCAATGCTCAAACGCTTACTGATATTGAACATGCGCTGGTTAACATGCGTGAAAGCATTCAGCGTTCAGAACAGCAAAAACAGCTACATCATATATCCATATAAAAACACCAAGCCGTTGTGTTGCGCTTATCCACACAAAGGCTTGATTTTTATATTACTATGTTCTTTTTCGAGAACATTTAAATAAATATAAGTGATATAAATCGATCATTTAAAATTGGTTTATACCGATTAAAATAATATCGACAACAATATAATGAGTACATTTTGATTTATGTTTGATGAAAATTTGCCTAAAGCAAATCCAAAACAATATCTCTGTTTTGATCTATATGATTGTTTCAAAAATAAGAATTTGATCGTATCCAGATTTATATCCAAGAGTTTTGATCAAAAATTTGATAAAAAATAAGCAAAAGAATATTTTTTAATTATTTAAAATCAATATATTATTTTAAATGTTTCAAACTTGTGAAATATTATTACATTCCTTAAGAAGTATTTTAAGGTTCAGGCGATAGCATCATGCAACCAAGCAAATACATTGTTATTGATATGTGTGAATAATGTAAGAACGAGTTTGAACGATGATTTATGACGGACAATTAGCAGATAGTTATCAAACACAGAATGCACCTCAAGTAACTGTGACTGAAAACAGGGAAAGATCAGCACCGTTCTCTTTTGGATCGGATGATGCACGCAGCCAAATCGATATCCACAAATTTGTTGCCAAGTTAAAAAGTATGAGCGGCAATTACAGCACGGCGAAATGTGCCAAAAGTGTCCGTATTGCCCTGCAATCTGCGGGTGCGAAGATTGTCAGCCATCCGATTGCAGCCTCTGATTGGGGCGATACCTTAACTAAAATTGGTTATCGGCAAATCCAACCCGCTTTTGACCATCCGCAAAAAGGTGATATCTATATTATTAAACGTACACCCAATCACGTTTATGGTCACATTGCAGGCTATAGTGGTAGCCAATGGATTTCTGACTTTAAACAAACCAGTTATGACGTGTATAAAGACCGTAATGTAACTTACAGCTATTATCGACCTATATAATTTATTCGTGATATTGATATTTTTGAATATTAAAACCAAGCTTACTCTGGCTTAGTTTTTTTCATATCTAATTTTTTGAGAACCTCAGCCACAGCAATCATGCCAAAACTTGAGGTTACAATCACAGCGGAACCATAACCGCCACAGCGCAAGCCTGCACTCGCACAAACCTCTGCACTGGAAAATGGATTATCAATTGAATAAACACAGGTGATGCCGAATTTTTCTTTTGGCTTTTTACAGATGCCTTTAGCGCGTAATTGACTGCGTAATTTTGCTAGCATGGGATCTTGTTCAGTTTTGGATAAATCTGCCACACGAATTTTCAGCGGATCAATTTTACCCCCTGCACCACCAGAGACAATCAGCGCAATCTTATTAAAACGGCAATGTAACATTAAAGCCAGTTTCGCTTTGACATCATCAATACAGTCCAAAACGACATCTGGCTGTGAAGCCAATATTTCAGCCACATTATCAGGTGAAAGAAAATCATCAATCACATTGACCTTAATTCGCAGATTAATCTGGCGGCAACGTTCTGCCATGACTTCCGCTTTTTCCTGACCCAATGTGGAAGACAAAGCAGGTAACTGACGGTTGATATTTGATGCAGCCAAGACATCCATATCTACTAATGTCAATTCTCCAATACCTGTTCGGGCAAGTGCTTCAACCGCCCAACTTCCGACCCCTCCAATCCCAATGACCATGACATGACTTTTTTCATAATGGGAAAATGCATTATCACCATATATTTTGGCGACACCTGCAAAACGGCGGTCATATTCATCGGTATGGAGATCGGTCATCTTGAATCGTTGCTCTCTGTACACGACAAAAATAGATAACTCATTGAAATAATGTCACAATAATTGTTTTCTAACGACGAATACTATGACACATCTCAATGAGTTATATCTTATCTTAAACAAATCTCTAAAATGGAACA
>NZ_LR130760.1:2610527-2800801 GCF_900625095.1 Acinetobacter ihumii | reverse complement strand
TGTTCAAATGGCGATTCAGCGTTTAATTGGTTTTGGGAAAAAAGAAGAGTTTAAGGAAATTCTGGCAATTTTAAGAAGGCAGATGCCTGATAGGATAAGAGTTCTGTGAAATTTGTCGTGTACAGAGATCGTTGCTATAAAACAAAGATCCTATTCTACCCTGTCTTTTTTAAAAATAAATCTCGAAAATTTTAAGAGACAGATCATCTCCATGAAAACTTGATTATGTGTTTACGGCGATCACAAAGTTGATTTCAACAGAGGCATTCTTGGGAAGTTGACAAACACTGACAGACGTTCGCGTATGTTGTCCAATTGCTAATCCTAAAACCTCATACAAAATTTCAGATGCCCCATCTGAGACTTCACTCTGTTGTGTAAACTCTGAAGTTGAATGAACAAATACATTCATTTGTAAAACTTTTTCAATAATATTCAAAGTTCCATAATGTTGTTTCAAAATTGCCAAGGCACGCATCGTACTGATACTGGCAGCGATTTTCGCTTGTGATAAATCAACCTCTAGCCCAACTTTTCCACAAACTTGCACCCTATCTCCCACCCTTGGAATTTGTCCACTAATAAATACCAAACCAGCATGTTCGATTAAAGAAGTATATTTACCGCCTATTTTGATATCGCCTGAGAAATCGTAGCCCAATCTTGTTTGAATGTTTAAAAATGCGACGTCACGATCCATGAATGAATTCTTTAAAAAACATAGGAATTTTATATTTAAAGTATTCTGCAAATGATGGCAATAAAAAAGCCTCAATAGAATGAGACTTTTTCAAAATAATTAATGAGAATAAAACACTAAGCCGCAATCAAATTACGCAATACATAATGCAAAATACCACCCGCTTTAAAGTATTCGACTTCATTCAAGGTATCTATACGACATAACACTTTAAATTGATCAGTTGAACCATCTTCACGTTTAACCGTAATTTCAAGATGCTGATGCGGTTGAATCTCATCGGAAAGCCCTGAAATCGATAATTGCTCTTGACCTGTTAAGTTCAGCGATTGACGATTTTGCCCATCCACAAACTGAAGCGGTAATACCCCCATTCCCACCAAATTTGAACGGTGAATACGCTCAAAACTTTCCGCAATCACGGCTTTCACCCCTAATAAATTGGTGCCTTTCGCTGCCCAGTCACGGGATGAACCTGTACCGTATTCTTTACCTGCAATAATAACCAGTGGCGTGCCATCCTGTTGATAACGCATCGCAGCATCATAAATTGCCAGTTTTTCGCCTGTTGGGATATAGAGCGTATTACCGCCTTCTTCACCACCTAGCATTTCATTTTTAATGCGGATATTGGCAAAGGTACCACGCATCATGACTTCATGATTACCACGGCGTGAACCGTAGGAATTAAAGTCTTTTGGCTCAATGCCATGTTCTTGCAAATAACGTCCTGCTGGACTGTCTTTTTTGATATTTCCCGCAGGCGAAATATGATCGGTGGTGACTGAATCTCCCAAAACCGCTAAAATCCGTGCCGAATCAATATTGGTAATTGCTTCAGGGGGTTGGCCTATACCCTCAAAAAACGGTGGATGACGAATATAAGTTGAATCCTGTGCCCATTCGTAGGTTTTACTTTGCGGAATCTGAATGGATTGCCAGCTTTCATCCCCTTCAAATACTGCCGCGTATTCCTTATGGAACATCTCTGTATTCACTTTTTGCAAGACTTCTGCAATTTCAGCACTACTCGGCCAGATATCTTTTAAATAAATGTCTTCGCCATTTTTACCTTGTCCAATTGGCTCAGCAGTTAAATCCTTTACAATAGTTCCCGCTAGACCATAAGCCACCACCAATGGTGGAGAAGCCAACCAGTTAGTTTTTACCAAAGGATGCACACGACCTTCAAAGTTACGGTTGCCTGAAAGTACTGATGCCACGTTTAAATCATATTTTTGTATGGCAGCTTCAATTGGGTCGGGTAAAGGACCAGAGTTTCCAATACAGGTGGTACAACCATAACCAACAAGGTTATAACCCAACTCATCCAGATAAGGTGTTAAGCCTGCGGCAGCCAGATAATCCGTCACTACTTTAGAACCCGGAGCTAGCGAGCTTTTTACCCATGGTTTACGTTGCAACCCTTTTTCGATGGCTTTTTTAGCCAGTAAACCTGCGGCTAACATCACACTTGGGTTAGAGGTATTGGTACAGGATGTAATCGCTGAAATCACCACATCGCCATGATTCAGCTCATAACGTTCACCATCTAGCATGTAATGTGGAGTTTCATGCTCAAAATTCGCTTGCTGTGCATCAACCGCTGTACCGCCTCCACCTTCATTTTCAAGACGTTCTTTTTCAGGCTTGGCTGGCTGTAAACTTAAATCCATAACAGACTGGAACGTTGCTGGAACTTTGGCCAAGACCACACGATCCTGTGGGCGTTTTGGTCCTGCCAAACTGGCTTCAACACTTGCCATATCCAATGTTAATGTGTCGGTAAAAACAGGCTCATCGCCTGCATTACGCCATAATCCCTGTTCTTTGCTATAAGCTTCGACCAATGCAATACGATCATCTTTACGTCCCGTTAAACGCATATAATCCAGCGTGATATCATCAATTGGAAAGAAACCACAGGTTGCGCCATATTCAGGAGCCATATTGGCAATCGTCGCCCGATCTGCCAATGGTAAATCTGCCAGCCCATCACCATAAAACTCGACAAACTTGCCCACTACGCCTTTTTGACGCAGCATTTGCGTAATGGTCAGCACTAAATCTGTTGCAGTAATGCCTTCTGGTAATTTTCCTGTTAACTTAAATCCGATCACTTCAGGAATCAGCATGGAAATGGGCTGCCCCAACATCGCGGCTTCGGCTTCAATTCCACCGACACCCCAACCCAAAACCCCTAAACCATTGATCATCGTGGTATGTGAATCGGTTCCAACCAAGGTATCGGGAAAAGCAAAGGTCTGACCATGATCTTCACCCGTCCAAACGGCCTGAGCCAAATATTCCAGATTGACCTGATGGCAAATCCCTGTTCCGGGTGGCACTACACTAAAATTGTCAAATGCAGACTGCCCCCAACGCAAGAATTGGTAGCGTTCACCATTGCGCTGCATTTCAATTTCGACATTTTCTTCAAAAGCATGTTCATTGGCAAAATGGTCGACCATCACTGAATGGTCAATTACCAGATCGACTGGAGATAATGGATTAATTTTTTCAGGATCTCCGCCTGCCTGTGCCATGGCTGCGCGCATCGCCGCCAAATCCACCACCGCAGGTACACCTGTAAAATCCTGCATCAATACTCGTGCAGGACGATATTGAATTTCCTGATCGGATGTTTTGGTTTTTTGCCATTCAACCAACGCCTGAATATGCGAGGCACTAACGGTTTTATCATCTTCAAAACGTAGCAAATTTTCTAATAATACTTTGAGAGATTTGGGAAGCTTGTGAAGATCACCGAGTTTTGGACTTGCTTGCTGCAAACTAAAGATCTGATATTGAGCTGAACCGACATTAAGTGTTTTTAAAGCATTAAAACTATTGATTTTGCTATAGCTGGCCATGCGGCTATCCTCCGGTTTGGCTATGTTCTTTTAAAGTTTCATTGGCTTGTTTTACTTTATGCCAGTTTTAAAGGCAGAGTGTTTTGTTTTGGTTATACTTTTGAATGTGGTTGTTTTTTTAGTGAGTCAGTCTGAGTGCATTCAGTGAATTTTCCCATACTTTTGCGGCGACAGATGCTTCATCGTCTCCTAAACTTGTGGCTAGACCTTGTAACACATAAGGTAAATTCACTGGGGTATTTCGGGTTCGCTGCCCGTTCGATTGTTGACAACACAACGGTGTCATATCAGGACAATCGGTTTCCAGAACCAAATGCTCAACACCAACTTCTGCAACCACACGATGCAATTTTTTGGCATTCGGATTAGTAATCTGTCCAGTAATGCCTAATTTAAATCCAAGTTGAACAAAGGCTTTGGCCTCTTCAATCCCACCACTGAAGGCATGAGCAATCCCTCCCAGTTGAAAGCGTTGCTGTTTTAAAATCTGTAACACATCGGCATGGGCTTTGCGAATATGCAATAACACAGGTTTGTGATAAACCTTTGCTAACGTCAGTTGCTCAATAAAATAGTGCTTTTGTTTTTGATAAAGTTCTGGCTGTTTGTACTGTGGCAAAAAAGTATCGAGTCCGATTTCCCCAACCGCGATACAGGACTCCTGTTTTAAAATTTGCTCCAATCGTTGCAGATGTTCTGGCTTATGTTGCTCAATATAAACTGGATGCAACCCCGGTGCTAAATAGCTAAGGGGAGCATTATTCAATAAATTGAGTTCATGCTGGGTAGCAATTAAATCTGAAAATCGCGACTCGGTAAAACCAATTAAAATCAGCCGCTCCACGCCGGCAGCTTTCGCTTGCTGTGCTAGTTCCTTTCGATCAGGGTCAAAATCTGGCACATCAAAATGCGTATGCGTATCAAACAGTGGAAAATACATCCATTAACTCTGTGGCTTTTGCTTCGGTGTATTCACAACAGGCTCTGATGCTGCCTGAGTATCAGGTAAATATTCAGCTTTTAAAATCCCAGACAGTTGAGCATATGGAATGACCAACCGCGGTAAACCTGCTGAATAAGGTCCAATTTCATACTCACCGTATTGCAAAATTAAACCTTGTTCACCTAATAGAAAATTATCTGAAAGCTTAAATTTCCATGCTTGCTCATAATCATCGACATTATCGGCGAGTTTAGCGTCCATCACCCATGCTTTAAATGCCTCATGCGCTTTACTTTCGAGTGATTTTTTCTGATTTGGCAACAGCAAATGATCGAGCTGTATCTGCTTTTGTTGTTTCAAATCAAAATTGTAATATTGCTGTGCCGAAGAGCCATGCGCACCGCCCAAATAGCTGCTGGTATTTAACACCACCGTCGCAATCGGTTCTTGGGATTTTAAAATCGACGGTTTAATCATGATATTGATTTGATGATTGGCACTGAGTGCCTTGAGTTCTTTATCCAGCTCCACAAAAGATTGAGCATAGGGTTCAATCTGCTGCTGCATTTTTTGCTGATCGGACACAGGCTCAGAACTCGCCGCAGTATTATCCGATTTTGATGGATTAATTGCAGGCGTTGAAGCCGCTTGCTCACTTTGGTTAATCTTTGAAATATCCAGAATTTGTTTCAAGTTTTTTAAAATTTCCTGATCAATTCTTTGATCAATCCATGGAAAATTACTTTGCAGACGCTCCACCACAAACTCTGGACAATTATTGCCAGAACAATCGGGCATATTCACATTGACACGCACAGCAGAACCCTCTAGTGCCAATACCTGCGCTTGTACTTCAGAAGCCGCATTCTGTCTTGCCTCAGCATCTTCAGGTTTAGATTTGGGCTGACAGCCACTCAGTAACACCGTACAGACGGCGATGCTTAGAGCCAACTTTGTAGCAGATCGTTTTTTATGTGCAGATGAAAACATAGGTTTTGTAAATTGTGGATTTTTAGATTGCAACATTTTAATTGCCTAACAAAAAATAATTTTCAATTTATGCTAATGTAACTTGAGCATGCTTGACCAGTTTTGTGTAAATTTCAATACAGATTAAAACATTTTGTGATAAATCTCAGGCTGTAACAACGCTTTGGTTTGGACAGTCGATAAGTAAATATCGAATTGACCCGCTTGCTTGCTAATTTGATTGGCACGGTAATGCAGTCCAATGCCTTCGCTATCAAAAAACCAGTCGGCTTGCCCCCAATAGAGTTTTTGTGGTGCTTCGGCTTGCACTTCGGCAGATTGTTGCTTTAACCATTGCTGATAATGATCTTGAACAATCTGATTCATCTTCTCTTGCTGGTTTTTCTGCAAAATATCCAGGATATTGACTTCTTTTTGTAATTTACGATTCGCCACAAAGAAATAATACCGATCTTTAACTGTGACTTCTTCTTGTTTAGAGTTGAGTCCCACCTGTAATAAGACATATTCATTACGCTGTGAGGCAACGCGTGTGGTCATATGTAATTCATAGGCTTGATTACGCGAATATTGATCCTGCCATGTATCTGACTTGGCAATATAGGCATTAACAGCTTTTTGTAGATTGATTTTCTGATTTTGACCGATTTGAGCCTGTACCACATAAGCCAGTTTTTGCTCAATCCAAGTGTTTAACCAAGCATCTTTGGTTTGAATACTTTGTATATCAATATCAATACAGTTTTTCTTTTCACAAAATGGCAATGCATATTTGGCTTGACCTTCCTGAATATCCAGATAAGGCAAAACTTCTGCTTTTTCCTGAGAAATAGCTGTTTTTTCCTGCTCTGCTGTCTGATCATTTTTATGTTTTGTGCAAGCACCGAGCATAGACAACGTCCCGATTAAACCCACCATCAAGAGCTGTTTCGTCATCCGCATCATGCTTTCCCACCTTGATCAAAGCGTCTACTTTAAAATAAAAAACAGCTTCCCGAAAGAAGCTGTTTTACGCGATTTAGTGTTCGCGTGTATTACGAAACTCAATATCAGGCCAACGTTCCTGCATAATTTGCAGATTGACACGACTCGGCGCGAGATAAGTCAAATGGCCACCACCATCGAGTGACAATTGATCATGTGCTTTTTTCTTAAAATCATTGAGTTTTTTATCATCATCACAGTAAATCCAGCGCACGGTGTTAATGTTAACAGGCTCATAGATACAATCGACTTTATATTCTTCTTTTAAACGATATGCCACCACATCAAACTGGAGCACCCCGACCGCACCGACAATTAAATCATTGCTATTTTGTGGCATAAAGACTTGGGTTGCGCCTTCTTCTGACAACTCCTTTAAGCCTTTTTGTAGCTGTTTGGATTTCAGTGGATCACGTAAACGTACGCGACGGAACATTTCAGGTGCAAAGTGCGGAATCCCGGTAAAATGTAGTTTTTCACCGCTAGTAAACGTATCGCCAATCTGAATAGTACCGTGGTTATGTAGACCAATAATATCGCCCGGCCATGCTTCTTCCAGATGCTCGCGCTCACCTGCAAGAAAGGTCAGTGCATCAGAAATACGCACTTCTTTACCAATACGCACGTGATTCATCTTCAAGCCTTTTTCGTACTTACCCGAGCAAATACGCATAAAGGCAATTCGGTCACGATGTTTCGGGTCCATATTGGCCTGAATTTTAAATACAAAACCACTAAAGCCTTCTTCAGTCGCTTCGACACTGCGTTCCTGCGTTGGATGCGCCTTCGGCTCTGGTGCCCACTGAATAAAGGCATCGAGGACATGATCGACTGCGAAGTTACCTAGCGCTGTACCAAAAAGCACAGGGGTTTGTTTGCCTTGAAGGAATAAATCACGATCTAAAGGCTCATTGGCCATTTGCACCAGTTCTAACGATTCTTCAAACGAAGACCATGCCAGTTCACCGACTTTTTCACGGATATCGGCATGATCATAACCGTCACGCACTTCAATATCAGTAATAGTTGAGCCAAAACCTGCCTTGTAAACATACAGTTTGTCTTCAAGAATGTTATAAACACCCGCAAAGTCACGCCCCATGCCTAAAGGCCAGGTAATTGGTACACAACGAATATTTAAAACGCTTTCAATTTCATCCAAAAGCTCTAAAGGCTCTCGAATTTCACGGTCCATTTTATTCACAAAAGAGATGATTGGTGTATCGCGCATACGACACACTTCCATCAATTTAATGGTTCGTTCCTCGACGCCTTTCGCGCCATCAATCACCATGAGTGCCGAATCAACTGCGGTTAAAGTACGATAGGTATCTTCAGAAAAGTCTTCATGACCCGGCGTATCGAGCAAATTAATCGTATGTTTTTTATAAGGAAACTGCATCACGGACGTGGTAATGGAAATACCACGTTCTTTTTCCATTTCCATCCAGTCAGAGGTTGCTGCACGGTCAGATTTACGACTTTTGACCATCCCTGCAACCTGAATGGCCTTACCCCATAACAGCAATTTTTCTGTCATGGTGGTTTTACCCGCATCGGGATGGGAAATAATGGCAAAGGTTCTACGCGCACTGACTTCTTGCGCTAACTGATCATTAAACATGTATAAATCTTCATATTGAACATCTTTGCGATAACTCTATTGATTACGCAGATGTAGGAAAGCTGAAATTGGCGCAATTGTAGCAGAAATAGCATGAGGATAAATCGTCACATTTATTTCTGTGGATAAAATCAAAATGATCCACAGAGAATCATTCCTTCCATCCAATTGATCCATCTAATTCATAAGTTAGGCTTTCTTACATCGGAATGACTCAATTTAAATTTGGACAGTTGATCATATCGTGTTTTCAGCAAAGTTGAAAACAACCTTCCAACCCTGCTTTTATTCATCTTAAGTTTTTTATTTTTAAAACATTTTAATATTGGAGTTGATTGAAAACGGGGCTACTGAGTACGAATAATCATATTGGTCGCTGTGGCATGCGCATATAGTTTGCCATTTTCATCGCGTAAATAACCTTCTGAGATCACTAGATTTTTTCCAATGTTAATCACCTTTCCTTCTGCAATCAGTTTTTGATTAAATGGCATTGGACGACACATTTTAATGGCTAAGTCTGTGGTGCCATAGGCTTCGCCTGCTGCCAAAACAGTATGAGTGGCACACCCTGTCACCGAATCCAGTACTGTAGCTGCAAAACCGCCATGGACACCTCCCAAAGGATTAGTATGTCGGTCATCGGCAATCGCTTCAAATACAATGCGACCATGTTCGACCTCAAGCGGTTGCATTGGCATGGTTTTAGCAATGCCCGGAGCTGGAAATAAACCCTGTGCAAATGCCTGCATGATTTCTAAACCTGTCATTTTCTTTAAGTCCATCAGGCCAATCTCCTCATTATGTACAGTTAAAAACTTCAATTTAAAGTATAAATCATCCATATTTAAACGTGATCTTTGCTGGCGAAATGTACAATGCTCTATTTAAAATCGCTATCGACCAGTTTAACTTTAAGACTATAGCATCATGGTTCTAAAATAGAACTTGATGAATGAAAAAAATTTGTTTTGCTATCGCTTAATCATTTCAAACAAAGTGATGGGTTTCTTTATAGATAGAGAGATGATCGACTGAAACCGGTGTTCCTAATAAATAACCTTGCAACTGATGACATCCCAAACGATGAAGAATAGCGGCTTGTTGTGGGGTTTCCACTCCTTCTGCGGTCACACGTAATCCAAGTTTCGTAGCAAGCTGAATAATACTTTCAAGAATAATTTCTTCTTTGGAGCCTGGCACTAAATTCACAATAAATCCACGATCAATTTTTAATTCATCGACAGGTAAATCTTTTAAATAGAGGAAACTGGAATGCCCTGTACCAAAATCATCAATTGCAATTTGAATCCCCATTTCACGTAAGCGTTCAAAGGTGCGAATACTCATATCTATATGTCGCATTGCAGTAGATTCAGTAATTTCAATAATCAAGTGATCTGGCTGAATCGCATATTTTTCAATTAAATTTTCGAGTGTGCTAAAAAGTTTTTTATTTTCAAATTGAATGGCTGAGAGGTTCACCGCAATTGGATAAAATGCAACTTTGGTATCCACCCATTCACGGATTTGTTTGCATGCCTGCTCCAATGCCCAATAGCCCATTGGAATGATCAATCCGGTTTTTTCTGCGCCATTAATAAACATTTGCGGCGTCAGTAATCCCATGGTTGGATGTTGCCAGCGAATCAATGCTTCAACACCACAAATTTCCTGATTAATCGTGAATTTAGGTTGATAAAACAATACAAACTGTTGATCATCCACCGCTTTATACAAATCATTAATGAGTTTGGATTGACTCTTGGCCTCATTTTGCTCACTGGTATAATTAAACAAAGTATAGGTATTTCTTCCCTGTTCCTTGGAAAGAAGCATGGCAGCATCCGCATTGATTAACAGATCCTGTAAGTTTCCACCATGCTCAGGATACATAGCCACTCCCACACTGGCCGATATATTAATTTCTTTGCCGGTAATCAAATAAGTTTCTTGAACTTGGAGCAAAATTTCTTCTGCGAGTTGGATGGCCTCCTCAGCACTGCTATTTTCAATAATTAGTAAAAATTCATCTCCACCCACTCTAAAAAATTTAGTTCGGTCATTAAGACGGATATGAATCCGGTTTGCCATCTGAATTAAAAGTTGATCCCCAATATGATGACCAAAAGCATCATTTACCGATTTAAAACGATCAAGATCGAGATATAAAAAAGCAATTTTTTGATCTTTTAAACGATGGTCTGCGAAAATAATCTGCGCATAATCGACCAAAAACAAACGATTGGGCAATTTGGTTAAATTGTCTTTGGTTGCAAGTCCTGCAAGTTCTTTGTTTAGTTGAGATAATGCCTGATTACGCTCTTCAAGTCTAAGCTCTAACACTGCAACACAAAAGCCTGCAACCAGAATTAGGCTCGTTACAAAAATAATGGTAAAAAGCAATAAACCCTGACCCGCTTCATAGCCCATTAAAATCGGACTATGATGACTTGAGGAAAAAGTCGTGGCGGCCATCCCTGTGTAATGCATTCCAACAATACTTAATGCCATTGTGATTGCAATTGCCAGTTTTAAGCCCAACTTTTTACCAATAGCATTTTTATATTTAAAAAAGAGAAAAAAAGCCAAACCAGAGCCACTTACCGCGATTAACACTGAAAATACCACTATGAGAGGATCGTAAATTAAACGATGATTTTGAATGACTAACCCCATCATTCCGGTGTAATGCATCCCTGAAATACCCAAACCCATCAGTACTGAACCAATGACCAAGCGCGGCACGGGTAAAGTCGAACGCGATGTTAACCACAGGGCAAACAATGAAGCCACAGCAGCAATAACATAAGACAGTGCGGTTAGACCTAAATTAAAAGAATGTCCTTCAGGGAGGTGACAAGCGAACATGCCAACAAAGTGCATTGACCAAATTGCAAAACCTAAAATAAGACTACTGATAATAAGAATTAACTTTTCAAAGTGTTTATAAGTCTCTTTAAAGATTAATTGTTCCATGGAAATAGCAACATAGCACACTATAATAGCGACTAAAACTGAACCAAATACAAAGGTATAGTTATAATCTACATGTACCATACAAAACTTCCATGCTTATTAGGATGCTTGTTTTTATGTGTGGAAAATTAGATAAACAGTAGATTTTTTCATCACAACAATCGTCTATTCATCAAATATTTTTATCTTCTTCCACAATACCACTATCCACATGAAGGTCAAGTTTTTTGATCTTTAAAATCAATAAAATAAAAGCACAATTTTCTATAATTTCATGAATTAAATCACGTGTTTCCATCAAATTTGTGATTCAAAAAAACCCAGAATGTTGCATGGTTTTCAGATTATAAATCTCAGAAATTAACTCTTTTCTTCGGGCGCGATATTATTCAATACAATCCTCACGAGGGCTTAAGAAAGTAACTCTCACCATTGAGGTAATAGCAAAACTTAGGTCATATCGTTTCCAAGAAAAAACCCTTGTATCAACAAGGGTTTTCTCACATCAAACTAAAACTTAGTTCTTTTCTTTATCAACAATCTTGTTTGCTTGGATCCAAGGCATCATCGCACGTAATTTAGCACCAGTCACTTCAATGCCATGTGCTGCATTTTGACGACGACGTGCAGTCATAGAAGGATAGTTCAACACACCTTCCTGAATAAACATCTTCGCATATTCACCAGATTGAATACGTTTAAGTGCATTGCGCATCGCTTCACGTGATTGATCGTTAATTACCTCAACGCCAGTCACATACTCACCATATTCAGCGTTGTTAGACACTGAATAGTTCATATCCGCAATACCACCTTCAAACATCAAGTCAACGATCAGTTTAAGTTCGTGCAAGCATTCGAAATACGCCATTTCAGGAGAATAACCTGCTTCAACCAGAGTTTCGAAGCCCATTTTCACCAACTCAACCGCGCCACCACAAAGAACTGCTTGTTCACCGAACAAATCAGTTTCAGTTTCTTCACGGAAAGAAGTTTCGATGATACCAGTACGACCGCCACCTACGCCTGAAGCATAAGAAAGCGCAACATTACGTGCATTACCAGAAGCATCTTGGTGGATGGCAATTAAGTCAGGTACACCAGAACCACGTTGGAATTCTGAACGAACGGTATGACCTGGTGCTTTAGGTGCAATCATAATCACGTCTAAGTCTTTACGTGGAACAACTTGGTTATAAAGAACAGAGAAGCCATGAGCAAAGGCTAAAGTCGCACCTTCTTTGATGTTTGGTTCAATTACATCATGATAAAGTTGAGATTGGAATTCATCAGGCGTCAAGATCATGACTAAGTCAGCTTGAGCAACCGCAGCTGGAACTTCAGATACTTTAAGACCTGAATTTTCAGCTTTTTTCCAAGATGCTGAACCCGCACGTAAACCTACAGTCACGTCAACGCCAGAATCTTTGAGGTTAAGCGCATGCGCATGGCCTTGTGAACCATAGCCAATGATTGCTACTTTTTTGCCTTGGATGATAGATAAATCACAGTCTTTATCGTAAAAAATTTGCATCTGTTGTCTCCACTAAAATTTTTTCATTTCCCTTGTTCTACAAGGACAGATCTTTTCAAGCACTCAATTCTTGCATGCATGATTAATCAAGAATTGAGCACACTTTAAATCGTTAATACTTTTTCGCCACGTGCAATCCCAGAGACGCCCGAACGAACAACTTCTAAAATCGTATTTTCTGCAAGCGCATCGATAAAACCATCTAATTTATCGGTTGTTCCTGCAATCTGAATCGTATAAGTGGTCGGTGTGACATCTACGATTTGCGCACGAAAAATATCAGCCGTACGTTTAATTTCAGCACGAGCAGCACCCAGTGCTTTGACTTTGATCAACATCAACTCGCGCTCAATATGTGCGCCTTCTGAAAGATCAACCACCTTCACCACTTCAACCAATTTATTCAGTTGCTTGGTAATTTGTTCAATCTTGTGATCATCGCCATAGGTGGTTAAGGTCAGACGAGATAAAGTTTCATCTTCGGTAGGCGCAACATTCAATGTCTCAATGTTATAACCACGTTGACTAAACAAACCCACAAGGCGAGAAAGCGCACCAGCTTCGTTTTCAACGAGTACAGAAATAATATGTCTCATTAGGTACGCTCCCCTTTTCCTAACCACATGTCTTGCATAGACTGACCTGCAATCAACATTGGGTAAACATGCTCAGTGCGATCGACCATGACATTAATGAAGACACATTTATCATTAATTGCCATCGCTTCAGCTAATTTAGACTCAAGTTCATCTGCATGCTCAATGGTAATACCCACGTGACCATAGGCTTCCATCAACTTGGCAAAGTCAGGTAATGATTCAACATAAGAACTTGAATGACGACCTTCGTAGTTCATGTCCTGCCATTGTTTAACCATACCTAAAGCGCGGTTATTCAAACACAGAATTTTGACATTTAAGCCATATTGCTTACAGGTTGATAATTCCTGAATACACATCTGAATCGATGCTTCACCCGTAATACACACCACTTGCTGCTCTGGGAATGCAAGTTTGGCCGCCATTGCATATGGCAAACCTACGCCCATGGTGCCTAAGCCACCCGAGTTGATCCATTGGCGTGGACGTTTGTACTTATAATACAAAGCACCAAACATCTGATGTTGACCTACGTCAGAGGTAATAATTGCTTCGCTATTGGTGACACGATCCAATGCTTCAACCACTTGTTGTGGTTTCATCTCACCATTTTGAGCAGCTTCATAACGCAAGCCGTGAACCTTACGCCATTCATTAATTTGTGACCACCACTCTGCAATCGCTTCTGGATTTGGCTTAGAAACATTCATTTGTTTGAGTTGAGCCAACATTTCCTGAAGCACTGGCTCAACTGCTCCCACAATTGGGATATGCGCCATAATGGTTTTGGAAATGGTTGCTGGGTCAATATCAATATGAATGACTTTGGCATTTTGACAGAACTTAGCAGGGTTATTGGTTACACGGTCATCAAAACGTGCACCAATCGCTAAAATGACATCCGCATTATGCATCGCCATATTGGCTTCATAAGTCCCATGCATACCTAACATGCCCACAAATTGTGGGTCATTACCCGGGAAGGCTCCCAAGCCCATCAAGGTATTGGTTACAGGATAGCCAAGCAAATGTGCCAATTCGGTTAATAATGCAGACGCATTGCCCTGAACCACACCACCGCCCGTATAAATCATTGGACGTTTCGCAGATAACAGTTCATCAATGGCTTTGCGAATTTGACCCGAATGTCCACGTGAAGGCGGTTGATATGAACGCATCTTCACTTTTTCAGGATATTCGTAGGCAAATTTTTCAGCAGGATTGGTTGCATCCTTTGGAATATCAACCACAACAGGTCCCGGACGACCACTTGAAGCGATATAAAATGCTTTTTTAATAATGGCAGGAATTTCGCTGGCGTGGCGCACCTGAAAACTGTGTTTAACGATTGGACGGGAAATACCAACCATGTCAGTTTCCTGAAACGCATCTTCTCCAATTAAATGGCTTGCAACCTGACCAGACAAAATCACCATTGGGATTGAGTCCATATACGCTGTAGCAATTGGAGTAACGGTATTGGTTGCGCCTGGTCCCGAGGTGACCAGCACCACACCTGTTTTACCTGTTACGCGCGAATAAGCATCAGCCATATGGCCTGCGGCTTGTTCATGGCGTACAAGGTAATGATTAATTTTGTCTTGTTGAAAAAGCGCATCATAAATATGCAAAACTGCGCCGCCTGGATATCCAAAAACGTGCTCAACGCCCTCATCCGCAAGTGCGCGAACGAGCATTTCACCACCAGATAAAAGTTCCAACGTGATTCACCCTAGTCTTTTGCACCATTTATGGGAGACATAAATAGTGTGTCATTCATTTACTTTCTGCACTGTTATAGCACACATACTTCCAAGTTTTTGCTGTAATAGGAAAAATTTCTAAACTGAGCACCGTATAAGTTGTTTCAGCTTCATTAAAGAACTGTTGGGATAAACAGCACTTGAGCAAAATCACCCTCTCGGCTAGAGAGAATGTCCATTACACACCATGACATTTATTCGAAGGGTGATCGAATAAAGGCATATAAAACTAAAGCGAACATTTTTTATGTTTCACCTATTAATGTCAAGGCGAAATGTTCGCTTTTTGCCGTTTATTTTTTGTGTGTATATTTTTAAACCAATTTAATTAGGGTCTGTTGACATTTCAGCCACGCATTGCGTTATCAGCTAAAACTACAGAAACAAGGCATTAAACGAAGGGAATGGTTACTCCCTTGCCAAGTTTAATAACGAAGTTTATGGAAGTTTTAGCGATAATCCTTCGGAACAAGGGTGTTTTTTGACGCTCCGTCGTTAGCAATGAGTCATTTAGAATGACTAAATTTCCTCATTCCTGCCTAGTATCGCCTAAAAAACACCCATTGTCGCAAGCATCTGTGAAATGTCAACAGACCCTAAATATTAATCGATTTATTTACACCATTGATCGTATTTGCTCTTTTCATTTTCATTCATTTGGCGCAATTTAGAGCGTATGATTTACAATACGATCTCTCTATTTTTTTTACAGCCTTTTCCTAGTGAAATCAGGTTATTGCTCATGGAAGTTTAAGCTATGGCCCAACACGTCTGTTATCGTCGTAAAGTGTTTGTTATTGGACAATGTGCCGTCGTGGCAGGCCTGATGCTACTTGCCACTCAAAATCATGCAGAACAATATTATAAATGGGTGGACAGCAAAGGTTCGACCCATTACACCACCACCCCACCACCCAAAGGTTCAAAAAAACAGGGGCAAGTGAAGACTTACGGACAGACCTCGCGTCCTAGTCAAAATAATGAATCAAATCATCAGCAAAACCCAACCCATTCTGAAAATGGCACAAAAAATCAGCCATCCGCACCAGTGAATAATGCTCCACAGCTTATGCCAAAATCAGAACAAACCACACCAAGTGTGGCACCTGCGACAAATCGAGCAGTCTAAACACCATGCTTCAATATTAAATAAAACACAGACCATGATAAATTCTGGGTCTGTTTTTTTATATCGTGCACAAAATCCCTCATACAACATGCGCTTTTTTTTTGATTTTGCGCTATGCTGTGCAGCAATATTTTTTTAACTTTTTGTTGTCCTTAATACGTTTATGACTACATCTCACATTGACCCCGAATATCAAGCAAGTGCCATCGAGCTTCAAGTACAAACTGACTGGGAAACTCGCAAGGCATTTAAAGTTGCAGACACTGTTGAAGGCAAACATCGCTATATCCTGTCGATGTTCCCGTATCCAAGTGGCAAACTGCATATGGGGCATGTGCGTAACTATACTATTGGGGATGTCATTAGCCGTTTTCACCGTTTAAAAGGCGAAACTGTATTACAACCGATGGGTTGGGATGCCTTTGGTTTACCTGCTGAAAATGCAGCAATTGCCCATCAGGTAGCTCCTGCCAAATGGACCTTTGAAAATATCGCTTATATGCGCGATCAACTCAAAAAATTAGGTTTATCTGTCGATTGGGATCGTGAATTTGCGACCTGTACACCTGAATATTATCACTGGGAACAATGGTTATTTGTTCAGCTTTATAAGAAAGGTCTAATCTATCGTAAACTTTCAACCGTGAACTGGGATCCTGTTGACCAAACCGTTTTAGCCAATGAACAAGTTGAAAATGGTCGTGGCTGGCGTTCAGGTGCATTGGTGGAAAAACGCGATATTCCAATGTACTACTTCCGCATTACTGATTATGCACAAGAATTATTAGACGATTTAGAGACGCTAAAAGACGGTTGGCCACAACAAGTCTTGACCATGCAGCGCAACTGGATTGGACGTTCAACGGGCATGGAAATTACTTTTCCTTCAGCAAATACTGAAATCTACGCCGATGGCTTAACCGTTTATACCACACGTGCTGATACTTTAATGGGCGTGACTTATGTTGCCGTTGCAGCAGAGCATCCATTGGCATTAAAAGCTGCTGCCCTCCAATCAGAAGCAGGCAACGCTGAACTGGCGGCATTTATTGAAGAATGCCGTATGGGTTCAGTGGCAGAAGCAGATTTAGCAACTGCTGAAAAGAAAGGCATGGCAACTGGTTTATTTGTGAAACACCCTGTGACTGGTGAAGATTTGCCTGTCTGGATTGCCAACTATGTCTTGATGTCATACGGTTCTGGCGCTGTAATGGCAGTCCCTGCACATGACGAGCGTGATTTTGAATTTGCCAATAAGTTTAATTTGCCAATCAAACAAGTGATTGATGCCAAAGGTGCTGATGATGCTGAATATTCAGCAACTGAGTGGCAAGAATGGTACGGCTCTAAAGAAGGTAAATTGGTTAATTCTGGTGAATTTAATGGTTTAGATTTTCAGGCGGCATTTGATGCTTTCCTTGCAAAATTAGAACCGCACGCTTTGGCAAACGCGAAGGTTCAATTCCGTTTACGTGACTGGGGCGTTTCTCGTCAGCGTTACTGGGGTTGTCCAATTCCAATGATCAACTGTGAAAAGTGCGGTCAAGTACCTGTTCCAGAAGATCAATTACCTGTGGTACTGCCAACTGATGTGGTTCCAGATGGTTCAGGTAATCCATTGAACAAAATGCCTGAGTTTTACCAAACCAAATGTCCAAGCTGTGGTGGTGATGCACGTCGTGAAACCGATACGCTAGATACTTTTGTAGAGTCATCTTGGTATTACGCACGTTATGCCTCACCTGATTTTACAGGGGGAATGGTCAAACCTGAAGCGGCACAAAGCTGGCTTCCTGTGAACCAATATATCGGTGGTGTAGAACATGCAATCTTACATTTACTGTATGCACGTTTCTTCCATAAATTGATGCGTGATGAAGGTGTGGTACAAGGCAATGAACCCTTTACCAATTTGCTGACGCAAGGCATGGTGTTGGCTGATACGTTCTATCGTGAAGCAGAAAATGGGAAGAAAACTTGGTTCAATCCTGCTGACATCGTGTTAGAAAAAGATGAAAAAGGTCGAATCCTGTCTGCAAAATATTCAGGCGATGGTCAGGACGTGGTGATCGGCGGACAAGAAAAAATGTCCAAGTCGAAAAATAACGGAATTGATCCACAAGCCATCATTGACCAATACGGCGCAGATACCGCACGTGTGTTTATGATGTTTGCTGCACCACCCGATCAGTCTTTGGAATGGTCAGATGCCGGTGTTGAAGGTGCAAATCGTTTCTTAAAACGTGTTTGGCGTTTAGTGGCCAGTTTCCTTGAAAAAGGCAATCCAGCAACGGCTATCGACACTGCAAATTTATCAAAAGATGCGCAAGATTTACGTCGTAAAACCCATGAAACCATTCAGAAAGTCGGTGACGACATTGAACGTCGTCATGCATTTAATACCGCTATTGCAGCATTGATGGAACTCCTCAATGCCAGCAACAAATTTGAAGCACAAAATGATAATGATGTTGCGGTGTTACGTGAAGCGATTACAACCCTGCTGATTTTGCTTGCACCATTTGCACCACATTTAAGTCAGACTTTATTGACTCAGTTTGGTGTGGATTTAGTTCAAGTCACTTTCCCAGTGGTGGATGAATCCGCATTGACGCGTAATACCCAAACCATTGTGGTACAGGTGAATGGTAAATTACGTGGTAAGTTGGAAGTTTCCATTGATATTTCAAAAGATGAGCTTTTGGCACAAGCTAAAGCTTTACCAGAAGTTCAACAATTCCTGACCGGCCCAAGTAAAAAAGAAATTGTAGTACCCAATAAATTGGTGAATTTGGTCGTGTGATTGGAACAAAACCCAAACAAAGCCCGTTGTCATTCAATGGGCTTTGATTTTAAAATATCGTGAATTTTAAAAATTAAAGATTCCAAATCATTTGGAATACCATGAGGATAAAGCATGCATTTGGCTCAACGTATAGCAACAGTGATCCTCACTTTAGGCTTAAGTGCAGGTCTGGTGGGTTGTGGCTTTCATTTAAAAGGAACTGATCCTCGCTCCGCACCTCTGGTTTATCAAAAACTTAATCTGGCTTTTCCTGACAACACTGACGAACTGGAAAAACAGCTCAGTGTTTATTTGGCTGCCAGTGGCGTACAACTCAGCAATGCCAATGATGCCTACGTCTTACGTGTGCTTGAATATACGCCGCGTCGTCAGCTCCTCAATGGAAAACTCACTGAAGTTTTATTACGATTGACCGTAACCTTCCAGATTGAAGATCAGCAAGGAAATGCTATAACCGCTCCACGTACCTTAACCGCAGCGCGTAGCTATCAGTATGATCTGGCAACAGTGAACACTGAAAATCAGGAAGAAAGTTATCTGGATCGTATTGTGATTGATGACATTGCCCAACAGATTGCTCGTCAAATTTCTGCCAATCGTCTTCCTAAAGCCACGACACAAAATACAACGCCTTAGATGTATTTTAATCTCAAGCCGTTGTTATGAAACTGGATTATCTACAAGCGTTAAAGCGTGCTTCAGAAGCGCGTGGCGCATGGATTTTGCACGGGCAGGAACCTTTGCTTGAGCAAAATTTACTGGATCATTTTCGCAAAAGCTGGCAACAGCAGGATATTGAACGTCAGCGTTATGACATTGCGAATGTGAATGACTGGAAAACGGTGTTTAATGCACTCAATAGTCTTTCTCTATTTTCACAACAGCTTGCCATTGAAGTACATGGCAATATCAAACCTGATGCCAACGGATTAAAGCAACTCAAAAGTTATTTACAACATAATGAATCTAATCTGTTGCTGATTGTTTTACCCAAACAGGATAGTTCTAGCTTAAAGTCAGCATTTTTTCAGACGGTTGAAGCCAATGGTGTTGTGGTGGCTTTAACGGCAGCATATCCTCAGGATCGTCAGCGTATTTTAAATATTGAAGCTGAAAAGTTGGGGATTCAACTGGATCAAGATGCGTGGGCATGGCTGATGCAGCATCATGAACATAATTTATTGGCTGCAAAAAATAGCTTAATGCGAGTTAATGATACTTTCCCAGATCAAGCCCTGATTCAGATTGAACAGCTTTACGCTTGCTTACAAGACCAATCCCGCTACACCACTTATGATTTAAGTGATGCTTTACTGGAAGGCAATCTGGCGCAGTCGATTAAAATTTTTCAGTATCTGGTGGCCTCAGGTGAACCCCATAGCTTAATTCTGTGGACCCTAAGCAAAGAAATGCGGCTGTTGATGCAATTATTTGAACAACCACAAAATGCATTACAACTTGGCATTTGGAAAACCAAAGTAGGTCATTATCAACAAGCCCTACGTCGTTTAAACCCCCAACAGTTTTTAAGTTGGCCAACTTTGCTGCTACAGATTGATGCTGCAATTAAAGGCATGTCTAATGAAAATCCTGAACATCTGATTCAACAAGCGATTGCTGAACTGTGTGGAACCAGCTTATTTTCACATTAAAATCATTCTGCAATATTGCATTAAATAAATAAAAATATTCACGTTTTATCCTTATTTCACTTTTATACTATTTTCACTTTATGCCGAACTCGCGATCTCAACATGCCAAAAATAAAAACCTCCAAAGTCATTATTGCTGTAATTTGCGTTGCAATTCTTGCTGCACTTGCATGGACTTTTTTTAAACCCAAGCAACAACAACCCCAGTATATTACTGAAACAGTTTCACGTGGCGATCTGGAAAATACGGTACTGGCGACAGGAACACTGGACGCAACACGCTTAATTAGTGTGGGTGCACAGGTATCAGGGCAGGTTAAAAAAATGTATGTGCAATTGGGAGATGAAGTAAAGCAAGGGCAACTCATTGCACAGATTGACTCCACTACTCAGGAAAATAGTTTAAAAACTGCCGATGCCAATATTAAAAACCTAGAGGCACAGCGTTTACAGCAAGAAGCGAACCTGAATGAAAAACAACTTGAATATCGTCGCCAGCAACAGATGTATGCACAAGATGCAACCTCAAAAGCAGAATTAGAGTCGGCTGAGGCTGCGTATAAAACAGCACAGGCACAAATTAAAGCGCTAAATGCCCAGATTGAATCGGCTAAAGTGACGCGTTCAACTGCACAGACCAACATTGGTTATACCCAGATTGTTGCACCAACAGATGGTACTGTGGTGGCGATCGTGACTGAAGAAGGTCAAACCGTTAACGCCAATCAGTCTGCACCAACCATTGTCAAAATTGCAAAATTACAAAATATGACCATCAAGGCGCAGGTCAGTGAAGCCGACATCATGAAGGTCGAAAAAGGCCAACAGGTCTATTTCACCACACTTGGCGACGATAAAAAGCGTTATGCGACTTTACGTCAGATTGAACCTGCACCAGATTCTATTGCAACGGAATCAAGCAATTCATCGAGTTCATCAAGCAGTAGCACCAGCACCGCCATTTATTACAATGCCTTATTTGATGTGCCGAATGAAGATGGCAAATTACGTATTGATATGACTGCCCAAGTCTATATCGTATTGGATTCAGTCAAAAATGCCTTACTGGTTCCATCTTCTGCATTATCTAGCCGTCCAGCTGGTGCACAAAATCGTTCTGGACATCGCCCATCTGCTGGAAGTTCTGCCCCTACAGCCGAACAAAAACCTGAACGAGATAAAAATGCACCTCGTCTGGAACGTTTAAACCTGAGCGCTGAACAGAAACAAGCGATTGAAAATGGTAAAGCCAGCTTAAGTGTGGTTCGCGTGTTACAAGCAGATGGTTCGGCTCAACCGAAGCAAGTGCTGATTGGCATTAATAACCGTGTTAATGCCCAAGTGATTGCAGGTTTAAAACAAGGGGATCAAGTTGTTATTGCCGATAGTGCTGATACCTCAGCTGCATCTGCCAATAGTGGGAACCGTCGTCGTGGACCAATGGGAATGTAAGCATGACTCAAAACGCTTTGCTTGAAGTCAGCAATCTGGTACGAGAGTTCCCTGCTGGCGATAGTACCATTCAAATTTTAAAAGACATTAATCTCACCATTTATGAAGGTGAGTTAGTGGCCATCGTCGGTCAATCAGGTTCGGGTAAATCAACCCTGATGAATATTCTGGGTTGTCTGGATCGACCGACCAGTGGTAGTTATAAAGTCAATGGTCAGGAAACAGGTCAACTAGAACCCGATGATTTGGCAAAATTACGCCGTGAATATTTTGGCTTTATTTTCCAGCGTTATCATTTACTCGGTGATTTGACTGCCGAAGGTAATGTTGAAGTTCCTGCCGTTTATGCAGGTGTCAATCCCACAGAACGTAAACAGCGCGCAACAGCTTTACTGACTGAACTCGGCTTAGGCAGTAAAACCCAAAACCGTCCAAGTCAATTATCTGGCGGTCAACAGCAACGGGTTTCGATTGCGCGTGCACTGATGAATGGCGGTGACGTTATTCTTGCCGATGAACCCACAGGTGCGCTTGATTCGCATAGTGGCGTTGAAGTCATGCGGATTTTACGCGAACTCAATGCTGCGGGTCATACTGTCATTATTGTCACGCACGACATGCAAGTGGCCAAAAATGCCACACGAATTATTGAAATCAGTGATGGACAAATTATTGCAGATCGCGCCAATACGCCTGAATATGAAACCGAACTGAATACAGATCCTGATGCAGCACCTGCCCTTGCCAACAAGCAAGCCAAAGGCAAAAGTGTTTCCGCTTTACGTTCTGCACTGGATCGGCTTTCAGAAGCATTCCAAATGGCGCTACTGTCAATGAATGCGCATCGTATGCGTACTTTTTTAACCATGCTCGGCATTATCATTGGGATTGCTTCGGTGGTTACTGTTGTGGCGTTGGGCAATGGTTCACAAAAGCAAATTCTGGAAAATATTAGCAGTCTAGGCACCAATACCATCACTGTGTTTCAGGGGCGTGGGTTTGGTGATAACTCTAAAACGGCGAACTTTAAAACACTGGTTCCTGCGGATGCGGATGCTTTAGCTACACAACCGTATGTCAGTGCTGTAACGCCAATGGTCAGCACATCCAAAACCATTCGTTATCAGGAAAATGAAGCCAATGCCACCATTAACGGTGTTGGTAACGACTACTTTGATGTCAAAGGTTTAAACTTTAAAGATGGACAAAGCTTTGATTCACGTAGTGTCCGTGACCGCACACAAGATGTGGTGATTGACAGCAATACCCAAAAACAATTTTTTGCTGATGGCACCAATCCGATTGGTCAAGTGGTGTTATTGGGCAGCGTACCTGCACGTATTATCGGGATTGTAGAACCACAAGCCAGCGCAATGGGCTCAGATGACACCTTAAATGTGTATATGCCCTATACTACGGTTATGAGTCGTATGCTCGGTCAAGCCAATGTGCGTAACATCATTGTACGGATTAATGATCAATACTCGACCAGCGCAGCGGAAAATGCCATTGTGAATTTATTGACCTTAAGACATGGTCAACAAGATATTTTCACCATGAACAGTGACAGCATTCGTCAAACCATTGAAAAAACCACCAGTACCATGACCTTATTGGTATCGGCGATTGCGGTGATTTCATTGGTCGTTGGCGGTATTGGTGTGATGAATATTATGTTGGTATCGGTTACTGAACGTACCCAGGAAATTGGGGTGCGTATGGCGGTTGGCGCACGTCAAAGCGATATTTTGCAGCAGTTTTTAATTGAAGCGATTTTGGTGTGCTTAATTGGTGGCGTGCTCGGTGTGCTATTGTCATTGGGCTTAGGCCAACTGATTAATAAAGTCGCTGCGGGTAACTTTGCTGTCGCGTACTCGACGACCTCCATTATCGCTGCATTTGTCTGCTCTACCCTGATTGGCGTTGTGTTTGGATTTTTACCTGCTAAAAATGCCGCAAAACTTGACCCTGTTGCCGCACTATCCAGAGAATAAAAGGAAGCATTATGCCATCATCTAAATTAACAAACGTATGCGCACTCCTGCTGTCTTCATTCACTTTAGTGGGTTGTGCTGCTATGGTTAAAACACCGTACCAAACACCAACGGTACAAACGCCGCAACAGTTTAAATATGATCAAAATACTCAAAATTCAAACTTTGACCGTTATGCAGATCGCTGGTGGACATTATTTGGTGATCAACAACTGAACCAACTGGTCGATCAAGTCATTGCCAAAAATACCGACTTGGCGGTTGCAGGTATTGCCATCCAGCAAGCACGTTTAAGAGCAGGATTAGCTGCTGATCAACAAGAGCCAAGAGTAAGCTCTGGCGTTTCTGCGGGGCATCGAATTGACCTGAATTCGGGAAATGATAACTCACAAGGTTTATCTTTAAGTGCAGGGGTTAGCTATGAATTAGATTTATTTGGTAAATTAGCACGTCAAACCGAAGCCTCTAAATGGGAAGCACTCGCCACTGAACAAGACTTACAAGCCACTGCTCAAACCTTGATTGGAACCACCGCAAAACTGTATTGGCAATTGGCTTATCTCAATGAAAGTCTTGCAACAGCAAAACAAAGTCTGGCAAGTTCTGAGAAATTATATAGTCTCGTCAATAGCCAATATCGAGCAGGTGCAGTTTCTGGTCTGGATTTGACTCAGGCTGAACAATCAGTTCAAAGTCAAAAAGCCAATTTAAGTCAAATTCAGCAAAGTCTAGTAGAGACCCGTACTGCGATCGCGGTGTTATTGCACATTCCTGTACAGCAATTAAATATTCAAGAGCCACAACGGCTGCCACAAGTCAACTTACCACAAATTGCAGCGGGATTACCTGCCGATATTTTATCGCGTCGACCTGATTTAAGAGCTTCTGAACTCCGTTTACGTGAAAGTTTGGCAACCAAAGATGCGACTACAGCCAGTTATTATCCATCAATAAGTTTAACGAGTAGTTTAGGCGCAAGCAGCACCTCTTTAACCGAATTAGTAAAAAATCCTTTACTGACCTTAGGTGCAAATCTGAGCCTACCTTTCTTGCAATATAATGATATGAAGAAGAATATTGCAATTAGTCAGCTTGATTATGAAAAAGCGATTATTCAGTATCGTCAAACTTTATACCAAGCGTTTGCCGATGTAGAAAATGCACTTTCGGCACGGACGCAACTCAACCAACAAGTCCAATTACAACAACGTAATCTGGAATTGGCTGAAAAAGCCGAACGCTTAACTGATGTTCGTTATCGTAATGGTGCAGTGGCATTGAAAAATGTGCTAGATCAACAGGAAACCACACGTTCTGCCCGTTTGAGCTTAGTCAACACCAAACAGAGCCAATACAATGCTTATGTCACTTTGATGCAAGCCTTGGGTGGTTCACCAGTACAGTAATTGCCTTAAAGTAAAGAAGCCACTTCGGTGGCTTATTTTTTCTGATTAAAATAATCTTCTGGATAGGGATCTTGACCTTTTAAATTTTTTCTATAATCCATAACACTGATGTTGATTCCATCATTAATTAAATAATCATTGTAAAAATCCTGCTCTTTAGGATTATCAAAACCTAGTTTTTCAAATATCTGCTCTGATAATTCTCCAAAATTTTTATATGACTTTCTATAGCCAAAATAATTAACAAAACCAGAAATTGCTACAGAAACAAATAAAGAAATCCCCACAATCTCTAGAAAATATAAAATTGTATTCATGGAATAGGAAAAGTTAAAAATAAAATAAAATAAAAATAAAGAGGAAACCCCATGACAACAATGTAAAATAGTAAGTCTGCATAATAATGGCTTTATAACCCATTTTTACTGAACGCCCCATTTCATAGATCATATACAATAAGCCTGATTTAGGATCAATAATTGCATAAACTTGATGACGTCCATCTACAGGCTTGTCATTAATTACAGCGATCAGTTCATCATTTTCGTTAAAACGTGCGGTCGTAAATTGCCCCAATAAAGAATGTCCTTCTGTTTCCCCCGTAAACGTGATGCCATCTTTAGCTTTACCTGCCAACACTAGGATAGGGGCACTGGTAAGTAACGAACTACTTTCAGCCAGTACACCAGCAAAAGCAGTCCCAGCGGCAATTCCACCCACATTTTGATTTACGAGTATTTTAGATTTGGCTTTTTCTAAAGAATGGATTGGGCCTTCTACCTTTTTTAGATTTAATTGTAGACCAGTCATCATTCATTAACTTTTTTCTTATCAAAATAATCTTCTGGATAAGGATCTTGACCTTTTAACTTATTACGATATTTCATTACACTAATCTGAACACCATCATCAGTTAAAAATTCATTATAAAAATCCTGTTCTTCCGGACATTCAAAACCTAGTTTCTCAAATATTTGCTCTGATAATGTTCCAAAATTTTCATATGATTTACGAAACGCAAAATAATTAACAAAAGTAGAAAAAACAATCGATATAACCAACATAATTAAGATGAACGAAATTAACTTAAAGAAAGTTTCTAAACTGTAAGAAAAATCAAATATAAAAAAAAGTAAAAATATAAAAGAAATAAAAATCCATGAAATTAAAGAAAAATAAAATATCTGCTTGATAATGGCTTTATAACCCATTTTTATTGAACGGCCCATTTCATAGATCATATAAAGCAAACCAGATTTAGGATCAAGAATGGCATAGACCTGATAACGTCCATCTACAGGCTTGTCATTAATTACAGCAATAAGCTCATCATTTTCGTTAAAACGAGCCGTCGTAAATTGCCCCAGTAAAGAATGTCCTTCTATTTCCCCTGTAAACGTAATGCCATCTTTAGCTTTACCTGCCAACACTAGTATAGGAGCACTGGTAAGCAACGAACTACTTTCAGCCAGCACACCTGCAAAAGCAGTCCCAGCAGCAATTCCCCCCACATTTTGATTTACGGGTATTTTGAATTTGGCTTTTTCTAAAGAATGGATCGGGCCTTGAACAAGCTTTAAGTTTAGTTTCAAATGATTTACCTTAAATAACCTTAATTTTAGCTAGTTATATATTCCGTTCTTTTTGCTCTATATAGCTTTCTGGGTATGGATCTTCTTTAATGACCTTACGGTATTCATATACAGACTCAAGTAACAAATGATCTTTTTTACTCAAGTAGCGACTTGGTAATAAAAAAACCTCTTGAGGATCTTTAAATCCATACAAATCAAAAATCTGCTCTGATTTTTCTGAAAAATGTTTTAATGAATTTGAAGCATTTTTAATAATAAAAAATAAAATAAAATAGCTACTCCTAAAAAAATTAATATATCAACCTGACTAAAACCTCTTGCCCAAAAATAAATTAAAGATCCCAAAAAAATTGTTATCGCGTACCAAACATTTCTACCTTTAGCTATAGAAGTCAGATTAGCTTTAACAGAAGCTCCCATCCCAACCTGCATATGAAGTAAGCCTGTTTTAGGACTCAATATAGAATAAAGCTCATAGAAGTTTTTTTCTAACTGCCTAGCCACACAAATAATATATTCATTTTCAACTAATAGCGCACGATGAAATTTTCCTATGCAGATTTTTCCATCTATTTCCATTACAACAGACTGCACATGCAAACTGCTTTGCGATGCTAGAAATACCGTTTGTGCGGATAATGAAACACTTTCTGCTACACCGTTTAGAATTGCTGAAGCTGCAATTTGAGTATCGCAAGACTTTCCAAATGCACTTAAAGAGTCATCATAAATCTCTAATCTTTGAATGCGACCTTCAAATTTTAACATCTCAAACATTTTAAACGCTCACAATAGCTTTACTAAAAGCCACTTCTTCATCTTTAAATAGCTTAAATTTACTTGAATCCTTACCAAATATTGATTTTTCACACCACTTTTTTAAATCATCGTCTAGCACATATGTCTTAAACAAATATTCAAAGCAAACAATACCAATCCAATTACAATATGCTGCAATACGAATAAAATTTGCACCTAAAAGCATTTTTGTAAAAGCTATTTTATTAGCTGACGTCACTATCCATGAATTTTTTAATATCGGTAAATTTAGTAATAAGCCAAAATCGACTTCAACCATTACTAAAGATACAGTTGCCTTTGTGAATAGAAATGCCATAAGAATTTTATCTTTATCACCTTCTTTTTCCTTATACAAGGCAAATGCATCTATACAAAAAGATATAGTAGCTGCTGAAACAGCCAGTCTTGCACCATACAAGCGAATTTTATTTGCCTTCTCCTGAGAACTTAAAGCTTCCATCCCCCCACCAGCAATATCCAATACTGCCGCTGAAGATGCTAATACCCCTGATATTAATTGGAATCCATTTTCCCAATCTTTGTCGCCAATAAACTTATTAGATTGAACTCCAAAATTTATTAATTCAAACAAGGCAACGATACTGGAAATCCTAATTGCTACACTTGTTGAAGACTTACTCAGAATTTCTTTAATTTTTTGTGCCACGGTATTCTGCCCTGCATTTTTCCAAAGTTTTTGGATTTCAGTCGCATTCAACTGACTAGCTGCATTCGTCATTTTCAAGTCAATATTATAGAGCAATGACCATTTCGGCACTTTGTCTGTTAATAGTGAGCTATGCGCATAAGCTATAAATGAGACGCGCGCAAGATTTTTTGCAATCAATGGATTTACGTTATATTGCAGACTCCACTTAGTCACACTTCTGGTAATTTCTGAAATCCAGAGCAAAGATTTAGCTGGGTTATACCATTTTAGATTATTAACTTTATTGTTTGGATCAGCTAACCATTGCTCCCAAAGTTGATCAGCACTGACAAAAGCAACAATTAAACCTTTTAAACTAGATTGGGTCTGATCCCAAGTTAGAGAGATTTTCGCAGTAAATCAATATCTAAAAAATAGGCTTAACTAAATAAGCCTATAGATATGACAGTCAATCTGTTAAAACTAAAGTTTAGACTTCCAATAGTTTTCTTTTTCAGTATTATATTTTGGACTTTTTACATCCGAATAAATATCAACTAAGAGCTGTATTGCAGCTGTATTTTTATGCATTGCCGCTTTCTCTGCATATTCAATAGATTTACTTAAATCCTGATCAGTACCATTTCCAGTATAATATTTAAGAGCAGCATTATATTGTGCTTCAGGGTTACCATTATTAGCCGACTTTATAAACCAGTTCATTGCTTGAATAGGATCTCTTACAACCCCTTCACCTTTTTCATAATTAAGCGCTACATTATTTTGCGATTTAATATCTCCTTGCTCAGCTGCCTTCATAGACCAATAGAATGACTTTTCTAAATCTTTATTCACCCCAGTACCAGTATGTAATTGGTACGCTATAATTTTCTGAGATTGTAAAAACCCTAATTCTGCTGCCTTTTGGAAATATTGATATGCTTTACCCTTATCCTCAGTAATACCCACTCCATCATAGTAAGCAACACCAACATTATGTAAAGCAACCATATTATTTTTTTCTGCTGATTTTTTGTACCAAAATAAAGCTTTTTGATCATCAGTCTCTTTTATGTAACTTGATCCATCTTGATATAATAAACCAAGTTGCAACATAGCCTCATCATTACCAAGGTTTGCAGCCTGTTCAAATAAATGAAATGCTTTTTTTTGATCATCAAAGCTATCACTATTAGTTGCGTAGCTAGATGCGAGTATAAATAAAGCTCTAGGGTCACCTTTTTGGGCAACTTTCTCTAAATATTTTTGGGATGAAAACCCAGAATTTGATACTTGAGAATCTAATGTCTGATTACTACCCTCACTACAAGCAGATGTAAAAACTATTAAGGCAATAAAAATCAATCTAAGCTTCATTAATAATAACCTTTTATTTCATCTTAACTAATACATTTAAAAACTCCGAAGTGATAGCAACTCATATCCACTCCCGCCAAAATTATACTTTTAAGAAAAAGATAAATTTCAAACCCATTAAGTTTAATGGGTTTTCTTTTTAACAAGATAAAAATATTAAATTTTAGACTTCCAATATTGTGCCTTTTCTGGATTATACTTTAAACCACTTTCATCGGAATAAATAGAATAAATTAATTTTATAGCAGAATTACTTCCATTATTAGCAGCCATTTCTGCATATTTAAGGGCCTCATCTAAATCTTGTTCAATACCCGCACCATTATAATATTTAAGTGCAGTATTATATTGAGCTTCGATCTGCCCATTTTCTGCTGCACGTTTAAACCAAGTGAGTGCTTTAATTGGATCTTTTTGAACCCCTTCTCCTAACTCATACGAAAGTCCTACATCATTTTGTGATTCTACATCACCTTGCTCTGCTGCCTTTAATGACCACTTAAATGATTCCTTCAAATTTTTATCGATGCCATCACCATTATATAATTGAGATGCCACAATAGTTTGAGACTGTAATAGACCTGATTGAGCTGATTGAATAAAATATTTAAATGCTGTAGCTCTATCTTCTTTAACACTTAAACCTTTATAATAAGCCAAACCCACATTATGAATTGCAGAAGGATTTCCACTTTTAGCTCCCTCTTTAAACCACATCAAAGCTTTTTGATCATCTTTTTCTACAACATCATTACCATTCCGATAAATCAAGCCTAGCTGTAACATTGCATTAGAAGAACCTAATTTGGCAGATTTTTCAAATAATTCCAAAGTTTTTTTCTGATTAAATTCAACACCTTAACCAGTAGCATACATGGAACCTAACACGAATAATGCTTCAGGATCATTCGCTCTTGCCGTTTTTTCTAAATCATCTTTTGTCTTAAAGTCAGAAATTTCTTTATAGTCTTTGGTTAAAATTCCAGATTTATTATTCTGCCCGCCTTCACTACATGCTGATGTAAGAACAACAAAAATCATTAATAAGATACGAAATTTCATCATTAACTCCCCAATTTAATAACAAACTACTATTTCAACACAATCAAGTATTAATTAATTTTCAATAGCTTATTAACCATTACTTAATAAGATGGCACACTTAGCACATGATTCTGTAATATCTCACTTCATGACTTAAATTTTAATATTTCCCCAAACCTAAAACCTCTCTAAAGAAAATTAAAGAAAAAATATAGAGCAAACAATATAAAAAGAAAAAAACATTAAAAATCATCCATTTAGGGAAATTTTCAATTAATCTAATAGCATTATTAAAATTTAAATTTGGATAAAGATAAGTAGGGCTACTTTCTCCTTCTTTAAAAAAAAACATTTTTTCTTTTTTAAGAATTTTGATTTCGATAATATATGAAATAAAAACTCTTGCAAAACTAGAAGTAAATATAAAAATTTCCTCCAAACTAAATTCTCCTATATATTTTCTATCATCAAATAAGAGCTCACCAATATATCCCTTATTATCAATAATCATTTTTTTGGAAAAAAAATAATAAAACAGTAATAAAATTATATTAAATACCAATGATAAAAAGAATATTTTTTCACCATAATTTAACGCATTCAAAAATTGCATTTAACAGATACCCACTTTATTCGCTACTATATCTTTTGTAATATCACCAGTGTATTTACCACCAAAGTAAGCAGCAAGAGTAATTACAACTATTGCTCCTCCTCCAGTACTACCAACAATCAAAACAGCACCAGCCGATGCAACAGCTCCACCAACCACTCCACCAGCAAATTTTGCTGTTTCAACATATGTCACTTTTTTTGCAAGCTCTTTATCACCTGTTGCATACGCTTCTAAAATCTGTACAGCCCCAACGGCTATACCTAAACCAATAACTAAACGCTTAGCATCTTTCAAACCAGCACTGATTTTCCCTAAATCTAATATTTTTTGATCAAAAGCTTTAAGCCCCCCCTTAAAAGCATCATCTCTTAACAAAATATCAGTTTTTAAAAATCTCTTTAATGCGGGAGAATAATTTACTTGTTTTACTGCATGAAAGTCTTGCTTTGCTACAGTATCAAGCTCATTAAATAAACTTATATATTTTTGCCTAAATTTTTCTCTATTTATAGCTCTTGCTAACGGCGATTTAATTTTTTCCTCATAAGCATATGCTTGATCAATTTTCCTGGCAATATTATTTGCCTTTTTAATAGCATTCTCTTTAATTTCTTTAATTTCATTAGCTTTTAATGTTCGTGAAGCCTTATCTTTTTCCTCTCGATAACCAACTATTGCCCCTGCCTTGTCTTCCAGTTGCTCTAATGTTGTGTCTTCTCTATCAGCATCACAATATACTTTTTTAAATTCGGCAACCTTATCTTTTGCTACCTCATTTGCTAATACCATCTCATTTGCCATTTCCCAATAGCCGTACAGCATCTCATAATTTTGCGCGAGGAACTTCTCATCAAAATTATCTATTTTTTTCAAAAGTTTTAATTTTTCTTCAACACTACTTGCTAATTTTTTATATTCACTCAGCTTAGGATCATTCCCATATTTATTCGACAAAATAACCACCTGACAAGGCTTAAGTAATGTCATTGGTCCATTGCTTGATAACTCTGGCAAATGGGCATTATTATTTTTAAAAATTGAATACTCTTTTGTGGTAGGCGGGTATGCATAAATACGTTTTAACAACGCATCGACAGTCTCATTTTCTCTAATCAACAACCAACCAACCTCGACGCCTTCCTTTATATAAACTTTCTGGATTTTATTTTCTTCTATAGGAGAACTTTGCGCTTGATGGTGTTTAAACTTAATTTGTGTAAACTTTCCACTTTCAGATTGTGCTAAATGTGGGAGGATTGCTCCCTGATACCATTTACCATCTAAGAAAATATCAACTTGAACAACAGCAGTATCATAATTAACCTCAATTTTATGAGTTCTCATAAACTTATTAAAAGATGTCAGTTTAGATACATAAGTAGTTTTTGCTTCCGTTGTTTTTGCTGTAATCACATATTTCAAACGCGGCAAAGAAATATGTTTTGGAACATTCGTTAATACTGCTTGTGTAATCTTAGGTTGAGGATACTTTGCCATTTTAGTTATCCAATTTCTTTATTGTGTCATTGATTGCATGTAGATAGTAATTCTCTTGCTTATCAGTGACAAATGCCTTAGTCAAACCATTCACATCTGTTTTTCCATGGCCTACTTGTCCTTGATCATTCATTAACATGTAAGAAGTGAAAGGTAGTAACTCTTGAGTTTCAGTATCCCTCAATTCAAACTGTATTTTATATTGTCCAAGTTTAGGCATTAGCGGAATAGTCGCATGGGCACTAGCCCCCCCCTCAAACAAATGCTGCCCAGCCTTCACCTCAAACTTACCACCTGTCGTTGGAAAAATACCTGAACCATTAATTTTTAACTGTGAACCACCTGCGGTTAGATTAATCTCTGTCGGACTGGTAATATAAACCGTGTCTTCTGTCGAAATAATCTGCACCCCCTTACGTGCAATCAGGTCAGCACCATCGGACTGTGCCTGTATCTCAACCTTACCCTTGCCTGCATATAATCTTGCTCCCTGCTGTGCTGCAAACAGACTAAGCTTTTCACTGGCATGACCAATCAGGCTTTTTTGAGTACTTAAGTTAATGCTATCGCCTGCATTGTGACTGATCTGCCCATCTGCACTTAGGTGAATATCTTCATGACTACTCAAGGCAATACTACTAGGTGCGCTCAAAATCATTAAGGCTTGTTTAAATGCCGCAGCTTTGTCTTGATCTTGTTGTTCGATCTGTTCTAAAAAGCTTTTAAGGTTATCCAGTACTTCCAGTGGATCAGTCTGCTGGTTTTTGGCAACTTCACTTAAGGCTTTGGCATTATTTAAGTTACCTTCAATCTGCTGGATGGTTTCCTTAGTGTCTAGATGCTGACCTTGTGCTTGTTGCTGTTTATGTGTAGTGAGGTAGAGTCCCTCACCTGCGCGTAATGCTCCCCATTGATCTGTTCTCAGTTCAAAGCCTTCGCCTCGTCCTTCACTTTGCAGTTGTTGTTTGGGATAGCTCAGATTCCCCAGATTTAACTGGGTTGCACCATGGCTACTGTGTAGTTGGCTGCTGATCTGACCAGTCGTATCATCAAAGCGTAACTGGTTGTAGCCACTGCCTTGTATTTCTTCGGAACGAATACCACTCAAATGTTTGGTATCAGGGAGTTGCCCTTTAATATCAAATTTGGTCGGATGTCGTTCAGCTTCGTGAATTCGTCCCGTCACAAAAGGTCGGTCAATGTTGCCGTCAAAGAAGTCGATAACAACAATTTCACCGATACGGGGTAAGAATCGAGCGCCATAGCCTTCGCCCGCCCAAGGGGTTAGCACATCGACCCATGCTGAATCGGTATCGCTGTCATTACTACCTGCACCACCATCATGACTGTGATCTTCATTTCGGGTAAATAAAAAGCAGACTTTAATACGCCCCCATTCATCCACATGAATGGCCTGATCCTGTGGTCCTACCACTTTTGCTCGCTGTGGATGGGTTTCAGGGCGATGGTGTAAGGGATTATATTCAGGAACAGTTTTGATGCTACGGCGTATTAAGGTTAATTCGCTGGCATGGCGTTGCTCTGGATAATGTTGTTGCTGGGGCAATAGTTGTTGTAATTGTTGCGCCAACTCTTTAGGCAAGTTGTTTTGATTAGAGTAGTGTTTGCTCAGTATCAGAAATTCTTTATCTGAGCCAGTATGGCGATCTATTTCTGGGTGTCCATCCAGTTCAAACCAGTAGCCTACTTGTGCATCCCGGACTGTGCTGATGGCCTTGAAGTGTTTGCTTTGTTGGTGATGGTAGTCATTCAGGTTCTGGTTGAGTTGTTCGAGTTGTGCATGTCCTGAAGCAGTTGCTTGATCTTCGCCATTTAAGTCTGTAATCCACGCTGGACTGACCTGCCATGCATCTTCCAGATTAAGGCTGGCATTGTCGTAGTGCTGACTGTGTTGTTGTTTGTTTTGTACACTGCCACTACCTTCTTCTTGTTGTAATGCATCTGCTTGCCAGCGTTGTAAGTGAACCGCTGTGGGTTGCAAACTACGTTCGGCTATCAATTGGGTGATGCTGTCATAGTTTTCAGTGGCATTGCTACGCTGATAGCGGATATGTGTGCGTGGCAGAACCTGATAGTGTTGGTTATCATCTATGAGTCGTAGGATCTGGGCTTGTATGGGGCTTGTGATTGTTGCGACATTGAGTTGTGCTTCATCGATCAGCCAGTTAATACCTTCGCTACGCCAGAGTCGGGTCAGGTAGTCGTAGTCGGTCTCATTAGACTGCATACTAAAGGGACGGATGTCGTATTCTCGATTTAAGCCTGAGAGATCAAGGCTTAAACTAGCGGCAAACAGTGGACTTTTGCTCTGCCACTCTTTAAATAGGATTTCAGTGATCTCTGGAACACTTTTGTTCATAAAGACACGGCTATTACGGCGTTTGTACCAAAGTACCGTTGGGTCTTGTAAGGTCAGTGTATAAATAGTCAGTGCGCCATCACTTTGACCTTGTTGAGCTGCTGTAATAATGCCTGTGGTTCTAAATAATTGACCAGTGTCGGTGACCTGATCAACTGCAACTTGACAGCCAATAAATTGTTTTAGTGAAATATCAGCATGGGTAGAAAAGCACAGTAGTTCTGCCTGACTGCCTAGGTTCAGTTGATGCTGTCCATCGATGCGTTGTAAGAAAATTTGCGCATTAAGACTCGCATCGGAAAACTGGATATGGATGGCACGATACTGCGGACTAAGACCTAAACGTTCTAATATACTCGCCAAATAAACCTGCATTTTTGTTATCAATAAAACTTATACTGAAACGGAATTTTAATTAATTCAGACAAATCTGTCTATTTACTCTTGTTTATCTTTTCGTAATTAACTTATTTGAATTAAACTTAAGTTGAATGCTTGGATAATAAAAATGATGCCATAGCATCATTTTTTTTAAGGTTGTTATGCTGGATTATTCTATTCATCATCCATCATCGATGCGCTCATGCCCACTGTATTAAAGCCAGCATCCACATACATAATTTCACCCGTAATCCCTGAAGCCCACGGTGAACACAGAAATAATGCAGCATTGCCCACTTCTTCAATGGTGACATTACGTTTTAATGGAGAAATTTTTTCATTGGCATCCAACATTTTACGGAATGATTTAATTCCTGATGCTGCCAAAGTACGAATTGGACCTGCCGAAATCGCATTGACACGAATCCCGTCTGCACCCAAGCTTGAAGCTAAATAACGTACGCCCGCTTCAAGTGACGCTTTTGCCATGCCCATGACGTTATAGTTTGGCATCACGCGTTCAGAGCCTTGATAAGTCAAAGTTAATAGACAACCCTGACGTGATTGCAACAAAGGCTTTGCAGCGCGAGCCATGGCGACAAAACTATAGGCACTGATGTCATGGGCAATACGGAAACCTTCGCGGTCAGTGACATCGGTAAAATCACCATCTAGTGTGTGTGCTGGTGCAAAACCAATCGAATGCACCACGCCATCCAGACCATCCCAATGCTTGGCTAATTCTACAAAAGTATGGTCAATTTCAGCATCCACAGCGACATCACAAGGAAATACCAGTGATGAACCGAATTGTGCAGCAAATTCATCAACACGTTTTTTTAATTTTTCATTTGGATAGGTAAATGCCAACTCAGCACCTTCACGATGCAATGCTTGCGCAATACCAAACGCGATTGATAGTTTACTTGCAATACCAGCAATCAAAAAACGTTTACCCGCTAATAATCCTTGTGCCATGGTTTATTCACCTGAAAAAATTTATATGCATAATGCCAAGCTTCTGACCTTTAAGAAATTGCATAATGCACCTTTTTTACATCTTGCTAAAAAACTTCATAAAAAAATCGCCCCATATAGAGCGATTTGTTCACGAGATTAAATTTCAATGAAGCGTTTAGTCATTCGACAGAATACCAATCAAGCGCAAGAATGAAATATACATCCACACCAAGGTCGACAATAACGCGATACCACACACCCATTCGAACGCTTTCGGTGCGTGTTGGGCAGCGGCAGATTCAATTAAGTCAAAATCCAGAATTAAATTCAGTGAGGCAATGACTGCAACGAAAGCTGCAAAGCCGATGCCTAACCAGTTACTTTCAAAAATATACGGAACGCTCGAGCCAAATGCCAATCTCATGACCAATTGCACCACAAACACAATGGCAATTGCGATGGTTGCAGACATCACCACTGCTTTAAACTTTTCAGTCGCGCGAATAATGTGAAACTTATACAAGCCAAACATCACCAATGTCGTGACAAAGGTCGCCAATAAAGCCTGTAAAGGTGCGCCTGGAAATTTCGCCTGAAACATAAACGAAATACCACCCAAAAAAGCACCCTCAAATAAAGCATAAGGAATGGCTAAAGTCGGTGCAGTATTGGGTTTAAAAGTCGCCACTAGCGCAAGAATAAGACCACCAATGGCCCCAACCCAAGTTGCAGCAGAAGCAAGCGCAAAATTCAGGCTAAAAGCACAGTAAAAAAATACGGCTAAACCGGTAATGGCAGCAACAAGCGTTAAACCAATCGATTTTTGTACTGCACCAGCCACTGTCATTGATTGACTAAAGTCGCTGTAGGTTTCAACCCGAGTTAATATAGGGTTATTACTTTGCATACTTATCTCATTGTTTTAATAAAATTAATCATATAAACATTGTAAGGGCGTTTTATAAAAAACCAATATCGCAAAAATTTGTTTTTGTAACAGTATTTAAGCAAAAAGAGATGGAGTTCACCTCTTTTTGATGCATCAAGAATCAATCATAGCTGCGTTGTTGTGAATAACTTAGTTCTTAACAATTAGCTCTTAATAAAGAAGTATTCACGATAATATTTGAGTTCAGCAATCGAATCACGAATATCATCCATCGCCAAATGCGACGCATTTTTTTTCAAGCCACTCATGATTTCTGGACGCCAGCGTTTAGCCAGTTCTTTTACACTTGAAACATCCAGATTACGATAATGGAAAAATTGTTCTAGCTCAGGCATAAGACGATGCAAAAAACGGCGATCCTGACAAATTGAGTTGCCACACATCGGCGAGCTTTTTGGATTAACCCATTTTTTTAGAAATTCAAGCGTTTGCTGTTCGGCATCCTGAGCTTTTAATTTGCTACGACGTACTCGCTCAATCAAGCCAGACTGACCATGTTGGCGTGTGTTCCATTCATCCATGGCATTTAAAATACGGTCTGGCTGATGAATTGCTAAAACAGGTCCTTCTGCCAAAATATTTAAATGATCATCTGTAATAATGGTTGCAACTTCAATAATCTGGTCATTGTCTGTATCTAAACCAGTCATTTCAAGGTCAATCCAGATTAACCGTGTATCTAATGTGCTGCTCATGAATATGAAATCTTAAAAGCTTGAAAAACATCAATAGTAGCAAATTAATTACATCTTGGCTGTAATTGCATCCCCAGTTCATGCTATTTTTGCCACCTCAAACAATGGGTTTTAGGAATGAATGGCTTTAATTCGTAAACGACGTCTGACCGAGCAGCAGCAACGCCGCATCGACAAACAGCATAAGGCACGGCAAGAAGAGATCGATACCTCGAATGATCTGGAAGGCTTGGTCGTGCAACATTATGGTCGCCAGCTTGAGGTACAAGCTTTATCTGTTCCAGAGCCTCATCCCGAAAAACCTGTCATCGCTGAAGGGGAACCTGAACCGTTCTGGAAACCTATTGAAATTGGCAGTGTTTGGCGTTGTCATACCCGAACCAATCTTGAATTGCTGGTTACGGGTGATCGCGTAAAATGGCAAGCTGACCCCAATACGGGTTTAGGCATTATCACTGCGATTCATCCGCGACAATCCTTACTGACGCGTCCAGATCGTTATCATAAAGTCAAACCTGTCGCGGCCAATATTAGTCTGATTGTGATTGTATTTGCACCATTACCCGAACCTGCTCCTAGCCTGATTGATCGCTATTTGGTGGCCTGTGCAGATGCCAAGATTCCTGCGCTTTTGGTACTCAATAAATCTGATTTGCTTCAAGAGCATGACCCAATTTTAACCTTGCTGGATGAATACAATGCGCTAGGTTATGAAAGTTTGATCTGTCAGGCCAAAGGTGATCTGTCGACTTTACGCGAACGGCTTGATGGCGAAACAGTGGCTTTTGTCGGGCAATCTGGTGTTGGAAAAAGTTCTTTGATTAATGCCATCGTGCCAGATGCAGAGCAAAAGACCAATGTCATTTCGGAAAACTCAGCGTTGGGACAACACACCACGACTTCAACCCGTTTGATTCGTTTCGGGCAAAATGGTGCATTGATCGACTCTCCAGGGATTCGTGAATTTGGACTTTGGCATTTAAATGCCGATAAAATTCGTGAGGGATTTCCTGAAATTGCAGCACATTTGGGTCATTGCCAATTTCGTAATTGCACCCATACTCATGAAAAACAGTGCGCTCTGAAAGCTGCGGTTGCAGCAGGTGAAATTTTACCGCGCCGACTGGACAGTTATTTGCGTTTAAATGAAGAAATTCAGGATGCGCAACAAAAAAGTTAATTTTCTCGCAACATTACCCTTGAACTGGTGATTTTGATCACCATGTATATGAGCTATACTCGATGTCAATTTTGAGCTGAATTAGGTGACTTGTGGAACGCTGGTTAGAGTTTATGGGGAATCACCCCTTTTTGTTTGGAATTCTTGCTGTTTTAATCGTACTGTTCTTTGTATTTGAAGGACAACGCAATGGTCGCAAGATTTCCCCACAATCCCTTGGGATATTGGTGAAAGCTAAAAATGCCCAGTTGATTGATTTACGTGATGCGGGTGATTTTCGTGAAGGTCATATCAGCGGTAGCCGTAATATCCCGTATAGCCAACTGACCAGCCATGTTGATGAGTTAAAATCAAGTGATCGTCCATTGGTATTCATTTGTAATTTAGGTCAGGTTGCAGGTAGTGCGCTACAGAAAGTCGGTCATGCTGACAGTTATCGTCTTGATGGCGGAATTAGTAACTGGAAAGCGCAAGGTCTACCTCTGGTCAAAAGCAAAGCCAAAGCTTAAGGAGAAATTTATGTCTGCAAATATCACAATTTATTCGACCACAATGTGTCCATATTGTGTCCGTGCAAAACAGCTTCTTGAGCGTAAAGGTGTTGAGTATAAAGAAATTAATTTATCCAATGAAGCACCTGAAGTACGTGTCGAATTGATGCAACGCACCAATCATCGTACCGTGCCTCAAATTTTTATTAATGACCAGTTTATTGGTGGTTTTGACCAGCTTTATGCTTTAGAGCGTGATGGTAAACTCGACCCGTTACTGGGCTAAAACTCGCTTAAATTGTTAAGGAAAAAAGAATGAGTGAAGAACAACAAACTCAACCACAACTCGCTTTAGAACGTCTTTATACCAAAGACATTTCATTTGAAGTTCCTGGGGCGCATGTATTTACTAAGCAATGGCAACCAGAGTTGAATATCAATCTTTCGTCTGCTGCTGAGAAAGTTGATCCAACACACTTTGAGGTTTCATTAAAAGTTGTGGTTCAGGCTAATAATGATGGTGAGACCGCATTTATAGTAGATGTTACTCAAGCAGGTATTTTTCTGATTGAAAACATTGAAGAAGAACGTCTTCCATACATTTTAGGCGCTTACTGTCCAAACATTCTGTTCCCATTCTTGCGCGAAGCAGTGAATGATATGGTTACTAAAGGCAGTTTCCCTCAATTGCTATTAACACCGATTAACTTTGATGCTGAATTTGAAGCCAATATGCAACGTGCTCAAGCTTCAGTTGCTGAAGGTCAGGCTTAAGCTTAGGTCGATAAAAACCACCGATTTCGGTGGTTTTTTTATTGTCTGATTTTTATTGGATCATATGTCATTTACATATATTCACTATAAAGCTATTCGATCATTTTGATTGGTTAACATTCATAATTTACGAAACTGAAAAGTCCCCAATATTCTTAAAATAGCTATAATTGTTTTTACGATAATAAAAAAGTGAAACCACCATGCCATTTACTCCTTTACATTTGGGTGTGGGTGTTTGTTGTAAAACGATAGGACAACAACGCTTTAGCTTTATGATTTTTGCAGGTACACAAGTATTAATGGATATTGAGCCACTATTAGGACTGATCTATAGTTGGCAATATTTACACATCCATACCCATAACCTACTAGGTGCAAGCCTGATTGGAACAATTGCCTTCTTAATTGGCAAACCGATCAGCCAATGCATATTGAAAAGTATAAAATATAAAGACTGGCAAGTTTCATGGCAAACGGCTGCTATTAGTGCCTATATCGGCAGCTTTAGTCATATTTTTCTAGATGCTTTTATGCATCATGATGTGTTCCTTTTCTATCCGTGGATTTTGCAAAACCCGTTCTTGGATATGATTTCCTATTCTATGATTTTTTATGGCTGCCTATTCAGCGGCATATTTGGAACATTGTTATGGTTCTATGTTGCAAAAATTAGAAAATAATAAAGGGCATTAGGATATATACCCTTTATATTCCACCAAGTTAAATTTTACGCTTTAATGCATCCGCAATTGCTTCGACCAATTGCTGCGAAATTTCTTGTTTAGAGGCTTTTTCAAGTTCACGCTTTTTCATATGGTAACTTTGCGCAAAAAATACCGTCATGGCATTTTCATCAGAAGCAAAACCAATGTCTTTACGTGATACATCGTTACAAGCAATCATATCCAGTTTTTTCGCCACCAGTTTTCCTGCTGCATATTCCTCAACATTTTGAGTTTCCGCAGCAAATCCCACCATAAATGGACGCTGCTGTTGCTGTGCAATGGTCGCAACAATATCAGGATTCTTCACCAGAGAAACATCAAGTTCATCACCTGATTTTTTAATTTTTTGTTCCGCCACCTGTGCCACACGATAATCTGCCACCGCAGCCGTTGCGATAAAAATATCACAACCTTCATTCAAGGTTTGCAGACTCGCATCCAGCATTTGCACGGCTGAAGCAACATTGACCCGTTTTACACCGTTTGGTGTATCTAAGGTTACAGGGCCTGCAATTAGGGTGACTTTAGCACCTGCTGCATAACAGGCTGCGGCAAGCGAGAAGCCCATTTTCCCTGTACTGTGATTAGAAATATAACGCACTGGATCAATCGCTTCGCGTGTAGGGCCAGCAGTAATCACGACATGCTTGCCAGCCAATAAACCAAATTTTTCTGCAATGGCGCGTTGCGCTTTATGGAAATATTCACGGACTTGATACGCCAGTTGTTCAGGTTCAGGCATACGTCCTAAACCTACATCTCCACAGGCTTGCGAACCTGCATCAGGCATAATCACATGCACGCCATCTTCAACCAACATCTGCAAATTACGCTGCGTCGCTTTTGCTGCCCACATTTGCTGATTCATGGCGGGTGCAACCCAAACAGGGGCTTTCGTCGCTAGATACAAAGTACTGAGTAAATCGTCTGCTAAACCATGCGCAAATTTTGCCAGCGTATCGCAGCTTGCAGGTGCGACCAGAACCAAATCTGCCCAACGCGCCAGCTCAATATGCCCCATTCCCGCTTCGGCTTCAGGATCCAGCAATTCGGTATGCACTGGATTGCCTGAAAGTGCCTGAAAAGTGAGTGGAGTGATAAATGCCTGCGCGCCATGCGTCATGACCACGCGCACATTAAAACCATAGTCTTTGAGACGACGAACAATAATCGCACTTTTATAAGCCGCAATGCCGCCAGTCACAGCTAGAATAATGTTTTTATGAGGAATAACACTTAAATCGAAGCTCACAAATAGATGACCTATGTGTTGCAGTGGCGCTCACAATAGCATTAAATACGCACATACCCAAGTGATTGGCTATGAAATCAAAATTAAAATAATCGTAATAAGTGACCTTATAATGAATCAATCTATTAAACAATCGATTAAAGCATGGCCTCAACAGGAACGACCTCGTGAACGATTATTGGAGCAAGGGGCAAGCAGCTTATCTGATGCCGAATTATTGGCGATTTTTCTTCGCTCAGGTTCCAGACAACATTCCGCAGTTGAGTTAGCCCGACTACTGATTCAGCATTTTGGAAGCCTTAATGCTGTGTTTGATGCCTCTCAGGAGGAACTTTGCCAGTTTCATGGTCTGGGCGCGACTAAATATTCACAATTAATGGCCGTCAAAGAACTAGGTCGACGCTATCTGAGTCATCATTTTCAGCAAGACCGCTTAAATTTGGACTCATCGCAACTGGTACAGGATTATCTACGTTATGAGTTACAAGGTGAAACTCAGGAAGTGTTTGCAGTTTTGTGTTTAGACAGTCAGTTAGGTAAATTACATTTCAAAAAGTTGTTTTTTGGTTCAACTAATTTTTGTAGTATCTCAATCAAGCAAACTTTGCGCTATGCCATTCAACAGCATGCCAGTTTTATTGTGATTGCCCATAATCATCCTTTTGGAGATGTTCAACCGTCTCCTCAGGATATTGAGATTACAGAACAGTTAAAGCGCGCTTGTGAATCGGTCGAAATCAAACTGATTGATCATATTATTATAGCGAGACATGCCACCTTTTCATTTGCTGAACAACAACTGCTCAATGTATAAAATCATGTTGCAATTGTATTGACAAAGCTTGACCAAGTGGTAAAGATCATAAAAAAAATCAATGCCTGTTGAATCATGATTGTACGCGACCAAACTGATATCATAAAGCTACTGTTTTCTTGGCGCGGAACGATTTTACCTAAAATTTTACCTGCGCTAGGGGTAGTCATGCTGCTTTCTGCAATTGTGGGCGGGCTTGAATATACCCAGATTTATCATTTTCCAGAATTACCATTGGTGGGTTTTACCTTAATTGGTGTGGTACTTTCGATATTCTTAGGCTTTAAAAATAATGCCTGTTATGACCGTTGGTGGGAGGGTCGTAAACTCTGGGGCGCGTTAATTGCTAATGCACGGCATTTTGATCGGGACTGTCGTCTTCTTCCTCAAGGGCGACGTGAACGAATTATTCAGCATGTCATTGTATTTGCCAATGTATTACGTGATCGCTTACGTCATCAAACGGCGCATCCAACGGAGCTGACAGAAACCACAGGCATGAGCCAACAGGCATTGACTCAACTTTATCAACAACATAATGCACCACAATACACCTTAAGCCTGATTCAATGGGAGTTGATGCAATCACTCAAAGAAGGCGAAATTAGTGACATTATATACACCCAGTTAAACCGTTATGTCACCGAACTGAGTCTGGTTCAGACGGGTTGCGACCGAATTGCCAATACCCCGATTCCCTTTGCTTATTCCGTGTTGTTGAATCGCACGGTGTTCTTTTTTTGTTTTATGTTGCCTTTTAGCGTAGGACCAATTTTAGGTTTAGGTACACCGCTGTTAGTTGGAATATTGACCTATACCTTTTTGGGACTAGACGCCCTTAGTTCTGAAATTGAGGAGCCGTTTGGTACACAAAGTAATGATCTACCACTCGACTCGATGGTACGCTTGATTGAAATTGAATTATTGGGCACTTTAGGTCGACCGACTCCACCACCCATTCAGGCACAGGACCATAATTTGCTTTAATGTTAAATTAAATAAAACGCTATCAGCATAAGAATTCAAAATTTGTTAAATATGATCTTTATTTGCTCATTTATTAATCAATTATCCAGATAGGTTATTCACAAATTGAGAATCAACCAGTGCTTTAAAGCGTTCTGAAAATTGTCCGTTCCAATACGGATAATAAGGATAAACTGGATAAATCGCACTGACCTGATTTAATCTTTGCATATGTTCAGTAGATAACTGAATATCTTTGGCAGCGAGGTTATCTTTCAGTTGTTTTTCATTTCGCGCACCAATTAAGACACTTGATATCGTTGGTCGCTGCAATAACCAGTTCAAAGAAATTTGAGGAATGGTATAACCTGTTTCTTCTGAAATTTCTTTCAAAGCATCAATCACTTGATATAAATGATCTTCATTGACAGGCGGTGCAAATTGAGCAGTATCATGCAAACGACTTTCAGCAGGAATCGGGTGTTGTCGATCAAATTTTCCTGTTAAACGCCCCCAACCTAATGGACTCCAGACCACAGCACCGATGTGTTGATCATCATTTAAGGGCATTAACTCCCATTCATAATCCCGACCAATCAATGAATAGTAAACCTGATTGACCACAAACTTTTCATAACCATACTGATCAGCAATAGCTTGTGCCTTCATTAATTGCCAACCTGAAAAATTTGAAACGCCAATATAACGTACCTTTCCACTACGTACCAATTCATCCAGTGTTTTCATCAATTGATGCAGTGAAGTAAAGCTATCAAATTGATGGAGCTGCAAGACATCAATATAATCTGTTCCCAAGCGCTTTAAAGATTGCTCAACAGCATATTGCAAATAGCTGCGACTAAAACCAGCCTTATTCAATTCATCTGAGTTTCGAATACCGACTTTAGTGGAAATAATTGTATTTTTTCTATGTAAGGTTAATGCCTTACCCAACATTTTTTCAGACTCACCATCGGAATATACATCGGCAGTATCAAAGAAATTAATTCCTGCATCCAAACACATCTGGATCATACGATTAGCTTCGGTTTGACTGGGTTGTCCCCAAGCAGAAAAAAGTTGCCCTTTTCCACCTAAAGTTCCTGCACCAAAACCCAGTTCAGAAACTTTTAAACCCGAGTTTCCTAAAAAATGATATTTCATTTCTTTACTCCAAGATTGTTTATCTCATGAAGTACACAATATCGCTATGCTATTTTCAAAAAAACCATGATAATCAAGAAATACTTTTCTGATTTTACTGATAATGAATACAGAAGATTTTCAATTTTTTATTCGGGTTGCAGATCTTGGCTCAATCAGTAAAGCTGCACAGGAGGCCAATATTTCGGTATCTGTCGCCAGCCAAAGGATTCAGCGATTAGAGAACAATCTACAGCTACGTTTATTTCATCGAACGACAAGAAAATTAAATCTGACAGAAGAAGGTAAAATACTTATTGAGCATGGTCGTCACTGGATTTCTGAGTTTTTAAACGTACAACAGTCTTTAAAATTCCAAGACCATACACTCAATGGAACGCTCAGAATCACCACATCTTCAACTTTTGGAACAAAGATTTTAACGGCCATTATTGCTGAGTTTTCTCTTTTACATCCTGAACTAAAAATTTATCTGGATTTAAATGACCAAAATATTGACCTCATTAAATATGGCATGGATTTGGCGATTAGAATTGGGCAGTTGAAAGACTCAAGCTTCATTGCAAAACCATTAAGCTTAAATAAACGCTTATTGTGTGCATCTCCAGATTATCTGCAAAAATACGGTTTTCCTCAGACCCCATCTGAATTGGCAACGCATCGATGTCTTTTACAACAACATGAAAATGGTTTAACTGATCATTGGCATTTGCTTGATGAAAATGCTGAATATCAAAAAATCCGTGTCAATGGATATTTTACAACAAATTCTGGTGAAGCGCTCAGACAAGCATCTTTATCTGGATTAGGCATATCCAATCACTCGATCTGGCATATCGCGGATGATTTAGCCTCAGGTAGACTGGTTCAGGTTCTTCAAAATTATCCAGTCGAATCTACTTCGATTTATGCAGTATGGCCAAATCGCAAGCTTGTTCCATCCAAAGTCCAATTCTTCTTAGAATACTTAAACCATTACTTTCAAACTAAATACCCATGGTATGACGATAAAACAGATTAAACTGTTATCTAAACGCGTTCCAAATTCCCTGCTGCCCTGCTTTAGGCACAGGCGTATTCCCCAGTTTAATCCATGGCATATTATCCCCGTGGAAATCACTGCCAATTGAGACTTTTAAATTGAACTGTTCAACCATACGATCGACCATATGCCGTGTCGATAAAGCCTCACTACTTGGCGGTAATTCAACCGCATCGCCTTGAAGTTGCGCAAACAATTCGATCAAATAACGAACATTGGTTGCCGATAAATCATAACGGGTCGGATGCGCCAATACTGCATAGCCCTGACTCTGGTGAATAATCTGAATCGTCTCTGCCAAACTCAGACCATCAAACTTTACAAAAGCACGTTTTCCTTCTTTTAAAAACCGATCAAAAGCTTGTTGTGGACGTGAAACAATACCCTTGTTCACTAGGGTTTTGGCAATATGAGTTCGAGTAATACGATCAGGCTCACCATCCACTAAAGCCAACACATCTTGATAGATATCCTGCCCAATACAGCCTTGAAGTAACTGGCAAATTTGTTTGGCACGTTCTGCACGGATCTTTTTTTGTATCTCAAGCGCATCCAGTAAGGGTTCAGGTTGTTGCATATCCAGTGCCACAATATGCACCCCATAAGTTTTTTTTGTAGCAGGTCGCGACCATTGACTCGAAATTTCTACGCCAGAAATGATCTTAATATCATATGCTTGAGCGGATTTTCGAATTAAATCGACGCCATCCATGGTGTCATGATCAGTCAAGGCCAGCGTATGCAGTCCACACTCGACTGCCAATGTGACCAATGCATCTGGTGACAAAGTTCCATCAGAAATATTGCTGTGTGTATGTAAATCTATGCCTTGCATCTTTATACTATGCCACTTCGTTGATCCAGTTTAGATACTCTAACATGAAAGCACTTTTAGACTTTGTGCCCCTCATTATTTTCTTTTATTTATATAAAACCGTCGACCCCAAAGATACTCAGCATCCACTGTTACAGTTGATCGGTTCCGCAGGGGGAGTCGATAATAATAATATTTTGGTGGCGACCACAGGTCTGATCATTGCCATGCTGATCATCTATGGTGGTTTGTTCATCACCCAAAAATTTCGTCTGGAAAAACAACAGTGGATTGTGCTGTTTATGACCGTGATTTTCGGTGGTATTACCCTCATGCTCAGTGATGATTTTTATATTCGCTTAAAAGCGGTGATTCTCAATCTGATTTTTGCAGGGGCATTTTTACTTTCACCTATGTTCAGTAAAGATAAGAAACCGCTGATTCAACGTTTATTTGGGCCTATTTTTGAACTCAATGCAAATGGCTGGAAAAATCTGAACTTTGCTTGGGCAGGCATGTTTGTGGTGATGTCATTGCTGCATTTCTTTTTTGCTTTTATTTTTATGCAGGGCAAATATTGGGGTGAATTTACCGCTTTTGGTGACATGATTGTGATGTTTTCCTTTATCATTATTCAGTTTATTGTGTTGCGTAAATACTTTAAATCACCAGATGCTTAACCTGCTTAAAACGAACCACTGAGATTGCACCATGCCATTATTTGTCGTCACCTGTACCGACCACGACGGAACGGTAGAAAAACGTTTAGCTGTCCGTCCTCAACATCTGGAACGCCTACAAAAGCTGGACGATGAAGGTCGTCTGATTGTCGCTGGTGCCATGCCCAAAGATCCTGCCAATCCGCAAGCAGGTTTTTACGGCAGTACCCTGATCGTTGATTTTGACAGCCGCGAAGCTCTCAATGCATGGCTCAAAGATGAACCTTTTCTACTCGAAGGCGTTTATGCAAACATTGAAGTGAAGCCTTTCAATAAAGCCTTCCCGAAAGAGTAAAATTATGTCCACCATCTCAAAAGTGCTTATTGGTTTATCATTACTCTGTTCAACCGTTTGGGCGGTGGAACCTGCACCGAGCACCACAGTAGCAGCGACTACACCTGCGACAGCACCTGTCACCGCAGCAGCGACGACTAATGCACCTGCCAAAGCTGTGCCTGCCACTAATGGTGCTGTTGTTGATCCCAATGCTCAAGCTAAACCACTGACAGCCGAACAAATTGCCAAAGCCAAAGCTGAGCAAGATAATAAAATTAAGGCTTTGGTCAAAGATCAGGAAGGCCGACTGAAACAACTGGAACAAGCCAATCTGGATGCATTGACTCAAAATCAGGAATTACAACTCAAAAATGATAATTTGCTGGTTCAGGTTCAAGTCTTACAAAGTGAACGTAGTGCACAAATGTTCCTTTATGGTGGCGCCACCATGGGCGTCGGTGTTTTCATTGGATTTTTGATTGCCAGTTATATTCACACCAAACGTCGCCGTCAGTGGTAAAATTCACCCTTTAAAACGATTTTAAAGGTTTTTCAAGTGACAAGTGCTGGCATTCAAACGGCTGAACTAGATTGGGAATCTATCGATGGGATCGATATTCCGATTTCCAGACAGTTCGGCGATGTTTATTTTTCCAAAGCCAATGGCTTACTTGAAACCAGACATGTGTTTTTAAATGGCAATGATCTCAGCACACGTTTAAATCAATTACAGCCTTTTCAATATTTCTGTGTGGGTGAAACGGGGTTTGGTACTGGCTTAAATATTTTAACTTTGTGGCAACTCTGGCAGCAGGTTCGACCCGATAACCAGAGTCATTTACATGCGATTAGCGTTGAAAAGTTTCCTTTAAACAAAACCGATTTGATTCGTGCATTAAATGCATGGCCTGAACTCAAACCTCTAGCAGATCAACTGATTGCACAATATCCCATTCCAATTGCTGGTTGTCATCGTTTAAATTTTCCCGAAGAACGTTTTAGTCTGGACTTATGGCTTGGTGATGCACATGATGTATTTCCTGTTATTGAAAAAACCAAAGCCGTCGATGCGTGGTTTTTAGATGGATTTGCGCCGTCTTGCAATCCAGAACTCTGGGAAGAACATGTTTTAAATCATATTGTACGGCTTTCAAAGATTGGGACGACCTTTGCATCATTCAGTGTTGCGGGCGTACTTAAACGCGGCCTTAAACAACATGGCATGACCATTTCCAGACCCAAAGGTTTTGGTCATAAACGCGAAATGCTCAAAGCGATCTGGCAAGCATCCGAGCAAGAAAATGAATTAGACCATCAGCACACCGTATCACCATTCAAACAGCAGCACATTGCGATTATTGGGGCGGGAATCGCAGGTTTAACTGTGGCATGGACACTGGCTCAACGTGGGCATCAAATTACAATTTATGAGCAAGACAAGCCGCTTTCAGGCGCATCTGGGAATCCTTTAGCTTTACTCAATCCCAAATTGTGTCCAATTGGACAAGCACATGAACATTTAATGACCCTGACATGGCAATATGCTTTAAATTTCTATCCCCAATTCCAAGCGTTTCGTCCCCTTCACATCAATCAACTGGCACAAAAAAATCCAGAAGATTTACTGGGTTTAGCTGAACAATACCCAACAGGATTATTACAAACACAAACGCCTGAGCAAAGTGAAATTTCCTCAACTTTTTCCAGTTTAAAACTAACTCAAGCTGGCGCAGTTTCACCCCATCAACTACGTGATCAAATCCTGAAACATCCAAATATTGAGCTTAAAATCAGCAAAGTCACGCAATTGATCGAAACGGACTCGATGGTTCAACTGATGCAGGATCAAGCTAATTTAATGCAGGTCGATCAAGTCGTGGTATGTTGTGCCAAAGCCAGTCAGGATTTGTTTGAACAGTATCCTTTGCTCAAACCGATTCGTGGTCAGGTCAGTTGGCTAAATAATCGTGAACATGCTTTAGCCTTTGATCAAGCCTATAGTTATGGCGGTTATTGTATGCAGCTTGATCATGAACATTTGATTTTAGGTGCTTCTTTTTATCCAAATCGAGAGGATGACCAAGTTCTCGCAGAAGATCATGTGCATAACTTTGATTTAATCCACAGCGTATTTCCTAAATACGCAGCGCAATTGCCTAATCCGGCTGTCTGGCAAGGACGTGCCTCAGTACGTGCGCAAAGTGCTGATTATTTTCCTTTACTTGGGAACATTCAGGAAAACGCTAAAATTTTTACTTTTGCTGGTTTGGGGTCGAAAGGATTTTTATTTGCGCCGCTGTGTAGTGAAGTTTTGGCAGCATTGATGTTAGATGAAGCCTGTCCAATACCGACCACTTTATTACAAAAGCTCAGTCCTCGTCGCTTCATCAAAAAATTAAAAGCTAAAAAACCTTACTTTAAAACAGCTCCCACTTTGCCAAGTGAGTCATCTGATTCTTGCTGATGATGGCCTAATCTGTCTTTTATTTCGATGCTTGCAAACAGATGATTCATAAAAAAGCACCCGAGGGTGCTTTTTTATTAACTGCCCTGTTCTAAAGGCAAACCAGCATCTTTGGCAGCGCGGGTTCCACCCATGAGAATGACATATTCGCGTTCAGTATCGAGACCGTCAAGCAATTCTGCCGCGCGTGGTGCTTTGCTGCCACCACCACATAAAATATAAATCGGCTGATCCGCAGCCACCTGAGTCAAACTATCGGCATTTAAATCATGAATGGGTTGATTTATTGCGCCTTTAACATGCCCTTCAGCATATGATTTTGCGTCACGGACATCCCAGATAATGGCATTTTCTGGGAACTCAAATGTCGTAATTTCTTGTTTACGGATCATTGTGCACTCCTTTGATGTAAACAACACTTGGCAAATGAAGAAAACATCCCTAGCATCTCAGATATTCTTTCACTTTGCAAAGGTCTAAGCTATGCCTTCTTTCGATATTGTTTCTGAATTAGAGTTATTTGAGGTTAATCACGCCGTTCAAAATACCCAAAAAGAGATCGCAACACGTTTCGATTTCCGTGGACAAGATGTTTCCATTGAGCTCAATGAAAAATCCAAAGAGATTAAAATCAGTACTGAAAGTGATTTTCAGTGCGAACAGGTTTATAACATGCTGGAAAATCACTTTTATAAACGTAAAATTGACGTACAGGCATTAGATCCGCAAAAAGCCACAGCTTCTGGAAAAAACGTAGTACAAGTAGTAAAACTTAAAGATGGGCTTGACTCTGATACCGCAAAAAAAATTAATAAAGCCATTAAAGAAAGTGGCATTAAAGCGCAATCTTCTATTCAGGGAGATAAAATTCGTGTAACCGATAAAAAACGTGACACCTTACAACAGGTCATGGCTTTTCTAAAGGAACAGCAATTCGGACTTCCATTACAGTTTAATAACTTTAAAGATTAATTTCAGCACCGTTATTTTTACACAGGATGCACTATGTCACAGGCCAATCGTTTATCCAAACTGGTGAAAGCCACGTCAAAGTTTCCGAAAAGTATTCGTAGTACGCTCTGGAGTAAAGCTTTCGGTCGTATTGTCCCGATGGTGGGGACAGCCAATATTCGATATCTGGAAGTTGATCAAAATCATGTGGTAGTCCGTCTGGAAAATCAACGCAATATGCAAAACCACATTAAAGGTGTGCATGCTGCTGCAATGGCGTTGCTTGCTGAAACTGCAACAGGTTTTTTAACAGGTCTACATGTGCCAGATAATCGAATTTTGCTGATCAAATCGCTCCATGTCGATTATTTAAAAGTGGTACAAGGTGGTTTGACTGCAACCGCAACATTATCACCTGAACAACAAAAATTTATTGCCGATAACGACAAGGGCGAATTATTGATTCCTGTGACCGTCATTGATGATGGTTCAAATGAACCGATTCATTGTGAAATGTTATGGGCATGGTTGCCTAAACGTGCAAAATAACCCATTAAATTTAATGGTTAAAGCCCAAGCAAAAGTTTGGGCTTTATTTTATTTCGTGAACAACTAAATAAAACCTTCTACAATCGCCACGACTTGCTTTAAATAATGAGCATCGATTTCATCAAAACTATTGAGTGTATCACTGTCAATGTCCAACACTGCCACGCACTCCCCCTGCTGCATAATCGGTAATACAATTTCAGATTTTGAGTCAGAACTACACGCAATATGCCCCTCAAACTGATCTACATCTAGCACCAGTATAACTTGCTGTTGTTGCCATGCGCTTCCGCACACCCCACGCCCTTTTGCAATACGTGTACAGGCAATTGGCCCCTGAAATGGTCCCAGTACTAATTCATTGCCTTTAACCAGATAAAATCCGATCCAAAACCAATTAAATTGTTGCTTTAGTGCCGCACAGATATTGCCAAGATTAGCAATTACATCATTTTCATCCGCAACAATTGCTTCAATTTGAGGAATGAGAGCCTGATATTGCCCAGCTTTATCACCCTGATGAATAGTTAATTCTTCTGCCATAAGCCTGATCCAAATCGTAGTATTGTATCGGATCAGACAACAGGTGTTTTATCCATTTATGTGAAAAGTAAATCTTTGCATCATTTTTGCTTATATATTCGAAAAAAATCCAGCATTTATGCTGGACTTCTTATGATAAAAAGCATTTAAGCAGTCAAAAACTTCTGCTTCACTTCGTCAGGTATTTGACGTTTATTGCCTTTTACATCCACAGCTACAAAGGTAAAAATGCCTTCCGTCACTTGTTTCGCCTGACGTGACTCATCATGACTATCCCAAACTTCAATCTGAATCTGGATGGATGTATTGCCTACTTTTAAAATTTTGGTATAACAACTAATCACGTCACCGACTTTAACAGGCACCAGAAAAGTCATCTGATTAATTGAAATAGTTGCACAACGCCCTTTACTAAAACGTTCTGCATGAATTGCGCCAGCCAAATCCATTTGTGAGACAATCCAACCGCCAAAAACATCACCACTCCAGTTGGTATCGGCAGGCATTGCAATGGTTTGAAGGGATAAGGTTCCTTCAGGTTTTTTGAAAAATTCTGACACATTAACTCCGGGCTTGGGCTTGTAATTGCTGATCCAGCCACTGTTGTAATTCGCTGGATCGAAGCGCGCCACTTATTCTACCAATTTCGTTGGTTTTATTCATCAAAACCAGTGTCGGAATACTACGAACATGAAAAGCCTGACTTAAACGTGGTGAAGCTTCCGTATCAATTTTAGCAAAAATCACATGCGGATTATTCGCTGCAACCTGCGCGAAATGCGGTGCCATCATTTTACATGGACCACACCAATCCGCCCATAAATCAATCAAAATCGGTAAATCACTATTGCTGACATAATGACTAAAATTTTGCTCATTCAACTCAATCGGCGCGAGTGGAATCAGTGCAGTTTGACATTGACCACATTTAGGATCAGCATTTAATTTTTCTTCTGGAACCCGATTTTTAGCACCACAACTTGAACAAACGATAATCATATTACGCCACTCCAGTATATTGATGTAAAAATTCTAATTGGGTTGCGACCGCTTTTTCAAACCATTTTCCATGATAAACATCAAAATGATACATATCCCACTCATGATAGGTCACAAAGGGGGCGATATTGGTCGCGGCTTCACGACTAGAATCGATTGGAACCAAACTATCCTGTTTTGCCACAATAAATAATACGGGAATGCTAATATCACGTACATTTTGAATCGGGCGATAACGAATGAGTTGGAATAGGGCGCGAGCAGGTACCTCACCACTCCAGTAATAATCAGGATCTACAATGGATAAATAACCTTGATAGCTATCAGGAGTGGGAAAAAAGGAAAGCTGTTGTTGTGCAACGACGGGCAAAGTTTTTGGATTTAAACCGACTTTTGAGCCCATATAATCCTGACTAGATAATTTAAGTGCTTTAGGGAGTTGTTGAATCGGGTAAATTTTAGCTGTTTCAGCACCGTCGACAAAAGGCACTTGTACCATGATCGAAGAAATATTTTTAACTTCGCTTGCAAGATTCAGCACATAGCCGCCACTTAAGCCTGTGCCCCAAAGCACAATACGTCGCTGATCGACCCATTTACAATTACCCATATATTGAATAACCGTTTTCCAATCTTCAAGCTGATCTTTTAGCGAAATCAGTTCTCTAGGCTTTCCTGTACTGCCGCCCCAATAGCGATAATCAAACAACACGACCGCATAGCCAGCCTGAGCAAACTTTTGTGCATATTGAATAAGTTTAAACTGACGTAAGGCAGCAAATTCATGGGCCATAACAATCACAGCAGGCTTTCGAGCTGCTTTAGGACGATAAAAATCAGCAGCTATCGTTTCTTCACCAATCGGAACATACAGTGGTTCAACTGTATAAGCAGGCATACGCGCTCCAATGCGTTATATTTTGGTTATCTTGAGTTATAAATTTTAAAAGCACACTTTAATGTGGCGTGGTGCTTAATGCTATGATACAGCATAAACGTTTTTTTAAATTTTGGAGTGACGAAATGACGGATAATGTTGGTTTTGCAGGTCAAATTGGCCCAGAACATGTCGAACAAGTGGTCGAAAAAGGCTTTAAATCCATCATTAATAATCGACCAGATCTGGAAGGTGGTTCAGATCAACCGACCAGTGCACAGATTGAAGAAGCTTCACGCAATGCAGGATTAGACTATGTTTATCAGCCTGTCGTTGCGGGTCAAATCTCAGAATTGGATGTACGCACTTTTGCCAATCACTATAACGAATTACCTAAACCTATTTTAATGTTCTGTCGCACAGGTAATCGTTCAAATAATCTGTATCAATTGGCTAAACAAATGGATTTATTGGATGACTAAAGTTTTATGTCTGAGCCTCTTAGGTTTTTGTATGATATTCAGTGGTTGTAGTACGATCAATGTACACCCCACAGCTAGTGTGATGGTAGGAACTGGAGTGTAAAAAAAACAGCGCCGAAGCGCTGTTTTTTATTATTTTATGGGCATGAGGTAGTTGTACCATACGGACTTGTTAAATTCGGTCCATAACTACCGTCAGTACTATAATCCGACTTCAATGGCGGTAGTCCCAAGTTATAAACAGTTCGATTAGGAAGCGATGCGATAGTCGAAGAGGCACCTATCTGAACATTTAACCATTGCGCATAAATCTTAGGGTAACGGATAATAAAATCAAACTTACCATCTGTATCCGTCGTATAGGTTGCTGTTGCTCCTTGGCCCAAGAACGTCGGAACTTTAACAGGAATATTTGTTACCTGACTGTTTGTAATTGGTGTTCCAGAAGCATTTACCACACAGACCATACTTGGATGAATTACCCAATCCTCTTTCTGATTTCCTAACGCATCAGTCACGAGATCCCAACTATATTTTCCTTTAACATAAAGTGTAGGAGTAATATCCATAACAACTTCTTGTTTAGCTAAAGGCTTACCATCAAAATCAGTCACACTGACTGACATATTACGAGTGTAGTATACGCCATCACTAGAAGTACCAACTTCTGTAGGATTTACACCTATCACGATAGAGGCAATAGGGTTCTGTACAACCGCTTGAACGATATCTACCAAAGAAACCTGAGTCGCATTTGTATAGCCAGCTTCTTTAAAACTTGCATTTAAACGCAGATCATCCGTTGCAAAATTCGTCGCACTGTAACCTATATTCCGTGCCGTTTCATCAACTTTGATTTTGAAAACAGCCTGCCCATTGACGTCCGTCGTTAAACCAGATGGACCAACAATAATTGCACCATTATTAACAAAATTTTCAATACCTAGGGTTACATATTGATTAGATACACCACCACCATTTTGATCAACCAGTGTCACAGTCACATCTGAAGTATCATTACGCACATTCAGCGTCGGTTTAGCTGATGAAATACGCAATGAATATCGTGCTGGTAAATCTACATCAGGTTGTGTTGGCTGTTTAAACGCATTTAAACGAGCAATCTGTGTTGCAATTTCTCCATCTTCATCAGTATATGTTGCAGTTAATTCAATACCACTAGCAATCAATAAATCAGCGTCGATTGTCTGACCATCTATGGCAACAGAAAAGAAAGCATTACCATTCGAATCGGTTTTTAAGGTCTGAGGCGTACCACTTGTATTTGAAGGGGTGCTACTACCGGGATTACCAACAATTATTCCCGCCGAATTATTTGCCGCTAATGTTACAGATTGATCCCTAAATGGTTGATTATTTCTATCTAATAAAGTCACAGTAATAATAGATCTATCACCTTTAACATTTAAATTAGTTTTTTCAGGCGTGATTGTAATACTATTCTGGTTTACCATTTCATAAACTTTAAAATTAATGGTAGCTTCTATTTTTTCACCTTTAGGATTGGTGATATATCCCTTAACTTGAATTCCTTTATCTAACAGCGTTTGCTTTGCAGGATTGGAAATATCTTTAGGAATCGTTACAGTAATAGGCACCATCCCATTCGCGGAAGTCACCACTGAATCAGCACTGAGTTTGATTCCGGCATCAATTGCTTCAGGGTTTAAAGATAAATTCACTGGGTAGCCAGTATTTGCACCTAATTCATCCTTAACTGCAACATTAACTTGATACGTTTTACCTACATTCAAATTACCCAAACTCAGGCTAGTAATTTCTGAAGTTAAACGTAAATTTACTGAATCTTTAGGAATTGCAACTTGTATAATTCCAGTCTGTTGAATACGATCACCATTATTTTGGTTTGTTCCAACAACAGCAAAACCAATTCCATTTTTAATGAGGTTAGCATCATATTGTCCCTCAGCAACTTTTACTGTGAATGTTGCTTCACCTTTACTATTGGTGGTGAGTGCCGTATCTGACAAAGACACTCGAGAACCCACTAAATTCGATAGTGCAATTGCAAGTGGTGTATTCGCAATGGTTTTGCCACTAGCATCTTTTGCAACAACTTTAACCTGAACTTCGCCACCTAATACAGAGACTGTTGGTTCGTAAGTAAAAGTAAGAGTTTGCAAATCAGGAATGATGATTGGAGGGGTGATTAATTGAACAGAACGTGTCGCAGAAATTGTTGAACCAGAGGCTTGAGCAACAATCGTCAATCCATTTGCAATCAAGTTCTCTATTTCTTTCGTATTTTTAGGTGTTACATTGATGGTAAAAGTTGCTTGTCCATTTGTATCGGTAACTTGGGTTGCATTTGCAATAACAGCACCATTTTGCAAAGGCGCAGTATTTATGCCAAGACCAATACTTTTATTTGCAAATGCTTTACCATCTGTTCCAATCGCATTTACTTTCACTATCAATGTTGTTGTTTTATTGACTTCTAATGTTTTAATACCATCAGTATCAATGTTTAATGATTCAAGTGCAATTTCTGATGATGCTGTTGGTTCTTTAAAGTTTAAAGATAAAGTTTGTGTTTTACCATTTGCAGCTGTAGCCAGCAGTTTTACCCCTGCCAAAGCTAATTGCTTTTGTTGATCTGTACCAGCATAGGTATATTTAAACTTAAAGGTTGCATAACCTTCTGCATTAGTTGTCTGTATTAGTGAACCATCCGCTTTCAATCCCAAGGCATCTAACTGTTGATCAGATAACCCCATACGTTTTAAAGAAATGGTTTGTCCAGACAGACCGCCATCATCCTTTGTTCCATTAGCTTGAACTGTAATCGTAATATTTTGATTTTGTGAGTAATCAAATATTTTTACAGGATCGAATGATAAATACCTAACTTCATCATCGGCCTGAGCTTTAGCTTTAACTTCAATCTTAATACTTTGACTTATATCATTATCGGTTTTAAATGTTGCAATAATACCAGCCGAAACTAATGCATTAATAGCTGAATCAGTAGTTGCATTTGTTTTCAACTTAAACGTAACAAAGCCGCTACTATCAAAAGACTGTTCAGCATTAGCAGTCCCATCGCCACCTGTAAACGTTACGCCATTAGAATTAGCTTCGGCATTCAAGCTAATCTTAACTTTTCCTTTAGTTGCCGCTTCACCCTTGTTATTAATACCTTTAACTCTAATTGTGACAGTATCATTCTGTGCATTGACCGTATATGAAGATGCAATTTCTAAACGTTGCAAAGCTTGTTGATCTGCTGCATTTGTATCTGCGGTAATCACACTCACAGTGTCTTGCGCAAATATCTCAGAATTGTCTGAATATACTGCTTTTAAATTAATGCCTTGCTGAGTTAAAGCAACTGGATAACTTGAATTTGACTTCAATGTAAATACAGCATAGCCATTTGCATCAGTTGATGCTTCAGGCTGATCAATAGTCACGCCATATGCATCGCTTTTATCCGTAAATACGAGCTTTACTTTTTTATTAGCAAGTGCAACATCATTACTGTTTTTTGCACGAACCTTGATGGTAGTTGTCCCATTCTGAGCAACTATTGGTGCATCTGCTTTGATGATCTCAAGTTTTTGTACAATTTGAGAAACATCTTTAAAAGTAATAGAGCCTGATACCGTCTTTTCTGCTTTATTTTCATCAATAAGCTTAAAACTCAAAGACTGTGAGGTCGATACAAATTTTTGAATATCGTCATTACTCAAGTCCGAATTTGCAACAATTGTAAATTTTGCTTTGCCCTGACTATCCGTGCTTACATTTGAACCAGTTGCAATAGAAAATTTGCCTTGCATTTCTACTGGAAGTGTTAGGGTGATTGACTCCCCAGCTTTTACACCACCATTTTTATCTGTCACTGTTGCCGAAATATCCGCCGAACCTTTTGGCAGATTTAAAACCACACCTTGTTGAATATTAAGATTATAATCACTAACTATTGTACTAGTTTTCTTAATGTTTAACGTATAACTCTGCTTAATGGTTGTCCCGTCAACAACAGCTGTTAACTGTACTTTGCCAGATGAACCTGTAATAGTTGGAACACTGACTTCAAATACTGCAATACCATTATCAGCAGTAGTAACTAAAGAAGCTTTACTCGTAACACCTAGCTTATCGCTATCTGCAATTGCTAGCCTAACCTGCTTATTTGCAATTCCGCCTTTATCTGCATTAAGAACCTGTACCGCAATTTGGACAATAGAATTATCATTTACTTGTTGAATTTCAGTACCATTTGTATCTTTTAACTTTATATCAATACTTTCAGCTACTGTAGAGCTATCAGTTGAGGAGTTATTACCTCCGCTATTGTTATTAGTATTGCCATTGTCATAATAACCGTCACTCCCCCCCCCACCACAAGCAACTAATGCTAAAGAAGATGCAAGAATTGTCGATTTTACCCCTAATTTTTTCAAATTAGCTAAATAAGTCATAGTTTATTCCATCTTTTATAATATATTTATGCCAAAATTAAACTCATGGCGATTATACGAAAATTTACTCAAATTAACATAATTTATCAATCTAAAGCTGACACAATTTACTAAAACTTTTCATTAACAATTTTAACAAATGGTTTTTTATAAATTTCTCTTTATATATTCTAATATAAAGACAAATTTAATCGGATTTCACATGTACGATCTTATTATTATCGGTGCAGGTACCGCAGGTATCAGTGCATATAAAGAAGCCGTTAAACATACCCAGAACATTTTAGTGATTAATGACGGTCCATGGGATACCACCTGCGCTAGAGTTGGTTGTATGCCAAGTAAAGTGCTGATTTCATCTGCAAATCGATTATATGATAGTCAACATATTGATCAAGTGGGTATCACAACTGAATCATCATTTGATACGTCTCATATCATGTCACATGTTCGTGCCTTAAGAGATCGTTTTACCACTGCAACCATTAAAGATGTACAAAGTTGGCCAAAACAACATCGTCTGTCTGGCAAAGCTACTTTTATCAATGCGAATACTGTTAAAGTCAATGGAAAGCATTTTCAGGCAAAATCTTTTATCCTTGCAGTCGGCTCAAAACCAGTCATCAATCAAAACTGGAAGGATCTGTTAAAAGATCATCTTATTACATCAGATGAAATATTTGAGCTAAAAAAACTACCTACATCTTTAGCAGTGATAGGTAGCGGAGTCATTGCAATTGAGTTAGCTCAAGCATTCTCAAGACTTGGCGTACAAACAACTCTATTTGCACGTAGTCAACGTGTGGGTATTCTCACAAGTCCTAATTTACAATTGATGGCACAACAACAACTTGCCAAAGAATTAAATATTTATTTCAAAACATTGCCCAATTCTGTAAATTTGGTTGACCAACAAGTCAATTTAAGTTTTGAATATAAGAGAGAAGAAAAAACACAAAGTTTTGATTATTTACTGAATGCAACGGGACGCTCAAGTTTATTAGACAGTTTAAAACTAGATAATATTGATCCATTATTTTCTGATTTAAACAAACTTCCAGTGCATCCACAAACAAAACAATTAGCGAATTTACCTATTTTTATTGCAGGTGATGCCCATACAGATACCCCACTACAACATGAAGCTGCGCATGAAGGTCGAAAATTAGTTGATAACTGTTTAAATTATCCTAAAGTAAAAAAGGTTAAAAGTTTAACTTCTTTAGGCGTTGTTTTTTGTTCTCCAGAAATGGCAATTGCTGGACAAAGTTATAAACAACTTCAAGATAAAAATATTGATTTTATTACAGGTTTTTCTTCCTATGAAAAACAAGGTCGTGCTTTAATACTTGGCAAAAATATTGGCGGTGTAGAGGTTTATATTGACCGAAAAACACGAAAATTACTTGGTGCGGAATTATTTGTCAATTCAGCAGAACATTTAGCTCATTTACTTTGCTGGATGATCAACCAGAACATTACATTAGATGAAATCCTAGATCAGGCTTATTATCATCCCACCTTAGAAGAAGGGCTACGTAGTGCATTTAAACATGTACGTAGACAACTTCTTTCGGTTTAAACGAAAGCCCTGACTCAAGCATTCAAGCTTGATTGGTAGATTAACCATCCATACCAAGACTTATTCTATTTTTTGTATTTTTCTTATCACAAAAAAAAAGCACCCCAACATTTGAGTTGAGGTGCTTTAAATTTAAAAGCTGGCGATGACTTACTCTCACATGGCCAATGCCACACTACCATCAGCGCGAAGAGGTTTCACTTCTGAGTTCGGGAAGGGATCAGGTGGTTCACTCTTGCTATTGTCGCCAGCAAACTTTTTAAAACTCTTTTTACTCTTCCAACGTCTCAATCAAATCTCAGTGTAAAACCACTAATACCCAATCAACACACTGTTTTTCAACAAGTTTTTATCTAGCTCGCCGCCGATAGGTGCGCATTCTACTGCATCCTCACTCAAACGCAATACCTTTTTTTAATAATTTTATCTATACGGGTAAATTTTAAACAAACTTGGTGAATTTGTTTATTTTTTCAGTAAACACGGCTGAGTTTGAAGCCATTCATCGGTAAGAGTGTGCGTGTGATTTTTTTCCTGCCAATTTAAAGGACGAATATCAATATATTCGCAATAACCGCTTTCTCCCTCAAACGCCTGATCGTAAAAACGAGCACGATAGCGAAAACTACCCGAATAGCCCGCACCTAAACCAAATTTAAAATCTCCACGACTTTGCGCTTTTATTTCAAAAATAACTTTTCCATTTTCCTTTACTGACCAAGAAAATTCTCGGGGAAGATACATTTGACGGCGACTCGGTGTTGTAATTTTTGGAAATACCCGATGCACATGAAAATAAACTTTTTTATCAGCAAAAAGTTGTTCTCCATGCATATCGCGCAAGTAAAATCTGGAATAAATAATTTGATTCCATTGATTACGTACCTGACTTAAAATGACTTGAGTGGTTTCATCTAAATTGATTAATTGATGGGTATAAAAAGCCAAAGGCAAATAAGGAATATTGGCTGCTCGCGCATAGTCAAAACTTCCCATCCCACTTATTTCATATTGTTGATTTTGATATTTAATGATGCCTTCGCACTGACACAACAATGACCAATGTTCAAATAAATTCCATTTTAATGCGGTAAAATGTGTCGCATGATTCGTGGTAGAAATTTTTAATTGGACTTCAAGCTCACTGTCTTGACGCTGAATTTCAAATTCAGGAAAAAAGCCCTTGAGGCTATCTATCTGATCAAATAGATAATGATAGGGAGCAATTTGACACTGCTGATTAAGGTGATAGCTTTTCAAATGGCCTACCTGATGCGGACTCATGGCAATCATGACACTAGCAGTATTTGATGCTTTATCTTTAATAATACTCGGATTATAAAATAGCGGAATTTTAGGCTGCCCCATAAGTGCCATAAAATTTAAAAAATGCAGTGGTGCAGGCAAATTCGGCAACATCAAGCCATGATAAACCAGTTTAAAGCGACCTTGAGGCGGATGATAGGCAAGCAAAGACGTTGAGTCGAGTTTGAGGTTCAGACGTGTAGACTGTTCTAGCGAACTCATCAACATTTGCATACTGAACCTCATCAATCATGCGAATTATGTCTTTATAGTAGGACTTTGTTTACGCGCGAACAAGGTGGTTATAAAACCAGAGATGGCATAAATAATGGATACGATTAAAATCCCCATCGGAATATTGTAAGTAATTGCTGCAAAAATCAGCACAACAGGCAACATCACCACAAATGGTACACGTTTACGATCCATTTGTTTAAATGAATAATATTTGATGTTAGAGATCATCAGCAATGCCACAACCACCATATAAATTGCATAGGCAATTTGCACTTTAATATCCCGAATATCAAACACAAAAGGATAATCGCGACTCACCCAAATCAGGGTAATGACCAAAATCGCAGCCAATGGACTGGCGATACCAATAAAGTAACGTTTATCGACCACGCCGATTTGCACATTAAAACGAGCCAAACGAAATGCGGCACAAGCAGTATAAATAAAACAGCAGGCTAAACCGATGCGTCCCAGCTCATGCAAACTCCAGCTATACATCAAAATGGCAGGTGCAACTCCAAAGGCAAGCAAGTCAGACAGTGAGTCATACTGTTCACCAAAGGCACTTTGTGCACCAATAGCTCGTGCAACACGACCATCAAGTCCATCCAGCAAAGCTGCTAAAAAAATTGCATAAATCGCTTGTAAAAATTCACCATTCATACTGGCGGTAATGGAATAAAACCCCGAAAGTAAAGCAGCAGTCGTGATTAAATTTGGCCATAAATAAATGCCACGACGTTTAACTTTCTGACCTTCTTGTGTCTGTTCTTCTTCAACCACTTCAAAGGTAATGCCATCAAAAGAATGATCATTCTGGGTTGAATCTTGGTTCGGCTTTTGCGTGTTTGTCATTGTTGTTAATCTCAATATGCTTTGAACAGTGAGGGTTACTCACCTACAAGCCAGCGAACTGCGGCATGACCGCCATTTTCCTGCATACGTAAATGTGGAAATAACCACTGTAAGGCCTGATCGGCATCTTCTGAAAATTGCCAAGGTGGATTAATCACTAATAATCCACAGCCATTTAAACCGACCGGTGTATCATCAGGCCAAACACAAATTTCACAAATAAGTTGACGGCGAATGCCGGTTTTAAACATTTTCTTTTCAAAACGTTCAATCATGGCGCGATCTTTGATGGGATACCATACCGCAAAAACACCTGTCGGCCATTTTTTATAGGCATTTTGCAGCAATTCTACCAATTGCGGAAAATCCTTACGTTCTAACTCATAAGGTGGATCAATCATGACCAAACCGCGTTTTTCTTTTGGAGGAATGACACCCAGCAAGCCCTCATAGGCATCACGCTCATGCAACCCCATGCGCTTATCACGAATATTTTGACGAAGTTGCTGGAAAACATCACGTTGCATTTCAAACACGGTGGCTTTGTCTATGTCACGCATCGCTTGTAGAGCAAACCACGGTGAACCCGGATAAGTCCCTTTGCCTTCTTCATTACGAATCGCTTCAACCAGTTTTAAATACTGTTGTACGCCTTCAGGTGCCTGTCTTTTTTCCATCTCACCGAGTTGCATTAAACGATGAATCCCAGTTAAGAACTCTCCAGATTTTTGCGCAGGTGCCTGAGATAAATCATATTTTCCCGCACCACCATGCGTATCAATATAGCGATAAGGCTTATCTTTCGTATTTAAACGTGTTAATAATTGAAGCAACAGAACATGCTTCATGACATCAGCAAAGTTGCCCGCATGAAAATGGTGACGGTAATTCATTTTTTACATTAATTCCTCAGATTAACGTGCATTTTAACATGAAAAAAAGCAGTTACGTGTGCATGAGTTGTTTTAGAATAGAGAAAGCTCGTAGTTGATGCGTTTTCTTTAATGTATTTATGGGATGATTTAGAAGCAATATGCAGCATTTTTTTGAGCCAATTCAACATGACATTGAACACATTCTGGATGATTTAGACCAACACGGTTTTGCGATTGTTCGTCAAGCGCATTCTGAAAAATTCACCACACAACTTCTCGATGAATGTCTGTCAAATTTAAATCAGTTTCGTGAAGCTGCGATTCAAAATGGTGTGATCAGCAAAATTCGTAGCGATCATATTCTATGGATTGATGAAAAATTTCCAATTGCACAGCAACATATTCACTTACTTCAAGAGTTTTCCCAAGCATTTAATCGAGCATTCTTTCTTGGAATTCAAAGTATTGAAGCACATTTTGCCTGCTACAATACAGGTGAGTTTTATGCCTTACATCGGGATAATCCTCAGCAAAAAAATGACCGCATGATTTCGGCAGTCTATTATTTGCATCCTGAATGGCAATCGGATTGGGGGGGTCAACTGCGCCTACAAGACAAAAATGATCAGTGGCACACCATTGAGCCTGAGCCGAATCGTTTAGTGATTTTCCAAAGTGATTTATTACATGAAGTCTTAAGTTCCAAACATCAGCGACTTTCTATTACCGCATGGCTACGTAGTGGCAATTCTATCTGGTCATCTGAGTAGTTGATTTATGCTGGATTAAAGCTGCAACACAGCGTTTCAGCCTTACCCACTTTTAAAATAATGAAATAGCCTCATATAATGACCATAAACCAAGAGGATGACCCACATGCTAGATACAAGCAAAACGATTGTTGAGCGCATCGGCGAGACTGATCAACACTATCTTGCCGGCAACACACCTGAACTTGCACTGGAACGTGGGAATTTACGCTTACAACTGGTCGAGATCAGCCGTAACCGTCAGGAACGTTTACATTTCCTACATGAAGCGATTGCGATTTTAGAAACATCGCGGATTGAATTCGATGAAATGCCGATGTCACTTTATGTGGATTTGTCTTTGCAATTGGCTAAAGCCTATATGATGTATTATGAACTCAATCGGGAAGCAAAATTTGCCACGATTACCCAGCAAATTTTAAAACCATTGGCACATTTACAACATGGCGATATCCTGTTCTTTCTCGCTTATGCCTCTTCAGTTAAAGCTGAATATGCGCTAACACGTCATTGGTTAGAAAAATACACCCAGTGCAACGAGTTTGATTTGGAATTTATGCAAGACCATTCGGCTTTTGTAAGCTTACATCAGCATGATTGGTTTAGAAATTTGATCCGCTCGAAAACGCATTAATGACCAGATCTGATTTAATTAGAAGATACAATCCTAAAGCTTAAGCTTTAGGATTACTATCGAGATGCAGTTGTTGATTGAGTTCATCAATCACAATCGCCCAATCATCATCCTGCACACAATGACTTTTTAGAAAATCACTTTGTCCTTTACTCCAAAAAGGCGCATCAAATAATGATTCTTCAGCTGCTAATTGATGATCACGAATAAACTGTTCAATCGCAGCTTGATCTGAATCTAAGCCAAGTTGTTCAAATAATAATTCGAATGTCGGTTGTTGCTCAAACATTATAATTCTCCATGTATGCATATTTAGCGATAATTCATATTAACGTTAACCACTCTCAGCCTTTTTGTCATCCGCGCGCATCTATCTTTATGTTATTTTTTGTTTTAAATCATGATTATGCGATCAAGATTAAAAAAGAAAACCGAGTTCATCTGCACACTCGGTTTTCTAAAAATATCCCATGATGATTGAGCGAAATGATTCAAGTATTATTCATTCGCATCATAAGAAAATTGAATTCCTGCGGTACCGCCGGTTTCAATAAACAATTTGATAAAATCAGGAACCGTTTCTTTACGCTGCCAGTCACGTTGCAATTCACAGAATAACTGCGCCACGCTAATTAATTTGCCGCCTGCCTGTTCAATACGACGCAACGCTGCTTCATGTGCCGCCAATGAGGTTCCACCTACCGCGTCTGCAACCACATACACTTCATAGCCTTCCTGTAGTGCATCCAATGCTGGAAAGGTTAGGCAAGCTTCGGTCCATAACGCAGTCATAATGAGTTTTTTACGACCTGTGGCTTTGACTGCCTCTTTAAACTCCACATCTTCCCAAGAGTTAATGGATGTACGGTCATAGGTTGGGTAATCTGCCAACACTTTACGCAGTTGAGGAATAGGCGGTTTATTTAAACCTGTTTTGACATTGACAGTAGAATGGATAATTGGCAAACCATAAACGATAGCCGCCTTGGCACTTCCAACAATATTATTAATTAAAAGTTGACGATCCATCGAAGCAATCGAGTTAACTTGGACAGGTTGATAATCGATGCAAATAAAAGCTGAATTTTGAGGTGTTAATAGATGATCTTGTTTCGGATCACGAATAGCTTCACTGGTCATTTTTTTATTCCTTTTGGATATAGGTGATAAACAACCTTTTCATGTTATGCCCAGCAATACTTAAAGAATATGACTATTTCTAAGATATAGTTTTTCATTTTGTAATGTAGATTAAACTGTATTTTTATGCATCACAGATGCAGGTAAAACGTTTTTTATATTCAATACTATTCTATAACTTTGCGTGCCAACCATACCGTATGTCCCATACATTCAGGATCTTCAACGATCATTTTGACCACATCAAAGCCATATTCAGCCAATAACGCTCGATATTCTTCAGCATCCAAACTGGCATGATACAGTGGTTCTCCAAACATCTCCCCTATCGCCTCGCCATGACGTGGTCCACTGGTAAACATCAGCGCTGTACCAAATTTCGCATGTGCTGAAAATCTTGCAAACATCGCACGTTGATCCTCAGGCCTAAGATGAAAAAAGCTATCCCATGCCAAAATACCGTCAAACTTTTGTTCAGAATCGAACTGACGCATATCGGCATTGATCCAAGTCTGCTCAGGAAAATGCTCTCGAGCCATATCCAGCATGACCTCTGAACGATCGACGCCTGTCACTTGACACCCCCGTGCAATCAAATAAGCAGCAATGGTTCGACCAGAACCACAGCCCAAGTCTAATACACTTGCAGAAGCAGATAAAAAAGCCAAAAATCGATCCAGCCAAATTTTTTCATATAAATCATCACCACGCAGTTGTGTCCAATCGCGTCCATATTTTTGATAAATTTGAATGATATTCTGGGCTAAATCAGTCTTACTCATCTATTTTTCGCTCTTTTTCGTCATTTTAAGGCATGATTGGACAGCATTTAAAAAGCTTAGACCTTTGGCCAAAATCTCGGCAAAACCGCCCACAGCAGCTTCATTTTGTCATATAATCACTGCCGCTAGCTAACAGCCCGCTCAAGAGATTTTTGATATGACCACAATCATCAAACAAGATGACTTGATCACTTCGGTCAAGGATGCCCTTCAATTCATTTCTTACTATCACCCGCAAGACTTTATTCAAGCCATGAGTCGTGCCTATGATCGTGAAGAAAACCAAGCTGCCAAAGATGCGATTGCTCAGATTCTTATTAACTCGCGTATGTGTGCAGAAGGTCATCGCCCAATCTGTCAGGATACAGGGATTGTCAACGTATTCCTTGAAGTGGGTTTAGACGTTAAATTCGATCTAAGCATGAGCTTGGATGATGCCATCAATGAAGGTGTTCGTCAGGGTTATTTAGAAAACTCAAACGTACTACGTGCCTCTGTTTTAGCAGATCCAGCTTTTGGTCGTAAAAATACCAAAGACAATACGCCTGCGATCATCCACTACAAACTCGTTCCGGGGAATAAAGTGGATATTACCGTTGCTGCCAAAGGTGGTGGTTCAGAAAATAAATCTAAACTTGCGATGCTCAACCCATCTGACTCGATTGTGGATTGGGTACTTAAAACCGTTCCAACCATGGGTGCTGGCTGGTGTCCACCGGGTATGCTCGGGATTGGGATCGGTGGTACTGCCGAGAAAGCCATGATGCTTGCCAAAGAAGCATTGATGGAAGAAATCAACATGGACGAATTACTTCGCCGTGGTCCGCAAAGCAAGATGGAAGAACTTCGTATCGAGATCTTTGAGAAAGTCAATGCACTTGGAATTGGCGCACAAGGTCTAGGTGGCTTAACCACAGTCTTGGATATTAAAATTAAAGATTATCCATGTCATGCTGCTGGCAAACCTGTTGGTATGATTCCTAACTGTGCTGCCACTCGCCATGCACATTTCCAATTGGATGGTTCTGGTGTTGCTCATATTCAAGCACCAAAACTTGAAGACTATCCTGCGGTGACTTGGGATGCGTCTAAATCTAAGCGTGTGAATTTAGATAGCATTACCCAAGAAGAAATGAATTCTTGGCAGCCGGGCGATACCTTATTGCTTAGTGGTACCATGTATACTGGTCGTGATGCTGCTCATAAACGCATGGTTGATATGATTGACAATGGCGAAGAATTGCCTGTTGATCTAAAAGGTAAATTTATTTATTACGTCGGTCCTGTGGATCCAGTCGGTGATGAAGTCGTTGGTCCTGCTGGTCCAACCACTGCAACTCGTATGGACAAGTTTACGCGTAAAGTCCTTGAGCACACTGGTTTGTTTGGCATGATTGGTAAAGCAGATCGTGGCCCAACTGCGATTGAAGCGATTAAAGACAACCAAGCAACTTACCTTATGGCGGTTGGTGGTGCAGCATATCTAGTGTCTAAAGCAGTTCGTGAAGCAGAAGTTGTGGCATTTGCTGACTTGGGCATGGAAGCAATCTACAAATTTGTTGTAGAAGATATGCCAGTTTCAGTGGCAGTAGATGTCAATGGGACTTCCATTCATGCCATTGCACCGAAAATCTGGCAAGCCAAAATTGGAAAAATTCCAGTGACCGATGCGACAGCAGTTTAAGCAGACCTATTCTCTATAAACACTAAAGCACCTTTCGGGGTGCTTTTTTGTGACTGCCTGTAAAAACACTAACGGATTATTGAAAAATAATGTTACATATAGATTAATCTAAAAACAGTTTTCAACTTAACTTAAGTTCGATGCGTAGCGTATAGGCTTTACAATGACCGCCCAGCAAATCATTAAACGTCTTTCCATTAGTTTGTGCTTAACTTGTATTAGCACAGGTATTTTTGCCTCCCCCGCAAAATTAAGCACGGTCAAAGAGCTGATGCAAGTCAGTCAAATTGAATATTTATTGCGCCAATCGCTCATTGAACTTGGACCCTATTATGACAAACAGGCCGAGCAAATTATTTTAAATACCACAGGTTCGCAGCAGCTTAATGCCAAAGAGCAGCAGGCTGCGACTCAGCTGAGCCAGTTATTAAAAGACTCCAGCACTCAAATTATTAGTAATCCCAAAACCCAACAAGTGATTGAGGATATTTACTTAAAAACATATACCGAGGAAGAATTACAAGCCAGTATTAAATTCCTGAAAACCCCTGAAGGACAATCCATTACGCGTAAAAATGCCAAGATGATGGGCGAACTCTCCACTTATATGATGCGCTTAGGTCAGGAAATGTTTAACGATGATAAAACGCGAGAAAATTTTCAGGAAAAAATGATGGCGATTATTGCACCATTACTTATCGAAAAGCAGAAAAACAAAGCAGCTGACTAAATTTAGGCAGTGTGATACTTGATCTTAGCGATTATGATTCATTACTTTGGAAAAGATGAAATAAAAAGGCTACATTGTCGAACGTAGCCTTAAATTTTTATGTGTATTTCAAGCTATTAGACCGAAAAAATGATGGTTTATTCAATTGACTGATTCGAATAAAATAACTGCTTTGGCTTACCACGTCATTGGATTCCAAATTTTAAAAGGTTTAACCAAAAGCACATCTGATTTTTCATCATATTTGGCTGGTTTTAGTTCTTGTGGCTTATGTCGTACCTTACCCGAAGTATCTTGTGCAACAAAATTATAACTTGAAGATTTTAAACGAGTAAACGCAATTTCACTGCGCCCAATCTTTTCTTGCATGATTAAAAAAGGACCCGAAAGTTCTTTACGTGCTGGATTTTCTTCATCATATTTCAGATAGTAGCTCTGTCCCGCTTCCACCGTCATATTGATATATTTGGGTTCCTGAAAATGAAGAATCGTTAAAGGGCGACTGGTCGAAATTCGATAAGTTCCTGGTGGGAACTCTACCCAGTAGTAATGATTATTTAATAAACTTGGAATACGCTTGCCATTAATAAAAAGATTAGCTGCAGCAATTTCCTGCTGATTCCAGCGTGAATCGGGTCGATATAGATAAACAACAGCAGCTTGGGGGTTTTGTGGTTGAATCGGCTGAAAATATTGACCTAGTTTTTGATTAACCCAACCACCTACAGAAAATTTACCCACGTGATATTGATCCAATATACCCGGTTCTTTATCGAGATCTACTTTAGGTAAAGTTGCAGTGAGTGCTTGAGGCTCAGGTTTTAATTGCGCAGTACTATGACAAGCTGCCAACATCCCAACACAACACAGTGATAATAATAAATAACGCATGATGTCCCTCAAGGCGTTTTATTTGATTTATTTTACAGCGCAAAACTATGCGTATTCGCCTCAAGATTAACACCTCATGATGCATTTGCAAATAAAAAAGCATGAAATGCCAAGGCAAATCATGCTTTTTCAGATAAATGTAAAATCTGTGCTACAACATCAGGCAGATTTAGAATCAATCACTTTTAAATCAACGTGATCGACAGACTCGCGATCATGCTGGGGCAAACGTTCTTTTTGATACGTTGGCTGTGCGCCTTCTGTAATAACAGCCTCATTGATGACCACTGTACCGACATCATCACGGCTTGGCAGATCATACATTGTTTCAAGCAAGACATTTTCCAGAATTGAACGCAAGCCACGTGCACCCGTATTCCGTTCCAGTGCTTTTTTAGCAACGGCACGTAAAGCAGCATCTTCAAATACCAGATCAACATCTTCCATGTTAAACAAATATTGATATTGACGAGTCAATGCATTTTTTGGCTCAGTCAAAATCTGCATGAGGGCGGCTTCATCCAGCTCTTCAAGTGTGGCAATTACAGGTAAACGTCCGATAAACTCGGGAATAAGACCAAATTTCACCAAATCAGTTGGCTCAACCTGACGGAATAATTCAGCCAGTTTTTTGCTTTCATCTTTATTTTTGACTTCAGCCGTAAAACCAATGCCGCCTTTTTCCTGACGCTGCTGCACAATCTTTTCCAGTCCAGAAAATGCGCCACCACAAATAAATAGGATATTTGAAGTATCAATCTGGATAAACTCTTGCTGTGGATGCTTCCGTCCACCTTGAGGCGGAATAGATGCAACCGTCCCTTCAATCATTTTTAACAACGCTTGTTGTACGCCTTCACCCGATACGTCACGGGTAATGGATGGATTTTCAGACTTACGAGTAATCTTGTCGATTTCGTCGATATAAATAATGCCCTTTTGAGCTTTCTCTACATCATAGTCTGCTTTTTGCAACAGCTTTTGTACAATGTTTTCAACATCTTCACCAACATAACCTGCTTCAGTGAGTGTGGTAGCATCCGCCATCGCAAAAGGAACATCAAGCAAACGCGCCAATGTCTGCGCCAGTAAAGTTTTACCTGAACCTGTCGGTCCAATCAGCAAAATATTACTTTTAGCCAGTTCAATGTCTTGTTTTGGCTTATGCCCAGACTGACCTACTTTCAGGCGTTTATAATGGTTATAAACGGCAACTGACAAGGTTTTTTTCGCAATATCCTGACCAATCACATATTGATCCAGTGCTTTACGAATTTCCTGAGGTTTTGGTAATTCACGACTCGCCCAATCACCAGCCTCGACTTGCTGACTGGTTTGAACAAGATCTAAACACACGTCCACACACTCATTACAGATATATGCGTCCTCACCTGCAATCAGTTTCCCGACTTCAGACTGCGATTTACCGCAAAATGAACAATGTTTTTGTCCTTGAGGATGTTCGGACATAATTACTCCAACTTAAATCTTAACTGTTAGGGACGTTTTGATAAAACCTGATCCACTAAACCATATTCTTTAGCCGCTTGTGCTGTCATGAAATTATCACGATCAGTATCACGTGCTACTCTTTCATAGTCCTGACCACTATGTTCAGCCATTAGACGGTTTAAACGCTCTTTAATAAATAAAATCTCACGGGCGTGGATTTCAATATCAGAGGCCTGTCCACGGAAACCACCCAAAGGCTGATGAATCATGACACGGGCATTTTCAAGACAGTAACGTTTGCCTTTGCCACCTGCATTTAGCAAGAATGCGCCCATTGACGCTGCCTGCCCCATACAATAAGTCACCACATCGGGCTTAATAAACTGCATGGTGTCATAAATGGCCATACCCGCAGTGACTGAACCACCCGGTGAATTAATATAGAGATGAATATCTTTATCTGGGTTCTCTGCTTCTAAAAACAACATCTGAGCGACAATTAAATTCGCCATATTGTCTTCAACTTCACCTGTCAGAAAAATCACCCGTTCGCGTAATAGCCGAGAGAAAATATCAAAAGAACGTTCACCACGTGAAGACTGTTCAACCACCACTGGAACTAAAGCATTTTCAATTGTTGGAACATACATACGATTATTTATTCCTAAATTTTTGTAACTTAACTCATTCCCACAATATGAGGGATAATGACTGAAATTGCAAAAGCATTCCTTTCAAAATATCGTTTTATTTCTGTATAGAAGGCTCACTTTCGTCGAAATATATGAAAAAGAACAGCTTCATAAAAAAAGGCGCTTTCGCGCCTTTTCTGATCCGTTTAAAGATTAACGAGCTTGACGTGCTTGTTGTTCTTTTAACAATTCTTCATAAGTTACTGCTTTATCAGTCACTTTTGCAGCAGCCAAAATGTGATCAACCACTTGGTCTTCTAACACAACCGCTTCAATTTGAGCGCGTTGCTGTTTGTCATTTTTGAAGTATTCAATCACTTCTGTTGGATCTTCGTATGAAGATGCCATATCTTCGATATACGCATCAACACGTGTTTGATCGACTTCAAGTTTCGCATCGCCTAATACTTTGCTGACCAATACGCCAAGTTTGACTGACTTTTCAGCTTGCTCTTTGAACAGTTCATCTGGAAGCATGCTCTTGTCAAATGATTGCGCACCCGCACCACCAAACTGTTGCGTGAACTGTTGAATCATTTGCTCACGTTGACGGTCAATTTCCTGAGCAACCATCGCAGCAGGAACTTCGATTTCATTAGCAGCAACCAATGCATCAAACGCCGCTTGTTTCACTTGGTTACGTAAACCGTTACGTACTTCGCGCTCCATGTTCTTACGAACATCCGCTTTTAACTTTTCAACGCCATCTTCTTCAGTCAAACCAAAGATTTGAAGGAATTCAGCATCAATTTCTGGAAGTTTGGCTTTTTCAACTTGCTTCACAGTAATTTTGAATTGCGCTTGTTTACCAGCCAAGTTTTCAGCTTGGTAATCTTCAGGGAAAGTCACATCAATCACTTTCTCTTCACCCGCTTTCATGCCGATGATACCATCTTCAAAACCAGGGATCATGCGACCAGAACCCAGCACCAGTTTAAAGTCTTCAGCAGAACCGCCTTCAAACTTTTCACCGTCAATTGAACCTTCGAAGTCGAAAGTCACTTGCATGTCTTTTTTCGCCATACCTTTGGTCACAGCCCAAGTTTGACGTTGTTTTTGCAAGTTTTCGATCATTTGATCGACATCTGCATCGTTGATTTCAGTTGATTTACGTTCAACTTCCAAATCATTGAATGCTTTTACTTCAACTTCTGGATACACTTCAACTGTCGCTTCATAAACTAAAGCATCATCTTTATGTTCCACTTTATCAATGTTTGGCATGCCCACAGCATTGATTTTTTCTTGTTGAATTGCTTCAAAAACGCTGTCACGGATAATGTCGTTCACCACTTCCTGATAAATACCAGGACCGAAGTCAGAACGTACACGTGACATTGGCACTTTACCCGGACGGAAGCCGTTGATCTTCACAGTTTTGGCAGTGCGTTTTAAACGAGCTTCAAATTGCTCATTAATACGGCTCGTCGGTACAGAAACATTTAAACGACGGGCAACGCCCGAAACCGCTTCAGTCGTTACTTGCATGGCTTCCTCGATAATTAGTTAGAGTAACAATTTTTAAAAGTGCCACATTATATGACAACTTTTCCGATATACAAAACGGATGATGAAAAAGGAGGGTTTTAGCCAAAAAACACAACAACAACCAAGAATATTAAAAACTTAAAAAAAGCTTAAAAATTATTTTTTTATAACGGGTGATTTTTCAGCATTATCAATAATTTATTTAATTTTCATAAAGTTAAATATACATATGTAAAACAATGTTTCTAAAAATCCATAATATCTCCTTTTTTAAACAAGAAATCCAATCAGCAAAAACTATTTATAAAAATAATAATCATTATTATTCACATACTTTTTATTATTGATATCTGTGACTATGTCTTTTATTAAAACGCGCAAGAAGATTGTTTCATCCGCAATCGCTTCTTCCTTATCTGTTGTTGCTGTTTCAGCAATTGCACAAGATGACGTTTCCCATTTACCTACGATTCATGCTGAAGCAAGTACCGACAGCCTGAAAGTAGATAACTCGGCTAATAAAAAATATGTTGCACCGCTTTTAGATACGCCAAAGTCGGTTGAAGTCGTTTCACAAAAGCTTTTACAAGACACGGGTTCTAACTCTTTGACGCAAGCACTACAAAACGTGCCAGGAATTACCTTTGCAGCAGGTGAAGGTGGCACGCCATTTGGTGATACGCCTTATATTCGTGGTTATAGCTCTCAATCTTCGATTTACATAGATGGTGTGCGCAATGCAACTCTGCAAAATCGTGATATGTTTGCGATTGAACAAGTAGAAGTCACAAAAGGTTCAAGTTCTACGTTATCTGGTGGCGGTGGTGTTGGTGGTAGTATTAACCTTATCACCAAGCAAGCGCATCAAGGTGATGTATATCAAGGGACAGTAGCAGGCGGAACCGATAATTATCGCCATATCCAACTTGATGCCAATAAAGACTTCGGTAATGGTGTTGCAGGTCGTGTTGTGGTAATGGGACACCAAAATGACAAACCCGGTCAAAGCAATGGCGCTGAATACAATCGCGTTGGTATTGCACCAAGCATTGCATGGGGCTTAGGTACAGCGACACGCGGATCTCTCAGCTATTATTATTTACAAAGTTATGATGAGCCTGATGCAGGTATTCCATTTTTATCGACTGGCGGAAAACCATACCAAGCCAAACAAGGCATTTATTATGGCTGGAAAAACCGTGACTTTGATAAACGCGAAAATCATATTGGCACATTTAAGTTAGAACATGATTTTAACGATAACTTGACTCTTTCTAATGTTGTCAATTACACAAAATCAAAAACAGATTATGTCTACACCAACTCGAATGATTCCAAAACGGGTTTAAATGGACAAAATAATGTTTTAAATGGATATATCTATCGCGGTCACGCTTTAAGTCGTATTTCTGATACGGATGCTTATTCAGATCAGCTTTCTTTAAATGGTAAATTCAATACAGGCTCAATTAAACACTCGTTTAATACAGGGGTAGAATGGAGTCTCCAAGAAACAGATATGGGTTCATACACATATAGCAAAACTGCATCAAATGCAGATGCTCAATGTACTGCAATAACTTACTGGTGTACTAGTGTCACCAATCCAGATAACCCTGCTGTGATTGGTACACGTGATGCCAATACTGCTGTCACGACCACACGTAGCCGTACAGTTGGTTTATATGCGCTGGATAGCATCGAATTTACACCACAATGGTTAATGAATCTGGGTTTACGTTGGGATAAGTTTGATACAGAAGCTAAATATAATAAAGCATCTGGAACAACTCCTGCGGGCACTAATATTGAAAGTGATAGCGACTTCTTTAGTTATCAAGCAGGTTTAATCTTCAAACCAACTGAAAATGGCAGCATCTATGCGAGCTATGCAACTTCTGCTAATCCAGTTGGTGTTGGGCAAGGTGACAGTAGCGAATCAGCAGTTGCGATTACGATTAACGATTTAAAACCAGAAAAAGCTCGTACTTATGAAGTAGGTACAAAATGGGATATCTTAAATAAACGTGCTAATGTGACGGCTGCTATTTTCCGTACTGAGAAACAAAACACCCGTATTCAAGATGCTGCTGGCTTTTATTCGAATGTTGGTGAAAGTAAAGTTGATGGTTTTGAGCTTGGTTTAAATGGTCACATTACGGATAAATGGGACATTTCAGCAGGCTATAGCTATTTAGATAGTGAACTAACAAATGGTGGGTACTCTCGTGGAACAGTAGTTCCAGCAGGCGGTCCAATTCCTTACGTTGCAAAAAACAGTGCAACATTATGGTCAACTTATAAAGTTTTACCTCAGTTGACGCTAGGTGCTGGTGCTCAGTACAAAGATGATGTTTACGTTAATTCTGGTAGTAGTACAGCAACCCCTAAATATCTACCAGCCTATACTATCTATAATGCTATGGCGAAATATGAAATTAATCCAAATGTGAACTTACAGTTAAATGTAAATAACATTTCAGATAAACGCTACTTTACAAGTGCCCATGCTGCACACTATGCCTATGAAGGTGATGGTCGTAATGCAGTGTTAGCGATTAATTTTAAATATTAATCATTAAAGCCATAATTTATTTATGGCTTTAAGTCAAATTCCGATAAAATAGCCTCCTTATGAGGCTATTTTTCTAATCGCCACTTTCTGATCAAAGGTATTTCACATGATCCATCATATTCCAAATGTACTGAGCAAAGAACAAGTCGCAGAATTTAGAACATTGATGGAATCAGCCAATTGGGTTGGAGGTAAAGTCACCGCAGGAACTTTATCTGCAACAGTTAAGCATAATCAACAGTTGTCTGAACAAGATCCTTTGACGCATCATTTAAGTGATTTAGTCATTAAAGCCATCTGGAATCATCCAATATTTCAAACTGCTGCACTCCCCCATCAGATTATTCCTCCGTTGTTTAATCGCTACAATGAACATGAAAGTTTTGGTTTCCATGTTGATAATTCGATCCGGCTGATTCGCGGTACAACTGAACAAATTCGTACTGATTTATCCTGTACTTTATTTTTAAGTGAACCCGAAGAATATGACGGTGGCGAGCTTGTGATTGAAGATACCTATGGCTATCACGAAGTTAAACTTCCAGCAGGAGATGTCGTGCTATATCCTGCAACCAGCCTGCATGAAGTGAGCAGTATTAGTCGCGGTACGCGTTTCGCCTCTTTTTTCTGGGTACAAAGTTTGATTCGTGATGATACGAAACGACATTTGTTATTTACTTTAGATGAATCTGTTCGTAATTTACGTATGCAGCATGGCGACCATTATCCAGAAGTGATGAAACTGACCAACATTTATCATAATCTCATGCGAATGTGGTCTGAACTGTAAAACAGGTCTGGCTTGAGAACCTACAAACAAAAAATTAGCATCAAAATATACATATTATCTGCAAAATATTTCCTCATAAATTGCAAATTACGCAAAAAACAGGGAAATATTTTCCATTTATTCAAATTAAAATTTAGGATATGATTTTGCATATGCGACGTTTTTCACCTACACTCAAATGAGTCGTAAAATCTTTTTACGCAGGTGAAACCACTAAGCTTATTTAATGGTATACGGAAATGAAATACATTTTTGCTTTTTCCAAGTCTACAACTGATTTGACCGCACTCCTGATGCTGCGCCAAGCGCGCATACTCTCTTTTTGCCTCTAAATTGGCCTCAAAATTTTTTAGTTATTTTATTTAAATCATTTTATTTAAACACCATATATAAAGTAGTGAGCTGCCTAAAAATATAGAGCAAGCGCGCTACAGCAAGGAGTTATCTCATGATGTTGGCAGACCCAAGCAAAAAATATCGTCGTATGTACCAGCGAGTCGATTTACCTGACCGTCAATGGCCAAATAACGAAATTACCAAAGCACCAATCTGGATGAGTACAGATTTACGTGACGGTAATCAGGCCATTTTTGAACCGATGGATATCGATCAAAAATTTAAAATGTTCCAAATGTTGGTCAAAATTGGTTTTAAACACATTGAAATTGGTTTTCCATCAGCATCTCAAGTCGATTTTGACTTCACGCGTAAGTTGATTGAAGAAAACCACATTCCAGATGATGTCTATATTGAAGTGTTGGTTCAGGCGCGTGATCATTTGATCGAACGTACATTTGAGTCTTTAATCGGAGCAAAACGTGCAATTGTGCATATCTACAATGCCAATTCACCAACCTTCCGCAAAAAAGTATTAAATGTCGATGCCAATGGTTCCAAGGCTTTAGCTGTTAATGCCGCAAAAAAAATCAAGGAAATTGCAGCACAATATCCTGAAACTGACTGGATTTTTCAGTACAGCCCAGAATGTTTTTCTGCCACCGAATTAGACGTCGCCAAAGATGTTTGCGATGCGGTCACTGAAATTTGGGAAGCATCAGCAGACAACAAAGTGATCTTAAACTTGCCTGCAACCGTTGAAGTTTCAACACCCAATGTCTATGCCGACCAAATCGAATGGATGCATCGTAATATTGCCCGTCGTGATGGGGTGATTATTTCGGTTCACTGTCACAATGACCGTGGTTGCGGTATTGCAGCCTCTGAACTTGCGATTATGGCAGGTGCAGACCGTGTTGAAGGTTGTGTATTTGGAAATGGTGAACGCACAGGTAATGTCGATGTTGCAGCGATTGCCTTGAATATGTATACACAAGGTGTTGCACCTGAGTTGGATTTTTCCAATATTAATGAAGTGATTGCCACGATTGAAGAATGTACGGGTTTACCTGTGCATCCGCGCCATCCATATGCGGGTGACTTGGTCTTCACCGCATTCTCTGGATCACATCAGGACGCCATCAAAAAAGGTTTTGAATTCCAGAAAAACGAAGAAATCTGGGATATGCCTTACTTGCCAATCGATCCAAAAGACTTGGGTCGTGACTACGATGCCGTGATTCGCGTCAACAGTCAGTCAGGTAAAGGTGGTATTGCTTACTTGTTGGAATCTAACTATAACGTGGTATTACCACGTCGTTTACAAATTGAATTTTCGCAAATTGTACAGCAACATACCGACAGCAACGGTACAGAAATTAGTGCCACAGAAATCTGGAATTTGTTTCAAGATACTTATGTGAACGCAAAACAACAGCACTATGCCGCGAAAAACTATCGTCTTTCAGACATCAATGGGACACAAGTCATTGAGTTAGATGTTGAGATTGACGGTGAAATTCAGCAGTTACGCGGTGAAGGTAATGGCCCGATTTCAGCTTTCTTAAATGCACTTCAATTGCCAATTGATGTATTGAACTATGAAGAACGTAGTATTAGTTCGGGTGCAAATGCTAAGGCTTTGACCTTAATCGAGATCCAAGTTAAAGGCACAGGCAAAAGCGCATTTGGTGCTGGCATCCATGACAACACAGTGACTTCATCCATTGAAGCGATTTTGGCTTCAACCAATCGCTTGATTGAACAAGGTGTTCTTAGCACGGATCAAGTCGCTGCCGCTGCCGTATAAACTGCGTAAAACACTCTTTTTGAAAGGATACCTATGGTATCCTTTCTTTATTATTGGTTTAAAGATAGAAGGCGAATCGCTCCCGTGTCTTTTGCATCTGATTCAGTGGGTTTGGTTACTCCACAAAAGTTTCAATTTGAACAACCCTTGCCTTTAGAATGTGGCCGTAGTTTACCGCGTTTCGAACTGATGGTTGAAACTTATGGTACGCTCAATGCCGATCAATCCAACGCGATTCTGATTTGTCATGCACTCTCAGGGCATCATCATGCGGCGGGTTATCATCATGAAGATGATAAAAAAGCGGGCTGGTGGGATGCCTGTATCGGCCCCGGAAAAGCCATTGATACCAATCATTTTTTTGTGGTGGCACTGAATAATATTGGCGGATGTAATGGTTCAACTGGCCCAACTTCTCCCAATCCTGAAAATGAAAATCGTCCTTATGGCCCAGATTTTCCATTAGTCACGGTACGTGACTGGGTCAAAACCCAAACCATGCTCTCCGACCGATTAGGCATCAACGTTTGGTATGCGGTAATTGGGGGATCATTGGGCGGCATGCAAGCCTTACAATGGTCAGTAGATTATCCTGATCGTTTAAAGAACTGTGTCGTCATTGCCAGCGCACCTAAACTTTCTGCACAAAATATCGCCTTTAACGAAGTTGCACGTCAATCCATTCTTTCTGATCCTGATTTTTATCATGGGCGTTATCTGGAAAATGATAGCTATCCAAAACGTGGGCTGATTTTAGCGCGGATGGTGGGACATATTACTTATCTGTCTGAAGAAGCCATGAAACAGAAATTTGGTCGTGATTTAAAATCAGGCAAGTTTATGTATGGCTTTGATGTTGAGTTTCAGGTGGAAAGCTATTTGCGTTATCAGGGTGAACAATTTAGCCGAAACTTTGATGCCAATACCTATCTGATTATGACCAAAGCACTGGATTATTTTGATCCATCACGCGAATATGAGCAATCCTTAACCCAAGCCATGGCACAAACCAAATGTCGCTTTTTAGTGGTTTCCTTCACTACGGACTGGCGTTTTGCCCCAGAACGTTCTCAAGAAATTGTCGATGCACTAATTACCAACCATAAACCTGTGACCTATCTGGATATTGATGCGGAACAAGGTCATGATTCATTCTTATTCCCCATTCCACTGTATGTAAAAACCTTACGGGCATTTTTGGGCGGTGAAGCACTTTTAAAATCGACCCAGCAAGTGGAGATGATCTAATGCGTATAGACCAACAACTTGCGGAAAAGTGGATTAAACCGGGTTCCAGTGTGCTGGATCTGGGCTGTGGCGATGGTGAATTATTGGCTCATATGAGCAAAAAACACCAAATTCATGCTTATGGCTTAGAAATTGATCAAGAAAAGATTGCAATTGCGGTCAGTCGCGGGTTAAATATTATTCAGCAAGACTTGAATCTTGGTTTGAGCCGTTTCGCAGATCAATCTTTTGATAATGTAGTGATGGCACAAGCTTTGCAAGCTGTAGATGCACCAGATGTTTTATTACGGGACATGGTGCGAGTGGGCAAACAAGCCATCATTACTTTTCCAAACTTTGCGCATTGGAAGACGCGCTCGTTTTTGGCTTTGAAAGGAATGATGCCTGTTTCAGATGCATTACCTTATATGTGGTATAACACGCCCAATATTCATTTATGTACTTTCCGAGATTTTGAGGCACTATGTGCTGAAAATCAGATTCGGATTATTAACCGACTTGCCGTCAATGGGAACCAGCAAGGGAGCTTTTTAAGTAAGCACGTCCCTAATTTGTTTGGTGAAGTCGCAATATATCGAGTGAGCGCTCTATGAAAAAAACATTATTCAGCACACTAGTAGTTGGACTTTTAAGTATTCACGCACATGCGGATTACGTTGCCCAGCCACAATCTATTGCAGCCCAAGCTGCACATTTTTCTACCATGGGGATTACCGACCTGATGAAAGCTGCTAAAGCAGGTCAGGCAGGTGCACAATTTTATTTAGGTTCACATTACCAATATGGTAAAGATGTTGCCAAAGATGAAAAGCAAGCTTTTACATGGTTTAAAGCCGCCGCAGATCAGGGCTTATCTCCTGCTCAGCTCAATGTTGGCCGGATGTATGCAGATGGCGTTGGCGTAGCTAAAAATGAAGCGATGGCCCGTAAATACTTCGAGAAAGCGGCCAGTAATGGGGATAACCGTGCCAGTTATAACCTTGCCATGATGGAAGAACAGAAGAAAAACTATCAAGGCGCGTATCAATGGTACGAGCTTTCAACGCGTGACGGTATGCTCGACAATAAAGTGATTAACATGTCGCAAAGCAAGAAAACGGCGTTGGCTGCAAACTTAACCCAAGACCAAATTCGTCAAGCAGTTGACCGTGCTGATAAGTGGATTCAAGCGCAGTAAGCCATTAAAATTTTAAAGCACCTTCGGGTGCTTTTTGTTTTTATTATCTCTTCATTATTTTATTCGAGTTTTGATTATGTCTGCACCTCATTGGCTTTCTCAAGGTACTTTAGTTTTAGCCAGTAACAACAAAGGTAAAATTACCGAGTTTGAAAAACTATTTGCAGAGCTAAAACTGCCAGTTGATGTCATCCCGCAAGGACAATTGAATATTCCAGATGCGATTGAAGATGGACTGAGCTTTGTTGAAAATGCCATTATTAAAGCACGACATGCCTCCAAAATTTCAGGTAAACCTGCGATTGCAGATGATTCAGGAATTTGTGTCCCAATCTTGGATGGCGCACCAGGCATCTATTCTGCACGCTATGCAGGTGATCATGGCAATGATGCCGCCAATAATGAAAAATTACTCAATGAGTTAAAACCATTTCGTAAAGATGGGCAAATCATTGAAGGCATGTTCATTTGTGTACTGGCCTTGGTTGAACATGCAGATGATCCACTTCCACAAATTTTTCAGGGCTTTTGGCACGGTGAAATACTTGAAGCAGCGCGTGGCGAACATGGCTTTGGTTATGATCCGTTATTTTGGTTGCCAGAGCTTGGAATCAGCAGTGCGGAAATGAGCAAGGAAGAAAAAAATAAAATCAGCCATCGCGGACAAGCAATGCAGCATTTTCGTGAGAGTTTGACTCGAGTTTAAAGCGATTGTTCATCTACAAATATACGCACAGGATTTAAGTATCGGTTTATCTTATTTAGTCCTTAGATGGGATAACGTGAAGATTTAGCACAACGCTATTCCATCTTGCTTCAATCCGAAACTAATTCTCTATCGCACTTCATCTAAGAATAAGAGATAAAAAAATCAACGATTAAATTGTCACTACTAAAAAGTAAAGATCAATTTAATCGTAAACCTATACGATACAAAATTATCATCAAGACATTCAAGAAAAGTGTGGATGTTAAATTCACATTTAACCAAAAAAATTTTTAAAAATAAACACTTTAATTAAACCTTTTTACTACCCCCTGCTCGCATTTGGGGTTGTGAACGCGTCAGAATAAATACCAATATTGCACCTAAAAATGCAAAGCTGGCTAAAAAATACATACCAATATCTGTTGAACCTGTCGTTTCTTTGATCCATCCGATGATAAATGGACTACAAAAAGCGGCTAAACCAGCAAAAGAATTTATTCCAGCTATTCCTGCTGCCGCATTTTTCCCATCTAAATAAACTGTTGGTAAACTCCAGAACAAAGGTGAACATACCATACAACCTGCTGCTGCAATACATAACATCGCGATCGCTAATGTAGGATTATGTCCAAATAAAGTTGATAAGATTAAGCCACAACCGCCAATACAGAATGGTAAAATCATATGCCATCGACGTTCATTCTGTTGATCTGAATGACGGCAAACTAAAATCATGGAAATCACCGCACAAATATTAGGGATAGCTGTCAACAATCCTACCTTTAGCAGTGAATCTACACCTGTAGATTTGATGACTGTAGGTAGCCAAAATGCAAGTCCAGTTAAGCTTGAAACTGTGCAATAACAAATTAGAGCCATCAGTAATACACGTTTGTCTTTCAACAGCGTGAGCAAAGATCCATGCTGAATTCTTTGTTTTTTTTCTGATTGAAGATGCTGTTGTAAAACTATTTTTTCATTTTGATTAAGCCAAGGGGCTTCTTGAATATTATTGTACAAGTATTTATATACCACAAAGCCTAGCACAATCGAGGGTATGGCCTCCAATATAAATAACCATTGCCAGCCCGCCAAATCTTGATAATAATGAAAAGATTGCATAATCCATCCTGAAAGCGGCGCTCCGAAAATACTAGAAAAAGGAACCGCTGTCATAAAAATCGCAATCATCTGGCCACGTCGATTTGCAGGAAACCATTGGGTGAGATAGAAAATAACTCCTGGATAAAAACCTGCTTCAGCGGCCCCTAGAAAGAAACGACAGATATAGAATTGAGTAGGAGTATGAACCAAAGCCATACAGGCAGAAATCACTCCCCATAAAATCATAATTCGGGTGATGGTTTTTTTCGCGCCGATTTTATGCATGAGTACATTACTTGGCACTTCAAACAAGAAATATCCGATAAAAAATATCCCCGCACCCAAACCATAAATTGTTTCACTAAAATGCAAATCATCCAGCATTTGTAATTTTGCAAAACCGACATTTACACGGTCAAGATATGCGGCAACGTAACACAGCATCAGCAGTGGGATAATACGCCAAGCTACTTTTTTATATAGTTTATTTTCATCAATAGCTTGATTAGTCATCTGGCTATATGAGCTTTGATGATTCGATAAAACGATCTGTTTAGTCATCACTTCACCTTTTTTTGAGAAAAAGTTCCCTATAGGTATTTCATTAAAATACCTATGTTGTTGTTAAATAATCATGTTTAATTTAAGGAGTTTTGACTCCACGCTGATGGCTAATCAAACCATAAGCATGAATCTGTCGATGTTTTTCAAAATTAAATGTTGTGGATTTATAGGATTGACACAAATCTAGATCGCATCGGGCAATCGCAAGCTCATCTCCTTTAGTTGAGCAAGCCGCAACAATTTCACCAGAGGGTGCAATAATACAGGTTCCTCCGATCATGTCGCAGTCTTCTTCATTACCTGCTTTAGCCACTCCAACTACCCAAGTCCCATTTTGATAAGCTCCTGCTTGCATCACTAAATGGTTATGAAAAAGCGATAAATCATCATGCTCTGGGGCTGGAGGATTGTGTACTGGAGTGTTATAGCCAAGTAAAATCATTTCCACGCCTTGCAAACCCATCACTCGATAAGTTTCCGACCAACGTCGATCATTACACAAGGCCATACCGAAAATGCCACCAAAAGCTGACCAGACATCAAAAGAGCTTCCAGCTTCAAAATAGCGTTTTTCTAAATGCTGAAAACGTCGCCAAGGTTCATATTCATCATGTCCTGGTAAATGAACTTTATGATATTTACCTATGATTTTTCCGTCTTTACCAACTAAGATTGAGGTATTGTAACGATGGTAGCCATCCGATTGTTTATTCAATTCGGCATAGCCTAAATAAAACCCCAGACCGAGCTTTTTGGCAGCATCGAATAAGGGTTGAGTAGTTGGACCTGGCATTTCAGATTCATAGAACTGATTTAATTCCTCAGGATCTTCTATATACCATCTTGGGAAAAAAGTTGTTAATGCAAGTTCAGGAAAGACAACCACATCACAGCCCATTTTTGCCGCGTTATACATATGATTGAGTAAGCGTTCAATCACTTCTTTTCTAGAATCACGTCTTTGGATTGGACCCAGTTGAGCTGCTGCAATATTTACTATTCTAGGCATGTTGTGTCTCCTCAATAATTTTACCATTCGCTAATTCATATATTATTTTCAGGAGAAGATTTGCGCCTGAAACAACATCTGCATCATGTGTAAACTCTTTTACATTGTGAGATAGACCTGCAACGCTCGGTACAAAAATCATTCCTGTCGGACACATGCGCGAAATAATTTGAGCATCATGTCCGGCCCCACTTGATAATCTTTGCACTGAAAGTTGTGATTCTTTTGCAAAGCTTTCCACACTGGCAATAATTCTTTCATCAAAAGAAACTGACTGAAAATTTGCTAAATCTCGGAAACTCAGTTCCACTCCTTCTTCCAATGCAATAATCTTGGCCTGTGCCAGTAAATCAGTAACTATTTGATTCAAAGTCATTTGATCGGTATTTCTCAGATCAATCGTAAATTTTGCATCATTTGGAATCACATTAACCAAATTGGGTTTTAATTCCATAAAACCAATTGTCACCAGCTGCCCTGGATGAGCCTCAGCTAATTGATGAACATACGTTGCAATTTTCATGGCCACTAGACCTGCATTGTGGCGTAATCGCATCGGTGTTGTACCCGCATGGTTGGAAACTCCTTTGATCGTGAACTCAATCCAGCGAATACCTTGTACACCAGTAACTGCACCAATATTCTTCTGTTCATGTTCCAGAATCGGTCCCTGTTCCACATGAAGTTCAATAAAGGCATGCAAATTGTTCTGACCTACAGGATGACCACCGATATAACCAATTTTTTCCAGATTTTCCCGCACTGTGGTGCCATCAATACCTTGTGTTTGATATGCATCTTCTAAACTCAGACCACCTTGAAAAACCAGACTACCCATCATGTCTGGTGCAAATCGTGCTCCTTCTTCATTGCTAAAAAATGCCACACTGATTGGATGATCGGTTTCTATGCCTGCCTCATTAAGTGTTTCGATCACTTCGAGACCTGCTAGTACTCCTAAGTTGCCATCATATCGGCCACCTGTTCTAACCGTATCAATATGTGATCCAGTCATGACTGGATGTAGATTCTTTTTACCTGTTCGAGTTGCAACGACATTTCCAATACCGTCGATCGTGACATGCAAATCAAGCTCATGCATCCATTGAATCACCAAATCACGACCCAACTTATCCTGCTCAGTAAACGCCAGACGACACACACCGCCTCCATCAATTGCACCGACCTGAGCAAGCCTAGAGATTCTTGTTAAAAGCCGTTCAGGATTAATCCTTAAATTGATAGTCATGCAGCACTCCATATTTGTTCAGCAGTTTTTCCAATAATCTGCTGATAAAGTTCTGGATCTGTTGCACCTTCACTGCCGATTACTAATACACAACTTTTCTCATCTAATTGAAGGGCTTTTTTTAGATCTGGATGTGTAGCCGCACCAATACAGCCTGCAAGACCAGCTACAGCAGATTCACCTGCAACAATATTTTGATCGCCGTATTGGCCTGTAGCCAGAATTTTCATTACCTCTACAGCAGATTGATCATCAATAGTTAAAAAATGGCTCACCGCATCCTTTAATATGCTCCACGCAAGCAAAGAGACTTCACCACAGGCCAAACCTGCCATAATGGTATTCAATTCACCTTCAACCGCAACAGGTTGGCCTGCTTTAGCACTTTCAAATAAACATGCTGCTTGATCGGGCTCTACAACTATAAAAATAGGTTTTTGATCGCCAAGTTGTTCCCATAACTGTGCAGTGACTGCTGCGGCCAGTCCTCCAACACCGCCTTGTAAAAAAACATGACTAATTTTTTGTTGGGATGGTATTTTTTGTAAGACTTCATCAGCCATGACTGCATAACCCTGCATTACATCTTTTGGCACATCCATATATCCTTCATAAGAAGTATCTGAAACAACAAAACGTCCCAATTGTTTAGCATCATGATCAGCTTGTCTTACCGAATCATCATAATTTCCCTGAGTACGAATAACATCTGCCCCATATTTTGCAATTGCATCTGCTCTACCTTGGCTGACCGTACTATGAATATAAATCACACATTTACAACCAAAAGTACGTGCTCCCCACGCTACAGAACGACCATGGTTACCATCTGTGGCACAAGTCACTGTAATTTTTTCAGTAACTTCGCGGTATTTACCAGACAATAAATCCTGAAGTGAAACGTCATCTTGAGGATAGTCATACTGTATTTTTCTCAGCAATAACCGAAATACGGCATAAGCCCCACCTAGTGCTTTAAAGCTACTAAGCCCAAAGCGACGTGACTCATCTTTATATAAAATATTTTTAATGCCCAATTCTCGAGCTAGATGAGGAAGTTCAACCAATGGTGAAGGAGAATAACCTTGCCATTGTTCAATGGTCTGTTTAGCATCAATAAAACGCTGACCTCCTAAAATATTTCTCTGATCTACGCCATACGCTAAACCAGGTCGAAACTGGGGATTAGAAAAGTAGTGAATGGTCATATTTTGTAAAATATTGGACATATTTTTTGTCTCATCTAGCTGTTTAAATCTTGAAAATATTGGTGAAGATGTTCAATTTGAGTTAAGCGCTGGCTGACCTGATCAGCAGATTGAAGTGCTAAACGAGTACACAATCCATTAATTAATGAAACTGCAGAAATATAAGAATCAAATATTCCGACACTTTGAGTTGCTGTTCTAAATACCAGATCAGCTTGTGAACTTAGGTCAGTCGTTGTTATATCTGTAATCATTAAAATTTTTGAGCCGACAGCCTTGGCATAGTCCACGATCGGACGAAGCAGTGAAACTCTCCTTCTGAAATCCATCACCAGTACACAGTCATTACTCTGCAAATCGAGTAATTCTTCAGGAATATTCATACTGCTACTAGATGGAATAAGCAGAACATCTGAGCGAAGTTGTGAAAGCATTGCCCAACAATATTGCGCTAAAATTTTTCCATTACGAAAACCAACAATGTAAATTTTTCTACTCTGTTGAATATTAGCGATAGCTTGTTCAATATATTTTGAATCAAGTTGCTCATAGGTTTGTGTTAGATTTTTAATTTCATTATGAATATGTGATTCAAAATAACCTATTGTGTCATTGTTAGTATTGGTTCTTGAAAAAGCATAAAGTGGTGAACCATGATCCAAACTGTCACGGACCTGTAATCGTACGTCTGAAAATGATTCATAACCTAGACGCTTAAAAAAGCGTACGGCTGTTGCCTTCGAAACCTTGGCCATATCTGCCAATTCAGTTGCAGAATAAGTTGCTAGACTTGTCAGATTTTCCAATGTGACTTTTGCTAGTCTTTTTTCACTTTCAGTTAAAGTATCACCTAGCAGGTTGATTCGTTCATGAATTGATCTATTATGCATTTTGAGTGCCTTTGAAACTTTAGTTTCATAAATGCAACTACCATGCCACTATTGTTTTAATAATTTAACCAATTGTTATTAAATGAAATATTTTTCACATTAATTAAAATTAAAAAAATTATGTCTTATTAGAGGTCACAATTTTTTTAATGAGCTTAAAAAATGCACTTTAAAGTAAACTAAATGCAATCGCTTACAAGCTTCGCTAACTTACTTAAAAAAATGCAGCAACATCCCATAAACCGCAATTACCACACAACTCACTATCGTCCCAGACGCAATATATTTTGCCGAAACTCCAGTGCCCTGATAATGTGTTTCCAACGCCACAATATTCGCCGCAGGCGGTAAACAAAACAATAAAAACATCACACCGATATATTGCTGAATATGTGGAATCGGCAAATAAAAATAAGCGATGGTGCACAGCAATGCACCACACATCATTTTAAGTCCTAAAATCCAGCTACTACGTTTTAAGTCACCCCAATTGACTTTGGTACGGCGTAACCACATGCCGAGGACACACATTCCCGCAAAGGTCATTCCAATCTTGCTTGCGCTATAAAGATGATCAAGCCAAAACATATTTTGAATATTTTGTAGCCCGATTAACCTTAACAATCCAGCCAAGACCAGAGCCACAAAAGGTGGCGATTGCATCACCTTCTTTAGGATGATGGATTTTGGCTGTGGTTCCGAAGATACCGCTGTGACTGCCCAAATATTGCCAAAAATAGAACCACCAATATAAAGCGCCACCATGGCGGGGCTAATTTCAGGACCAAATAAAGCAATCGCAAACGGAAAACCGAGCCAAGCCATATTGAGATAACTAAAGCACAAAGCCCCTAAACGATCTTTAAAGCATTGCATAAATAATGCGTATAGCAAAATCGCAGAGATAAAGCTAAATAGCATCAGACTTAAGCTACCCGCCTGATAAAACACCATATTGTAAATAATCACAATCGGAATAAAAAGACGAGCCAGTAAGGTTGCAAACAGGGGTTTGAGGCGTTCAGCGAATCGAGTTTGAGCCAATAACCATCCGATAATAAAGGCAAGCAACGGGAGAATAAGACTCACAGCACACTCTGAAATACAGATTCAAATTTAAAAAACATACTAGCACTTTCACCTTAAAAAATTCTATTTGTCTTAAAAATGAAATATTTCTGTCACGTCTCTGTCATTGCAGACTGTTGAAATATCCACAAATCTTTGGAGGATATAAAAATGGCAGGCTTATCCATTTGGCACGTAGTGATTTTCTTAATTGTAGTCGTACTTTTATTTGGTACATCTAAACTTAAAAATCTGGGTAAAGATGTAGGTGGTGCAGTTAAGGATTTTAAAAAATCAATTCGTGAAGATGAAGAAAATGCAGCTCTTCAGCAACCCAAAACCATCGAAGCCGATGTTAAAAACGCTGAACATGTTTCATCTGCGAAAAGTTAAAGGATTCTGGTCATGCTCAATATAGGAATGACAGAAATTCTATGTTTTGCAGTCATTGCAATTCTGGTTTTAGGTCCCGACAAACTTCCAGAAGCAGCGCGTTTTGCAGGTCGCTGGTATGCCAGAATCAAACGTCATATCAGCAATATTCAAAATGAAATTGATCGCGAACTGAAAATTTCAGAATTCCGTAAAGAAATGCAGGATGAATTGAATCGTATCGAAGCACTCGAACGTAAAGTACAATCTCAACTCGAAGAAATAGAAAAGAGAAAACTTTCCGAACTAGAACATATAGCTACTGATCATAAGGAAAAACAAAATATTGTTCGAGTGTATTCCTTTATTTCAACAGCTCGGTATATCCCATTTAACACTTGGCAACCCTCTCAGATTCTTCACTCTAGCGTTGCCGATATCGCTCAACATCCAGCCCAGACTAAATTGAAGATTGCCGTATGAACCAGCTCCCATCAAATACACTGAATACAGCAGAAACACTTGAACAAATGCCGCTCACCAATCATTTGGTCGTGCTACGTCAGCATCTGTTTAAAATCGTGGGAGTTACGCTGTTCTTATTTTTTTGCCTGCTTCCATTTCGAAATTATACCTATCAATGGCTGTCTGAACCCTTACGCATGCAGTTGCCTGCCTCGTCATCCATGATTGCAACGGATGTCACGGCCACTTTTATGGCTCCCTTTAAGCTGAATTTATTTGTGGCGATAGTTCTTGCCATGCCGTTTATTTTGTATCAGCTCTGGTTATTTATTAAACCTGCACTTTACGCAAGAGAACGCTATTTGGCTTTACCTTTATTAGTCGGCAGTATTGTGTTGTTTTTTGCGGGTATCGCTTTTGCCTACTTTATTACCCTGCCCGCAATTCTGCATTTTTTTATCAGTGTTTCGCCAGAAACCGTTGCACCGATGACCGACATTAATAGTTATCTTGAGTTTTGTCTTAAACTCTTTTTAGTGTTTGGTTTTACCTTTGAGATTCCAATCGTCACATTACTACTGATCTTGATTGGTGTGGTGAGTACGCAAAGTCTGGCGGAAAAAAGACGTTTTATTGTTGTCGGCTGTTTCTTTATTTCGATGTTTATTACGCCTCCTGATGCGATTTCAATGGTGATGCTGGCTGTACCGATGTGGCTGTTATTTGAGTTGGGTTTATTTTTTGGAAAACTTTTAGAAAAACCTGCAAATTAAAATCTTTAACTTCAAAATAACAACATCTTTTAAAGCTTGAATGTTCAATATATTCAAGCTTTCTTATTATTAAATTAATTATTTGATTTTACATAAAATATTGTCTTTAAATTGACTTAAAACCGTAAAAAAAATGTCATCGAAGTTACCTAGAATCAATGCCACAAATATACCCACAAACGTTATGGATTTATTATGACATCGGCAAGCAATCACCCTACCCGTCGTGATTTACTAAAATGGTTCAGCGGAATTCCTTTTTTACCATTAGGGGCAATGGCTACAGCTGCAACACTTACAGGTTGCAATGACAGTGATAACGATAGCAGTACACCAATTAAACCAGCCAACTTTAAAAATGCAACCTTTACGCCAATGGCTGCGCCAAGTTTGGCAGATCCTGCGGCGATGGCGACCACTTCTGTTGGCTCGAAACTGAGCATCTCTTGGGATGATGGTTCAAAAACCGACTATCAACTTGGATACAATGCTTTCTTTAAAACAGGTGAAAGTGTTCCTGCGTTAAATGGTGGCACCATCGTTGCAGGTGGGTACTTTGATATCAATGGCAATCCAATCAAGGATACTTCGGTGGCGGGTTCTGAACGTCAATTTTTCTCCGACTGTCCAGATGGTTCATCTTTAATCAAGCTTGAAGGTGCGGCAGTTTCTGGTGTGACGAATCCTGTGTTTCATGTGGTTCAATTTGAATACACCACTAAAAATTTGGCAGGAACCAGCATGTATGGTCAACTGCCATCACCTATTGCGATTTTGACGCTTGATCAGGATCAAAAAACAGGCCATTTAACCCTAAAAAAATATTTCAATGTGGATATGTCTAAAGTCCATGGTTTATGGATTACCTGTGGTGCAAGCCTTTCGCCATGGAATACCCATCTTTCCAGTGAAGAATACGAACCCGATGCATTTAAACAAGGCATTGGCGGCCCTGCTGTAGATGGTATTGGTCAATACTATTTTGGTGATGCATCTAAAGCAAATCCTTATAACTATGGGCATTTGCCTGAAATCATCGTCAATAAAGATGGTTCAGGAACCGCCAAAAAACATTTCTGTTTAGGTCGTATTTCGCATGAACTGATTCAGGTAATGCCAGATAACCGTACGGCAATTATGGGCGATGACTATACCAATGGCGGTTTCTTTATGTTTGTTGCAGATAAAGAAAAAGATTTATCTGCGGGAACCCTCTATGTCGCAAAATATCTGGACGTCTTAACAGAAACCACGACAGCGCGTATTCAGTGGATTAAACTGGGATCAACCAACAGTAAAACCATTGAAGATTTGGTCAATGTCCGTGGCATCAAACCAGAAAACATTATGGAAAGTTTGACCACAGATCCGAATGATGCCAGCTATACGCCAATTGTGCTTGCCAAGAAAAAACTTTGGGTCAAACTTAAAACAGCCAATAACGGCTTTAGCGATGCAGAGATTCAACTGGCTGCGGCTTTCCTTGAAACACATCGTTATGCTGCCCTTAAAGGTGCAAGTATGGCCTTTACCAAGATGGAAGGCACCACCGTCAATATCAAGGACAAAGTCGGTTATTCAGCACTGGCCAACATTCAGGATTCGATGGTGAAAGGCGGTTCTGGATGGGTTGAAGCCAATAATGTCTCGTTTAGCAAAACCCTTAAAGCGGGTGGTATCCTAGCGCATGATCTTGCATCTGGTCAAGTCGATAGCACTGGTGCAGCAATCAATAGTGACTGGGCTGCCAAACAAAGTCATATGCTGATTATGGGGGTTGATACCAGCATGGATAATCTGGGTAATACGGCAGATCCAAATAATATTGCAAGCCCAGATAACCTAAAATATTCAGAAACCTTGCGGACTTTGTTTATTGGTGAAGACAGTGGTAATCACCTCAATAACTTTTTGTGGGCATACAATGTCGATAGCAAACAGTTGATTCGTTTACTCTCTGCCCCTGCTGGCGCAGAATCAACAGGTTTACATGCCGTCGATAACGTCAATGGCTGGACCTATATTATGAGTAACTTCCAACATGCGGGTGATGAATGGGATCGTTTCTATAAAGTGGATAGTAAAACAGGCGTACGTGCTGGTCTAAGTGCAAACGATCAAAAAACCCTAAGCGATGCCATCAATAAAAACTATAACAATGGCTATGCTGCGTCGGTGGGTTATATTACTGCTGATCCAATTGCACCATCTGTAGTTAAAAAATAATTGCAGTGATTTCAAACCAAGCTGACTTCGGTCAGCTTGGTTGTTTTAGAGGTAGATTCAAATCAATAATATGATCTTTTAACTCACCCGCTTGGGTTTTTTCCAGCCAGTTCCATTGTTGATTTTGCATGGTGAGAAAGTTTGAACAACGGGTTCCGTAAATGGGGCTTTGAATGAAAGTCGATGATAAAAGCTCTTCCATTTCAGGACTCACGCCTGTCGTAGGCAACAACTCAGCAATCACTTTACGTTCGTCTTCTAAGATATCCCATGCCGCGCACTCCAGCGCATCCTGATCGGTATTAACTTGCAACATGGGTAAAAATTCTTGGGTAAAACGAGTTCGCAAATGTTTGGTTTTTTCCCAATGTTCAGACATCAGGCCATTGGACACCACATAAACCCCTTTGGCCAAGACTTGCGGTGCTTCACCACGATTACTCATATAAACCGCCTGATCTTGATCTCCCAGAAATAAATTAAAACCCGCATATTGTTGTTGCTTCCGCTCCAATTGTTGAGCAAAACGAATGGGGGTTAAATCAGACAATAAAAAATCTTCCACCAACGCTCCTCGAGAGGTGTCATAGCTTTTTTTATCATGACCATCACGAAAATTGGTCACCACCGCCCAACGTCCTGACGCAGTGACCCCCATCCACGTTCCACCCGATTGCAAGTCTTGTCCTGCTGTAATTGGATGATTTGACCATTGGTGGAGCTGAGTCGTTGGACGTGCATAAAACTCATCGCGATTCGATAATAAGCAGATCGGTGTCTGTTCTAGAACTTGCCAAGCCAATGCTACAATACACATGAAATTTTTCTCGTTATCTTTACACATTGAATGTACAACATTTTTCGCTCACTCCGTTAAAATCTGTGCCAATGATAAAAATCAAGGAATAGCAATGCTGACCTACCCCAATATTGATCCTGTTGCAGTGTCACTTGGACCCTTAAAAGTTCATTGGTATGGACTGATGTATCTCTTGGCTTTTTTATGCGCTTGGGGACTGGCTTCATATCGTGCCAAACAACGTGATGGCTGGACAGCGGATATGGTTTCCGATTTGGTGTTCTATGGGGCACTGGGTGTAGTACTGGGCGGGCGGATTGGCTATGTGCTGTTTTATGAATTTGCTAAATTTTTAGCCGATCCACTGTGGTTATTTCAAGTCTGGACAGGCGGCATGAGTTTTCATGGCGGCTTTATTGGGGTCATGCTTGCCATGATTCTATGGTGCCGCAAGTACCGAAAAACATGGTTTGAGACTTTAGACTTTATTGCGCCTTGTGTACCGACAGGTTTGATGTTTGGTCGTATTGGTAATTTTATTGGTGGAGAGTTATATGGTCGTGCGGTTCAGAATTTAGACTATCCATTTGGAATGATCTTTCCAACCGATCCCTTACATCTGGTTCGTCATCCCTCACAGATTTATCAGGCAGTATGCGAAGGTTTGATTCTGTTTTTAGTACTGTGGTGGTTTAGTAGTAAGCCGCGTCCACGTATGGCTGTATCGGCACTCTTTTTAATAGGTTATGGTATTGCACGTTTTAGCATGGAATTTTTCCGCGAACCCGATGCCGATCAGGGTTTTATCCTATTAGGCTGGATGACCAAAGGGCAAATTTTAACCATCCCAATGATTTTAATTGGCGTATGGATGCTTTGGTATGCTTATCAACGTAAAATTTATGACTGGGGACCTTTAAAAAATCGTTCAGTGTGATTTTTAAAGTCATTTTTATTTTCGGTTTGGTTCCTAATCAAACCGAAAATTTAAAAAATAATTTCATCAAAACAGCTAAACAATACAAAATGATTTAAAACGATTTTAAATCTCAATTGTTCCGTCTAATTTCAAGAATAGAATTAATTTTCAAACACATAGAACAAAAACAATATCAATTTCATTAATCGCACCCCTCTCTTTTTATTGATTCAACATTCCAGCTATAGATTTGTATGTTACATTTTCAAGGATTCCATTCTGATCCAATCCATATGCTTGAATTCTGGTTTAACCCTCAGATCTCCCGTGCTCAAAAATTTCTTACGCTGCTTATTACGCTACTGGTTGCGTTTGGCTTATATGCTTACCAACCATTGCCCTTAGATGTGATCTTGATGTTTGCAGGAACAGGTCTGATATTTTTAATTTGTCGTTATTTAAAGCTGCATTTTGCCGCGAGTAAACCGACGGGCTTACTCTATCGCTTGTTGACATGGGTTCCAATCGCACTGATTTTTGCTCTATTATTTGTAAAAACCCTTAATCATTTAATGTCGTGGGGCATTCAAGGGATCGCCTTTATGGCATTGGCTGTTTTTATATTTTCACCGCAGTTTCTGATTCAGTCCAAACCGATTACACCACCCAAAGACCACTAATATGTTCGATTTTTGGTATTCAGATCGTTGTACTCGCTCCATAAAATTGATGGTGTGTATCGTCACCTGTCTCATCATTTATCTCAGTTCAAGCGTTGAAAAATTAGCAGTGCCTTTTGTGATCGTGAGTTTGATGTTAGGAATAATCAATCATTTTTTACAGCAAAAAATAAAGCGTATTGCATCAAACAATCCTTATGCACAAGGGTTTTCTATCATTGGTTTTGTATTTCCGATTATTTCACTCATCACCCTCATTGGTTTTTTACCTGATACCCATCAATGGGCTTTAGCCATACAGGTGATTGGATTTAGCGCTTTAGGTTTATTCATCGTGTCGATTTATCAAAATCGCGCCCCTCGTTAAGAGGCGATTGCCTATCCCATGCTGTTCATTCGGACTAAAAACAGCTAAGATTTGACATCAATTTTTAAATGTTTGATTGGTCATTGCATTGACCAGCATCCATCCAGATTAGAGATTATCATGCGCGCGTATTTAGACCTTTTACAACATATCCTTGACAATGGCGGTGACAAAGGCGACCGCACTGGAACAGGAACACGTTCAGTATTTGGTCATCAAATGCGTTTTGATTTATCCAAAGGTTTCCCGCTACTGACCACAAAAAAAGTTCATTTCCGTTCCATTGTGATTGAGCTGTTATGGTTTTTAAAAGGCGATACCAACGTCCAATATTTAAAAGACCATAAAGTCAGTATTTGGGATGAATGGGCAACCGCAGAGCAAACGGCTCGTTTTGGCCGTCCTGAAGGTGAACTTGGTCCCGTATATGGTCATCAATGGCGTAACTTTGGCGCAAGTAAAAATCCAGATTCGAGCTATAACCAAGATGGCTTTGACCAGATTCAATGGCTGGTGAATGAAATTAAAACCAATCCAAACTCACGCCGTTTGATTGTGTCTGGCTGGAATCCCAACGAAGCGGGTCAGGTCGCCTTGCCACCTTGTCATACGCTGTTCCAGTTTTTTGTGCAGGATGGCAAACTTTCCTGTCAGCTTTATCAACGTAGTGCCGATGTATTTTTAGGCGTACCATTTAATATCGCCAGTTATGCTTTACTCACGCATATGATCGCGCAAGTGTGTGGATTAGAGGTCGGTGATTTTGTCTGGACCGGTGGTGACACTCATTTGTACACCAACCATTTTGAACAGGCACAGCTGCAACTCACTCGCGAACCCTTGCCATTGTGCCAACTTAAACTGAATCCTGAGATTGACGATATTTTTGACTTTAAATTTGAAGATATTGAAATCGTGGATTATCAATCGCATCCCGCAATTAAAGCCCCTGTCGCAGTGTAAGTTGAAGGAAAGATCAAAATGGCATTTCAAGGTTTAGAAGTGGTACATGTGGTCGCCATGGACCAAAAGCAATGCATCGGTCAAGGCAATGCGCTACCGTGGCATATTTCTGCCGACCTGAAACATTTTAAGGAAATCACTCAAGGTGGCGTGGTGATTATGGGAAGAAAAACCCTAGAATCGATGGGCCGCACCCTACCTAAGCGTATCAATTGGGTCATTACTCGCGATCCGAACTGGCAATTTGATGGAACAAAAGTAGCACATAGCATCGACGCAGCATTAATCGGTGCTGCACAAGATGCACAACAAACGGATAAAAAAGCATTGTTTATTATTGGTGGCGGGGAGATTTTTAGTCAAACCATTCATCTTGCAGACCGTCTGGAGTTGACTCATGTTGCACTGGATGTTCAAGGCGATGCCCATTATCCAGCGATTCCCGTCGCGTTCCAGCCACAAAGCCGCGAACAACATATTGATGACAAAACTGGTATTGCTTTTGAATTCGTCAGCTATCAAAAATAAAGCAAATAATTCAATTAAAAACGACTTATGCATCAGATTGGAAAAAAAGAATTTATTGCTGCTTTAGGAAAAGGGCTTATTTTGACCATCTTCGGACTCTTGGTAATTCTTTCCAGTCTTTGGGTGTGTTTGGCACTCTGGATTCAGCAGCCTATGGGCTGGCTAGCAACCCGAATTTTGATGGGTATCTGGATTGTGTTTGCGCTCAGCATCTTGGGCATTTACATCACCCAGCATCTGTTTAGCCGGCGTATTGATCTTTTGATTTATCTGATTGCCTTTGCGGGTGTATTGGTCTGGTATTTTTCTATTCCCGCATTACAAAATCGGGACTGGAATCCAGAAGTGGCTAGAATATTATCCTATGAACGCAGTGGCGATGTGGTGACCTTGCACAATATTCGAAATTTTGACTGGAAAGCTGATGGTAGCTATGTTGAACACTGGGAAACACGTCAGTTAGATTTAAACAAAATCAGCGGTGTCAATATTATTACCTCCTATTGGATGGGGCCACAAATTGCGCATACATTGGTCAGTTTTGATTTTACGGATCAAGCGCCACTGACCTTCTCCATTGAAATACGTAAAGAGAAAAATGAGAGCTTCTCGGCAATTGGGGGATTCTTTAGACAGTTTGAGTTGAGTCTGGTCGCTGCTGATGAAAAAGACATTGTCTATACGCGTAGTAATGTGCGCAAAGAACAAGTGTATTTATTTCCGATTAAGATGAACAATACACAGGCCAAAGCACTGTTTAATGAATATCTGAAAACGGTTGATGAATTACAACAACAGCCACGCTGGTACAATACTTTGACCAGTAATTGCACCACCCTAGTATTTGATATGGTTCAGGCCATTAACCCCAACGAGTTGCCTAAAGATTACCGCCTAATTGTTTCAGGTTATTTACCTAACTATCTCTATGATTTAAATGTACTCAGTCATCAGTACAGTGTTCCTGAGTGGTATCACATGGCATATATTAACGAACGCGCGGCTGAATACGAGAAATTTAAATATAAAACCAGCACACATTTTTCTGAAGTGATTCGTCAGGGTTTACCACAACCCAATCCATAGCTTGAACAAATGATGAAGACAATGTGAGCTTATACTAAAAATTCACTACACAATTTCACGTTTTTTCACTGCGTTTATCCTGTTTTTTTGCTCTTATAGCTAGCAATTTGCATCAATATATAAAGGGTAATGTGCATGCTTAAGCAGTGGATCATTTCAAGCAGTCTGATTTCTTGTCTCATCATCACGGGGTGCGCAACCACAACATCTGCACCGACTCAACCACAAACAAAGTCGGAATCCACTACCTCCGCTCAAGTAGACAGTCAGAACCAGCTCTATACGCAACACTGGATGGCGACAGAAATTAATGGTTTTCAGGTGCAATCTTCTGAAAAAATACCCCAAATCCAATTCGATGCTGCCTCCAAACGTTTTAGTGGTTCAGATGGCTGTAATCAAATTATGGGGAGTTTCAACACATCAGATGATAATTTAAGTCTGGGACAAATCGCAACGACCAAGATGATGTGTACCGATGCCAATAGCCTAACCGCAACGCAATATCAACAGGCATTGGCAAAAGTTGCCCGTTATCGTGTGAGTTCAGAGCTACTGGTGTTATTTGATCAACATGGACAAACACTTATTGCTTTTAAACAGGCAAATTCGTAAACCCATCATTCAGACCAATGCATATAATCTTATCAATGAATTGTGGTAACACTCTCAGGATAGCGTTAAAGTTTTAAGTAATGAACATAGAGGGATCAATAGATGCAACAGGCTTTATTTGGCGGTGGATGTTTTTGGTGTACCGAGGCGGTCTTCTTACAGATTCAAGGGGTCAGCAAAGTGCTCAGTGGTTATGCTGGCGGAGATATCCCTAACCCTAGTTATGAAGCAGTCTGTACAGGTCAGACCAAACATGCAGAAGTCATTCTCATCGACTTCGATGAACAGCAAGTCAGCTACACTCAACTATTGCATGTTTTTTTTGCCACACATGATCCGACGACACTTAATCGTCAAGGTAACGATGTCGGAACACAATATCGCTCTGTCATTTATTATTTTGACGAGTCGCAAAAGCAGCAAGCTGAACAGTTGATTGCCGAGTTAAAACAGGACGGTTTGAATATTGTCACTGAACTCAGTCCTGTGCCGACCTTTTATCCAGCAGAAGATTATCATCAAAACTTCTATGCCAAAAATCCTTCACAAGGTTATTGCAACTTTGCGATTCCACCGAAACTTTCTAAATTAAGAGCCAAGTTTCAGGATTTGCTGAAAACAGATTGAGTCAAAGCTTAACGTAAAAAAGCAACTCATTTGAGTTGCTTTTCTTTGAATGCAGATTATTTAAATCAACAGTGAAAATCAGTTCTCACTCACAAAAGCAATATCACTGAGTCCGGCTTCACTCGCACGTGACATCACTTGCGCCACAGTATCATAACGTGATTCTTTATCTGCACGTAATTGTACGGTAGGTTTTTGAGCCGCTTGACCTGCTTCATTAAAACGTCGTTGCAACTCATCTAAGCTAATATTTTCCTGCCCCCAAGCAATACCTCCATCTGCATTAATGCTAATGGTAATTGGCTTATCTGGCGGAGGCTGAATTTCAGCAGTGGTTTTTGGTAGTGTTAATGGCACTGATGGGTTGGCGACCGTCGCGGTAACAAGAAAAATGATCATCAATACCAACATAATGTCAATTAACGGAATGAGGTTCATCTCATTCATGCCACTGTCGTGGTCTTCACCCAATTGAAAAGCCATTAAGCCTGACCTCCCACATAACTTTGTGAAGTTGCTTTCACATCTGCTTTAGTTTCTACAGAATCTTGTTGCAACATGGTATCAATCAATAAGCTGTGTGCCTGATCCTGTAAATCATGCGCCAAACCACGATTAAAACGTACACAGATGTTATACGCCAAGACCGCTGGAATTGCGACAGCCAAACCTAAACCCGTCATAATCAAGGCTTCACCGACTGGAGTTGCCACTTGAGCCAGACCTGCCTGACCACTTTTACCGACGGCAACCAGAGCATGGAAAATCCCCCATACCGTACCAAATAAACCCACAAAAGGTGCAATCGAGGCAATCGTACCTAAAACTGCAACACCTTTTTCTGCATTGGATTTTTCAGCAGAAATCTGACGGAGCAACGCTTGTTCAGCCACCGCTTTACGTTGATCAAATGGCAAATGTACAAACTTTGCCTTTAAGCTGGATAATGCTTTAGACAGTTGAGCATAAGCTTGTTGTTTTAATTGGCGGGTTCCCATCAAACGCAGGATGAAAATCGTCCAGGTTGCAATCGACATAGCCAAAAGCACAAAATACAGTGTTTTGCTGACTGCATCTGCATGTTGCCAATAAACTGAAAAGTTCATACTCGAACTCCTGAAAATGTTAGCCGTTAGGATTCAATGTTAGTTCAAATGGTTGCTCTGCCCGAATTGGGTAAGCCACACCATTTTCTTTATACGGTTTGAATTTCGCACTACGCACTGCGCGTAAAATTTTGTCATCTAGTGAAGCAACACCACTACTGCGCGTCACACGTGCATTCATGATTTTTCCAGTTTCATCTGCTTCAATCATGACCACGACAGTTCGGGTCTGCCCCTGCAAATCACGATTGGTATAGGAAGGACGTGGAGAACGACTCCATTGCACTCCTGAGCCACCAATCGATACACTTTTAGGTGAAGCATCACGTTGTGGTTCTACCGCAGGTTGCGGTGCAGGTTTCGCTTTTTCAACCACTTTTTCGGTCACTGTTGTAGTCGTTGTCAAAGGTTTCATATCCACCTTTGGTTCAGCTTTCACCACTTCTTTAGGGGTTTCCGCCTTTTTCACCTGCTGCACTTTTTCCACTTTTTTAGGTGGTGGTGCAACTTTTTCAACCACTTTAACTTCCTTCACCTCTTTTTTAGGCTTTGGCTCTTCCTTCTTCGGTTCAGCCTTTGGTTTTGGAGGCAATGGAGGAGGTGCCTGAATTTTGACAAAACGAACATTGAGTGGTTTTTTCTCAATTGGAGGCAACTCTGGGCTTTTTAAATGACTGACTGCCCAAAGCACTCCCGCATGTCCCACAACAACCGCAACCAGTGCAGCGATGACTTTTTTCTTCATCGGATTGGGAGAATTCGGAGGAGTAGAATTCAAAGTTATAGCAGGAGATTGACTCATATGAATCTAATTACCTTATTGAAAACCAAATCTCCAGACCATGTCTTGGAACGATTTAGCTCATCGGTTCAAACAATTAAAGTAACGCAATAATAAATGAGAAGTGTTTTCATTTGCAACCATTATTTTGCTGAACTGTAACTCAAATAAAAAAATGCCTAAATTTCATAAATTAATTCCGCATCTTTTTGACTCGAATTTCTGCATATTAAAATCAATGCATGCTCTTATATTATATGTTATATCATAACAATGATAAATAATAAAAAAAGCATGTAAAACATGCTTCTTAAGAAATTATTGACGTTTTTACTGGAAAACCACTGTTTTGTTGCCATCGACAATAATTCGGTCTTCTAAATGCCATTTAACCGCGCGCGCCAAAACATTACGTTCAACGTCCTGTCCCAACTCTCGCAGTTGTTCCACTGTAAAATCGTGATTCACACGCTCAACGTCCTGTTCAATAATTGGGCCCTGATCCAGATCAGCCGTCACATAATGTGCGGTCGCACCAATGAGCTTCACACCCTTCTCATAGGCTTGTTTATATGGATTTGCACCAACAAAAGCAGGTAAGAATGAATGATGGATATTAATCACCTTCATTTCCCATTTTTGTACAAATTCTTCATCTAAAATTTGCATATAGCGCGCCAACACCAGAAGATCATTGCCTTGCATGATGTCATCAATTTTGGCATATGCTTCGCGTTTGTTTTCTTTAGTAACGGGCACCACTTCAAACGGAATACCAAAATTTTCTACAGCGTCACGTAAATCTTCATGGTTTGACACCACCTTGGTAATTTCACAGGCCAAACCACCACGTGCATGACGCCAGAGTAACTCTAATAGGGCATGATCTACTTTAGAAACCAAAACACCCACTTTTTTCAGTTCATTGACGAAAGCCAAACGCCATTGCATGTTGTAACGATCAGCCACATTAACAGCAAAGGTTTGAATCAATGTTTCTTTACGCGATTGTAAATGATCGAGTTCAAACTCAACGCGCATGAAATAGCGTCCACCCTGAGCTTCTGTGGCATATTGATCAAGCGCAGTAATATTCGCGCCCTGATGATACAGAAAACTCGATACAGCTTGTACAATGCCCGGCTTATCTTCACAGGTAATGAGTAAACGTGCTGTATTGGCGGTGGTCGTGTTCATTGGATAAAAATCACTTATAGGTCAATTTAAAAACAAGCCGAGTATTCTAGCTCTTTTTTGTAGCAGACTAAAAGAGTTTCCGCAGACAAAGCCAAAACTGGACTTAAAAAGCAACTTAATGAGTTTTGGCAGATAGACTGGCAAAAAGTTCAGAATTACCAAAACTTTGCAGTAGATTTTCGTAGGTCTGGCGACTTTCCCCCATTAAATATGGACCTTCTAAAAACACCATTTGACGTAATGCTTGCCAGATCCACTTTTCGTCTAAATGACTATTGTCACTAATATGTCCCGACATGAACAGGAAGTTGGTCCAGTTGGTGAGCACAATCCAGAGATTAATAATCAGCGCCTCAATTTCTGAGTCTGTCATTCTCATAAGACCTGCATCTACAAAGGCTTTATAAATTTTTTGTCCCTGCTGCATAACCTTGCCAGCAAAACGCGGATAAATTTTCTTAAAATCACTATTATTTTCTATTAAATGATAGACATCGCGATGCAAAAAACGGTACGCCCAAAGCTGATTACTGAGTACCTGAAAATAGCGAATTTTATCGTTACTATTGACTTGACGGTCATCGGGTAAAGCCAACATTTGTAAAGTTTCCTGCTGATATTGTTCAGCCAACTCCTTGATAATGTCTTGCTTGTTGCGAAAATGGTAGTACAAGTTACCTGGACTAATGCCCAACTCCGAGGCAATGTGATTGGTCGTTACCGATCTTTCACCACGCTCATTAAACAGTTGCAAGCTCATGGTCAGAATACGATCTTTGGTTTTTACTGTTTTAGGGTTGGACATTATTTAATAACCATCTATAAATTCAAATACTTAAAACACTGAAACACGATCCAGCTTGACTATTTAGAGTTTTTACTCTAAAAATTAATATATAGCAATCTCAAGTTACGGTAGCGTGTCATGAACAGTCAAACAAAAACAACTTCGATGACTCCTCATTCATTCGATACACAACATTTAAAAGATGTTCTCGAACATCAAAAGTTTGCCTATCAGCGCAATCCTCTGCCGAGTGCAAAAGAAAGGATTGACCGTTTAGCCCGACTTAAACAAGTCCTGATCAAATATCAGGATCAATTTGCGCATGCCATTAGCCAAGATTACGGCAATCGCGCCATTATGGAAACCAAAATTGGTGAAGTACTGACTTGTTTAGAACATATTAAATACTATAGCAAGAATTTAACGGCTTGGATGAAACCGTCTAAACGTCATATAAGTATGTTACATCAACCTGCCAAAGGCTGGGTACAGTACCAGCCTCTTGGCGTGATCGGTATTATTACCCCTTGGAATTATCCACTTTTGCTTTCAGTTGGCCCACTGATTTGTGCGCTGGCAGCAGGCAATCATGCCATGATCAAGATTTCCAGCGCATCTGCACATTTTGGTCAGGTATTGGAAAATGCTTTGGCAGAAGCATTTTCACAGGAATTAGTCACTGTCATTAATGGTGGTGGTGCCATTTCCGATGCTTTTAGTCGCTTACCCTTTGATAAAATGATTTTTACGGGTTCTACCGAAGTCGGTAAAACCGTCATGGCAGCGGCGGCGGAACATCTGGTGCCTGTCATTTTGGAACTCGGTGGTAAATCTCCAGCGTTAATTCATCCTGCAATGAATCTTCGCGATGCTGCACAACGCATAGCGGTTGGAAAACTCTGGAATGCAGGTCAAACTTGTGTGGCCGCAGATTATCTATTAATTCCAAAAGGAAAAACTGAAGAATTTGCACAACACTATCAAGCCGTTGTTTCAACCATGTATCCATATTTGGGCGACAATAATGATTACACCTCAATCGTTAATGACAAACAATACAATCGTATTCAGGGTTATTTGGAAGATGCTGTTCAACAAGGTGCAAAAGTCATTGAGCTCAATCAGCACAATGAATCTTTAGATGAAGTCCGAAAAATTGCACCGACTTTGGTTACAGGTGTCACCAATGACATGCAAATTATGCAAAATGAAATCTTCGGCCCGGTGTTGCCTGTTTTAGAATATGAGCATATTGAAGATGCACTGCAATATATTAATAGCCGCCCACGTCCATTGGCATTTTATTATTTTGACACCGACAGTAAACGGGCTGATTATGTGGCATCAAGCACTCATTCTGGACATTTTGGCTTTAATCAAACGCTGACACATGTCGCGCAGGATGACTTGCCATTTGGCGGTGTTGGTGCGTCAGGTATGGGCAAATATCACGGTCCTGAAGGCTTCTTTAGCTTTTCACATGAACGTTCAATGATGTCAAATCCAGTCAGTTCAAAATTGTATAGCTTGAAAATGATTTTGCCGCCGTACAATAAACCTGCACACACACTGCTTTTAAAAACCCTATTTCGTTAATGTGATCAAGGCATGAGCTATTACACAAACTCATGCCTAGTTTTTACCAAATTCGCTTGTCTTTTAATCGTATTTTTGGTATAAAACGCCCCTTGAATGATTTCATCCGTTTAGTTTGAATGGCTAGTCGCACATTGTGTGCTTAAAACTAGCAATGGAGTTCACCATGTCTAAGGTTTGCCAAGTTACCGGCAAGCGTCCAATCGTTGGTAACAACGTTTCGCACGCAAACAACAAAACCAAACGCCGGTTCGAGCCGAACCTGCACCACCACCGTTTTTGGTTAGAAAGCGAAAAACGTTTCGTACGTCTTCGTCTAACCACTAAAGGTATGCGTATTATCGACAAATTGGGCATTGAAAAGGTTGTAGCTGATCTTCGTGCTCAAGGCCAAAAGATCTAAGGAGTCCTTGCAATGCGTGACAAGATTCGCCTAGTTTCTTCAGCTGGTACTGGTTATTTCTACACTACCACTAAGAACAAACGTACTATGCCGGAAAAAATGGAAATCAAAAAATTTGATCCAAAAATCCGTCAACACGTCATCTTCAAAGAAGCTAAAATTAAATAATTTTAGATTCTACAAAAAACGACTTCAATTGAGGTCGTTTTTTTTTGCATTCCTTTTGTCCAGCTTGCTAAACTTTTCATATTTTAAACATTGGCATTTTTTATGCTTATTGTTTTAACCGTACCCATAAGGAGTATTGAGTGCCACATGACGTAGATTTGATTATTCTATTAGCGGTTGGGTTCGGTATCGCCCTTATTTTTGGCTATATCGCTGCACGTCTACGCCTTCCTCCTCTTATTGGCTATTTAATTGCCGGCATTATTATCAGTCCCAACACACCTGGTGTCGTGGCAGATATGACGCTTGCCAACCAGTTGGCAGAATTGGGCGTCATGTTTCTCATGTTTGGCGTGGGAATGCACTTTTCTCTAAATGATTTACTTCAGGTGCGCCGTATTGCACTGCCCGGCGCGATTTTACAGATTGCTGTAGCGACCTTGCTCGGCATTGGGGTGTCGATGTGGTGGGGCTGGAGTTTTGGTTCTGCATTGGTATTTGGTTTAAGTCTGTCCTGTGCCAGCACCGTGGTCTTGCTCAAAGCTTTGGGGGATCGCGGTCTACTTGACTCAGTGAACGGTAAAATCGCGGTAGGCTGGCTGTTAGTCGAAGATCTAGTCATGGTTTTGGTCTTGGTGCTGCTGCCTGCTACGGCTGTTTTATTGGGCGGCAAAGAGCTGGCGCATGGCGCAGCAAGTCATGGCAATATCTGGGTCACCATTGGCATCACTTTATTAAAAGTTGCGGGCTTTATTGCCTTTATGCTGATTATTGGCAAACGTTTAGTCCCGATGATCATGCAGTTCGTGGCGCGTCTGGGTTCACGTGAACTGTTTACCCTCACGGTCGTTGCCGCAGCCGTCTCGATTGCCTATGGCTCTTATGCGATTTTTGGGGTTTCTATGGCACTGGGCGCATTCTTTGCAGGGATGGTGGTCAAAGAGTCTGACTTTAGTCACCGTGCCGAAGAAGAAACGCTGCCACTACGTGAAATCTTTTCCATTTTATTCTTTGTGTCGGTGGGAATGCTCTTTGATCCGCATATTTTGCTGGAACAACCGTTACATATCTTGGCCGTCATTGCGATTATTATGGTCGGTAAGACCCTTGCAGCCATGGCACTGGTGTTATTCTTTCGTTATCCCATTAATACCGCACTCACCGTGGGTGCCAGTTTGGCGCAAATTGGAGAGTTTTCCTTTATTTTGGCAACACTTGGGGTGTCACTCGGATTATTAACCCTAGATGCGCAAAATTTAATTCTTGCAGGTGCACTGTTTTCAATTACCCTCAATTCATTTGTATTCTCTGCCATTGAACCTATTCAACGCTGGATTCGGGAACGGTCACATTTGGCACGTTTATTAGAACGCAGTGGTGATCCGTTGGCCATGCTTCCCGATGAGGTTGATCAAAATTATTTGCGTGATCAGGTAGTGATGGTCGGTTATGGTGAAGTGGGACGACGCATTACCAAGACCTTAATGGAACAAGAAATTAAAGTGGTCATTGCTGAAGAAAATCGGGAAATTGTGGAAAATTTGCGTAAAAAAGGAATTGCTGCTGTCAGTGGTGAAGCGACCGAACCGAGTGTGTTGATTCAAGCGCATATTATGCATGCACGTTTACTGGTTCTATCGCCCATGGACATTATTGATATTCACCGTATTGTCGATATTGCCAAACAGTTAAACCCTCAAATTGAGGTATTATGCTGCGCAGAAAGCAATGAAGAGGCTGAAGTCATTCGTCAGGATAATATTGGTCTTGTGTTTTATGCCAAAGAAGAAATGGCGAAAAATATGAGCCAGCATATTCTGCACCAGATTGAATTGGCTCATCATGTTAGTCATAGTCACTAGAGAATAGAACATAAAAAAGCGTACCCGAGGTACGCTTTTTTTTAGCTTAAATGCTGAGGTTGTTCATCAACCACTTCAGCCTGCCATTGATTCATCTGCTTTTCGAGCAAGCCAAACAATGCAGCCTGAATCATATGCTGCGCCACCATCGGGGTTTGATCGCCGAGGATCGCTTTAACTTCATCATTAAATTGAATTCTAACCAAAGGCTCTTGTTCTGAATCGGCATTACGCAGTGCCAATTCGCCACCTTCGAGTTGAACCAATTCTAGAATTGCTTCCTGACTACCAAATAATTCTTTCAACTGTTGTATAGACATAAATCCTCCATGGTCAACATGGTGGCAAAGAGCCTGAGCACTTTGCGCGGTGTTAGATTTATATATAGGAGCTCTTGCGGCAGATTTCAAGTTCTCTATGGGAATCGTAATTAAAATTCTACCATTTCGTTACGAAAACCATCAATCAGGTGACTTAGTTCACGATGCCATTCTCTTAGAATTTTGACGTCAGGCAACCATGACTGTGGTCCTTGAGTCACCTTAATAATCAGGTTAGAAGACGTTTCTTCCTCAGTCGTTGGCTCTGTTGGCTCAGGCGCATACTGACACATACGATACGCGCGTTTAAGTTCAGCCACAAAACCGTCTCTGGCCAATTGCTGAAGTACCATCACTTCTGGGGAAACTTGCCCTTTTTCAGCCATTTTATCTTCAATCGATTTTAGGGTCGGTTGCAAATCGTTTAGACGATAATAACGCACAAGTTCTTGCAAGAACGCTAAAATTGCACCATGTAAATGAAATACCGCCGCCTCACGATAAGCCTGTGCTTGTTGGACATGTTCAATTTGCTCCGCCTGCTGACATGCTAAACGCGCAAAATACAATTTCTGATTGGTACGGTCAGCATGATAACGAGCAACTCGGGACATGTTTTTTTCCTTCAACGATCAACAAAGACAAGCTATAGATTAACTGGATATGCTTACACTGAACATCTTTTTAAAATGAAAATTTTCATTCGCTTTGTGCAGCTTTAACACGAATACCAGAACCTTTAATTTTCTGGGTATTTAACGCTTTGATGGCTTTAATCGCTTCTCGAGCATGCGGCATTTCCACAAAACCAAAGCCTTTGGATTTACCCGTAGCAGCATCCATCACCAATACACAGGATTCGACCTGACCATAAGCCTGAAAAAGCTCAAGTAATTCTTGCTCATTAATGGAACGTTCAAGGTTACGGACTAAAATTTTCATGAATTAACCTTTTTTATGACGCAAAATATGCATCATGCATTGAAATATCGCTACAGTTTAATCGAGATCGATGCCAAAACTAAATCGTTTCTGCCGTACTTGAGTTTTTTGTGGAAATCTTGGCAGCGTTTGGTGAATTTCTGTCTGAACCAAGTCCTGTGGCAAGTCATTTAAAAAATAACTTTCTATTTTTCGGCCCTGTTCATCGTACTGGTTCTGCGCCCAAGTATTGTAATTTTGCTTAGTGATAATCAACTCATTTTCAGCACGGGTCAGCGCAACATACAAAACTCGGCGTTCTTCCTCGACGTCATCAAAATCACCTTGAGCTCGTGCATGCGGATAGGAATTAGGTGACACATGCGGTACGTAACACACTTTTTGTTCTGCACCTTTGGCAGAATGAATGGTAATGAGCGTGACTAAATCCTGATCACCTGCCCGTTCAATTTCTGAAATTGAAATGGGTTCAAGTACGTATTCTTCTAAAAATTCGGACAATGCGCCATGTTTACGACCCAATTGTTTGACCAGATCAAAATCCTTGACCCGACGCAACCAGTCCTGTGTTTTGTAATTCTGTTCCAGTTGTTCCGACAAGGCCTCAAGTGCCAATGCAATTGAGGCTTCAACATGCTGTTGCAACACATCAAGTTGCTTCAAAATTAAAATTGCTTGTGTAGAAACTTTGCCATGTCGCTCCAAACGTTCACAACGTGTTTCAATATCAGATAACTGGATGAGCTCGTGTGCCAGTTTACTCGCACCCACATCGCCAACACCATTCCAGAGCGTTAAAAAGCGCATCCATGCAATATCGTCCTGAGGATTAATCACCACACGCAACATGCTCAAAACGTCTTTAACATGAGCAGACTCGAGCAATTTCACGCCACCAATAAAACGGTAGGGAATGTTACTTGAAATAAATGCCCCTTCCAGATAACGTGCTGAAAAACCTGAACGCACCAACAGCATATGTTCATTCCAGTTCGCTCCCTGCTGCTGCCGAGCGATTAAATCCTGCGCAATCCAGTTGGCTTCTTCAAATTCGTTATTAAAAATATGTAACTGCGGCTTTAAACCCTGCCCGCGATGCGCTTTAAGTTGCTTGCCGTAATGAATTGGACTATGTGCCAGCAGCCAATTTGAGATGTCCAGTATTTCCTGAGTTGAGCGATAGTTTTCTTCTAAAGTCAAAATTTCTGCGTCTGGAATTCGCTCTTTAAAATGATGAATATTTTCAAAATCTGCACCGCGAAAGCCATAAATCGACTGCGCATCGTCCCCCACACAAAATAAACCAACATGCTCAACCAGAGGCTGTAAAATGGCCCATTGCAACGGATTGGTATCCTGCATTTCATCAACCAGAAGCACTTTGCAAAACTTGGTCACCCATTGCACCAATTCAGGTGAATGTTGCAAATTGACTGCAACAATTGCCAGAATATCGTCGTAATCCAGAAAATGACGTTCCTGCTTACGCGTTTCATATGCCTGCATCAGTTCTGCAATTTTTGCCTTATGTTCAATGGCTTCAGGTAATTGTTTGATTAAAGCATCCGATAATGTTGATTGGGTATTACGCGCATAGGAATACACATCACACAATTGGCCGGCTTTGGGTAAAATATTGTCCTTATCTTTACCGCGTAACAGGCGAAACATCAGCATCTGATCATCACGATCAATAATCGTAAATTGTCCCAAACCAAACGCATGGGGATTTCTACGCAATAAATACATGCAAAACGTATGAAAGGTCGAGGCACGTAATCCTTTGGCAGGCGTACCCAAATGTTGTTCAACTCGAGTCACAATTTCACTGGCAGCACGGCGGGTAAATGTCAAAATTTGAATTTGATCGGCAGGCACACCCTGATGAATAAGATAAGCCGCGCGCGATACAATGGTTTTGGTCTTGCCACAGCCTGCACCTGCCAACACCAAGCAATGTTGTGCCTGCGTTGTGGCTGCGCGGTATTGTTGAGGATTTAACTCCCCCATTAGCTGCTCAAAACTCATAAGTCAAAATATAAAAAAGAATAGCCCTTAGTGTAACAGAGTCTATTCTTTTGCAGGGGTTCCAATGTTTTTAGCATTGCAACTCAAGTTAAAGGGTGGTGGTTGAGCTATCTGGTAAATGTTTAATCGCGGATGCCAAGGTCAAATAATTAATCCCCTGAAATAAAATATCAACCGCCAAAAATAAGCCCAGTACCCAAAATGGCGCATCAGGTGACATTAAAATGAGTACGCCAGTCACGAAGGTTAAAATTCCTGAAAATAATGTCCAGCCCCAACCCGGAATCGGTTTTAAAATAAAGGCATTCACCGTTCTGAAGATTCCTGCAATGACCAAGAAAATAGCCAATAAGCTAGTTAAAACCAAAGCCGTTGTGACGGGAGTTTTAAAAGCATAATAACCTGCCAATAAATACAACACGCCAAATAATGCCCATAGCCAGCGACTACCCCCTTCAAAAAACTTAAATGCAGCAATCAGATGCAATACGCCACCGATCATCATTAAAACACCAAACAGCAAGATGACGGAATAAGTAGCGATTGAAAGTGAACCCAGTAAAATCACCCCAAAAATGATCAGTAAAATCCCAAATAATAGATACCATTTCCGTTGTTGATGTAGCTCATTGCGGATTAAGTCATTGCCCACTGTTTTCATAATTTAGTCTCGTTATAATGAATACGTTATTATATTGAACAAATAAATGTCTATTTTCTGTATAAAAACTGCATTAAAATTGCACGATTATGTGGATAACAGGTGATTTATCCACAACAGCGAATATGGATGAAGCAAGATATTCAAACTACTGCATATATTGAACTTGGTTACGCCCTTGTGATTTAGCAAGATAAAGCAATTCATCTGCCGATTTTAGAAAAGTAGTCGCATCCAAATATGATTGTGGGGTATCGACAGTGTTCACGCCAATACTTACTGTAACTTTGGAAAAAATATTTTCCGCTTTACTTGGAATATTCAATTCAAAAATGATGCAGCGACATTTTTCTGCCAGTTGAATCGCTTCTTGCAAACATGTTTCAGGGAGCAAAACTACAAATTCTTCGCCACCAAAACGCGCAACAAAATCAGAACTACGGCTAAAGATATCTCTCAATTGACTTGCGATCGTGATTAGACAAACGTCCCCCTGTATATGTCCGTAACGATCGTTATAGTCTTTAAAAAAATCGACATCGATAAACAAAACGGATAAAGGTCTTTGATAGCGCAAGGAACGACTAAATTCATATTCAATTCGCTCACTCAAAGCTTTGCGATTTGCCACTCCCGTTAAACTGTCTAGCAATAACAATTGCTGATTTTTTTGATTCAATGATTCGAGTTCAAGTTCAAGCCTTTTTCGTTCAGAGATATCAAACATAAAACCAATAATTGCAACCGTCTCTCCTCCTTCAACTTGAGCATACACCACATCCCGAATCCAGATATAATCACCACTTGGGGTTAAAGCACGATAATCTGCCTCATGGTCTGTACCCTGATTGGACAAATTTATGCAATAAGATACGGTTTTTTCACGGTCTTCTTCATGAATACGATCAATCCAGTCTTGTGCTGTTTTCCAACTCTCCTGTGGCCAGCCCAATACAGTTTCAATCTGTGGTCCAATATAGCTAAATTCTTTGGTTCGCCAATCAAGCTTCCATGGAATTGCTCGAGTGGATTCAAGTAAAGTTTTATAAAACTGGTAATCTTGACAATCGATCATATCTGCCCCCGATGTCTCTTTTTTTGTCGATAGACAATTTATAAAATGTTTTAAATATTCATTTTGTTTTAGGCTTGGTTTAAGTCAAAATTTGACCACCCAATTAAATTAGCAGCCTTTAATTTTAAAATCAATATCTTTTTAAAAACATGAATTTATATCAAAATAAAATGAAAAATAAAGTTTTAAATCTTTTAATTTCAATCAAGGATTGGTCTATTTTAACCAGCCAATTTCCTGTGCAGTCAGTGTATGAATAATGGTTTGATTTAAGTCTTCTGGCATTTTAATCTGATGATCTGAAACAGGAATTTTTCCAGCCATTAATTCTGCCTGATTTTGCGGATAACGCGGTTGTTGCTCAGGATCTGCATATCCAATTGGATAAAGTGGTTGACCGTTTTGTAAATTGTATTTATCAGTCGCTCCAAAAGCATGTAATAATTCATGGGTAAGTACGATATTATTTTGTGAATCTTGTTTTTTTGCAGCAAATAAATTCACTAATCCTATTCGTCCTTTTTCTAAGGCTGTGGAATGTTTAAGCTCATTAATATGCTGAGGATCATAATAATTTAAATATAAGGTCACAGCCGCAGGCTGATCGTCTGATTTTCGTTGTTGCCATGCATAAAACCGAAATTTGAGACTCCACCACATCACCTTTAGTATGGATGGTTCTGTAGGTACTTTGGGTGGCTTTTCATCTAAGGTTCGCCCTAATTTCATGATGACGACGATGGGCTGTCTATATTTTGCTGACTGCTGCTCTAAATAATTTTTAACTTCGCCAAACTGAGCAAGCTGTAATTGCTGAATATACTGTGCTGTTGAGGATTGGCCATCTGCATTAATTGGATGTAATAACACCACAATAGGTCGATTCCAATTTTGATTCTGATCACGCCAGTTATTGATCAGCACCACCAATAAAATCAATAATAGAATGGCGATACGAATATTTTTCCACATCACAATTATTCCTATTCATACAGCCCAGTGATTTTTCATCAAGAAATAAAAATGCTGACCTTAGTCAGCATGTTTATTCATCTTTATCAAGCCTCAGCCCATTTGCCATCTTGATAAACCAGACTCCATTTGGTTTGTTTACCTTCAGGCGTTTCAGAACCAATATATTGTGACTGATTTTTACGACTAAACTTGATCAGTGTCGGATTACCTTCAGGATCAGCATCAGGCGCTTTCAACAAATACTGATATTTTGGATCAAGTTGATCTGCGACAGTACGAAGTTCAGCAACTTTCGGTGCACGAGTTTCACGAATTTTCGGGAACTTACTGGCTGCCAAGAACAAACCTGCTGCGCCATCACGCAAGACAAAATAGTCATCATGCTTGGCTGAACGTAAATGTTCCATCTTAATGGGATCAACACGTGGTGGTGCTGGCTGACCATTTTTTAAGACTTTGCGGGTATTGTCACAACTAGTACACGCAAAGTATGGACCAAAGCGACCTGTCTTTAACTGCATTTCACCATCACATTTGTCACATGGAATGGTTGGGCCATCATAACCCTTGATTTTGAATTCGCCTTCCTCGACTTCATAACCATCACAATCAGGGTTATTCCCACAGACATGTAATTTACGACCGCCATCTATCACATAGCTGTCCATGGCAGTACCACATTTTGGACAACGATGTTTCGACATTAAATCTGCGGTTTCTGCCGAATCATCATCCGAAAATGCAGCCAATGATTCTACTGGAGTCAGGTTGAGCGTACCTTTGCAGCGTTCTTTCGGTGGTAAGTTGTAGCCAGAACAACCTAAAAATACCCCTGTGGTTCCTGTACGAATCTGCATTGGACGACCACAAAGTTGACACGCTACATCAGGCACCTCAACCGGTTGGTTACGGCGCATACCTTCGGTACTGGCTGCGGTATTTAAACGATTTTTAAAATCACCGTAAAAACTATCTAGCAATTCTTTCCAGTTACGATCACCTGTCGCGACTCGGTCAAGCTGGCCTTCCAGATCTGCGGTAAAGGCATAATTCATCAGGTTATTAAAGCTTTCATCCAAACGATCGGTCACGATCTCGCCCATTTTTTCGGCAAATAAACGGCGATTTTCCAGTTTGACATAACCACGATCCTGAATCGTGGAAATAATCGCAGCATAGGTGGATGGACGACCAATTCCACGTTTCTCCAGTTCTTTAACCAATGAGGCTTCGGTAAAACGTGCAGGTGGCTTGGTAAAATGCTGACTCGGATCGAGCTTTTCTAGTTTCAGAACTTCGCCCACTTTCACCGCAGGCAATAACACATCATCATCAGATTTATTGGCACCACGGACTCGGGTAAAACCATCAAAAACCAAGGTACGACCTTTGGCACGTAGCTCGACATTATTGGCTTCTACGGTCAAGGTCGATGATAAATATTCAGCAGGTGTCATTTGACAGGCCACAAACTGACGCCAGATCAAATCATATAAACGCTGGGCATCACGCTCCATACCTGCAAGCTGCTCACCCGTTAATGCGACACTAGACGGACGAATGGCTTCGTGCGCTTCTTGTGCACCCGCTTTATTGCCATAACGATTAGGTTTAGCTGGTACATATTTATCGCCATAATTTTGCTGAATATGATCACGCACCATATTCACCGCATCATCACTTAAAAAAGTGGAGTCAGTACGCATATAGGTGATAAAACCACCTTCATACAGACGCTGCGCCAACATCATGGTTTTTTTCACTGAAAAGCCAAGACGTGTACTCGCCGCTTGTTGCAAGGTCGAAGTAATGTATGGCGCACTTGGATTGACCTTAGTCGGTTTATCCTCACGTTGTGCGACTTTATATTCGGCATCTTTAAGTAGATTCAGAACCGCATCGGTTTCAGCTTTATTGCGTAGCTTGAGAGTTTTACCTGCTTGCTTGAAGGCTTCCAGACGAATATCGTCTTTTTTAGACGTAGTATCAGCAAAAATTTGCCAATATTCTTCTGGAATAAATGCCCGAATTTCACGTTCGCGCTCGACCACCAGCTTCACTGCAACGGATTGAACACGCCCTGCGGATAAACCACGCGCAATTTTTTCCCAAAGTAACGGTGAGATCATAAAGCCAACCACACGATCCAGAAAACGGCGTGCCTGTTGTGCATTGACTTTATTGGTATCTAAACGCGCTGGATGTTTAAAGGCCTCCTGAATAGCATTTTTGGTAATTTCGTTAAATACCACACGTTGGTAACGGCTGTCATCACCACCAATCACTTCTTTTAAATGCCAAGCAATCGCTTCTCCTTCACGGTCCAAATCCGTTGCGAGATAGACTTCATCGACCTGAGACGCGAGTTTTTTGAGTTCTGCAACCACATGTTCTTTACCTGGCAGCACCTCATATTGTGCAATCCAGTCATGCTCTGGGTCGACACCCATTCGGTTGATCAGTGCTGTTTGTGCTTTTTGCTCTTTTTCTTCAGCAGTCAGTTTGGTCCGTGTTGCTGGTTTTTTTTCACTGGACTTGGCTGAACCACCTGTCGGCAAATCACGCACGTGACCCACTGAAGACTTCACGATGTATTGTGAGCCCAAATATTTGTTGATGGTTTTCGCTTTTGCAGGCGACTCCACAATCACTAAGGCACGTTTATTTGCAGCAGGCTCTGAAGATGCTGTTGTGCTTTTTTTGCTTGTGGATCGAGGGGCATTCGCCATAATAAACTGTTATTCCTGTTGGTAAATAAAGAGTTAGACTGTCGCGAGATGTAATAAATACGCTTTCATGTCTTCAAGTTGTGTGGCTCTAAGATCCGTTTCTTCATCCCAATACAAGCCCACACAGTTTGCCTGCATATCAATAGCATAAATCCCTTTTAATGCAATGGGAGAATCATTAAATTTCTGATCACCTTCAATCACATTCAAATGACCATCTACGACACGAGCGCGCATTAAAGGAAGTCGTGCCTCTGGAATGAGCACACTATAATAAGCCACCATACTGGCACGATTCTCAGTGGCTTTCGGGATTTTGGTCCATTCAGGTGCTGCAACCAGTCGAGGGTGTAAACCCATTTTACGTGCTTTGTCTCGCATCAATCCCAATGCTTTCTCGCGCGGACTGACCCGCAAGCCAAAAATTGAGCCTAAAACAAAAACGACGATAACAATCGCCACCCATAAACCTAAATGTTCCATACCTAACCCTATCGTGTTCTATTATTAGATTTGCATAAGCTCAATATAAAACGCAAGTTTTTCATTATTAATGGTGATTTATTCTGTAAAATCAATGAATCACCATTTGCGCGGTATAATGTAGCTGGTCATCATTAAGTTGAATATAGCCTTTATCCAGTAAGGATTTCATCAGCATTTGAATATCGGCTTTGGGAAACCAGTCCTGTAATTGATCTCTTAAACTAAAAATATCAGTAGGTCGATCATGCTGAAGCTCATCCAGTTTTTGTAACACTTGCCATTGTAATGCGTCTAGTTCAGGCGGAAATGGGCCTTCTGCAACAGGTTGCTGTTGTTGTAAAAATTGCATGATGGTATCCACATCCCCGACCACAACTTGTGGCATGACGACACCAGAATTTTTTTCCTTTATCACCGAATCAACAACATCAGAAGGCTTTGACTCAAGCTGTTGATGTTGATTGAAATCAAGATCGATCCATTGTTTTAAAATTTTCTTGCGAAAACTCAGTTGTGATGTATTACGTTTAATAATTTTTAAGTTAACCAACATTGCAACCAGTTGTTGGCTTTGCTCGGCTGAAATGTTCAGGACATTGCCAATCGAGTTTTGTAAGCCTTGCAAGCCTGTTGGCAGACCTTTCATCTGCGCAAGTGCATCACAATATTTTTTGACTTGTTGTAATAACGGCTGTGCCTGAAAACTGGCAATTGTGGGTAAGCGATATTCTGTTTTATGTTTGTTATTGGCTGTTTCTAAGCTCACTTTACGCCCTGAACTTTGTAAAATTTCGACCAATACATGAATCTCTTTACTGGATGAAATCAATCCAATCTCAACATCATGTTCAGTCAATGCCAATAGCTGCCCAGCAAGCATAGCGTAAGCTAACTCTTTTCTGGAGGTTTCCGGTACATCCAGCATCATGACCAGACCCGAACTGATCCAGCCTGCAAGCTCGGTCATATCTTCCAGTTTATAATCAAAATGCCCAGTTAAATTAAATAGATAAACCAGTTGATCTTGTTCAACATAGCCACGTAGCTTTTTAGCCTGTAGTGGATTTTTTTCAAGATCAATTAAAACGATATTTTCCATGGTGCACATCACTTTGGTTCAATATTCAATCCAGATCTTTCATCCGTCCTTTTTATTTTTTCCTGAGGAAGAAAAATATAAAAGGTTTAAACCGCTATGAAAGAAATCTAATAAAACCACATACAGATTAGTAATGCGGAGGTTTATTACTTAACGGATCAAAAGGTGCAATACCTTCTGACATATCTGCTGATTCAACGCGTTGATACAATAGTTGCATTTGTTTTTTTAAATCAGCAATTTCCATCGACTGAAGCGCCAATTGCGTATTTAACTGCTCAACTAAATCATCTAAAAATGCAATTCGGACTTGCAAATCTTCAATGGGTGCGGAAAATGACGCATGATCATCATAATCTGTTGGTTTAGTCATTTAACTCTCCTCATTTGGGATTTTGGAAAACATTATGGCCTATATTACTTTAAGGGATGTCCAACTGGCATTTGGTGGACCCGCCCTCCTCGACGGCGCGAACTTTGTATTGGAGCGCGGCGAACGAGTGTGTTTGATCGGTCGTAATGGTGAAGGCAAGTCTACTTTACTTAAGCTGATTGAGGGAAGTTTATTGCCCGATCGCGGTGAAGTTTCTATTCAAAATGGTTTAACGGTGTCCATGTTGGCGCAAGATGTGCCCATGGATTCGGGTAAGGTTGCCGATATCGTGGCAGATGGTGCGGGTGAAGCGGCAACTGTACTGAAAGACTATCATGAAGCCAGTGATGCCTGTGTCTTGGGGGATATGGAAGCTTGCGACCGGATGGGTCATTTGCAACACAAACTGGATCAACTCGACGGTTGGGCACTGGAAAATAAGGTCAATACCATTTTAGGGAAAATGGGGCTCGACCCGAACGCCGATCTCGCTGATTTATCAGGTGGACGTAAACGTCGTGTCTTACTGGCACGTGCCCTACTGACCCAGCCTGATATTTTACTGCTAGACGAACCGACCAACCATCTGGATGTGGAAAGTATCGAATGGTTAGAAAAATTCCTACTGGAGCAAAATAATTTAACTTTATTATTTATTTCGCATGACCGTTCATTTGTAGATCGTTTGGCAACCCGTATTGTTGAACTGGACCGCGGTATCCTGCGTAGTTATGAAGGTAACTATTCTCGCTACTTGGATTTAAAAGCACAGCAACTTGAAGCGGAAGAAAAGCAAAACGCCTTATTTGAAAAGAAATTGGCCGAAGAAGAAGCATGGATTCGTCAAGGGATTAAAGCACGTCGTACCCGTAATGAAGGCCGTGTTCGCGCCTTGAAGGCCTTGCGTGAAGAATCCAAAGCACGTCGCTTCCAACAAGGCAAAGTCAATATGGGCGTTCAGGATGCTCAACGTTCAGGCAAACTGGTGTTTGATATTGAAAATCTCAGTGTCAGTTATGATGCCAAACCCCTCATTCAAGATTTTTCTGCGGTGGTATTACGCGGTGATCGTATCGGTTTAGTCGGTGACAATGGTGTGGGTAAAACCACGCTGATCAAAGCAATTTTGGGCGATATTGAACATACAGGTACAGTGAAAACCGGTACTCAACTTGAAGTGGCTTATTTTGATCAATTACGTAATCAGCTTGATCTGGAAAAGTCAGTCATGGCCAATGTGTCTGAAGGTTCCGACTTTGTCGATGTCAATGGACAACGCCGTCATATTTATAGTTATTTGCAGGATTTTCTATTTTCGCCTGAGCGCTCTCGTACCCCGGTCAAAGCCTTATCGGGGGGTGAACGTAATCGTGTCTTACTGGCTAAATTACTGCTCAAACCATCGAATCTGATCGTCATGGATGAACCGACGAATGATCTGGATATGGTAACGTTAGAGTTGCTTGAAGAAATGTTGGCTGATTATAAAGGCACATTACTGCTGATTAGCCATGACCGTGCCTTTATGGATAACGTGGTAACTTCAACTTGGGTATTTGATGGTAAAGGTGGTATCGAAGAATATGTCGGTGGCTATCAGGATTATCTGATGCAACGTCCAAATCAAACTGTGGTCGATCAAAAGTCTGAGGTCAAAAAAGCACAGGCCAAAGCTGAAGCCAATAAAGCTCCGGCGCCTGCCAAAAAAGTAAAACTCAGTTTTAAAGATCAACGTGAACTGGAGCAGCTTCCAGTCGAAATTGAAAAATTGGAAGCCGAACAAAGTACCTTATCAGATCAACTCGCTGATGGTTCTTGGTTTGTTAAAGATGCAGCAGCGGCAACCCAAGCCAGCCAGCGTTTGGCAGAAATTGAGGAACAATTACTGGAAAAACTGGAACGCTGGGATGAACTGGAAAATTTAAGTAAAGGAAACTGAGGTTAACAAGATGCCCCTTTCCTTGAGAAAGGGGTATACTTTATCCAAGCTGATGCTGAATCATTCAATTAGCTGACTTTATACCAAGTTTGATTTCGACCCAGTGCTGAAATTCCCATATAGCCACGTAAATCTAATCGGCTTCCATTGTTAGTTAATTTTCCTTTCAAGGAATAAGTTTTTCCTGTTTGGGGATCGACAATGGTTCCGCCCTCATAAGTATTTCCGCCTACATTTTTTAGATTTCGAATGACAGTAATCCCAACAAGCGGCTTATTTTTAAATGTTCCCGTACATTTGGTACACTTTTCAGCCTGATCAGCGACTAAAACTTTTTGTACGCTTGCAGATAAATGTCCAGATTTATCTTCCTTAAATTTGACAATACTTCTCGCCTGATGAGTAGTGTCATCAATGGTTTTCCATGTTGTGCCATTTAATGGATCTTGTGCATATAGAGAAGATGAAACCAAGATTAAGGAACTTATAAATAATAATTTTTTCAAAATTCAGGCTCACAAAAAAATAATTTATAAATATATTCTTTTGAGCTTTACGTTATGTATATATATTTTAGGATTCTTGGTTATGAATTGTACTCATACCACGCTGTATAAACATCAATAATCTCATGTTTAAATTTGCTTATTTTAAATAATTTTCGTGAATATCTCTGACAAATCAACTTATCTCGAGCGTTAAACTACAAGTTAAAAATCAGTTCATGCTACACTGCTTCTCGTTTTAATCTTTTATTTTTATTTAAATTATCATGAGCCAGAAACAGCCCTATGTGCCCGGTGCATTTCAATGGTCATTCCTATTGCCCAAATACTGGGGTATCTGGATCGCCATTGTTTTTTTCATGTTATTGGCAATTTTACCGTGGGCAATTCAATGGCGTCTGGCACATGGTATGGGGCATTTGGCTTGGAAATATTTAAAGTCACGACGCAAAACTACGATTCGTAATCTGCAAGTCTGTTTTCCCGAATGGTCTCAGCAAGATGTTGAACGCCAAGGTCGACAGGTGTTTATCGATATGATGCTGGGGGTATTTGAAACCCTGAATGCATGGTATTCCCCACAGTGGTTTAAGGGTCGCTCCAGTATTGAAGGTCTGGAACATATCCGCAATGCCCAAGCCAATGGTCAGGGTGTTTTATTACTCGGTACACACAGCACTTTGCTGGATGCAGGTGGATATATTTGCTCGCAGTATTTTGAACCAGATGTAGTCTATCGCCCACAGAACAATCCGCTCTTGGATATGCTGATTTACCGTTGTCGTGCCACCATCTATAAACACCAGATTGATCATGATGATATGCGTGGTCTGATTCGTAAACTCAAAGATGGCGATGCGATCTGGTATAGCCCCGATCAGGACTTTGGACTTAAACAGGGCGTGATGGCACCGTTTTTTGGTGTACCCGCCGCGACAGTGACCGCGCATCGACGTTTACTCAAAATTTCCAAAGCAGCAGCCATCCCTTTGTATTTTTATCGTCACGGCGATATTCGTGATCCTCAATATCATGTTTTAATTGAAGCGGCTGTTGAGAATATGCCCAGTGAAGATGAAGTGGATGACGCCACTCGGGTCAATAAAATTATTGAAAATCAGCTTCGTATTGCACCAACACAATATATGTGGTTTCATCGCCGCTTTAAAACGCGTCCAGATGGATACGAGAAAATTTATTAATATTCAACCAATGAAATAGTTGAGACTTGAGCATGAAAGTGATGCAACTTCTTCCCGAACTGAACAGTGGTGGTGTTGAACGTGGTACGCTGGAAATTGCACGTGCTTTGGTTGCACAAGGTCATCAATCACTTGTGGTCTCTCATGGTGGACGTTTAGTTTCACAATTAGAGACTGAAGGCTCTATTCATCTTACCTTGCCAATTCATAAAAAATCATTGTCGAGTCTTTGGCAGATTCGTCCTTTGCGTAAACTGATCGAGCAACATCAGCCAGATATTGTGCATGTACGCTCTCGTGTACCAGCATGGTTAACACATTTTGCATTACGTGGTCTTCCAGCACATCAACGTCCCCATCTGATCAGTACCGTACATGGTTTTTATTCGGTTAATCGTTATAGTGCGATCATGACGCAGGCCGAAAAAGTCATTGCCGTCTCAGACAGCGTGGTCAAATACATTACCGACCACTATAAGCACTGCCCTCCTGAAGATATTGTCCGAATTTATCGTGGTATTGATCCCAAAGCATTTCCACACGGATATCAGCCATCTGCACAATGGATCAATCATCAATACACGTTATTTCCGCAGTTAGAAAATAAGTTTTTAATTTGTTTGCCGGGACGAATTACCCGTCTGAAAGGTCATGAAACCCTGATTGAATTGATGGAGCGATTACAGACAGATTATCCCGATATCCATGCCATTGTCCTGGGCGGAGCAGATCCTAAAAAGAAAGCCTATCTGGATGAACTCGAAGCGACCATTCAAGATCATGGGCTACGCGATAAAATCACATTTGTCGGGCATACCTCTGAAATTCGTGAATGGCTGGCATTGAGTGATATTGTACTTTCGCTCTCCAATCAGGCGGAAACTTTTGGTCGAACTGCATTAGAAGCCTTATCTGTTGGAACACCTGTAATTGGCTGGAATCGTGGTGGTGTCGCTGAAATTTTATCGCGCCTCTATCCGCAAGGTTTAATTGATGTGGATGATCGTGAAGCGTTATTTCAAGCAGTTCAACAGCATATTGATTTACCCCAATATGTCGAACCTGTCACTCAATTTAGTCTGGATGAAATGTGTCATCAAACTTTAGAACTGTATCAACAAATCATTAAATAATTTTTTCATGCAAATTTGACTCATGCACGTTTGACTTTTAAAACCAATTTTTCAAAATTATCAGCCACTGACTTGGCTGTTTTTTTGGCATCCATTTTGCTTGATTACCCTTGTTGTAAATTCTTAAATCATTTGGGGCAATACAATCATGGTGAATCATTCACATGGCTTAAAGCGACTTAGCTTCTCTCTCCTGTTCCTTCCTATTTTTCTAGCTGGCTGTAATGATGACAATGACAACACTCAAACCAGCACCCCCCCTCAACCCTATAATTTTGTTGAGGGTACCATTGAGCAAATGCAAACCTCCATTAAAACTGGAGGCATCACCTGTCATCAAGTGGTGCAAGGCTATATTGATCGCATTAATGCTTATGATAAACAAGGGCCAACGCTCAATAGCGTGATCACCATCAGTGACACTGCGCTAAGTGAAGCGGATAAGTTAGATGCTTATTTTAAACAAAATGGCAAACTCATTGGCCCCATGCATTGCGTAACCGTTTTACCCAAAGACAATATTGACACTTTTGATATGCCAACCAGTGCTGGCTCTAAAGCATTGATGTACAGCCAACCTGAACAAGATGCCTATATTATTAAAAAAATTCGCGATGCAGGTGGCATTATCATTGGTAAAGCTAATCTGGATGAATTTGCTTTCGGCTTTCAGGGAAATGGTACGCATCCGCGCGGTGGACAAGTCAAAAATGCTTATGATTTAAGTAAAGGTCCAGGTGGATCATCTTCAGGAACTGGCGCTTCTATTTCTGCAAGCTTTGCTCAGGTCGGGCTAGGTACTGACACAGGCGGTTCCGTCCGTGTCCCTTCTTCAGTTGAAGGCTTGTTTGGTCTACGTCCTAGTTTACGTTTAGTCAGCCAAAGTGGCATTATTCCTTTAGCACCATTTCAGGATACCGCAGGTCCAATGTGTCGCGCAGTGCAGGATTGCGCAATTCTTATGGATCAAATGACAGGCTATGACTCTAGTTCATTTTCTAATCAGCGTTCTTCTTTTGAAATTAATGCTCCTCTAGTCAATGGCAGTATTGCTTATCAAACAATGACGAATATCCCGAGCAGCTATACCAGTGCATTAAACAAGGATGCACTCAAAGGTGCACACATCGGGGTGGTTCGTGCCCTGTTTGGTACGACCGATAGTACAGAGATTCAACTGGTGAATAACACCATCGACAATGCGATTGCACAGCTTAAAGCGGCTGGTGCCACTGTAGATGATGTAACCATTGAAGATCTCAATGCAATCTTGACCAACTATAGAAGTGTCTCTGCATTTGAGTTTAAAACCAGCTTAACTAAATATTTGCAATCTTGGTCTAATGTCAAAGATCATCATTATCTAAGCTACGATGAAGTTTTGGCCAGTGGTGAAGCCCGTAGTAACTTCAATGCCTATAACATTGACCTTAGTGCAGAAAGCGTACTCGCGGAATATAAGAAAAATACTGAACAACGTCCTAATTTTGTGCGTACTCGACTCAATAGCGCACTTGATAATAAAACCCTTGATGGTGTTAGCAAAGGTGCAGCCTATGACGTATTGCTCTACCCAACCATTCAAGGATTACCTTCCGTACTCGGTGGCACACCAACCACTGGAACAAATAATCGTCTCAGCCCATTTTCAGGTTTTCCAGCGATGAATGTTCCTGCGGGGATGGTCACTACTGCGGCAGGACTGCCTCGCGTACCTGTAGGGATGGAAATTTTAGGACGTGAGTTTGCAGAACCAACGTTATTTAAAATTGCATATGCTTGGCAGCAATACGCACAGCCCCGTCATGCCCCTTTAAATACACCTGAGTTAAAAAAGGTCAATTGAAATTAAACATCATTAAACTTTAAGGATGTTTGTCATTTAAAAAATAAAGACCTCAGATTGAGGTCTTTATTTACATTAATCGAATGATTCAGTCAGCTGTTTGAGTCTGATTTAAACTGGCTTCATAAGCTTTGGCTTTATCTTCATCATAGGCATTTTCCCATTTACTGATGACCAATACCGCCAGCGCATTCCCCACCACATTGAGCGCGGTTCGTGCCATATCTAAAATACGGTCAACGCCTGCGATAAAGGCCAAGCCTTCAAGTGGGATCCCAACACTGCCCAGAGTTGCCAACAACACCACAAAAGAAACACCAGGCACACCTGCAATGCCTTTTGAAGTAATCATTAAAGTAATGACTAAAATCACCTGTTGATATAAAGACAGATCAATACCATAAAGCTGTGCAATAAAGATGGCAGCAATACTCTGATAAAGTGTCGAACCATCCAGATTAAATGAATAGCCTGTTGGAATCACAAAACTGGTAATGGCTTTGGGTGCACCATAGGCTTCCATTTTTTGCATAATGCGCGGCAATACCGTTTCAGAGCTTGCCGTTGAATACGCCAAAATCAACTCATCTTTTAAAATCTTCATGACAGTGAGAATGTTAATCCCAAAGATTTTGGCAGTTATCCCCAGCACGATAAAAGCAAAGAAGAAAATCGCAGCGTAAACCAATATTACCAGTTTGCCTAAAGGAATCAGCGATGCAAAACCAAAATTGGCAACCGTCACCGCGATTAAGCCAAAAACCCCAATCGGTGCATATTTCATAATAATATGCGTCACACGGAACATGGTTTCAGACACCGCATGAAACACATGCAATAACGGTTCTTTGGTGGTGGTTGGCAATGACGATAGTCCAATACCAAATAACACTGCGAAGAAAATCACAGGCAGCATTTCACCATGTGCCATAGAACTAATAATATTGGTGGGAATCAGCGATAAAATCGTCTGGATAATGCCATGCGAATGCGATTCAACTTCTTGCGTGGTGTGCTGATATTGAGAAATATCAGTTTTCACCAATGCTGACATATCTACGCCAGCACCCGGCTGGAAAATATTTGCAGCCACCAAGCCGACAATAATCGCAATGGTGGTGATAATTTCAAAATATAAAATGGTTTTAAAACCAAGTCTTCCCAAGCTCTTGGTGGTGCCTACCCCTGCAATCCCCAGAATCAGTGTAGAAAAAACGATTGGAATGACAATCATTTTAATCAAGCTAATAAAAATCTGCCCCAAAGGCTTCAGAACATTATCAACCGCAGCATCTTTTATTTCAGGCTGGTTGTGCAAAATAGCTCCAACAACCACACCAAGGATTAAAGCAATTAAAATTTGCCATGCAAGGCTAATTTTAAAGTTCTTCATATGACAATCCTTTGTGCTCAAACAAGCACGACAAAACAACAGGAGAACACATGCGCTTATAACAAATTGTCCATTCGTAAAATTCGTTTTGGTTTAAAGATGAGGTCTAGCCCTTGACCAGTCAGCTTAAATTTCGGGTTTTACGGACATCGCGCGATAAATGATCGGCACATTCTAGAGAGATTTTATTATTTAACAATACTTAACCAATCCAAAGTTTATCAAATTCTTAGCTAAATATTAAAATTATATTTATTTCAATATTTTAATTAATTTTAACTGTATAAAAACAACACAAAAACATATTTACAAAACAATAAATCTGCACAATTTGTAGTTTTATTAATCAATATTTGTTTATTTAAAAATCAACGCTGTCATAAAAACCCAAATAAAGACAATCCCTCTCATAAATGAGATGAGTTTTTACTATTTTAAAATTTCAAATCTCACAATGAACCAGAGCATGCAAGGCCCAAATATGGTATTCACGATATCATGCAGACTTGCATCAAAACGCCAATATCCATAGTTAATAAAATCATCTCTGGCATCTAATAAATCTGCCCCAATCGCGATAATTATCACCGCAAACAATGCCCAGATTGTTCAATTGACGATGATCTAAAAAAGCCACGCAGAAAAAGACCAACAAGCCGACATGAATATGCAAAGCACCACGTGCCAAATCTGTGAAGTGAACGATATAAATTTTAAATTCTTGAAATTTTAAATGATACATGAGGCAATGAGATCGTTATTTTAGGGCTTTAAAAAATCATAACCCGAGTTCTGCGTCCTGCAAAACTCGGGTAAATGAGGTTGTGCTTTCAATTATTCTTTTTATTGTGTAAAAGTTGCTTCCCTAGCGTCATCAAATCCTTGATGTTGTTCCTTCGGCTAAGTCTTCCATAGTGGGGATATTCCATTCCCAGTTCCTGTGCCGATAAAAGTAGAATACCTTCTGGGAACTTGGCTGGCTATTGGTTCAAGTCCGCATTTCATGTAAGCATTTTCTTACAGTACTTTTTTAGGACTTGTAAGCCTGTGCAATTTCATCCGTCACGATTTTTTCTTCTGTTTCAGCTTTACTAATGCCTTCTTGTATAGCTTGCTGTGCATCTTCATGGTCATCTTGAGTCTCTGGCAATTCTTCTTGTATCTGTTCAAAAATCCGTCCTGTTTGTAGAACTACATACACAGGAAAATGATCAGAACCCACATGCGCCAAACGCTGCATTTTAACCAGCGCAAAATCGGTACTGTGAAATACATGATCAAGCGACCAGCGCAGTAACGGATAATCTGCATGAAAGGTATTAATGAAGTGACGTCCTACGCGAGGGTCAAGCAAACCACTAATGCGTTGAAACAGGCGTGTGGTGCGTGACCACGCCACATCATTAAGGTCTCCCATCACAATACAACTTTCATCCAAATCCTTAATCTGGTCACCCACTATCAACAATTCTGCATCACGTAAAGTCGAATCTTTGGCTTCCGTCGGGCTAGGCGGTTTAGGGTGTAAACAGTAGAGTTGAACGGGTATGCCTGAGGGTAAAATGACAGTGCTATGAATGGACGGAATTTCATTACTCAGAATAAATTTGACCTCGGTGTCTTTGAGCTCTAAACGACTATATAAGTGCATACCATATAAATTGTCCAAAGGGACAGGCACCCGGTAAGGATAATCTGGTTCAATCACGCTAAGTTCATTTTGCCATGTTTGATCCGTTTCCAGCGTCAAAACAAGATCTGGTTTAAGTTTCTGGATTTGTTCAATCAAAAGATGATATTGATCATTCGGCGTTAATACATTGGAAACCAGTAGTGATATTTGTTTGTCTGGATCAAGTTGCTCAGTTTTAACCTGCTTGACTTGTTTTTTCCAGATGAAGGTATACGGTAAAACCATTTTCAACTGATAAGCAATTGCTGCAATTAATCCAAATACAATCAATTCACGTGATAAATTCCATGGTGCATCCCAAAATAACAAAAAACCAAGCACGATAAAGCCAATGGTTAAAATTTGTAGCCGAGGAAAGTCTGCGCCCCGAATCCACCATTCATCTCGCGGGATCAGCGACCAGAAAGTTAACCAAATCACCAGCACGGCAAAAATTTCAAGCAAAAGTATCAAGTTTTAGTCCATCCTGTCATTGGGGATTCATTTTTATTTACACACACTCTATGTAGCACATTCATAAATTTATTCACAATAAACGTGAGGTTTTAAATGGATAATACTTGCAGTTGTGGTCGCTTTTGATACACTCAAGCCCCTTTTACATTTTTTAACGCACCGAGGCAAAGTGACATGAAAGTAGGTCTGGTCGGTTGGCGCGGGATGGTTGGTTCCGTCCTTATGCAACGTATGGTTGAAGAAAATGATTTTGCTCACTTTGAGCCATTTTACTTCTCTACCAGTAATGCAGGTGGTGAAGCCCCTTCATTTGGTGGTAAAACTGCCCCAGCACTTATGGATGCAACAGACATTAAAAGTCTGAAGCAAATGGATGTCATTATTACCTGTCAGGGTGGTGATTATACTTCTGAGGTATTCCCAAAGCTCAAAGCTGAAGGCTGGAATGGTTACTGGATTGATGCAGCATCAACCTTACGCATGGCAGATGATGCGATTATCGTGCTTGACCCAGTCAATGCTCAAGTCATCAAAGATGGTCTTGCCAAAGACACCAAAACTTTTGTTGGCGGTAACTGCACGGTTTCCTTGATGCTGATGGGTTTAGGTTCACTGTTCCAAAACAATTTAGTGGAATGGATGAGCGCGATGACTTATCAGGCGGCATCTGGCGCGGGCGCGCAAAACATGCGTGAATTGCTCACAGGTATGGGCTATTTATATAACAATACCCAAGAGTTACTGGACGATCCTAAATCAGCCATTTTGGATATCGATAGTCGTGTGGCCGAGTTACAACGTGGTGAAGGTTTCCCTAAAGCCAACTTTGGTGTGCCACTTGCAGGCTCATTGATTCCATATATCGATAAACAGCTTGAAAATGGTCAATCCAAAGAAGAATGGAAAGGTCAGGCGGAAACCAACAAAATTTTAGGTAATTCGCAAATTATTCCTATTGATGGTCATTGTGTACGTATTGGTGCAATGCGTTGTCATTCTCAAGCATTGACCATTAAGCTTAAAAAAGATGTTCCTTTGAATGAAATTGAAGATATGATTCGTCAGTCAAATCAATGGGCTAAAGTCGTTCCTAATACGCGTGAAGCCTCGATGACTGATTTGACACCTGTTGCAGTCACAGGAACACTTTCCGTTCCAGTGGGTCGCTTACGTAAACTCAATATGGGTAAAGAATATTTAGGTGCGTTCACAGTCGGTGACCAATTACTTTGGGGTGCTGCTGAACCCTTACGTCGTATGTTACGTATCCTGATTGAATATAAGAATGCTTAATCCGCATTTTTAAGGAAAAGGCCGATCATTCGTGACTCGGCTTTTTTTATGTACATCTTATGTAAAAGTTTTACATTCGGTTAACATCTGGGTATTGTATAGCTTGACCGCTTTGCTCTTGCTTCATGGAACGAGATGACTGTCTATAACAAACTAAAAATTGCAATTTTAACTTTTCTTGCGACGCAACCATTGCATGCAATCACGCTAGAACCTTTACAAGTTCTGTCTGCACCTGGGGATTTGCTTTATGCTGAAATGAATTTCAGTCAGGCTGATTTATCTTCAAATTTGCAAGTCAGTCTGGCGACCCCTGAGGATTTAATTGGATTAGGGATTGCGCATCAACCACCTGCCCAACTCAACTTTTTTGCACGACGCAATGGACAAGGTTCTGGAGTTATTGTCATTACCTCATCGCGACCCTATATTCAGCCTGAACTGGATATCGTGCTTAAAATTCAGGAAGGCAATGGCACACGGTTACAGCATGTTAAACAAAGTATTAATCGCAGAGCTGTACCTGCATTACAGACATCAAATGAACAGACTTTAGCCCCCAAATTTATTGTCAGTGAAAAAGACATTGCGCTCAATTTACCAGAAAGTACCCGATATTCTGTCACGAATACTCCGTTATCTCCTACTGGTACGGTTAGCACAACATCCGATAAAAAACAAACATTAAGCTCAGAGCGTTCTCAAGTGTTGTCAATTAACACTGCGCCGCCTCCAGCCTTACAAGCGACAGCAACTTCTACCACGGCAAAAGAAACAAAAGCACAGTTTAATCAATCGCCACCCGCTCATCTCAATATTAAAGAAACACTACAACCTAATAATATTTCAAAGCTAGCTCCACCCTCAAATGTTCAAGCCTCGGTTGCACCTGTGCAGCCTGCAAAACCAGTTACAGAAAAAGCGAAAGAACAAGTAAACCAAACTCCGCCTGCAAAAAAGGCATCTGAGACAGAAAAAACTTTAGCAAAAAATAGTGTTCCTAAAGCTAAAACTGCCTCTGAAGCAAAAGCATCCCATGAAAATCAACACATTGTGCAGCGCAATGAATCTTTGTGGCGGATTGCCAACCGTATTGCGACTCAGACCAATCAACCGATTGCACAAGTGATGCAACAAATTAAAGCACAAAATAGTCATGCGTTTATTCAGGGTGACGTCAACCGCTTAAGACAAGGGGTTGCACTTAACCTTTCAATGACTGCTGCTACAAATCCCCCTAAAGCTGCGGATATGAAGCTTGCAAATACCTCTCAGCAAACAGCTGGGCGTGCTAAATATCGTTTAAATCAGGCTGAAATGAATCTTGTAGCAGACAATGAACAAGATTCCACACAAGGAAGCGCGAAACACAACACAAAACAAGAAAAAAGTAATGCTGAGTTATCATTAAAAGTTATGACAGCACGTGAAAAAACCGTTAAATTACAACAAAGCGTGACTGAAATGGAGTTGGCTTTAAGACAAAAGGATCAAAGAATCCAGCTCTTAAATGCCCGTCTGGCGCAACTACAGCAACAGCTAAAAGAGCGTGAAAACGCAAAAAAGCCAATACATTAAGTTAGACGCATACAGATATTTGAATGAGTCGTTATAAAATGACTCATGCTTGAAGGGGCATTAGCATGTTGTATGTAATTCCGTTTATCATTTTATTGATTATTGCGGTTGTTTTAAAAAAACGGGAAGCCAGTAAAGAAGAAAAAGCTCCCGCAAACAAAGCGATTGCTAGAAACAAAGCTAAAAAAACGACGGTAAAAAATAGTAGCCGCACACGTACAGAGTCTCGTGAAGTCACCCCAACCATCATTGCTGAACAGAAAAAAACTACACCTATTTCTCAGGAATTACATCAAAAAATTATCAGTCTGATTCAGTCTGGAAATTTTTCTAGTGCTGAAGCACAAATTAATCAGGCCTTAAATCGTGATAATTCACAACATGGTCTGTATTTACATCTATTAGATATTCATATTTTACAAAAAGATGAGTTTGCCATTGATCAACTCATTACGCATCTACGTGCTCTAGATTTACAAGATATCGTGATGCAAGCTGAAGCGAAAAAACGCGATTATGAGCAGCAAAAACAACCTGATGCGATTGAGTTTTCATCCAATGCTTTTGATTTTAAGAGCACAGCGTCAGAATCGACAACGCCCTCGTCTCATGTTTCAGTAAGTGAAGCTGATTTTGATGCGTTGGTTCAAACTACCCAGCCAGATGCTGACCATCAGGTTCAGATTGATCAAGATACGACCAGCGCTCATCAGATACAAAAACAAAATTCAGTTGAAATTGAACCTTTGGAGTTTAATTTCTCCTTTGATCAACCTGCAAAAGTTTCTGAGCCGTCACCACATACGCCAGAAGTACATATTGAGAATCAGGCACCTCTGACTGAGTTTTCTTTAACGCTAGAACCGCGAGAAGTTTCGCAAAGCCATATTGAAACCTCTCAAGCGATTGAGATTGAGCCTTCAGCAAGACCATACATTGAAGCAACTTCGACTGAGTTAACTGCTGATTTTGCCAATCTTGAGTTTGCGCCTACCTCTGAGTTTGATCTGGAAAAAACTGTTCAGCCATCGTTAGATGAGCAAGTGAATGCAGCAACATTAACTGAATTTAAATTTGATCAATTAGCAGTCGAAACATTGCCTGCTGACTCTCCAATTGAACTGAATCCTCAGCAAAGGTCTGAGCTTAGTTTAGCAACAGCATCACCAACAACTCAGTCAACACTTGATGTAAATGATCCATTGGTTCAGTCTTTTCCCGAACTGGCCAATATCAATGAAGCCCAATTGGATCTAGATTTAGCATCACAATATATAAAATTGGGGGCTTACGATTCGGCGCGCATTCTTTTGAACAAAAATGAGTCAGCCTTCAATGCGGAACAACGTGAATTGTCAAAAAACTTACTAAATCGAATAGCTTCTTAAAAAAGATGGCTTTACCATAAGCAGTCTGTTTAGACTGCTTTTTTATTATGAACAAAATAGCACTGTTGTATATGGGCGGAACCTTTGGCTGTATAGGTGAGCCTTTGGCACCCATGCCTTTTACAGAATTTTTACCCATGCTACAGCGTTTAATCGCTGATGATTTCGATGTCGATTGTTTTGCAGCACCTGTTATTAAAGACAGTAGTGCATGTACCGCCTCGGATTGGCTGACGCTGGTTCAACAAATTCAATCTCTGCAACAACAAGGCTATTCGCATTTTGTAGTGATTCATGGTACGGATACCTTAAGCTATGCTGCTGCGACATTGGCACGCTTTCTTGGCCAATCTTGTCGTGTAGTCGTGACGGGTAGTCAATATCCTTTATTGAATGTAGCTGGTCGTGAGATACGTGATTTCACCGATGCACGAGATAATTTATATCTTGCGCTACAACAGGTTAGAACATTATCGAAGGGTGTGTATCTGGCTTTTCATCAACAGGTTTTTCATGCGCAAACGGCTTTAAAAATTCACACCACTGAATTGAATGCTTTTACTGGAACTTTGGCAGCGCAGCACTGTAATACGGTCATAGATGCACAGGTGATTTCAGAGGCTGACTTAATTTCTTGTCGCAGCTTATCCATTTTAAATGTAATGGCTCAACCTATTGAATTAGAATCATTTAAACAGCAATTAAATAATCTTCTCATTCATCCTCCACATTTTTTAGTCATTCAAGGCTTTGGCACTGGCAATTTAGCGGTGGATAGCAACATTATTAAAATCTTTCATCAACTTCGCCTGCAAGGTTGTCTAAGTATTTTAGATACTCAAGTTTGCTTTGGTCAGATGGATCAACGCTATGCCATTAGCGAATGGGTGCATCAAGCACAAATTTTAATGAATAATACCCATGGACATGCTGATCTTTATGCCAAATTACTACAGCTTTATTTAAAATATTCAACATTGGAACAGCGCGAACAGCATTGGTCTTTTGCTTAATTTTGGGGTTGAACTATGCAACGTTTTGCAGTCGGGATTGAATTTTGTGGTATTCGCTATCGCGGTTGGCAGACCCAGCAAGCAGGCGTTCCAAGTGTTCAGGAAAGCATTGAACGTGTATTAAGCCAGATTGCAGACGAGCCAATCATTTTACATGGTGCAGGTCGTACCGATGCAGGCGTACATGCCACCAATATGGTCGCTCATTTTGACAGCAATGCCATTCGACCTGAACGTGGTTGGTTGATGGGCTCCAATAGTCAACTTCCCAAGGATATCTCGATCCAGTGGATCAAACATATGGAGCATGATTTCCATGCCCGCTTTAAGGCGAAGGCACGTCGTTATCGCTATGTGGTATATAACGCCCCTCAACGTCCAGCATTATTATACAAACAAGTCACACATATTTATCAACCACTTGATGTCGAAAAGATGATCTTGGCAGCGCAAAAGTTTCAAGGTACACATAATTTTGAAACTTTTCGTGCGGCTGCCTGTCAATCCAAACAGCCTGTACGTCATGTCAGTCATTGCCAACTGATCGAACACGGTCGCTATCTCGTTCTTGATATACAAGCCGACGGTTTTTTACACCATATGGTGCGTAATATTATGGGTTGTTTACTTGAGATTGGGCAAGGTCTATATGGTATTGACCATATCGACACCCTGTTTGCAGCTCAAGATCGTAAAGCCGCTGGCATCACCGCACCTCCTGATGGCCTCTATTTCATTCAGGCTTACTACCCTGAACACTTTGATCTACCACAGCCTCCATTGGGTCCGCATTGGCTCAATCTGGCCGATGCCTTTGCATAGTTTTTTGTAGCACCGCAAGAATCGGGTCGTTACCTAGACTAAAAGTTTTCAAAATGAGTCTTTAAATACTCTTTAGGCTCATTATGAAACGTCTAGAAAATAAAATCGTGATCATCACAGGTGCAAGTTCAGGTATTGGTTGGGAAAGCGCCTTACTGTTTGCGCAGCACGGTGCAATTGTCATCAATGTGGCTCGACGTGCCGAACGTCTTCAAGCGCTTGAGCAACGCATTAAAGCACAAGGCCATCCATGTTTCTCTGTGGTGGGTGATCTTGGCGATCCATCGACCATGTCACGTGCTTTAGATTTAGCTTTACAACATTTTGGTCGGATTGATATTGCATTTAACAATGCGGGCACATTAGGCGCATTAAAACCTACGCACCAAATCAGTCAAAGTGAATGGGAAAACACCTTAAACACCAATCTTTCAGCACATTTTTATGCGGTACAGATGCAGTTAAATGCAATGCTTGAACAAAAAAATGGCTGTATCCTATTTACCTCGACTTTTGTTGGTCATCGCATCGGTTTTCCAAACATGGCAGCTTATGCTGCCAGTAAAGCGGGTTTAATTGGCCTAACTCAAGTGATTGCCGCAGAATATGGCGCATTCGGTATTCGCTGTAACTGTCTTATTCCTGGTGGGACAGATACCGAAATGGGACGTACCGCTGCGCATGATGAGCAAACACGTCAGCATATCCAAAACCTACATGCTTTAAAACGAATGGCACAAGCTCAGGAAATTGCGCAAGCGGCATTATTTGCAGTGAGCGATGAAGCAAGTTTTATGACTGGTTCAACCTTGTACGTTGATGGGGGTATTTCAATCGTTCGGGCTTAATTTCAAACAATAAAAATGCATCTGTTAGATGCATTTTGTCCTGATTTATGCACGCTGCTTACGCTTTCTATATTCTACAGGCGTTTCATTGGTCCAACGTTTAAAGGCACGGTAAAAGGTACTCGGTTCAGAAAAACCAGTCAAATAAACAATCCGCTCAACACTTTCATTGGTATTGGCTAAAAGTTTTTTGGCAAGACGACAGCGGTAATCTGACAAAATTTGCTGAAAACTGGTATTGGCTTCACTCAATTGGGTTCTTAAACGTCGCGGGGTAATGTGTAACTGTCCTGCCACGGTTTCCAGCGTCGTTTCACCACTTTCAAGCGTTGAACCAATCGCACGACGTACTTCACCAACCAGATCATAGCGCGCAAGTTCCTGAAGCTTTTCAATCGCAAGTTGTTCATGCAATTGTAATAATTCAGGTTCTGCCTGCCAAAGCGGATAATCTAAAATCTCGGAATCAAAATATAAGCGGGTTTCTTTTTGCCCTAGACTGACTGGACACCCATAGACACGCAAATATTCATCTTCTGCGGCGCCGTGATTAAAGTCGAAATCAATAAAAATAGGCTTAAATGCGCCTTCAGTAATAAATTTAAAAAATCGTAAAATACCCGACAGTGCGCATTCTGAAAAATGTCGATTGACTATATTGTCAGAAAACGGCTGTTCACCATTGGTCAAATAACATCCATGATCATCGACGACTAAACGTGCCTGTAGTGCATCACTAATTAAACGTTGATAAGCCAAGGCACGTTTTAAACCTTCACCAAAGGTTTCACTACTAATGAATAAATGCTCAATCACCTGACCACGATACAAGGGTAAATGTTCCCCCAGATGTAAACCGATGTCTGGGTCTTTACTTACCTCTTCTGCCGCAATCCAGAAGGCGTACTGTGCATTTAATGGTGTTCGGGTATTGGTATCCACCTGATTTAAGGCGACACCTGCTTTTGTTAAAATTTCTTCGGTTGGCAATCCTGCACGACGAATCGCCTGATAGCCAAATCGTAATACAACCGATGCATCTGTTAGCTGACCCACGCGACATCCTTCCTTGTATGTTCTTCATTTATACTTGAAAACCTAATTTAGATTACCGCCGATTGACCAAACTGACAACTCAATTCAGGTCATTTTTACACATTTTTTTTTATGAATTTGACCTATCTGCCACTCTTGCATGATTGATAAATTCAGGCGTTGGTCTTGTTTTTTTATAAAAAATTGACTACAATTTGCGCCTTTCCAATTTGATCATCAGGTAGGCTATGGCCAATAAAGAGGAACTCATCGAGTTCGAAGGCGTTGTCACCGAAACGCTTCCTAATACGATGTTCCGTGTACGTTTAGAAAACGGTCACGAAGTAATTGCACATATTTCTGGTAAAATGCGTAAACACTATATTCGTATTTTAACAGGTGACAATGTTAAAGTTGAAATGACCCCATACGATTTGACCAAAGGTCGTATTACTTATCGTGCACGCTAATTTCGTTTAGTGAATGCAAAAAAGCCGCAATTCATCTGTGGCTTTTTTTATGCCCATCATTTTTAACGTATAAATAAACTTAAACACTTACAGCAATCATATCGATTTCTACTCTTTTTTGATTTTTAATTATTGTATGAAGCAGAAAAGGACTTTTGTGATGAATAATAAAAACTATGCGGTATTATGCTTTGTTTTTTTACTTCAGGCCTGCACCACCCCTTCTCAGCACAAAGTCAGTTTATCCGAGTATTTACAACAGTTTATTGGACAATCTGTACAAGACATTGAGCAAAATATTAATTTAAAATCATTAGGCTATCAAACACTTGAGCGACCACGCCTGTTGAATAATCAACTAAGTTATACCATTTTACGTCCAATGAATATTCCAACACCCATGGTGACTAATGTGGACATCGGTGGTACGGCGGTTCCATTACAACTTGGTAATTCTTCAGCCAATTCTTACGATGTAAATTTTAACTGTAAGATCATTTTTAATTTAAATAACCAGATTGCTGAATCTATTCATTATGAAGGCAAAGCCTGTTAAAGCTGGCTCAAATGAATCTTTAATGTTAATCAACTAATAGCCGATAAAAAACGCAGCCTATGCTGCGTTTCTTTTCTATGACTATGAATAAAAATTAAGCGAGTGCCTGAACCACTGCATCACCCATTTCAGAGGTACCGACTTTGGTCATGCCTTCAGACATAATGTCTCCCGTACGCAAACCTTGATCCAGTACATTGCCTACGGCATCTTCAATCGCTTTGGCTGCGGCTTCTTCACGGAAGGTATAACGCAACATCATCGCAACTGATAAAATCGTAGCCAATGGATTGGCAATATTTTGCCCTGCAATATCTGGCGCAGAACCGTGGCAAGGTTCATACATGCCTTTACCATTTTCATCCAGTGACGCCGATGGCAACATGCCGATTGAACCTGTCAGCATCGCTGCTTCGTCAGACAGAATATCGCCAAACAAGTTACCTGTCACAATCACATCAAATTGTTTTGGTGCACGTACCAGTTGCATTGCAGCATTATCCACATACATATGTGAAAGCTGAATGTCTGCATAATTAGCCTGTTGTAAATCAGTTACGGTTTGCTTCCACAGTTCCGTCACTTCCAATACATTGGCTTTATCGACTGAACAGACTTTACCACCACGCAGCCCTGCCATTTCAAAAGCAACTTTGGCGATACGTTTAATCTCAGATTCACTATAAACGTCGGTGTTGTAACCTTGTTTTTCGCCATTTTCAAGCTCGCGAATACCACGCGGCTGACCAAAATAAATACCGCCCGTTAACTCACGAACAATTAAAATATCCAAACCTGCCACAATTTCAGGTTTTAAGCTGGATGCATCCGCAAGTTGTGGATACAGAATTGCGGGGCGTAAATTGGCAAATAGGTTTAATTCGCTGCGAATTTTGAGTAAGCCACGCTCAGGACGAATTGAGCGTTCAATGCTATCCCACTTTGGTCCGCCTACAGCACCCAATAAAATGGCATCGGCTTTTTTGGCTTGTTCAGATGTCACAGCAGGATACGGTTCACCGTGAGCATCAATGGCTGACCCACCCAACAAACCATGTTCCCAACTCAAACCTAAATTGAACTTTTGATTGACTGAGTTTAATACTTTTTCTGCGGCAGCCACAATTTCAGGGCCAATGCCGTCACCCGCCAAAATTAAAATTTGTTTAGACATCTTTACTTTCCATTTTTCAGTGTATCAGCCCTTAGGCTGACGGATCATTAAACCTTTTGTTCGCTAAACTCACCCAGACCCGTGATTGCATCGAATGGACGACAAAAACGGCGAATGGTTCGCTGACCTTCGTCAAGAGCCACACATAAAGGTTCAGGTGCAGAGACATTGAGTAGGCTCCCTCCTGAACGCTTGGAACGGTCACGGTACATTTTAAAGGTATAATGTTGATTCGGTTTAAATTGATGAATCACATGGAAAGTTTCAGCACGGTCCTGAGAAATAGGATAAAAACGGATGACCAATTCATATTGATTGGCAGGGACAGACAGATACATCGTGCTATGTTGGCTAAAAACCGAACCGTGTAAGCGAACAATCCCCTGCTGGAGACTTTGTGGACTTACGCGATGTGTGGTCGCATCCATAATTGGTGTTGTATTGATCCGTTCAAACTCGCAATGTTTCACCCCAGTACAATAAATAGATGCATTGGCATGTAAAGTTTGAGTTTCTGCCTGTTTAATCCGTAAAGTATCGACCACATTGTTGGTACTTTGACACCCACCCATTACAACTGAGCATAGTCCAAGTACCATACTATGGCGAAATGTCCTCTTCATTTTCAGAGCCCAACCTTATTGAGAGCAACGTGTGCAACGTCTTTAGCTCTGCATGTTAACAAGAGTTGAGGCTTCATGCTATGGCTATCTTTCCTTTAAATATACCGCAACAGTTATTGTGTCAGTTCCTGAAATACCCAAGGACGACGCTGTTTGGCTTGCGCTTCAAACTCACGAATCGCATCGGCATTTTGTAAAGTCAAACCAATATCATCCAGACCATTCAATAAGCAATGTTTACGGAATGAATCGATCTCAAATTTAAATGCCTGACCCGATGGCGTACGTACTTCTTGTGCCTCTAAGTCAACAGTCAGTTGATAACCTTCGTTTGCTGCACATTCTTTAAATAACTGATCAACAATCTCTTCTGGCAAAATCACAGGTAACATGCCATTTTTAAATGAGTTATTAAAGAAAATATCTGCATAGCTTGGGGCAATGACGGTACGGAAACCATATTCATTGAGTGCCCATGGCGCATGTTCACGACTTGAGCCACAACCAAAATTGGTGCGTGCCAATAAAATGGTAGAACCTTGATAGCGCGGCTGATTCAATACAAAATCAGGGTTTTTAGGACGTTTACTAATATCCTGCCCCAAATAACCTTCGTCCAAATAGCGTAACTCATCAAATAAGTTATCGCCAAAACCTGTGCGTTTGATCGACTTTAAAAACTGTTTTGGAATAATTAAATCGGTATCGACATTGGCACGGTCTAAAGGTGCAACAATGCCCTGTTCAACGGTATATTTTTTCATGGCTTGCTCCCTTAGAATGAACGAACATCAACAAAATGACCTGCAATCGCCGCTGCTGCGGCCATCGCTGGACTGACCAAATGCGTCCGTCCACCATTGCCCTGACGACCTTCAAAATTACGGTTTGAAGTCGATGCACAGTGTTCACCCGGTTGTAATTTATCGGCATTCATCGCCAAACACATTGAACAACCCGGCTCACGCCACTCAAAACCAGCATCCAAGAAAATTTGATCCAAACCTTCCTGCTCCGCCTGTTGCTTGACCAAGCCTGAACCCGGCACAATCATGGCCTGTTTAATGCTTGAAGCCACTTTACGACCTTTCACGACTTCTGCTGCTGCACGAATATCTTCAATACGAGAGTTGGTGCAAGAACCAATGAATACGCGATCTAATTGAATCTGATCCAATGCCTGTCCCGCAGTTAAACCCATATATTGATAAGCACGTGTCCAGTCATTGCGTTGTACGTCATCTTTAGCTTGTTCCAAAGTAGGTACAGCCTTCGATACTGGAATGACCATTTCAGGCGATGTACCCCAAGACACTTGTGGCTCAATGTCTTCACCTTGTAAAACCACAACCGTATCAAACTGCGCATCGTCATCAGAATGTAAGGTATTCCAGTAGGCGACCGCTTGATCCCATTGCTCACCTTTCGGTGCATAAGGACGGTTTTTTACATACTCGATGGTTTTGTCATCGACCGCCACCATTCCCACTCGTGCGCCCGCTTCAATCGCCATATTGCAGACCGTCATACGACCTTCAATCGACATATCACGGAAAACTTGTCCACCAAATTCAATCGCGTGACCTGTACCACCTGCTGTGCCAATTTTTCCAATAATGGCTAAGACGACATCTTTAGAGGTCACACCTTTACCTAAAGTACCATCGACACGCACCAACATGTTTTTCATTTTCTTTTGAACAAGGCATTGAGTTGCCAATACATGTTCAACTTCTGATGTACCAATTCCGTGTGCCAAGCAACCAAATGCGCCATGTGTTGCAGTGTGCGAATCACCACAAACCACGGTCATACCCGGCAAGGTCAAACCTTGCTCTGGCCCAACCACATGGGCAATACCCTGACGGATATCGTTAATGCCAAATTCAACGATATCAAAGGTTTTACAGTTATCATCAAGGGTTTGTACCTGAATACGTGAGGTATCATCTTCAATCCCTGCAATGCCCTGTTCACGTTCTTTTTTTGAAGTTGGAACGTTATGGTCAGGTGTTGCAATATTGGCACTTAAACGCCACGGCTTGCGATCGGCGAGTTGCAAACCCTCAAAGGCTTGTGGACTGGTCACTTCATGTAATAAATGACGGTCGATATAAATTAAGCTTGAACCATCATCACGTTGTGAAACCAAATGATCATCCCATAATTTATCATATAAAGTTTTTGCGCTTTGGGTATTGCCTGCCATGTCGTCGCTCTCCACCGTGCTTGCCATTGGACTGGGTAATGCTAATCTTATCCTGATTATAACGAATGTTTTTCATAAAACTAATTTATCATTTTTATAAATTAAAAAACTTTTTGGAATTATTTGGATTCTACTTTGACCATCGATCATTGCTATCAATAAACTTTGATTTATGCGCATTTTTTTTAAATAATAGTTTTGATATAAAAAACAGTTATGAGTAGCACAACATGAATCTTGCCGCCTTTGAAGCCTTTGTAAAAGTCATGGAAACAGGTTCAATTTCACTGGCTGCCGAACAGTTGTTTATTACTCAACCTGCCGTGACTAAACGCATTCATAGTCTGGAAGAATATTTTGGAGTCAAATTGTTTGAGTCGGCAGGACGTGGTGTACAACCAACGCATGCAGCACATTCACTCTTGCCGAAAGTCAAAAACTGGCTAAATGATTTAGGTGACATTCATTACACGCTTAGCCACGAACATGATCAGGTACAAGGTCGTCTCAAAATCGGTACCAGTCACCATATTGGTTTACATCACTTACCGCATTATTTAACACAATATGTGCAACAATTTCCCAATGTAAAACTGGACGTACATTTTGTCGATTCGGAACAGGCACATGAACAGGTTTTGGCAGGCGATCTGGAGTTGGCATTTTTAACACTTCCGCCGCAAGGCGATGAACGCTTAAGCTATATGAATGTCTGGACTGATCCATTGGTCTTTGTCACTGCGCCTTTTCATCCTTTGGCAAAACAAAACAATCTTTCTCTGGAAGATTTACTGAATTACCCAAGTTTATTACCCGCAGCTCAAACCTACACCAGTCAGATTACCCTCGCTGAGTTTGAAAAACATGGACTTAAACCCAAAATTAGCATGAGCAACAATCCACTTGAATCCATACGAATGTTAGTTTCAATTGGTTTAGGTTGGTCAGTTTTACCTAAAACTTTGGTCAATCAGGATTTATACCAATTGGACCTCAATATGGAATTGCATCGTCAACTCGGTATGGTCTGGCATCCATCACGTAGCCAATCCAAAGCAGCTCAGGCCTTGATCCATTTAATGCAGCATCATGTCCAGCATGAAGTGATGGATACTCTGTAACGCATGTTCACGGCAACTTACTGAATGATAAAAAACTGAATCAAAAATAGGAGTAAGTTGTTGTTTAAGCCATGACTTATTCCTATTCAAGAATAACAAATCAATATGACTGAAATATCGAAACATGGTGAGTCTATAAAAAACACATAACATCTCGCCACCATGGAGCGTAAGCATGCTGACCGAAACTTCAAAAATAGCCAATGAACTCAATCATGATGAAACAACCCCCGCTTGCCCGACAAAAACATCTGAAGTTTTAAGTCAAAATATGTCTGCAACCAACACTTGTCCAAAAATGCGACGGACTCCAAATTTACGTGAGCATGACAGTGCCCGCATGCGAGAAATTCTGCGCGATTATTTTTTAAATACTTTTGATACCTACGAAAGCTTATTTGAGTGTTTAGCCAATGAGGAAGCTTTTTATAAAAAACCCATTTCGCTGCGGCATCCTCTGATTTTTTATTATGGGCATACCGCAACTTTTTTTATCAATAAGCTGTTATTGACCCGAATGATTGAACAACGTGTTGACCAAAAAATGGAGTCGATGTTTGCAGTCGGTGTCGATGAAATGAGTTGGGATGATCTGGATGATACGCATTATGAATGGCCAACACCCCAACAAGTCAAAGCCTATCGGGATAAAGTCCGCACACTCATTCTGGACTTGATTGCACATGCACCACTGAGTATGCCCATAGACTGGAACAATCCTTGGTGGGCCATCATCATGGGGATTGAACATGAACGGATTCATCTGGAAACCTCTTCGGTTTTAATTCGTCAGCATGATCTGGCTTTTGTAAAATCGCATCCACTTTGGCAAGCCAATACCCAAAGCAGTCATCCACCTGAAAATACATTACTTGAAGTGCCTGCGGGAAAAGTCTTGCTCAATAAAAGCAAAGATGATCCGTATTATGGTTGGGACAATGAATACGGTCAGCATGAAGCAGATATTGCGGCATTTGAAGCCTCAAAATATCTGGTCAGCAATCAGGAATATTTGGCTTTTGTTGAAGCATACGGCTATCAAACCCCTGAATACTGGTTAGAAGAAGGTCAGGCTTGGCTCGAATTTAGTCAAGCCACGCATCCTACGTTCTGGATCAAGAACAAACAGGGTTGGTTTTTACGACTTATGACCGAAGAAGTGCCAATGTATTGGGACTGGCCTGTTGAAGTCAATTACCATGAAGCCAAAGCATTTTGTCTGTGGAAAAAAGCCACAACTGGCTTAAATGTTCGCCTACCAACCGAAGATGAATGGTATCGTTTGTATGATGTGGCAGGCTTAAAAGAATTGAGCGAAGCTGCTGCCGATGCTAATTTGCATCTAGATCATGCGGCATCTTCCGGTCCAATCAATCAATTTCAACATGGCGATTTTTTTGATGTGCGCGGCAATGTCTGGCAATGGACAGAGACCCCAACTTATCCATTTGACGGTTTTGATGTTCATCCCATTTATGATGATTTCACCACACCCACCTTTGATGGACGACATAACTTAATCAAAGGCGGCTCATGGATGTCCTGTGGGAATGAAACTTTACACGCTTCGCGCTATGCTTTTCGTCGTCATTTTTTTCAACATGCAGGATTTCGTTACGTGGTTTCAGAACAAAATGCCATACATCCAGACTCTCATTACGAGACAGACCAATTGCTCTCACAATATGCTGAATTTCACTATGGCGATGAATATTTTGCAGTGCCAAATTTTTCTAAAGCGCTGGTTGATTTAGCCATTCAGACCTTGGGCGATCGACCTAAAATCAAAGCACTGGATATTGGCTGTGCATTGGGTCGTGCCAGCTTTGAATTGGCACAGCATTTTGAACAGGTAACGGGTATCGATTTCTCTGCCCGTTTTATTCAACATGGCGTACAACTCGCAAAAGGAGAAACTTTACGTTATACCCTGACCACCGAAGGAGAATTGGTCGATTATAAATCCTGTTGTTTACGCGATTTAGCACTTGAAGCCACTCAAGACAAGGTTGACTTTTATCAAGGCGATGCCTGCAATCTCAAAAGTAATTTTACAGACTATGATTTTATCTTTGCCTCAAACCTAATCGATCGCTTATACAGCCCAAGTAAATTTTTAAAGCAGATTCATGAACGACTAAACATTGGTGGTGTTTTGATGCTGGCCTCGCCATATACATGGTTAGAAGAACATACACCACGTGCAGAATGGATTGGTGGCTTTAAAAAAGACGGCGAGAATTTCACCACACTGGATGGTTTACATGGATTGTTAGATCAACATTTTCGCTTGATCACTCCACCACAACATGTTGGCTTTGTGATTCGGGAAACTGCACATAAGTTCCAACATACTTTATCGGAAGTGACGTTTTGGGAGCGTATAGAGTGAGCAAAAAATAAATGGCTCAACCCGTAATCATGATCGTGACAGGCGACATGGATGTCGCCATGCTGGATTGCGGTTGCAGGGACGCACCGTCAATCCAGCAGAAGATTTTTGTTACTTTTCATCTTTGAAAAGTAAGGCACACAAAAAATAGATAACCTTTGCCCAAATCTAAAAATTGTAGGGCTCTTATGCTTGATCAAAATATAAATTAAATAGACTTCTTTCATCATTGTTTAAACCCTCTTTATTTTTCTCCCTTAAGGAGAAATAAAAGGAACTTATGAAAGAAGTCTAATCTCTATCCAGATTTAAAATTTAAAGCGACCAGTCCTGAATTTCCCAGCCCTTCTCTTGCGCCAATTTCTCTAAACGATCATCTGGATTCACTGCAATGGCATGCGTTGCATATTCAAGCAGGAAACGATCATTAATCGAATCCGAATATGCCCAAGACTCATCCACTGGACGACCCTCTAACCACTGATCCAAACGAAGCAATTTCCCTTGCTGATAACACGGCAATCCTGCCACCTTACCGGTATAAGCTCCTTCGACCACTTCAGCATTGGTCGCAATAATTTCAGTAATCCCAAACTCACGAAAAATGGGCGCGGTAATAAAATCACTGGTGGCGGTAATTCCCACAATCTCATGTCCCAGCTTTTTATGATGTTCAATGGCAGCAAAACCTTGTGGACGCATTTGTGGGCGAATCACCTTTTGCATGAACAACTGATGCAGTTCAGTTAAATAAGCATTGTCATGTTGCGTCAAAAACTGAAAAACAAACTCATTATAGGCAATCGGATCAAGCTGACCTGCTTTATAGTCTTCATAAAATTGATCATTCATCTGGCGATGATGTACGGGATCGACCAAACCTTCATTGACCAAAAATTCGCCCCAAGAATGGTCAGAATCTGTATTGAGTAAGGTGTGATCAAGATCAAACAAAGCCAATTTCATGAAAATACTCGTTAAAACTGAAATTTAAGAAAAAAAATGTAAATCTATCTCCGCTAGTCGATAGAAATTCGTTAAGATCATAGCAATTTTAATGCATTTTACTTTGATCTTTTCGAGCTGGGCTTCAAGAGTGACCGCCCCCGATTTCAAAGTCAACGATATTGATAAAATTTAGGTAGCCAAATGATCGACTCTGAAGGTTTCCGACCCAACGTCGGGATCATTTTGGCAAATGATAACGGACAGGTTTTATGGGCAAAACGCATTGGTCACAATGCTTGGCAATTTCCACAAGGAGGAATCCAGTTTGGAGAAACCCCTGAACAGGCACTTTACCGTGAGCTGAGAGAAGAAGTCGGCCTCTTGCCCGAACATGTCCAAATTATTGCGCAAACCAAAGGTTGGCTGCGTTATCGTTTGCCACATCGATACATTCGACCGGACTCAGATCCTGTCTGTATCGGACAAAAACAAAAATGGTTTTTATTGAAACTGACCGCGCCAGTCGGTCATATTCAGTTAAACCTGTCTGACCCTGCCGAGTTTGATGAGTGGCAATGGGTCAGCTATTGGTATCCACTGGGTCAGGTGGTGAACTTCAAACGTGATGTTTACCGTCGAGCCATGATGGAGTTGTGCATGCTTTTGCCACAACCACAATCAGTTGAAAAATCACATCTTTAGCGAGTGATTTTTTGCCTGAGTGCTGATATAACATCACTAGGCGCGATTCATTTTTTGGAGCATACATTCATGTCAAACATGCAACTCGATACCCTTAGACGGATTGTTCAAGAGATCAATGCGTCGGTGAGTTTGCATGATTCACTGGATATTATGGTTAATCAGGTCGCTGAAGCCATGAAAGTGGATGTGTGTTCCATTTATTTACTGGATGAACGTAATCAGCGTTACCTGCTTATGGCATCGAAAGGTTTAAATCCTGACTCGGTGGGCAATGTTTCACTGCATGTGGGTGAAGGTCTGGTCGGGCTAGTCGGACAACGCGAAGAGATTGTTAACCTTGAAAATGCCTCCAAACATGAACGCTTTGCCTACTTGCCTGAAACGGGTGAAGAAATTTATCACTCTTTTTTAGGTGTGCCTGTCATGTATCGCCGTAAGGTGATGGGTGTATTGGTGGTTCAAAATAAAGAACCTCAGGATTTTAGTGAAGCTGCTGAGTCATTCCTCGTCACCTTGTGTGCACAGCTTTCAGGTGTGATTGCACATGCGCATGCGGTGGGAAATATTGATGTCTTTCGTAAGCCGACTTCGGGTGCTGCCTACAAAACCTTTCAGGGGGTTTCTGGCGCAGGCGGTATTGCTTTAGGTCGTGCCATTGTCCTGTATCCACCGGCCGACTTGGCTGCCATTCCTGACCGTGAAGCCGAAGATATCAGTGATGAATTAAGTCTGCTCGATCAAGCGATTGTTTCAGTACGAACTGAAATTCAGTCGCTGGATGAAAAAATGCAAGACTCACTCATGTCAGAAGAACGCGCCTTATTTAGCGTGTTTTTACGCATGCTGGATGAAAATGCCTTGCCCGCTGAAATTAAAGAGCTGATTCGCGCAGGCAATTGGGCACAGGGTGCCGTGCGTCGTGTCATTGATAAACATATTAGCTTGTTCGCCCAAATGGAAGATGACTATTTGCGCGAACGTGTTTCAGATTTAAAAGATCTGGGACGACGGATTTTAGCCTCTTTGCAGGAGGCTGATTCCAGTCATCGTGAGATTAGTCCAGACAGCATTATTATTGGCGAAGAAATCAGTACAGCGGCGTTGGTGGAACTGCCTGTTGATAATATTGCAGCCATTGTCACCACTGAAGGCGCAGCCAATTCACATATGGTGATTGTGGCACGTGCATTGGGCATTCCAACCGTGGTTGGGGTCACTGAACTGCCAATTAACACGCTTGATGATGCTGAAATGATTGTCGATGCTTATCAAGGTCGTGTCTTTATTAATCCACCACGACGCATGCGTCAGCGTTATAAAGAGATTCAAAAAGAAGAAGAGCAAATTGCCAAAGATTTAAAACAGTATGAAACCCGTGATGCCATTACCCCTGATGGCGTTGCAGTCCGTTTATATGTCAATACTGGCCTTATGATTGATGTGGTACGTGGCGTACAACGTGGTGCCAAAGGTGTTGGTTTATATCGCAGTGAAATTCCATTTATGTTGCGTGACCGCTTCCCGGGCGAAGAAGAACAACGTGCCATGTATCGCCAACAACTCAGTCATTTTGCGAATAAGCCTGTGACTATGCGCACACTAGATATCGGTGCGGATAAAGACTTGCCGTATTTTAGTATCGAGGAAGAAAACTCAGCATTGGGCTGGCGTGGCTTACGATTTACGCTGGATCATCCAGAGATTTTCTCGACGCAAGTACGCGCGATGCTTAAAGCCAGCATTGGGTTAAATAATTTGCATATTTTATTGCCAATGGTGACCAGCGTCAGTGAGGTTGAAGAAGTTCTGTATTTACTGGAACGTGACTGGATTGCGGTGCAGGAAGAAGAACAGGTCAAAATCACTAAACCTAAAATTGGGATCATGGTGGAAGTGCCAAGTGTACTTTTACAAATCGATGAATTTTCAGAGCTGGTGGACTTTTTCTCAGTGGGCTCCAACGATCTGATTCAATACCTACTAGCAGTTGATCGTAATAACCCACGTGTTTCCAGCGTCTATTCACATTTTCATCCATCGGTATTGCGCGCCCTGCAACGTCTGGTCAAAGAATGCCATAAATATGAAAAACCAGTGAGTATCTGCGGTGAAATGGCGGGTGATCCACTGTCTGCTATTTTACTCATGGCAATGGGCTTTAATACGCTTTCGATGAGTTCCAGTAATATTTTGCGTGTCCGTAAAGCGATTTGTCATGTTCCGATGACAGATGCTGAGCGACTGTTGAATGAAGTGGTTAAAATGAATAATCCGCTCATGGTCAAAAGCTGGATAGAGTATTATTTTAAAAATCATGGACTCGGCGATATGGTGAAATCCAATCGTTTATCGGTCTAATTTACTTTCAGATCAGATACGACAGCAAAGAATGAGGGTGCATTGATTGCACCCTGACTATTTTAATCTTGAAATCAAATTTAAGCGTGAAATCAAAATCCTCTATGTAGGAAAACTTCGTTCTAAAATACGTTGTATAACACTGGTCTCTGGCATTGAAATTAATCCTGTGACACGTCCATGAAATTGACTGTAACGTGATTGAATAAAGGCATCAGCAACGTCATCAGGTGCATAACGCTTTAATAGCACCGCCTGAGCTAAAATTACCAAACGACTGACAAAATTACGTGCCATAAATTGCAGTTGTTCTGGTGACTGTTTTAAATCGTCCATTAATTCATGGATTTCGTTCTGGAGCTTTTGTTCCTGCGAAGTCACTTCATAAAAAGATTCCAATAAAACTTGAATCGATTCTGGATGACGTTGAATTGCTCGTAATACATCCAGACACATGACATTGCCCGAACCTTCCCAAATCGAATTAACAGGGGCTTCCTTAAACAAGCGTGCCATGATTCCTGTTTCGACATAACCATTACCGCCAAAGACTTCCATTGCCTCCCCCGTCAGTTCCACGGCGCGTTTACAGATCCAGAATTTCGCCGCTGGCGTCATGATACGTGTCCATGCCTGTGACAACACATCTTGTTGTTGATAACACGCCGCCAAATGCATGCTGAGTTGGACAGCAGCTTCACTTTCTAGTGCCAGATCGGTTAAAACAGCTTGCATTAAAGGCTGATCTGCCAATACCTTGCCAAATGCTTTGCGTTGACGCGTATAAGCAATACATTGCACCAACGCCTGTCGTACAATAGCTGAACTACCGACTACGCAGGTTAAGCGCGTATAGGCCGCCATTTCTATGATGGTCGGAATACCGCGCCCTGCTTCGCCGATCATCACCCCCCACGCATCATGAAATTCAACTTCACTACTTGAATTACTGCGGTTGCCGACTTTGTCTTTTAGACGCTGAATGTTGACTGTATTTTTTGTGCCATCTTCTAGCCAGCGCGGCACGTAGAAACAGCCCAATCCATCTTCAGACGTTTGTGCCACAACCAGATGCGCATCCGACATCGGCGCGGAAAAAAACCATTTATGTCCATTGAGTAAATATTCCTGTCCTCGACCCGATTGTGCGATCGGCCTTGCCAAGGTTTGATTGGCACGCACATCTGAACCGCCTTGTTTCTCGGTCATGCCCATTCCAATCCAGATCGATGATTTTTCGGAAATGGGCACATCGCACTCATCATAATTTGTCGATAGCAACTTTTCGCCTAACTGTTGCCATAATGCGGGTTCGCGTTGTAATAAGGGAATACTGCCTAGAGTCATGGCATTGGGACATAAATTCCCACATTCCACCTGTCCACTGAGATAAAATCGTGCTGCCCAATCCACCCAGTTTGTTTTAGATTGCGTCGCAATAAATGGATGTGAATGTACGCCATATTCTCGATTCAGTTTCATCCATGCATGCCATGCAGGATGAAATTCCAGATCATTGATGCGACGACCACGTGCATCAAAGGCGTGTAACTCTGGTGTATGTCGATTGGCTTGATCAGCCAAGTGATAAGCCTGAGTGCTTCCTACTTTTTCACCAAAATCTGCAAGCAATGTGTGATCCTGACTACCATAACGCATCAGGATTTCTTGTAAAACAGGATCGGTTCGATATAAATTATAGTTGCTTAGCTCATCAAATTGGTTTTCGATCTGATGCGTCATCCATGCATTCATGTTTTGCTCCTGCTCTTTTTATAACAGTATAGAAACAAACCTGCCCTGAGGTGTTCGGATTTTATAAATGAAAATAACCCGTATTAACGTGCGTCGAAAGCCCCAGCAATCAAGAGCCAAATTTACTCAGGATGCCTTGATGGATAGCTTTGTTCAGCTTTTACTGGAAAAAGAAGCAGCACAAATTACGATTCGGGAAATTACCGATCTGGCCGGTGTAGGTTTAGGCACCTTTTATGAATATTTTAGTCAAAAGGAAGACTTACTCGCGCTGACCATTCACCACTATGTGCAGCGTAATGCGCTTGCATTACAGCATTCGTGTGAAACTGCTCTTAAACAAAATATTCCTCTAAAAACCTATATTCATAGCCTGATCCATGTGCAAATTGAAGCTATTGCGGAGCAAAGTCATCTCTGGCAAAAATTGTTTTTATTGGAGCGACACATTTCAAATATCGACATGTATCAAAAGCATTATTTACAACATGTACACGCATGGTGTTTTGCACTCAAACAACATCCCCGTCATACTGAAATAAATATTGAATGGCTTGCGCTCAATATTCATCGGATTAGCTATGGTTTTATTTCTCAATCACTGATGGTTAATCTTGAGATTCCTGACTGGAAAAAATTGGAGCAAGATATTCAAATTGCGCTTTCTGGATGCATATAAACGCATTGACAATAATCGTTTTTATCTCTTGTTAAAATAAGTTTAATCGCTTTTACATTATAACAAATCCTGCGTATCTTAAATGGATCATCCCAAACGTTGATGTCAGTCGTTCAACCTATTTGAGTTCAATTCATGGTAGTGCAATACAGGCATTATAGCTTGAAAGAGATGGCCTCTCGGCATGACGGATTCGACTATTTTTTACAAAACATCAAATGTTAATTAGGGCGAACAATGCTAGTTATATAGTATTGCTATACCTATGACATTATTACAATTTTTTATCATTTACCGCAGTTCAATGGAGAATTAAAATGAGTGACGATAAGCTAAAGTGTCCAGTCACCCACCTTACGACTGATGCAGGTGCGCCTGTAGTAGATAATCAGAACAGTATGACGGCAGGTGCTCGTGGTCCCCTTCTTGCTCAAGACCTATGGCTCAATGAAAAACTAGCCAATTTCGCCCGTGAAGTCATTCCAGAACGCCGTATGCATGCCAAAGGCTCTGGTGCGTTTGGTACATTTACCGTAACCCACGATATTACCCAATATACCCGCGCTAAAATTTTTAGTGAAATTGGTAAAAAAACTGAAATGTTCGCTCGCTTTTCAACCGTCGCTGGTGAACGCGGTGCAGCCGATGCAGAACGTGATATTCGCGGTTTTGCCCTAAAATTTTATACCGAAGAAGGCAATTGGGACATGGTGGGCAATAATACACCTGTCTTCTTCTTCCGTGATCCACGCCAGTTTCCAGATTTGAACAAAGCGGTTAAACGCGACCCAAAAACCAATTTACGTAGCCCGACCTATAACTGGGATTTCTGGACCTTGCTTCCAGAAGCGTTTCATCAAGTGACCATTGTGATGTCTGATCGTGGTATTCCAGATGGTTATCGTCATATGCATGGTTTTGGTAGCCATACTTATAGCTTTATCAATGCCAATAACGAACGTTTTTGGGTGAAATTCCATTTCCGCACTCAACAAGGCATTAAAAACCTGACCGACGCTGAAGCTGAAGAACTGGTGGGTAAAGACCGAGAAAGCAGTCAACGCGATCTATTTGATGCAATTGATCGAGGCGATTTTCCTAAGTGGACATTATTCGTTCAAATTATGCCGGAAACAGATGCAGAAAAAGTTCCGTATCATCCATTTGACCTGACCAAAGTCTGGCCGCATGGTGATTATCCACTGATTGAGGTGGGTGAATTTGAACTAAATCGTAATCCTGAAAATTATTTTCAGGATGTCGAACAAGCGACGTTTGCACCGAGTAATCTTGTACCCGGTATTAGCTATTCACCTGACCGCATGTTACAAGCCCGTTTAGTGAATTATGCCGATGCGCATCGTTATCGTGTCGGGGTTAATCATATACAGGTTCCAGTGAATGCCCCACGCTGCCCAGTTCACAGTAACCGTCGTGATGGTCAGGGTCGCATGGATGGTAACTATGGTGGTCTACCTCACTATGAACCGAATAGTTTTCATCAGTGGCAAGAGCAACCTCAATACCGCGAACCCCCATTAAAAATTAATGGTGATGCAGACTTCTGGGATTATCGTCAAGATGATAGCGATTATTTCAGTCAACCACGTGCCTTGTTCAACTTAATGAGCCCTGAACAACAACAAGCATTGTTTGATAATACTGCACGTAATATTGGTGACGCTTTGGAATTCATCCAGTATCGCCATATTCGTAACTGCTATATGTGCGATCCAGCCTATGGTGAAGGTGTCGCGAAAGCATTAGGTAAAACCGTGGCGGATGCACAAGCGGCTCGTGCAACCGATCCAGCACAAGGCAATCCGGGACTCTTGTAAAAAACCTTGTTCTAAGTGATCAAGCAACCTGATCATTCAAATGATCAGGTTGCTGTTAAAAAACGGCCAGTGCAATGCACTGGCTGTTTTTATTTTGCTTGAATTACTGTTTTAGGGCAAAAGCCATCACATAGTCACCCACTTCAGTGGAATGTGCTGCACCACCGACAGAGACCACGATATATTGTTTACCTGTTTGAGGTGATACATAGGTCATTGGAGTAGCACTAGAACCGACGGGTAAACGGTAGTTCCAGATTTCTTGACCTGTCGCTGCATCATAGGCACGCAAATAATAGTCCTGACTTCCTGCAAAGAACAATACGCCACCTGCGGTTAAAGAAGTACCTGCATAAGTTGGCATGCCCATCGCTAAAGGAATATGTGACTTAATTCCCCAAGGCCCCAAGTCTTTGGTAGTGCCTACAGGCACTTGCCATAGCACTTTTTTCTGTTTCATATCAATTGCACTAATCGTTCCAAATGGCGGTTCGGTACATGGGGTTTCTAGTGCCGATGTCCACATCATGGTCACCATTCCATACGGCGTACCCGTTTGTGGTGAAGGTCCATGTCCTGTGCCATCAGAAGGATATTTTTTATTGACCTTGGCAAACTCATCCCGTTTAACCAGCCAGAAAACTGAAGGAATACGAATATCATTCATATACGCGATCTGGTTTTTCGCATCATAAGCGACACTGCCCCAGTTCATCCCACCCAGATTTCCCGGTTGCTCCAGCGTTTTGTTAAAGCCCACAGGAGTAAAGTCACCTTCATAGCTCATCTTTTTAAACTGAATCCGACACGCCAGTTGATCAAATAAGGTCACCCCCCAAATTTTCTTTTCGTCTAAACGATCAGCACCAATGGTTGGCATACCGACTGAATAAGGTTGAGTCGGTGAAAGTGGTTTTTCATCTGGAATCGGACTTTTTGCAGGGACAGGTTTTTCCACCACATCTGCAATTGGTACCCCTGTTTCACGATTAAGCAAGAAAATTTGTCCACGTTTAGTGGTTTGCATTACAGCGGGTACGATCTGTCCGTTTTGATCAGGTACATCCATTAAAGCGGGTTGTGAAGGTAAGTCATAATCCCACAAATCATAATGTGTGGTTTGAAAATGCCATTTTTCTTTACCTGAATTGACATCCAGTGCCACCAAAGATGAATTATATTGATTGGAAAACTCAGGACGATCTGCACCAAAATAATCAGGTGTATTATTCCCCAATGGCACATAGACCAAACCCAGTTTGTCATCATAACTTAAAGTCGTCCATGAGTTTGGAGTACCGCGCGTATAGGTTTGACCTTCAGGTGGTAATTGATCAATCGCAGGATTACCCAAATCCCATGCCCACTTTAATGCGCCAGTACTTGCATCAAAACCACGAATCACACCAGATGGTTCACCAACTTCCTGATTATCCACGACCCAACCACCGATTACGATGGTATCTTTGGCAACCAAAGGTGCCGAAGTCTGAAAATAAAAACCGGGTTTCACCTCTCCCATGCCTGTTTTTAAATCGACATAGCCTTGAGTGCCGAAGTCCTGACAAGGCAGCCCAGTTTTGGCATCCAATTCCAGTAAACGTGCATCATTGGTGGTCTGAACAATCCGCTGCTGGCATTGTGCAGCATTGCTTTGCTGAGTCAGTGTAACTTGTCCAATTGGACGTTCCTGTGTTGCTTTACGAGCATCGAAGTATCCTAGTCCGCGACAACGCTGCCAAATAGGAGAGCGTCCATTGGCATCAAATTTCCAGACCGATTTACCTGTATCTACATCCAATGCCGCAATCACGCCATTTCTGGAACAGGTATAGAGTAAGTTATCAATTTGTAGTGGCGTATTCTGATCAATCCCCGGTCCTTGATCGCCTGTTCGATAGGTCCACGCGACTTCAAGATTTTTGACATTATCACGATTGATTAAAGTAAAGGGCGCAAAACGTGTCCCTGCATTGTCTCGTCCATATGCAGTCCAATTTTCTGGCATTCCAAAAGGAGAATGCGCCTGATAAGACTCGCCTTTGGCATATTGCGCATCATGTGGGAAAAATGCCGCGATTGCCATCCCGATAAAGATCACCAATGCGCTTAAACTAAAGCCGAGTGTTTTCGCGTTGTAATGCTCTTTTCGTAGTGCATACAGTGTAACGAAAGCTAAACCCAACGGAACCATGATTCTCGCGAGCATAGGCCAATACGCAAAACCGCGCTCATACACCGCCCAAATAAAGGTTAAGGCTAAAGCAACAAGAGTTAAATAAAAACCCAGTGCCTTATTTTTATAGAGCAAGAAACTACTGAGCAGGTAAATCAGACCTAAAAGCACATAATAGAATGAACCACCTGCACTGATAAGCATCATCCCTCCAATCAGGAGGAATACACTCGTCAACAATGTAATTAAAAGAATGATGAACCTGATTATTTTCATGAAAAAAGTGACCTCTTTTTTTTGATCTTTTTATTTTTTATAACACATGTTTTGCGTTACAGCGTTGTCACTTTGTGCAATATTGGTTGACTTTTCAAACGAATCAAAGTGCTTAAATACTCAGACGGTCAGTTTATGTCCCTCTTTGATACAATAAAAAGGATTCACAAATTTAGACGATGTTTTGAGTAAATGACTCAATTCATGCTCTGGCTCATCACGTGCTTCATCGGTCAGTTGGAAGGTTCGATAATGAATCGCCATGGAACGTTGTGCCTGTAAATCCAGATGTGCATGCAGCGCATCCTGCGGATTCATATGCACATATTGCATTAACTCGCGTGGCTCATAAGCACCGATGGGCAATAATGCAATTCTGGCCTCACCAAAACGCTCGTGAATCTCTTTAAAATGAGGCGAATAGCCAGTATCGCCAGCAAAGAAACAATGGTCTTGCTTGCTTAAAAGAGAGAAGCCACCCCATAATGCTTTATTCTGATCGCGTAAACCCCGCCCAGAGCCATGTTGTGCTGGCGTATAGGCAATGGTGATTTCATCATGAAAGGGAATCATCTGCCACCAATCCATTTCAATCACATGAAAATCTTTAGGCAAATAATAGCCATTGCCTAAGCCGGTATAAATGGGCATGGCAAATTTTTGATGTAACCACTTTAAGCTTGCAATATCCATGTGGTCATAATGATTATGACTCAGTAAAACTGCATGAATGGTCGGTAATTGTTCTAAAGCAATTCCAGCTGGACACACCCGACGTGGACCACGTCCCTGTTGTGGACTCGCATATTCACACCAGACGGGATCGGTCAAAAAGTTAAATGGTCCAATTTGAATGAGAACCGTCGCATGACCAACAAACCAGACTTGCCAATCATCCATATCGGCATCAGGTCGATTTTTTGGCAAAGCAATCGGGGTATTGATGCGCTGTTGGTACTCTTGTTGAATATTGACCTGCCACGTAAAAGACTCACGTGTGGCTAACCAGCGCAATAATTCTTTTGACCCTCTTGCACCTGAGCGTTTAATCTGGTTTTGAAAGCGTGTGGTGCTGGCATGTTCTGAATCGGCATAACGAAATGGCGGTTTACTCCATGTATGTGTCCAGCAGGATTGAGTCGGCAATTGATAGGTTAATGTCGGCTTCTCTTTCATAGGGTAATTTTCATCATACAATTCAGTGATGCAGCAGTCATTTTAAGGTCGGGCATTGTTCATCTTAACGATAAAATCAAATTATGCTACTGCTCAATTTATTTGTCTTGTAACCGACCTTTCATTCGCTCAAGCCAAACTTGTTGAGATTGTGGTTTAATAAATAACGCCACAATTTCAGGGTGAATTTGCCGCGCTTGTTTTTCAATTCGATTAACACAGATCTCAATATCATCTGAGGTTAGATTATCTTTAAATTCAAGGCTAAGAGAAGCAATTACCTGATGTGCACCAATTTGTTCTGTCAGTACCCCATTCGCAGAAGATACTGCGATATCACGTTGAGCAATCATCAGTAAATTTTCACGTAATTCAGGATTCGCAGTTTCTCCCATGAGTAACCCTTTGGTCTCTCTCGCCAGTAAAAACGCAGACACTGCCAAAACCACACCAATCAAAATAGATGCAACACCATCCAATACGGGCATATCGAAATAATGGGCGGCGGTAATTCCAATTAAAGCAATAAATAGACCAATCAGGGCTGCGGAATCTTCAAATAAAACGGTAAAGGTTGTCGGATCTTTACTGCGTCTAAAAGCCTCCATATACCCCATGTTTCCCTTTTCCTTGCGAAATCCCTTGAGGGCAACTCGCCACGAAATGCCTTCACACACAATCGCAATACCCAATACAATATAGTTAATAAAAGGTGAAGCCATCTCCTCGGGTTGACGTATATGTGCAATACCTTGATAAATAGACACAATAGACCCAAGTGCAAAAACCAGTAAAGCCACAATAAAAGCCCAGAAATAAAGCTCCCGACCATAGCCAAAAGGGTGACGAAAATTAGCGGGCTTTTGTGACTGCTTCATGCCATGCAACAATAAAACTTCATTGAGCGTATCTACCACCGAATGTACTGCTTCACTGAGCATGGCGGAACTGTTGGTGATATACGCCGCCACAAATTTAACCAAGGCAATGACCAGATTTCCAATTAAAGCCGCATAGACCACAATTTTGCTTGACTCGGCCATACCCTCACCTTTTTATTTTTCATTGGTTTTTTATAGCCTTAGTTGAGTTCTTTCCAAAGATATTTCCTGTTGTAATTTGTTGACCATCCTCACAGTCATACATAACGCCCTTCGTTATTTTCATTTGCTCAGTTTTATACTGATTCAACATGCTGCTTTACATCTTGAATCTAACAGTTTTCTTACATTCGATTTATGCTACAGCCAGTTATTCACCATTTTGAGCATCGCTCATGATCAAAATACTAAAAATCTTCAAGCATCTGAAAACAACTATTTACACCCGACCTCACTTTTTTAGTGCCTTACTAATCGGAATTTTAATCAGTCTATTACTTAATGTTTTTAGTTCTTGGCAATGGTCAACGATTATTTTAATCAGTTGGAATATTGCAGTCGGGCTGTATCTGATTTCAGTAGCTCATTTGATGTGGCATGCTGATCATACTGCGATGCAGCAACAGGCTCAAAAACAAGATGAAAGTAAATGGGTGATTATGCTGCTGGTTTTACTCGCTCTAGCCATGTGTTTAATTGCGATTGTCATGCAACTGTCCTCCATTACTAAAAATAGTCCATTTAAATATGGTCATTTGGCATTAACCCTTCTAACCGTTATTTCTGCGTGGTTATTTATGCATACTGCCTTTGCCTTACATTATGCGCACGACTTTTATATTGCGCGTAGCAAAGGTAGAGAAGCGGGTCTGGATTTCCCTAAAACGCCAGAACCGATGTATCCAGATTTCGTCTACTTTAGTTATATTATTGGTACATCTGCACAAACAGCCGATGTTTCGGTCACTTCAAAAGCGATGCGAATGTTTAATTTGTTTCATGTGGTATTGGCCTATGGCTTCAATACCACAATTTTAGCGATTTGCATCAATATCGCGGCAACTTTTATATCAAACTAAAGTTATATCAAACTAAAGTGCCATGCATGACTGAATGAATACTAACTCGCCAACATCGGCATGCCCAGTTTTAGGCTTTCTCTCTGGCGCAGGGTGTTGAGATACCGTTCAAGTATAGGATGTGGCTGGATTTCACCCATTTTATCCTGCCACAATAGCATTGCACCGACACAAATATCTGCGGCAGTAAATTGCCCACCGCACAAATAGGGTTCTGCCTCGCTTAAACCTTGAATTAATGCGGTATAAGCGTCATCATAACTTCCATAACCCACAAACATTTTCTGCTCATCTGCTACTTTTAAGCCCAGATTTTTATCTACACATGCAGCTTCCCACGGTCCAGCCATCATAAATAACCAGCGATAGTACAAGCCACGTTTAGGATCATTTATTGAAGGAGCAAGTCCTTTTTCAGCATATTTATCTGCTAAATAAGTACAAATTGCGCCAAGCTCATAAATCACAGTTTTTTCATCTACCAATACAGGTACTTTGCCAAAAGGATTCAAATGTAAAAATTCTGGGGCTTTCATTTCTGTGTAATATGCAACTTCGATTCTCTCATAATCGATATTCAGTTCCTGAAATAACCATTCCACCACAATCCCACGTGATTCTTTGTTGGTATAAAGTTTTAAACTCATTTTTATGACTCCTTTAAATTGGATGTATCCAGCATAAACAGAGTCATTGTCAGTTTTTGTCAGTAGTGTTGCAGACCTCTTTGAGCCACCATTTTTGAAAAAGTTGATGTTTAAACTGTGGGTAAATGTCTTGTGTTAAATCAAGTTGTTGAATTCGATCGATACGAAAATTTCGAAAATCTTGTCGTAATTCGCACCATGCAGCTAAAACAATTTTGTCATTAAAATAACCCATTGCAAACGGCCACAATGTTCTGGAACTTTCACGTTGCTGCTCATCCAGATAATTCACTGAAATTTTCACTTGCTGACGAATCGCCATGCGAATATTTTCCAGCACTTGCATATCCACAGGCAGCCAGACATTAAAAGCCCTCAGTGTCGTTTGCTCCAGCAAATGTTGCCGATGTGCTGGTAACACCGCATTCAACTTACTTAGAACGGATGTCGATGCCGACTGTAAAGATAAATCAGGTACACTTCTTAGCCAATGCAAAGCCAAAAATATCGCTTCCACCTCGTTTTCATTTAAGCTAATCGGAGGTAGAAAAAAGTCCTCTTTGAGTTGAAACCCCAATCCTGCACAAGCATCTATCCGCACACCTTGCGCACGTAAACTTTCAATATCCCGATAAACACTACGCTGGCTAATACCTAATCTTTCAGCCAATACCTGAGAAGTCATCGGATATCTCGCCTCTCTTAATTGTTGTAATAAATTGAGTAAACGTATAGAACGACTCATTTCCTGATCTCTTGTTCTTGTTATTTCAAAAAAGAACACAGCTAAATTGTTCTTTAGGGTCCATGGGGAGTGAGGCAGATCAATAGCATTTTACAGCTTAGAATTCAGCTTCTATTTTATCCTGAATAAGCTGATTTAAATATCTATGTAAACTGGCAATATCTTCTACAATGGTTAAAGGCTGGTACTGTTGTAACACGTCAACATCATGTACACCATAACTCACCCCTATACGCGGCATATCAATATTCATGGCCATTTCAAGATCATAACTACTATCCCCCACCATAATCGCATCTTGAACATCTACGCCTGTGAACGCCAAGATTTCTTCCAGCATTAAAGGATGCGGTTTAGACATGGTTTCGCTGGCCGCGCGGGTAATATCGAATAAATCATGACTATTCGTTTGAGTCAGTACACGGTCTAAGCCACGACGACTTTTACCCGTTGCCACCGCCAGTTTCATCCCTTGCGCTTTTAAATCCTGCAACAGTTCAGCTACACCATCAAACCATGCATCGTGTTTGGAGTTTTCCACATAATGCTCTCCATAACTCACCAAGATATCTTGCTGTAGATGAGGAACTTGAGGAAATAAGGTTTGCATCACCTCAGGTAAGCCTAAGCCAATAATGCTCTGTGCAGCTTCATCAGTTAAAGGCTGTTCAAACTTTGCAGCAGCAAATTTGAGACTTTCAACAATTTGTCCAACCGAGTTAAATAATGTGCCATCCCAGTCAAAAATAATTAGTTCAGGACGATTCATTTTTGTGCTCTCAACTGTGCCACGACAGTTTGAATATCTTCAGGTAGTGGTGCTTCTATCACAGGATAATCCGGTATTTCCAGACGCATGGCATGTAAACATAACCGTCGCGCTTCTGGGCCTGTGTAAACGGTTTGATGACCATACTTATCATCACCCACCAATGGATGTCCAATGCTGAGGCCATGCACCCGAATTTGATGCGTCCGCCCAGATAGCGGCGAAGCGTAAACTAAAGTCGCCGCTTTAAAACGCTCTGCCACCTTCCATTCCGTTTTACTTGGCTTACCCTCTTTAGATACACGCACACGACGCTCGCCATTGGCCAATTCATAACGCAATAATGGCGCATCAATCAGTTGTTTATCCAGACTCACCTGTCCCTTAACCAAAGCGGCATAGGTTTTACGAATTTTGTGTTCGCGCAATAAGTCCTGTAGATGTTTTAAGGTACTGCGCTTTTTACTGATCATGACCAACCCTGAAGTATCGCGGTCGATCCGATGAATCAGTTCCAGATACTTTTTACCCGTCGCAGCGCGTAATGCCTCAATTAAACCGTAGGCCACACCGCTACCGCCGTGCACCGCAATGCCTGCTGGTTTATTCACCACCAATAAACCTTCGTCTTCGTAAACCACACGTTGCAATAAGCTCTGTGCCACCTGATCACTCACAGGTGCGGCAGTTTCATCTTTTTGTTCATAACGAATTGGGGCAACTCGAATCTGGTCGCCAATATTCAATTTACTTTCTGCTTTAACCCTTTTTTTATTGACCCGAACCTGTCCCTCACGAATCAAACGATAAATTCGGCTTTTAGGCACGCCTTTTAAGCGACTAAATAAAAAATTATCAATGCGCTGTCCTGCTTGGTGCTCGTCCACGTCAAACCAAGTGACACTTTGCCATTGCTGTGTAGAATTCATACAGTATTTGAAACCCGATTATTTATTAAATTTGAGTGAAAAATAACCACTTAGACAGTTGATTTCACAAGAAACATCTATTTAGCCCATAGGCAGATGCTGCAAGGTTTGATATAGTCAGCGCACGGATACCGCCGTAAGTGAACAAAAACGGAAATATTTCAATGTTTATGAAATGCATTTTCGTTGAAGATTTCACTCAAAACTCGGAATGGTCCCAAAAGAATATGCCGACGCCGAAGGCTTATTATATCGGCAAAATGACAAACTGTTGCGTTTAATTATGCTTTTGCATAGGCAGTTTGTTGAAAAATATATGTCGCCAACCGTTAATGTTGGTTATTAAACGAAAACTGATGCACATCAGACACGTTGCGTCATCGTGACCTTTCAGGCTCAAGCGTTGATGCATTGGAACTGCCGAGCACCGATACGACGATCATTCCGTATCAAGACTTTACAAACCAAGTCTTCAAGCTCCGTGACAGTGAAAGTCATCATCCAATGCACCGCTCACTCGCCAGTGAAAAGTCAGGATTCGTCGTTAATCGAAACGAAATGAATACGCAACTGCTGACATCATCACCAGCATCATTCACCGAAGCTACATGTGAGATCAGGGAATTTTAGCAATCAGAGCAAAAATATTTTGTAATCTGAGTTAAATAAGATGCATGATGACTGCCAACAGTTGTCCGCTTTATCGATGTTCGCATTTGTCTGAGTGAGTCACTATTAGGTGTCACACCCATGAAACGTATGTTGATTAATGCAACTCATGCTGAAGAAGTTCGCGTTGCACTTATCACTGGTAATCGCCTTTACGATTTTGACTTAGAGAATCGTACCCGCGAACAAAAAAAATCCAACATCTACAAAGGTCACGTCACTCGCGTAGAGCCTTCTCTTGAAGCCGTGTTTGTTGAATATGGTGCACAGCGTCAGGGCTTTTTGTCCATGCGCGAAATTGCCAATACTTACTTTAAGGCTGACCCACGTCAAACTTCAAATATCCGCGAACTGATTACTGAAGGCACTGAGCTTTTGGTACAAGTGGAAAAAGAAGAACGCGGCAATAAAGGTGCTGCACTTTCGACGTTTATTTCGCTTGCAGGTCGTTATTTGGTGCTCATGCCAAATAATCCGAAAGGTGGCGGTATTAGTCGTCAAATTTCAGGTTCAGTTCGTGAAGAATTGAAAGAAATGTTGGCATCATTGAATATCCCACGCGGAATGAGCGTGATTGTACGTACTGCGGGGATTGGTCGCTCTCAAGAAGAGTTACAACTCGACTTGCAACATTTGCTCGATTTATGGAATCAAATTCAAAGCACTGCAAACTCTGGCCCATCTCCAATGCTGGTGCATCAGGAAGCAGGTGTCGTGACTCGTGCCATTCGTGATTATTTACGTGATGATGTCTCTGAAATCTTAATTGATAGTGAACAAGCTTATAACGAAGCCTATAACTTTGTGAAAGCGGTGATGCCGCGTCAATTAGATAAGTTAAAAACGTACACCCTGAATGAGCCTTTATTTGCTCATTTTGGCATTGAAAGCCAAATTCAAACGGCTTATGAGCGTGAAGTTAAACTGCCATCTGGTGGTTCAATCGTGATTGACCAGACCGAAGCCCTGGTTTCGATTGATATTAACTCGGCCAAATCGACTCGTGGTCACGATGTTGAAGAAACTGCGCTGAATACCAACCTCGAAGCAGCCGAAGAAATCGCACGTCAATTACGTTTGCGTGATATCGGTGGTCTCGTGGTGATCGATTTTATCGACATGACCAAAGATCGTAATCAGCGTATGGTCGAAGCTAAACTCCGTGAAGCGACTCAAAGCGACCGCGCACGTATCCAGTTTGGTCAGTTGTCACGTTTTGGTTTGATGGAAATGAGTCGTCAGCGTCTACGTCCATCACTTGAAGAGGCCACGGGTTATGTTTGCCCGCGCTGTCATGGTACAGGCATGGTTCGTGATTTGCGTTCTTTATCACTGTCGATTATGCGCAAAGTGGAAGAAATTGCACTGCGTGAACGTCATGGTGAAGTACAGGTTGAAGTTCCTGTTGAAATTGCGGCATTCCTGCTCAATGAAAAACGTCATAGTCTGGTCTATTTAGAACAAACTTCTGGCGTACGTGTGACCGTGTTACCACACCCTCACTTGGAAACACCACATTACGAAATTCAGTATAATCCTGAAGGTTTTGCACCTTCTAGCTATGAACGTACTGAAGCGACACGTTCTAGTGAAAAAGAACTCGGTTATGAGTCATCTGAATGGCATCTGGAAGAAGCAGAGCATATTCATGCTGCTCCTGTTCAGTCTGAGCAAAATAAACGTAAAGCTAGTGCTCAAGCATCTGCGCCTGCAACACAACAGGCAATGGTTGCCGCTAAAGCAGCCAGCCCATGTGCATGGTTAGAGAATCTGTTTGTACAAAAGCAAGCACAAACCATTGACCAATCACGTTCTGCGCAAAATGCAGCCTCAGCGATTGAGCAAATGGTCAATGGCGGTGCCGTGAGCCGTGGTCAATTTGGTCAGGTAAACATCGCTAGCGTGACCGAAACTGTGGCTGTTGCAGCATCAGGCAACAACGCTTACATGTCACAAGCACCTGCGGCTAAACAGGAAGCACGTGACACCGTTGAACGTGACGAGAAAAATAATCGTCCAAACAACAAGAAGCGTAAGCATAAAGATCAGCGCGAGCGTACCGATCGTGAACCACAACAACGTGAGCCGAACCCAGAGCCACAACCGACTCAGGTTCACGAAGAAGTCGTACAACTGTCACGTCATGAACAACGTGAATTAAAACGTCAGCAAAAACGTCAGCAACCGCAAGATCAAAACAACGTACAAAGTCATGCACAAAATCATGTACAAAATCATGCGCAAACTGAATCACATGCTGAAGAAGCTGTCCCACGTCGTGATCGTAACAACCAGCAACGTCCAAACCGCCCGAATCGTCATCGCGATCAAAGTGTGTTGGATCAAAATGCCAACACACCAAACAGCAAAGCTGTAACGCATGATGCAAAACAGGTCAAAGTCGATGTCGTTGATGCGCCACGTGATGACGTTATGGCAACTGCATTGGTGATTAATGTGGATCAGGCACAAAGTGAGATTGTGGCATTAAATCCACAAGTTGCATCACAAGAGCCGGCTAAAGTCACTGAGACACCTCTTGCGAATCCTGTAGAAGAAGCCGTGGTGAGTGAGGCAACTGTGGCTGAAACACCTGCATCAGTTGATGTTACCGAAACTGCGCAGCAACCTGTTAAACGTGCAAATAACGATCCACGTCTACGTCGTCGCCAGCAACGTGAAGCGCAACAGGCTAAATCGGTTGCAGCACCAAAGGTACAACCCTCGCAAATTCCTGAATTAGCGAACTATACTTTGGGCAGTCTGATTCGTCATGTCTATGGCGAAGACTGTACCGTACTGATCGAACAATTTGGATTAGTACCGACCTTTAACCGTGCTTTGGTGAAATTTACTGAACAATATGCCAGCAATTTAGTCACAGAGACAAAAACGGTTGAAGAAGACAAAAAGCCTGTGACACGTGATGCTCAGCTTACCGCTAAAGTGGCTGAAGAAAGTGAACCAGCACCTGTTTTACCGCTGACGCCACCAGAGGCATCGGCCAGTCGTGTTGCCAATGATCCACGTGAACGCCGTCGTTTAGCGAAACAAGCGGCTGAGCAAGCGCATGAACAAGCGAAACAGGCAAATGAAGTCGCTCAAACGACAACACAAGCAGATGAAGTGGCAGTTGCTGCTGCTGAAGCACCTCAGGAAGCGACAGAGACAACCGTTGCTACGGCCGAAAATGTTACACCTGTTGTTCAAACTGAGCAGGTAGCGCCTACAGATGAGGTCAAAACCACTGAGGAATCTACCAGTACTGCGGAGTTTGAGGCTACGGCAGAACCTGCTTCTGTGCCTTCTCAAGCGCAACCTGTACAAGCAGAACTTGATGTTGCAGACACAGAAGAAAATTCATCTGCTGTAACTGATGAAGAAAATACTGGAAAAACAGCAACTAAAGCAAAGAAGGTAGACAGTGACAAGCCTAGCCGCCCACGTCGCCCACGTGGTCGTCCGCCTAAAAAGGCAAGCACAACAACTGAATAATTTGCATAATTGCATGTAACTAATGAAAGCCTAGTCATTTCGGTGACTAGGTTTTTTTTGATACTTTATGTCAGATTAGGTTGATTGCACTAGTGCAAAACCTTTAAAACAACCTTTGCGTCAAATGATTGCATGCGTTTCTTCTATATTAAATCGCATTGGACTGATCGAAAAATAATAGGATGTATATGAGCCAGACTGCACAACCCGATATCATTACACTTGGAAATGTGGCTTCGCGCCTGCCAGGCTTTTTACCTAAAGTACCGCATATTCTTGCCGGTCTAAAACAAGCCTATTTGCGCACATCGTCTAGCCCCGCTGGTTTAGGTATTGCATTTGAGAAAGCAGTCAAAAGAAATCCTCAGGGAGCTGCGCTTTTATTTGAAGAGCAACGTTATAGCTATCAGGATTTAAATGAATGGGCCAACCAGATTGCACATTATTATTTATCCATTGGGGCACGCAAAGGTGATGTGATTGCAGTCATGATCGAGAATCGATCTGAACTCATTGCGACCGTCATTGGTCTGGCAAAAATTGGCGTTGCAATTGCATTGGTCAATACTTCACAAACAGGCAAGGTGCTGACGCATAGTATTAATCTGGTCAAGCCCATTGCACTGATTTTAGGCGAAGAAGTACGTGCCTGTGTTGATGAGATTCGTGATGATCTGGAGCTACCATCAGACCGTTTCCATTGGTTTGCAGATCAGCCAACACGTCAAAATGTAGGTTCTGCACCTACTGGCTATCTCAATCTGGCTGAAAAAATCGATCATTTTGCTAAATTTAACCCACCGACAACCCATACAGTGCAAGGTAAAGATGGTTTATTTTATATTTATACCTCTGGCACAACTGGTCTGCCTAAAGCCGTGATTTTCACGCATAGTCGCTGGACACTGGCGTATGGAACCTATGGTCATATTCTGGATTTGACCCCAGATGATGTGATGTACGTGACCTTACCAATGTATCATGCCACAGGAATTGTGGTGTGCTGGTGTGGCGTGATTGCTGGCAGTTCAACGCTTGCCTTGCGCCGTAAATATTCGACCAGTGCATTTTGGAAAGATGTACAAAAGTTTAATGCCTCAGCCATTGGCTATGTAGGCGAGTTATGTCGCTATTTAATGGATGCCCCACCATCTGAACTCGATCGTGCTCATCGCGTGACTAAAATGATTGGCAATGGTATGCGTCCAAACATCTGGGACAAATTCAAACAACGTTTTGGCATTAAAGAAGTGCTTGAGCTGTATGCTTCAAGCGAAGGCAATGTTGGTTTTAGTAATATCTTTAACTTTGATAATACGGTCGGTTTTTCTCCAACACCGTATGCGGTGGTGAAATACGATAAAGAAAAAGGCGAAGCCATTCGTGACAAAAAAGGCCATTGTATTAAAGTTAAAACAGGAGAAGTCGGTTTATTGATTGGTAAAATCACCCGTCGTTCACCTTTTGATGGTTATACCGACCCAGAAAAAAATAAATCTGTAATTTTAAAAGATGTCTTTAAAAAGGGAGACTCTTACTTTAATACGGGTGATCTGGTACGCGATATCGGCTTTCGTCATGCACAATTTGTCGATCGTTTGGGCGATACGTTCCGCTGGAAAGGTGAAAATGTATCGACCACTGAAGTTGAAAATATGGTCTGTGAATATGACAAAATCACTGAAGCTGTGGTGTATGGCGTTGAGATTCCAAATACCAATGGTCGTGTAGGTATGGCCGCGATTACCTTAGCTGAAGGCGTCGAGCTGAATCAGCAGGATTTAAGCGATATGGCTGCCACATTTAAAAAATGTCTGCCGGCCTATGCCGTTCCGGTGTTTTTACGTGTACAAGAAGTCGTTGAAACCACAGGTACCTTTAAATATCAAAAGAACAAACTCAAGGAACAGGCTTTTGATCCGAGTAAAACAGATGAACGTTTACTGGTGCTTTTACCAAATGCCGATGCCTACTGCGATGTAACTTCTGAGATTTTTGAAAACATTCAGGCTTACAAATATCGTTTTTAGTGTGTTTTTTAACTAACCAAGAGAAAATCGTGCTTTTTATAAACAGTTATGCGATTGTTTTTCAATTTTCTCTTGTGTTCGTTGAGGATCTTGCTAAAATACGCTCCATCAAAACAACGGCGGTGTTAGAAATAATTTTATTTTCTTGCACTTCATATTCAAGCGTTGCTTGAATATTTCGTTCAGGGTCGTTAGCTCAGTTGGTAGAGCAGCGGACTTTTAATCCGTTGGTCCCGCGTTCGAGTCGCGGACGACCCACCATTGATTGTTTTGATCTCAGTCAAGATTTCAATTTTTGATTTCTTGCAAATGGTTAAAGTGATGTTGCATGACTTTAACAGAAATTGATGTTATCAATTTCTCTTGCACTTTATATTCAAGCGTCGCTTGAATATTTCGTTCAGGGTCGTTAGCTCAGTTGGTAGAGCAGCGGACTTTTAATCCGTTGGTCCCGCGTTCGAGTCGCGGACGACCCACCAGATTCTAAAAAGCCTTAACATTTTTTGTTAAGGCTTTTTTTATGCCTATGCTATTTAAAAATCTAAATATCCGATTAAATTTATAAAAATTTACTGTTTTTACGATTTAAATAAATACGTTATCTTGGTTACCAAGTTAAGAAACTTTCTCATTTAACCAAGAGGACTTCAACATGAGTTTAATCAATACTGAAATCAAGCCATTCCAAGCCACCGCTTATCAAAATGGTCAATTCTTTGATATGACTGAAGCAGATTTAAAAGGTAAATGGTCAGTTGTGTTCTTTTATCCAGCAGACTTTACTTTTGTGTGTCCAACAGAACTTGAAGATTTGGCAGATCAATACGAAGAATTTCAAAAATTAGGTGTTGAGATTTACTCCGTTTCAACTGACACGCATTTTACCCATAAAGCATGGCATGACACCTCAGATGCTATTGGTAAAATCCAGTATGCCATGATTGGCGATCCAACATGGACCATTGCTAAAAACTTCGATGTATTGATTGAAGCAGAAGGTCTTGCTGATCGTGGTACGTTTGTGATTGATCCAGACGGTAAAATTCAAATTGTAGAGATCAATGCTGGTGGTATTGGTCGTGATGCTCAGGAATTACTGCGTAAAGTCAAAGCTGCCGTCTATGTCCACAATCATCCGGGGGAGGTCTGCCCAGCCAAATGGAAAGAGGGTGATGCAACTTTAGCACCATCGATTGATCTGGTGGGTAAAATTTAAGCCTGAAAGCCTAGAGATTTAAACCCCACTAAATCTGGGAAAAACCACTTCTACAAAGGAAGTGGTTTTTTATTTTCACGTTGTAAACAACATTGTTGTTGTAATACAGGAATGAGCCAACTCATGAACACATCCAGACGCCGTGGAATATATTGCCGATTTGGATAAAGTACATTCAGTGCTAATGCCGAACACACTTCATAGCTTAAAAATTCAACCAGCCTGCCCTGCTCTAAATCCTCTCGCACATCATAATAAGGAATTTGAATGATGCCTAAACCAGCGCGCGCTGCCTGAATATAAGCCTCAGTATTATTCACACTTAGGTTGGCATTTAATTTGATTCGTTCATGTCGACAAAAGAAAATCCCCTGTTGCTCTCCGACACCACTTGGATAATTGATCATCGAATGTTGTTGTAAATCTTCTAGCGTTTGCGGCGTCCCGAATTGTTGTAAATAATCGGGACTAGCGCAATTGACCATCTCTAAATACCCGACTGATTTGCAAATCAGACTACTATTTTCCAGTGTCCCGACACGCACCACGCAATCGACTTCCTGCTCGACCAAATTGGTTAAATGATCAGAGCTATGCAGTTGAATTTGAATATTCGGATACTGCTGAAAAAAGTCAGGCAATGCAGGTACAACAATCTGATGCGAAATGCGGCTGGGCATATCAACTTTTAATATGCCTTGATAATCCTGATTATGCGTTTGAATCATCTGTTCAAGCAGTTGATAGTCCATGAGTAAATTTTGACAGTCGGGTAAAATTCGTTTTCCATCCTGCGTCAGGCTAACGCGTCGTGTGGTACGTTGAAATAATCGGACTTTATAAAACGTTTCCAGACTCTGGATAGCGGATGTCACTGTAGAGCGCGGCAAATCCAGACGTAGCGCCGCCTCACTAAAACTTTCCCGTTTGGCAACTTCTATAAAAATTTCAAATTGCTGTAGCCGATCCATTTTATTGTTCGTGATTTCTGAATAGTGAAACTAAATTAGCATAATTGATGGTTACACGATTCAAATTTAGACTCATAAATATCCAAAATAGTCTGATTGAAAGGAAAGAACATCATGGCAGCACAAACTTTAAAAGATAAAGTGGTTTTAATTACGGGCGGTGCAAAAAATCTGGGCGGTTTAATATCACGTAAATTTGCTGAACAAGGCGCGAAACTGGCCATCCATTACAACAGCGAATCGACCAAAGCGGATGCGGAACAAACTTTGGCTGATGTGAAAGCACTTGGAGTTGATGCGATTTTGTTGCAAGCTGATCTCAGTTCAATTGATCGCATCGAGGAACTTTTTGTCAAAACTAAACAACATTTTGGCGGAATTGATATTGCCATTAATACTGTAGGTCGTGTGCTCAAAAAACCTATTGTGGATACGACAGAAGCTGAATTTGATTCGATGAGCGACATTAATTCCAAAATCGCTTATTTCTTTATTCAGTCGGCAGGTCATCATTTGAATGATGGCGGTAAAATTTGTAGCATCGTTACCTCATTACTCGCAGCTTATACAGGGCTTTACTCAACCTATGAAGGTTTAAAAGCCCCCGTTGAACATTACACCCGCGCTGCGTCTAAAGAGTTTGGTGAACGTGGAATTTCAGTGACTGCGGTTGCACCGGGTCCCATGGACACGCCATTTTTCTACGGTCAGGAGGCACCAGAAGCAGTGGCTTATCACAAATCAGCTTCTGCGCTTGGCGGTCTGACTAAAATTGAAGATATCGAACCGTTGGTGCGTTTCTTGGTCACTGAAGGCTGGTGGATTACAGGGCAAACCATTTTTGCGAATGGGGGTTATACCACGCGTTAATCACAATATCTTTTTATAAGCTGGGAGCCCTCTTTTCTCAGCTTTTTTTTGTTTACAAAAAACTCTCCAGCACTGAATTTAAAAACATATGCCCCTGCTCAGTACAGGCGATTCGATCGGGATCATCCAGCAATAACTTTTTCTGACGCAAACCATTCAAGATCGGTTCAATCTCAGCCAACGGCAAACCTGTGCGTTGTGTATACAATTTTGACTCGACACCTTCATTTAACCGCAAAGCATTCATCATAAATTCAAAAGGCAGCTCCTCTGCTGCAATACGCTTCCATTGTCCATGTTCAGCAGGAACTTTGGCCAAATAATCTTTGGGTAATCGGGTTTTTTGAAAACGATAAATACCATCAGGTTGCGTGACTTTGCCATGCGCCCCTGCCCCGATTGCCAAATAATCGCCAAATTGCCAATAATTTAAATTGTGTGCCGATGGTCGCTCTTTACGCCATGCTGAGACTTCATAATTAATAAAGCCTTGTGCTTTTAAATATTGCTCACCTTGTAGTTGAATTTGTTCAAGGGTTTCATCCTGTGGCAAAACCGGTTGTGTTCTAAAAAAAACCGTATTGGGCTCAATGGTGAGTTGATACCAACTGATATGCGTTGCTCCATTTTCCACCGCCAATTTTAAATCGAATAAGGCTTGTTCAAGCGTTTGTTCAGGTAGTCCATGCATTAAATCGACATTAATCCGTTTAAACCCCGCTTGCCTAGCCAGCTGAATCGACTCAATGGCATTGTCTGAACTGTGAATTCGCCCTAAGCGTTGTAAATGCTCACGATTAAAACTTTGCACCCCAATGGATAAACGATTAATTCCGGATGTTAAATAATCTGCGAATGGATCATGTTCGACTGTACCAGGATTGGCTTCGAGCGTAATTTCACATCCTTCTTCAAAGGCAATCATGACGCTTAGCCGTTCAAATAGCCATTGATAACCCTGTGCCGAAATCAGCGAGGGTGTTCCCCCACCAATAAATACACTGTGAATCTTGCGCCCCTGAGCAAACTCAAGTTGTGTTTCAAAATCGGCTAACAGCGCCTGTAAATATTGCTGCTCAAGTTCTAACGACAAAGCCCCGTTGGGTACAGCATGTGAATTAAAATCACAATACGGACATTTGCGTACACACCATGGCATATGAATGTACAACGATAGTGGAATTTCGGCAGGATCAAGTAAAACAGTCAAGAAATATGCTCAGGCAATCAAACACCGTTAGTTTAACATGACTACAGCAATCCCCCGACCTCAAGTACAGCGAATTCATTTAGACTGGAACATGAATGAAAAAGAACAATAAGGAACGCTACAGATGAAAATAAGCTCGGAGTTATTGATTTTATTACCTTTAGCTTTAGGTATCGGCATTGCCATGTCCATTCAAACAGCTTTAAATACACAGCTAAGAGAGTATCTTAGCTCGCCTTTACAGGCTGCTTTTTTTTCTTTTTTAATCGGCACTCTGCTGCTTGGGGTATTGGTGAGTTTTCAAGATGTCGAGAAACCATCGTTATCACAACTGATGCAAATCCCGTGGTGGTTATGGCTGGGTGGTTTTTTAGGGGTTTATGCAATTAGTCTGAGCATTTATACTGCACCTAAATTGGGTTTATTAACCCTGTCTGCACTGATTATTTTTGGTCAATTGAGCATGTCCATGCTACTGGATCATTTCGGTTGGTTGGGAACCGATCGGGTTCCATTCAACTGGCAAAGGCTGGTCGGAGCAATCATTATTTTCGTTGGCGTGATATTGACCCTGCAACGATAATTTTTATAGATGAGTATTTTTTGTGTCAAATACTGCGGGTTTCCGCTTTGAGTTAAAACAGCTTTTTCATTTAATGTGGCCGATTCTGATCACGCAATTTGCACAAGCAGGTCTTGGGCTGATTGATACGATTATGGCAGGCCATTTGTCTGCCAATGATTTAGCTGCAATTGCGGTGGGTGTCGGTTTGTGGATGCCCGTCATGTTACTATTTAGTGCGATCATGATTGCCACCACGCCGTTAGTGGCAGAAGCCAAAGGCGCCAGAACACCTGAACGTATTCCCGTGATTGTGCGTCAATCGCTTTGGGTGGCATTGGTGCTGGGAATCATCGCCATGCTTGTTCTTCAACTTATGCCTTTTTTGTTGCCCATTTTAGGCGTACCCGAAAGTTTACAAGCCAAAGCTGGACTGTTTTTACATGCGATTGGCTTTGGTATGCCAGCGGTCACCATGTATGCAGCTTTACGAGGTTACTCCGAAGCACTGGGTTACCCACGCCCTGTGACTGTGATTAGTTTATTGGCATTAGTGGCACTAGTTCCTCTCAATTATCTGTTTATGTATGGCATTGGTCCTGTGCCACATTTGGGCAGTGCAGGCTGTGGTTTTGCCACGGCGATCTTACAGTGGCTCATGCTTATAACCCTTGGTGGTTATATTTATCGGGCCAAAGCCTATCAATCTACTCAAGTGTTTCGCACTTGGGACAAAATAAATCCTGATTTGGTGCGACGCATTCTAAAGCTCGGTTTTCCCATTGGTCTAGCCGTGTTCTTTGAAGTCAGTATTTTTAGTACAGGCGCGATTGTACTTAGCCCACTCGGCGATACGTTGGTAGCGGCACATCAGATTGCCATGTCGGTCACCTCGCAACTGTTTATGATTCCGATGTCACTTGCTATTGCGCTGACCATTCGTGTGGGCATGTATTATGGTGAAAAAAACTGGATTGCCATGCGCCATGTACAAAAACTTGGCCTAGCAACTGCCACTTTTTTTGCCATTTGTACCATGAGTCTGATCTGGTTCGCTCGCCCACAAATTGTTGCCATTTATACCCAAGATCCAGCCGTATTTAATGTTGCACTCTATTTATTGCTATTTGCTATGGCGTATCAACTGATGGATGCATGGCAGGTGGGCGCAGCAGGTTGTTTACGCGGTATGCAAGACACAAAAGGTCCTATGTGGATTACCCTGATCGCCTATTGGATCATTGCTTTTCCAATCGGGATTTATTTGGCTCGAGTGGCTAAGATGGGACCCGCGGGTGTCTGGCTCGGCTTGATTATAGGACTGTGCATTGCATGTGTATTACTTTTAGCCAGATTGCATAGCAATAATCGGAAATTGTCAGCACAAACACCCTAAATGATCAAATCCTGACTCGAAATAACTGGTCAGGATTTTACTTTTAAACAGATTTTGCTTGTGGACTCGCCCCAATCTGCCAGACAAAAGGCAATTCAGTTTGATTCACCACCCAATCCCCAATCACCTTTTCCTTATAAATAAGTGGGTTATGTGAAGACACCGTTCGCGCATTACGCCAAAAACGATCGAGTTGTTTTGCGCTACTACTGGCCGAAGCACTTAATGCATTAAATAGCTTTGAGGTTAACTCTAGTACCAGATCCGCAATCACCACCTGACCTTGAGCCGATTCAAGCTCTGCATCGACATTGGCAAGATGCTCCTTCACGTCTGAGTCAGCAAAATGACTCAAATAAGCGCGTTGCAAGCTTTCAGCTGTGCGTAGTGTAATTGCTTCACTGGCATAGGCTTGTGCCGATGCCTGACCAATCACTTGTAAGACCTGTGGATCATGTCGTGCAAGATCGGCATTGCCATGACTAAAGATTCGCTTGCGCTCACGGACTTCCTGACTAAATGTCTCCACCGCTGCTTGAGCAATACCTGATAATGTCGCTAAATGCACCACCTGATAAAAAGCAGTTTGATATTTAAAGCGCTGATCAAACGGTAAAATATGCGTGGCTGGAACTTCAACCTGTTGTACACGCAAAGTACCACTACCCGTGGTTTTTTGACCAAAGCCATCCCAGTCATCTTCAATAGTGACCCCAGTGGCATGACGATCAATCGCGGCAATCACATGCTGTTGACTGACTTCATCATAGGCAAATAAATCAATCCAGTCCGCATAAATACTGCCCGTAGAATAATATTTTTCACCATTGACCAAAAGCTTGCCTGTTGCATCATCCTGCGTCACGCGGGTGATAACATCGCCAATTTTAACTGCACCCACTTCTGTCCATGCATTTCCAACCAATTCGCCTGCAACAAAACGTTCAAACCATTCTGTTTGTGGCTGACTACTATGCGCAACCAAGCGGTCTTCCACAAAAGCAAAGTGCCCACGCAATGCCTGCACCACATTAGAATCGGCTTTTGCTAGCTCGGTTAGAAGCTGGAAAAGTTGTACCACTGAGACACCTGCCCCGCCATAGGCCACTGGAACACGTAAAGCACCAAAACCAGCCTGCTTAAGCCACTGAATTTGTTCATACGGTAGCTGACGCTGTTGTTCGCGCTGTAAAGCACCTTCTGCAATTTTGGCAAAAATGGGACGGTACTGAGCAGCAACGGCTTCGTAATCTGCACCCAATGACAATTGATCTTTAATCTGTTCAAATTGACTCATGATTTTATCCTGTTTATTTTTTAATCCTAATATCTTGACCGTCGTTTAAACTCAACTCCAAGGATGGCGCGGTGGTTGCACACCATTTAAGTAGTAATTTCCAACGATGTGATATTTCCAGCGCACAGGATCATGCAAAGTATGAGTTCGCGCATTACGCCAATGACGATCCAGATTGAGTTCTGATAAAGTTGAACGCGTTCCAGAAAGTTCAAATAATTTATTGGCGGCCAATAAAGCAATTTCCGTCGTTAGCACTTTTGCTTCTGCAACCAACAGAGTGGCTTGGGAAACATGTTCTTCTGTAGGTTCATCGATAGCCAAATCAATCTGATCAGCAGCTAAGTCCAAAACAGCTTCCGCAGCGCGTAGTTTGATTTTGAGATCTCCAATACTGGCAATGGTATAAGGATCATCTGTGGCACGTTCCAAGCCCGAATCAATCCATGGACGGCTGTGTTTTTTCACATATTGAATGGTTTCTTCAATCGCACCGCGCGCAATACCTGCATCTACCGCCGCTTGAATAAACTGTGAAATTGCACCCGCAACTGTTGGTCGTTCAAAAGCCTGATGAATAGGAACAACATATTCTTCACGCACAGGTACTTTTTTTAGTTCCACTGTGCCGCTGGCAGTGGTGCGTTGACCAAAACCAGACCAGTCATTAATGATATTGACGCCTTCTGTTTCACGCGGAACCAATGCAGCATGCGGCTGACCCGACTCACTAATCGCGACAATTGGAATCCAGTGCGCCAACAGGGCTCCTGTTGCGAAAAATTTCTGTCCATTCACTTCATAGCCCGATGCCGTTTTGTGAATGGTGGTGGTCAAATCTGCAACGGTTTTACTGCCTTTCTCCGAAAATGCATTGCCAAAACGAATGCCTTTTAAGACCAGATCAAAGAAAAAACGTTGTTGCTCCAAACTGGCATCTAGTCGTAAATGCTCCAGAAATGCCCAATGGTTTTGCGGTAACTGACCCAGTGACGAATCGACACTGGAAATGGTCTTGACCACTTCAGCCAAGGTACGATAGCGAACTTGTGCCCCACCAAATGCCTTAGGAATGGTAATCGCCCAGAGACCGCTTTGAGAATATTGTTGAATTTCGTTTAATGGTAAACGACGCTCCTGATCACGCAAGGATGCTTCTTTGGCAAACTCTTGTGCCAATTGTTTTGCCACTTGAATGGCTTCAGCATCACTTTGAATAATGTGTGCATTTTCAGGTTGTTCAAATACCTGTAATGGCACAGAATTTGCTCGCTGCGCATGTATGGAATGTTGAGAAACAGCAGTATTTAAATGGCTCATGTTGAATCATCTCATCTTTGTTTTTGCTTTATACTGCTCAACATAGCACCAAAAATTTGAGCGTGTTATAAGGATTAACGCATTGTTTATGAATTAGTTTTTGCAATGCTTTGCATAAAATTTGCAATCTCCACAAATCTTTGTTTTTAGAATTAATTCTCTTTTATTAACAATTTGAAATAGGTAATTTAAGCGTTGTCGCCTATGATCAACAAACAATCCCAGCGCAGGTAGTGAAAGGTATTAGATATGGCAAAAAATGCGAGTTCTCCCGGTCGGCGCTTTATGAAACTTGCGGGTATGACCGCCAGTATTGCGAGCAAAACGGTTTCCAATTCAATTCGTAACCTGAATGCCGATGAGGAACAAAAACTTGCTGCCAAAAGTAAACTCTTTCAGGACATCGGTGTTCAAATTGCAGACACACTCGGTGAAATGAAAGGCGCGGTCATGAAAGTGGGACAAATTGCGTCTCAATATAAAGACATTTTCCCGCCAGAAGTTGCCAAAGCCATTGCCAAATTACAACGTCAAGCACCTGCTGTACCTTTTAGTGCCATTCAACAACAAGTTGAAAAAGAATTGGGTAAGCCGTTACTACAAGCCTTTCAATCTTTTGAGCAACAGCCTTTTGCTGCCGCCTCTATCGGACAAGTCCATCGTGCAACCTTGCCCAATGGGCAGCAAGTCGTGGTTAAAGTTCAATATCCAGGCGTCGATGAAGCCTGCGAAAGTGATTTAAAACAGGTTCGGCTTGCGCTGCGCCTGATGGGTGTGATTAAAATTGATAAAAAACTTCAAGACAAACTGTTTGCAGAGATTCAGGACAGCTTGTCAGACGAATTGAACTACGAAATTGAGGCGCAAAATCTGGAAGTGTTTAAAACCTTCCACGAGCAGCTTGATCCTAAAATTATTATTCCTACCGTGTATAAAGACTATTCATCAAGACGTATTTTAACTTTAAGTCTGGAACGCGGTGAATCCATTGAAACCGCAAGCACATGGCCTGTTGAGGTGCGTAATCAGATCGGACGTCGTCTAATACGCGCTCTGGGTCAAGAAATATTTTATCTGAAACGTTTTCATTGCGATCCGCATCCGGGCAATTTTGCTTTTCGTGAAGATGGCACCGTGATTATTTATGATTTTGGTGGCGTAAAAACTCTGAGTCCTGATGTCATCATGCATTTTAAACAACTGGTTCAAGCTGCACGTCAAGAGAACATCCCAGTGATTGAAGAGCATCTGGATGCCTTACATGCACTTTCAGCCAAAGGCTTATTTCCACAGGAACTTTATTTACAATGGCTTGAAGTGCTACTTCGCCCACTCACCACTTCCTATAATTTTGCTGAAAATTCAGCGCATCATGATGGTGTCATTCTTGTCAAAAAATCCCTGAAATATTGGGATGTGTTTAAGCCATCACCTGATACATTAATGGTGAATCGAACCATTTCAGGACATTACTGGAATTTGATTCAACTTAAAGTCGACGATAATTTGAATGATCTTTTCGAGGAATTAGTACCAAGCTAATTCAATTTTATTTTAATACAGCATGTTACGATCGTATCAGCTTCCAGATTTGATTATTTTATTGAAATAATATAACATATCAATATAAATCAATTTAACTGGAGGCTTTCCCATGCGTAACGGTATACATCCTGAATATAAAGAAGTCCTGTTCCACGATACAAATGCAGATGCCTATTTCGTGATTGGCAGCACCATTCAAACCAAACAAACACGTGAATATGAAGGCAAGACTTATCCTTATGTTACTTTGGATATTTCAAGTGCATCGCATCCTTTTTACACTGGTGAAGTACGTCAAGCCAGTAATGAAGGTCGTGTCGCAAGCTTTAACAAACGTTTTTCACGTTTTAAACGTTAATCTTGTTTTAAGTTTTATCTTTTAAAATCGTATTATTCGAAGCCTAAGGACATATCTCCTCCTCTTAGGCTTCTTTTTTTGGCTTAATTTTAGTCTTGTGTATAAAGATTAAGTTATCCACAACACTACTACTTTAATCTACAGTTTCCTCACCTCTATATTGATCTGTCCTGTGCATGATCTGTTCAATTCAATGTCTCATCATTTTATATTCAATGGTATGCTAGCCATCTCTTTTGGCTCTTCATTGAATTACGGAATATCATGGCATTGGAATTATTGACACAACTTGAAAATGGTCAAGCAAAATTTTCTGACGTTCTTGCACATATTGAAGCACGTTTTAATCATACCCCTACTGCATTTAAAAATGGTCAACAGCACAATGCTGCAACAGAGAACCAAGGCAGCGCGAAAGTATTTTCCTTTGCTCAAATTGAAGGTTTAGATCAAGCTCAAACTTTAAGCTTATTTGCTGAACATTATGCAGCGGTAGTTTCTACGCCAGAAGGTACAGACCACCAAAATATTCGTCAGTTTATGCAACATGGCTGGGATGGTATCAGCTTTGAAGGTCAGGCATTGACTACAAAATAAGTCATATTGCATTAAAAAAACCCAGACATCCTGTCTGGGTTTCTCGTATTTGCTGCTTAAGCATGACTCCTGTCTTGCTTCACGATCCTGATGATTGACTAATTATCGTTGTTTTATGTCTTCGAACATCCTGTTCTCGATGGGTTCATCATAGGAAATCTATGGGGATCTGGCTATTGGTGAATTTCCTGAATGGCTGTACGCCAAAACGTACAGCGAAATGCTTTAAAAATTATCCCAAAGTTTATCCGCAGAAATTGGGGATTATTTCAAATGTGTGACGCTTAAGAAATCAGGAAAAAGTGATTTTTTGGATGTTTTTTAAGCAATTTTATTGGCAAGAAGTATCAAAGTTGCTCAAAAAAACTCCGCATTGTTTCCAAAGCAGATTTTTGAGGAATTTTAGGATTATGTAAAACGACTAATTTATTGAAAAATAATAAATTTTAAAAAATCACTTCGTATAACGCCCATTATGTTAAATAAGCATTGAGAGAACATTAATTTAATATCTGTTACTTTGCTAAATATAAAAAAAGGAACTCATTCTTTTATGTCTCTTAACTTGAATAATATTCAAACATTGTTCTCATCGAACAAAGCGAGATTGCTCAATTGCCACAACAACGAATTATGTTTTAAAAAAAAATCGAAGAGCTGGTGTATAAGATTAACTGATAAGTCTTGGCATGTCTTAACTCTTAATGATGGAAAAGTTATAGAAAATATAACTTATGCATCTGAATATCAGGCTTGTCTTAGATTTTTATATTTATGCCAAGTGATTACTACTGATCAGCCTAACCAACCTAAAATATTACGTTGGAATAGAGATTGTTATTTTGCTGAAAAAAATGGTGAATATCTCTTGGAAGTTGGAATAATGGTAGATACCCATGGTGAGTATTTTTTTGACATTGAGTTAAATCAAGAAGAAATACAAAGATTTAAGGAAGAAGGATTTAGATTTATTAACTTATTGTTAGCCGAAATTAGGGCTTCTAATCCCCTTCATAATAACTCTAAATTTTCTCAAAGAAATAGAACTGATTGGTATGTAAGCTCTCAAGAATTGAAAGCTTGGCGAGAACTTCAAATTATAGAAAAACCAATAATTATAGAAAAGCCTACTTATCAAGAGCCAAGCAAAAATGGGACTAAGATAGTTATATTTCTTGTTGGTTTAATTTTTATTTTTTATATCCTCTTTTCTTTCAACGTATAAGTCTTCCTACAATTAACATAATACAGCTTATGCGAAGTCATTGAAATTTTCCTATAAGCATCAATACTTTAAGCTAATTCGTTCCAGTAAACAGCGCACTGGAACGGCTTTTTCGTGACTATTCACGTTCCACAAGGATTCATTCACCCATATTTCATGACTAAAGACGAAATGAATCACGAAGTTCCAGCATATGAACAAAAAAACTTGGTATATAAACTTAAGGTCGTTCAGCATACCGCGGTAAATGATCAGAAATAGTTTCCCATTCAGCTTTATGGGCAGTAAAAATATGCATACTTGGTTTTTGCTCAATTTTGCTATCTAAAGTCCCAATTCGCAAACGATAAAATTCAGGCGTATCGGTTTTAATACTCATAATCGGTGAACCACATTCACCACAAAAGCAACGTTGCGTCGTTGGGCTGGATTGATATTTTTTGAGCAGATGCTCACCTTGTACAATTTTAAAATCATCCACACGCACAGGCGTATTGGTGGCATAAGCCGTACCGTTGGCTTTACGGCAACGCTGGCAGTGACACTGAATAATATCCCCCAAACCATGACCCGAAATTTCATAACGAATGCCTTGGCATAAACAGCTTCCAGATAATACTGCTGATTGCGACATACTTAAAATCCTTTTGCGTTATATTTGATTTTTCAAATAAATTAACATGATTATTAACAAACTTAAATTTTAATTTCTAAGTTTAATGCCCTGTTGAAAAACTTGATCAACTCCTGCTCCAGCAGCACGACCTGTTGCCAAACAAGCGGTGAGTAAATAGCCTCCAGTGGGTGCATCCCAATCCAACATTTCACCGCAGGCAAACAAATAAAGGCTATTTTTTAACATTAAATGTTGATCCAGCGCATTTAATCGTATTCCTCCAGCGCAGCTAATTGCTTCTTCAATCGGTCGAAAACCATGTATCTGAATAGCAAGCTGTTTCATATGATGTGCCATTTTTTGGACCTCATTCCAATCCGCTTTATCAACCACATCACGAATGAGAGCAATTTTGGTTTTATCCAATCCAATCTTTTGCCATAAGGTATTTAACGACTGCTTTTTGCCGTGTTGCAACTTTTGTAAAATTTGTTCGAAACTTAAATCTGGCAATAAATCTAAATATAAAACTGCCGAATGTTGTGTTTGCATCGCCTTACGTAAATCACGATTACAACGATAGACCAAACCGCCTTCTAATCCATAATGACTGATCACCATTTCACCAAACTGCGGCGTTTGCCCGTGTACCCATGCTCGAATTCGTTTTAATGGTTGACCAAAAATCGGTTGCAAATAACTCGACCAATTAACCAGAACCCCGACATTACTGGCGATAAAAGGTTGAAGTGTTGAAGAATTGAGCCAGTTTTGCCATTTACCATCGCTACCCAATTGTGGCCATGACAGTGCACCGCAGGCCAGTACCATCGCATCAGTTTGAATCTGATGCTGTTGCCCTTGCACAAGATCCAGAACTGTCAAACCCTGATGTTGTATGGCAACAACTTGATGACGATAACGAAACTTTACACCGCGATCATGTAAACGTTTCAGCCATGCACGCAATAACGGCGCGGCTTTCATTTCATTGGGGAAAATTCGTCCAGAACTGCCAACATAGGATTCTATGCCTAAGCCTTTCATCCATGCTTGAATCTCTTGCGCATTAAAAGTTTCAATCATTGGACGCAGCCATTCTGCATGATCATAACGTGAAATAAATACTTCTACATCTTCCGCATGACTAATATTCAGCCCTGTTTTGCCTGCCATTAAAAACTTACGTGCAGCCGACGGTTTTTGCTCATAAATGGTGATGTCATAATCTCCCAATTCTGACAGCATCTCGGCACAAGCTAGTCCTGCTGGACCTGCGCCGATAATCACCACCTGCTTATTTAGCATCATTTTGCCCTTGCAATGGCATAAATTCATCAAAACGGGTCTGATAATGTTCAGGCTTGGTGATAATCAACTGCTGACATAATTCACCACGCTCTAAATATTTGATCTCAAAATGGGTTCGTGCTGAATCAGAAGCAATGCGCTGTTTGAGATAAGGTAAATGCCAAAGTTGCTCCAGTTGATGTTGTGCTTCGTCTATATAATCTGGAATATTACTGGCTAAGGTAATGGTTCCTTCAGGTTTTAAACGTGACAATAAAAACTCAAAAAAAGGCATATTCAGCCAGCGCTGTGCAGGATTATGGGGTTCAGGATTTGGATAAAGAATAAAAAACTGCGCTACTTGCTGCGGATAGAGCGCATGTACCATCCAGGGTAAAGCGTCTGCATGAATCGGAAACAGATGATGACGAGGTTCAAGTGTTTGTTGTTTCTGCATTGCCAAGAACTTTTCTTTAGTCCGTTCAATTGCATACAGCTTTTTTTCGGGATGTTGCCCACTAAACAACAACGCATGTTTGCCTTTACCCGCACCGATTTCGACACAAATCGGAGTGTTTTCAATCGGGCTAAAGTCACGTGGTGCCTGCATACGCTGGGCTTGAAATTGACGAATCGAGATAATCACAGCAAACTATTCAGATGAGGTATTGAAATCAGCTCTAAGTCTAACAATTGATTTGAGCTTTGCCTAACATCTTGACCATGAATTTGAGGATTTTGCTATGCCACGTACATTTCCATGCCCCCGTTGTGGTGAGCCATCTGTATGGGAAGGCAATCCTTTTCGTCCGTTTTGCTCTGAACGATGCAAGCTAATCGATCTGGGAGCGTGGGCAAATGAAGATTATAAGCTACCCACTGAAGATGCTCCCCAATCAGAAAATGGGAATCCCAATGATTACGATAGTTAATGCAGCAAAATGAAACTCTCTCACAATTTGTGGTTATATTTTGTTGCAAAATCGCATTAAAATGCCCATTTTTTAAACAAAACTAAACATACATCACGTAAAATATTTATCAATAATAGATCCCTTCTCTCTTTATAGGAGAATATGATGCTTTTATTGAGAGTTCTTTTTGCTGTTTTTGCAATTTGCTGTTTGATCTTCCTTATTTTAGGTTTTATCGCCTCAGATGCCGTTTTATTTGTTATTGCGATACTGTTTGCTGTGGCAAGTGTTTTAGTCGCATGGGAAGCCAAACAACGATTTCATAGCATATTTCATTCATAATTTCCCAAGGTGATGATTGCTGGTTCAATCATCACCTTTTTACGCACTTATTTTGAGGATTTTTTATCCCGCCTGTCCTGCCACAAAAGGATTAAATTGTTTTTCATGGCCAATATTGCTCATCGGTCCATGCCCTGAAATAAACTGGGTATGATCAGGCAAGCTAAAGCATTCGCGCTGAATTGAATCTAATAACTGTTGATGATTTCCTCTAGGAAAATCTGTGCGCCCAATAGAACCTTTAAATAACACATCTCCTGTCCATAATAAATCATGCTGCTGATTATAAAATATGACATGTCCTGGAGTATGTCCCGGTGCAAAACGGACTTCAAATTGATGTTCGCCCAAATTTAAGATTTCTCCACCCTCTAGCCATTGTGTCACATTGACAGGCTCTGGTATTGGAAAGCCATAACGTTTGGATACCTCCTGAATCATATCCAGCCAGAATTGATCTTCTTTATGCGGACCAATAACAGGAATATCCCAGACTCTTGCCAGCTCGCCGACGGCACCGGCATGATCAAGATGTCCATGAGTAAGCCACAATGCTTTGACTTTTAAGCCCAAAGCTGCAACTTCCTGTTGAAGTTGGGCGGCATCTCCACCTGCATCAATTAAGACCGCCTCTTTGCTTTCACTCTCCCAAACAATAGAACAGTTTTGTGCAAATGCAGTCACAGGAACAATTTTAACTTGCAGCATAATTACCTCGGGTTAAACATCACATCAAAGGGGCTAGTGTCACATCAAGTGCATCCAGATGTGCCTGAACCAATTGACTCAGCAACGCCAAATGCGGCTTTGAAGCATTTAAGGCAGGAATATACTGATAAGACTGACCGCCCGCATTTAAAAATAATTCCGCATTTTGAATCGCCAGCTCTTCCAGTGTTTCCAGACAATCTGCCGAAAACGCAGGACTCAAAATCTGTACAGATTTCACACCCTGCTCTGCCCACTCTGCAAGTAATTGATCTGTGTAGGGTTTAACCCATTCTTGCTTGCCAAATCGGGATTGGAAACTGATGGCCCATTGATCCTGTGAAAGTCCCAGCGCTTGTGCAACCAGACCTGCCGTTGTCCGACATTGCTCAGCATAGGGATCACCTTTATCAGCATAAGGTTGTGGAATACCATGAAAAGACATGAGTAACTTTTCGGGCTGACCATGTTCGATCTGAAAATTTTGAATACTTTGTACAAGTGCCTGAATAAAAAGAGGATGTCGATGATAATCCTTCATCAGGGTTAGTCCGGGCAAATTACGTTGCTGGGGAATCCATTTGGCAAAAGCATCGTAAAGAGGCGCGGTTGATGTCGCAGAATACTGCGGGAATAAAGGCAATAAGATAATATGATCTTGTTGTACTTGTTGCAGTTGCTGTAAAAGATCACTAATTCCGGGCTGCCCATAGGTCATGGCAGGCACGATATTTAAATCAAACTGTGGGTAAGCTGCTATTAATTCATGTTTTAATGCTTCGGTTTGCGCCAATAGAATTTCACGCATTGGAGAGTCATTGCGCCACACCATTGCATACGCATGCGCTACCCGTTTCGGACGAAAAGGTAGAACAAAACACCGTAAAATGATTTGCCAAAGTATTTTGGGAATTTCAATGACACGTTGATCTGACAAAAATTGTTTTAAGAACTGTCGTACTGCTGGCACAGTAGCTGCATCAGGCGTCCCCAAATTGGCTAAAATCACGGTCACTTTTGGTTTAGACACAGCAGACATGTCGCTTCCTATCCATCACTTCAATCAAAATATTTTCAGTGAGCTTACTTTAACAGTTTTTGGCAGTTTGTCTAAATCTATGCGTCAGTTGGCTCAGTCATCAACCTTTAGTTGCATGTAATGATTCATCCAGATTGAATATGACTATTTGGTTTTGAGTTGAGCAATACGGCTAGTATTTTCAGTTGAATAGCTTTCAAGTAATTTTAGTGCCTTAGGTGTCATTTGCCAGAGCAAACGTTGTCGATCATCTCGACCTGTTGGCACAATCCAGTCATTTTGTCGCATCTGCATTTTAATATGATGTAAGGCACGTATGTTGATTTGAGCACGAGCCACCGCATGGGCACGAGGTAACACAACTCGTGCATCTTCTAAACCAGTTTCATTCAGATAGTCATTGATGCGTTTAGAAAAATATTCTTCAGGTGTCGGTATTTTAAAGACCAGACTTAAAATGGATAAAATTTGCAACCATGTCAGTTGCCGTTCAGGTTTTAATTCTTGAAAATTACCATCTTGATAGGCATGTACGCGATATTCAAAACTATACAACTCATTGGTATATACTCGAGGCATGGTGATGAGTGGATCAACTTCACGTTTACCCATGTCCGTTTCAAGTCGAGTGACTTTGGCGCGTAAACTGTCAATTTCATCCTGCAAAACTTGTGTATTTTGTGGTCTCACCCAACCCAATACGGGATAACGCTCGAGCATCTGCGACATATTAAAACGCACTGCCAGCTCCAGATCCCGTAGACTGTGATAACAAAATACCTGATCAACCTCTTGTTGAAGCTGTTTGCGAAATTCATTAAATTTTTCTTTTAATTCAGGTTTACTATCCTGCAATGTCAGATCGCGACTTTCAGGAGCATCGTGCATAAAAACAATAATAGGCTTTTGTTTGGTGACCGCATAAATATATTCCAGATGCATATAACTGACACCTGAAACAGACTGTTCACCGTACTGACTTCCCAATAATACAACCACATAATCACAATCATCAATTTGACGACGCGCCAAGGCTGTACTCAGAGGTGTTCGTTGCTCTAATCCCCACGAAAAAAAGCCCATTCCAATGAGTGTCTGAGCCAGTACCATTCGCTCTGGTTGCATGTCTGCACCAGAGGTTGAAATAAAGACCTGATAACGCTTATCCAGCATGGTTATCCTCTCAAGTTTATATTTCCACACCCATCCTTATGCTGTAGAAAATATACACATCCCCAAATTTAAAAGTACAACCGTCTAAATCATGATTTGCATCATGTTTAATCATCAATATTTTGAATACGCCAAGAAATATGATTCTTCAACATATGTTTTAACACAAAGCTTAACTCGTCTGCATTATTTCCACTGGCAAAACATTCAATTTTTAGAAAATTCTGACGAATTTCGTCAAATAGTAACTCATTTTTAATTAAAATACGGGCAGTTTGCCGAGCTACTGCCAATCCAGAATCAATCAGCGTCATTTTGCTGCCAAATAAGTGCTCAATTGCGTCCTTTAGAAAAGGATAATGCGTACAACCAAGCACCAGAAAATCTGCATCTTGATCCACAACGGGCTGCAAACACTGCTGCAATACCTCTAAACAGGCCGGACTCATTTGTTCACCAGCTTCAACAAAAGGCACCAGTTCCAAGCAAGTCACAGGCAACACCTTAACGCCAGCTGGTAACGCAAAGTTTTGAATCACATCTTTAATCAATTGCCCACGAAAAGTCGCTGGTGTCGCCAGCACTGCAACCACTTTAGACTGAGTTTGTAGTACTGCTGGTTTCAGCGCGGGAACCAAACCCACGATAGGAAAAGATTCGCCATAATAGGCGCGTAAATAATCCAGACTAAATGCCGAAGCGGTATTACATGCCACAACCGCCATTTTACAACCACGACGATATAACCACTCAACTGCCTGCGCGGTCAGTTGCCGAATTTCATCATCGGAACGTGGACCATAGGGTACATGTGCTGTATCTGCAAAATAGACAATTTGTTCATTCGGTAAATGATGACTAATTTCCTGAGCAATCGATAAACCACCGATCCCTGAGTCAAAAATTCCAATCGGTGCACTTTTAGCCGCTTTAGGTCTTGGTTTTAGTTCAGCGTAAATCGGTTGTATGGCCGTCATATCCACATTGAAATCCATCCTTTCAGATTCACGATTAAGCTTAAACCTCAACTGCTCAATTGCAAGTCTAAATCACCACTTTTTAATGCCAGAACGGTTTCTCCATCAGAATTTTCTGTTAATGATCCGAGCTCAATCAAATGATAAAATGCCGCACGCTGAATTAAGGCATTCATGCCAAAGCGCACATGCACATACGGGCGCAATTCAATTTCCCCCGCTCCATTTGGGTAACCACGCATAAAAATGGAATGCGCCTCATCGACAATCACCACATCCTGATTGGTCGTGGTCAACTGGATAAAAGATTTACATTCAATTTCAACCTGTTCCACCTGATTGACCAATAGAGGTTCATCTTCAACCTCTATCTCAATTTGTTCGACTGGGGTTTTCAAATAAAACGTGTCATTTTCCTTCCAAAGGACTTTAGAAAATAAATCCAGAAGGGCTTGGCGTTTAATCAATTGACCTTCGTGCCACCATTCTCCATTGGCTTTTATAACCAAATCCATTTTGCCACAATGCTTTGGATGCCATTGGTCAAGTGGGGGAATTGACCTTTTGTGACTTTGCTGTGCATCTTTTAGATATTGTGCGATACTCATTAAGTTTTTATCATCTAGCGATGTAATCTCGTTCGTCTGCTGAGATGAATGATTTTGATTTACCATGGTTTATGCCTTGCTGACGAGAAAATAGAGCGACTCAGCCAATTGGCTAGATCAGGGTTTGAAACTATACTAGCCGCAAACTATTTAAGACACGATTGTCTGTTTGTGTCTATAACATTAAAGAACACTCATGGCAGCACCGAAGCACAAAGTTACGGTTGCCACCCTTAGCAATATGAGGAGTCCTACATGGAGCACATCGAACGCGAAGCGATGGAATTTGACGTCGTCATCGTTGGTGCTGGACCTGCCGGTCTATCGGCTGCGATTAAAATTCGCCAACTTGCGATTGAAAAGAATCTACCCGATTTGTCCGTCTGCGTCGTCGAAAAAGGGTCTG
>NZ_LR130760.1:2247105-2610426 GCF_900625095.1 Acinetobacter ihumii | reverse complement strand
CAATCAAATCTCAGTGTAAAACCACTAATACCCAATCAACACACTGTTTTTCAACAAGTTTTTATCTAGCTCGCCGCCGATAGGTGCGCATTCTACAGCATCCTCACTCCAACGCAATACCTTTTTTTAATATTGTTAGTCCGAGTGTCTATGTTTTAAGCTTAAATTAATTTAAATATTTGATTTTATTTGCTTAATTATTTTAAAATTCTCATAAATTCATTTTAATCTTTTAAATATATTGGAATGTTTTTTCAAAAATTATTTTTAACTTATTGTTTTAAATTACATTTTCACTAAAAGCAAAAAGCATCATACTGAATGCGCATCAGCAAGATGACAGAGCATCTAAACACTCTGTCATCTCTTTCATTTTAATTAATGGGAATCTGAAGAAGATTCGGTGTGCTGATGATGCATTGGCATATCTTTCATATCCATCGGCATTGCATCATCTTTTGCAGCATCCGACTGCATTTGATGCTGCATTTGCATCTGTTTTTGTTTATGACTTGGCATATAGTCAGGTTCATTATTTAACGCCAGATAAAATACCCACATAAACAAAAAGGCTAAAATAATCGCGATGATTAATAGCTTCCAACCCCAAATTGATTTTTCGGGGGACAGTTTTTCACGCATGGACGTGCTCCATAAAAATTAAAAAAACTCAACTTTACAAAATCAGAATTTCATACTGACGCGTGCCCAATAGTTACGTCCTATGTTATTGAACTGTTGATTAGCAGCATAACCGAAACCTGCACTGCCCAGTTTGTTTAAATGTTCCGCATAGGCTTTATCTAACACATTATCCACCCCAATCGCTAAATCAACATCCTTTAAGATTTGATAAGACGCATTTAAGGAGAGTGTATTGAATGCTTTGCTTTCACCTGTGTCATAACCTGCGATATTACCTTGATTCAAACTATATCGATCTTGTTTCGCTACTACGCGCCATAGAGCACCCAAACTGTATTTATCTGTCACATAACGTAAATTAAGTCGTGCCTCCAAAGGTGCAATTTGTGGCAATGCTTTGTTGGTGGTGGTGTTCTCGCCCCATGCATACATTGCACTTAAATCGGTCTGAAGCCGATCTGAAATTTGATAACCAATTCCCGCTTCAGCCCCTGCAATGGTTGCATCTACATTTTTTGCACCAGCACTAAAACTTGAACCGTGACCATGTCCACCTGTATTTGGATGATTGTGATAACTCATTAAAATGTAATCATCAATCAGCCCCGCATAGGCAGAAGTCCATAGACTTAACGCGCCATATTGTTGCTGATATCCCAGATCTAATTGCAGCGTTTTTTCGGTATTTAGATCATTAAATGTTGGCTTGGACATGCCTGTATTGCCATGTGCGGTGCTAAATAATTCCCAATAATCTGGGACACGTTCCACATACCCTAAACCAATATAACTTTTTGCGGCATGGTTCGGATGTTGATTTTCCAAACGAATAAAGGCACTCGGTAGGGTTTCACTGCGATCATCATTTAATTTGAGTGCATCAATTTTAACTTGATCAAGTCGTGCGCCTGTGACCAGTTGATGTTGTGGATTTAACTGATAAGTCAGTTCACCAAATGCACCATAAGAATAGAATTTCATATCGGTACTCATTGGCATATTCATCATGCTGGATTTCATATCTCCACCGCGATGATTTTGCTGCATATCTACACCCGAAATCAGACTAAATTTGTCCCATTGTGAGGTCATGGCCATCCGTGCATTTAAGGTACGGCGTGTCACTTCCATTGAGGCTGGATTCGGCTCCATCTGATGGGTCATCATGTTATGTGTCATGGGTGGGGTACGCAATGTATAGTTATCCATGACATGTGAGTTGTAGCTATAGTCGACTTGACCTTCAAGCTTCTGAATATGTTCAGTGAGATGACGTTTTTCTAGATGTAAGCCTAAACTTTCTCGTGCAAACTGTGAGCCATCCATGTCGCGTCCCGCATACATGGCTTCACCATCTCCTTTACCTGCCTTGAGTTCAACCCAAGTATCCTGATCAGGTGTCCAACCTAAAGCTAGATCGGTATTCCAGCGTTCCCAAGCAGAAGGTACTTTCTGATTATCGCCATCTTTATAGCTGTTTGATTCTGAACGGTTGGCATTAACACGCATATATTTTGTTTCATCACCCACCGCAGCTTCTACGTTATGGTCTAAGCGACCATAAGAGCCGATCAAAACACTGGCTTGCCCACGGTAAGACTTGTCTGCACTTAAATGCTCAGGTTCACGTGAAAAAATGACCGTTGCCGCAGAGCCAGTATTGGCATATTGAACGGTTTGTGGTCCTTTAATGACCGTAATTCGATCATAACTTTCAGGATTAATATAAGACGTCGGTGCGTCCATACGTGCGGGACAAGCACCTAAATTTTCAGTGCCATCCGTCAGAATTTTAATACGAGAACCAAACATGCCACGGAAAGTGACATCGCCATTGGTGCCTCCGTTTTTAATCTGATTAAAACCCATAATACTTTTTAAATAATCTGCGCCATCTGTTGCGGGAACAGGCTGAATAGGCTGTTTTGGATCCGCTTGAATCACCAGCCCGTTTGATAAGGTATCCTGAGCTGTAACGACAATGGGTGCCATTTTTTTGGGTTGAACATCATCTACAGCAAATACAGAACTGGGTAAAATCGCGACCAAAATCGCAGCTGATAACGGCTGTAATAAAAATTGAGGTTGAGTCATCTCTGTTTATCTCAAAACATAAATAAGCTGCACATGAGCAGCACAAAACCAGTGCCGTAAAACGCACTAGCGCAATGTGATTGATTTATGCGTAAACAGGCGGTGCCCGACCTTGCGGCAGTAAGAAGAGGCGTTGTAGCGCAAAATAAACATGACGGAAGGATTGCTGGAAAGCCAGCAGACGAATCTGGATACGCGTCAGAACTTCTTTCACTTCAAGCTCTGGCGGCAAAATCAGGTTGCCATAGACTGTACAATACTGACATTGATGATTCGCATCGTGGTGATCATGACCATGTGAGTGCATGGATGTTGCAGACATTTCATGATGCATGTGTTGCGTCGGTGAATGTAGAGAATGATCAGCAGACGCTTGAGTTTCAGTCAGCATTAACGCTTGGGTAATAGTTTCACAGACCGGAGCAATTTGATATTGCTTCGGTAACAGCGGTTGTAGAAACACCGCAATCTGTAAAAACACTGCGGCGAAACCCAGCAGTAACCCACTTCGTAACAGCAAAACGTTCATCTCAACATTTTTTCGACGGCAAGTATAACAAAGCCCAATCAAAATTGGGCTGTTGTGACACAAGTTTTTGAAATTAACGCTTTACCGCGACTTTCTCACGTTGACGCACCACTTTTTCAACTTTTTCACGTGCTCTTTGGCGTTTTAATGGCGATAAATAATCGACAAATAACTTGCCATTTAAGTGATCCATTTCATGTTGGATACAAACAGCGAGAAGTTCGTCAGCCTCTAACTCAAATGCCTGACCTTCAAGGTTAATTGCCTCAATTTTGACACGTGACGGACGCTCAACTTTGTCGTATATTTGAGGCACTGAGAGACAACCTTCTTCATAAGGCTGAGTTTCTTCAGTGAGTGGAGTAACTTTGGGGTTTATAAATACCATGGGTTGGTCTTTATTTTCAGACAAATCCATGACAATCAGCTGAATATGACGATCCACTTGTGTAGCAGCCAGACCAATACCGGGCGCTTCATACATGGTTTCAAACATATCGGCTGCAAGTTGACGAATTTCATCGGTAACTTCTTCAACTGGCTTAGCAATGGTGCGCAGGCGGGGATCTGGGAAACTTAAAATAGGTAATAAGGCCATATGATTATCCTCACTTCAACCATTGATTAGAAAACCAATGAAGGAAAAAGCTTGATCAAAAAAATGTATGTATTGTGTTTATTATAACGTAATTACAGGCATAATTTTAGGAATTATGATAATGAAAAAGGTTTTGTACGGCATTCGATCATTTCATGCCTTGGGGTTCAAAAAACAATGTATCGCCCTTGCGATTTGTACGGGTCTTGGTTTGGCTGGGGTAAGCGTGAGCTATGCAGCTAGCCCGAATGTCAACCCACCTGCGCTAAAAGTGGGTGCGCCCCATGTCTATGTGGTCAAAAAAGGCGATACCTTATGGGATATTTCAGGAAAATTTTTAGACAAGCCTTGGCGTTGGCCTGAAATCTGGGCAAGTAATAAACACGTCAAAAATCCACACTGGATTTATCCGGGAGATCGCCTATTACTGTGTACCTTGGATGGTCGTCCACTGATTGGACGTGATGAAGGGGATGGCTGTGAAGGCATTATCCGTCGTTATTCGGGACGTACCACACTACAGCCTCAAGTTCGGATTGAACAACTCAGCAATAGTATTCCTGTCATTCCACTCGATCATATTAAACAGTGGCTAGATCGTACTGCCATTGTTGCCAGCGATAGTGTTGAAAACACACCTTATATTTTAGGAACGGCGGATCAGCGTGTTTTGGCAGGTAAAGGTCAAAGTGTCTACGTTCGTGGCCAAGGCTTAACTTCAGGTCAACGCTATGCGGTGTACCGTAAGGGCGAACCTTATGTATTGACTGATGCCAAAGGTAAAAAACATACTGTAGGCTTAGAACTATTACAAGTAGCATCAGGCATTGCGACTCAGACAGACAATGATATTACCACCATGGAGCTGACCGATAGCTATAATGCTGAAGTGCGTCGTGGTGATCTGGTCATGCTTGAACAAGAAGCTATGTTACCGACACTGTTCTATCCAACCGAAGCCAATCAGGTCACTCAAGGTGGGCAAATTATTCGGGTCATGGGTTCAATTGGTTCTGCTGCAAAACATAGTGTGGTGACCATTGATCGTGGTCGTTTAGATGGTGTTCAGGCTGGGCATATCTTCGCGATTTATCAACAGGGCGAAACCGTTCAAGATCCAAAAACAAAAGAACGGATCAAACTTCCAAATCAAAAAGTCGGTACGTTAATGGTGTTTAGAACCTTTGACCAACTAAGCTATGCCTATGTTTTAGAAAGTTCATTACCGATTAAAGTCGGTGCAGAGTTGTTGCCGCCACGACTTGATGATTAAAGTGTGGTCTCATGTTAAAGCATTTAGCACCCCATCATTACCACACCATCGCGGTGTGGTATTTGCTGCAACATTCGCTGTCTGCATTTGAAAAAGTCAGGAACTATTTTGGAAGTTGTGAACAAGCCGTTCAAGCACCCCATCTGGCGCAATGGTCACAACTTGGTTTACATGCCAGTCATTTAAAACGGGTTCAGGACTTTCAAACAGAAACAGGGCAGCAAGACTTTGCCAAGTTGATAGATCTGGTGAAACAACATACCGATTTTATCGTTACCCCTGAAGATACCGCCTATCCCTCGCAACTATTACCTTATGAGGATCGTCCACCGATTATTTTCGGGCAAGGTCAACTCGATGCGTTATTGCAACCGCAGATCTCAATTGTAGGTAGCCGTAAACCCAGTCCACACGGTCGTCAAGTTGCTTATGATTTTGCGTTTTATTTAAGTGAAAAAGGTTTCTTTGTCTCAAGCGGCTTGGCACACGGGATCGATGAAGCTGCACATCAGGGGGCTTTGCAACATCAGCGCACGATTGCGGTCATGGGTACGGGTTTAGATGCGACTTATCCAGCCAGCAATCAAACATTACGTCAACAAATTGCACAACAAGGCGCAGTCATTACTGAATTTTTACCGCGCACTCCCCCACTGCAACATCACTTTCCACGGCGCAACCGAATTGTAAGCGGTCTGAGTTTGGGTGTATTGGTGGTCGAAGCCAAACAAAAAAGCGGTTCACTGATTACTGCCAATGAAGCCGCCAGACAGGGAAAATTAATTTTTGCGATTCCGGGGCATATTTATAGTGAGTTTCATCAGGGTTGCCATCAACTGATACGTGAAGGCGCAATTTTAGTCGATCATCCTGAGCAGTTGATTGAAGATTTGGCGCTTCCAACGCAGTGGCACATCAATCAGAAAACTCAATTGCACGATCAACAACCCTCTCAGGATTCATCCTCCCATATTCCAGAACATTTAGTTGGCTTATATCAACAACTGGACTGGATCGGTCAAGGACTGGATCAGCTTGCAGAAAAGTTTACAGGTTCAACAGCCGAACTCACAGCACAATTAATGGAACTCGAATTAACAGGATTGTGTATTCAACAGTCTGGACTCTATCAACGTTGCCGAGCAGCCTATTAACGTTCACAATACGCACTGTGTGAATAAAACTAGGACGCTATTATGCTGACCACCTCCGTTGCAGAAGCAGCACAGTGCTTAACTCAAGGTAATGTGTTGGCTTATCCTACTGAGGCTGTATGGGGTTTAGGATGTGATCCATTCAATGAACAGGCATTTCATCAAATTTTAGCACTGAAACAGCGCCCAATTGAAAAAGGGGTAATTTTGCTCGCAGGTCATATTGATCAAGTAAGCCATTTACTCGACGGTCTGGCTGCTGCCCAACGTGAACAAGTAATTCAAAGCTGGAGTGATCGTCGTGTGACTGAACGCGCAACCACATGGTTACTTCCAGCTCATTCACAACACATTCCATCCTGGATTACGGGTCAACACAGCCAAGTGGCCGTACGTGTTACGACGCATGCCTTGTGTGTTGCGCTGTGTAGTGCCTTTAATGGTTTTATTGTTTCGACCAGTGCCAATCCTGCGGGTTTGGAACCTGCGCGTTCATTACAAGAAGCACATCACTACTTTGGATCCTCAATTCATTATTTGAATGGTGATCTGGGATTAAGCCAACAACCCAGCCGAATTATTGATGCCATAACAGGTCAAATCATTCGCGCCTGATTCACTGGTTTTATTTTTTTAGATTCAATTTAGATACTTTTCATGCAAAAAAAACCCAACCATAAGAGAATGGTTGGGCATGAAAAAGGATGCGTTTCAAGCACATCCAGAGGGTAACTTAAATGATTTGTAATCATCTGGATGCAAGGACTAAATCAGAATTTATGTCACGTTTTGCAATAAATGCATTATGAATAATTCTTTCATTGAATACAAATTTTTATTAATTTGAGTTAATTACTAAAAAATAAGCAAATAATTTTTAGAATGACTACATAATTAAAATTATCCTGCTCTTTTTGTTGGTCTTTTAAAATATTTAATTTTTTTGTCATATTTTAAATTTGTCTGAGTAGTGATTTTTCTGACAGTTACACTTTTTACCTAGTGTTTGACTGGTCAATATTTAAACAAAACTGACAGGAATATTTTTCGCTAACTCCTGTCAGTTTTGAGCCATATAGCAGGTTGATTATGGAATAAACGATTTACCCAAGGAGGCAGGTAAGTTCATTTGCAATAGTTTCTTGTCACGTGAAATAACCACTAGCACTAAAATCGTGGCTAAATAAGGCAATGATGCCAACAACTCAACTGGAAGATCTAGCCCTAACGCTTGGGCATGGAATTGTAAAATAGTCACACCGCCGAACAAATAGGCACCGACCATCAGTCGTTCTGGCTTCCAGACAGCAAAAACCACCAGTGCAATGGCAATCCAGCCACGTCCTGCTACCATATTTTCGACCCAAAGTGGCGTATAGACAGTTGAAAGAAATGCGCCACCAATCCCTGCCATGGCACCGCCAAAGAGTACCGCGCCATAGCGAATCAAGAGTACAGGATAGCCCATGGCATGTGCCGATTCTGGTGACTCTCCTACCGCTTTAAGTAACAAACCCAGTTTGGTCTTATCCAACACCCACCAAATAACCAAGAAAGTAACAATCGACAGATACACCACATAATTTTGATGAAACAACACTGGCCCAATAAAAGGTAGATCAGATAACACTGGAATATCTAAGGCCTTAAGCCCTTCCAGACTGTTACTGACAAAATGCTGTCCAACAAAGGCAGAAAGTCCCACACCGAAAATGGTGAGTGCCAGACCACAAGCAGCCTGATTCGCAGCCAAGGACAGCGCCAAAATGGCAAAAATGAGTGCCGCGGCCATACCAGCCAATGCGCCTGCAATTAAGCCTGCCGAAGGTCCAAGTCCTGTACTGGCACAAAATGCAAACCCTGCAATAGCACCAATCAACATCATGCCTTCCACGCCCAGATTAATGACGCCTGTGCGCTCGGCAACCAACTCACCCATTCCAGCAAAAATAAGCGGCGTACCAGCAGCCAAAGTACCTGCCAAAATCGGAACTAAATCAATCATGCGCGACTCCTATGCCGTTTCTGTAGAAGGGAGAGTTGAAGAAGGTTGCTTCACCGTTTTGACTTTGCCAAAGCGATAGCGATTTTCGATAAAAGCATCTGATGCCAATAAGAAAAACAACAACATCCCTTGAAATAGTCCTGTAATCGCGGCGGGAAGTTGCAGGTTCAATTGCGCAGTTTCTCCACCGATATATAGCAATGCCATTAAGAAACCCGATAGGGCGATACCGATTGGATTTAAACGCCCTAAATACGCCACAATAATGGCGGCATAACCATAGCCCGGCGATATATTTGGATTTAATTGCCCCACTGGACCTGCGACTTCCCCAATCCCTGCAATACCCGCCATACAACCTGAAATCATTAAGCTAAACCAGATTGCCTGTTTGGCTGAAAAGCCTGCATAACGGGCTGCATCAGGGGCTTGCCCTCCGACTTCAAGTTTGTAGGATAAAAAACTGCGTTTATTGAATAACCAAAATGCAAATACAGCAAATACAGTCAATATAATCAGTGCATTAATGCGTGTACCTTCAAATAAAATTGGAAATAAGGTGCCGTCATCAAACATGACAGATTGAGGAAAGTTCATCCCCATCGGGTCTTTCCACGGTCCATTGATCAGATACAATAAAATAAAGGTCGCAATATAATTCAGCATTAAAGTGGTCAGGGTTTCCTGTGCATTAAAATGAGTTTTTAACAATGCGGGAATCGCCCCCCACAACGCACCACCAATTGCACCCGCTATGATCATAGAAGGTAATACCCAGAATGCTGAGGTTCCCTGAAAAGCAATGGCAAGCCCACCCCCAAAGATAGCCCCCATAATCAGTTGACCTTCTGCACCAATATTAAAAATACGTGCTTTAAAGCCCACCGCCAGACCCAAGGCAATCAGAATGAGCGGACTGGCTTTAATGATCAACTCACTCCAGCCATACCAGCTAGATAGAGGTTCAATAAAAAACACCTGAAATGCTTCAAGCGGATTTTTTCCTAATGCCAGAAAAACCAATCCACCCACCAATAGCGTAGCCACCAATGCAATTAAAGGTGAGAGCCATTTCATTAAAATTGAGGGATGATCCCGAGGTTCAAGTAAATGCATGTATTTCGCCCCATTAAAATGGCATAGGTTTAAACCGATGCACTGTATCCGTGCTGTTGTTCGGAGGATTGATTTAATCCAGACATCATCAAGCCAATTGCTTCGGAATTGGTCTCTGCGACTGCGCGCGCTTCGCTCAGGCGCCCGCCCGCGAGCACCGCAATTCGATCGCTAATTTCAAATAACTCTTCCAGTTCTTCAGAAATCACCACAATGGCCACACCTTGTCGTGATAACTCAATTAAGGTTTGTCGAATAAATGCGGCCGCACCGACATCGACGCCCCATGTCGGCTGCGCGACCACCATGACTTTGGGACGTTGTAATATTTCACGTCCTACGATGAATTTTTGTAAGTTACCACCTGAAAGGGAACGTGCCGTCGCTTCTGTACCCGATGCTTTAACTGCAAATTTATCAATACAGATTTGGGCAAACTGACGCGCTTTTTGATAACTGACCAGCCCATATTGCACAAAGCCCTGACGAAAAGCGGTGAGTAAGGCATTTTGGGTCAAGCTCATGGCAGGCACTGCACCACGTCCCAAACGTTCTTCAGGTACGAAGCCAAAACCTAAAGAACGGCGTTGACCAGCGTTTAAATGCCCAATGGCTTGATCCTCTAAAATCACGTCATTTTTATGGGTGGTCATTTCACCAGAGAGTGCTGTCAGTAATTCAGCCTGACCATTACCAGAGATACCCGCAATTCCTAAAATTTCACCTGAATTGACACTGAATTGAATATCATGCAGGGAGGTGCCAAAAATATCCTGTGCCTTGACACTCAATTGTTTCACCTGAAAAATTGGCTTGCTTTCCCCCATGTAAACAGGATGGTCGTAGGCAGGCAGGTCACGTCCAATCATCATTTTGGCAAGGCTAGCAGTGCTTTCCTGTTTTGGAATCGCATTGCCAGTCACCTGTCCACCACGCAAGATCGTTGCAGTGTCACATAAGGTTTGAATTTCATTCAGCTTATGACTGATATATAAAATTGAAACCCCTTCACTGGCCAAACGGCGTAATGTTTCGAACAGGGTTAAAACCGCTTGAGGGGTCAGGACTGAGGTCGGTTCATCCAAAATGAGCAATGAGGGATTTTGTAATAAGCAGCGAACGATTTCGACCCGCTGCCGCTCTCCGACCGATAAACTGTACACCGTACGTTTGGGATCAATCGGCAATCCATATTTTTCCGAAACCTCAATCACGCGTTGTGACAATGCATCAAGATCAAATTTCCCCTCCAGCCCTAACGCAATATTTTCAACCACCGTCAAGGTTTCAAACAGGGAAAAGTGTTGATAAACCATCCCGATTCCCAGACGTCTGGCTGCAGCAGGATTTTCAATACTGACCGAACGCCCATTCCAGACAATCTCGCCTTCATCCGCTTTGACTGCGCCATAAATAATTTTCATGAGCGTACTTTTACCCGCACCATTTTCACCTAGGACGGCATGAATCTCACCCGGTGCGACGTGTAAATTGATCTGATTATTGGCGACAAGATTGCCGTAACGCTTGGTAATATTAATTAATTCCAGTCGATTTTGTTGTATGGACATACTGGTTTTCTGTTCAGTCGGAGCTTGGGTTGGTTCGGCAGAGACTGGATCGGGAAGTTGTGCCATCTTGTCATCTCTTGAAGTCAGTGGATTCGGATGTGACAGATTTTCAGCCAAAATGACACATCAATGGATAATGGTATTGAAGCAAGGGACATGCCAGTGCGAAATAAGTGAAACAATGAAATAGGGATTATTTAAAAAATTAAATAATGAAAGACCTTAGTATTCGTTAATTCCAGAATCCCAAATGTGCCTGAGCCGCTTCTTCACTCAAACAAGGTCCAATCACCTGAATGCTGCGCTGACCACTGGCAAACACCTGACGACACGGGAGGGATAAGGTCGGATTTTCAGGATGATTGCCTGTGATTTCAAGCAATTGTGCTTCGCTCATGCCATAGACCACGCGACCGATGCCTGTCCAGTAAATAGCACCTGAACACATCGCACAGGGTTCGGCGTTGGTATATAAAGTGCAATGACGCAACTGTTCCAATGGTAAAATTCGGGCGGCCTGACCTGCGGCAATGGTTTCTGCATGTCGGGTGGGATCACCTGTAGGAGGAAGAGAATTGTTACCCGCTTGAGTCACAATTTCTCCCTGATCATTGACCACAATCGCCGCAAATGGATGTAAACCCTGTTGTTTGGTTTGTTCTGCCAATTCAAAGGTTTTTCTCAGAAAATAAAGATCTTGTTCGTTTGCTGTAGCTTCAGTCATTTTTCTTTTCCCAAAATCAAACTCAGGAGATCAAAGGGTTATGAACCGCCAATTTTGGTTAGAGGCATAACCCGATGTCTTTGATTCTTATTAAATTAGAACTGGTAATCTACACGAACCATTGGTGTGCTGGCGGTTGCACCTTTTCCAGCAAAACCATTGGTATCTGCACCGAATTTATTTTTCCAGTATTCGTAACCCGCACCAGCGCGTAATTTACTGCCTTTAAGTCCAATTACTGAACTTAAGTCATACATGACGCGAGCATCAATATGGGTTTCTGCTTTAGTGTCACCACCTGATTCGTTTTTACCCTTATCATCAATCCAAAGCGCATATCCTTCAAATGACACAGGTGTTTTGCCAATTGGAATGCCCCATGTAAACTGTGCAGCAGCATGCGTATCGTAGCTATAACGCCCAGAAGAATAGCCAAAGCGCGGTGTAGAAGATGAAGGATCATTACTTTCAAATAATGCCAAGATACTAAAATCTAAAAAGCCAGGGACATCAAATTTGATGGTTGGTCCAACCACCCACATGCGTTTTTTAGACGCATAACTGTCATTTTTAGTATTCCAATCTAAACCTGCGGTTAAACCTGCCCCACGGATATAACCCGGTACTGACAAATCAGTTTTGGTAATTGCGCCCAAATCCAGATAGCGACGAATCACCACGTAGGCTTCCTGAGCACCTTTACCATTCGATTGAGTAGAATTTGGTTCATCATTCGATTGAAGTAAATCTACGTTAAAAAAGTTAGAACCATATTTGTCGCCACTGGCATGGGTCAGGTTAAAAATTTGTTTGGTAATATCAATACGGCTACCATCGGCTTCGTTTTTGAACGGTTCAGCAAATTGAGTACCATAACGCCAGCCAATCGAATTATTACTCCATGTTGCTGCCTCTACCGATTGCATTGCGATCACTCCCCCAAGAGCAGCCACAACACTCATACCCCAAGTTTTTAATGCATTACGTTGTTGTAATACGTTCATTGCACATTTCCCCTCATCAACTTTCTAAGATTCAAGTGCGCGTTCGCAGCTCAATACTGATCACAGCTCACTTTTAACAATCACTTTTGCCCCATTGCAAAATGATCTGACCTGCTGATAAAGGCAAATTCCCTACCAAAGAAAGTAATATTGAAATATGCAATGTTGTATATGTTAAAAAAAATATAATGTTCTATTCATTTCATAAAAAATAGCGATAATAAAAAACCATGCAAAATCTCTTCAAGATGATGCATGGTTTATCTCACATATAAGAAAATCAGGGCTTAGAGCATCATGAGCAGGATGATCTTAGAGGAAATCTATAGGGCATATGCTTTGGGTTGTATAGATTCTGGCAGATAAAATAGATTAATTTGCAACATGACTATCGTTTCTGAGCACTGAAATCACAAGCTCTCGAAACCAGCGAAACTCGGGCGAACGGTGTTGCCTTTCATGCCAAAGCAGATAATAAGATATTTTAGGAAACTGAATAGGTGCATCAGAAATAGTTAAAGGCAGTAATGCACTATAATGGCGAGAAAATGATCGCGGTGCAGAAAAGATCGCATCAAGTTGTAGCAACATATAAGGAATCATTCCAAAGTAAGGAATAAAAGCCACAATGTTACGTTTCAGGCGTTCTTTGGATAAATGTAAATCAATGACACCGCGTTGTCCCACCGTATAAGGCGTCGGTGCAATATGATCTGCATTGATATAATCATCAATAGACAGGGTTTTATGAGCCAATGGGTGTGATTTACGCATCAGACACACCACTTCGTCTTCAAACAATGGTGCAAGACGCAAATATTCAGGAGGCTGCGGCCAGTTGCCAATCACTGCATCATACATGCCGCTTTCCAAGGCATGGGCATAATCTACATTGTGTCCCATCGAATGCATAATGACGGTGCAATGAGGTGCTTCCACATGTATTCGACGTAAAATTTCGCCAATCGCGATAGGATTGAGATAATCTGATGCTGCCAGATTAAATACCTGACGTGATTGTGCTGGATCAAAATTGACTTGCTGGGTCGCAATCAGTTCAAGCTGGGTTAGTACCTGACTGACTGGCTCAAGCAAAGACAATCCTCTTTCGGTCGGAGTCATGCCATTACGACTACGAACCAATAACTGATCACCGGTAATTTCTCTGAGTTTTTTTAAAGCGGTACTTATCGCAGGTTGGGATTGATTCAGTCGCTTGGCTGCATTCGAGACACTTTTTTCTGTCAAAAGAACATAGAGCACTTGGAGTAAATGTGCATCCAAGGCTTCCCATTTATTTGTAGGATGAATCACCGAACGGTCCTTATCGACTAAACTAGAGTATATAGGCAAAATTTATACCATCTCTAAGCTTAGTCTGGATAGAAGATTTAGAACAAGTATGTAAATTAAATGATATTTTTTTAAATTATCTCTAACTTGCCGCCAGTAAACCCGGCATCGGAATGAAATGGGGTTGATGACGTAAACGATTGATCCAGCGACGGATATGCAAAAATGGCACTAAACTCACCCCCGCATCCCAAGCCAGAGCCACTTGGGGAAACACGATTAAATCTGCCAGTGTAGGATGCTGCTCACTTAACAAGAACTGTTGCCCACGAATGCTTTGCTCGCATAAATGGTCATCCAGTAATAATAAGCTTTGCTGTGTCTGCTGCTTCAATTGCTGTTCATGATCTAAAAATTGATCTACCGCTAAATTAGCTTGACGTAATTGCCCCAAGCTTGATTTAAGTTGCTGATTAAACTCATCCCATTGTTGCATTTGAGCTTGTACATCTGCTGGAATCCATTTCGATTCTGTTTGAGTACGCTGTACAAGGTCATGCAGAATTGGCATGACCCCGACTACAGCTGGATCACCTAACAGCACAGGGCATTGAAAAGCTTGAGAAGGCTGTTCGACATCGGCATAGACTGCGCGATATTCAAGTTGTAACAGCGCGAGCAGTAAACGCACGCTATAACAATCGGTCGATAAAGGATCATCCGCCAAAGTTAAACTTGGTTGTAACGATTGTGCGCTCATACGACCTGCCCTTTTTCTTGCGCTTGATGTACGCCATAACGCCAGTTTTTGCTGATCAGCCATTTTCGATAGGCTGTTGCCAATGCATCAGCTTTGGTTGGTATTTCCAGTTTTTCCAAGGGAAGTTTTAAAGGCAGATGATTTTCCAAAATAGGCTTATCCTGCGTAAATATTTTTTGTTGGAATAACACCATATCCGTCATGCTACTGCTCTGGTCATCCAGAATCATCAGCAAATGCGCACGAATGTGAGTTTCACTCAAGGGCTGAATGAATAAACACACCACATCGGCGGGAATAATCCCCTCAGCCGCAGTATTCACTTTATATAAAATCGCGTTTAAGGGGGAAGCAACGCGATAAACATATTCAGTTTCCTGTGGCTGAGGCGAACTCGGTGCGGCAAGCGGCTGTGTAAAAAAACAGTCGGTTGCCCAAATTTCATCAATATCCTGACGCAACTCGACCTGATACGGTTTCACTGCGGTTTCTGGTTCAGCACCCAAAATACCGGTATGCACATAAGGGAAATGCGCCATATCTAAAAAATTTTCAATGCCACGTAGCGGTGAAGTACGTACACCATATGCACCACAAGGGACACGGCGCGCATCTGCGACAGCATATTCATCGAGCTGAAATAACGGTTTTTTCTCAGCCCCGATGCATAACCAGACAAATCCATATGCAGACTGAACATTCAACGCTGCACTTGGAATGGATGCAGATTCAAAGCTCACCTGATACACATGTTCGCCGTTTAAGATATCTTGATGAATGGTTAAGGTTTGCCCATCGAGTCGTGTACTCAGTTGTGACTGTTGTGCAAACTCTTGTTCAGACGCAATCACGATCCATTCCCCGTGCAAACAGCTAGCAACAGGATGAGAACTTAAATTAGACATGACTGAGTTGCTCCTGTTCAAGATACTGGCGCATTTGGTTGAGTAAAGCATGTCGAGTGCTAGCACGTTCATGCTGAACCAGCATGGCATGCACCGTCACCACGCTGGACTGAGTCGGTGTCAGATAAATGCGCAGTCCAGCATCGCTGGCATAACCTCGCCAAACCAAACCTGAACTCTGCTCGCCCAATTCACTCAGTCCAAGCTCCATTAAATAATCCTGAACTTGAGGCAGTGTCGCTGAAACAGTGACCGAACCTGCATAGACTTGCGCTTGTGTGTTCATTATCCATGTTTGTTGAGGCGCAACCTGTCCACCATACCAAATCATGCCATCCGTTTCTTTCACCGCATATGCAGTCGCACACAACGTTTTCGGTGCGCGTTGCTCGGGTTGCGCAGGTATTCGCTGACAATGACCATCTTCAGCCGCAAATTGCCAGCCATGATAGGCACACACCAGACTTTCACCTTGAACATGTCCCAAACTTAAACGCACACTGCGATGCGGACAACGATTTTGCCAGATTTGAACATGACCTTGGCTAGAACGCCAAACTGCAACATCGTGATCCTCTACTAAAAACTGTTCAACTTCGCCATTTTCTATCAGCACGGAAGGAACCAAGGGAATCCAACTAGCAGTGATCATGTCCATCATCCTCAAAAATCATTCAACCACAATATTACGATGTTTTATTTCGGTAATACACCTTGTACGCCTTGTACATAAAAGTTCATTTTATCCAGTTGTGCTTCGGTATAAGCACTACCTGCTTTCACAAACTCTTTGCCTGCTTGCGTATAAAGTGGTCCAGCAAACGGACTCAGCTTGCCTGCTTTGATGGCGTCACGACGCGCCAGTACCAATTTCTTCGCATCGGCAGAGACACCTTTACCAATGTTTTCAATATTCACTGTGCCTTCTTTCACACCATAATAAATCGGCGCATTGCTCCATTTTTTCGCAGCAACATCTTTTAAGACTTTGTCATAAATTGGGTCCCAATGCAGCACTGCCGCAGCCAACTGTGCATCTCCGCCAAATTTACCCATATCTGAGTTCCAGCCGAGCCCCCACACGCCTTTTTGTTTGGCTGCCTGCACCACTGCTGGTGAATCGGTATTTTGTAATAACACATCACAGCCCTGTGAAATTAAAGCCAAAGCCGCATCACGTTCTTTACCCGGATCGAACCAAGAACTTACCCAAACCACTTGAGTGGTAATTTTAGGGTTTACACTGCGCGCCCCAATGGTAAAGGCATTAATATTGCGCACCACTTCAGGAATTGGATAAGACCCTACAAAACCAATTTTACCAGACTTACTTTTACTTCCGGCCAACACACCCAACAAATATGCACCCTGATAAGTACGAATATTATAGTTGCCCATGTTTTTGCCAGACTTATAGCCTGTCGCATGCATAAATACTGTATTTGGATAAGTACGGGATACTTTTTCCATGGCATTCATATAACCAAACGAGGTACCGAAAATAACTTTATTGCCTTGTTGCGCCAAATTACGAAATACGCGCTCAGCATCTCCTGTTTCAGGAACATTGGCTACAAAAGTCGTTTTAACTGCACCTTTTAAATCCTGTTCGGTACGAATACGTGATTGATCATGCGCATAAGTCCAGCCATGATCTCCCGGCGGGCCAATGTAGACAAATGCGGCTTTTAAAGGATCAGCCGCATGTGCTGTGGTGACCATCGTCGCACCAACCGATAAAGTTCCGACGGTTAATAAGCCACTGGTCGCAGCACAAAATGCGGTGGTTTTAAATTTCGAGAATAATTTTGAAAAAACGCCCTGTTGGCTTTGGTTATCGAGTTTATCTCGGTTGTTGTTGATTTCAGCAAACATCGCACCACCCCAATTTTGTTATGGTATAAGAAGGTTAGAAAATAAATTTGCCATAATCGCAATCATCTATTTTCCAGAATACATTCAGTTAAAATGCAACCTTTGCGCCAATATCTACCGTGATATTTTTATTTGATGATTTTTAAATAAAGGTTATATAGGAAAAAGAATAGACCACTGATTTAAGTTAAACTTATTTTTAGATAAATATAATAAAAATCAGTATATTAATAAAATTTTTAATCAGCTGAGCCGTTTTAAGTGATCCCACAATACACTTAAAAAAATAGATACGATTTTAGCCATGTCGATATTTTGCACAAGTATGGAACATCCTTGTTCACACTGTTCTTAGAAAATAATGCTTAACTTTGGACAGCCTGAGCCGCTTTAGCAGGCGTTTTCTTCTGCGCCAGAATGATGCCTAACAAGATCATGATTCCACCAAGTGTATGATAGATGGTCCATTGTTCAGACAGCCATAGACTGGCAATAATGGCCGTAAATACCGGCATCAGATTCATAAAAATACTGGTTCGATTAGGCCCGATTTGCTGTACAGCCAACATCCACACCAATGGTGCAATTAATGATGGGAAAATGCCCGCATAAAATACACTTGGTCCATTTTGGACCGTGATCGCATCCAGTCCTAACCACGCAATAAATGGCAAATGATAAATGAGCGCAAACCCAATTTGGACATATAAAATAATCAGTAATGGAATTTGTAACTGCCATTTCTTTAAAAACACCCCATAAAAGGCATAGAAAAATACAGCAACCACCATGATGGCATCGCCCAAATGTCCACCACTTTGGATTAAATTGCTCAGATGCCCCTGACTCATGACATACATCAAACCAAAGAAAGAGATCATGCTTCCAATGACCGCAAATTTATTGGGAATGTCCTTTAAAATAAACATCGAAACAAAAATGGTGAACACTGGAATAAAGGCGTTGATAATGCCCATATTGGTTGCAGTGGTATAATGTGCAGCACTATAAGCCAGGCCCTGATATAACACCATGCCAAAGGCACTTAAGATCGCCAATTGCCACAGATGCTGACGCACCAGCATCCGTTGCTTCCAGACCTGAGGCAATATCCATGGCGTGAGTACAATAAATGCAATTAACCAGCGATAAAAACTAATACTGACTGGAGAAATATAATCTGCAACATAACGGGTCACGGTAATATTTAATGACCAGATCAATACCGCAAGCATAGGCAACAAAAATGCCCACCAATGGACTTTTGCAACATTTTTCATGAATCATCTCGATCTAAATGAGAATGAATCTATTTTGATCTCTGTCGAAAAAAATTGATATATCGTATTTCAGACATTTATATCGCAGTTAAGACATTTCTGATTGATCAAATAAATCCCATGCTTTCATGGCATGTTCTACCACCTGATTGAGTTCCTGCATATCTGCACCATCACGTGCTTGCATACTCAGACCCTGAATGATAGTGCAATAAAAGTCTGTCATGATTGCCACAGGAGTAGTGTTGGCAAGATCACCGTCACGGATGCCTTGCTCAAGTCGTTCACGTAATTTATTTTTGGTCGCTAAACGCTTTTCCAGTAAGTTATGTTGTACATCCTGCGTTTGCTCAGAACCATTCATAGCGGCAGTAATCAACATGCAACCTTTAGGTTTATTGGGTTGTATTAAACGCTTGATATTGTCATATAAAAATAATTCAAATGCGATTTTTGCGGTTCTGGCCTGCATAAAAATCGGTTCGATTGGACAAGCTTCATGTGCCAAATAATAGTCAATGCTTTTATAGAATAAAGTCGTTTTATCGCCAAAGCTGCTGTACAAACTGGGGGCGGTAATTTCGAGTGCCTGCGTTAAATCATTAATCGAAGTCGCCTCATAACCATGCTCCCAAAACAGTAACATGGCTTTTTGTAAGGCCTGCTCTTCATTAAAGCATTTCGGTCGACCACGTTTTTTCTTAGGCAAGTCGCCAATCGACTCATCTAGGCACAAGGTTTTATCCAATTTTGTCATAAAGCCCACAGCTATTTTTATAACAATCACTATTAAATTAATTGACGCTGGGTTTTTTATCAACTATTTTATTTTGTAGTGATCACTACAAAATAAATCAACGTGATTTTCTCTATTCTACAATAAGGTTGAAATTCAATGGATAGCTCAACACCCATTTCGGCCAGTCCCGCTACTCAAGGTAGTTGGCTGGCGATACTCGCCGTTTCGATTGCTGCATTTGCTTTGGTCACCAGCGAATTTTTACCTATTGGTGTCCTCAATAGCGTAGCCAGTGATTTAGCTATTTCGACAGGAACTGCTGGTTTGATTATTACCGTGCCCGGTATTATGGCGGCTGTTGCTGCTCCATTACTTCCTGTCGCAATGAAGCAATTAGATCGACGTTATGTACTGATCTTTCTGACCTTAATTATGGTGATTGCCAACAGCATCACCCCCATTGCGGATAGTTTCGGTGTATTACTGCTGAGTCGACTCATTCTTGGAATTTCGATTGGTGGCTTCTGGGCGACTGCGATTGCCTTGAGTGGAAAACTTGCACCTCCTAGTTTACCAATCGCCAAAGCAACTGCGGTGGTGATGGCGGGTGTGACATTGGCCACTGTGTTGGGGGTTCCAATTGGCACGTGGTTAAGTGAGTTTTATGGTTGGCGCAGCGCCTTTGGTATTACTGCCGTCATTGGCTTTGTCGTATTGCTGCTTCAATTGGTATGCTTACCGCAGTTACGCCCTGATGCTGCTATTCATTTACGTGACCTACCTGCATTATTACGTATTCCCAAAGCGCGCAGTGGGATGTTAATCGTTCTACTTATTGGACTTGCACATTTTTGTGCCTACAGTTACCTCGCGCCGTTCTTTAAACATATTGCAGGTTTTGATGGGACTACCATTGGTATGTTGTTATTGCTTTATGGGATTGCAGGTGTGTTTGGCAATGCCTTTGCAGGTTATAGTGGTAATTTAAATATTCGCTATACACTGGCATTTGTTGGCGTGTGCTTTGCCATTGTATTCTTTGGATTTCCTGTCTTTGCGACTCATGAAACTGGGGCATTTATTTTAACCGCCTTGTGGGGCTTTGCGTTTGGAGCATTCCCAACCTCAGCCAATATCTGGATGTTTGTCCATGCACCACAGGCTGTTGAAAAAGGCATGCCTTTATTTGTAGGATTATTTCAGGTCATGATTGCCAGTGGATCACTTTTAGGTGGATTTGTGGTTGATCATTTCAATGAAAATATTCTAATTTATGGAGTACTGAGTTTTATTCTTTTGGCACTCCTGTCCATTTTCACCTTAGCGAAAGGTTTAAATAATCCGAAAATCACCTGTGATCATGAAGCATGAATGACATCATCCACTCCACAGCAAGTACGACACAGCCTCTGGCACAATACATGGAAATTCATGAATTTTTTTTCCATCCGCATGACAGTGTTTGTCCGCATTCTTCGTTGTGGGGGGATTTTAATTTTAGTTTAAATGGTGTGCTGGAGATTCAGGTAGGCGAGCGTAGTTTTTTAGCACCGCCGAATTATGGTTTATGGTTACCGCCGCACACCAGTCATTTTTGTATCGCGGTCGATCAACCGACTCACTTCATTTGTATTCGGGTACATCCCGCGTTATGTTCACAATTTAATGCTCATCCCAAGACTTTGGAAATTCGTCCTTTTTTTCATGTTTTGGTGAAAGAGTTATTGCAAAACCCCTTCCCCCCAGATTCGATAGAATATCAGCATTTATTACAGGTGCTTTTCGATCAAATGCTGGCTGCAAATTGCTATGATCATTATTTACCACAGACCACTCACCCTATCTTGGTGCCAATCTTAGAAAAGCTAGGTCAGCGTCAGTCATTTCATCAAAGCTTACAGCAGATTTTGCAAAGTTTTCAGATTAGTGAGCGGCATGCATCACGGCTCAGTCTGCAAGAACTACATTTATCCTTATCAGAATGGCGCAATCGCGCCAAAATTGTCTATGCGATTGGTCAAATTCAACAAGGCGTTGCCATTAAACGGATTGCACTGGATTTGGGGTATCAGCACAGTTCCAGTTTTATTGAATTTTTTAAACGCTATACGGGTCAAACACCGTCGCAAATGAAATAAATGGCATGGGTTGTAGATATCTTCACTTTTATGCACAGAAAATCCTGAGTGAAACACTTGCCTTTCTGGATAACTTTGCTTAAAACAAAGTATCACTTTTTTTTATTTTAATTGAAGGATTTTTATGAGCAATTCAGTCTATGACATTCCTGTCAAAACCATTTCAGGGGAAGAAGCAACGCTTAATCAGTATCAAGGCAAAGTGTTATTGATCGTGAATGTCGCATCCAAATGTGGTCTTACACCGCAGTATGAGGGACTGGAAAAACTGTATCAGGCGCAACAGTCACACGGTTTGGAGATTCTCGGTTTTCCAGCCAATAACTTTTTAGAACAGGAACCTGGATCAGATCAAGAGATTCAGGAATTTTGCTCGCTCACTTACAAAGTCGATTTTCCACTTTTTTCTAAAATTTCGGTTGCAGGGGCAGACAAACATCCGTTGTATCAAACTTTGATCGAGGCACAGCCAGAACGGATTGGTGAAGGACCATGGTGGCAAGATTTAGTTGAATACGGTTTAACCCCAAATCCAAAGCCAGAAGTCTTGTGGAATTTTGAGAAATTTTTGATCAATAAAAATGGTGAAGTGGTCGCACGTTTTGCACCAGATATTACCGCGGATGATCCACGGTTAGTTGATGCTATTCATGCTGAACTCGCAAAGTAAGAGCAAATCTGCGCAAGGTCTTCATGACCTTGTGCTTTTCATAACAACAACGACACTTTTTGCAGCTTTTTGTATTTCGATGTTTTTTCTGACTTATGATTAGGTTTAAGTTATTTATCCTATTTTTAGGTTATCCCATGTTAAGACTGTCTTTTGCTTTTGCCTGCACGCTCTTTATATTAGTCGGCTGTGACAATCAATCCAGTTCAAATACTCAGCAAACGACTTCGTCTGATGCTCGTACTCATGTTGACGATACTACTCTTGCCAACGATCAAAATACATCAAACGCTCAATCTTCAGCATTGAGAAGTGGAAACTTCTTTTATATTGCACGCGATATTGCTGATCTACAATTACGTGCAGGGGATTACGTTGAGCAACTCAAACAATCACAAACTGAACTTCAACAAGCTATTCAGGAAAAAGACAGCAGCCAACTACAACAAACCGCGACGACCTTACAACAGCAGCTCAAAGGTTTCAATCAAGCTTTAAATGGCTTGAATTTAAAAAGTCAGGAAATTGAAGATATACGACAAAAATTACTCGCAAGTAATCAACAGGTATTGAAAAGTCCGTTTTTAAATGGGCAAGTCGATTGGAATCAGGTCAACTTTAAGCAAATTGAACAGCAAATGAATAATATTCAATTTGAAATGCTAAAACTTGCTGGCATGTTGATTCCTCAAACTGATTCGACAAAGACCGAATCGTCACAAAGCTCACCAATGGAACAATCAGACCATGAAATCGGCTCTTAAATCGAACAGGTTTCATTGGGATGACAATCAAATTCTCAGATTTTTATTGTTTAAAATCAATCACAATACGTCCGTCAATTTTACCCTGTTCCATTCGCTCAAAAATATCGTTGATATTTTCAAGCGGCTCAACACTAATATGGGCTTTGACTTTGCCACGCGCGGCAATCTCGAGTGCCTCTTTTAAATCCAGTCGTGTCCCCACAATCGAACCACGCACCGTGATCCCATCCAAAACCATGTCAAAAATAGAAAGATCAAACTTACCCGGCGGTAAGCCATTCAGTACCATCGTGCCACCACGACGTACAATCGAAACGGCCTGCTCAAAAGCTTTGGGCGATACTGCGGTCACTAATACACCATGACAGCCCTCGCCTGTGGCTTTGGTCACTTCATCTTTGACATTCACTTTTAACGCATTAATGCCTACATCGGCACCCAGCTCTTTTGCCAGTGCCAGTTTGCCATCATCGACATCAATCGCCACAACATTAAAGCCCATGGTCTTGGCATATTGCACCGCGACATGTCCTAAGCCTCCAATTCCTGAAATCGCCACCCAATCGCCTGTTTTGGCTTCAGTCATTTTCAGGCCTTTATAAACCGTGACACCTGCACACAAGATGGGCGCAATTTCGAGCAAATCCACACCATCAGGGATCACACCGACATATTCACCATCGGCTAGGCAATATTCAGCAAAGCTTCCATTCACCGAATATCCCGAATTTTGTTGTTCCTTACATAGGGTTTCCCAACCTGCATAACAATGATCGCAATGACCACAAGCCGAATATAACCACGGAATACCGACTTTATCGCCAACTTTGAGATGCGTGATCCCAGTACCAATCTCAACCACCTCACCCACACCTTCGTGTCCTGGAATAAAAGGCAGACTCGGTTTAATCGGCCAATCCCCATGCATGGCATGTAAATCGGTATGACAGACACCTGTTGCAATCATCTTGACCAGTACTTTACCCGCACTGACTTTTGGAATTTCGACATCCTTAATCTGTAGTGGTTGGTTAAATTCGGTGACCACCGCAGCTTTCATTGTGCTTCCCATTTTATTATCTCCGTCTTATGTCATCTTAAGAATGGTTCTGGTTTATAAGAACTATTCTCAACTATGAATCACAATAAAATGTTTAAGGTTGGAGTTTGGTAGGTTATTACTCAGATTCTTGTATAGGGTTACGTTTGTATAACAATCTTTTGGAAATTTTTAATATTGGATGGGATTCGTTTTTTCATCATGGTTTAGCCGCTTTTTTGCTAGCCAAGACAGAAAAGAAATCTATTGATGTTGAAGTCGCCACACTTTAAATGCATTTTGCATCTCTTGTTGCTGCTTTGCAGAGACAGGTCTTTGTTCAAGTTGAGAATAATCTGCTCGGTAGACTTGTTGAACCAACTGCTGAGCCAATGTATCAATCGAACTTCGTCCATAAAGCTGATAATTTCGGCGTTCTTCAATCGTCAAAACAATATCCCAACAAGACACAACCGAACTGAGATCAATCGCAATACTAAGAAATAGCTGTTCACCCTGCTGATACAGTTCCCAAAAATGGGGTTCAACTTCAATTAATTCCATCTTAATCTAATGATCTCTTCGTCCTTTAAAAGCTTATAGCATAAAAAAAGCCACCTTTCGGTGGCTTTTCAAAAACAGACAATTTACATTGCACGGTTTTTAATTTTGCGGATGGTTTCGAGCTGACCTGCAATCTCAGAAAGAGAAGCAAGCGCAGCCGCAGCGTCCAAATCGCTCTTTTGATTAGCCAGCAATTGTTCAGCCTGTTTACGGGCTTCTAAAATTGCGGCTTCATCCAAGTTGTCAGCACGAATTGCAGTATCTGCAAGAATCGTGACCACATGCGGTTGAACTTCTAGCACACCACCTGATACATAGACAATTTCTTCTGTACCATTTTCCAACTGAACACGAATCGGGCCCGGTTGGAGCAAAGTTACAAGCGGCGCGTGTCCAGGTAAAATACCGAGCTCACCACCTGCACCTTTTGCGATTAACATGGTCACTGTACCAGAGTAAATTGACTCTTTTACGCTGACTACGTCACATTGCATCGTCGCCATGAGAATCTCCTAAATTAGGGTTGCTAATTAAAGTTTCTCTGCTTTAGCAATCACTTCGTCAATACCACCCACCATATAGAACGCTTGTTCTGGGATGTGATCGTATTCACCAGCCAATAGACCTTTAAAGCCACGAATCGTTTCTTTAAGCGGTACTAATTTACCAGGCGCACCCGTAAATACTTCAGCGACGTGGAACGGTTGAGAGAAGAAACGCTGGATTTTACGCGCACGGTAAACCACCAATTTATCTTCTTCTGCTAACTCGTCCATACCCAAGATCGCGATGATGTCTTTAAGCTCTTTATAACGTTGCAATACGTTCTGTACAGAACGTGCAATTTCATAATGCTCAGCACCCACAACCAATGGATCTAACTGACGTGAAGTTGAATCCAGTGGATCGATCGCTGGATAAATACCAGAAGATGCAATATCACGGCTCAATACAACAGTTGCGTCCAAGTGAGCAAACGTCGTTGCAGGCGATGGATCCGTCAAGTCATCCGCAGGTACATAAACCGCCTGAATCGATGTGATCGAACCAGATTTAGTTGATGTAATACGTTCTTGAAGAACACCCATTTCTTCTGCAAGTGTCGGCTGATAACCTACCGCAGATGGCATACGACCTAACAATGCTGATACTTCAGTACCCGCAAGTGTATAACGGTAGATGTTGTCAACGAACAAAAGAACGTCACGACCTTTACCATTTTCGTCTTTTTCATCACGGAAATATTCCGCCATGGTCAAACCAGTCAACGCAACGCGTAAACGGTTACCAGGTGGCTCGTTCATCTGGCCATAGACCATCGCTACTTTGTCAAGAACGTTAGAATCTTTCATTTCGTGATAGAAGTCGTTACCTTCACGAGTACGCTCACCAACACCAGCAAACACAGATAAACCTGAGTGAGCTTTCGCGATGTTGTTGATCAATTCCATCATGTTTACGGTTTTACCAACACCTGCACCACCGAACAGACCGACTTTACCACCTTTAGCAAACGGGCAAAGTAAGTCGATGACTTTAATACCTGTTTCCAAAAGATCAGTAGATGCTGCTTGTTCAGCATAAGAAGGCGCTTGACGGTGAATCGGTAAACGCGCTTCAGTCGCTACAGGACCTGCTTCATCAATCGGGCGACCAAGTACGTCCATGATACGACCCAAAGTCGCAGGACCTACTGGTACAGAGATTGGTGCATTGGTATTTGTTACGTTCAAACCACGTTTAAGACCTTCAGTTGATCCCATCGCAATTGTACGAACAACACCATCACCAAGTTGTTGCTGAACTTCCAAAGTGGTTTCAGTTCCGTCAACTTGGAGAGCGTCATAGATCTTAGGAACGCTGTTGCGTTCAAACTCGACGTCGATAACCGCGCCGATGATCTGAATGATACGACCGCTACTCATTGCTGTCTCCTCAATTCAAACTAATAATGTTAAACGGCAGCGGCACCACCAACGATCTCAGAAATCTCCTGAGTAATCGCGGCTTGACGCAGCTTGTTATAAATAAGTTGTAGGCTTTTGATCAATTCGCCCGCATTGTCAGTTGCAGCTTTCATTGCAACCATACGTGCAGATTGTTCACACGCGATATTTTCAATCACGCCCTGATATACCATTGACTCGATATAGCGAACCAATAAACCATTGAGCAATTCTTCTGCTTCAGGTTCATAGATATAGTCCCAACCATAAGTACGGTTTAGACTTTCGCTTTCTTCAGCCGCAGCCAAAGGAACCAGTTGTTCTACTTTCTGGTTTTGAGTCATGGCATTGACAAAGCCGTTTGATACCAGATAAATACGATCTAACTCGCCTTTATCAAACGCATCCAACATCACCTGTACTGAGCCAGTTAACTGTTCCAGACTTGGAGTATCACCAATATTGGTGGTCGCACCAAGTACTTTACCGCCGTAGTTTTTAAAAAACGAAACCGCTTTTTGACCAATCAAAGCAAATTGAACTTCAATTGACTGCTCTTGTTGCTGCTGAACGTGTTTGACCACTTTTTTGAACAGGTTAATGTTCAAACCACCAGCCAAGCCACGATCTGAAGACACGATAATATAGCCAACGCGTTTTACTGGGCGTTCAACCATATAACGATGTTTGTATTCAGGATTCGCTTGTACCAAATGAGCAATTACACGGTGCATATTTTCGGCATACGGACGGCCCTGAGCCATGCGCTCTTGCGCACGACGCATTTTTGAAGCAGCAACCATCTGCATCGCACGCGTAATTTTCTGCGTCGATTTGATGCTCGCTACTTTGGCGCGAATTTCTTTTAAATTTGCCATACGCTTAACCTAGTCGTCGAAGGCTTTTGACAGCCTTCGAAGGGTTGATTCCGTGAACCAAACTTAAGCTAAAAAATTAGTAAGTTTGAGTCGCTTTGAAGTTCTCGATACCGGCTTTGATTTCAGCTTCGATGTCTTTGTTGTAATCACCAGTGTCATCAATTTTTTGCATCAATGCAGCGTGTTCTGAACGGAAGTACGCGATTAATGCAGCATCAAAGTCTACGATTTTCTTCACTTCAACGTCAGCCATATAGCCTTCGTTAGACGCGTAAACAGAAACAGCTTGGTCAGCAATTGAGTATGGAGCATATTGTTTTTGCTTCATTAACTCAGTCACACGTTGACCATGCTCAAGTTGTTTACGAGTTGCTTCATCAAGGTCAGAAGCAAACTGAGCAAACGCAGCCAATTCACGGTATTGCGCTAGAGCGGTACGGATACCACCAGACAATTTTTTGATGATCTTGGTTTGAGCTGAACCACCAACACGCGATACCGAAATACCTGCGTTCACAGCAGGACGAATACCTGCATTGAATAGTGATGTCTCAAGGAAGATCTGACCGTCTGTAATCGAAATTACGTTGGTTGGTACGAATGCAGATACGTCACCCGCTTGAGTTTCAATAATCGGTAACGCAGTTAAAGAACCAGTTTGACCAGTTACTGCACCGTTCGTGAATTTCTCAACATAGTCAGCAGAAACGCGCGAAGCACGTTCAAGAAGACGTGAGTGAAGATAGAATACGTCACCTGGATACGCTTCACGACCTGGTGGACGACGAAGAAGCAATGAAATTTGACGGTAAGCAACCGCTTGCTTAGACAAATCATCATAAATGATCAGTGCATCTTCACCGCGGTCACGGAAGTATTCACCCATGGTACAGCCAGAATACGGAGCCAAGTACTGCATTGCAGCAGGATCAGCAGCAGCAGCAGCGACAACAGTGGTATACGCCATCGCACCCGTTTCTTCTAGCTTGCGTACTACGTTTGCGATGGTCGATTGTTTTTGACCAATGGCAACGTATACACATTTAATGCCAGAATTTTTCTGAGCGATGATCGCATCGATCGCCATTGCTGTTTTACCAGTCTGACGGTCACCAATGATCAACTCACGCTGGCCACGACCTACAGGGATCATGGTATCAACTGATTTATAACCAGTTTGAACAGGTTCGTCGACCGATTGACGCCAAATTACACCTGGTGCTACTTTTTCAACAGCATCAGTTAATTTTGCATCAATAGGGCCTTTACCATCAATTGGATTACCCAAAGCATCGACCACACGGCCAAGCAGTTCAGGACCCACTGGTACTTCTAATACACGACCTGTACAACGAGCTTTTTGACCTTCTTGAAGGCTTAGGTAGTTACCTAAAACAACGGCACCCACTGAATCCTGTTCTAGGTTCAGTGCCATACCAAATAAGCCGCCGTCGAATTCGATCATTTCACCGTACATTGCATCAGCAAGTCCGTGAATGCGCACGATACCGTCAGATACCATGACAATGGTACCTTCGTTCTTAGCGGTCGCGCTGGTGTCCAGATCGCCGATACGCTGTTTAATGAGCGCACTGATCTCGGATGGATTCAGTTGTTGCATTGCGCTATTCCTCAATCTTTTTTAAGTTCAGTCTTTTTGCTATTAGGCAAGAAGACGAGTCCGCATTTTTTCAAGCTTGTTAAGCGCAGAGTCATCTATCACTTGATCGCCTGCACGAATAACCACACCTGCAATTAATGCAGGATTCACTTCGACTGACACAACCACAGAACTATTAAGACGCTTTTCTAAAGCTTGCGTTAATAGTTGCTCTTGTACCGAAGTTAATGGAAATGCCGATTCAATCACGACATCTACTGTGTTGCTATTCTGTGATTTAAGCTGTTCGTACTCTACCGCAATCTCAGGCAACAGGATCAAACGATCATTTTCAGCAAGCAATGTCAAAAAGTTTGACAATGCCTGAGACTGTTGTTCACCTAAAACTTTGGTAAAAAGTCCAACTTGCTCCACAGGAGTAAGCTCAGGGCGATTTAAATAAGCGGAAAATGCTTCATCTTGCACCGCAGCACTGAGCACTTGTAACGCATTCGACCAATTGTCAGTTGCACCTTGCTCAGAAGCGTAAGCAAATGCTGCTTTGGCGTACGGGCGTGCTAACGTCAAGAGTTCAGCCATACTTCCCTCGCTTAAAGTTTAGCAGCCAGCTGAGTCAGCATGGCATTATGAGCTTCTGCGTCAACTTGTTGGTTCAGAATTTTCTCTGCGCCATCAACTGCCAAGGCAGCCACTTGTTGACGTAATTCTTCGCGAGCAGAATTGATGTCTTGGTCAACTGCTTCTTTTGCCTGTTGACGAATACGTTCACCTTCAGCCGCAGCTTGGGTACGTGCTTCTTCGACCAATTGTGCACCGCGGCGGTTCGCTTGTTCGATCAATTGAGCCGCTTGTGCTTTTGCTGCATCAAGTTCAGCTTTCACTTGTGATTGTGCATCAGCAAGATCCGCTTTCGCTTTTTCAGCAGCATTTAAGCCATCAGCGATTTTACGCTGACGCTCACTAATCGCATTGATTAGTGGTGGCCAAACAAACTTCATGCAGAATGCAACAAAAATCGCAAATGCAATCGCTTGGCCAATCAATGTGAGGTTAATATTCATTGCAATTCCTCAATATGTGGATTTAGGAATTAAGCTGATTAACCTACAAACGGATTAGCGAAGATGAAGAACAAGCCAATACCAACACCGATCATAGGCACAGCATCAAGAAGACCTGCGATTAAGAACATACGAGTTTGAAGTTGCGGAGCAAGTTCAGGTTGACGAGCAACAGCTTCTAAAAAGCGACCACCCAAAAGACCAAAACCAATCGCAGTACCTAAAGCACCAAAAGCGATCAAGATAGCAGATGCAATTGCAACTAGACCTAAAGTGAGTTCCATGAAAAATTCCTCAGAGGTTAGGTTATTACCAAATTAAACTAAAAATTAAACCTAACTGTTAACCTAACAGTTAGGCAAATACCATTAATGTTTTTCGCTTGCCATGCTCAAGTACACGATGGTCAGCATCATAAAGATAAATGCTTGCAAGGTGATTACAAGAATGTGGAAGATCGCCCAAGGCACTGACAATGCCCATTGAATCCAGAACGGAAGTAACGCGATCAGGATGAAGATTAACTCACCCGCATACATGTTACCAAATAGTCGTAGAGCCAATGAAATTGGTCGTGCAAGGAAAGTCACCAATTCCAGAATCAAGTTCACTGGAATCAGCAACGCTTTTGCAATTGGGTTACTTGGGTTAAATGGGTTAAGCGCCAATTCACCAACGAAACCGCCAATGCCTTTCTCACGAATGCTATAGAACAAAATCAATACGAATACAGACAACGACATACCCAAAGTAATGTTCGGATCTGTAGAAGGAACGACTTTGAAATAAACATGATGAGGGTCCATGCCAAACACATGCGCACCGACTTGTTGCGCTAGATACGGAATCCAGTCAACAGGAATTAAATCCATTGCGTTCATGAGGAAAATCCACACGAAAATGGTTAATGCCAATGGTGCAATAAGACGTGATTTACCATGAAAGGTATCGCGGACGCTGGAATCAACAAACTCGATAATCATTTCGATTGCTGATTGAAATTTTGATGGCACATCTGCTTTCGCAGCTCTCGCAGCACACCAAAAAATCAAACAAAAAATGACACCTAGTCCGATAGACCAACCCATTGAATCCAAGTGAATAGCAGAAAACCCCATCTGTTGAGCTTCTTCAGCAGTCTCAGCTAACTTCCATGTCCCATCTGGCATTTTGCCATAGGTCATATTGGTCAAGTGATGCTTGATATACTCGGTCGAAGTAAGGGCATGTTCTTCAGCAGCCATAAATCACACCTGGTCAATGTCAATTACTAAATAAGGAAAACGAATATCGCGCGCTGCCTGATATCTCGTTCACCTCAAAAATCTTCAATTTTGGATGAACTTAAACTCGTTTTTGTAGACGTGAAACCCAAAAAGGAGCGACCCACGACATGGTCTGAACGAGTATAAAGCCACAAAACAATGCCGCTGGAGACAGCGGTTTAACATTGCTTAAAATCAAAATAAATCCTACGATCACAATTCCGAACTTCCCTAGCATGCCCCGATACATGTTCGATAGAACCTGTCTCGATGCTCTAGCCCCTGCGGTTCGAAATGACTGCCAGCTAAAATATAGATTGGCAAGCCAGCAGACCAAGGCCCCTAAAGCAGCACTTATCGCAGCAATACGATCTTGTATAAGCCACGCGATAATCGCAGAAATAGGGATCATTAATGCTTGTAAGAAGACCAAAGCTTTCGCTAATCGTCGGTCAATCAAGCGACTAGTTCGGCTCATTGTTTATCCACTTACAGCATGAATGCTTGACAAATTACGCTGATGATCGTTTTTAATCGCAGGCATTATAGAGTTACCCCCCTGAACATGCAATCTTTTCCCGACCTAAGTCGTGTTTTTTTAGCTGATTTGTTTACACTCAAAGCATGTGCATGCCCTGCGTTTTCATTTTATTGGCTTGCATTTAACACACAGGTTGAAGTCTGACTGGCGAGTTTCTTCCATGCTTCAACAAAATCTGTATCGCTATTTAGGCTTTCATCCACGCGCTGGAAGATAACTGGATTGAGCATACGATATTGATTTTGGTTGGCATTGCCTTCTGCCAGCAAACACATGCGTTGATTTGGACGGTGATCATTCAGATATTTAAGTTGACTGACTGTAGCTGCAATGTGCGGATCATCGGTTAAAGCACCTGCAAACTTCAGATTTAAGGCACGTTCAAGATACTGATAGGCATCATGATACGACCAATAAGGCAGTGCAGATTTGCGTTCGTAGTTTTGACTTGCCAATAGCATTTTCTGCGCAAAATTTCTGGCATTTAGCCAATACTTGGCTTTATTTTCGGGATGTTGTTGGGAACGTAATGCTGCTATAAAAAATCCAATTCTTACTGCATTATTGGGATCAAGCCAGACATGACTATCTACGGTATTGGCTTGAGCCACACCACGTGTACTACGACGCGGTAAGATCGTCACGATTTGTGAATCTAAAATTGAAATGGCCTTGGCATTATTGTGTAACAGACTTGCCAAGGGTGCTTCGTGTGCTTTACCTAGCCAAATCACCAAAGATGCATCTTGAATCGCTTTACGATGTGCCGGTGTTAATTGAACATCATGACCAGATTGATTTTCCAGTAGTAATTGAGGTTCTTCTATGCCCCGCGTAATTTCTTTAGCAATCAAATAAATTGGATGTGTCGAAATAACCAGAGGTGATTGCGACCATGACCATGTCGAAACAACAGAAAAAAGGCAAAACAGCGCAAAACGCAACATAACAAAATCAAACCTAGGCATTCAAGCTGTGTTATAATATAACAGTTTTTCAAAAATACCTACGCTTATTCGATAGCAACATGACTTCATGTTACTATTCAATAAAATAATGAGGTTTGCCTATGAGCACTTGTTCACACGAGCATCATAATGCATTGCATGGTGTTCATGACCACCAAAATGTTGCTGTACGTCTGGCCGAAGCTGAAAGCTTGTGCGCGACGGCTGGAGCACGTCTCACGCCATTACGTAAGGAAGTTTTAGCATTAATTTTAAATGCTTCAGGTCCAATGGGTGCTTATGATTTATTGGCAAAAATTAAAAGCGGCTCAGATCGTCCAGCCGCACCGCCCACAGTGTACCGCACGCTGGATTTTTTATTGGAAAAAGGTCTTATCCATCGTCTCACCTCAATTAATGCCTATATCCCATGCTGTCATCCCCGAGAAGGACATCAAGCTGCATTTTTAATTTGTAATGAATGTCATATCGTGAAAGAGGCTTCTTCTGACGGTCTATTGCAACAATTGCAGCAGTTGGCAGGTTCTGACCATTTTAATGCGCAACATACCATTATTGAGATTTCTGGAAAATGCCAACAGTGCAGCAGCCATTCAGTTTGATGCCTGAACTGATCCGTCTGGATCAGGTTTCGGTTTACCGAGATCAGCGAGATATTTTAAAAAAAGTAGATTTTTCATTACATCAAAATGAAATTGTCACCTTGATTGGTCCGAATGGTGCGGGTAAATCTACATTAATTAAAGTATTGCTGGGTATTATGCAGCCTTCTCAGGGCAAGGTCATTTCTGCAAAAAAAAACAAGATGGCGTATGTCCCTCAAAAATTTAATCCTTCACATAGTTTGCCTTTAAGAGTCAAAGATTTACTTGCTTTAGAAAAATGTGAAACAAGCCTACGCACCGAAATTATTCACGATACCGGCATTGCTAAATTACAGGATGCCAAAGTACAACAGTTGTCTGGCGGTGAAAAGCAGCGTGTACTTTTAGCCCGTGCTCTGCTACGCCAGCCTGATATTTTAGTGCTGGATGAACCCATGCAAGGGCTGGATATTCAGTCTGAAGCTGAACTTTATGAATATGTACGCAGCCTACCTGAGCGTTATGGCTGTGCCATCCTCATGGTGTCACATGATCTGCAATGGGTGATGCAAGGCACTCAGCAGGTGGTTTGTTTAAATAAACATATTTGCTGTAGCGGTTTACCTGAGAGTGTCCAGCAACATCCAGAGTATCTGGCCATTTTTGGTGGTCAGCGTGTGCCTTACCAACATCATCATGATCATTGTGCGCATGGCGATCATATTGAACCTTGTACGCATATCGACCACCCTCATATTCACCCTGAACCGGAAGCTTAGGCAATGCTGGAATGGTTACAACTTTTGCTTCCTGCTTGGACCATGGGGAGTTTACTGGTTTTTTTAACAGCGCCTTTGGGCTGTTTAATGCTCTGGCGCAGAATGTCTTTTTTTGCCGACACCATGGCGCATGGCACCTTATTAGGTGTCGCAGTGGCAGGTATTTTACAGTTACCGCTCTGGTTTGGTGTGGCTCTGTTGGCATTATTACTGGTTGCAATCCTTTGGGTGTTACATGACCCGCGCCTCCCAAACGATGCCTTATTGGCACTTTGCTCAGCGACTTTACTTTGTTCTGGATTAGTCTTGATTCAACAAATTCCTGAATTACGACCAGAATTATTAAGCTATTTATTTGGTGATTTACTGGCGATTGGATGGCAAGATTTACCCATTTTTATTGGAATTATTGCTTTGGCTTTGGCTGTTCTCTACCGTCACTGGAAAGCCCAGATTCAAATTGCCATTGACCCAGACATGGCTATGAGTGAGGGAGTGAATGCCAAATGGCAACGCCTGATTTTTATGCTATTGCTGGCTTTATTTACCGTATTGGCATTACGTGCAGTGGGTTCCTTATTAATGGGTGCCTTGTTGGTCATTCCAGCTTTAACAGCCAGGCTTTTAGCGAACTCTCCAAAACAGATGGTGATTTGGGCATTTGTGTGCGCTCAGATTGGAGTAACGGTTGGCCTCTGGTCAAGTGCGGTCATTAATATTTCGACTGGTTTAAGTATCGTATTGTGTATGGCTTTATTATTTGCTGCCATTTTTATTATCCAAAAATGTAAAACCATCTACGGTCAAAGCATTAAATTTTAAACACTTTGATGAATCGAACTGAGTAGCAATGCCGCGACTGCAAACATAATGGCAAAGCTGCGATTTAAATATTTTTGCTGCTTCGGTGAGCGAAGTAAGCGCAGCACTTTCGCTGCCAATCCTGTATAACCCGCCATCACAATTAAATCGATAGAGATCATCGTGACTGCCATGATCATATACTGTGGCCATTGTGGACGGTTCAAATCTAAAAACTGGGGTAAAACCGCCAGTAAGAATACAATCGCTTTGGGATTACTCATATTCACCACAAAGCCATTGAACATCAGACTTCGTCTTGATTTATATATCGTTTCTTGCTTAATTTCGATATCTTGGATTGGTGCAGTCCATTGTTTATAAGCCAAATATAGTAAATAAATTACGCCAAACCACTTGACCAATAGAAATGCCCAAACAGTGGTTGCAAAAAGTACCCCGACCCCTGCTGCAACAATCATAATTTGTAAAACCAGAGCGAGTTGCAATCCAAGCGCATTCCAATAACCGTGTCGAAAACCATAGTTTAAACCACTCGACATAGAGGCAATCGCGCCTACTCCTGGTGATATGCTAATCGCCCAACAGGCGAGCATAAATCCGAGCCAAATTTGAAAGGACATAACTAAAAAATAAAGAAAAAAATTGATTATACCTGTTACATTGATTCAATCGTTGTCATCGATAAAAATATCCTTACTGGGTATTAATGTACTCAAATGATACAGCACAATAGCGAAATACTGAATCTGAATCATAATTTAGGAGCTACTGGTGACTGCATAATAATATTCTTCTGTGCGCTCAAATTAATTGAACCATTTGCACTCTCGGCAATATCCTGAGAAGCTTGCAAAATAATATTTTCAGGTGTTGTCAGTGCAATTCCATTCGGCGATACCAACAACATTAGTGCCTGTCTGAAAATTTTGCCTTGCTTTTGCTGTTTGCATACAAAAAACCCGAACTAAGCAAAGTTCGGGTTGATTTCACATATTTACTAGAATATAAATAAAATTATCATTTTAATTGTACTCGTTTTTCTGTATTACCGTCTATATAAGTTAAATTATAATTCTTATCGATTAGTACATTTTTAGTTGCTGGAATAAATTCCTTTTCTTCTACGCCAAAAGTATTAATAATTAAAATAGCAAGTTGTGGACCCTCATCCTCATTATCTTCAAATGGAGAAATAATAATTTGTTTACCACTTTCTGTTTCTGGAAGAACAATACCATCCCCATAACTTGGAGAAATAGATGGATAAAATTTTATCAAATTAGATGAGCTCACCAAATTAACTTTAGAACAACTATTTATATCTTTCTTTAAAAGACATTTGAAATGATCAACTGAATTGTAAGGCAAATGTGTTACTACCAAACCATGTATATTTTTTTCTTCTTTCGAAGTTCCCCCAGTTGTTAAAAAAGATAATCTAGATAAATACTCATCTCTGTAACATTGATTTCTAACTAAACCCGCACCTTCTCCAGCTATATGACTTATTTTTCCCTCACAATTATTTCTTATTTTTTTTATCCATTTATTATAATCATTTTTTTCTCTATTTTTTTCATTATCAAGTTTAACAATTAATTTTTTATTTTCCTTTTCTATACATTGTATACTTTCATAAACATTACTTTTATTACAATTTACTGATGAGCTATCCGCACATGCTGATATTATTGAACCAAACGCCAATAATACCAATCCGGTACCAACTACATATTTACTAAACATATTAAATTCCTTTGAAGTCTTGAGGGAGAACTATTTTAAAGGGTTTTGGCATTTTGTTTCTTAGTTCAGTCGTAGTGCCATGAGCATGTATGGCTGTTCCATTACCAAGTATCATACCTTTCTTTACTGCTTCATCATGAAATTTATCTACCCATGCCTTTCTATTTTTTGCATCTGAATAATATTTATTTGCATAGTTTAGATTTTCTCCAATGATGGAAAGTTTACCATTTGCTCTTTCTATAAGATAGTTATTAACAAAATTCCTAATCCTTATACTTACGTGCGATATTGGCATTTTCTCAACACTACCATAAGGGTCTAAACTTTTAGGACCTGTAATTTTAGAAAACTGCCTATCAGCATTGACTACACTTCTGACACTATTTCCCCATACACCAGACTTGGCTCTATTCATAATAGTATCTACAACACCAGCAGCTTGATCAGTAAAATATTTCTCTGTTTTAAACTTTATCACCTCAGTTTCAGTCACCTTCATAATATCTATAATATCATCATTACTTAGTACTAATTCATCCATTATAGTATCATGTAGTTTTGGTGTTGATACTCCCCCTCCACAACTTAAAACACTAGGAGCCTTCATAGTGTTTACCAAAGCAAGCATTTTAACGCCATTTAATTCAACTATTGTTTTTTGAAAAATATTTCCATTAAAATATATAGTTGAGAATTTAGTAACGTCAAAATGTACCCATGTAGTTGCTCCTTGAGCTCCACTATTAAAAACTTTTGGTTCTAAATAAATTTTATTGAGCTCTCTATTTTCAGATGCTCCCATTTTTTTAATCATAATTTCTTTACGAATAAATTCCATATCATTGACTTCACGAGTCCTTTTTCCATCCTTATTAAAATGAATATCCAAAGCCAACCCCATATGATTTACTGTTGCTCTTCCATGTTTTTTATTATTTTCAATACATCTATAACCAGACTCTATATAAGCCACTTCGATTTTCTTTTCCTTAAATTCATTTTTTAAATAAAAATTTATAGCCTTTAATATCCAAATTAGACTTCGGTGTAATCCTGGATATTCATTTGCTTTATTTGAACCAGATGGAATGCCCATATTACCATTACCAAAGCCCGAACATTTGCCACAATTACAAGCAGCTTTCCCCATAAAACCTGCGACAGGGTATTCTTCATAAAATTTATCTAACGCTACTAATACTGAGCCACAAATCTTTCCTGTTTCAGGGACTCCCATATAATCCCGTTGGAATTGCTTAATACATTTTGCAGTCAACTCAGTGAATTCATCTGTAGGTAAAGCTCCACCAAAGCCAGCCAAACGAATATTCACTTCTCGAATAAGCTCACTCTTACCACTTGAAATACATTGCGGATTGGTTTTACATAAATTTGGAGCATCTGCTTTAGGTGTTCCACCTTCTTGACTGCGATCATCAACCGTCAATATCTTGGAAGCAGCGTTTGTAGCTTCATTCAGCGTTTTTTTACCTTCTTCATAAAGCTCATTCACTTGGTCGAGGACTTTACTGCCAAAATTTGCTCCAAAAATTCCTTCTTCCTGCTTTTTCTGAGGTGTTGTACTCGATGGCCTTACAGGTGGAGTCTGTGGTGCTTTTGTTTTAGTGCTGCTAGCCGAAGGTTGTGTTCTCTGCTGAGTGGTCTGTTTAGCTTTTTCTTGATGTGAATTATTTCCTGTAGCAGGAATATTTACTGGTAATTTAATAACTTGACCAACAATAATCTTATTGGGGTCATCTATTTTATTCAAACACTCTAATGCTCGAACAGTCGTATGATTTTTTTGGGCTATTTCAAATAAAGTTTCGTCCTTTTTTACAACATGGGTTTTTCTTTTATATTGCCCATTACCTCCTTGATTTAATAATGTTTTTAGATCAATCATAACTTTTGGGCTTGTAATTTTTACGAGCATTCGATCTCTAGACATTACAAAACTTTGTACCTTGACCATTAAACCATTAAACATACTTTTAATATAAACATCCAAAGCCGTACCTTTATCTCGGCTAATTTCAACGATACATCCTGAAGCATTTGTTGCTCCAGCAGCAATAACTTGCCCAGTTCTCTGATTTTTTACTTCATATTGTGCTTTTGAGATTGGACAACCAAATAAGTCTAGAATTTGTATGGTCACTAATGATTTTTTATTCATTTCCAATCCCGACCTTCTACATTATTATCTACTTCTGAGTCATTCACATTTTGATCTGTCAAAAAATCATCTTCATCAAAACTATCAATGATTAACCTCCATTCATCATTAGAACCAACCAGAACTTGGACTTTTGTTGGGTCTGGGGTACTAATTTTCCCTGTACGACCATGTTCATCTATTGAGCCCGAAGTAAATGAATTAGTTCCCTGTACAAAAGCTTTATAACTAAGCTGACTAAAATCGCTCTCCCAAAATAAATCATAAACATCCAACTTATTACTATACAAAGCAATATTTGGAAGTTGTGGCATCTCATATGAAATCTTAGCCCCCCCCATAAACAAATGCTGCCCAGCCTTACTCTCAAACTTAGCACCTGTGGTTAAAAATATACCATCAGCATTAATCCTAAGCTGAGAACCGCCTGCGGTGAGTACAATCTTTTTAGGACTAGTGATTTCAATCTTATCCTCCGTCGAAATAATCTGTACACTCTTACGCGCAATCAGGTCTACTCCATCCCCTTGTGCTTGTATCTCAATCTTACCTTTGCCTGCATACAACTTCGCTCCCTGCTGTGCTGCAAACAGGCTGATCTTGTCACTAGCATGTGCAATCAGATTTTTTTGAGTACTCAGATTAATGCTATTACCTGCACTATGGCTAATCTGCCCATCTGCACTTAAGTGAATATCCTCATGACTACTCAGGGCAATACTGCTAGGTGCACTTAAAATCATTAAGGCTTGTTTAAATGCCGCAGCTTTGTCTTGGTCTTGTTGTTCAATCTGTTCTAAAAAACTTTTGAGGTTGTGCAATACTTCAAGTGGATCCGTCTGCTGGTTTTCAGCCACTTCACTTAAAGCGTTTGCATTATTTAAGTTAACTTGGATTTGCTGGATTGTTTCTTGGGCATCCAGATGCTGACCTTGCGCTTGTTGCTGTTGATGTGTGGTCATATAGAGTCCCTCACCTGCACGCAGCGCCCCCCATTGATCAGTACGCAGTTCAAAACCTTCACCACGACCTTGACTGCTTTCCTGTTGTTTAGGGTGACTTAAATTACCTAGATTCAACTGACTAGCACCATGACTACTGTGTAACTGGGTACTGATTTGCCCAGTGGTATCATCAAAACGAAGCTGGTTAAAGCCTGAGCCAGCCACCTCTTGCGAACGAATACCGCTCAAATTTCGGGTCGCGGGTAATTGTCCTTTTACATCGAATTTTGTGGGTGAACGTTGCGCTTCATGGATTCGACCCATTACAAATGGTCGATCGACATCGCCATCAAAAAAGTCAATGACCACCAATTCACCAACACGTGGTAAAAATCTCGCTCCATATCCTTCGCCAGCCCACGGTGTCAGCACATCGACCCAAGCGGAATCTGCGTCATTCTCATTGGCACCTGCGCCACCATCATGCGCATGATCCTGATCTCGGGTAAACAGAAAGTGAACTTTGATTCGCCCCCATTCATCCACATAAATTTCTTCATTTTCAGGTCCTACCACACGCGCACGCTGCGGATAAGCCAGTGGTCGATGTTGTAATGGCTGATATTCAGGGACAACTTTAATCTGACGGCGTATTAGCGTCAGCTCATTACCTTGACGTTCATCCGTTTGACGTGAGAAAAATGCCACTCTAGGCTTCAAATGCTCAACTTGTTGTTGAATGTCTTTAGGTAAATTATTCTGGTTATAAAAGCGTTTTTCATAAATTAGAAATTGTCGATCATTCGTCGTGTGTTGATCAATTTCTGGATGTCCAGTCAGTTCAAACCAGTAGCCGACTTGAGCATCGCGCACCGTCGTTTTGGCTTTAAAATATTTAGCTTGAATTTCCTGATAAGCGCTTAAATTTTGATTGAGCCGTTCAATTTGTTGTGAGCCAGAAGGCGTGGCCTGATCTGAACCCGTAAGATCCGCAGTCCACGCCGCCCCGATAGACCAAGCCTGTTCTAGACTTAAGCTTTCATTGCTGTGCTGATCACTATGTAGGTGAGCACTCAATACCGAACCACTACCTTCATCCTGTGTGAGTCCATCAGCTTGCCAGCGTTGTATATAAGCCGCTGTCGATTGTAGTTGGCGATGTGCCACCAAACTAATCATGCTGTCAAAATATTCTGTCGCATCACTACGGTGAAAACGAATAACACCACGACTCATTGCAGTAAAATGCTGTTGATCATCAATCAATCGTAGTTTCTGCGGTGCAATCTCCTGTAGCGCATGTACAACGATATTATTTTGTTCATCGATCAGCCAATTAATACCCTCGCTACGCCAGAGTCGGGTCAAAAACTCATGATCAGTTTCGTTATTTTGCATACTAAATGGGCGAATATCATAGCTTTGACTCAGTCCACTCAAATCAAGTGTCAAACTTGCAGCAAACAATCGACTTTTAGTTTGCCACTCCTTAAATAAAATCTCCGTAATCTCGACTACACTTTTATTCATAAACACACGACTATTACGCCGTTTGTGCCAGAGTGCTGTAGGATCCTGCAAAGTAAGCGTATAAAGAGTCAATGCACCATCACTCAGGCCTTGACTGGCTTGGGTAATAATTCCCGATGTTCTCGTAAATTGCCCCAGATCATTGACTTGATCGACCATCACTTGACAGCCAATAAATTGTTTCAACGCAATATGTGCATTATTTGATAAGCAAGTTAATTCAATATTTAGACCATCATTGAGTTTATGTTGCCCTTCAATACGCTGCAAAAAAACCTGTGTATTCAGCACAGGATGACTAAATTGCACATGAAGGGCACGTTTTAAAGTTCCTAGACCCCACTGCTCCATAACACTATAAATATTAGTTAGCATCTTCTTTCTTCATTTTTAGTTTTAGTGATATAAATCGCGCGTAAGTTTAAAAAATACAGAACGCACAGTCTAGTTGTTTTTTTGTATATTTTCCCTCCACAAAAAAAAGAGCCGGAGCTCTTTTTTAATGATCACATCTTCTACTTTAAAAATAAATCGAAGTTAAAATGGGACGCGTTTGTAGGTTCGATATTCAGGTTGCCAGAACTCTTTTTCAATATTGCTTTGAATTTGCTCATCCGTTAATGGAACTGCGACACCATCTGCGATGGCTGCCTGCGCCACTTTAAGCGCAATCACGCGAGATACTTTTTGAATATCTGCAATCGGTGGAAGAAGGTCTGCATCGGCATCTTTTAATAATGGCGAGCAGTCTGCCAATGCATTACTGGATGCCATCAACATATTATTCGTGACTCGTTTGGCACCTGAGGCAATCACACCCAAACCAATACCCGGAAAAATGTAAGAATTATTGCATTGTGCGATGTTGTACAATTTACCTTGATAATTCACTGGTGCAAATGGACTGCCTGTCGCAATGAGTGCCTGCCCTTTCGTCCACTGAATAATGTCAGATGGCACTGCTTCTACACGTGATGTTGGATTTGATAATGGCATTACGATGGGCGTGGCAGCATTTTGACTTAATGCTTCGATCACTTCCTGGGTAAATAAACCGGGTTGACCTGAAACACCGATTAACACTGTTGGCTTGGCATGTTTCACCACATCCAGTAAAGAAATCACGTCCTCTACATTTCCCCAACGTGAAACCACATCGGCTTTTTGAGCCAATTTACGTTGAAAATCCAGTAAATTCGGCTGATTTTCAGTAATCAAACCAAAGCGATCCACCATAAACACTCGCGCGCGCGCTTGTTCATCAGTTAAGCCTTCTGCCACCATTTGCGCAATAATTTGTTCAGCGATCCCACAACCCGCCGAGCCTGCACCCAAAAAAGTCACAATTTGATCTTTCAATTGTTTGCCTGCCGCACGACTTGCAGCGATTAAACTTCCGACCGAAACCGCAGCAGTACCTTGAATATCATCATTAAAACAGCAGAATTTATCGCGATATTTACTCAATAACGGCATCGCATTGTTTTGTGCAAAATCTTCAAACTGGATCAAGGCATGTGGCCAACGACGACGAATTCCAGTTAATACTTGATCAATAAAATTATAGTATTCATCACCGCTAATACGTGGCTGACGCCAGCCCATATACAATGGATCATTTAAAAGTTGTTGATTATTGGTTCCCACATCAATGGTAATCGGTAAGGTATAGGCAGGGCTAATACCACCACATGCGGTATAAAGTGACAATTTTCCAATTGGAATACCCATTCCACCAATGCCTTGATCACCTAGACCTAAAATGCGCTCACCGTCTGTAATCACAATGACTTTGACATTACGTCGATTAATGTTTTGCAGAATATCATCAATATTTTCACGATCAGTATAGGACATAAAAACCCCACGATGACGGCGATAAATATCCGAGAATCGCTGGCAAGCCTCTCCCACCGTAGGTGTATAAATAATCGGCATCATTTCTTCTAAATGATCTTCAATTAAACGATAAAATAGGGTTTCGTTGGTGTCCTGAATATTTCGTAAATAAATATGCTTATTGATCGCATCATTAAATGCCGTGAACTGTTGATACGAACGCTGACTCTGTTCTTCAATGGTTTCGATAACATGAGGCAGTAAACCGTTTAAGTTGAAATGGCGTCGTTCATCTTGTGTAAATGCAGAACCCTTGTTGAGTAGTGGGAGTTCCAGAAGGGTAAAACCAGCATAAGGAATATAGAGGGGATGTTTTTTGGTGGTATTTTCAGCGGTCATTGCCTATCTCATTGTTGGGGAGCATCCCCACAGGTTATGTATGCATGTCATCAGTTTGACATAGCTTACGCTGTTTTTTCAGCAAATAGGTATTTCCAAAATTGATAATGCTATGGATAACATTTTATGCTCAAATAAGATGTTTTTTTATACACTCTTTTAGCTATTGTTTACGCTGTCGCATTAAATCCAATCCATATTTTTGGCTATGATAGTGAGCAGAATTTGGAATTTTCGTAGTGGTGATGCGCTTGTCTCTTTTAAATTCTTCATTTTTATAATGTCCTGACTTGATCTCAAATGTACATTAACAGAAGGTCAAACAATGTTTAGGAATAGCAAAAGTTGACTCAAATAATTGCTTGAAGATACTACTTCTATAAGGTGGATGCCGAAGATGAAAGAATTTTAACGATACAATCAGAAACTCAGACAAACTCAATTTCTCCTCAAAAATAAAAACTATTTAAATCCTTTAGCTGTATTCAAGCGAAAATCGTGAGATCTTTAAAAAATTGGGCTAGCGCTAAAACCATCAAAATTTATTATGTAAAGCATTTATATCCTGTTAAAAATCAACATGCTGAATTGTAAAAAAATCTATTTCCAGTCAGCAATACTCACAAAGCAAATCGTTGAGAATTGCGATCAGCCCTTGTATTTCAATTAAATCAATTTAGAGATCAAACAGCCTCACCTAAAGCGGACAAAATTTGCTATATTTAGCGTTTTTCCGCGAACATTCGTTTTAGATAGATATGAACACCGCCATACAAGCAGCTCTTGATCATGCCGTGCAATCTCTTCAGCAAGCAGGGATTCTTCCTTCGGATTGGACTAACAACAGTGTGTTAACCCGAACCAAAGACCGAAGTCATGGTGACTTTGCTTCCAACATTGCGATGGTGGGCGCAAAGGCTGCGGGTATGAAACCACGCGATTTGGCCGAAAAAGTCTTGGCGCATTTGCCAGAAGTGGCTGACATTAGCAAGGCTGAAATTGCAGGTCCGGGTTTTATCAACTTTTTCTTAAATGCCGATCAGCGTTATGCCGTACTTGATCAGATTCAGGCGCAAAAAGATCAATTTGGGCGTAGTCAGGTCAATGCTGCGCAAAAAATTCAGGTGGAATTTGTCTCTGCCAACCCGACCTCAAGCTTACACGTTGGTCATGGTCGAGGTGCAGCGTATGGTATGACTGTTGCTAACTTATTAGAAGCAACGGGTGCCAAAGTTGACCGCGAATATTATGTTAATGATGCAGGTCGTCAAATGGATATTTTGGCGACATCGACTTATTTACGTTATTTAGAACTTCAAGGTCAATCACTGGTCTTTCCAAAAAATGCCTATCAAGGTGATTACGTCAAGGAAATCGCACAAAGCATTATTGATAAAGATGCTGATGCGCATGTTCGCAATGTCAATGATGTTTATAATAACGTGCCAGAAGATGTGCAATATGCCGCTGAACTTGATGCAGAAGGCAATAAAGTGGTGCTTTCTGGTGATAAAGAAAAACATATTGATGGCTTAATTGCCAATTCACAACAATTACTAGGTGAGGCCTATCGAGTCTTCCATCAAGCGGCATTAAAAGCCATTCTGGATGATATTAAGGATGACCTTGCCGACTTTGGGGTGACATTTGATCGCTGGTTTAGTGAAGCATCACTGGTTGATAAAATTGAGGAAGCATTACAGACTTTAGACCAACGTGGTTTTCTCTATGAAAAAGACGGCAATATCTGGTTTAAATCGACTGAATTTGGTGATGAAAAAGACCGTGTGGTGAAACGTCGCAATGGACAAACCACCTATTTTGCTTCTGATATCGCCTACCATCTGGATAAATTACAACGGGGTTACACGCATATTGTAGATATCTGGGGTTCTGATCACCACGGTTATATTGCGCGTGTTAAAGCTGCAATTGATGCGATGGGTTATGATTCTGCCAAACTCACGGTACTTTTGGTTCAGTTTGTCAGCCTATGGCGTGGCGGTGAAATGGTGCAAATGTCTTCACGTTCAGGGCAATTTGTCACCTTACGTGAATTACGTCAAGAAGTCGGTAATGATGCCGCACGTTTCTATTATGTGATGCGTAAATCTGAACAACATATCGACTTTGACTTAGACCTCGCAGTATCACAAAGCAAAGACAATGCCGTATATTACATTCAATATGCACATGCACGAATCTGCCGTATGTTAGAAAAAGCCGCGACAACAGATGTGAATTTCGATGCAGTTTCGGCACGTCAATATGCTTCACGTTTGGAACTTGAGGCTGAAACAGAAATTCTGTCGAAACTTGCAGCCTATCCAGATATTATCGTTCGTGCAGCAAATGCTTATGAGCCACATCAAATTGGCAACTATTTGAAAGAGTTAGCGGCATTATTTCATGGCTGGTACAATGAACACAAAGTGTTAAATGACGATGCAGAACTCACTCAAGCACGTTTATTACTCTCTATGAATGTGCAGCAAGTCTTGCGTAATGGCTTAGCGTTATTGGGTGTATCCGCACCTGAAGCGATGTAAATCGAGCAAAGTGCTCCATCATTGTACAGCTAACAGCTGGAACGACGATGCGAAGTGCATTGAACAAGGCATCATCTACGGATCATGCTTTGTTTTTTAAAATTCTAGTGGCAATGCCCTTAATTTAAAGAGGATTTCACGTGTTTGGAAAAACGCAGCGCGGTGTATCTGAACGACCCAACAAGCCCAAAAAACCGTTGATTCCAAAATGGTTAGGCACTTTATTCGCAATTTTGCTGATTATGTGTATTGGCGTGGTTCTCATGCTCTGGAAACCGTGGAAACCTGTTTCAACGCACAATGAAGTGACTTCACCACATTATCAGGAAGAAGACACCAACCATGACTATCGTTTCTATGATTTGCTGCCTCAACAACAGGTTACGCCTATTCCTGAGCAAGCCGTTCCTGAAACAAAAAATAGTCAGCCTGTCGTGATTGTGGAAGCACCACGTGAAGCTGCCAGCATGCCTACAGCTAATGATCCTGCTGCTGCGGTAAATGCAGAAGAAAACGTTCAAGTACATCAAAGCTCTTATATTTTACAAGTACGTAGCTATCCTGACCCTGACAGTGCCGATGCACGACGTGCAGAAATTATTTTGAATGGCTTATCTGCGGATGTGGTCAAAAGCGTTGAAAATGGAAAAACATGGTACCGCGTGATTTCAGGGCCTTATGACTCACAAGATTCTGCTGTGGCTGCACAGCAAACCTTGCAACATAGTGGCATTGATTCCATTGTGGTCAAACGCTAAAAGTAAAAATTACACCGCTAAAAAACACAAAAACCAAGTGCCCTCTAAGCACTTGGTTTTTTTAATCGCCACATTTATTATTCTGTGTTCAATTTAATCACCGCATCTATTTTTATTGTATAGATGTAGACTCAATGAAAAATTAAAAAAAATACGGGATTATTCAATGCCCTTTCGTTTAGCTCGCTGATAGCCTTCACGTGCTTGTATCCGTTTTAAAAACGCTTGGATATTCGGATATTGACCCACGGTACGCGTCAGAAAAGCTTCTAGCGGAAAACTCATTTGAATATCGGCAAAACTAAACTGACCTGCAAAATAGTCATGCTCGGATAAGTAATCCTCTAAAAAAGCAATATGATCGTTTAATCGTGGACGAATAAAACCGGCTTTAATGCCATCCGTAATTTTGTTTGCAACTGGTCGAATTAAAAAAGGGACATTTTTAGACACATTATTCATCACCAACTGAAATACCAATAGGGGCATGAGTGAACCTTCGGCATAATGCATCCAGTATAAATACTGAAAGGCATCTTCAGGACTCTGTGGTTTGAACTGCTGTTGTGGATCATAATGGCTTTGTAGATATTCCAAAATGACCGCAGATTCAGCAATCGCACGGTCATCATCCTGCAAAATGGGTGCTTTGCCTAAAGGATGCACCTGCTTCAATTCGGGTGGTGCTGCAAAGGTCGGTAAGCGTTTGTAATATTGGATTTGATAGTCTTGTTGTAGCTCTTCTAAAGCCCATAAAATCCGAAAAGAACGCGATTGTTCCAGATGATGTAAAGTCAGCATATTGTTCTCTATTTCTCGCCAAAATTTTAAATTGATTGATCGCATTCAGCCCATGAGCATTGCATGGGCTGAATTGTAAAATCATTAGATTGCAACAAAATTAAGCTAAGGTGGTTTTGATTTCCACACTGCGTAATAAGGTCTTGGTTACTGGTGTTTTACTACAGACATTCAATACTTTTTCCTGCATTTCTTCAGATAATGGATTTTTAAAAGTCACACGACGTTCGATCCATTCCTGTTGTTCCTTATTCATAAAAAAATCAACTTCGACGCTAAACTCACCAAAGTCCATTTCCTTATGCTGGGCATACATACGCAAGGTAATCATGGTACATGAAGCCAGACTGGCAGTCAGAAAATCGTAAGGCGCAGGTCCAGTGTCATGACCACCAAAAGATTCAGGTTTATCGGTAACATAATGATGTTTACCACTAATCACCTCACCTTTCCACGGTGCGGGATCTGTTTTAACGACACTACGTGCAATTACACTCATTTGGATGCTCTCATTTGGTCTGGAAAAGTAGGGGCTTCAAGACGTGGACCGTCATAATCAGGGATTTCGCCAAAACGCGCATCGTGATTGACCCATTGTTCGCGCGCTTCGCGCAATCCTTCAGTGGTACGACCAACAAGGTTCCACCACAACAGCACTGGCTTTTCAAAGGGCTCACCGCCAATCAGTAATACGCGATGACCTTGAGGAATATCAACATCAATATGTTCGATTCCCGGCTCTAAAACCACCAGATTATCTTGGTTCAATTCATGTCCATTGACCCATGCATGACCTTCGAGTGCTAAAAAGCCATATTCAAATTTTGGATTCAGGGGAATACGGGTTTTCGTGTCTGCCTGAGCGGTCAAATCCACCCCAACCAATGGCGTATGCACCGCTACAGGAGAAGTCTGACCCATGAACTCCCCCACTAAAACCGTAAATTCAACCTGATCCTGCTCTGTTTTTGGTAACACTGGATAATGGTCAAATTGTGGCGGCATATTGAGCTTTTCATCGGGCAAGGCAATCCAGAGCTGGGCAGCATGCATTTTGGTTTCAGTATCTGGCGCAACTTCTGTATGTGAAATTCCATATCCAGCTGTCATCAGATTGACCTGATAAGGACGAATCAACTGCTTGCTTCCCAGACTATCGGTATGCATCATGGTGCCTTCGATCATCCAAGTAAAAGTTTGCAGTCCGGTATGCGGATGTGGTCCTACGTCCAAGCCATCACCCTGAGGGAAGGTGACGGGTCCTGCATGATCTAAAAAACACCACGCCCCAATCATACGTTTTTGCCGACTTGGTAATGCACGTTTGATGACAGTGCCTTTACCAATTTCAGCACTACGAATTTGAAAATCCTGAATAAATTGATTGATATAATTTTCACAATCCTTCGAGTCTGAGATTTCCGTATAATTGGTATTGGTCATTATCTTTGTCCTGATATCTGCTTAGATCTTGAATGGCTGGCGAAATTGATATGTATGCTGACTGATCAAAATGCTATTCATTACATAGAAGAGGTGTTTAAATTAGAATAACGTGTCTCAGCGTATTGTTCTTTTATCATTGCGTAAACAATATATTTAGAATCAATCAACTGCTGTTGTTCACATTGGAGTTATCTTACTGATTATCTTTATATTAACAAACTTAATTTAGCAATCTATGCATAACTCTAAGACAGTGTAGTGCTATTTTTAAGACAATCCTTGTCTTCTCTGGTACCACAATTATTGAGTAGATGAAATCTGGCTTTTCATATGTTTCATAAAAGCACGAAAGTGCGGTGCAAATTCGTTGAATAAAGGATGATCACGTTGCTCTAGCAGCACTTCACTAAACAGTTTTAGACCAACAGCAAAAGACTGCGTGGTTTGTTCATCAAACAAATTTGCCGATTTTAATTTTTCTACAATCTGAAAAATATCATCATGATTACGACTATAAAACTCTAGTTTTTCAGCATAACTAGAGACCTCACCTTTGGCATCTTTAAGATGTTGCACTGTGACAAAATATTGATGTTGTTTCATAAATCACTTCCTATTCTCTTTCAAAATTAAGCACTTTCCTGAACTTCAAATTGCATTAAATCCACTTGAAATTGTTCAAATACAGCTTGCAAGGAGTGTAAAAACTGGGCTTGTTGGGCACTGGATAATGCACCGCACTGAATGTGAAGCACTTGTTTTTTGCCACGATCAGGCAAATTAAACTTTGCTTCTGCACGATGAAACTGATAACTCGAAATTAAACCTGCATCAACAAGATCACTTAATACACGGTAAATCGTCGCCAGACTGAGTTGCTGACGCTGCACCTGCAATTTTTGATAAATCTGTTTAATCGTTAAATCACTACTCTGCTGTTCAAGTAAATTTAGGATGGAGATACGCGAATGCGTGACTCTTAAGCCTGCCTGTTTAAGCTGATTTTGCTTGTCTATCATCATTCATCCTCCGTATTTATAAACGACCAATTTCAACAGCTGCCTGATCAATCTTTTCAGCAATTTGATGAATATGTTCTGGCGTTAACTCGGCAACCTTCAGTTTCAGCCGTAAAGCCGTTTTAAGATTTTCCATCGCGCGATGAATATCAATCAGTTGATCATTGCTATGAATTTCACGCCGAAGGCGTAACTTTTCCAGTAAAGCATTCAACATATCTTGTTGTTCTTTTAAATAGTCTTCACCTTGTTGAGTGACTTGATATTGCTTACGTTCTACATCCAGCAGTGAGATCAGGTTCATTTCTTCAAGCATAGTTAATGTTGGGTAAATCGTGCCAGCACTTGGGCTATAGTCCCCACCGACGAACTCGCTAATTTCTTTAATAATTTCATAACCATGTTTAGGGCTTTGTTGAATGAGATATAAAACCAAAAGCTTCATCCGACCTGCTTCGAATAATCGACCACGACGAGCGGAACCCTGAGGGACTTCATAAGACAGAGAATGCTCAAAATGATGATCTGTGGGATATTTCATTCTAATTTTCTCAAAAAAACTAAATAATGATCATTAAGATATATCTTAATATATCTTTTTGCAAGTTTGGATGTTTTAAAATTCTTATCCTATTGATATTAAAACTATTTATTCTTTTGAGTAAGATGAGAGAGAAAATTAGGTAGTAAAAAGAATGACTGATGCTTTTCTTATTAGAAGTAGGTATCAGATATGTCTATAAAGTGATCAAATTGTTTCAAATGCATGTTTTCTATTTTTTATAGCACACAAATATGATTTATAACCTTTTGAAAAATAAATTTTTTAAATGTAATTCAACATAACGACTATTATGTTAAATAAGCTATTATTTTGTTGATTTTTTTTATTAAGTTATAAACTTAACGGAACTCAGAATTTGAAGTAAATAAAATATGAAATACTATCAGGATATTCAGACAGGTCAAATATACGCATTTGAGGATAATTTTAATCCATTTATGTCAGATAATCGTAATATTCCTAAAACACTAACAGACGTAATTAAAAACAAACCAACTGAAACTTCTGTTTGGTATGGAGGAGATTGGATTGAAAAATCAGATGCTCCTTTTGACTATGTAGAGCCGATTTCTAGTGTACCGTCATATAATCCTGCTTGGATGGTTCATTTAAGACCATATTCAGCAATAGTTAGCGATAACAAAAAACAAATAAGTTTCTCATTAGAACAAATTAATGAAAATTCTTATGTTGGAATGGAATTATCAGAAGTAGTAGGAATACTTCCTTTAGGAATTAATGAAAAGTTGGATGCATTGGTAAGCTACGATGGAACAATAGCAATTCCTCAGTGCAATTTTTTTTCAACAATATTTGAAGGAGTTGCCAAATTAAATGAAATCTTATGTTCTTTATTATTAGGTGGAATACATGCTGAAGTTTTGTATTCACATGAACTAGAGATTGGATCACTATATGAAAAAACCACTCTATTTTCTTATACACCATCTCTTCATACTAGATTAAGATCAAATTTGGCCTCTACAAGTGAACGATTTGAGCCTCTTATGTCACCTAGAGTTTTGAGAATATGGAAAAATCTTTTTTTGAAGGGCAAGATGTCATTAAATCTCTCACTAGATTTACACCTTTTTTTCTTGTAAATGGTTATACGTCTTTAATCAACCAAAACAATAATGATGCGCTTAACAATCTGTGGATAGTTGTAGAGCAACTCACAGAAATTTTGTGGGTAAATGTGTATAAAAAACAAAAATTTAAATACCCATTAAGAGTGCAAAAATGTCATAGTAATCTAAAGAGCCTTATAAATCGAAAATCAATTCATGCTAAACATAAGCTTTTGAGACTATCTAAAATTATTACAAGGGATACTTATAAAATATTAGATCGTGCACGTGATACTCGTAATGACTTAGCGCATAGAAGGCTTCAAGCAGACCGAAAAGTAATAATTGAACTATGGGATACCTTATCGGAATTATTTGAAATTGCTACTTCTCGTAAAAATCTAGGTATGCGAGCATTAAAAGTAGGAGGAAAAATTAATTGGGATAGACCTCGTAATACTAATTTTGATGAATGGCAAAAAGTAGTCACCTTAATGAAATAATACCCAGTAATAAAAATAGTAAATTCAATATAGGGATTACTTAATTTCCCTAAAATTAACATCTTAAGACTTATACAAAATCAAGTTAGAGTATTTAATAAATATCAAACACTTAATCTATCGTAAAACAGTAAAAAAGCCGACTTGTTACCAAGTCGGTTTCTTATAATCCATTAAAATATATTTTTCGCTGAACCTTTTGAATTCAGGCAACAAACTTCGCTTGGTTTAAAGCAGTGCTTTAAACTCGCTCATTCTTGAAACCCCATCCTGCCGCGCGCGCAGTGCTTGGCGTAATTCAGGCAAGAAGCTTCGCTTCTTGAACCCCCTGAATTACTCCCATTCAATCGTCGCTGGTGGCTTAGATGACACGTCATAGACCACACGGGAAACATCTTTAATTTCATTCATAATACGCGTAGAGATTTTATCAACCAATTCATACGGCAAGTGAGCGAAACGCGCTGTCATAAAGTCAACCGTTTCCACTGCACGAAGCGCAATCACCCATGCATAACGACGACCATCACCCACCACACCGACTGATTTTACAGGTTGGAACACCGCAAAAGCTTGTGCTGTTTTGTCATACCAACCACTGGCACGCAGTTCCTGCATAAAGATATCATCAGCAAGGCGAAGAATATCCGCATATTCTTTTTTCACTTCACCCAAAATACGTACACCTAAGCCCGGTCCCGGGAATGGGTGACGGTAAATCATGCTGTGCGGCAAACCAAGCGTTGTACCGAGTTTACGAACTTCATCTTTAAATAAATCACGTAATGGCTCGACCAAATCAAAAGCTAAATCTTCTGGTAAACCGCCTACGTTATGGTGTGATTTAATCACGTGTGCTTTGCCTTGTTTGCTGGCAGCAGATTCGATCACGTCAGGATAAATCGTACCTTGGGCCAAGAATTTCACACCATCGAGTTTGCGCGCTTCTTCTGCAAAAACTTCGATAAATTCACGACCAATGATTTTACGTTTTTTCTCAGGATCAACTTCGCCTGCCAATGCAGTTAAGAAACGCTCTTCTGCATCCGCACGAATCACACGGATCCCCATGTTATCAGCAAACATTTGCATGACTTGGTCACCTTCATTTAAACGAAGCAAACCATTGTCTACAAATACGCAAGTGAGCTGGTCACCAATCGCTTTATGCAAAAGTGCCGCAACGACAGAGGAGTCTACACCGCCAGATAAACCGAGTAATACTTTTTCATCGCCAATTTGCTGACGTAATTGCTCGACACGCAAATCGATAATGTGTTCTGGTGTCCAAAGACCACCACAACCACAGATTTTATGTACGAAGTTAGAGAGTAACTCTGCACCCTTTGCAGTATGTGTCACCTCTGGATGGAACTGAACGCCATAGAAGCGGCGGGTCTCATCAGATGCAGCGGCATATGGACAACTTGGCGTACTGGCCGTGGTATGGAAACCTTCGGGTAAACGTCCAACTTTGTCGCCATGACTCATCCAGACATGCAATTGATCTTCACGATCCTGCAAATTACCAATTAATTGGTCGCGCTGCTGAATATCTACTTCGGCATAGCCAAACTCATGTACAGTGCCTGGCTCAACTTTACCGCCCAACTGTTCAGACATGGTTTGAAAACCATAACAAATGCCCAATACCGGCACGCCCAGCTCAAACACCACTTGCGGCGCACGTGGACTGCCTTCCTCATGTACACTTTCAGGCCCACCTGACAAAATCACGCCATTTGGGTTAAACGCACGAATGTCTTCTTCAGACATATCAAACGCATACATTTCAGAATATACACCCGCTTCACGTACACGACGTGCAATGAGCTGGCTGTATTGAGAGCCGAAATCCAGAATTAAGATACGGTCATCAGTAATGTGAGTATTGGTTGTCATGATTACGCAACTATGCAAGGCAACGAGAGAAGCGCAATATTCTAGCATTTTTCATGATGCCACGCACGTTCTTTCAATCGGCAAAAACTTCTGTAAAAACAGTATAAAAAAAGGCACTGAATCAGTGCCTTGGCTTTAATGATGAATCTTGTCAATTTTTACCACTTCAATATCGGTCGGTTTATAGCGATGAGTATCCACTTCGCCCACCAATCGCACATGATCACCGATTTTTAAACCTGCTGCACGCCAGATGTCATCGTCAATTTCTACATCAATCGTGCCAGAGCGATCCTTAAATTGATAATGATCACTTTTAATGTGTTTGGTAATTTGACCTGTCAGCGTGACACCTGTTTCATCCTGCATTTTTGCAACTTGCTGCACAGTCGCAATATTCTTGGCAGCTTCCTGAATAATCACATGATCATCTTTTGCAAAAGCACTTGAGGATAAAACCGTAGTCGCCAAAATTGACGCAACAAATATTGATTTTTTCATTGTTCTCTCTAGATGTAAATATTTCAAATTTATCTAAACAGAAAGTAAGAAAAATTTCGGCTAGAGTTTTGTAATACAAGGTAAAATCAAGTTTACCTTGTACCTTTTATTTATTATTTTTCGATTGCGGCATCCAGACTAAATTTACCCGCTCCATGTAACATCAAGAAAAATAAACCACCGGCCATGGCAAAGTTTTTCATAAAATTAATCGCTTGTGCCTGATCATCAGCACCATGAAAAATCAATGCTGTAATAATGCTAAAAACACCTAAACCAAAGGCAGCCAGACGCGCCTGAAAGCCGAATAGCAATGCTAAGCCACCACCAAATTCAACTAAAATGGTTAAAGGTAGTAAGCCACCCGGCACACCCATCGACTCCATATAACCGACCGTTGCCGAGTAAGCTGTAATTTTGCCCCAGCCTGCAATCAGAAAAATATATGCCATCATAATTCGTGCAATGAGTGAAATAACATGATCTGTCGTAGGTTGAGTCACCATATTTTTGACAATGACATTTGGATTAAACATAAACTAAGCCCTTTAGAAGAATTTCAAATGATGTGTTGTTGATAGAGCCATATTAGGCTGCTTTATTTTTGCAATAAATATTCATTTTTTAGACGTATCGTTGCAAATAAAAGACAATAAAAGATGTAACTTTTTACCGAATCCTACTGACTTTCAGGCAAGGCACTGCTAGGATTTGATCACGATTTTGCACCGTAGCCTGCCATGGAACTAATTGATTTTATTTTGCACGTTGATGATCACCTGCTTGAGTTTATTCGCAATTATGGCGTATGGATATATGCAATTTTGTTTCTGATTATTTTTGTGGAAACAGGTCTGGTGGTCATGCCATTTTTACCCGGCGATAGCTTACTGTTTGCTGCGGGCGCATTGGCAGCATCAACAGGAGCAATGGATCCGTGGGTACTTGGTGTGCTGCTATTTATTGCAGCCGTGTTAGGTGATACGCTGAATTATCATATTGGTCGTTACATTGGCCCACGTGTATTTGAAATGAACTCACGTTTTATTAACAAAGCACATTTGACCAAAACCCACGAGTTTTTTGAGCGTCATGGTGGAAAAACCATTATTTTTGCCCGTTTTATTCCTTTTGCACGCACCTTTGCCCCTTTTGTCGCAGGTGCAGGTAGCATGAATTATAAGTTTTTTTTAACCTATAATGTGATTGGCGCCTTTTGCTGGATTACCTCGTTTATTACGCTCGGTTATTTGTTTGGCAACATGCCGGTGGTGAAAGACAATTTCACCCATTTAATTTTCGGTATTATTATTTTGAGTATTTTACCGGGCATCATTGGTTTTATTCGTCAAAAACTCGTCAGCCGACGTGAAATTTTAAATTCTAAAAAATAAACAGTCTAAAAATGGCAGGTTTAAAGGATGTATAGACAGATGACTTGCAGTATGACCGTTAGAAAAATCGAAAGATCACAGGTAACATACAGACCAAGAGCAACATCGCCGAGCCCTTATATAGGCGGTCGGCTTTTAAACCTTTGACATTGCCGGCCAGTAATGCACGACCAAAAACCATCCAGAACCATGCAACGGGAAATAAAATTAAACTAAAAACCGCCAGTACCAGAAATGCATTTTCCAAGGAATCCCATGTTTCAGGTGGAAAAATGCCTGCTGCAAACAGAAGCGCTTTCGGATTTTTTAACGTTGAAAAAAATACTTGTTTAGGTCTTACACTTTTATGATGTTGGCTATGTCGTTGTAAATGTGAGCTTTTCCATAAATTGAATGCCAGCCAAATCACATAAAGCGCACTAATAGCATGTAAAATCGTGCTTAATGCAGGCCAAATGGGTTGACCTAAATGGATAAATAATGCCCAAATGCCAATGCCATACAAATAACCTAACCACTCTGCTGGAATAAAAGAAGCTGTTTTTGCAATTCCCTGCTGATGTGCAGCACTCGCCAACAATGCATTGGTTGGCCCCGGAATAAGCAATACGGCAAGCATTGCCAAAACAAAAAACCAGCTTTCAATCATAGAGTATCCATCAAGATAAAGGTGGGCACACCTTATATGAAATTGAAATTAACTGACAAGTTTTTATCATAGCACCCCACAGTCATCTTAGCTAAAAATCCTCACTTTAAAATATAAACATTTGATATTTATAATTTTAACATGAAACATTTTGTGTAAAAATTGTGGGGGTGCAGTTTGAATCAAACAGCAATCGTATACCGTTTTGAAAAGCTTTAGCTGCTCTTTTTAGAGACAATGATCGGGCAATTTTTAAATTGAGCCGTCTGAACAATCGCCTCTTGTTGTCCTAAAACACGTGAAAGCTCAGTATTTTTGGTATTTGAGGACTGCCCCATATTCACCGAAACCGTTGGACCAAAACCCCAACCGCCTCGTCCCCAACCACCGCCTAAACCCACACCAAGACCAACCCCTGTGCGTTTCGGTGTTTGTACGCCATTTTCAATGTAAAGTTGAATACGGTTATATTCGCTTTGTAATTGTTGACAGTTTAGTGACTGATATTGGGTTGGAGATACATAAGTCGGTTTAACTGTGGTCGCACAAGCACCCAACAATAATGTCACTACGACCAGAGGAACTGAATATAAGCCTTTCATCGCTTTTCTCAAATTAATGCGGTTCAATTTCTGCAAACAAGGTCTGATACGCTTGCGTCAGTTTGTGTTCAGGTGATAAATGAACCAATGGTAAGTTTTTTTGATGTGATTCTTTCATTAAAACCGAAGGCGGCAACATACTGTTTAATACAGGCAGTCCTTCGTCTTTTAACTGTTGCACCACTTCTCTTGGCAATTTTGCCTGCGCCTGAAATTGATTGACCACAATGCCTTCAATTTCCAGACCATTATTATGATCATCTTGGGTTTCGATCACATTTTCAATCAAAGTTTGTAAAGCACGTTTAGAAAAGACATCACAATCAAATGGAATCAGTACCCGATCTGCGGCAATCAATGCAGACAGGGTAAAGAAATTAAAAGCAGGCGGTGTATCAATATAAATTCGATCATATTGACTACTCAGTTGCTGCAAGGAATCGCGTAATTTATAAATTTTATGTTTGGATTCAAGCGCATGTTCCAATGCGCCCAGTGTTGGACTGGCTGGAATCACATCCAATTGAGGAAATGCAGTATGATGCACGTAGCTTTCCAGCCCTTTGGAACGTGATTTTAAAATTGAACCAATGGCATTGCCAATCAAGCCTTTCTGCTGATTGTTACCCAATACATCATCAAAAAAATTTTCGATGTTCGGTTCTAATGCATGTTTATCTGCGGAATAGGTCGCCTGCTCACCTAAAAGATACTGACTTGAGTTAGCCTGTGGATCTAAATCAATCACCAGTGTTTTGAAATTTTGCTGAGCACTGATCGCTGCCAGATTTACCGTGATACTTGATTTTCCAACACCACCTTTTTGGTTAAATACCACACGTGTAAACATGCTTCCCTCATCATTATTTTTTCAAACTTGTTTAGAGTTTAACCTAGCAGCCAATTTAAAACACAAAGAATGTCAAACAATTAACCAAATACTGGTTTTAACCACACCAATCCTAATATTGAAATAAAAGCAACTGAGCCGATGACAAGACCTGCACGTCGTTGTATTAACATAATAGTGGTATCTTTTTTAAAGGCTTTAGCGAATGCCGATAACATGACCAGAAATAGAATAATTTTGGCATAAAACCAGGACTGCATCTGAAATTGCTTTTGGTAAAGCAAGACCATACCTGTCAAAACCACAATAGTTAAAGCCAAATGTTGGAATCCAACCAAAGATTTAGGAGTGTTTAAACTGAACGCTGTTACTTGATGATTAACCAACAATGGTTTTGCTCGAATAATCAACACAACACAGAAAATAATCAGTGCAATGATGTGCAGAACTTGCATCACTTCATTCATTCCCATTTTATTCCTTATACTTTTGGTACATGGGCACATTCGGGGCTAGCAGGAGCTTCGCCTTGCCATTCATTTGGTACATAGGCGTGAATTGCCAAAGCATGAATTTTTCCGGGACTGATTAAATCAGTTGCAACGGCATATACTTTTTGATGTCGCTGCACCAAACGCAAACCTTCGAAAATATCACTGACGATAATCACCTTAAAATGACTTTCTTTGCCGGGGAAATAACCACCATGACCTGAAGACTCATTAATGACTTCAAGGTGTTTCGGCTGAAGTGTATTTAAACTTTCAATCAGTTGTTGCTCAAGCGTCATGATCAATCACCGTTTCCCAATCAAAGATACAGCGAATTATAACTCGTCTAGCCTCAAAACAACGAAAAACTCGCCTTTACCGAATGTAAATTTAAAAATGAAAGTGATACACCTGACAATGTGTTTTTATTTTATGCAATCGAGCTGATTATTTGCATAAAATGGTTGACCCTTGATTTGCTTAATGTATTATAAGCGGCACGCGGGAATAGCTCAGTTGGTAGAGCACAACCTTGCCAAGGTTGGGGTCGCGAGTTCGAGTCTCGTTTCCCGCTCCATATTGTTTTTAGTGAAAGTTTTTTATAAAACTGCTCAAATATTTGCGGGAATAGCTCAGTTGGTAGAGCACAACCTTGCCAAGGTTGGGGTCGCGAGTTCGAGTCTCGTTTCCCGCTCCATATTCTAAAAAGCCCTAATTGAAAGATTGGGGCTTTTTCTTTTTGATTTATATGATTTTTTCTCGTTATTAAAGTCTTAATTCTATTCAAAGCATATATCCATTAAGCTATGTTAAAAAATCTTTGTGACCATTTTTGACAAAAACACTATTTAACCATATGATTTTTATTAATATTTTAAAAACAAATAAGTCTCCCATCTTTACATTAGTTGCTGACTTTCGCTATATGGGCATGCGTTGTAGAGAAACAACTAATCACGAAGATAATACTTATAACCATCAACCGCTTCATCTCTAAGAGTATTCATATTTGTATGATTTATAGATCTATTACTTCTGTAAATGGAATATTCATATAGCCTTAATAGCAAAAGAATATGATACGTTGAAGTTCCCACCAACTGAGTTGGCTTATAAAAACTAAAAATAATTTCTCCTAATCAAAGACACTCTACAAATTTAATTTAGAACTTAATTATGAGGTCTGAATAATTTAGCAAATTCACTTAACACAATAAACCAAATTTAAACATCTACATAATTAATTATAATGGCAATATTTGATTATAAAATAAATCACATGTTTAGACTTATTTGATCAAAAGCCACAACACTGAATAAATCTTTACAGATGTAAAAAATATCTTAAAAAGATTCATTCAATAAAAAAACTCTATCTCAAAAATTAGACTGTGTGATAATTCAAATATAAATTATTTAATCAAAAAACAAACACGCTTGTAATTCTACTAATACAACTTAATTCACAAAAATAACCAATTGGTCTATCAATTAGCTTATCAGAATATAAGGAATTGTTATATATCAATAAAATCACATTGCAATATCTATTGGATTAGAGGCAAGTTGCAATATTTTGGACTGCATAACCAAACTCAGCCCGATCATTGCTGAACTCCAGAATATACAATCCATAGTAAAAAAACATAATTTAAATTCAATTTAGATATTTAATTAAATAAAAACTAGATGCAAAAAAAATAAATAACATATAGAATATAATAATTTATGAGGAAACTAAATACCAGATAAAATTAAATATATTTATTAGGTATATTAATATACCTATTTTTTACTATTTTAATAAAAAAATTAAATATAAGTTTAAAGCTCAAAATCAAATAATCAAAATTTGTTAAATGATTTAACAACGTTTTAATAAGGATTTTAAAATGCTCAATAAAAAAGGCGTTATTTTACTTTTTAGCTGTATCCCAATCTATGCTCAGGCCTTTAATGGTGTTTATTTGACTGGATCAGGCCAGGTATCAAGTGGTATGGGAGGCGTCAGCCTTGCCGCTGGTATGGACAGAACCTCTATTTATGATAACCCTGCGAATCTTTCCTATCAAAACAACGGAGTAGATGCTCAGGTTTCATTATTAAATATTCGTTCCAGAGCCACGTTTTTGAATCAGCCTGAAGGTTTCAAATCTGATAAGTTTATTCCAATTCCAAGCCTTGCCGTGATCAAACATTATAATGATCAGTTAAGTTTTGGTCTCAGCATGACAGGGGCAGGGGCAGCCGTTAATTATGATGAACCTGCAATCCATGGATTTCCCGCAGATAAAGCCAAAGATAATTTAGCCATTGCCCAAGCGAGCCCGACCCTCTCTTATAAAGTGCTACCCAATTTAAGTATAGGTGCCAGTTTAGACTTGGGGATTCAACAATTTAGAGCAAAAGGTGTATTGGCAGGAACAGATACTCAAGGCGCACCTATTTTTCTGGAAGGACATGGCAACCAATGGGCTTATGGTCTGGGTGGGAGTCTTGGAGCAACATGGGAAGTGCAGCCGAACTGGTGGTTAGGTGCCGCTTATCATAGTGAAATGCGTTTTTCTAAGCTTGATGAATATAAAGATGATTTGTTGGCCAGTAGCCAAGGTCGAATCAATTTACCCGAACGCTATGGGATTGGCATTAAACACAAACTGAATGATCAACTCACTTTAGCAGCAGATATTTTGCGAATGAATTGGCAAGATGCCGATGGTCTGGGTCAAAAAGGCTCTTTTAACTGGCAAAATCAAACCATCTATCGTGCAGGTGTGGACTATCAATATCGTCCCAAAGATCATATCCGCTTCGGTTATAGTCATGCAGATGTTGTCGTGGATGCACAAGACACACTGGTTAATTTTTATGCAAATGCCATCGCCAATCAAGCATGGAGTATCGGTTATGGTCATGAATTTAGTCTAGGCACGCTTAATCTGGCTTATGAATATGCAGTAAACAAAAAAATAGAAGGAAGCGGTAATAGTTTTGGAACTAACTTAAGTAATCAAAGTCATGTATTTACCTTAGGTTTTTCTAAATCTTTTTAATCATGGAACGTCAAATAAAGGATACAATTATGACAATTTTCGTTTTAGTTCATGGTTCTTGGCATGATGGATCACTTTGGGAACCTGTGGCCAACCATCTGCGTGCACAGGGGATGACTGTGCACTGCCCAACCATTGCAGGTCATGGTCCAAATGCAAATCGTAACGTCAATCATGCCGAGTGTACTCAATCCATTGCTGACTACATTTTCGAACACGACCTAAAAGATATTGTATTACTAGGCCATAGCTATGGCGGTACCATCATTTCCAAAGTAGCTGAGGTCATTCCCGAAAGGATCAAACGACTCATTTATTGGAATGCGTTTGTTCTGCAAGATGGCGAAAATATGTTTGATAATATGCCCGAAGCCTATTATGAACTGTTTACCAGTCTGGCAGCAGCTTCTGGCGATAATACCGTTTTACTGCCTTACGAAGTGTGGCGTAATGCTTTTATCAATGATGCAGATGAAGACATGGCACAGCAAACGTATCAAATGCTCACCCCAGAACCATGCCAGCCTTTCCATGATCGGCTGGATTTAAAACAGTTTTATCAACTTGATATTGCTAGAACTTACCTGAACTGTACTGAAGATCAAGCTCTGCCTTCAGGATTCTGGCACCCGAAAATGTCAAGCCGTTTGGGTAAGTTTAAACTGGTTGAAATGGGGGGAAGTCATGAAGCAATGTTTACCCGACCTGAAGAATTGGCCAACAAAATCATTGAAGCTGCACAGGATTAACCATCAAGGCATTCAATCATGAATGCCTTTTTCTATTTTTACAGATTAGACATCACCTTGTTACAAGTGTGTATAAGCCATTGTCTTGCAACAGATTGATTGCTTTGTGAAAAACAATGAATCCCTACAAAAAACTAGCCATATCAAAGGGATGTTTAATTCGATCCAATACCTCATGTAACACTCTAAAATGTGGAGCTTCAGCCGCAACATACCGTTGATCACCCAAAAGTTTCAGCCCATAATCGAGCTAGGTATGAGCTGTACTGGACTTAACTGCCACATGCATTTCTGCCAAATAATCCTCTAAATTCACCTGCCCTTGAATACGGGGAGGGTGACTACTTATCCACCGGCCCATTATTGAGACAGATCTAAACCAGAGTTTTCCAGTTGTTCTGATAATGCAAAATGTCGATGAGTGTTGCCTGTACAGCGATGGTTTGAAGAATCAGCACCCCTAGCGAATAGTGATGAAAATTTAAATCCTAAACTTTGTATAAAGTTGAACGAGGGGCTAGTAAAAATTCACATTCTCAATGCCTTTTTAGTCCTAAAATAGATTCTGTTTTTGATCTTTTTTTGAACAGTTGTGCGAGTTTTCCTACATTTACTGTAAGAGATATCTTATTTTTTTGTCTTCCGAATAAATTAAAATAATAGAAGCACTATCTGTGTCATGTTTCATACACACTCATGACAAATAAATTTGGAGATAAACCATGTTTCGCAATAGAAATACTGATGAGGTTCTCAATCAAATTTATGACTTTATCAAAGAAAGACCCAATTTTTCCAAAAAAACCCAATTTGAGAAAATTGTAGATTTTTTTAGAGAAATTCATGAGGATAGTGACACCACTTTTAAATTTGAAACCCCACATAGAATTATTGGCAACTTTGGTTTACCTTTAATTGTTTCCATTCATGATGCACCTGACTACAACGACAAAAGCCGTTTTATAGATTGGGTTTTAGCAAGAATCTAATCAAATGTTAATCAACATAGTTTAAATAAGAAATTTGAAAATCCTTGCGGAGCTTTACCCTCTAGCCTAGCACTGGTAATCACTCTTAACTTATTACTCCATGAAATCCGAAGTCCCAATGCCTGCATTTTTTCTACCAAGCCCACATCTTCATGGCATTCAAGATTATCAAAACCACCCGCTAATTGATAAGCCTGCGTGCTAAAGCAAAGATTCGCCCCATGAATATGACGGTGATGCATTTCATCATGATAGTGTAATGCATAGTCCTGTTGCACTTGTTCAGAAAGTGTCTGCCAGTTATTAATCTCCACCACTCCACAAATAACATCTGTGGGCTGATGTAAACACTGTTGAATAAACCAGTCTTGGGTCACTTCACTGTCGGCATCTGTACAGGCCACCCAATAAATCCCCTGAGCTATAAAATGACGTACACCCAAATCTCGTGCTTTACCCACACATTTAAAGTTACACTCTAAATAATTAATTTTGCATGCCTGTACAATCTCAATAGACTTGTCAGAACAGCTATCTAGAACCACCAGTATCTCAATCTGAATATTATGAGCGGTGCAACGTTGACGCGCATCATGCAGTGCAGCAAGACACTTTTCCAAATACTCTTCTTCATTAAATGCAGGAATCACAACGCCAATATTCATATTAGTCCTTCCTGATCTGCCAGACTCTTGTTCTGTCTGGTCCATATATCAATTAGAAAATCCCTATCACTCAAACTTAGGTAATGACTTAGGTGCATCTTTTGCCTAAAAAGAGCGTGTACGTTCTCACCATTTAATTCGAATCCGTCAATGGGGTAACGCCAATGGCATAATAAAACTGTCCCATTTTCTGTTAAGTTTTTAGTTGATAAATCAATAAGTTGTAAAAGTTCTTTTTGAGTTAAATAGTATCCGATTTCACTGATCACAATCAGATCGTATGCATCTTCTGGAAAATCGTCTGGTAATTGTTTTTGTAAAACCTTGACATGATCAGCAGTGCTTAATCGTTGTTGTGCAAGATATACCGCGCGTTCATTTGCGTCTACACAAACCAGATGTTGACATCGCTCAGCCAATTGTTGACTAAAAACACCGTTTGCACATCCCAGTTCCAATCCCTTGTGATATTGGTCATGTAAAAGTAAAGATAAACAAATTGCACGTTTACGATACTCATACCAACGATCGACATAAGACCAAGGATCATCGTTTTTTTCATACAACTGATTGAAATATTCCACATGTTTAGCCATAGCAGTAAACCTCAAAAGGCTGGAGAATGCGCTCAATGGTAAACAGTGAAAGTATTGGCGCTTGATCTGTACTCGGATCAGCTACACATTGGCTTTGAAAGCATGTAATCGCCCGTCGTTTTTGTTCGACTTCAGCCCAATCAAGTTCAATCTTGAAGCATTGCTCCAAATTGAGTGAAGGGTGATCAGGTTCAGCCCAGTGCCATGCCCAGATAAATACCCGATAACAGAATAATTCATGTTGCTGTGCAAAATATTTAACGACTTGCCCCGCCACTTCATGATCGGGATGTCCATCCATTTCATAGGTAGTGATCAAAATATCATCTGGTCGGGTAATATTTTGAAGTGCCTGATATAGCAAATCAGTGTGGTTGGTAATTTGCCCATCCATAATATTCAACGCGATTCGCTCAATATGGATGTCCAGATCAAGCATTTTGAGTGCTTGCAATGATTCTTGTGGTCGAATCTGATTCAGCATCTCTGGCGTATAGTAAGATGAATTTGGATGGCTCATGGTCCCATTGGTAATGGCCACCAAAACCACCTCCCTTTTTAGTTTGGCAAGCTTCTGAATTAATCCAGCGCAACCTAAAATTTCATCATCGGGATGAGGCGCTATAATCAAAACACGCTGCTTAGCAGGAAAGGTTCGCGCCACATCACAAACTGGTAATTGATTTAAGGTTTCAGATTGTTGCCATTGCTTTAGCGAAGTTCCAACTCCATAAATCAGGCGTTCAGGCTGATGTTGATTTTTTATAAATGCCATAACTTCTGCTCCTGTCGCGTCAGTTCTGCTATTTTTTCAAAATCAAAGGCAGCATGGCTCTGTCTTAAAAAGACTGGCAGATCTGCCGCGAGCTGCGAAAAAATAGCATTTTCACAGAATGGACGCGCTCCCAATGCTTGGCCTGTCAGCGTTAAAACTGTTTGTGCAGTTTCTTCTACTTTTGCCCGAAGTACACGAATCATCAATTCATGAGGGTGTCCAGGATGCCGATCAATCTGGTTGGCGACCTTTTGAAAAAGTGAACGCGTCGTAATAAGTTGAGTGGTAATTTGCCCGAGATAATAAGATTGAAACGAAGAACTACGGATTTGACTGCTAGCAAGTAATATGTCGGCTAATCTTGTCGCTGCCCCGTACCAGCAAGCCGCGACACCTGCCGCACCGTGCCAGAAACCCGCTCTATTTAGATAATCACCTGCTTTCCCGACAGGTTCAGCAGCGACATGCTGAAATTCTACTTTTGCGGTTTGAGTACTGTGCATTCCCACAGCATGCCATCCGGTTAAATCAATATGGATCGCTGGATTCGACATATTCGTCAGGACTAATTGGGATTGATTATCCTGATCACGATAAGTCATGAGTGCATAATCGACCTCTTTTGCGGCAGAGCACCATGTTTTTTGACCATGGCAATAACCCTGTTCATAAGACAGCGTACATTCGGGTCCCTCCGCAGCCCAAACAGCATAGAGTCCATCGGGAATCGGGCTATAATTTAATTCCTTTAAAATGCTGATGGCATCCAGATGCGACTCAAAACATTTGGCCAGTCCTAAATGCGTGGCAGCAATTTGTGCCAGAATTTGCCAGCGTTTATAGGTCTGACCATGAGCAGGAAGCGGGATTTCAGACGTAAAGGCAACCAGTTCATGCAGAACTGCATTTAACTCAATGGGTTGCTCATTTACCATGAGTTGCTGTTCAAATTTAGATAAAACCAGTTGTAATGTCATTATATTCCCATGATAATATTTATTATTAAACCTATTTTGAACATAAAGAATCAGATTAAAACATTGAAACTTTGTAATTTTTTAAATGACGAATCAGAACTATATGCAATTAAATATCGTGATTTATTTTCAACGCGATTTAGTCTGAATACGAGATCTCATCTATTTGTCTTGCAAGCTAAAAATCTCATTTTTTAAAGATTCATGTCGCCCAACAGACCTTTGGGCGAGTGAATCATTGTTGTTGCCCTTCGATAGGATCGCTATTCTCTGGACGACGGATATGACACTCTCCATCCTCTGCTGGGTCGACACTTGAAGCATCTTTGTAAAAAACCAGATAGTGATCCATTAATCTACATACCATTTTGAATGAAAACGGCGAGGTTAAAATCACTTAATCATTCGCTAAAAAGTGCAATAAATCTTGGGCAACCCGTTCCTGTTGGGTGGCTAAAACACCATGTGGTTCACCGTCATATTCAATCAGGGTCGCACTTGGAATGGCTTTTTTCACCGCATGGGCACTGACTTCAATAGGCACAGTTTTATCTGCGGTACCATGGATCAGCAATAAAGGCACGGTGAAGGCCACCAGATCGGGTCTAAAATCGGTATAGGCAAATGCTCTGACGCAATCTACTGTGGCTTTTAAACTTGCCTGCATGGCAACTTGTGTATTCCATTTTAGAAATTCGTCACTGACGGCATGCTTCAATAGACCAACACCATAAAAGTCCTTAAAAAAATCGCTAAAGAATTTTGGACGTTCTGACAGTAGACCATCAATCATTTCCTGAAACACTGAACCGTCCACACCGTCTGGATGATCCTCTGTTTTTAATAAAAAAGGCACAACAGATGAAATTAATGCAACTTTCTTAATATCTTGCGCCTGATAGCGACTCAAGTAGCGTGCAATTTCTCCTCCCCCCATTGAAAAGCCAACCAAGGTCACATCTGTTAATTGTTTATCTTCCATGACACGGCGTAAATCATCTGCCAGTGTGTCGTAGTGATAACCCGACCATGTTTGTTCAGATCGGCCAAAACCACGACGGTCATAGCTAATCACACGATAGCCAGCCTCAACAATTTTCATGGCTATCCAATCCCAGCTATCCGATGATAAAGGCCAGCCATGAATTAAAATGACAGGTTCTCCCTGTCCCCAATCTTTGATATAAAGTTGTGCTTTCACATCAAGTGCTTCATATTCATTTTCAGTGACTGACATGCGTATTATTCCTTCAAAATGGCATACTCTTTTGAATCTACGTGTGATCAGTTTGAATTGATAAAGCTAAAATGTTGTTATTTTATACAGTACGTGAAGCTGTGTAGACTTTAGGTGTTTAATGCAATTAGGATTCACTCCCATTAAAATCGGGAATGCTTGATAAATTAAGCAGATGCAGTACAGCGTTAGAATGCTTAATGAAATGATGGAGTCATCATTCAGTCACACAATTCATGCAAACTCTACACTTCGTTGCGAACTGCATGACATGAATAACAGCTCAACCATATTGTCTCATTTCAATGATTGCTATATTTGCGCTTATTCATCATTACAACAAGCACATCATTATGAAAACTGAAATGAGCACTCACCTACCATCAATCATGGCCATGTGGAAATTCTTTAATGAGAATCTGCATTTCAAATTGTTAAAATATGAATTTACCCAAGGCGGTATTCAAGTCATTTATCGGGTTTATTCCAAGAAGCCTTGATCGTCAGTTTAAGGCGGTTTTATTCATTCATAAATGATGCCGCCTGACTCAAGTTGCATGCGTTCATTCCGTACTTTCATACGCATTATTCCACACTAAATTGACGATGTTTACTTCATCAAACACATCAGCTTAATCTTATTTATTCCCAATAGCACATGCATTGCATTGGGACTTGAACAGCTTTTTAGTTGTTATAAATTAGCATTTGGATCACTTTTCTGATCCGAATTTTTGACTTTTATTGGTCCTCCCAAAGTCTGCTTAAACCAATTCACGACTTCATCAATCACAGGTTCTTGATACCAGTGGATATCCCCATGTTCAGCACCTTTAACCAAAATATATGTCACCTGCTGACCTTGCTTCTTGAGTGCATCATATAATTGAACGCTTTGTACGGGAGAAACTAAGCTGTCCGCACTGCCATGCATAATCAAAAATGGAGGTTTAGGACCCTGTATGTGCCCCATCGGACTTGCTTGTAAAGCTTTTTCAGGCTGATGGCCAATACTTGCCCCAACAAAATCTCGAAATGCTGGGCCATTGACCAATAATGCCTCTGTAGCAGACATAGATTGATGAACTTTTTGCGTATCTTCAGAAAATCCCTCGCCGATATTCAGCAGATTGGATATTCCATAAAGTGTTGCAACAGCTTGTACATCAGAAGATTGATCTAAATCATCTCCCTGATCAAAACTTTTCTCGCTATTGGTCATCCCCAACATTTGCGCCAACCAGCCACCAGCTGAATCACCCAGCACACCTATACGCTGAGGATCTATTCCAAACTCTTTGGCATGTGCCCGTAAATAACGTACCGCAGATTTACCATCGACCACAGGGGCAGGAAAAGTATTTGGAATAACCCGATATTCCACCGCAGCCACAACAAAACCAGCTTTTGCCAATGCCATTCGCATCGCGATAAATTTATGATAATCCGTAGAAGTGAAACCACCTCCCGGAAAGTAAATAATCGCAGGTTTCAAAGCCTGATGGCGCGGAACCAACAATGACATATGCAAAGGGGTTACATTACGCTGGGTCATAATTTGCGAATACACCAGATCATTTAATTCATCAATCACAGCCGTTTTAGGCGTGAACTGCATGACCTGAGCACCAGCTGTATATCCTGTTATCTCAGTTTGACCCGCAACCGCAGTTTGGCTGAACAGCCCCATGACCATCATCATGCTTCCTATTAAATTGAGATTGCTCTTTTTCATCAATAACGCCATCCAAATGAAAACACAATAATTAAAAGTCTTGAAAACTTAAGCGGCAAAAACGGGCCGTAAAACACCGGACATTCTGGTTCAGTCGCCACTATTTAAGATTGTTTGGAAAGTCCTCAGGTAACTCACTTGCAGCACAGGCAATCACTGCTTCATTGTTTTTACCGCAATCCTGAATGAACGTAATGGTTGCAAATTCATCAATTACTTCTGTTGGATAAGCAGGTCCTGCTTCACGGTAAGACTCCATCAATGGGATAAAATCATTTTGGAAACATACCGTTTTTTCTGGGTTATTCCTGACCCAACGTGGGAAAAAGATCGTCCCATGAAAGACATTATCAACAAAATTAACAATTAAACTTACATCGGTACCTGTCGGTTCGGTCCATGAAATTTTAAAAACATCTTGGGCAATATGCACAATGTATGCATGTTGATCTTTAACCCAGCGATTGCCAACTAAGCCACTATGAATACGGTAATCGACAGTGCTTTCATTTTTAATATAAATTTCATAATTCCAGCCATTGTCATAAGTATAAACCAGATGTTTACCTACAAGACCACTTAAATCTTCTTTCACAAATTGAGTCATTTTTTTGCTCCTAACGTCATGTCATAAATAATTTAATGTTTTAAAAAATGAATTAAAAGTGCTATTTTTAGATCAAATACATTCAAAAATTTGATGAATATGAGTTTTAAAACAACCTTACAACAGTGGGCCTTGCTAGAAAAAGTCATAGAATCAGGTAGTTTCGCTCAAGCTGCCAATGAGACCTTTAAAAGTCAGTCTGCGGTGAGTTATAACCTTGAAAGGTTACAGGAATCTTTAGGTGTACAGCTTTTAACGATCAAAGGGCGTAAGGCGGAGCTCACTGCAAACGGCGAATTATTATTAAGACAGGTACGACCATTACTTCGGTCTTTTAGTTATTTTGAAAATTATGCCACGACTCTGACCAAAGGCATTCGTGGAGAAATTAATCTCATTGTAGATACGATGTTTCCCCGGGATCGGCTTTTTGAAGTATTGCGTTTATTCCACCAGCAATATCCAAAAACCAAAATTAATTTTACCGAAATTATAGAAAATACCAGCTACTTTACAGAGGCGAAGGAAAATGCCGATTTAATGATTCTTGCTGAAAAATATAACCTTGATGCGATTGGTGAATGGCTCATGGATATTCGATTCGTGGCAGTCGCGCACTCCGCTCATCCCATTCATAAAAAGCAAACACCTCTTTCAGATCAGGACCTTATGGGTGAAACACTGGTTTATATTTCCGATCAAAACAATCCCAATAAAGATAAAATAGATCAATTTGGCTGTTGGACCTTTACAACTGTTGAAACAGCAATTGAAGCAATCCTAAATCAGGTCGGTTATGGCTGGTTGCCCGAACAACGTATACAGCCTTATCTTGACTCAGGGGTTTTGAAAAAAATACACCTAGAGCATGGTCAACAACGCATGACTGCTTTGCATTTATTTTTAAGAAAAAACCATAGTCTTTTTGATGAGCCACTCAGATTTCTTATCGAATTATTTAAATTAGAACGATAAAGACCCATGCAAATTTCGTAGGCTTCAATAAGAATTGAGATGAATGATTGGTCTTAAGCCTGCAACAACCTAATAACATATCTCGTTATAATTTAAATTAAAACGCACCGCGTTAATGTAATCTCTACAATTCGTTGCGAATTGCATTATATGCACAACAGCTCACGCATATTTTGTGGCTTAAAGCAGTGTTATGGTGTGTTTAATCATCATTACAACAATCAAATCATCATGAAAACTGAAATGAGCACACAACTTCCTTCGATTATGGCCATGTGGAAATTTTTTAATGAAAATCTGCATTTTAAATTGTCAAAATATGAATTTACAGAAGGTGGGATCACTGTGATGTATGTGGTGATGGATCCAGAACAATTAGCAGAATCAATTCCTGAGCGGTTTTCTTAAGTGATATTTATAGAGAACATGCATGTAAATATGGAATTAGTCTTTTTAAAATTAATGATCTTTTTAAATTAAAGATCATCAAGATCCGACTACGTTAAAAGCTGAGCGAAATAACCTCGATGAAAGCACTATCGCAAATACGGTATTCGCCACGATTCCCTCTCATTAACAGCGCATGCACTTGCACTCATTTACGGGATACAAATCAACAAAAGCATGCTATTTAAATTAGGGGAAATCCCTCATTCTTCTTGAGTAAAAAACAGCTTATTCTTTTTTTATTAGGCATAAGGAGTGTTTCCAATGACAACCACAGAATCAAAAACAGAATTAAGTAAACAGCCTCAAGTAGATGAAGCAGAATTTAATGCTTTTTTTCCATCGAAATATTCACTGTCACAATTCACCAGCGCAAAAAGTGACTTGGAAGGTGCTGACTATCCGCAACCTTATCAGGGTAAACGTCGTATTTTAGTGATTGGTAGTGATGAACGTTATCTCAAATTAGAAAATGGCACTTATTTTTCTACAGGCAACCATCCTGTTGAAACGTTATTGCCTATGTATCATCTACATCAAGCAGGCTTTGATTTTGATATTGCAACACTTTCAGGCAATGCTGTTAAATTTGAATTTTGGGCCATGCCTAAAGAAGACGAAGCCATTACAGGTTTACACAAAAAATATCTGGATCAGTTTCAACAGCCATTAAAACTTGCAGATGTTGTCGAAAACCTGGGGTCTGAAAATGATTACGCGGCAGTTTTTATTCCCGGTGGACATGCACCGCTTGCAGGGATTCCAGTGAGTGAAGATGTGAACCAAACACTGCGCTGGGCTTTAGATCATGATCGTCATATTATTTCAATCTGTCATGGCCCTGCTTCTTTACTGGCATGTGCCCCTAAGGATGGCAGTCATGACTTCCCTTTTGCAGGCTATACCATTACCGCATTCCCAGATGCCATTGATCGAATCACTCCAGAGTTAGGTTACATGCCCGGACATCTCACTTGGTACTTTGGCGAAAAACTAAAAGCACTCGGTGTCAATATCGCCAATACAGAACCCGATAAATCAACCTATAAAGACCGTAAATTAATTACAGGTGCCAGTCCTTTCGCTGCCAATGCTTTAGGCAAATTAGCGGCGGAGACATTGCTTGCAGAGGTCATTGATTAAAGATGTCAAGGTCTATATTAGGCAAAGTGCCCAATATTGTACTTGCGCTTCAGCAGAGTACGGACATGAATGAGCTTTCTCAGCATGTGCGTACTTTTGCGACACCATTGGGCTACGATCGTTTTATTCTTTATACTGTACCGCCCAAAGGTGAAGGTGCGATTGGTGAGCTATTATGGCTTGAAGGTGACTGGTTTGGTGATGGCAGTGACGTTAGCCCAGACACCTATATCGCACGTTGTCCAGTGAATCGTCACTTACTTGAAACGGATCAAGCATTTTTCTGGACCAAGCAAATACATTCGGGTCAGGAAGTATACCGAGTGGTGAATCAACCCAAAGGTTTGGGAATTCATGGTTTACAGGTTCCTATCTTTGCACATACAGGACTTTTGGGCGCGATGAGCTTGGGTGGAACGCAAATTGAGAGCAGTATGGAGGTTCAACTTGCATTTTCATTGATTGCAGTTGCAGCATTTAAGTCCGCACAACATATCAGTCATTTTCTAAAATCGTCAATTACCTCTCCTTTATCGGCACGCGAGCTAGAAGTCATACGCTGGATCGCTTCTGGTCGTAAACAGGCAGATGTTGCGGTCATGCTTGGATTATCACCACGAACGGTTGAAAATCATCTACGTCGTATTCGCGAAAAACTGGGCGCAGCCAGTACTGCACAAGCTATTCATCTTTTAATACGTGATCATGCATTAAAGCTCTAAGGTTCGATGCTTTATAAAAGTAATTGTTGTTCTCACTTACAGCACAAACAGGAATTTTCTGAAGCAGGCATTAAAATGGTCTATGTGATGATGCAGACTAAAGCAAGAATCACAAACTACATGGTTTTTCGCAGTTGACGCGCGCGTCTGAGCAATCCTAGAACCTTTTTTCGTTCCAGAATTTCAGTCTCCTCGACATCTAATATCAGCACAAGCTCAGAAATATCCAGCATGACATGCTCAATTAAAATACTATCCATTTCGACTGTCCAAGTGACTTGTGAAATAAATCGTGAGGATTTCACATGATTTCTCATGATTTATGAGTCTTTATCCAGAGAGTGTGGTGTCGTAGTTTGATCTTGCTGTTTATTGTCATTTTCACCCTGACAAGCTGTAAGTGCAATCAACAGAGAAATCGCCATCACTATCCGTACATGTTTTTTCATCTTGTTCACCTTACTTCGTTAAATGAGACCAAATAGCGTAAAACCGTTCGAAACTGAATAAAAATCAGATAGAGCATAGAGGCTGATGATTGTAAATATTGCCGCTTATGCCCCACCGATTATGGATGATCACTATCACCAATGAATCATCTGTTTATTGATGAAGCGGCGTTGGCTGTAAAATTTCAATCCAATAATCATCTGGATCTTTAATAAACGCCACATAGTTCATACGCCCTTCACTCAAACGCTTTTGAAAATTAACGCCTAACTGTTCAAAACGTTCACATTCTTTGACGACATCAGGTACAGAAACACATAAATGACCAAACCCACGCGGTTCACTGTTACCATTGTGATAGTGAAAATCTGGATCATTTTCAGTGCCATGATTCAGTGTTAGCTCAAGCACACCAGACTGACTCAATACCCATTGTTTACGTGCTACATCCTCTTGTGGAATTTCACTAAGATCGCGGCGAACCAAATAAACAATCGTAAATGCAGCGTCATCAAACACTTGCTCATAAACAGGTACAAAACCCAATACCTTGGCATACCATTGGATAGACTGCTCTAAGTTTTTGACCCGAATCATGGTGTGGTTAAAAACATAGTGTTTGGTTTCTGGGTTTTCAGAGCTGGGAAGATTAAATTTGTTGAGTAAATCGTTGAGTGCCATACAGATGCTGCTCCCATGCACATATGCAGAGATAAATAATGATGATGAGATGACTTTAACGCATCCCCAAACTCAAATCCAATTCACGGCTGTACTTGGTTGCATAAATAAAACATTTCTGTCGTGTGGCTTGGATAGCAGTGAACGCTGAACATCCACAATTTTTGAGCAATCTTTAAATAATTATGCTTTTTTTACTTGTATTTTTTGATGGCTTCGGTAAAATCACGCCACATTGCCGGCATAGCTCAGTTGGTAGAGCAACTGACTTGTAATCAGTAGGTCCACAGTTCGAATCCGTGTGCCGGCACCATTTCTCTTTTCGTGATCTTCATAAAAAAATTAATCTTTACTCGCCCTAATTTGCACGTAACGAATAACCCCCTTCTGATATAAATAGCCACATAATTTTGCCGTAGCCCATATTTTAATTTGCGCCAGATCTTTATTATTTTGAACTGTGCTAGACCGAATATAGTCAGCGAATCCCCCCAATACCGATGCACTGATATCTGTGATCTGAACCTGATGAAAGCCCTGCTGTTTAATGTGCTGTGTCATGGTTGTGCAGTCATTCAGATGGCTTAACTCAACATCTGCAAGTTTGAGTAAATAACGATATTTTTGCTTGCGCAAAGCAGACAATTGCTGCCATTGGTCTGACAACATTAAATAATGAAAGCCAACACGTCCATTTGACTTGAGTACAGCTCGGACAGCATTTAAAAAATGCTGGAGATTGCTATGGTAAGCCGCATCTATACATAACGCTACATCAAAGGATTGTCTAAAATTAAAAGCGTTTAAATTTAGAAATGATCCCTGTTCAACCCTGACCTGTTGACCCAGTTGTTGTCGGATACGCTGTACCTGATCAGCCTGTAGCTCAATGCCAGTTAAATGCTGAATCTGATAATGGGTTAACCAGTGATGTAAACTTGCCCCTTGTCCACAGCCCAAATCCAGCACGTGATCGGACGCATTTAACTGCACCGCCTGCGCTAAATGATCGGCCAGTTGTTGACAAGCGGTTTTATAGTCATCGGTATTTTGCCAGTCGCCCAGATTGGTCCACGCCAAAGCTCGCTCATCACCCAAATATGCAGCATCAATCGCATATTTATGTGCAGGTCGTTTTAAAGTGCGAGGAACGAGCTTCATGAAATTCACCTGTAGGTTTTAATACCCCAATTGTGGTGCAATTTCAATGTGCGGTTTTAAACCAACAAACGGCAATGGCGCATTAAAAATCTCAGCAATGTTCATGGCAGAAGTCACCGCAGATTCTAAAATAGGCAAACCGTCACACGACCATGATCCACAGAAAAATACTTTACGATCAGGCATTCTATGACGTTGTTGCAATTCTTTATTTAAGGCAACGGTGCTTGAATCAACCACAGCGCGTGTCAGTTTGACCGTCGAAATAATTTTTTTAGGATCAATATCGGTCACCGGTCGCCATGTTTGAAATACTGGATTTTTACCGACTAAACTTGGCTCAACCGCATTCATCCAGACCGTAAATTGCTGACGGGTAAATTTACGATCCATCATATAACTGAGTACCGACCAATCTTTGCGACGTGGAGGCATCACAGTGGTGTCCGTATGAATCACCAAATCGCCCTGCTCAAAACGAAATTGTTTCAGTAAGGCAATATCTTCAGCAAACTGTTCAGGATGTAAAAATTCCTCAATGTTAGAGGTTGGAGTCGCGACAATCACCCGATCAAATACACCTTGTGAACCTTGTGCCGTTTCCACATGAACCTGTTCACCCTGTTGCTCTACCCCTGTAATCGCCGCGCCACTGCGAATATCAATGCCATCAATTAAACGATCGACAAAGGCAGGCGTACCGCCTTGCATTCGCAGCAAGGCATCTCCATCGGTCAGTTGCCGTAAAAATACCAATAATGGCTTGGCTGGCCAGTCTCCAATGGTTTTAGGGTTACAGGTACAAACCGTATATAGCACTGGCATCACCGCACCATGCCAAAACACTTCTTCAATATGATGTTGATTAATAAATTCCGCAAGTGTGATCTCTTGCTGCTCAGATTTAAAAAACTGTTGAATCGCAGTTTTAAGCTGTAACATGCCTTTGACCAAACGCCAGCCATACTGCTTCAAACCTTTACGGTTATTAATAATTGGGAAGTTACCAATTCGAGTACGTGAAGTGGTCAGCCAGGTTTCTGTACGATCTTCAAATAACCAGCTACACGCCATATAAGTTCGCACAGGGAACATGGTCATGCCTAGGTGGGTGGCTAAACTCAGGGTATTTTTCCACAAATGTGGATTCATGACCCGAAGGGGTGCGTCAATGATTCCGCCTTCAAACTGGATACTATGACTGTCCATGCCTCGACCTGACAGGGCTTCAAATATCGTGACCGTATGTCCTGCATCTTTTAAAATTCTTGCGGTAGCAAGACCCGCCATTCCGCTACCGATAATTGCGATATCCAAAATTAAGACCCATCAGTTAAGCATTTTTTTGATTATGAACGATCCGTGTCAAAAACACCGTATTAAAATCTACCAGTTTTCCTAAAAAAACAGGGCGCATTGATTAAAAAATAATCAAATAAAATTGTGATAAACATCACATAATATTGTTGAGCAAATACATGAATATTTTGTGATTTTTTATTATTTAATCCTAAAAATTTGTTAAAAAAAAAAGGGATAATTTAACCAAATGTTTGACATAAAATTTACAAGGTTTTTTATTTCCGCTAATATATACGCACAAAAACGAGAAGCACATCACAAAAATAATTTTTCAGCAACTCGTCAAAATAACAATGATTTCATTACAGCGAAAAGCCCTTTATCTGAATTGATAAAGGGCTTTTTTTATTGAACTTAATGAATGACCACGCGATTAAATGATAACGCTGGCATTATGCTGTGGTGATTCGACCAAATTTTCCATTATTAAAGTCATGAATCGCTTCAATAATTTCTTTTTTGCTGTTCATTACAAATGGACCATAACCTTCAATTGGTTCATTCAACGGCTCACCAGTCAACACCAAAAATTTAGCATCACTCACTGCCTCTAATTCAAAATCTGCATCAGCCTGTTCAAAAATGACAATAGAACGTTCTGCCACCTCGTGACTTGCATTCACTTTGACATCGCCATTCATCACCACCAGTAGCGAGTTGTGACCCACAGGAACGGTAAATTTTTGGCTTTGACCTGCGGTCAAGTAAGCATCCCAGACATTAACTGGACTAAAAGTGCTTGCCGCACCCTGCGCCTGCTGGTATTCACCTGCAACCACACGAAGGTAACTACCCACGTCATCTAGTTGAATCACTGGAATTTGATCCGCCTCAATGGCCTGATATTTTGCTGGAGTCATTTTGGAATGTGCAGGTAAGTTCACCCACAGCTGTGCCATTTCAAATAAGCCACCCTGTTCAGCAAATTCAGGTGAATGGAATTCTTCATGCAAAATACCACCACCAGCAGTCATCCACTGCACATCACCCGTTTTAATTGTGCCACCACCGCCTGCTGAATCTTTGTGAGTCACTTCACCTTTGTAGGCTATGGTCACCGTTTCAAAACCACGGTGCGGATGTGAACCTACGCCTCGTTGTGAATGGGTCGGTTTAAACTCATAGGGTGCAGCATAGTCCAACAGTAAAAATGGACTAATGGCTTGGCCAAAACGGTCATAGGAAAATAGATTGTTGACTGGAAAGCCATCGCCCACCCAGTGCATATGTTTATTTTGATAAATACCTTGAATATTCTTCATTGCCATTACTCCTCTGTAGGGCTAGCATTTGTACAAATTTTACGCCTTTCCTCAGCCAAGGCATACCATTTGCATAAAACTTAGTGTCCTATATTTGAGACAAACAAGAGATTTAATCTCTATATTTCAAAACATTTCAGATGTTTTAATCTGTAAATGTCCTATTTTCATGATTCTTTATCCCAATAAAATCTCTTATATGCCCGTGAGTGCTCTACTACCATGAACAACTTGTCTAGCTTGTATTTTTAAAAGCTGACCAGACCGCTCAAGAGAGGAGATACATCATGAGCAAGCCGTATGTACGTTTAGATAAAAATGATGCAGCCGTTTTATTGGTCGATCATCAAACAGGTTTACTTTCTTTGGTTCGTGATATCGACCCAGATAAATTTAAAAATAATGTATTGGCACTTGCGGATGCTGCCAAATATTTTAATTTGCCTACGATTTTGACCACTAGCTTTGAAAATGGTCCCAATGGTCCATTGGTTCCTGAATTGAAGGAAATGTTTCCAGATGCACCGTATATTGCTCGTCCAGGAAATATCAATGCATGGGACAATGAAGATTTTGTTAACGCAGTAAAAGCAACAGGTAAAAAACAATTGATTATTGCAGGGGTTGTGACCGAAGTATGTGTTGCCTTCCCTGCGCTTTCTGCCATTGAAGCAGGTTTTGATGTTTTCGTCATTGCAGATGCCTCAGGGACGTTCAATCCAGTGACCCGTGATGCAGCATGGGACCGTATGTCGCAAGCAGGCGTACAAATTTTGACATGGTTTGGCGCAGCATGTGAATTACACCGTGACTGGCGTAATGATATCGAAGGGTTAGGACAATTGTTCTCAAACCACATTCCTGATTATCGTAATTTGATGACCAGCTTTGCTTTGGCACATCCAGAGAATAAATAAGTTCCAACTGAAATATCATGATAAAAATAAGAGTGAGCCAATCACTCTTATTTTGTTTTCAGGTTAAATAAAACAATATTACTGCTTTAATAGGTTTGAAATATGCATTCATTTGATGATTATTATTATTTTTATCTGGTCGTCAAACATGGCGGATTTAGTGCTGCCAGTGAAGCTGAAAATATTACCAAATCCAAATTGAGTCGTCGTGTTTTAGAGCTTGAAGATAAATTTAATGTCAATCTGATTCAGCGCACTACACGTCATTTTAAAGTGACTGCACTGGGTCAGGAATTTTACGAAGAGTGCTATAAAATTATTGCGCAGGTCGAATGTGCCAAAAGTGTATTATTACAACAGCGTACCGAACCGCAAGGCCTCGTCAAGATCAGTTGCCCGACCTTAATGATGCAGTTTCAGATTCGTGAATTACTCAATCATTTCTTAAAAGCCTATCCCAAAGTTGAAATTGAGCTGGAACTGACCAGCCGCCGCGTCGATGTACTGCATGATGATATCGATATTGCAATTCGAACCAGTTTTGAGCCAACTCAAGATTCAAGCCTGATTGTTCGCGATGTCGTTCGTACCTCGCATTGTCTGGTCGCAGCGCCGAGCGTGCTGAATGGTCAAACGATTGAACATTATCAGCAACTTCATGACTTTCCTTGTATTGGCATCGGCATTCAAAAACAGGACTATCATTGGCAGTTACAGCATATTCCCACGGGTGAACAGATCCTTTTCCCCTTTCATCCACGCATTCGCAGTAATGATATGGCAGGTGTGTATTATTCAGTTTGTGACGGTCTGGGTATTGCCGATTTACCTTATCTGACTGTTGAAAAAGATATTGAACAAGGCAATCTCATCCATGTATTGCCCGAATGGCAATCTAATCAGGGCATTGTGCAGTTGGTCTACGCCTCGCGCAAAGGACAACGTCTGGTGGTGGAAAAACTGATTGAAACACTGGTAGGTGGTTTGCGCTCACTTGCCAATATGCAAAAGGGCTACCACCTGCTCTAGTGTCATACTGGCAAAGCGGTCGATTTATGAAGATTGACAGGTTTGATTAGCCGTATTTGCTTCCAGATTTACAATCGCAGACATTCCAACTGCTATTTTCTCCAAGCCTTGTTGTTTTGGATCAAAACTGATTTTTACAGGGAAACGGCGCACAATTTTAGTAAAATTACCCGTCGCGTTATCTGGTGGCAATAATGCCAGTTCTGCACCACTGCTACGAGAAATACTATCAATTTTTCCACAAAAACGTCGATGTGGGATGGCATCCAGACGGAATTCAACCAAATCACCCGCAGTCAGTTTAGACAACTGCGTTTCTTTTAAATTGGCCTCAATCCACAGTTGGCTGATTGGTGCCACCACAATCAGATTTTTACCGACACTCACAAACTCACCTTCACGGACTTTACGTGACACCACGGTGCCTTCACGTGGGGCAATTAATCGGGTGGCAGCCAAATTATGTTGGGCCTGCGTCAGATTTGCTTTCGCTGCGACCAGAGATGCTTTTAATGATTCGTTTTGGGCTTTGAGCACCTCAATATTCTGCTGTGCTTCCTTAATTTTAATATTGGAAACGTTGACTCCCGTTGCCTGACTGACGGTATCTTCAACAGCACGATCATATTCACTTTTGCTCATCCCCCCAATCGCCGCAAGTTGTTGGGTTCGCTGCAAATGGTTTTCAGCTCGAACTTGAGCTGCTTTGGAGACCGCAATTTCGGCTCTTGAAATCGCAACCTGATCTTGCGCCAGTTTAATTTTTTCCTGCATTTCATGCTGACTGGCTTCAATCTCCAGAATCTTGGCCTGAGCCTGATCCACTGCGGACTGATAGTCCGTTGCATCAATTTCTGCCAACACCTGACCGGCCTGTATATGCTGGTTGTCTGCGACATTGACCTTGGTCACATAGCCACTGACTTTATTGGAAATATAGGTCAAATCACCTTTGACATAGGCATTGTCCGAGGACTGCGAATTTTTACTGACACTCCAGTAAAAATAAAGAAAATAAACCGCAGCAAACAAGGCGAACATGACCACTAAAGCAATCACAACACGCACCCACGGACGAAACGGTCTTTTGGATTGAATAGTTTCTGTCGTCATGATTCGATCTCGGCAAAATTAATGCATGGCTTTACTGTATGGAAATATCCAGACACAAGCAGATGCGATGAATAATATAAAAAATATCAGTAAAAAAGCGTCATTGTAGGACATTGCAAAGGCCTGAATCCTGATATGCTGATTCAATTGTGCATAGCTCACTGCATTTAAAGCAGTCGGATCGCTAAAAGCCGCATTTAAGCCCTGACGAATACTGTCCAGTGTGGAAAGCGTTTGTTCATCCTGTAAATGAATGTTCTCTCCCATCATGGCAGAATGTAATTTTTCCCGTTCATTAATAAAATGATTGAGCACACCAATCCCACCGACCAATCCAATCACGCGTGCATAATTAAAACCAATCCCACAAGTCGGTCCTTCGGCTGGAATAATGTCATACAGCACCAGATGCAAGGTCGCCAATGAAAATAAACCCTGTCCCAAACCTGCCACAAAAATCGGCCATAAAAAATCATGAATGGCCCATTGTGATGTCGAAAAACTACAGTACAACGAGCTAAATGCCAAAATACCCAAAGCCAATGACATGATCATGCGCTGGTCAATACGTGGGCTCAAATAATAAGCCAGCATCACGCCAATAAACGTGCCGACTGAAAAAGGCCATAACACTTCTGCAATCTGTTCAATGCGAAAACCGGAAAGCTGAATTAAAAACTGAGGAATAACCCAGATAATGAACAGCGAACCAAATCGGAAAATCACTTGAAAGATCAGGGCAAAACTAAACGGCTTATAAAACAGGGACAGCTTAAACAAGGCGGCATCATGTTTCATAAAATGATAAATCGCAACACCCAGAAACACGAAACCAGTCAAAAAGCTGGCAGTAATCCACCATGCTTCAAACCAGAAATGTCGCTCGCCTTCAGAGAGAGCCATTACAATCAGACCTAAACCTACAGAAATCAGGACATAACCGACCCAGTCAAACAACTGAAAAGCTTCGGGTCGAATCGGATCTTCTTTAAACAAAAAGTTGGCCAGAATGACATAAGCCACAATGCCCAGTGCAGGAATAATAAATAACAAATGCCAGTTTTCACTGTATAAAAACAAACTCCCCAGCCATGCAGAAACGCCAATACCAATGGCCGTTGCCAAGGCAAAATAGGTTAAACCACGGGTTCGTATTAAGCCTGCTGGATGGGTAGAAAATAGAATAATGAACATTAAAATCGGCAACATGCCTGCAAAAAAACCATGCATGACCCGAAGAAATAAAACCACTGAAAAATTGTGGATAGTGACAATCAGCAATGAACTGACAATAAAGCCTAGTCCTGCAATAATCATGGCACGTCGCCGACCAAAAGCACCAGATAAAAGAAATGCCATCGGCAATCCTAAAATCTGTCCCACATTATATAAGGTTACAATCCAGCCCACTTCCTGAGACGTCACGGCAAAGGCACCCGCAATGTCCTGTTGAGCAAAAATAATCGACAAAGGAAAAGTGCTGCTGACGATCGCGCCAAACGCAGCGATGGTCATAGCCATGACTCGTTGCATTTTTACTGAATCAGGCATGTTTTGTCCTTTATTTTTTACTCAGGATAAAATACAAAGATCATGAAAAATTCAAGGTGATATTCAATCCACATTCATTGAATCGGCATGAAATTTGTATTTGAATGAAGGATAAATCGTGTTTTAAACCTATTCTAAATGTTTTTCGAACCACAATTTAAATATTCATCGCAAAAGATCGTTTTATTATTGAGATAATGCCTGAATTTTTGTGCTTACTCTGCATACAGTGTATATCTTAAAATTTAAACATCCAGTAAAAAACCCGCTAAGGATTTACCTAGCGGGTTTGATTGTTCTCTTTGCAAGTCTATTCTGAAAGATCCATACACAGATATTTCATTTCCAAATACTCTTCAATGCCATGCTGAGAACCTTCACGTCCCAGTCCTGATTGTTTCACACCACCAAACGGCGCAACTTCTGTGGAAATAATCCCAGTATTGACACCGACCATGCCATATTCTAACGCTTCACCCACACGCCACTGACGGGCCGCATTTTGGGTAAAGAGATAGGCAGCCAAGCCAAACTCTGTATCATTGGCCATGTCGATGGCTTCTTGTTCAGTTTCAAACTTAAACAGCGCAGCCAATGGACCAAATGTTTCTTCTTTGGCAACACGCATGTGTTGCGTCACATCCGTCAGCACGGTTGGCTCAAAGAAAGTCGCTCCTTGTGCTAAAACATGCCCTCCAGTCTGAATAGTTGCGCCTTTGGCAATTGCATCATCAATATGCGATTGCACTTTGGCCACAGCATCTACATCAATCAGTGGACCTTGAGTCGTCCCTTCTTCACGACCATCCCCCACTTTAAGGGCCTTGACCGCATCTACCAGCTTGGCTGTAAGTGCTTGATAAATGCCTGATTGCACATAAATTCGATTGGCACAAACGCAGGTTTGACCACTATTACGAAATTTACTTGCCATAATACCGTGTACGGCCTGATCCAGATTCGCATCATCAAACACCAAAACTGGAGCATTTCCGCCCAATTCGAGTGATAGCTTTTTAATAGTCGGTGCACATTGCTGCATTAAAATCCGCCCGACTTGAGTTGAGCCAGTGAAACTTAATTTGCGCACCACATCACTTTCACAAAGGGTCTGTCCCACTTCGACGGCATCCCCACTGATATTGATCAATAAATCCGGTGGTAGTCCTGCTTGTAATGCTAAAACTTCCAGCGCATAGGCAGTGAGAGGCGTTTGCTCCGCAGGTTTGACCAACATACTACACCCCACAGCCAAAGCTGGAGCGGCTTTACGTGTAATCATCGCAGCAGGAAAATTCCATGGCGTAATTGCTGCGGTGACACCAATCGCCTGTTTAAGCACCACCAAACGTTGTTGAGCAGAGACTGGGGTCAGCACTTCACCATCAACACGACGTGCCTGTTCAGCAAACCAGCGAATAAATGAAGCGGCATAGTTGATCTCGCCGCGTGCTTCTGCAAGTGGTTTGCCTTGTTCAGCCGTCAGAATTTGTGCCAAGTCTTCTTTATGCTTTAGCATGAGTTGATACCATGCCAACAAAATATCCGCTCGATGCAACGCTGTATGTGCTTTCCATGACCGCTGCGCTTGTGCAGAACGCTGAATGGCAGCTTCAACCGCAACACGATCATGGCTTTTTACCCATGCCAATGTCTTGCCTGTAGCGGCATCCAATACTTCTATTGCATGATCAGATGGATCAACAAAAGAAATATCGGGATGCTGAAGCAAATATTGTAAATTTTCCTGAATCATATTGCTCTTATCCAACCGCTTGCGTGATATCGTGTTTATTTAAGCTTAAAATTGACTGTTTTAAAATGTTGAGGCCTTGTTGAAATTGCTCAGCAGGAATCGTTAATGGATACAAAAAACGAATCACATTGGCATGCTTACCGCAGGTTAACAGTAGTAAGCCATTTTGCATTGCATCATTTTGCACTCGTTTGGCTTGTTCAGCCGTTTCCAGTTCAACTGCAACCATTGAACCCAATGCGCGAATATCGGTAATGCATTGATCGGTGCAATCACGTAACTCTTTTAACATCGCCACCAGCTCTTGACCTAATAGATCGGCACGCTCACACAGCTTTTCTTCTTCAATTGCATCAATGACCGCATGCGCTGCTGCAATTGACAACGGATTACCCGCATAAGTACCGCCCAAGCCTCCAGCTGTCGGAGCATCCATCACCTCAGCACGTCCAACGACGCCAGAAATAGGGAAGCCGCCCCCCAAACTTTTTGCCATGGTAATCAAGTCTGCTTTGGTCTCAAAATGGTCCATGGCATAGATGCGTCCAGTACGTGCAAATCCAGTCTGAACTTCATCGGCAATTAACAAAATACCGTGTTTATCACATACCGCACGTAAACGCTTTAGGAAATCCGCAGGCACTACATTAAAGCCACCCTCACCTTGTACAGGCTCAAGGACAATCGCGGCAACATCATGTGCTGCAATATCTTCACTAAAGATCTCATCAATGCTGATCATGGCAGCATCGACACTGATACCATGTAATGCGCTTGGATAACGTGCATGGAACACCCCAGCAGGCATTACGCCAAATTCACGTTTGTAGGGGGCTGTTTTTCCTGTCATGGCCATGGTCATAAATGAGCGACCATGAAAACTATTACCGAAGGTAATGACCCCATGTCGACCAGTATAACAACGGGCAATTTTGATGGCATTTTCGACAGCTTCTGCACCTGTGGTAAAAAATGCAGTTTTGGCTGGCCCTGCAATGGGTGCCAATTGATTAATTCGCTCTGCAAGGGTGATATAGCTCTCATAAGGAGAGACTTGATAGGCTGTATGAGTAAACTTTTCTAGCTGTGCCTTCACCGCTGCCAATACTTTTGGGTGGCGATGACCTGTGTTGAGTACCGCAATCCCCCCTGCGAAATCGATATAAGCATTGCCTTGCTGGTCCCAAATGGTGGCATTTTCTGCTTTTTCCACGTACCAGTCACATAGAACGCCGACACCACGAGGTGTAGCTTGCTGCTTACGCTCATTTAGTTCACAATTTTGCATATCCATTCTTCTTTCCTCTTTGAGTATTTGTGCTAACACCTATAGCTTTAGTCTGAGCATTGCTTTCATCATTTTCGGGATGCGATACAATCATTGCCATGACTGTAATTTCGCGCGTCTTGCCTCAACTGGCGAGAGCCACTTTTTAATTCTAGGAGAGAGCCAATTGCGCAAACTGTTGGGTGATCATGTGTTACAACGCTTGCAACAGGACACGGAAGGAAAGCTTCATCAACGGTTATGCCGTTGTTTACGAGCTGCCATTATTGAAGGGGTAGTTCAGCCTAAAACTCGCTTACCGGCTTCACGCGATTTAGCCAAAGAAATTCAGGTCTCTCGCAACACGGTACTTTCAGCCTATGAACAGTTACAGGCAGAAGGTTATTTGGAAGCACGCACGGGTCAAGGCACATGGGTCAGTGAACAATTACCAGAGGTGTTTTTAAATACCGCTCAGGAGAAACAACTGCGTCCTCTGAGCCGATCTAAGCAAAGTGTTGAGTTATCGCTACGGGGTTCTCAATTAATTGGTCATGCCTCCGCATCGCCCCATCAATGGGGGGCTTTTGTACCGGGGGTACCTGATGTCACGGAGTTTCCACATCATATTTTCAGTCGTATTCAAACCCGTTTAAGTCGTGAACCCGATTACCAACATCTCATTTATAGCAGTGCAGGTGGCAGTAGCGAATTAAGAAGCGCACTGACAGATTATTTACGGGTGGCGCGCTCGGTACAATGTGATACCGACCAGATCATTATTACCGAAGGTATCCATCAGGCTATTGATTTAGTCTCACGCGCCTTAAGTGATATTGGAGATCGTGTCTGGATTGAAGATCCAGCCTACTGGGGGATGCGCAATACCTTAAGAATCAATGGACTGGATATTCATGCCTTGCCCGTCGATCAGGATGGTATTATTCCGCAGTTAACCCCCAACCAACCACCGAAACTGATTTTTGTAACACCCTCACATCAATATCCCTTAGGCTCTCACTTAAGTCTGGCACGTCGCAAACAACTCTTAAAAATTGCCCGAACATATAAGAGCTGGATTGTAGAAGATGATTATGACAGTGAATTTCGTTTTTCAGGACAGCCTTATCCCTCTTTACAAGGTTTAGAAATCGATGCACCTGTGATTTATATGGGGACTTTTAGTAAAACCATTTATCCTGCTTTAAGAATTGGTTATCTGGTCGTGCCTAAAGCATTAATTCACTCTTTTCGGATATTAGCGACCGAGCTGTATCGAGGTGGACATCTGATTGAACAAAAAGCTTTGGCCGAATTTATCCGCGAAGGACATTATGAAGCGCATATTCGACGCATGCGTTTACTCTATGCCAAACGTCGTGCATATTTGGTGGAGTTGATTGAACGCTATCTGGGGCAGGATTTTTTACACGAATTTAATGATACCGCAGGGTTACATCTGGTCATGAAATTGCCGCAGCATTGTGATGATGTTGCGGTGAGTTCACTTGCGCTGGAACGGGGGGTCAAAGTTCGACCGCTCTCACAATACTACATGCAATCGCATGCACACGCGCAACGTGGTTTATTAATTGGGTTTGCCTGCGTCAATGAAAAAGATATGTTGATGGCCTTTGGCACCTTATTACAATGCCTCAAAGAAAACGGGCTGTGACCGATGTACTCAAATGTTCAGGATGAATAAGTCAAAACCTATTTCATCCTGAACACAGGGCTTAATCTAATGTTGAATCAGGTCTTAAACTTGTTCTGGACACGCCCTTTCCCAGATTCACCTTATGGACAATGCCACCGACAGCCACAATCAATAATGCCAATAAAGAGGTATACATCACTTCTTTAAAATATGTGCCTTCAATCAGCATGACCAGCAGTGAACCAATAATCACCACAATGACTGCATAGGTAATCCATGGAAAACACCACATTTTAAAATCAATTTTTCGACCTTCGGCCTCATATTTTTTTCGCATTTTTAATTGAGAAAATGCGATGACCAAATAAACATATAGTGCAACGGTACCCGTCGCCATCATTAACACGTCGTAGACATTCATGCTTTCTGTTGCAGTTAAATACACTGCAACCAGCGCAAATAAACTTGAAAACAAAACCCCAGCCCACGGGCTACCTTTACGATTGGTCAATCCAAAACTTTTGGGTGCATCACCGCGACCAGACAATGAATACAACATGCGTGAGCAAGTATATAATGCTGAATTAAAACAGCTACATACTGAGGTTAATACCACAAAATTGACCAAATGACGTGCTTCAGGAATGCCTAATGCAGTTAATGTAACGCTGTAGGTTCCCCATGTTGGATCTTTTAATAATGGATTATTATGTGGAATCAAACACACGGTAATCAGCATGGAACCGACATAAAACAGTAAAATTCGCCAGACTACGGAATTAGAGGCCTTACAGATTTCTTTTTCAGGACTTTTCGCTTCCGCCGCTGCAACAGTCACAATTTCCGCACCCACATAGGCAAACATCACCCCTAACAATGCCGTCACTACAGGCGCAATTCCATTGGGCATAAAAGGCTGATCCAGCAGATAATTGACATTGCCTTGCGCAGAAATATCACCCCATGGCCACAAATGGAAAATTGCCAGACTTCCTACCACCATAAACATGACTATAGCGACCACTTTAATCAGGGCAAACCAGAACTCAAATTCACCGTAGTTCTTCACATCTTGCAGATTGACCCAAATTAAAGACACAATCACCAGTAACATGTATGCCCAGATCGGGATAAAGGGAAACCAGTTATGCAGGATTTTACCAGCAACATATGCTTCCCAACCCATCAGTAGCGTCCAGAAGCACCAGTACAGCCATCCAATTGAAAAACCAGCCCAGCGACCAATTGCCCGATCTGCATAACTTGAGAATGAACCACTATCAGGGTTGAGTACTGCCATCTCGCCCAACATTCGCATGATGAACAACACCAGTAATCCGCCCAATGCATAAGCCAGAATTACCGCAGGGCCAGCAGCATAGATGACATTGCCTGAACCCACAAACAATGCACCGCCAATTACGCCTGCGATTGAAATCATGGTCAAATGCCTCGATTTCAAGCCAGTTTTTAAGCCATTTGAGGATGTTTGCCCAGATGTATTTTTATATACCGCCATATCCTTTTCCTATCATTGAGTCCGCCATCCACACAGTCAACAACCATGTGGATGAACTTGCTCAGTGAACCGCCTGTTATCATGAATTTAGAAAAATCATGACCACCATGCGCTCACCTTTGTATTTCCGTATGCATACTTCTTATGGTTCTAATGTGTGCTTTCGGCTGCGAATAAACGAGAGCCACTTTTTGTATTGAGCAAAGAGCCAATTTTGGATTTCAGGCACTGTTTAAGTGCGCATCATGCTTTATTCATATGTTATTTTTTATTTTTTAGCTTAAAAATGAATGACTTATATTAAAAAAACACTTCAATTGCATTGCAATATAGCCAAAAATTGGCTCCTATAAATTTTTTGGCCTGAATGTTTAAATGTTAAAAAAAAGCCTTTCTGATTTAGAAAGGCTCTCTTTATTGCATGCATTTACCACAGATTAGAACGGTAAATCATCATCTAAATCGGATGGAGCGGGTGCAGAAGGGGCTTTGGGTGCAAAACCGCCCGGATTATTATTGCTGCTATTGCCATAACCACCTTGATTAAAACCTGTGTTTTGACCATAACCTGCTTGTTGTGGCGCGTTATTATTAAAACGAGGCTGATTAAAATCATTACCGCCACCCATCGGCTGATCGCCTTGCTGACGTGAATCCAGCATTTGCATTTGTTCGCCACGGATTTCGGTGGTGTAACGTTCCTGACCGTTTTGATCGGTCCACTGACGTGTACGCAACGAGCCTTCAATATATACTTTTGAACCTTTGCGCAAATATTGCTGTGCAATTTCACCCAAACGGTTATGTAGCACAATCCGATGCCACTCAGTTTGCTCTTTACGTTCGCCTGTATTTTTATCTGTCCACGATTCACTGGTCGCAATAGAAAATTGTGTTAAAGACCCCCCATTTGGAAAGGTTTTTGTTTCTGGATCACGTCCTAAAATACCGACTAAAATAACTTTATTCACACCACGCATTAGCTGATTTCTTCCTATATATTTCTGTGTTTTACTTTATAAGAGTTATGCTCAAATGGCTACCTCTGAACCAATCAAGTGCGTTAAATGTTGTCGCCCAGTTTCATCAATCACCTGTTTATCGACTTTAATATACGCCACTCGTTGCTCAGTCATCACCACGACTTCTTCAATACCACGAATTGCCAATAGTTTTGAAGTCCATTCATCTGTTTGTTTTATTTCAGGTAATGGCAGCACAATCGAAGACAAATAACGCGGTTGTGCCAGACCAAAACTGACCAGCAACCAGATCATAGCAATGCCAGCCAGAATACTCCATCCCAACGCAGTATTATGTAACATTAAAAGCTGACCACCTAGAATTCCACCGCAAAATGCGCCCAGAAACTGACTGCTGGCATTAATGCCCATTGCAGTGGCTTTGGATTGAATCGGTGCAGATTTGGACAACCATGATGGTAGTAATGCTTCCATCACGTTAAATGCAATAAAGAAAAAGCCTAAACCTGCCAGTAATACATATTTAGATTCATAACCAAAAATTAAAATGATGAGACCAGCAATAATGCCTGAAATTGCAATCAAAAATATGCCGCGCATTTTGCGATATTTTTCCGCCACAATAATGCTTGGAAAAGCAAAAAACAGACTAAGCACCAACAAAGGCAAATACACCAGACCATGTTTTGCTAATGGAATATCTGCGAACTCAATCAGTTGCGATGGGATATAAATAAACATCGCGGTGAGCAATAAATGCAAGGCAAACACAGACACGTGCAAACGGTTTAAATCACCCATTTGTAAGACCTGTTTCAGCTGCGCGAGATAACCTTGCTCAAAGTTACGATGATGTCGCGTGACTTTGGGTACCAGTAGCAACATTAAAATCGCTGCCAAGCCCATGATTGTAGTCACCCAGAACAGTCCAGAAATACCGACCAAGCTGGTCAGCCACGGCCCGAGACTAAACGCAACCATAAAAGACAGCCCAATACTCATGCCCATGACGGCCATGGCTTGACTGCGTTGTTCTTCGCGGGTCACATCTGCCAATAATGCCATCACTACCGCAGACACAGCACCTGCGCCAGCCACAGCTCGACCCAAAATGACGCCATAAATGCTGTCTGAGCTTGCAGCGATGGCACCACCCAGTGCAAACAAAATCAAGCCTAAAACCACCAACGGTTTACGGCTAAAACGATCTGCCAATAGGCTAAATGGAATTTGTAAAATTGCCTGACTTAAGCCATAAATACCGACAGCTAGACCAATTAATGCTGGAGTTGCGTATTGATAAGACTGCCCTGCTACCGAAAACACGGGAATAATCATGAACAATCCCAACATTCGCAAGGCAAAAATACTGCTTAATGCAAAAGTTGAGCGACGTTCTATAGCATTCATCATCTTAATACGCTGAGTTTTAACCTGTACAAATTATAGGGTATTCACACCAAAACTGCGCTATATTCCTTCGATTTCTTCTGAACATAAAACAAAACAGGGTGTAAAAACACCCTGATAATGTAGCCATTCAGACTGAAGATTTGCTTAACTGAGTTGTCGTTTACGGTATTGAATGGAAGCAAAAACTGCCCAAACAATAAATGCCACACCAATTAAACCTGTCACGACTTCAGGCACATGCACACCTGTACCACTGGCCAGCATGATAAACGCCAGTGCCCCAATCGCGTAATGTGCCCCATGTTCAAGGAAAATATAGGCATCCAATGTGCCTTTTTCGACAAGATAAATGGTCATGGAACGTACAAAAATTGCACCGATGGCGAGACCCAACATAATAATGACCACATCACTGGTAATGGCAAATGCCCCAATCACCCCATCAAAACTAAATGACGCATCTAATACTTCAAGGTATAAAAAACCACCAAAACCGGCTTTAACCACGCCTGTCACCGCGCCATTTTCATCGTGTTTGACCGCATTGCCCTCTTCATCTACTTCAGGTTCACCGCCCAACAAATGACTCAAAACCTGTACGCCAATGTAAATGACTAAGCCCCAAATCCCCGCCATGGTGACCACCAGACGTTTTTCATCGGGCACATTGGCAGACATAATTAACATGGCAATTAACGCGATAAAGACCGACATGGCCGGCACATTGGCCAGATGTGAAAGTTTTGACTCTAACCATCTAAACCAGTGTGTATCTTTGCCATCGTCAAAGAAAAAGTTTAAAAACACCATCAGCAGGAACGTACCACCAAAAGCAGCAATTTCAGCATGATGCTCCATTAAACGTTGCGAATACGTCGCAGGGTCATTCAATGCCATTTGCACGACTTCGAGCATGCCCATATTGGCGGTGACCGCCACAATCACAATCGGAAAAATTAAGCGCATTCCGAAAACGGCAATTAAAATACCTACCGTTAAAAAGATCATTTTCCAGAAATGATCCCAATTACGTAACACCGAAGCATTGACCACTGCATTATCAAAAGACAAAGACACTTCCATGACCGCCAAGATCGCAGTAATGGTCAAGGCTTTAAACATGGTGGAAATGCCTGCCTCGGGCCCATGGGTATAGCCCCAGTACGCCGATAAAGCCAAACAAATCACAGTAAAAAAAATGGAAAAACGGAAATGCTTCATGAGCGCCCTGAATCAAAAATATTAAAATTAGGATTTCGCTGCATATTATGCGCGTTTTAGGCATGTTTGCAGATGACTTTTATCATTTTTTAATAAAATTTTAAGGCAAAATTAATCAACCCACCCTGCGGCTACGCATGACAAAATTTTGTTATAGTCTGGGCGGATGATTTTTAGAATATAGAGCAAAAACACATGAATTTTACCCAAGAACTGTGGCAAAACAATATTGAACTTTATCAAAAAACTTTAAATTTGCCGTTTAATCAGGAGCTTGCCGCAGGGACTTTATCTGCTGATGCTTTTTGTCATTATGTGATTCAGGACGCACATTATTTACTGGCCTATGGCCGTGCTTTGGCAGTCGCCGCAGCAAAAGCGTTTGATGCGGATGATGTGATTCAATTTGCTGAAGCCGCCAAAATTGCCATTATTGTTGAACGCAGTCTGCACAATGACTTTATGCAGCATTTTGACATTAGCAAACAGCAATTTGACACCACGCCATTAACCCTTGCCTGTCATCACTATACGTCATTTTTAACCGCCACAGCTTGGTCTGAAAGTTATCCTGTGGTTTTAGCTGCTTTATTGCCTTGTTTCTGGATTTATGCAGAAGTAGGACAGGACATTGTGAGTAAATCTGTAGCGAATAATCCATATCAGGCGTGGATTGATACCTATTCAGGAGAGGAGTTTCATAGTGCAGTACGCAATGTAATTAGCACTGTCGATAAAGTCGCTGCCCGTTGTGACGAAGACACCAAAGCCAAAATGCATGCCGCTTATAGCATGGGTGCAAAACTCGAATGGCTGTTTTGGGACAGTGCTTATGAACAGCGACAATGGATGGGACTCAGTGATTGACCTAAATCAATCAAACTAAAACCCATCATAAAAATATAAGCGCAGTCTACTGGATGATGATCAAGACAATCATTCCAGATTAATTATCCAGTAGTTGCTCAAAACCCGATCCTGTTTTGGAAAAATGAACTTCGGTAATATGATAATCTGCCACTTGCTGAAAAGGATCTTGCTGCAAAATTTGTTCTAACTGTTCAAGTGGCATGCTTTTGACCAAAATCACACAGCCCGTACGAGGTTGTTTTTGCCCTGCACTGATAAAAACACCTTCTGCAAAATAGCGATCTAACCAGTCAATATGTGGCTGGATCAAGGCATCAACCTCATCGAGGGATTTTATATAATTTAAACTGACAATAAATATTGGATTTTTACCTCACGCCTTAAGCAGAATAAAAAGACGTCCAGCCATATAATAAAATGGCCGCAGCCAATACCCATGCCAATGTTGCAAAACTTAAGCACATCCCAATCGAGACCCGATCTGCAAGGTAATACACCACCCCTAGATAAACCGCATAGGGAATCAGTGACCATAATCCAAATAGCGCCGTTTTGCGTAAGGCTTCAGCACCTTGCTGCCCAAATACAATCACATGCGCAATTAGCGCAAAAGTTGGAAATAAAGGCACTAAACCTGCAATGTAAAAAGATCGACTTTTGGACAACAGCGAAATCAGCAATACCACTGCTGCACCCAAAGTGCATTTAAAGAATAAACCAAGCATAACCACGATAACAGATCGACAATGACACTGAACTTACTCTCTTTCACGACAAATGAGAAGTTGATTATTTTCCCCATCCACCTTTGATTGGGAAGCTGTTCAAATGATCCTTTACAAATTTGGCTTGCAATTTCGCATCAGTTCAAGCATGCTTATTTGATAATGATTATTATTTACTTTGCTTCAGTATTGATAGCACGTTGCAGTGGGAGAATATAATGCTGATAGAAACTCAAGGTAGTGAAGCAATGAACGCCATGATTACATTGCGGCAGTGCTGGTTTGCAAATCAAGAAATTTACATCAATCAAGGTTGCTTACATTGTGGTTCGGCAGCGACTTACCTGATCTACTTTACCAATCGCAATATTCAAAAATTAATGCTGGATTTTATTGCTAAATATAATTGTAATCATCCCAAACGCATTGATTTAATGGATCTTGAGCATTTTGAACAAGACTACGAACAGTTATTGTCGCAATTGGAAGCTCAAGTGATTCATTATTCTTTTTCACAGCACAATCAACCGAAACGTATTGCTTTTGAACAGGTCGAATCTATTTTTGAACGTGATGTTGCGATGGCCTGTTAATTTCCTAATGATCATATAACAACCAGAAAAAAGTTCCACTTGACTCCAAATGCACAACATGAGTTGTGCTTTTTTTATGAGATCTCAATCAGTTTCTTTTATCACTATTTTAAAGTTACTTTAGTTTTCTCTCTGGAGATGTCGAAATAAAAACAAGCGATCAAGCAAACCTGACTTTTACTGCAATATTAAAGTAAATGAATCACCATCAAGGTCAATAAAGCAGGGACTGCCTGTATAAAAATAATTTTAAGACTTGCGGTCAATCCGCCATAAATTCCTGCGACTAAAACACAGCCTAAAAAGAATGTTGCTAAAGACATGGCATACTGTGCTGGCGCAAATAGTGACCAAAACAACCCTGCGGCAAGAAAACCATTATATAAACCCTGATTTTGTGCCAAAACTTTGGTGAGTTGTGCTTTTTCCAAGGTATTGCCAAATGCCTTAAGCCCTAAAGTTTTGTCCCATAAAAACATTTCCAGCACCAAAATATACACATGTAACAATGCGATCAGAGTGATCAGTATTTTGGCCAACATGATGATGATCCTATTTTTGGTCAAGTTCAATTTTAGAACTTAAAAATATAGCTGAAATTAAACCAGATGACTAAGATTTTTAAAGCCATCTATCTTTTCAATAGTCCGACACAAATTGACGCATAAAATGGTAAATTTCATGCTTGAACATTTTTCATGCGCTATCATATATACCTTTTTAAAATTCGTTTAGGATCATTTTATGAGCCAAAGTCAAATCCGTATTCGAGGTGCGCGTACCCATAACTTAAAAAACGTGTCTCTCGATATTCCACGCGATAAGTTTGTGGTAATTACGGGACTCTCAGGCTCAGGTAAGTCCTCTTTAGCCTTTGATACCCTATATGCGGAAGGTCAGCGTCGTTATGTCGAATCGCTATCGGCGTATGCGCGTCAGTTTTTATCGCAAATGGAAAAACCTGATGTCGATGCAATTGAAGGCTTAAGTCCTGCCATTGCGATTGAACAGAAATCAACCAGTCATAATCCACGTTCCACCGTCGGCACCATTACCGAAATTTATGACTATTTGCGTCTGCTGTATGCACGTGTGGGTACACCGTATTGTCCTGAACACGATTTGCCCATGGTCGCGCAAACGGTGTCTGAAATGGTCGATGCCGTTAAAGCACTCGAAGAAGGCACAGCGTTAATGCTGCTCGCGCCTGTAGTGCGTGAGCGTAAAGGTGAATATTCACAACTATTTGAGCAACTCCAAGGTCAGGGTTTTGTCCGTGCACGGGTCGATGGTGACATTATTGATATCGATAGTCCGCCTGAACTGGATAAAAAGAAAAAACATACCATTGAAGTGGTGGTCGATCGCTTTAAAGTACGTGATGATCTGGGTAATCGAATTGCGGAATCATTTGAAACCGCTTTGCGCTTAGGCGGTGATCTGGCAATTTTATCGTGGATGAATGCTGAACAACCTGATCGGGTGTTTTCTGCGAAGCATTCCTGCCCTGAATGTGATCGTGCCGTGGCGGAACTTGAACCACGCATGTTCTCATTTAACAACCCATTTGGGGCTTGTCCAGTCTGTGATGGGTTGGGAACACGTAGTCATTTTAGCGCAGAAAAATTGATTCCAAGTCCTGATTTATCCTTAAGTCAGGGGGCAATTCGCGGTTGGGATCGTCAACGTCCATATTATTATTCGATGCTGCAAAAAGTCGCGGAACATTTTGGTTTTTCATTGGATGAACCGTGGAACACACTGGACAAAGACACCCAAAAGAAATTTTTATATGGCACAGGCAAAGAAAAAATTGACCTGAGTTACATCGATGAACGAGGTCGTAAACATAATCGTGTCATTCCATTTGAAGGCGTGATTACCCATCTGGAACGTCGTTATCGTGAGACTGAAAGTAATTATGTGCGTGATGATCTGGCGCAATATTTGTCCAATGCCGCCTGTGATGCCTGTGGCGGTTCACGTCTAAATGAAATTTCACGCCATGTCAAAGTCAAGGATAAAACCATTGCTGACATTACCAGCATGTCGATTGGCGATGCCGAAAGTTATTATCAGGACTTGAACCTAGAAGGTGCCAAAGGTGAAATCGCCGATAAAATCTTTAAAGAGATTCGGGAACGCTTACACTTTTTGGTCAGTGTAGGACTGAATTACTTAAGTCTGGCACGTTCAGCCGAAACACTTTCGGGTGGTGAAGCACAGCGGATTCGGCTGGCCTCACAAATCGGTGCGGGCTTGATGGGCGTGATGTATGTCTTGGATGAGCCGTCCATTGGTTTGCATCAACGTGATAATGATCGTTTGTTACAAACCCTGATTCGCTTGCGTGATCTAGGCAATACGGTTTTGGTGGTCGAGCATGATGAAGATGCAATTCGCGCTGCCGATCATATTATTGATATTGGTCCAGGTGCTGGCGTGCATGGCGGTGAAATTATTGCCGAAGGCACAGCAGATGAGTTGAAAAAGCATAAAGACTCATTAACAGGACAATATTTATCGGGTGCTTTAAAAATTGAAGTCCCCAAGCAGCGTTTACAATCGCCTACTCCTGAGCAGAAGATTAAACTGTCTGGTGCGGCAGGTCATAACCTGAAAAATGTCGATCTGACCATTCCACTTGGGATTATGACCTGTGTCACAGGTGTTTCGGGTTCAGGTAAATCCACTTTGATTAATCGTACTTTGTTGCCATTAGCCGCGACACAATTGAATGGTGCAACCACACTCACCGCAGAAAAATTCGATTCGATTGATGGTTTACAACATCTGGATAAAGTCGTTGATATTGACCAAAGTCCAATTGGACGTACGCCACGCTCGAATCCTGCAACGTATACGGGTTTATTTACCCCAATTCGTGAGTTATTTGCGCAAACGCCTGAAGCCAAAGCACGGGGTTATGCGGCAGGACGTTTTTCTTTTAATGTGAAAGGCGGTCGCTGTGAAGTCTGTGAAGGTGACGGCATGATTAAAGTGGCGATGCATTTCTTGCCTGATATGTATGTGCCCTGTGATGCCTGTCATGGCAAACGCTATAACCGTGAAACACTCGAAGTCACGTATAAAGGTAAAAATATTTCTGATGTGTTAGAGATGACGGTTGAAGATGGCGCAGAGTTTTTTAGTGCGATTCCTGTGATTCATCGTCGTCTGGAAACTTTAACGCAAGTTGGGTTGGGTTATATTCGTTTGGGTCAGGCCGCAACCACGCTTTCAGGTGGTGAAGCACAGCGAGTCAAACTGGCACGTGAATTGGCAAAACGTGATACAGGCAAAACTTTATATGTGCTGGATGAACCGACCACAGGCTTACATTTCCATGATATTGCCAAGCTTTTAGATATCTTGCACGAGTTACGTAACAAGGGGAATACGATTGTGGTGATTGAGCATAATCTGGATGTGATTAAAACCGCAGACTGGATTATCGATTTAGGCCCAGAAGGCGGTTCTGGTGGCGGTCAGATTATTGCTGAAGGGACACCTGAACAAGTGGCTGAGGTTGAAATTTCGCATACGGGACGTTTTTTAAAGCCGATGTTGAGTTGATCTTTGAATTATCAATATTTCGTGCTAAAACGGTGATTCCTTCACCGTTTTTTATTTGAGGAAATAATGCGATTTTCAGAAAGATCTGGTTATAAAGCCGTACGAGAAATTATCCAGAAGGAATCAATTGATCAAGAACTTAGAAACGCATTATGGTCTCTATACGATAGAATTATTTTTGCTAATTTTCAAAATTATGATCCGTATGCCTTTAGCACATCTTATATTTTGGGAAGTAATTTAGAAGGCTTTTTTCTAAATATCTACATGAATGTCTTTCAGCGCCCTACTGATGAAATACCTCAATTTATTAGTGATGGAATATTAAGCATAAAAAAATATTTTATGTCATGTGAATGGTATGAAGTTTATGACTTTATTGAAGTTACTTTAGAAAATTATCCCAATATTCAATCTAATTCAGATATTTTTTCTAAGTCAATTAATCTCTGCCTCGAAAAATATTTATCAGCTTATCGTTTATCGAATGGCAATATACTCGAAATTACAAGTGAGCAAGAAATCCAATCTATTGAAGATGCTTTAGAAAATACCAATCAACACTCGGGGGTTCAGCTACATTTAAATCAAGCATTGAAATTAATATCAGATCGACAAAATCCTGACTACCGTAACTCAATTAAAGAATCGATTAGTGCTGTCGAATCCATTTGTAAAGTTATTACACAAGATGATAAAGCGACCTTAGGTAAAGCACTTAAAATCATAGAAGATAGACATGACATCCATCCAGCACTCAAAAATAGTTTAAATCAGCTTTATGGTTATACCTCTGACGGAGATGGTATTCGCCATGCTATGCTAGACGAGTCAAATTTATCGTATATTGATGCTAAATTTATGTTAGTTTCCTGCACAAATTTCATTAATTATTTGATTAAAAAGACAAAATAAAAAGATATCTCACCCTTCCACCATATTTTTACCTTTCGCTTTTGCTCTTAATAAAGCTTGATCAGCTTTTTGAAATAAATCCAGCCAACTCAATGCCCCGACAGCAACACCAATACTTAAAGAAATTTGAATAGATTGCCCAAGATCAGCCAAAGTTATCGACTTGGAAGCCATATGTGTTCTAATCTTCTCTGCAATGTTTAAAGCTTTGGCATATTGAACATCTTCAATCAAGACCAGAAACTCATCTCCACCGTAGCGAATGATTAAATCAGAATTACGTACCGATTGTTTCAGCTGCTCCGCAACCATTTTAATGACTTCATCTCCCACGATATGACCATATTCATCATTAACACGTTTAAAGTTATCAATATCAATAATCATCAAACATAGCCGCGATAATTTTGGGGGATGCTGTGACACAATCGTCAAATAATCATCTAAAGCCAAGCGATTAGAAACCCCCGTCAGGGTATCGGTATTGGCAATATTACGAAGCTGGAACTCGAGTGCATCGCGTTGCTGCAACTTTCTTTGCAACTTTTTGATGGCACTAAATAAAGAGGAAAATTCATTTTTTTTATCCAGATCAGTCTGCTCAATCTGATCTTTATCCTCAGCAAGTTTTAAAATTTCCTCTCTGGCTTGAATTAAAGGATCAATAATCCGTGTTTGCGAATAGCGTAAAATAAGTAAAACAATCGCGAGTGCGAACAAAGACAACAATATCGTTAAAACAAATTTCTGTTCTGCCAAACGCTTTTGCTGTTGGGCGAGTTGCAAACTTTCATCCAGCATATATTTTTGCAAGTCCACAACTGGGCTAAATTTATCGACAATACGCTCTGTTAGTTGTGAACCAGTGATTGAATACGCTTCTTGTCGGCGACTTTCGTTTAAAATTTGACGAATTAACCCTATCGCTTCACCCAGAAATTTGGCTTTGACCTGTTCATGTAGGCGTGAATATTCTGGCGTTTTGGCATCTTTTGGCTGCAAAGTATCAATTAGATTCCACAAATACATCGCCTGATATTGTGTTTGTAAGGATCGTGCCAGATTGATGTCTGGAATCTGCTCTTTAAAACTCAAAGGCGCAATAATATTGGAAGCGGCTCTGCCTGCCTGATCACGTAAATCCGACAACAGCAAAATCATGGTGATGTAATCAGAAAGCTGACTTTCTCCACTATTTCTCTGAATCACAAAAGCGCGTAAAATTTCTCGATCGCTATCCCATGCCGCAAACATGGCTTGAACCGCATGATCATATTGTATAGACGTTCTGGAAGCATCGGGAAGTGCGGCGTAACCATCAACCAGATTACGCGCAATTTTTAAATCAATCATGGTTTCCGATTGCAGTTGCTCTGCAACTCGAACAAAGCCCTGTGCTTTCAACATCTGTATATTTTGGCGAATATTTTCATCCACACCTAATCTATAACGATCTAATTCAACACGATACAGTACTTGTTGATGCGAAGAATTGGACATCAGCTTATTGGCATAAGCACGCTCTCGTGAAACTTTGTTCGCGGTGTCGGTGAGTTTACTCAGAATTTGAATGGAAATGAGGTCTTGTTGCGCAAAATTTAAAGTGCGATAACTATTGATAATTAAAGGTGTACAAATACAAAGCAAGGATAAAATGATGATGATCATGTACACAAATAATCGTTGACTAATCGATTTCGAACGCAATTTCGACATGCTCAGACCGCACTCCTCATCATACTGTTCGGATTGATTAATCTTTCATTTTACTTAAGATTTCATATTAGCTTAAAAATAATCCAATGATGTAAGCAATATATAACATGCTTGGCTTTTTTAAGTCCTGATTTTTCAGGGATTCACGCAATCTCATGCCAGTTGGTTTGGATGTCAATTGTAAAAAAACGTTATATTTGAATTTCTAACCCAAGGAAAAGATTAAATTTTAAGCAAAAATATTAGAGTATTCAATCTAAAGTGGTCTTTTATCTTTTAACGCAAGAGAAGCATTTATTAAACAATAAATTCAGACTGACTTTATTTTTCTCACATTTTTAAGCTTATAGAATAAAGATAATGCAGCCTTGTGCTGCTATTGAGTTCTTTAATAAACATTGTTTGAATCTAAAATTTCAGCATATCTTCATAAAAAATAGATAAAAAAAAGCCCAACCTTGGGGAAAGCTGGGCATATAAACTGAAATCATTACACAATTCAATGTTGAACCTGAACTAATTCAGACTAATCTGATCAAGATTCATGTACTCATTATCTATATAAACTTGTTAGAAGTAAAGCGCATTTCTTCTTTTTTAGTTGCTTTCTGGGGCATTTTTACGATTCTTTACATAAGTAATCCCTGTTTTAGCGCACACACCAAGATTTTTTTCTCAAATTATGGTCAAGAGCCTTATCTTTGCTAAATTACGCACAATTTTGTGACTTAATGTGCAGAAAAATATCTTAAATGCATAATTTAATGCTTTATTCTCTATATGTAGATCTATTCTAATAAGTTTTTGCCGATCAATATAATTTTATTAATCTATTTTTACAATCAAAATAATCATGATTATTTTATAAATTTCAAGTTATTTTTTTATACAAAGTGTGTATAGCTGCTTGTAAAATGAAGCTATTTTTATTGGTTGACAGAATATTTTTCAAATGAATGATTTTTAATCAATCACTTAGTATGAAATTTTTGCATTCCTACATTTCGCCGAGCGGCATTGACTTCATATTTTGTTACAATACAATGACCACAGTTTCATTTTCTTGTTCATGCTGGAAACTATTATGAAAAAACTCGGTTTAGCCACTGCACTACTTTTAGCCATGACCGGTGCTCAAGCGTATCAAGTCGAAGTTCAGGGTCAATCTGAATTTGTAGATACAACTGCTAATGATAAAAACTTTACTGGCGCAGTTGCGGGTACCTTCTATCTTAAAGATGTAGATGCATCTAAAGGTCCTCTTGCAGAAGCTGCATTTTTAAACCAAGCATCAAATGTGGCTATTGCCTACAATTATGCCAAGTATGATCAAGATGCAGGTGACATTAATCTTGACAACCATACTTATGGTGCCAAAGCAGAAGCTTACATTCCAACACCTTACGTTCCTGCATATGCAAGCGTAGCTTATAGCCATACCAAAACTGATGGTAAAAATGGTTTAGAAGATGATAATGGCGACCGTTATGCTTTAGAAGTGGGTGTATTACCAATTCCTAACTTCTTGGTTGCTGTTGGTTATACCAGCGTTGCTGACCAATTTTCACTAGACGCATTTAACATTTTAAACAATGGCATTGCTAAATCAGTTGGTGAAGCAGCCACTATTGGTGATGATCAGGATGCGGTTACTGCACGTGTAAAATATGTGGGTTCGATTGATGGCACAAACATGGCAGTTGGTTTTGAAGGTGGATTGGCATACGGTGATTACACCATGTATCAATTAAAATCTGACCTGTATATCACACCGAAACTTAGTGTTGGTGCATCTTATGCAGAAGCAAGTTTCAGCTCTAACCCTGCAAGTGATAATTTCTCTCCAATCACTTCAGCTTGGGGTGCAAATGTAAACTACTTTGTAACACCTGCCCTTTCAGTAGGTGCAAGCTATGTGAATGCAAATGCAAAATACGTTGCTTTTGATACAGAAACTGTCGGTTTAAATGCAAAAGTTCGCTTCTAATTGATCTGAATTTTGCTTGAAAAAGAGGACTCAAATTGAGTCCTCTTTTTTGTTTAAGTGGTTCTCACGACATTTAAGAAATACAAATGCCGTTCGTATTGGTCAATAATGTCCTGAATGAGATCTTCCTGTGTCCAGTCCATCACATCGTAATTTTGTCCGCCCTCCCGCAAGAAAACCTCAGCCTGATAATATTGTTGCTGATCTGTTTCAAGATGCTCTGTCATAAAACTTGGTGGGACTGTTTCACGTGAAACCACATTATAAATAAAGTTAATTTCATCATGATGATCCACTTTGAGTACGAGACCATTTTCAGTGTCTTCAATTTTTGCGCTTAGGTGACGGCGATGAAACTCTTTTTGAATACTTTCAAAGGCTCTTTTCACTGTACTCTGAATATAATCATCCACCTCTTGTTTAGAATGAGGATAATGCATAATCAATCCCAAACGTTGTTGCCAACTACGTGGGTTTTGAATAGCACGTGGTGTAGTTCTCGCTTCAGATATCGCCTGCATTTTGGTGGTATCAATACGTAAAGCCTTAATTAACCCCCAACAAATCAGCAGCATAATGACAGTAAATGGTAATGCGCTCATAATGGTTGCCGACTGTAATGCCGTTAAGCCCCCTGCCAGCAATAAAATAATTGCCAATGCAGCCATGACCACAATCCAGAACAGACGCTGCCATGTTGGTGAGTCTTCTGTTTTAGCCGTAAGATAATCCACCACTAAAGCACCTGAGTCTGCAGAGGTTACAAAAAACAGGATAATTAACACTGTCGCGAGAAAACTCATCACGCCTGATATCGGCAGTGTTCCCAAAAACTCAAATAGAGCAACCGATGAGTCTTTTTGAACCGCGCTGAGTAAACCAAGATTTCCATCATGCAGGACACTGAATAAGCCTGCATTTCCCATAAAGCCCATCCAGATTAAGGTGAAACCCGTGGGAATAAACAGCACGCCAATAATAAATTCACGAATGGTTCGGCCTTTAGACACCCGTGCAATAAACATCCCGACAAAAGGCGACCATGAAATCCACCATGCCCAATACATAATCGTCCAGCCACCAATCCAGCCTGTGGGTTGGTAGGCATATAGATTAAAGGTCATATCAAAAAGATTAGAGATATATTGACCTGCATTTTGAATGGTGGTTTGCAGCAAATAAATGGTTGAACTGGCAAAAAAGACAAAGAGTAATAAGATCAGTGCTAAGACCAGATTCAATTCGGCAAGTCGTTTAATGCCTTTATCCAGCCCTAGTCCTACAGATAAACCCGCCATCGCACTCACTGCAACAATTAAGATAATTTGTGAGGTTGCAGTCGATTGCAAGCCAAATAAATAGTTCAGGCCAGACCCAATCTGGGTCACACCAAAACCTAAAGTTGTAGCAACACCAAAAATCGTTCCAATCGTGGCAAAGGTATCGACCGCATCTCCCGCTGGCCCATAGATTTTCTTACCAATTAAGGGATAAAGTGAGGAGCGGATTTTCAAAGGAAGATTGTGGCGGTAAGCAAAATAGGCCAGTGACAATGCGACAATGGCATAGATGCCCCACGCATGTAAGCCCCAATGGAAGAATGTGACCCGCATCGCTTGCTGTGCAGCAAGGATTGTTTCAGGCTCTCCTGTTGGCGGTGTAACATAATGCATGATCGGTTCTGCTACCCCGAAAAACATCAAGCCGATGCCCATGCCTGCGGTGAACAGCATCGCGAACCATGAACTATTGCTATAATCCGGTTGACTATGGTCTGGCCCTAATTTAATTTTTCCACTGGGTGAACATGCAATAATCAGCAGTAAAATCAGAAAAAAAGCGACAGATAAAACATAAAACCAGCTAAAGGATTCAGTAATCCAGTTCTTTAACTGTTGCGTGAGTAACTCAAAAGAATTAGGTGCAATAATCACAATTGCAAGGAATATCGCAATAATTGCGAGCGTACTAAAAAACACATTTGGATTGATATTACTCATCCAAGATGACGTTTTGGAAGGCATAGATCCCCCAGATTATTTTTAATTGATAACGTGACCAAACTGGTCACAGAATGGGATATAAATTTAAAAATCACCAACAGACAGCGTATGGCATATCAACAATACGCGGGCATGTTGTGCTTACTCCTTATATTTTATGGAGAAGTTGCGAAAGAAGCGTTGTAGAGCTGTAACAAAGTTTTATTGATCTTTAGTTGCCGAATCTTTAGGTGTATGTCGAATATATTGCAATGCGATCAAACGTGACACGATCACGGCCAAATACATCACACCTCCAAACATCTGTAACATCGCCAATACTCTGGCTGCCGCACCTACGGGTAATAAATCTGAAAGCCCTGTGGCAGATTGCAAACTGAAACTTAGAAACAGTAAATCCAGCCAACTTTTAAGTCCTTCATGATCTGCCTTTATAAAGCTATCAGGCACAATCAGTTGGCAAATATTATAAAGAAACGCAAAACCCCATGCGATTAAGGTAAACACTGCGCCAGCCGCAAACAGTTCATCTTTGGTTAAATAGCGGTCGGCAAACATATACCGGATTAAGCCATATGCCGCATAAAAATAGGCAAAGCTTTCAAACGTATGTGCAATAATTTGAATGGATTTGTCTTGATAACCCAATAAAATAAGAAAAGAAAATATAAATGCACCACTGACAAATAATAAACCCAGTGCAGTAAAGGTTGGCGTCTGGCGAATGACTTTGGCAATGATGAGCAATGCCAGCGACCCTAATGCCCAGCTCATGGCACGAAAAGAGAAATAGCTATCGTTCGGCATCGCCGAAAGAATCAAGATAAAAAACTGTACCAGCAACAGCCAAGCTGAAGGCAACAAGCGTAAGCCTTTCCAGAAATGGTGCAATGTCTGCATTGAATCCTCGGTTATTCTCATGTTTTTTTATTTAAATGATCATCCATAGCGCAGTTATCAACTATGGTGCAATTATGGTGATGTAAATAAGCTCTATGTAAAGGACATTAAGCACAATTTGATCAAAATACTGCAACGTGTTACAGCTTGCTCGTAGATAATAAGTTAAAACATCGAATTAGGTTATCTTTATGAAACGCATGTGTTCTACTCTCATGATCGGTCTTACACTGGTGTTGGCCGCTTGCGGAAAAACCAATCCAATGCTGGAACAGTATCCTGATTATATTGGTCAATGGCAAAGTCAACATGATAGCTTAAAAATTGAAAAAAATGGTCAAGTGACCTATAAGCACCATGCACATCAAGATCAGAAAACCCCAGAGAGTGAAGTCAGTCTGACAGAGCAAGCCGATATGAAAGCCAGTATTACTCAATTCGATGAAAATAGTTTTGCAATTGGACAAGGTGATCTGGGTAAAAATTTTAAAGTTGACCACACGCCCTATCAGGAAAATGAACAATGGAAAATGCAAGTCAATGGGCAGGTTTATACCAAGCAATAATTCAAAAAATCATTGAAATTACAATAAAAAAGACCGCCAGCTTGGCGGTCTTTTTTTTAAACTCTCTGATTGAATCAGACCTTAGTGATCCGACGCACCCGAGATTCCAATTCCTGTCATTGAGCGAACATATTGTGCATCAAATGCTTTACGTTCTGCTTTGGCTCGTGCTGAGTTATCGGTAATTGAGAAAAACCAGCAGCAGAGGAAAGACAACGGCATTGCAAAGATTGCAGGCCCATTAAATGGATTGATTGGTGTATCCGAAATTTTTAAGGTATCGACCCACACCGCTTTCGATAGAATGATCAGCACTACAGCTGTCACCAGACCTACCACACCGCCGATCACCGCACCACGTGTCGTTAAACCTTTCCAGAACATGGACAATACAAGAATCGGGAAGTTGGCACAGCAGGCCACGGAGAACGCCAAGCCGACCATGAACGCAACGTTTTGCTTTTCAAATAAAATACCCAATATCATGGCAAAGATTGCAAGACCTAATGTCGCAATTTTAGACATACGTAGTTCAGATTCTGGTGTCGTTTTACCTTTACGAAACACGTTGGCATACAAGTCATGTGAAATGGCAGACGCACCAGACAGGGTTAAACCTGCAACAACTGCAAGAATCGTTGCAAAAGCTACCGCTGAAATAAAGCCCATGAACAAATCGCCACCCAATGCATCACTTAAATGCACCGCAGCCATGTTGTTACCGCCCACCAATTCTAATTTACCAGTGACCGCAGCTTTTGCGACATCCAGAAATTGTGGATTGTTTGATACGAATAGAATTGCACCAAAACCAATGATAAAGGTCAATAAGTAGAAGTAACCGATAAAACCTGTCGCAACCACTACGGATTTACGTGCTTCTTTAGCATCTTTCACGGTAAAGAAACGCATTAAAATATGAGGTAAACCCGCTGTACCGAACATCAAAGCCAGACCAAGTGAAATCGCATCAATTGGATTTGACGCCAAGCTCCCCGGCCCCATGATTTTACTGGCTTCTTCCAGACTGATATGACGCACACTAGAGTACACTTCAATGGCTTGACTAAACATGTTACTGAAGCTGAAACCTACAGCTTTCATGACCATAAATGCCATGAAGGTCGCACCAGACAACAATAGAACAGCTTTAATGATCTGTACCCATGTAGTTGCCAACATTCCACCGAAGATCACATAAGCCATCATCAGTAAACCAACAATGACCACCGCAATGTTATAGTTCAAGCCAAATAAGAGTTTGATTAATTGCCCTGCGCCCACCATTTGTGCAATTAGATAAAAAGCAACCACAACCAATGAGCTAACCGCGGCTAAGGTTCGGACAGGTTTCTCTTCCAGACGGAATGACACCACATCAGACAGATTATATTTACCCAGATTACGTAAACGTTCTGCAATCAGGAACAATACGATCGGCCAGCCAACCATAAAGCCTAGCGAATAGAGCAAACCGTCAAAGCCTGAGCTAAACACCATCGCAGAGATACCCAGAAACGATGCCGCAGACATATAGTCTCCCGCAATCGCCAATCCATTTTGGAACCCTGAGATCCCCCCACCAGCAGTATAGAAGTCCTTGGTGTTGGTAGTTTGCTTGGCTGCCCATTTGGTAATAAATAGTGTGCCACCAACAAAAATCATGAACATGATAATGGCATGCCAGTTGGTTGCTTGCTGTTGTGCTTCACCCAGATCAGGGCCAGCCATGGCAAGCGTTGAAACCATTGCGCTGGCAGCAATCACTGCTTGCGCTTTGAATGAATTCCATTTCATCATTAGTGCAATCCTTTCTCGTGAGTAATGGCCTCAACTTCTTTTAAAGCATCTTCATTGAGTTGATCAAAGGTATTGTTGGCAATGTAGGAATACACCGCACATAATACAAAGGACAGTACAATGATACCCAAACCTAAAGGAATGCCCCAGGTGGTCACACCGCCACTAAATGAACTCATTAAAAATTCTTTGTTATAACCCACCAGCAGCATGAATCCGACATAAACAAACAACATAATTCCTGTTAGTGTCCAACTTAATGTCGCTTTCTTGCTGACCATTTTTTTGAATTTTGGATTTTGTAGAATTCGCTCTACCTGAACGTCATCCATAGACTACTCCTTATATCACGCCCCTCAATGGACGCGTTTTCATCCTTTTTCTTCACTTTATTACAGTAACAAGCTTGTATGCCGTTCGTAACTTAGACTTTGGTCGCTAAATTTTGTACAACAGCAGATGCCATTAACAGGCTTGAGGTATGATAGACCTAGATTTAAACAGTTTAGGTACTATGAACAGCTGGCTTATTATCGGGGTGTTGGCCCTTTATATTTTAGTCTTATTCCTGTGTGCTTTTTTTGGGGAGAAGCATGCCAGCCGCCTGAGCACTCGCGGACGAATGTTGCTGTTCAGTTTAACCTTGGGGGTTTATTGTTCCTCGTGGACTTTTTATGGTGCAACAGGCGCGGCTGTACGTGAGGGCATTATTTTCCTCCCAATTTATTTGGGACCGTTGCTATTTATCTGGTTTGGCTATGATATCTGGCGGCGTTTAGGTCGGGTGCGACAACACCATGCGATTTCATCGATTGCCGATTTTATTTCGGCACGCTATGGCAAAAGTGGAACACTGGCTGCACTGGTCACGATATTAGCTGTCATCGCCATTATTCCTTATTTAGCCTTACAACTTCGTGCGATCGCGCTAAGTGCCGCTGTGATTTTAGATCAGGGACCTCATTTAAATACCACCACCAACAGTGTTTTGTTGTTAACTGGGGTGTTAGCCATTTTGGCCATGATCTTTGGTACTCGGCAAATTGCCAATACCGAACAGCATGGCGGATTAATGTTAGCCGTTGCCTTTGAGTCCTTTGTTAAACTTTCTGCCTTAATTTGTGTGGCTTTATTTTTTATATTTGAGACTCCCCATAACCTGATTCAAATTAGTCAGGATATCGGTAAAACCTTTCACGAAGTGCAGCTGTTTGGTGTACCTGAGACATTCTGGGTACAAACCTTATTGGCAGGATTGGCCATTATTTGCTTACCACGTCAGTTTCATGTGGCAGTGGTTGAATTACGTGATGAAAAACATATTCGCGGTGCGCGACGCTGGTTTGCGATCTATTTAATTTTAACGACACTGGCAATTATTCCCATTGCCAGTTGGGCACTGCATGCCGCACCCCAATTTTTAACCATTCCTGATGTTGCCGTACTGTCTCTCCCGCTTAGTTATAATCAGGATTGGCTGACTTTATTTGCATTTCTAGGGGGTTTTTCTGCATCGACCGGCATGTTATTGGTGTCCTCTGTGGCCTTGTCTATTATGCTCAGTAATGACTTGATTATGCCGGCTTTATGGCGTTTGAATTGTATTTCACGCCATGATCAGCGTTTACCCCAAGTGTTAAAATTTACCCGTCGTATTTGTATTTTAGCCGTCATGTTACTCGGCTTTTTGTTCTTTCATTTTTTCAATGACATTGACCAGCTTTCTGTTTTTGGTTTATTGGCATTTAGTGCAGTTGCGCAGTTTTCTCCAGCCCTGATTGGCGGCTTATATTGGCGTGGAGGCAGTCGACAAGGGGTTTATGCAGGTCTGTTGGTCGGTTTCTTTATGTGGATGTACACACTTTTACTGCCGACTATTTTACGTAGTTTGCCTGATCAATATCAGGAATTTTCCCAGCATGTGTTGCTGTTTGGTCCTTTTGGAATTTCGTGGCTACGTCCTGAAGCAATCTTTGGTTTTGAATCCTTTGCCCCTTTAACGCATGGTGTGATTTGGTCACTGGGCTTAAATATTATTTTATATATCTGGGTTTCGCGAACTTATCGTCCTTCTGTGGCTGAACAAATTCAGGCCGAAAGTTTCTTTTATTATGAAACCAAACCTCTGCCTTCTCATCAGACCTCAACAGACATGAATTATCTGCATTACGATGCAGCACGTTTAAGAGTGGGCGATCTGATTACACTGGCCAAACGGATTACAGGAGACCAGCCAACCCAGCATGCGTTTCAACAGTTTAGTGCTCTTAACAATGTCATGTTAAATGAACATAGTTTTGCCAATGGCATGTGGTGGCGGTTTACCGAGCAATATCTGGCAGGAACCATTGGCGCAGCATCTGCGCGAACTTTGCTTACCACCGCAATGGTTAACAATGGTCTGGCTCTGGGACAAGTCGCCAATATTCTGGATCAGGCATCGCAGTGGCAACGTTTTAACCAGAACCTGCTTATGACCATGATTGACCACATGACCCAAGGCGTGAGTGTGGTAGATGAAAATATGTGTCTGGTGGCCTGGAATAATCAATATCTTAAACTGTTTGATTATCCTAAAGATCTGGTCTATGTCGGCTGCCCCATTGCCGATTTAATTCGTTACAATGCCGAACGCGGTGAATGTGGTCCCGGTTCAGTTGAAGAACATGTGCGTAAACGTATTCATTGGATGCAGGTTGGAAGTGCACATGAGTTTGAGCGTATCCGTAAAGATGGACGGGTCATTCAAATGCGAGGTAATCCGATTGAAGGTGGTGGCTTTGTGACTACTTTCGCCGATATTACGGCGTTCCGTGAAAATGAGGCGATTCTGGAAGCACGTGTGACAGATCGTACCCAACAATTGGCAAATGCGTTAAGTGAGCAACAACGGGCACGTGAACAGGCAGACCAAGCCAATATGTCAAAAAGTCGATTTATTGCTGCTGCCAGTCACGATTTATTACAGCCCATGCATGCTGCCCGACTGTTTAGCACAGTGCTAGAACAAAGTATGCATAGTGAACAGGAACGCGAAACCCTACAGCAGCTAGATCGCGCCTTATATGGGGCTGAAAGTATGTTGTCCGCCTTGCTGGATATTGCCCGTCTTGAAGGGGGATCATTACAACCTAAACGTCAGGCCTATCCACTGCATGATTTACTCAGTGATTTATCGCTCCAGTTTAAATCTATTGCTGCGCAACGAGACATTCAACTCAAGGTACATGATGCCCAATTCTGGATTGACACCGATCCTCAATGGATTCGCCGTATCATTCAAAATTTTGTCAGCAATGCGCTGCGCTATACCGCTCATGGACGGGTTGTCGTCGGCGTATTACGCGCGGCCAAAGACGCAAAACATATTCGTATTGGCGTCTGGGATACAGGACCCGGTATTGCAGAACAGCAACGCATGAAATTATTTCAGGAATTTGAACGTGGCGGGCACACATCGCCTTGGGGAGAACAAGGCTTGGGGTTGGGCTTGGCAATTGTAAAACGCATGACCCTGCTGCTGGATTATCCTGTTCAGGTTTATTCTGAATTGGGCAAAGGCTCCTGTTTCATGATCGAGGTTCCAACCGTGCCAGCACCGCAAACCATTGCCAGTATACAACCACATGTGGCGACCATCGCCACTGGATATCGGGTGTTATGTCTGGATAATGATGAAACGATTTTAGAAGGTATGTCATCACTATTAAGTAAATGGGGCTATCAAGTATTTAAGGCCACTGAACCTGATCAGGCCTTGGCATTGGTTCAAACGCAACAGATTCAGGTCTGGCTGATTGATCAGCATTTAAACCATCAACAACGTGGTCTGGATTTTATCATGGCACATCGGACAGAAAACACAGCCGTTGCCCTCATTACCGCCGACTCAGATCCTGAGCTACCACAGCGTTTAAAAGAGCTGAATATTGTGCTGCTCAAAAAACCTTTAAAGCCTGCGGGCCTTCGAGCGTGGCTCTCCGGTATAAAAATCACCACTGAACAATAAACTTGTCTTGTGGGCAAGCAGGTAACATTGGCAGTATATTTTTAGTTTTAGGCAAAAGTGCTCATCATAAGAGACTTTTGCCGCTGCATGATTGGCGAAAGTTTTCAATTATAAATCTACTATGGCAAAGACTCACTCATTTGTAAGAAAAAGTGGCTATAGTTCGTTACAATTAAGTATTACATTGTTTTTAAATAAAAAATTATAGAAAATTAGAATCATTAAACTTTAGTCTAATACCTCTTGCTTTCTGAATACTTCATAACAGGAACCATAAAGGTCGATTCCATTACAGCTGATCGTGACACACATGTAACGTGCATGGAAAGCGACAGATTCTTGTTCAAAGGAAATTTAATATGAATATTTCAGATGCTGTTCCTCACGGTCAACATAAATCCCTCCAGTTTCATCGTGAATATAGTGCCAATGCGCTCTTGCCTGACATCGACTGGCAAGCCCTGTTTAAGCATAGCAAACTAGAGGATATCCATTTACGTGCATTGGATCATTTATATCGTAGTGCAGTGCCATTGGCACTCAACGTCTTTAATGATCTGCATTTCGATGTATTTGCTCCTGCTGCTTATCATCCTCAGGGCTTGGGTTTATTTGACAAACTTGCACAACAAGAAAATCAACTGCTTAACAGCCTTGAAAATGAAACACAAAATCTGGATCACGCGACCCGACATCAAATTTGGAGTATGTTACTGCGTGGTGGTGCGGTTCTGGTGTTTAAGGCATGGTTAGGTCGGGTGAAATATGACAGTCATGTCTTGGATATGAGCCAATTCGATGAATTATCCGATTTACTGTTCATTAAAACGCCGCCACAACAATTGGCAAACCAGCTTAATGTAGATGCGCAGTCCAATCAGGATCATATCTTTTTAATGTATGGCGATGATATTTTCCTAGACCGTTTTAACAGTCTGGAAACAGCCGCCTTATTTGTTGATCTTGGTGTGTACGATGCTGCATTTTTAAGTTTAAGGGATGATCGTGTTGCTGATTATCTCAAACAAAAAGGGCATGTCACTCAAGAGCAAATTGATGATTTGCAATGTGCCTTAAATCCTTTATATTGCGACAGCTTAACTTTAAAGCAGGACTGTCTGGCTTAACCAATTTTTCATCTTGTCGATACTGACTCAGCACTAAACCAATCTCGACTGGTTTAGTGCGGTTGATACAATAGTTTGCTTACGCATTCCATGAGCCATACTCAACATAAATGTTCATCGCAATGCGCCAATATAGTGATGTGGCACTTCTTCTTGTTGCAGTTCAGCTTGTAATTCCGGACTATAACTTCTACGGTCAAACTCTGGAACTGGTGTCACTTGTGCTTTCAAACCTTGTGCCGTTGCTCCATTTAAAATTCTGTTTAATTTCTCTGCCAGATTTTTAAGCTCACGATCTTCTACCGAAGCGGCCAGATGCATGATCTCACGTGCATAGGCATCATTTTGCGCCATATAAACGGCATCCACCACACGTCCAGTTTCACGGCGTAAACGAACATACAGTTGTGTTGCCAGCGTAAATAACTCGTTATTGATGATCGGATCATCTGTATAAATTGTTTTCATGTGATAACTCCTGATTGATTTAGACAACAATGCCCTGTGTTGACTTGACACAGGACATTTGCATGACTCGCATTCCAGCATTAAGGAATGTGTTCTCCGTGCTGAGCCAGATCCAATCCAAGTTGTTCCTGTTCTTCATTAACTCTCAGACCAATCATCTTGTCGAGAAGAAATAAAATAACAAATGAAATAAACGCACTATAAATAAAGGTGACTACAGCACCTAAAGTCTGAATGCCTAAATGTGCATCCAGCCCTGAAAGTGATTTTTGTGCAAAAATACCGGTCAAGATTGCACCGACAATGCCGCCAACCCCATGTATGCCAAAAACATCCAGTGAATCATCGGCTTTGAGTAACCGTTTCAAGCCTGTTGCGCCCCAGTAGCAACACACTCCAGCCAACAGTCCAATCATTAACGCACCGCTCACTCCCACAAAACCCGAAGCAGGAGTAATTGCCACCAGACCAGCAACTGCACCTGAACATGCGCCTAATAAGGTCACTTTTTGTCGAGCTAGATATTCAACCAGACACCATGTTAATGCGCCCGCAGCAGTTGCAATCTGGGTCACTAACATCGCCATGCCCGCACGACCATCCGCAGCCCCTGCCGATCCAGCATTAAAACCAAACCAGCCAACCCACAGCAAAGAAGCACCAATAAAGGTGTACATCAGGTTATTTGGAATAAACGGCTCACGCCCATAGCCCTTACGTTTACCCAGCATATAGGCACAGACCAGACCCGCAGCACCCGCATTAATATGTACCACTGTACCACCTGCAAAGTCTAAAGCCCCTAAGGTAGCCAACCAGCCACCCGGTTCCCAGACCCAGTGTGCCACAGGCACGTAGACCAATAAAATCCAGAACACCATAAATAACAACATGGCAGAAAAACGCATCCGCTCTGCAAATGCACCTGTAATTAAAGCTGGCGTGATAATCGCAAAAGTCAGTTGAAACATAATCCAGACAGATTCAGGAATAGTCGGAGCAATATGGCTCACCGATACTTTTTGCTGTATCAGATTAAAATCAACCCCTTGTAAAAACAGCCGATCAAAACCCCCAATAAACGGCGTATTCGGTGTAAATGCCAGACTATACCCAATCACCACCCAAAGAATGGTAGAGACACAAACAATCACTAAACTCTGTAAAGATGTCGCAAGTACATTCTTTTTACGTACCATGCCCGCATAGAACAAAGCGATTCCCGGAATGGTCATCAATAAAACCAACGCGGTTGAGGTCAACATCCACGCCGTATTTCCTGCGCTAATTGAACTCGTATCGGTCATATATGGTGCAGTTTCTGCCCAAGCCTGTCCTGTCGCAAAAAACCCACTTAGCAGTGCCATCAGTGCATATTTCAATTGATTATTCTTCACAATTATCCCCAAGGCCATCTACGCCTCCACTTTTTTTCATTTCTATTTGATTCATTCCTGCGATTGATTTAGCAAAAATCGCGCCAAAGATTTGTTTTATTTTTCTTTTGAATTGAATGAGTTAAATTAATCTTAAAAAGTGTGACAGACTTAACAAAAATGGTTTGTATAAACTGAATAATGAACTGTTACAGCAATGCCTGATAAAATTTTGCGATAAAAAAAGAACCTTTTATGAGGTTCTTGATTTAAATAACACGATATTTTATGGCTTATTTTCTTTTTTCTTCAATATTCAAGGCATTAATTGCTAAAACTGCCTGTGTTCGATTTTGTACACCGAGTTTTCTAAAAATTGCGGTGACATGCGCTTTAATCGTTGCTTCGGAAACATCCAACTCATAGGCAATTTGTTTATTGAGTAAGCCTTCCGCGACCATCATCAACACCCGAAATTGCTGTGGAGTCAACGATTGTATACGTTCTGCCAATTCAGTTTCATCTGAAGCACGTGGGTCAAAACTTACCTGATTAGGCAAATTCGGCGGCAACCAAATTTCACCCTCTAATACTTGACGAATTGCCTCACCGATATGACTTGGATGTGCAGATTTCGGAATATAGCCCATTGCGCCATGTGCAATGGCTCTTTGAATAATCGAGGCTTCTTCATGGGCTGAAACCACAATAATTGGAATAGACGGATATTGCGCTCGCACATAAACCAAAGCCGAAAAACCAGAGGCACCCGGCAAATTTAAGTCCAATAACACCAGATCAGGCTCTGATCCATTCTCCAGACGCTCATAAAATTCATTCACTGCGGCAGTCTCATGAATCTGGGCGTGTGGAAAACTATATCGCACAGCTTGAATCAGGGCATGACGAAACAGCGGATGATCATCAACGATTAAAATATTCATAAGCGTAAAAAAAGATCTTTAGCACAGTCAGGTTTTATTCTAACTATAGGTAAAATTAAGGATAGTTCCATATTACCCAATTTTGCAGAAAAATGTCGGATTGTGATGCAGCTTTAATCAATTTTTTCTAATTTTACGATAAAGAAAAAGCTCAGCAGTTTTTTTTATAATTTAAAACATCATTTTTTTATATTTATGATTTTTAAATATAAATTTTAGATTCAGTCACTTACATACATTTATTTATCTGCTCTTTCTATTTTTTGGACATATCTTAAAAAACGATAAGTTATGGTGATTTGCTTATTTTACCTTCATTGCTCATTACGGATTAATAAACACAATTTTTATGATTTTGTATTGAGCGCATGTATGTCTAGTTTAAAAACCTCAAATCTTCCTTTAAATATTGTCGCTGTTTCTGGCGGTTTAAATACGCCTTCGAAAACTGAAGCACTGGTTCAGGAAATTTTAAATGAATTGGGAGAAGCCACCCCCATCAATATTCATTTTATTAAATTTAGTGAAATTGGGCATTTATTAGGTGGTGCAATTTATCGTAATCAATTGCCACAACGCGTACAAGATGACTTGGCTAAAGTGGAAGCTGCCGATGCTCTCATTGTCGGAACACCTGTGTATCGTGCTTCATTTACGGGTCTTTTTAAACATTTTTTTGATTTCGTGGAACAAACAGCGTTGGTAGATGTTCCTGTACTTTTGGCTGCATCTGGCGGAAGTGACCGTCACGCGTTGGTATTAGAGCATCAGTTGCGCCCACTGTTCAGCTTCTTTCAGGCACAAACCTTGCCAATTGGGGTATATGCCACTGATCGTGACTTTACTCCTGAATACACCATTAAAAGTGAATTATTACGTGATCGCATCACTTTAGCAGTAGCCCGCGCTTTACCTATTTTGGAATGGGCGCCAGCGAAAGGTCAACGCGCTGAGGTGATTAAAGCCAAAACAGAACAAGCCAATCAAAATCTGGGCATTAACAAACAGATTGAACAAGATGAAGTCTTGCCTTCTGCGGCTGTTCCGAATCTGGATGCAGCAGAGTCTCGCTTGCATCATAAAACCAGTAAAAGCTTAAAAAGCCATGTCGCTTAAGCACTCGAACAACACAATAAATACAGTATATTTAGAGGGATTTTTCCATGACACAATTTTCTTCTCAGCCCATTAAATTTGCCTACTGGGTTCCCAATGTCAGTGGTGGACTGGTCGTGAGCAACATTGAACAGCGCACCGACTGGAGCTACGACTACAATGTCAAACTGGCGCAAGCTGCCGAAGCCAATGGCTTTGAATATGCGCTGACCCAGATTCGTTTTACTGCGGGTTATGGTGCAGAAAATCAACATGAGTCGGTCAGTTTTAGTCATGCTTTACTTGCCAAAACTGAAAAGCTCAGAGTCATTGCTGCAATATTGCCTGGCCCATGGAAACCAGCTCTTGCTGCCAAGCAACTTGCGACCATCGATTATTTAACCCATGGGCGTATTGCAGTAAATATTGTCAGTGGTTGGTTTAAAGGTGAATTCGATGCCATTGGTGAAGAATGGCCTGAACATGATGAACGCTATGTTCGTTCTGAAGAATTTATTCGCAGCCTAAAAGGAATCTGGACCACAGACAACTTTAGTTTTGATGGCAAGTATTATCAGTTTAAAGATTACACCTTAAAGCCAAAACCATTGCAAAAACCGCATATCGAAGTGTTTCAAGGCGGTAGTTCACGTGCTGCACGAGATATGGCATCTCGCGTTTCAGACTGGTATTTCACCAATGGCAATAGCGTTGAAGAAATTCAGAAACAAGTCAATGATATTCGTGCTAAAGCGAAAGCCAATCAGCATCAGGTTAAAATTGGGGTGAATGCTTTTATTATTGCACGTGATACCGAACAAGAAGCCAAAGCCGTTTTACAGGAAATTATTGATCAGGCCAATATTGAAGCGGTGAATGCCTTCGATGATGCGACTCGCCAAGCGGGTGCTGCCAGTCCTGAAGGTGAAGGCAACTGGGCAAAATCAACTTTTGAAGATTTAGTGCAATATAACGATGGCTTTAAAACCAATTTAATCGGTACGCCTGAGCAAATTGCCGAGCGCATCGTGGCACTGAAAAATGTCGGGGTTGATCTGGTGTTATCAGGTTTTCTACATTTTATTGAAGAAGTGGAATATTTCGGTGAAAAAGTTCTACCTTTGGTTCGTGCACTTGAACAGCAACAACAACTGCAACAGACAGCAAAATCCGCTTAAGTGAAATGAGCTTAAACCCCAATAATAAGAAATAGGCGGTAGCAGAATAATAATCACTCGACCTCAAGACTCGGCTTGAGGTCTTTTTATTTTAACGTTTCAAGATCTACACGCTTCACCACCGATTCAACCGAATAACGACAATAAGCAGAAATTTGATCAATAAACTGATGGAGTTCGTGTGGAGCAAAATGCGCCACTAACATATAGCAAGCACTCCCCATGACTTTATAGGCGTCATCAATTTGCTCAAACTCAGCCATAATTTTCTCGATTTCAGAAAATCTCGATTCACTTAAAAACAATTGAATAAATTGCTGATGAGTCTGGGCAATATCCAGTGTGTAACGCTGTATCACACCTTGTTCAATCAGTTGATGAATCCGCACACCCACCGCCTGACCTGTCCGATGAACACGCTCACCAATCTGCTTATGAGTTAAGCGCGAATCTTGTTTGAGCAAAGCCAAAATTTTAAATCAATCGGGTCTAATACATCCATTTTTTTCATAGTGAAAATGAAACCGTGGGTTTTGTTTCAGTAGAACATAGCCCGTGCTCAGGATCAAACTTAAGCTATGGTCATACTTTTAAAAATAAGGTGAATTTAAATGAAACGAGCACTTTTAGTGATTGACGTTCAAAATGATTATTTTCAAGGCGGTGCCATGCAACTGGTTGGTTCAGAACTGGCACTCAGACAAATTAATCAACTAGAAAAGCTGTTTTTATCTCAAAGTCTACCGATTATATATATTCAGCATATTAACCCTGCTGAAGCACCATTTTTCCGCCCAAATACACAGGGTGTAGCTTTACATTCACAACTTTTACTTCAAGAAGATTCCATTGTCATTGAAAAAAGCTTACCGAATAGCTTTTTAAAAACGTCTTTGGAAGAAACTCTCCAGCAGCTTGAGATTGAACAACTCGTGATCACAGGTATGATGACCCATATGTGCATCGATTCAGGCACACGCGCTGCCGCAGAACGAGGCTATCATCCGATTTTAATTGCTGATGCCACCGCAACACGTGATTTGCAATTTAAGGATCAAACGACTGCCGCAGCTGATGTACAAACTGCGTTTTTAGCCGCACTGTCTACTTTTGCTCAGATTCAGAACACTGAGGATTTTATTGAAAAAATTTCATAACAAACCTGATTGGGATACAGGTTTATTATGACTTTAATAATTAAAACCTTGCTTTCAATGTTAAAGTAACGTTTCTAGGCTCACCCCAATACACGCCATTATAAAATCCAATTTCCTGATAATATTTTTCATCAAATAAATTATTAAACTTTAAGTTGGCACTTAAATTTTGAGTAAAGTCATAACCGATATTGGCACTGGCAAGAAAATATGAATCCTGATGAACAAAGCCATCTGTATTATTAGGTGCGCCACCCCATTTGCGCTTCACTTCACTTTGCCAATTTACACCAAATCCTACATTTAACTTTTCTGCCCCATCCCACCAACTTTCAGGCAATCTGAGGTTGGTATATACTTTAACTAAATTTTGTGGGACGTTAGTTAAAGCACTTACCTGTTGGGAACTCACACTATTCACATAAGTATAACCCGCACTCATATTCCAGCCTTGTCGAATTTGACCAATCGCTTCCAATTCAAAACCTTTAACTTTATAACCCTCACCGGATGCAAGCATAGGATCACCACCATCATCGGTTTTAATTCCCTGATTGATCGCATCAAGATCGCGAACGGCAATATTTTCTTTTTCAGAGCGGAAAATGGCTGCGGTTGCTAACAATTGCTCATTCAGCAAACTCGTTTTAATACCAATTTCGTATGCCTTTCCTGTTTCTGGATCAAGAAATTTACTATTTCGATCTTTGTTGGTACTGGCATTAAAAATATCAGTATAACTCGCATATGCTGTTACTAAAGGCGTAATATCATAAGTGACTCCCACGTACGGCGTGAAAGCATCAGCTTTTACATCACTTTTAGTTCCATTTGTTGCTTTATATTCACTATATCGCCCGCCCATAATGAGTTTTAAAGGATCTGTTATATTTAAACGGACAGTTGCATATGCTCCATAGTTCTGTTGTTTTGCATCTTTAGATGATGGTGTTACCGTGTAGTTAGGTGTAATCGTTGTATTTCCATTCCAACTCTGCCAATCATTAATGATGCATGTTCCTGCAATATTATTCGCAATCGTCTGATTTTTGCCAGTACAGGTTACTTGATCACCAATATTTCCATATAGGCTACCCGTTGGAACATCATTAGAACGCTGATATCCATTTGCCCCTAAAATTAATTCGTGTTCCCGATTAAATAATTTAAAAGGTCCCGTCGCGTATAACTCCAAATTCGTTTTTTTAGATTCTTGTGTGGGATATACAGCAGACCAAAGACCTATGCCCGTACCATCTGATTTAGGAAATCCATTTCCACCATAAGACATCAACCAGAAATTTTTTGAATAAGAATAAGATGCTGCGGCTTTAATCAACCAGTCATTTGCAAATTTATAGCTTAAGTCTGCAAACGCAGTACGGTCATTCTGACTAATCGTATTCCAGCGATTGGCCAAACTAAAATTACGTGGCAAATTCGCTAAACTGCCATCTGCATTCCAGTACGGGACTGTTCCCCATGTCGAACCTCTGGGCTGATTATCCTGATACTGAAATCCAATACTTCCAGTTAAACGATCCGAAAAATCAGCCTCTAGCATTGCCATTGCTGCTGTTGACTCAAGCGAGTAATAATCCATGTAGGAATCACCCTGCTCATGCATCGCCATCACACGGCTACGAACTTTTCCATCTTGGGTTAAAGGCACTGAAACATCAGCTTCATTGCGAATCGTATCCCAACGACTAAATGAGGTAGACGCGTATCCTGATAGTTCTTTATTAGGACGTTTACGAATCATATTAATCGTCGCAGAAGGATTTCCCGTAGAACCGGTTAAACCCGTTGCTCCTTTTACAACTTCAATACGATCAAAGAAGAAACTATCCGTCCGAGGACTATTATCACCAATAGGCATTCCATCAATCTGGCGATTTGTAATCTGATAACCTCGACTATAGTATGAAGAACGCTCACTATCCAGTTTCGTTACAGTGATGCCAGGCGTTGCCATTAGTACATCATCAATAATATTTAAGTTTCTTTGCTCAATTTGCTCACGAGTAATTACACTTACAGACTGAGGTGTTTCCTTAATACTCAAGTTTAATTTAGCTGATCCTTTAGATGCTTTTGCCTTATAGCTGCCAGTTCCTTCTGTTTTATCTCCCTGCTCATCAGCATGTAAAACAATTGAGGGTAGTACCGCAGTTTTTTGATCTGAAGATTCAGCATTTGCAATGACGATAGGTGAAATTCCAAAAAGAATAAATGAAACAACAGCGCGAGATAAAGGTGTTTGGCGGAAGGATGGCATTTTAGGTCCATTAAATATTAATATTAACAATAATAATTATCATTTAATACAAACAAAAAAACAACACTCCCTCCACATTTCCACTAATCAATCAGATATTTTCAGAAAATTAAGAATAAAAACTCGGTTCAGGCACTGCGTCAGTCAATATCCACTCGCCAATTTCCTGATATTTATAATCAATCGGATCATGTAGTGTTTGAGTCCGTACATTTCGCCAAAACCGATCCAGATTTAATTGTGCAGTCGTGGCACGTGCACCCATCACCTGAAAAATATTTTGGGTAATCGCAAGACTATTTTGAGTCGCTGCTATTTTTGCTGTGGCAATCGCAATCGAAACCTCACCCCGTTGCAAAGCAGTCAGTTGCTCACCCTGTTGCCATGCGTTTTGTAAATGCTGAACCGCTTTGTCTGTCAAAAGTCGTGTACTTTCCAGTTGTACATAAAATTCAGCAAAATGCCTTTGAATATAAGGATCTTGTATGGCCGTTTCAGCGCTTGATTTAAACCATGCTTTTTGGGGTTGAACGGCTTGTTGGGCTGTTGCAAAAGCACCTTCAGCCACACCCAAAAATAGATGTACAAATATCAATTGAGCAATTAACGGTCTTAAACTGGCATAAGGTGTGCTCAATGGTCCTGGATTGAGGAGTAATTCATCCTTAAAAATTTGCACCTGTTCAAAATGGGTCGTGCCGCTATCCGTTTGGCGTTGTCCCATATTGTTCCAGTCTCCTAGAAAATGCACGCCGTTTCGCTGGCTCGGAATCACCCCAATCAATAATTTATCGTTTAAATAGCCTGAACAAAGCAACAGATCTGAATCCATTGAACCTGAACAAAAACTTTTATCACCCTGAAATAGATATTCATTTTCACTCACCTGCTCGATTTGAACACGTTGATCCAGCGGATTAAGTGCATTGCCCCAGAATAATTGCTGCTGCGTGGTTTGTTCAAACCATTTGGCATATTGTTCAGGTTGAGAAAATAATTGAACGGTTGCAATCAATAAATGATGAAAGCCATAGACATGTGCCAGCGAACTATCCGCCTGAGCGATGATTTGAATAGTTTTAAAAATCGTGCGCCAATCTGCCCCCAATCCGCCATATTGTTTCGGGATAGACAGATTTAATAAACCACTTTGTCGAATCAGATCACGTTCAGCTTTTGGATTACCGCCTTGTTTATCACGAATTGCTGCTGTCTTTGCAAATTCAGATACCAGTGCTTGAGCAATTGCAATCGGATCAGTATTTAAAGAAAAATCAGCAGCATTCATCGCGCTTGCATCCTTATGATCAGTTTTATTTTCATGTGAAGCCTAGCAAAAATTTGAGCTCTGCTTTATCTCAATCTCTTACATGCTATACACAAAATATAAAAAATACCGCCATGGACGGTATTTTTGTTTTTTTCAGGGTTTATCGCTCTGGATATACCGTGGCAATCAAATGATCAACCACCGCAGGTTCTGCCAATGTGGAGGTATCGCCTAAGCTATCCAGTTCATTCGCCGCAATTTTTCTTAAAATACGTCGCATAATCTTTCCTGAACGGGTCTTAGGCAAAGCAGGTGCCCAATGTAATGCATCAGGAGTGGCAATTGGCCCCAGTTGTTTACGCACCCATTGCACGAGTTCTGTCCGTAATTCTTCAGACTCAGCAACACCCGCTTGTAAGGTCACAAAGGTACAAATTCCTTGCCCTTTAATCTCATGCGGCATGCCAACAACAGCAGCTTCGGCAACATGTTCATGCGCCACCAACGCACTTTCTATTTCCGCAGTGCCTAAGCGATGTCCTGAGACATTGAGTACATCATCGACACGTCCTGTAATCCAGTAATAACCATCTTTGTCACGGCGCGCGCCATCGCCTGTAAAGTAACAACCCGGAAATGTGGAAAAATACGCGTCAATAAAACGTTCCGGATCGCCCCAAATGGTACGCATCTGACCCGGCCATGAATCCTTAATGACCAAATTGCCTTCCGCTTCTCCTTCCAGTTCATTACCCTCGCCATCCACCAATGCCGGTTGCACACCAAAATAAGGCCGCGTTGCTGAACCCGGTTTTAAATCCGTTGCACCCGGCAGTGGAGCAATCAAAATTCCGCCTGTTTCCGTTTGCCACCATGTATCCACCACAGGGCAACGACCCTCACCAACCACATTGTAATACCATGCCCATGCTTCAGGATTGATCGGCTCACCCACTGTGCCCAAAAGTCGCAAGCTGCTGCGGTCACTTTCACGTACATAGGCATCCCCCTCACGCATCATGGAACGGATGGCGGTAGGGGCAGTATATAAAATCGTGACATTATGTTTATCGACAATATGCCCAATCCGTGCCCACGTTGGGTATTGTGGTACACCCTCAAACATTAAAGTGGTCGTGCCGTTCGACAAAGGCCCATACAGTAAATAGCTATGCCCGGTAATCCAGCCGACATCCGCTGTACACCAGTAAATATCATCCTGTTTTAGGTCAAAAACTTCCCGAAAGGTTGAGTTCACATATACCAAATAGCCGCCAGTGGTATGCAGCACCCCTTTGGGTTTGCCTGTTGAGCCCGAAGTGTAAAGAATAAATAGCGGATCTTCGGCTTTCATCGGTTCTGGTGGGCAGACTTCATTCACTTCTGTAATGACTTCGTGATACCACAGGTCACGTCCTTGCTCGAAATGAATCGGATTTCCTGTGCGATGTACCACGATTACATGTTCTACACTGCTGGTACCGTCCAGTTTTAACGCCTTATCTACACTTTCTTTGAGCGGAAGCTGTTTCCCACCGCGCATACCTGCATCTGCGGTAATCACCAGTTTGGCCTGACTGTCTTCAATTCGACTGGCCAGTGAATCTGGAGAAAAACCACCGAATACCACGCAATGCACAGCACCAATTCGCGCGCATGCCAACATGGCAATTGCAGCTTCAGAGACCATCGGCATATACAACACCACACGGTCACCTTTGGAAATACCATATTTTTTTAAAACATTGGCAAAGCGACACACTTCTTCATAGAGTTCTTTAAACGAAATAATTTTATGGCGTGAAGGATGGTCGCCTTCCCAGATAATTGCGGGCTTATGCGGATGTTCCTTTAAATGTCGATCCAGACAGTTGGCACTGACATTCAGCTCACCATCTGCAAACCATTCAATTTTGAAGCTTCGTTTATCAAAGCTGGTATTTTTAACCTGTGTAAAGGGTTTGATCCAGTCCAGTCGTTGCGCTTCGGCTGCCCAAAATTGCTCAGGTTGTTCAATAGATTTCTGATAACGCTCGAAATAATCGGCTTCAAGCGTACGCGCGGTTTTCTTGAATTCTTCAGGTACTGGATAGATCTCATTCATATTTTCCCTTCCTTGATCTTTGACCTCTCATCACGAGATCTGGTCATGTCATCATTTACTTATTGATTTTTCTTTATCCTCTAGCAGTATGAACACAGGATAAAAATCCAGACAATAATGCTTTGGTATAAGTTACCTTAGCTGAAAATATAAGGTTCAGCATAATTTTTTCTCATAAAATGCGTGATTTTTTGTGTACTTGGCTTTATCTTTTTGCGTGAAAATTGCACCTGATGCAGACACTGATTTTTAAAAACGGTAACATTTGAACCTAATAAAATGATTCCAAAAAAAGAGGACTATATGGCACAAACACATTCTAATTCCCCATTTTTTTCAAAAAATAATAGTGACACTAAAGATAATCCGCTTTCGCCGAATGGACGTTTCAGTCGTCTGAGTTACTTGGGCTGGTACGGATTTCTCAATATCGTAACGGTCATTGCCTATATAGCCTTGGGATTATTTGTTGGGGTCTTTAGCCTGAATAGTTTTTCCATTAATGATCGGGTTATGGATTTATTTAGTGGTGCTATGGGCATTGGTGTGATGGTGTTATGGGTCATTGTGGCTTATTTTCATATTGTTTTTATGATTCGCCGCCTACATGATGCCAATCGAAGTGGCTGGTTATGCCTGCTGTTGCTGGTGCCAATTGTGCAAATTTTCTTTATGCTTTATCTCCTGTTTGCACCGGGAAGCAAAGGATATAACGACTACGGTTCACCACGTCTGGCCTTGGTCTGGGAAAAAATTCTGGCGTGGCTGATGATCATTGTCATCATTTTAGGACTGTTCTCATTTGCCAGTCTCATGTCTTATATGATGGGCGCAGGAGAATTGCAAACCCCAACAGAGATTGTACAAAAAGGTACACGCTATTTCTAAACTCATTCGGATCATGGTTGAGGCAAGCATGCGATGTGGCTACACTATCGCATTGTGATGGTAAATTCTTGTTTTGGAAATTGATGTGGCAGAAGAAAATAAACTGAGTGATGTCGCAACAGATACCGCCCAACTGATTCAACAAGCAGGCGAAAAAACCACAAAATCCGTGATTCAACACACTGAAAAATATCATGATGCCTATACAGCGATTGATAAAATTGTGGACAGTTTCTGGGAACGTGTTCCTTATTTATGTATTGCACTTGCGGTTTTTTTATTGTTCTGGCTGTTGACCAAAGTGTTTAAGCTGTTTATTGCTAAGACCTTAACCAACCGTAGCTATACCCGACAAAATTTAGTCCTCGTCTTAAACCGTGTAGGCAGCGTACTGATTATGTTTGTCGGCTTTCTTATTGCCTTGGTCATCGCGATTCCAGGTTTTACACCAGGACAATTGGTCAGTGCCCTAGGGATTGGTTCAGTGGCGATTGGTTTTGCCTTTAAGGATATTTTCCAAAATCTACTTTCAGGTGTCCTGATTTTATTGGGTGAGCCATTCCGTATTGGAGATGACATTATTGTCAATGGCATGGAAGGGACGGTGGAAGATATCCAAATTCGTGCGACTTTTTTACGCTCACCCGATGGTCGTCGTTTAGTGATTCCCAATGCAACAGTTTATACCAGCGCCATTACAGTCAATACGGCATACCAACGCCGCCGTTGTCAGTTCGTGGTCGGAATTGGCTATGAAGATGACGAGCAAAAAGCCAAACAGATTATTCTGGATATTCTCAACAATAACCGCAATGTACTTAGCCAGCCAGCGTTTAGTGTGAATGTTACTGCACTGGCCGATTTCTCAGTCAATCTTACCGTTCTCTGGTGGGTAGATACTACTGAAACAGGTATTGCTGCATCTGTCAGTGAAATTCAGGCTGAGGTGAAACAAGCATTTTATGCACAAGGCATCAATATTCCTTATCCAGTACAGGAAGTAAAAGTGCATCGTGATGATGTGGCAACATTGCCCTATCAAGCAAGTCCACCTGATTTAACTAAATAATCGACCCAATAGATAAGATACTGCGGTTTCTGTTCTTAAAATACGGTTGCCCAAGTGATGAGCTTGGCAACCGTTTTTTACGAGTAAATCTACTTCATACGGAATAAAACCGCCTTCTGGCCCAACGATGATGCTACAGGCATGATCAATGGCATAAGGCATCGCTGTTGCTGCATAAGGATGTGCCAAATATGCAGGTCGATCTTGATCGATCATTTGGGGCAAAATATCTTCAACAAATGGTTTAAAACGTGGATATAACTGAATGTCTGGTGCACATACATCGCCAGCCTGTTCCAGCCCTAAAGTCACATAATGATCCAATTGCTGTAAAAAAGGCGTTTGCCAATAACTTTTATCCACACGATAGCTGTGGATAAGTATCAACTTGTCCACACCCAAGGTCACGCTATCCATAATGAGACGACGTAACACTTTCGGTCGGGGCAAGGCCACGATTAAAGTGACAGGGAGTTTGGCAGGCACTGTTTCTTGCTGAATGGGCTCAACCCAGATTTTATCGCAATCAATCTTTTTAATTTCAACCAGATAACGTGCTTGATTGCGAATCCCAATTTTCAGTCGATCACCGATATTAAGTTTTAAATGCTGAATAATATGTTGATATTGACGGGGTTGATGAATCATCCACAAAACATCTTGAGCATCTTCAGGTTGCAATAACACAATATTCATGCTTTTGTCGCCTGCGGCTCCAGATATTGATCAATCACTGCGATATGACGCTGTAATGAACCCTGATTACGCGCCAACACCTGTTGGGCTTGAGCGGTCATCTTTGTTGCCGCTTGGTCATTATATAAATAATGTCGAAAAGCTGAAACGACTTGTTCGGCATCAGAGGCGACTTCTATCGCTTGGGCTGCCACACATTCATCCACAATATTTTGGAAATTAAAATAACGTGGCCCAATCACCGTCGGCACATCAACCGCCATCGGTTCTAAAATATTATGCCCACCCCCCGGCTCATTCAATGAACCGCCAACAAAACAGACCTGACTCAAGGCATACCACAGCCATAATTCGCCCATGCTATCTGCCAGATACACCTGTGTATCGGGTTGAATCGACTGAGCTAAACTGCGTCGCTGTGTGGTTAAATCCAGTTTCTGACAAAGCTGAAAAACCTCCTCAAAACGCTCAGGATGTCGCGGTACAACAATACATAGTAATGATGGATTATTTTTTAAATCTTCACAGATTGTTTCAAGGAGTTGTTGCTCTTCAGGCGCATGCGTGCTGGCCAAGATCATAATTTGACGATCTTGCAATTGCCAGTGTCGTTTGAGTTGCTCGGCTTGCTGCATAAAATGGACGGGGGCTGAAATATCAAACTTAATATTGCCCACCACTTCAGTTTTTTTTGCAGCCATTCCCAGTTCAATATAACGCTGTTGAGTAGCTTGATCCTGTGCCAAAACACGATCCATTTTACTCAGCATCGCTCGGGTTAAACCTGCAACTTTGGCATAACCTTTGGCTGATTTTTCCGACAATCTGGCGTTGAGTAACATGACAGGGATTTGATGCTGTTTGGCTTGATTAATCAAATTGGGCCATAATTCGGTTTCCACCAATGCTAACAAGCGTGGCTGATATTGCGCAAAAAATTGTTTCAATAAATCAATTTGATCGACAGGCAAATACACCACCTGACATAAATTCAGGTAAGGTTGTTTTAAAAATAATGATTTGGCGCGTGTCTGACCTGTTTTAGTGGTATTGGTCACCAAAACGGGATAACCCAATTTTAAATAATGCTCAATCAAAGGCTGTGCGGCATTGGTTTCACCCACTGATACTGCATGAAACCATAAGGCATGACGATTTTGAACTGGCTGAAATGGCCCAAAACGCTCCAGACATTCCTGCTGATAGAGTGCATCTGTTGCAGCGCGCTGTTTGATTTTCCAACGATAAATGGGCTTGATACACGCCAATAACAAGTTATACCAAAATGGAGTCGCCAAATCGTTTGATCTCAATTGATTTTACCGAGCTGAATATAACAGAGCGGCGTACTTTTGTTAAAGTACACCGCTCTAAACAAAATGAGCTGTTTACGCTTCGAGGGTATTTTCAGCTAAAGCGGGATAATCGGTATATCCCAATGCACCTTTGGCATAAATGGTTTCAGGATTTAACTCATTCAATGACAGATTCTTTTCCAGACGTTCCAACAAGTCTGGATTGGCAATATAAGCTTTACCAAAAGAAACCGCATCTGCTTCACCTGATGCCAAAAGTTGTTTAGCTGATTCAGGCGTTAGATTTTCATTGGCAATCCAAGCGCCTGTAAATTGCTGACGCAATTGTGGGCTAATACTGTCTTCAGCTTGATATTCACGAGAAAAAACAAAAGCAATCTGACGTTGGCTCAACTGTTGCATCACATAACCAAAGGTCTCAAGTGGGTTGGCATCGCCCATATCATGCGCATCCGCTCGTGGTGCAATATGGACCCCAACACGCCCTGCACCCCAAACCTCAACCAATGCATCGACCACTTGTAATAATAAACGCGCACGATTTTCCAGACTTCCGCCATATTCGTCATCACGTTGATTGGTGGTACTTTGCAAAAATTGATCAATCAGATATCCATTGGCTGCATGCAACTCAACCCCGTCAAAACCCGCAACTTTAGCCAGTTCTGCGGCATGTTTTATTGTGCGACAATTTCCTGAATTTCTTCAAGCGATAAAGCACGTGGCGTCACATAAGGACGTTTTGGACGCAATAGGCTGACATGCCCAGCCGGCTGAATAGCACTCGGCGCAACTGGAGTATCCCCCTCTAAAAGTTCAGGATCAGAAATACGTCCGACATGCCAAAGCTGCACCACCATTTTTGCACCTTGCGCATGTACTGCTTCAGTAATCGGATGCCACGCTTGTGCCTGTTCTTCGGACCACAGTCCCGGCGTGTCTGCATAACCCACTGCTTTCGGCGAAATGACGGTGGCTTCTGTCAGGATTAAGCCCGCATTGGCACGCTGTGTGTAATATTCCAGCATCAAGGAATTTGGAATTCGACTTTCACCACTACGCGCACGCGTTAGTGGAGCCATTACCAGACGATTTTTAAGTTCAAAATCGCCAACTTTTAAGGGAGAGTTTAATTCAGCCATGATCGCCTCGGCTCACACTATTTTATAGTGCTTGTTTTAAATGATCGATATATTGCTGAATCAATGCTTCATTACGTGAAAAATATGACCATTGACCATATTTTTCAACCTTGATCAATCCTGCCTGTTGTAGCACAGACAAGTGGTTGGACATGGTGGACTGGGACACATTGCCTAAACGTTCAATATGACCTGCACAGACACCACGTTCAAAACTGCCACACTCATCCAGAGGCAAATAATGCTCAGGCTGTTTCAACCATTGCAGAATTTGCCGACGAGTCGGATTGGCTAAGGCTTTAAAAATCGCATCGATATCCATAAACATTGCTCATGGGTTAAATGACAAAGCATTGTTCAGCATCTGCGAACATTATATCGAATAATTTCGATATTAATATTGGTTTTCTTAAATATTAATATCTATTTTTATAGATATATCGTAAATAGATGTAAATATGCTTTGTCGGTTGACTCTTTTAACTTATAGACCCTGTTTCAGGCTGGCTTCAATAAATCTATCCAGATCACCGTCTAATACCGCACCTGTGTTGGAGTTTTCCACCCCTGTTCTTAAATCTTTGATACGGGAGTCGTCCAAAACATAAGAACGAATCTGACTGCCCCAACCAATGTCGGATTTAGAATCTTCCAGTGCCTGTGCAGCTTCGTTACGCTTACTCATTTCCAGCTCATATAGCTTGGCACGTAACTGTTTCCATGCATGGTCACGGTTAGCATGTTGCGAACGCTGGTTTTGACATGCCACCACAATCCCCGTTGGCGCATGGGTTAAACGCACCGCAGAGTCGGTCTTGTTAATGTGCTGACCACCCGCACCAGAAGCACGATACGTATCGGTACGGACATCGGATGGATTGATTTCAATCTCAATATTGTCGTCAATTTCAGGCGACACAAATACTGCACTAAACGAGGTATGGCGGCGGTTACCACTGTCAAATGGTGACTTACGCACTAAACGATGTACACCCGATTCGGTACGTAGCCAGCCATAGGCATACTCACCTTCGACACGAATGGTGGCAGATTTTATTCCTGCGACATCACCGTCTGATTCTTCCATGAGTTCAGCCTTAAAGCCATGACGTTCAATCCAGCGCATGTACATACGTAATAACATGGATGCCCAGTCTTGTGCTTCCGTACCCCCAGAACCTGCCTGAATTTCAACATAACACGGGTTTGGATCCATCGGATTGCTAAACATACGACGAAACTCGAGCTTGGCCAGCTCTTCTTCAGCCGTTGCAAGTTCACTTTCTACATCAACCAATAAACTTTCATCATCCGCTTCAACCGCCAAGTCCAGCATGGCTTTGGCATCTTCAAGCTGTTCAGCCAGACCATCCAGCACATTAATCACATTTTCAAGCTCGCCTTTTTCTTTGGCCATGGCTTGCGCGCGACTTTGGTCATTCCAGATTGCAGGGTCTTCTAATTCACGCAGGACTTCTTCTAAACGTTCTTTTTTCAGATCGTAGTCAAAGATACCCCCGTAGCGTTTGACTACGATCAGTTAAATCTTTTAATTGGTTTAGATAAGGATTAATTTCCACGCGATTACGCTCACATCAAAATAAATAGCGCATTATTTTAGCATAGCGTGCGGTCTAAAACAGGTCTGATCTTTATCACGTGTTACAGCAGCATTTTTAACAGATCTGAATGAGTATTTTGATGATTCTTCCATGATATTTTTTAATTTTTAAACTCATTTATGTGCTTCATCATGATGTATCTTGTGTAATTCTCTCTCATTAAAATGCTTTATTTTTGAGCATAATCCCGATTTGTTCACACAAACATAGATCTTTTAATAAAACAAAACATTTGTAAATTTTATTATAAAACAATAATTTAATATTATATTATTACATTGCAATTACATTATTACACTACAGTTACCAAGCCAGAATTGACGCACCATTATTTTCCACTAGACTGAAGTTGTAACAAAAGATTTACTTTTTATAAACTTTGGAGGGGAGATTTTTCCATGAAAAAATTAGCAATTGCATCTGCTTTGTTGTCAACCTTGGCTTTTGTCGGGATGGGTACTGCACATGCGTACCAAGCAGAAGTCGGCGGTTCATATCAGTACAATGACTGGGATGATTTCGATTCTACTCATCAATTTGGTGTGGATGGTACTTATTACTTTAATCCTGTCCAAACTCGTAATGCACCACTTGCTGAAGCAGCGTTCCTTGATCGTGCCAGCAATGTAAATGCCCAAGTCAAATATGCAGACAATGATGGCGTAAAAGATACCAATTATGGCATCGGTGCTGAATATTATGTACCAAATAGTGATTTCTACGTAAGTGGTCGTATTGGTCGTGAAGAGTTTGAAGTTGACAATATCCCAATTGACAACAAAACTACGCTTTACGGTGCGGAAATCGGTTACTTGCCAACACCGGGCTTATTACTTGCTTTGGGTGTAACGGGTTATGACCAAAAAGATGGTGATGACGGTGCTGACCCAACCATTCGTGCGAAATATGTAACTCAAGTAGGTCAACATGATGTTAACCTTGAAGCCTACGGTGCTTTCGGTGATCTAGATGAATATAAAGTTCGTGGTGATTACTACATCGACAAAACTTTGAGTGTAGGTGCAGATTATTACAACAACGATTTAACTGACCGTGATGAATGGGGTATTAATGCGAAGAAATTCCTGAATCAACAAGTCAGCGTTGAAGGTCGTATTGGTTTTGGTGATGACTACAACACTTATGGTGTTCGTGCTGCTTACCGTTTCTAATCGAAATACAACTGATAAAAAAATCGCTCAAATTGAGCGATTTTTTTATATGAAATATTATTCCAGATAAATAATTCGAAGCTGTAAACTCACTGAACCATTAAACTGATTACGCTCTAGTTCATACACCAACCGTGCTGTTTTCTGCATGGGATCAAAGCGAAATTTATCCTTTGCATTAAACGCAATCGCCTCGACTGTTGCACCATCATCCAGTGCCAGTTTCAGTTTTAAATGACTGTCTTTCAGCCAGCGATAATCCAATACCTTAAATTCACCCTCAAACTGCGGTAATGGAAATTGATGTCCCCACGGGCCAAGCTGTTCAATCTGTCCTAAGGTTGCCAAGTCAAATGCATCTTTGGGCAAATGACCATCTGTCCATAAGGTTGCCTGAAAGAGTGCCTGATCCATTTCTGTCAGCAGATCATTAAAATGACGTTTAAATGCCTGAAAATGCGTTTTATGCAAGGTTAATCCTGCCGCAGCAGCATGTCCGCCAAAATGGCTAATCAGCTCAGGATGCGCTTCTGCGACACGCTCAATCGCATCACGAATATGAATCCCATCAATAGATCGTGCTGAACCTTTGATATGCTGTCCATCTTCATCAGGCGCAAACACAATGCTCGGACGGTGAAATTGCTCTTTTAAACGCCCTGCAACAATACCGATCACACCTTGGTGCCAGGTTTCCTCAAAAAGAATCAATGCTGGAGGAATGCTCTGTGTATCTAGTTGAAGCTGTTGCAGATAACTGAGTGCCTGTTGCTTCATACTGGTTTCAACTTGACGGCGTTCAACATTGAGCTGATTCAGTTGCAAGGCAATCTCATGCGCTTTGGCATAATCATCAGCCAATAAACATTCGATGCCAATATTCATGCTGTCCATACGTCCCGCAGCATTGATGCGTGGACCAAGAACGAAACCCAGATCCTGTGCTTTGAGCGTAGCGGCATCACGTCCAGCAATTTCCAGTAAAGCCAATATGCCCAAACGACATTGCTGCTGTTGGATTCGTTTCAAACCAGCGTCAACTAAAATCCGATTGTTATAGTCCAGACTGGCAACATCTGCGTAAGTTCCGAGTGCAACCAGATCAAGATATTGACTGATTTTAGAGCTAGTTTTATTGCGCTTACTCCGATAAGTCGCCAGATTTGCCAATAAATAAAATGCGACTCCGACCCCAGCCAGTGCCTTACTTGGAAACTCACATCCCAACTGATTCGGATTCACCACAGCCTCAGCTTGCGGTGTTGCTTTGGTGGTCAAATGATGATCAGTAATAATCACTTTCATACCTAAAGCATGACACTGATCAACACCAGCATGACTGGAAATACCATTGTCAACCGTGATCAAAATATCGGGCTGAAAGGTCTGATGTGCTAACTCTGCAATCGCAGGCGTCAGTCCATAACCGTATTTAAAGCGATCGGGCACTAAATAATCGACATCAGCCCCCATATCTCGTAATACCAGTATCATTAAAGCAGTACTGGTCGCGCCATCTGCATCATAATCACCGACAATCACGATTTTTTGTTGCTGATCAATTGCTTGATCAATCAACTCAATCGCTTTATCCAGATCCTTGAGCTGTGGTGCAAGCAAATGTTTGAGTTTTAAATCAAGCTCATCAGGCGATTGAACACCGCGTCGTGCCAGAATTTTTGCAATAAACGGCGGCACGTCCTGAAAGGATTCAGGGCGTGTCAATAAAGGGCGTTGTTTAATTTGAAATTGAGTCATTTAAGGCATTAAACGCTGTAACTTCCATGTCCCGTCCACTTTGGCATAACTGAGTCGATCATGTAAACGATTAGGTCGACCTTGCCAGAATTCATAATAATCTGGCTGTACGCGATAACCACCCCAAAACTCTGGTTTTGGCAGTTCTGCTTTTTCTCCGATGCGATCATGGAGCTGATTAAAACGCTGTTCCAATTCGTCACGGCTTTGGATCACACCACTTTGTGGGGTACTAATGTGTGCAGCAATCTGACTATCACGTGGGCGTTTGTGATAATAATCTATCGCTTCAAGTTCAGGAATTTTACTGACATGACCACTAATACGAATCTGACGTTCCAGATCATGCCAATAAAACAGCAGTTCAACATAAGGATTTTCTGCTAAATCCTGCCCTTTTTGACTGTCATAGTTGGTATAAAAATCATAACCCGTTTCGGTTGCACCACGCAGCAAAAGCGTACGGACATGAGGATGACCTTGCAGATTACAGGTTGCCACTGACATGGCATAGGGTTCATGCACCTTGGCTTCCAAAGCGTAATTAAACCATTGTAGAAATTGTGCATGCGGATTCGGGTCAACCTGATTCTCATAGAGTTCACCTTTTTCATAGCTTAAGCGCAATTCACTCAGGTCTTTAATCAGATCCATCATATGCTTTCCTTAGGCAGCAGTGGCATGGAAACGCACAGCATCCGCCAGTTGATTGGCAAGTGCAGTGACTTCTTCTTGCTGGTCACCTTCGACCATGACCCGAATCACAGGTTCGGTGCCCGATTTACGAATCAGTAAACGACCACGACCTTTCAGTTGCGCTTCAGCTTTTTCAAACTCAGTAACCAAAGCAGGAAAGGCATATGGATCAATCATTTGATCCAGACGCACATTGACCAATACTTGTGGAAATAATTTAAACTCAGCCACCAATTCATGCAGTGCTTTTTCTTGCTCGACCATCACGGTTAATACTTGTAAGGCTGCAATAATCGCATCACCAGTGGTACTTTTATCCAAGGTTAAAATATGACCCGATGGCTCTCCGCCAATCACCCAGTCATTTTCTTCTAAAGCTTGCAGTACATAACGGTCACCGACTTTGGCACGAACAAATGGAACCTGTGCTTTTTCTAAAGCCAGTTCAAGTGCCATATTACTCATTAAAGTGCCGACAATGCCCGCAGGTTTAGTCTTGGACTGCGTTGCCAAAATATATAAAATAGAATCACCATCGACCTGATGACCAAACTGATCGACCAAAATCACGCGATCTGCGTCCCCATCAAAGGCAATTCCTATATCTGCCTGATGTTCTAGCACTGCTTTTTGTAACTGTTCAGGATGAGTCGAGCCGCAATGTTCATTAATATTCATGCCATTCGGCTCATTGTATAAGGCAACTACACTGGCACCCAATTCACGAAACACGGCAGGTCCAACGTTGTAGGCTGCACCATTGGCGCAATCCACCACAATTTTTAAATTGCGTAAATCATAATGATACGGAAACGTCGATTTACAAAACTCGATATAGCGTCCATTGGCGTCTTTCACCCGAACGCTTTTCCCCAAACTTGCGGTATCTTCGATCAAAATATCTTGTTCTAATTCTTTATTAATTTCTTCTTGTAAGGAATCAGGCAACTTTTTACCTTCACTTGAGAAAAACTTAATGCCATTATCAAAATAAGGGTTGTGTGATGCAGAAATGACAATCCCAGCATGGGCATGTAAGGCACGGGTTAAATGAGCAATGGCTGGCGTAGGCAAAGGTCCCAGCAAATGAACATAGACACCAGCAGCATTTAAACCTGCCTGTAAAGCAGCTTCCAGAATATAACCCGACAGTCGCGTATCTTTGCCCAAAACCACCAAAGGTTTTGATTTAGGATTGGTACGTTTAAGCACTTTACCCGCAGCAAATCCTAGCTTGAGGGCAAATTCAGGGGTAATTGGCATTTCTCCAAATTTTCCACGAATGCCATCTGTTCCAAAATAACTCATGTTCTACTCACTTATTATGGGTTGCTTGAACACAACCTTTCTTGCATCTTTATTACTTTACACCAAAACAAAAATGCCGTCAGTGAACTGACGGCATTTTCATGTGTGGCAATGGTGAAAATTAACCCACCCGATAATTTGGTGCTTCTTTGGTAATGGTCACATCATGTACATGTGATTCTTGCATACCCGCAGAGGTGATTTTCACAAATTTAGTGTTCTGACGCATCTCATCAATGTTGGCAGAACCGGTATAGCCCATAGATGAACGTAAACCACCCATCATTTGATGCACAATAGCACTCATTGGCCCTTTATACGGTACACGCCCTTCAATGCCTTCTGGTACCAATTTTTCAACACCCGCTTTGGCATCCTGAAAATAACGGTCAGATGAACCTGTTGCACCCGACATCGCACCTAATGACCCCATACCGCGATAGGCTTTATAGTAGCGTCCCTGAAAGAACTCAACTTCACCCGGTGCTTCTTCTGTCCCTGCCATCAGTGATCCGACCATGATGGTACTTGCACCCGCAGCAATCGCTTTAGCTAAATCACCTGAATAACGAATACCACCATCTGCAATCAATGGAATTTGTTCTTTAAGGGCAGACGCGACATTATCAATCGCTGAAATTTGCGGAACGCCAATTCCGGCAACAATACGCGTGGTACAAATCGAACCCGGACCAATCCCGACTTTGACTGCATCCGCACCTGCATCCAGTAATGCCAAAGCCGCATCACCTGTTGCGATATTGCCACCAATGACCTGCACTTGCGGAAAGTTTTGTTTTACCCAGCGCACACGTTCAATCACACCAGCAGAATGACCATGCGCAGTATCAACCACAATCACATCGGCACCTGCTTCAACCAATGCTTCGACACGAGCTGGTGTTTCTGCACCTGTGCCTACGGCTGCACCCACACGTAAACGGCCTAATTCATCTTTACATGCATTTGGGTAAAGCTCGGCTTTACGAAAATCTGTCACCGTAATCAAGCCCTTCAAGGCATGGCTGTCATCCACCACCAAGACTTTTTCAATACGATGCTTTTGCAATAAAGCTTGAATATTTTCTTTGGACTCGCCTTCTTTGACTGTCACTAAACGGTCTTGTGGCGTCATGATATTGCTGACAGGTTGTTCAAGATTGGTTTCAAAACGTGTATCACGTCCTGTCACAATGCCGACCACTTGACCATCTTTGACCACGGGCACACCACTAATGTTGTTGGCCTGTGTAATGGCAATCAGCTCTCGTACAGTCGTTTCAGGGGTCACCGTAATCGGGTCTTTGACCATACCTGCTTCAAACTTTTTCACACGGCGTACTTCCGCCGCTTGTGCTGCAATATCCATATTTTTATGCAAAATACCGATACCACCATTTTGAGCCATGGCAATCGCCATACGTGACTCAGTTACGGTGTCCATTGCAGCAGATACAAGAGGAATATTAAGTTGAATACCGCGGGTCAAACGTGTCTTTAAGGAGACATCTTTTGGAAGAACTGTAGAGTAGGCAGGGAGTAATAAGACATCATCGAAGGTTAACGCTTCTTGAACGATGGTCAGCATAACAATCTCACTGGTAGTTTCCGTGCGCTATTATAAACAAATTTGCCATTAAATTTCATTTTTTATTATGGGAAATTTAATGGCATCTTTTTTTGCTTTAAATTGAAACAACTAACCCTAAATCAGCCCCGCCTGTTTCATTTCATTTTTAAAGTAAGAATAATAAATGGGTGCCACAATCAGCCCTGCCATACCAAATACCGCCTGAAAAAATAGCATGGCAATCAAAAGTTCCCATGCATTGGCATTAATGCGCTGACCGATAATTTTAGCATTTAAAAAGTATTCGAGCTTATGCACCAAGACCAGATATACAAAGGCGATTGACGCTGCCACAAATGAAATACTGATCGCCGATAAAATAACCAGTGTATTGGAAATAAGATTGCCCACCACAGGAATTAAACCAAAAATAAATGTCAAAATCACCAATGTTTTAGCAAAAGGTAAATGCATGCCTAACAGCGGTAAAACCACTAAAATAAATATGCCAGACAGTAAGGTATTAATCATCGAAATTTTAATCTGAGCGAACACCACGTTTTTAAATGCGTTATACAACACATGTAATCGTTGTAAACATTGGCGTTTAAAGCTGGGAGCATTCTCTTGATCTTCAATCGGGCTCAAGGAAACCAGTGCCCCTAGAATCATCCCGATAATCATAGTCACAAAGGCGTGTAAGGCATCGGTTCCTGCATGTTGTAAGGTTTCGACATGATTTTTAAGCCATTCAAAGACATAACTTTTCATATCGTCCAGACTTTCAGGAATATAACCTGAAAAATACTGACCAAATTCCTGTTGAAATCGTTCCAGCAAAATATCCAGATTACGACTCATGGTGACTAAACCACCATCTTTTAAATCATGTACCACATAGGAGATCGAACCAAATACCAATAACACCAATAAACTAATCACCACAATATTAAAAATGGCGACCGCAAGAATGCGTCCATATTTACCGCTGGAAAATTTTTCAGCATAAGGACTTAATTTGGTAAGAAGCGCATAAACCAGAAAACCAGATAAAAATGCTACCAGCAGATGTAAAGGAATCAGGATCAGCAGTACGATAGTCATGAGGATATAACTGACGATCTGGCTTTGTCGCTCGTTGAGTAATGTCATCCCATATTCCTTTATTGTTATAGAAATAAAATAGCAACTAGATGCCTTGATCTTAGTGCTATTTTACAATGGAATCACGATTAAAATCTGTGATTAATTGATCATTTTACTGGATAACTAAAGTTACTTTCGTCCATTAAATCAATGCCACAGGCCAAGTTTTCAATCCAGTCCAGAAATTGTTCCACTTGTTCCTTACCGATAAAAGCTGCACCATGCTGTGGAACCAGCATCTCAATATCCATTTGACGGACCATGTTGACCCATAAACGCACCACTCGATTGGAGCACATATAGCGCTGATGGAACCCTTTCATGTTTGCAATGTGATGTGTAAAGTTATCGATCGGTAACGCAGCATCTTCTACCATCGACGCGCCCATATCCCCAGAAAATAGAATTTTAGCGACTGGATCATAAAACTGAAAATTTCCAACTGAATGTAGAAAATGGCCGGGAACTGCGATAATTGTACTTTGTCCCAGTGGAATTACTTGCCCAGCATCAGGTAATTCAATCAGTCGATCCAGCCAATTGCCTTTCATGCGATCACTCATGAAGTTTGAACTTAAATGCGGTAAAAATCGCGCCCAAAGCTTGGATGCCACGACTTTTGCACTGGTATAAACCAGCCAGCGTGGCATAGAGGTAATAATATCCGGATCCTGATGTGAAGCCATGACATAATCCAGATTTTCCAGACGCGTATATTTATTTAATTCCATGGTCAATGGCATATAGGTCAAGTCGCCCCCCGGATCAATTACGGCGGCTCGGTTTTGATCAATAATTAAAAATTGATTGGCTTGTACCCCTTCCCCATGAACAAGGCTACTAAAACGGATACAGCGGTGTGTGCCATTATCAAATAAAATTTGTGAAGTTGTACGTTCTGCGACCATTTTATCTTTTCCCCAAGATAGCAATTCATATTTTCATTTAATTCCATAATAAAATAATGGGATTATTGATTAGATACAATGATTCAAGGAAAAACCTGAAAATAAAATATAAAAAAGCACCTGCGAACAGGTGCTTGATCTGTACCAAGAGGTCAATTAAAAGAAATAATGTTGTAGCAACGTTGAAACCCCGACAATCAGGAAAATCGCGGCACCAATTTTGTGAATAAGTGAAATCGGTAAACGATCTGCCATTTTATTACCAATGAATACAGCTGGCGCATTGGCAATCATCATGCCGACCGTGGTTCCTAACATGACCCAAAATACACTGTCATATCGTGCAGCTAAAGCAACGGTGGCAATTTGGGTTTTATCACCAATCTCTGCAAGGAAAAATAAAATAAAGGTGGCACCAAACACGCCAAAGCGTTGCCATTTGTTAATGCTATCGGTTTCATCATCCAATTGATCGGGAATAAGCATCCACATAGCCATCGCAATAAATCCAATTGCCAGCACCCATACCATCACATCTGGATTAAGAACTGTGGTCAACCATTGCCCAAGCAAAGCAGAAAGACCATGATTAATGGTGGTTGCCAATAAAATTGCAATCAGAATAGGAACAGGTTTGCGGAACCGGGCAGCGAGTAAAAGCGCAAGGAGCTGGGTTTTGTCGCCCATTTCAGCGAGGGCAACAACAGAAGTCGAAATCAGGAATTCTTGCATATCTGTTCTCTGGCTAGCATATATACCTATGACCTATCGCTCCTGCTAGCCAAAAAGTGCAGAACGATAAATCAAAGGTCTTGCCGACTAAAGAACGCGGAGACGTTCAAGCTATGATGACCATGTTCGGTTGAACAATTATGTTGATCATCACCCAGTTACATCGCGTAACTAGAGGCTACTCCCCAATGAAGTATAGCTATCATAACAAACTATTGAGGAGATCACAGTATTTTTTCATGCTTTATTTCGCATCATCTTCAGAGATAAACGGCGCCGGATTTTCACTTGGATGATCTGGATGGCGATCCTTTAAATTCTCTGCCAATTTTTGCTGATCAATCTGTTCTGCTGCTTCACGAATAGCTTGATTACCCTGACTATCATCAGGTGCAGCATCACCATCAGGATTCAAAGGTTGAGATTTTGGCTGATTTTGCATAGTTTGGTTCTCCTGCTTCAACGTCTCATCGAGTTCAGTACTGTCGGTTAGACCTTCAAGTTGTTGTGATGAAAAGTCATTATTTTCCAGAATGTCGACATCCAGCTGATTGGCTTCGGTATCAAGATTTTGCTTCTGTGTCTGGTCGTTTGATTGTGCCATGTTGATACTCCTTGATTCAGTGTTAAATTTTTATACTTTTCATCTTCCATAATAATCCTGCATGGAATGATCTATAGATGATTCCTGTATCAAACATGATAAGGAAATGTGTGTTTAGGTGTTTTACGTGTATCGAATTAAATAAAAGGTAATAAAAAACCTCGCGGAGGCGAGGTTAAGTAAATTGGATCATCACCGTACTCATTAAAGTAAAAGACTGCGAATATCCTGCAAAAGCTTGGTCAACTTGTTACTAAAACGCGCAGCGTCCGCCCCATTAATTACACGATGATCATACGATAACGATAACGGCAACATCAGACGTGGTTCAAAGTCCTGCCCATTCCATACCGGTTGCATGGTTGCTGGTGAAATTCCCAAGATTGCTACTTGCGGCCAATTGACCAAAGGTGTAAATGCTGTTCCACCAATGGCACCCAAGCTTGAAATGGTAAAGTTAGCACCTTGTAAATCTTTCGGTGAAAGCTTTTTGTCACGTGCTTTTTGACCCATTACACCCAGTTCAGTCGCAATCTCTTTAATACTTTTCTGATCAGGATTTCGCAATACTGGCACTGTCAAACCATCAGGTGTTGCAACCGCAATCCCCATATGGATTTCTTTACGTAATAACACCGATTTACCATCATCAGACAAATGTCCAGCAAACTCGCGCTCTTCTTTCAGTAAGTGCGCAACCGCTTTAATGATAAATGCCATAATGGTCAGGCTGATGCCTTCTTTCTTGAAGTTTGCCTTCAAATCATTACGCCACGCTTCAAGCTCAGTAATATCCGCGAGATCAAATTGAGTCACCTGAGGAATGAAGTTATTCAACGATAACTGTGGAATCGAGACTTGCTGCAAACGAGTCAGGGTTTTCTCTTCCACACCCCCAAATGCGCTAAAATCTGGCAATGATGGCAAGCCTGATGCAACTGCCGCAGCAGCGGCTTTAGGGGCAGCAACAGGAGCGGTCAAACGTTGTTTGACATAAGCATAGATGTCTTCTTTCATCAAACGTCCATGCTCACCAGTGGCTTTCACTTCAGCCAGCACCACCCCCAGTTCACGCGCCACTTTACGTACCGCTGGACCTGCATAAACTTGAGCATTGGCGGCTTCTTGCTCTTTGGTCAGCTTGTCTGTAGGTGTTGATGTAGCTGCTTCAGTTTTTGTGACGGCTTCAACTTTTTCAGCAGGTGCTTTGGTGGCTTCAGCTTTAGCTGCTGTCGCAGGTGCAACCTCAGCTTTGGCGACCGGTGTTTTCGCTGTACTTGCAGCAGCACCTTCAGCTTCAACAGTGATTAAAACCACACCTTCTTTAACATCTTGACCGGTCTGAATATGAACCGCTTTGACCACACCAGAAACCGTACTTGGCACTTCTACCGTCGCCTTGTCTGACTCCACCACAACAATGCTTTCATCTTTGGAGATCTGGTCACCGACATTGACTAGAATCTCCGCCACAGCAGCCTTGTCGACACCCAAATCAGGTACGACGACATCCACTGCTCCAGCTGGTGCGTTTGATGCAGGTTCTGCTTCAGTCTGAGTTTGTGCTTGGTTTTCAGCAGGTTTAGCTGGCGTAGAAGTTTCCGCTGGTGCTGTTACAGCACTTGATGCTCCTACTGTTTTAACTTTAAGTAGCAATACACCTTCTTTAACAGTGTCACCCGTTTGTACTTCTATACTTTCAACCGTACCCGCAACTGGACTAGGTACTTCAACCGAGGCTTTATCTGACTCAAGCAGAATTAAACTGTCATTTTCAGAAATTTCATCACCAACCTTGACCAGTAATTCCGCAACTGTGGCTTTTTCTACCCCAATATCTGGAACCTGTACCTCAACCACAGAAGATGTACCCGAACCAGAGTCAACGGATTTACTCGATTGTGATGCAGCTTGCTCAACTGGTTGAGTAGATGTTTCTGCTTTCACTTCAGCTTGATCTGGTGTTGAATCTGTTTCACTTTGAGCATTACTGTCAGCACTTTCCAGCTCGATTAATGTCGTTCCTTCCGAAACTTCATCGCCCAAGCTCACCGCAATACTTTTGACGACGCCAGAAGCGGTGCTTGGCACTTCAACAGAAGCTTTATCCGATTCGAGTAAAATCAAACTATCATTTTCAGAGATTTGGTCGCCAACTTTTACTAAAATTTCGGCAACCGTGGCTTTTTCTACGCCAATATCAGGTGTTTTCACTTGCATCGCTTAGTTCCCCTCACCTGATTGTTCTTGATACGCCGCCACAGGTTGAACTTCTGGATGTGCCTGTGGAGCCCATGCCACTGGACGATCTGTTTCCAGCTCAAGACTTGAAATGGCATCTTTCACCAGACGGTTTTCAACTTCACCTTCATCTGCCAGTTTCTTCAATGTCGCAACCACAATATGTGCTGCATCGACGCCAAAGTAACTGCGCAGGTTGCCACGCGTATCCGAACGACCATAGCCATCTGTACCCAAAGTCACATAAGGACGATTATCTGGCAAATACGCACGAATCTGTTCACTATATGCACGCATATGATCAGTTGCAGAAACCACTATGCCATCCGTACCGCGCAACTGCTGAGACACCCAAGACTCTTTGGTATCTTCTGCAAGAGGATGCAAACGATTGTATTCATCGCATGCCATACCGTCACGTGCCAGTTCATTAAAGCTGGTCACACTCCAGATGTTTGAATGAATCTGATATTCCTCGCGTAAGATTTTCGCGGCTTTAATCACTTCACGCAAAATGACACCAGAACCCAGTAATTGCACAGTCGCCTTGTCATCTTTTTCAAACAAATACATGCCACGCTTGATGCCTTGTTCCGCACCTTTTGGCATTTCAGGATGTTCGTAATTTTCATTCATGACCGTTAAGTAATAAAACACACGTTCCTGATTGACATACATCCGTTGTAAACCGTCATGTACCACAACTGCCAGCTCATAACCAAAGCAAGGATCATAAGAGATACAGTTTGGAATCGTGCCCGCCAGAATATGTGAATGACCATCCTGATGCTGTAAGCCTTCACCATTTAATGTGGTTCGACCCGCAGTTGCACCAAGCAAGAAACCTTGCGCCTGCGCATCGCCTGCCGCCCATGCAATGTCTCCAATACGCTGGAAGCCAAACATGGAGTAATACATATACATTGGAATCATTGGCAAGTTATTGGTTGAATAACTGGTACCCAAAGCCGCCCATGCGCTCATGGCACCCGCTTCATTAATCCCTTCTTGCAACATGTGACCATCTTTGGCTTCACGATAGTTCATGAGCTGTTCATTGTCTTCTGGTGTATATTTCTGACCATGCGCCGCATAGATACCCAACTGACGGAACATGCCTTCCAGACCAAAAGTACGTGCTTCATCTGGCACAATCGGTACCACGCGGTCTTTAATGGCTTTTTCTTTCAATAATGCCGCAATTAAACGAACCATGACCATCGTGGTGGATTGTTCTTTACCGTTGCTGCCACTAAGTACACTATCAAAAACAGAAAGTTCAGGAATCGGTAAGGCTTCACTTTCTTTTCGACGCGCAGGTAAATATCCACCAAGTGCTTCACGGCGAGCCTTCATATATTTGAGTTCAGGCGAATTCTCTGCGGGACGATATAACGGTAAATCTTCTAATTGCTCATTGGTAAATGGCAGGTTGAAACGATCACGGACATATTTGAGTGAATCGACATGCATTTTTTTAATCTGATGGGTTTTGTTGACGGCTTCGATTTCGTCAGACAAACCATAACCTTTCACCGTTTTCGCTAGAATCACCGTTGGTTGACCTGTACTTTTCATTGCTTCAGCATAAGCTGCATAAACTTTGTATGGGTCGTGACCACCACGATTGAGATTATCAATATCTTCATCGCTCAGGTTTTTCACTAATTCTTCAGATTCAGGATATTTACCAAAGAAGTGAGCACGAGTGTACGCACCACCCTTCACCTGATAACGCTGATAATCACCATCAACGGCTTCTTCCATCACCGCTTTTAATGCACCTGATTTGTCTTTATCCAAGAGAGGATCCCAATGACGCCCCCAGACCACTTTAATCACGCGCCATCCCGCACCACGGAATAGAGATTCAAGTTCCTGAATGATTTTACCATTGCCACGCACAGGTCCATCCAGACGCTGTAAGTTACAGTTCACCACCCAAATCAGGTTATCTAACTTTTCACGACCTGCCAGTGAAATTGCCCCTGTACTTTCAGGTTCATCCATTTCACCATCGCCCAGATAGGCCCAGACTTTACGGTCTTCTTCCTTAATCAAACCACGATTCATCAAATATTTCTGAATATGCGCCTGATAAATTGACATAATTGGACCTAAGCCCATCGAAACCGTTGGAAATTGCCAATAATCTGGCATCAAATATGGATGTGGATAGCTGGACAAACCATTGCCGTTGACTTCACGACGGAAATTATTCAACTGATCTTCGGTCAAACGACCTTCTAAAAAGGAACGTGCATAAATACCCGGTGCACAATGACCTTGATAATAAATCATGTCCCCACCAAAGCTGTCGCTATTGGCGCGGAAAAAATGGTTAAAGCCAACATCATATAATGTGGCAGAAGAAGCAAAGCTGGCCAAGTGACCACCTAAGTCATCACCCGTTTTATTGGCACGCAACACCATCGCCAACGCATTCCAGCGGATCAGCGCACGGATACGACGTTCCATATCCTGATCGCCTGGCATGGCAGGTTGTTCTTCAACGGAAATAGTATTGAGGTAAGGAGTATTTAGACGCTGAATAGGGACATGCTTCGCAATCGCGCGTTGATAGAGCTTTTCGAGTAAAAAAGCAGCACGTTCTGTGCCCATATGCTGCAAAACTGAATCAAATGCGTCTTGCCATTCTTGGGTTTCTTGAGCGTCGGAATCACCATAAAACGCCATAATTCACCTTTCCCTTAGTGTTTGGTCTTGTCCATATTTTTATCATAGATGACCCAATTCTAGTTAGCTTATTGGGTGAATACAGATTGACAGCATTATTTAGATAATAAATAGTTGCTGACTTTTCATTACCTAAAATAACAAAAAATCGCCAATTTAGGCGATTTTTTATACATAAAAATAAGTTTTCAATGCTAACGTAAATACTGTATCAACGCATTCAAATGGAGAAGACACATGAGAAAGCGATGATGAAGTTACTTAGGTTGCCACCAAGTTATGGTAGCATCGCAAGATAAGTCGATGGATTTTTACGCTCACCGTCACGAACCACTTCAAAGTGTAAGTGAGGTCCAGTACAGCGTCCTGTGCAACCAACATTGGCAATATGTTCACCTGCCTGAACCTGATCACCTGTGCGTACCATAATTCGTGATGCATGCGCATAACGGGTCAAATAGCCATTGCCATGATTCACTTCGACATATTGACCATAACCGGTTCCCCAACCAGCTTTGGTAACAATACCTGGGCCTGTTGCATAAATAGGAGTACCACTCGGTGCAGCCATATCAATGCCCGTATGACCACGCGTGGTTCCCATCAGGGTACGCATGCCGTATTCTGAAGAAATACGGGTCATTTCAGGTAAAGGATGTTTGGTTAACCACGAAGAATAAGGATTATTGCCGCTTGCAGACACTTTAGAAGCAATTGATTTGCCGTATTTCTTCTCAAGTGATTCATTATTTAACTCAATGGTTTTTTCCCGCAAGGTCACAGACACTTTTGCTGATGCAGGCAGATCCAAATCATCAGGGTGTGTATAAGATCCTTGAGATAAAGTGCGCGATAAACTTTCTAAACGGTCTGGTGTGTCTTGAGTATTGAGTGTTTGATAGTCTGCAAAGGCAACTGATGCAGCAGAAGCTGCGAGTGAAAAAGCAAGTAGTATACGGCGCGGATGCATAAAAACCTCTTAAACTGTTCTTAAAAGTTCCTTGTGTGATCTCTTCCTTGATCTCAATTGAAATGAACGTTTAAGATATGAGTCAGTTGCCCAAAATATCGACGACCGTCATGACTCAACCTAAAAGCGTGTTTCAACAAACAAGAAAACACATAAAAACAGGAAACCTAACGTTTCTTACAACGCAAGTCGCACAATGGCAAAAACTTACGAAACTTATTCAGCCCCTACTGCCACAACCTGAAAAATGGCAGGTGGTCTGTTATCAGTATGGTGTTTTGACGATTACCGGTGAAAATCAGGCCATGATTAGTCAGCTCGGATATCTTCAAACACAATACATTTCTAAGCTCACTCAACTAGAAGGCCTACAGGACTTACAAAAACTTCAAGTACGATTAAGAGCAGGGTCTTATTCTGATCAAAGTCATGTAACAACTGTCACTTCTTTAACACCAGAAACACAAGAAATGTTACGTGGTGCGGCTGGTTTAGTGAACGACCCTAAGCTTAGCCAAGCTTTGCTGCGTTTGGCAAGCAATAAAAAGTAACAACCATTTCAAATTATGAATTCGTAAATTGATTTTTTTGTGACACATTTAACGTATTTTCTAGTTACACTATAACATAGCCTAATGAAGACAATGATTTAGCTCACACTCACATAAGAAATCGGGCATTGATCTTCGTTATCAAATGTTACAATTTCGTAATTTTTTGGATCACTTTGAACATTGCGTAATAGCTGATTATTTAATGCATGACCTGATTTATAACCATCAAATTTAGCAATAATCTGATGACCAAGTAGATACAGATCGCCTACCGCATCCAGAATTTTATGCCGAACAAATTCATCGGAAAAACGTAACCCTTCTTCATTGACCACGCCAGTGTCATCCACCCCAATGGCATTGTCCAAACTCGCACCCAATGCCAAATTGTTGGCTTTGAGGTAGTCCAGATCTTTCATAAAGCCAAAAGTACGTGCTTCACTGACTTCATAGACAAAAGTTTCGGTAGAAAAGTCGATGGTAGCTGACTGATATTCTTTGGCAAATGCAGGATGATCAAAATCAATGGTGAAATTAAGCTGAAAACCATCATGTGGACTAAATTTTGCGCGTTTATCTTCAATTAAAGCTTCGACGGGCTTTAAAATCTTAATGAATTTTTTGGCCGCATTTTGCTCAACCAATTCACCTTGCATTAAAAGATAAATAAAAGGTCCAGCACTACCATCCATAATCGGAACTTCAGACGCAGAAACTTCAATGATTAAATTATCAATGCCCAATCCCGCAATGGCACTCATAACATGTTCAATGGTTCCGATCTTGATATCATCCTGAACCAGATTGGAACACATAAACGCTTCCTGAATCAGTAAAGCATTGGCGGTAATATCTACAGGGGGTTGCAGATCAATACGACGAAACACAATACCTCCATCAATCACATGCGGCAGAAAATTGATCATCACTTTTTGACCACTATGGAGACCAATTCCACTGGCTTTCACCACACGTTTGAGGGTACGTTGTTTCAACATGCTACTCTAACTTCAATTCAAAAACCGCTATACGTTAGCACATTTAGCTATTGATAAAAAACAAAAAAGGCAGTGTAAATACACTGCCTTTTTCTAAATGTCTGATTTTATTACTTGCGCTGTTGATTTTTTAGATAATCCTGAATACTCATTGGCGATGAACGCGGCGCAGCACCCGCATTTGCAGCGGCTGGAGCTTCCGTATTCTGACGTTTGCTAATCGCAGGAACATCATCTTCATCGGTTGGGTGTGAGCTTGGCACCTGAACATGAGCAGCACCTAAACGCTTCTTCGGCTGTTCTGCTTCTGATGCGTTTCGGGTTAAACCTGTTGCAATGACAGTAACACGCAACTCATCACGCGCATCTGGATCAAACACAGTTCCGTAGAAAATTTCACCTTCGTCCAGATCCACAATCTGGTTGACCACATCGGTGATAATTTCAGTTTCACGCAAGGTAATGTCATCACCACCCGTAATGTTGATCAACACACCTTTGGCATTAATAATGTTGACGTTATCCAGTAATGGACTACGAATCGCCTGTTCAGCCGCCTGACGTGCACGATCTTCACCACGACCCAAACCTGCACCCATCATGGCATAACCACGGGTACTCATAGCTGTTTTCAAGTCAGCAAAGTCAAGGTTGATGTGACCGCGATTCACCACCAAGTCAAAGATACTACGCACCGCATTCAGCAAAACATCATCTGCTTTTTTGTAGGCATCTTTCATTGAAATATCGCCATACACACTGAGCAAACGCTGATTTGGAATAATGATCAAAGAATCAACATGTGACTCTAACGCATCAATCCCTTTTTCTGCCGAACGTTGACGACGACGACCTTCAAAGTTAAATGGGGTGGTCACTACACCAACCGTCAAAATCCCCATTTCTTTGGCAACCTCAGCAACCACAGGAGCTGCGCCAGTCCCTGTACCACCGCCCATGCCCGCAGTCACAAACACCATGTCTGTGCCTTCAAGATGCTGACGAATCACTTCACGGCTTTCTTCAGCAGCGATTTGACCGACTTCAGGATTTGCACCAGCACCTAGACCACGGGTACTTTGCTCACCAAGCTGAATCTTAAATGGCGCATTCATACTGTCCAGTGCTTGTTTGTCTGTATTGGCACAAACAAATTTCACACCTTTAATATCAGATTGCACCATATGCTGTACGGCATTACCACCGCCACCGCCAACACCAAATACAGTGAAACGGGCTTGACCGTTACTATCGGTTAGTTCATCTTCTATAAATTCAAATGAGGCCATGACCTTTGGGGTTCCTAATTTCAATAAGTGGCAGTCACTTGAGCCCGTACACTGCCTTAATACTTCAAAAAACAATAGATTTTAGAATGCTGTGCAATACTTCCCTTGTCAAGTATGACAATTTTCTCTTACAACTTCCAAACAATATTCCCAATAAATATATACATCTTAAAAAATAGCTTTTAACTTGCTATTTAAAGTATTCCAGCCATTGACCACACGATCAACGAATGTGCGATCACCTGCCTCATCCGCTTCTTCTACTGTATCCTGTAACTCACTTTGACTAAATAGCAACAGTCCTGCCGCAGTCGCATACATGGAACGTCTTAACGCAGCCTGATGCTGATCATCTGCATAGACCTGTAAAGGTGGATTACCCAAATGCGCAGAGACACCAAGCATACGGCGAGCCAGACTGATCATGCCTTCGATTTGACAAGCATCCCCAGTCAATACCACGCCATGATACAAACCATGAATCGCCCCTGTACGCTCTAGTTCTTCGCGAATCTGGGTGAAAATCTCTTCATACCGTGCAATGATAATTTCAGCAAGCTCAATTCGACTAATGGTTTGTGGACCATCAATCGCCTGTACCTGAATCATATGATCAGGCTTAACTACGCTTAAATCAACACAGCCATGTAAAATTTTAATGCGCTCTGCTTCTTCAGTGGTGGTCTGCAACACTGCCGCAATATCGCGAGTGACATTTTCACCGCCACGTTGCAAAGTACGCGACAAAGCCAGCCGACCATCCAGATAAACCGCGATATTTGTTGTTCCTGCGCCAATATCCAACAGACAGACGCCATATTCTTTTTCATCTTTGAGCAAACTGGCTTCTGCGGTTGCCAGACTCGACACCACCATTTTTTCAACGCCAATATTGGCACCTTTCATGGCTCGATCCAGATTTTGCATAGTACTAATCGGCATCATCATCAGTTGATAATGTCCCGTCATACTATGTGCTGACATATTGATCGGATTTTGCACCCATTCTGGCTCATCATCTAGTTCAAAACCAAGCGGCACTGCACTGGCGAGATAATAGTCAGGAGTTACATGACTGGCTTTGGCCAATTCAAGAGCACGTACCACTTCATTGGTGCTGATACTATGATCTGCTTTTGCAATCGGGATACGACCTGAAGCATAAAAACTTTGTAATTCTGTACTTGGAATGGAGACCCATGCGGTATGTACACGACATTCCGCCATATTTTCTGCTTCGGCAACGGCATTTTTAATTGCAGCAATGACTTTATCAAGACTGACAATTTTTCCTTTATTCATACCCCGGTTCGGTGCGTTTGCCATCCCGATGACCTGAATATTGTCCGGTGCGTGAACTCTACCAATTAAAACTGAAACTTTATGTGTCCCAATATCAATCGCAACAATCGAGGGAACAGCTTCACTCATTACTCACTACCACTTATTTGTTCGTTGTTTAATCGGGCAAAATGCCTGTTATTTTAAAACCATCTATTATGGCTTTGTGGTTATTCCACCTGCAACATTTGTGTCATCATTGGTTACAACAAACTGACCATTTACAATTTTAGGTGGTACAGCATTCTTCCATTGTAGTGATAATCCATTTCGATACCTTAAATCAATGGCAGAGATTTTGGGCCACACAGGTTTTAAGTCAGTTTGCGCCAGATGACTCAGACGTTGTAACTTACTCATGGTTTGATCCTGATCCACAATCACCCTTAAACCTGAATCAAACTGCATAAACCATGTCATTCGTTCGGTTAAATACAACTCTTTTAACCTGAGATTGACGGGATGAAATAACTGATTAATTTCGTTATAACGACGCATCATGGCTTTAGATTGACTTAAAGGACCATGTAGCATCGGCAAATTCGGACGACTTTGAGGATCGGCTTCACTAAAAACATCGCCTCCGTCACTGAGTAATCGCCCAGTACCCCAGCGTGCAATGGCATGACGCGGTAAGACCCGAACTCGAATGCTGTTCGGCCAAGCACGTGAGACGACCACGCGATCGACCCATGAAATCTCAAGCGCCTTATCACGAATCTGCTCCAGATCCGACGTAAAGTAATTATCTTTAACAATAGGCTGAATGTGTTGAATGAGTTGTTGTTGTTCTGTTGTCGAATGCGTACCGACGATACTTAATTCTGCAATTCGGGCATCGGTAATGACTTTATATAAGCCAAAGATACCTGAACCCAAGACTGCAAATGCAACCAGCAGCAGTAGCCATCCTCCCGCATTGACCAACTTTTGCTTGGGCGAAGGTGGTTTTTCATGGATGGAGGTAATGGCCGTGCGACGACGGCGCATAGATGCTGGAAGTTGAGCCATAAATTAGTGAGCCGTGCCTTGAAGCGTCTGTTCTAAAATTGCAACACACAATTCATCAAACCCGATTCCAACTGCTTTGGCTGCTTTAGGCACCAGCGAATGGCTGGTCATGCCCGGAACCGTATTGATTTCCAATAACCAGAAATTGCCTTGTTCATCCTGCATGGCGTCGACACGCCCCCAACCACTTGCCCCTACAGCTTGAAAGGCACGCAAGGTTAATTGTTGCAGTTGTTTTTCGTCAGATTCGCTTAACCCTGATGGAATACCATATTGCACATCATTGCGCTGATATTTAGCATCATAATCGTAAAAAGCCACATCTTTTGGAGGCTCTAAACGAATCACTGGCAAAGCCTCACCATTAAGTACCACAATGGTATATTCACAACCCGTAATCCATTTTTCTGCCATGACAATGGCATCATGTTCAGTCGCTTTGGCAATTGCCTGTGCAAAGTCTTCTTTTTTTTCAACTTTACTCATGCCAATGCTTGAACCCTCATGCACAGGCTTAATAATGACGGGCAAACCCAGACTGTCTACAATCTCGTCAAGATTGGAGTCTTTATTGATAATACGATACGGCGCAGTTGGCAAATCAGTCCCTTGCCAGATCTGCTTGGTCTTGATTTTATCCATGCCAATGGCTGAACCCTGAACGCCCGTGCCTGTATAGGGCACATCTAACCATTCCAGCGTGCCCTGAATCTGACCATCTTCACCGCCACGGCCATGCAGCACGATAAAAGCACGATCATAATTCACTAACTCAGTGACACTACGATGTTTAGGATCAAATGCTTCTGCCTGTACACCTGAACGTAATAAGGCTTCAAGTACTGCGTTCCCACTATCTAATGAAACCTCACGTTCAGCCGATTTTCCACCAAACAACACGGCAACTTTGCCGAATTCTGAAGCATTTGACACGTTTATATCCTTAAACTTTTAAAGCACAATAATTAAATTGAGTGAGCTGCATTATTTTAAATACAAATGATGCTGCGCAAGTTCGACTGAAATTGCTCCCACGTTACCCGCACCCTGTGTTAATAACAAGTCATTTGGTTGTAACACTTTTTGTATCACGTTTTGCAGGTTGCCTTCTACTGGATCAACTAAAATCGGTTCCACTTCACCACGCAAACGAATACTGCGCGCCAATGAACGACTATCTGCACCAACAATCGGTTTTTCCCCCGCAGGATAAACTTCAAGTAATAACAGTTGATCGACGTGTGACAATACATCAACAAAATCGTCAAAACAGTCCCGTGTACGGCTAAAACGATGCGGTTGGAACATCATGACCAAACGACGATCTGGATGACTTTGACGTGCTGCTTTAATGGTCGCTTCCACTTCTTTCGGATGATGTCCATAATCATCCACCAGTTTGACATTGCCATCACCCAGTTCAAACTCACCCTGAACCTGAAAACGACGCCCTACACCACTAAAACCTTCTAGCGCACGACTGATCGCAGCATCCGATACACCCTCATCGGTTGCAACACCAATGGCTGCTAAAGCATTAAGCACATTATGCAAACCCGGCTGATTAATGGTTAAACGTAACGGTTCACGATCTTTGCGTAGCACAGTAAAGTGCGAACGCATACCATCCTGCTCGACATCAACCGCCCGAATATCGTTATGTTCTTCAAAGCCATAAGTCAAGACTGGACGACCGATACGCGGTAAAATTTCCTGAATATTGGCATCATCGCCACATACGACCGCCAAGCCGTAAAATGGTAATTTATGCAAAAACTGTACAAAAGTATCTTTTAAAGTGTCGAAACTACCGCCATAAGTGTCCATGTGGTCGGCATCGATGTTTGTCACAATCGCGGCCATCGGTTCTAAATACAAAAACGAAGCATCAGACTCATCTGCTTCCGCCACTATAAAACGACTCGCACCTAAGGCTGCATTCACCCCTGTACGATTTAACAAACCGCCAATCACATAAGTCGGATCCAGATTTTCTTCTGCCAGCATCGTGGTCAGTAAACTGGTGGTGGTGGTTTTACCATGCGTACCTGCAACCGCGATACCGTGACGATAACGCATCAGTTCACCCAACATTTCAGCACGGCGCACAACAGGAGTACGGCTCTCAATGGCTGCTTTCACTTCTGGGTTTTCAGGATCAATCGCGGTCGAAACCACCAACACATTGGCATTTTGAATATTGTCTGCCGTATGCCCGATATAAACTTTAATGCCTTTTTCTTCAAGTTGTGCGGTGGTGTTCGAGGCTTTAATATCCGAACCCGAAACTTTATAGCCCTGATTTTTAAGTACTTCGGCAATACCACACATGCCTGCACCACCAATACCCACAAAATGAATGTGTTTAATACGGCGCATTTCTGGAACTTTAATCAGTTTTTTGGCTTGATCGGCTGGCGTTGATGGTGACATAGCGAACTCGGAGTTATAAAGCTTGAATAAGATCAGCGACGGTTTGAGTCGCTTGAGGCTGAGCATGTTGACGTGCTTTCACTGCCATTTCAGACAATAGTTGACGATTCATCAAACCACTCAAAAGCGTATGTAAATATTCGGAGGTCATGGCCGATTGTTGGCAAATTTTTGCAGCACCTATATCGGCCAAAAACTTGGCATTGGCAGTCTGGTGATCATCTACCGCAATCGGTAGCGGTATAAACACTGCGGCCACACCTGCGGTTGCAACCTCAGTCACGGTCAAAGCACCTGCACGGCAAATAATTAAATCTGCGTTGCTATAGGCCTGTGCCATATCTTCAATAAACGGCATCACTTGTGCATTTAAATGCGCAGGTGCATTGGCGTAACGCGCTGTGGTTTCATCCAGTTGTTTTTGACCACATTGATGAAACACATTCAACGGTAAATCTAATTTTTGAAGTGCATCAGGCAGACGTTCATTTAAGGCCTGCGCACCCAATGATCCACCGACAATCAAAATATTTAAAGGTTGATTTTCTTGTTGTCTGGTTTCATAACGCCATTTTGGACTGAGAATCTCAGCAATTTCCTGACGTACAGGATTACCTGTGGTCACCACCTTTTCACTGGCAGTAAAAGTATTTGGAAAAGCTTCACAAACTTTACTGGCAATACGTGAGAGCTGTGAGTTGGTAAAGCCAGCCACAGCATTTTGCTCATGAATTAAAATTGGAATGCCTAAAATACGCGCGGCTAAACCGCCTGGCCCGGCCACATAGCCGCCAAAACCTGCCACCGCATCAATTTTGAGTTGCTTCATATAACGCATGGCACTAAATGTCGCTTTTAAAATTTTAAATGGCGCTAATAATTTACGCACAGCACCATTACCACGTACGCCTTGAATATCAATTTGATAAAGTGGAATATTTTGATCTTTAAGCAACCGATTTTCCATGCCTGCTGGCGTCGCAAGCCAAGACACCTCACAACCCTGTTGCTGTAGCTGTTTGGCAACCGCCAATGCAGGAAATACGTGACCGCCTGTACCAGCCGCCATCATCATGACATGTTTGGGTTTCGTGTGTGGTGAATCAGTCACAATATAATTCTTCAACTCAAAAAAATGGAAATCACATCTATTATTTTAGCGGTTTATTTTAATCCTAAAGCCGCGAGAACGGAAAGCAAATTTCACCTGTTTGCAACATAAAGCACAGCTTTTGATGTTGTTTTAATTATAAACCTGTGGCAATGCGCGTTAAAACGCATCTTTTTGAGGGTATGATCATCTAAGGTCGAGAGTTGACTGGTCTTCTGGTCTAAAAGACCAATCAACTTACTATTCAGAATCTGTTCAGAATGACTTAACGTCCAGCTTCCAGAACATCAAATAAAGTATCAGCGATGGATGTCCCATATTGCGCATCAATTTCGCGGATGCAGGTTGGACTGGTCACATTAATTTCGGTGACATAATTGCCAATTACATCCAATCCGACAAACACCAGACCTTTTTCACGCAGGAATGGCCCGACTTTAGCGGCAATCATTTTGTCATTTTCAGTCAATGGACGCGCTTCGCCCAAACCACCAGCAGCCAAGTTACCACGCACTTCACCATTTTGCGGAATACGTGCTAGACAGTAAGGAATAGGCTCACCATTGACCATCAAAATGCGTTTATCTCCATCGACGATTTCTGGAATATAACGCTGTGCCATGATTGGACGGGTGCCCATTTCAGTGAGCATTTCCAGTGTCGAACCAATATTCACGCCATCCTGATAGAGACGAAAAATGCCCATACCGCCCATACCATCGAGTGGTTTGACAATCACATCACCATGCGTTTTGATAAATTCACGAATCAGGCTTTGTTGTGACGTGACCAAAGTCGGGACTTGTAGCTCTGGAAATTGGGTCGCAAACAGTTTTTCATTACAGTCACGTAAGGATTGTGGTTTGTTAATAATCCACGCGCCTTCACGCTCTGCCTGTTCTAAAATATAGGTGGTATAGACAAAATTCATGTCGAACGGCGGGTCTTTGCGCATCAGCACCACATCATAGTGCGCCAATGATTGTTTACGCTTCTCGCCTAACTCATAATAATGATCATAATCTTCAAAGACTTTAAGCGGTGCAATCAGACCAAAGGCTTTACCTTGATCGATATACAAATCGTGTTGCAATGCATAGCCCAATTCATGCCCACGACGGCTGGCCGCCCATAACATCGCCATGGTCGAATCCTTTTTAAGATTCACGGTTTCAATTGGGTCCATCACCACCAGTACACGCATAATCTGACGCTCGTATTCTTAATCTTGGCAAAAGTATAGCGAAATTTGGCAATGATGTTTAAACAAGTTATGTAATTATTAAATCTAAAAAATTCTAATTTATTCAAATCACTAGATGCGATTTATTTAAATAGACGATTTTCTGAGGGATAAAAATTACTGGCAAATGAATTCATCGCCAGTAATTTTTAAAGCAGCGCATTTTAAATTCAAATTAAGCCAAAAGCTTTTGAATATCTTTGCTGATTTTTTCAGGTTTGGTCGTTGGCGAATAACGTTTAACGACTTGACCATTTTGATTGATCAAAAACTTGGTGAAATTCCATTTAATGCTTTCACTACCTAAAATACCTTTGGCTTCTGAAGTGAGATATTTATAAATCGGATGGGCGTTTGAACCCTTAACATCGATTTTGGCAAACATGGGAAAGGACACGCCATAGTTGCGCTGACAAAATCGCCCTTGGGTGTTGATTGCGCAAGGGAGCAAAGAAAATCAGATGTGATATCAAACTATGACTCATATCACATCCATTATTTTTAATAAGGAACAAGATACCTGCATTTTTTAGGCAGCTTGACGAATAAACGACTGCTATAGGACAAGATTGATCAATGCTAATCAGAGTATATTTTTCAGTAACGTATGCAGTCTTTCATTGAATTGATCGGAAGTTTTTGATGAGACCATATCAAATGCATGCACAGCCCCATTGACTACATCAAGTGTGGTTGGCACCCCTGCACGTACAAGCCCAATGGCATAGTTCATATCTTCTTCTAAAAACAGATCAAGACTCCCTACCCCAATATAGGTATTTGGAAGACCAGTTAAATCAGCTGCATGCGAAGGAGAAAAATAGCCAATATCCTCCTTTGCTATCTCTTTATCACCATGCAAAGCCTGCCAGCCATATTGGTTCGTTTGGTGCGTCCACAGATATTCTCCAACATATTTGTTTGGATAGTTCTCAGGATCTTGCGATGTTTTGTAATCCAGCATGGGATAAATCAGGATCTGGTTTTTAGGTTTATATGCGGTTTTATCTTTGATATAGAGATTGAGTGCGGCCGCCAAACCACCGCCAGCACTTTCACCCATAATTGTAATACGATCTTTGTCACCATTGAATTGCTCTATATTGGCATGTGTCCACTCAAAGCCCAGCATGCAGTCCTGAAGAGGGATTGGAAACGGATGCTCAGGCGCGAGACGGTATTCAATCGCGACCAGTACAACATTCAGGCTGTCTGCACGCTTCTGATGTAGGTAATCATTCATATCTGCCATACCAGATATGTATCCACCACCATGAATGTAATAGAGAACAGGATATTTTTCTAAACTTTTATCCTTTGGCGTATACAGAAAAATACTGACCTCATCACTAATCTGTATCTTCTTTCCCTGCTGAGCTTGCTGTGGAAAAAAGTTTTTAATCATCTCCACACCAGTTGCTCGCAGCTCAGGGAGACGCTCATCACTCACCTGTATGTCAGGTAAACCTTTTACAAAGTCTTTCAAATCATCAGCAACCAGATGAAAGGATTTTTTATCCATATCTCAACCTTTTTTATAAAAATGAGTCAGTTTATAGTGCTGTGAATAGCCCTCTGTACAGACATATATATCTAATTTTGTGATCTTTGAGCTAGTCTAACCAAGTTGGAGTTATGTTAATTTTGATTAAGATTTTGGATATATTTTTTTGCTAGATCTTTATTGAATATGCATAAATTACTAGCTTATAGCACGCTGCGAGTTAACATTTACATAACGCAGCATAAAATAATTTATTTAATATAAATCATAAACTTATATCAAAATATTAAGTATTGGTCGCTATAAGATAACTTCTCCATGATTTTCGCGTTCCATGCTTAGTGTGTAATCATTATTTCCAACCCACTATTTAAATAAACTCAACAAAAAAGGAAGCTCATGCTTCCTTTTCCAACATCTAAAAATTAAATGCCATATTTTTCACGATATGCCTGCATATTGGCTAAAGCCTCTTTCTCACCTTTAGCATCCAAAAAGTCCATCAAATCTTTCATGGTAATCAATGCATGCACAGGGATTTCGAGTTCTTTTTGCACTTCCTGAATCGCAGACAGTTCACCTTGACCACGTTCTTGACGATCAAGTGCCACTAACACACCTGCAATAGTCGCGCCTGCATTTTTCAAAATCGTCACTACTTCACGAATGGCAGTTCCCGCAGTAATCACATCATCAATAATCCAGACTTTTTGACCTGCTACCGCAGCACCGACCAACACGCCACCTTCACCATGGTCTTTGGCTTCTTTACGATTAAAGCCCCAAGGCACACTCTTAGCATGTACTTGAGACAATGCCACAGCCGTTGCGGCGACAAAAGGAATCCCTTTATACGCTGGGCCAAAAATCACACCGACATTGTCACATTGAACCAATTTATCGGCATAGCCTTGAGCTAATAGCGACAATGCTTCACCATCATTTAATAAACCTGCGTTAAAAAAATACGGACTAACACGCCCTGATTTTAAGGTAAACTCACCAAATTTAAGCACACCGCGTGATAACGCGAGTTCAATAAAAGCTTGCGGGTTAAAGGACGATGGCGTTGTCATAGGTGCTCCAGATTCATCAAATTGAGGTCAAACTGAAGTATGATACCAAAGGATAGCTATCCAAGTGATGTAAAAATTCTACGTGTGGTTTCAATTAACGTAAATGGCTTGCGTTCATCTGTGACCAAAGGGCTGCTGGAATGGTTAGACCAATCTGAGGCCGATGTGGTGTGTATGCAGGAAAGCCGGATTACGCATGCACAATGGACCGATAAATTTAAACCTGAAGGTTGGTATACCCATTTGTTTCCTGCCGAACGTGCAGGCTATGCAGGTACCGCCATTTATAGTCGTGTGCCGTTTAAATCTGTACAAGATGGACTGGGTTTTGAACTGGCAGATTCCCAAGGGCGTTTTATTGCTGCTGAGTTTGATTTAGGACTCGATCAGTCGGCTTATATCTGTTCCCTTTACTTACCATCAGGTTCTTCGGGTGATGAAGCTCAGGCACGTAAAGATGTGTTTTTAGAAGCATACGCCAAAATCTTAAAACAATGGCGTGCTGAGAATAAATCGATCATTGTCTGTGGCGACTACAATATTGTGCATAAACGCATCGATATTAAAAACTGGTCAGGCAATCAAAAATCTTCGGGCTGTTTACCACATGAACGCGCGTGGCTGGATCATATTTATGATGATTTAGGCTATGTAGATACCTTTCGCGAAGTCAGAACAGAAGCTGAACTGTATTCATGGTGGTCAAACCGTGGTCAAGCCCGTGCTAAAAATGTCGGTTGGCGCATTGATTATCATGCTTGTTCGCCTGACTGGAAAGACCGCACGGTCAATGCTTGGGTGTATAAAGAAGAGTGGTTTAGCGACCATGCTCCCGTCATTATTGACTATAAAATTGGCTAATTTCAGTACAGATGTACACTCAATCAATGGTTTTTGCCTACATTTGTTGTGGAAATTGTATATTTTTTTTACACCCATGAAAGCGCATTATAGCTGCACGGCACAGGGACATGTCAGGATGACAAAGGGATAGGACGCCGTAGGAAGAAAAATATAACCTAGTTTGGTTATTCATGGATGTGACAATGGACGTTGGACTGAGACCCGCATGATCAGGATGATTAAATGCGGGTTTTCTCTTTTTGTCATATCACATTCTAATTTCACATGCTCTTTGGTTTGGCATTTCGCTATTGTGCATAGATTTTGTTTCTCTAATAGTTATAAATTAGATATATGTCAATTTTATGACATTTATCCAATTGCACAAGTACGCTACTTTTAATTTATTTTGCGCTGCTTATTCCATTTCAGTTCTGCAATTTCATCCAGACTAGAGCTTTATTTAATTTTTGGGTAGTCTAATAGCTATTATTCTTCATATAGCGCCAGACGATGTTAAAAATTTATGGAATCAAAAACTGTAATTCAATGAAAAAAGCCTTTGATGCATTGAATGAAAAGGGCTTAAGCTATGAGTTTCATGATTATAAAAAGCAAGGAATTGATGCTGAAACGCTCAAAATCTGGCTAGAAAAAATCGGTGCAGACACGGTATTAAATAAAAAAGGCACGACATGGCGCAAATTATCTGCCGATGAACAACAGCATGCACTGAGCAGTGAAACACATTTAATTGATACCCTAGTCGCACATCCAAGTTTGATTAAACGTCCTGTATTACAGACGGCATCAGGGTATCTTGTTGGTTTTGATGAAGCAGCCTATCAACAACTTTCCGCCTCTTGATTTAAAAAAATAGCCGAATCAATGATTCGGCTATTTTTGCAATTCTGCTTAATATTAGTTGGCGCGAACCCATGTCTGATTACGTCCAAGTGCAGAAATCCCGATATATCCACGGATATTCAGCTTTTTCCCACCATCAACCAGTTCACCTTTAAGCTTATAGGTTTTGCCCGATTTTGGATCTAGAATGGAACCACCGTCGTAACTCGTACCGCCTGTATTTTTCAGACCATGAACAATAGTGACACCTTTCAGTGATTTGTTCTTATAAGGTCCTTCACATTTGGTACATGAGGTTTCTTCACCTGGTGTGAGTACGGTTTGAATGCTTGCAGACAAAGTTCCATTTTTTTGCTCAGTGAATTTCACAATCGCTTTCGGTTGTTTCGTTTGATCATCAATCGTTTTCCAAACCGTACCGTTCAATGGATCAGCTGCATTTGCCAAAACTGTCGCACCAAGTAATCCAAGTGCCAATGCAAATTTTTTCATTTTTGTTTAGTATCCCTAAGTCTTTATTGACCCTTTTAGTATTCTCAAATCGCAACACGAATGCAATTTTTGTCTGTGACTAATTAGTGTAGCCTTGTAACTTGTTTAGTCGAATCAACACAATATCAGAACATTTCCCCAAACAATGAAAAAATGATGAAGATAAATGCCATGTGGAAACAATATATTACCGAAGCAATTTTAAAAGCAGCGATTCGTACGCCCAGCCAGTTTACTTTGCCACCGACTACACTGCGTATTGCACTGGAGCAGATGTGTCGTGTTTTCCCTGTCAATAAAGAAGTCCAGATTCGTCCTATTCGACTTGCAGGATTAAACGCTGAGGAAATTAAACCTCAATCATCCTCTACACAGTTGATTTTTCATATTCATGGCGGTGCTTTCTTTTTAGGTGGGTTAAATACACATCGCGCCTTAATGACCGATATTGCTGCACGTACCCAAATGCAAGTGATTCATGTGGATTATCCACTGGCACCTGAACATGGTTTTCCTGATGCCTTAGATGCGCTTTACGATGTTTATCAGTTATTGCTAGATCAAGACATACAAGCAAAAGACATTATTTTGTCAGGGGATTCATGCGGTGCAAATTTAGCCTTAGCACTGTGCTTGCGTTTAAAAGAAAATCAGGAAGATTTGCCTAGTGGTTTGATTTTGTTATCGCCATTTCTGGATTTAACCCTGACGAGCGAATCTTTACGCTTTAATCGCAAACACGATGCGTTGCTGTCTATTGAGGCATTAGAAGCAGGAATCGATTATTATCTTGGAAATCGGGTTGCTACTGATAATCCACAAATTTCTCCATTATTTGATGATTTAACAGGCTTACCTCCGACCTTGGTGCAAGTGGGTTCCAAAGAAATTTTACTGGATGATGCAAAGCGCTTCCGTGATAAAGCCAAAACAGCAGGGGTAAAAGTCGAATTTAAACTTTATACAGGCATGTGGCATAATTTTCATATGTTCAATGCATGGTTTGATCAAGCCAAGCAAGCGCTAACCGATCTCAGCGAATTTGCGCATCAGTTAGATCAAGATTAGGGTTAAATTGCTTCTAATTTATGTCTTTCAACCTACAACCTAGAAAATTTCGTGTTCAATACAAGCGGTGCAAGCAATATGATTGATATTCCTCCGCCGCTTTTCGCTTAAATCAATAAAATAAACCGTTGGATTGACCCACAGAGTCTATTGCAGGAGTCTCATGTTTCAATTTAAACCTATGAGCGATTCAGAATAAAAATTAGAATAATTTTAAGTTCACAGTTCCCATAAAATGTCTAAATAAATCATACAAATAAAACACTTGGTATGAAGTTTTTTCAAAATTTAGACTTATCTTTTCTAAAGAAAAAATTCGAACAAAAAATCATGTATCAAAAAAATGACTCACGAAAAATGTGTCGCTTATTTCGGATTAAGCTCAATTTTCATAACGAGATAAAAATATTATTTTAGTCAGACAAAAATCCATTTATAGTGTTTGGTATCACAACAATTAAAAGTTTAGCAAACCGTTACACATATGAATGAAGCAATTCCAGTTTTACCGCAGGCGATGTTTTATGAAACAACAATTAATGAAAATGGTCTTTGAAGACAATGTGGTTATGAATTGGTCAACGGTACAAAAATGCGCACTGATTTTGATTTTAGCCTGTGGCATGCATCTCACATGGATCGTCTGGAAAATTTATATTTTTTTGCAACCTAGTGTCTGGTCGATGATCAACATGCCTTTAATGCGCGTTACCTTCTGGATTGATATCAGCTTTTTTTGTGTGTTGGCAGCTTTGATTTATCCAACGATTTATTATCGCGAACACAAGCTGGCAGTCTCTTTTATGCCATGGATCAGTATTGGTTTATTTACCCTCACTTTGTGTTTTGGAAGTTATATGGTGGGCACCTTGAGCCCTGCCACCATGATCGGCTATGTCAGTATGGTAACTGTCGGTCTGATTCTTTTTCAGCGTCATTTAATTTATGTAGCCCTGATTCCTGCCACAATTATGCTGCTGCTCTGTACTTATTTAAGCACATATCATGTGATTCCGTATGCACCTCTGTTCAATATCGGTCCGACACAGGAAAATGTATTACTTCAGCCTTTCTGGGTGAATACGATGTTATTTTTTAGTGCACCGATATTTTTAGTCAGTCTATTGTTATTTGAAATTCTGCTCACCCAGTGGCGTAATCGGGAAGATTATATTGAGAAACTGAGCCAAATTGATCCTCTTACCAATGTACTGAACCGACGCAGTATCAATCTGTATTTAAAAGATTTACATGATCAATTTCAGCATAATCAATGTCCATATGCAGTAATTTTATTAGACCTAGATCATTTTAAACGCATCAATGATAATTATGGTCATGACGTGGGAGATAAAGTCTTAATTGAAGTCGCTAAATGTTTATCTCATCATTTAAGACATAAGGACTACATCGGACGTTTTGGTGGTGAGGAATTCATTTTATTGTTACCAAATACAGCTTTAGCGCAGGCCAGAATAATTGCCGAACGCTGTCGTATAGCAATTCAAACTTTACCTATTTTTTTAAAAGACCAAAGCACCATTCAAATCAGTGCCAGTTTTGGCATTGCCATGTCCAGTAGCAACACTGACCCCAGTGAACTATTAAATCAGGCAGATCAGGCCCTATATGCTGTAAAAGCCAATGGCCGTAATCAAGTCCAGTATTATTTTGATTTACCACCATTAATGACCAAATCTTAAAGCCTTAAAAATTGTTCACCATGCTGACGATATACTTCCTGACGCTGGACAAACTGTTTTTCTGCTCGCGCCTCTGTGATCCATTCTTTTACAGCAGGATTTGCCAACATGGTTTGCATATAGTGTTGAGCTTGCTCTGAAACAGGTAAACCATAACTTAGCAAGCGCATCACTACAGGTGCATAAAAAGCATCGGCTATACTAAAATCGCCACATAAAAATCCATCCAGACTTGGTCGTTCAGCCCAGATCTGTTCGATACGGGCAACTTCCTTGACCAAAGCTGGTAAATCCGTCCAGAGTTTGCCACCAATAAAGCTTAGATCCGCCTCGATATTCATCCCACAGTATTGGCGTAGTGTGGTAAAGCCACTATGCATTTCCGCACTAATGCAACGCGCACGAACACGTTGAACTCGATCTGTCGGCCATAAGTGCTTTTCTGGGAATTGCTCTGCCAGATACTCACAAATTGCCAAAGAATCCCAGATCACAAGGTTTTGATCCAGCAATGTCGGGACTTTGCCACTTGGACTAATACTGGACATGCGCTGTTTAAATGCCTCGTCTGCGGCAAAATCATCAAATGCGACCCAATGCTCCTCAAAATGCAAATTAAAATGTTTCATAACCAGCCAAGGTCGCATTGACCATGATGAATAATTTTTATTGCCAATATAAAGTTGCATGAATCTCTATTCCTTGACGTTTTTTAAGGACTGCACATGATCGAGTAGCTCAGTTTTACTAAATGCACCCGTCAATCGCAAATGACGCAACTCTTGTTGCTGTGGCGTTAAAAAAAGATAAGTTGGTGGACCTAAAATTTGCCATTGATTAAGCAACGCCTGATGAGAAGCATCATATTGGCTTAAATCGAGTTTGATCAGATAATACGATTGTAATGCCGCTTGTACCTGTGCATCTTTTAATATGCGGTGTTCAATCGGCTGACAAGCCACACACCAGTCCGCATAAACATCAATGATGACAATTTGGTCTTTAGGTGCCTGAGCTAATAATTGTTGAAATTCATTCGCGGTATGCGCAATGTGCCACCTATTTGCCCCTTGCTGGTGATCAAGCTGATGGCGCTGAATATGTTGGTATTGATCAAACAACAAGGCTGGAACCACCAGAATTAATAACACCACATAAAGCCAGCGCAACCCATCACGATGCTTAATCAAACGATAACAAGCATATCCAATCACACTCAAACCTAAGCACAGACTTAAAATTTGTAATATTAATGCGGGCAATAGAGGGCGTATAAAATACAGACTTAAAGCCAGCATAATAAATGCAAAGATCACTTTAATTTGATGCATCCATTGTCCAGCTTTAGGGAGGACTTTTGCCCCTAAAATGGTGGCCAGCAGTAAAGGAATGCCCATACCAAAGCCTAAACAGAATAGTAGCAAAGCACCTTGCCATTGATCTTGCGTTTGTGAAATAAACAGCAATGTTCCTGCAAGTGGTGCTGTCATACACGGCCCGACCAGTAAAGCCGAAATAATGCCCATGATGGCTGCACCTAACAGCGTTCCGCCACGTTGTACAGACTGAATTCGATCCAGATGGTTCATTAAAGTTTGGGGTAATTTAATCTCAAATAAACCAAATAAATTTAAGGCAAAAACCACAAACAACAGACTAAATGCAATTAAAGTCGCGGGCTGTTGAAGCCAACGCTGAAAATTAAGCCCTGCTGATGATGCAATCAAACCTAATATCGCATACACCATGGCCATACTACATACAAAGGTCAGTGCGACCATCCATGCATGTAATCCTTTGCGCTCCCGGACAATCAGCGAAGTCAAAATAGGTAGCATGGGTAAGGAACAGGGTGTAAATGCCAACAGCATTCCCAGCCCCAGAAAGAGCAAAACACCGTAACCTAATGAATACTGCTCAAGCTTACTGCTCCAAAACTGATCCTGCGCCACTTGGGTCTGGACTGGGTTTAAATTCTCGGATGGCATTACGCCATCAGCAGTGGTTGCATCAGCTTGCTCTGTATTTTGCTGTGTGGTCTTTCCCTGCATGGTAGCAGCGCTACCTGCTTTCGCGACATCCAGAAAGGTTTTTTGGGCTTGAGTTGTATTTTGCAAATTGACCAAACCATCTACATCGGTTTGAAATTCAATCGTCTGTGGGGGATAACAGATTCTGTCTTTGGCGCAACCTTGCCATGTCACTTGATAATTCTGAGAAGGCTGTGTCTGAATGTTAAACTGAACATGATCATAATAAACTTGAGTATGACCAAAGTTATCATCATATTGTTGTTCAGCTTTGGGCAGAGCCAAGGGCAGCACATGGTTGCCCTGTTTGACCTCAAATTTATGCTGATATAAATAATAATGCGGCTGAATCGACCAATTTAGCACAGCCGTGTCCTGACTGGTCGATTCTACTGAAAATGAAAATGCCTGTTCTGGACTGAGCAAGGCATCATTGGCTTGCAAGTGTGTCGCAAAAAAACAAAGTGACAAGATGAAAAAATAAAAAAAACCACTGCGACTTTGAAAATGCGCCATGACTCCCTCAATATTTAGAACAGGTAAGAAAAACCAAAACCACCATTGTAGTTTTTGTCACTGCCATTTAAGCCAACACCGACACTGGCATCTAACTGTGCGCGGTCATTAATGGCATAAATTACCCCTGTTCCTAAACCATATTCATAATCTTCACTTTCAGCTTTTTTATAGACAAATTCTGAATAACCTGACCATTTTCCTGAAAATTGATAGCCCAAAGTCGGAATAGCGGTTACCGCCCAATCGCTATTTTGTACTTCATATTTCATGGTAATTGAGGTTTCTATCAGGTCGTTATACTGATAAGCCACAGCTGAACTTAAGCTGTAAATATCGTCATGTTCAGTAAATTCATCATTTCCTGTGGCAATAAGCGCTTGTGCCAAAATCGCCATAGAAAGACGTTCGTCATTGAGATCAATCGCCTTTTTTAAACCAATGCTCACATCACCTAAACCATCATCATGGTGTTTGACGCCTGCACGTTTGGTTTCATACCAAGATGGCCCTTGCCAACCCAACTGTAATTCCAGATCTTTCGCCAAACCCGTGCGTAACAGCATATCGCCATTTAAGCTCACAGTTTTTTCTTTGATGCCATCTACAGTCGTTTCATTATAACTCGCACTTGGTAAACCTTGTTCCCAAGCCAATTTGCCAACAGGTGTAATGCCTGTACCAAAACCAGACCCTGGGCGGTCAAATGAAAAATCAGCAGCAAAGCTGGTGGCAGTTGCGCTCGTAGCGACAATAAAGGTCAGTGTTTTAAAGATATTCATGGCGACACTCAAGATTAAGTTAATTCTTTTGACATTTTTGCTCCGCGACGACGAAGTAACTCTAATGTCTGTTTTTCTTCAGGTAAGGCTTCTGCCCAGTTAATTTCATCAAAATCACAATCAAAAAATAAATCACTGACCGAAGATAAAATGGTCAGGCCCTCATCATCACGGGTATTTGGATCGACTTTTTCATCAAGTAAACGTTGTACGACAGGCACACAGGCTGAACTCGCTGCATCCCAGAGTGGACCATAGAGTTCTTCTGAATCCCACAAGTGCAGGTTGGCTTTGGCTTTAATTAATGCATCCAGAATATCCAGATGAACCTGTAATTCTTGTTGTTTTTCTTCTTCACTCAAGGGTTGGTTGGCTTCATAGGCTTCACAAATTCGTTCCCACCATTTAAAAATACCATCACTAAAGACTGAAATTGGAGGACCTTTTTCTGGATCAATAAAGTTAGGATCAAGACCCGACGCTAACAGGCGTTGAACCTGTTCAAGGTCTAATTCTTCAATTGCCTGAACAAAAGCTTGTTGTTGAGCGCTTAGCATGGATATCTCACCAGTTTAAAAGGGATTTACAGCCTATTATGCCGAAATTTACACAGAGATATGTGATATTTTTTGAGTTCACATGATGTAGGCTTTTAAATACATTTTAAATCCCTGTAAAAAAAGCCCCGTAGGGCTTTTTCAGGCTTTTACTCTTCGTCGGCAAATTCAACCCGACTGCCTCGCGAAGGTTCCTGTTTTTCAAAGCTGTGTTCTAGCGTACGTTTTAACTTTTCAATTGAACCATGAATGGCAAGATCAATATTGCCTGCTTTATGGTTGACTGCAATCGGTTTTAAACCGGATGGACGTGCTTCGATCATGCAACGAATATCATCTTCACCATTTTTTTTATCACCATTTTCATCACTCAAATGTACCGAAAAATGAGTAATTCGTTCAGCATAACGCTGAAATTCGGTAGAAAGTTCTGCACGAACATATTCAATTAAACGTTCACTATTCTGGATGTTTTTATCTGTACGGATTTCAATATTCATGATTCCATCCTCTTTGTATCAGTATTTCTATATAACAATCTATGCAAAACTTAATTGGCACACTTTGAGCATGCTGTAATTTGGTGCTGTTGTACATCTATCTTGTGTAATTGGTTGTTATCTCCTTTTACGCTTTGTCATGATGTTGTTTTTGGAGTATATGAAGATCTTCTCTCTATCTTCAATATCTGTCTATACTCAAAAATATGCAAGCTGATTTTTTAACTTTTTATGACATTTTGATCAAAAAGGATGCATCATTGTGAACTCTTCATATCTACGTGGACAAGATCTGATTGACCAAATCAAAAATGCGCCATATTCGCGCGATTTAATTGGTTATCATGGTCAACCGCCTCAGGTTCAATGGCCCAATCAGGCGCGTGTCGCTGTACAATTTGTACTAAATTATGAGGAAGGTGGTGAAAACCACATTGAGCATGGTGATCTGGGTTCAGAGCAGTTTCTATCTGATATCGTAGGTGCAGCCAGCTATCCAGCTAAACATATGTCGATGGATTCAATGTATGAATATGGCTCACGTGCAGGCTTCTGGCGAATTCATCAAGAGTTCCAGCGTCGTGGCTTACCCATGACGATTTTTGGGGTAGGCATGGCACTGGTGCGTAATCCGTACATTGTAGAAGCGATCAAAAACGCTCAATACGACGTGGTTTCTCATGGACAACGCTGGATTCACTATCAGGACATGGACATTGAAACTGAACGTATGTATATGGATCAGGCGCTTTCAGTGCTTGAAACCCTGTTCGGTGAAACCCCAATTGGCTGGTATACAGGACGCGATAGCCCCAATACTCGCCAGTTATTAGCAGAGTTCCCACAAATTAAATATGATTGCGACCATTATGGTGATGATTTACCTTTCTGGACCACACTGACCAATATTGATAATGAAACTCGTCCTCACCTGATTATTCCGTATACCCTTGAGTCAAACGATATGAAGTTTTGCTCTCCGGGTGGGTTTAATAGTGGTGAGCAGTTCTATCAATATCTTAAAGATGCCTTCGATGTGCTCTATGCGGAAGGCGAAACTGCACCAAAAATGCTCTCTATTGGCATGCATTGCCGTCTTTTGGGGCGACCGGGTCGTTTTAAAGCCTTGCAACGCTTTTTGGATTACGTACAATCGCATGACAAGGTCTGGATTTGCCGCCGTAATGATATTGCCGAGCACTGGTATCAACACCATCCATTTGCTGGCTAATTTTTAACTTAAAAAGCACGTCTGGATTAAAATAAATGAACAGATATCTACATTATTCGATTTTATAGATATCTGTTGTGCTGGCATTGTTATTGCTCGATTTATTTTATCTTTTGCTTTGATATTGGATGAATATGGTGCGTTTTTCTGAGTTTAACCAAGCGTCAATCAATCAAGTAACGCCCTTATTAAGTGCATGTGTGCACATTCCATCATGGGTCAACAGCTTGAGTGAACAACGCCCTTATACCTCGACACAAGCCCTGCTGGATGCAGCATCACAACAAAGTCAAACATGGACTTGGTCAGAAATTGAAACGGCTTTGGCCACTCATCCGCGCATTGGCGAGAAAAAAGCCAAAGTGGAGTTGAGTGAACGTGAAGCGCAATTTTCTGATCATGAGCAGTCTGGCGTAAAACAGGATGAACAAACTCAGCGCGCACTCTATGAAGGCAATGTCGCGTATGAACAAAAGTTTGGCTTTATTTTTCTCATTAAAGCAGCCGGTTTGACCAGTGAGCAAATTTTAACCACGCTACAACAACGTTTAAATCACGACATAGAAACTGAAAAAAAAATCGTGCATGAACAACTGGCAGCCATTGCATTACTTCGTCTTCGTCAAGGAATTGAAGCATGATCAGCACTCATATTTTAGACACACATCTCGGTAAACCTGCGCCACAGGTCGAAATCCGTTTATATGATGCCAAAACCCGTACCCTACTCGGCAATGGCGTGACCAATGATGATGGTCGGCTCAAGGATTTTGGAATTGAGCACATTGAACAGGGTGCATACTTGCTGGAATACGATATTGCGCCTTATTTTGCCAAACATGATTTAAAAACCTTTTTCCCCCAGGTGTCCATTCAGTTTTTTGTTGAAAACCCAAACGAACATTATCATGTACCTTTATTAATTAGTCCGTTCGCCTATTCGACTTATCGTGGCAGCTAAATCGAATCACCCACCATATTTAGCTTGAGGGAATCACATCGGATTCCCGAAAAGTTAATTAAAAAATCTAGACTGCTGAAGAATCTCTTTATATTCTGGTTCATATTTTGAATCATTTTCCCCACTTAAGTTTGCACCGTTTTTAAGGTTTTTTTAACCTTTGATCAAATTTGGCTTTATTTTTGCTTAAGAGTCGGTATGCTTGAAACGCTTATTTTGGGGAGAGTGAAGATGAAACTAAAGCATTTAGCGTTAATTACAGGACTTTTATCTGCGGCGACCATGGCTCAAGCCAAGCCAGTTTGGCAGGATTTTAGTATTACGGGCTTATACGGGGAAAATTATGCAGTGGTGGATGATGAGCAAACCACCATTACCTTGGAATATGCCGCTAAAGTCAAATATGCAGATGTTTTCTTTTTTGTAGACCGTATGCGTGGCGGTGATGATCATAAAAGTACTTATTTTGAGCTTTCACCACGTTTGAGTCTGAGTGAAGTTTCAGGGCAAAAACTGTCTTATGGCCCGATCAAAGATGTTTTGGTATCCACCACATGGGAAAGTAATAACGATGACTTTAGCAGCTTCGATAACTTTCTATATGGCTTTGCAATTGATTTAAATGTTCCATATTTTCAATATTTCAATTTAAATTTCTATCGTGCCAATAACGAAAACACTGATGATGACTATCAAATGACCGCAGTTTATGCGCTGCCATTTAAGCTGTCTTCTGAAGAATTTTTGGTCGATGGTTTTCTGGACTGGTCAACCGCCGAAGGTGATCATGCCAGTGAGCTAAACTGGACGACTCAATATAAATGGAATCTGGGTAAACACATTTCACCAGATACACGTTTGTATTTAGGGATTGAACATTCGGTCTGGAATAATAAATTTGGCATCAAAGGCCAAGATGAGCACAATGTCAGTGCTTTGGTGAAATATCACTTCTAAGATAAGCACATATTTTACAGAGCAAAAAGCAAGCCACTGTGCTTGCTTTTTTATTTGAGTACCAGCATTTGTGTACTGTTTCAGCTTATAATTTTCCAACTTTTTGGTTTTAGGTTATTTCAGCATGGAGCTTCAGTTGCGCCCAGCCGTGGTTTCGGATTTAGAACAGATACTTGCTATTTATAATCATGAAATTTTAACTGGCACTGCCAACTGGAATGATCAACCCAAAACCTTTGAAGTCTATCTGGAATGGTTTCAGCATTTACAGCAGCAGCGTTATCCGATGTGGGTTGCCTATGACTTGGCTCAGCAGCGTGTCGCAGGGTATGCCTATTATGCCGAGTTCCGTAGCATTACTGGTTATAAACACACCATTGAACATTCTATTTTTATTTCACCCGATTATAAGCGACAAGGTCTTGGTAAAACATTACTGAACCAGTTGATCCATCTGGGGCAACAACAGGGCTTCCATGTCATGATTGGGGCAATTGATAGCGAAAATATCGCGTCCATCGTGCTTCATGAGCGACTGGGCTTTGTCAAAACTGGACATTTAGCGCAAGTAGGACAAAAGTTTGGACAATGGCGCGATTTGGTGTTGATGCAACGTCAACTGGATGCCTGAGTCATATAATACACATCGGACATAATCTGCTGACTATGTAAACTGATCACCGCATAGTTATGTTGTTTGGCCAATTCATAAAAATTTTTTAATTGCACAAACAGCATCGCCAGTTCTGCTTGTTCTTTTTCAACATCACGGCCCCAATGAAAGGGAAATAGTTTATTCTGATTTAACTGCTCAGGGTCAAATTGATGTTTGAATTGCTCCGTCGAAATCGTGTCCAGCTCTTTAGCAATCTCTTCTACTTCAACAACTGGGTTATAACGCACACTGGCAACTGCTAAAGCAGGGTGAGCAAAGGCATACTCCGCCTCTATAGCAAAAACAAGTGGCGAATCCTGATGCTGTTTGGCACTACGGGTCAGCAAAAATTGCAACGATTGCCATGTCTCCCCAAGATTGAGTTTAGAACGAATGGATGGTGCATGATAAATTTCATCGATACTCTGTGCTTCCAGCATCAAAATTTCCAGATCGTTCGGCTCAATCGCAAGTAATACAGCATTCATTTTTTATTGGCTCAGTTGTTATATCTTTGTTTAAGCTTAACGATTGTGATGATCACAGTGCTTAACAATTTGTGAGCGGATCTTTGCAGAATGTAAAAGAGGAGCGTCGCTCCTCTGTATAAATTTGAGTCTTTTAGTCGAGTGGATTGCCAATAATATTATTGATAATCCCACGCATAATGTGCGGTCCTTTTTCCTGACGTAATTCGTCATACCACGTCATGGTGACTTGCTCATCTTTCATATGCGTTACATCACAACGCTTACGCGCACGAAGAACCAGTTCATTGGCACGTTCATTGCGTTTGTCCTGATAACGACGTAATGCATCTTGCACACCCAAGGTATTGATCTGTAGCGAACGTGCCAGATAAATCGCATCTTCCATCGCTTGACAACCGCCCTGACCAATATCCGGTGTAGTGCTATGTGCAGCATCCCCTACAATGACCACACGACCTTTATGGTATTGGGTAAATGGTTCGATATCACAAATTTCCACACGATTGGTTTTTTGCGGATCCAAACGCTCAATCAACTGCTGCACGGGCGCACACCAGCCACTAAAATAACCTTTGAGCGTCTCTTGATAATTGGCTTTATTATTTTCAAGCCCTGCTTCTAATGGCACATCCAGAAAGAAGTAAAAGCGGTTATTGGCAACGGGCATTAAAGAGGCCCGTTTCCCTTCGCCAACAAAGGTTGTCCATTGATCAGCCGCAGCCAGATCTTCAGAAATTTCCACCAGACCATTCCAGTTGACATAGCCTGCGTAACGGCGCTCAACCTGATCTCCCAAGACATAGGCACGAGTGATCGAATGTGTACCATCCGCGCCGACCAATAGATCTGCTGTGGTACTGCTGCCATCGGCAAATTGAATGACCACCTGTTCGCCCTGATCTTCTAAAGAAATCATGCGCTTACCCAGCTGGATATCTTCACGACCAAATTCATCCATCAGCATGTTTTGTAATTCAGCACGTGAAACTGGATATGGACGTTGTCCAACTTCATCAATCAAAGGCTGTAGACTAAACTGAGTCATGACTTCACCGGTCAGTCCATCCACATAAGCCAAATGATCCATCACACCACCTAGCTTTGCAACTTGCTCACCCAAACCTAAATAATTTAGGCATTTCACACCATTAGACCACAGTGAAATTGCTGCACCGACAGGAAGAATTTGTTCTGCTTGCTCATAAATGGTGACTTGATGACCAAATTTTTTTAATGCGATCCCAGTGGTTAATCCACCCATGCCAGCACCAATAATGACAACGTTCATTGTGTAATCCCCCTTTCGAATACTGCAAATTCTGTAACTTGATTAGATCTGTAGCGAAAACCATGCCATCCGTAGGGAAATCATCCCTGTTATAAGAATTGGCATATACCCTGCATAGAAAAGTACAATGATGATGCACTTTTCTTCATTCTGAGTTAAAAATGCAGGTTCATTCAAGTAAACTTTTTACCACGCTTATCTAAGGAACGGTACACATCCTATGGCAACGCTTTTAGCTCCTGCTTTTGAACTTCCAACCCAACTCCACACGCTCACCAATTTGGCAGATACCCGTATTGGTGCTCAAATTATTGAATGTTCAGATGATTTTTTTGCAGAAGCAAAGCGCATGTTACAGTTCGATGCGCCTATTTTTGTCGAAGATAAATTTGATGATCATGGTAAATGGATGGACGGCTGGGAAACACGTCGCAAACGTCATTCAGGTTATGACTGGTGTATCGTCAAGTTAGGCGTTGCAGGTAAGATTAAAGCCATTGATGTAGACACCACATTCTTTACAGGAAACTATCCTGCTTCTGCTTCATTGGAGGGCTGTTATGCACCAAATGGAGACACTCAAAATGCACTATGGCAGCCCGTTTTAGCCAATAGTATTTTAGGCCCAAGTCAGCACCATATTTTTGATATTGAGAACGAAAATGTATTTACCCATATCCGTCTGAATATTTTTCCAGATGGTGGTGTTGCTCGTTTGCGTATTTATGGTGAGGTGCAAATTCAAGCAACCAATACCAATGAAACGCTGGATTTACTGGCATTACAAAATGGCGGACGTGTCATTGCTTATAGTGATGCGCACTTTGGTCACCCGCGCAACTTAATTAATCCGGGACGTGGCATTAACATGGGCGACGGCTGGGAAACCAAACGTCGTCGTGCGCCAGGTTTTGACTGGTGTATTCTGGCACTGGGGCAGGCAGGTAAAATTGATAAAATTGAAATTGATACTGCACACTTTAAGGGCAACTACCCTGCTCAGGTTTCAATTCAGGCGGTGTACATCGAAGATGCCACTGACCCTCAATTGATCCCACAAAGTATGTTCTGGCCATTCTTACTTGAAGCGCAAGACATGCAAATGGATCATATTCATGACTATGTTAACGAAATTTTAGCACATGAAAAAATTTCGCATATTCGTGTCAACATGATTCCAGACGGTGGCATTAGCCGCATTCGCCTTTGGGGTCAACTGGCTTAAGCCGAGAGCATTATGTCAAAAACTGCGATTAAAATTCAGCCATTAACCAATGAAAACTTTGCCGCTTTCGGCGAAGTGATTGGCTGTACGGGACATGATTTTTTTCATATTAATGAGGCGCATACCGAGCGTTATCATTGCTTGGTCGAAACTGAAATTAAAGGTGAAGCCAAAGCGGGCATTAGTATTTTTCGTAATATTAAGACCAGCACCTTGCCTTTAACCATTCAAATGTTAGAGCGTCACCCCAATGGCTCTCAGGCCTTCATTCCCATGCAGGGTCAAAAATTTTTGGTGGTGGTGGCGCCCAGTTTGAACGCAGATCAGCCAGATATTAAGCAGATATGTGCTTTTATAACCGATGGTTCGCAAGGCGTGAATTACCGTGCAGGGACATGGCATCATCCTTTGCTGACATTAGAATCGCCCAGTGATTTTGCTGTCGTAGATCGGATTGGTACAGGGCACAATTGTGACGTCTATACATTTCCCGCATCGGTTGATATTGAAATTTAAAGATTAACCGAGGCTACACCCACTTACACCACTGCTATGTACAGCTTACAGAGCAGTGGTTTTCTTTAACTGACATGTTTCTTAAAATAAAAAAATTAAAATCCAAACAGATTAAGTATGAACATAAAATATTCGATTTTGATCCTACTGAGTAGCATCTCCTTTATTTCGTCGCTGAGTTTTGCCGACATGAATTTCGAGCAGGAATTACAACAGGGCTGCGCCAAAATAGCTTCATCTGCCCAAATGGGGAAAAAATACTATGATCAAAAACAGTATGCCAAAGCCATTGAGCAATTTGAGTATCAGGCGGCATGGACACAGTTTTGTCAACTCAACGCAGAAGATCATAAAACCACTTTGACTGACCGTGATGTTGACGTAGCAAACAACAATGTAGGCTTAAGTTATGCCAAACTCGACAAACCCTTATGGGCCAGAGCATGGTTTTTACGCACGCCAGACTCCAAAATCAGTCAATATAATTTAAAGCAATTAAAACTGCCTAAAATCGCCAATCAGCCAACCGGAATGTATGTGAAGTCGGCGGGATTTGGACAATGGAGTACGATGACCGTTTCAAAAACAGCCAAAACTTATCAAATTGCATTCGATGGCTATTATTTTGGCTTAGGTGGGCTAATTTATGGACCCAATATGGGCTCTTTTGAGACCAATATGCCTTTGTCAGCAAATCAGGCTCACTTTCGTTACGAAGATTGCAAGATTGATCTCAAATTTGGTCAGGATCAATACGGTCGAAAAATTGAAGTACAGCAAAATGATCCAGCTTCAAACTGTGGTTTTGGGCATAATGTCTACGCAGATGGGACGTATTATCAAGTTGAAACACTCAACAAATCAACATCACAATAGGGGTATTCGTCCGAATCTTTAAGACCTGAGTATTGGCTTAAGGCATACTGTGGTATGCAGCAATTATTCATAACATCTCATGCTGCAATCTATAACAAAACCGATATCACAACTGCGCAACCAAATTAAAATGAGAAAAACATATGGAAATACGCTTTATTCCTGTGCTGGATTTAGAGGATCGTCGGCAAAGTGATCCGTTTCACAGCGTTGATGATCTATTTACGCCCTTATTATCTGCGTCTGGCTTATCTGCTTCTGGGTTCTTTGCGATTCAAGATCTGTGCGATGCTCATCTGAGCAAAATACTAAAAGATACCGTATTTAAAAATACGTCATTAAATGGTGGTTATGTCTTGGTCGATGCAATTGGTCAAAGCTTACTATTGCCCCGCTGTTGCTCAGATTTAAATGACATCCATGCATGGGATCAGCTGGCTCAGGGCAATCTTAAACAGTTCTGGATCGGTCATCCGCAGGTATTATGCGACTATCAGGATCATCGCATACGTTTTAAACCTGATGCCAGCCAAGATCATGATGGCTTCGAAGTCCCACTGACCTCCTTACAACACGCAGTGCAAGCTTTAAAAGATGAGATCGCTCTAATTCGGCTACGCTGTCAACAACTGGCGCAACGCGAAAAACTCAAAGTCGATAAAGTACTAAAATTGATTCCTGTGCTGCCCTGATTCAAGTTTCAATGACCTGTCAGCAGCCCAGTCAGGTCATTCAATCAGGAGGTGTTTAAACTGCAATATCAGCCAGATTACCTTTTTGTTCCAGCCAATATTTACGATCTGCCGAACGTTTTTTGGCGAGCAACTTATCCAATAAACTGGCAGTCAAATGTGCATCATCCAGATCAAGCTGTACGAGACGGCGCGTATTCGGGTCCATCGTGGTTTCACGCAACTGCCCTGCATTCATTTCACCCAGACCTTTAAATCGGGTAATTTGCGGATTTTTAGTTTTAACCTTGGCTAAAATCGCTTCTAGTTCATCTTCATCCAGTGCATAGAATACATCTTTGCCTGCATCAATACGAAACAGGGGCGGCATCGCCACAAATAAATGTCCTTCTTCAACCAGCGTAGGAAAATGTCTAACAAATAAAGCACAGAGCAAGGTCGCAATATGCAATCCATCGGAATCTGCATCCGCTAAAATACAAATTTTGCCGTAGCGCAGTTCGGATAAATCATCACTGCCCGGATCAACCCCAATTGCGATGGCTATATCATGCACCTCTTGTGAAGCCAATACTTCATCGGAGGAGACTTCCCATGTATTCAAAATTTTACCGCGAATCGGCATAATCGCCTGAAAGTTCTTATCACGCGCCTGCTTGGCACTTCCGCCCGCAGAATCACCTTCCACAATAAACAATTCAGATTCTTCACGCGTTTGTCCAACGCAGTCGGCTAGTTTTCCGGGTAAGGCTGGTCCAGAGACAATCTTTTTACGTTCGACTTTTTTGGCCGCTTTTAATCGCCGTCCCGCTTTGGAAATTGCCATTTCTGCCAATTGCATGGCAATTTCAGAGTTTTGATTCAGCCATAAAGCAAAAGCATCTTTGGCAATATTAAGTACTATGCCTGATGCTTCACGACTGGAAAGGCGTTCTTTGGTTTGCCCTGAAAACTGCGGTTCCTGAAACTTAAGCGACAAAATGAAATTCACGCCATCCCAAACATCTTCGGCGGACAGCTTTAAGTTACGCGGCAATAAATTGCGTAATTCGCAAAACTCTCGTAATGCTTCTGTTACACCAGAACGCAAGCCATTGACATGGGTTCCGCCTTGCGCAGTTGGAATCAGGTTGACATAACTTTCCTGAATCTGCTCACCACCTTCCACATTCCAGCAGATGGCAAATTCACAACTGGCGCGTTCTGCTTGTCCCTGACTGACAAAAGCAGGCATTGGCACAATCTCACGATCTTCCAGTTCATCCATCAAATAGTCAACCAGACCATTTTCAAATTGCCATTCGATTTTTTCATCATTAATTTGATCGATATAGCTAATTTTCAGTCCAGCCGCCAACACCGCTTTGGCTTTTAAATTATGTTTGAGAGCTTTTAAGGCAAATTTTGGGCTATCGAAATATTTGGCTTCTGGCCAGAAATGTACGGTGGTTCCTGTGGCACGTTTAGGTGCTTTACCTTCAAGGACTTCAAGTGGCGCGACAGGTTCGCCGTGCGCAAAGGTCATTTTGTAAAGATTGCCTTGACGTTGGACTTCGACTTCAACCCGACTGGACAAAGCATTGACCACCGAAATACCAACACCGTGCAAACCGCCTGAAAACTGGTAATTGTCTGTACTAAATTTTCCCCCTGCATGGAGTTTGGTCAGAATAATCTCAATTCCACTTTGACCATATTCAGGATGAATATCAACTGGCATACCACGTCCATTGTCTTCTACCGACAATGAACCATCTTTATACACGGTAACGCAGATTTTATTGGCATGTCCCGCCAATGCTTCATCCACGGCATTATCAATCACTTCCTGTGCAAGATGGTTTGGACGCGTCGTATCGGTGTACATGCCCGGACGACGACGTACAGGATCTAAACCCGATAAAACTTCAAGTGATTGAGCCGTATATTGTGACACCTTGTACGATTTCCTTATTTAAGCGAATAGGTTAAAAATTCAAGAATCAACGGTATTTTTTGTTCAAAATCATCCATTGCATGGTTACCATGCGCATCCGATAAAATCAAGGCGTGGTGCGATGGTTGACTATAATACCCCTGTGCCTCACGATAATCCAAAGTTTCATCGCCCCGTTGTAACAACACGAGTATTTTCTCAGCATTGGGGACATCAGCAACTGCCATCTGTTTGAGCTGATCCAGATGTTGTGCAGTGAGTGTCCAATACTCAGCCACCCGATAAGGCAGTTGGTCGACACCAAATAAATCATGAAACAATTGCCATGGTCGCACAGCAGGATTCACCAATACAGCAGGCAAGGCATACTTTGCGACACATTGAGTCGCATAGAAACCACCAAAGCTACTACCGACCAGTACCACTTGCTCCAGACCCTGAATCAATTGTTCAAGCTTTGCCATGACCTCCAAAGGAGGAAGATTTAAATCGGGTAAATGAATCTGTATATCATGATTGACCTGACAGTATCGTTTCAATTGTTGTCCTTTGATGGAGAAAGGACTACTTTGGAAACCATGTAAATAGATCAGATTCATGATAGCGTCGTCGTGAATAATGTGATATTTGTCACAAATTAGTTTTAATTTGTATGTCGCACAAGATTGTTAGACAAAAAAATAAAAATAACTGGTCATTCGTCAGTATTTTTAAAGTGTTGTTAATGCAACACCTAAGATGAATATAATTGTTTTATAACCTGAAGCAAATGAAAAAGAAAGTATCAGGTGCGTGCATGAATCAAGGATTTGGAAATGCCAAGTTTAACACCACTACATGAAACCTATTGTAAATGGGATCGTACGCCACCGAGTCAGGCCGATGTGCTTGAAGGTTTGGCACAACTGGTGAGTACCAGTTTATTGGGGGTCCATGATTTTGTTCAAATTGTCAATCGTGAGGTTTTACAAAGCACCTTTGGCATGAGTGATCAACAATCTCGCCGTTTTTTAAAAATTCCACGAATTGAACGTTTGCAACAGTGGTCATACACCACACTGCAAAAATATGGTCGCTATTTTCTAGCACCCGGTTTACGGCATATTATTGAACAATTCCCGACTTTACACGATAAACCGCTCACACCGACCCAACATTATCTGGTGGGTGCACTCAATGGTGTGCTGGGTGATTATTTATTAAAGCATCAAAATCCGCTGGCCTTGCCCATGGTGCTTTATGATCACTATGGTGCATTACAACAAGGTGATATTGCGGGTCGCGTGGTGATCTTTGTTCATGGTTTGTGCATGAACCATACCGACTGGAGTAAACGTAACTTTGGGGGAATTGGTGAACGCCTACTGGCTCAACGTGATCATAATATTATGTTGTACCTGAACTACAATACAGGACGACGAATTTCTGCCAATGGTCGCAGTCTGGCCAATACGCTGGAAGACTTGATTAAACGTAACCCACGCATTACCAGTATTGATTTAATTGGTCATAGTATGGGTGGACTGGTGTCGCGTAGCGCATTATTTTATGGCAAACAAAATATGCACCAGTGGACACATATGATGGGCAATCTGGTCTGTATTGGTTCACCCCATCATGGCGCGGTGCTGGAGCGTTTTGGGTTTGCCTTACAGGAAAAGCTGGGCAGTTTCCCTTTTGTGAAAATTATTGGTCATTTGGTCAATATTCGCAGTAATGGCATTCTGGATTTGCGACATGGCAGTGTCCGTGATGATGACTGGGAACATATGGAAGCACGAATTGGTCTCATGGACGATAACCGTAAACCTGCCCCATTGCCGTCACATATTAATACTTTTTTTGTGGCAGGAACGGTCGAATATGAGAGCAATAAAAAGTCTAAAGCCCTGTCGATTATTGGCGATTATTTGGTCAGCGTAAAAAGTGCCTTGGGTGAACATCCGAATCCGCGTTTTCAGCTCAAACTACCTGACTCACACAAAGCTGTGTTTTATGGACTCAACCATTTTGAAATTCAGTATCATTCCAGTGTTTCTGAACAGATCACACGCTGGTTTTATCCTGAACATGATGATTATGCCTCTACTGGAGTACAAACCCACATGATTTCAGGAAAAACGTATGATTTGACTGACTTGACGGGTATTGTAGAGACCTAAAACCAGTCCAATGACAGCATAAATAAAGCCAGCAAATGCTGGCTTTATTTATGCTTGATGTCTTATTTCTTATAGGCTTTTTTAGTGACAGGATACCGTCTTAAAAGTTGCCATAAGCAAATCAGCAATAAGACGCTGAAAAACGCCAGTGACCAGACAGGTAAAGACTGACCCAAGAACGTCCAGTCGACCACAGCACATTCACCAGAACCAGACAGCACTTGATGTAACACCGTTTTTAGCGGCAAGGCATCCAGCAAATAGTCCAATCCCGGACCACAGCTTGGCACTTGATCGGGTGGTAAAGTCTGCAACCAGACATGGCGCGCAGCCACGCCCACTGACCATAAAATACCCAATGTAGACAGCAAGGCATAAACACGTTTCATGACATTAGAAACAGGATTATGAATAAAAGCGATCAGGGCAAAAACACCCATAGCGATTAAACCAAGACGCTGAAATACGCATAATGGACAAGGTTCCAAACCCTGAAAATGTTCCAGATAAAGCGCAAAAGACATGCCGACAATACTCGCCAGCACCAGTAATCCACTGATAAAGCGATAACTACGCCATTGCATGGGTAGACCTCTTATGGTGATCGAAACTGGGCAAGATAGTCATTAAAACTAATGGCACTTTCCTGTTCCAGTTGATGTTGTTGTTGTAAGGACTGCTGAGCCAACTGCTCAAAATAAGCCGTTTTCTCAGCACTTAATTCATACTGATCATACATTTTCGCATAGTCATGTGCCAGCGCACTACCAAAGCTCCATGTTCCCCCATGAGCAAGTGTATCTTTAACCACTTGAGAGGACAGTGTTTGTTCAAGCTGCTGAGTACGCTGTTGCATGCTGAAAAGCGCATCACGATATAGCCCCGTCGCATAACGTTCATCCAGTAACTCAGCACAAGGCTGCATCTGTTGTAAATGTTGCGCAACCCAGTTTTGTACCGATATTTCACCTTGTGAGGTGATGATTTTCGCATCTGGCGAACGACCTTCGTTTACGACAGTCGCCTGATTGATTTCAATGACATCCTGCTCACGGGGTTCAAGTGCTGGGCTATCTGAAAGTAAACAATACAGCGCAAGTGTTTCCAGAAAGCCTGCCGTGGTTTCATCAATGCCTATTGGGCTATACGGATTGACATCAACTGCACGTAACTCGACGTAGCCAACCCCGCGATTTTGCAAAGCTTGTGATGGGGTTTCACCATTTTGCGGTACTTGTTTAGGTCGAACCAGACTGTAGTACTCATTTTCAATTTGCAGCACGTGGTCATTAATTTGAATCGGTTCACCCTGTGCATCATTCAAACCGAGCTGGGTAAACGGTGGATACGATGTTTTGACTGCGGCTTGTAATCCGTTTAGATAACCATTGATATCGTTATAATATATACCGAGTTGTTTTTGTGCTGAATTTTGATAACCCAAACGTCCCATGCGTAACGCTGTGGCATTTGGCAAATATAATGTGCCTTTAATTAAAGACTGCAAATGATGCTCACGTCCTGTTAAAAAACAACGACAGACTGAGGGACTTGCACCCACCACAAAAATGACCAACGGGGTCAAACGAATAAAATTACGAATTAGGCCAAAATAACGATGACTACGATAATCCTGTGCGCTCAGTTGTTTTAAAGTGGCATCGCTTTCGTGCTGTTGTAACTCAGCAAACAGCTGTTCAGGAAAAGATAAATTATAGTGTACGCCTGAAATGGTCTGCATGCGGCGACCATAACGCACGCCCAACCCCCGACGATACAGCGTTTTAAAACGACCAATATTGGAAGAGCCATAATTTGCCAGCGGAATGTTTTCTTCTTCGTCGTCCAGCATACACGGCATGGACAAGGGCCATAGTTTTTCACCGGGATTTAAATGCCGATGTACTACCGCATGAATATCTTCAAGCTCCTGTAAAACCGCCGCAATGGTTTCTTTGGGTGGCGTGATAAATTCCATTAAAGCTTCGGAATAATCTGTAGTAATCCGTGAATGGGTTAAAGCCGATCCGAGTGCTTGAGGGTGCGGACTCTGTGATAAAAAACCATTACTCTGCATGCGCAGACTTTCACGTTCAATACCACGTAACATGCCCTGCAATAATGAAGAATCCACCCAAGTCGGTACGACAGTTTGAGAGGTTGATTTGGGTTGACTCATGTACACATGCTCGCTGATCTAAAGAACGATAAAGAATAATGTTTTATCAATATAAATAAGTATAACGTGAATTATGCCCAACAGCGCAGTGGCAAACTGCAATTGCCTGCTTGGGCCATTTCACTTTGGCAATTTTTTATCACAAACTTGGTCTATAAGACATCTTTGATTTGTGATTTTATTGAAGAATAAATGCTAAAGAGTTGTAAACAATGACTGCACAAGATGTCTTAAATTTTTGGTTTGCACCTGAACAAGAACCGCTCTGGTTTAAAAAGAGTGATGAATTCGATGAAAAGATTCGCACGCAATTTGCTCAAACCCATCATCAAGCGGTTCAGGCTGAGTTGTGGTCGTGGCGTCAAAATGCCGAAGGCCGTCTGGCTGAAATTATTGTGCTAGATCAATTCTCACGTAATTTATACCGCAATCAGGCACAGGCCTTTGCCCATGACGCCATGGCTTTGGCACTGGCACAAGAAGCGATTAGCCTAAAACTAGATGCGGAACTAAGCCCACCACAACGTTCTTTTTTATATATGCCCTTTATGCATAGCGAATCTAAACACATTCATGAATTTGCGCTGAAACTGTTTCAACGCTTGGGTAATCCAGTCAATCTGGATTTTGAGAAAAAGCATAAGGTGATTATTGACCGTTTTGGTCGCTATCCGCATCGAAATGAAGTCTTGGGACGTGAATCAACGCCAGAAGAACGTGAATTTTTAACGCAGCCCAATAGTCATTTTTAAGCTGGATTTGATTTACTCCACCGATGCGACACAATAACAAGGAGTTCCTCATGAAACATTTATCGCTAAGTCTGGCACTGATGACAGCATTGGTCATGACAGGTTGTGCCACTACACCGAAAAAGCCCAGAACATTTGATCAATTGGGGCAGTTTGCTACCTATGCCCTCAATAATCAGACTTATCGGATTAGTTTTAAGGCTGACCCGAATATGAGCTATGGAACAGCAGAAGAGATTACCCTGGTTAAATCGGCACAAGCCACACTGCAAAACGGCTTCCGCTTTTTTAAAGTCATTGATGACCCAAGCAACCAAACTCAGAAGCCGCCACGGCAGGCCGTCGTATATTCGTCTTCACCCAGTTATTACCCTTATGGATATTATCGTCGCCATCCTGCTTTTTGGCCCGATCCATTCTATGATATGCCACAAGTGGTCAATATCGATCCCGTCGAAGTCGCGTATAGTATTCGTTGCTATAAAGATCAAAAATCGGCACCGCAGGACGCTTTTGATGCCCAACTGATCTTACAGTCACTAGGAAAAAAATATGGCTTAAGCCCGTCTGGTGAAGTGTTACTGCCTCAACCAGTAACGCCGTCACCACCCACGGGCAGCAGCAAAAATAAAAATTAAGATAGGATGCTTGCATGCAGGTTGAAGAAACATCACATTCTCCAAATTTAAATCGGAGTAAACGCTATGCCACCATCGCCTTGTTAAGCGCGGTGTTTGCATGGGTGGTGCTCATGGTCGTGGCAAAATTTTGGCCCGAATATGCGTGGCTGATTCATATTTTAATGTTATCAGCCGAAGCGGGTGTGGTCGGTGGACTGGCAGACTGGTACGCCATTACTGTGTTATTTCGCAATCCTTTTGGAAAAATTCCAATTCCAAAGTTTTTAAAGGATCATACTGAAATTATTCCGCGCAACAAAACCCGTATTGCTGAATCAATGGGACGTTTTGTTCAGGAAAATTTTCTGTCACCGCAGGTGGTAGAGCGCAGTTTAAATAACACCGATTTAAGTCTCGCCATTGGACAATGGCTCGCCAATCCAAAAAATAACACGCAAATTGTGCAGTTGATTCAGCAGACTGTGCCTAAACTTTTCGAATTTATTAGTCAGGAGCAAATTGCCCGTTTTATCCAGACCAATAGTGTGCAGTGGGTCAAAAACACCCAGATTAATTCACTGGCCAGTGAAATGCTGCGTGCCGTACTGGAAAATGACTTTCATCAGGACGTATTACAACGTGGACTAGATCTGGCTCATGAATGGATTGTGACACATCCCGAACAAGCACGTGAACTCAGCCGTACCTTATTTAAAGAACTGGGGGTGTGGAAATTGGCCAAAGGGGCAAGCTGGATTGGCATTGATGTACAACAACGGACCATTGATTCCCTGATTGAAAAAGTCGAGTCAATGCTCGCCGACCCAGAACATCCATGGCGACAAGGCATCGAACAGGGCGCGCAAAGTATGATGCTACAACTGGCAGATCACAATAGTGAAGCCAGTAGACGTCTAAATGAAGGTAAGAATGCCTTGCTGGACAGCCCACAAGTCCTCAACTTTATTAGCGGCGCAGTGGTTATTCTTTGTAATGCCATTAAACGTGACCTAGAGCAAGAAGATTCAGGCATTGCGCAAAATTTACGCGTTGCGATTGAACAAGTCGGACACAATCTGATTCAAAATCAGGCTGTACGTGACGTCCTGAACGAAAAAATGACTGGACTTGCCATCACCTTTAGTGACCAATATAGCGACAAAATTATCCGCTATATCAGTGAACGTATTCATGAATGGGATTCAAGGGAAATGATTGCCAAAATTGAAAATGAAGTCGGTGGCGATCTCCACATGATTCGGGTCAATGGTGTAGTGGTTGGGGCATTCATTGGTCTGACACTGGGCATCATCCGTGCCTTGGTCGATTATATGCTATAACACTGTTTTTCCAGATGAGAACCGTTTGAGCCATGCAACTATCATCCAAACTTCCTAATCAGGGTATTACTATTTTTAGTACCATGTCTGCCTTGGCTCAACGTTTAAATGCCTTAAATTTATCGCAGGGTTTTCCTGATTTTCCAGCCCCTCCTGACTTGGTGGAAGCACTGTGTGAGGCCACACGAAATGGTCATAATCAATATGTCGCAGGTGATGGCTGGCTGGCACTGCGGGAACAGGTTGCCTTACAATTTCAGCAACGTGATCAGGTTACGCTTGATCCCTTAAATGAAATCACGATTACGCCAGGGGCCACTATCGGTTTATTTGCTGCAATTCAGGCCACGATACATACCGGTGATGAGGTGATTATCTTTGACCCAAGTTACGATAGTTATGATCCTGCGGTGCGTGTGGCTGGTGGAGTTCCTGTGCATATTGCCCTCGATGCCCCCGCATTTAAAGTCGATTGGGACAAAGTTGCTGCCCAGATCAGCCCACGAACTCGCATGATTATCGTGAATACCCCGCACAATCCCACAGGTACCATCTGGTCCTATCAGGATTGGCAACAGTTAATTGCTTTGGTTGAACAGCATGATTTGCTGGTGTTATCGGATGAAGTCTATGAGCATCTGATTTTTGATGGGGCGAAACATTGGAGTGCCCTGCATTTTCCTGCATTACGTGAACGCAGCTTTGTGGTCGGCTCATTTGGTAAAACCTTTCATGTCACCGGCTGGAAAACAGGCTATTGTGTTGCCAGTGCTGCCCTCATGCAGTTGTTCCGACAAATTTATCAATATGCCAACTTTTGTGGCAATACCCCAGCCCAGATTGCGCTTGCCCAATATATGCAGCAGCACCCTGAACACATTGAGGGACTGGCTGATTTTTATCAAAATAAGCGTGATCTTTTTAATGCTGCCTTGCAAAACTCTGATTTTCAATTTACCCCAGCACAGGGCACTTATTTTCAAACTGTAGATTATTCACACATTCGTCCAGATTTGAATGATCTTGAGATGTGCCATGTTCTGGCACAGGAAAAGGGCGTCGTCGCCATTCCGATCTCGGTGTTTTATCAACACGCCCCGGCACATTTACGCCTGATTCGTTTTTGCTTTGCCAAAACTGAACAAACCCTCGAACTTGCAGCTCAACGTTTGGGGGAATGAAATGTAGCGCAAAATAACAGTGTTTTTTAATTGACATGTTATCTTGTTGCTATCCGAATTTTAAATGATCACTGCATATTCAAATTGATGGAGAATCAATGCCCCCTCATCGTCCGCTGATTCAGCAGCAAAAACTCTGGAAAACCTTTCTGGTGTTTTTATTGCCGTTGATTGCCACCAATATTCTGCAAAATCTATCCGGAACAATTAATACGGTTTTTGTTGGGCAAATGATGGGGGTCAATGCCATTGCAGCCGTAGCGGTATTTTTTCCGATTCTATTTTGTTTAATGGCCTTTGTGATTGGGCTCTCTGCTGGTTCGACAGTGTTAGTGGGACAGGCATGGGGCGCTCAAAATATTGAGAAAGTACGCTGTGTGGTGGGCTCTACTCTGTTTATGACCCTGATCGGAGGCTGCATTATTGCTGCTCTTGGGGTATTTTTTGCGCCGCATATTTTATTGGCTTTAGGAACCGATCCGAGCGTTTTGCATCTTTCTGTCCCTTATGCACGTTGGATGCTGGCAGGTAGTCCTCTATTATTTGTCTACATTATTTACACGTCTATTTTACGTGGCGTGGGTGACAGTATTACCCCATTGGTTGCCTTGTCACTTACCAGTTTAATTGGTCTCATTATTACCCCAGTATTAATTGCCGGTTATTTTGGTTTTCCCAAACTGGGCATTATTGCACCTGCTATTGCCACCATTACGGGTAATGTGCTGGTCATCCTATTTTTGGTGGTTTATTTAAATTATAAAAACCATCCACTGAAACTTGATCTGGCCTTGTTGAAACATATTCGCTATGACTCGGAACTCAGTGGTCTGATTTTACGTCTGGGGATTCCAACCGGCATTCAAATGGTCACTACATCGGTGGCAGGACTGGTGATTGTCGGACTGGTCAATCGCTTTGGCGCACACGCCACGGCGGCGTATGGTGCAGTGAATCAGGTCTTAAACTATATTCAGTTTCCTGCGCTATCGATTGCCATTGCCGCCTCTATTTTTGGCGCGCAAGCAATTGGAATGGGTAAATCTGACTTATTGGCACGCGTGACCCGCACTGCTCTCTGGATGAATATCATCATTACGGGAACACTGGTCATTTTAGCCTATCTATTTTCAAAATATTTGATGGCACTTTTTATTACCGACGCGAGTGTGGTGCAATTGGGGCAACAATTACTGTTTATTGTGCTGTGGTCGATTTTATTTTTCGGTGCCAGTGCTATTTTTGCCTCGATCATGCGTTCAAGCGGGACCGTTACCATGCCCATGCTGATCAATATTGCTGCTATTTTATGTATTGAAGTACCTTGTGCATACTTATTTAGTCAATGGTGGGGCTTACAGGGCATCTGGTATGCTTATGCACTGGCGTTTGTGTGTTTATGTATTTTACAAGCCAGTTATTACCAATTCATTTGGAAGAAAAAAGCCATTAAGGCTTTAATCTAAACAGCAAAAAAAGCCCAGCATCAAGTTGATCTGGGCGAATCGAATCTTAGAGTTTATTGGTGAGTTTAGCCCCGAATTCACTGACACGCTGATAACCAGTCGGGAGCAAACGCTGCATAAAGTCCAGCACTTTGGCATCATTACCGATCAATAAACGGCGTTTATCTTTACGAACCGCTTCTAAAATCTGACGAGCAGCTTCTTCTGGTGGGCAACGCAATAGTTTGTTAAACGACTTAATCGATTTTTCAGGATGCATCCCCAGCGTTTTTAAACTGTCATCCATTTTTGCTGAATTGGCAATGTTGGTACGAATGCCACCCGGATGAACACAAAGTGCGCTCACCCCACAATTTTGCATATCAAGTTCTTGACGCAAAGATTCAGTAAAACCACGGACTGCAAATTTAGTGGCGTTATAAGCCGATTGAGTCGGTTGGGAAACTAAACCAAATAGACTGGAAATATTCACGATATGCCCATCTTTGGTTTGTTTAATAAACGGCAAAAATTCTTTGGTACCGTATACCACTCCCCAGAAATTAATATTCACGATCCATTCCAGATCTTCATAACTTGAGCCTTCAACGGTTGAACCCAAAGCCACACCTGCGTTGTTGAAGATCATGTTGACTGAGCCATGATTTTGTACAGTTTCTTGCGCCCATGCTTTCACTGCATTGCGGTCAGAGACATCCAGTTGCTTGGTGGTGACCCTTACATTATATGGCTTGAGTTGTTCAAGCGTTGCAGCCAGCCCTTTTTCATTGACATCACTGAGTGACAAATGACACCCTGATTGGGCCAGCAAGATGGCAAGCTGTTGACCAATCCCTGAGCCCGCACCGGTTACCGCAGCGACTTTATTTTTAAAATTTTTCATTGCTTATCCTTTTTCCTTCATTGATGGTGCTGTTCATGCTGAAGCACTGCTCGCTCTTAGCTATACGTCAATATATTTTTGACAATACATATTGTCAATATAATCTATCGGATTTAGCGTAAATACTTAATTGAATGACCGAGTCGATCATTTTGTGAAAAACTTGCTAAACTCAGCAGAGCGAATGGGGATAACCGAAATCAATGACCAAGCATCCATCTAACGTAACAACACCAGCACAACAAAAAAACAGTAAGGAACGCCAGTTTAAAGGCTTGTCTTTGACTGAGCGTAAACAGGCGCGTCGTGAAAAATTGATTGAGGCCGGCATTGAAACCTATGGAACACAAGGTTTTTTCTCAGTTACTGTCAAGGATGTCTGTAATGAAGCCAAACTGACCGAACGCTATTTTTATGAATCCTTTAAAAAAAGTGAGGATTTATTTCAAACTATTTTCTTAAAATTAATCGAAACCCTGCAACACAACCTGATGCAAGCCGTCATGCAAGCCTCACCTGATCCTGTCAAAATGATTGATGCAGGTCTGAGTGCGTTATTGCACACCTTAAAAGATGATCCACGACTGGCACGTATTATTTATATTGATGCCATGCTGGTACAGGAACTCCACAATCAGGCCACCATTCATGAAACCATGCAGCGTTTTGACCGCATGATTCAGGCCTTTGTGATGCTGATGATGCCGCATTTACAACGGAATGAACAGGAAATGTCGTTCATCGCGACAGGACTGAATGGCTATGTCACCCAAATTGCAATTCGCTGGGTGGTCGGTGGATTTAAACAATCGACAGATGATATTTTGTTTGCCTGTCGCACTGTCTTCTTATCTTTATTACAGACTTTTTCTAAACCCCAAAATAATTGAACGACAAATAAAATGCGCAGATGGAGTATTGAATAGACAAATTTTTGTCACAATTGATTGTAAAAAATCGCGTTATACTCAATTTTGCAATGATACTGTCACAATTAATCTTTGTAATAAGCCTGTCATAAATAAAACGGTCCACCGTTCAATAAACTAAAGGGTAATTGCGTTGTGAAAGATGACTATATTTTAATCGTTGATGACGAACTTCCCATCCGTGAAATGATTCATACTTCACTGGATATGGCGGGCTTTCAATGTTTACAGGCTGAAGATGCCAAACAAGCCCATCAAATGATCGTCGATCAACGCCCTGCCCTGATTTTACTGGACTGGATGCTACCGGGTGGTGTCAGTGGGGTCGATTTGTGTCGTCGCTTAAAACGTGACGAAACATTATCAGAAATTCCCGTGATTATGCTGACGGCTCGTGGTGAAGAAGATCATAAAGTCCAAGGGCTGGATGCAGGGGCAGATGATTATATGACCAAGCCTTTCTCTACCCGAGAACTGGTCTCCCGTATTAAAGCCGTGCTGCGTCGTGCCAATGCCTTAAATGGTGAAAAAGCCATTGATGCCAATGGGCTCATTTTAGACCCAGTCAGCCAGCGTGTTAGTTTTGGCAGTCATATTCTGGAAATGGGACCAACTGAATACCGCTTATTGGCTTTCTTTATGACGCATCCAGAACGTGCCTACACCCGCGCCCAATTGCTTGATCAAGTTTGGGGTGGCAATGTCTATATTGAAGATCGTACCATTGATGTGCACATTCGTCGTTTGCGTAAAGTGCTTGAGCCCTTTGGCGCAGACCGCTTTGTACAAACCGTACGTGGCACAGGCTATCGCTTTTCAACACGCGCAGATTTAGCAGTAGGTTAAACATTCTTTATGTACGAACCCTATCCCGTCCCAGATTTGGCACGTGAACATAAACGTTTTCGTTATAGCAGTTTATGGACGTTTGCCAAACAAGATTTAAGGCTGCTGGCTTTTCTGCTGATCATTGCAGCTTTTGTGGGATTTGGTCTGGATTATTTAGGCGTATGTATCCTCATTGCATTTTTGATCTTTTTCGGCTTACAACTGCGCTCGTTGTATATTGTTAATGAATGGATTTCCAACCGACCTTATGATACGCCGCCCAACTTAAATGGCATCTGGGGGGCATTATTATTTAATGTTTATCGTGCCCAGCGACAGGAACGTGTGGTTCAGGCTGAAATGGTGGGATTAATTGACCGCGCCCAGTCATCATTGGTGGCACTGAATGAGGCAGTGGTTTTAATTGATGATTCACAACAAATTGAATGGTGTAACCCTGCGGCCGAACAGCTGTTGGGCATCAGTCTGCTTGATCGTGGAACCAATGTATTAGGGATATTAAGACAGCCTAGTTTTATTGAATACTTTAACCATATTGATCATGCGCCTGATGGCATCAAGCTGAAATCATCAGTACTGGATGATCACTATGTCCAGATTAAACTGACTCCCTTTGGTGGTGATAGTGTACTCTTGGTCGCCTATGACGTGACCCGCATCCATAATCTGGAACAAATGCGCAAAGACTTTGTCGATAATATTTCACACGAATTACGTACTCCGCTTACGGTTCTTAGCGGTTATATCGAAACCTTTACCGATCAGGAAGATTTAAATCCACGCTGGAAACGAGCATTGGACCAGATGCAGTCACAAACCAAACGCATGAATGCTTTGGTTAATGATTTATTATTGCTCTCAAATCTGGAAAATAATAAAAAAATTGCCAAAAATCAGATTATTGAAATGCCAAGTCTAATGAATCAATTGTTTGATGATGCACAGGCCTACAATGCAGATTATGGGCATACTTTAAATCTGGATATCGATAGTCATTGCGATTTAATTGGTTCCGATATGGAAATTGCCAGTGCTTTTAGCAACCTGATTACCAATGCTATTAAATATACCCCTAAAGGCGGCATTATCACCATTGGTTGGCATGATGATGGCGAACATGGTTATTTTACGGTTCAGGATAACGGGATCGGGATTGATCCCAAGCATTTACCGCGCTTAACCGAACGTTTTTATCGGGTGGACAGTGCACGTAGTCGTGCCACAGGTGGAACAGGTTTGGGACTTGCGATTGTCAAACATGTCTTGATGCAACACGGGGCTTATCTGGATGTGATCTCGAAAGAAAATGAAGGATCAGTATTTAAAGCTGTTTTTCCTAAAGAACGTTTGTATCAGATGGCATAAGCTTGCCTTGTATCTGCCATGTAATACGCATTCATAGATTAATGATCATCTTCACGTGAATATAACAAAAGCACTCAAATCAATAAGAATATACTGGCAACTGCCTACATAACATTTAAATCTCCTGTTCTATATTAAAAAACATAATCTAAAACTAAAAAGCAGTTTGATCTATGCATTCTATTTCCATGATTCAGCTCGAGCTTGCACAGCAATTAATTCATGTCGGTCGCGAAAAGGCGTTGGCGATTGACTCACCTTCCAATCTTGCCGTCGTGGATGCCTACGGGTTTCTGCTGACTCATATTCGAATGGATGGCGCACAATTACCAAGTATTGAACACAGTATCAATAAGGCCTATACCAGTGCGCTATTTAAAAAATCAACTGAGGCATTAAAACAGCTCAGTGAACCGGATGGTGAATTATACGGTTTAAATCTGACCCTAAATCAAAGAGTCATTGTTTTTGCAGGTGGACTTCCGCTGCTGCTGAATGATGATGTAGTGGGTGCAGTCGGTGTCAGTGGCGGTACAGCCGAGCAAGATCAATGTATTGCTCAGAGCATGCAAGATTATTTTAATCACCTCCAACAGCAGCACAATGAATCAAATCAATAAAGGTTTAATATGATGAGTAAAAAAATTTTAATTACAGGCGCCGGTACAGGTTTTGGTAAAGCAACTGCGTTTAAGCTGGCAAAACTGGGTTATCAGGTGATTGCAACAGTTGAGGCTGTTGCACAAATTTATGCATTAGAACAAGAAGCCCAACAGCAAGGTCTTAGTATTCAGGTAGAAAAACTGGATATTACCGATGATCTTGATCGTGAATTCATTGCAAACTTCGATATTGATATTTTGCTCAACAATGCAGGCATCTCAGAAGGGGGTGCAGTGGTAGATATTCCTGAATATCGTTTACGTGAACAGTTTGAAGTCAATGTATTTGGTACTATTTTACTGACGCAAAAATTTGCGAAAAAATTTGCAAAACGTCAATCAGGTAAAATTATTTTTATCTCTTCTGTCGCAGGTTTAACCACTGACCCATTTACTGGCGCTTATTCTGCGTCAAAACATGCCATCGAAGCCTTTGCTGAAGCCTTGAATAAAGAATTACATGAATATAATGTCAAAATTGCCACTGTTAATCCTGGTCCAATTTTAACAGGCTTTAATGATCGCATGTTTGAAACATGGAAACACTGGTATCCTGAAGACCAAGCAGATGCGTTGTTTGACTACAGCCAGTTGTCTTTTCCACATCAACAATACGAACCCGATCAAGTCTCAGACATTATTGTCGATGTGGTGACAGAGCAGCAAAAAACTTACCGTAATCTGGCTCCCAAAGAAATTGAAGCAGATACCAAGAAACAAATGCATGAAAAGTGGGACAGACTCATTCATTCAGATGCACAACGCGATCCTTTAGTAGAAGATGCGTATGAGCTAGAGCCTGAAACTCCCAATGGAAAATAGATTTATTTAAGACAAATGAAGCAGCCGATGACCTTTCATCGGCTGCTTAGTCAACATCACAACGTGAGCATGAGGTTTAATTATGCTGTTGCGTTAAATGCCGCGTGATAACTCACGGTTCCTTTCGGAATGTCATTTACAAAACTGATCGCTTGAAAATATAGCTGAGGAACATCAGGTAAAATCAAATCTGAATAAGATTGAAACCCAAAACGCTGATAATACGCTGGGTCGCCCAATAGTACACAACCTTTGGCACCCAATTGTTTGAGCTGTTCCAGTGCAGCATGCATCAGTTGTGAGCCAATGCCCTGTCCCTGCTTTTCAGGCCAAACTGAAATAGGTCCTAAACCATACCAACCGGTTTCCCCTGAAGAAATACGCACAGGTGAAACAGCAACATGACCCACAATCGCATCCTGCTCCAGCGCAACCAAAGAAACGGTGAGTTGCCCATCTTTACGCAATTGATTCACAATAAATTGTTCAGTGTGGCTCGAATGTTCCGCATTTAAAAACGCCGCTTGCGTTAAAGCTTCAATAGACTGAAGGTCTTGTTGCTGTTCGTTTCGAATTTCAATATGCATTCAAAAAATCCTGTCTTATATTAATCTCACCACTGTGATCTGATTCTACAGCACACGCTTTTCAAGGCGATTCTGCACGTTGGTCTTTATTGTAAAAGTAAAATTTAAATCCAATTACATTCAGGTGAATATAAAACACTGTGTTGAAATTTCAACAGTTCAAAATTCAACAACATGGAAAATTTTTATTTTAAATAGCTGAATTATATTGATATTTATAATTGGCATATTAATTGATTTATTCCAGCCAGATTTGTGATTTAGCCAGAATATTGCGCCGATATTCTGACTGGAATCAAAGGAATAAAGTGATATGTCAGAACAACATTTTCAGCATCTTGGCAGTTTACTTGCGCATCATGCCAAGCAACGTCCGCAGGATATCGCCTTGCGTCATAAACAGTTGGGTTTATGGCAAGCATGGTCATGGCAGTCTTTACTGGATTTAAGTGAGCGTTTTGCCGCAGCGTTGCAAGGTTATGGTTTTCAAAAAGATCAAAGTGTATTGATCATCAGCTCACCGAATGCTGATGTGATTGCCATCAGTCTGGCTGTGCAAGCTTTGGGTGGAAAGGTTCAACTGATTGATGATCATGCCGAACAGTTAAGTGCAGCGCAAATCCATACCTATTTTAGGGTCATTGAGCCTGATTATGTGTTGGTGGAACAGCTTCAGCAACTTGCACCGCTGGACCAGTTTCGTCATTTGCCGATCTATATTTTTTATATTGAACAAAACGATTTACAACATGTTGAGCATGAAAATATTGTGGCGGTGGAGCATTTGCTGGCAGACGCCAGAGAGAGTCAGCATGTTCAATTTGAATGTCTTCAATTTGAGCCACAGCAGACGGCGTTTAGTTTTGAACGAGTAGAACAATCAGAACGCTTACGCGTCTATTACAGTCATCAGGAGCTGATTCAGGAAGCGCAACAACTGGTACAGACGCATCAGTTAAATGCAACTGAAGAGGCGTTTGTAGCAAGAGCGTTTTCCAGTGTTGGACATATTCGTTATTTGTGGTCGGCATGGTTATATGCAGGGTTTACGCTGAATATTCCTGAAAGTCTGGACACCCGAGATCAGGATCGACAAATCATTGCTCCGACCTTGGTGTTGGGCACGAAATTTACCTATCAACGGGTACAGCAGCGCATTCAGCAACGCTTGCCTTTGGCAAATACGTGGTTATTTAAGCTTTATCAAAACGCTCTCAACCGGCTTTTGCAGCAGCAAAAATTATCTCTCCCGCAAAAATGGCTGCTCGCTCTGTTTAAGCAAGTCATATTGGAAGAATTGGGTTTTTCTCGGCTGAAAACAGCACTCATTGTCGGTGAACCGCCCTCAGATTCGAGTCTGGCATTTTATCAGGCACTGCATATTCGACTGCAACATTGGGACAATCGAGCCAATTGGCAACGTTCTCCCCTGTCTATTTCACGGTTCAATTCATCAGATTTATCTGTGTCATCCATATCGTCTGCACCGTAGGGAATAACCATGTCATCCACAATTTCAGCCCAGTATTTATTGGAATTAAAAGACATCGATTTATCTTTTGGCAAATCGCAGGTGTTAAAAAAACTCAGTTTTCAGGTCAAAGAAGGTGAAATTTGTGCCCTGATTGGTCCAAACGGCGCAGGTAAAAGTTCCGTGATCAATATCGTGAATGGTATTTATCAGCCACAGCAAGGGCAAATTGTTTTTGCAGGAAAAAACTTAAAAAACGATGTGGCCGCCCAATCCGCTCATCTGGGAATTGCGCGAACGTTTCAAAATCTCGCGTTATTTAAGCACATGACCGTGCTGGACAATGTGCTCACAGGTCGAATTTTAAAAAGTCGGCATTCCTTACTGGGGGTGCTATTGCAACTCCCCATTCAACAAAAAGATGCAGATCGTCAACGTCGTAAAGTCGAAGAAATTTTAAAACTGTTACACCTTGAGCAATATCGCCACAGTGTGGTCAGCAGTTTGTCCTATGGCTTGCAGAAACGGGTAGAACTGGCTCGGGCTTTGGCAGCAGAGCCACGCTTGTTACTGCTAGATGAACCTATGGCAGGCATGAATCAACAAGAAAAACAAAGTATTGCCAGATTCATTCAGAAAGTGAATCAACGACTCGGCATCAGCATTTTGATGATTGAGCACGATATTGGTGTGGTTTTGCAAATTTCAGATCATGTAGTGGTGCTGGATTACGGTAAAAAAATTGCCGATGGTACGGCGCAGGACATACAGGCGCATCCCGAGGTACTGGGGGCGTATTTAGGAGAAGAGCTCGGTTCGGAACCTGTTACTCCGCAACAATTAAGCGAAAAAGAAGTCCATATTTAGAGGTGAATCATGTCGTTTTTTCTGGAAGTTCTACTCGGTGGAACATTGGCAGGGGTGATGTATTCACTGGTTGCCATCGGCTTTGTGCTGATCTATCGGGCATCGGGGGTATTTAATTTTGCGCAGGGTTCGATGGTTTTATTTTCGGCATTGACCTTTGTCAATTTAACCGAACGCGGTGTGCCATTTGCCGTCGCCTTTGCTGTGACACTGTTTGTAATTTTTCTATTGGTGCTGTTGATTGATGCCTTCATTTTAAAACATCTGGTCAATCGTTCAGTGATCACCCTATTTATGGCGACACTGGGCTTGAGCTATATCATTGAAGGATTAGCGCAAACCCTTTGGGGCACACAGGTTCATGGGCTTGATCTGGGCATCGCTGATACCCCGATTCAGTTTTATGGGGTATCGGTAAGCAAATTTGATTTATTCGCGACAGCCATTGCAGGCAGTCTGGTGGTGATTCTGTCACTTTTATTTAGTAAAACCCGTTTCGGCATTTCATTACGTGCGGTTGCCGATGATCCTCTCGCGGCACAATCTGTTGGCATCAAACTGAATCATATCTGGATTTTGGTCTGGTCGGTGGCAGGTTTTGTTGCACTGGTTGCAGGATTACTCTGGGGCGCACGTTTAGGCGTGCAATTTTCTTTATCACTGGTGGTGTTAAAAGCCTTACCTGTGTTGATTATTGGGGGATTCACCTCAATTTCTGGGGCGATTATCGGTGGGTTAATTATCGGCGCATCGGAAAAACTGGCAGAAATTTATCTCGGTGGAATCATTGGTTCAGGGATTGAAAACTGGTTTCCCTATGTTCTGGCCATTTTATTTTTACTGGTTCGACCAACAGGTTTGTTTGGTCAACAGAATGTGGCGAGGGTCTAAATTATGTTTTTATTCTCTCAGGCAGGACAATTTCCCCAGCGTTATCAGGATGAACAGCGCATTTTTACCATCAAAGAGCATCGCATTTTATTCTGGTTCTTGTTGGCAGTAGCGTTTATTTTTGTGCCCTTTGTAGGTTCAGAATATTTATTTAATGCGATTCTGGTGCCCTTTCTGGTCTTAGCATTGGCAGGGTTGGGTTTAAATATTCTGACAGGCTATACGGGACAATTATCTCTTGGCTCGGCAGCGTTTATGGCGGTAGGCGCATTTGCCACCTATAACCTTGAATTGCGAGTACCACAATTACCGTTATTGGTCAGTATGCTCTTGGCTGGATTGATTGCGGCATTTTTTGGCGTGATCGTGGGCTTGCCTAGCCTACGTATTAAAGGGTTTTATCTGATCGTTTCTACGCTGGCAGCACAGTTTTTTGTGCCGTGGCTATTTACCCAATATGGCTGGTTTACCAATCATAATGCCTCGGGAGTCATCACCGCTCCGCCCTTGTCGATCGCAGGCTTTTCTCTGAATAGTCCCGTCGGACATTATCTGTTCACACTGTCAGTGGTGGTGGTTCTGACTATTTTTGCCAGAAATTTGCTCAATAGCCCATATGGTCGCGCTTTTCGTGCGGTACGCGATATGGAAACAGCTGCGCTCAGTATTGGCATCTCGGTTGGAAAAACCAAACTATTGGCTTTTGCGGTGAGTTCTTTTTATCTGGGAATTGCAGGTGCATTGTGGGCATTTGCCTATTTGGGAACCATCGAAGCCGATGGACTGGACCTCAATCGCTCTTTTCAAATTTTATTCATCATCATTATCGGTGGTTTGGGCAGTCTGGCAGGCAGCTTTTTAGGTGCTGCATTTATTGTTCTACTCCCAATTCTGCTCAGTATTTTAGGCAGCAGCGTGTTGGGTCAAGCGGTGGATCAGGCTCTGCTGCAAAATCTGCAAAAAATTATTTTTGGGGGCTTAATTATTTATTTTCTGATTAAAGAGCCAGAAGGCTTGATTCGTCTGCTCGGCAATGCCTATCAGCGATTTAGAAAATGGCCATTACGTTACTAAGTTGATTCATCTTTTATATTATATTTAGAGGAAACCATGAAATTATTTAAATCTCTCTGGTTCTGGCTGGTGCTGATTGCAGTTGTACTGGCAGCCATTGTATTTGCCACCACCAAAAAGCAAAAGACAGAAACGGAAACTATCGCACAAAATACCTCGACAGACAGCCAAGCTGCGTCGACTCAACTGTCGGATAGCAATGCTCAGTATTTCCCATTGCAAAGCTATCGGGTTGGACCGTATGCGGCTGGGGGCACAGGCTTTTTCGGCGGCTTTATTGATTATTTGAAATATATCAATGCCACTGGCGGGGTGAATGGGGTCAAACTGGTCTGGTCGGAGTGTGAAACCGAATATGTGGTCGAAAAAGGTGTGGAATGTTACGAACGCCTGAAAAAAGGCTTAAATGGCGCACCCGCGGCAGCGACCAATCCCTTATCTGTGGGTATTGCCTATGCCACACTGGAACGCTCTGCCAAAGACAAATTGCCATTAATTACCATTAACCACGGACGCACCGACTCTACCGATGGCAGTGTCTTCCCGTATGTGTTCCCCTTACAGCTTAATCCCTATAGTGAAGTCTCTGCGATAGTTAACTATCTGGGACAGCAAAGTGGCGGTCTGGATCATTTAAAAGGCAAAAAAATTGTGGTGCTTTATCACGGTTCACCTTATGGCAAAGAAACCATTCCTGTGATTGATATTTTGTCGAAGAAATATGGTTTTGAGGTGACCAATATCGAAGTTCCACATCCCGGCAACGAACAACAATCCCAATGGTTAAAGATCAAACAAATTCAGCCAGACTGGGTCATTCTGCGGGGCTGGGGCGTCATGAACCCTGTGGCATTAAAGACCGCGCAGAAAGTGGGTTATCCAGCGGATAAAATTATTGGCAATATCTGGTCAAATTCAGAAGAAGATGCTGCGCCAGCAGGTGATGCAGCCAAAGGCTTTATTTCGATTACCACTCATCCATCAGGAACCCATTTCTCGGTGTTGCAGGACATCAAAAAATACGTGGTGGACAAAGGACAATCTGATCTGGCCGACCCAAAACGCTTCGGTACCGTTTATTACAATCTAGGCATTGTGAATGGCATTTTGAATGTAGAAGCGCTTCGTGTGGCGCAACAAAAATTTGGTCAACGTCCATTAACAGGGGAAGAAGTGCGTTGGGGCTTTGAACATCTCAATCTGGATGAAGCCCGTCTGAAAGCCCTCGGTGCAGTGGGGCTGGTACAACCGTTGAAACTGTCGTGTGCCGATCACGAAGGTGGTGGTGCAGTCCGCTTCCAGCAATGGGATGGAAAAGAATGGAAAGTCATTAGTGATTGGGTACAGGCAGATCGTGCATTACTACGCCCTATTATTGAAAAATCTTCGCAACAATATGCCAAAGAACAAGGCATTACCCCTCGCAATTGTGCAACTGAAAGTTAAGTGGGGAGATCAATCATGAGCATACTGCTTGATGTGCAGAACATTGAAGTGGTCTATGACCAGAGTATTTTAGCCGTCAAGCAGGTGAGCTTAACGGTGCCTCAAGGAGCAATTGTTGCCTTGCTCGGTGCCAACGGTGCAGGCAAAAGTACCACCTTAAAAGCCATCTCGCAATTGGTTACAGCAGAGAATGGACAGATTCTATCAGGAGATATTCTCTATCAGGGTGAATCCATTCTTGGAAAAAATCCCAGTGATGTAGTCAAACAAGGACTGGTGCAAGTCCTTGAAGGACGACACATTTTTTCCAATCTGACGGTAGAAGAAAATTTGCGAACAGGTGGTTTTTTACAGCATCCTTCAGCCGCAACCCTCAAACAGGCACTGCATAGGATTTACCATTATTTTCCGCGTTTGGCAGATAAACGCGACACGCTGGCCGGCTATACCTCAGGCGGTGAACAGCAAATGCTGGCGATTGGTCGGGCGTTAATGACACAACCGACACTGGTGTTGCTAGATGAACCCTCGATGGGGCTAGCACCGAAAATTAGTCGCGAAATTTTCGAGTTGATTGCACAGTTACGCGCACAGGAAGGTTTAAGTTTTATTGTTGCCGAACAGAATATTGCATTGGCAAAGCATTATACCGATCTGGCTTATGTACTGGAAAATGATGTGGTCAATGCCTTTGGCAATACCCAGACACTTTATGAAAATGGCACAATCCAGCGTGCCTATCTGGGGCAGTCTGTGGCGTAAATAGAACCGCTCTACTGGTCGCATGAACAGAATTTTAGGGTTTAAGGCTCATCTTCGGATGGGCTTTATTTTTGCAACACAATTTTTAAGACCATTTGCAACCTGCCTTGTAGTGCGTTTGATCACATGCAACTGAAAACCTGTTGAAAATTCAGCATTTGGTTTATTTCTACGATTTTATTGTGTTGTTATATCAACAAAACCATATAAATTTAAAATTAATTCAATAAAAACAAAACTTTAAATATTGGCATTCCCTTTGCAAACATCCATACGACATGAATGGTTCAATCACACTTGATTGGTTTTTACATCTCCAAATTTATTTCATTCGGGGTATTCTAAAGATGAAACTTTTAAAAATAAGTGCAGCCTTGCTTGTGAGCAGCTTCGCACTACAAGCCAACGCAGTCGATCTGGATGCAGGCGATTATGATGTCGCGCCTGCTGGCACCAGTCTGGCGTTGCTCTATTTACAACGTGCCAGCCGTGACGAATTGTATGTTGGAAGTGACAAACAGGCAGGCAATCCGCAACTTGATTCCAATATTGGAATTGCCCGTTTTGTGCATTATACCGACATTGCGGGATTTCGTGCGGCGCCGCAAATTCTGATTCCATTTGGCGAGTTAAAGGCAAAAGGCGATATTTCAGCACTGGGTTCCAGCAGTGGTATCGGCGATATTATTCTGGCGTCGCCGGTATGGCTGCTTAATAATCCTGATGCCAAAACCTATTTTGGCATCACACCTTATTTATATTTGCCAACAGGAAAATATGACAAGGACGATGCCCTGAACCTTGGGGAAAATCGCTATAAGTTGAATATTCAAGCAGCGTACACCACTCGTCTGGCACCCAATGTAGCGTGGGATGCTTCAGCAGATTTTACTATTTATGGTGATAATGATGACATTGCAGGCGGCGGCAAATTAAAACAGGATGTGGGTTATCAGGTGCAGACCAATGCCCGTTATTTTCTCAATGATCAATGGGATTTACGTGCAGGTCTCTCATATGCCGAAGCAGGCGATACCAAATTGAATGGTGTAAGCTCAGAGAGCAATAAACAAAGTAAATTCTGGGTGGGAACCGCCTATTCACCAACTGCAACCACCAATATTATTTTGACTTATGGTCAGGACATTAAAGTCGAAAATGGTTTTAAAGAAGACAATCGCATCAATGTCCGTTTATTAAAAGTATTTTAAATCCAACATTGGGAGTTATTTCTGTAGCTCCCTTTTTCGATAAGCATTGCACAAAATTTGTATAAGAAAATAGCACATAAACTAGCCTGAAATTGATATAACACCCTGCAAATACTCATATTAAGATGAAGCCCTTAGTACTCTTAGGTTTTGGTTGGTTTATGAATATTTATTCTTCGACACGGGTATTTGCACTTGAAGGAGAGCACGCGCAACCTCTAAGCATCCGTGCCAAAGCACTGGTGTTTCATGATCCTGTCTCTAAGCAACTTTTACAATTAATTGAAAAACTGGCACCCAGTGAAGCACCGATTTTAATTCGTGGTGAAACAGGTACAGGCAAAGAGCTGGTGGCACGACATATTCACGAATTGAGTGGACGTAAAGGACCATTTCTGGCGGTGAACTGTGGCGCGATTAACGACCAACTTGCTGAAAGTGAATTATTTGGACATGAGGCGGGTTCCTTTACGGGCGCGACAGGACAACGTAAGGGCTGGTTTGAAGCAGCCAATGGCGGAACTTTATTTCTGGATGAAATCGGGGATTTGCCGCTGTCACTACAGGTCAAATTATTACGGGTATTACAGGAACGCGAAGTCACCCGTGTCGGCGCAAGGCAGGCAATCCCCGTCAATGTCCGTCTGATTACAGCGACCAATGTGGATCTTGAACAGGCGGTACAGGCAGAACAATTTCGTCAGGACTTATTGTTTCGCATTAATATCGCTCAACTGGATTTAAAACCGCTACGCGAGCGTAAAGGCGATATCCTGCCGTTATTTCAGCATTTTGTGAATATTTATAGCAAAAAGGCACAACGTGAACCTTTGGACGTTGCCATTTCAGCCATTACCGCATTGCTAGATTATCCGTGGCCGGGCAATATTCGTGAACTGGAAAATATTGCCCATTATGCAGTATTAGTGACAGAAGGTTTCGTCATTCAAAAAGAACATTTAAAATTTAATCAGCTGTTTAAACAATTGGCAAACACGACAGCCATCGCATTATCGACACAGGAAAACTTAATACCTGATCAGGCATCGCCCTATGACATTATTGAACAACAATTGAAAAAAATATTTGCTGCCTCACAACATCAACAGGATGTCTGGGATAAACTGGAAAGATTGGTGATTTCAACCGCTTATTCCTGCTGCTTTTATAATCAGGTACAAACTGCCTCGCGCTTGGGTGTTACCCGTAACGTGGTACGTACCTTATTAAAACGTCATCATTTATTATATGGACGTGCTGCTGAATGTATTGATAAAGCGATTTAAAGTCTGTTCTCAGTCACCTGAGATTGATTGGGTTCATCCTAGCTTCAAATTAAAAAATAGTTTCAAATTAAAAAATGAACATATTTGCATACATTCATTTTTTGATCGAATCATCACTCATGGCTTTTAATTGCACTGCGTGCCTAACTTTTGAGCTTGTTCACCACGTAAAACTCGCTTTAAACTTAAACTGAATGCCCCAGTTTTTCGCCCATCACTACAGCAGAATTGGCTTTAAATTGAGTTTCCCATGTCATTTTATCTTTTTCGAACAACACCACCGCCGTCGAACCCAAATAAAAACGTCCTAACTCGGCGCCTTTTTCAAGCTTCATCTGATGCTGTTGCAGTTCCAAACGCCCAGTCGGCTTCACTTTGCCTGTTGCCACTGTTTCAATTCCAGCCACGATCATGGCACCCACCAAGACCACAGCCATGCGACCGAGTTCCGTATCAAACAAGCACACCATGCGTTCATTACGGGCAAATAAACCCGGGATATTTTCTGCTGTCACTTGATTGACTGAAAACAACTCACCCGGCACATACAAGGTTTCAGTCAATGTACCCGAAAATGGCATATGCACCCGATGGTAATCTCGTGGTGATAAATACACCGTTGCAAATTGACCATTTTTAAACGGCTCGGCCAATTGTGGATCACCAATCAATTTTTCAACTGAGAAACTTTGACCTTTGGCCTGAAAAATATCCCCTTCCTGAATCTGACCCAACTGCGAAATTGCCCCATCTGCTGGTGATACAATACTTTCAGGAGAAGCATCTACCACACGAACACCATCTTTGAGCGCGCGGGTAAAAAACTCGTTAAACGATGTATATTTTAAGGCATCACTCTGTTCTGCAACCGAAAGGTCTATGCCATATTTCGCTTTAAATGCCTGAATTACTGCTGTTCGTATAACCACATTTTCACTGGCAGCCACTTTGCCCACCACGCGGCTGAGTTGATGTTGGGGCACAAGTGATTGAGCTTTAATAAATAAGTCTTTTTTTAATCGTGATGCAAAACTCAAAGCGGATTTTCTCCAGTAATAATTGGACTATCGAGGCGGTTGCCCCATTCACTCCACGCACCATCATAAGCACGAATCGGCCACTCCAGTAAACGAGCGAGTATGTACGCCAGCCCCGAACGATGATGCGATTGACAATACACCACCACAGGTTGATCCAACTGAAAACCGAGTTGTTGCAATCGGTTTCGGGTACGTTCAAGCGGATGCAATTTTAGATGATTTTGACGATCAAGGGCAGTACTCCATTCAAAATGAAGTGCGGCAGGAATGTGACCGCCACGACGTGCAGCTAAACGTAAACCTGTATATTCATCGCTGGTTCTACAATCCCATAACTGAATATCTTTTGACTCAACTTTCTGTTTGAGTTCATCATAATCAATTTTATATTGAGCAACTTTAGACAAATCAACCTGTACCAGATTTTCAACTGGTTGTATTGTTTCGACCTCTGAAGTGGTCGGGAAGCCTGCGCCCAACCATGCATGAATGCCACCATTCAGTAAACTGGTTCGGGTAAAACCTAGACAGTGTAAATTCCAGATCAATCGCCCTGCCCATGCACCACCTTCATCATCATAGACTACGACATGATGGTTCGGTGAGATATTCAGATACTCAAGCAATTGTTGAAGCTGTTCAACGGAAGGCAAAACGCCTGTCGCTTCGTCATGCTGTGCCACCAGTTGCTTGGGCTTAAGTTGAATCGCATGAGGAATATGAAGCTGTTCGTAGACTGAGTTACGACTCAAATCAACGATACGCAAATATTCATTCCCCAAATAAGGAACTAAATCTTCTGCTTCAATTAATAAGCCAAAGTTAAATTCAGGTGCCGTCATTGCAAATCATCGCGTTGCATTAATAGGTGAGTCGATCTTAACATAAGCATTTTTACGGTTTTTCTGATTTTTCACCAATCTTTAGCAGAAAATCAGCTAAACAGATTGTGCAGCTTCTTCTGGAATATCAAAAACCTGACGTAAATAGGCCAAGAATGTATCATTGTCGGTCATGGTTTTACCCGGACTATCTGAAATTTTTGCCACAGATTGACCATTGCATTCCACCAGTTTCAGCACAATATTCAGTGGAGTTTGTCCCATATCATTGGTCAGGTTAGTGCCAATCCCAAAACTGACTTTAAAACGATCCTTAAAGTATTGATGCAATTGCCATGCCTTTTCCAAATTCAGTCCATCACTAAAAGTCAACATTTTGGTTTTGGTGTCAATTTTAAGCTGACGATAATGTGCATAGGCTTTATCGCCCCATTCATAGGGATCGCCACTGTCATGGCGCAGACCATCAAACAACTTGGCAAAATACAAGTCAAAATCACGTAGGAACGCATCCATCCCAACCACATCGGTCAATGCAATTCCCAAGTCACCACGATATTCCTGCACCCACATTTCCAGTGCGGCTTTTTGAAAATCGCGCAAGCGCACATCCAATGCCTGAAAAGCCTGTAAGAACTCATGTGCCATGGTGCCAATTGGAGTAATGCCTAATTCTTTGGCCAGCAAAACATTACTGGTTCCTCGGAAAATATCAGGTGTGGCTTGGTGAAATTCCTCAATCACATGTTTTTGCCATTCAAAGCTATAACGACGACGCGTACCAAAGTCTGACACTAAAAACGGCGGATCATTCGGATGTTGCTGCGCTGAATATTGTTTTAAAAGCTCTAACTTGGCTTGTAAACGGCGTTCGCCCTTAGCCAAGACGGCATCACTTCGAATACGACGAAAATACAATTCATTGACGATGGCCAATACAAAAATTTCAAACATCATGGCTTGAACCATCGGGCCTTCGACCCAAATATCCAAACGACCTTCATCGTCGATGCCTGTTTTGATAAAGCGGCGTTTAAGCTGAAATAGCTCTAAATAATCGACAAAATCACTTTTAATAAACCTGAAGCTACGTAAATATTGCAGTTCATCATCTTTAAATTTTAAGGTACATAAATGATCGAGCTGCTCATTCAATTCGGGCAATATATCAGTCAAAGGATAAACGGTATCTTCTAAATTTCGACAGCGAAAATGATACACGCTATGGGTTTGCGGAAATTTGTGTAACACCACTTGTAACATGGTGAATTTATATAAATCTGTATCCAGCAATGAATGAATAATAGGCGACATAAACGTGTCAGTATTTGAATTAAGCTTCCAGCATTAAAGCATATTTTAGTCCTTACAAGCGCAAGGATTTGTATAAAGCATTGCCACTTTAGTGGAACATGAATTTGGCTAAACAAAAATAATTTCTGTTAAAATCACCGCGTTTTTAATTGGTGATCATGCTGATGCGCGCATTAATACAACGAGTTTTACAAGCCAAAGTGGTGGTTGATGGACAAACTACAGGTGAAATTCAACACGGTTTACTGGTTTTTTTAGGGCTAGGCCGTGAAGATACCTTGCAAAAAGGCCAAAAACTGATGGATAAAATTTTAAAATACCGCATTTTTGATGATGAAAATGGCAAAATGGGTTGGAATTTATCGCAAGCTCAAGGTGGACTGCTGCTGGTTTCGCAATTTACCTTAATGGCACACACTCAAAAGGGCTTACGGCCCGATTTTGGTCCCGCCATGCCGCCAAACGAAGCAAAAGCATTATATGAGCAGCTTGTCATATATGCACAACAACAATTTTCAAATGTGCAAACCGGTATTTTTGCCGCAGATATGAAAGTGCATTTGGTTAATGATGGGCCAGTAACCTTTCAATTAGAAGTGGAATAAAAAAATCCTCACCCAAATGGATGAGGATTTTTCTGCAAGTGCGATTTACTTGCCTGTTTTTTGCTTAATAAACAAACGCGCTTGTTTAATCTTTTCTTTGACTGGTTTTGGAAGTTTGGGTGGAATGAGTTTTGCCGCTTGGTTAAACCAAACCAACAGACCAAAATCACCTTCCATTTTGATACTGCCGTTTTGCATACCGGTCATAAAGGCCGTTGGATCACCTTTTACCAAAGTTTTTACCGCTTGCTCGCTATCGGCAAATTGCAAAATAAAATCAGCCTGTTCGGGATTGCCTGCCACTGTTTCAATTTGACCATGATTAACAATAATCTGACGTGCAAAGCCTAAATCTGTTCCAATCTGGATACGAAATGCGCGGTCATGGGTCATTTCAATAAATTTGGGACTGGTGCGCGCCAATTGCTTCATACGCAAAGCCAAACCAACCACGAGCAAATCCAGCGGATCGGTGCTGACATCAACCAATGGTAACTTTACAACAGGTAGAGCAGAAAGTTTCATGACATTCAAGCCTATTCGTATTCTTATGGAACTAAACGCGATCATCCTAGCATAAATGTAAGCCGTTCAATAAAAGCTTTGTATTACAAAAAATGAATAAAACGTAAAAAAGCACAGTCTGTACTGTGCTTTTTTAAATGATCTTTTTATCGCATCGAATTAGCGACTTGAATACTGCTGCTGATCGTCTTCATATACTGGAGTGTGTTCAATATATTGACGATTGGCCAGTGCTTTTTGCGCCAAACGATCTTCTCTCAATAACACCAAGGTAACAGCAACCATCGCCAGACTTAAAGCGGTTAAATAACTATAGGTGACAGGCATTTCAAAAAGCTTTTGTACGCCATAACGGACGACTTCTAAAAGTCCCCAAAAAAACATGCCTGCCAGCATAAAACCAAGCCAACGACGATAAGGTGAAAAGAAAACAACAGCTAATGCGAGTGCAATTAAACCAAACCCTGACAGGGCGGCGAAATTCGCTGTTACCATACTAAACCTCCGTCTAAGATCATTCTCTGGGTCTGCTGACCTTGAGTTCATCCCCGAAACCGTAAACAAGCCAGCTGTTGAATGATGCTGGCGAAATATATTTTGTTTGAACCTGTTCAATGCATTATGGAGAGTTTTTCCAAGAAAAAAAGAGCTGTTGTTTTGTTACACGACACATATTGTCGCAACATTATTTTGTCATTACATTTAGAATGACAATAAAAAAAGCGAAGTCCCTGAATGCATCATCGCTCGCGTGTCATTACAAAAAAATATGACTAAAATTTAATACTTTTAAAAATTTTTTTAGGCGAGTTATTTCAAAATTTAACAGCCGATCAACGGCGTGAAAGCACTTGATTCCAGATAGATTATTGATAAAAAAACGCCACATTTAAATGTGGCGTTTTTTTGGAAATCTGAGCAGATTAAGCACGATTTAAATCTTTATCATGCATCCCGAGTAAATACAGCACGCCATCCAGACCCACACTTGAAATCGCCTGATTGGCATTTTGACGTACCAAGGGTTTCGCACGAAATGCCACACCCAATCCTGCAATAGACAGCATGGGTAAATCATTGGCACCATCACCCACCGCCATGGCCTGCTCTAGTGAAATGCCCATTTTATCCGCCAGTTGGGTCAACAGTTCTGCTTTACGCGCACCATCGACAATTGCGCCTTTGACTTCACCCGTGACCACACCATTCTCTACATCCAAAATATTGGCATGTACTTCATCAATACCCAGTTTTTGCTGTAGATATTCAGCAAAATATTGAAAACCACCGGATAAAATCGCAGTTTTGTAGCCAAGTGCTTTGAGCGTTGAAATCAAACGCTCTGCACCTTCAGTAATGGTCAGACGTTCCGCGATTTTAGGCAAAACTGAGGCATCCAGACCTTTGAGCAAAGCAACCCGTGCACGGAAACTTTGTTGAAAATCAAGCTCACCTTGCATGGCGCGTTCAGTAATTTCAGCAACTTGCTCGCCAACACCTGCCTCAAGTGCCAGTTCATCAATCACTTCTTGTTCAATCAGGGTTGAATCCATATCAAAACATACCAGACGGCGGTTACGACGGTAAGCATTGTCCTCTTGAACTGCGACATCAATATTGAGCTCACCTGATAAACTGAGGCAAGCCGCACGCATCGCTTGTGCATCCAGCATTTGTCCACTCAAACCGAACTGTACACAGGCACGACGCGGCGCATGGCTGTCGACATCACGGGCTAAACGTCCTGACAGTCTTGTTACGGTTTCAATATTAAAACCCTGAGCAGACACGATTTTTGTGACCGCTTGTAAATCTGAAGCGGTCAGCTCTGGTGCAAGTGCGGTGACGATATAACGGGTTCGTCCACCTTCACTCACCCATTGATCGTATTCTGCACTTGAAATTGGTTTAAAGCGCACGGTCAAACCAATATCATGTGCTAAAATCAGGATTTCCTTCATGGCAAGTGCGGTTGCGGTTTCATCATCGGATGCCACCACAATGCCGAGGGTCAATTGGTTATGAATTACCGCTTGTCCTACGTCCAGTATTTGCAATGAATGTACAGATAAAACCTGCATTAATCGGGTAAACTGATTCGGTTGATCAGGTCCTAAAAAAGAGATAAGAATGATTTCTCGCATGAATTGACTCGGGTCTGAGCTGCAACTATTGTTAGAATGATAATCGAATTTGAATCTATTTGCCTTGGAAGTTTACGTTGAACGCACCTAGACAGGGGCTATTTGCTAGCCTATTAATCGTAAGTTTTGCTTTGCATACCTTTTTATTGGTGATTGCAACGACGCATCAGCTCAATGAAAACCGTGCCAGTCAGGGTCAACTCATGACCAGTCAACTGGTGACTGACAGTTTAACTGAGCTGGAACCTGCCAACACGGTTTCTCTGGCACTACTGGCAAATCGTTACGCGACTAATCCAAGCGTTGCCTCAATTCGAATTTTAGATGCCAATAAACAAGTCTTGGCGACCAGTGGCATGTCGCAAACCCGTCAAGGTGAAGTGTTTGTACGTGATGCCCTGCAAAATGAAAAGAAAGTGGGCAGCATTGAAATTACCTTGATTCAACCGAGTATTGGTGAAATTTTAAGAACTCAATGGTTGGCAATCTTGGTGTCATTTTTGATTCATGGCTTACTGTGGCTGGCGTACCGTGCGATTGCCCGTCCAAGCCGTAGTGAATATCTGGCACGTATCAATAACGAATCACGCTTGAAGCATGAAATTCAGCAACTCACTCAAGCTCTGGAACTTGAAAAACAAAATACGGTGACACTGCTTGCGCAAGCCAAACAGCAACCTAAACCGAAAGTCAGTACAGTAACTGCAACGCTGGATCAAGATCCACAAACTGACCATACACTCGCACTGAATGTTCAGTTTTATGACCCGAAACAACTACTCAACAGTGTCAATCAATCTGTTTCTGTGCCCTATTTTAAACTGTGTCAGATTTTCTTAAATAAAAGCGTTGAACTTTGCGCCAAACATTATCAACTCAGCCCATCCAATATTCATATCATCAATGAGTTTAATGCCAATGGTGCAGATTTAAGCATTTCCGATCAGGAGCCTCATGCGGTTGAATGCCTACTGATGATTGGCGCAGTGTTCCAGTTATTGTCAGATGTTTTATATAAACGCTATCGTGAAGATAAACGCTTTGCCTTACAAACCCGTTCTGCGGTTTCGACTGCGGTGGCTGCCATGCAACTTGATGCTGTACAGGCGGCACAACGTTTGACAGGCCATTTACATGCCAAAGAGTCGGCTTTACATTTAAATAATGAACAACTCAAGGCAATTAGTGATTGCTATCAATTGGTGGCAATGCCAAATCCTTCGAGTGTGTTAACACGCCACGCCTTTATGCAAAATGGCATGAATACCGACTGCGCAGCACTTGCTCAACAGATTCGTACAGAAATTCTAATGGGAAAAAAAGCCAAAGCATCCATTGAAAATCAGATTGACCCGCAATCTGAAGTATAAATTTAAATCCTTGAAGACTCCCCGCTATGGGGAGTTTTATTTTTAACTCTAAGTCATTGAATTTATATTTTTATCTGAATTTGCGCAAAAGCACTTGCCTAAAAAGCCAGCATTTTAGAGTGACAAGACTTTTCAAGTGAATTCACTTATGTGTATAAAGAGAACCCATGAACTAAATGAGAGAAGCATAGGCAAATCTGCCCAAAACACGGTAGACTATGCAACACATTGTGAACGTAACTGTCTTTTGGACAGCATCAAAAGGTGAAGGCTCATGCCGTTGAGTAATGTTGAGGAACTGGTCGCGGATATCCGTGCTGGCAAAATGGTCATCTTAATGGATGATGAAGATCGCGAAAATGAAGGTGATTTGGTCATTGCCGCAACCCACGTGCGCCCAGAAGATATCAACTTTATGATTACCCATGCGCGTGGTCTGGTCTGTTTAACCTTAAGCCGTGAACGTTGCCAACAACTGAATTTACCGCTCATGGTCGATCATAACGGTGCACAACATGCGACCAACTTTACCCTATCGATCGAAGCTGCTGAAGGCATTACGACGGGTATTTCTGCGGCTGAACGCGCGCATACCATTCATGCCGCAGTCGCCGCACATGCCAAACCAGCCGATATTGTACAGCCGGGACATATTTTCCCACTGATGGCACAGCCGGGTGGCGTTCTACACCGTGCGGGTCACACCGAAGCAGGCTGTGACTTGACTCGTCTTGCAGGTTTAGAACCTGCGTCTGTGATTTGTGAAATTATTAATGAAGATGGCACCATGGCACGCCGTCCAGATTTAGAAGTTTTTGCTGAAAAACATGGTTTAAAGATTGGAACCATTGCTGACCTGATTCATTACCGCATGACCAATGAACAAACTGTTGAGCGTCTGGGTCAACAAAGCATTGAAACTGAATACGGCACCTTTAAACTGTATCGTTACCGTGAAATTGGCAATCCCGATATTCATCTGGCATTGGTCAAAGGTGAACCCAAAGAAGGCGTGACCACAGTTCGTGTACATGGCTTTAACCCTGTTCGCGATTTATTGAAACTGAATAAACAGGATGGTGAACCTGCTTGGAATTTGGATCTTGCACTCAGCAGCATTGCGGCGGCTGAACGCGGCGTTCTGGTCTGGATTGGGCAAAATCATTTGCAGGATTTAGGTCCAGCCCTAGAAAGCCTGAATAAGCCAAAACCAGTGAAATCCAATGCTGCCCTGTCTCATCAGTATCAAACCATTGGCGTGGGTGCACAGATTTTACGTGATTTAGGGGTAGAGAAAATGAAGCTCCTTAGCTCACCTTTACGCTTTAATGCACTGTCAGGCTTTAATTTAGAAGTGGTAGAATATATTTCTGCTGATCAAACGATAGAAAATTAATCGAGGTTACTATGGCAATTCGCCGAATTGAAGGTTTATTACATCTCGCGAGCGAAGGCCGTTACGCGATTTTAGTAGGTCGTTTTAACAGCTTTGTGGTTGAGCATTTGCTTGAAGGTGCAATTGACACTTTAAAACGTCACGGCGTCAGTGAAGACAATATCACTGTAGCGTATGCACCGGGTGCATGGGAACTGCCGATTGTTGCAAAAAAACTGGCTGCATCAGATAAATTTGATGCCATCATCGCATTAGGTGCCGTGATTCGTGGTAGCACACCACATTTTGATTTTGTCGCTGGTGAGTGTGCCAAAGGCTTGGGCGTGGTTGCACTGGAAAGCACATTGCCTGTGATCAATGGTGTATTGACCACAGATAGCATTGAACAGGCGATTGAACGTTCTGGTACCAAAGCGGGTAATAAAGGTTCAGAAGCAGCGTTGACTGCAATTGAAATGGTTAATTTGTTAAAGGCAATCTAAGGCATGTCTCAAACACTTCAGGCCGTGTATGCGGCAAAACGTAAAGCACGTCGTTTTGCGGTACAAGGTATTTATGAATGGCAAATGAGCCACAATCCTGTGCATGACATTGAAGCACGTACTCGCGCTGAAAATGCCATGCACAAGGTGGATCTGGGTTATTACCATGAATTGTTGACTCAGGTCATTGCAGATCATGACAATCTGGATACCCTACTCATTCCTGTGCTGGATCGTGAGTTGAAAGCATTGGATGGTGTCGAGCTGGCAACGTTGCGTCTAGGCGCGTATGAGCTACGTGACCATCTGGAAATTCCTTACCGTGTGGTTTTGGATGAAGCGATTGAACTTGCCAAGCATTTTGGTGGAGCTGACAGCCATAAATACATCAATGGTGTATTGGATCGTTTAGCATCCAGCCTGCGTGAAGCAGAAAAACAGCAAGCCCAATAAGTCGCTGTTCAGTCATGGCTGAGTTTTCGATTATCGAGCAATATTTTACACGTCCTTTTACACAACAGGGCGATGTCGGCATCGGTGATGACTCAGCTATTTTGACGCCTCCATTGAATCAACAATTGGTGATTTGTACCGATACACTGGTCGCAGGTCGACATTTCCCACTTGACACATCTGCTCATGCGATTGGCTGGAAAAGTGTTGCGGTAAATTTGTCAGATATCGCCGCCATGGGCGCAAAACCCCACAGTATTCTTTTGGCATTAAGTTTACCCAGTATTGATCATGACTGGCTGCAAGGCTTTAGTCAGGGACTTTTCGATTGTTGTGATCAATTTGGTGTTGCACTCATCGGTGGGGATACCACGCAGAGTCCGCATCTCACCATTACGGTCACAGCTCTCGGCTATATTGAATCTGGTCAGGCGATTTGCCGATCAAACGCACAAATCGGCGATTATATAGTGGTCAGTGGTCAGGTAGGTGATGCAGCCTATGGCTTACAACATTTTGGTTCGGTACTTCAGTCGCGACTGGACTATCCCACACCTCGCTGTGAGCTGGGTCAAAGCCTAAAAGGTCTGGCCTCCAGCATGATTGATATCTCGGATGGCTTGGCACAAGATCTGGGACACATTTTAAAAGCGTCCCATGTCGGTGCCAAAATCTTTCTGGACCAACTTCCGCTTGACCCTGCGCTTCAAACACTGCCAGATCAACAAAAATGGCAATATGCGCTGGCAGGTGGCGATGACTATGAACTTTGTTTTACAATAAGTCCGCAAAACTACGAAAAACTTTTGCAACAAAAATTAAATGTCAACATTACAATGATTGGCCTGATTACCCAGACCCCAGAATTAATATTTGAACATCATGGTCTCAGCCAAATTGTTCAGTTTCATGGATATCAACACTTTGCCTAAACCGTCCATTCCATTTCAAACGATGCGCTGGTCAGATCGACTGATTACCTTTTGTGGGGTCGGTTTTGGCTCAGGACTGCTGCCTAAAGCCCCAGGAACCTTTGGTTCAGCCTTTGCATTATTATTTATTCCAATCTGGGTGTGGCTGGGTTTTTATCCATCCGTTCTGGTGATCATAATCATGAGTCTGGTTGGAATTTATATTTGTGGCAAAACCGCCGATTTGATGGGCGTACATGATGATGGGCGCATCGTCTGGGATGAGTTTGCAGGTCAATCTATTACCGTCTTGCCTTTAATCTTTTTTAATCTAATGAATATACAATGGGTACTGATCAGCTTTTTGCTGTTTCGCCTGTTTGATGTCTGGAAACCATGGCCTATTCGGGTGATTGATCGACGGGTGGAGGGTGGTTTTGGTATCATGCTCGACGATATCATCGCAGGCGTCTGGGCTGCGCTCTGTATTTTGATTTATTTATTGTTTGGTCTAAACCGTTAAGTAGGTTATTCATGTCAACGACCGTTATTATTCTTGCAGCAGGTAAAGGAACGCGGATGCGTTCGCAATTGCCAAAAGTACTACAACCCCTTGCTGGTCAGTCTTTATTGGGTCATGTCATCAGCACTGCAAAAAAACTCAACGCAGACAATATTATTACCATTTATGGTCACGGTGGTGATCGGGTACAACAACAATTTGCACAAGAACAAATTCAATGGGTCGAACAAGCTGAGCAACTCGGCACAGGTCATGCGGTACAAATGACCTTATCGGTTTTGCCAAAAGATGGTATCTCGCTGATTTTATACGGCGATGTACCTTTAGTCCGCGAGCAAACCCTACAACAATTGCTGGAGGCTTCTGCATCTTCTGGCATTGGCATGATTACCTTAAATGTTGATAATCCAACAGGTTATGGTCGTATTGTACGTAAAGACAATCTGATTCAGGCGATTATTGAACATAAAGATGCCAGTGAAGAACAACGCCAGATTCAGGAAATTAACACCGGGATTTACTGTGTCAGCAATCAAAAACTGCATGAATGGTTGCCAAAGCTGTCTAATCAGAATGCGCAAGGCGAATATTACCTGACCGATATTGTCGCAATGGCAGTTGCCGATGGACTTGAAATTGCCTCAATTCAACCACAGCTGGCCTATGAAGTTGAGGGCGTAAATGATCGCCTGCAACTGGCGGCTTTGGAACGTGAATTTCAACAACAACAAGCGACTGAGCTGATGCAACAAGGCGTCACTTTTAGTGATCCTGCCCGTTTTGATTTACGTGGTTCAGTCAAAGTCGGTCAAGACGTACGTATTGATATCAATGTCATCATTGAAGGCGACTGTGAACTTGGCAATGGCGTTGAAATTGGTGCAGGATGTATCCTTAAAAATACGTCTATCGCTGCGGGCACAAAAGTTCAACCGTATAGTGTTTTTGAAAACGCCATCGTTGGTGAAAACACCCAGATTGGTCCATTCGCACGTTTACGTCCGGGTGCAGTCTTGGCCAACGAAGTGCATATTGGTAACTTTGTAGAAGTGAAAAACACCCGCATTGGTCTAGGCTCTAAAGCCAATCACTTTACCTATTTAGGCGATGCCGAAGTCGGTGAAGGTTCCAATATTGGCGCAGGAACGATTACCTGTAATTATGATGGTGTGTATAAACACAAAACGGTGATTGGTAATGCAGCTTTTATTGGTTCAAATAGCTCACTGGTCGCGCCTGTTACTATTGGCAATGGTGCTACCATTGGTGCAGGTTCAGTGATCACCCGTAATGTAGGTGATCATACACTGGCCTTTGAACGCGCTGAACAAATTGAAAAATCAAATTATCAACGTCCCCAAAAGTTGAAAAAATAAGAGGATAAACCTATGTGTGGTATTGTTGGCGGCGTTGCGGAACGTAGTATTATTGATATTTTGGTCGAAGGTTTAAGACGTCTTGAATACCGTGGCTATGACTCTGCGGGCGTTGCATTGGTCAATCATCAACAGATTTTGCGTGAACGTCGTGTCGGTAAAGTCGCCAATTTAGCAGAAGCAGTTGCTGAACATAAGCTTCAGGGTTCATTAGGTATTGCACATACCCGTTGGGCAACGCATGGTAAACCGACTGAAAACAATGCACATCCGCATGTATCGGGTGATGTTGCCGTGGTACACAATGGCATTATTGAAAATTATCAGGAACTTAAAGAGCAGCTTCAGGCACAAGGCTATGTATTCACGTCACAAACCGATACTGAAGTGGTCGCACATCTGGTCAATGATGCCCTGAAACATACTGATAGTTTGCTCGATGCCGTGCGTCAGGTCGTACCAAAGCTCAAAGGGGCTTATGCGCTTGGTATTGTCCATACCCAACATCCTGATGAACTGATCACAGTTCGTGAAGGTTCACCACTGGTGATTGGCGTCGGGATTGGGGAGAACTTTATCAGTTCTGACCAATTGGCACTTTTGCCGATTACCAATCGCTTTGTGTATCTCGAAGAAGGTGATATTGCCCGCTTAACCCGTGATAGCATTGATATCTATGCGCATGGTGAGCGCGTTGAGCGTCCAGTCAAAGAGTTGGATGCTGCGATCAGTAATGCCTCTAAAGGTGAATATAAACACTATATGCTCAAAGAAATTTATGAGCAGCCCGATGCCATTCAGCAAACCATCTCTCAGGCGTTAAATAATAATGCGCTGCGTGAAGATTTTCTGAAAAATGCAGAGCTGGATTTTAGCAAAATCCAAAGTGTACAGATTATTGCCTGTGGTACCAGTTATCACTCAGGGATGATTGCCAAATACTGGTTTGAACAATTGATTGGGGTTCCTTGTCAAATCGAAATTGCCAGTGAATTTCGTTATCGTTCGCCTGTCATTGTCGCAAATACTTTATATATCTGTATTTCTCAGTCAGGTGAAACCGCCGATACATTGGCTGCCTTACGTGAAACACAGAAACGTGCCAAAGCCAATTTACTTGAGATTGTCACCTTAACAATTTGTAATGTGGCGACCTCGTCTATGGTACGAGAAACAGATCATCATTTATTGACATTGGCGGGTCCTGAAATTGGGGTCGCATCGACTAAAGCCTTTACCACCCAACTTGCTGCATTGATGTTACTGATCCTGAAAGTTGGTCAGGTCAAACAACAAATTTCTGATGGTCAAATCGCCGAGATTGCGAGCCAGCTTTGGCATTGTCCGAAAGTGATGCTGGATACCTTGCAGCACAATCAACAAATTTTACGTCTTTCAGAACTGTTTGTTGAAAAACAACATTGTTTATTCTTGGGACGTGGAACGCATTATCCAATCGCGTTGGAAGGCGCCTTGAAACTCAAGGAAATTTCCTATATTCACGCAGAAGGCTATGCCGCAGGTGAGCTGAAACACGGTCCATTGGCATTGGTTGATAACGAGATGCCAGTGGTGATCTTGGCACCTAACGATGACATGCTGGATAAACTTAAGTCCAATATGGAAGAAGTACAGGCGCGTGGTGGTGAATTGTTTGTATTCGCTGATGAAAACAGTGGCATTGTGCAAAAAGATCGTCAGCACGTGGTGTATATTCCAAAAGTCGATGTATGGCTAGCACCAATTATTTATAGTATTCCTGTGCAATTGTTGTCTTATCACGTTGCTGTGTTGCGTGGTACAGATGTGGATCAACCACGGAATCTTGCCAAATCAGTGACGGTGGAATAAATTCATTCAAAATCAATATCATATTTGTATGATAATATTTTATTTTCATACTGAGTAATAAAGTGTAATACTGGATTGCTCAAAAAATCCACACAGGCTATGCTTTAATCAACAGAATGATGTGGATTTTTTTATGATCAACATTTTATTGGATTAAATCTGGTTAATCCGAATAATCTGCATAATAGTAGCCAGCAAATAAAAATAAACTCGCTTATTGATACATAAATTATCAAAACGATATAGATAACAGAGGGCTAGGTCATGTTTGATATACGTTATGCCCATGAACGCGGTGGATCACATCATGGTTGGCTGCAATCCCGTCATAGCTTCTCATTTGCAGATTACTGGAATCCCAAGCAAGTCGGTTTTTCAAGTCTTTTAGTGATTAACGAAGACATTGTGGCCCCTTCAAAAGGGTTTCACATGCATACTCATCGCAATATGGAAATCATTTCCTATGTCTTAGCAGGTGCTCTAGAACACAAGGACTCTATGGGAACTGGTTCGGTTATTCAACCCAATGATACCCAATTGATGAGTGCGGGACAGGGTATATCCCATAGCGAATTTAATCTCTCATCTGAGCAAGATGTTCATCTTTTACAAATATGGGTGGTTCCAAATGTCGCTGATACACAACCCAAATATCAGCAAATGCATTTAAATGAAGAAGATAAGCGTGGAAAGTTCCATTTAATGATTGCACCTCAAGGTCATGAGCGCACTCTCGCAATTAAACAGGATATTTATATCTATGTCGCAGCATTTGATGGAAGTGAACACGCAGACTTTGTCGTCTCACATAATAGATATGTTTATGTACATATTGCAAAAGGTCATATACAGATTAATAAAACTGCATTTCAATCCGGTGATGGCATAAAAATTCGACAAAATCAGACCTTATCTTTTACCGATGGTCAACAATGTGAGGTGATACTTTTTGACATGCAGCCACAAGAATTACCTAAAATGCTTTAATTTCAAAGATAACACCTATTTAACTGCTACAAGCTCATCGCTGGCTCATCATCGGCTTGATGATCATTGAATAAATTAGAAATAAATTGAAACTGAATCAACCATCAAATTAAGTTTATTCTAGGGCTAAAATTATAATTTTTTGTATGGAGAGCATGTGCATACTTTACTGAATACACGGGGAGTCAGTAGTGGTCTGGCCAATTTAGTCCAAAAATTTTGCCATTTACATGCTATTCCGTCTCCAATCAGCCGGACATATGATGTGGATGAGCGACTGCCACTGATTGAATGGTATCGTATCTTAAATTATTTAAGTCAATATTATCAAAAAGATGATTTAGGCATTGAAATCGGCAAACTTTGTGAGCCTTCAGATATTGGTATTGTGGCGTATTTATCCATGAACTGTGAAACATCAGGAGAAGTTATTGCTTTATTTCAGCGTTATCAACGGATTTGGTATCATATTTCTCAAGTCAATATTGATGATAACGGCACTGAGTTTACTTTTATCTGGAAAAGCCCCACTTTTGTTCAAGCAGGTCAGTTTGTCAAGGAAGCACGATTTGCCAATGATGTCGCCTTTTCCATGATGATGACCTTTATAAATTCCTTGGTTTATCCACAAGTTTTTCATGCCAAAAGAATGGAATTTAGTTCACCTGCCCCGTCCCTGATCTCTTATCATGAACGTTTTTTCAACTGTCCTGTCATTTTTGAATGTGCGCTTAATAAAGTATCTTATGCTCACAATATGCTTAATTTGCACATCCATACCGATTCAGATCAAGTCTTAAAACGTATTTTGGAAAAAAATGCCAATTATCTGCTCAGAAAGTATCCCAATGAAATTTCATTTAATGAGTTAATTTATCGTAACATTGTTGCTGCAATACAGAAAAATAGAACTGATATTCAATATGTTGCCAATCAAATGGGACTCTCCCCACGATTACTACAATATCGACTTAAACTCAATGGAACCACATTTTCCGATAAGCTCAACAAAATTAGAAAAACGCTTGCTATACAATATCTGGAAGACGAATCGTTAAGCATTAATGAAATTTCTGCATTACTGGCATACCGTGAGCAGACATCTTTCAATCGTGCATTTAAGGCATGGACGGGTATGAGTCCGTTACAATGGCGACATGAACATCAAATGCCGCAGGAGGAACTGGCTTTTCAGATTTAAACCATGATATTCCAAAGTTCATGATCTTCTTCCATAAAGCCCTCTATGATTTGCCGTCTATACTGTAATGGGCTTAATCCTGTCCAGCTTTTAAAAGACCGGTTAAAAGAGGTCTGTTCTTGATAAGACAACAATAAGGAAATTTCCAGAATACTTAAACTCTGATCGGCAAGATAACTGACCGCGAGGTCTTTACGTACCTGATTCAAGCGTTGCTTAAAGGTATAACCCTGCTGCTTTAATTTATATTGCAGCATACGTGAGGTATAGCCTAATTGCTGCGCGACAGACTCAATTGAGATTTTGCCTTGATGTACCGCATGAATGATTGTGCGCTGCACGGCCTCGTCAAAGGAATTACATTCTGGCAATTCCTGTATCAGACTGGCAGCCTGCTGGTTTAAAATCTGATTCAAGACAGGATCAGCTTGGGAGACCGATAAATTTAAATTACTTAACGAAAAATACATGTTGGTTTTATTATGATTAAACTCTACAGGACAATTAAAATATTGTTCATAAAGCTGCGGATTTTTAGGCGTCGCAGAAACGAAATCGACCCGATTCAGTCCAATCTTTTCTGGATAAACCAATTGATTGGTCAAGTTATAAAAAATCGCAATCATGGTTTCATCCGCTAAAGCACCTGCTTTAAAATACGGATCAAACGACCAGCTAATGATCAGCTCATCCTGCTGGCATGTCACTGAAACATCCATAAAATCATAACTTAATCGTTGGTATTTCAAAAAGAAGCTCAAGGCTTCTGCCAGATTATTACAGGATAATCCGATATAACCTAAAATACCCATATGTTGGGGTTGTACCAGATTCGCAATTTTTAAGCCCAGTGCAGGCACAGGATATTGCTGCTCGATATCATCTAGCAAAGCGCGCCATTCAGCAAAGGGAACCCGTTCATTGACCGTATATTGGTGGACATGGGGTGGTAAATTTAAGCCATGCTGCTCACAGAACAGCATCAGTAATTGCAGTAAATTCGCATTAACTGATTTAATGTGATAAAAAGTTTTTTGCATCGCTGCATTCCAACATAAGCGTCATGATAACGCGATTTTCAGGAGAGTTTTCCTCTGAAAGTCAGAGGATAAAAAAATACAAATTAGGGTTGAATCAACACAATATCTTTTTGAAAATCATGCTGATTCCCTAGATCATCAATTAAACTAAAATGAAGTTGATATTTGGCGGCCTGTGCCAGCGTGCCATTAAATACGTACTGACGTTGAGATTTGGGATAACTCATCATGTCAGTTTCGCTATTTGCCTGAATAGATTGCTGTGAATTGCTCAATTGCAGTTGAATCATTGAGGCGTGATAAGGCGTTGGATTATCGCATACCACGATCCACTGCCCCGCTTGTGAATGCAAAGAAAATGTTAACTGCTTGGCAATATCATTTAGATCAATATTTTTGAGCTGTTTGGGCCGATAAAAAACTTTGAGTTGCGTATTCATCGCCAGACTCAAGTATGCATCTTTTTGTGTTGGCTGTTGAACGGCTGGTATTTCATACAAATTCAGCCAATACACGGACTCTCGATCTTTTGGCAAGCGTTGACCATTGTAAATTACGCGCAAACTTTGAATGCCATGTGCTGCCATTTTCGAAATGGGAGGCAAGGTCATAAAAGGAATGGCTGGTCGATCTGGATTTCCTTCACCTTGATCCACCCACGTTTGCAAGACAACAGCATAATCATTGGTATTGGCCAACATTAAACTGCCCTCTCGCTGCCCTTCGGTAAACACGAGCCGTGTTTTTTGAGCCAAAATACCGGCCTGAACTGGCAGTGAACAGGCAATACTGATAAAAGTCATTAACACCAGGTGTCTTTTCATTATTGTACCTTCACTAACACATATGCAGTGGCATAGACTTTGCCAGCTTCTACGGTTTGTCCATCCAGTTTTTTTAGGATGGCAGTATAGTTTTGCAAATACTGGGTATAACCTGCCTGAACCGAACCGTTGGCAATCGCACCGTCTTTATACGGATACCAACCCGCATTGCTAGCCCCTGTTCCCGGCAAACTTGGCTGACCAACAAAATTCATATCCGTTCCAGTGGTGCTATTGCGTAGGAAAATTCCCACTCCTTTGGCAATGCCATTGCTACCATACTGATCTGAAAGCAACGCTTTAACGCCATTTTCTGCATTGACCAGTCCCAGTTGCTTGGCTGCCGTATAAGCCCCTTCAGATGCCTGTATCCCGATGGCAGTCTGTTTACTGGCCGTTCCAGACACCGCCTGATTCGAACATTCAATCGAGACATTAAATTGTGCCTGAGTCGATTGACCCTGATTTAAAGCCTCTACCGTCATGGTGTTGAACAGAACCAATGGCGTTGCATTGCGTGCCACACAGGTCGGCTCATTCCAGAGTTGGTTTCCTAGACGCATCCCATAACCAAAACCGTTATCCACTCCCCAGAATAGATAGTTAGTCGCAGAATCCTGCCCTACATTATCACTGGTAAGACCCGGGCCTTTGAGTTGAATATAGGCATTAGGCTGAGTACAGCTATATGGGCCTGTCGCAATGGTTCCGCTACTTCCAGCACCACAATAGTTATTTAATCCTGCACTCGGGATCTGGCTAATCCGATACAGTTCAGCATATAAGGTGGGTAAATCCTGTAGCCGAATCTGGATTTTATTACCCACAGTCACATAATTTCGCACAGGAAGTGACTTCCAATAACGGGTCAAAACCACTCCATCCATGGTTTGTTTTATGCCGATATAACGAAAAAAGGTGGCGTAAACATCTGATAAACCATCCTGTGCACCTAAATCCCAATAGCCACCCACACGGTCATCACCATTCGTGGCCACCAGAAATTGAATGTTCGGTAAGTCCGCAGCATCACACTCCCACAATACACTGGTCGCTGTCGCCCCTCCATAAGTGTAATCGGTTGGGGGAACGATTGTTTTCGCAAGCAAGGTACCAACAGGCTGTAAATAGGTACTGGTTAAATTTACTGTACCAAAGCGAATCGGTGCAGTACGTCCATCTTCGGTTTGACTCACACCTGTACTGCGGCATGCAGCAAAAGTGTTCACGCTTGAATAGCTCATGATGACAATAAGTATTTGAAGTAGCCAAAATTTTAGTTTTTTCATTTTACTTGCTCCATTTGACAGCTTTGTTCAAAACGAATCAGAGTTTGTTGAATGGCCTGATCATCAATATGATATTGAACACGACAATGCTGATCATTTTGCTCACCCCAACGTACAATTAATGCACCTTGACGTTGTTCTGCACGAACATACATTTGTCCACTTTGACCGACCATCCCAATCACATTGCCTTGTTCATCCAGGACTTCTGAACCAAGCGGAACATAATCTTTTTCAGCATTATCCAGTCGTGCCTGTACCAGTAATGGGTAACCTGTGCGGGTTTTAAATTTGATTTTTACCGCTGCACCTGCGTATGGCGCAATTTGTTGCTCGCTACTCTCGATCTCAACTTGTTCAGAAATGCCCTGCGGATCAAGACTAATCGTGTTGTAACGATAAGCTGTAATAGCGGGAACCAATGCATAGCCTGACTTGTTAATACTTGAACCTTGTCCATTAAAGACTTTGGCACCTTCTGCTCCTTTTGCCTCAACCAATGCAAAAGTTTCACCCAAGTATGGTCCAAAGGTGATTCCACCACTGTGAATCGCGATAGCACCCTGTGCGTTGGCTGAGGCTTGCCAGAAATCCTCACCTGTAGATGCACTTAAACCCGCGGTCAGATTTGAAAAGCGTTTATTTAAATTGCCATTCCAAGTGGTGTTATTCATATCTTGATCATGACTTACACCAACAGCATAGTTAAACGACTGATCTTTACTTAAGGTGCCAGACAGCATAGCCTGATAAAAGTCAGATTGATCAGAGCTATGTGAATAAGACACACCCAGATAGGGCGGTCGTGTCTTATTTTGTCCACCTAATGGCAGGTTCAGAGACAAACTTAGTGTGGTATCTTTCTTTTTATCCTGTAGCGGATCGGGTGAAATCACAGGATTATTTGACGAATCTGCCAGTTGATAATAGGAGTTTTCCTGACGAATCAGAGACAGATTCATTGAGACGCCATTTTTAAAGGCTTTGTTATAGCCAATCTGGGTTTGCACATCACGATCACGACCATCACGATAATCCTGAGTTGAACCTGAAATAAAAAGTATGCCGTAATCACCTAGACTCTGATTAAGGGTGAGCTCGACTCTCGAACGCTGTAAATAACTCGAAGATTGCCATGTCTCACCATTGTTCAAGGCATAACGTAAACCAATCACATCCCCTAAATCCCGGTAACCTTCGGTAGAATAACGATATCCAGCCAATGCAATATTGGTATTGGTCGGCTGAATGGTTTTACTGTAGGTCAAACTCGCCAGCCAGCCGTCCGTACTTCCTAACTCATCAAGATCTGCATGTGAATAAGTCAGATTGCTACCAAAAGCCCCAAGAAAAGAGGTATAGTTGCCACCCAATAACGCCGCCTGATAACCATCGGCTATACGCAAACCGCTATTCAGGGTGACTGCATTGCTCAAACCACGCTGATAGGTCACATTGGAAAAATAAGTATCTTCTCCAATGTCACGACTACGACCAATATCAAAATTATAACGATATGATCCCATCCGTAATGATTCGGGAACAGCCGAAAAAGGCACTCTAAACTGACTCATGCTACCGTCAGCTTCGTATACGATAACGGTCAAATCACCATTATAGTTGGTCGGATATAAGTCAGTAATTTTAAAGCTACCAGGAGCAACAGAGGTCTGGTAAATTTCTCGACCATTTTGTTGCACCGACACTTTGGCATTGGTTTTGGCCACCCCTTGTACGACAGGAGCATAACCACGTACTGATTCGGGTAACATACGATCATCTGAACTAATATTTAAACCCGTAAAACTAAGACCTGAGAAAAACTGTCCAGAGCTATAGACCTGTCCAAAGGTCGCTTGACCACGAATTGCAGGTAAGGCGCGTACCACATAACTGCGGATGTTATTCCAGTCTGTGCCACGTCCTTTGTCATAACTTATGCTAGATTGTTGCCGATATTGCCATTTGCCAAAATTAATACCACCCGTTAAGGATAAATAAGCAGCGTCCTGATTAAATCTTCCTAAATCTATGCGATAAGAATTGTAGTAGTAATTGGCAATATAGTTGACAAAACCAATACTACTTCCTGCATTCCACTGTGACGGATCAACATAACCTCGTGGCACAAAACGTAATTCACTTTGTGGAATGGTTAAATTCAAACGCAACTGACTAAAATCCAACTGAGACTGACTACCTTTCACCTGCTCGCTTAAGTAGACACATTGCTTCTCAAGAGTTGACTGTGCTGTATTTGGGATAGAACGATCGACAAGACCGAGGCTTTTGAGCATGGCTGCGTTAAAACAGGGCTGAACATCATCTGCTGTCTCTTTAAATTCAAGCTGCATACGTTCAATAAAGCGACCATTGACATAGACATCGACTTTATATTTCCCAGCCAATACCACCTGCTTTTGGCTCAAGCGTTGCATGAGTCCCGCTTGCTGAATGGATTGCCCCCGAAATAATGCACGATCAAAATAATATTCATCTGCATGATTTGTAGAAGAGGTATCCTCTGCGGCATAGAGTTGTGTGATCATCGTGCCACTGAGCAGACAAATCGAGAGGATCAGGGAGGAATTAAAACGATGGTGATTACGCATACGACATCCTCCCTCAATTAGGGGCTAAGAGACGCTTCACGAATGGCACTTGCACCATAATCATTAATCAGCGTGATTTTAATCTTAGCCGTATTCGGAATAGAGTCTGAACTTTTAACGCTCCAGCTGACGGTGCTATACGGTGCTATCATCTCATTTTGCTTAACCAACACATCTTTCGAAGGCGCGAGTAAACGTAGCTCTTGCACACTGGCGTAATAGGCTGTTGGATTATTGACACTCAACTGTTTGGTTTGCATATCAAATTTAAAGTTCAATTTATCCAGTGTCTGCGCGGAGTTGCCCACCAAATTTTTAGGTCGATAAAATACTTTGACGCGGTTTTTAAACACCACCATTAGACGGTTTTGATCCGCATCCTGTTTTTTTGCAGCAGGATATTGTAAAAAGTTTAAAAAATATAAGGATTCACGGTCCTGAGTGACCTGATCAGCACCTACAAAACGTACACGTACCGTTTGTCCCGCATTGGGTTGCATACGAAAAATTTGAGGGCTTACCACAAAAGGAGCTTGAGCAGTCTCAAGTGTAGAGTTTTCATCGCCTTCATCCAGCCAGATTTGCACCAAAGCAGGTGCGACATCTTTATTCTGTAGATTGATGGCTTTTTCGTTTTGACCATCCGCCAAAATCACACGCGTGCCTGTCAAAACTACACCAGCAAATGAATGACTCACCACAAAAGAACTTACGGCGATCATCAGCATTTTCGACATGCGGCTAAATATAGCGTTCATACTGTCCTCCACCTATTTTTGATATTATTATTTTATTGAGATATCTGCCGCCCTTGCGGCAGATATAAAGTACTCTTTTATTATTGGTAGCTTAGGGTGTATTCAACCACACCTGTGACTGCACCTGCTGTAGCAGCACCATTTTCAGCAATATATTGTGCACCGAATTGATGGTTTGCAGCGGTCTCACCTGCTTTTAAGACAAGTCCTGGCACAGACGTTACCCCGTTTAAGGTAATTGGTGTAGTACCAGCAGCATCACTGGTTAACTGAATCGCAACGTTGCCCGCTGGGTTAGTTGCCGCTACGTTTCCTAGATTACCACCAGCGGTCACAGATTGACCTAAAAATTTGGTTTTAATCTGTGTATCTGCGCCAGCAGTCGCACAATCTTTTACAGCGATTGTAAATGGAGTTAATCCGGCGGTTGCACCCGCAGAAGCTAAGCTTGATTCAGGTACAGTTGCGAGTAAAACAATCGCATTTTCCTGACCATTCACTTCTGCCTGACAGGTTTGGGTTGACACTTCACCCTGAAAGGTCACGGTTGGCGCTGCGTTTGCCAAAACTGGAACCATCATTCCAACAGCCATCATCGCCACTAAATTTTTTGTCAGTTTCATTGTCGTCTCCTCAGCTTTTAAAAACGCCCGACTTGGATAAAAACACTTGAAATGTGAGTCGGTTCACCTTTTCTTTCATTTGTAATTCTGATCCATTTTGTATAGTTTTTCTTATCAATTTATGCAAAAAAAGTTTTCATTACAAACAAAAGTCATATAAATCATATGGATTTAACTCAATAGCTGATTTAGATATTAAAACTTTTAAAATCAATCTATTATTTTAAAATAAACTTTTATTAAATGAAAAAAATAGAAGATAATAAACAAAATTCAGAGCAAAACAGTTGGTTTTTATTTAATTTTTCTAAATAAAACTATCATATTGATCTTAATTTAAACAGAACGATGGAAAATTCAAAATATTGTATTGTTTTTAAGAGATAATTTATAAAAAATAATAATAAATACTTAATTATTATCAATAAATTTTACACCAAAAGGTAAAAATAACTGCTTTTTTAGACAAGAAATTCATGATCATTCTTCTTAAAATAGATGTTGAAACCTAAAGACCTCCATCTTAGTGTTTCATAACCGCCAGTAGCATTTGCCCCAAACCCTTAAGCGAATGCTACTTTTTAAGCCTATATACCGATATTGGTATATAGGTCTTTTTTTTTGTCTGTTTTACTCAATTTAAAACAGCACAATCTTCGCTGCCCCATACCATAAATATCAATAACAAAATCCCAACCACATTCATTTAAATTGCTGCCACAATTCAATCTATAACTCATCGTTAGGCAATGATCAAAGGAGTATCATTTTGAATATTCAACAAAAAGATGATGGCAAACACGGCGCATTTGAACTACATGATAGCGAAACTTTGGCTGGTGAAATGGTCTATACATGGGCAGGTGAAAAAATGTTGATCATTGACCACACTGATGTAGCCGATGCATATCGTGGACAAGGCGTAGGACGCAAGCTTTTAGATGCTGTGGTTGATTTTGCCCGTAAAAACCAGATCAAAGTTATTCCATTGTGTCCGTATGCCAAATCTGTGTTTGATAAGGATCCCTCTATTCGTGATGTACTCAGAGACGCTTAATTACCCTTATACTTCAAGTGTCATATACATGACACTTGTCTTTGCTCTATGAATAAAAACACGGGTCTATTGAACATTTTGCTCAGAAGACTCAGGCTGCTTTTCTGCTTGACGCGCCCAATAGGTTGCCAAAGCAGCACCAGAAATATTGTGCCATAAGCTAAAAATCGCACTAGGAACCGCAGTGATGGGAGAAGCAGCAAAATGCACCGCAGCCAATGCCACGCCTAAACCTGAATTTTGCATTCCCACCTCAATCGAAATGGCTTTACTATCGTAATGCGATAGCTTTAAGCAGCGACTTGCCCAATAGCCGATTAAAAACCCCAAACCATTATGTAAAATTACCACGACTAAAATCAGCAAACCTGATTGCAAGATAGACGCCTTACTTGCTCCAATAATGGCTGCCACAATGAGTACAATTGCTACCACTGAAATCATCGGCATGACTTGTATATAACGTTGAACCTGTATTTTAAAATACTGGCGCAAGAGCAAACCAAGCAGAATAGGAACTAACACCACCTGTAGAATCGAAATAAACATTGAACCAACATCAATCTTGATCCATTGACTTGCCAATAAATAAAAAATAGTCGGTGTTAAAATAGGCGCCAACAAAGTTGATACGGAAGTACAAGCCACCGAAAGTGCAGTATTGCCTCTTGCCATATAGGTAATGACATTGGAGGCTGTTCCTCCGGGACAACAACCCACTAAAATCACCCCAATTGCAATAGCAGGTGGTAATTGAAATAAGGTACACAACAGATAAGCAAGACTTGGCATTACTACAAAATGCGCCACCACACCAATCAATACTGCTCTGGGATAACGAAATACGCCTCGAAAATCACTGAGCGTGAGGGTCATGCCCATCCCGAGCATAATTAAACCTAATATCCATGGAATATAAGCTGTCAGCCAGACAAAATAGCTAGGTTGCCATAGGGCAATGGCTGAAAAAACAATCACCCAAATCGCAAAGGTTTTTTGCATCCACTGGGTCAGGCGCAATATCCACGGCATACTTAGACTCTTTCAACTCAACAAATCAGTTGCCTATATTGCTCGGTTATATTTCTTTAAGCAATTGTGCTGCGCTTATTCGTTTGACGCCTACTTTTAACATTTCTTGCCAAGCGTGTTGCAATGAACCATTTAAATCAATGGCTTTACAGGCATCGATCACCACATAGCTTTCAAATCCTGCTTGTTTGGCATCCATGGCAGTCCATGCCACACAAAAATCAGTCGCAATTCCTGTGATATACACCGTATCAATACCGCGTTCTTTTAAATAACCCGCAAGCCCTGTGGAGGTGCTTCGATCCGCTTCCATAAAAGCAGAGTAACTATCAATTTCTGCATGAAAACCTTTACGAATAATAAGCTGAGCCGAAGGAATATTTAAATCTGGATGTAATTCGGCATCCTGCGTTCCCTGTACACAATGCGTCGGCCACAGCACTTGCGTTCCATACGCCAGTTCAATGCTGTCAAACGGTTGCTTACCGGCATGGTTTTCAGCAAAAGAAATATGATCAGCAGGATGCCAATCCTGCGTCAATATAATATTGTCAAACACACCCGCTAAACGATTAATACACGGGATAATTTCATCAGCGTGTGCCACAGCTAGATGACCACCGGGCGTAAATCCATTTTGTACGTCCACCACGATCAAGGCTGTATTTTTTCCGTGCGCCATTACGCCACTCCTGTTTTATGGGTCATCATGCTTGATGTCTTTGACATCTTATAAGAAGGATTGAGTTTAAATAAAGTCTACATGCCAATCGAATCATCTTTTATATCGTACTTAACACATGCCACCTGCTTGTATCTAGCATAAAAATCAGTAGCGATCCGATAAAGTTTTAATGGGTTTGACTAAAGCATATTGTTCTTATGTCTCCGATCAGTCATAATTTGCAGAATAGTTATTCAACAAAATATTTTTTGTTGAGACACTAAATCAAAAGACTGCAAAACCATCCATATTCCTTTTTTTATTTTATTGGATGGCACAATAGGATATTTTTTTAAAATGACTCAGCAAGCTCAGACCCTGCAAGGCTCAATTGTCGCACTCGTCACCCCAATGTTTGAAGATGGTAGCGTAGATTGGAAGAGCCTCGAAAAGCTGGTTGAGTGGCATATTGATCAGGGAACCAACGGTATCGTAGCCGTTGGTACAACAGGCGAACCATCGACCTTAAGCATGGAAGAACACACGCAAGTGATCAAAGAAATCATTCGTGTGGCAAACAAACGTATTCCCATTATTGCAGGTACAGGTGCAAACTCTACTCGCGAAGCAATTGAACTAACTCAAGCTGCCAAAGAGCTGGGAGCTGATGCTGCTTTACTGGTGACCCCTTATTATAATAAACCGACACAAGAAGGTTTATTTCAACATTTTAAAGCCATTGCAGAAGCCGTTGACTTGCCACAAGTGCTGTACAATGTACCCGGCCGTACTGGCGTAGACATGCTCAATGAAACTGTGGTACGTCTGGCTGATATTGCTAATATTGTCGGTGTCAAAGATGCAACAGGCGATATTCCACGTGGTACTGAACTGATTCAGGCATTGGATGGTAAAATTGCGGTGTTTTCTGGCGATGATGAAACCGCTTGGCAACTGATGCTTGCAGGTGCAAAAGGTAATATTTCGGTGACTGCAAATGTTGCGCCAAAAATCATGAGTGAGCTATGTGCTACCGCTGTCAGTGGTCAGGCAGCAGAGGCTGAAGCCGTTAACAATAAAGTTGCAAATGTACACAATAATCTATTTTGCGAATCGAACCCAATTCCTGTGAAATGGGCGGTACATGAAATGGGACTCATTGGAACAGGTATTCGTCTGCCTTTGACTCCTCTTGCACAGCAATATCGCGAACCACTCCGTAATGCCTTGAAAGCAGCGGGAATTATTCAATAAGAGCAGATTATGATGCAGTTACGACTTGGACTAACTTTTGCTATTGCCGCTATGGGTTTAGTAGGCTGTAGTAGTTTTAATAATCATTCTTTAGATTATAAGAATACCACTACGCTTGCTCCACTCCAGTTCCCGACAGATGCAACCGTGCGCCCATTTACGCCACTGTATCCTGCGCCGACTGTAGATCAGCTTGCGATTGACAATGCACCTAAGCTTGAAAACAAACAAGGGACGCGTTTTGCATTACCTCGTCCAGCTTCAGTCAGTTCTAATGCAGTCACTGCCAACAATGTAGATTCTACGGCTGCCATGAGTCGTCCTCAGCTTGTAGTCGATGGCAATAGAAATCCATTACTGCAAATGAACGGATCGACTGCTGAGATTTGGCAATATACCGTTGCCACACTGAGTAGTCTGAACTACACAGTGCTCAGCGAAAATAAAACAGGTTATGAAGCCACCATTAAAGTGGGGCAGCAAACCTATGTGCTGAAACTGACAGGTGTCGGCAGTACACATAATCTTGCTTTATTTAATCCAGACAACAGTTTTGCCGATCCAGCAAAAGCCACTGAATTGCTTAACCAGATTTATCAAAATTGGCCAGCCTAGGCTTTCTCTAGGCAATTTTTTCTTGAAAAAGGTTCCCCCATGTTAAAACAAACCTTGCTCTATACTGGTAAAGCCAAATCTGTTTATGAAACAGATGATGCAGACCATTTGATTTTAGTCTTTCGTGATGATGCCTCAGCATTTAATGGCGAAAAAATCGAACAACTGGATCGTAAAGGTAAGGTCAACAACCGTTTTAACGCCTTTATTATGGAAAAACTGGCTGAAGCAGGCATCGAAACGCATTTTGAGAAATTGCTGACACCAAATGAAGTGTTAGTTAAAAAACTTCAGATGATTCCTGTGGAATGTGTGATTCGTAATTATGCTGCTGGTTCGCTATGCCGCCGTCTAGGTGTAGAAGAAGGCAAAGAGCTGACTCCGCCAACATTTGAGTTGTTCTATAAAGATGATGGTCTGGGCGATCCAATGGTGAATGAATCTCAAGCCATTGCTTTAGGTTGGGCAACTGCTGAACAGCTTGAAAAAATGAAAGAGTTGACCTACAAAGTCAATGATGTGTTAAAAGCACTTTTTGATGCTGGCAATATGATTCTGGTTGATTTCAAACTTGAATTTGGTGTGTTTCACGACCGTATTGTATTGGGTGATGAATTCTCTCCAGATGGTTGCCGTTTGTGGGACAAAGACACCAAGAAAAAACTGGATAAAGACCGTTTCCGTCAAGGTTTAGGCGGTGTGGTTGAAGCTTATGAAGAAGTTGCAGCACGTTTAGGTATTGATTTAGACAATATCTAAGCAAGTTTGCTTATATTCAAAACGAGTCAGTGATCTGGCTCGTTTTTATTTTCTGCTATGTATAAACTAATCAACAAATTTGATTAAATTTTTTCTACATTAACGAATTTCATATTGTGCCAAACCTGTCCAACTGCCCGTATAGTTTGCAGTCTGGTATAGCTTCGAATTTTTAATTTCATATTGGGCAAGTCGAGTCCAGCCATCGACATGATGTACAGTACGATATACTTTATTGTCTCTAATTTCATACTGCGGTTGAGTGTTCCAACCATTTACATGATAAGGCGTACGATAAATTTTGTGGTCTTTGATTTGATATTGTGCCAAGCCATTCCAGCCATCAACATGGCTAAGGGTCCGAAAGATTTTATTGTTCATCAAGCTTTACTATTCCATTGAATTTACCAGTATTGTATTCAAAATCATGAACTAGCTCAAAATTTGTGCCTATTTGCTCACAAAAAACTAACCAGAGATCTCCATACTCCAGTTTTTTAATCTGATATAAAAAAATACACAAAAGCTGACTGAATGCTCTGGATTCACATCCATTTATTTTTTAAAAAGAAATTATAACGCCTTACGATCATCATATTGACCGCCAAAAAAGAATGACATGAGGAATACTTTGATGAATGAAAACGAAAAAGAGCAGGAAAAACAGACCGATAATACTCTCACTTGGCGTGAAAAAATGGCCATTGAAGAGCACGAAAAACTCTCTCCCCGACTGGTTTATGAAATCATTCGTAAAGATGGCATTGAAGAATTGGAACGCCCTGCCAAGGCATTAATTTTTTCAGGCATAACCGCAGGCATCGTGATCAGTTTTTCTTTTGTATTTAAAGCTATTCTCAATGCCTATTTACCTGAGGCCAAATGGGCATTTTTAATTGAAAATATGGGCTATACCGTCGGTTTTGTTTTGGTGATTTTAGGGCATATGCAGCTTTTTACTGAAAATACCATTGCAACCGTTGTGCCTTTATTTAAAAACTTTAGTCTGGATAAATTAAAAGCTGTGCTGCGCTTATGGGGCATTGTCTTTATTTCCAATTTGACTGGAACCGCACTGGCAGCTTTATTTTTATTAAATGTTCAGCTATTTGAACCCAATATTGATCAGGCACTCGAACAACTCGCCCATCATGTCGCCAGTTATAGCGTTGCCGAAAATGTGATTAAAGGCATTCCCGCAGGGATTTTAATTGCCTCGCTGGTCTGGATTTTACCGTCAGCCAATAATAAATTTTTGCTGATTTTCTTTATTACCTACTTAATGGCGCTTGGTGGCTTTACCCATGTCATTGTCGGCTCTGCGGAAATGGCGTATTGGGTCTTAAAAGGTCAAGCCAGCCTTTCTGAATATTTTTTCCAGTTTTTACTCCCCACAACACTGGGCAATATTATCGGGGGGACAGGCGTGTTTACCCTACTTATTTATGGTCAGGTCAATGAAGAACTGGAATAACCTGCCAGTTATTGCTGTTGCTGTTCCTGCCAACGGCGTTGCTGAAGTCGTTCACCTTCAACTTCGCGTTTGTTACGTGCCGACTCATACAGTTTTGTGCCTTTTAGCTCAGGTGGCAAATAGTCCTGTAACACAAAATGTTCAGGATAATTATGCGGATACAGATAATATACCCCATAACCTTGTTGTTTCATGAGTTTGGTCGGCGCATTTCTTAAGTGGAGTGGCACAGGTAAATTCGCTGTTTTTTCTGCAAGCTCTAAAGCGCGATTAATCGCCAAATAGGTACTATTACTTTTTGGACTGGTCGCCAGATAAACTGCACATTGACCCAAAATAATCCGTGCTTCGGGCATGCCGACCGCTTGGACTGAACGGAAACATTCACCTGCCAATAACAAGGCATTCGGATTAGAATTGCCAATATCTTCTGAGGCTGCAATCAACATGCGCCGTGCAATAAATACGGGATCTTCACCGCCTTTTAACATTCTTGCCATCCAGTACAGCGTCGCATCAGGATCACTACCACGAATAGATTTAATAAATGCCGAAATAATATCGTAATGCTGCTCACCCGATTTGTCATAACGTGCAATATTTTGCTGGGCAACTTTGACCGTTACCGCATTGGTCACGATATTTTCAACATCTGCCTCGAACGTACTGGCAATCAAGTCAATTAAATTCAGTGCCTTACGCGCATCACCCGCCGCAAACTGAAGCAGTGCATCATATTCCTCAATCTGAATATGCCGCTGTTTTAAAAAAGGATCGGTTTGAATAGCTTTATCGAGTAAGCTTCGAATCGCATCCTGATCCAGTGAGTTTAAGGTATACACCTGACAGCGAGACAATAAGGCACTATTGACTTCAAAAGACGGGTTTTCTGTGGTTGCCCCAATTAAGGTGATTTTGCCTTTTTCAACCGCATTGAGTAAAGCATCCTGCTGCGATTTATTAAAACGGTGAATTTCATCAATAAACACCACAGGTGTCAGTAAATCGCCACTTTCCGCAATAATTTCACGGAGCTCTTTTACCCCGGTATTCAGTGCAGACAAACTGACAAATGGACGATCTATCGCCTGTGCCAGTAATAGTGCAATGGTGGTTTTGCCTACCCCAGGCGGTCCCCAGAAGATAATTGAAGGTAAATGTCCCTGATCAATCATCTGACGCAATGGCGCGTGTTCGCCCAGTAAATGATCCTGCCCAATAATCTCGGACAAATCACGTGGACGTAACCGTTCTGGAAGTGGGATATGGCTATCTGACATAACAAATGTGACTGCAATAAACTCGAACAACTATGCTGTAACAAGCGCACAGATAATTCAAGTACTGACGCAATAGAATGTGTTTAGATTTACCCTACAATTTTTCAAGACAGCACTGTTAATTTGCAGTCAATTTTAACAGTCCTGCCTTGTCTCCATCTTCAATGACCCAGATTGAGCCGTCCTGAGATTGGGTTAAACCGCGAATTCGCTGCTTCATATCAATACGCTGAACCTCGTGAACAGGATTTGTCTTTAAATCCACCACCGTAATCGACTCAGAAGACAAACCTCCAATCAGTGCCTTAGCTTTCCACTGTGGAAATTGATCACCTTGATAAATCATCATACTGGACGGAGAAATGACTGGGGTCCAGCTTATTTCTGGTGCTTTAAACTCAGGTCGAGTGGCATGGTCTGGGATCGGCAAGCCTGAATAATGATCACCATTGGAGACCACAGGATAACCATAGTTTGCCCCTTTAATAATACGATTCAGTTCATCGCCGCCTTTAGGTCCCATTTCGACCACCCAAAGCTGACCTGTTTCATCAAAGGCCATCCCCAAAGGGTTACGATGTCCTAAGGACCAGATTTGTGCTGCTACCCCTCCCTGACTGGCAAATGGATTGCCTTCAGCAGGTGTACCATCCTCATTTAAACGTAAAATTTTACCTAAATTTGAACTCATGTCCTGTGCAGGGTCAAATTTTTGCCGCTCACCCGAACTGATCCAGAGTTTACCCTCACGATCAAAAGCTAAACGATGTCCATAATGTCCCTGACCCGATACTTTCGGTACTTGTTGCCAAATTTTTTCTAAATGAGTGAGTTTTGGCTGATCTGAAGTGCTTAAATCCAATTTAGCACGTGCTACCACAGCCCCTTGACCGCCTTGACCCGCCTGGGCATAGCTTAAATAAATCCAGTGATTTTGAGCAAATTGAGGATGTAAAATCACATCACCCAAACCACCCTGTCCACCATAGCGAACTTTTGGGACACCAGATACATTCAGCATTTGTTGAGTGCTCGGATCAAAAATTTTCAGCTTGCCCTGACGTTCAGTGATCAGTAAATGTCCATCTGGCAGTACGCTGATTGCCCATGGCTGATTCAATTGCGCAATACGTTGCGTTCGAAATGTTTGAGAAATTGTTGTCTTGCTTTGAGCGCGCTGCTCTTGCTGCTGCATGACTTGAGAGTGGGTATTGTTTGAACCACATGCTGTTAAGAGTAAAACACCGCTACACAGTAACGACGTGGCATATTGCTTCGTCATCTTTTACACCTTTTGCTTTATGTGCTGTCTTATTTTTATCTTAACCAGTCAGGTTCAAATGAATACCTTAAAAATGTAGTTTTACTTTATTTGCTATGCAACAGGTTAACATCACATTATCAAGCTTAGTGTACCTCATCAGAATGTTGCTTCAGGCTTTGTATTATTTTGCAATCATCAATGGTCGTGGTGGACTGACAACGGGCACGTAACTGTTCAAGCTGCATTTTAAATTTTTCAAATTGCTGAATTTTATGTTGTATATGTCCAAGATGTTCTTCAATCGCTTGATCGACCACTTTACACTGTTGTTGTGGCTGCTTAAGCAATTCATTTAAATCTTCAATTTCGTGTAAAGACATGCCCAGCTCACGACAATGCCGAATAAAAATCAGTTGATCCAGCGCGTCATCATCATAATAGCGATAATTATTTTCCGCTCGTTTTGCAGGCAAAAGCAAACCGCGTTTTTCATAAAAACGAATGGTATCCACCGCAACCTGAGATTTTTTTGCCAATTCACCAATCAAATATTTCATCATAAGACTTGACCCTAGAGCGACTCCAGACTTTCTAATCAGCTTATCGAAAGTAGAGGACATTGCCAATGGCTTGCTGTAACTGTGATCATGACGACATTCCAAAAGTCAAAAGCAACAAGTTTAAAATTGCCTTATGGATTGCACTGATTTTAAATCTGGGTATGTTCTTGATTGAAATCTTTGGAGGCATGCAGGCAGGTTCTGCCTCTCTTTGGGCCGATGCACTGGATTTTTTTGGAGATTCGATTAATTATCTGATTTCATTGTTGGCATTGGGTCTGAGTCTGTATTGGCGTGCGACCGTCGCGCTGTTAAAAGGTTATACCATGAGTCTCTTTGCACTGATTATTTTGGGAAAAGTAGTTTGGTCATATCTGCATGGCGTTCCACCTGAAGCCATGACCATGGGCATCATTGGATTTATGGCACTCATTGCCAATATTCTTAGTGCTGTGGTGCTATTTGCGTTTCGTGATGGCGATGCCAACATGCAATCAGTCTGGTTATGTAGTCGTAATGATGCGATTGGCAATATCGCGGTGATGATCGCAGCATTGGGTGTGTTTGGAACACAAAGTGTCTTACCAGATTTGTTTGTGGCTGTATTGATGGCGGGTTTAGGACTGAGTGCAGGCTGGACCATTATCAAACAGTCTCAGCGTGAACGCCGTAGCCAACAGCAAACTCACGTATCACATTCACATTAATTTGTTTTTTAGCGAATCCAGCGGACGATATAATCCTCAATATCGTCCTCTGCCACAGCCACTTCGGAAACACATCGTTTGGCGGCCGATTTACCTGCTTTAATCACACTTTGACGTGAACCTGTATTGAGATAATGCCACGAAGGTAAATTTTTACCTTCATTTAAGCGGCGATAAGCGCAACTAGAAGGTAGCCAACGGATGGTTTTTAGCTTTTCTGGCGTGAGTTGAATACAGTCTGGAACAAACTGATGCCGATTGGCATAGTCTAAACAACGCGCGGTTTGACAGTCGAGTAATTTACAGGCGACTTTGGTATAGGCAATTTCAGCACTATCTTCATCTTCAAGTTTGATCAAACAGCATAAGCCGCAACCATCACACAAAGCTTCCCACTCCACCTGAGTGAGTTGCTCAAGCGAATAATGTTTCCAGAAAAATGGACGTGTTTCAGTGTTCATAAAGCAGGTGATCCAAGCGCGAACACACATTATAACACTGTTTCCAATATGCATCCTTTACATAGTTTTTGTAACACAATTGATTGAATATTAAAGACAATATACAGATTGCACACATAAACAACACATAGCTTTTGTCATATCGGTTTTATATTAAAAGCACGATAAATATAAGGAGATTAGAATTATGTTTCGCTGGGCGATTATTTTTGCAGTGATAGCATTAATTGCGAGTTTATTAGGTTTCGGTGGTGTTGCTGGTTTATCCAAAGACTTTGCAGTGATCTTACTCGTAGTTGCGGTCATTCTTGCGATTATTGGCTTTATTTCACGTGGTCGAGTGTAAAACTTCGATACATCTAAAATAAATAAATCCATGACTGTATTCTAAAAATGATGATAAAAAGAAGAACCTAAGGTTCTTCTTTTTATTTTTGCATTGTGCAATTTAGTGATGTTTTTGACTATTTTTAAACCATTTAAATTTTCAGCATGAAGTCAAATTGATTACACTCGATAGCTCTAGCATTGCTTATTTAAACTTATTATTTTAATTTCAGTTTGTATAGAAGGATTTAAGTCATGGCATCGAACATCAGCACACGTGAAATTCACTATACTGCCAAAGATGGATCAAGTTTGATTGGCTATTTTGCTGCACCCATCAGTGAGACCCCAGTCGCAGGCGTCATTGTTGCACCTGAATGGTGGGGCAGAACTGAATATACTGAACAACGCGCCCGTGAGTTGGCAGAACAGGGTTATGCAGCGCTTGCAATCGATATGTATGGCGATAAAAAAGTCACTGATGCCGCTTCACAGGCCAATGAGTGGATGACACAAACCTTTCAGGATCCAGATACCATTGTAACCCGTGCCAATGCAGGTTTAGAAACTTTGGCTGCACAGCCTGAGGTTAATCCAGAGCAACTGGCTGCTATTGGTTTCTGCTACGGTGGTAAGGTCGTATTAGATTTGGCTCGTTCTGGTGCGGCTTTAAAGGCAGTGGCTTCATTTCATGGTACATTGACCCCTAAAGCACCTGCTGAATCAGGCAAAATTCAGGCCGAAATTTTAGTGTTACATGGCGAGCTGGATAGTATGGTAACACTGGATGATGTTGCCCAGTTTAAAACCGAAATGGACAACGCCAAGGTGAACTATGACGTGATTGTTCTAGGCAATGCCAAACACGGCTTTAGTAACCCATTGGCAGATGAACGTGCCAAAACCAACGGGGTTGATCTTGGTTATAATGCCAGTGCAGAACAACAAAGTCTCACAGCGATGTATGCCTTACTGGAAAGAAATTTATCGTAAATACACGGTTCACATTGCCAGACGGGGTGTAATCAACACCTCCATTCAAGCGAAACAAACAGGATGAATAAAATGACTGAGACAAAATGCCCTTATTGTGAATTTGACGAATATGATGTCATTCATAAAAATGACTTTGGTGCGATTCTGCCTGAGCCTCATCCCTTGTCAAAAGGACACTCCGTCATTATTCCCTTACGTCATGTTGGTTCTTTTTTCGATGTCACCGACAAAGAACGTAAGAGCCTGATTTCTCTGATCGAAATGGCGCGTAATGAACTACAAATCAGACATCAACCTGATGGTTTTCATATTGCCTTTAACGACGGTGAAGTCTTTGGTGAACAGGCAGAACATCTGCATATCCACATTATTCCGCGTTATCAGGATCAGGAGCTGAAACTGGATAAACGCTGGGGAATTATTCAGGCTTAGTGCTTGATTTCATCACACAGATGATCTTCGGATCATCTTTTTTATGTGGAAAAAACACGCTAAATAGCTTGCTCAGGTCAATTTGAGTATACTGCTATTCTTGATTTTTGCTGTCTGTGTTCATGTCTGAATTTTGTTTTTCCGATGCCTTACTCAATTGGTTCGATCATTATGGTCGCCATGACTTGCCGTGGCAAATTGCCGATGATCCTTATAAAGTCTGGGTCTCTGAAATTATGTTACAGCAAACCCAAGTCAAAACAGTCTTGCAATATTTTGATCGTTTTATTGCACGTTTTCCTACAGTGGATGATTTAGGCACAGCCACATGGGAAGATGTTGCACCGTATTGGGCAGGGCTAGGCTATTACGCCCGTGCGCGTAATTTGCATAAGGCGGCTACTCAAGTCCATGACAACGGTCAATTTCCGCAAAATCTTGAACAATGGATGGCACTGCCCGGGATTGGTCGTTCCACAGGGGGCGCGCTGATGTCTTTGGGCTTACGTCAATACGGCGTGATTCTGGATGGCAACGTTAAACGCGTATTATCACGTTTTTTTGCCATTGAAGAGGATCTGTCCAAACCTGTACATGAACGTGCTTTATGGCAGATTGCCGAGCAACTTTGTCCTGTGGAACGTAATCATGATTACACCCAAGCGATTATGGATTTAGGTGCAACAATCTGTACACCCAAAAAACCACTCTGTCTCTATTGCCCGATGCAGCAGCACTGTAAAGCACATCAGCAGGGTCTGGAAAATGAGCTTCCCTTTAAGAAGCCTAAAAAAGCAGTGCCTGTCAAAACTGCGGATGTCGTTTTAATTCAATCTGATGAACAATGGTTTTGGCAACAACGAGATTCACAGGGTTTATGGGGTGGATTGTGGTGTTTACCGATTATTGAAAATCAAAGCCAACTGCTACAATGGCGCTCACAATTTGATCTAAAACCGATCTCCAGACAGATTCAAATCTCACATAGCTTCACCCATTTTACATGGTTGCTGAATGTACACATGTTCCACGTGGAACCAGAGCAGCAAGAACATCTGATCACGGAGTTAAAGGGTTGCTGGTTAAGCCCTGAACAAGCAACAGCAAGAGGTATTCCGACTGCCATGAAAAAATTGATCTTGGCTATCAATTCGTGACATAGTGCAGATCATGACCATAACAATAATGGAGAGCCTGTGCCTCGCTATCTCCCCTATCTCATTCTTGGCTTTGTCATCAGCCTTGTTGCCGCCTGTACCACAGCACCGAAAAAATCGCAGCCTTTACCCGCCAATCGCGTTTCTCAATTACAAATGCAAAGACTGGATACGCGCTTACCCATTCCGGTTAAAGGAATCAAGCGCACTGAATTGACGGATACATGGGGCGCAGCACGTAGTCAGGGTCGCCGCCACGAAGGGATCGACATTATCGTTCCACGTGGAACAAAAGTGTACAGCACGACCGATGGATTAGTTGCAGATTTGCGTAATAATAATCTGGGCGGCAAGGTCATCTGGATTTTAGGACCGGCGGGTTCATGGCATTATTATGCACATCTGGATGGACACAAACGGGGTCTTGCCGTTGGAGATTGGGTCAAAAAAGGTGATCTGATTGGTTATGTCGGTAATACTGGAAATGCCCGCTCTACTGCACCCCATTTACATTACGGTCTTTATTTATCAGGTAAGGGACGCAATGCGGTTAACCCTTATCCATATTTACGTTAGGAAAATGAATCATGTCTGAAGCCCTGATTAATCGTCTGGTCGAATTTGCAGAATCTGGTAATCAACAAAAAATTTGTATTCGTCAACAGGTTTATCAAGGCTGGATTATGGAAATTTCGGAAGATGCACTCCTTATTAGTACAGGTTATGCCGACAAATCTGGGAAAGATGTCTGGATTAAATTTGAAGATTTAAACCAAGCTGAACTATCGTATTGGGATACCGCTTCAGATCAGTGGCAAACATTTGTACTGTAGACAAAACTATGCCTGCAAGAGTACGCATCAACATTAGCGTCGCGCAGGCACCCAAGCCGTGGCTTCACTGTCTTCATCATAATAATAACCATTCGGAATAGTCTGTAATTCAATCAGCATGCCCCAAGGTGAAAGTGCGTAAATACTCGCACTCCCTGCGCTGTCTTCATGTCGTGAATTGTCATGCAACTCATCTAACAAGCTTCCTCCAGCTTCACGTATGCGAGCCACGCACGCCTCAATATCGTCACAATACACCGACATATGATTAATACCATAATCAGAAAGCTTTAGCGGCGGACGCTGTTCAGGTGCTTCTATCTGAAACAGCTCCAAACCGGGACCATTACCCAAACGTAACATCCTCTGACGAATGATTTTGGAACCTTGAACTAAGCCTAATTGTCGTTCCACAATTTTACCCTGTCTGGGTGGATCATTGAATGTTAAACCGTCATAACACCATGTTGTGCCTAATGCCTGTTTAAAGAAAGCTGTCGCCTGATCCAGATCAGGAACAGTAATTCCAATATGGTTGATTCCGCGTGGCAACTCACCAAAGTGATCCGAGGCACTTGAAACACTGCTGTTATTTTTCATTCGGATGGTTCTCCATAAATGATCTTAGAAATTTTAATTTGTTGGGTGTTCTAACAAATGATCTTTTGCAATTATCATAAGGCTAAAGCTAAGGTGGCAGTAGCTTCGCAACGGATCTCACACAAAACTGCATAGCAACCACGTTATAATGCATCAAAACATTTCACCTTATTGCTAGAATTTCAATTCAACGATCTTGCCCTATCTGACGGTCATGAATATAAGCAGATCAGGCCATTAATATTTTGATCAGGACATAACAATTAAAATGACTACAATTATTCGCTGTGGCTGGTGTTCAAATGATCCACTTTATATTGCCTATCATGATCAGGAATGGGGAAAACCCGAATATGATGAAGCACGACTGTTTGAAATGCTGTGTCTGGAAGGTCAACAGGCAGGTCTGTCGTGGATTACGGTATTAAAAAAACGTGAAGCGTATCGACAACACTTTTTTCAGCATTCAATCGCGGACATCGCCAAATTCACAGATAAACAACTTGAAGATAAACTGAGTGATACAGCTTTAATTCGACATATTGGTAAACTTAAAGCGATCCGTGATAATGCAATTGCATGGCAGACACTCAAAGCTCAGGGACACGATATGTCGCAATGGCTTTGGGCAACGGTACAACAACAGATCGTCATCAATGATGTGGCAGATTATCGTCAGGCGCCTGCTCAGACGGCACAAAGCTTGCAACTCTCTAAACGCTTAAAAAAATACGGTTTTAAATTTGTGGGACCCACCACCTGTTATGCCTTTATGCAAGCCGTCGGTATGGTCAATGACCATGAAAATCATTGTTCTTTTCGCTAATTGTTGTTCTCAACCATTCTACTCATGAGGATATGCTGATATGACCAGTAATATGATTCAGGCCTATGCGGCCATGCAGGCAGGCGAGCCATTGCTTCCCTATCAATTTGATGCTGGTGAATTACAACCACATCAAGTGGAAGTCAAAGTTGAATATTGTGGTCTTTGTCATTCCGATATTTCAGTGATTAATAACGACTGGCATTCTTCGGTCTACCCTGTAGTGGCGGGACATGAAGTCATTGGGGTCATTACTCAACTCGGAAGTGAAGCGAAAGGTTTAAAAGTTGGACAACGTGTCGGAATTGGCTGGACCGCAGAAAGCTGTCAGTCCTGTAATCCATGTATCAGCGGTCAGCAAGTACTCTGTACAGGTGAACATACCGCGACCATTGTCGGTCATGCTGGTGGTTTTGCTGACAAAATTCGTGCAGGCTGGCAATGGGTCATTCCCCTACCCGATGACCTTGATCCTGTTAGCGCAGGGCCTTTACTGTGCGGTGGAATTACGGTGTTTGATCCAATTTTAAAACATCAGATTCAAGCGATTCATCATGTTGCTGTCATTGGCATTGGTGGTTTAGGGCACATGGCCATTAAACTGCTTAAAGCATGGGGCTGTGAAATTACCGCTTTTAGTTCAAATCCTGATAAAACCGAAGAGCTCAAAGCCATGGGGGCAGACCATGTGGTAAATAGCCGCGACGATGCAGCACTAAAAGCACAACGTGGTAAGTTTGATTTATTGCTGAGTACAGTCAATGTGACACTGAACTGGAATGCATATTTAAATACACTTGCGCCAAATGGAGTCTTTCATTTTCTGGGTTTGGTTTTAGAACCTGTTGCAGTACCTGTGGGTGCATTGATTGGGGGTGCAAAGTCAATCACAGGCTCCCCAACAGGTTCACCAGCGGCTTTGCGCCAGTTATTGCAATTTGCGGCACGTAAGAACATAGCACCACAAATTGAACTTTATCCAATGTCCAAACTGAATGACGCGATTGAACGTCTACATTCAGGACAGGCACGTTATCGGATTGTGCTCAAAGCTGACTTTTAGATCGCTCAGTTTTTAGGCAAGTACCGATGCGACTTGCCTGAACTCTTGCTCAGCCTACTGCCGTTGAAAATTGCTGACTCAACTCATCCGCCAAAAATTCAATAAATAACCGTACCCGTTTGGGTAGATGTTTTTGTTGATAATACACTGCATGAATATGTTGATATTGCATTTCAATCTGATCTTCAAACAAAGCCACTAAACGCCCGGCCTGTAAATCCTGCCAGACCTCATATTCAGATAATCGTGCAATTCCATGACCACGAATGGTCAATTGCCTGACTGTTTCGCCGCTAGATGCCTTGATTTGAGGATGTACCGTAACATAGTCATCCCCTATTTTTAATGGCCATGTATTTAAATGAATGGGTTTACTAAACCCGACCAATTGATGCTGAAAAAGTGATTCTGGCGTTTGAGGAACACCTGCTTGCTGCAAATAATCTGGACTTGCCACAATATATAAACGGCTTTTACATACCAATTTTGCATGCAAACTCGAATCATGTAATGTGCCAAAACGAATGGCAACATCGGTTTTATGCTCCAATAAATCGATCACCTGTTCATTGCTATTCAGCTCGATCTCAATCTTGGGATAAAGCTGCATGAACTTTTTCATCAACGAAGCCAGTACATTCAACACAAATGGCGTTGCTGAATCAATTCGAATCAATCCAGAAATATCACTGTCTGATTTTAATAATGCATCTTCTGCTTCGGCCAGTTCTGCCAAAATAGAACGGGTTTTATCTAAAAATAAATGGCCTTCCTGAGTCAGTTTTAGCTTGCGCGTTGTACGCTCAAGCAATGTAACTTGCAGCTTCTTTTCCAGTCGATTAAGCGAACGACTTACTCCTGACGGCGTTTGTTGAAGCTGCTCTGCCGCAGCTACAATCGAACCTGTATCAACAATGCTGATAAATGCAATGAGTTCTTCAATCGAGGATTTCATAGGTCACGTTATTATTGCTTATTAGTCAACAATATTTTGCTTATTCTTATATTTTTTCGCAACAATGAACTTTAGATAATACCTGTTCATTCGCCCATGGGTGAAATCAGGAGTATAAGACACATGTCTAAAGCAACAATATGGCCTTTATTAGCGTTGATGATGGGCGCTTTTTCAATTGGTTTAAGTGAATTTTTGCCAATGGGTTTATTGCCAGAAATCGCACTTGGAATGAATGTATCGATTGCACAGGCAGGTTTTTTGATTACAGGATACGGTGTGGGTGTAATGGTTGGTGCACCTGTCATGAGTTTGTTACTGCGCCAAATGGCTTGGCGTAATGCCTTGATTTTATTAATGTCATTTTTTATTTTAGGTAATCTCATGGCTGCCTTGGCACAGAATTATAATGTGTTCATGCTCGCCCGTATCATCACAAGTTTAAATCATGGTGCTTTTTTTGGAATTGGCTCAGTATTAGCCGCAAGTTTGGTTCCATTGCATAAACAAGGGCAAGCAGTTGCAACCATGTTTTTGGGTTTAAGCATTGCCAGTATTCTGGGGATGCCGTTATTCACCTATGTCGGCCAACATTTTGGTTGGCATATTTCTTTTTGGGTATTAACAGCTATTGGTACGATCACCTTGTTAATGATTAGAAAAACAGTGCCAATCACGACAGAAAAACCGCATCCATCTGTCAAAATCAAACATGAAATTCGTGTGCTTTTTCGCCCGATGGTGCTACTGGCCTTGTTTACCACCATATTTGCATTTGGTTCCATGTTTACTCTATATACTTACTTGGTTCCTATTCTCCAGACACTTACCCAAGCATCACATAATCTAATTACAATGATGCTTTTTTTAATAGGTGTAGGATTTTTTATTGGTACACAATTAGGTGGGAAATTCGCCGATTATTCTATTGATAAAACATTAATCGGCTGTGTAAGTGTACTCATGATCATGATGCTGCTATTTCCATGGATGGCAAAAAGTGTGGTTGGTGCTGGCTTTGCTATTGTAATCTTTGGTGCTAGTGCTTTTGCAATGATTGCTCCATTGCAAATGCGGGTTATGACAGTCGCTCATGACGCTCCAACACTTGCTTCTGCTGTCAACATTGGCGCATTTAATCTGGGCAATGCCATTGGTGCTGCTGTTGGTGGACTGGTACTCAGTTTCAACCTGAGCTATACCGCCGTTTGCTTTGCTGGTGCAGGTTTGGCCGCTTTAGGCTTTGTCATGATTCTGCTACAGATACAACGTAATAAATCAACCACTCAAACCAAACAAAGCTGTTCTGCTTAATAAAAAAAGTGCCCATTACGAACTAATGGGCAATTTACTCATTTTAAAATATCAGGCAATTTTGCTGAGTAAGTGGTAGGCTTTTGTAATTCCAGTTTCATTTTCATAAGCATCTGATACGGCTGTTGCTGGACAAACATATTGACAAAACTTAAAGGAATTGAACCTCCCGGGTCTGCATAACCTGAGGTGGTCACTTTGACTTTATTGTTCGCAATTTTTTGGAACGTCCAGTCGCCTTCATATTGTATTAAACGAATCCGATCTTTTTTAAGGGGATAGCCCCCTGAAATTGCATTATTTTTAATGCTAATGACACCATTACTGGCTTTAGACATTTTGCCCTTAACAACTAAATCTCGATCTTTTAAAGGAAATGGAAAGTCCAGAACCATATAAAGTAGAAACTCGCCCTTTTTGTCATCACGTGATAACACTCTGGTTTCACTGACATAGGGAACCCATTTTGAAGCATGTTCGACATTTAAAATCAGTCCGACCGCCTGTTCCAAAGGTACATCAAAGCTGGTTTCAGCTTTATATTGAATGACAGGATTATTGTCCGTCTGATAGGTCCAGACCTTAATATTGTTTTTCTGCAAGCTAAGCTTGGCTTCATTCGCAGGTGCAGCCTGTGCCATTAAGCTGCTGAAGCTTAAGGCACATGCCAAAATCCATGATTTATTATTCATTTTATACTCAAATTCATTTTATTTTTTTGCTGCAACTGCTGTTGCAATTACACCTGAATGTCATTAAATCCTAATACATCCTTCATGTCATATTTACGTGCTTCACGTCCCGCCACCCATGCCGCAGCACGTACCGCCCCCGCAGCAAAGTTCATGCGACTGGTGGCTTTATGCGTGATTTCAACACGTTCACCTTCACCAATAAACATCGCAGTATGTTCACCGACGATATCACCACCCCGAATGGTCTGAAAACCAATACTTTGACGCTCACGTGCACCAGTTAAACCTTCACGACAATACACCGCATCCTGTTTCAGGTCACGCCCCAGTGTCTCTGCAATGGCTTCACCCATCATTAACGCTGTACCTGATGGTGCATCAACTTTATGACGATGATGTGCTTCAATAATTTCAATATCGACACTATCACCAAACACTTTTGCGGCAAGCTCCAACAGTTTAATTGAAACATTCACCCCTACCGAATAATTAGCTGCATATACGACAGGAGTCCGTGTTGCAGTATCATTGAGCGATTGTTTCTGCTCATCCGAAAAACCTGTGGTTCCAATCACCATCGCGACGCCTGCCTCCGCACAAAGCTTTAAATGCTGCTCGGTCGCGGCGGGTGCAGTAAAATCAATGATAACATCGCAGTCCTTTAAAACATCGGCCAGACTGCCTGCCACCTTAACCCCAATCGAGCCGATTCCTGCCAGCTCACCTGCATCACTACCCACTAAACTGCTTTCTGGACGTTCAACCGCAGCAGCCAGTTGATAACCTGCCTGCTGGACAGCCTGAATCAGGGTGCGTCCCATACGACCGCCTGCGCCCAATACACCAATGCGTGGAGTTGCTGACATAATCTGTTCCTAAATCTTTAAACGCGTTGACAATGATGGCAGTTACTATAGCAAACTCTAAGCCATCGCTAAAATTTAAGCATAAAAAAATCTGCCCGTTGAGCAGATTTTTTTGAGATGTAAGCAGATCAATCGAATAAATCCGAAACTTTATCGAAAAACCCTTTTTTCTTTTTAGAGGATGCGCTGTGCTCATCACCTTCCAAGGTCGCTTGTAACTCTTTAAGTAATTCCTTCTGACGACTGGTCAAATTGACTGGTGTTTCCACCACCACACGGCAGAGTAAATCGCCAACCATGCTGCTACGTACAGGACGCACGCCCTTGCCACGTAAACGGAACAATTTACCAGTTTGTGTTCCTTCTGGAATTTTAAGGCTGACACGACCTTCAAGAGTCGGAATTTCAATTTCTTTACCCAAAGCTGCATCGGCAATGCTGACGGGCACATCCATATAAAGATCGGCGCCATCACGCTGGAAGATCTCATGCTCACGCACCACCACTTCAACGTAAAGATCACCTGACTGACCATCACGCACTGCTTCGCCTTTGCCACTCAAGCGAACGCGATCGCCATTGTCGACTCCTGCTGGAATCGTGACTTCAAGCGTTTGTTGACGATCTTTTACCCCTGAGCCATGACAGCTGTTACATGGGTTTTTAATAATTTTGCCTTGTCCACGACAAGTGTTACAGGTTTGCTGTACCGAGAAAAAGCCCTGCTGCATACGTACCTGACCTGTTCCATGACAAGTCTTACAGGTTTCAACATCATTGGGATTTTTTGAACCTTTACCATCACAGACATCACAAGGGGCTGGTGCAGTAAAAGTAATGGTTTTTTTGACGCCCTGAACAGCTTCTTCAAGAGTCAGTTCCATCACATAACGCAGGTCTGAACCACGACGCTGACGTTGCTGTTGACGACCACCGCCTCCGAACGCGCCACCAAAGATATCACCAAACTGGCTAAAGATATCTTCCGCACTAAAACCACCAAAGCCGCCACTGCCGCCGCCGAAACCACCTTCAAAGGCATTGTGTCCCATACGGTCGTACATGCTGCGTTTTTCGCTATCCGATAGCACTTCATACGCTTCAGAAGCTTCTTTAAACTTCTCTTCAGCGTCTGCATTATCAGGGTTACGATCTGGATGATACTTCATCGCCAACTTACGGTAGGCTTTTTTGATCTCATCATCACTGGCGCTTTTTGCAACGCCTAAAACTTCATAATAATCTCGTTTAGCCATGTCTGGCGATGCTCCTCACGGAATTTGAAAAAATACCTAACTGCGACTAAGTTGGGGGTTTTAGCCGAGTTTACAAGGGGGAAAAGCTAAAAAATTGCAATTTTTTAGAATACGGCCTTATTTTTGGCGTATTTAGACAAACCTTTGATCCACGCATTCAGCAAATACAACCATGCAATCGCTGAAAATACGACACCTGCAACTGTGAGCGCAGTCACCCACAGCGCACTATTCCAGACAAAGAAAATAAGAGGGATAAACCACAATGCAGCAAAAACAGCCAACATCAAAAACATGATCACACTGCGCATAATCCACAGGGAATGGGCATGAATCCAGACTTCAGCACCATCCACCATCGCCACTTTGCGGGCAAGAAAGTACGCAACCACGGCAAAAACAACCGAAAACAACCCGAGGAACATGCATACATAAGATGCTGCAATGTAACGACGATGCTGTAATAGATTGTCCTGCCCCATGTACTTTTAACCTCAACTTACAGTCTTCACGTTTTTCTTGTACGATGAAAATCTGCTGTCATTTTTTGTGTTCATATTCAGATGCTACTATATTGAAATTTTCAATATTTCGCATCTTTTATTCGAAAAAATTACGACAAATTTGCTGTTTTTTTCACTTTGAACCATGCTGCATACAACGCTGGCAAGAAAAATAGCGTCAAGAAAGTCGCCACAATCAACCCTCCCATAATCGCAACGGCCATTGGACCAAAGAAAATACTGCGTGATAATGGAATCATCGCCAGTACCGCAGCCATTGCAGTTAATAGGATTGGACGAAAACGGCGCACCGTTGCATCAATAATGGAGGTCCATGGATCATGACCCGCTGCAATATCTTGCTCAATCTGATCAATTAAAATTAGAGAGTTACGCATGATCATGCCAGATAAGGCGATGGTTCCCAACATAGCAACAAAACCAAAAGGTTTATTCAACAACAATAAAAACAGGGTAACTCCAATCAATCCAAGCGGCGCGGTCAAAAATACAATGATTGAACGCGAGATACTTTTCAACTGAATCATCAACAATGTCATGACCACCGCTAAAAATAGTGGCATGCCTGCATTCACAGAATTTTGTCCCTTGGCAGACTCTTCAACAGTACCACCGACTTCAACCAGATAGCCGTTAGGGAGTTGTGCACGTAGTTGATCCATTTTTTCTGAAAGTTGATCGACCACAGTCGCGGGTTGTAAATGACTGCGAATATCCGCTCGGACAGTAATGGTCGGCAAGCGGTTGCGATGCCAAATCAGACCATCTTCAAATTTGTAGTCAATTGTGGCAATTTGCGCCAGTGGTACACTGTTGCCCTGACTGGTCGGGACTGCAAGACTGGCTAAAGAACCAACATCAACACGTTCGTTCTGATCGCCACGTAAGCGGATTTCAATTAATTCACGTTTTTCCCGATATTGATGAATAACTGCACCTGTAATCGAGCTATTTAAAAAGTTTGCCAAATCTTGGCTGCTTACACCCAATTGACGTGCTCGATCCTGATCAATATTGAGTTTGATCATCTTGCTCGGCTCACCCCAATCCAGATGCACGTTGGTGGTATTAGGATCTTGCCCGACCATTTTCGCCACCTTTTGTGCCCATTCACGCACCAGTGTTATGTCTTCCCCAGAGACCCGATATTGCAATGGATAGCCGACTGGTGGGCCATTTTCCAACAGTGACACACGAGTTCGAACCTCTGGCAATAGTTTTTTAATCTGGGTATCTAAAGATTTTCGAATGTCATCACGATCATCCAGCGAAGACGCCAAGACGACAAACTGGGCAAAACTGGCCTGTGGCAACTGTTGGTCGAGCGGTAGATAAAAACGTGGTGAGCCTGTTCCAACATACGCCACATAGTTATCAATACCCTTTTGCTTGGCAAGGAATTGCTCTACTTTTTTCACGGCTTGCTCTGTAGCCGTCAGTGATGCGCCTTCTTCGAGTTTTAAATCGACTAAAATTTCGGCACGGTTCGATGGCGGAAAGAACTGCTGCGGAACCAGTTTGAACAGCAAGATCGATCCAATAAAAATCAACACAGTGATGACAATCACCGTTTTACGATAACTGACACAGGTTTCGACCATTTTACCAAAGCGCAAATAAAATCTGCTCTGATAAGGATCATGTGCCTTACCTGCATGATGGCTGATTGGCTGGGGTGCAGGCTGATGTCGCAATTTTGCCCATAAACGCTGATACCACGGCGCGTTTTGTTGCATCTTGCTAAAATCTGGCAGTAATTTTTCACCCAGATAAGGCACAAATAATACCGCAGCAAACCAAGAGACAATGAGCGCAATGGTGACTACCTGAAAAATTGAACGGGTATATTCACCGGTACTCGAATTCGCTGTCGCAATTGGTAAAAAGCCTGCTGCGGTAATTAAAGTTCCAGTGAGCATAGGAAAAGCAGTGGTTTTCCAGGCAAATCCTGCGGCTTTGATGCGGCTATAACCCTGTTCCATTTTAATTGCCATCATCTCAACTGCAATAATGGCGTCATCGACCAATAGCCCGAGTGCAAGAATCAAGGCACCGAGCGAAATTTTATGCAGGCCGACATCAAAAAGATTCATGCCTGCAAAAGTCATGGCCAATACCAATGGAATGGATAAGGCCACCACCAGCCCAGTACGAAAGCCCAAAGAGAAGAAACTGACCAGCAGTACGATAATGACGGCTTCAGCCAAGACTTTGATAAATTCATGAATACTGCGTTGAACCGCAACCGGTTGGTCAGAGACCTTTTTCAACTGCATGCCCAAGGGTAGCGTTTTTTGCAAGCGATTAAACTCAGTTTGCAAGTTTTTACCTAAGGCAATAATATCCCCGCCTTTGCGCATCGAGACGGCAATTCCAATACCATTTTCGCCCATAAAACGCATGCGTGGTTGGGCAGGCTCACTAAAGCCCCGATACACTTGTGCGACATCACCGAGTTGAATGGTGCGATTACCGACCAATAGTGGCATATGCTTCAGATCATCTACACTGTGTAATGCCCCTGTCACCCGAATCTGGATACGATCGGTGCCTGTTTCAAAAAAGCCTGCACTATTAATGCTATTTTGTTTTTGCAAGGCATCCTGGATGGCAGTCACAGGAATTCCAAGTTGTGCCGCTTTGGTATTAGACAGTTCAATCCAGATTTTCTGATCCTGTAAACCCACCAGCTCGACCTTGCCCACATCCTTAACGCGTTGTAATTGTAATTGCAGGCGGTCGGCATATTCTTTCATTATGGCGTAATCATAGTCCTTGCCCGTCAATACATAAATATTGCCAAACGTATCGCCAAACTCATCATTAAAGAAAGGGCCTTGTACACCAGCAGGGAGTTGCTGTTTGATATCCCCAACTTTTTTGCGCACGTTATACCAGACATCCGGGATTTGATCAGACTTGAGCGAATCTTTGGCCACAAAGGTCACCATCGACTCACCCGGTCTTGAGTACGCCATGATTTTTTCGTACTGACCTGTCGTCATCAGTTCTTTTTCAATGCGATCGGTCACTTGTAATGACACTTCTTCTGCCGTTGCACCCGGCCAATAGGTTTGTACCACCATCACTTTAAAGGTAAAGGGTGGGTCTTCACTTTGCGCTAGTTTTGAATAGGAAATGATGCCCACCACAGCCAAAAGCAGCATTAAATATAAAATAATGCCTTTGTTATTGAGTGCCCATTCCGACAAGTTAAACTTCATGGCTGCACTCCTGATGGTTTAACTTCTGAGCTAACCTGCACAGGACGATTGTCACGATCAATTGGATGAATTTTTTGTTGCTCGTGTAGCAGATGTACCCCACCCACCACCACATAGTCATTGGGCTTGAGACCTGACAATACAGGAACACTGTCGCGACCATACGCCCCTAAGCTCACAGCAACTTTGCGAATGGTCTGATTTGGATTGACCACCCACACATAGGTCTGTTGCTGATTGGCCGACACACTGGATAAAGGCACACTCATCACATTGTGCTGTACGCTATTAAAAAATACCCGAGCACTTTGTCCCAACTGAATAGAAGGCTGTGCTTGACGTAATGCCACTTTGACACTAAAAGTCCGTGATTGGTCTGCCGCAGGCGAAATTTCGCGGACATAGGCCGCATATTTTTGATCGGGCTGTGACCACAAAGTAATCCATGCAGGTTGTCCGACTTTGATTTCAGTCATGGCCTGTTCAGGCGCACCAATCACCACTTCACGGTCACCATCAATCGCCAGTTGATACGCGGCCTGTCCTGCTGCAACCACTTGTCCAATTTCAATCTGACGTTGGGTAATCACACCATTTTTATTGGCAACCAATTGGTTATAACCTGTTTGATTCGATGCCACTTGGTAGTTAGAACGGGCTTGTTGTAAGTTCGCCTGAGCTGCATCATATTGATTTTTAATGCTATCGAATTGGGAGCGACTGACGGCATTTAAGGGCAGAAGCTGCTGAAAACGTTTAAGTTCATCTGTTGCAATTTTGGCAGAAGATTGCGCACTATCCAGTTGTGCTTTGGCGGCATTCATTTGTAACTGGGCATCTTGAACGTCCAGCTTGGCCAATACCTGACCCACGGTTACCCGATCACCCACATCAACATAACGTTCAGTAATTTGTCCCCCAACCCGAAACGCCAAAGCGGTTTGTTGACGCGCCTGTACGTCTCCTGCATAGCTTTTTTGTTCATCTAGGTTTGATGCAGGTTGAACCACCATGACATAAGGAATTTCTTCAGTGACAGGTTGTGGTTTGCTACATCCCCCTAACAGCACACTGCACACGATCCATAAGCTGAGACTCGCCAGTTTTACGTCATTCATAATCCTTCGCTCTTATTCAAATTTGTTTTTTAAGGCACAATATGGACAATATCTTAATTCGTTTATTTTTTAATTAATATACCCATGGGTACACTAATTAATTAAAATGAAGCAAATTACTGATTTTTTTGATTCATTGAGTAGAGAAATGCGGTGCAAAATACAATTGGTCGACCAAAAGACTTGGAAAAAAGAGCGCGCATTCTACAGGCGGCAAAAGTTATTTTTTTAAAAATGGGCTATCACGGTTCCAGCATGAACCAGATTGCTAAAGAGGCCGCCGTCACCAAGCTGACGGTTTATAATCATTTTCAGGACAAAGAAACCTTATTTACCTGTGCCATTCAGGAAACCTGTGCAGAATGTATTTCCGAGCAACACTTTTGTTTAAGCCCTCAGAGTAACTTCTTGCAGGTGTTTTCTGAGGTGGGTGAATGTGTCTTACATATGATTTATCTGCCAGAAGCACTCAAACTTGAACATGTGTTATTAGAGCTTGCTGCCGAACATAACCCTTTGGCTCAGCATTTTTTTGAAGCCTCACATCGACCGCTCATGGATGCACTCTGTGAATTTTTCACTCAGGCAGCACATTTGGGGTTTATTCGTTCTGAGTCTGCCTTAAAACAAACAGAGTTAACATTATCATTGCTGCTGGGTATTCGACATCATCAGGTCTTGCTTGGTATTAGTGACATCCCGTCGATACAAGAAATCCGAGAAATTGTGAATGATGCGATTGAGATTTTTATGCTGAAATATCAGCTTTAGACTTTGGTCTGCTTGCCAATTAATAACATGAATGTTCTGTGTGTACTGGCTCGCATAAGTGTTAATTTTTTAAACAATAATTCATATATTTTTACGCTCCGGACTTGGAATGTCATTGAATCGGGGTATAGTCAAAAGAACAAGAACAGGAGAGCCTACCGCATGATTCAACAAATTGATGCTCCTTTACGCGAAGACGTGCGCCTACTGGGTAATTTATTAGGAGAAACGCTTAAGCAACACGCGGGAGATGATTTGTTTAATCAGGTTGAACAAATTCGCGCCTTGGCCAAAGGTGCACGCGATGGGCATGCAGAAGCAGAAAAAAAACTGGAACAACTTTTTCTAAATTTAAAAGATGAAGAAATTCTACCCCTGACCCGTGCATTTTCGCAGTTCTTAAATTTCGCCAATATTGCAGAACAATATAATGTGGTGCGTAGTCGCCGCCGCAGTGAATTTGATGAACATGCACCCTCACCGAATCCCTTGGTGCATTTATTCGCTAAATTTAAACAACAAGAGATTTCAGCCCAGCAACTTTTTGAACAAATTTGTCAGTTAAGCATTGAACTGGTGCTCACGGCGCATCCGACCGAAGTCAGTCGTCGAACGCTCATTCAAAAATATGATGATATCAATGAAGACCTTGCCAAGCTGGATCAACAAAAACTGACACCTCGAGAGCGGCATGCAGTACTGGAAAATTTAAAACAACTGGTCTGTTCTACATGGCAAACCGATGAAATTCGCCAAAACCGCCCTACGCCTTTAGATGAAGCCAAATGGGGCTTTACCACCATCGAACAGACCTTATGGAATGCTGTACCCAAGTTTATACGTGAATTAGGCAATTTAGTCAGCGAACACTGTGAGCAAACATTGCCGTTACATATTGCGCCGATTCGTTTTGCCTCATGGATGGGTGGCGATCGTGATGGTAACCCAAACGTTACGCATCAGGTGACTCAGGAAGTGCTGTGGTTATCCCGCTGGCAAGCCGCAGATTTATATTTGCGTGATATTGAAGATTTACGTTGGGAGCTTTCTATTCAGGCGTGTTCCGAAGAACTCAAGCAAGTATTAGGCTATGAACATCCTGAACCGTATCGTGAATATTTAAGAGATACCCGTGAACGTTTAAAAGCCACCAGACACTGGCTAGCGCAGCGTTTACAAGGCTTTGAAGCAGATGACCGTCAGATTATTCGCACTAAGAACGAACTGCTTGAACCGTTATTATTGTGTCATCGTTCTCTGATGCAGTCCAATTTACCTGAAATTGCCAATGGTAAATTGCTGGACTTTATTTATCGGGTGAATTGCTTTGGCATCGAACTGCTGAAACTGGATATTCGACAGGAATCAGGGCGGCATCGCCAAGCGATTTCAGCGATTACTGAATATTTAGGTCTGGGTAATTTTGAGTCATGGACAGAACAGGCACGGCAAAACTTTTTAATTCAGGAATTACAAAGCAAACGTCCGTTATTGCCAAAACATCTGGATGAGCCACTTGAAAGCCTGATTCAACATGCCGATGTAAAAGAAGTATTTGCTACCATGCGCACGCTGGCCTTGCAGCCGCCTGAAAGTCTGGGCGCGTATATTATTTCCATGGCAGAATACCCAAGTGATGTGCTGGCCGTGCTATTGCTACAAAAAGAAGCTGGCATTTTGCATCCATTACGTGTGGTTCCCCTGTTTGAAACCCTAAAAGATCTGGATGGCGCAGCCAGCACCATGCAAACCCTGTTTAGTTTGCAATGGTATAAACAGCATATTCAGGGCAAACATGAAGTCATGATTGGCTACTCAGATTCTGCCAAAGATGCAGGCTTTATGTCTGCCAATTGGGCGCAGTATCGTGCTCAGGAAGAATTAACTGCCGTCGCCAAACAGAATGGAATTCAACTGACCCTGTTTCATGGTCGTGGTGGTTCGATCAGCCGTGGCGGCGCACCGACACAGCAAGCGCTATTTTCACAGCCACCGGGGTCTATTTCTGGCGCGATTCGCGTCACTGAACAAGGTGAAATGATCCGTTTCAAATTTGGGCTAGAAGAAGTCGCGCTGCAAAATCTTGAAATCTATACGGCGGCAACACTGGAAGCCACACTGTTACCACCACCTGTGCCCAAACAGGAATGGCGTGAATTGATGCATCAAATGACCGATATATCGGTGCAGGTCTATCGTAAAACCGTACGTGAAAATCCGTATTTTGTGCAATATTTACGCACTGTCACACCTGAACTTGAATTACAGATGCTGCCACTCGGTTCTCGTCCCGCCAAACGTAAAGTCAGTGGGGGAATTGAATCATTACGTGCCATTCCATGGGTATTTGCATGGACACAAATTCGTCTGATGCTGCCCGCATGGCTCGGCACAGGTGCCGCCATTAATCAGGTCATTGATGCAGGCAAAAAAGCCACGCTGGATGACATGCTACAGCAATGGCCGTATTTTCAGACCCTGATTGATATGCTTGAAATGGTGCTGTCCAAATCTGATGCCAGCATCGCGCTGTATTATGAATCACATTTAACACAGGACGAACATCTTAAAACGTTGGGTGCTGAATTACGCCAACGTCTAAAAGATGCGGTAGAAACCCTACTGACCCTAAAAGGTGAATCTAAGTTATTGACCAATAACGAAGTTCTGGATCAAGCAATGCGTGTTCGTAAAACCTATCTATTACCTTTGCACTTATTACAGGCAGAGCTGATGAAACGTCGTCGCGGTTACTTAAATATTGAACAGGCTGAACACACGCCTGTGGATCATGCGCTCATGGTCAGTATTGCTGGTATCGCAGCAGGTTTACGCAATACAGGCTAAAGTTTTTGGTTGAATGAATATAGGCATCGGATGATTGATCATGCGATGCTTTTTTATATCCAATTTAATCACTTGAACACGATTTTTTGACCATTCATCAAAATTTTTATAGATGAAGACTAAACTTTAAAAGCACAAATTGTTCAGTTCAATCGTGTGATTTATCTTTGAGTTAAATTTTCCAAAAATTTACCATTTGGTATAAACAACACAGAAATCTAGTGAATTTAACTGACGCCATCAATGAAAGCCATGAAACCATGCGCGAAGAAAGAGTATCATGTGCGCCAAGTAAAATTATTAGAGTGCAATTTATGTCCAATTGGTTTCCCAAATGGCGTGCTTACGAAGGTCAGATTGATCATCGTCCTGTCGCCACCAATGAATATCTGCCACCTGCGCAAAGTGCCGTATTGGGGATGCAACATGCTTTTGCCATGTTTGGCGCAACGGTACTTGCTCCCCTGTTGATGGGTTTTGATCCCAATCTGGCCATTTTAATGTCCGGCATATGTACCATCTTGTTCTTTTTTATGACGGGTGGACGTGTTCCCAGCTATTTAGGATCAAGTTTTGCTTTTATAGGCGTGGTTGCAGCAGCGACGGGACATGTGACAGGTTCAGGTGCTAACCCTAATCTTGCTGTAGCACTTGGCGGCATTGTTGCCTGCGGTATTTTATATACCGTGATCGGGTTGATTGTGATGCTGACTGGCACACGCTGGATCGAAAAGCTCATGCCGCCTGTGGTCACTGGTGCCGTGGTCATGATTATTGGTTTAAATCTTGCGCCAATGACTGTGAAAGCTGTAGCAGGACATCCTTTTGATATGTGGATGGCACTGATCACCGTACTGTGTATGGGTATTATTGCGGTTTTTACCCGAGGTTTGTTACAACGTCTGCTCTTGTTGGTTGGATTGCTCATGGCTTATGTCATTTATGCGATTGTGAGCAGTGGACTGGGTTTTGGTCAGCCGATCAATTTTTCACAAATTTCAAGCGCAGCATGGTTCGGCTTACCGAGTTTGACCACCCCAACTTTCCAGACCAATGCGATGTTGATTATTGCCCCTGTTGCCTTAATCTTAGTCGCTGAAAATCTGGGACACATTAAAGCAGTGGGTGCCATGACGGGTGAAAACCTAACGCCTTATTTGGGTAAAGCTTTTGTGGCTGACGGTGTGGCCACCACCCTTTCAGGAAGTGTCGGTGCGCCCGGTATGACCACTTATGGTGAAAATATTGGGGTCATGGCAGTGACTCGAGTGTATTCAACCATTGTGTTTGTGATTGCAGGGGTGTTTGCGATTTTTCTAGGATTATCGCCTAAATTCGGTGCCGTAATTAGTACCATTCCAACCGCTGTATTAACTGGTGCATCGATTGTAGTGTTTGGTCTGATTACTATTGCGGGTGCAAAAATCTGGATCGAAAACAAAGTTGACTTTTCCCGCAATAAAAATCTGGTGGTCGCCGCAGTAACCATCATTTTAGGTGCTGGTAATTTTGAGCTGATGTTTGGCAGCTTTAATTTAGGTGGTATTGGCACAGCGACTTTCGCGGCAATTTTACTGAACTGGCTATTTAGCCTGAAAGATAAAAACTAACAGCTTCATTGAGACTTTTTAAGCAGCCATCAGGCTGCTTTTTTTATGATATTTCAAGCTTGAGTGAATCATTTTTAGTTATCATGATCGAGTCTGCTTGATACTGATTGAATCGCTTATGCGCCTTGATTTTTTTGATCTACAGCTTTTTTTACATGTGGTCGATACGGGAAGTTTCACCAAAGGTGCACAGCGTTGCGCTATTTCTTTACAGGCCGCCAGTGAGCGTATAAAAAGGCTGGAACAACATTTTCACAGTGCCCTATTCATTCGGCATGCAACGGGTGTCGAACTGACGCTTGCAGGTCAAACGCTGTTACAGCATGCCCAACAACTGATAACCGGATTACATGCACTTGAACAGGACATGCAGACTTTCCAGCGTCAAACCACGCAACAACTGACACTCTGGTGTAATTCCTCTGCACAGAGTGAATATTTACCGATGCTACTGCCCAAATATTTGATCGAACATGCACAGCTTCAGATCGAATTGCATGAGGCAGAAAGTCATGACATTATTGCCGCATTACAAAAAGGTCAGGCCGATCTGGGACTGATTTCCAGTTTTTTTGCACCCAATGATGGCTTGGAAACACAGGTGTTTGCTGAAGATCCGTTGATGTTTATCTGTGCGCCCAATCATCCTTTTGCCCAACTGCAACAACTGGATTTTGCTGCCATTTTAAAAGAAGACTTTATTGGGCTATTGGCACATCACTCCTTACAACAATCCATAGAAACACAGGCGAAACGCCTGCATCAGCAGCTACATTATCGTTTACGTTTACCCAGCTTTAGTGCCATCGCACAAGTGGTCGCCAATGGCGTGGGGGTCGCAATTATACCGCTGCGCGCAGCAGTACATTTACAAAAATTGCATCAGTTTTCTAGCATTGCGCTGACAGGCGCATGGGCGAATCGTAAATTACTTTTGGCTGCACGTGATTTTTCTGATCTTTCTCCGCACTATCAGGATTTTGCCCAATTTTTAATGGATCATCAGCCGACCTCAATCAAGCCTTAATGCAAAAGCATATACGCCCCAAGTGAGATCAATCCGACAAAGAAAAAGCGGCGAAAGCGTTGTTCTGGAATACGATAACGTAGCTTTTGCCCCAGCCACATTCCCAGTAAAGCGGGGATGACCGCAGCCCATGCCAAACGATAATCAATTTGCATATTTGCTGTACTATGTAGCTGCAAATAAATGGCCAGACAAATTGTAGAGAGCGTAAACACCAGACCCAATGCCTGCACCAAATCATCTCGTTTTAAACGTAAAGACTGCAAATAGGGTACAGCAGGTATGATAATGACGCCGGTCGAAACAATCAGGGCACCTCCCAGATAGCCAATCAAGGGCGACAGCCATTTTTCATAAGCCCTTAAATCTGGTAATTGTTTAACCCACAAACCATAAATGCCATAAATCACCAACATTGAGCCGAGTAAGATTTCACTGGTTTTACCTGAAGCCTCACTCAAGGTTGGAAATATGCTGAATATGGTTCCTACCATAATGCCCAGCAGCAGCAACCAGAAACGTTGAACCAGTGCCCAGACCCGACCTTCTGCAAATAGTTGCCAGATGTTGGTGATCATAGACGGAATAATCAGCAAAGACGCCGCCTGAAACGGCGCGATCACAATGGTTAACAGTCCCATGGCGACCGTCGGCAATCCCAAGCCCAATGCTCCCTTGACCATGCCTGCGAATACAAATACCGCCACCACTAAACCCAACATTTCCATCATTTTTTCCTTTGCTCAAGGTAGGCAAGATACTACCGAGCTTTGGATCAAACGCCTATTCATGTTTTTTGGAGTCTGACTCAAGCACAGATTGAGGCTGTAGAGACGGTCACAGACGACCATATAGAACTGTGTCAGCAGTAAATCCGCTTAATGCATTTTCAACTTAGGAGAAGCACCCTTGGATAGCATATCTTTCATCATCATCAGACCCGTTCTGAATACCCCATGTAATGCCACCTGATGAAAACGATATAGCGATACATACATCAATCGCGCCATAAAGCCTTCTACATTAATGTTATTAAATATACTGCCAACACTGCTATGTTGACTTAAAGACACCAGTGAGCCTTTATCTTTAAAGACAAAGCTACCCAATGCTTTCCCCTGAATACGATTGCGCAATGCCTTTGCGAGAAAAATAGCCTCTTGGTTCGCCACCTGAGCGCGTGGCGGAACCGGTCGCTCTTGCCCTTGTGGGATATAACACGCGCAATCCCCCATCGCAAAAATATCTTCATCCAATGAGGTTTGTAAGGTGGGGCCAACCACTAACTGATTGATTCGATTGGTTTCAAGCCCTGCAATATGATTGAGAAAATCAGGGGCCTTAATACCTGCCGACCAGACTTTTAAAGTTGCGGCAATATTTAAATCACCCTCACAAAACACGGTATTGGCATCAATACGATGAACACGACAGTGGGTCAGTACTTTGACGCCAATGTCTTCTAGTTCTTTTTGTGCACGTTGCGAGACACGTTCATTCAAGGCAGGAAGAATCCGAGGCGCTGCTTCAATTAAACTAATATGGACATCTTGGGGATCAATACTATTTAAGCCATATTTAGAAAATTCATTTGCCGCATGGTGTAATTCTGCTGCCAATTCAACACCTGTTGCACCCGCCCCAATAATCGCAATATTTAACTGATTTTGGTGTTTGTGCATTAAAGAATTGGCTTGTGCTTCCAGATACATGCTTAGAAATTCACGCTGGAACCGATCGGCTTGAGGACGTGAATCCAGAAAAATACAGTGTTCTTTTGCTCCAGCTGTTCCAAAATCATTAGAGGTCGAGCCAATCGCCATGACCAGCGTGTCATAGCCGATACGGCGTTCAGGTGCAATTTCCTTACCTTCTTCGTCACGCAGAACATCAAGGACAATTTCCTTCGCTGCACGATCAATATCCTGTAGCCGTCCAAGAAAAAACTCGAAATGATGCTGATTGGCATGCGCAAAATAATTCAGCTCATCCTCATAAGAGTTTAAAGTTCCAGCCGCCACTTCATGCAGTAGCGGTTTCCAGATATGGGTTAAGGCAGTATCCACCAAAATAATTTCGGCCTGTTGACGTTTGCCCAGGGTATTGCCCAGACGTGTTGCCAGTTCAAGTCCACCTGCTCCGCCGCCGACAATCACAATACGGTGCTTTTTTGACTGCTGGGGTAATGTTTTCATGCTCAAGTTGCTCCAATTTTCTTATAAATACCAACCATTTCAATTTGTATTTATAAGAAAAATGCCACCTATTATTTACACAAATATGTAGCATAAAAAACATACCTTTTCCCAACTTTTCAGTATTTTTTGTTTAACAATCCGCAAAAAAGACACACAAATACAGCGTAAGCACATCAAAACATGCTCACGCTAAATGACGTTTTGCAATTGGAAAGAACACTCGAACAACTAGAGTGATAGAAAAAAGAACCGTTTAAATGATTAACCTTCTATGTTTTCGGTTTTATATTTTTGTTCAAGCACATTACTGAAAATACTTTCGATCATCCAGACCCGATATAAACTATTAAACACATAGCTTTGACCATCTAGTCGTAATTCGAGTACAGGAAAGTCTGGCTGATGTTTGCTTTGACATAGACGGTCATTTTCCGCTAATAAATCACTGATATCATCTGCATAGATCGAGGTGATGCCGAGCTGTCGCTGCAATGCCTGAAAATGGGGTTTGAAGGATAAATCCTTGCCCTGCGTCCATACCGCTTTTAAAATATCGTAGATGGCATCGACACGTTGGTCTTCTTCTGCGCTATAGTACAATCGTGCCATGTCCAGAGTTGCTTGCTGTGTTGGACGACAAAATGGCGTAAATGCCACATCGGTACGTTTGGATAAGCGTGTTGCCAAACTCCAGTCAAATAAATCACGTCCGTGATAACTTAACGGATAGACATTCAATTGAATATTATAATAGTTGGCGAGTTCTTCGCGAATATAGGCCAATAATAGCCAACTGATCGGATCTTCAAGCGCAATAAACAAATCCAGTTCAGGATGCATCGCCTGAATTTCCACCAGTTCTTCTGCATCACTCATGAGATGTTCACGCCATTCAATGTGATTAATCAGAAAAATGGGATTGTCGGTCAGCAGTTTTTGTTGTTTTAATCGACGGGTCAGACGTAGCAAATCATCCACTGCATGATACTTCCGTCCGCCAAACTCAAAGAAACTGGCAGGAACAGCAACATCATTAAATATCCGCTCTGGAAAATCCTGAGGGCTTTGCTGCTGGCTCGCCATGGTATATAGGGTACGCAATTTGCCATATTGCTGTTGCCACAACATGTGAAACACATCTTCCAGCAAGTACAGAAAATTTTTGCCTTGTAAGGGCGTATTTCTCAGAATAATTTCTGCCTGTTTTAAGGCCTCATCTGTCGGGGGCTCGGGCGTATCATCAAAACTAAAACGGTGTTGTTTAGCCAAGATTTTAGCATCGTTAAAACAATAATTTTGCCATTCCAGTGCGGTCATGCCATTGGGAGGCTCTGCTCCCTGATGTGAAATAATCACTTTCAGCGGTTTTAGCTCATCCGTTAAAATTTCATCGAGTTGGGTCAGTTGCTGTACCGCAAGATAGCTATAGACATCGTCCAGTCGTAAATGAATGCTCAAGCCTTGCTCTGTAGATAACACCGCCTGACGTGAAGGCTTTTGGTAAAACCAACTCGATCGGATAGGATCAAACCAACGGCGTAACAGTGACATGAATCAAGCCTCTAATAAATTTTTATCGGACAATGGGTTAAACAAGATAGAAAAGCATAATGCATTATACTTTAACATTGAAATGACCGTTTTCCATAAAAAAACACCCACAAAAGTGAGTGTTTTATAGCCTCAAATCTGGCAATTAAATCTCACGTACCGCGCCTCGCGCTGCACTGGTGGTATGCATTGCATAAGCTTTTAATGCTTTGGATACTTTGCGTTTACGTGCTTCGGCTGGATGCCAGCCTTTTTCTTCCTGTGCAGTACGACGATGTGCCAGTGTTGCATCATCCACATCTAGGTGAATAGTACGGTTTGGAATATCAATTTCGATTTTATCGCCATCATGAACCAGACCAATTGCGCCACCTTCTGCGGCTTCTGGCGAGACATGCCCAATAGAAAGACCTGACGATCCACCTGAGAAACGACCATCGGTAATTAAGGCACAATCTTTGCCTAAACCTTTGGATTTAAGGTAACTGGTTGGATACAGCATTTCCTGCATTCCCGGTCCACCACGCGGACCTTCGTAACGAATCACCACAACATCGCCCGCTTTGATATCGCCGCCCAAAATTGCATCAACTGCGGCATCCTGACTTTCAAAAACACGAGCCGTTCCAGTAAATTTAAGAATAGATTCATCCACCCCTGCGGTTTTTACAATACAGCCATCGACTGCGATGTTGCCATAAAGAACCGCTAAACCGCCGTCTTGAGAGAAGGCATGTTCCGCGTTACGAATCACCCCTTTTTCACGATCGCCATCCAGCGTTGAATAATAACGATTTTGTGAGAATGCAACCTGTGTCGGTACGCCACCTGGGGATGAACGGTAAAATTCATAAACATCGGCATCTTCGGTACGGATAATATCCCATTTGTCCAAGGCATCTTTTAAGGTTTTTTCATGTACTGTCGAAACAGAAGTCTCTAATAATCCTGCACGATCCAGCTCACCTAAAATGGCCATAATTCCGCCTGCTCGGTGCACATCTTCCATATGTACATCCTGTTTAGCTGGCGCAACTTTAGACAACACAGGCACTTTACGTGACAAGGTGTCGATATCATCCATGGTGAAATCCACTTCAGCTTCGTGCGCTGCTGCCAACAGATGCAAAACGGTATTGGTCGAACCGCCCATGGCGATATCTAAAGTCATGGCATTTTCAAAGGCTTTTTTGGTCGCGATTGAACGTGGCAAAATACTGTAATCATCTTGCTCATAATGACGTTTTGCCAATTCAACAATCAGTTGCCCTGCACGTTCAAATAGTTTTTTACGGTTGGCATGCGTCGCTACAATTGAACCATTCCCCGGTAAAGACAATCCTAAGGCTTCTGTTAAACAGTTCATGGAGTTTGCAGTAAACATGCCTGAACATGAACCACAGGTTGGGCATGCTGAGCGCTCAAAAGCTTCAACTTCTTCATCGGTATAGCTGTCATCTGCGGCAACCACCATCGCATCGACTAGATCAATGGCTTTTTCATTGCCACGAAATTTAACTTTACCCGCTTCCATCGGACCGCCAGAGACAAACACCACTGGAATGTTCAAACGCATGGATGCCATTAACATCCCCGGCGTGATTTTGTCACAGTTTGAAATACAGACCATGGCATCAGCACAATGCGCATTGACCATGTATTCCACTGAATCTGCAATCAAGTCACGCGAAGGCAATGAATACAACATGCCATCATGTCCCATCGCAATCCCATCATCGACGGCAATGGTATTAAATTCTTTGGCGACCCCACCGGCTGCCTGAATTTGTTCAGCCACCAGTTGACCCAAGTCTTTAAGATGCACATGCCCCGGAACAAACTGGGTAAATGAGTTGACCACCGCAATAATCGGTTTACCAAAGTCTTCATCTTTCATTCCTGTTGCGCGCCATAAGCCACGCGCACCAGCCATATTTCTTCCGTGAGTCGATGTTTTTGAACGATAATCAGGCATTTGCGTTTCCAACAAGTTGTGCTTGAGACCAATCTAAATAGGTCTCTGGCGAAATTAGGCGATTTCAACTGACAGATATCATCATACTACAGCTTGCTGTTGAAACGATGAGCAAAAACGACTTTCATGTTTAAATGCGTGCACATCGAATGATGATGAGATCCAGAGAAACTGGCTATCCAATATAAACCGTTCTATTTAAAATGAAATACAAAACTTTCATGAATAATTTTTTAATTTTGCATTACTTATATTTATAAATTAGCTTATTTAGATCTGTTTCAAACTTAATGTTACATGTTAATGGTTTGTATTCAAAAGAATAATTCTGCTGCTTAGGCTTAAATACGGTTTTGGCTTATAATGTTTCACAAGTTTTTATGGAAGTGAATGTGTGAAAGTTATTTTTGCGGGAACACCTGAATTTGCCTCAACGGCTTTGGCTGCTTTACTCAAAACAGAACATGAGATTGTTGCCGTTTATACCCAGCCAGATCGCAAAGCAGGTCGTGGTCAAAAACTCACACCCTCTCCAGTCAAACAATTGGCACTTGAACAGGATTTGCCTGTCTATCAACCGCTACATTTTAAAGCGTCTACCGAAGAAGGACTGGCTGCGCAACAGCAATTGGCTGAACTGGAGGCAGATGTCATGGTAGTGGCAGCGTATGGCTTGATTTTGCCACAAGCCGTGTTAGATACGCCCAAGTATGGTTGTCTCAATATTCATGGTTCACTATTACCACGCTGGCGTGGTGCTGCCCCGATTCAACGTGCAATTGCTGCGGGGGATCAACAAACGGGTGTCACCATTATGCAAATGGCAGCAGGCTTAGATACAGGGGACATGCTGTATAAAACCTTTTACGATATTCAGGCGACGGATACCTCTGCTCGTTTGTACGAACAACTGGCTGTTCAAGGTGCAGAGGCGATTTGCAAAGTATTAGAGTCAGAGCAGAGTTTACAAAGCTATTTACACACTCGTCAGCAACAGGATGAAAGTCTGACCGTCTATGCGCAAAAACTCAATAAAATGGAAGCACGCATCGACTGGACTCAAGATGCGATTCAAATTGACCGTAACATTCGTGCCTTTAATCCGTGGCCTGTGGCATTTATTGCGCTTGATGAGAGCCACAATTTACGTGTCTGGAATTCCAACATTTCTTCCTTAGATGCTGATCATGCTCAAGCTGGCGAGATTATAGCCATTGACAAGCATGGCGTACATGTCGCCTGCGCCGCAGGAGTGGTTTGTTTAAATGCTATGCAATGGCCAGGCGGTAAAGCCTTAAATCCTGTACAAATTTTACAAACACAAAAATTGAGCGTGGGGCAAATCTTGCCATGAAACAGTTTCCTCGTCCGAGTACCGAACTCAATTTACGCGCTCAAGTGGTTGTGACTTTATTGCAGGTTCAACAAGGTCAATCTCTCGCGAGTTTATTACATCAACAACTCAATGAAATTCCTGAACGTGACCGTGCCTTGTTTCATGAGCTGGTCTTGGGCACGCTGCGCCAGTGGTATGCGCTCAAAGCAATTACGTTGCCTTTATTAACCAAACCTCTCAATAACGAAACCGTAGAAAGCTGTTTGTACTTAGGGCTGTATCAGGTGCTGTGTACTCGTATTCCAGCGCACGCGGCTATTTCTGAAACTGTCACTGCCAGTAAACAACTTGGATTTCATGCCCTCAGTGGCATCGTCAATGCGATTTTACGACGTGCTACCCGCGAAACAGAAGATTTCCAGCGTCAACTTCAGCAAGCCCATGGGCTGCCAAGCTGGCTGTACAAACGTTTAAAAAAGGATTGGCCTGAGCAAATCAATACGCTATGTCAGCAGTTAAAACTCAGTGCTCCGCTTACCCTGCGTATTAACCAGCGACAAATTGGTCGGGATGATTATTTACAAGCCTTACAAGCACAAGATATTCAGGCTAAAGCCTGTACACGCTCCGAAGTCGCTATTGTGATTGAGCAATCCGTTCAAATTTCTGCCTTGCCTGGTTTTACTCAAGGCTGGTTTTCCGTACAGGATGAACATGCTCAACTTTGCGCCACGTTGTTAGCTCATCTTGATGAAAAAATCGTGCTAGATGCTTGCGCTGCACCGGGCGGAAAAACTGCACATTTGCTAGAAAAGTTTAAACCACAATCATTAATTGCGCTTGATCATGATGCAAAGCGTTTAGTTCGCGTCAGTGAAAATTTAAAACGCTTACAACTTGATCAAAGCCATATTGAGATCGTTACTGCGGATGCCACGACATGGCAAGCAAATCAGGCATTGGATTGTATTATTCTGGATGCACCCTGCTCTGCGATTGGTGTCATCCGTCGTCATCCAGATATTCGTTTATTACGCCAATCCACTGATATTGCCCAGACGGTTGAATTACAAAAGCAGATTTTGCACAATTTATGGCAACAATTGAAAATAGGTGGAACATTACTGTATATCACCTGTTCAATTTTAAAAGCCGAAAATGAACAGCAAATGATAGAGTTTTTTGCACAGCATCCAGATGCGAAAGAAATAAAAATCGAAGCCGACTGGGGAATGGCACAATGCTATGGACGCCAGCTTCTACCTGAGTCAGGACAGGGCGATGGATTTTATTATTGTCGTATTGAGAAAGTCGCCTAGTGCGACTTTTTTTAAAGCTTATCACTCAAACTAGACAAACTGGAAAATGACCAGACTGATCGCTAAGGCAGCCATACCTGAAACCAGCCCATACACGGTTTCATGCCCCTGACTATAGCGTTTTGCAGTAGGTAATAACTCATCTAGTGCCAGATACACCATCACTCCTGCAATGATGCCAAATACAATACCGTACACCATAGGTCCCATAAACGGAGCCAAAATAAAATATCCAAGAGCAGCACCAAAAGGTTCTGCCAAACCTGAAATTAGGCTGGCGTAAATGGCATAGGATTTCTTGCCAGTTGCCATATAAACAGGAACTGCAATCGCAATACCTTCAGGGATATTATGAATGGCGATAGCAACGGCCAAAGGTGCACCCAGAGTAGGACTGTCCAATGTTGCAAAAAAAGTCGCTAAACCTTCAGGAAAGTTATGTGCTGTGATGGCAAATAAGGTCAATAATGCAGTACGACGTATTTGAGCTTGATTCATTTCTAAAGTCGCCCTTTTTTCTACCATAGCATGTGGATTGGGCACAAAACGATCCAGCAATAAAATCAATATCACACCCAATAAAAATGCACAGGTTCCCCAAGCAAAACCAACTTTTGCAACAAAAATTTCAGAAAATGCATGAATTGATTTGTTTAAAATTTCAGTCAGGGAAATATAGACCATAGCCCCCGCAGAAAATGCCAGACCAAAAGACAATAATCGAAAACTGGGTTGCTTAAAAAATACGACGATTGCGCCGCCCAGCAAAGTCGCCAATCCCGCCAGAAAAGTGGTTAAGAACGCAATCAAAACATCTGGACTCAGTAAGGACGACATCATGATTGCACCTCAAAAATAGAAAGCCATTATCGTAAACGATAATGACTTTCATTTTCAATTTATATATACGTTTTAATTTTAAAGTGTGTGTTGATCCTTAACTTCTTCCAACACTTCATCTAGTTCTTCTGGATTTTTCATTAAATGTAGGATGGATAATGCCAATCCTCCCCACAGAAAAACCATGGAAATGATCATCATCACAATAGCAGAAGTATTCATTTAAACTCTCCTAGCGATCTTTCATCTTAGATAAAACCACCGCAACCACCGCACAGAAGGCGACACAGCCCCAGCCAAACAACCATTGCATGCTCGCACTATAATCTCCATAACCTTTGGTGATCAAACTAAAAACGGTCATGGTCAGAGTGACCAATAAAATCAGAGAAGTAATCACCGTCAGGGTAAAATCCCAGCCTTTGCCCAATTGAACAGTTGAAATGGCATTAACATGATCACGCAATTGTATCAGTGCAGAACGTTTAAACCATGCTACGGCAATAATAGACAGCAGTGCTCCGCCAATAATACCAATGTTATTGATAAAGTGGTCAACAATATCGACCAGTTTAATCGCGTTGACACTGGAAAAGAGTATGATGGAAACAACAGCACTTCCGCCGCCTACAATGGTGACCGCCTTGCGACGTCCCCATTTCAGTTTATCCTGCATGGCCGCAATCGGAACTTCTAAAATACTCACCATTGAAGAAATACCCGCAACAAATAATGAGGCAAAGAACAGAATTCCGAATAAATCAGCCCCAGCACCTAAACTGGAAATAATTTTAGGGAATGCGATAAACGCCAGACCAATGCCTCCACTCACAACGTCCTGAACATTTGTTTGTGCGGCATGAGCCATAAAACCCAATGCGGCAAAAATTCCAATACCGGCCAAAATTTCTGTTGAAGCATTGGCAAAACCCACAATCAACCCAGAACCTGTCAAATTGGTTTTCGGTTTTAGGTAGGACGCATAGGTCACCATAATCCCGAAGCCCACAGACAAAGAGAAAAAGGTATGTCCATAAGCTGCAAGCCAGACTTTGTAGTCCATCATGGCTGCCCAGTTCGGTGTAAAGAATGCGTTTAAACCTTGTACTGCACCCGGTAAACGTAGCGCTTGAATCACCAGAATGGTAAATAAAACAAAAAGCAAAGGCATGAAAATTTTATTGGACAGTTCTACGCCTTTTTTGACGCCGCCATATAAAATAATTAAGGTGAGTGCCCAAATGCCTAAAATCGGCCAGAATAAATGTCCGACAAAGCGTAAATCGAAGCTTGTCGCTTCACTGGTTTGCAAATAGGTCTTAAAGAAAAATCCTTCAGGATCATTTCCCCACATCTGGCCAACTGAAAAGTACACATAACTGCCTGCCCATGTCAGCACACTGGCGTAATATAAACCGATGATGATACAGACACAGACCTGCCACCAACCCAGCGTTTCACCGCCACGAAACAATGTTCGATACGCTTTGGGAGGAGAGTTTCTGGCCTTATGACCAACGGCATAGTCTAAAAATAACAGCGGTAAACCTGCTGTAATTAATGCCAAAAGATAGGGAATTAAAAATGCCCCACCCCCATTTTCATAGGCAACATAAGGAAAACGCCAAATGTTACCTAAACCGACTGCTGAACCTACCGCAGCGATAATAAAACCTGATCGTGATGACCAGTTTTCACGAGTATCTGTCATAAATAGATGATTCCTTCGCGCGATTCTTGCATTCAAGATTTATAAGAAATATTGCAAGAACAGTACCATGTCCAAAATTCTGTTTGTTCTGGAGTGAAATGAACCTTTTGAGTACAGTTTTTCATCCAGAGCGATAAAAAATTGTGCCTTCTGCCTTAAAGAGGGTGCAGTTTTTTATCGTTTTAATGATTGAACAATACCTGCTTTTTTTGTAATTTTCTCAAAATTTCTTGGAAATAAGCATAATATCCCTTCAATTTTGAGTACATCTGCCTAATTAAACAGCATTTTTAAATCTTAATTTAAGTTTTATTAGCTCTATTCTGCATTAACAGCTTATGGTCGACGGGTTTAATACCAGAAAAGTCACACCCTGACTATTTGCTTTTATATTCTCTGGACTACGTTCCACGTGAAACAATGGATTTTATTTTAGTATGTTCAACCAAACTCCAGCATTTATAGCCATAAACACTGGAGCCGCACCAACAATAGGCTGATTAGTTCTGCTTAATGACCAAGAGTCTCTCTTCCTGCATATCACGAATGGCGGAGTGAACACCTTCACGCCCTAATCCCGAATCTTTCACGCCGCCATAGGGCATGTTATCGACACGGAAAGTTGGAATGTCGTTAATAATCACGCCTCCCACCTGCAACTGTTGCCATGCATACATCATTTTATTCAGGTTCTGGGTATAGACGCCGGCCTGTAAACCAAATCGACTGCTATTAATTTTGGCAATTCCCTGCTCAAAACTTTTATATTTCTCTAAGATGGCAATCGGTCCAAACGCTTCGTCTTTATAAATTTCCAGTTTTTCATCGACATTTTCAAGTAGAGTTGCCTCAAACAATACCCCTTCGAGTGTTCCACCAGTCAAAATTTTGGCGCCTTTTTTCTCAGCTTTATCGAGCCATTTTTTTAATCTTACCGCTTCTTTTTCCTTAATCATCGGTCCAACAATCGTCGTCTCCAAATCAGGATCACTGGCTTTTAGCTTTTTCACTTTAGCGACTAGTTTTTTCCTCAATTCCGCATAAATATCAGCATGTGCCAAAATGCGCTGCACACTAATACACACCTGCCCCGACTGGCCATACGCACCTGCAATTAAACGGTCAATTAAGGCATCACTCAGTTCCGTATCTGGTTCAATTAAAACTGCTGCATTACCACCGAGTTCCAGCGTGACTTTTTTGCGACCTGCACGCGCTTTCATGTCCCAACCGACCTGATCCGATCCTGTAAAACTGAGCATTTTAAAGCGATCATCGGTGACCAAACTATCAGCCGCTGTGCGATCACATGGTAAAATCGACCATGCCCCTTTGGGCAAATCCGTTTCAGCCAAAATTTCTGCAATTTTGATCGCACTAATGGGTGTTAAACTGGCGGGCTTTAACACAAACGGACAACCTGCGGCAATCGCAGGGGCAATTTTATGCGCAGTTAAATTCAGTGGAAAATTAAATGGGCTGATCAGCGAAATCGCACCAATCGGCACATGTCTGACCATCCCCTGATAAGCCGCAGCAGCAGGCGTAACGGCCAAAGGCAGTAGGCGACCCTGTTCCATTTGCGTAGTTGCATCTGCTGCCAACTGAAAGGTGTTAATTAAACGTTCGACTTCTGCCGCCGCCGCAGTTCTTGGTTTACCCCCCTCAGCAATCAAAATTTCAGTCAATAGATTTTTTTCTTCCTTAAAACGTTTCACACAATGCAATAATATTTGTTGTTTTTGATATGGTTTTAATGCGGCCATTTCAGCTTCAGCCTTAACCGCAGCAGCAGTTGCTTTTTCAATGGTTTTCGCATCAGCTAAAGCCACTTTCGCATATAACTCACCATGAAACTTATGATGAACTTCTAGCCATTGATCAGTTTTAGCTGCTTTACCCGCAACATAAAGTGGATATTCATCAGGTATTTGATTTTTTGTCGACATAATTCTTCCCTTTTTAAACGGAGTCGCTGTATTTCAATGCTTATTCTTATATCATGCGCTGATTATGCCGATTTATCGGCTGTGATTGCGTAACAAACGCAATCTCATCAATTTTTTAACCGCTCAAGGAACGATTTTGATAATGAAAATACTGCAAAGTACCCTCTGTATCATGAGTTTAGGATTAAGTAGTTTTGCTCAAGCTGATTTTATCGGCGTGACTGGGGATATCGCTTACTGGAGCGTGGATGGCGATCTAACAAACCATCGATCTGGAAACTTATCTTATGATTCAAATAGTGATCAATGGATACTTGACCCCTATGCTGGTACATCCAATAAATATAACATCGATCGTGATGGTGCTTTTCAGGCCTCACTTGCGATTGAGCATCCTGTACCCTTAATTCCCAATGTGAAATTGAAATACACCCAGCTGGATGTTGATGCAAATAACAATAACTACCTGCTCAATCAGTCCAACATCGATCTGGATCAGACTGATCTCATTTTGTATTACGAAATTTTAGATAATATTGTGACTGCGGATGTGGGTTTAGGTGTACTCAAACTGGATGGACAAGTTAAACAGTACGATGACAATTTTTACACAACGATTAAAATTGACGGCTACAACCCACTGGCTTATGCGCAAGTCGGCGCAAAACTCCCATTTACAGGATTGAGTGCTCGAGCTGAAATGCTGTATAGCGATTACGATGACGCTAAAATTACTGATTTTCAAGCAGAATTACAATACAACATGATTGAAAACCTTTTGATTGATGTTGGCGCAAAAATTGGTTATCGAGTATTAAATATTGATATACAAGAGCATGAAGATCAGTTAAAAATGGAATTTAAAGGACCCTATATCGGTCTACAAGCACATTTTTAAACTTTTCTTTACAGCAAACGCTCTTAAAATATAAGGGCTTTTCACTATCAGACTGACCACTGCCCATGAAAGTTTTTTATTGTCATAACTGCCATCATCAGGTGTTTTTTAATAATACCTACTGTGAAAATTGCAATACCCTTCTGGGCTATCAAGTCACGAAAAAAACCATGGGCACATTTGAAGCAATCGAGCCACTCAAATGGAGAAGTCTTAATCCCAAAGATCAAAATGCACTGTTCAAACCCTGCTATAACTATAGTCAAAATCAAGTCTGTAACTGGATGATTCCATTTGACGATGAGCATATCTATTGTGAATCCTGTCGTCTTACTCACACTATTCCAGACCTGTCTGAACCGCAAAATATTCTCTATTGGCAACGCTTGGAACAAGCAAAACGCCGTTTTTTATATCTGACCCAGCAGCTGAATATTTTTCCACGACCCAAAAAAAATGATGATGATCGTTATGGCTTACGCTTTAATTTTTTAATGCCACAGCCCAATGATCCTGTCATGACAGGTCATCAATTGGGTACCATTACATTAAATGCCAGCGAAGCCGATGTCGTGCATCGCGAAAAAACCCGCCTGGATATGCAAGAAAATTATCGAACGGTTCTAGGTCATTTTAGACATGAAAGCGGGCATTATTATTTCGATATTTTGGCGCATTTATATCCAGAATGGTTAAAAGAATTTCGTTTCTATTTCGGAGATGAACGTCAAGACTATGGACATGCTTTAGAAGAATATTACCAACATGGACCAGCTCTAAATTGGCAAGATCATTACATCAGCCGCTATGCCTGTGCGCATCCTTGGGAAGATTGGGCTGAGACGTGGGCACATTATTTACATATGATGGACACACTGGATACAGCCTACCATACAGGCATGTGCATTGAAGCAAATCATCGTATCGATCCAGACATGCATTTTAAAGAGTCACCGATTGGCTCACTTGATTTTGAGCATACACTGACCAACTGGTTTGCCTTAAGTTATGCATTAAATGGCTTAAACCGCAGTATGGGATTACAAGACGCCTATCCCTTTACACTGTCAAATGGAGTGCTGGATAAGCTTAGATTTATTCATCGTACCCTTATGAAAACTGCATTGAAACCTGAAACACGCCATTCCGATGAGTCTGAGTCAACATAAACCAGTATATGGCTTAAGAACTTTGAGTTACCTTTAAACTCTCTTCAGCCATTGAAGATCAGACACATTCATATACCTGAATATAACTAATCTCTACACTGTATATCTACATGACACAGATTATCCATCAAACTGCAACAGCCCAGTTTGCATAATCCACTATTCTGAATAAGTACGATAACAATCAGGATAAAGCTCATGGCAAAAAAAGCACTTTTTATTAGCTCTAACGTCGGTATAGAACACGACGAACTCATTAAACCCTTAGAGTTTTTACAATCAAAAGGCATTGAAACCATTCATGCAGCAGAGCAACAGCAAGATGTACAAACCGTCAAAGGTGACACAGAATTAGGACCAACATATGCTCCACAAAGCACTTTAGACAAAGTCAATCCAGAGGATTATGACATCTTGGTCATTCCAGGGGGAACCGTCAATGCCGATACCTTAAGGATTAATACAGATGCACAAACTATCATTCAGCATTTTACCGATCACGCTAAACCGATTGCTGCAATCTGTCACGCACCTTGGACCTTAATTGATGCAGAACGCATTAAAGATAAAAATCTGACCTCTTATAAAAGCATACGCCTAGATCTGGAAAATGCAGGTGCGCATTGGGTAGATGAAGCCGTCCATCGATGCAACACAGGGGGTTGGGTATTGATTACCTCTCGTAATCCAGATGATATTCCTGACTTTAATCAGGCGATATTAAAAGAACTGGATTAGAAAAAAAGAGAGGATACTTTATCTTATCCAATTTTTAAAATACCCAAAAAAAATCCCCCCTAACCGTTAAGTTAGGGGGGATTTAAATTTAAAAGCTGGCGATGACTTACTCTCACATGGCCAATGCCACACTACCATCAGCGCGAAGAGGTTTCACTTCTGAGTTCGGGAAGGGATCAGGTGGTTCACTCTTGCTATTGTCGCCAGCAAACTTTTCCTGACTTAAATTTCGCTCAAATAAACTTCGAGTAATTTAAACCAATTCATCAATGATAATTTATCGATCAATCAATCAGTAAAAATCCACACAAGTTGTTCTTCTTCAATTCTTAATGATCTTATTACTACCTCGTCAGTAGTAATTCAACGCAATACTATACCCTCAAATCTTAGCCCTAAACCAAGATCTTCATCGTGTGTCGCGTCGGGATGAGTGCATTATAGGGCAATTTTTTACACAAGCAAGCGCTTTTAACTCATTGTTTTATCGTGTGTTCTATTTTTGCGCACCAATTAAGTTCATATTGTATGTAAAAATACTGTAACCAATTCATTATAAAGCAGAAATATTAGTTTCATATTTCTGCTTTATTGTTTGTTATTTGGCAATTTTTTGTGGCTTAATCTGTACACTGAGTATTTTGATGGGTTGTTTCGGGACGTTTTGATAAGAACCAATGGTCGTTGTTGGAACTTTAACGATTTTATCAACCACATCCATGCCTTTCGTTACTTTACCAAACACGGCATAACCTACATCTGCTGGAGAAGCATTCAGGAAGTTATTATCCGCCACATTAATAAAGAATTGGCTGGTGGCAGAGTTTGGATTACTGGTCCGTGCCATTGCTAAAGTACCGCGTGTGTTTTTAAGACCATTATTTGCTTCATTTTTAATAGCAGGGCGCGTTGCTTTTTCTTTTAAGTTTATATCCATGCCACCGCCCTGAATCATAAATCCAGGAATCACGCGATGAAAAATCGTGCCTGTATAGAAGTTACTTTTTACATAGTTTTCAAAATTTTTACTGGAAATAGGAGCTTGCTCATTAAAGAGTTCAATTTCGATATTACCCATTGATGTTTTCATTTCTATTAAGGTATTAGCAAAAACTTGCAGACTCATTAAACATCCTGTTGCCAACAACGCGACTTTCTTGAACATGGTGATTCCTTTTATTGATTCTTTTGCACCTTAACATAATCTATTAATTTTATATTTTGATCGGCTGATCTATTTTTGTATACGAGCATTCATGTTCCACGTGAAACATGAATGCCGCTATTGATCAGACTGACTTAGCTATTTTTGTCCCAAAACTTGCGGAAAGCTTTACTCATTTGAATTAAGTTGGCTTTGGCTTTACTGGAAATAGGCGTAAGATTAATAAAACCATGGGCTTGATCTAAATATTCATCATATTGAACTTTGACCCCATTTTGGCGCAATTTGTGACTATAGATCTCACCTTCATCATGCAGTAAATCATGACCAGCAGTGACCACATAGGCAGGAGCCAATTTTTTCAGTTGACCGTAAGTGGGTGAAACGAGCGGATCAGTCAATTCAAGATTATGCTGGGTGACATAGTAGTCTGTCACATAGTCTACATCTCGACCTGTTAACACCAAACCATCTTTATAGGCATAGAAAGATGGATGGCGACTTTTAAAATCAACCGTTGGATAGATCAGGAACTGGGCTTGAGGTGCATAGGATTTACCGACGGTACGTTGTGCAACCACGGTACTGATATTGCCACCTGCACTATCACCTGCCACAGCAATACGGTTTTTCAAAATTTTAAAATAACGACGATTTTGATAAACCCATGCTAAGGCATCTTCACAGGATTGGATGAGATGTTTGGGTGAAAATTCGGGTGCCAAGGGATATTCAATGCTTAATACCTGTGCGTTGGCTGATTTGGCAATGAGACGACATGCTTCGTCATGAGTTTCGACATTCCCCACCACAAATCCGCCACCATGATAGAATACAATCATGGGCAATTTTTTGTTGGGATGTGGATGATAGTGTCTGGCAAAGATGGTGCCACTTTGTAGAGGCAAGCGGATATCTTCAACACATTCGATTGGCGTTGCTTTGCGTCGAATAGATTGCATTTGCTGTTCAAAGTTTTGACGCGAGAGATCGATATTTTCTCCAATAAAACCACTCTGCCCCTGTTTGAGCTGTAAGGCCATGAGGCATTTAGTAAAACTGTCTAATTGGGGATATTGATAAGGATAGGCGAGCAGTTTAACCAGTGACTCCTGCACAAAAGCAGGAAGTTTATCCAAGGCACGTGCTGCTGGTCCCTGCCCTTTTTCTAATAATGCCTGAAGCTTTTGCTGCGATAAATTCACTAAATACTTCTCCCTAACATGCCTGTTTATTCATTTTTTCTACATATTGATGTGTGTTTTGACTATATTCGTATACAAGACACTTAATCAAGCTACATTTCCTTAGTTTTTCCTACGCTAATCGCAATCAAAATAAAAGTCATTGACTCAAATCGAATTGGGTTATGGGTCATTTTGCCATGAGTCTGATCAATCGAGGGAAAAAGAAAATGAGCAGAAAAGTGATTAAAGTGTTTTTAGTCTCAGTGACCACAGCCATGCTTTTTGTAGGCTGCGTTGCGTTTCCAGAAGAACATCATCGTGGTGGTTATGGACATCATTATCCAGATCGTGGGGATGATCGTGACCGAGATTACCACAAAGATCGACGAGATCGTGACTATCGTCAAGACCGAAACAACGGCAGAGATTGGGACAGACGCTGGAATCGTCCTGATGGACGCTGGAAATATGCAGATCGTGACTAAATCTTATATTGTGAAAATGGAAAAGCCTCAATCAAAATTGATTGAGGCTTTTTTCGTACTGTAGACATCCTGTTCCAATATTTAAGTACGAACACGCAAACATCCTGTTCACCATAAAATAACAATATATCAAACATAGCCTCTATTGAAGTACGATAAGCCGCTATGTTTGTGCGTTATTTCTGCCTCATATGTCTGTTTTCAACCACGCATTCGGTAGCAGCCGATCTGCAATGAAGTGTTATGGTGGCATCCGATTAACACTTCATTTGAGTCAAAAACTGACCTTTAGCTTCGTCATGAACATTACTGAACTGGCGTTGCCTCAGGTGCAATTTGTGGTGCTTCAGGTGAAGCCTGCACAGGTTGGGTTTGTGTTGAAGTATCTGCTTGAACAGCAACACCCGCTTGAGTCTCAGTCGGTGCTTCAGGGCTTGCAGCTGTTTGTGTGCTGCCCGATGCATGTACACCTGCTTCAGAGGCACAGCCCACTGCGGTAAATGCAACACCTGCGAATACTAGAGATAATAGACCGAATTTCTTCATTGTGTCTTTCCTTTCATTATGACAAAAAATGCAAAGTCCAACTTTGCGCTGCCTATGATTCACAATTTTTTTTAATGAAACTCGCATCATTGGTTGGTATTTTTAGAGAGAGACGTACATATTGTGCAATTTTTTTTAAACAGCCCAATTTTATCTAAATTTCCACACGCATCATTTAAATAAATTCATAACTAACCAAGATCATTCAATATTTCCATGAAAAAAAGTCAATAAAACCCGTATTTTGACCTTTAAACGTTCCACTCTCTTTTTCATAAATACTATAAATCGTTACATCTTTATTTTTATTACCCTAAAGTTTTTGCGGATGTAAATAAGCCTTTTAACCCGAAAAGTCCCTTTCTACGCCTAAGTAATCAAAACCACTACAAGGTGTAATACTCGCTTATAGACGGTTTTGATTGATTTAAAATCTCTGGATTTATGGCCATTTCACTTCGCCCTTCACCACTTTGGCACCTAAGCCCAAGCTTTCGGTATCTTTTAGTTTTGGATAATTGCGCTGCATGCTTTTCGTTAGTTGCTCCGCAGTTTCTGTGGTTTTTACGGCCTGTTCATAACTTTTCAGATAGTCAATTGAAAAATTAACCGCATCAAGTCCTTCTGGCGTATTGGCCAGCATATGTGCAGGCAATACAGTTTTAGGATGTAAGGCTTTGATGCTTTGTAATGTTTGAATGACAGCAGCGCGATCTTGAGTCGTTGGCGTATCTGCCATCCATAAATGAATCCCTGAGGACACTGGAATTCCACCGACCACTGCTTTAATTGATGGGATCCAGAGATAGGTCAATTCTTGCTGACCTTTAATTTCAATGGTTTCATGTTCAAGTTTGAGTGTTTTTGCTGTATAGGCTTGTGGTATGACGATCTGGCTTGGCGCGTTGTCCCCCATTTGAGGTGACCAATATTTGACTTTTAAGGCATGGGTCTGCTGAATGTGTTGCACTGTTTCTGGGGTTGCAATCACTTTGGCATGTGGAAAATAATGCTTGAATACATCCAGACCAAAATAAAAATCAGGATCACCATAACTGATAAAAATGGTGGTTAAGGTTTTTCCACTGTCCAGAATTTCAGCCGCTAGTCGCAGTGCTTCTGATTTTGAAAATTGGGCATTGACCAATAACACCTCATTGTCACTTTCAATCAGAGCTGAAGTCACACCAAAATGCTGCGGCTGTGATAGAAAATTTTTAATTTTTAAAGTATCTGCAAATGATGCTTGTGACATGATCATGCTGTTTATCGCCAATAGTATCGTAGCAGTTTTAAAGCGACTCATTCTGTTCTCCTGTCCATTATCCTCACTTTAATTTGCATTTTTTGTTAAATAAAGTCACATAATCAAGATAAACTGTTGCATATTTTGCAATAATTACATGTTTAAAACTTATGGATTCATTAAAAGCGATACAGGTTTTTGTCAGCATTGCCGAGCATGGCAGTTTAAGTCAGGCTGCTGAACATTTAAATTATTCAAGAGCCATGGTGTCACGTTATCTGGATCACTTGGAACATACTTTTTCAGTCCGCTTGTTTCAGCGTAATACCCGTAAAATTTCACTTACGCCTGCGGGAGAAAAAGCCCTGCGTTATTGTGAAAATATTTTGCAACAACAAGCACTTTTAACTGAACTGGCAGCGCACGAACAACAAACAGGCACTATTCGCCTGACCTGCGGTCTTTTTTTGTATCAGATGGGTTTGAATGAATGCCTGCGTGCGTTTAAGCAACAATATCCTCAAGTGCAGTTTGAAATCATACTGACAGAAAACACAGTGGATTTAATTGAAGGTCAAGCTGATTTAGCCTTGCGAATTACCCAGAAAGTCGCAGATGGGCTGATTGCCCGCCCTGTTTTTACCATTGAGTCGGTGTTTTGCGCCCATCCTGACTATTTAAAGCAGCATCCCCCGCTTATACATCCGAGGCAATTGATTCAATACGACTGTATCACTCATCAGTCTTCCAGTCAGTTCTGGAGTATGTTGGATCAGCAGCAGCAACCGCAAAATTATCCTTTAAATAGTACCTTTCGAAGTAATGAGGTAAATGCTCTGTATGATATGTGTATCCATGCACAAGGGATTGCTATGTTACCTCGACATTTAGTGCAAAATGATATTTCAGGAGGTCAATTAACCGCATTATTTTCTGAATTTACAGCACCAGATTTGACGCTCTCTTTGGTATATGCCTCTAGGCAACATTTACCCAAGATGATTCAGCAATGTATTGTGTTTTTAACTGAGAACCTCAGTTTTTATTTAAATAAATAAAATTAAAGAAATTTAAATATCACTGGACGCTTGAATTTTTATGCGATGCCCACACTTCATCCATTATTCATCAAGAAACGACATTCATGGCAGTTCAGCAGAATGCAGTTGCAAATACTGGTATGCCAAAAGGACTGTACATGTTTAAAAACCCATTTAAACGGAGATCATCAATGGCTAATGAGCACAATGAGCAAGCTCAAGACATTCAAAATGAGCAGCAAGCTGAACAAACTCAAACTGAAGGTGTAGAGCTGGCAAACGAGCTTAGCGTTGAAGATTTACAAGCTCAATTGACCAAACTCGAAGAAAGCTTAAAGCTGGAAAAAGCGCGTACGGCCAATGCCGTTTATGAAGCACAAAAGAGCGTAGAACGTATCCAGCGTGAATCTGAAAAACATAAAGAAACGGTGCTGGAAAAATTTGCCAAAGAATTACTGGATTCTGTTGATAATCTGGAACGTGCAATTCAGGCTGCTGGCGATGAACAAACGCCTGTACTTGAAGGTGTGAAACTCACTTTGAAGTCGCTACTGAGCACACTAGAAAAATTTGGCGTCGTTGAAGCAGATACTCAACATGGTTTCAATGCAGATTTACATCAAGCTGTTGGAATTGACCCAAATGCTAAAGCCAATGAAATTGGCACGGTATTACAAAAAGGCTATACCTTAAATGGTCGTCTACTGCGTCCTGCAATGGTCATGGTCGGTCAATAAAATTGAGAAAAGCCATTTTAGATAAGGTCTAAAGTGCAGCAATTTGAGAGTTTTTTGATTTTTTTTAATAAAAATCCTTGAAAAAAAACAATTAACTCTCATATCGAATAACAAGCAAAACATTGCAAAAAAATTTGAGGAATACAGCAAATGGCAAAAATTATTGGTATTGACTTAGGTACAACCAACTCATGTGTGGCCGTACTTGAAGGCGATAAAGTTAAAGTCATCGAAAACGCTGAAGGCGCACGTACAACGCCTTCTATCATCGCGTACAAAGATGGCGAGATCTTGGTGGGTCAAAGTGCAAAACGCCAAGCAGTGACCAACCCTAAAAATACATTATTCGCGATTAAGCGTTTAATTGGTCGTCGTTATGAAGATCAAGCCGTACAAAAAGATATTGGTTTGGTGCCTTACAAAATCATCAAAGCAGACAATGGCGATGCTTGGGTTGAAGTCAACGACAAAAAATTGGCGCCGCAACAGGTTTCTGCTGAAATCTTGAAAAAGATGAAGAAAACTGCGGAAGACTACTTAGGTGAAACTGTCACTGAAGCAGTGATTACTGTTCCGGCTTACTTTAATGATGCGCAACGTCAAGCAACTAAAGACGCGGGTAAAATTGCAGGTCTTGATGTTAAACGCATTATTAACGAACCAACGGCTGCGGCACTTGCGTTCGGTATGGACAAAAAAGAAGGCGACCGTAAAGTTGCAGTTTACGATTTGGGTGGCGGTACTTTTGACGTATCGATCATTGAAATTGCAGACCTTGATGGCGACCAGCAAATTGAAGTGTTATCTACTAACGGTGATACTTTCCTTGGTGGTGAAGACTTTGATAATGCCTTAATTGAATACTTGGTTGAAGAGTTCAAGAAAGAACAAAGTGTCAATCTGAAAAATGATCCACTTGCATTACAACGTTTGAAAGAAGCGGCTGAAAAAGCAAAAATCGAGCTTTCTTCATCAAATGCAACTGAAATCAACCTACCATACATCACGGCTGATGCGACTGGTCCTAAACACTTGGTGATCAACGTTACTCGTGCAAAACTTGAAGGTTTAGTGGCTGAGTTAGTGGCACGTACCATTGAGCCTTGCCGTATCGCGCTTAAAGATGCGGGTCTTTCGACGTCTGACATCTCTGACGTAATCTTGGTGGGTGGTCAGTCTCGTATGCCAATGGTTCAACAAAAAGTTCAGGAATTTTTTGGCAAAGAACCACGTAAAGATGTAAACCCTGACGAAGCGGTTGCAATTGGTGCTGCGATTCAAGGTGCAGTATTGTCTGGTGACAAAACTGACGTACTTTTATTAGACGTAACACCATTAACCCTTGGTATTGAAACCATGGGCGGCGTATTGACTCCGATCATTGAGAAAAACACCACGATTCCTGCGAAGAAATCTCAAGTGTTCTCGACAGCAGCGGATAACCAACCTGCGGTAGACATTTCAGTTTATCAAGGTGAACGTAAAATGGCTCAACAAAACAAATTGTTGGGTAACTTCCAGTTAGGCGATATCCCACCTGCTCCACGTGGTGTACCGCAAATTGAAGTCTCGTTCGACATCAATGCAGATGGTATCTTAAAAGTATCTGCAAAAGATAAGAGCACGGGTAAAGAGCAATCGATCCAGATTAAAGCAAACTCAGGTTTGTCTGATGCTGAAATCGAAGCCATGATCAAAGATGCTGAAGCGAATGCTGAAGAAGATCGTAAATTTGAAGAATTGGCAAAAGCGCGTAATGAAGCGGATGCTCTAGTCTCTAGCTCGAACAAAGCAGTCAAAGATCTAGGTGACAAAGTCACTGAAGATGAAAAAACTGCGGTTGCAACAGCAGTATCTGAGCTTGAAGCAGCCACTAAAGAAAACGATGTAGACGACATCAAAGCGAAAACTGAAGCTTTGCAAAACATCTTGATGCCAATCACGCAACGTGCTTATGAACAAGCACAGGGTGCTGGCGGTGCAGAAGGTTTTGATCCAAATGCATTCCAAGGTGATGCGGGTCAACAACAAAAAGCGGATGATGGCGTGGTAGATGCTGAATTTACCGAAGTCAAAGACGACAAAAAATAATTTGTCTCTTTAAAGAAAGACCGCGCGTAAGCGCGGTTTTTTATTGAATTTTTTAAAATTTTGATTATAAACTCATCAACATCATATGTTGATCAAGAATCATGAATTATGCGTTGGCTTATTCTCATTGTCGTATTCGCTGTAATGTATATTTACCTTAAAACAGATCATTCGATTGACGAAGTATTTGATTCGCGAATTCATTACAAAATTGGTCAAATTGATCCGCGTTTTCAACTTTCAGAACAAGAAATTATTGCTTTAAGTCAGCAAGCAACTCGTATTTGGGAAGATGGCACAGCAAAATCATGGTTCGTTTATGATCCGAAGGCAGGTTTAAGCTTAAATTTTATTTATGATGAACGCCAAGCAGAAACTCTTATTCGCTTAAATCAACTTGAACAAATCGAACAAACGCAACAAAGACATGCTGTTGAACAACGGCATCTCCAAGATCAACAAAAACAGTTAGATGATTCCTTACTCCATCTTCAACAACAGCAAGCTGATTTTCAGCAAAGACTGGATCAATACAATACGATGGTACAACAAATCAATCAAAATGGCGGTGCAACAGCAGAGCAACGTAGCGGATTAGAGCAATATAAACAAAACCTGCAACAGCAACAGCTCCAATTACAACAAGCAATTGATACTCATAATTTTAATGTTGAACATATCAATCAAAATGTAGATTCAGTGAATCAAATGCATCAACAAGTCAATCAACACATTGAAACCTACAATCAACGCTTTCATGGACGTTTATTTCACAAAGGCGAGTTTGATGGCAAACGGATTAATATTTATGAATTTGAGTCCAAACAGGACTTAGTTTTAACACTGGCGCATGAGTTTGGACATGCTTTAGGTCTAGCGCATAATCAAGATCCCAAAGCATTGATGTATCCTTTTTTAAAACAGCAAGATATGATGAATTTTAAATTACAACCTGCCGATATCCTCATGCTTCAGCAACGGTAGCGGTCGCCACACAAAACTTTTAAGCTGTTTACAACTTTGATCAATCAAATGTAACGCATACATCGAAATCCCTTCAATAAACATGCTATTGTGCTAGATGAGTCTAATGAATATGTAGTGGAGATCGACGTGAGTTACTATCATATCTTGATTGAAGTGAATGATCTAATCAGTACGATTGAGCAAACACGTGATATAGAAATCCTTGATATCATTGAGATTCAGCCTTATCTTCATTCCATTTTATTGCCTTATTTTAATGAACAGGAAATTGAACTTGAAGATGAAAATATCGAATTTAAGGATATTTTGCATTTGGAAGTGAAACAAACTTTATTGCCCATTGAACACTTGATTGAAGAAGAACAAAAATTACTGCCGAGCGACACTGATGTCACCATTACAGCTTATGAGATTTTTAATGATCGTGAACTGAGTCAGGATGTTACTACCGTCATCATGGACATTCTGGAAGCGGTTAAACTGGATCAATCTCCAATTGAATAACATCTATAACAGGCAAAAGAGGTCTACAACATGTAGACCTCATCAAATGAGCCTGTAAAAGATTATTGCATCATTTTTACTGCTTGCTGAGTACGAATCGCCCTTAAAATCTGCTGCCCTGCTCGTCCTGTTGGGTTTAATCCCAAACGGGTTTGTTCGTCACGAATCGCTTGGCGCGATTTATCACCAATTAAACCATCGACTTCACCAATATCATAACCGCGACTGACTAAATAACGCTGAATTTCACGGCGTTCAGCGCGTGATGTGCCCGGATCATCGGTCGGCCATGAAGTGACAAATGGGCCTGCTCCTTTTAAACGGTCAGACAAATGAGCAATCGCTAAACCATAACTTTCAGCGGCATTGTAACTATAGATGGCATCGAAGTTTTTAAACACTAAAAATGCGGGACCATTTGCACCCGCAGGTGTCATAAGACCCGCAGGCGTTGATAATGAAAGATTGCCCTGAACCAAGGCCGAGCCATCAATACGTGTCAAGCCTTGTTGTTGCCAACTGCTTAACGGCTTTTTATTACGTCGCCCTTCCCCACTAATCGACATATTGTCTGGAATCTTAACTTCAAATCCCCACGGCATGCCTGTTTGCCAACCTGCTTGTTTTAAGAAATTGGCTGTCGATGCCAATGCATCTGGCACACTGGAAACTAAATCACGGCGACCATCACCATCGAAGTCTACGGCTAATCGTTCATAGGTCGAAGGCATAAACTGAGTATGACCAAAAGCTCCTGCCCATGAACCTTTTAATTGATCTTCCCTGAGATCGCCCCGTTGTAAAATACGCATGGTGGCAAAAAATTCACCACGAAAATAGCTTTGGCGACGCCCTTCACAGCTTAGTGTTCCCAAAGCCTGTAATAACGGATATTTTCCAGAAATATCACCAAAATTACTTTCCACACCCCAAACCGCGACGATGGTTTCTGGTGGTACACCATAGGCCTGCGAAGCACGATTCAGCACATCGCGATATTGTGCCATTTTTTGCTGGCCAGCTTGCACTCGCTCATTATCGACCAAGCCCGAAAGATAATCCCAGATGGGTGTTGAAAATTCAGGTTGATAATTGAGTTTGTCAATTACAGAATAATCAGGACTTAAATTTTGAGTATAACGATCATAGGTGGCTGCACTCACCCCCGAAGCAATCGCTTGTGAACGTAAATTGGCAATACAGCCTTGAAAATTGCTCTGTGGCGAAAAACTACTAGATGCAGGCGTTGTCGTTGTTGCAGAAATCGTTGCACCATTTATCACGAGTTCAGCTTGAGCTTGGGCCGCCAGAAAAAAACAGGAAGAAAAAAATAAAGGTAAACGTCGCATTGTTATCATCACCATTTTTGAATTCAAATTTTGCTGTTACCTTAGCATTTAGATGACATGATGACAGATACGATTCGTAACTTTAAATTCATTTCCTCCATTTTAAATTCATTATCTACACAGAGTTTTAAATTTAAAATCATTCACCGTTTTATTTTTAAATTCAAATACAACCCTATGAGTTTGAAATCAAAAGCATATTGAGGATAGCGACTATTAAAACCTTAATTTTATTGATATAAAACAATTATTTATATAGAATTCAATGCATACGATATGTAGAGATCGTTTGAATTTAAATTTGCAGTACCTGGTTTTTTATCCACTTTAAATTCAAATAAAAGTCATACAGTATCTGTGGATAACCTCAGCTCTTCTTTTGAATTTAAAATAGCGAAATTAAAATAAGTCTGAGTTTAAATTCAAAAATACCATCCGTTTTTTAAATTCAAACTTAAGCAATGAGATCGAAGTGCAATTTGAATTCAAACTTTTAGTCGTTTATTTTCAAATTAAAGACAGGTTTTATCTGATCAAATCTTGTTAAAAAATAACCAAATTTAAGCGACTTGACCAGATGAATAAGATGAAAGGTCTGATCGAAATGCGGTCTAGCAAAAATAAACCACAAAAAAACGACCAGTATGCTGATCGTTTTTTGGGGCTAAAATTTAAAAATTACAGCGTCATATCGGCTTTTAAAGCCAATGGCTCAGGTAAAATTCGCGCTAATTGACGACATAATGCCAATAAATCTTCAGAATTGACAGGCATTAAGGTGATATGACCGAGTTTGCGACCTTCACGCTCTGTTTTATTGTACAGGTGTAAATGCACGCCATTTAAGGCCAAAACATCTTCAGTTTTTGGATGTTGTCCAATGATATTGACCATCACGGTTGGACGCACCACTTCAGTTGAACCCAATGGCAAACCTGCAACCGCACGAATATGATTTTCAAACTGGGAACATACTGCGCCTTCGATCGACCAATGGCCTGAGTTATGCACCCGCGGTGCCATTTCATTGGCAAATAAACCCTGCTCTGTCACGAACAGCTCAAGTGTCAGTACACCGACATAATTCAGATGATTCAGTAATCGCGTGATGTAATCTTGTGCCACAGGTTGTAAATCAGCACTGTTCGGTGCGGGGACAATCGAATGCGACAAAATACCATGATGATGGTGGTTTTCAGCCAAAGGCCAAGTTTTCACTTCACCGTTTTGTCCACGCACTGCAATAATGGAGACTTCACGCGAGAAAGTCACAAAACTTTCAGCAATTAAGGATTGTGCTGGCCCAAGTTCAGCCCACGCTTGCTCAATCTGATCAGCTTGACGCAAGACAAATTGTCCCTTGCCATCATAACCGCCGGTCGCCGTTTTCAGGACAATCGGTAAATCCAACTCAGACACAGCTTGTTTGAGTGAGTCCAGACTATCGACTGCTTTAAAAGGCGCAACTGGAATATCAAGCTGATTAAATAGAGTTTTTTCCGAGAGGCGATTTTGAGCAATTGCCAATGCCTGACGCGGTGGATAAATGGCTTTAGTTTGATTGAGGGCATCGACATCCTCAAGTGGGGTATTTTCAAACTCAAGACTAAATACATCTGCACTTTGAATAAAAGCACTTAAACCGTGTTCTGCCTGACTTGAAAAAATCGGTCCAAGCGCGGCAGCTGGACAATCTTGCTGGGCTTCAAAAAAAGTACATTGAATATTTAAAGGTAAAGCAGCCTGAGCCATCATACGACCCAATTGACCACCACCAAATATTCCGATGGTTTTATTCATATCTATTACTCTATTACTCAGACAAAGTCTTCGTCTTGCACTCGGACAAAGCCTTAAAGCGATGCTTTAAGTTTGCTTATCCTCATTGATGGCCGGGAATATTGTTAGTGGCGACTTTATCGGTTTGTGCCGCACGGAAATCAGCGACATTTTTGGCAATTTCAGCATTCTGTAACCCTAAAATCTGCGCTGCCATAATCGCGGCATTGGTCGCACCCGCAGGGCCAATCGCCAAAGTTCCCACCGCAATACCTGCTGGCATTTGTACAATTGAAAGTAAAGAATCGACACCATTTAAAATCGAAGATTTTACAGGCACACCCAGAACAGGCAAATCAGTTTTAGCCGCACACATACCCGGCAAATGTGCAGCACCACCAGCACCTGCAATAATCACCTGAATGCCGCGTTCACGTGCCGTTTCTGCATATTCAAATAAACGATCGGGTGTACGATGTGCTGAAACAACCTCAGCTTCAAAAGGCACACCCAGTTGTTTGAGCATATTGGCAGTGTGTTCTAGCGTTGCCCAATCCGATTGAGAACCCATAATAATTCCGACTAAGGGTTGAGCATCTTTCGCTGCGACCGCGTTCATTGGCATTTCCAAAGTATCAAAGATAAAAATAGAGATCTCGGCTTACACCAAGAAATAAAAGAGAATGGGCGGCATTATAGCGGTTTTTTTCAACAGCTCCAAAACTCTGCAACAATTTGAGTTGAATTGATCAAGTTTGATGCTATTACGGTATTTTCAGTAAGCTTAAACTCAACTCCATATCGAGTTACTTTCAAAATCAGCTTGAAGTTGCTGTAAGCATTTGCTGACAAAATTCTCAGAAAATGACGTCTAGGTCTGCTGTCTGTTTTGTCCTATGATGGTTTTATCAGGAACAGGAAAGTTCCAGAACAGAAAACAAAAATCATAAGTTCTCGCATCAGGATCGTGATGTAAGATAGGAGTTATACCTAAGCGCAAGATATAAAAAAGCTCGACAGGATGTCGGGCTTTTTTAATTTTAGAGGATGATAAACAACTTCCGTTACTCAATCACAATACGATTCTTATCCTGCTGAATAATTTTTAAAGAAGTGCCTTTAATCGCATCTTGAATGGCTTCACGAGGACTCAATTGACCTTGAACTGGTTGGGTGTGGATGACAGCTGTCTTGCTTAAGTCTGACTCAATAAAACAACCTGTCGCATGTGCAATCTGTTGTGCCGCTTCGTCAAAGCGGGTACTTGGAATCGAATAATTCAATTTTTGATCACATTTTCCTTGTGCCGTAGCCAAAGGAGAATGAACATTTTGTGTGGCACATGCCGTTAAAGCAAAAGGGAAAATTAAAGCCGTGATCAGCGTTTGGACTCTCATGGGTTTAAGCATTCAATTCTGAGTTGTCTACTATATTACAAATGAGATGAGCTAAGCCTCATCAGATAAACAGTAGACATTTGTTAAAAATCGAAGTGGAAATCTGTATGATTTATTGTCCCCGAAATACAAAATAAACGCATCCCATTAAACATAGCATGGCCCACAAATAATCCAATTTGAACGGTTGTTTGAATAAAAACAGCATGAAAGGCACAAACACGATCAGCGTTACCACTTCCTGCGTAATTTTCATTTCACCCAGCGTCCAGCCTTGTTGATCCAGATAGCGTGTGGCTGGAATCATAAAGCTGTATTCAAGCAACGCAATGATCCAGCCAAATAATATGGCTTGCCATAAAGGTGCATGATGTAAAAATTTTAAATGACCATACCATGCCATGGTCATAAAGCAATTTGAGATAATTAAGCACCCAAGAGCAATCAATGTTGGACTCAAATCAATATCCTTGATCAAAATAAACCGCGATCAGCATGAGAATCGTAAAATTTACTAGATTTCTTTTATAAGTCCTTTTTATTTCGTCCTTAGCAAGAAAAATAAAGAGGCTCTAAACCGTTATGAAAGAAATCTACTATAAAAACACGATTTCAAACATAACGCTTTTAGTAAAATTTGATCTTTATTCTTTCACCCAAAAGTAACAGCAAAACACCCGAATCGCATGATTTATGACTATCTTTTCCTGAGTAGCCTTGTTATCGTTGCTGTCAATTTGAATTGATATTTGACGTTGGCGTATATAAATAAAAGGCCAACTCAGGGCAGTGGAGTAGAAGAGTTATGCATCTGCATATTTTGGGTATTTGTGGCACTTTTATGGGTTCTTTGGCGCTTTTGGCGCGAGATTTAGGACACAAAGTCACAGGTTCAGATGCCAATGTCTATCCACCGATGTCGACCCAATTACAACAGGCAGGCATTGAACTGATGCAGGGTTATGACCGCAGTCATTTACAGCCTCATCCAGATCTGGTCATTGTCGGGAATGCCATGAAACGTGGCATTGATGCGGTTGAATATATGCTCAATGAAAGTCTGCCGTATATCTCTGGTCCACAGTTTCTGGCAGATCATGTTTTGCAAGGTAAACATGTATTGGGCGTTGCAGGGACACATGGTAAAACGACGACGACCACGATGTTAGCTTGGGTACTCGATCAGGCAGGTTTAAATCCAGGATTTTTAATTGGTGGCGTACCGCTTGGTTTTAGTGAAAGTGCACGTTTGGGTGGAGGTCAGTATTTTTGTGTCGAAGCAGATGAATATGACTCGGCTTTTTTTGATAAACGTTCAAAATTCGTTCACTACCATCCTAAGACGGCGATTTTAAATAATCTCGAATTTGACCACGCCGATATCTTTGATGATCTCGCCGCTATTCAAAAGCAATTTCATCATTTAGTTCGTACTATTCCCAGTGAAGGATGCATCATTGCACCGATTACGGAAAGCAATATTGATGAAGTCTTGGAGATGGGCTGCTGGACACCTGTGGTACGTACCAGTTTGAACAGTAATGCAGAGACCGCGCTCAGTGCACAGCAACTCAGTGCGGATGGCAGTCATTTTAAAGTACTCGAACATGGCATCGTCAAAGGTAAAGTACAATGGAATATGACTGGACAACACAGTGTGGCCAATGCTTTAGCCACCATTGCTGCGGCGCAACATGTCGGTGTCAGTATCGAACAGTCTTGTCAGGCGCTTTCCAATTTTGGCGGGGTTAAACGCCGTATGGAACTACTTGGAACCGTTCGCGGCATTGAAGTTTATGATGACTTTGCCCATCATCCCACCGCGATTGAAACCACTCTGGATGGTGCACGTAAACGCTTGGGTGAACGCAAACTTTGGGCGATTATTGAGCCACGCTCGAATACTATGCGTATGGGCAGCCACAAAGAAGGTCTGGCGCATTCAGCACGTTTGGCTGATGAGGTGATCTGGTATCAACCCGAAGGTCTGGATTGGGATTTACAACCTGTGGTCGATGCTGCAAGTAATCAGGCTCAAGTCAGTCGTTCACTGGATCAGATCATTACGCGCATTGTCAATGAAGCAGGTGAGGGTGATGCTGTGGTGATTATGTCAAATGGTGGTTTTGGCGGATTACATCAGAAGCTTTTAAAGGCGCTCAATTAACTCAAACTCGAAGATAACAACAATTGATCGGAAATGATTTTTTAAACTTGTTGTTGGTTTTCAAAAATGATAGATATAAAAAAGTGGATCTAGTCACTGCAAGACTAGATCACACTTGGATTGATTGTTGTCTTACTTGACTGTAACTGTAATTGAGCCTGTTTGTGCAGCACCGATCGCTGAAGTTTTAATGCTGTCAACTCGGTTGCCTAGCGCAATCGTATTGACTGTTGCATCAATGTTGCCTGAGTTATAGGCAACATTGGCTGCAGCATAATTACTGGCAGCACCATCGATATAAGAATTCAGTCCAGCTGCATAATCTGCATCAAATATGCCACCAGCAACAACACCAAAAGGTGGAACCACAACACCCGCAGCAACCAGTACACTTGAGCTGACACCTTCTTCTAAGACACTACTGGTCGTTGCCTGTTCTAGAGCAATATCACCTGTATTCACAGCACCAATGGCTGACGTTTCGACAGCACCTTGTACCCAGTTGAGTCCAGCCGCTGTATTGACAGAAGCATCCACATTACCTGTGTTTGCTGCAAGGTTTAAGGCAACACCATCAGATTTTTGAGCCAGCAATTGCAAAGTATTTGAAATGCCAGTATTGATGATAACGTTATTAGCAGCACTTGCGAAGGTCGTTACAGAAGAAGCCAATGCAAATGCGAGTACGATTTTCTGAGTTTTCATAATTTATATCCTTTTATAAGGTTTTATTCTGAGGTATTACTCGCTTAATACCTCTCAGAGCGTTTAATAGGAGCGAGCCTATTCGTAAAATTCTTTACTGTTAACTCGGATCTTGTACTATCCAATAATTCTCAGTAGTGTCAGGGTTTAGCCCAGCCACACTGACCTGTTTATCTTTCTTCTGATCCTGATCAGAAGTCGATGATTGATTTTTACTTGATGTTGTTTTTACCGATTCGACAGATTTAGGAATAATGGTTTTTTGATGCTGTAGACTGATGTATTTAACAATGTCTTCCTTGCTTGGTCCTGTGTCACCTTCAGGGTTTTGAATCAGTTCAGATTCTTTTTGCCGAGGAGGTAACGTATCTTTACTGGGCTGATTTATGTTTTTATTGCCATTAGTTTTTTGATTAACTCGCCCATCAGTAGGTACCACAACTGTCGTTGCAGTTTTTGATAGATCCTGATTAGCTGGCGACGATGTTAAAGGGTTCATTTTTAATTTATCTTGTTGATATTTATATAAAGCAACTGAGCTTCGAGTCAGATTTAAACTGCCGAATTCTTTTGGAATTTGAGCACGACAACTCTCATAGGTTGCAGGTGGTATCACTTGAGTCAGCAAATCAAATGTTGCGAAATTTAGCATTTGCCTTAAAGCAAAGTTTGTCGCTTCTCGTTCACCTTTACCCAATTGAATATTCAGTAAAGTATTGCCTGCAAAACGCCCGGCATTCACACCATAATCCTGAGCAGCAATTTGTTTTTGTAAAGAGACATTGGCAATCACTTTACTGGTGCGAGTATCGGTCAGTGCAAGATCCAAACCGACAATAATCCGTGTTTGGCTATATGAAGGTCCCACGCCGCCCACTTGAATATCAAAACCACCACCAGGAATAAAATCCAGACTATTGATACTGCCGGTTACGTAATAATCTGAACTTTGAATCTGACGAGCATCTCGAATTCCCCAACGGGCTTCACTTTCAATAATGCGTGGATCACGACGATTTAATAAGCTTACACCTGCCTGAAAAAGTGCGGATTGCACCATATCACCTGCGCCCTGTGTCACCATTTTGCCACTCCCACCATTGGTCACCACATCTTTACCTGTCTGATCCAGAATTGCCCCGACTGAAAAGTTGACATCATTTCTAAGTTGACCTTTTAAACAAGAGAGAGCCATATCAAAAGGAGTAAAAATATCGGTAATCGGTGGACCTTGTACCAAAGTTACAGGCTCTTTGTTCGAGACTGCGATACCTGTACAAGCTGTTAATACTTGACCTGTAATTGCAATGACTACAGTTGCTTTTATTTTGGTTAACCAATTTACATGAGGGAGAATTAACATGTGCTCGTTCCCCCATCTTTAGTACTTAAATTAATACATTGACTGCTATTTCCATTTTGGGGTGTCAAATGAATACCAGATTCAACTGTAGAATTAGTATTGTCTGCACCATTTGAAATATCTGTTATATTATTTGAACCATCGACATTAATATTATTGGTAGACGTATTCATTGCTCCTACAGAGTTGGTATATTGACCAATATTTGTTGTGGTTTCCTGACGATCAATATAAGTATTACTTGTAATAGAAGTTCGACCTAATCCTTCATAATAATCAGAATCTTCTAATTTAATTAAATTTGCTTGAGTAAAATTTGAATTAAATCGCGATTCTGAATAGGCCCAGCGTTTACTCCACTCATCAGATGTTGCATGGCTCATGGAACAAATTAAGAGCGTCAATGTCCCTAGCGCTATTATTTTAATTTTCATGTTAATTAACCTCCAATAAATATTAAAATTTATTAGGCTTATTTAGTTATGATGTTGATAAATGCCAACTTGATCACAATATATTTTATAATTATGAAATAATCCAGAGGATATTTAATAGTTCTCTAAATAACCAAAAATTTTATTTATGTGAAAAGTTTGATTTAAAAAAATATTGAATATCTGATAAATATTGACTTGCATGATAAAAAAACACCAACAAAACATATAAATTAAAAATACAAATATTTTGAATATTTAAAACTATGAAACTATTATTTTCGTTTTAGGTTCCAGTATTTTTAAGTTTAAATATTTAAATAAATTCTATTATATTTCATAAATTCATTTACTTAACGCATATGATGAACTAGTAAAAACAATGAAAAATAACTTTAAAAATAATGGTAACCAAAAGATATGTAATAATTTATTTCAGCATCATTATTAATGGTGATAGTTTTGAGTTTAACTAGCGATAATTTAAAATTAATTTCCTACATACGCTTTAGAATGTTTTTTTTAAATTCAGTTAAAATCATTTTCATTTTTAGAGTCTTGTGCTTGCATGTCATCATCGATTGATCAAAGCATCTTTTTCATAACTGATCCATAGCCAATAATAAAGTCCTATAAAATTGCTCATTTCAGTCTCGATATAATTTGCGCAACACAGACAAATATGCGATGCTATGCACAGATTTGGATGAAATCCAAAACCCAATTTAAGTAGACAAGGGGAGTAGCCTCCTCCAAACGCTTTAATTTAAAAAACTTTTAAACTAAAGCGTGTCAGTTATCGTCAATACACTTTGCAAAAAGTCGGTATCTGAGCATCAAAAAATGTTTTATTAATAATTTTTTGATGTAGGCAAGACCTTGATCATGTTGATACAGATGTTTTAATCATCTGGCAGCAGGTCAAGGTTTTTTTATGGCCGCTTGCCAGATATGGAGAGATTGATGGACTCTATCGGTAATATTTGGCTGTATCTGGTTTTCTTTGGCATTGTTTTTATCATGCTATTGATTGACTTCCTCGGCTTTAAGCAAAAAAAAGATCAAAGTGTTCCCATTAAACAAGCCCTCGCTTGGAGTATTGCATGGGTCACTGTAGCCATGCTCTTCGCAGGTGGGCTCTGGCTTTATCTGCAACAAACCGCAGGTCTTGCAATTGCTAACCAAAAAACCATGGAATATTTGGCAGGTTATCTGCTTGAAAAATCATTGGCAATTGATAATGTCTTTGTTTGGTTGATGATCTTTGCTGCTTTTGCCATTCCTCCTTCCTTACAACGTAAAATCCTGCTGTATGGTGTTTTAGGGGCAATTGTTTTAAGAACCATTTTTATTTTTATTGGTGCATGGTTTGTTCAAGAATTTTCGTGGATTTTATATATTTTCGGTGCGTTTCTGGTTTACACCGGGTTTAAATTCCTCAAAGGACAGGACGATGAACAGCCCAATATTGAAGATATGGCTTTGCTCAAATGGTTACGCAAACGTATGCGTATTACGCCAAGTTTTCATGGCGATCGTTTTTTTGTTCAACAACAAGGCGTACTCTGGGCAACCCCATTATTTATTGTCCTGATATTGGTGGAATTTTCTGACGTGATTTTTGCTGTGGATTCAATTCCTGCGATTTTTGCCGTAACCACCGATCCCTTTATTGTACTGACTGCAAACCTGATGGCAATTTTAGGCTTACGTGCCATGTTCTTTCTATTGGCAGGTACAGCCTCTAAAATGCATTATTTACCGTATGGCTTAGGTATTATCTTATTGTTTATCGGCTTTAAGATGTTAATGCTGGACGTATTCCATATGCCAATCTGGATTTCACTCAGCTTTATTGTGCTGGTTTTAGCCATCACCGCATGGTTATCCATCCGCTATAATAAGAAGCAAGCCCAGTTGTAATCTTTTATTCACTTCATTAAAACCCTTTCATTGCTGAATGAAAGGGTTTTTTTATTTTTCATATTCAACCAATTGTAGTTTGGGCCAACGTTCAAGCCAGCGTTTTTGCCTGACTCGATTTAAAAAAAGATCATGGCTGACCAAACGTGGATTCCAGCGCAGTTTTAACTCAAATAAATCGGTTAAGCCCAATGGAGCAATGATTTCAAGTTGATCATTTTGCCTTAGACGAATCGCAATTGCGGTCGCCGTTTCAGGCCATACAGAAATTGCGTCAGATAATGAGCAATAGGCAGCGATCTGTTCGCCATTCTCCTTTAAATACCATTGATGAACTGTAGCCTGATTGACCACATCCCAATCATTGTAAGGAAATTGTCTATGTAATGCCTGTTGAATGTGTTTTTCATATTCTTGATCTGAAGCAGGATCATAAAAAATCACATCAATTTCTGAACCTTCAATCTTATATTGATCATGATGCAGCTCAGACCACACCAATTGGCGAATCACTCCCGCACTGAGATAACAGTGCTCACTGATAGTGCGCAATGCTTTTAAATATTGAAAAAGTATAGTGTGATTAAAAACTAGAGATTTAATTTGATGCTCATAACACACTGAAATATTTTTAAATGTTGACATCATGCTCACTTAATTGAGTTTAATTTATACAACTTGGCAAGTTCTTTGCATCGGATTAAGAAAAAAACCGAGATTTTAAGGACTCAAGATTGAGTCCTTAAAATCTTTTATCCTGAATTGACTATAAGCCATGTTTTGATTTGCATATAAGGACTGCAATCACCCACAAATACGTTACAATCAACCGAAAAAATTACAAGTTGTAGGTTTCCTCAATGTTTTCTTCTGTTCAAATGACTGCGGTTCGTGGTCGATTTTTAGATATTCAATCTCTTGTTTCCCAATCAGAGCACATACCAGAACAGATTCGCTATCTTGAAGATGGGGTGCTCATCAGTGAAGATGGCAAAATTAAATGGTTGGGTACATGGCAAGATGCGCAGTCTCATCTTCCTCAGGATATCCAGATTCAACATTATCCAGAACAATTGATCGTTCCTGGATTTATCGATACGCATATTCATTATCCACAGACCGAAATGGTAGGTGCTTATGGTGAACAATTACTGAGTTGGCTCAATACGTATACGTTCCCGACCGAAATTCAGTTTCAAGACAAAGTATATGCGTCGAAAATTGCTGAATTTTTTGTTCAAGAGCTTTTAAAAAATGGTACCACCACCGCATTGGTATTTTGTACAGTACACCCTGAGTCGGTTGACGCCTTATTTGAAGCCGCAGAACGCATTCAGATGCGTCTGATTGCAGGTAAAGTACTGATGGATCGTCATGCACCTGATGCTTTATGTGACACAGCGCAAAGCGCCTATGACGACTCCAAGGCATTGATTGAAAAATGGCATGGCAAGGGCAGGGCACTGTATGCCATTACCCCACGTTTTGCACCGACCTCAACGCCTGAACAATTGGAAAAAGCAGGACAACTCAAGCAGGAATATCCTGATGTTTATGTACATACGCATTTAAGTGAAAACAAAGATGAAATTGCGTGGGTAAAATCACTCTATCCTGAACAAAAAGGCTATCTGGATGTCTATCATCATTATGGTTTAACTGGACAACGTTCCGTCTTTGCCCATTGCGTTCATCTTGAAGATGAAGAATGGGAGTGCATGCACCAAACCCATTCTGCAATTGCTTTTTGTCCGACCTCTAATTTATTTTTAGGAAGTGGTTTATTCCCTTTGAAAAAAACATGGGACAAACAGGTGAAGGTCGGTCTGGGTACAGATATTGGCGGTGGAACATCTTTTAGTTTGTTACAAACAGTCAATGAAGCCTATAAAATTCAACAGTTACAAGGTGATAAACTGTCGGCATATGAGGCGTTTTATCATGCCACTCTTGGTGGAGCCAAAGCCTTGGATTTAGATCAGAAACTCGGAAACTTTAACCTTGGCAAAGAAGCTGATTTTGTGGTGCTGGACTTAAAAGCCACTGAATTACAAGCTCTTCGTCAATCTCGATCAAAATCACTTGATGATGCACTGTTTGCATTATTTACCATGGGTGATGATCGTAATATTGAGGCAACCTATGTGTATGGACAATGCGCCTATCAAAAAAGCAAATAAACCAACATCTAAAGTCTGGTTAAAATGGGCAGTGCTTGCCAGTGTCTGTGCCTTACTCTTAAAACAAGATCAAACCAGCAAGAAAAGGCCTGAGTTACAGTTAAAAAACTGAGAAAAGATGCATCATCTGATTTTTTGTTTTAAAATTTGCAGATGAATTGAAGGTTTCAGGGTGTTGCAGGTCAACACCTTTTTTATTTTTAAACTTTTGCGTTTTAGGTATCTGCCCATGACCGTTGCAATGAGCGTGATGATCTCAACTGAAGAGATTCAGGCCAAAGTCAAACAACTCGGTGAACAAATCAATGCTCACTATGCCGATAATGCCAAAGATCTGGTACTCATTGGCTTATTACGTGGTTCATTTATTTTCATGGCAGATTTATGCCGAGCAATTGAAAAACCACATGAACTAGATTTTATGACGGTTTCTAGTTATGGGGGCAGCACTACCTCTAGCCGTGATGTCAAAATTTTAAAAGATTTAGATGGTGAAATTCGTGGTAAAGACGTGTTAGTGGTCGAAGACATCATTGATTCGGGCAATACCTTAAGTAAGGTACTTGAAATTTTACGTACCCGTGAACCGAACTCAATTGAATTGTGTACCTTGGTCAGTAAACCATCACGTCGCGAAATTGAACTTGAAGTCAAATTTTTAGGTTTTGAGGTTGAAGATAAGTTTATCGTCGGTTATGGATTGGACTACGACCAAAAATATCGCCATTTACCTTTTATTGGTGAAATCGGTTTATAAATAAAATGGCGCGTCTCGCGTCATTTTTTTGCTTTATTGACATGCACAAAAACGCTACATGATGTAGCAGTCCTTTACTATCCGCCTGATTTAAAACAGTTCAATATAATTCAACATACTTGTAAATTCAGAATAAGCACAACAAGGAGAATAGCTTATGTGGTCATTAATTGTTGCCATTGTGGTTGGTTTTATTGCAGGTTTAATCGCAAGAGCGATTCACCCCGGTGAAGATAAAGCAGGATTCATTGTTACGACATTACTGGGAATTGCTGGTTCTTTATTGGCGACTTACGGCGGGCGAGCGCTGGGCCTTTATCCCGAAAACTCGAGTGCTGGATTTATTGCATCTGTGATCGGGGCAATTATTATCTTGTTTATTTATAACTTGATCAGTAAGAAAACAGCTTAATTCGGGTGGCTTTATATTTTTCAATTCAAGCACTTAACTAAATTGCAAATGCATCTAAACGACACCCTAAAAGTTAGAGAATGATTGTCTAACTATTAGGGTGTTTTTTCACATGCCGAATTCTTTCCAAAGTGCTTCAATCTGTGGGGCGGTTTGCATACCCACCGCTTTAAAACCATTGGAGAAAAATAAGGTCGGTGTACCTTCCACACCCAATTTTTGCCCCAATTGCAAATTTCGTTCAATTGGATTTGGGCAAGCGGCGATGGTCTGCGGCACAATTCCTTTTTGAATCAAATTATGCCAAGCAAAAGCAGGATTAGGCTGACACCAGATTTGTTTAGACGCTTGAATCGACTGATTTCGAATTGGATAAATAAAGGTATAAATGGTGACATTGGTCAGCTGATTAAGCTGATTTTCTAGTTGCTTACAATAAGGACAATTTGGATCTGAAAATACCGCAATTTGGCGTCTGCCATTGCCTTTCACCGTTTTTATCGCATCTTGTAACGGCAGTTTTTTCCAGTCAATGTGCTGCTGTTTCATGACTAAATCTTTGGTGAGATTACGCTGATCTTTGAGACGGAGCATCGATCCAACCAATATATATTCGGCATTTTCTCCAATATAAACAATTTGATTGTCTAAACTTGCACTATAGATTCCAGACATTTCAGTCTGCTGAATGTTGTCTATGCGCAGGTTGGGATATTTTTGTTTAAGTTGAGCCTGCACACTTTCTACACTGGCTTGACTTGAACAAGCCAAGATACTGAGCCATAACAATAACCATAACTTATTCATTCAGTAAGACTCAAAACAGATTGAAGATTGATATTGTAAAAGAAACTAACATGGCGTCTGTTATAATTTCTTTGATTCGCCAACCATAGTGGATGTTTCACGTGGAACGTTTTGACTATAAGCCCGCTTTAATATGGATTATGCCTTCGTGAATGAGACTTCAGGTCATCGTTCGACCTGATTAAATTCGACTGTAACTTTAAGTCCCCTAAGTCGCTCCGAAGCTTCCATTCGCATGCGGGCATTAATCATGTTGAGTGCAGATTGTACAATTGAAAGACCTAAACCACTGCCACTTGCCAGATGTTGAGTCGCTTCCAGTCGAACAAAACGTTGCAAAACTTGTTGATGTTGTTCATACGCAATCCCCGGTCCGCTGTCATGAATTTCAATCACGCCATGATGTTCAGTTTGATAGAGTTTAATCAGAAGCTCACCATGCTCTGGACTGTATTTAATCGCATTGTCCATTAAATTAATTAATATGCTTTCAAGGGTATGACTGGTTGCCATGACATACAGGTATTCGTTTTGCTGTTGAATATCAACGTGTAATTGAATCTGTTTTTTTGTTGTACTTGCCAATAATTGACTTAAACTACGGCGGGTATAATCCACGAGATTTAAAACTTGTAAGGGTTCATTTTGCTGGATTTCTTGATGGGCAAGCGACATCAGTTGTTCAACCAAATGCGTCATTCGCTGTAGACTATTTTCCAAATCTGTTAGATTTTCCTGATAGGCGTGGCTGTGGCGCGATGTTTTCAGAAGTAAGGCACTTTGCAGATTTAACGCCGTTAATGGCGTTCTCAATTCATGTGCCGCATTAGCAACAAAGATTTGCTGCTGTTGCTGCGCTTTTTGAATACGCTGAAACAGGTCATTTAATTCATTAATGGCAGGGGTAATTTCTAAAGGTAAATCTTTAATTTTAATTTCTGACAAATCATGATAATCCCGTTGTGCAAAAGCAGTACTTAATTCATGTAATGACCTTAAATGATGACGAATCAGCCGATAAACACCAAATACGGCAAATGGCATAAAAAAGATATAAGGAATCAGCATACTAAAAGCCAATTCCTCAGCCAAATGACGGCGTACCTTAATCAATTGACTAATTTGAATTTGTTTATCCGGTAAAGGTAAAACATAAATTTTTAACTCACCACGTGACGTTTTATGTTGGGAAAAGTGTGCCGATTGGGCATAAGGCAAAATATAGTTATGTTGCCGACTGAGTTGCTTTAAGCCTTCACGCGGAACAATATCAATAAAAATATCAGTTTCATCATATTTTTCAGTGGGATCAAAATTGGACAAACGATTGGAAAGATTATTTTTATCCAAAAAATTGGCCATTTCCTGCATCTGCCGATCAATGACTTCCTGTGATTCTTCAAGCGCGATACGATACGCCGAGATTCCAATTAAAACCAATAACAGAATACTAAAAATGGTCACACTCCACGACATGCGCGTACTGAGTGACTGCCTACGATACACATGCCAAAGTTTCATGATCCAATTCGACATGTGCTGTATCCTCATTTATTTTTTGGGTTCTGCTATTTTTTCGTTTCTATACAATAACCCAGACCACGGACAGTTCGAATAAAGTCTTTCCCCAGCTTATGGCGTAAATTATGAATATGCACTTCAATGGTATTGCTGTTCACTTCTGCATCCCAATCATAAAGTTTTTGTTCCAGTATTTGCCTTGAAAAAATTTGATTGGGATACATCATCATCGGTTCTAAAATTGCCCATTCTTTGCTGGACAGCTCAATTTTTTTACTGCCTTTCATCACTCGGTGAGTGCTGGGAAATAGCTGAATATTGCCGATTTTAAAACTTAACTCTTGTTGCATATCATAAAATTGCCCACGCCGTAATACCGACTCAATTCGCGCAATCAACTCATCAAAATGATAAGGTTTAACAACATAATCATCGGCACCCGATTTTAAACCTAAAATTTTATCCTTACTTTGGTCACGGGCACTGATAATAATCACCCCCATTTTATTTAAGTCGGCTTTTTTACGGATATGTTTCAGAACTTCTAATCCATCCAGTTCAGGCAAACCCAAATCAAGCAATACAATGTGATAGGTTTGTGTAAAGAGATAATCCAATGCTTGTAGGCCAGTTTGGGCCCAATCGACCGCAAACTTCTGATGTTGTAACAATTGCCAAGTCGATTTGCCAATCATGAGATCATCTTCAATATACAAAATACGAATCACGTTAAATATTTCCTTTGCACTGCGCAAGCATATCCAGTCGTGGATCAATCACCTGAGTTTGAATATTTAATAAACTCAAAACGGTAGGGAATAAATTATCCTGACCAACAGTCGCATTGGTTTGTCGGTTTAAACAGCTACGAATTTGAGTTTGCTGTGGCCATTGCGGTGAAAACCAGAATATCATCGGGATATGAGTTTGTTGTTTTGGTGCCATAAAATAAGGTGTTCCATGTAAATACAATCCGTTTTCACCCGTAGACTCGCCATGATCTGACAAATAAACCAGACTGGTCGGCATCTTCAATTGTTCTAACCAGCTCACCGTGCTTGCGAGAACATGATCTGTATATAAAATCGTATTATCGTAGGTATTAATCAAGCGTTGATGATCACAATTTTGAATATTATTGGTTTCACACACTGGCAGGAAGCGCTTAAATTCTTCAGGATAACGCTTATAGTACGCAGGACCGTGACTGCCTATCTGATGCAAAACAATCAATTGATTCTGCTGAAGGTGCTTTAAATCCAGTGTCGACATATAATCCTTTAAGGCGACTAACAAGACTTCATCACGACATTCACCATGGTCACACCACGCCTGATAACGCGCGTCGTCTTTGGGAGAAATATAATGTTTAATTCGGTCACAGGTCCCTTTACAACCTGAATTATTATCAATCCAAGTGACTTGATACCCTGCGCGCTGTGCAATATCCAGCAATCCTTCACGATGCGACGCCAATGACTCATTGTATTGTTTACGTGGCATGCCTGAAAACATACATGGTACAGAAACTGAGGTCTGTGTTCCGCAGGAAGCTGCCTGCGTAAAATTAATGATATCCAGTTGACTGAGTTCAGGATTGGTCTGCTTGGAATAACCATTTAAACTAAAATTCTCAGCTCTGGCGGTTTCTCCGACCACCAGCACCATAATACTGGCAGGTGTATGCGTTGAACGAACCACCTGATGAGCATCCTGACCATATGCAAGCAATGATTGATCGACATGATTGATATTTTTATGCGCATAACTCCAACTACTGGCTAAAATATTCAAAGGTGAAATTTGTGCCTTGAGTTCGCGATGCTCCCGAAAAATTGGAGCATACTGGCTATAAAATGAAAACAAGCCCAATCCCACCACAAAAAGTGACACAATGACATTTGAACACTTATTCAGCAGCAAAGATCGAATATTTTTTTCAGGTTTTATCTCAACAAAATATAAAGCCAAAAGGGGCAATAACACCGTTTGAAACATCCACAGCAGAAACGGTCGAGAGAGTAAATCCATTGCTTCATAGAAATTGGTTTGTGCAATGTTTTGCATTTGGACTGGGCTGACATCGACACCCAATTGATTGACAAAATAAGAAGTCATTCCGGTTAGAATAATTAAAACCACACTGATGGCTTTGGCCGAATAACGCCAGCTTAAAATTTGCAAAACAAAGAAATAAAACCCACAAATAATTAAAAATGTCACAAAAGCAAAGGAATATTTCATCATTCCAGAAAATGAACCCAGTGACATCAGATGATTATAGAAACTAAAATTACTGAAACTCGCCAGCCAACAGGCAACAATTAAATTAAACACACGAAGTGAAACGGAGATTTTTTTTACAGCAGGCAGGCTAATCATGTCGGTCATCTGCAAGATAGGATGAAGATGACCTATTTAAAAACCTGAACATTAAGAATGGATTAGGTTTTTTTGTTATAAAAATCAAATATTAAGACTATTTTTGAATTTTTCTAATATTTAAGTAGATGTTTTTAAGACTGTTCCCCATTTCAATCGCTTTAGCTGCCCGAATCTAGAAAACAAATAGCAAATCAACCAGCACCACCAAGCTGCCCAAAGGTTATGACTGAGAAAATGTGCGCCTCGCAACATTTGCACCGCACTCATACTGATGCCCATCACTAAAGCCAGACATAACCCAAATCGTGCCAATGTTGGATAATATGGGCGATAGGCAAAATATAAAATAAATAGTGAAAATCCAGCAGAAGCATGACCACCGGGAAAGCATTTGCCTAAACCATGAATCGGTTTGTTCCAGTTAAATTGTGAACCACTGACTTCAAGCATTGACCAAGGACAAGCATGTATAGAATGTGATTTAAGCAGCCCCACCACTGAAACTGAAAGCAGCATGCCGAGTACAACACGCCCCGAAATCCCACGCAAAACAGAAGAAGATTTTTGAAAACTCAGACAAAGAAAAATCACAAAATGAATCAAAGCGATCGTGATCACGATATATTTTAATAACTCATGTCCAATACGAACCAATAGCCAGTTTTCACGTAAATAATAGCCTGACCCATCCACCCAAGGCGCACTCAACCCCTGATCGACCAGACCTGCAACAGGTATAAAATAGATTAAAATCAATGCGGAACAGAGTAATAAAGCAAGATTGACATAGTCAAAACAAGACAGGCTACGATTCATTTTAGATCAATCGACTCAAAATAAATCACAGCCTAAGCACAGAAAATTAAGGTTTTCTTAGAAAATAGCTCGATTATTTACCAATACAAAATGACCCAAAAATCTTGCCAAGCAAATCATCCGCACTAAAGTCCCCCGTAATTTCACCCAACGCGTTTTGTGCCAAACGTAAAGATTCAGCCACTAACTCACCGGCATTGAACACCACAAGCTGCTCACGTGCTTCATCCAGATAGTGCTGAGTGCGCTTCATTGCGTCTAAATGACGCGTTCTGGCAATAAAGGTGTCTTCCTCAGGTTGAAAGCCTGCATGCGCTGTAATCGCCTCTATCAGTGTTTGAACGCCAATGTCCTGTTTGGCCGAAAGCGAGAGATGCCGAAAGCCTTGATATTCATTCAACTGTGCAGTTTGATCGAGCAAATCGCATTTATTACCAATTAAAATTAAACGTTGAGGTTCCAGATGGTCTTTAAAATATCCCTGCGCAAGTTGTAAAGGATCATCCCCTTGAGTTAAGTCATAGACCAATAACAACAAATCAGCCTGTTCAATTTCCTGAATCGCGCGGCGGATCCCTTCTTTTTCTACGACATCGCCTGTTTCGCGTAAGCCTGCGGTATCCGTCAACGTAATAGGCAAACCATTTAAGCTAATTTTTTCATGCAGCACATCTCGCGTCGTCCCTGCAATATCGGTCACAATGGCACGCTCATTGCCTGACAAAGCATTCAATAGACTTGATTTACCCGCATTGGGCTTACCTGCAATCACCACCTGCAAGCCTTCACGCAGTAGCTGACCTTGTCGTGCCGATTGTTGCACCGCTTGGACTGAGCGTTTCACCTCATCCAGTAAAGCTAAAATTTTACCATCTGCCAGAAAATCAATTTCTTCTTCTGGGAAATCAATGGCAGCTTCAACATGTAAACGCAAATGAATGAGCTGTTCTAAAACGGTATTAATTTTAGTTGAAAAAGCCCCTTGTAAGGAACGAACCGCAGAACGCGCAGCGGCCTGTGAGGTCGCATCAATCAAATCTGCAATGGCTTCCGCCTGTACCAGATCCAGTTTGCCATTTTCAAAGGCGCGCATGGAAAACTCACCTGCTTGAGCAGCTTTAGCTCCCAATTCAAATAAACGTCCCAAGATTGCATTTTGAATGACGGGTCCACCATGTCCCTGCAATTCCACCACATCTTCACCCGTAAAGGAGTGTGGGTTTGGAAAACACAATAGCAAACCTTCATCCATGACCTCACCAGTTGCATCATAAAACTGGCGAAAACCAGCCATACGCGGTTCAGGTAAGCTTTTTCCAGTCAATGTCTGTGCAATGCTAAATGCCTGAGGACCAGAAAGACGAATCACCCCGACACCACCACGTCCGGGAGGGGTCGCAATTGCGGTGATAGTAGGGATATGTATCTGCATAACAAGCGCCTAAACAGTGCAAAATGAGGAAATAAAAAATCCGCTCAAGATTATCATCTTAAGCGGATTTTATCAGCTCTTATGCACTACAAAAGGCTTAAGAACTCACTTCTGGTGTTACCGCACGGTTTTTCTCAACATTTTTGTTGATAAACCATTGTTGAAGAATGGTGATACTGTTGTTGACAATCCAGTACAACACCAGACCTGACGGGAAGAACAACATAAATACAGTGAAAATAATCGGCATAATGCGGAATACTTTCGCCTGCATTGGATCAGCAGGTTGTGGATTCAACATTTGCTGGATGAACATGGTCGCACCCATCAACAACGGCAAGATAAACCATGGATCCATCGCGGACAAGTCTTGAATCCAGAGCATCCAGGGTGCATGACGCAATTCCACACTTTCCATGAGTACCCAATACAAGGCAAGGAAAATCGGCATTTGTAGCAACAGCGGTAAACAACCTGAAAGTGGATTAACCTGCTCACGTTTGTAAAGCGCCATCATTTCCTGAGAAAAACGCATGCGGTCTTCACCAAACTCTTCTTTCATGCGCTGCATTTCAGGCGCAATCACACGCATTTTCGCCATCGAACGATAACTTTTTGAAGACAGTGGCCACAGAATTAACTTCACCAAAATCGTCAACAGAATAATTGACCAGCCCCAGTTACCCACGATGTTATGGAAAAATTGCAAGCCAAGGAACAATAATTTCGCAATCGGCCACAACCAGCCATAGTCAACCGTCTGGTTTAAACCTACCGCTAGATCTTTCAGTTCAGACTGGATTTTTGGCCCAGAATAGAACGTCGCATCCACGGTCATGGTTTTACCCGCAGGCACATTAATGGTTGGCGAGGTAAAGCCAATAATATTCATGTTATCGGCAGATTTGCGTGATTCCAGTTTCGCCGTATAGGCCTGATCACCAAAATGACCCGGAATCCAAGCACTGACGAAATAATGCTGCACCATGGCAACCCAGCCACCTTTAGCATCAACACTTAATTTTTCATCAGAAAAATTGGCAAATTTTAGCTTGTTGTAATGTTCATCAGGTGTTCCCCATGCGCCGCCCAAAAAGGTGCCTAGCGTGAAAATCCCCTGATCGGACTTACCCGGATCTTCTGAATTATCACGTTTGATCTGACCAAACATTTGACCTTGCCAGTTTTGTGCGCTTCGGTTCACGACCTGATAGCTGACCACCACAGGATAGTCACCCTGCTTAAAGCTAAAACGTTTGATAATTTCAACGCCATCAGCCGTTTTGTAAACCATTGGCACAGTCAGAACTTTTTCAGCTTTACCGTCTTTGTTCTGGGTGCTCTGCGCATCCGCTAAGGTATAAGTCGCTTTTTCAACTTCATATTGTGGACGACCCTGACGACTGCTGTCTGGACCATTCAATCCAATCAGACCAGACTGCGCCACATACGTCCGTTTTGGATCGCTTTCCAGCATCACAAAAGGCTGGTCACTATTTTTGTCTTTATCATGATTGAGTAATTCAATACGAACAATATCACCACCTTTAGGATTGATCCAAAGATGATAAAGGTCAGTTTGTACTGAAATAAGCTGTTGATTCGCAGATGCAGTTGCATCTGTCACCGGTTGCGTCGCAATATTTGCCTGAGGAACATCCGTCGATGTCGCCGCAGTTTGGCTATTTGGCAGATCAGCAGAGACTTCCTGAGACACCACCGCAGCAGGTGCAGCTTGTGTCGTTGGAGTATTACTATGACCATAATCTTTTTGCCAAGCCAAGATAAGCAAATATGCTGTGACAAACATGGCTCCGAGAATCGCAAACCTGGCCCATTGTTGCATATCAATTATCCCAAGTGGTTAAAGTGGTTTTTGGTTCAATAAACGCTCACGAAAGGGTACAGTAACGCGAGGCTTTTGAGAATCTATTTGCTGAAATGAAATAAAACGAATTGCTTTGGCAGGTACAGGATCATAACCACTCCCGCCCCAAGGATGACATCGACAGACACGATAAAACGCCAATCCACTCCCTCGGATCGCCCCATGCTGATGAATGGCTTCCAGAGCATATTGAGAACAGGTCGGAATATATCGACAACGCGGTCCAAGCAAAGGGCTCAGGGCAATTTGATAAAAACGAATCAACCAATGCAGGATCAATACCATTGGTCATCTCTATTTTTTTAACGGGGAGGAGACAGTGTTTTGATGCTTTTGGGCAATACGATTTAGCTTACGCCAAGCAAATTGAAGCTGTTGAGTAAGTTCAGCATTGGATATTGTTTCAATACCTAATTTGGGCATTACGACAATATCGAGTACATCTAATTGTTGTTGATGTAAACGAAAGCTTTCACGAGCAAGTCGTTTTATTCGATTTCTTTCATGCGCACGGCGCACTTTTTTTTTGGCAACAACCAGTCCTAAACGGCTTTTATGCTGTTCAGACGGTTTTGCCAAAAACAAAAAATGGGGTTGATGCACTTTAAAAAGCGCACCATCAAATACGCTTTTAAAGTCAGCAGCACAGTGCAAACGTACATCTGTACCGAAGCAATAAAGTGCCATAACACCCGATCTAGCAGTAATAACTATTTAAAGGATTAAACAGTTAAGCTGTGACGACCTTTAGCACGACGGCGAGCCAATACTTGACGACCAGCTTTAGTTGCCATACGAGCACGGAAACCATGAACGCGTTTACGCTTTAATTCAGAGGGTTGAAAAGTACGTTTCATATCGAAACTCCCAAATATGATCTTTCTGTAAAGGTTCGCGATTTTATTGTGCTAATGCTTCTATGTCAATCAAAAACCAGAAAGTTTACATTTTATTCAGTGAAATGTTGCCTAGAAACTATGGACCACGATCAAAGCAGATTCCATCAAACAAAAATTATACACAAGATAAAGTCTTATATTTACGCTTGTTTTTAAACTATACACAGCTTATTCTTAGGTTTATCAACAGCTTTAGACTTTATAAGCATCGATTGCTCGGGATTTGAATTTAAATTCATATCTCGTTAAATTATCCACAGCACATGCCGCACTATTAAATAAATTCAAATTTATAAATTTAAATTTATTGTTATTAGGATGCTTTTTTTCTGTGGAAACTGGGATTTTAAATTTAAAAATCATAAAATTATGTTGTGAATAACTATGGTTTTAAAACAATGAAAGATTGTGGATAACTTGATGTTTTAAACTATCCACAGCTTGTGGTTAAGTTTATCCACAATTGATTTTGAATTTAAATTTAAGTCACGAGCGTGTTCTTTTTGAACAAACCCTCGGTTTCTTTCATGACAGATGTGGATAACTTGGTTAGAATGGCGACCCCTTTACTTGGCAAAGGGATGGTTTTGAATTTAAAAAATAGGGGAATCACATGCTTTGGACGGACTGCTTAACTCGCTTGCGACAAGAGCTCTCTGATAATGTCTTTGCAATGTGGATCCGTCCTTTAGTTGCTGAGGAGGCAGAGGGGACGCTACGTCTATATGCGCCAAATCCGTATTGGACGCGTTATATTCAGGAACATCATCTCGAATTGATTTGCATTTTAGCGGAACAGTTGTCTGAAGGTCGCGTCCGTCAAGTGGATATCTTGGTCGATTCACGTCCGGGTGCCATTTTATCCCCAGCCGAACAACCTGCTACCACGACCGCAGCCTTGGAGAGCGTCGTAGCTCCAATCCGAATCAAAAAAGAACCTGCTGAAGCAGCAGCATCGAGCAGCAAAAATTTAAATTCAAAAAAACGCTTACTTAATCCTTTATTTACTTTTTCCCTGTTTGTTGAAGGTCGTTCTAATCAAATGGCGGCAGAGACTTGCCGAAAAGTACTCACTCAATTGGGAGCTTCACAGCATAATCCTTTATTTTTATATGGGCCGACAGGTCTCGGTAAAACTCATTTAATGCAAGCGGTCGGCAATGCGCTGTTGCAAGCCAAACCCAATGCACGTGTCATGTATATGACCGCTGAAAGTTTTGTACAAGATTTTGTATCCTCTTTACAAAAGGGCAAAGTTGAAGAGTTTAAGAAAAACTGTCGATCATTGGATTTACTGTTGGTGGATGACATTCACTTATTGGCCGGTAAAGAAGCCAGTCTGGTCGAATTTTTTTATACTTTTAATGCGTTACTCGATGAATCCAAACAAATTATTCTGACCTCTGATCGTTATCCCAAAGAGTTGACTGAACTGGATCCGCGTTTGGTTTCGCGTTTTTCCTGGGGGCTTTCCGTTGGGGTTGAGCCGCCTGATATTGAAACACGTATCGAGATTTTACTGAAAAAAGCGGAAAACAGTGGCGTGGATTTACCTCGCAATTGTGCGTTATTTATTGCTCAACAAGTGGTTGCCAATGTACGTGAACTGGAAGGTGCTTTAAATAAAGTGGTCGCCATTGCTCGTTTTAAAGGCTCACAAATTGATCTGGACGTGGTTCGCGAATCACTTAAAGATGTGCTTGCCATACGTGCGCGTACCATTAGTGTGGAAAATATTCAGCGTGTGGTCAGTGAATATTTCCGTATTCCACTGAAAGAGTTAATTGGACCCAAACGTACCCGAATTTACGCACGTCCAAGGCAACTGGCAATGGGATTGGCGCGAGAACTCACTGGAGATAGCTTTCCTGAAATTGGCATGGCTTTTGGGGGACGTGACCACAGTACAGTGATGCATGCCTGTGAAAAAGTACAAAGTTTAAAAGATGAAGATCCGATCTTTAACGAAGATTATAAAAACTTGCTACGCTTGCTGCAAAGTTAACTCGAGGCTGTTGCAAAGTCGTATTAACTGACGCATAGTACACAGCTAAAAAATGAAATAATTGCCTTTAGTTGTGAGAGGAATGAATTGTGCGTTTGAAAATCGCTAAAGAAAGTTTAGTCAATGTTCTGTCCCATGTCGTTGGAGCGGTGGAACGTCGTCATACCTTAAATATTCTTTCAAACGTTAAAATTCAGGCGACTGATCAAGCCTTAACCATTACAGGTTCTGATTTGGAAGTCGAGCTGGTTGCCAGCACCACATTATCCGAAGGAGCCTGTTTGCAAGCAGGCGAAACCACTGTTCCTGCGCGTAAACTAATGGATATTTGTAAATCATTGCCGTCAGCGGCTTTGGTTGATTTACAAATTACTGAAGATCAGCGTTGTATTTTAAAATCAGGCAACAGTCGCTTTGTGTTAGGCACCTTGCCAGCCGAAGATTATCCCTTGCTGAATACTGAAAATAGTCAGGGCACACAAGTTCAGGTCACGCAACGAGAACTCAAACGTTTATTTGAAAAAACTGCTTTCGCGATGGCGGTTCAGGATGTGCGTTTTTATTTAACCGGAACTTTACTGGAAATTGATGAAAATCAACTCCGTGCGGTCACTACAGACGGACACCGTTTGGCGTTATGTGAAGTGTTGGCATCATCGAATGCTACGCAACTGGTACAGGCGATTGTGCCGCGTAAAGCAGTTGGGGAATTGCAACGCCTCCTCAGTATTGAAGATGAGCAACTCAGTTTGTTGATTGGTCGTGAGCTATTGAATGTCACGATTAAAACGCCAAGTCGTGATAAAGAGCAAGGTGAAATCACAGTGCGTTTCACCACCAAATTGATTGATGGTAAATTTCCAGATTATCGCCGTGTGATTCCACGCGGGGGCGATAAACAGGCCCAGATTGCGCATGATGTCTTTAAGCAATCCTTACAGCGCGTTGCAATTTTAAGTAACGAAAAATTACGGGGTGTTTTCCTCACCTTCAATCCAGATGTGTTACAGCTTCGTGCCAATAACCCTGAACAAGATGAAGCGATTGAAGATCTTGCAATTCAATATCAAAATGCCTCGATGGAAATGTCGTTTAATGCGCAATATCTGCTCGACGTTTTGAATGTGCTGGATGGAGATGATGTCAGTATGACCATGTCTGAAGCCAATCAGTCGGTATTGGTTCAAGATCCAGCGCAGAGTGACCAGACTTATGTCGTAATGCCAATGCGCGTATAGATTCGATCATTTTATGCAAATTACACGTTTAAACATCGAGCGTGTGCGCAATTTAACAACGGTTGCACTCTCTGGGTTGCAGCCGTTTAATGTTTTTTTTGGTGCCAATGGTTCAGGGAAAACCTCAGTACTTGAAGCAATTCATTTACTGTCAACAGGTCGTTCTTTCCGTACTTATACGCCTAAACACTATATTCAGCAGGGCATGCAGGACGCTATTGTATTTGCACAGTCAGACACTGAAAAAGTCGGCATGCGTAAAATGGCAACCGGCGAACAATTAATTAAGGTCAACGGTGATCCCGTGGCTACTCAGGGTCAATTGGCCAAATTATTGCCTCTTCAACTGCTCGATCCACAAAGTTCAGATATTATTGATCAGGGGGCTAAACCTCGCCGGCAAATGCTGGATTGGTTGTTGTTCCACGTGGAACCTGAGTTTTATCGCAATTGGCAGCAATATTCACGTGCGCTAAAACAGCGTAACAGCCTCCTTAAAAGCTCACGTCAAATATCCTTAAACGAACTCGAACCATGGAACCAGCTATTAGCACGCTACGGTGAAATGATGCACAATCAGCGCAGTTTGATCATTGAGCAATGGAACGTATTTTTTCAAAATGATTTAAAACAATTATTACCAGATTTAGAGATTGAACTAGAGTATCAGGCGGGCTTTCATCAAGAACAAGGCTTGCTGAATGACCTGATTCATTATCATGCCAAAGACGTGGAACGGCGTTATACCGAATATGGTCCACATCGTGCTGATTTGCGTTTAAAAACCGCATTGGGCGATGCGGATGATGTGCTATCTCGGGGGCAAAAAAAGCTCTTGATGATGGCTTTAAAACTATCACAGATTGCAATGTTACATGCGAGTAATAAGGAAACTGTGGTATTATTAGATGATTTGACAGCAGAATTAGACCATGCCGCACAGCGGCGATTAATTGAACGATTAAGCCAGTTAGGTAGTCAGGTTTTTATGACCACTTTAGATCAACAGTCGGTACAACAGCACCTGCAAGATCTGGCGGTTTCTTATCAATTGTTCAATGTGGAACATGGTCAGGTTCGTGCTGTCCCCATTTGATTTTTTCCCCGCTGGGGATCGATCCATAATTTGCTAGGGAGAAACCATGAGTTCAGAGTCTCAATCTGCCTCTCCAACAGAACAATCAAACGAAAAGGCATATGATTCCTCTAGTATCAAGGTATTGCGTGGTTTGGATGCGGTGCGTAAGCGTCCAGGCATGTATATCGGTGATACAGATGATGGGACAGGCTTGCACCACATGGTTTTTGAGGTGGTTGATAATGCAATCGATGAAGCCTTGGCAGGTCATTGTGATGAGATTATTGTCACCATTCACGAAGATGAATCGGTCAGTGTCTCTGACAATGGTCGTGGTATTCCTACAGATATTCACCCTGAAGAAGGGGTGTCTGCCGCAGAAGTGATTTTGACCATTTTGCATGCTGGCGGTAAGTTTGATGACAATAGTTATAAAGTTTCAGGTGGTCTACACGGCGTAGGTGTGTCGGTGGTCAATGCGCTTTCTAGCAAATTGCAGCTCACGATTCATCGTGCGGGTCAAATCCATGAGCAGGAATATCATCATGGTGATCCGCAATACAAATTGCGTGTGGTGGGTGAAACCGATACCACAGGAACCACGGTGCGTTTTTGGCCAAGTGCAGATACCTTTAGTCAAACGATTTTCCACGTGGAGATTTTAGCACGCCGTTTACGTGAGTTGTCATTCTTGAACGCAGGCGTAAAAATTATTCTGCGTGATGAACGGGTTAATCTGGAACATATTTACAACTATGTGGGTGGTTTGTCTGAGTTTGTCAAATACATCAACGAAGGTAAAACCCATCTGAATGATATTTTCCACTTTACCATGGATGCGGATAATGGTATTGGCGTTGAAGTCGCATTACAGTGGAACGATAGCTATCAGGAAAATGTACGCTGCTTTACCAACAATATTCCGCAAAAAGATGGCGGTACGCACCTTGCAGGTTTCCGTGCGGCACTGACCCGTGGCTTAAACAGCTACATGGAAAATGAAAGCTTACTGAAAAAAGAAAAAGTGGCAGTAACGGGTGATGATGCGCGTGAGGGTTTAACCGCGATTATTTCAGTCAAAGTACCAGATCCGAAGTTTTCTTCACAGACCAAAGAAAAATTGGTGTCGAGTGAAGTGAAACCTGCGGTCGAACAGGCCATGAATAAAGAGTTTTCAGCTTATCTACTGGAAAATCCGCAAGCTGCCAAATCGATTGCAGGCAAGATTATTGATGCAGCACGTGCGCGTGATGCAGCGCGTAAAGCCCGTGAAATGACGCGTCGTAAGAGTGCATTGGATATTGCAGGTTTACCAGGTAAATTGGCAGATTGTCAGGAAAAAGATCCTGCATTGTCTGAGCTTTATCTGGTCGAGGGTGACTCCGCGGGCGGAAGTGCCAAGCAAGGACGTAACCGTAAAATGCAGGCGATTTTACCGCTTAAAGGTAAAATTCTGAACGTGGAACGTGCGCGTTTTGACAAGATGATTTCCAGTCAAGAAGTCGGCACGCTGATTACCGCACTGGGTTGTGGGATTGGCCGTGAAGAATATAACCCTGACAAATTGCGTTATCACAAAATCATCATCATGACCGATGCCGATGTCGATGGTTCACATATCCGAACGTTATTGTTGACCTTCTTCTTCCGTCAAATGCCAGAACTGGTCGAACGTGGGCATATTTATATTGCTCAACCGCCGCTGTATAAGCTGAAAAAAGGCAAGCAAGAGCTCTATATCAAGGATAATGATGCGTTGGAAAGCTTCCTGATTTCCAATGCCATTGATGATCTGGAATTGCATATCAGTGCCGATGCACCTGCCATTAATGGCGAAGCTTTGGCAAAAGTGATCGAAGATTATCAAGTGTCGCAAAAAAGCTTACAACGTCTGACTCAGCGTTATCCTGCGAGTTTGCTTGATGCGTTGTTGGAAGTTGAGCCGTTTAAGGCAGATCAAAGTCAGGATCGTCCTTATGTGGAACAGTGGGCTGAACAGTTACGCGCAACCATTGAAAAATTACAGCCAAGTTTACGTCCAGAAATGAGTCTGGAAAGCTTTGAACGTGAAACCCCAACGGGTGAAAAGTCAATTCATTGCTGGCCACGCATGACGGTGTATGTACATAACTTGCCGCATCATTATTTGTTAGATGCAGGCTTGCTCAATTCTGCTGAATACGCACGTTTACTGAAAAACTCCAAGAGCTGGTTTAAGCTAGTGGAAGAAGGCGCGTATTTGCAGAAAGGCGAGCGCAAAATCAATGTCAGTAATTTCCATCAGGTTTGGCAGCAAATCTTGCAGGATTCACGCCGTGGCATGATGATTCAGCGTTACAAAGGTTTGGGTGAGATGAATGCCGATCAGCTTTGGGAAACCACCATGGATCCTGAAAACCGTAATATGCTGCAAGTCACCATTGATGATGCGATTGAAGCAGATCGCATGTTTAGCTGTTTGATGGGCGATGATGTGGAACCACGTCGTGCATTTATTGAAGAAAATGCTTTGAATGCTGATATTGATGCCTAATCTGTATCAAGCCATATAAAAAAACAGGCGCATCAAGCGCCTGTTTTTTTGAATGTCCTTATTCAATACAACGTCCTGCGGCTGAAATTATTGCCATTGCTGAAACACTTGATCTGCTGTTTTATTCAAAACAACTTGATTACCCTGAATTTGTTGTACCCATTGCGTCGGAATATAATGATGCTGACCCTGTGCAGATTGATCATTTTTAGCCAGTTTAATCTTATCCTGACCTTCTAAATGATCTACTGTGCCGACATGTTGATGATCTGATCCAACCACTTCCGCATGATGTTGAATATCTTGTACATTGATAGTTGCCATGAGATTATCCCTCATATTTTCATGATGTTTCATGTTATTGACTTGATCTTGGTATCAAGTAGGCAAGTCAGTAAATCAAACTTAAAACAGCATCAGTGCTGTGCCTTAACTATTAGCCTAAGGATTTTTTTAAAGCGGTGTGCGGTGCTTCTGTAAGGCTTTACAGGTGTTTGATCAAAACATCAAGCGTTGATGGTGAGCTTTGTTAATTTATATTTTAATTTAAAATCAAGGTATTGAGTTTTGAATAAATTAAAAACTCAATAAAAAGAGAAGGCTATCTTTTTAAAATGATCTGATTAAAAAAAGTAGCTTGTAAGCTTAGGAAACGCAATGTGTCGGGCTGTAACGAAATACAGCCCAATAACTTGTCAATTAGATGGTTGAAATGCTTTCACACCGAGAATTAATCAAAAGAGCTTTCCAGTTCTTCTAGTTGCATCATCAGTTCCAAAAGTTGCTCTTCAGCTTGTTCCAGTTTTTGTTTCAGTTCAGTTTGTTCGTTCATCAGTTTAAGCAGATCATCTTTGCGATGGGCTTCATAGAGCGAGCTATCACCAAGTAATTCTTCAATTTCAGCTAAACGTGGCTGAAATTTTTCAATCTGGGCTTCACATTTTTCAATATTTTTACGAATCGGACGGGTTTGTTCACGGCGTTGTGCCGCTTCTTTGCGTAAGGCTTCTTTGTCCAGTTTCGAGGTCACAGGTGGAGCAGTCACTTCTGAAACAACCGGTGCAGCAGGTTGCTGACCTTTTTTAATCATTTCTGTACGGGCTTGACGCAACCAGTTGGCATAATCATTGAGATCACCATCAAAACTTTGGCTATGCCCATTGTGAACCAGAATCAACTCATCACAAACGCTGGCAATCAATTGACGTTCGTGTGAAACCAACACCACTGCACCTTCAAAATCCTGTAAGGCCATGGTTAAGGCATGACGCATATCGAGGTCTAAATGGTTGGTAGGTTCATCTAGAATCAATACATTCGGACGCTGCCAAACAATCAATGCCAAGGCCAAACGCGCCCTTTCACCCCCAGAAAAGCTTTCGCTCGGTGTGTCCATGCGTTCGCCACTAAAGCCAAAGCTGCCTAAAAAGGCGCGTAAGGTTGCATCACTGATTTTTTTATCAGCAATACGGGATAGTTGCAGCATTGGACTGGCATTGCCATCCAGTGCGTCCATTTGGTGTTGCGCAAAGTAGCCGATATTGAGTAATTCTGAGGCATAGCGTTGCCCTTGAATCAGCGGAAGATCCCCGACCAAAGATTTAATCAAGGTGGATTTTCCTGCGCCATTCATCCCCAATAGACCAATTCGGCTGGTGGGCGTGATTTGTAAATTGACATTGGTCACAATGAGTTTGCTGGCATAACCAATATCAGCATGTTCCAGTGCCAAAAGTGGAGAACTCATTTTACTTGGTTCACGAAAACTAAAAGTAAAAGGTGTATCGACATGGGCAGGCGCGAGTTCCTGCATCCGTTCCAGTTGCTTAATTCGACTTTGTGCCTGACGTGCTTTGGTGGCTTGTGCTTTAAATCGATCAATATATTTTTGCAAATGTGCGCGAGTTTCTTGCTGCTTTTCAAACGCTTGTTGCTGTTGAGCCAAGCGTTCGGCGCGTGTGGTTTCAAAGGTTGAATAATTACCGGTATAGAGCGTCAATTCTTGGTTTTCAATATGCAAAATATGATCGGTAATTGCATCTAAAAAATCACGGTCATGTGAAATCAGAACTAAAGTCCCTTCATAACTATTGAGCCAATCTTCCAGCCATAAAATTGCATCCAGATCCAAGTGGTTGGTTGGTTCATCCAGTAAGAGTAAATCTGAACGGCTCATCAAGGTTCGTGCCAGATTCAAGCGCATTCGCCAGCCCCCCGAGAAGCTGGAAACATCTAATTGTGATTGATGTTCAAAAAAGCCCAGACCTGCCATCAGTTGTGAGGCTTTGGCTGAAGCAGAATAGCCATTAATTTCATCAAAACGGCTGTAAAGATGCGCCAATTCATCATTACTGAGTTGTTCTGGATGTTCAAGCTGATGCTGAATGGTCCAGTATTCTTCATCTCCAGACAGCACAAAATCAATCGCCTTCATATCTAAGGCTTTAATTTCCTGTGCCATATGTGCCACTGTCCAGACATTTGGACGGCTTAAACTGCCGCTATCTGCTTCAATCTCACCCAGAAAGGCTGAAAATAAAGTGGATTTTCCTGCGCCATTGACTCCAGTTAATCCAATTTTCCAGCCCGGATGCAGTTGCATCGATGCTTTTTGAAATAAAACACGTCCGCCGCGGCGAATTGAAAACTGGTCAAGCTGGATCATGAAAATTGACACACACAGGATAAACAAAGGAGGCTATTTTAAAGTGTTGTGTCCCAGAAGACAAAGTTTTAGTCATACAGACATTTGAAGCATTAAAAAACTTGATGAATGTGGAGAAATACACTGCAATTCGTCAGAAAATTGGCATCAATTTAAATTTTTTAGAGTTAAAACTCTATTTTTATTGATGCAAGATAATTATAGTAATAAGAGAACAAAAACTAAGCAAAATTAGGTCGGATAAGGAATACGACAATGAAAAAGGGACTTTTGGCACTGGGAGCACTTGTGAGCTTTAGCTTTGCAACCGCCACCCAAGCAAAGATAAACGTGTGTGCATTTGATCTGTTAGGAAAGTCAGGTGAATCCTATAAAATGCTGGAAGAGTGGGCACTTGCAGCAAAAACATGGAACGCAGAAATTAATCTTATTCCACGTCAGGACGAAGCGCAGGCTGAAAAAGATTTTCGTGAAGGCAAATGTGATGGTGTTTATATCACCTCCATGCGCGCGCGACCTTATAACAAATTTGCAGGTTCTGTCGATGCATTAGGTGCTGTACCAAATAATTCGATTGCGCAAAAAGCCATTACTTTCGTTTTGGATAAACGTAATAATCATCGTTTAAGCACCACCATTGATGGCGATAAATATGAAGTAGCCGGAATAGTCCAGATTGGTCAGGCGTATTTATTTGTCCGTGATCGTAATATCAATAATCTGGAACGTGCTAAAGGCAAAAAAATCGCCATTTTACAGTATGACGAAGCACAAAAAATTATGAGTCAACGTGTTGGAGCGGTTCCTGTTGCTTCTGATCTGTCTAATTTTGTGACCCGATTTAACAATGGACAGGTCGATATTGTTCCTGTTCCTGCCTATGCCTACAAACCATTGGAAATTCAAAAGGGTTTAGGAACTAAAGGCGCCATGATTAATTTTCCTGTGGCAAACATTACGGCTGATCTGATTATTCGCTCAAGTAAATTTCCATCGGGCTTTGGACAAACTTCAAGGCAATGGTTTTTAAATCAATTACCAAAAAACTTTGCCATGGTACGTCGTCTTGAAGCGGGTATTCCTGAAAAATTAAAAATTAATTTAAGTGCTGAGGAAAGCATACAGTATCAAAAACTATTACGTGATGGCCGGATCGATTTGGCTAAACAAGGCATTTACGATGCCAACATGATGACGGTACTGAAACGCGCGCGATGCACGGTTGAACGAACCAACTTTGAATGTTCTTTAGGGGGCGAATAAACAGCGGTTCAAAAATTTAGTAACAATGATCTAGGGTTAATATCAAAGGATTTTTCAAAATTGTGACCTAAAATGATATTTTTGGAAAATCCTTTTAATTTTATAGATTTAAAGCGATTTATTTTAACATAATCAATAAAAAACACGATATCATTCACGATTTTGTACAATAAACATCCATATTTGCACAAAAAGTGGAGTAAATACTCTATTTTTTTTTTAATAACCCGATTAATATTTGCCGTGTAAGGATACCCGCAATAGAAATTTGTTACAAAGGACAAAAAATATGAAAAAAATTGCATTCGCTCTTGCCGCTACAACACTTGCTGGTTTTTCGGTAACAGCTCAAGCTGCAACTGTATGTGTATTTGACTTGCTAGGGAAATCAGGCGAGTCATATAAAATGATGGAAGAATGGGCACTCGCTGCAAAAGGCTGGGGTGCAGATATTACTTTGGTGCCTCGTCAGGATGAGGCTGTTGCGGACAATGACTTTAAAGCAGGCAAGTGTGATGCGGTGAGCATGACTGCCATGCGTGCGCGTCAATACAACAAGTTTGCAGGTTCTATCGACTCGTTGGGCGGTGTACCGAATAATCAGATTGCACAACGTGCCATTACTTATGTTCTGGATGCACGTAACGCATCGAAATTGACTTCGAATCTCGGCGGCAAGAAATATGAAATCGCAGGAATTGCACCATTGGGTTCAGCCTTCATTTTTGTACGTGACAAAAGCATTAACTCTGTAGAAAAAGCAGCAGGTAAGAAATTTGCAGTATTGGGTTATGACGATGCACAAAAAATTATGGTGCAACGTGTCGGTGCTCAAGCCGTTCTCTCTGATATTTCAAACTTTGCAGCGAAATTCAATAATGGTCAGGTCGATATGGTTGGTGCACCAGCTTATGCCTACAAACCACTTGAGTTGAACAAAGGTTTGGGTGCCAATGGCGCGATGATGAACTTCCCTGTATTGCATGTCACTGCGGATTTGGTGCTTCGTCCAGATGCATTCCCGGCAGGTTTTGGTCAAAAGTCACGTGACTGGTTCACTAAACAGTTACCAAAAAGCTTTGCAATGATTAACCGTCTTGAAGCGCAAATTCCTGCAAAATACAAAATGAATTTGACTGCGGAAGACAAAACCAAATATCAAAAACTTCTTCGTGATGGTCGTATCGATTTGACCAAACGTGGTGTGTATGATGCGAGCATGATGTCAGTATTGAAAAAAGCACGTTGCTCGGTAGATAAAGCCAATTTTGAATGTTCGATGGCTGGTGAATAAGATTGATTTTTAACACAAAAACCCGAAATTAATTTCGGGTTTTTTATTTTTAGCTTACTGTCAATTTAGCCATTGAAGCCAATTCAAAAAAGATTAAGCTAAATAAAACTTATAATATTCACATGGATCTGTGAACTGAATCTCTACTGCATTGGGGATGAATGCTGAACAGAAGTATGTGAAGTTATAAAGGTATACTGGATTGGGACAACATATGATTCAACATCGTATGGAATCATGAGCCAAAAAAACAATAAACGTGATAATGGAACATCATCTATGAAATGGTCAAAAACTCTCGCCTTGAGTACTGCGTTTATGGCAGCATCAATGGGTCTACAAGCGAAGCAAACAATTTGTGTCTTTGATTTAGTCGGTAAAAATGGTGACGTTTATAATCTGATGAAAGATTATCAACTGGCCGCCAAAAGCTGGGGGGCTGATATTGAGCTGAAAGTCGGTCAAAATGAAAGCGTGATTGCCGATGACTTCAAGGCAGGAAAATGTGACGGGGTCAGTATCACAGGAATGCGTGGTCGTCAGTTTAATACCTTTACAGGTTCACTGGATGCGATTGGTGCGATTACTGATTTAAAACTAGCAGTTAAAATCATGCAGGGTCTCTCCAGTCCAGCTTTCGCCAAATATATGACACATGGTCAATATGAAGTGGTGGGTGTCATCCCTGTGGGCGATGCTTACTTGCTGGTCAATGATCGTAGCATTAATACAGTCGCCAAAGCGGCAGGTAAGAAAATTGCAGTGCTTGATTATGACGAAGCACAAAAGATTATGGTGCAGCAAATTGGAGCACAGGCCGTCAGTGCGGATGTGACTAATTTTGGTGCCAAATTTAACAACCGTCAGGTCGATATTATTGGTGCGCCTGCTGCTGCGTTTAAACCACTGGAGTTACATAAAGGTTTAGGTACCAAAGGTGCGATTGTCAATTATCCCATTTTACAGGTCACTGGTAATTTGATTATTCGTCCAGACAAATTTCCAGCAGGTTTTGGTCAAAAGTCACGTGACTGGGTCAAAGGTCAATTGCCAAGAGCCTTTACTATTTTAGGTAAAATGAAAGCGGACATTCCACAAAAATACTGGATGGAAGTACCTGATGCCGATAAACCGGGTTATCAAAAATTAATGCGTGAATCACGAATCAATCTGACAAGTAAAGGCATTTATGACAAACGCATGATGAAACTGCTATGGCAGTTCCGTTGTAAAGAAAATCCGAAGAACTTTGAATGTGCTTTGCAGGATGAAAATTATAAATAATCCTGATACAAATACTCTGAATAAAGTTTAAACTTCGAAGACTGACCCTATATGGTATATGTTATACTATATATGGTCTTTTTCTTTTTAAGACGTCAGATTTAGGTTGAGGAATGCCCATCATGAATGCCCAAGCTCTTGTTATGTCAGATAATGCTGCCAAAAAAGTGCGTCAACTCCGCGATAGCGAAGGGAATCAGGATTTAATGCTGCGAGTCTATGTGACGGGTGGTGGCTGTTCTGGCTTTTCTTATGGCTTTAATTTTGCAGAAAGCATGAATGAAGATGACGCCAAGTTTGAAAATGGTGATGTCACCATGCTGGTCGATTCATTGAGTTATCAATATCTGGTGGGCTCAGTGGTTGATTATATCGAGGGTTTGGAAGGTTCTCGTTTTATCGTACAGAATCCGAATGCAACCACCACCTGTGGTTGTGGATCTTCATTCTCGATCTAAGCCTTGACTATAAAAAAATCCCCGGTAGGGGATTTTTTTAATTGAATCGAACAGCTATAGAATTAAACACTGGTCATGGTTCCTAAAACACGAAAGCCTTGAGCTCCAGTCACAGAAGGCAAATTGCCACTTTGCTGGGTCATAAAGCGCATGGCAAGCCATGCAAATGCTGTCGCTTCGACCCATGTAGGTGATAAACCTAACACACTGGTACTTTGAACCGACCAGTTGTGCTTACGTAATCGCCAGCGGAGTTGTTCCAATAAATGTGAGTTATAAGCACCGCCCCCACACACATAGACTTCACCTGTATCCAGACCTGAACGATAAATGGCTTTTTTAATTGCGCGGGTGGTCAGTTTTAAAAGAGTGGCTTGTACATTTTCTGGCACATCTTCCAATTCATCATATTCCAGCTCATCATTACGCCAGTCGGCCAATTGATCATCCAGCCAATCGATATTGAAATCTTCACGACCTGTACTTTTAGGTGGTTCTTTAGAAAAAAATTCATGTGACTGTAAACGTTCAAGCAAACTGCGAATCGGTTGTCCATACGCTGCCCAATTGCCATTTTCATCATAAGGATGACCCGTGTAACGCTCACACCATGCATCCATTAAGATATTGGCAGGGCCGGTATCAAAGCCATAGACAGCTTCTGGATTTCCGGCAGGCAGTAAACTGACATTGGCAATGCCGCCCAAATTTAAAATGACACGATGAATACTGGCGTGCTGAAAAATAGCCTGATGAAATGCTGGAACAAGGGGAGCACCTTGACCGCCAGCCGCCATATCACGACGACGAAAATCAGAAATCACAGGAATTCCTGTGATTTCAGTAATCATATTTGGGTCACCAATTTGTAAGGTAAAGCCATGTTCAGGGCGATGTCGAATGGTTTGTCCATGTGAACCAATCGCCTTAATTTGATTTCGATCAAGATGGTTTTTTTCAATCAGCGCATTAATGCCATGACCAATGAGTTTGGCCAGTGTGACATCGGCTTTGCCCATTCGATCAATTTCATTATCTTCAGGTAAAGTCAAAGCCATCAACTCATCGCGCAGCTCAGGGTCAAAAGGAATGGTGAGCGTTGCATGCAGATGAAGTGGATCAAAGGAAGCCGCAACAAAATCGACTCCATCCATGCTGGTGCCGGTCATTACCCCAATATAGATCGCCGTCATGTACAACTTCACCTGCAATATGCTGAAAAAGTGTTAGTATATCGCACAAATTGAATAACTGATGTGTTTAGGTTTTGTGATGTCAAATTTCTTGCCTGCTGAAGAACAGCTTGCCCTCATTCAACGAGGCACTCATGAAATTATTTCTGTAGAGGATCTGCTTAAGAAACTCAAAGAAAATCGCCCGCTGAAAATCAAGGCGGGTTTTGATCCAACTGCGCCAGATTTACATTTGGGTCATACGGTTTTAATTAATAAGCTTAAAACCTTTCAGGATTTGGGTCATGAAGTGACGTTTTTGATTGGTGATTATACTGCCATGATTGGTGATCCAACGGGTAAAAGTGCGACGCGTCCGCCGTTAACCCGTGAGCAGGTTGAGGCCAATGCGAAAACTTATCAGGAACAAGTCTTTAAAATTCTTGATCCAAATAAAACCAAAGTGCGCTTTAACTCAGAATGGTTTAATCAAAAATCTGCGGCAGATTTGATTCAATTGGCGAGTCAGCAAACGGTTTCACGCATGTTAGAGCGCGATGACTTCACTAAACGCTATAACAACCATCAACCGATTGCGATTCACGAATTTTTATATCCATTGGTACAGGGTTATGACTCGATTGCCCTTGAAGCAGATGTAGAGCTAGGTGGAACAGATCAAACCTTTAACTTACTGATGGGACGCACCTTACAAGGTCGTTACGGACAAGAATCACAAGTCTGTATCACTGTTCCAATTCTGGAAGGTTTGGATGGCGTTAATAAAATGTCTAAATCATTAGGCAATTATATTGGCGTGTTTGATGCACCGGGTGCGATGTATCAAAAATTGTTGTCCATGCCTGACACCTTAATTGAGCGTTATTTTGAACTCCTCAGCTTTAAATCAATGGATGAGATTCAGGGGCTGCTCAAAGAAATGGCAGAAGGACGTAATCCTCAAGAGCTTAAGAAAATTTTGGCTGTTGAACTTGTTGAACGTTTTCATGGTGCAGAAGCGGCTGCCAACGCACATAAAGGGGCCGGCAATATTATTACTGAGGGTGAAATCCCAGAAGATACGCCTGAAGTCACTATTTCCCGTGCTGAGTTTGGCGGTGAAATCTTTATTGCCTCTATTCTACGTTTGGCAGGACTCACCAAAAATGCAGCACAAGCCAAAGATGCTGTGGCACGTGGGGCAGTGAAAGTAGACTGGAATGTGGTCGATGCAAATTTCTCTGTGAAAGAAAATTGTACCCATATTATTCAGGCTGGAAAAAAAGCGATTGCGCGAGTCACATTTACTGACTAAGTTTAAAAATCAGATCAAAAGTAGGTAAGACCCTACTTTTGATTGATCGCATTGAATTGATTTGTAAAATTGTGAAGGTCACTTGTACAACAATCGTCATGAACGCTATGCTTAGCATGACAACGTTCTAATATAATGAATCGTTAAACTGAAATCTTTAGGTCACGTAAAATCAGCTTAAAAAATACCACAAAGACCTGTAAAAAATAAAAAACTACGGTATAAGTAAATTGATTAAATTAAAAACGTAAAGGAGAGGAGACGAGCTAACACCAAAATACAATGCTTTAACCCTTGCCAACGAAATCATATTGTTTCACTTTCATGATTGCTAAATAAAAAGAGGAGACCTATCCATGGGATTTGATCAACAACACCTCAACTGGCTGATTACTTTTTTATTCGATACCGATCCGGATCTCATAGAACAAGAACATTGCTTATTGGCACATTACTATTTAGATAAATTAGATGTAATAGAACACTACCAATTATTTAGCATGATTATGGCAAGATTGCCGCATCGGGCGAAACTATTTTTTCTAAGCGAAAGTTATGTGGGTAAACAACAAATGATTCGAGAAGTGATTGATGTGCGCGGAAACTATCACATTCACTAAACCTGATTCGAGATAAATCAAGTTTGACCTAAAGCAAAAGTACATCATGAGGATGTACTTTTCTGTTTTTGTATAAGAAATAGCTCGTTTTTGCTTGTAGATTGATCGAGCGAATGAAAAATGCTGAAAAAAACCACAACCATGTAAAATAAATGCTTTCAGGGCTTGCGTTCGTTATGAAACTGTATAGAATACGCAGCATCCCGACGCGATACACGAGAAGATCTTGGTTTAGGGCTAAGATTTGAGGGTATAGTATTGCGTTGAATTACTACTGACGAGGTAGTAATAAGATCATTAAGAATTGAAGAAGAACAACTTGTGTGGATTTTTACTGATTGATTGATTGATAAATTATCATTGATGAATTGGTTTAAATTACTCGAAGTTTATTTGAGCGAAATTTAAGTCAGGAAACTAGACAAAATGACACCAAATGAGTTTTACTATGATCAGCTACCCCAACAAAACAAGGTGGCTTAACTAGAGCGGAATATCACTTATAAATACGCTTTTAGTTGTTCAAACAAGTGGGACCACCTCTGTTGAGATTGTAAAGGGGCTTCAGGAAAGTGACAGACTTAAATTGAATAATCAAAAACTGGTTAGTGAAGTGACCCAAGTTGATGAAAGTACAGGTGAGAAAATGGACGTAAAAATAGTCAGTAACTTAACTAGCAACTTACTTGTTGCCAAAGATGATTTTGAAAAACAAGATGGTTATTTATCTAAAAATATCAAAGTTGATGGCGAGGACAATTTAGTTATGTTCCGTCAAAATCGAGATCATCTTGAGTTAATCAATGTTACTAAAAATGAAATGATGCTCGATAAGCCGATCGGTAATCATGATTCAAAACAACCTGAATCTACGGCATTACAGGTTTATATGGAGGTTAAAGAAAAGTTAAATAACCTTGAAAATAAAATTTTAATGAAAGTAGATGAACAGCTATCAAATAAACCTAAAGCGCCTGAAGTGAAAGGAGATAGTAAGGCTGAAGTATCTCAATTTCAAAGCAAAGCCCCAGAGCTAGATAAACACCAAATCATTAAAGAAGTCCGAATACAGCTAAAGCAAGAGGGGAAATTGGGTGCTGATTTTGCTAAGTCAGCTAATGGGCTATCCGTTGCTCATGGTGACTATATCAAGCTCAATGAAGCATACAGTCAAAAAGATGGTTTATTTAAAACCACTAATTTACCTAAAGACGCTGAAATTAAAATCACAGGTCACACAACTAAAAAAGGTGAAACCTATGCAACAGGCGTTCATAACAATTCAAATGTAGAGTTAAAAATCAGAAGTGTTGAAGCCCGCTATGGTGATCAATATGTGAAACGCTATGAAACCAATCCTGAAGTAAAACAGGCTGTAGATCAGAGAGTGATAGCACAGCAAACAACATTTAAATCTTTATCTGCTTCAAGGGTACAGGAGTTAAGCCAGTCAAGCCCAAAGCAGGATAAGCCCACTTCAGGCATGAAATTTTAATATTTCTTTCGCCAGTCATAGGGGTTAATCGGGTTAGGACTTTTCCATAACCCGATTTTTTTTGATCGAGCATTATTCTCTAAATCTATGTATGTTCTATCAGGAAGATTGTAGCGATAAGCCCAAGCGTAGCCACTGGCGACCATTGCTTTATTCACATTTAATTTATTCAAGTACAGCTCACCAAGAAACCTACCATTGTTATCAGTTCCATGCTCTTTAACGAGTACCGTTTTGTTTAAGACCATAGACATTAAATATTGTTTCGATTGTTGACCATAAGGCTGTGTAGGCGAATTTTTAGCATTATTGGCAACTTCAGGGGCATCTATGAATGACAGTCTAACCCGCCATTTAGTGTTGTTTGGTTTTGTGATACTCACAGTATCACCGTCTAAAACGTAAGTGACTTTGCCGTAATAATCAGCGTGACAGTATGCTGAAAACAAAAAAAGGGTAATACAAAAAAGCTTATTCATTTTGGTTCACCATAAAACCGTTTTAGCACGTATGGACTTGCAACTTCATTGCTTGGTCCATACGTGCTAAAACTCTTACTGTGAAAAATCATATCCCGATGCTTGGTCAAAACTGCAAGTATGCAGTCTTAACCAGGCATCTACTTTATTGAATGATTTAAGTGGGTTATGAGTGCGAGGAAATTGTCAAAAAGGTCAATCAGTAGTTTGGATTCTTTTGGCGTAAAATCTTCAATTCTTCTTTGCTAATCGCTTCGTTATTAACGATCTTGCTTTCAATTGAGTTGATTTTATCGTTTGAATTTACAGCCTTGATATAGTCAAGATCGGCTTGACTAAGCTCAGGCATAATTTCACTGGCTTGATAAATCACTACAGGTTCTTTGACTGATTCAGATTGGATCTCTTTTACTACTTTTTTAGCTTCAGGCGCTTTTGAAGTTGTTTGTGTAGTTGTGACTGTATTAATTAAAGGGCTTTCAGGTACTTTAGAAACAGATACAGTTTTTCCGTCTTTTTTAACCTCTATTTCGCCTTTTTTAGTGGTCAGTGATGTATGACTAGCCTCTATAGCAACTGGCGTTTCTGTGCCATTCTGTGCTGTTTCAGCGTATGTATTGAAAGCGATTAAGGCTAATACAGGGATTATGATTTTTTTCATAGATAATCCTAAAATTTAGACAAAAAAAAGCTAACAACCTGAATTGTTAGCTTGTGATGAAATTAGTTACCAAACCACGATTTAAAGCTTTGCGTACTGGTCACACCGCTTGAAGCATTGTTAGATGCAAGGTTAGTTTGAACAGCCGACAATTTAGCACCAATCGAGTTGATATAACCTTGTTCAATAGCAATGGCATTTGCTAAGTCTTGGGCTTCTTTAATATTGCGGGTCGAGTTAATTTTGTTCTTCAGTGTGGTTAAGTTTGCTACATGCTCATTTAAAGCATTATAGGAAGCATCACTGAAAGCAAAGCCAGTCTTAACCGTGTTGTAATTTCGCTTGTATTGATCATTGCCTAGCAATTGATTCATACCATCTGAACCAATGGTAGTAAGCACTTTGTCATAAGCCTTTTGAGCATTACCAAATGAGCCAGTCTTTTGATTGGCTACTACGTCTTGCCAAGAGCCTGAAACAACGTCTTGCACATTCTTAACGCCTGAAGTTCCGATACCAGTATTACCAGTCGTACTTTCATATTGTTTCTTCATGATCTCGTATTGCTGTTGCATTTGAACCAATTGCTTGACCATATTTGCAACGGCTGTCGGGTCGAATACAACGTCCCAAGCGTTTGCTGTGTTGGCAGTAAAGGCTAAAGCAAAAGCTACAGCCGACATTTTTATTTTATTCATTTTCATGATTTCACCCTTTCGTTAAATTCGTGTACCCACTGGGAGTAGGTCAAGTTTTCATCTTTACTCAATATTTCCTCAAGAATATTGTGTCTTAACTCATTGCCTGAAAGTATTGGGATAATTTCAGACATATTGCTTAAATCTAATTTGCTAATAACTGAATCATGCGAGTTTTTAATCATAAATTGGCGTAAATAAGGCGGTGTATTCACAACCCAATCAAATTCTGCTTGAGTACAGCCTAAGCCATTATTTTTCTCATTACCCATATATGTAGCGACATTCGCTTTATCATTCGGCAATAGAATTGATGTTTTAAACTGCCCGATCAGATCGTCATCTCTTGTAATGACTTCAGGCGTTGGCGTAACAAAGATCATCATACCGTTACGTCTACGGTACGTGGTTAGCATGATTTTAAGCCATGCTAAGTTAATCGGATTGCTGATATATCTTTGACCTTCTTCGACAACAACAATAAAGGGCTTGCCCTCAGACATGGATATATCAATTTGATGGAAGATATACATAGACATAGCGCCTAACACCACATCATTATCAATGACATTTTTCATTTCATAGCCGAAAATTCGAGCGCCATCAATTGAGAAATTGTCACTTTCATTGTCAAAAATATTGGCATAAACCCCATCATTAACCCATTTTGACATGCGTTCAGCCATGTTGTTATCTTCAGCCATACCAAACAAGCCAATAAAGTTTCTAAGCCGTCTAAGGTGCTTTTCATAGCTATAAACAGCATCTACAACGTCTTTGATCTTGTTTTCTTCAGCAGTGCTTAAAGGCTTTGGATTACCATTATCGTTGTAGTCTTGAGCCATAAAAGAAAATAGATTTCTTAGAAACAAACGGTTTTGTTCCGTGTCATCTAACTGCAATGGATTCCAACCAGTTTTAACCATTTCACTTAAAACAGTATGTCGCCCGCCCATGCTTTTAATCCAAACTGAAGCTGAATATTCAAAATCAAAATGAAAAATATAAGGCTTAAACTTATCTGAAGCAGTCAAAAGCGTATTAATTACAGTAGTCTTACCGCCACCAGTACCAGTCGTGATACGAGTATGACCTACATCATGTTCATGGAAATTGAAGTAGTAAGGCGTATTACTTGTCGTTTTAAGCTGAATGACATTCTCACCCCAATGGTTGCCATCTTTTTTGCCAGTAGAACTATTGTGCATACTGGCAAAGCCCGCAAAGTTAGTCGTGTTAATAGTTGCGGGTCTTTGGAGTAAGTGATAGTTGCCAATCAACATAGAGTAAAAAGTAGGTTCAGAAATTAAATCTTCTTTTTTAGGTATCATGTGATTGCGCTGAAATGCCCCGCTAGTTTTCTGCATTGCTTCTTTAAATTCAGATGGGGTCTTAGAGGTAACTAAAACATTTAATGAATAAATGCCGTTTAAGATACGCCCTGAAGCTAAGTCATCAATGGCAACATTAATCGCTTCAATTTGAGATTCTGACTTGTCTTGAGCATTTTTTAATTGGTTCTGACGAGTTGTACTCATGCTGATAGATTTACGTCTGTCCATCATCATGAAAGTTTGAGAAATAATTAAAGGATGATCAACTTTTAGAAATTCATCTAACATGGTGTGATCGCTACCCTCTGGATAGCTAGGAGTAGGCAAACTATAGATTGCCCCTGCCGTTAATTCACCGCTTGGGTGATAGAATTTAATAGTTCCATCAGGCGCAAAAACTCTACGTGTATAGCCTAAGTAGTTTCTGATTTCAGTTGGATGAAGTGGAATTTCTGCTTTTTCTAAGTTTAATAAATAACCGAGAAAATTCACTGTTTCAGAATACAAAACGCTATCTTTTGAATAAGTGCCTAGCTGTCTTGGGTTCGCATCTTGCAGATACTCTTTAAACATACTTACTGCATTATTTAATTCGGCAATCATTTGTTCTTCATTATCACTTCTGAAAAACAGATTTTTAAGACGAGTTAAAGGCGGGTCACTTGGGTTAGATTTTCGGACAAGCAACGACACATAAATATCATTTTGAAACATGCGTTCATTAGATAGTTTTTCATAATATTTTTGGTTAAAACTATCTGAAAATTCATTGCCATTTGCAGGCGGTATTTCGGTTTTAACTTCGTGACGATCATAATAAACGCTAACAACAAAACGAGAGCCAAGTTGTTTAAACATATCTGCACGATATTTTTTTAAAGTCTTTAATTGAGCATAGCTTTTAGTTTCATACGGAAAGCCAGTAATTTTTAAAACCGTAAAAATATCACCATTAACTAGCTTAATATCATGTTCATTGATTGGGCTTAGATAAGGTAAATTATTGATTTCCATTTGTTCAGCACCCGCTAATTTCTTTTGACTATATTCAATATTTTTATCGTCAGCTTTTGCGTGAGAATCAAAACTATAGCCACCAAAAACTTTAGTTCGCTGAAGTCTACGTTTGATCGAAAACCATAAATATTGAATCCCTCTATCTTCTTGGTAGGTCACTACAACCAACAATAAATAGATTATTCCCGATATTATTAATCCTAATTTTAGGTTGCCAATTAGTGCTAAAAAGCACGTAGCAAAACCACAAATTAGGAAAAAGTAAGTGAAAATATCTACAGGTATATTTGCCACCCTTGCAGTTCGGGCAAGACCCGCAAACAGCAAGTCTTTTTCTTCGTTTTTTTCAGTGGTTTTGCTCATGGCTCACCTATTTAGTTAAAGAAGAAATTACCAAGATCAGGGGCAACGAAAACAAGGATACCTGCAACGATTAAGCCGATACCCCAACGCTTAACTTTCTCACTACCACCGCCAAGCATTGTGATTGCCAAACAAATAACACCAGTCACGAAAGCGACTGCTGCGATAATGACTAATTCATCATTAAATTGGTTAAGCTTTTGAGCAAATTTTTGACCAAACGCAGCATTTGCCAATTGAGCATAAAAAACAGCAAATAAGACAATTGCGTATTGCTTAGGATTGAGTTTATTTAAAAGATTCATGATCTATTCCTTAAAATACTTGGACGTATTGCCCTTTGTTAAGAGTTTGAACAAACGATGCTTGTTGCACGTTTGGTTGATTGCTTGGTTGATTATTTACACGCAGGCGCACAGGTTCAGATTGTGCTGAATAGCTATTGTTTTCTGTACTTTGATTTTGACTTGCGGAGTATTGCGGGTACTGATTTTGTTGCCATGAAGCGAGAACTAGAATGTCACTTTTTCGACTGGCTTCAGTAGGGTTATTATTTGCAGTGTAAGTTTTAAATGAACCACCCCCATTTAGTGTTTGGTATTTACTGGATACAAGGCGTACATAGTTTTGTGTTTCACGGTAAGGGGGAATACCTCCAAACTTTTCAACTGCCCCATGCCCTGCATTGTATCCAGCAATCATTTTTGTAAGATCACCATTAAATCTTTTATTCAGGAAAGCGAGATAACGAGTACCCGCAATAATAGACTGTTCAGGTTCATATAATCGGCTAGGGTCTACACCCATTAAACGAGCTGTAGAGGGAATGACTTGCATCAAACCCCTAGCATCTTTATGTGATCGAGCATTTGGCTTAAAGGCGCTTTCTCTTGCCATAATTGCCGTTACTAAATTAGGGTCTAAACCATTGGCTACAGAATGTTTGTGAATAAGATCATCATAAGGTGACGCATATACAAACAGTGGCGTACTGCAAGCTAAACCGATTATAAGTTTTTTAAACATTGTCATTATTCCTTATAGAGTTATAACAGTATAACTCTACTAGCTTAATCAATAAATGGTCTATTTGAAAATTTATGTTTCTCTTTAAAGAACTGGTCTAAAGCGATAAGATAAATTAAGTTTTTGGTAAGTCTGCGGTTCTTAAATTCTTCAGGAACTTTTAATTCACCACGCTTATATCTCAAAAAGTGTTCGTCCATTTCTGCGAAAAATTCATCACTTACATAAAGTTGTTCACGTTTCATAACTTGTCCCTAAAATTTCTATACAGCCAAAAAAGAATCCGAAACTTTAGCATAGGTGCGGTATTTCATCGTTACTAAAGTTGGCGGGTAATGTCCTGAAAACTTCATATAAAAGTGCAGAGGTTTAAGACTGCTTATTTCTTCAGCTTTAACTACATTTTCTTTTTCTTTTACAAGTTCAGGTCTTGAATCTTTATTTGCAGATTTCATTTTCCTTAATACTTCAATTGCACCGAAAGCTTTTTCATATTCTTGGGGTGTATAAGTGTCTTGAGAGTTGACAGCACAGACACCAAAAGAAGAAAAACAACCACGTAGCGTAATAGAGAATTTTTCTCCATAGATCGTGATTAATTGAGCCAGACTTTGAATGCCTGCTAAAGCAATAAGTCTATGTTTACGTCCTTTAGTTAATACTGCTTCGAGATACGATAAACGGTTCAAAGAGCCGAGTTCATCTAGGCAGAATATAAAATCAGAATAGTTATCAAAGTCAGATAATAAAGAACTACAAATAACGTCAGTCGCACAGCTAACTAATGGTTGCAATGCAGTTAATTGATCTTCACGCCAAGTAATAAAAATATTGCCAGTACCATGCTTTAAATAATCCCTAAACGAAAAATCACCAATTTTAGAATGAGTGTGAGGGCTTAAATATGTAGTAACAATACTGCGTAAAGTACCGACTAATTCAGAGTTGCCAAGTAAGCTGTAAGCTTGAGTACCTACTAAAAACTCTTTGAGTTTATCGTCACTTGAAATTAATAAAATTTCTAAAAATTGTTGTGTCTGCTGTTCTCTAGTAAGTTCATCCATTTCTAAAACTTTGGTCATGGCAGACTTAACAATAGTACGAGCCATCGTATTAAAATTTTCGTGATTTGCGTCTGAAGATTTAGGAATGATTGTCATTGAATATGTTTCAATGTCATAAGAATTTTGTACTTCATTAATCACTGACCAATGGACTGATCGAGCATCGAAAGGGTTGAAAATAACATCACCTTTCTTAGCAAATAAACTTGCGTAAGTTCCGTTAGGGTCAACCACAATTAAGCGGGTTTTACTGCGAGAATCAGCAACACAAGAATCTAAAAAATCACTGATTGAAACTGACTTACCTTGACCAGTACCACCAGTTAAAAGGAAGTGTTTATATTTTAAATCTTTAGGAACAGGCATACCGCAAAAACGGATTTGGTAATCTTTTTCTTTGGTCATTCTTCTTAATTTGAATGGGCTTACTAATTGCAAGCCCCGAAGAACACGAACGTATCTTTCGCCCCCAAAAGGTGTTTTATTGTTTTGAAAATAAAACCAAGCCAAAGCACTACTAATAACCAAAGCCAACAGCAATATTAAAACGTATAAAGGCGTTTTAAACGTCAATGGAATTGCATAAAGAATAGCTTGGACTTTATGATCTTTTGGGATAATAAAAAACTTCGGTAAAAAAATAGCCCATGTTGTAATCACAGTGATTACAACAGCTAAAACAGCGTGACCGAAGATTTTTTGCGATTGATCATTCATTTTACTGTCCCCAAGAATTTTTGAACGGCTTGATGGGAAGCGACCTTATAAGAATCCATGCTTGACTGCATCATGAGCATGTTAGCTTTAAGCTTCGCTTGATTGGCTACCAACATACTGTTTTCAATAGCAAGGGCATTCGCCAAGTCTTTTGATTGCTTTAACGTATTGGTACTTACTTGAGCCAACGACTTTAGGTTTTGCATATTACAATTTACTTGTGTCCAAGCTACTTCAGCGTCTACATAAGCTGTGTTTACACGGCTTGCAGTTATGTTTTGAATCTGTGCCAATTCCTTGCTTGCATATACACCAGTATTGGTCGCAATTTGACGTTGCAATTCGTTGTAGGCGTTTTGCTCTTTAGGTGTATTGAAAATATTAGTCGGTTGAGCATCAAAGCCATTAGGCAATTCAAAGCCTGCAATTTGCATCACATTGGTAAGAAGTCCTAGCCCTGCAAGCCCTTTAGTCACACTGTCATATTGCCCTTTCAAGACTTGAATCTGCTTCATTAATTCTTGAACTTGTAGAACTGCATCGGCATTTTTTGTCGGGTCAAAAACTGTTTTACCTACGCCACCAGTTACAGGGGGAACAGGCGGTAGGTTGATAGGTGAATCAATATCAACTTGTTCTGCTTCAGGTAGCTTTACAGGCTTACATGCGCTTTGTGTTTCTAGCTTGGCTTGTATCTTCTTCTGATTACTGTTTTCTATGCCAGTCGTTGCAGGCTTGCCACCTGAAGTAGTCCCGCCTTTAATTACGTTGCCACCAAAATATGAACCAGTACCGCCATAATTTCTATAAAACTGGGCGATCTTAGGCACATAGTCTTGCGTTTCTTTAGGCATAACTTTTTTATTACCTTTCAGATACGAACGTAAATTACCCATACCCCAGTTATAGGCATAGAGTGCATGGGGCATGTTGCCGAATTGCTGATTTAATTGCTTCAGGTAACGAGTACCCGCATTAACATTTTGTGTGGGGTCATTGGGATTGGTAACGCCCAAAGAACGAGCCGTTGCGGGCATAAGTTGCATTAAACCTTGAGCGCCTACGCCTGACTTAGCAGTATTGTTATGCGAAGATTCTTTTTGAATTACTGCATGAATTAAAAGCGGGTCATATCCATATTTAGCTGAAGCTGAAGTCACAATATCGTTGTAAGGTAAATTTGAAGCAATAGTTGCCCCGCTTAAACCTACCAGTACCAGTAGCGATAGTTTTTTTAATTTCATTTTCATTATTCCTCTACCGCAACGAGGACAGTTTAACCAGGAACTACGTTACCTGTTTAAACTTGGCCCGTTGCTATTTCATCACTTAGCCACAGCCAAACGGTTAGCTAGATCAACTAAGGTTTTATAGTGTGAGCCTTGTTCACCCATTGATAACTCATAGCACCCGCCATTTGCTTGAACTCGCATGAAGTCGTGAGCTTGGCTTGTATTGTCAGAAATGGTCGGAGATACAAACAATGCTTTTGCGTTAGGGATGCTTACTGGCAATTCACCAAATAACCCCACTTCTTGCGGTACACAAGCAGGGTCAATGCTGTAATAAACTTTAAGATCGGCACATGCTTCGTTTTGGCAACTGGCATCACTTGAAAATTTATAAGTGACATAGTTCCCTTGATTGGGAGCTTCAGGCACATAAGTTAATTTATTGCTTTGAGCAAATGACTGAAGAACTTGGGTAAATGTCTGCGGTAACTGTGCTTCAGCAGACAAACTAATTAAGGCGCAAAGAGCAATAGTTGTTTTTTTCATGGCTTAGTCCTTTTTAAATTTGTATGCTTGGCTTGGGTTATCAACATCGGTCAGAGTAATAACACCGCCCTTTTGTTCCATTAAGAAAGCGTCTTGATTGTTATATTGAACAACCATTTTTTTATCTTTCTCTACAGCCGATAATGCAACATCACCCCATGAGTTTTTTAAGGTAACTTGAGTACCTTTATTGGCAACGATAAGCCCGCTACTCATGCCTTGTTCTTTCTCAAATGCTGTTTGATCAATACGATTGTATTGTCCGTCCAAGCCCTTAGATGAGCAGGCAACACTAGCTAAACTAAGCAACGCTAGAAAAATGTGTTTTTTCATTTTTGAAATCCTCATAAGCTTTAAAATAAATAGCTGAACAGCCATAACCGCCTGTTTCTGTTCTTCCAAGTTGAACAATAATGTCTACACTTTGTTTAACAAAAGATTTAACTTGGTCACTGGTTAATGTAGTGCCTGCCATAAGAACCATAAGCGTTAAACGCTCAATAGCATTAAGTGGGTCATTGGCATGTAATGTCGCAATTGAACCGCCATGCCCTGAAGAAATTAGGTTTAAATAAGTGAATGCTTCAGCACCTCGAATCTCACCCAGTAAAATGCGTTTTGGATACAAACGCAGGCAAGCTTCCATTAATGACTGTGCATCGACTTTAGCTTTACCCTGTCCACCTCTTGAATAATAAAGTTGCAACGTATTTTCATGCGGAGGGCGTAACTCCTTAGCATCTTCAATAGTGATTAGTCGTTCGCCCAGTGGTATGCAGTCATGAATAATGGAGTTAAAAAAAGTTGTTTTTCCTGAACCTGTACCCGCAGAAATAATGATATTTTTTTCATAACCCACCGCTTTACGAATGAACTCATGAAAGTTTCGGGCTTCGTATAAATCGAATAGCTCTTGATCTTTTGCAGTGATTTTTGCAAATGGTTCAACAGAATTTAAAACTTCCTCATAAGCTGAAAATGGCAGACTTAAAATACTTGGTTTACGAATAGATAAGCCGATCGACCCGCCAGTTACGGCAGGGTCACGGACAAATTGAATACGGAAAAATAAACCCTCATGTTGCGGTGATGCAATTTGAGCAGAAAGCAAAGGCTGTGCTTCTGAAATTGTTTGATTGGTTTCAGTTGCAATGCCTTCGGCTAATCGCTTCAAAAGCGCATAGGTAAGGTTAGGATTCTCTTTTTTAATCATGTCCCTTGTACCTTTCATAGCAATGAAATATTCCAAAGGCTTATTAACTGAAATTTCAGTAATTTGATCATTATCAAGATCATCACCAAAAGCTTTTTTCAAATCTTCAAGTACAAGGATTGACATAATTAAGCGCCTTTCTTATTGGTTTAAAATAGTTGAAAAGTCCAAGTCTTTAGCAACTAGAACTTTAATGCGTGTGCCGTGAGCGACTGTAATAGTCGGAGGAATTGACAAGTTACGTTGTAGAACACGGTCAGCTTGATTGCCGAATGAGTTTGCAACTTCAGTACGATAAGTCTGTGAAGCATTGTTTTGGTCGCTACTGCTAACACCTGCATTACTTACACCCGCACCAATAATGCTAAGTAAAGTAGCTGTTCCGAATATGCGCCCATAATGGTTGTTCACTTTACCGCCTAAGCCTGCGATACCAAGACTGTTAGTGCTTGGGCTATCGAGCATAATTTCTACGCCATTAGGTGTGATTGCACGATTCCAAACCGCCCCGATTTCTGCTTGTCCGTCATTAACAATTGATGAGTATTGACCGAATAAACGAGTACCCGCAGGCAGTAAACGATTACGTCCTTGTTCGCTATAAACATCATTAGTTACACGAGCAATAATGTTGCTTGGTAAATCGCTTTTAACAGCAGTTTCTAAAACTGCATCTACGATCTTGCCTTGTTGTATAAGCATTCTACGATCAGCGTTATAACTTGCATGAGCAATAGGCGCTTTTTGATTAGAAGTGCTTGAATCAAAACGACCACCCATAGAACCCGCAGTGCTATTTGCAATGCGTGGATTTACATTGCTTGCACCCGCTTGGTTGCCATTGGCATTAGATTGTTGTGAAGCTTGCATACCCATAAATAACGGTGCAAGTTCAGGCGGTATGCCTGCCATTGCACTAGCATCACCATTAGGGCTAACACCGCCACCTTTACCGCCATTCTCATTAACCATGATTCCAGACTTGTAGCGGGCGTTTAAAAGGGCTTGTTCTTTAGCCATAGCATCTTGTCTAGCCTGCTCTTGTTGCATTGCTAGTTGTTGTTGCTGTTCAGCTAATTGACGCTCCATTTCGAGCTGTTCAGGGCTTTTTTCAGTAGGGTTTACAGGGTCAGGGGTAGTCGCAGTTGGGATTGGTTGCGGATTTCCGAATCCGAATCTATCCATGCCATTAAAATTACTGCCGTCCATCCCTGTTACTGGTTTAGCAACAGCACTTTCTACACCGCTTTCTACACGGCTTTCTTTGTTCTTTTGCAATTTCAGATAAACGCCAAAAATTACCAAGCCAATAATGAGGGCTAGTAAGCCACCGAACTTAACCAATTTGCCTATGTCTATATTTTTAACAGACGTTTTAGGCTTATTCTCAAAAGCATCTTGACGTTCAAAATCATCTTTACCATGTTCTTTTTTTTCATCATGGAAAACATGATTTTCAGTGCTGAAGTTATCTTGGGTTTTAAAGTCATCGTTACCCAAATTTTTATTTTCATTTGTCATTTTATTTTCCTCCAATCACTTCAGGTTTACGGAGAATACAAACGTATTCTTTGCCAAGTCGCAGAGTGAAAGCATCGTTTACTTTCTCAATCACGATTACATCCCCCTCTTGTCTTGAGTTGGTAAGTTCTTCGTATCCCTCACCATTAACCGCATAAACTGCGGGACGAGGTGAATTTTTCGCAATACGAATAAATGTGAATTGGTCATCATCACTTACGCCAAGAACTTTAATAGATTTGCTTTTAGTGGCATCCATTCCCCATTTTTGGCTTGTCATAGGCAGTTCACCTAAAGCGGGACGAGGTGCATTTTGTTGTGCCAATAAACGATTAGTTCTATTGGCATCTGCATAGTTAAAGCGCAGTACATAAACTGGTTGTGAACTATTGAATAGATTGAAGTAATAATTTCGCTTATCAGTGATTACGGTTAAGTTTGTACGGTTCATGCCTGCTTGTGGTTTTTCCGCAGGCTTGATGAATAGACGATTACCTTGTGGGATTATTTGCCATCCAATCGTGTCACCTGAAGCAACAGTTTGGATAGTTTCATTTCCAAACTCGACAGTAGTTGAAATACCAAAAGTCGTTGATAGTTCAACAACGTGGCTTTCAGAATACGGAACAACTTTAATGCGGTTATCCGTTTTCAAACCAACAGGAATTTGACGAGCAAAAGTTGGCGCTGAAGCAATGCACGTTGCTGTAAGTAAAATGCTTATAAGGGTCTTTTTCATATCCGATTACCTTATTAATTATTAGAAGTCTGTGCCACAGGCTCAGAAGCAGTGCTTGCTTCAGGTTTAGGCAATGGTTGAGTAACTGGGTTTTGAGTAACTAACGCATCATTTGATGAGTTTTGCGTTAAGTTCCAGTTCTTAAACTTCACGCCAAATGGGTTAATCCAACGATCTTTTACGTTGAGATCGTCAAAGTTGTCAGTGATATAGTCAGCCGTCACTGTGTAGCTGTACTGGCGAATTTCAGCACCTTTAATAACGGTTGTTTTAAAGTTGGCTTGAACTTTATTGTTGCCAAGAAAGTTGACAGCAATAACTTTAGGAGTGATTGAGCCAGTTTCACCTAGTTGGTTGTAAGGTGAGTTTTGATTCATTCCGCTAACTTCATTTTCAAAGTCGGTACGATCTTGGCTATCTAAGAAAATAGAAGCTTTGCTGTACTGTGCAGAAAGTTGGTCTTTACCAACTTTGCCGTAATAGCCATAGCGATTGCTGATAGTGTCCCAAAAGTAGGAGGTCACTAATTTTTCAATAAGTTTAGGGTCAGTAGTTGAATCAAACTTTTCTACACTGGTCATAATTCCAGTTTCAGAATCAATTACAGCAATCATAGGAACTGGTTGTTTTAAAGGTGTTAATCCTTTAATTGCGATACCTTGAGCAACATTACCTATACCTAGAACGGTCGCCAAACCAAGAACCCAAATAGTGATTTTACCGTTACGATTTTCAGACTTTTTAGTATTGTCTTGAATCTCTTTAATTTGAGCGTCTAACTGCGCTTTTTCTTGTGGTGTCATTAGCGTTTACCTCCACGACCAAAACTTTTAACCATATTGGTGCCTGAACTGGTGATACTTGAAGTCGCACTGGTTGAAGCTTCAAAGCCACTGCCGACCAAAGAAATTGCAATTTTTGGAACAAGCCAAAACAGCCCAATAACAACGATCAAAACAATTACCATGATGAAAGCCCCAGTAAACGTACTGCCGTTTTCATTAAGGTTTTGAATGCCTGCGACAACTGAAGTAAGCACTAAGTCACAGCTCACAATCAGCAAAAGAAGAACAACAAGAGGGGTTAAAATTGCTTGTAGCCAGTTTGTGGCATATCTGCGAGTTGCAGGGAACATTGCACATGCAAGAAAAATCGGTGCAACTGCGATTAGAATGCCAATAATGACTTTACAGATAATCCAAATTAAGAAGAATAAACCGCAGACAATGCAGGCTAAACCAAAAATCAAGCTATAGATCAGGACAAAGAAGAAGCCCGAAACGACATTGGTAATACCTGTATCAATGTTATTAAAAGCTAATGCGATAGATTCAAAGATAATAGATACAAAAGACTGCAATGTTGTTTTTGAATCTGTACCTGTCATTTCAGTAATCAGGTTCGGTACATCATCGAGGAATACTTCAGCAACGTATGGAAAGAAAGCATCCCATGAAAATACGATTGACCAAATCAACAGCATAATAACGAAAGTGGCTATCACACCCTGAATTTCTACAGCCATGCCTAACATCATTTTAATAGCTTGGAACGAAATCCAAATAATGATAAAGCCTGCAAAAACTGGAATGATTGGAGCTGTGACTTTCTGATAGTAACCTTGCAAATTGTCTTTAATGTTTTTATCAACACCAGTAATCAGACTATCAACAACCTTGTCTAATTCAGACATACCATTTTTGGTAACTTCAGATACATTCTGCGATATTTGATTAGAGTTATACGCACCGTTAGAACCGCCAGTCGTCCCAGTAGGTGTACTGCCATTGCCTAAATCTTGTGGATTGGTAAAGTTATCGACCGCATAAGCCGAGCTAAAGCTAAAAAAACTAAACAGAAGCAAGAAAGCATAGATAATCTTTTTCATAGTGACCTCAGCGAATTACTGGAATTTCGGGCGGGTTTTTTGAAGTCTTTAAGAAAAAGTTTTGTGTATCTGATTTTCTTAATTTTCCGTCTGAATAGACAAAACAATCACTAGCCAAAGAGCCTTCATAGCAATATGTATCGTCTTTAACGAATGTTAAGACCCCGCTTGATTCACCAGTAAATTTAGGCAACTTTGCAGGGTTATATTGGTTCATGTTTTGGATTTGATAATTGACTTTCTTTACTGGGAAATTGCCCTGTTTATCAGCTTCAGAAATCACATAGTACGAATAAAAAAATTCAGATTTTGGAGTGTGTTCGGGAACCCATACGCCTGAAATGTCAGGCTTAGAAGTGAAACAGCCAGTTAGACCTAAAGCGACAACCGCAGAAGCTAGACCGAGTTTAATTTTATTGATTTCCATTTTGCTGTTCTCTCTCATAAGTTAGAACACCGCTTTCACTACCAAGCTTTAGCTTTCCATCTACAAGCTGAAAACAAGCATCGTTAGGCGCACAAAGCAAACCGTTATCAGGTTTAAACTTCATGTCTGTAAAAACGCCTTTAGCTAAAATAGTGACGGTGTAAACGTCTTTAGTTGTGCTTTTATCAATAATGATTCGATCATTGATAATTACGTCATTTGCTGATTGCGATTGTTGCCCTATTGGGTTCATCCAAACGCCTACATAGTCATCCCCTTTCACTTCAGGCGCTTTAGGCTCGTCAGAACAAGCCGTCAAAACTAAAGCCGTAGCGATCGGAAGTAATAGTTTTTTCATACGACATTACCCCCAGTTTTTACCGTTTTAGTTACTTGAGCGAATGGGTCAGAGATTTGATTTTCAGCGCTTGGGATTGGTTGATATACGCAAGCGCATGGTGATTTTTTTAATCCCTTTTGTGATGATGTATTTGTGGCACAGGCTGTAAGTGCTGTTAGGCTCAAAATGCCCATTGTGACGAAGATTTTTTTCATAGTTCTAGCCTTATCGGTTATAGAGTTATAACAGTATAACTCTATAAGTTTAAAAATAGAACAAGTTTACTAAAATCTAACCATTTCAACTGTTTTAAATGGTAAACAAAAAGATAACACTCTTATTATTAAGTATTCATATTCAATCACTTAATTGTAATTTTTTACTATTGAGTATAAAGGCTCGAAAGTTTATGCACGTATTGGGAATGCTTCAGCATACCCAATGCTAAGTAAAGCTTTGAGCAATCAACCGACTGTAGGTAAGGGCTACCGTTCCCGCAGGCACAGAGGGCGATAGTTAATTTATTTTGATTTTATGAATAATAATTAAGCGTGTGGTGATACCCTTTATTTAGGGTGATTTAGAGTTATAACTCTATGATATTTCAATAAATAGCAAAAAAAAGTTTTTGATTGTTATAGGGAAATTGTGAAATAGCGCACAAAGAAAAAGCCCCGATAGTCTTGCAACTATCGGGGCTATGTTCTATATTCTTCGGTACACAGTTATTTGATGCGGTAAACATCATCTAACGAAGATCATAAGGTTTGGCGACCGTTATGATTTCACCTGAAAGGCTTGTACCTGAACTCTATTATTGCATTTATATTAGATTTTGCAAGTCATACAATGAAAAAACTTCGTTAATTTAGTGTCTATTCGTGTATCAAATAAGCGCATTGTTTATTTGCCGAGCTTCGTCTACTCCTGTGTTTTATAAAACTTTATGTTTGTAAGTGCATTGCCTTAAATGGGTCAACAATGGCATAGAGTTTTAAAGACGGTTGGTGTAGCAGGAGGATACAAGTGACGGCAGTATCACCAACGCAAGAGTTAAGCACCTAGCCAGTGTAAAACGCCCGCTTGCTGATGAACGCACAATAGGCGGGGACGCAGGGAATACGCTAGGAACTGGCATAAATAAGACGTTGGGGAAACCCTCCTTGAGATTGCCGACCTAGTGAGTGAGCTAATGCGTGTGCAGGGGAGCTGTAAGGCTCTAAATACTCACTTGCTGTTATGCCCTTACATTGGCATACAGTGTCGATTGAAAGCGATGTCGGCTCCGACAGCAATGCTACAACGGCAATATTCAAGATAGCCATTTTAAGCAATTTTTTTTGCTTAGGCTATCTAGGGTGAATATTGCCGAAATCTGCTCAATCTCACCAACCGCAAGGCGGTTGAAGCGAAGCGAAAACGACTAAGGTTGTGAGGTTGAAGCAGATAAGCGCCTTATTGTAATAGCGCCTATTCCCAGTACATATATAAGTATTGCTTATATATAGTTTTACTTATAAAGACTTTAAATAACAAACTATTAGAACAATAGAGAACAATTACAAAAGTATCTAAAATACCCCTTGATTGTTTTGTGAGTACAAATTAATATATGTATAAATAGTTAGGGAATATACCTATGATTAAATCTACTAAAGGTAAGACAAGATCAACAATGATTGGTAATCAAAACAGTGTTAAAGAAGTTGTCAAAGAAGATAGATTTCAAACACGTATGAACCATGAAGATAAGTTGAAACTTATTAAATTCTGCAAAGATAACAATTTAAGCCAAACAGATTTTTTAATTAATTCAATGGTCGATAAAGGCATTCTTCCTGAAAGCAGACGATCAGTAAAAACAACAGACAATACTTAATTTAAAGGAAAAGAACATGAGCAATAACACTGAAAAATTATCTAAAGTAATAGCATTGGTTAATCAGAAAGGCGGTGTATCTAAAACAACGACTTCAATTAATTTAGCTATGGGCTTATCTCTACGTGGGTATGACGTACTGTTAGTTGATGGTGACCCGCAAGCTAGTTCACTTGACTGGGCTACTGTACGTGAAGAAGCAGATATTGATTTAGGCTTTACTGTTATTGGTGTACCAAAAACCAACTTAGCCAAAGAGATTGCTAAAATTAAATCAAAATATGACTTTGTAATCACTGACAGCGCAGGCAGACAGTCAGAATTAACACGCCTTGCTATTGTAGCTTGTGACGTTGCGATCGTTCCAAATACGACAAGTCCATTGGATGCTTGGGCTACTAAAGAAACCTTAAAATCAATCAATGAAATTAAGGGCTATCGTGATTTTTCAGCTTACTTTTTATTGAGTGGCGTAAACCCACAAACTAAGGTCTTTAATGAGGTTAAAGAGTGGTTAGCTGAAAGTTACCCTTTACCAATTTTGGACACTAAGATTGCGTTACGAACTGCTTTTTCACGTTCATTGGGCGAGGGCTTGTCTATCTATGAATATAAAGATGATCATGGGAAACAGGATAAGAAAGCAATTGCCGAAGTCGATGCTTTAATTGATGAAATTTTACAACGTGAGGGAATGACTGAATGAAAGCACCTAAAGGCAATGCTACTGTGACCAGTAGCAATGCCCATATTGCAAATGAAAAGGCTCACATTGTTAATTCTTTGAACTTTGACAAAATTCAAAAAATTAAGATCAATCCCGATCTATACAAAAAGATCGAGAAAGTAGCGGATAAAAGAAAAGTCGTACTAGCAGATATTGCTAGATCGGCTTTGGACTTCTATTTAAACAATCCAAGTGCGCCATACAGTGAAGAATTAAGTAAGGGTAATTCTAAGCAATTAATCTACACCATTAATCACTTGTATGATGTGAAGATAAACAGCTTTAAGGCTGTTCATGGTATCAACCGAAGTGACCAAATTAGACAGGCATTATCGGCTTGGCTTATCAATGAAAACTTATTAAAGCTTGATGAAAATTAAGGGCTTGATATGAACCTAAATGATCTAAAAAATAAGGTGATCATAAATAATGAAATTGATCAAAAAAACTTTGATTACCTAATTACACAGGTAGATCAGGTTGCAATTGAGTACGCTATAAATGAATTGGAGAGCCAAAATAAGCGACCCTATCTATCTAATATTTTTAAGTTGCTAGAAATACCGCCCCGCCAATAAGTGGGGCTTATTTGTCTTTGGAGGGACTGACATGCAGAAAATTATAATCAGGGTACTTATCATCACTGGCTTTTTAATGCCTGCAATTATTATGTTCTTTTTCCCTAGCTTAACTGGGACTAAGTTTTTTTGGTTAAGTATGCTTGTATTCTGTTTTCTAATTTTGCGAATACGTGGAATTTTGCTACTTTTGGGCATTACTTATGCCAGTCTATCTTCTATGTTTTCCCGCCATTAAAACCGCCCTACCCTATTAATTAAAACCGTTTTAGCACGTATGGACTTGCAATTTCATTGCTTGGTCCATACTTGGCCAAAACTCTTACTGTGAAAAATCATATTCCGATGCTTGGTCAAAACTGCAAGTATGCAGTCTTGACCAGGCATCTACTTTATTGAATGATTTAAGTGGGTTATGAGTGCGGGGGAAATGTCAAAAAGGTCAGTCCATATTTTTTATAGTACCGCCAACTAAAGTTATAGGTATCCATTTAAAATCGTATCGTTCATAACTACCTTTTGCCCCATACCAATACAAGTGATAGTGCGCCCGCCTTAAATGTGGTCTGCGGTGTACTTTTGATGATTGTTTAGAATATTCAGTTAATTGATCATTTACGGCTTTAATCTGCTTAGACATTTCCTTGCCTGCAATAAAAGGCTTGTACTTTTGGGCTTCAAATAATCTAGGCACACGCTTTACGGTCTGAACGCCTACCCTTTCCTTATGGTTGTCAGGAAGCAATGGGACATAATCAGGCTTAGATAAACTGAACCAAAGCAAAATATTGATAAGTTGCTTTTGTAGGGATTGGTATTGATCTATTTCATTTTCATCTAATATTGAACGGTCATCATGAAATTCATCTATGAAATCTGATAAACAATCTTCTATAGCTTTTTCTTCATTGACTAATAAGACGATTGTTCGAGTTAAACCAGTATCAAGAAAAATCGTAGATACTAAAACTTTTTGATAGCAAAGTTCAGTTAAGGTAAATATCACTCCATAAATTTTAGATTGCTGAAAGTGCAAATCAAAATTATCAGTTTGAACGTAAATGCACAGCTCAGGAACATTGATCAAAAAGTTTGGCAAATTGCCCTCAAATTTACTTTTTGTTAGTTCAGTTGCTACCTCATTTTCAAATCTATAAATATTCTTTGTCAGCATCCAAGAACCGAGCGTGACCAGTTCACCAGTAGGACAAGGCAAATTATTGATTAGATGATCGGGAATTGCATCACCAACATTTAAACCTTTCTGCCAGTCTGGAGCATAGCAGTCTAAGCCTGCATATATCCAATCATCCCAAGTGACCAAAGAACTAATTTTTTTATCATCGTTTTTATACTTGATAGCCTTTGATTCAATCTTATTAAAGATACCCTTAAAACTTGCTTTCAAGTGTTGGCAACGTGCAGTAACGACCTTTAAAGGTATTGCAAATTCATTAGATAAGTTCGCCATGAAGCCCTGCCCTGCTTTTAATTAAGTAATTCTATAACACTATATCTAGTGCGGATCTCATACCTACTAGCCACTATATATAGTGTTTCTACTATCGCCCTCTATGCCTGCGAGAACGGTAGCCCTTGCCTACAGTCGGTTGATTGCTCAAAGCTTTACTTAGCATTGGGTATGCTGAAGCATTCCCAATACGTGCGTAAACTTTCGAGCTAATATTATACCTAAGTTGTATTGTACTCACAAATCATATTATGCGTATTAATGTTAATTAGTATAGCAGTAATAATAATTTCAAAAGTTTACATATATTGTTTTGTACTCACAAATCATTATATGTATAATGTATTTATTAAGTCGATTGGCGACTTAAATAATAGGTGATTAATTATGAACAATATTTTCACAAAGTTGGATACTAAAAAAATAGTTATTGAACTACTAAATGCTTTTGAAAAAGCAAACTTCGATTACTACTCAAGAGCCTATCTTGAAAGTCCAAAAGGTACATTTTGCGTGTCCTTTGGAAACTGTCAAATGCAAGATGCAAACATTATTACTATCTACATAGATAAAGCACCACATGAGTTTTATTTCACCCATGAACATTCCAATATTGCTGAAGCACATCACGAAGCAATTAATCTATTTAAACAAATTTTAGACTTTTACTTTACCTATCTAAAGCAAACATAAGTAAGCCCCGCAAGGGGCTTTTTTAATGCCTGCGGGCTTGGTTCAGATCGGGAGTGACCAAAACCACAGGAAAGGGAAACAACCCACTACAGCGAAAAATAAGAGCAATCAGGGCGCATAACGCTATTACATTAATTTACCTATATTGTTTTGTACTCACAAATCAATATAGGTATAATATATTTGTCAGGTCGATTGGCGATCTAATAAAAAAGGCTTTGAGTTATGACCAGTAAAGAACAACTTTCGTTAGAGTTGCCTATAGTTGAAACAGCTCAATCATACAAAGATATGAAAGGGCTATATAGCGTTGATATTTCCCATATATACCGCTTTTATATTCTCCTTAATTGGTATGGGGTACTAGAAAAAAGCAAAGTGATTAAAGCGGGCAGTGATGCAATTTTTGAATGTGATAATGAAATGATTGCAGATGAAATTTTAAATTGCATTCCGAGCTGTAAAAAAAGAAAGGTTTATCGAGTACCAAATTTTAACCCTATTTATTTTTCAGGAATAGATAAGCCATCGGTAAACCGTTGGAAGTTTTCAGTAGAAAGAAAACTAGGCTATGAAAAATCAATTTACTTTAGATCAGTTGCAAGCCGTTGGGATTATTAACCCCCTGCCCTAGTCGCAACCCTGCGGGATTGCTTTGTAAGTCCCGCTTAGGGGCAAAGGGGAGTAGTTGCGGTTCTGCGGTCAGCTCGACAAAATCACAGATTTTGTCGGCTTCGCTTGAACCTTGCAACGGTAATCAGGGAGGGAAGAATTTTTATATTTCTTCAGTTCGCAAAGTAGACACTTTGCTCTATTGATACCGCCTAGAGTTTTACACTTGTTTACATATATTGTTTTGTACTCACAAATCAATTTAGGTATAATGTATTTATCAGGTCGATTGGCGACCTCATACAAAAGGTACTCGAAAATGAAAAATTTTACTCAAAATGAAAAAGGTCAAATGTTCTATGAGGGCAGTTTGGTTTTAACTGCTAAAGACGGTTCGGTTTTTTTTGTATCAACTGAAATGCTTGTATGTAAGGCGTATCGAGCAAAAGCAAAAAAACCATTTATCAATACTCACTACAGAACAATTGAGCGTTTAAAACAAGCCGTTGGGGAAAGTATCCAATCATGTAATGCAAGATATGAGCAAAAATTACAGAACAAAGAAAAAACCGCAGAGCGTTTAAAAAAATTCCGTGAAGAACTACAGGTAGGCGATATTTTATCTACATGCTGGGGCTATGAACAAACCAACGTAGAATTTTATCAAGTGGTATCTAAGAAAGGCGCATTTTGTGAAGTTCGGGAAATTGCTAAACGCTCACATGATACGGCTTTTATGCAAAGTGAAGTATCACCAAAGCAAAACGAATTTATTGGAGAACCAATTAAAAAGAAAATTTTAGACGGCTATATCATGATCACAAGCTATATCAGAGCGACACCGCACGAATACGAAACACTAGCAACAGGCACAAAGGTTTATAAGCGCAGTTATGTTTCATCATACGCATAATTAAAAGAAGCCCCGCAAGGGGCTTTTTTAATGCCTGCGGGCTTGGTTCAGATCGGGAGTGACCAAAACCACAGGAAAGAGAAACAACCCGCTACAGCGCAAATCTGAAGCATTCAAGACACACAATAATAATTACACTTGTTTACATATATTGTTTTGTACTCACAAATCAATTTAGGTATAATGTATTTATCAGGTCGATTGGCGACCTCATACAAAGGAATTAAAAAATGACTGATTTAGTTTTGTTGACTGATGAAGAAATCGCAGACATGAGCTATGACAGCTTTAATAAAACCGACCTAGTTGCTATGCAGTCAATGCAAGAAAGCGAATTTCCACGCTATACAGTTGCAATGGCTCATACAATTTATGTATGGGAAAATATCTTATATCAAGAAGCAAGCCGATTATGTGAAAGCTATGACGGGGGAGTATGGGAAACTAAAAACGGCTTTTGGACTTTGCAATCTGATTCAATTTTTTATATGGAAAATGGATGGGACGAAGCGTTTAACCTGAATGCCCTAGAATTTTCAATTGTGGTAAATTTATTTGCATTGTCTAAAATTGCAATGATGACATACAGCTCAAAACCTGCAATCAATCGCAGAGCCGTTTTTTTTAGTGATTACATAAAAGACGTTATACATAAAAATAGGAATGTTTTAGATACTACAGCAATTTATAAATTGATTTATTAAAAGAAAAGAAGCCCCGCAAGGGGCTTTTTTAATGCCTGCGGGCTTGGTTCAGATCGGGAGTGACCAAAACCACAGGAAAGAGAAACAACCCGCTACAGCGCAAATCTGAAGCATTCAAGACACACAATAAAAATTACACTTGTTTACATATATTGTTTTGTACTAACAAATCAATTTAGGTATAATGTTTTTATTAAGTCGATTGGCGACTTAAATTAAAAAGGTATTGAATTATGAACGACCAAAATAACAATGATGCAATCAAAGCAGAACGCTTAAACCGTTATGAAGAACGCCAACAAAACCGCTTAGATCGTTATGAAGCTTTAGCTGATAAAGCAACAGTAAAAAGCACAGTATTGGCGACACGTTCAAATCAAATGGTTGAATGTATACCGTTTGGACAGCCAGTTTTAGTTGGTCATCATAGTGAAAAACGAGATAGAAACTTTCGTTCTAAAATTCACTCTATTATGGGTAAATCAGTTCAGGAAATGAAGAAAGCCGAATACTATCAAAATAAAGCTGATAGCGTAGGCAAGGGCGGTATTTCAAGTGACGACCCTAATGCAATAGAAAAACTTAAAAGCAAGCTTGAGAAGTTACAGCAGGCGCAAGAGTTAATGAAAAAGGCTAACAAGTTAATTAAAAAATTTCCCGAACACAATGCACGTTTAGAGGGATTAATTGAACTTGGATTCTCTGAAGAAAAAGCTATAGACGTATTAAATCCTAAATATGGCTCAATTGGTTTTGCAAGCTATTCACTTCAGAATAATAATGCTGAAATTAACCGCTTGAAAAAGCGTATTGCAGAATTGCAAACACTTGAAAATAGAACTTCAAATGAAGTTGAGAACGATCTTTATAAATATACAGAATGCAAAATAGAAAACCGTTGCATGTTTATATTTGATGGTAAACCTACGGAAGAAATACGCCAAATTTTAAAAAGTAATGGTTTTAAATGGTCGCCAAGTCGGGGCGCTTGGGTACGCCAGTTAAATGCAAATGGGATATACGCATCTAAACGAGTAATAAGCCTTATAGATCAAATATAATAAAGTAAGCCCTGCGGGGCTTTCTTTACTAATCAATGAAGCAATTTAAGGAAAGGTTAAAATGATTGAAAAATTATCTTTTGTTGGGCTAAAGGTGATCGAGTGTTTTAAAGATGCTGGGTTAGATCAAGTTTACATTGATGATAAAATAGAGGAGTTTTCTACATTAAATAATTATGCATCATTACACAAAGCGCTAAGAATACTTGATGATAAAAACATGCACAGACTAGCCCAAAAACTAGGTGTACATATTGAAGATTTAGAATCAACATTACTGGTTTTAAATCAAATATAGAAACCAAAAAAGTGGTGATAAAGTCGCCCGCAATTTTTTTGCGGGTGATATTCCAATGAAGCAAAAAAATTGCGGTTCATTGCGAATCAAATTTATGGATATGCAAAAAAGCATAGTCTTAACAGGTAAGAGCTAACATAAAGTTATTGAGGTCACTAATATGAATAATGCACAGTTCAAAATAGAATGCTTTAAGAATGGCTTATACAGTCGGGAACAGGTTATAGATTTTTATAATGTAGTCTATGAAGAAAATACAAAGTTCAATAAGCGTGATGCTCAATTATGGATGAATGGCAAAACTTCATATATCTATACAATAGATCAAACAGCTATAGATATGATCAATATGTTAAATAAAATTAGAGCCGAACTAATTGCAGAAGAAAGCGAAAGAATCCAAAAAGGCAAACCAAGATACACTAAGCTTTTTAAATCTGAAGTTGATTTATGGGCGGTACACAATGAACTTTTGAATCTACCATTAAACTTTTATCACTCAATATTGTTAGAGTTGAAAGTAACTGAATTAGATTACTATGAGAACATAGAGCAAATGGAAAATTTTAATGAAAAACACTAAGTATAAATCTAAAATTCTGATGATAATTATTTATACACTTGTAGGAATGTTGGCAGGGTATAACATTGGGAATTTTATAAGTAGCCACTGGTACAATGATCTTGGACAACCAAATCAAGATTTTTACGAAATGATTAAAATATTTTTTAATCTAGCTACAACTTTGCTATTTGGTACTGCCTGCTTATATATTTTTAAAGATGATATTAAAAACTAAACTCTAGGCGGTATCAATAGAGCAAAGTGTCTACTTTGCGAACTGAAGAAATATAAAAATTCTTCCCTCCCTGATTACCGTTGCAAGGTTCAAGCGAAGCCGACAAAATCTGTGATTTTGTCGAGCTGACCGCAGAACCGCAACTACTCCCCTTTGCCCCTAAGCGGGACTTACAAAGCAATCCCGCAGGGTTGCGACAAAATATAAGATATTTCAATTTTAGTCATTCAGCAGTAACACTTCCTGAATTATCAACTAAAGTGCTTTTTGATTTTTTTGCTTGTTCACGATCATTAATAAATTTGTCACCTGAAGCTTTCAAACTATCAAAATAACTTGGGTTATTTTTTGCATTTTCAATAGCACTTAAAAGCATCCCAGTGATAATGCCTTTATCTTCAGATGGGAAGTCTACCATTTCAAAAAGAGCGCCAATTGTAATAAGCTTGTGTTCACGTTTTTTTCGATCTTTAGCTTGTGCAACTTGGACTTCTTTTTTTAAACCTGCAAGAAGTTTTTTTTCATCCTCCTTGATTTTTTCCAGTTCTAAACGAGCTTTATATTTTTTAAACTCATTTTTCATAATCCGTTCAAAAGAACTAATTTGCTGTTTCGTTGGCGTACCTGATTCAATGTTAGAAACTAAAGTTAAGATAATTTCTTCAGTTTGACTTTTGTTCTCAAGTTTTTTTAAACGATCAATTTCTTCAGTGACGAATTTTTTTTGATCTTCAGTAAATTTAAAATCCTCAATATTCATTTTCTTAATCCAAAAGTTATAAGGTGATCAAATAATATCACAATGAAAAATTAAAAAATCCCAAAAAAATACAAAGCAACAAAAAACTATAAGAGTTCGCAAAGGCAATAGCACTGTCAATATTTTTCAGACTGAACGGAAGCCATAGGCTCACGGCTCATCTGAAAACATATTGATCAGCAAAAATCAAAAAAACACACTAATCCTAAAGGGGGTGTAAACGAAGTGTCTACCCCCGATGACCCACTGGCGAAGTGTAGGGATTCATAAGGGAATTATTCCCTTATGTGGGGCTTGGGGTGAAACCCCATATCTATATAAAAATAAATTACAAAAAAAGCCAAAAATCAGCCCCAAAAACCGCTTTTAAAATCAATGCCTTGCATTGCTTCAAAATCGGACAAATGCAAGCATTTGTTTTGTCACTTGTAGCGAATATATAGAGAGGTTATCATGACTATAGCAGTAGGAATGCACGCTTCCGCGTTTCTCTCCGAGAAACAGAAAAAGCAAAAGCAAAAAAGGCATAAAATGGCGATCTATCACTTATCAGTTAAGACAGGCAGGCAATACGGTTCTACAGGAACTCGTGGCGCAAATCATTACGCCTACATTAACCGTGATGGAAAGTATAAAAGAGATGATTTAGAAAATATTAAATCTGGAAATTTACCGTCATGGGCTACTGATGCAAAACACTTTTGGAAGTCAGCAGATAAGAATGAGCGTATTAATGGGCGTGTTTATACTGAATTAGAAATTTCATTACCTAGAGAACTTAATAAAGAACAAAGAGAAGAATTAGTAGAGAAATTTGTTGAAAAAACTTTAGGTGAAAACTTCACTTATTCTTATGCAATTCATAGTCCTCTAGCTAGTGATGGTCAGCAAAACCCGCATGTTCACCTTATGTTTTCTGAAAGAAAATTAGACGGTATAGAGCGTGACGAAGTAAAGCATTTTAAGCGTTATAATCCAGTAAACCCTGAAAAGGGCGGTGCGGGTAAAGATCGTTATTTTTCTTCTAAAATGTTTGTGGTTGATACCCGCCTAGAATGGGCTAACCATGTAAATGATTTTTGTGAAAACTTAGGTATTGATGCACGTATTGATCATAGAAGTTTTAAAGAGCAAGGTATTGAATTGTCTAGCCAAAACTTTAGAGCTGATTACGTTAGCAGTCACAAATACCATATCAATGAAAATATTAAGCAAGTACGTCATCAAAATGGTGAAATAATAATTGAGCGCCCAAGCGAAGCAATTAAAGCATTAACTTCTAATCAATCTGTTTTTTCAGTGCGTGAGCTAGAGCGTTTTTTAATGGCTCATACAGATGGTGAAGAACAATATTTAAAAGCTTATGAATCGGTAATAACTTGCCCTGATATGGCTACTTTATATGGTAAAGATAAAGTCGTATTTTCTTCTAAAGAGCTTGTAGGTATTGAGGAATCAATCTCAACATTTATCTATAATGCTAATGAGGAAAGCCGTATTCAAAAACCATTTAATCTAGTTGAGAAATTACCTTTAAATGCGGTACGTGTTGCTGAAACAAGAACATTTAATAGTGAGCAAGAAAAAGCATTCTATACCTTAACTTCTACCGATCGGATTACATTGTTGAATGGTTCTGCGGGCACAGGTAAATCATACGTTCTAAGTGCCGTTTCTGAAGCCTATAAAGAATCTGATTATCAAGTATATGGAATCGCATTACAGGCAATTACAGCTAAGGCTATAGCGAATGATTGTGATATTCCAAGTAGTACAATTGCTTCTTTCTTGTCTAAGTATGATAGCGGTAATTTAGAAATAAATAATAAAACTGTATTGATCTTGGATGAAGCAGGCATGGTCGGTTCAAGAGATATGCAACGCTTGCTTATGCTTGTAGAAAAACACGATGCACAAATAAAATTAGTTGGTGATAGTTACCAGTTAAGTGCAGTAAGTGCGGGTCATGTATTTGCAAATATTCAAGAAAACTTAGATAAGAAAAATATTGCTTCACTAGAGGATATTCAACGTCAGAAACATGCCAAAGAATCTGACAAGATGATTCAAGCATCTAAATATCTTTCTAAGCATGAAGTAGGTAAAGCAATAGATATTTATAAATCTATTAATATGGTTAATGAATACGAATCTCATGATCTAGCTTTAGCTAAAACTGTTAAGTCATGGAGTGAAGATTCTAGCGAAAGTAAATTAATGCTTGCTCATTCAAATAGTGATGTGAATGAACTAAATCGAATGGCTAGAGCATTGCTTATCAAACAAGGTAAGCTTAATCCTGAAAGTGTTTCTGTGAAAAACTATCAAGGTGATTTAGATATTTCCATCGGTGAGAAAATTGTATTCAAACAAAATAATTCACAGATGAAAGTTAGTAATGGTGAACTGGCTAAAGTAATAGGTTTTGAAAAGGATAAATTCAATAATCCTAAAGCTATGATGGTTCAAATGGAAAGTGATAGCAGAATTGTTAGAGTTGATTTAAAGGAATATGACCAGTTCAAACATGGCTATGCAAATACTATTCACTCATCACAAGGTATGACTGTAGATAGTGCTTATATTGTAGCTAGTGAAAATATGAATGCTAATTTAACTTATGTTGCTTTAACTCGACATAAGCAAAATATTCAAATCAATTATAGTGCTTTAACTTTTGCAACTAATGAAAAAGAAACTGTTAAGACCCCTGACGGTAAAGTTTCTTATGACCATAATTACAAACCAGTAGAAAGAGAAGTAACGGCTTTTGAAAACTTCAAAAAGGTACTTGGACGTTCAGAAACTAAAGAGTTCTCTACAGACTTCACACTTGTAGAATCTAAAGATAATTTAATGAAGTCTTATTTAAATGATCATAGATTGCATTTAGAGAATAAGCGTGAATTGTTTGGAATAAATAGCAAGCTGTATTCATTGACCAGTGAAAATAAAACATTCACTAAAGAAGAAATCGTTTCTGAAGTTAGAGCAAGTTTGAAATCTAAAGCCTTACTTGGTGACGAGATCGTTAAGTTTAACGGCAATATGAATATAGCAAAAGGTGAGCTTGTAAAACTTACTAATGATCTTGAGATTAAAACAGGACTATTTAAAAAGGTAACTTTTGAAAAAGGTACTGAATTAAAAGTTATTGATGCTTATAAAGTTAAAGATAAGCCAGTAATGAAAGCACGAATTAAAAATGAAGAATACGAGATTCCTTTCAATAAATTGAATCTTGAATATTCAGATAAATACTTTAATGAGTTTAAAGACCAGTCAAAAGCTAGATTCGATTCACGGCATAAAACTGAAGTCTATACAGAGTTTAGAGAACAGCTTTTAAAGCAAAAAGCGAATGCACCAAAAGACAATTTGAATGCACCTAATCAGCGTATTAAAAACCCAAATACGCCTAATCGAAACACACCTAAATATTAAATGAGGGCGGTTTTATGAATAATTTTATACATAATGGAAAAATTGTTAGTCCTGATGATGAAGTATTAACACAGGCAATTTTGCAAGAGTGTTATCAAAAAGGGATTAGACCTATTTGCGCTTGTCTGCCACAAAAAAACATTGAAATGTATATCGCTAAAATTGGCGAAAACTTTGTTTTAAAGCGTATGCCTAACAGCGCAGATCAGCACGACTTTAGTTGCCTAAGCTATGAGCCACCTACTGAAATTTCAGGACTAGGCGAGGTTATTGGGGAAGCTATCAAGACAGATGAAACAGGGGCAAGTGTTTTAAAGTTTGAGTTCAGTTTGTCAAAAAGCAATGTATCCAAACAAGCGCCTACGCCAAGTGATACACCTAAAGATACTGTAAAAGCTGAAACAACAAAATTGACCTTAAAAGGGACGTTAGATTACTTGCTTGAAGAAGCTTTGTTAAACCGCCACCAACCGAACATGAAGCATAATTGGTTTCAATTTCGCAAGGCATTAAAAGTAGCTTTGAATGATAAAAAGAATAAAAAAGATGATTTAAGTGGATTGGTTTATATCCCTGAATATTACGACCAAACCAAACACAATGAGATTGAAGCCCGAAGAAAAGCAGAGTTGGCAGACCTGAAAGTTAAAGGCAATAAACGCCCATTAAAAATATTTATTGGTGTGATTAAGTCTATTGAAGATGCACGTTTTGATGGGGGCAGAATCATTCTAAAACATGCCCCAACCTTGCATTTATTTATGGATGCAAAAATGTATAGCCGAGTTAATAAACGCTTTGAAGCCGAGCTTGAGCAGGCGCATTATCAAGACGATGTAAACCTATTAGCAATTGGGACTTTTGGATTTGCGGATAGTGGTATCGCAAAGATTGAAGAAATTGCTCTAGTGCCTTTAAATCAAACTTGGCTACCATTTGAGAGCTTGGGTGAAAAAGAACTCTTAGACACGCTTACAATGCAGAATAGGTCATTCATTAAGTGCTTGCGATATAATCTAAGCCCTAAAAGTCCAATTGCAAACGTATTGCTTACAGACACCAACCCACCAACGGCATTTTACTTAATCAATGATCAGACTGAAGATTCTTATATTACTGAAGCAAAGGAATTGATTGCTTCAAGTGAGTTCACATCAATTCTGGTCAATGTCGATCGGGACGTTGTAGACATTCCACCACCTGAAAATAAACCGTTGTTAGGCTATAACAATCATACTGACACCGCAGTTAATAGTTAAGGATTCATATATGGATTACCAAGAACAGGAACAATTTAAAATTTTTGCGGGCTTTGTCGCTTTTCTGATAGCTGTTTTTTGCTTTCTAGTATGGAAAGGCTCAAGTGCCGTAGGTTTAGATTTTGCCACTGGAATGAAGTCTAGTGTTGGCTTAATTGCTTTGGTAGTGGCGCTGTACTTTGCTATCAAATGGGATATACCTAAAGCTATGCTTTACCCTACGGTAGCTGTTTTATTGGTTGTCTGCTTATTCCCTGCATTAAATTATTATGCGCTTGAAGCTTCAGAAAAATCATTTAATCAAACAACTAATTTTCTTGGTCAGCCAGTACAAGAATTTTCAGCGACCACAATTACCGTTATGTGGGGCATGTGGTATATGAAAGCGGTTTACATGCTTGTAGCGGGCTTAATTGGAGTTGTTCTACAAAGAATTAGGTATCCTGAAGAAAATTATTTTTAAGCGTACTAAGCAAAAAAAGCCAGTTCTATACTGGCTTTTTTATTTTTCTAAAAGGTTGTTTTTAGTCTAAGTTTCTTTTAATGATGATTTTGTATTTATTATGGTCACGCTTTCCACGTTGCCCTGAAAAATATATTCCTGAAGTAGATACATTGTCTGAATTAATCAAAACAAATGGTAAATTTTGTTTCGCTAGAGTGATATAAGCTTCAACACAATCTTTTAACTCATTGTTTTTTTGATCTTTTGGCAAGTCAGCTACGATAAAGCCAACATTAAGTTGATGCTTTTCAAATGTTTCAATAGCTTCACGTTGATCTGCGTCATAGTGAATTTTATTAATTAGTCTAGATATACAAATTGAAATAATTTCATAAACAAGAATTGCGAGTGCTAAAAACATCCCCGCAAAAACTGTAATTTCTTTGCTAAAAATTACACCTAAGTATTCACTTATAATGAATTTAATAAAAATAACTAAAGCTACAACGAAAATCAAAATTTTCAGTATGTTTAGAAGAGATGGATCCGTAAATTTGAACAACTCCTATAAGTGATATTCTGCTCCTCAAATGATGTTATAAACATCAATATATGGAGTATTTTATGGCACGTAGACCAAGAAGAAATCATTCAAATGATTTT
>NZ_LR130760.1:1605454-2247004 GCF_900625095.1 Acinetobacter ihumii | reverse complement strand
GTTTTATTGGTTTGGTTCTAAAGTTTAATATTTTTTTATATTCTATTAAAAATAAAAGTCTATTTTCATTTATATTTATTGTATTTATTTATTTATTTTGCTTTTTTCCTTTGTGGGAAGTCACTCAAATTCGAAGTAGTTTAGCTGTCGGATTTTTTTTAATAGGATTAATACAAAAAAAATATAAATACCAATTAATTATGTTTTTTTGGGCTATTTTATTTCATTATGGTTTTATTTTTGTTGTAGTAATCTATTTATATTCCCAATATTTATATAAGAGGCCTTATGTAGCTATAATTATCACATTAATTCTTATCTCATCTTTTGAGTTTTTTATCGCAAATACCAGATATATGGATTATGATAATTTTTATTTTAAGGAGGAGTTTTCACCAATATCAGCAAAAAATATTTATATATTTTTTACTAGTCTCGCTATTTATTTTTATACATTTATATTTATAAATAATAAATTTGAAAAAAAAAGGTTATTGAGTTTAAGTCTTTCTAATTTGTGTATTTTATTATTTACATCCTATATTGGATTAAATTATGCAAGTATAGCTATGAGATATGCTGATATATTACTTTTTTTATGTTTTTTCTCTTTAGCATGGGTTCCAAGAAATAAAGTTTTTGATACTTATAAAGTGATTACAATTGTTATTTTTGTTCCTTTTTATGTATATACTTACTTTTATTCTATCAATAAACTTTTTAGTTTAGCTTCTTTTATGAGAATTTTTACATGGTAAATATATATGCTGTTGTGGTTACGTTTAATCCTAATATTTCCAATTTGGAAAATTTGATTAAAGATGTATCTATCAATTCGATTAATTTAATCCTAATTGATAATGGATCTGATAATCAGGATGATATTAAGATTTTAAAAAATAACTATTCTATAGATACCATATTTCTTAAACAAAATTTAGGTATAGCAGCCGCTCAAAATATTGGCATAAACTATTGTATAGACAATAATGTAGGTTATATTATTTTCTTTGATCAGGATAGTACTATTGATTCAAACTTTATTTTTCATTTATATGCTGATTATAAGTCTCTTGTAGATCAAGGTATAGCAGTTGGCTTAATAGGTCCTAAATATATTGACCCACGTTTTAATTTTATCTATAGTGTGAATGATGTAACAAAATATGGTATTTTAAAAAAAATTAACTTAAATGAAATGAGTGAAACAACTTCAGTCAAGTTATTAATTTCTTCAGGTTCTTTGATTGCTGTAGATACAATAAAAAAGGTTGGTTTATTACGCGAAAACTATTTTATTGATTGCGTGGATACGGAATGGTGTTTTAGAATCGAGTCTTTAGGGTTCAAAAATTTTGTTTCTAAAAATGCTATGATGTATCATACGATTGGTGATAATTTAGTTACGTTGGGGCCTTTTAAAAGCCCTCTTCATTCGCCTTTTAGGCGTTACTTTATTATACGAAATTCATTTTATATGTTAAAAGAGTCACATATTCCTGTTTTGTTTTCGTTTAGGATGATTTTTTTTAGTTTTTATCAGCAATTCTTAATATTACTACGTGTTAACAAAAGAAGTGAATATTTTAAAGTAATGTTAAAAGGAACTAGAGACGGTTTAAAGTATTTGTTTTTAAAGAGTGAATGAAAATGATTTCTGTTTGTATGGCTACTTATAATGGTGGACCTTTTATTTATGAGCAGGTTGATAGTATATTAATTCAGTTGGGGGTAGATGATGAATTGATTATCTCCGATGATGGTTCAACCGATAATACCATCAATGAAGTATTAAGATTTAAAGATAATCGCATAAAAGTAATAAAGGGGCCAAAACAAGGAATTATAAAAAATTTTGAAAATTCTTTGAAAGCGGCTTCAGGAGATTATATTTTTTTATCTGATCAAGATGATATTTGGCTTCCAAATAAAATAAAGAATTGCATTAATGTAATGCAAGAAAATAAAGAAATTTCACTTGTTGTGACTGACTGTAAAGTGGTGAATAATGACTTGGATGAGATTTATTCATCTTATTTTCGACTGAGAAATTCTAAATCAGGTTTTTTTAAAAATCTTTATAAAGGTGGTTTTCATGGTTGTTGTATGTGTTTTTCTAGAAGTACTCTAGAGAAAAGCTTACCTTTCCCTGATAACATACCTATGCACGACTGGTGGATCGGCTTGGTTGCTGAAATCCATGGTAAGACTTTTTTTCTTAATGAGTGTTATTTACTGTATAGACGTCATGATTTTAATGCTTCGTCAGCTTCTGAAAAAAGTTCAAATAGCCTCAGTCAAATGATTAGCTATAGGTTCATTTTACTGTTAAATATAGTAAAAAGATTTTTTAATACTTAGTGAGAATAATTTATGCATACTTCACCCAATGTTGCTGTGGTTGCTGATTGGTTGGTAACTTATGCAGGAGCTGAACGTGTAATTAGTGAAATGCTTAAAGTATTTCCAAAGTCAGATCTTTTTGCTGTTATTGATTTTTTAAATGATGAAAGTCGTCAGCATTTTTTAGGTAAAAGTGCACAAACAACATTTATTCAAAAATTTCCTAAAGCTGAAACAAAATACCGCAATTATCTTCCATTCATGCCCTTAGCTATCGAGCAGTTAGATGTTTCTGCCTACGATGTCATTTTATCCAGTAGCCATGCGGTCGCTAAAGGTGTACTTACGGGGCCAGATCAATTACACATTAGTTATGTTCACTCGCCTATCCGCTATGCATGGGACTTACAGCATCAGTATTTACGCGAGTTGGGGCTAACGAAAGGCATAAAAGCTATAATTGTACGTTGGTTATTACACAAAATAAGAATGTGGGATTACCGCACTGCCAATGGAGTAGATCACTTTGTTGCAAACTCCAAGTTTATTGCTCGTCGTATACATAAGGTTTACGGGCGCGATGCAGATGTAATTTATCCTCCTGTCGACACAGACCGATTTACACTACGTGAAAACAAAGATAATTTTTACTTTACAGCTTCACGTATGGTGCCATACAAAAAAATTGATTTAATTGTTGAGGCTTTCGCCCAAATGCCAAACAAAAAACTAGTGGTCATTGGCGATGGCCCAGACATGCAAAAAATTAAATCTAAAGCGACATATAATATCGAGATTTTAGGTTATCAACCGAATAGTGTGATGCAAGATCATATGCAGCGTGCTAAAGCCTTTGTATTTGCGGCGGAAGAAGATTTTGGTATTACACCTGTTGAGTCTCAAGCATCTGGTACACCAGTGATTGCTTTTGGTAAAGGTGGGGCATTAGAGACCATAAACTCTATTCACTCTGCAAATCCAACGGGCGCTTTTTTCGATAAACAGGAAGTCTCAAGTGTGATTGCGGCGGTTGAAGACTTTGAGCGAAATTGTGATTTATTTTTGCCAGAAAACTGCCGTAATCAGGCTTTAAAGTTTTCCAATCAACGCTTTCGCAGTGAAATTAACCAGTATGTTCAGCAAAAATGGGTCGCTAAAAAAGAATCGATGTAATATTTATAAATTAGACAATCCAAGCCAAATGCTCGGCTTGGATTGAGTTACTATTTTTTAACAGCGACCATACAAATCTTCAAAACGTACAATGTCGTCTTCACCCAAATAAGAACCAGATTGAACTTCTATAAGCTCTAAAGGAACTTTACCTGGATTCTCTAATGCATGAATTTCACCTAAAGGAATGTACACAGACTCATTTTCAGCCAATAAAAAATTATCTTTACCTTTATGAATACGAGCTGTGCCACTCACCACAATCCAGTGCTCGGCACGGTGATGATGCATTTGTATAGAAAGTTTTTGCCCAGGTTTTACTGTTATGCGTTTAACTTGGTAGCGCTCGGCATGGTCAATACTATCATATTTACCCCAAGGGCGATAAACCTCTCGATGACAAAAGTGTTCAGTTCGATTTTGTTGTTTTAGCGTTTCAACAATTTTCTTAATATCTTGGACTTTAGATTTATCAGCCACTAACACAGCATCTTTGGTTTCTATCACAACTAAGTTTTCTACACCGAGTAAACTAACTAGTCTACTTTCACTATGAATGTAGTTCTTTTCACTATTGATGCTAATTACATCACCTGTAATCACATTTCCTTGAATGTCTTTAGTTTGAATATCCCAAAGGGCAGACCATGAACCTACATCGTTCCAGTTTGCATCTAAAGGAACCACCACTGCGTCAGTCGTTTTTTCCATTACTGCATAGTCAATGGACTCAGAGCGACACTGAGAAAATGCAGATTTATCAATACGAACGAAATCTAAGTCAGACTGAGTATTCTGCATAGCAGCTTGACAAGAGGTATAAATATCTAAAGCATACTTTTCTAGTTCATTTAAATAAACATCTGCTTTAAACATAAACATGCCACTGTTCCATAGGAACTGATGGCTGTCTAAATACTGCTGTGCAGTTTCAAAGTCAGGTTTTTCTACAAAACGTTTTACTTCAAAACCAGAGAGTTTAGCTTCACCTTTTTCTATGTAACCATACCCTGTTTCCGCATGAGTAGGAACAATTCCAAATGTAACGAGCTTATCTTTTTGTGCGAGTTCAACTGCGTTATGAATACTTTGTTCAAAGCGATCTTGTTCTGTAATCACATGGTCAGCCGCTAGAACAAGCATTAAATAATCATCTTGTGATGTGTTAATTTGCGCTTGGTAAATAGCAGCAAGTGTAATTGCAGGAGCGGTATTTTTACCTTCAGGTTCTAAAATAATTTTCGCTTTTATACCAATTTCACGCATTTGTTCAGCGGCTAGAAAACGATGCTCTTCATTACAAATAATAATGGGTTCAGCACAGTCTAAATTTCTTAATCTGAGTAGAGTTGCTTGTAATAGTGTAAAGCCATCGGGCGAGAGTTTTAAAAATTGTTTTGGATATTGAGTTCGTGAAAGTGGCCATAAGCGAGTACCACTACCACCCGCCATAATTACAGGCAAAATCTTTGTTGTCATTGGCAACCTTTATATCATGTTTTTTTGATAAAAAAAAAGTAAAGCTTCAGAGCTCAACGGGTTTAGGATAACTCAAATTTAAACACAGGAATCGAAAATTTTCTGTTAAAGAAATTTAATTTATACATAAAAAATCTAGTCAAATAAGATATGATTGACGATATTATTGGCGCGACGTGTGTTATAGCTAAAATTTGTATTTTTATACATCTTATTAGTGTAAATTTGCAGTATGATAGTGTGAAAGACTATCATACTGTTTTATAAGTAAAAATTAGTAATTATATTAAGGTAAAAGATGGCTTCTAGATTAAATGCATCCTATGTTTCAATGTTACAAAGATTTTGTGATGTCGTTTCAATCTATTTAGGTTTATATTTTTCCTTTAAAGTCAATCACTTGTCTATAAATAACAGTACATTGCTTGCATTTTTAACGATTGTGAGTATATTTCAGCTGTTAGGCGGTGTGACTGACTTCTATCGTTCTTGGCGCGGTATAAGTTTAACCAAAGAATATATTTCATGCTTTAAAAACATTATTTGTAGTGTACTGGTTTTTGGTGTTATTAGCTTTTTCTTTCAAACGCTTAACCTTAGCTTAATTATACAAGCTTCTGTACTCATCATTATATTTATGATGATAGCCCGAGCATCAATTCGTATTCTTTATAATTTATTTTTTTCATTTACCCAGCAAGCTCAAGGGGTCATGGTCATTGGTGACTCTGCTAAAGCCGAAAAACTTTTTTTAGATTTAAGTATATCGAAATGGACGGGGTATTGTCCTGTCGGATTATTTTCATGGCATATCGATTTTAATAATTCTACCTATACAGGTGGCATTCAAGACGCGATAGAAAAAATTCAGTCAGGTGTTGTACGTAAAGTTTATTTAGTGATTGATCAAAAAAATATTCAGCAGGTCGAGTCAGTATTAGAGTTGCTGGCAGATACGACATGTTCTGCAATTATTGTTCCTGATCTATTTTCTTTCGATTTTTTATACTCTCGTGTTGAAGAAATTAATAACACGCCAACTATCCCACTTTTTGACTCACGTATAGACGGTATTAACCGCTTTTTAAAACGTATTGAAGATATTGTGATTGGTTCAATGATTCTTGTTTTAATTTCTCCGATATTACTTATGATTGCCATCGCAATTAAAGCCACTTCGCCAGGTCCTGTTTTGTTTAAACAATTACGTTATGGTCTAAATGGTAAATCTATACGGGTTTATAAGTTTCGTAGCATGAAAGTTATGGAAAATGGCGCAAAGGTCACGCAAGCAACCAAAGATGACCCACGCGTGACTACAGTCGGGCGGTTTATACGACGTACGTCTTTAGATGAGTTACCTCAATTTTTTAATGTGATTTTAGGCAATATGTCCATTGTAGGACCACGCCCCCATGCCGTTGCACATAACGAAGAATATCGTAAACTTATTCCAGGTTATATGCTTCGACATAAAGTAAAACCAGGTATTACAGGGCTAGCACAAATAAGCGGTTGGCGCGGTGAGACTGATACACTAGATAAAATGGAAAAGCGCATTGAATGTGATCTTGAGTATATTCGCACATGGAGTTTGCTCTTAGACCTTAAAATTATTTTTCTTACGGTATTTAAAGGGTTTATAAACAAAGCTGCTTATTAGACCGACATAAAATTACATGAAATGACTAAATATATGCGTTTTAAAAAATTTGATCTTGATAGAATTCAAGCAATTGAAACTTACGATATGTTATATAGACAACATTTTTTAACTTTAACTCATTACTTTGTGTAATTTTATGATCAAAAAAGCAATTTTACCCGTTGCAGGTCTTGGCACCCGTTTTTTACCTGCAAGTAAGTCTATCCCCAAAGAAATGGTGACTGTAGTGGATCGTCCTGCCATTGAATATGTGGTACGTGAAGCGGTTGCTGCGGGTATCGAACAAATTATTTTGGTGACACATTCATCTAAAGCGTCTATTGAAAATTATTTCGATCGTAACTTTGAACTTGAAACGACTTTAGAAGAAAAAAAGAAGTTTGATTTGCTCAAAGAAATTACCGAGATTGTGCCTGAGCATGTCAGTGTGGTCAGTGTCCGCCAGCCACAGCCTTTAGGTTTAGGTCATGCTGTGCTTTGTGCCAAAAGCATCGTTGGTGATGATGATTTTGTAGTTTTATTGCCAGATGTATTAGTGAAAGCAAAATCTGAACAAAATGATTTGACACGTATGATTCAGCGTTATACCCAAGCTTCTGCTGCGCAAATTATGGTTGAAGCGGTGTCTGATGATTTAGTGGATCAATATGGCATTGTGGATGTTGCATTGATTCCTGCAGAAGGTCAAAGCCAAATCATGCAGGGCATTGTCGAAAAACCTGCGGTAGGTTCTGCCCCATCCAATCTCTCAGTGGTTGGTCGTTATGTATTACCTGCCAAGATTATGCAATTACTAGAGCAAACACCTAAAGGCACGGGCAATGAAATTCAACTCACCGACGCAATTGCCATGTTGCAGAAAACAGAACAAGTTGAAGCCTATCGCATGCAAGGACAAACCTTTGACTGCGGCAGCAAATTGGGCTATTTAAAAGCCGTGTTGCATTATGGGATTGAACATCCTAATTTAGGCGATGATTTTAAAACACTGATTCGTGAACTAGATTTTTAAGCAATAATATTTAGGTATAAAACAATGAAGATTGCGATATTGGGGACTACCTTACAGGCTGGCGTATTGGCAGCTTTATTAGCCGAATATGGCAATCAAGTCTATTGGTGCTATCAACATTCGCATTTATCTATAAACATTCAATATCAGGATGAAGAGGTGAATCGTCGTTTAAGTAAACAACGTGAAGCCAAAATGTTGCTACAAAGTACTTTGGTGGATTTGCCTCTAGATATTGATGCCTATCTATTTTGTTATAATCCAGCTGAATTCAAACTTGCTTTAAACACATTAAAAGAACTGGCATTACGCCCGATTATTCATCCAAAACTGATGGTGAATGGTTCAACTTTTGGTTTGCATGGAACGGATAAACTTAAAGCAATTTTACCGAATGATGACTGGGTATATTTTCCTGATGTCATTCAGGAAGGTAATGCGATTAATAGTGTTCTAAATGTCAAACACGTCATTATTGGAGCAGAGGCAGAAGCTGCCAAATTGATGATGGAAGAACTCCTTCGTCCCTTTTTTCGCTATCAAAATCAATATTTATTTATGCCGATTCTGGATGCTGAATTTACTAAATTGAGTATTTCAGGCATGTTAGCAACACGAATTAGCTACATGAATGATTTGGCTTTGGTTGCTGAAAAATTAGGGATTGATATTGCTAATGTAAAACAGGGAATGGGCGCAGATACCCGTATTGGTTCAGCCTATTTATCGGCTGGAATTGGTTTTGGTGGTGAAAATTTCTCGCACGACATTTTAACTTTGTCGAGCGAAGTTTCAAAGACTGGCGCGAAAAGTCGCTTGTTGCAACAGGTCTGGGAAATTAACGAGCAGCAAAAAGAAATTTTGTTTCGAAAGCTCTGGAATTATTACCACTCTGATTTAAAAGGTAAAACGATTGCAATTTGGGGTGCAGCATTTAAAGAAAATACTTCTAGCATCCATAATTCTCCGATTCATGCAATGTTGGCTGCATTATGGGCGCAAGGTGCTAAGGTGAAACTGCATGATCCACAGGCTTTACAAGAAATTTATAAAATGTACGGTGAGCGAGATGATTTGATTTTGAGTCTGGATGCTTATGATGTAGTGCAAAATGCAGATGCACTTTGTGTGATTACCGCATGGAAACAATATTACAGTCCTGATTATAAAAAACTACAGCAAACAATGCGTCATCCCCTTATTCTGGATGGACGTAATCTTTACGATCCTGATTTTGTAAAAGCTCAGGGTTTCGCCTATGAAGGTGTTGGTCGACTATGAATGAAAATATTGAAAAATTTCCAAAGCAAAATAAACAATCAGCAGTAATACAACTTCAATCTCTTGCTGAGAAGATGCAAGACATGCATCTAAATCAATTATTTGAACAACAAAATGATCGATTTGAGCAGTTTTCATTGGGTTGTGATGATTTGACTTTCGATTTTAGTAAGCATCGAGTCAATCAGGAGGTAATACAGTCTTTAGTGGCATGGGCTGAATCTAAGAACTTGGATGAATGGATAAAACGCTTATTTTCAGAAGAAACCATTAATTATACTGAGCAGCGTGCTGCGATGCATTGGGCATTGCGTTTGCCCCAAAATACGGTGCAATTTCCCAAGCTGTCCTACCAAGTGCATCAACAATTGGATCGAATGTTCCAATTGGTAGAGAAGATTCATGCAGGTCAATACCGTGGTGTTACCGGTGAGGTGATTCAGGATGTCGTGAACATTGGTGTCGGGGGGTCGGATTTAGGGCCCCTCATGGTCAATCATGCCTTGTCTGATTTCAAGGTCAAAACAGCAAAGCCATTAAATATCCATTTTGTTTCGACGATGGATGGAAGTCAGTTGTCTGATTTATTACATCAATTACGCCCAGAAACCACGCTATTTATTATTTCATCCAAGTCTTTTGGAACGATTGATACTCTATCTAATGCTGAAACGGCGCGTTTATGGCTGGAAAAGTCCCTAGGCGATCGTCATTGTGTCTTAAAAAGTCATTTTATTGGGGTGTCAACTAAACCTGAAAAAATGACAGAATGGGGAATTCATCCTGACAATCAGTTATTACTGTGGGATTGGGTCGGTGGTCGATATTCCTTATGGTCATGCATTGGTTTACCGATTGCGCTTAAAGTGGGTATTGAAGGATTTCAGGAACTGTTGGCAGGTGCTTATCTGATTGATCAACATTTTCGTCAGGCCCCATTTCATGAAAATGTGCCTGTCATTATGGCATTATTGGGTGCGTGGAATACCAATTTTTTGAAGATGCAAACGCATGCAGTCTTACCTTATGATGGTCGTTTAAAATATTTTGCATCTTATCTGCAACAGCTTGAAATGGAGTCGAATGGGAAGTCGGTACAACGTGATAATCACAAGGTAGCATCGAGTACCTGTCCGATTGTCTGGGGTGAAGTAGGGCCAAACGCGCAGCATGCTTTTTATCAGTTATTGCATCAAGGAACGCATGCGGTGAGTTGTGATTTTATTGCACCGATTCAGCGTTATAATGCCAATCATTTTACCTATGTAGAAAATGCAGATGCGTTAATTGAACAGCATCATTTGGCTTTATCGAACTGTTTGGCACAGTCGCGACTTTTAGCCTTTGGTAATCAGGCTTTGGATCAAAAAGAATTGGAAAATTTACCTGTATATAAACAATATGCAGGTAATCAGCCGAGTTCAACATTTTTAATTCAAGAATTGAATCCAAAGACTTTAGGCATGCTGATTGCGCTGTATGAGCATAAAGTCTTTGTACAATCGGTATTATGGAATATTAACCCCTTTGACCAATGGGGTGTGGAAAAAGGTAAGGAAATTGCCAATCAAATTCTACCGATTTTAAATGGTCAGCAACAACAGACAGCACATCTGGATGCTTCAACGCAAGGCTTAATTGAATTGCTGCTTGGAAATAAAAAGAGTTAGGATAAAACATGGCAAATATTTTAGTGACAGGTGGCGCCGGATATATTGGTTCACATACCTGTGTTGAATTGCTAAATGCAAACCATGATGTAGTCGTGTTCGATAATTTATCCAATAGTTCTGTCGAATCCCTCAAACGGGTGGAGGAACTCACCGGAAAATCTCTGACCTTTATACAAGGTGATATTCGCAGTGCTGAACAGCTTGATCAAGTATTTGCACAGCATCAAATTGATGCAGTCATTCATTTTGCTGGTTTAAAAGCAGTCGGCGAAAGTCAGCAACTTCCTTTGATTTATTTTGATAATAATATTGTGGGCAGTATTAATCTTGTAAATGCGATGCAGCGTGCAGAGGTATTTAAGTTAGTCTTTAGCTCATCTGCAACGGTTTATGGCGAACTGAATTCGTCGCCGTACAGCGAAGATATGACACTCAGTCTGCCAAATAATAACTATGGCTATACTAAATTAGTTATTGAGCAGATGTTAGAAAAGATAGCCAAAGCTGATGAGCGTTGGTCGATTGCCTTATTGCGTTACTTTAATCCAGTCGGGGCGCATAAAAGTGGACGTATTGGTGAAGATCCGCAGGGTATTCCAAATAACTTAATGCCTTATGTGACTCAGGTAGCGGTTGGTCGTCGTGAAAAATTAGCGATTTTTGGTAACGATTATCCTACGTTGGATGGAACATGTGAGCGAGATTTTATTCATGTGGTTGATTTATCAAAAGCACATGTCTTGGCTGTCAATAATCGCTTGAATCATCGAGATTGTCGTGCTTGGAATATCGGAACAGGTACCGCGATCTCCGTTCTACAAATTAAGGAAACGTTTGAGAAAGTAAATAGGGTTTCCATTCCTACAGAGTTTGTCGAGCGTAGGGCTGGAGATTTACCCGCTTTTTATGCAGATGCTTCACGAGCAAAAGAAGAGTTAGGCTGGACTGCGCAATACACGCTCGAAGATATGCTTAAAGACAGTTGGCATTGGCAAAAACAAAATCCAAATGGTTATCGAAAATAAAAGCTTAGGATATATCCGATAATAAAAAGGGAAGCAATATGCTTCCCTTTTTATTATTTGAAGTCTATTGGAAATTCAATACCAACAGATGCCCCTGAATCATTACTTTGTTTATCAGACTTTGCTGCCCAAGCATTAATTTTAAGAGGAATTTGAGGTTTCAAGTAATGTACCCACGTCACATCAACAGCTTTAATGGTATCTGCCTGAGGAAATAACTCATTAGTGAGACGATTAGATTCATTGACTTTGGCGTATAAAACACGGCCTTTAAGTTGGTTGATACGATCAAACTGAATCTTACCGCCTACCGAATAAAGTTGACCATCCCCGCCAATACCATGACCTAATGGATAACCCTGTTGGTAATAGCCATCTTTGTATTGATGATGATTATAAGAATAGCCTATAGCATCGCCATTGGTACGTGTATCTGCCCATTCCGTATAAATTTGATAAGGTAAATTTTTATAGCTTGATGAAAAATCTGCGCCAGCTAAATACATTGATCTTGACGGTAATCCACCTGCTTCATCCTCACCAATGTACTGCCCATAAATGCTCACAGGAATATTAAGCAAAGGTTGTAGGTTTAAGCGACCGTCAAAACCTGCTAGCTGGTTACTGGCGTTATTTTCACCAACATAACCCGTGTCGGCATCACCATTATCTTTACCAATAATGGCATTCCAATACGCTTTAAAGCTCTTAGGTTGACCTTTACCGCCAATTTGTATGGAACGCGATGCGCCAAGTTCTAAATAAGGTAGGGGTTGTGCAGTTAAACGTAAACCTAACAACTGTGCGCGAGATACAGCATCATAGTCTTGAAGTTGTCCAGCAAAAACTTGATATTGCCAAGGTCCAATCCAAGACAGCCATTTATTTTCAAATGCGTTTTGTATATTTCGTTGCGCTGTAAAACCTGTAACAGGGCGGTTTGCATCGCCTCGAATGAGGCTGCCATCGTTGCCTGGTCCCCACCATGTTGGCATTTTGGCAAAGGCCACCCACTGGTTTGCAAAATGCCCTGCCACATAAGAACCGTCTAGATTAAATTTATCACCCTCATCTAAACGTTGGTCTTGCTCAAGATTAGCTTGAATTTTAGTCGCCCAATGCTCAGAACTTGCATTAAATTGAACACTGCCTTGGTATTTTGATTTTTGACTATCGCCAAAGCCTTGCGGAATAGTTTTCTGGTCAGTTGCAGCAGATAGGCTGGCTTTTAACTGTTCATTTTCTATATTTAAACGTTGTTTAACTGAATCTAGCACCCGTTGCTGTGCAAGCGTCGAAACCTTTGCTTGATCGATTGAACGCTGTACTTCACCGCCACTTAAAGGCCAAGTAGAAGTGCTGAGACGAATCACGCCTTGTTGGTTTAACCAATTAAGATCAGTTCTTAAATTTTGATCATTTAGGATAAGCCCTTGTGCGAATAAAGAAGAACAACTTGTGGCGAGTAATGTTAGTAAAAGTATTTTTCTAGAAAACATTCGTTTGTCTTTCTCAAGGATTATATCTTTGTCACACCTTAAATTTTTTATCAAAAGTTTGCAATCTTTAAACGTTAGATTTACGTTATCTATGCATAACCAGCGAAATGTTTCTGAAAAAACAAGATGATAATAACGCCAACTAAATGTCGAACTTTTATAAAAAATACGAAATAACTTATGCTTCAGTCAGAGCACTCAGAAGTAAAAAAGTTATTCCCAAATATATGCTAAAATGCCCTGTCGTTGTATTTTCTCCCAGATCAACTTATGTCCTTTTTGCGCCAGCAATTGCTGTTTATTGGCGTTGCTTTTTTGTCTGCCTGTATCGGTGTTTATATCGGATGGGGAGATGCATTCACACTTAAAAAATTTTACTTATACATTGGCTATAACAAAGTTCTATTTGCCGTTTTATTTAATTACGCCATTATTCAGCTTTTCTTTATCGCCACTGGCCGTCAATATACGGCGTTGATTTTAAGTCAAATTTTTGTGATGTTTCTGAATTTTATTAATCAGAAAAAACAACAATATTTATTCAGCAATCTCAGTCCTGAAGACGTGTTTTTATTACCAGAGGCGATGAAAGCTTCTCCATGGTCATTACAACTGATTTTTTTCATTTTAATTGCACTGTTCCTCGTGGTATTGGTTGTCGCAATCAGAAAAGAAGAAAAAACAACGATACATAGTTATGTTCCGAACACCATTATTTTCTTTTTTATCAGTAGCAGTTTGATATATCTCAATTTTATAATGAATCCGACAGGGGCTTGTCAGCGTGACGATCGTCCCGCCATTTGTAATCAACTCGCAGATTTTCCCAATACACGAAATGACTGGGTTGGAGATTATCGTAAAATTCAAAATTATGGTTTTAGTACATTTTATATTTCTAAAATACTCGATCAGGTGACAGATCGGTTATTGCCCCGTGCGCAAGTGTCCGAGCAGGCGATACAGGATATTTTGCATCAAAATCCAGAAGTTAAAGGTACTTTGGCTGATGATGCAATAAAACCCAATATCGTGATTATTATGCAAGAATCCTTTTGGGATCCGCGACATCTGGATCAGGCTTTAGGGCGTAATTTATTGCCTTTTTTTCAGAAAAATCAGGTATCGCAATTGATTTCACCTTCATTTGGCGGTGGGACAGCCAATGTTGAATTTGAGGTATTGACCAGTTTAAACACGGCATTTTTTCCCAATGAATTATTGTATGTGTCTAAAGTGAAACGTCCGATTTATGCGTTACCCTTTTATCTGGATGGTTTGGGGTATCAAACCATTGCCATGCACAATAATTATGGCTACTACTATAATCGTAATAAGGTCTATCCTGCTTTAGGCTTTCAACAATTTATTTCTTTAGAGAATATGGTTTCGCAAGAAAAACGACCTCAGATATTTAACGCAGGCGGGTGGGCGACGGATGTGCTGATTTACGAAAATATTAAAAAAGTGTTACAGCAAGGGGATCAGCCCAAGTTTATTTATGCGATTACGGTTGAAAATCATCCAATGTACAATGATGATCGTTATGGCAAACAACAATTTAAGTTCAGCAAAACGCTTTCAGAGCTCAACCAACGAAAACTCAGTACGTATACGGCTGGCGTTGCACGAGCAGATCAGAAATTATCAGAATTAACTGCATATTTGAAAACCTTAAAACAACCCACCATTGTGCTGGTTTTTGGCGATCATTTGCCAAATTTGCAGGGCGTTTATGATGAATATGATTATTTTAAAAATGATCCAGAACGCACGGCTTTAAAGAACTATCAAACGCCTTTGGCGCTCTGGAGTAATTTTCCAATTCAGAAAAAAGTGTTACAGCAAGAGTCGACTCCAAGCAGTTTTGTGGCACCTAAATTATTGCAGGTCGCAGGATTGCCGCTTTCTCCATATTATCATTTTATGCAGCGCTTATCGGGCTGTTATGAGGTGATTCACCCTAAATTTTTGATGCCTGCTTCTGAGTGTAAGCATGATGCCAAGCAACTTTTAGAGCAGTATAAAAATATCAATCAGGATAGTTTATCGGGTGAAAATTATCTTTATGGTTTAAGTCTAACGCCAGACAATACGGCTGAGATTGAGTAATCTCAGCCGTATTTTAATTTGATTATTTAAGCCTGAATGAGTGCTGTTAACTCATCGACATAATCTTGCATTGGACGAGCCTGTTCACCGCGACTCTCGATATTCAAACGCAGTAAAGGTTCGGTATTGGAAGCACGTACATTAAAACGCCAAATACCAAAATCTAAACTGACACCATCCGTACGGTCGATTTGTGGATGTTGCGCTGCATAATGATCAAATAGTTTCTGAATGGTGATTTGCGTATCTGCCACTTTGAAGTTAATTTCACCACTACATGGAAACTTCGCAATCATATTCTCAACCAAAGTTGAAAGCGATTGACCTGTTTCAGACAGCAGCGCGATGGTCAGTAACCACGGAATCATGCCACTATCACAATAAGCAAAGTCACGGAAGTAATGGTGTGCACTCATTTCACCACCATAGACGGCATTGTGTTCGCGCATGACTTGCTTGATAAAGGCATGTCCAGATTTGGATTGTACGGTTTCACCCTGATATTTTTCCACAATATCTAAAGTGTTCCAGACCAAGCGTGGATCATGTACGATTTTTTCACCCGATTGTTTGATCAAAAAGGCTTGAGCTAACAGACCGACGATATAATAGCCTTCAATAAATTGACCTTTTTCATCGAATAGAAAACAACGGTCGAAATCGCCATCCCAGGCAATTCCCATATCTGCATGATGTTCAATTACGGCATCGCAAGTGCTATCACGGTTTTCAAACAAAAGTGGGTTAGGAATGCCATTTGGGAAAGTGCCATCTGCTTCGTGATGAATTTTAATAAATTCAACAGGTACATTCAGACTTTTAAATTTTTCTTCAATGGTATCAATCACGTGACCTGCCGCACCGTTGCCTGCATTGACCACCAGTTTTAATGGTTTGATCTTTGCTGGATCAATATAGCCCATCAGGTGATCGACAAACTCAGGAAGGATGTTGTAGTGACTGGTCGTTCCTTTATGTTCAACATCATTGAACTGTTGTGATTCAGCCAAAGCTTGAATCTCTTTTAAACCTGTATCAGCACTAATCGGGCGCGCATTTTCACGTACCAGTTTCATGCCATTATAGTCCATCGGGTTATGGCTCGCCGTAACCTCAATACCGCCTTGTACATCCAGATGGAAGGCAGCAAAGTAAACTTCTTCGGTACCCGTCATGCCTAAATCGAGTACATTCACGCCTGCATCATTTAAACCGCGAATGGTGGCTTGTTTTAAGCCTTCGCTGCTTAAACGAATGTCGCAACCAATCACAATCGTTTTAGGTTGATAGATTTGTCCATAAGCACGACCAATGTTATAAGCAATATCTTCATTCAGTTCAGTGTCGAGTTTGCCTCGGATATCATAGGCTTTAAAGCAAGTTAGTGTCGTCATTTCTAGAATAGTTAGCGTTAAAAATTTGTGAAATGATTATACAGAAGTTTGGTTAAAATCCGAGTTGTAAATCAGAAGGTTTACATGATTCAACAGTATTGAATTGAAGCTCTTTTCAATTAGACTTTTTTATCAACCCATTTTATTTCTTCCTATGGGAGAAAAATAAAGAGGGTTTAAACAATGATGAAAAAAGTTGATTAAAGACATTGATATCAGGACATATTTTTAAAAATTTCATAGCAGGATTTACGAAACCATTGATGACTGGTTTTATGATGACAACACATATGCCAGTGTTGTTTGATGCTATACGTTGGAAAATCGACAGGCGCATCCAGAATTTGTAAATTATCACGTGATAACAGTACTTTACTTAAATAATAAGGTACCGTCGCAATCGCATCGGTTTCCTGTACCATCAAGCCGACGCCAAGATAGCTCGGTAGGCGAATCAAAATATCACGCTTCACACCACTGTTTTGTAACGCATTTTCAATCTGGTAATGTCCCACACCTGTATCAATATCGATATGCAGTTCGCGCATATAATCTTCAATGGTAAAGTTCTGCGCGTTAATACGTGGATGATCTTTACGTGAAATCACCACATAGCGCTGTGAAAATAGTTTTTGTTGATAAAAGCCATCTTCAAGTTGTGGTAAAAACCCAATTGCCATATCAATCTCACCATTGGCCATCTGGTAACTGGTTTCCAGACTGATGGGACGGACATTGATGCGAATTTGCGGCGCACTTTGTGCCAAAAAATTGGAAATTTTGGGTAAAAGTACCAGATGTGATACATCGGTCATGGCAAGTGTAAGTATCATGTCAGATTTTGACGGTTCAAAATGCAGACTAAAATTATTAATGCTCTCGACTTTATTGATCACTTCACTGACCAAAGGGAAAATTTGTTTGGCCAGTTCGGTTGGAATCATTTCATTTCCGACCCGTAAAAATAGCGGATCATCAAAATGTTGGCGAATTTTAACCAAGCCATTACTAATCGTGGGTTGACTCACGCCAATCGCATCTGCTGCCATCGAAACACTTTTGGATTTATAAATATGATAAAAAATATTCAGTAAACGGCTGTCTAAATCGAACACCTATTTTTTCCTTTTTCCCAAACAGATGAATTGACATCTTCTGTCAAGAATCTACCGATCTTAATGATTCGTCAATCCTTGTATAGATGGACTGATCTAAAAGCAGAACTGACGCTAATGAAAGTCTGGTTTATACGAAATTTGACTCAAAATTAAAACAGCGTTTTATGCCAAACACTATTTTTTGAAATCCGAGAATGATCAAGGTGGATTCTTGTGCTGAAACTTTAGTCGTATAGGTCAATCATACGATGCCCGCTAAACACCAGATTTTATCATGTTTTATTATTGGTCATACCAATAATGTTTTAAAGTTGCCCTTGAAATGCTGATATAGACTATTTATGATGCATTTGTTTATAAATTCCTTCTGTATTTTGTTTTTTAATTTAAATTGGTAATACCAATTTTAACATAAATACTGAATCGTGATGATTCATCAAACAAATATCTGGCAGCATTTCAAGGAGATGACAATGCTCAATGTTTGGCAGCAAGTTTATGATCCACTGGCGAATATCTGGCTTTCTAGTCTGATTGCCTTGATTCCGATTATCTTTTTCTTTTTAGCGTTGGCCGTATTTCGTTTAAAGGGCAGTATCGCGGCGACTTTAACCGTGATGATTGCATTGGCTATTGCGTTGTTCTTTTATCAAATGCCTGCGGCAATGGCCTTTGCTTCGCTCATTTATGGTTTTTTTTACGGATTATGGCCGATTGCATGGATTATTCTGGGCGCGGTATTCCTATATAAAATTTCGGTGAAAACAGGTCAGTTTGACATTATTCGTTCCAGTATTTTGTCCATTACTGAAGATCAACGTCTACAAATGCTATTGGTAGGCTTTGCATTTGGTACTTTTCTGGAAGGGGCTGCGGGTTTTGGCGCGCCAGTGGCGATTACCGCTGCTTTACTAATGGGGCTTGGTTTTAAACCTCTATATGCTGCGGGTCTGTGTTTGATTGTGAATACGGCGCCTGTTGCCTTTGGTGCGATGGGGATTCCGATTATTGTCGCAGGGCAGGTCTCCGGGGTGGATACCATGGAAATCAGCCAGATGGTGGGTCGTCAGTTACCATTTTTGGTCATCATCGTATTGTTCTGGATCATGGCAATTATGGATGGCTGGCGTGGTGTCAAAGAAACTTGGCCTGCGGTGTTGGTCGGTGGTGGTTCTTTTGCCATTGCTCAATATTTAACTTCAAACTTTATTGGGCCAGAATTGCCTGATATTACAGCGGCAATTGCCTCATTGGTCAGCTTAACTTTATTGTTTAAAGTCTGGCAGCCGAAGTATATTTTCCGTTTCGCCGAAGCAGAAAAGCTAGATCAACAAACGGCATCGGTCACCCAATATTCGTTTGCACAAATTGCCAAAGCATGGTCTCCGTTTGCGATTTTGACGGCGATGGTGACGTTGTGGAGTATTAAACCGTTTAAGGATCTATTTGTTAAAGGCGGTGCACTCGAACACTGGATTTTTAAAATCGAAGTGCCGGGTTTGCATCGTCTGGTGGAAAAAATGCCCCCGATTGTGACTGAACATACGCCTTATGATGCGATTTATAAGTTCGACTGGTTTTCAGCCACGGGGACTGCGATTTTTATTGCGGCAGTGATGAGCGTCATTTTCTTAAAAATGAATGCGAAGCAGGCCGTGGTGACTTTTGGCGAAACCTTGAATGAGCTAAAAGTTCCGATTTATTCAATTGGTATGGTCTTGGCCTTTGCCTTTATTGCCAACTATTCGGGTCTATCCGCAACTTTAGCCTTGGCATTGTCACATACCGGTCATGCCTTTACCTTCTTCTCACCATTTTTGGGTTGGTTGGGCGTGTTTCTGACGGGATCAGATACCTCATCCAATGCATTATTTTCTGCGTTACAGGCGACTACGGCACAACAAATTGGCATTCCAGAAGTGTTATTGGTCGCAGCCAATACCAGTGGTGGGGTCACTGGGAAAATGATTTCACCGCAATCGATTGCTATTGCTTGTGCAGCAGTGGGATTAGTTGGAAAAGAATCAGATTTGTTCCGTTTTACCGTAAAACATAGCATCATATTTACCATCTTTGTGGGGATCATCGTGACGGTACAGGCTTATATTGTACCTTGGATGATTCCTTAGCGAAATTGAAGGAAAAATAATGCGAGTCTCTGATCAGGTGGTACAAAAGTTACAGACGCTTATTGAGCAGCGTAATCTCAAACAAGGAGATCGTTTGCCTGCCGAGCGTCAACTCGCGACCAGTTTGGGGATCTCGCGTCCATCGCTACGTGAAGCGATTCAGCAATTGATTAGTCTGGGAGTTTTATCCAGTCGTCGTGGCGATGGTACTTATATTCAACAGCTACCTGAAACATGGTCGCAGCAGTTGATTGTTGAACCGATTAGCCATTTGATGCAGGACGATCCACATTATCGTTTTGATGTACAGGAATCGCGTTTGGTACTTGAAGGCGGGACAGCTTGGTATGCTGCTTTGCGTTCAACCGACGCTGATCGCGCCAAGATCCATCAGTATTTTGATGAAATAGCACGGCATCAGGCACATGGGGATTCCGCAGCAGCGGCAGTTGCTGATGCCAATTTTCATCTGGCGATTGCCGAAGCATCGCATAATGTGGTGCTGATTCAAATGATGCGCAGTTTATTTGATTTATTGCAATACAACGTCTTTTTAGGGCGTAAAAAAGTCTATGAACATCCGATTAGTGCCGATCTACTCAGTGATCAGCATTTTCAGGTGATGGATGCCATTGACCGTAAAGACGCTCAGGCAGCACGAGATGCAGTGTGTGGCCATATTGAATTTGTCATCGATCATGTACGTTCTCTGGATGAAGACGAAGCTCGCCAGAAACGTGCTACACGTTTACATAGGATTGATCCAACATGATTATTTCTTCTTCAAATGATTATCGTGAAGCGGCGCGTCGTCGTTTGCCACCTTTTTTATTTCATTATATTGATGGCGGGGCATACGCAGAATATACGCTGAAGCGAAATGTTGAAGATTTATCGCAAATTGCATTAAGACAACGTGTGTTGAACGATATGTCCAGTTTGAGTCTGGAAACCAAACTTTTTAATGAAACCCTGTCGATGCCTGTGGCATTGTCTCCTGTGGGTTTAACAGGCATGTATGCACGTCGGGGTGAAGTACAGGCCGCAGTCGCCGCAGATAAAAAGGGGATTCCATTTACCTTATCGACTGTTTCTGTGTGTCCGATTGAAGAAGTTACGCCTGCCATTAAGCGTCCGATGTGGTTTCAGCTCTATGTGTTACGTGACCGTGGTTTTATGCGCAATGCACTGGAACGTGCCAAAGCAGCGGGTTGTTCGACCTTGGTATTCACGGTAGATATGCCAGTACCGGGCGCACGCTATCGCGATGCACATTCAGGCATGAGTGGCCCCAATGCAGCGATGCGCCGTTATTTGCAAGCGGTAACGCATCCACAATGGGCATGGGATGTCGGTTTGTTAGGACGTCCACATGATCTGGGCAATATTTCCAAATATTTAGGTAAGCCGACTGGGCTAGAAGATTATATCGGTTGGTTGGGTTCTAATTTCGATCCATCCATTTCTTGGAAAGATCTGGAATGGATTCGTGAATTTTGGGATGGCCCGATGGTCATCAAAGGCATCTTAGACCCAGAAGATGCCAAAGATGCGGTACGTTTTGGCGCCGATGGGATTGTGGTGTCCAATCATGGTGGGCGTCAGCTCGATGGCGTGATGTCCTCAGCACGTGCCTTGCCTGCGATTGCCGATGCAGTCAAAGGCGATTTGACCATTCTGGCCGATTCCGGAATCCGTAACGGTCTGGATGTGGTGCGTATGCTGGCGTTGGGTGCAGATAGCGTGATGTTAGGTCGAGCATTTGTTTATGCACTTGCCGCCGCAGGGGGACAAGGAGTAAGCAATTTACTGGATCTGATTGATAAAGAAATGCGGGTTGCCATGACCTTAACCGGTGCAAAAAGCATTGCAGATATTAATACGGATTGTCTGGTACAGGTCAATAAATTGATGCAAGCCGAATAAAAGGATCGATTTGATGACACAACAGCCTGTTATAGCCACGCAGCTATTGAATCAGCTTGAAAAGATCGTGGGTAAATCCCATCTGTTGACCGATGATCAACAGACTCGGCAATACCGTCAGGGTCGACGCTTTGGTGAAGGCAAAGTGTTGGCCGTGGTCTGTCCAGGAACCTTGTTGGAACAATGGCAGGTATTACAGGCTGTGATTGGCGCAGATTGTATTGTGATCATGCAGGCGGCCAATACGGGGCTGACCGGCGGCTCAACACCTTATGGCGAAGACTATGACCGTCCTGTGATTATCATGAGTACACGTCGTTTAAAAGGCATTCAGGTGATTCATCAAGGTAAACAGGTGGTGTGTTTACCGGGTGCGACGCTGGATAATCTTGAACAGATTTTAAAGCCTTATCAGCGTGAGCCGCATTCGGTGATTGGTTCGTCCTGTATTGGCGCATCGGTGTTAGGCGGCGTGTGTAATAATTCGGGTGGAGCATTGGTTCGTCGTGGGCCAGCCTATACTGAACTGGCACTGTATGCGCAGGTGGATGATCAGGGACAGTTACGTCTGATCAATCATTTAGGCATTGATCTGGGACAAACTCCAGAGGAAATTTTAAGTCGATTAGAGCAGCAGCAATATCAGGTCAGCGATATACAGCATGATGCAACGCGTCAGGCATCCGATCAGCGTTATGCGCATAATGTGACACAGGTGGATGCAGATAGTCCAGCACGATTTAACGCAGATCCTTCACGTTTGTTTGAGGCTTCGGGTTCAGCGGGAAAAGTTTGTGTATTTGCAGTACGTTTGGATACGTATGAAAAAGTGGCAAGCGATGTGTTCTATATTGGCAGTAACGATGCCAATGACCTGACGGCAATTCGTCGTTATCTACTAACGTCGTTACCCAGTTTACCGATTGCAGGGGAATATATTCATCGTGATGCATATCGGATTGGGGAGAAGTATGGCAAAGACACGTTTCTGTTTATTGAAAAATTTGGTACCGCCAATGTCCCGAAAGCTTTTGCTTTAAAAGATAAGGTGGATGGTTTTCTGGAAAAATTTAAAATTAAAGGACTGACGGATCATTTATTACAAGCGTTGACTTTCTTTTTGCCGAATCATTTACCTAAACGTATGACAGAGTTTCACGATCAATATGAGCATCATTTGATTTTACGAGTGGAAAACAATAGTAAAGATCAGACTGAACAATTTTTAGAAGAATATTTTGCTGTACATGCGACTGGGGCTTATTTTTTATGTGATGAGGAGGAAGGCCGAAAAGCCTTTTTACATCGCTTTGCCATCGCGGGGGCTGCGATACGTTATCGCGATACCCATCGTAGCGAAGTAGAAGATATTGTGGCACTGGATATTGCCCTGCGCCGTAACGATCGAGACTGGGTTGAACAACTTCCTACTGACATGGAACAGAAAATTTTACATAAACTGTATTATGGGCATTTTTTCTGCCATGTGTTTCATCAGGACTATATTGTCAAAAAAGGCGTTGATCCTTTAGCGATGGAACATCAAATGTGGACATTGCTGGATGCACGTCGAGCAGAATATCCAGCAGAACATAATGTAGGACATTTATATATCGCCAAACCAGCGTTAGCCAATTTTTATCAAAAGCTCGATCCGACCAATAGCTTTAATGTCGGAATTGGACATACGTCTAAGCTTAAATATTGGGGTAAAAGCAAGATTTCATCCTAGTGGGTTACATAGTTGCAACTTTATCCTTGCTAGAATTCGTCATAATTTAAAAGTCTAAATCAAACAACTCACGCTAATTTTAAGCACCTGATAACAACTATTTTAAGGAGCAGAAGATTGATGCACATCAAGACCATATTGGCTGCATTGGCAGTTGCAACATTAATGACTGGTTGTATCGTGACGCCTGATGATCATATCAATCAATCAGGCCGTCAAGCAGACCCCGGTTTTAGCCGTCCACCTGCACATGATCATGGTGGATTGCGACCTGGGGAAACCACCCATGATCATCCCGATCCTGGTTATAACTATCCGTCAGGCTCAAACAATGGTGGTTTACGTCCGGGAGAAAATAACCAGTCAAATCAGATTGATCCAGGTTTTAACCGACCAACTAACCCTGATCCAGGGTATGGTCGTTAATTTAAACGTAAAGTAACAAAGCCCGAGATGTTTATCTCAGGCTTTGTTTAATGCTTCGTCGTGGATCAATGCTTAAGCTGGTGTAGGCGCTTTAGCCAAGACTTCTGCCACAGCTTTTGCGACCACATAGATATTATTCATGTTGAGACCCGCGACACAGATACGGCCACTGCGCACCAAATAAATGGCATAGTCTTCACGTAAGGTGTCGACTTGCTCGCCAGTAAGACCTGTATAGCTAAACATGCCTTTTTGTTCTACCAGATAGTTAAAGTCGCGATCTGGCAAGGCTTTGCTTAATTCGTCACGTAAGATTTGACGCATTTTAATAATACGTTCACGCATGTGCTGAACTTCGCCCTGCCATTGTTGATTTAACTCAGCATCGTTAAGAACCTGATCCACCAACCAAGCCCCTGTGGTAGGTGGGCTAGAATAGATACGACGTACAGTGGCTTTTAACTGGCCAAAAGTGGCTTGAGCGGCTTCAACATCATCACAAACAAAAGTCAGACCACCGACACGTTCGCCATAAAGTGAGAAAATTTTGGAAAAAGAGTTACTGACGATAAAATTCAGACCTGCTTGATCCATCGCACGAATCGCATAAGCATCCTGATCCATACCATCGCCAAAGCCTTGATAGGCAATATCTAAAAATGGAATCAGATTGCCCGCTTTCAGTACTTCAATCACTTGATCCCACTGTGCAGGATTTAAATCTGCGCCCGTTGGGTTATGGCAGCATGGGTGCAATAACACAATACTTTGTTCAGGCAGTTGTTTCAGGGCAGAGAGCATTCCCTCAAAATTCACACCGCCCGTTTGGGCATCAAAATATGGATAAAAATGGGTTTTAAAGCCTGCTCCATTAAAAATGGCTACATGGTTATCCCAAGTCGGCTGACTGACCCAGACTTCAGAATTTGGAAAATAATTTTTAAGAAAATCCGCGCCAACCTTAAGCGCACCTGAACCACCTAAAGTCTGAATGGTGACAGCGCGACCACTTTTTACAGCAGGGCTATTTGTTCCAAACAATAACGCTTGAATCGCTTCACGATAAGGTTTGAAGCCTTCCATTGGCAAATATAGCTTGGTTTTGCTTTGCAGGGGTTCAATGCGTTTTTGCGCTTCAATAATGGTATCAAGCTGAGGCACAATACTGTCTTCATTATAATAAAGACCAATACTTAAATTGACTTTGCCTTGACGTGGGTCGGCATTGAATTGTTCCATAAGCGATAAAATCGGATCGCCTGCATATGGGGGGATATGTTGAAACATCAAAAAAATCCTTTCATTTCGCAGTTTGAACCAAAACTGCGCGGAGTTGGTGCGAGTGCATGAGATTTAAGCAAACATCAAACCTGACTAATGTAGCAGTAAGACCTGTATCGTGCCATGCTCTTCTAGTCTTAGAACTGAAAAATTCTTAATCTTGGTTTGCAAAGATTACTGAAGTGAATGTTAAAACTTTTTTATACTTCGATGCGTTTTTTAGGATAGAAATGCATTAAAAAAGTGCAATTTTCTAAATTTTAGCCAAAAAAAACCACACAGGGGAGTGTGGCAAAAGTTTTAAGCTCTGAGGACTTCAATTTAAAACTTGAGACTTAAAGGAAGCTTAATTTGCGGAAACAGTATGCAAATTCTCTTTTGACGAGAATATATCTGAATAAAATTCTTTATTGAGATAAATCTAGATACAAAGTTTCCTTAATTTCTTCCATCACCACATAGCTATGCGATGAAGCCGATGCAGGCAGTTTTTTTAAAATATTGCCCAATAATTTTCGGTAAGCACTCATTTCTTTCAATCTGGCTTTGACCAGATAATCAAATTCACCTGAAATTAAATGACATTCTAACACTTCCGGTACTTCAATCAGATCACGGGCGACTTGATCAAATACATCGCCTGATTTGGCAGAAAGCTTAATTTCCAGAAATACCAGTAAATTTCGATCGACATGTGCAGGATTGAGCCGTGCATAGTAACCTATGATGATGCCCTCACGTTCTAGCCGCTTGACCCGTTCTGAACAGGGCGTGGTTGATAAGTTGACTCTAGACGCCAATTCACTGATCGCAATACGTCCTTCACGTTGCAGGATATCCAGAATCTGCCGATCAGTTCGATCCAGTGGTCGCATTATTTTTTTCCTTTTTTTAGAATTTCTACACGACAAAACTGCCAATTTTCCTAGATTATAGTGCCTAAAACAGTGAAAAAAACTATTGAAGCAAAAATATACTAGTGAAATTCACTGGATGATGTGGGGAAACCAAATGCGCGTAATTGTTTTAGGGAGTGGAGTGATTGGGGTCGCGAGTGCGTACTACCTAGCGCAACAGGGCGCGCAAGTCACGGTTTTGGATCGCCAGTCTGGTCCTGCCGAAGAAACCAGTTTTGGCAATGCAGGACAAGTGTCACCCGGCTATTCGACCCCATGGGCAGCACCCGGTATTCCTTTTAAAGCCGTGAAATGGATGTTCCAGCATCATGCACCGCTTGCGATTAACCTTGACGGTAGTATGTGGCAGCTGCAATGGATGGCGCAAATGCTGAAAAACTGTAATCCAGAAAGCTATAGCAAAAATAAAGAACGCATGATGCGCGTGGCCGAGTACAGCCGAGATTGTTTAAAAGAACTCCGTGAAAGTACGGGCATCCGCTATGAAAACCGTGCCAAAGGCACTTTGCAGGTGTTTCGTAGTGAAGCACAGCTTGAAGCAGTGCAACGCGATATTCAGGTACTCAAAGAATGTGGCGTGGATTATCAATTGCTTGATCAAAATGATTTAGCCAAGGTTGAACCCGCACTGGCATATGCCAAAGACAAGCTGGTCGGTGGTTTACATTTACCTCATGATGAAACAGGCGATTGTTATTTATTTACCAATGCATTAGCAGAAAAAGCCAAAGCGTTAGGCGTTGAATTCCAATTTAACCAAAATGTTGAAGCACTCGTGGTCGAAGGTGATGCAATCAAAGGTGTTCGAGTCAATGGACAAGTCTTGACTGCGGATCGTTATGTGCTGGCATTTGGGAGTTATTCGCGTGATTTCCTCAAACCCTTACATTTAAATTTGCCTGTTTATCCAGTCAAAGGCTATTCACTGACTATTCCAATTGTACAGCCTGAGTTTGCACCGCAATCTACCGTGCTTGATGAAACCTATAAAATTGCCATTACCCGTTTTGATCAGCGGATTCGTGTCGGTGGAATGGCGGAATTGAGTGGTTTTAATCTGGGATTAAATCAGGATCGTCGTGCCACATTGGAAATGGTCACTCAAGATCTGTTCCCGGGTGGCGATCTGGCACAGGCATCGTTCTGGACAGGTTTACGTCCAATGACCCCAGATAGTACCCCAATCATCGGCGCGACACGGTTTAGTAATCTGTTCTTAAATACAGGTCACGGTACGCTCGGTTGGACCATGGCCTGTGGTTCAGGCAAGTTGATTAGCGACATTGTGCTGAATCATCAGCCTGAAATTAGTACCGAAGGCTTATCGATCCTGCGTTATTCACACGCAGCTTAAGATCCAATACTCAAGTTCAGGGAAGAACCATGCCACGTCCTATTCGTGCCATCATTCATCAAAATGCTTTGGCACATAATCTTCAAATTGCCCGAAAATCTGCACCGCAACATGCGGTGTTTGCGGTGGTCAAAGCCAATGCGTATGGGCATGGCATTGAACGGGTTTATTCTGCCCTGAAAAGCGCCGATGGCTTTGCCTTACTGGATATCGAGGAAGCCAAACGCCTGCGTGCCTTGGGTTGGACGGGGCCCATTTTGCTGCTCGAAGGTATTTTTTCGGCGCAGGATTTATTTGATTGTACTCAATATCAACTGAGTTTTACTGTACATAGTGCGCGACAACTGCAATGGGTGAGGCAGTATCCTGAATCTGCCCAGTTTGATATTTTCCTGAAAATGAACAGCGGTATGAATCGTCTAGGTTTTCAGCCACAGCATTACCGCGAAGTGTGGCAGTCACTTCACGAGTGCAGCGCAGTAAATAGCCTCACGCATATGATGCATTTTTCCGATGCCGATGGTGAACGTCTGGGGCAATCGGGAATTGAGGCGCAGCTTAAAACCTTTGAAAACACCATTCAGGATTTGCCGGGTGAACGCTCGATGTGTAACAGTGCTGCAATCTTGCGGCATGGTTCACAATTGTCTTCTAAAACTGTCCGTGCGGGCATTTTACTTTACGGCAGTTCGCCTGATTTTCCGCAACACTCGATTCAGGACTGGAATTTACAGCCGAGCATGAGTCTGCGTAGTGAAATTATTGCCATTCAAGATTTACAGCCCAAACAGACGGTCGGTTATGGCTCAACCTTTCAGGTCGAGCAAGCCATGAAGATCGGTATTGTGGCCTGTGGTTATGCGGATGGTTATCAGCGTATTTCTGCTACAGGTACGCCTGTATTGGTCAATGGAATCCGTACTGGTACGGTCGGTCGGGTCAGTATGGATATGCTGGCGGTCGATGTGACCGAGATTGAAAATGTTGAGATTGGCAGTGAAGTGGTGCTTTGGGGCAAATCCCGTTTTGGGTCGATCCTGCCGATTGATGACGTTGCACAAGCTTCGGGTACGGTCGGCTATGAATTGATGTGCGGTGTGACCGCACGTGTTCCATTTTTTATTGAAACGCAAGGATAGAGTGATGTCAGCTTCTAATATTGAAAGAATCAACAGCAATCAGGTGATGAGTTCAGTCACCATTTTTAACCAAGTGGTGTATTTGTCTGGGCAAGTGCCAAAAAACACCGATCTTGATATTGAAGGTCAGACCCGCGAAATCTTGGCGACCATCGATCAACTTTTAGCACAGGCAAAGACCGATAAATCGCGTCTGCTTTCAGCACAGCTTTTTATTAAGAACTTGGATGAATTCTCTAAAGTCAATGCGATCTGGATGGAATGGTTAGACGGATTGGCAACACCAGCCCGTGCCACGATTCAGGCAGATTTAGTCAATCCAGCATGGCTGATTGAAATCGCGGTGATTGCAGCGCAGTAATGAGCCTGCGATCAGTTTTTTGTTTAACCGATGATGAGTTTGGAAACCAGAGTTGCCAAGGAAAAGGATGCCTTCTGGTTTTTATGTTGATGTAACAAGGCGAGCAATGTGGTGGCTGATATACCGACCAGTATGTTCTTTGGGCGGGTTGGTCATACTGCATTGATCAAGCAAAAGGGACGTTTAAAAAGGATGTTTAATCATGACAACAGTACGTCATTCTGAAGGCGAACAATCGTCGCATGACCTACAACGCAAGCTGTCAAATCGACATTTGCAACTGATTGCGATTGGCGGAGCAATCGGAACAGGGCTATTTATGGGTTCTGGTAAAACCATTTCATTGGCAGGGCCTTCGATTTTATTTATTTACATGATCATTGGGGTCATGTTCTTCTTCCTCATGCGTGCATTGGGTGAGCTATTACTGGCCAATCTGCATTACAAATCCTTTGTTGATATGGCACATGATTTAATCGGCCCGGGGGCTGGATATTATCTAGGCTGGACTTATTGGCTGGGCTGGGTATTGGTGGGAATTGCTGATTTGGCAGCGATTATTAACTATCTGGGCTTTTGGTTGCCTGATGGCGTAGGTTTCACCCCGATGGGGCAGGCTTTGATTAGTGCGGGCTGTGTCTTGTTCGTATTGGCACTCAACCTGCTCACCGTGCGTTTATTTGGTGAGGTGGAATTCTGGTTCGCTTTGATCAAGATTCTGGCGATTTTGGGTTTAATTGCTGTTGGTGGTTTTATGGTGTTTAGCCATTTTCAAGCCCCGACAGGCACCGTGGCCTCAGTGAGTAATATCTGGTCTTCAGGTGGAATGTTCCCCAAAGGCACAGAGGGCTTTTTAGCAGGCTTTCAGATTGCGGTGTTTGCCTTTGTCGGTGTTGAATTGATTGGTACCACCGCCGCAGAAACCAAAGATCCGAAAAAGAATTTACCCAAAGCCATTAATGCAATTCCGATTCGGATTATCCTGTTTTATGTCTTGGCGTTGTTAGTGGTGATGTCGGTTACACCGTGGAATATGATCAGTGCCAATAAAAGCCCATTTGTTGAATTATTTTTGCATGCAGGGATTCCAACCTCAGCCATTATTATGAATCTGGTGGTACTTTCTTCAGTCACATCATCGATGAATAGTGGGGTGTTCTCCACCAGTCGGATGCTGTTTGGTTTGTCCCGCGGTGGTCAGGCTCCGCAGGCATTGGCGCGGTTATCCAAGCGTGCTGTTCCTGCTAATGGTTTGCTATTTTCCTGTCTATTTATTATGGCGGGTGCGGCATTACAGTATTTTGTACCGAATACCATTGAAGCGTTTACCTTAGCCAGTTCTTTATGCGTGATTTTATTTATTAGTGTTTGGGGACTGATTATGGTGTGCTATTTGCGTTATCGTAAACTTAGACCTGAATTGCATGCACAGTCGACCTTTAAAATGCCGGGTGGAATCTGGATGAGCTACGTGGTCTTGGCATTTTTGCTGTTCACTTTGGTGATTTTGGCACTGGAACCCGATACCTTAAAAGCTTTATATGTCAGCCCACTGTGGCTATTGATTTTGGCGGTGACGTATCAGCTGTTGTATAAACCACGGGTGAAACGACTGAAGCAGCTTAAAGGCTCTTGATTCAAGCTTAAATGGAATGAAATTACTTCAAAGGCATATTCACTGAATATGCTTTTTTATTTTGAATTGATGTATAGAGAATTTAAATTCCTACTAAAACAGTCAGCTTTATAATGTCATAAATATAAAATAAAATACATCATCATGATTATTAATAAAATACAATACATTGTTTTTATTGTTATTTTTAAATTTTAAGATTTATGTTGAAGGTTTTTATACTGATTCAATTGGATTATAATGAAGAAGATAAGGTATTTTGGTGCGTTAAAATGTCGAATGTTTTGATTCAGAAATATAATGTTCCTGGGCCACGTTATACCAGTTATCCAACCGTTCCTTATTGGCAGGACGATACTTTTTCACTGGATGCATGGAAGCAAACCTTGCGTCAATCTTTTATCGAATCCAATGCAACAGAAGGCATGAGCCTGTACATTCATTTACCGTTTTGTGAAAGCTTATGTACCTTTTGTGGCTGTCATAAAAAAGTCACCAAACGCCATGCAGAAGTAGAAGCACCGTATATCGCGGCGGTGTTGAAAGAATGGTCGCTATATTGCGAATTATTGCCACAAAAACCAATGATTCGGGAAATTCACTTGGGTGGGGGTACACCTACCTATTTTTCAGTTGAACATCTACAACAGTTAATCCGAGGCATTTTAGCGCATGCCGATGTTGCGGATCAGCACGAATTTAGTTTTGAAGGTCATCCGAATAGTACCAGCAGAGAACATTTACAGGCGTTGTATGATCTGGGTTTTCGTCGGGTTAGTTTTGGGGTACAGGATTATAGTCTAAAAGTTCAAAAGGCGATTCATCGCATTCAACCCTTTGAAAACGTCGCCAATGTGACGCACTGGGCCAGAGAAATCGGTTATGACTCGATTTCACATGATCTGGTGTTTGGTTTGCCTTTTCAGGAATTGGATGATGTACTGTTTACTATTGACCAAACCAATCAATTATTGCCCGATCGTTTGGCTTTTTATAGCTATGCGCATGTGCCGTGGATCAAAGGCAATGGACAACGTGGCTTTAAAGACCATGATGTGCCCAAAGATGCAATGAAAAGAAAGCTGTATGAAGCAGGCAAACAAAAGCTGTTAGATCATGGCTATGTTGAAATTGGCATGGATCACTTTGCCCTAAAAACCGACCCAATGTATCAGTCTTTTTTACAAGGCCAGTTACATCGTAATTTTATGGGTTATACCGCCTCTAAAACTCAAGTCATGATTGGCTTAGGTGTCTCTGCGATTAGTGATAGCTGGTACAGTTTTGCTCAAAATGAAAAGGTACTGGAAGACTACTATGCCCGACTGGAAAATAATGAAATCCCAGTGTTTCGTGGACATGTGTTAACAACTGAAGATTTGAAGATTCGTCAGCATATTTTAAATCTGATGTGCCAGTTTGAAACCTCATGGCAAGATCCAAAGCAAAGCTTTAAAGAATTGCCACAGGTGTTACAGCAGCTTGAAGAAATGCAGCAAGATCAATTGCTTGAAATTGGAGACAAAAGTATACGGGTCAAAGAGCAGGGCAAGGCCTTTGTGCGTAATATTTGTATGGCATTTGATTTACGCATGAAACGTAGAGTCCCCAACAATCAAATTTTTTCCATGACCATTTAATTTGATGTTGTGACTGAATCATTGCTTGGAGGCACAGTCGCGCTATTTTTGATAGCTCAAGAGGAGTGCGGTGACCTGCAATCAGTGACAGCAAGATTCTGTTGAATGCAGTATTGGGACTATCGTTTTAAAAGCTGTGCCAATTGCTGAGTTTCGGTTTCAATGGCACTGCGTGCTTTTTGCTCCATAGATCGAAATTGCGCTAACACCTCTAGTCCCAACGGGGTCACGATTGCTCCACCGCCTGACTCCCCTCCTTTATGTGTTTCCACCAGAGCGGAATGAAAGCTTTGGTTCATGGTTTCCACCAGTTGCCATGCGCGTCGGTAGCTCATTTGCATTTTTTTAGCGGCTTGAGAAATTGACCCTGTCTCTTGAATAGCATCTAACAAATCAGCCTTGCCCGGTCCGAAAGCAATGCTTTGATTAAGCATCAGGCGCAGACGTAATTTAAGATCAATATCAGCTTGCATAAGAAATGAAATGCGCCATATCAGGGATTACCTTAATTTTAGTTCAAGTTGTTTGAATTGCAATGAGTGAAAGATCAGCAACATCTAGTCGAGATGATATAAATTTGCACTATTTTAATGCTGAAATAATGCCCCGTTATTGTTCAATAAAAATACATGGATTTTGAAAGAGAAGAGGTGAATATCGGCATAGAGATGTTGTTGTGCAAATCAGGCCGATGATATTCAACATAAAAATACTTGGCATAGATTTTGAATAGACTCTGAACAGAATGAATTGAATTTCATGAATAAAAATCTTTGTGGAGTAATATAAATATGATGAATCAACGCTGGATGCCTTTATCTTTCTTTGTTGCAGCGATAATGGGAAGCATTACTTTGGTGGGGTGTTCAAAACCAACTGAACCTAAAAATGACGCTACCCCAGCAGATAAAACCGTCGCTGCTTCTGCACCAGCAAGCAATGGGGATACGATTAAAGTCGGAATTTTGCATTCACTTTCTGGCACTATGGCCATTTCTGAAACCTCGCTCAAAAATACAGCATTAATGACCATTAATGAAATTAATGCACAAGGCGGGGTCATGGGTAAAAAACTGGAACCTGTGGTGGTGGATCCTGCATCAGACTGGCCATTGTTTGCTGAAAAAGCCCGTCAATTAATTACTCAAAATAAAGTCGATGTGATTTTTGGTTGCTGGACTTCAGTATCGCGTAAATCAGTTTTGCCTGTGGTTGAAGAGTTAAATGGCTTATTGTTCTATCCAGTGCAGTATGAAGGTCAGGAACAATCTAAAAATATTTTCTATACAGGTGCAGCACCGAACCAGCAAGCGATTCCTGCGGTTGAATACTTAATGAGTCCAGAAGGCGGCAAAGCGGAACGTTTTGTGTTGCTTGGAACGGACTATGTTTACCCTCGAACCACCAATAAAATTTTACGTGCCTTCTTAAAATCCAAAGGTGTCTCTGAAAAAGACATTATGGAAGAGTACACGCCGTTTGGTTTTAACAACTATCAAACTATCGTCTCGAATGTTAAAAAGTTTGCGGCAGGTAAAAAAACAGCAGTAATCTCCACCATTAATGGCGATTCCAACGTGCCTTTTTATCGTGAATTGGGCAATCAGGGCATTAAAGCCTCAGATATTCCAGTCATGGCATTTTCAGTGGGCGAAGAAGAATTACGGGGTATAGATACCAAGCCACTGGTGGGGCATTTAGCGGCATGGAACTACTTCATGTCAGTGAAAAATCCAACCAATGCCAAGTTTATTAAAGATTACAAACAGTTTGCTGTGGAATACAAACTGCCAAATGCAGATAAAGTCGTGACCAATGATCCAATGGAAGCGACTTATGTCGGCATCCACATGTGGAAACAGGCGGTCGAAAAAGCAGGCACCACCAATGTGGATAAAGTTCGTGAAGCCATGGCAGGGCAGACCTTTACCGCGCCGTCAGGGTATACCCTAAAAATGGATGCAGAAAATCATCATCTTGCTAAACCGGTCATGATCGGACAAATCCGTGCCGATGGTCAGTTCGACGTGGTGTATAAAACTCCAAATGTGATTCCAGCTCAGCCGTGGAGTCCATATATTCCTAAGTAAGTGGTTAAGGTGACCTGTCACAGCTGTTGTGACAGGCCTGATTAAAATGGAACAGCCATTTTTTTAATCATCATTTTTAGCTGTTTTATATTTTTGGCGAAGCCCTACATTTTAAAAATGATCCTTTGCTTAAGGGGCATCCTATGAAGCACTCCAGTTTTTTGGCTATTTTTTTTAGCCTGTGCCTATGTAGCAGCATCGTTCAAATACATGCTGAACAAATACCGCAAACGACGACGGCCACTGTACAACAAGGCGATGCGATTCAACAATTTGTCAAAGCTGATTTTGAAAAAAGACGCGCGATGTTAAATCAATGGCCCGGTTCAATTGCAGAGTTCGATCAGTTGGTCGACTTAATTGATAAAAATCAATTGTATCAGGATGGTGCAGGCACGACCTACGTGCTGGTCGATGACGAAAAGTTATTTTCTTATCCTGAACGTCAAGAACTGAGCCAATGGCCGAATGATTTAAATCAGGTAATTTTGACCAATACGCTACGTTCAGCCTTAACCTTTGGGCAGGCAAAAACCAAATTAAAATCTGAAGATTCTGCGCAACGTTTAGATGCCGTTAAAATTTTAGAATCAAATCTGGATCAACTGGATGCGAGTACCGTTGCAGCGTTTTATGCGCAGGAAAACAATGACAAAGTGAAACAGGCACTGGCACAACTTAAAGCCAGAATTGATTTTAAAAATCCAGATGAAACCACCAAGATGAAAGCATTGGAGGTCTTAAAACAAAGTAACAGTCCAGATGTACTGGCAGACATTACCGCAGCTGAGCAAATCACTCAAAATCCTGAATTTAAAAAAGCCCTGCATGATGCGGCAAGCAGCATTCAATCCCGTATTCAGGTCAGTGAATGGACAGGACATCTGTTTTCAGGGTTGAGTACGGCCAGCATTTTATTATTGGCCGCATTGGGTCTCGCAATTACTTATGGTTTGCTCGGCGTCATTAATATGGCGCATGGCGAACTGATCATGATTGGCGCCTATACCACCTATGTAGTGCAAAGTTTTTTTAAAACACATTTTGCTGGCATGCTGGACTGGTATTTGATTGCAGCCATTCCAGCAGCATTTCTGGTCAGTGCCCTCATTGGTATGGTCATTGAGCGGCTGGTCATTCGTCCTTTATACGGACGTCAATTAGAAACGTTATTGGCGACCTTTGGGGTGAGTCTGATTTTGATGCAACTGGTGCGTATGATCTTCGGTGCACAAAATGTCGAAGTCTCCAATATCTCATGGCTGAGTGGTGCTATTTCAATCACGCCAAGTCTATCTTTACCCTATAACCGTATGGCCATTATTGTCTTTACCGCGATTGTTCTGGCTTTACTGATTTTCTTATTACAAAAAACCCGTTTTGGTTTATTTGTGCGCGCAGTGACGCAAAACCGGCAAATGGCACGTGCCGTCGGTATTCGTTCAGCACGCATTGACATGATGGCATTTGGTCTGGGTTCTGGTTTGGCAGGTTTGGCAGGTTGTGCTTTGGCTCAAATCGGCAATGTCGGGCCAGATTTGGGTCAGAACTACATTATTGATGCGTTCCTTGTGGTGGTGGTTGGTGGTGTGGGACAGGTGTGGGGCGCAGTGCTGGCAGCATTGGGTCTGGGCATCAGTGGAACCGTGTTAGAAATTGGGATGGGGGCTGTACTTGCCAAAATTATCCTATTGGTGCTTGTGATTTTGTTTATTCAAAAACGTCCACAAGGTTTATTTGCCATTAAAGGTCGTTTTGTGGAGTAAGCAGCATGAAAACCTTTCAATTATTGTCTGATCAACCGCGCAGTGCTGTGCTGATTGCAATCTGTTTTGGCATTTTACTGATTCTGCCGTGGTTGCATCTCACACCCACTGATTCTGCGCTGCATTTGTCTGCCTATTGGGTCACCCTGATTGGCAAAATCATGTGTCTGGCGATTGTGGCATTAGCACTGGATTTGGTCTGGGGCTATGCCGGTATTCTGAGTCTAGGTCATGGGTTGTATTTTGCTTTGGGTGGCTATGCTTTTGGCATGTATTTAATGCGTCAAAGTGCAGGCGATGGGCTACCCGATTTTATGCGTTTTCTGAGCTGGACAGAGTTGCCGTGGTATTGGGTAGGCACCCAATATTTTGCATGGTCGATGATTCTAGTGTTGCTGATACCCGGATTAATTGCCTTTATTTTTGGTTTTTTTGCATTCCGCTCAAAAATTAAAGGCGTATATTTCTCGATTATCACTCAAGCCATGACCTACGCAGCAGCACTTTTGTTTTTCCGTAATGAAACTGGCTTTGGTGGAAATAACGGTTTTACAGGATTTAAGACGCTATTGGGTTTTGATATTACCTCATCCATGACGCGCACGGTTCTGTGCTTTATCACAGCCTTGACCTTATTGCTGTGTTATCTGGGCTTGCGTTACTTAATGAATCAGCCTTATGGACGTGTGCTGGGAGCGATTCGTGACAGTGAAAACCGTCTGCAATATCTAGGTTATCGGACCTTATGGTACAAATTATCGGCATGGGTGCTCTCTGCGATGATTGCAGGTATTGCTGGTGCCTTATATGTACCTCAAGTCGGGATTATTAACCCGAGTGAGATGAATCCAGTCAATTCGATTGAAATGGCAGTTTGGGTCGCTGCGGGTGGTCGTGGCACCTTGATTGGTCCAATTTTGGGGGCAGGCATCATTAATGGCGTCAAAACTTATTTCACGGTGGCGTATCCTGAAGCATGGTTACTGATTTTGGGTGGCTTGTTTGTGGTGGTCACATTATTTTTACCGAAAGGCATCATTGGATTATTTGATCGCTTTAAAAAAGAGGGCAATTAAATGACGATGCTCTGGTCACAGGCTGACGCGAAAAGCGATATAGAACGTGCTTTAAACCTCCATGCAGCACTGGATGTACACAGCCATACTCTGCATGCGACATCTGATCGACCTGCCCCTCAGGAACACGGCGGACATGCCACAGAGGGCTATGGGCGCCCTAAAACTGAGGGCGCGGATTTTAGTCACGGCATTGCGCTTTATCTGGAAAATGTCAGTGTCTGGTTTGATGCCTTTCGTGCGCTGAATGATTTATCGCTGTACATTCAGGAAGGCGAATTGCGCTGCATTATTGGACCCAATGGTGCGGGTAAAACTACTTTAATGGATGTGATTACTGGAAAAACACGTCCTAGTCAGGGCTCGGCATTTTTTGGGCAAAACTATGATTTATCTAAAATGAGCACTGAACAAATTGCAGAGGCGGGCATTGGACGTAAGTTTCAAAAACCAACGGTATTTGAAAACTTTAGTGTGATAGAAAATTTGTTGCTGGCAGCACCGAAAGATAAGCGTGTCGTCAAAAGTTTTAGCCGTAAATTAAGTGGCGATGCCCAAGTGGCGCTGGAAGAAACATTGCAGCAGATTCGATTACAAGAATTTGTGCATAAGCCAGCAGGATTATTGTCACATGGGCAAAAGCAATGGCTGGAAATTGGCATGTTACTGATGCAGCGTCCCAAATTAATTTTGCTGGATGAACCTGTGGCAGGCATGACCGATGCCGAAACTGAACGCACCGCAGAATTATGTCTGGAATTGAAAAAAAATCACACCTTGGTCGTGGTGGAGCATGACATGAGTTTTATCGACACCATTAGTGAAAAAGTGACGGTGTTGGCGCAAGGGGCGATTTTGGCAGAAGGCACTTTGGCAGAAGTTCAAGCCAATGAAGATGTGATTGAAAAGTATCTGGGACGTTAGGAGAGCCGCATGCTGGAAATTAAAGCATTGAATCAATATTACGGCGGCAGTCATATCTTGCGTGATGTCTCCTTAGATGCCCCTATAGGGGCGTGTTCGGTCATTCTGGGGCGTAACGGTGTAGGGAAAACCACGCTGTTGAAATGCCTAATGGGACTTTTGCCAATTAAATCGGGACAAATTTTGTTAGATGGCAAAGACATCACCAAACTGTCTCCTGAACAACGGGTGCGTTCAGGACTGGCATATGTACCGCAGGGTCGTGACATTTTTTCGACCTTGACGGTAGAAGAAAACATCCTGATAGGCATGGCAAAATTTTCAGGGGCGAAAACGCGCAAAGTCCCTGAGCATTTGTACCAACTTTTTCCAATTCTGGATGAAATGAAACATCGCCGTGGTGGAGATTTGTCAGGTGGACAACAGCAGCAACTCGCTATTGCTCGCGCTTTGGCATCTGAACCACGTCTTTTGATTCTGGATGAACCTACAGAGGGCATTCAGCCCTCTATCATTAAAGATATTGGACGGGTCATTCGACAGTTGACTAATCAGGGCAATATGGCGATTGTATTGGTTGAACAATTTTATGACTTTGCCGAAGAACTGGCAGATCAATATACCGTCATGGCACGTGGACAAGTCATTGCTCAAGGGCTGGGCGCAGAAATGCCCGAAAAGGGCATTAAGCATTTGGTTGCGATTTAAGGTCATTCAACAATGTGAACTTCAGGCTTTAGCGATTGATTGCTAAAGCCTGACCACGACAGTTCATAAACAGTTGTTGTTGATGCCATGCCAATTGTCCTGAAACAATCGTGGTATCGACCAGATAACGGAAAGTTTGATGCTGAAACGGTGTCCATCCGCAGCGCATAAAATTCGGTTGCTGGTTGACGGGTTCATGCTTCTGGTTTTCTTTAAGCAAAACCAGATCTGCCCAATAACCTTCACGAATATAACCCCGATCCTCAAGACGAAATAAATCAGCAACCTGATGAGCGGTTTTTTGCACCAGTGTTTCGATGGAGAGCTGTTGGGTCGCGACCAATTCCATGAGCGCAGGTACGGCATGTTGTACCAAAGGCAATCCTGATGGGGCATGAAAATAAGAAGACTGTTTTTCCTGCCACGTGTGTGGGGCATGATCCGTCCCAATAATATCTAAACGCTGACTATGTGCCACTGTATCAATCAGGGCTTGTTGATCTGCTGGCGTTTTAATGGCTGGATTACATTTAATCAGATGACCTAAATCTGCATAATCACGCTCGTTAAAATGCAGATGATGGATACAGACTTCTGCACTGATCTGTTTGTGCTTTAAAGGCAAATCCTGAAAAAGACTCAGTTCTTTTGCAGTGCTGATATGCAGCACATGCAGTTGTGTCCCATATTTTTGAGCCAATGCGACTGCTAAACTGGAACTTTCAAAGCATGCCTGTTCATCCCGAATCTTGGGATGCATCCATGCGGGAATCTGCTCGCCATATTGTTCCCGATATTTATCTTCAAGCTCTTTAATGCGTGGGGTCGATTCACAATGGGTGAGTAAAATGGTCGGTACGTTGGTAAATAGCCGTTCTAATACCTTGGGGTCATCGACCAGCATATTGCCTGTCGATGCACCCATAAAAACTTTGACTCCACTTACTTGTTTTGGATCAAGATGTTCAACGATATCCAAGTTGTCAGCACTCACACCAAAGTGAAAGGCATAATTCGTCATGCTGTGTTGAGCGGCGATGTCTTTCTTCTGTTGTAAGGCAGCGAAATCCAGTGTCGGTGGACGAGTATTGGGCATGTCCATGACACTGGTGATTCCTCCCACCACGGCAGCCATCGATTCTGAGGCAAAGGTGGCTTTGTGCGGTGACCCTGGATCACGAAAATGCACTTGATCATCAATCATTCCCGGAATGAGCCATGCACCATTGGCTTCAATGTTTTTGACTTGCGTGACCTGCGAAATACTGGACTGAATTTTTGTAATACGCCCATTTTGAATCAGCACATCACGGTATTCAGACTTTCCTTCGTTGACCACATGCGCATTTCGAATGACCAGATCAGGCAAAGCTCTAAAATTCATTTTGCAATGCCTTATAGCCTTGTACCAATTCAATATTGGTACTCACCACACTTTCTGAAAATTCACTGATCGAAATATCGATTGGTGGGAACTGACTTAAATCGGTCTTTTTATGAATATGACTCATGGCGGGCACATAAAAACGCTCAGGCAGATCGCGTCCATCCACGACCGCATTGTGACGTACCGCACTGTGGTCGCCGACTTTGCAGTTAAATAACACGCTGTTAAATCCGATAAAGACATGATGACCAATTTCACAAGGACCATGAATAATCGAACGATGCGCAATGGAGGAATTATTGCCAATGATCACTTGTGCGCCAGCTTTGGAGTGAATGACCACACCATCCTGAATATTGGAGTTTTCACCGATGATAATTGGTTGCATGTCACCATGTTCATCGACTTCATCGGCACGGATGACCGCATAAGGGCCAACAAAAACATTGGCTTGAATAATGACCTTGCCACAAATAATAGCGGTGTGGTCAATATACGCAGATTGGTCGATCACAGGCAAATGACCTGAGGGATTTTTACGAATCATAATGGCACTACTGCTATTTAAAAGTTGAAAAAGAGGTTTAGCGCATCGGCTCGGTTAAAATAGTGGCTTGTTCTGTGTCTAAACCGATGTAAAAACAATTGGGACGATGGGTGTGACAGGCCGGACCCTGCTGTTGTACCAAGAGTAATAAGGCATCGCCGTCACAATCCAGACGCGCTTCTATAAGCGTCTGAATGTGTCCAGAACTTTCACCTTTACGCCATAGCTGTTGGCGTGATCGGGACCAATAACACACCCGTCGGGTACTGAGCGTTTCCATCAATGCTTCCCGATTGACCCACGCCAGCATCAGCACCTCTTTGCTCTGGGCATCCTGCGCGATGGCCGCAATCAGACCCTCCTGATTCCATGGAATACTCTCCAGCACAGTGTGAACTAGATATTCTTGGCCTAAATCGCCTTGTTCCATATCCAGAAAAATAGAGTGACTTACCATTGCCATGAACCTTGTGCCACTGCATCGTGCGCATGCAAACTTTCGGCATGAATCACCTTAAAATAACATCCTGAAATTTTAGGATGATTTATAAATGCCGCATGTAAACGACGGGCAGCATCTTCACAAAACATCAAATTTTGTCCATTGGCTAAAGCAAAAGCTTGCTCATCGACCCTTTTAACTGCGGTTTGAACAGGAGTTGCCAATGCAGTTTCGGCACAGTCAATCAATTCAATGACCGGAAGATCATCTAGTGTTGGCACTAATTTAAATTTCAGTTGCGCAAAACTACGCTGGCTATGCGGTGTCGCGACAATCGCATCGGTGGTGCCTAGCCAAGCCAATATCGCTTCGGGATGACCTGAATCAAGTTGCTGGCTTTCAATCGCTTTTCTAAAACTTTTTTGAATCAAGTCCCGTGCCAATGCAGCAGAACATGGACAGGTCGATGAATAGGTCACTTCTACCGCCAGTTCGGCTGTAAACACCTGTTGATTCAATTGGCAGGATAGGCGAATCGGATAACTTTTATAGCCTGATAAATCACTGATTAATGCAGGGCGTTGTAACTCAAGTTCAGTTTGAATCTCAATTCTGGCGTGTTGTGATAAGGGTTGATGACTGATTAAAAAATCCTGCAAGAGCTGTTGCAGATCACTCAGTTTTAAGGTTGCAAGATCACTCAAATCCAGTAGTCGCGTATATAATCTGGACATGTGTATGCCTTTGGCATTGGGGTCATCCAGACTGACATAGGCGTTGACTTTACTCAGGCAGCGGTGGTGTTGCAGATGAATGGGTAAGGCAATATTTTCCATACCGACCCAGTCCAGACGCGAAGAATGAGAGATGTGAAAAGGTTCGGCAGAAATATCAGGTAGCATCGAAGTCATATCAACAAAAGAATGTTGTGATAAATATTATGTTATAACATAACATTTAAATCCTATTATCGCTAGCGATTAACCATAAAACTCAACCAACTTGCTTAAACTTCATTTGAGCTAAGAGACAATTTAAATAATAAATAACTATAATTTGCTGAAAAATAAAATGATTTAAAACATGAATATTTGCGACCTTTAACAGGACAAATTCTACTTCATTCTTTTATTGAAATGTTATAACGTAACTTGTATGCTTTTTAAAATGAAGTAGGGGGTTTTTCAGGTAAAAACCTGATCAATGTCGACAGCGAATCATGAAGTGGTCCATCTGAATGCAGTATATTTTTTTGTTAGCTTTCATTTTATTGTTGACCGCGTGTCGTCAACAGCCCATTCAGCCCAAGCTAGACACGGCTCAGCTTACCTATCCTCAATCTACCTCAATGACCCATGGCTCGACGGCAAGCAGGTCTAGCACATTACGCACCCCAGAACTTGCTGCGGCTTTTCAGGTGTGGCTGAAGCAAGCTGATCATCAGCAACAGGTCCAGTCATATAAGGCTTTTTTACAACAGCATCAGATTGCCAACGTGATTTCTGATTTTGAATTATTACAAACTGCCAGAGACTGGCAAAAATGTGCGGCTCAGGAGTTTGAAGTCCCACCTCGTGAAATCTGGAGCAACATTGTTCCGACCTTAAATATATTAAAACAATTGGTTCAGCGTGGCGTGATTCAGGATTTTAGCGTGACCTCGGTTTATCGTAATTTTAATCTGAATCGGTGTGCTGCTGGTGCGGATTCATCCAGACATGTGTTTAATTCGGCACTGGATTTTCGGATCGGTAGTCCTCAACCTTCAGCTGATGAACAGCGCATGATTGAGCAGTCCAAGCAACGATTGTGTCAATTTTGGCTGGAGCAGGGAGAAGCGTTGCAGATGGGGCTAGGCATTTATGCCTCAGGACAAATTCATATAGACAGTGCTGGATATCGCACGTGGGGACCTGATCATAAAAAGACTTCATCACCTTGTTTGAATGCTTCTTTCTTGTCTCAAACTCAGGCATCGATCATCCCATGAACAAGCTTAAACTGAGTCTGGCACAGCAGCAAATCCTCGATATTTTAAAAATGCAGAATAAGGCATTGAGTGCTTATTTCATTTTGGATCAAGCCAAACCTTTGGGACTCAATGCTCCTATTCAGATTTACCGTATTTTAAAAAAATTGACCGATTACGGTCTGATTTTGAAGCTAAATAGCCTGAATCTATATGTGGCACATGAATTAAAACCGGGACAAAACTATCCCCTTATTACTATTTGTACTCAATGCCAAAGCGTAGATGTGATTGATACGCCGCAATTGGGTTCAATCATGCAGCAAGCACTTTCTCGCAAGCAGTTTAATGCCAGCTCACACTATGTCGAGTTACTGGGTCAGTGTGCATCCTGTAATTGCAAAGACAGTTCCTCATCATTCATATCAAAGTGAGACAGCCAATGGATACTCCTCTAGCCACTTCTTTAAAACTCCCCGTAACTGTGCTTTCAGGTTTTCTGGGGGCAGGCAAAACCACCTTACTGAATCATATTTTAAATAATCGCGAAGGTCGTCGTATCGCCGTTATTGTCAATGATATGTCGGAGGTGAATATTGATGCTGCATTGGTTCGTGATGGCGGGGCAGAACTGTCCAGAACGGATGAAAAACTGGTCGAAATGAGTAATGGTTGTATTTGTTGTACTTTACGTGAGGATTTATTGCTGGAAGTACGACGTCTGGCAGAAGAACAACGTTTTGATCAATTGGTGATTGAATCGACGGGTATTTCAGAACCGTTGCCTGTAGCAGAAACCTTTACCTTTGAGGATGAGTCGGGCGTTTCATTGAATGAATTTGCTCGTCTGGATACCATGGTTACGGTAGTAGATGCCTTTAATTTCCTTAAAGACTATAGCTCGTATGACAGTTTGCAACAGCGCGGTGAGTCTCTGGGTGAAGAGGATGAGCGTAGCGTGGTTGATCTGCTCATTGACCAAATTGAATTTTGTGATGTGATTGTACTTAACAAAGTCGATTTGATTGATGAAGACGAAAAACAACGCTTATTTGCAATTTTAAAACAGTTAAATCCGCGTGCACGGATTGAAGTTTCTGAGTTTGGCAAAGTCGATTTAGATCAAGTGTTGAATACGCATCTATTTGATTTTCATGAAGCGGCACAAGCACCGGGCTGGTTAAAAGAATTACGTGGTGAACATACTCCAGAAACAGAAGAATATGGGATCCGTAGTTTTGTCTACCGCGCGCGCCGTCCTTTTCATCCGCAACGCTTTTATGATTTTATTAACTCCGAATGGAGAGGGGTAATTCGTTCTAAAGGTTTCTTTTGGCTGGCATCTCATCCGACCTTGGCAGGCTCGTGGTCGCAAGCAGGCGCTGTCGCTCGGCATGGGGTTGCAGGACATTGGTGGGCTTCTGTACCCGAAGATCATTGGCCGAGTGACCCTGAAAGTCTGGTGGCGATTCGTAAAAACTGGGATAGCGATACAGGCGATGCACGTCAGGAGATCGTGATTATTGGCATGGACATGGATGAGTCATACTTGATTGCACAATTTGATGCGTGTTTGTTAAGCGATGCTGAAATGGCGATGGGTCCAGAAGGCTGGCAACAGATGTATAACCCTTTTGAAGCATGGGCAGATTTTAACGCATCATGAGTCATCGGACTGCGACAGTCCCACCGTGCTGGCACGATGGGACTGTTTGATTGCTTCAACTGTATTTAAAAATAAATCTTTGTGATCAAAGCACTATTTATTTTCGTAGCTACATCCAAAAGCCGAACAGCACCAAAACTGCAATCAGGGCAGCACTCATCATGCCTGACTTTAAATTTATTTTATTATTTTCAATAAACTACAGATAAAAAAACGATTTGCATAAACACAGCCAGCGCAGTTATTTAGGTTTCGTTACAGCTTTGTAAAGCAACAATTCAAATAGAAAAATTGCTTAATGAAAATTCCTGAATGCGTATGAATTCAGTCTATGTTTTTTGAACAAAATTTCATAATTGTCGACAATGTTGTTGATTTTATCTTTTTTTGGCTTTATTTTTAGCGTTGTAAAATATTAATTGTTGACAATATGGTGAGCTTGTCATGACTCAACCCGTGAAAGAATTGCTCAGTATGACTCTGACGGATCAGATTTTTAAAAAAATCCAGACCGCAATCGTGAGTGGTGAAATCGCACCGGGCAGTAAAATTTCTGAACCTGAATTGGCCAGAATTTATGGCATTAGTCGTGGTCCTTTACGTGAGGCAATTCATCGTCTTGAAGGACAAAAACTGGTGGAACGTACTGCCCATGTCGGTGCGAGAGTGGTGTCTTTGTCGCATCAACAATTGTGCGAACTTTATCAAATTCGGGAAAATTTAGAGGGTTTAGCCTGCCGACTGGCAGCGCAAAGCATCGATAAACAACAAATTTTAAACTTACGTGAAGTGCTACATCTGCATGCACAAGATCCGAACTTCAAAGAAGGCAAAGGCTATTATTTGCAGGAAGGACAAGACGATTTTCATTATTGCATTATCAAAAACTGTGGCAATAAAACGCTGGAAAAAATGCTCTGTGATGAGTTGTATCATTTGATCCGCATGTATCGGGTGCAATATTCCAAAACGCCGAATCGCCCACATCGTGCACTTTCAGAACATCTTCATATTTTAGACGCAATTGCAGAGGGCGATGCTGAACTGGCCGAACTCTTGATGCGTCGTCACATCGCTTCATCTTATCGAAACATTCAAAAACATTTGGTTTGAGCCAGATGCTGCATACACAAGGAGTGAAGGAATTCATGACAACATTATCCGCAGGTCAAAAATTTAGAGATGCTGTTGCCAATGAGCATCCATTACAGGTGGTAGGAACCATCAATGCCAACCATGCTTTACTGGCAAAACGCGCAGGTTATCAAGCGATTTATTTGTCTGGTGGTGGTGTTGCTGCTGGTTCTTTAGGCTTGCCAGATTTAGGCATTAGTAATCTGGATGATGTTCTGACCGATGTACGCCGCATTACCGATGTATGTGATTTACCTTTATTGGTGGATGTTGACACCGGTTTCGGTGCTTCTGCTTTCAATATCGCACGTACCACCAAATCAATGATTAAATTTGGCGCGGCAGCCATGCATATTGAAGATCAAGTCGGGGCTAAACGTTGTGGTCATCGTCCGAACAAGGCAATCGTAACCCAGCAAGAAATGGTGGATCGCATTAAAGCAGCTGTCGATGCACGTACCGATGACAGCTTTGTCATTATGGCGCGTACCGATGCCTTGGCGGTAGATGGTTTACAAGCAGCGATTGATCGTGCAGGTGCTTATATTGAAGCGGGTGCAGATATGTTGTTTCCAGAAGCGATTACTGAACTGGCGATGTATAAGCAATTTGCCAATGCCACCCAAGCTCCTATTTTGGCCAATATTACTGAATTTGGTTCTACGCCATTATTTACCACGGAAGAACTGGCTTCTGCTGATGTCAGCATTGCGTTATATCCATTGTCAGCATTTCGTGCCATGAACAAGGCGGCAGAAAATGTCTATCAGACCTTGCGTCAAGAAGGCACACAAAAGAATGTGGTGGATACCATGCAAACCCGTCAAGAACTGTATGAGCGCATTAATTACCATGCGTTTGAACAATATCTTGATGCATCGTTTGAAAAAGCAAAATAAGGAAGCCCTTAATTCATAAGAATTTAGGTTGAAATATGCTATGCAGAAAGGTCATCTGCAACCTGAGCAAACCAAAGCGATTGAAGCTTTGGTGTAGCGCAAGACAAGCGAAGTGCGTAGTTTTTTGTTCAAGCATAGCTTTCACCTTGCGGTACGGCAAAGATGATTAATCTTTGCTATTCATACCTCAGGTTTTGCCTACTTTTCCCGAAAGAAAAGTAGGTCGAACCTGAGCAAGTCAAAGCGGTTAAAGCTTTGACGAGGCGCAAGACAAAGTGGTTTATCCTGAAAAAGGATGAGGACTCGGCACGACTCCGTTGAGTTGCTCAAAAATAAATTAAATAGATAGAAAAGGACAATCTTATGAGCAGTAATGAAACACCAACAGGCTTCAAACCAAAAAAATCAGTGGCTCTCAGCGGACAAGTGGCAGGCAACACCGCACTATGTACTGTAGGGCGTAGCGGCAATGACTTACACTATCGTGGCTATGACATTCTTGACCTTGCAGTCGGCAGTGAATTTGAAGAAGTGGCGCATTTGCTGGTACATGGCAAATTACCCAATAAAGCTGAACTCAAAGCCTATAAAGCAAAACTCAAAGCACTTCGTGGTTTACCCGCAGCACTGAAAACTGCATTAGAACAACTCCCACCGTCTGCACACCCAATGGATGTGATGCGTACAGGTGTTTCAGTTCTCGGTTGTTTAACCCCAGAACATGAGGACCACAACGAAGCAGGTGCCAAAGACATCGCCGATAAATTGATGGCAAGCTTGGGCTCAATGTTGTTGTACTGGTATCACTTTAGCAACAATGGTCGTCGTATCGAAGTGGAAACGGATGATGACTCGATTGCTGCACATTTCTTACATTTATTGCATGGCAAAGCACCATCGGAAGAGTGGATTCAAGCCATGCATACCTCATTGATTTTGTATGCAGAGCATGAATTCAATGCCTCAACCTTTACCTCACGTGTGGTGGCAGGTACAGGTTCGGACATGTACTCAGCGATTACTGGTGGTATTGGTGCGCTTCGTGGCCCGAAACATGGGGGTGCCAACGAAGTTGCATTCGTGATTCAACAACGTTATGACCATGCGGATGAAGCCGAAGCTGATATTCGTAGTCGTGTAGAGAAAAAAGAAGTGGTGATTGGCTTTGGTCACCCTGTTTATACCGTATCTGATCCACGGAATGAAGTCATTAAAAAAGTGGCGCGTGAACTTGCTGAAGCGCAAGAAAATACCAAAATGTATTTGATCGCTGAACGTTTAGAAGCGGTGATGAAAGAAGTGAAGAACATGTTCCCGAACCTCGACTGGTTCAGCGCGGTGAGCTATCACTTGATGGGCGTTCCAACGGTTATGTTCACGCCATTATTCGTAATCGCACGTACCGCAGGCTGGTCAGCGCATGTGATTGAACAACGTCAGGACGGCAAGATTATTCGTCCAAGTGCAAATTATACGGGTCCTGAAAACCTCGAATTTAAACCATTGGCGGAGCGTGGCTAAGATGAGCAATACTCAATATCGTAAACCGTTGCCGCAAACCCAGCTCGAATACTATGACGTGCGTCAAGCCGTTGAAGATATTCAGCCAGGCGCATATCAAACTTTGCCTTATACCTCTAAGGTGCTCGCTGAACAGCTTGTGCGTAAAGTGGATAATGAACATTTAACCGACTATTTAAAGCAACTGATTGAACGCCGTCAGGATCTGGATTTTCCTTGGTATCCTGCGCGTGTGGTGTGTCATGATATTTTAGGTCAAACGGCTTTGGTGGATCTTGCAGGCTTACGCGATGCGATTGCCGATAAAGGCGGTGATCCTTCAAAAGTCAATCCAGTGGTGCCGACTCAGTTGATTGTCGATCACTCTTTGGCTGTGGAATATGGCGGTTTTGACCCTGATGCATTTCAGAAAAACCGTGCTGTTGAAGACCGTCGTAACGAAGACCGTTTCCACTTTATTGAGTGGACCAAGACCGCATTTAAAAATGTCGATGTGATCCCTGCGGGCAACGGCATCATGCACCAGATCAACTTGGAGAAAATGTCTCCAGTGATTCAAAACCGTGATGGCTTGGCATTCCCTGATACCTGTGTCGGTACAGACTCACATACCCCACATACCGATGCGCTTGGCGTGATTTCAGTGGGTGTAGGTGGCTTGGAAGCTGAAAATGTGATGCTGGGTCGTGCATCTTGGATGCGTCTGCCGGACATTATTGGTGTGGAATTGGTGGGTCAGCGTCAAGCAGGCATTACCGCAACCGATATCGTTCTGGCATTGACTGAATTCTTACGTAAAGAACGTGTGGTAGGTGCATATTTAGAGTTCTTCGGTGAAGGTGCGGACAGCATGTCGGTGGGCGATCGTGCCACTATTTCCAATATGACCCCAGAATATGGCGCAACCGCTGCCATGTTCTATATCGACCAAAACACCATTGATTATTTACGCCTGACAGGTCGTGAAGATGCGCAAGTGGCATTGGTGGAGCAATATGCCAAAGAAATCGGTCTTTGGGCATCGGATATGACCCAAGCACAGTACCCTCGTGTATTACGTTTTGATTTATCAACCGTAACCCGTAACATTGCAGGCCCTTCAAATCCACATGCTCGTGTATCTACCGCTGATTTGGCAGCCAAAGGCATTGCAGGTAATTTAGAAGCAGCCAAAGCACAAGAAGCAGAAGGGCTAATGCCTGATGGTGCAGTGATTATTGCTGCGATTACCTCGTGTACCAATACCTCCAACCCACGCAATACCGTAGCAGCAGGTTTGCTTGCTCGTAAAGCCAATGAACTGGGCTTAGTACGTAAACCTTGGGTGAAATCATCCTTTGCACCGGGTTCTAAAGCGGCTGCGCTTTACTTGGAAGAAGCGGGCGTTTTGCATGATTTAGAGAAATTGGGATTTGGTATCGTGGCCTATGCCTGTACCACCTGTAACGGAATGTCGGGGGCACTTGACCCTGTGATTCAACAAGAAATCATTGACCGTGACTTATATGCCACTGCGGTGCTTTCAGGAAATCGTAACTTTGATGGTCGTATTCATCCTTATGCAAAACAGGCATTTTTGGCATCTCCGCCACTTGTGGTGGCGTATGCGATTGCAGGAACCATCCGTTTTGACATCGAAAAAGATTCATTGGGTACAGACCAAAATGGCAATCCAATTTACCTGAAAGACATCTGGCCATCTGATGCGGAAATTGATGCGCTGGTAAAAGAAGCAGTGAAGCCTGAACAATTCCGTAAAGTTTATATTCCCATGTTTGATTTGGGTGAAAATGAAGAAGCGGAAAGCCCACTGTACGACTGGCGACCAATGAGTACTTACATCCGCCGTCCGCCGTATTGGGAGGGGGCGTTGGCTGCACCACGTACTTTAACCAACATGCGCCCACTGGCAATTTTGGGCGATAACATCACCACCGACCATTTATCGCCATCCAATGCAATTATGATGGATTCGGCTGCGGGTGAATATCTTCACAAAATGGGCGTACCTGAAGAAGACTTTAACTCCTACGCAACGCATCGTGGTGACCATTTGACCGCACAACGTGCCACTTTTGCCAATCCGAAACTATTTAATGAAATGGTGGTGCGTTCCGACGGCACCATTAAACAGGGGTCAAAAGCGCGTGTTGAGCCAGAAGGCGAAGTAATGCGGATGTGGGAAGCGATTGAAACTTACATGAACCGTAAGCAACCGCTGATTATTGTCGCGGGTGCGGATTATGGTCAGGGTTCAAGCCGTGACTGGGCTGCCAAAGGCGTGCGTCTTGCAGGGGTTGAAGCGATTGTGGCTGAAGGTTTTGAGCGTATTCACCGTACCAACTTAGTCGGTATGGGGGTTTTACCGCTTGAGTTTAAAGCAGGTGTCAATCGTAAAACCTTAGGTTTGGATGGTACTGAGCTATATAGCGTGATTGGTCATATTGCACCGCGTTCGACTTTAACTTTGGTGATTGAACGTTCAACAGCTGAGGGTAAAGAAGAGATTGTTGAAGTACCGGTGACGTGTCGCCTAGATACCGAAGAAGAAGTATCTGTGTATGAAGCAGGTGGAGTATTACAACGCTTTGCACAGGACTTTTTAGAAGGTCATGCGGCATAACATTAAGGGCTGATGAGTATCATCAGCCCTTTACAGATTAATTTTGAAGATTTTTATGGAGCAAGGACATGGCTTATCCTGCGCAAATTAAAATTCCAGCAACTTACATGCGTGGTGGAACCAGTAAAGGTGTATTTTTTAAACTGGATGACTTACCACAAGCTGCACAGGTGCCCGGACATATTCGCGACCAAATTTTATTGCGTGTGATGGGCAGTCCTGATCCATATGCCAAGCAAATAGATGGTATGGGCGGTGCAAGTTCAAGTACCAGTAAAACCGTGATTTTGTCTAAAAGTGAACAAGCAAATCATGATGTTGATTACCTGTTTGGTCAGGTCTCAATTGATCGTGCATTTGTAGACTGGAGCGGTAATTGTGGCAATTTAACTGCGGCAGTCGGTGCTTTTGCTATTCGAAATGGTCTGATAGAGGCTGAACGTATTCCTGAAAATGGAACATGTACAGTTCGAATCTGGCAAAAAAATATCCAGAAAACCATTATTGCCCATGTTCCGATGACTCAAGGTGCAGTGCAGGAAACAGGGGATTTCGAGCTGGATGGCGTCACTTTTCCAGCAGCAGAAGTTCAAATTGAATTTCTTGATCCAGCCGATGATGGTGAAGATGGCGGAGCAATGTTTCCAACCGGACATCTGGTTGAAGAGTTGATTGTGCCAGAGGTGGGGACGTTTCAGGCGACCTTTATCAATGCTGGAATACCCACTATCTTTTTAAATGCCGAAGAGATTGGCTATCAAGGTACAGAGCTACAGGAACAGATCAATAATGATGAAGTTGCGCTGGCTCGATTTGAAAAAATCCGCGCTTATGGCGCAGTGCAAATGGGACTGATTCAGGACATTAGCCAAGCCGTCGCACGTCAGCATACGCCTAAAATCGCGTTTGTTGCCCAGCCTAAACGTTATACATCGTCAAGTGGTAAAGTGGTTGAAGCGGAGCAGGTCGATTTACTGGTTCGCGCACTCTCCATGGGTAAATTGCACCATGCCATGATGGGCACGGCCGCCGTGGCGATTGGAACAGCCGCTGCCATTCCAGGCACCTTGGTCAATTTGGCGGCAGGCGGGGGACAACGGGAAGCTGTGCGTTTTGGACATCCTTCTGGAACCTTGCGCGTCGGAGCGCAGGCACAACAAGACCAACAAGGGCAGTGGCAGGTCAAAAAAGCCATCATGAGTCGAAGCGCACGGGTGTTGATGGAAGGTTGGGTTTATATTCCACCTGTCGAATAAGCAACTAGCTTGTGTTGAAGATAGCTAAAACATAGGATTTGCTTGGTTGAGACAGTCAAATCCTGACTACATGCTACAGCTCCCTATCTAAATAGGTTTGCATAAACTGCAATTTCTTTTTCTTTTTCTTTTCTTTTCTTTAAATGATATCTGGCTCTGTAAAGCTTAAGCGCATCTAATTTTTAATATATGCACAGTTATGCTAAAGCATGAACTGGTTAAATTTATACTGTATGACACTCATCATTTTACAACAATTCCCTGTTGCGATAACTGTATGCTGAATCTCGAAAACAATTTTATATTTTAAAAGCAGATCAGTACATTTTTATCATCGCCCTGAAATCAGAATGAAATCAATAAGAAGATGATCTGATCATAACCATTATTTGAGGTGAGCACGATGAGTCTGGCCAGCATCATGTATGCAAGTAAAACCAAAAAAGATCATAGTCATATTAAACAAGACCTGATGAATATTTTGACAGAATCTATTCATTTTAATTCATTGCATCAAATTACCGGGGTTTTATATTATGGCAATGGTTTCTTTTTGCAGTATATAGAGGGTCAAAAGGAGCATATTGAGCAATTATTTTATCAGTCGATTGTAAAAGATCAGCGTCATAGCCACTGTGAAATTTTATATTATTCGGAGCTGGAAAGCCCTGTTTTTGCAAGGTGGAGTATGAAGTTTGCTCCAATTAATCAAAGGATTAGAGATTTTTTTCAGCATCATCATATTGATGAGTTTAATCCTTATTTACTGACATCACACACCATTCACCCCTTTATACAAATATTGGCAGATGAACCAGCGTATGATGTCAATTTTTACCCTAACGCCTAGAATAATTCTGAAAAATCATCCTATAAATTTACAGTCTGTGAGCTACCGAGCTGCTGTTTCTCCCCTGAAATAGCAGCTTTGGTTAATTTAAATAAACTGACCAGTGTGCCTGCACTTTCCCAATATTGCGCACCATGTGCTGTAACTCGAATCAGTTGTACATCTGGATCCTGTTTGCCTTGTTCGAAAAAAGCCTCATAAGCAGGTGACCAGAGTTCATCTAAAACGGAAGAATCCTGAATAAGCTCTGCGATCCCATTTACAGATACATAATGATTTGATGAGGTAGTGTAAGCCAGATTGACTTGTGGATTTGTTGCAATGTTTTGGCTTAATTCGGATGACTTGGAACCGATAAACCAGATTTCACCATTAAATTCACGATGTTGAGTAGTCATGGGCACAGCATGTAAATGACCTTCGTGTGTTATAAAGGTTAGCATCACTGTTCGGGTATTTTTAATTAAATCATTAATTTTTGCATAATCTGACATAAACTTTTCTCAATATACATCATATAAGGAGACTCAGAATTGCAGTTTATGCGTACATTAAAAATGACGGTACTGTTTCAACTGTTTATGTTTTAGATATGCAATGCATACCGCATGTAACATGCGTATCATTGTGTAGATTTTAAACAAAAATAAAAAAGATTTTAAACTCATGCGCTTAACTTAAAGTAACCCAAGTCAAACATACGAGTAAACTATCGAATAATGTGTTAATTGATTGAAAATAAAATAGATTGGTTTTGTTTCAAGGGTTTTCATCTATATAAAAATAAGCATTAAAAAATAGCCCTTAGCTGTAACAAAGCATGACAACGTATCTAAAATTCTTTTTAAGTAAACAAGCGAGTAGTTGTATACACCTTTAAGTAATTTTGCTGTATTTATGATCATTTTTAAGACAATCTATAAAAATACCATGACATGATTACAATGATACTGACATGAATATAAATAGCCAACAACCGATTAACTCGAGATTGCATGATGATTATGATCATGCCAAAGAGATATTACAACGGGATGATTTTATTGATCAGCCGATAGCATTATTTTTAGATATTGATGGCACACTGGCAGATTTTAATGTTGATCCTGAGCAATGTTTTATATCGGCAGAAATATTAAATCTAATTCAGCATATACAACAAAATCAGGGTGTTGTTTCGGTCGTTACAGGTCGAGATTTAGCCTCTGCCCAGAGATTATTAAGTTCACTTGAGTTGCCTATTGCTGCCCTACATGGTCAGGAAATTTATATAGATGCCCATACTCATTTATCTCAGCAGGTCGATACCGATTTATTTCAAAGTATTTATCGCTATTTGGCTGCGGAAATTGAACCTTATCCCGATTTATCGCTTGAAAATAAAATCAATACAGTGGCGCTACATTATCGAAAATGTCCAGAACTTCAACCCATTGCTCATGAGCTAACGCAAAAAATAAACGATCAATTTCCCCAATTAAAACGAATTGATGGCAAATATGTCTATGAGCTTGCAGCCCATCATATTAATAAAGCCACCGCCATCGATCAAATCGTATCACAGCTTGATTTACATCATCATTTGCTCATTTTTATAGGCGATGATCGTACAGATGAAGATGGCTTTGCCTATGTGAATCAGCATCATGGCATCAGTATAAAAGTCGGTTCTGGTCAGTCAATTGCACAATATCGATTAGAACATATTCAACAGGTCACTGAATTTCTTAAGGATTTATCCCAAAAATATACTCAAACCTCTCACCATCATCCATTAGAAAAATGCGGAGAACATTATGTCTAGACTCATTATTTTATCGAATCGTGTCAGTTTACCGCAGTCGCAAAAATGTGTGGCAGGTGGCTTAGCTGTAGCAATGCAGGATGCATTAAGTCAAGTGGGTGGGGTGTGGGTCGGCTGGAATGGCGAGCAAGTGAAGCAGGAAGCCGATCAGCATTTTGATATTTTATATAAATCGAAAATCACCTATATGACCTGTTCACTTACGGAAAAACAATATCAGGATTATTACTGCGGTTTTGCCAATAATACTTTGTGGCCTGCCATGCATGACCGTGTCGATTTAGTAGAATACGATGCGGATGAATACACGACCTATCAGCAAGTTAATCGTTTATTTGCACAGAAAATTTGTGAGTTTGCGCAGCCTGACGATTTAATCTGGGTTCAGGATTATCATTTTCTGAGTGTGGCGCGCTATTGTCGTGAAATGGGCATGCAAAACAAAATCGGATTCTTTTTGCATATTCCGTTTGCGTCATTAGAATTGTGGCAAAAAATGCCGAGCGGTAAAAGTTTAATCCATGATTTATGTCAATATGATTTGCTTGGTTTACAAACTACTCAGGATCAAAAAACCTGTTTGCAAGTCTGTAGCAAACTCTTAAAAGCACAAAAAATTCAAAGAGATCTTTTAAGTTTGAACCAAAAAGTGGTCGCAATTCGACATTATCCGATTGGCATTGATGTCACAGGCATTCAACAGTCTTTGGCAGATTTAAATCATCAAGATGTATCTCCTGATGTCGGTGCGCAAGCTAGGATGAAAACCATTATTGGGGTAGATCGAATCGATTATTCTAAAGGTTTATTCGAGCGTTTTAATGCTTTGGCTGATTTTCTGGAGAAAAATCCAGAGGTACATGAACAGGTTCAACATGTACAAATTGCCAGTCCTTCTCGCTTAGATGTTGCAACCTATCAGCGTTTGTTTGAGCGTTTTAAATTTAAGATGGATCTGATTAATCATGAATTTCAGCGTAATGAATGGTCTCCCATTGTATGCAATTATGACTCGAAACCTCACCTTGAATTGATGAAATTTTACCGTCAAGCCGATATTTGCTGGATCAGTTCGCTCAAAGATGGCATGAATTTGGTCGCCAAAGAATATGTTGCGGCACAGGATGCTGAAAATCCTGGGGTATTGATCTTATCCAAATTTGCCGGTGCGGCTGAGCAACTGACCGATGCCTTAGTGGTGGATCCAACGGATCGTATCGCCATGATTAAGGCACTGAAACAGGCCTTGAATATGCCTTTGGCAGAGCGCAAATATCGTTATCAGCAAATGATGAAACAATTGCAGGCTTATGACATTAACGACTGGCGTGATCATTTTTTAACTGATTTGGCCTGTACCCAATATGTGCATCGTTTTGAGTGTGAAAACACAAAGTCAGCCGTGTCTTTCTATCCATCGCATGCGTTTCAGCATATTCATATGCAGCTCGAAAATAGATTGTGAGTGTGCAATATGGATTTGAAAGCATGAGAAAAATCAATATGCCCCTTCTAAGTACTGAAAAAAGGGGCATTATTTTTTCTATGATCGATTACTGTTTTTTATCAGATATTGAAGTTATGCATGAGTTTAGATCAGGAGTCAGACTTGATCTGGCTAAAGTGATTCAGGAACAAAATACAGATCACCATGATTGCCATGCCTGAAAAGACCAGACTTAAACCCACATACTCTCCAATAATACCCACCAAAGCTGGACCAGACAGAGAACCTGTGTAGGCAATGGTTGAAACACAGGACAAGGCAGCAGCTTTTTGCATGGCATTTTGTCGCCCAACTCTGGAAAACATAATCGGCACAATATTGGCAGAGCCTAAACCAAGTAAGGCATAACCCAGCACTACGATTATCCAGTGAGGCGCAGCCACAATCGTCACTAAGCCCAAACATGCACAGACTGCACTGTAATGAATCAGGCGATTTTCGCCCCACAGTTTCAGCGCTTTTTCACCGAATAAACGTCCTAAAGTCATGGCGATGGCGAAAAACGTATAACCCAAACCTGCATATGCGGCCTTCATACCATATTCACTGGTTAAATAAATCCCGCTCCAATCCATGGCCGCACCTTCAGATAGAAAGCTAATAAAACAAATGACCCCGATCAAAATCACCAGAAGGCTTGGGCGTTTTTTTAGCGGAGTGGTGCTTTGAGCGACGTCAACACTTGGCTGATGGTCTTTCTCAGCGTTTGAAAGCGCATACGGTACCGTGAATAGAGCGATCAAAGCCAAGACAAAACTAATGATCACAATGCCTAAAATAGGGGCAACCCCTAATGCAAACAGTGCTGTAACGGTCATGACACCGACCAGACCGCCCAAGCTACACATGCCGTGAAAGCCTGACATCATCGGTTGTGATGAGTTTTTTTCAACCAGCACTGCCTGAAAATTAACTGTAACACCCAAACTTCCTGCTGCTGTGCCAAACAAAAACAAAACTATGGCCATGCTTAACGCAGTACTGCCGAGTGCCAAGGCAGGCAATAATAGCATTAACATCAATAATGCCAGACCGATTAAGATCTTACAGCCCAAACGATAGATCAGTAGACCCGTAGCAGGCATTGCCAGAATGGCACCGAGCCCACTACATAACAGTAATAGACCAAAGTCTGCATGGTTCAGATGGAGGCGTTGTTGTGCAAATGGAATGAGCGGTGCCCATGCAGCCGTTGCAAAACCCAGCGAGAAAAAAGCCAGACGTGTTGAAAGACGTTGGGCTGCGAGTTGAATATGTGTGTCAGCGCGTGCTGCTCTGGAAAAAAAGATCATTGCCAATGCCGCCAATAATAAGACCTGATGTTATCCATTCCAGATAAGCAATCCATGCAAAAACCCTCACTCAATTTTAGAAAAGTACTAAAATTCAGCGAGGGTTGATTTGGCGAAATTATACACAGTTTTTTCAAAATAGCACTGATTTGATAAAGTTAAAAAACTTTTAAAATCAGTACTTTATATTTTTATATCTTTAAGTTATTGAAACAATAGAAAATATGTTTTGTAAACGGATACAGATGATTGAAGACGACTATATTCTGCTGATGATTTTTTACGAAAATAGCCAATCAAGCTGCAAAGTAAAGTCTGAAATGCAGCACTATCTGCATGATAGTGTTCGTCATGAGCGGGTTTAGGTGAATACACTGAAATAGCTATGCAACTTCAGTCTGAACCAATGGCTGCTCAATCTGGCGTCCAATTTGATGATAAGCACGATTAAAATACACCAAACTTTGAGCATGATGAGCCTGTTGAAGCGCAATGATACGGCACATAAGAACTGTATGTGTACCGACTTGCTGAATCTGTTCAATTTCACAATCAAAATTCACCAAGGCATCTTGCAAAACGGGCGCACCTGTTGCTAATTCAGACCAAAAACCCTGTTCAAATCTTTGTTCTGGCGTCAATTTTGAGGAAAATGCTTGAGAAATGTGCTGCTGATGTGCAGCTAATACATTCACCGTTAAAATTTTATTTTCAATAAAATGCGGATGTGAACTTGAGGCTTGATTCATGCAAACTAACAAGGTTGGAGGCGTATCCGTCACGCTACACACCGCAGATGCAGTAAAACCATAACGACCAGATTTGCCTGCTGTGGTGACAACACTGACCGCACTGGTTAATAAAGACATTGCATTTCTAAAGTCTGCTGCTTCAATCATGATTTTATTCCTCACCAGCGTGAGCAGTTTAATCTTTGCTTGGAAACTGCCCACTTTTAGCTCTCTGCCTAAAGCGATGATTACCCGTTTGAAAGCTCTTTTCGGATAATTTCTGCACCTGCGCTGAGTGCTTGTAGCTTGCCTCGTGCAACCTCACGCGAAAGTGGTGTCATACCACAGTTGGTTGATGGATACAGTTTGTCTGCATCGACAAATTGCAATGCCTTGCGTAAGGTATCTGCAACTTCTTCAGGCGTTTCAACCGTGTTGGTGGCGACATCAATGGCACCCACCATCACTTTTTTACCACGAATCAGTTCAATCAGATCCATGGGTACACGCGAGTTGTGACATTCCAGTGAAACGATATCAATCTTGGATTGTTGTAGTTTAGGAAAGGCCTCTTCGTATTGTCGCCATTCTGAACCCAGCGTTTTTTTCCAATCGGTGTTGGCTTTAATGCCATAGCCATAACAAATATGCACCGCTGTTTCACACTTTAGACCTTCAAGCGCACGCTCAAGTGTCGCAACGCCCCAGTCATTGACTTCATCAAAAAATACGTTAAATGCAGGCTCATCAAACTGGATAATATCGACACCCGCCGCTTCCAATTCCAAGGCTTCCTGATTCAGAATTTTGGCAAATTCCCACGCCAGTTTTTCACGACTTTTATAATGCGCATCATAAAGCGTATCAATCATGGTCATTGGACCCGGAAGTGCCCATTTAATCGGTTGAGTGGTTTGCTGACGTAAAAACTTGGCATCTTCCACAAAAACAGGTTTTTGACGAGACACAGCACCCACCACAGTTGGGACACTGGCATCATAACGATTACGGATACGAACCGTTTCACGTTTTTCAAAATCCACGCCATCCAGATGTTCAATAAAGGTGGTGACAAAATGTTGGCGAGTTTGTTCGCCATCACTCACGATATCAATGCCTGCGTGTAACTGCTCTTGCAATGAAACCAATAGCGCATCGCGTTTACCTTGCAGCAAGTCATCACCTTCTAATTTCCAAGGTGACCAGAGTTTTTCAGGTTCTGCGATCCAAGAGGGTTTTGGTAGACTGCCCGCAGTTGAAGTCGGTAATAATATTTTGGTCATGATCAATCATCTTTTCTATAAATTGGTGAATTTAAGCGGCTTCGGTTTTATCGGCGGTGCTTTTATCTGAATAGCTCGCAGCCCATTGCTCAAGAATGCTTTTGTATGGCTTGATGAAGTGCTCTTCTGTCCATTTGCCTTGTTCAATCGCCAGTCGACTACGTTCTTCACGATCATAGACAATTTGAGTCAGTGAAAAATCCTGATAGCTCAAACTTGGTTGATAGACCTGTCCTGCCGCAGCATTGGCATTATAAATTTCTGGGCGGTAAATCTTCTGGAAGCTTTCCATGGTGCTGATAGTGCCGATCAGTTCGAGATCGGTGTAATCACTGAGCAAATCACCATGATGATAAAAGGCCAAAGGCGCAACACTGCCTTGCGGCATAAAGTAACGGACTTTTAAACCCATTTTTGCGAAATATTCATCGGTTAAAGAATAATCATCCTGTTGATATTCCACACCTAATATAGGATGCTGATTGGTCGTACGCTGATAAGTTTTAGTGGTAGAAACACTCAGACAAATCACAGGAGATTTGGCAAAATTAGATTTGTAAGTTTCTGAATTTAAAAAAGACTTAAAGATTTTTCCATGCAACTCACCGTAATTTTCTGGTAAGCTGAATTTGCTTTGATCCTTATTATGTGCTGGCAGTAATACGCTAAAATCATAATCTCGTACATAAGAAGAAAAATTGTTACCGACAATGCCTTCGATACGTTGATTATTTTTATGGTCAATGATATGGGTCTTTAAAATTTCGATAGTGGGAAAAGTTTGACCATTTCCTTCTACATCAATATCCACCGAAATGATATCGAGCTCAACGCTATAACGATCTGCATTCGGATTATCCCAATGCGCCAAAGCATTGAAACGATTGTCAATCATTTTTAAGGTATTACGCAAATTTTCCTGGCGACTTGCCCCTCTGGCCAAATTCGCAAAGTTGGTGGTGATGCGTGTATTGTCGGAAGGACGATAATTTTCATCGAAACGAATGCGCTTAATCGCAAAGCTAAAGTCTTGGCTCATTTTAATTTGCTACCCTAATCTCTATGCTGCAATTTATACCGAAAGTACAACGTGAATAAAAACGATTTTGTTTCAACAAAAGCTGAGCCAAATTCATGTTTGGAATTTTAAGAGCATAAATAATTGTTTAGATTTTATATTTTCAGAATTTTTTTGAACAAGAAATGCAAAAAAGCCCCAACTTATGGGGCGATCGTGCTTGCAACGTAAAGGATCAAACATTGTTTCAGAAATTAAGCTTGCTGGAAGGAACAACCGCCTTTTCACTATGAGTGACGGTCTCTGGAACCCATGAGTAAGGCACAGGTAAGGCGCGGTAGACCCAGTTACTTTTGGCTTTGCCATTCGGGGCTTGACCAATATAAGGACTGACATATTCCCAAACGATTTCTCCTTGTGGTGTAACCTGAAAGAAACGACCATTTTGACCTTCATCAATAAGGGTATTGCCATTTGGTAAGCGTCGTGCACTGCTAATAAACGAGCTAAAAAATGCCCAGTCCGGTTGTGCTGAATTGGATGCTGTATATTGCCAAACAATCTCTTTTTTTATCGGATCAATTTCCAGCACACGTGAACCTGAAATTACACCACGTTGTACAGAGGGATAGCCTGCATCCCCCTGATTATCAAACACCAATAAATTCCCTGCACCTGCTAAACCTTTAGGAATGATATGCGCGTCATGTTGTCCACTGATTTGATCGACAGGACGAGGAACCGTATTGGCCGTTTTGGGATTAATTGGGGGAAGGTTTGGCCCCAGTGTCCAGACGATTTTACCTGTGGCTTTATCAATAATGGCTATGAAATTGGCATTTCGTGAATCAATGATCAGATTGTCAGGATGAAAACGTGCATCACCTGCATCAAACCATTGATTCGGCCCAATCGGTGCCAGATTATTGATATGTAAATAATCGGGGTTTTGAGTGTCTAAGACCAGTTTTAGTTGTTCCTGACTAAAGCCAAATTCATTTAAATGATCCGAGGCTTTCCAGCTCCAGACCGTTTTTCCTTGCGCATTGACTTCATAAATCACATCATCAATCACTTCGGGGACTTTAAATCCTGATACTTTATGTACCAGATTAGCCAGGACCAAGGTATTGCCATTAGCAAGTCTACGAATATCATGATGCTGATAGGCCGCATCTGTTTTCGATTCTCCGCTCCATTGCCATACCGTCTTACCGTTCCAATCGATTTCTCCGACAGTTTTATTGTTGAGCCCATTACCAGCAGAAGCCAGCTTATTGGCATGATCAACCTCTTTAAGCTGTAGCAAAACCCGACCTTTGATGCCTCCCGTCAATTGCGGATCAATAACCGCAGAAGGAAAACCTTTAAAGTTCCATTGTTTGACTTCATTGCCATTCATATCAATGAGATGGGTTTTATTATCTGCACCGCTAAAAATCACATATTGAGGATTCGCTTTGCTTGGATCGTAAATGGTCACCCCAGTTGGATAAACACTAGGCGCAGCGTGAACCATGGGTAGCATCAACGTGATCAATGTTGTTGCTAAGGTAGTTTTTAATTTCAATATATTCATGACTGATTCGCTATAAGGTTGAAATGTTGTTTTTAGATCCATTCTTAGAAACTGACTTTGAGGGTTGCTCCAAGGGTTCTCGGTTGTCCTGCACTGGCAAGTACGGTGCCATTTGCAGAGTTCCATGCATTGGTGACAAACGCTTGATCAGTCAGATTTTTTGCCCAAACTGAAACATCAATTTCATTGTCTCCAAAACGGTGACGCGCACCAAAACTGGCATTGACCAGACCATACGCTTTAATTTTAGCTTCTGGATTGTTATCTAAAGTTCCATACGACCAGTCACGCCATGCGTAGCTGCCTGATACATACGGTTGCCAGTTGTTTTTTTCCTGTAAGTCATAGCGGAAATTAAAATTGGCGATCCATTTGGGTACGCCATACACTCGTTCCCCAGACAAATCCTGAGTATTTACCCCTGTTGGGATGGAAACGTTGGATGGCGCAGGGGCATTCTTATATTCGGTATATTTTGTGTCGTTCAATGAACCATTAAAATTAAGGGTTAAACGACGAATCGGTTGATAAGTGGTGTCAATTTCAAAGCCGCGGCTGCGCACCTTACCTGCATTGGCCAATACACTGACAATTGAACTTCCCACTTGTTCATAGCTCGTGGTTTGATAATCAGAGACATCAATCCAGAACAGATTGCTATTGACCTGTAATTTATTATTTAAAAAGTTTTGTTTTAAACCAATTTCATAATTATCGGCTTTTTCTGGTTCTACTTTAAGAGAGTCTGCGCCCGCAGTCGGCGCAGAACCCACACTTAAGTTAAATCCACCAGATTTTTCACCATGCGAATACGTGCTATACAACAGGTTTTGAGGGTTAAAGCGATAGCTCCCTGTGAGCAGTCCAGAGTAACTGACTTTATTTTGTGATAAGTCACCTGAGTCATAAGCACCGAGTTGTGCATTTACTAGATTCCGCTCAGCGACCGAGATGGTTGCAATATCTTTGCCGCCGATTGGAGCCGTACGGACAATACTGGCACTTTTATCTTCGTAGGTGACGCGACCCCCTGCGGTCAAATCAAATTTTGGCGTAGCATGCCATGTGCCCTGTCCAAAGATTGCAGAGCTTTTCGTGTCTGTCTCGCCATAGCTATAGGATGATCGGTTATCCAGAATATTGGATTGACCATTGGCAATGAGCGATCTGACAGTCGGAACGTTATATAAGTAAAATGCATCGGCAGCATCGCCATAAATTGAGAAACTCTTATTTTTTAGATTTTGCTGGAAATAATAAAGGCCTGTCACCCAGTCAATCACTTGATGATCGGCAGAAGCAAAACGAATTTCCTGTGAATATTGCTCATCTTTGACGGCAACGCCACCATTAATTAAGGCATTAGAACTGATCAAATCGCTATTGGTCGGTGTAAAATGCCAGAACCGATAAGCACTAATTGAGGTCAGTTTTTTTCCACTGTTGAGTGTCCAGTTTGCTTCAGCAGAACCACCGCCTTGTTCAACAAACATATGTTGTCTGGCATCGGAATCGATTCGATAATCTTTCCAGTTGTTATACAAATTTTTTGCGCCCGATGCTTGAGCATTATCAATAAAGCGATTGTAATTTGCGCCAAAGGTAGGACTATTAAAAGTTGGACCTTGATAATACATCAGCATTGCGCCTTGATTATCGTCCTGTTTGTTGTAGTCCGCGATAACACGCAAATTAAAATTGTCCTGTGGCTTCCATAAAATCTGACTACGTACGCCTAAACGATCTGTATCGTTATAATCTTTGCCATCATTGCTATTTTTAACGAAGCCATCTTGTGTGGTTTTATAAAAAGATAAACGTCCTGCGACAGTCTCTGACAACGCATCGGAAAAACTGCCTTTTGCCTGTAAATAATCACGTGAACCAAAAGAAATTTCAGCAGAATTGTCTGGATAAAAGGTGGGTAACTTCGAGCCAATATTTAATAAGCCCGCAGTAGTGTTTTTGCCAAACAAGGTGCCTTGAGGGCCACGCAATAGTTCAAGCTGAGCGATATCCAGCAAATCGAACACCGCCATTCCTGGACGTCCCAGATAAACATTATCCAGATAAACCCCGACACTGGCCTCAAGACCATCACTCGCTGGATTATTTCCCAAACCGCGAACTGCAACACTGGACTGGCGTGGATTTAAAAACGCGACATTGAGACTCGGTAAAGCCTGTTGCAAATCTTCAATTTTACTTAAGCGCTGAGTTTCGAGTGTTTTGGCACTTAAAATAGTGATAGGGGTAGGGACATTTTGTGCTTTTTCTTCACGACGACGGGTCGTAACCACTACATCTGCCAGTTGAATAACATCCTCTGCTTGAGCAGGTTGAGTTGAACTTTTAATCTGTGCGGTGGTTGTCGAAGTGGGCTGAACATCTTCTGCATAAGCCTGCATTGAAAAAGCCATCAACCCCAGCACAGAAACTCCAAAAACTGAAGCTAAAATACTCTGTGTGATTTTATTTAATATAAGTGGATCATCACCACTAAAATGAGATGCAGTTTTTTGTTGCATTTAATATCTCCAATAAAGTGTTTAATTTTTGTTAATTCTATTTTTTATTTAATTTGAGACTGTCACTGAGAATACACAATTCATTCTATATTGTGATGAAGATATAAATTTTATTGAATATACATCTAAAAATGCTGATCAGATAAATAAGTCACTGAGAGAATTTATGATAACGATTTAAAGAAAAAAGATAAGCGGAATGAACATACTTGGATGGTTTTTAGTTTATTTGATTGTTTTAGATGATTTTTTCATTATTCATTGTTTTTATTTACTCATCTTTATAAATGATTAAGTTTGTATTTATTCAGACAGTCCAAACAGGATAATTTTTTATAATTAAAATAACAATGTGGCTTGCACAATTGAAGTTCATTCATTTTTTAATAGATCAAAGCATTAAATGTGAAATGGGTTCATAACAAGTTAACTTATAGTGTAAATGATGTATATGAAAATAAATATGTGTGTCAGATATGAAAGAAATAAGCTCAAATCAAAATCATGACAGATTAAATCATGATGTATATAAGTCATTTATTTTAAATGTGCTGGCGTCTATAAACACGCTTGCAATTTACTGGATTGTACCTGTCGTTTTATTTGGACTTTGGTGGATTGCCGCCAACAACGGTTGGATGCCTGCACAGATTTTGCCAACCCCACAGCAGACATGGCATAGCTTTTTGCAAATGTCGTCACAGGATTTATGGTGGCATCTTGCCATAAGTCTTAAGCGATTAGCACTGGGTTTATGTTCAGGGCTAGTGGCAGGTGTTGTGATCGGTGTTTTACTGGGTTATAGCCGTAACTTTGAGCAATATGTTTCTGCCATATTTTATGCACTGGCGATTGTGCCTACCTTGGCGTGGTTGCCTTTATTGATGATTTGGCTCGGCATTGAAGATGCACTGAAAGTTTTTATTATTTTTAAAGCCAGTTTGATTCCCATCGCCATTCATGTTCAGGCAGGGGTCAGGGATATCCAGCCTAAACTGAGGGAAATGGCTGAAATTCTAAAATTTTCCCAACAAGCGTTGATTTTCAAATTAATTTTACCCGCATCACTCCCGTATTTTTTTACAGGTTTACGCTTAGCAATCGCAGCAAGCTGGACATCCTTGATTGCGGTCGAATTGTTGGCATCTTCAGAAGGGATTGGTTATTTGATGGTGACAGGGCGCCAGCTGTTTCAACTAGATATTGTCTTTGTCTGCATCATTTTAATTGCAGCGGTCGGCATTGTCTTAGATACCACATTGCAATGGTTAGAAGCGAAAACGGTATTTTGGCCACATGCAGTGATTTCGGCACACCATCAAGATAATCATTATAAAAAATCATCGTTAAAACCGTGGCTTATTCCAGTTTTATTGCTGAGCTTATGGTTTTTTTCTAGTCAGTTCCATTGGATATCGGCATCGGTGCTTCCTTCCCCTGTGTTAGTGAGTCAGGCACTCGTGCATGGGTTACAGGATGGTTCTTTAAGCAATGCCATGCATTTTAGTTTATATCGCGCCTTATTGGGCTTAATGATTGGTGGAAGTATTGGGGTGATCACCGGTTTAATTTTGGGGTTGTTCAAACCGCTGGAACTGATGTTTGCGCCCACTTTAAATATTTTGAGATTAATCGCAATTTTTGCATGGATTCCGCTGATTACCGCATGGTTCGGTTTAGGAGACAGCTCAAAGCTGGTGTTTATCTCGCTGGCTACTTTCTTTCCCCTGTTTATTGCGACATGGAAAGGTAGCGCGATGGTGTCTACACAATTAACCGAAGCTTCCGACATTTTAAGACTTTCAATTGTACAACGCTTGGAACTGCTGATTTTACCGAGTATTGCACCTGCAATTTTTGCTGGATTAAGGCTGGCGTTGTTGTACTCATGGATGGCGTCTTTCGGGGCGGAATATTTGATGGGATCGGGTACCGGGATTGGAAGCTATATGATTGCAGCGCAACAAAATTTTGAGATGAATCGAGTCATTGCTGCAACGCTATTGGTTGCAATTACAGGTGGATTATTGGCATGGCTAGGCAAAGTCATTGAAAGCTATGCAACCGCATGGCGTGGCAATAGGACGTAACAAGATGAATATGAGTATTGATTTAAATGAGCAAAATAGCGAATTAATCACGCTGAAGCCGAATAAAAAACTGATTGAATTTTGTGCTGTCGATAAAACATTTAATGTCAACCAGAAAATTCTACCCGTGCTTCAAGATTTTAATCTGGATGTGTTTGAAGGTGAATTTATTGCGATTGTCGGCAGCAGTGGTTGTGGGAAATCGACGCTGTTACGCTTAATTGCAGGTCTGGATCAGGATTTTGAAGGTCAAATCAAGATTGATGGTCAAGCGATTTCAGGTATTGGCAAAGACCGTGCAGTGGTGTTTCAGGAACATCGTCTATTTCCATGGTTGAATGTTGAGCAAAATATTGAACTGGGTTTAATCAATGAAACGATTCCGCCTGTTGAAAAAGTTGAGCGTATTGCACAGGCTGTTGAACTAATTGGTTTAAATGGTTTTGAAAAAGCCTATCCGCATCAGCTTTCAGGAGGTATGTCCCAGCGGGTTGCGATTGCCCGTAGTCTGGTGGCACAGCCGCGAATTTTTCTGTTGGATGAACCATTTGGGGCATTGGATGCCTTAACCCGTCATCAAATGCAAAATGAATTATTGAGGATTCAGGCGCAGCAGAAAATCACCACGATTTTTATTACTCATGATGTAGAGGAAGCGGTCACATTGGCGGATCGCGTGGTGATTTTACAGCCAAAACCTGGACGTATAGAACAGATTATTCCTGTTACGCTTGCCCGTCCACGTAATCGAGCCAGTTTTGAATTACATCAGCTCAAAGAGCAAGTCTTTTCAATCTTGACCCAAGATCAGGTTCACTAAGAGGACACGCCATGACTGACATAAGAACTTCATTATCAAAAAAAGCCCTGTTTTTGAGTCAATTGACACCTGCGGTAGAAGGGACTCACTCGCATACAGCTGTTGATTTGTTTGCCCAACATGTATCGACTCACGCCCCTAAACCTGATTTTACATGGCAAAAGAAACTGCTTGTGGCAACCGCAGTGGTTTTAGCGGCCCATTATGGCATCTGGTATCTGGGACAGCAGTTTCCAACTCCGACCTTGCCTGAGAAAAAGGCTGAACCTGTTTTGGTGGAACTGATTCAGCCTAAACAGCAACCGCCTAAAATTATTCAGCCCAAAGTCATTCAACCCAAAATTCCACCTGTGACACAGCAGCCCAAAGTCCCTCCTGTGGTTCAAAACGTACAACCTGCGCAGCCAGTCGCAAAAGTTGAAAGCAAACCCGTTGCTCAAGCACAACCGACAAAAGCCGTTTCACAAGAGGCTCCAATGCCTGTTGAAGCTGCACCGAAAGCACAAGTGCAAGCTGAACCAGTGGTGAAAGCTGCACCGTCTGCACCCGTCATCAAAGATTTGCCTGTAACAGAGGCCAAAGGCTATGCAGGCTATTTGAGTAATCCTTCCCCAGAATATCCTGAACAAGCACTGGATCGGGGCTGGGAAGGTTCGGTCCTGTTAAGGGTCAAAGTTTCTCCATCAGGGAGCCCTTTAGTGGTCAATCTGCAATCGAGCAGTGGCAAAAAACTGCTGGATGATGCTGCCATCAATACCGTCAAACGCTGGAAGTTTTCTCCTGCGTTAAAAGGCAGCACCCCAGTCGAAGGTTGGGTGGATGTTCCGATCCATTTCAAATTACCGAACTAATTTTAATTTAGAAATTGAACTTACAGATATAAAAGAGGAATCAATCATGAGTGATATTAATAGTGTGATCCACGATGCAACCATCTGGTTACTGATTGGATTTTCAATTGTAACGTGGGTTTTGGTGGTGGTTAAGCTGATACAAACGCAAAAAGCCAGTCATCAAAGTCAGGCATTTGTCGATCAATTCTGGAAAGCCAAAAATATTGAAGAAGCGATTCAGAAAGCCAATACAGAACAAGGCCCAACCGCAAGAATTGCCCAAACTGGATTTAAAACGCTGGCAGACGCAGATGATCAAACTCATCAGGATTTGCAAAATAGCTGGAGTCGTCAGGATTTGCTAGAACGTCACTTACGTAAACAGATTTTGTCTGAACGTCGCCAACTTGAGAAAGGCTCGGCTTTGTTAGCCTCTATTGGCAATAATGCGCCGTTTATTGGTTTATTTGGAACCGTTTTTGGCATTATTCATGCCTTACAGGCAATTGCAAAATCTGGAAATGCCAGCATGGATGTGGTCGCAGGGCCAATTGGTCAAGCACTGATTGCGACTGGCTTGGGCATTGCGGTGGCTGTTCCTGCGGTGCTGGCATATAACTATTTTGTGCGTAAAGTGAAAGGCATTGGGGCTGATCTGGATGATTTTGCAACCGATCTGGTCAGTTTAACCCAAAAAACAGGTTTTCATTTACCTGCAAATGCCAGTGCGCATCTTGCAAATCGTGCTTCAAAGCAGTTTGAAGTCAACCCAAGTGTCAATAAGAAACAGGATCAGGAGGTATTGGCATAATGGCAATTTCAACCTCTCAAGATGATGATGTTGTCAGTGAAATTAATATCACGCCCTTAGTGGATGTGATGCTGGTTTTACTGATAGTTTTTATTGTCACAGCACCGTTATTGACCAACAGTGTAAAAGTCAATTTGCCTAAGGCCGCACCGACTCAGACCACAGACCAAACCAAAGCAGTGGTGGTGAGCGTGAAACCAAATGGTGATATTTTTCTGGATCAGGACAAAGTCAGTCTGGATCATTTTGAGCAACAAATTCAACAGCGCAAGCAGCTCAATCCAAAGTTGGCACTGAATATAAATGCCGATGAAACTGTGCCTTATGGCACGGTAGCAAAATTATTGGCGAGTATTGAGCGTGTTGGGGTGGATAGACTGTCTGTCATTACCCAACCGAAATCATGAATAACAACATGATTAAAAAATCGTATACATAATAGAGGCTTTAATTGAATTAAAGCCTTTTTTATTGGGTTTCATCTATATATTTATCTTTTAGATGCCAATCTTAACTTTATCTGTCTTAGACTCTCGCTTACTAAGCTTTATTTTCGCTTCAGTTTTTCAAATGATTGAGTTTTATTTATCGCTTAAATTTTCTATCGTGGCGATCTCTTAAAAGATTGGAGGCTAGCGTTGAAAGCGTACAAAAGTTTTTAAATCTGTTCTCATAAAATGATAGTGAATTGATCCGCATTGGGATTTAGGCAATGCACTGGTTTCGTATCTATCGTTTATGTATTTTGAATAAGGTCGATATATAAAAAAACCAGTTGATGAGCAACTGGTTAATCGTAAACGGAGAATATTAGACTTCGAAGGGTTCTAACTGGTCATTTTGTAATAGACGCTTTTGTGCGACATTTTCAATGACACCATTTTCCTTCACATAGATCGCCCAGTCGTGTAATAACTCTTGTAACTTTTCAGGATGCTGTTTTGCCAAGTCTTGAGTTTCGCCTTTATCGAGTTGTAAATTATACAATTGCCAACGATTTGGGCCATTCGGGGCAGGAATGAACAACGCTTTCCAATCCCCTTTACGTAAGGCTTTTTGCCCAAACAGTTCCCATCCTGTAATGTGATCCTGACTGTGAATATGTGCTTGCTGATTTTGCAAATACGGCAGAATTGATTTGCCACGTAGTGGTACCAGTTGACGACCTTTATATTCTGTTTCTGGATGTTGAATATTCAGATAATCCAGTAATGTCGGCAATACATCCATGACCGTCAAAAACTCATGACTGATTTGTTGCTGACGTTGAAATGCAGGATAGTGAATAAAGGACACCGTGCGGATACCACCTTCACTGGTATGTGCCTTATATAGGCGTGATGGTGCGGTTGCAGCCTGTGCCCAATGTTCACCATACCAGACATAAGAGTTCGCCCGTCCAATATTGTCCAGACGATTGTCATAATATTTTTCGATAATTTCATCCAGATGACCACCAAATACAGGCAAGGCTTCAAGCTGCGCACCTTCTGCGCCGTTGTCTGATAGAAAGATCACGATGGTATTGTCGAGCTCACTTGTATTTTTTAAATGCTCAATCACCCGACCAATATTTTGATCCATACGATCGACCATTGCCGCATAGACTTCCATAATTCGGGCAGATTTTTGTCGTGCTTCATCGGTCAGACTTTCCCAAAATGGAGTACGTGCCAAGACAGGATGAATAGTGGTATCGGTGGCAACCAAACCGAGTTGCTTTAGCTTTTCAAGGCGTTGTTCACGGAGCTTTTCTGGGCCTTGATCATATTGACCTTTATATTTGGCGATATCTTCCTGTGGTGCCTGTAATGGCCAGTGCGGCGCGGAAAAAGGTAAATAAGCGAAAAATGGACGCCCATCACGCTGTTCATCATCCTGTAAAAAATCGAGAAGACGCGTAGTGAAATAATCTGATGAATAAAAACCTTGAGGTAATTCGGCTGCAAACTGATCATCTTCTGCATATAAGCCACGTGTCGATTTAAGCAAGCGTGGAATTTCATCTTCAGGAATATCGGCTTCAAATAAATAATGATTGGCAGCACCGGGTAATAAGGCAAATGAACGCTCAAAACCTTTTTGAGCAGGAAAGAATTCAGGTTTTAATCCCAAATGCCATTTTCCAGACATAATGGTGTAATAACCGGCATCCTGCAATAATTCGGGCAAGGCTGCGACTTTATGGTTGAGGACGCCTTCATAACCTTCTTTCCCTTCAAGCTCTGGTGTTAAGGCCTCTGCCATGGTTCCCAAACCTGCCAAATGATGATCTGTACCCGAAAGTAACATGGCGCGTGTCGGTGAGCAGGTCGAGGCAGTATGGAAATTGGTCAGTCTGAGTCCATGAAGTGCCAGTTGATCCAGATAGGGAGTTTGAATTTCTCCACCAAAGGCACCAATATCGGAAAAACCCAAATCATCTGCCACAATCAGTAAAATATTAGGTTGTTTTTGAGTAAGAATATGATCTGACATGTACGATCCAGAACGAATGATAAAATACTTATTTTAAGGAGATTCTGGATAGATTCTGTTTCAGCGCTGACAGTTGATAGCGGATAAAATCATATTGATATCTGGAGATGAGCTAATTCAATATCAGATTGAATGTGTTAACTTAAATTATGAATCCATCTAAAGAAATTTAGTGTCAAATGTCAGATGTTGACATTGTGCAACCTGACTGAGCTTTTGATAGTCGAGAATATAAATTTGGTTATATTTAATTTCTAAAATATGAGCTCTAGCTAAATAAGAAAGCTCTTTATTAATGTTCTGTCGAGTCGTTTGTAATAATTCAGCCAGATTTTCCTGACTTAATTTTAGACTTAATAATATTTTATCTTGATGTTGATAGGAATGATAGTCCACCAGAAATACCAGCTTTTTGGCTAAACGAATGCTTAAAGGTTCAGTGGAGTGAAAAAATTCCTGTTCACGATTTAACTGTGCCCTGACGCAAATCAGTTTTAAAATACTGTAAAGCGCCTGTGCATTTTTTTGGCATATCTGCATAAAGACACTGCCTGAAATATTGGCAACAATGGTGTTTCCCTGCGCAATATGGTCATGTAGGAAAGGCTTTTCAGTGACAATCGGTACAATATTAATGATTGTGCCTGATGGAATAAAAATATTGGTATGGTATTTGCCGCTTGGTAAAGCCCAGCCTAATTTTAATGCGCCCTCTATAATAATATTAATATCTTCACAGGCGGAATTTTGATGATAAATCGTTTGGTTATGATAATATTTTTTTATTCGTATATGTTGAAGTAAAGTATTTTTTTCCTGTGGGCTGAGATATTGAATAAATGCATAGTTTTCTAATATCTTAGCTGCACTTTCAATATATTCAGAATGTGAGACACGGTTATTCTTATATAACAAAGTCTCTTTTTGATATTTTGAAATGGGGTTTTTAAAAGAAATAATCTGGCTCATAATATTCTTATGATTTACCGATAGCTGATCAATTGATGAATATCTAATAAATAAATAAAGCGGTCAAATTTTTAAAAATGCTAATGCTATCAAAAATAATGCTAAAAAGTATTATCTTCAAGGTGAATAAGTAAATAGAAACTTATCATTTGCTTTGTCATTCAAATAACAGATTTAGTCATTGAGCTATGCAAAATTGTATGTATTCATGCAAACAGAGTATTAAACAATGACCACATTTATTCAAAAACCACAACAACATATTCAGATTAAAGCCTTAACTGGACGGATTGGTGCTGAAATATCAGGGATTCATTTAAGTTCAACCCTAGATCAGGACAGTGTTCAGTTCATTCAGAAGGCTTTACTACAACATAAGGTCTTATTTTTTCGAGGACAACAACATCTGGATGATCTTGAACAGGAAAAATTTGCTGCTTTATTGGGTGAACCGGTTAAACATCCCACAGTACCTTCAATTGAAGGCACCCATTTTGTCTTGGAACTCGACTCTCAAAAAGGAGCGAGAGCAAATTCATGGCATACCGATGTGACATTTATTGATGCCTATCCCAAAATTAGTATTTTACGCGGCGTGGTTATTCCTGAAACAGGAGGAGACACCACATGGGCAAATACGGAAACAGCCTATAATGACTTGCCAGAAACGCTCAAACAATTTGTAGAACAACTGGTAGCCGTACATTCAAATGAATATGATTACGCGGCCGTAAAAGAAAATGTAAGTGCTGAACAAATTGAAAATTATAAAAAAACCTTTGTATCGACCAAATATGAAACAGAACATCCAGTAGTGATTGTGCATCCTGAAACAGGCAAAAAAAGTTTGTTAGTCGGTCACTTCTTTAAGCGTTTAGTGGGATTCAATCAACAGGATTCACAACGTATTTTCAATATTTTACAGGACAAGGTTGTACGTCCAGAAAATACAGTGCGTTGGTCATGGCAGGTGGGTGATGTTGCGATTTGGGATAATCGGGCGACTCAGCATTATGCCGTCAATGATTATGGTGATCAGCATCGTATTGTTCGCCGTGTCACTTTGGCTGGAGAAACCACAACCGGAGTGGATGGTCGAAAAGGCGTAATCACTTTGCCTAAAGGCTTATCAGAACAACAGTTAGATGAGTTGAAACGACAAGCTGTTTTAAATTCAAAATAATATCGGTTAATCACTAAAAATATAGTAGATCAAAAAACATCGATAGATGCATGCTCAGTGGTCTTCAGATCGGGGCAATGCATCTTGTATCTGAACGATATTGGCTCCGGAGAAAGAAAATATGGCGCATTTAGGTCATCATCGTCGATATATTTGGGCTTTGCCTAGCATTATTGTCATTATATTTTTATTTATTATTTTCAAGCCATCGTCTCCATCTTCTCATACCAGACTTGCAACATCGGATGATACGAAACTGGTTCGCATTCGAGTTGCTGTCCCGGATTTAGGCGCTACTGAGCGACATAGTAGTGGAACCCCCTTGGTCGATTACATCTACGTCAATAAATTGTTAGAAAAACAATTTGCAGCTCAAAATATTCAAGTGGAATGGCAGTTTTTTAAAGGTGCTGGCCCTGCAATTAATGAAGCCTTGGTCAATAGACAAATTGATGTTGCTTTTTTGGGGGATCTAGCAGCGATTATTGGCAAAGCCAACAATACCGATACGACTTTACTTGCGGCAACAGGGCGTAATGTACAGGCTTATTTGGGCGTGTTGCCTAATCAAGGTTACGACAGTCTGGAAAAATTGAAAGGGAAACGCATCGGCTTGTTTCAGGGAACTGCGATGCAACTGTCATTTGATCAATTTATTGATCAATATGGCTATACAGAAAAAGATTTTCGTATTGTTAATCTGGATTCTTCTGCGGCAAATGCAGCACTTGCAGCAAAACAAATTGACGCGAGTTGGGGACTTACCCCCATACTGGCATTAAAGCAGCAAGGCATTATTGATGTGCCTGTCAGCACTCAGGATCGTCAGGATGGTGCTGGAACTATTCAGGCAGGTTTAATTGCACGTAGTCAATTTGTACAACAGCATCCAGAAGCCGTACAACAATTTGTCAATGTCGTGTTGCAATCTGCGCATTGGGCATCACAGCCTGAGCACCGTGAACAGGCAATTGCATTGGTAACACAAAATGCAGGATATCCAGAGCAATTATTTCGTTTAAGCCTTGAACATGTCGATTTAAAGAATATGTATTCACCGATTCTGGATGATCATTATCTTAATCATTTGCAGGCAGGGGTGAATACAGCACTCAAAACTAAGTTGATTAAACAGGGCTTCGAAGTTAAACAGTGGGGAAATTCCAAATTTGTCGATGAAGGAATTAAACAATTAAGTTATGAAAATTTCTGGAAATAAGGCTGAAACTACACCTGTTTTCATCAGCATTGCAACAGTTCCATGAAATGGGGGGAGTGTCGAAAAATTGAATGATGTTAAGCATTCAGAACATTCCTCTTTTTGTTTTTTTGATCTAAGCATATGAAGATTGATTATTTCAATAAAATAAGGTGCTTAATTATTATTTAACCAAGTTGTTATAACAAGTTGGGTGAAATGACAAATTCAGCAAGCACATCTAGTGGCCAGCCACCTTTGTATGATCAGATCAAAGATCAGTTGCTGGCCCAGATTCAAAGTGGAGTTTATCCACCTCTAAGTCAGTTGCCATCAGAACATGAACTCTCAGAACATTTTGATGTCAGCCGTATTACGGTAAGACAGGCACTGCACAAGCTTTCACAAGAAGGTGTCATTTTCAAAGTACATGGTAAGGGTACTTTCGTAAGCAAGCCCAAAGCGTATCAAAACATTAGTCAATTACAGGGCTTTGCAGAAGCTATGGCAGACTCAGGACATCATATTGTCAATGAAGTTCTGTCGATCAGGTGGGTCAGTACGCCGCTTAAAGTTGCTGCAAAGCTGAAATTACCTGTTCGTAGTGAAGTCACTGAAATTAAACGTGTCCGTTTACTCAATAATGAACCGGTGTCTTATGAATTGACTTACTTACCCAAAGATATTGGACAGCAACTACTTGAACAGCAAGTGGATTTGTGTACCACAGATATTTTCAAATCTTTAGAAGAAAATTTAAATATTCCATTGGGTTATGCGGATCTAAATATTGATGCGATTACTGCGGATGATGAACTGGCTCAACTTCTATCCATTGATATCCATACTCCCATTTTACGTGTTGAACGCTTGACACACGATGCCCAGAACCAGCCACTGGATTATGAATATCTTTATTTTTCCAGTGAAAGCTTTCAATACCAGCTACGTATTTATCGTTAATTTCAGTTTTTATAGGGTCTCAACACCATGCAAACCAAATATTTAGACTATGACATCGTGGTCATTGGCGGTGGGACGGCAGGCCCCATGGCGGCCATTAAAGCCAAGCATGAACATCCTCATTTAAATGTCCTGTTAATTGAAAAAGCCAATGTGAAACGCAGTGGGGCAATTTCGATGGGCATGGATGGTCTTAACAATGCTGTGATTTCTGGTTATGCCACACCAGAACAATATACCCGTGAAATTACGATTGCCAATGATGGTGTGGTCAATCAGGCCACCATTTATGCTTATGCCAAACATAGTTTTAAAACCATTGAACAACTAGACCAATGGGGGATTAAGTTTGAAAAGGATGAAACGGGTGAATTTGCAGTTAAGAAAGTACATCATATGGGAGCTTATGTATTGCCGATGCCAGAAGGGCATGATGTCAAAAAGGTGCTATATCGGCAGTTAAAACGGGCGCAGGTCAAAATTAATAATCGGATTGTCACTACGAAATTATTGAAAAATGAACATGGCGCAATTAATGGTGTACTCGGATTTGACTGCCGCAGTGGTGATTTTTATGTGATTCGAACCAAAGCTGCCATTTTATGTTGTGGTGCGGCTGGACGTTTGGGGCTACCCGCATCAGGTTATCTCATGGGAACATATGAAAACCCAACCAATGCGGGGGATGGCTATGCCATGGCTTATCATGCTGGGGCTGAACTCTCCAATTTAGAATGTTTCCAGATTAATCCTCTGATCAAGGATTATAACGGACCTGCCTGTGCTTATGTGACGGGACCGCTTGGAGGATATACCGCGAATAGCAAAGGTGAACGCTTTATTGAATGCGATTACTGGAGTGGGCAAATGATGTGGGAGTTTTATCAGGAACTCGAAAGCGGCAATGGCCCCGTGTTTTTAAAAGTAAATCATTTGGCAGAAGAAACCATTCAGACCATTGAAGAAATTTTGCACACCAATGAACGTCCAAGCCGTGGGCGTTTTCATGAAGGACGTGGCACAAATTACCGTCATGACATGGTGGAAATGCATATTTCTGAAATCGGTTTTTGTAGCGGGCACAGTGCTTCAGGCGTGTGGGTAAACGAAAAAGCGGAGACCTCTGTCAAGGGGCTATATAGTGCAGGAGATATGGCGGCTGTTCCTCATAACTACATGCTGGGTGCATTTACGTATGGTTGGTTTGCTGGAGTGAACGCAGCGCAATATGTACAAGATGTAGCAGACAGTGAACTTGATCAACAAGAAATTGATGCTGAAAAGACGCGCATATTTGCACCCTTATCACGACGAGAAGGTTTAGCTGCCGATCAAGTGGAATATAAGTTGCGACGTTTGGTGAATGATTATTTACAGCCGCCAAAAACCCGTCAAAAAATGGAAATCGGTTTACGACGTTTTGAAGATATTAAACATGATATTGAACAGATCAGTGCACATCACCCACATGAGCTGATGCGGGCTGCGGAAGTTTCCGTGATTCGCGATTGTGCTGAAATGGCTGCCAGGGCTTCGCTTTTTCGTACTGAAAGCCGTTGGGGTTTATATCATTATCGCGCAGATTTTCCAGAAAAAAATAATCAGGACTGGTTTTGCCACGCACATTTAAAAAAAGATGAACAGAGCAATATGGTCAGTTTTAAAAAGCCGATCGAACCGTATTTGATTCCGATTCTTGAAAGTGAAGCGGATTCTTATGATCAATTGCGCATTCAGAAAAATCAAAATGACCTTGTGACAGGTTAAAAACAGGAGTTTAACTTATGGCACTTATTTTTAAGGAAATTCACCATCGCACTGTTGCTCCTGTTCTGGTCGATGAAGATAAATGTATTGCCGATAAAGGCTGTACAGTTTGTGTCGATGTGTGTCCCATGGACTTATTGGCGATAGATCCTCATACCCAGAAAGCGTTTATGCAGTTTGATGAATGTTGGTATTGCATGCCGTGTGAAAAAGACTGTCCGACAGATGCGATCAGGGTCAATATTCCGTATTTATTGAAATAATAAGATCACAACAGATGATGAGCTTGGAAAAAATCAACACGCTTAATCATGAGAATTTGCTCATGGGGATTCCCTCAGAAGTGCAGATAGGCGAGAAATAAAAAATGACGATTCACTACCCGCGATTAGATGATATTGATCAGCAAGATCATGTGTTATGGACACAATTGAATCAGTCCGATGAAAAAATACGTTTTATTACTTTAATGAATGTTGCAGAGGAAGAACGTGAAGCATTACTCCCTTGGCTTCATTATGCATTACAACATGATCCCTCTGCACGGGTGCGTCAGGAAGCAGCACAAAGACTGGAAGGGTGGGAAGATACATTGACTTTACAGAGTTTGGCGCACGCTCTTCAGGATCCTTGTATCCACGTGATTGAGGCTGCAACCCACAGTTTAAGTGAGGTTAAACAGCTTGATTCCGCGTATGTACTCGCCCCTTATCTACAGTCATCAAATTATCAGGTCAAAGTGGCAATATTACGAGCCTTGAAACCATTACGTCCTATATTTCTTTATGATGAAATTTGCCAGCACATTAAGCATGAACATGTTCAGGTGAGACGAGAAGCAGTGAGTGCGCTCAGTTGGTTACAACAAGCACAAGCGATTTCTTTATTGGCGGATATCTCTCAATATGATCATGATGTGGAAGTCCGTCGTATAGCCACAGGAGGACTGGCATATAGTCAGCATATTTCACCTGAACTAATTCAAGCCTTAATGTCATCGTTACACGCTCAAGACTGGCAGTTACGTGTTGAGGCGGCATTGACTACTGGGAAATTGAAATTACAGGCACTTGAAACAACCTTGGTGACATTGCTGCAAGATGCGTATTGGCAGGTCAGAATTGCGGCGGTACGAAGTCTGGGCTTGCTCAAATCTCAATCTGCACTGGATGGTTTTATTACGAATTTCCAGCATGAAATGAGTAACTTGCGTAAAGAAGTCGCATTGGCACTTGGCGAAATTGGCGGTCAACAGGCTGAACAACTGTTACTGCAACATGTGCATGATCCAGATCCGGAAGTCCGTAAATCGATACGAATTGGTTTGGGACAAATCAGGAGGACTGGAGATGTTACTTAGACCCGATATTCAGGTAGATACACAAGCACATTCGGTGAAATTTCAATGGCAAGATCAAACTCTGACCATTTCTCAGCAAAAGCTGCGAGAAATATGTCCTTGCGGTTTTTGTAAGGCCAAGCGACTCAAACAGACGGCTGTAGTCAAAGAACATCATATTCAGGTTGTCGCGATGTTTGATCAGGGATATGGAGCGCAAATCTGCTTCAGTGATGGACATGACACAGGCATTTTTCCATGGAGTTTTCTTAAAAATCTTGAGCTGTAATTTTTTACTGATCTGATGATCTCATTCAAGAGACTGAATGTGTTGAATGATGGTTCTTTCATCATAGTTGATATGGACTGACGTTTTGAGATGATTGATGAGCTGTCTGCAAAGCAAGGACATGTTTCATAAATGTATGGAAAGGTGATTTATGATCAGAAATGTCCACTGAGTCGATGAAAATGACAGAACACAGTGGATGTTGTTGATTTCAAAACAGGGCAGCATAGAAATGATTGAGAACAGTTGCCACTTTCCTCAACAAATTCAACGCACATGATCGCGAGAATTAAAATCTGATCACAGTTTGAGTTTGTAGCAATAGTCTAAACTTTTGCCCAAATAAATGAACCATCAAGCCCAGCATAATCACCCCTGAACCTAACCATTGCCACGTATTGAGTTGTTCATCTAAAAACACATAGGCAAAAATCATACTGATCACAGGCACCCAAAGTGAGAGTGGGCTGATTTTGGCAGCAGGGTAACGAGTGAGTAAATAAATCCATAAGCCATAGCCAATAATCGTCGCAAAATAAGCCAAAAAAGCCGCAGCAGTAAAGCCTTTCCAAGTCAATGCAGACCAATCGGCAATAATGCCTTGCGACCCATGATCATGGAATGCCAATAGTAAAAACCAGACAGGCGTTAAAATATTACCCCATACCACCAAGCCAATAGGATTGACTTGTCCGATCCGTTTCACCACGATATTCCCGCAAGCCCATGACAGGGCTGAACCCAATACCAAAAGCAAGCCTAGTAGAGGAACATGACTGTGTTGTTGTCCAAGCGCAATTAGGGATAATCCAAAAGATGCAATCACAATAGCCAGCCACTGATTCCACGAAGCATTTTCCTTTAATACCCATGCGGCAATCATGACGGTAAAAAAGGCTTGAGACTGAACCACCAATGCCACTAGACCCGTTGGCATTCCTGTGGCGATAGCACTAAACATAAACGCAAACTGAGAGAAATTACTAATCAATCCATACAGCAATAACCATTTCCAACTGACGTTTGGCATTCGGATAAAAAAAACTGCTGGCAGCAAGACCAATAGATAGCGCAAACATCCCAGCATCATCGGACTGATTTCACTGATGCCCACTTTCATAAAATAAAAGTTGATGCCCCAGATGAACACGACAGCAAATGCCGCGAACTTATCTTTAAGTAACATGGAGAATTTCCTAAGCAAATTTTACGACGGGTTACGACCTGTATCGCAACAGGTCGTTGTGACTAAAAGTCATATAGAGGGCGAGATCAGATTTCGGTATGTTTGGCAGGAATTAAGGCTTCAAATTTGGGATGTTGTTTGCGTAGTTTGATTAGCTCAACATAGTCACGAACCAGAAAGATACAAAACAGAATTACGGCACTGGCAATACCAAACCAGAACGCTTTTTGTAGACTTGGAATAAAGGCCATGGCAATGAAAATACACAGCATCCCTGCAATGGCAAAATAGCTGAGGTAAGGAAAGCACCACATACGGACTTTTAAACGTTCAGGTGCAACACGTTCTAAATGGCGACGTAGACGAATTTGTGAGAACGCAATGATGATGTACACAAACAGTGCAACCGTACCATAGGATTCAACCAAGAAAGGAAATACCCCTTCTGGAGAAAAATAGGAAGCTAAGATCGAGATATAGCCAAAAACTGTACTAAACAAAATGGCACGGACAGGAACACCTTTTTTAGATAATTTGGTTAAGCTACGTGGTGCATCACCATGTTTAGTCAGAGCAAATAGCATACGACTTGCCGCATATACTCCAGAGTTTAAGCAGCTTAATACCGCAATTAAAATGACTGCATTCATGATGTCAGCGACAAAAGGAATATTTAAAACTTTTAAAGCACTAACATAAGGTGTTGCAATATCAGGACTATTCCAAGGCACGATACAGACCACAAGAAAAATCGAGCATACATAGAAAATCAAAACACGGCTGATGACGGACTGAGTGGCTTTAGCAACTGACTTTTCAGGATTTTCAGTTTCTGCCGCAGCAATGGTGACAATTTCTGCTCCAAAATAAAAAGCGGTCGCGGCAACAGCACCTGACAAGACAGGCCCCCAGCCATTGGGCATAAATCCACCATGATTCATCAATTCGCCAAACCCAGAGGCTTGATGATTTGGCCACAGTCCAAATAAATAAATCGAGCATAAGAAAATAAAAGTGGTGATCGCGGCAACTTTGATAGAAGAAAACCAGAACTCAAACTCACCAAAGGATTTAACCGAAAATAAATTAGTCGCGGTAAGTAAAACTAATAGCGTTAGGCTGACAATCCATTGCGGAATATCAGGCAGCCAATAGGCCATCAGCTTTGCGCCAACAATGGCCTCAAGTGCAATCACGATCACCCAGAAATACCAGTACATCCAACCCGTCATAAAACCTGCCAGTCTGGACAGAAATGGTGAGTCCTGAAAAGCATAACGTGCATAAGCATAAAACGAGCCTGTCACAGGTGAGGCTGTGGCCAGTTCACCGAGCATACGCATGACTAAAATAATCAGCACGCCAGTAATGAGAAAAGATAAAATTGCCGCAGGCCCCGCAGATTGAATCACCACTGAGCTGCCGACGAACAACCCCATGCCAATCACGCCCCCCAAAGCCATCATTTGCACGTGACGAGGTTTAAGCGCACTTTTTAAATCTTGATTTGAATTTGAGTCATACATGATGGATTCCTCTCAATATAATTATTGCTGTGAGATACAGATCAAAAATTTGAATGATGCTTAAATCACTTCATCTCTTAAGTAATACCAACGGTATAACAGTGCTTGCCCCAATCTACGGAACGGTCTAAACAAATGCGAAGGCAAAGGTGACTGATAGATCGGTAAATCAAACTGTGGACGCTGTACCCCCATCACTCGTTCAGCCAGACGACGACCCGCCATTGCAGAAAAAGAGACGCCATTGCCACCATAACCAATGGCGTAATAAATAGTTTCATCGGGATTGGGCTGTACGACTCTTGGCATCATGTCATGACTGACATCGACCCAACCCCACCATGAATATGCAATTGGTATACCACGTAGGCTAGGGAACTTACGGTACAGCCCTTCTTTTAAGCGTTCCAGATGCACGGGATTGTTAGCATCTGCACCAGTCAGTGAGCTACGGCTACCACATTGCATTGAACCATCAGGTAATAAACGATAGTAATGGCGTAAGGTGCGGGTATCGGTGATAAAAGTGGTGCTGTGTAAGCCTGCTTCAGCGCGTTCTGCCGCAGTCAAAGGACGGGTCACAATTGAATTGGACAAAATCGGCATGATCTTGCCAGACAAACTCGGATGTAAACCATTTGGCGTATATCCACCTGTGGCAACAGCAACACGTTTGGCTTTGACCACACCATAAGGTGTCTTAAGATAATGAATACCGTGTCGTGTTTCCCAACTTAACACAGGGGTCGATGTATGGACTTTAGCTCCCGCAGCACGAGCACGTTTTAAATAACCAAAGGCCAATTTAAGAGGATGTACCCCAACACCATCAGGTTCATGCAACGCACCTGCCGCTTCTTGGTCGGCTACATACTCTTCATGCAATTGTTCACGACTCAGCATGCGGGTGTTATAGCCAAAGATATCTTTCATGACTTTGGCTTCATTTTCTAAAAAGGCCATTTTTTTAGCACGATGAGCAATGTATAAATGCCCGCCATCCTGTGCGTCACATGGAATGCCACTGACTAAGTCTTTGAAATAATCAAAACCTTCACGAATCTCGGCATCCAGTCGTTTTGCGGTATCCAGTCCCCATTTTTCGATCCATTGTGAACGGTACAACCGTCCCGAAGCATTTTGACCTTGTCCACCATTGCGACTGGTACAGCCCCATGCACTACGATTGGCTTCTAGCACTAACGGTGCCGCACCAAACTGTTCAGCCAACGTCAGCGCAGTAGAAAGTCCCGTAAAGCCACCGCCAATAATGACAATGTCGGCATCCACATCGCTCTGTAACGGCCCATCATCTTCAGGGGGTGTTCCTGCTGTGGCAACCCAATAGGTCGGTGCATATTGTTCATTGCCCTGTAAAACCCGATCAGTTAAGGGATCAAATTGCCCGTTGTAATGTTTAAAGCCAGCCTGTTTTGATACAGGAGTTTGCTCAGCAAAATCCCGCAAGGCAGTTAAATGTTGAATAGATTGATTCATAACCCGTCTCCTTAAGCGGCAGTTTGTACAGGGCGGTTTTTGCGAAATGCATTTTTGAGCAGAATTTTTCCTTCTTTAAACTGGAAAACATCGACCATGTTGGCTTCAATCTGTCCGCCCTCTGGGCTAGTGGCAGTAAATGTCGTTTCAGAAATGCCAGATTGTCCATCTGCACTAATCCAGTGTTTAGCATTGCGCCACTGTGCATCTGGAAAAGTTCGAAAAGTTTGACCAAAGACCTGACGCACAGCATCCATCCCCTGAATGCGGGTACCATAGACTTCATCGCCTGCCACAGTTTCAAAACAGCAATCGGGATGCATACAACTCATCAGTTGTTCCACATCATGTGCATTCCATGCTTGAGAGAAAGTGTTAAGTAGTTCTAAAAGGGCGTTCTGGTTCATGTAGTCAACTCCAAAAATGAAGATCTGTTTGATGAGTTGACTGTACGAAAAGTCAGCAGCTTGACGTAGTACCAGAAAAGTAGTTTTGATAGAGCCAGTTTTATTTGTATTTAACTATCTAATTTATAAAAATTATTTTTAATTTTTCTGCTTTGGAATGGCTTTTGCTTGCACAGTAATAAGTCCAGATGAAGTCCAAACATATGCTTTGCAGCCACTTTTGCACTGCTTTAGTCAGTGAGGACTCAAAATGGTTCAAAAAATGCACTGAGAAAAGAAAATGACCTCTCCTGTTTCAGCCAATATTTGGACATTATTATTTGAAGAAACTGCGCAGAGTGGTCTTAATCTGCAAGGGCGCATCTGTCGTATGATGTTTTCTGCCTTGGTACAAGGACATTTACGTTCAGGAATGGCCGTTCCATCAAGTCGTGAACTGGCTGAACAGATTGGTGTTGGACGCAATACGGTGACAATTGCCTATCAACAGTTGGTTTCTGAGCGCATTTTAGAATCACGTCAACGTAGTGGGCATTTTATTCATCCCAGTTTCTATGTCGATCGCAGTGAAAACAAAACCACGAAAACCACTTCACACAGCACCAATTGGTCGCATCGCTTTGCCATACAACCTTCTCAACAACGGCATTTGACCAAGCCCTCTGACTGGAGTAGCTATCCTTATCCCTTTATTTATGGGCAGTCTGACCCTGAGAGTTTTCCTGCTTCTGCTTGGCGTGAATGTTCAATCAAGGCTTTATCTGCACGTGATGCCTCGATCTGGGCGCAAGACTTAACTCAACAGGGTGATGATGCTTATCTGATCAATGCTATCCGTCAGCACATTTTACCTACACGGGGCATCGTGGCACGTGACAACGAAATTTTACTCACGGTGGGCAGTCAACATGCCTTGTATATGTTAGCTGCGCTTTTAATCCATTCAGGACATGTTATTGGTATAGAAGACCCGGGATATCCCGATGCACGTAATATTTTTATGCTGCATAGCCAAAATATTGTGCCATTCGCTGTGGATGATGAAGGTGTGATCATTTCAGAGCAGACCACGCATTGTGATTACTTTTATGTCACGCCCGGACGCCAATGTCCGACAGGTGTCACTTTATCACCACAACGTCGTCAAAATTTACTGCAAAAAGCGGAGCAGTTCGATAGCATTATTATTGAAGATGAATATGATGCCCAAATTTTAGTGGAAAACACCACTATTCCTGCACTTAAAAGTCTGGATCGACATGGTCGAGTCATCTATGTCGGAAGCTTATCTAAACCTTTAGCGCCCGGATTACGGCTGGGTTATATCGTGGCTGCACCCGAGCTGATTGAGGAATTACGTCATTTACGACGCTTAATGGTACGCCATCCCAATGTGTTTAATCAGCGGGTCTTTGCATTTTTTATCGATCAAGGTTATTACCACAGCATGTTGCGACGACAGTTCCAACTACACCGTCAACGTGCAGATGTTTTATTGGATGCCTTACGCCGTGGGCTACCCACATGGCGAATAAGTGCCTCGAATGGCGGTTCCGCATGCTGGATTGAAACCCCAAAAGAAATTGATTGCAGTGTATTGGCACAATATGCCGCGAGCCATGGAGTATTTATTGAAGCAGGAGAATCTTTCTTTCTGGAAGTGCATGAAAATAAAAATTTTATGCGTTTAGGTTTTGGCTCAATTGCTTTGGATAAAATATCCGAAGGAGTGCAGCACTTAGCCAAAGCACTAGATGAATATTATTTATATAATTAGATGATTATGGCGTTGCTATATTTGAAGCTATATAGGAATAGAGTCTTTAACCTTTAAAAAAAAGACGAAGCTTTATTTATCAGTGCATACCACCTGAAGGGCTGACTTCTAGATACATACCTTTTTCATCAGGATACTTGGTCTTCTTTTCTAATGGTTTTATTTTTCTGATCTTTGCATCTGTAAGCATTGTGATCATTCCGTTTAGAATCTGGGGGTAAAAATTTGGGGGTAAATTATTTTACCCCCAGTTATATCCCCAACTATATCAAGATTGCAATAGTTTGGGTCAGATTGCATTAGACACAAAAAAAGCCTGAATCCTTTAAATTCAAGCTTTTTAGGACAGCATTGGATGTTGTTAGTACTCATCTTGGCGAGAGAGGGAATAAACTTTTAATCCTAATATGCTGAAAATAAATATAATTTATTATGGTGATTTTTGATATTACCCCCAGTTTTACCCCCAACTGTATGAAGGTAGGGAAACTGAATCGCAAAGGGAACAATTTACATCGAGGCCCACCCTTGTTGTTCTTAATTATACATGAATTTCTATTTTCCCCTAAGTATCTTAAAGATGAGCTGATAGACACTAGCAACAGTAAGATCAATTGTTTGGTGAATAACACCCTGTATAAATCTTTTCTTCCCAGAACGTCTTTTAAAACTGGGACTATATTCCCAGTTTTTGTAGAAAAATAGGAATACATTCCGTATGTGGGTAAAATTAAAAGTATTTATTCATCATCCTCAGAGAACATGCTCTCAATCTGATCCCAATCGGGTAGAGTATGTTTCTTTTCAGTGACTTCAAATTGTAAGCCAACAGCATCCAATACATGTTCAAAAATATAAAAAGCTCCAGTAAAACGTCCATTCTCAATTTCGGAAATCGTAGTTTTATTAATCATTGTCAATTCAGATAAGTTCTGTTGTGTGTACCCCAAAGTTTTTCTTGCTACCCGTACTTTTTTACCGATCTCTGTTTTACTTGCCATAGTCTTTCCCATTAATGAAACATTAGCTATATAGCTAATATTGATTATAAACATTTAATGTTTGCTATATGGCTAATAAAATAGAATTTATTAATTTACTATAAATAAAATCATTTATATTTAGGCATGAATATGCACTATGGTAAAAAATGCAGATAGCTTAACTTGAACTAAATCTATGGATTGCTATAAGGGGTAAATTGGTTTTCATCACTGGTTACAAGATGCAATAACTTATGATGTAAAAATAACTTTTCTTTGCCTACAGAGATTTCTTGCAGGACTCCTAACTTAACTAATGTCTTTAGATAGGTGGATGCAGCCTGCCTTTTGGCTATGCCTTTTTCTACCAGATTGGCAATACGGCAGTAGGGTTGTTCAAAAATTACATCAACCAATTCCCTTGAGTAAACTTTTTCAGCGTGGGTTTTAATGTATTCAATGGCATGTTCTTGTAATTTTCGAATACTCTTAATCTTGGCGATTGTCCATTCACTGGTATTCTTGACTGCTTGCAACATGAATAAGATCCATTCTTGCCAGTTTTCTTGTGTGGTCACGGACAAAAGCAGTTCGTAGTATTTTGCCTTATTCATGATAATAAAACGGCTTAGGTACAAAATAGGTAGGGTGAGCAGCTTACAGTCCATCAAGTAAAGAATATTCAAAATACGTCCTGTACGACCATTACCATCAATAAATGGATGGATAGCTTCAAATTGATAATGTGAAATCGCCATTTTTACTAATGGATCTATATCTTCATGGTAGTGCAAAAATGTTTCCCAATTCGCCAGTAATCTCCGAATGACATCTTCTCCTACAGGTGGGGTATAGATGATTTCACCTGTATAGCTATTTTTAAGTGCTGTGCCTGTAGTTGTTCGGATACCCAAATCTACCCCCTTAATGGTCTGGCATACATCAATGGCTGTGCCTGTACTTAACGGTCGTTCCTGAATTGCATTTACACCGTGATATAACGCCGCCCGATAACGTAATGCTTCTTTGGTTGCATGGTCGGCTTGATCTTCATTGCCTTGAGCATGTTGAAAAAGTTTATCTGTTGTTGTGACAATATTTTCAATTTCCGAACTGTCTTTTGCTTCAAGTAAGGGAATGATATTAATTAGAATGGTTTGGTTCGGGATGAGTTCACCTGCTTGTTTTAATTCAGCAAGTGCAGCACGAGCTTCGATACAGGCCTTTAAAACAAGTTTGCTTTCCACGTCTTGAAATGGTGGCAGAATCGGCAAATTATTATACGGTTCGTTTGCTTTCCATGAGTTCATGTTTATAAAACACTAAAAAATCGACATGACATTCATGATATGTCGATAACGTAAACATGAGAAGCCCTTCATGTCGATAAAGCAGCGAAAAGTCGACATGAGGTTGAAGATATGTTGATGATACAAACATTAACTGCTTAATAATAAGAAAATGGAATGTATTTTTATTAATTAATAAAAAGAATGAATGTAAAATGCTCATTAAGCCGACAGCATCCAATACATATTCAAAAATATAAAAAGCTCCAGTAAAACGTCCATTCTCAATTTCGGAAATCGTAGTCTTATTAATCATTGTCAATTCAGATAAGTTCTGTTGTCTGTATGCCAAAATTTTTCTTGCTGCACATACTTTTTTTACCTATCTCGGCTTTGGTTACCATCATTATTGATTAGTTTTATGTTAGCTATATAGCTAATATTGTATGGTAGTCGCTAATTTTTTTTAGCGAGTTTTAATGAAAAATTGCGCTGTAATTTGTCCAGTTTCTATATGTATTTTTATACTAAAAATCTATTCCACATCAAAAAAACAGAAGAATAAACCTAAAAAACCCCAAGAATAAGACTAAAAAACATTGGGAATTAATGACTTAAAACCCAAGAATAAGTATAGTGTTTTTTACTGTACATGTTAAATGAAACTGGAGGGAACCATGGAAAATGATAATAATTTACTAGCGGCTGAGGATCATGTTGTTTTAGATACTCAGTTTACTTTACCATCTGATTGGGATCGTGAAGAATTCATTGATGAGCTATCAGATGCCATTATAGCAAAAATACCATTAATGGATTTAATTAAAAATTTACCTCCAAATATCCGTACTCCAAGACCAATATTAGATAGAAATTATGCAAGGCCTAACATTAGTGACCGCTATGAAAAAAATCTTCAGCATGATTTTCAAAGAATCCCTTGTCTACGTGATTTAGTTTCAAATGACGAGCACTTAAAAAAATTAGACAGCCGATATGATTTTGCTAATAATTACTTAAAAGTCGTTGAGATTACAAATTTTGAACTGTATGAAGATGCTTATCAAGAAGGCTTCCCGAGTAGTCGACCGTATAGACCATCGTACGACCGTGATTATAGAGACTATGATTATAAAAATACTTGTTTAAATCTGTTAAATCGAATTGAAAAGTTCATGGTCACACTTGCTTTTAAACGATTGCCTTTTTACTTAGGATCTAAGGAGTGTGACTTTGACAAGAATATAACTGATATCGGTAAGGAATTTATTTATTTACTTTCTGAGTATGAATACATTTCAACATTTGATCATGAATATTTGACTGGTTGTGTCAAAATTTTTGTTGAGTTTGTAAGAAACAAAATGCTCCATCAAAACCGCTATCATCTAAGTTTTAACCAAGATATTGATCGACGCTCAATTAATGAAGTAAGTGATCTACTTGATACGTTAACAAGTTCTTTAAATAAAGGTAGATATGATCTAGTTCCGATAGGTGTTTCACGGAGATGGTTCCGAAATCAAGAGGGGGCTCAATTCAGAGACTTAAAAGAATTAAAAAAACAAATGCAGAATATGGAATTGTGGGTTGAGCGTTTTAAAAATCTTTTATCGCATCATAAGCGTAAAGATATTGCTATTTTTAGATTTCAAATTGAAATAGATAGAAACGTTAATTCTATACGTTATGATGAGTTTTCAATCTTTTTTACGGATTTGATAAGTAAGGCAAAACAGTCAAATGGTTTGACTGGATTACTTGAACAGATCAATGTTTGGAAAGAATTTGACAATCAGGTATTGCAGTGTGATGTCGCATTATTTTTTGATGCAAATGAGCTAGCTATGGCTGATGAAAAGGTTGATTTTTATTTCCAAAATATGGGTCAATTACTTCAAGAATTTACAGATTCGTTAAAGGATCAAAAACAGGACAAAGACAAAACGTATCTCGAGGATTGTTTTATCCGCATTCGGCAGATACCTGTACTCAGTATTGTTTCTGAGCAAGAAGTCTGGTTGGTTGGTCAGTGCAATATTAAATGGCAAGATGTGTATGATAAGTTAATTCCGTATTTTTCCATGATAGGCAGCTATGAACGCGTATATACGGATGACATTAAAAACCGTGCTTCGGGTTCGCGTGATCGGACTAAGAAACCAGAGAAAAAAACTCAAGATAAAAAGTCAGTTGCTGACGAGCCTAAAAAAACTGACAGTTCTACAGAATCATAACTTCCGCTTCCACCCAAAATCACTCAGCAGTGGGCCAATCGCAGTTGGCCCACTCTAATTTGCCATGATTCAGGGCAAAACCGAAAAACCTGTCATGACTGGATCATGGGTTTTGACATGTGGCAGCTATTCTTATATTGGTAAGGCTGGTGTAGGCTTAGTGGGTTATTAATATTATTAATCTATGCCGCTATTAACTACTCCACAGCAGTAAGCTCGTAAGCAATCAATTAACAATAATTCAAATGCTTAATCATCAATATTTCATTCAATCATAAACACACATCGTACTATAGCTAATTGCCATGACAGATCATGATCCAACTACAGTGACAACACACATCGCCAGATAACATGCCAGTATCTGCATACCCTGACTTGATCAAAGACCTAAAACAACTCAAATCATCCTAACCAACTTATTCTCTATTTAGCCTAAAAGTAACTTTAAACAGATTTGCCTTCTCTTATGTGAGTTGATCAACCATAGGAGAAATGCATGAATTCACAACAGAAGTATCTGAATCCTTCCAGAGTATTGATCAATATTGAACAGTTTGTCGAAAGAACTATCGCCTCAAGATATGCATGGCGTGAGTTTCATGATGAACTGATTGACTTGCTGTTCGACCTGCATGCTATTTTTGATTTTGAACTTCAATATTCTGCCTATGTCGAAGCGATGCTGGAGCTGATTTGGCAAAATAACATAGCGTGTAAAATTGATATCGACCAGCTTAAGGCTTTAAGCTTTAAACAGGTACAGCAAGGATTTGATCGTTTTAAACGAAGTAGGGACAAGGAGATTAATGACTTTTGTCGTTTAGAAAGCCGTAACCGTGAAAGACTGAGGGATTATCTAGATGATTTGCTTGGTCATTACAGCAAGCTTTTATTTGTGCGAGTGGATTTAGCCTATCTGAAGGGCAAACAGCATAAAGTGAATGTATGGCAATTTCAGCAAGATGTGCGTGAGCTATTGGGTTTTATTCAAGATGGGGACAGGTGCTTTCGGGATTTAGAAGGCTATGCATGGGCATTAGAGCAGGGCGAGGAGAAAGGCTTTCATTGTCATTTGCTTTTAATCTACAACGGATCAACGCGGCAGAAAGACTATTACTTAGCAGATCAAACTATTCAACGCTGGCAAGAGATTACCGAAGGTAATGGTTATGGCTTTAATTGTAATACCCCTGAGCATAAAAGCCAGTTTAGAAAAATGGATAGCTTAGGGATTGGCATGATCCATCGTGACAATGACAGGGAGGTTCAAAATGCGATTCAAGCTTGTAGTTATCTGGTGAACCCTGAAAAGTCGAATCAACAATTACGGGTTAAGTTGCTAAGGATGCACACCTTTGGTACGGGAAGTTATAAACGCAATTATCGTCGTTATCGGGGTATTCCTAGCTTAAATGCATAAATTAAAATCAATCTGAAATATACAACATCTAGAAGAGAAGATGATTCTCTTCAATGGGTTTAGCTCAATCAGTATCACTGTGTGAATGACTGAATGGCTAGACCCATTTATATTTCAGAGGTTTATATTATGAATATCACTTGCCCTTATTGTCATTCAGAACACATTGTCCGTGTAGTACAACAGACCACATCACAGGGATCACAGCAGCATCTGACTGCATCAGCATCGTTTGCTACCATGGGTGCAGCATTATCAAAGAGCCTGCCTATATCCCCCTTAATTGGGGGCATAGCAGGAGTCGTAGTCGGAGGTTTATTCAATAGTTTGTTTGATAATGCGCCTACCACCCAAAGTACCAGTAGCTGCTTTCAATGTCAGAGCTGTGGTCAGTTGTTTTATTGATGGTTAATTTGTTCAGGGAGAATCTTTCCCTGAACAATGAATAACTCAGGATAAGAGCTAATTTGAATTTGAGGCTGTTTGAATTTCCTCGCCATCTTGAATCTGAAGATCATTTGCAGATTCTGGTGGTGTAGAAGTTTCAGTTTGATTACGAGGATGTGTGAAGGGTGGCATATCTTCTAAACGTTTTATTCGATCGAAATTATCTTGTTTAATTATTTCCGCAACAGAATGATCATTACTGATGACATCATTGATTGCACAATGATCACTTTGACATTCAAGTACAAAAATGACATGTCCACCTGATGGAACATTTGCAAGGACATGTCCTTCAGGCGTCAGACTAAAACTATACTGATTAGAAGTATAATCAGGATAGTGGGTTTGCATGAGTAAATTATGTTCAAAACCGCACCCTGCTACGCCTGACTGAAGTTTTTTATCAAGAAGAGATTGAAAATAATCTGTCGAGAAATGGTAGAGGGTTTCATTTTCGAAGTGGTGCTTCTGATTGATGGCATACATTTTTTTGATCGTATCCAGTTTTAACTGATCTTGGCTGACTTGTTCGGTTTCAGATGTATTCTCTGGTGTTTCTTTTTTTGTGCAGCCTTGAAGTGCTAAACAGCTTATCACCAGAGCCAACATGATTTTATGATTCATAAAGTATGATCCTATTAGACACCCGTTGTACTGATTCAGATGTCTCAAAAGATCAGTTCAAGAGGTCAATATGAAAATTAGAATAAATGTGATATTCGCAGTAGCTTCAGGTCAATAAAAATTAGATCGATGCATGGAGATCATTGACCGAAACTACCGCTTTTTATTTCTCATCAAGATTTATGATTTAGGTTTTAAGGCGACGAAGACTAAAAACAACAATAAGAGTATGCCTCCTACAAATTTGCCAAAGGTTGGAAACATGGAAAAAGGCCATCCCAATCCCTGACCGATGTTGTAGGCAAAACCTTTATAGCTGGCCATTCCCCAGAAATGTTGGTAAATCGCATAAAAGAAGCCAATCACGAGATAGCCACCAATTAACACACCTTTTAAATTACTATTCATTTTATTTATCTCCACCCAATGCGTACTGTGCTAAAACCACAAAAATCCATAAAACAATCATGACCCCGATGAAGGGTAATCCCAGAAAACAGATGGCTGCGATGACGCAGATGATTCCTGCTATTGCACGCATGGCTACCTCCTTGCTGCACACTGGAAGCTGGATTGCATCATGTCATGTTGAAAGTTCTCAGTTTGGGCGAGGGTATAAAGATTGTCCTTTAAACCATCCTCACCATATTTGCTTTCCAACTTTTCATAGATACATTCACAGGTACTGCTCTCAAGACCACCTGTTTTACAGCCATTGACAAATTCACGTTCGGCTCGGCTTGAACATCCAGCCAAAACTATTGTTGTAATACTGATAATGAAAAGACACGGTTTTATATTCATGATTTCCCCTGATATTTAATTATTGTTGCTTTGGTTAGTATTCAATTCAGCGTATTTGTAGTACTGCGTTTGCCCTACAATGGACAGACAGCAAAGATCATTCCTTCAATACGAAAGTATCAAAGCGTTGAGCAAAGACTAAAAACGGCTGAATAGAATGGTTTAGGCTAAAAAGATTGCCTAAAGCCAAGCCGATAAAGATCAGGGAGTGGATAGATTTGAAAATGATGAGTCATGGCGACTACTCCTATATGCATTAAGAAGTTCTACCAATTACTGTCAAATAATGGTGGCAGAACGAAAGAGGGTTGACAGACTGGGCATATAGAACCAGCACGCGCGGACGCGTCCCCCTCCCGTTCTACCGCAAAGGGGGACGAGAAGGTTTCGCACAAGCAACATACTCAGAAGTAAGTAACCTGATACGCTATACGCTCGGTCTGTCAAAACCGACTGGCAATGTAGGCCAGCAGGAGAATCATAATCTGTGCAATGAGGGGAGTCAATTTGTTGTAAAATTTATAGGATAAAACTCTACGTATTGAATAAATTGTATTTATCATCTGTTAATTTTTACTATCAGATAGACATTAATTTTCTAATAAAATAGTCTAGAAGAAACTTACTTCACTACAAGTTAATAATTTTATGGAAGTTTCTCATTTTTTTAGCGTTATTACGGCTTCAGTTGCTATTGTTGGTATCTTCTTTAAGAGGGAGGAAATTCTAGCTTTAAAAAATAAGGATTACACTGCGAAGCTGGATTCGACAATAAGATTTTTTAAAGAGTTCTATGGGAATAATGATCACAGGAAGCTTGTATTGGATCGGGCAGCACAAGAAGTGGTTCGGTTGGATATCGTGGACTATAGGCTTGTTGAGTATTTAATTATCTTGGATGAGCAATATTTGATAAATATTGATGAGATCTTGCAGCATTATCGTAATGGGCATAAATTCATTGAATATTTACCTTCATCTGAGAAATTATCAGCAAAAAGCTTTAAGTTGAAAATTAAGAAAAACCGATCATTGAAGAAGCAAATTTTTATTTACAACGCACAATATTTTATTTTTGCTTCTTTAATATGCATTCCTCTTGTATTCTCCTCTTGGTTTTATAATTTCTTAACAGCTAAGAATACACCTTTTCTTTTTGTTGTCTTTACAGCCATCTATAGTGTTTTTGGACTATTAGCAGCAGTCATGGCATTGTTTGAGGGTACAGACCTTAATCATGCAGATCAATTTATAACAAAACTGCAAAATGCAGATAAACAATATAGATTTTTGATTATTAAACAAAAGAAAAACACTCCTCGTGTGAAAATTCCTTTCCTCAATTTAAAAATTAATTAAAAAAATCTCAGATATACACCATCTAGATGAATCCATTGCAGATTCAACTTCATACTTTGATCTGCATACACAAGTTTAGCCTGCTTCCCCAGCAGGCCTTTTTTATGCTGCAAATTTCTATTGCAACAGCATTCATCTAGAACAGAGGTTTAAAACTATGGCACATCAACTTGAACAAATGGCGTATGTCGGAGCTACCCCTTGGCATGGATTGGGCAATCAACTTTCACCCAATCAACCGATCGAAGTCTGGGCACAGCAGGCAGGCATGGACTGGCGGATTGAATCCTCCGATGTCAGCTATATGGCAAAGAATGACAAAGGACAAAACATCATTTTGCCGTTTGAAGAACAACGAGTCCTTTATCGATCAGATACTCACGCACCGTTATCAGTAGTCAGCCAACGTTTTCAGGAAGTACAACCACATTCGATTTTAGAATTTTATCGTGATTTAACTGAACAATCAGGTTTTGAACTGGAAACCGCAGGGGTACTCAAAGGCGGTAAAAAGTTCTGGGCCTTGGCACGGACAGGACAAACTTCAGCACTGAAAGGCAAAGATGTCAGTAATGGCTATATTCTATTGGCCACCGCTTGTGATGGCACATTAGCTACCACTGCACAATTCACTTCGATCCGTGTGGTGTGTAATAACACCTTAGCCATTGCACTAAAAGCACAGCACTCTACCTCGAACAATACAGGCGTAGTGAAAGTTCCACACAGTACCCGCTTTGATGCAGACAAAGTCAAACAACAACTGGGGATTTCAGTACGCGGTTGGGATGAACACATGTACCAGATGAAACAACTCAGTCAACGTAAAGTCAGCCAAACCCAAGCCGCAGCTTACTTTGAGGCAGTGTTTAACAATACCAACCTGACTGTGATGGAACAGGAAGACAGCATCATCCAGTTTTACCAAAATGTCGCAGCCAAATCTGATAATAAATCAGAACCGAATGGACGTGCCTTATCTAAAGTCATGCAAATGTTTAATGGGCAGGGGCGTGGTGCCGAACTCAGTTCAGCCAAAGACACCGCCTATGGTTTACTTTGCGCTGTGACGGAGTATTGTGACCACGAACGTCGAGCGATGAGTACGGATCACCGACTTGATTCAGCTTGGTTTGGCATGGGTGCAGCAATTAAACAACGTGGACTTGAGCAGGCATTACGGCTTGTGGGGTAGACCGTTAAGCTGATTTTAATTTATCCAGTTTAACTTCAACTTGATGGTTATTAGTTAGCCTTTCTTTACTTTTATGATTCACGCTTGCCTCTGATTCACTTTTTTAAACAGTTCTGATTTTACCCTTGATAGCCACCTTACCCGAGGTGGCTTTTTTTATGCCGCAAATTTTCAAGCCAACCTACCTAATTTCACTGATGTAAATTTCAAAGGAAAATAACCGATGAACTCGATCAATCCAATTCAACAGATACAGGATGCACTCAATCATCCACCGTTACAGACTTACCAGCCTGATCTTGAAACAAACCCAAACCGAAAAACCCGCCTCAATCAAAAGCCCAGTTCCAAATCCCGTCGTTCTAATTCCACCGCCAAACGCCTCGCCAAAACCACCCAGATGAATTACCAACAATGGCTAGAGGTCAGAAAGCAGGGCATTGGCAGTAGTGATGCGGCTACTGCCTGTGGACTGAATCCCTATATGTCGATGCTGGAACTATGGATGATTAAAACAGGACGGATGCAACAACATATTGACGATGAAAGCTCAGGTTATGCACCTCTATATTGGGGTAAACAACTGGAACCTTTAATCGCGGAATTCTACAGCTTGCACACCAACAGCAAACTCCGTCGAGTGAATGCAGTGTTACAACATCCCGACCAAGACAAACACTTTATGCTGGCCAATCTAGATTATGCCGTGGTGGCAAGTGATCAAGTCCAGATATTGGAATGTAAAAGCGTTGGCGAACATGGCGCTAAACTGTGGCGTGATGGCGTACCGCTGTATGTACTGTGTCAGGTGCAACATCAACTTGCAGTCACAGGTAAACAAGCGGCGCATATTTGTGTCCTGATTTGTGGACACCAGACCAAAATCTATAAAGTCATTCGCAACGAAAGCGTGATCAATCACCTGATTAATGCCGAACGACATTTCTGGGAATGTGTGGAACAGGATCGACCACCCAGTGTCGATGCCAGTGAATCAGCAGCCAAAGCCTTACAACTGCTTTACCCTGAACATGTGCCTTTACAAACCGAAGACTTAACACAGGATGCATCTGCCAACCAGATGTTTAAACAACTGTTACAAGCCAAACAACAGATCGAGGTACAGCAACAGCAATTTGATGAGCTCAAACATCAACTACAGATGCTGATGAAGGAGTCTGAACGTGCGATTTTCTTGGAGGGCTCAGTGACATGGAAACGGGCTAAAGACTCCACCACCTTAGATAGCAAAGCATTATTGAAACAACACCCTGAATTGCTTCAGCAGTTTCCACAAACCAAGGTGGGAACACGGCGTTTTAACATCTATGCACATGGAGATTAATAAACAATCCAATAGCCTAAGCTCAAGTTATTTCCATAACTACACATATCCCAAAAATCCGCAAAAGCCGCCCCTGACTGCCCGCTCAATCAAGAGCGGGCAGGTGGAGAAGCTTTTGCGTGTATCGATACAAATTAAGCGTTCCACGATTTCAGCAATTTATTTATTCAACATCGATATATGCCATACGGGGAACGTCTCAAATAAAAGCCTAAACCCGTAAATAAATATATTTAGGAGTACCCAACATGATTAAAGGTTTAATGATTACACCACCCATCCTCGGCAGAATCAGTATTGGTAAAGTGGTCGAGAAGAACGGTAAACGAATTCCTGAAAAGGATGATCAATTCACTATTACCAGCCAGATTAAAAGTAAGGACGGCTGGATCAAACATCCACTGGATGAACAGCTTCGAGCTAAACTGTCCGCTGCAAGTAATGGTCAACAGTCCAATGCCAATAACAATCAAAGCCAAAATCAAACCCCAAAACTACGCAGCATTCCTGTACGGATGATCTTTAATGATCCTGAACTCAGTCTACGTGCAGAGTACACCTTATTTGATCGTCAGACAGGACGACCACTGTGTATCGGTAATGGCGAAACTTGTCAGCGACAAACCCCAACTGGCATTGAACAATATCCTTGTCCATCACCCGAGCGTTGTCCATTGGCACAAGGTGGACTGTGCAAAGCCTTTGGACGGCTCTATGTCAATCTAGATGAAAGTGATGAGTTCGGCACCTTTATCTTTAGAACCACAGGCATTAATAGTATTCGAACTTTGGCAGCACGGCTCAGTTACTACCAAGCGGCATCAGGGGATTTACTTTCCTGTTTACCACTACAACTGATCTTAAGAGGTAAAAGCACCACACAAAGTTATCGCACGCCGATTTACTACGTGGATTTAACCTTAAGGGACAATACCAGTTTGCAGGAAGCGATTACCCAAGCTCAAAAGATGGATGAACAGGCCAAGGTCGCAGGCTTTTATCAGGAGGCATTAGATCATGTAGCAAGAGTGGGTTTTGCACAAGGATTTGCAGGCTTAGATATGGATTTAGGCAATATGCAGGGTGAAGACAACTTTGATGTGATTGAGGAGTTTTATTCGGATGAGGTTGTAGAGGGTAACGGAGCGGATGCAGATAAGGGAAATGCGGATGCAAATGTAGGAAACAGTATTAAACCTGACAAAGTTGAAACCCAAAATCAGGCCAATTTGACCAAGCCACGGCAACGGCAGCGTCAAAATAGTTTAAATCAGGTTCAGGAGATTCAGAAGGGATTGCAGCAGAGTGTGCGGGCGGTGGGTTAGAAGAGGCTGGATAAATGCAGACTCAGTAAGATTTTATCAGATTGCCCAATCATTTGAGCGAAATGCGCTCGCATCATCGATAGGAGAAAAACATCATGAATGCGTTCACAGGTCAAACCTTTCAAATGAATCAAATTATCAATCTCAAGGAAGTAGTAGCATTTACTAGCATAAGTCGAGCTAAGATTTATGAAATGATTAATGAAACTTCAAAGTACTACGATCCTACTTTTCCTAAACCTGTCCGATTGAGTGAAAGCCGTATCGGTTGGTCGGCGTGGGAAATCCATCAGTGGATTGAGGCTAAGATGCAGAGTCGATAGTCAATGGGAGCTTTTGCTCCCTTATTTTTTTGTTTGAAATGTGTATTTCTTGCTACAAAGGTTATATATATTTATATTGTAGATAATTTTTTTAACAAAATTTTTATCTAAGAATAATGTCTTACATTAACCACCAAATAAAATATTTCGCATGGGAAATAACAAAGAAGCGTTCAGCAACAGATGCTGATCGTTTATCACAGTCATTGTTTGATGCTCAAGTAGATGTAAATCCTCATCAAATTGAGGCTGCCCTGTTCGCTTTAAATAATCCTTTGAGTAAAGGTGTTATTCTTGCTGATGAAGTTGGCTTGGGAAAAACGATTGAAGCCGCCTTAGTACTTTGTCAATACTGGGCAGAAAGACGTCGAAATTTATTAATTATTTGTCCTGCATCTTTACGAAAACAATGGGCACAAGAATTACAAGACAAATTTAATTTGCCTACACAAGTTTTGGATCTAAAAACATGGGGCATGGCACGTAAAGATGGTGTCTATGATCCATTTAATAATGGAAAAATTTCTATAATCTCTTATTCATTTGCAAATCGGATGGAATATGCCTTAGCACAAATCCCATGGGATTTAGTGGTGATTGATGAAGCACACAAATTGCGTAATGCTCATCGTTCCAGTAATAAAATAGGGAATAGTTTAAAACGCTCTTTGGCTAGTAAGAAAAAGCTATTATTAACAGCTACTCCCCTACAAAATTCATTGATGGAGCTATATGGATTAAGCACAATTATTGATGAACATTTATTTGGGGATGAAAAAGCATTTCGTGCAAGGTATGTAGTTGACGGAGACATTCAGTCACTTAAGAAACGAATTCAACAATTTATGCAAAGGACGTTGCGTAAAGATGTTTTGGAATATGTACCTTACACAAACCGACATGCTTTAACCGTTCCATTTATACCTAGCGATGATGAGCAAAATTTATACAATTCCATTAGTGCATATTTGCAACGTAAGGTGAGTTATGCCTTTCCTCAGCAACAAAAACATTTAATATCAATTGTTTTAAGAAAGCTTCTCGCATCGTCAACTCCTGCTGTTATTGCGACTTTAGAGGCAATACAAACACGTCTTCAGAAATTGTTGGATCAACAAACTTTAGATGAAGATTGGCTGAGTAATTTTATTATTGATGAAGATATGGATGAGGAATTGCTTGATGATATTGAGGATGACTTAAGTAACGAGCAAATTGATACCAATCTAATAAAGTCTGAAATTGCTGAAATTGAACGTTATATACAGCAGGCATATAAGATTAAAGATGATAGTAAATCGTTTGCTTTGTTATCAGCAATTGAACAGGGTTTTGCTCGAATGTTTGAAATGGGCGCAAAACGTAAAGCGGTAATTTTCACTGAGTCTAAGCGTACACAGGAATACCTTATAGCATTCCTAGAGTCTCGTGGATACAACGGAAAAGTAATAGGATTCAATGGTAGTAATACATCACCTGTGAATACGGGTATCTACCAAAAATGGCTGGGTAAGTATATGGGGAGTAGTCAAGTTACAGGCTCTCCAGCAATTGATCGAAGGACAGCTCTCATTGATTTTTTTAAAAATGATGCAGAAATTTTAATTGCCACTGAAGCAGCAGCCGAAGGCGTAAATTTACAATTTTGTTCTCTAGTTATTAATTATGATTTGCCTTGGAATCCACAACGTGTAGAGCAGCGCATAGGACGTTGCCATCGTTATGGGCAACAGTTTGATGTTGTTGTCGTTAATTTTTTAAATGAAAGAAATGAAGCTGACCAACGTGTTCTAGAACTACTTAAGGACAAGTTTCAGTTATTTGATGGCGTATTTGGTGCTTCAAATGATATTTTAGGAACAGTCGAAAGTGGTATAAATTTTGAAAAGCGGATTTCTGAGATTTATGATCAGTGTCGTAGTCCAGAAGAAATAGAACAAAGCTTTAAGCAATTAAGAGATGAGCTTGAAGAGCAAATCAACGATAAAATGAAAAGGACTCAAGCATTATTACTTGAGCATTTTGATGCTGATATTCATGATTTGTTGAAAATACAAAAAGAACGAGCTGAGCACCAACTTGATAAGATTAGCCGTTTATTTTGGATTTCTACGAAATATATTCTTGAGAAATACGCTAAATTTAATAATGAAAGGCTAAGTTTTGATTTAACTAAATCACCTATTCTGAATATGCCATCAGGAAAATATCAACTTATACGTAAAGGTGAGCGGATTCCCGAAAATACTTTCATTTATCGTTTAACTCATCCATTGGGTGAGTTTGTATTGGATAATGCTAAAGGCTTACAAACACCGAAACAATTCATTCAGTTTAATTATAGTCGATATGGTCAGAAAGTAACGCTACTAGAGGCTTTGAAAGGACAACAAGGTTGGTTATCTATTACGGTCTTGAGTTTGGATTCTTTTCAAGAAGAGGAGCATATTGTTATCACGGCAATGACTGATGATGGCAAGGTTTTAGATGTAGACTTGTGTGAGCGTTTGCTTCAAGTCAATGCAACAGTGTTGTCTGATGAGGCAGATCAGATACCTGAAATATTTCAGGCAAATATTGATAAGCAGTATCAAGTTGCTTTGAATCATGCTTTGGAGCTGAATGATGAGTTTTTCAAAAAGGAACGGGATAAGCTAGAACAGTGGGCGGAGGATAGTTTGCTTGCCGTGGAGAAAATGCTTGAAGATACAAAGTTAAAAATATCTAGCCTTAAACGAGAGTCTCGAAGAGCACCTGATATTGAAACTGAAAAACGGCTACAGGAAGAAATACAAAAAGCTGAAAAAGAAAAACGACGCATGCGACAGCAAATTTTTGATGTTGAAGATGAAATAGCGGATAAGCGTGAGGCGATGATTGATGCACTAGAACAAAGATTGCATCGTTCTAGCAAAGCTGAAAACTTATTTATAGTTCAATGGAAAGTTGTGTAAAATAAAAATGGATTACTAAAACTTTTGATGTTGAGATTAAAAATGGGTATCTTAGATAAATTAAATAGCTTCGCAACTAAGTGTGCTGAAGGTGCTTCTAAACTTGAAGAAAAAACAGCAAAACTGGCTGAAAATACTAAAAATTATGCTGAGGAAGAAAGAGTTAAGGATTTTTATAAAATTAAAGGTGAATTAATTGAGATAAATAAAAAGCAGAAAGAAGTAGGTATTGAAGAAACAACAATTTTTGATTTCTTTAAAGACCGTCCTGAATATGCAGATTTATTGGAGTTAGAACGAAATAAACCGAATTAAATTTTTAATTCAACTAAGAACGACTATAATTCAATGAATTTCTATTCATTCTATGAGTTTTAAGAAAGTTGCTTCTCAAAGAAATTTTTATATACGTTGCTCGTGTCTAAATCAATAATATATAAGTTATTCGCTGTTCTTGTCAGTCCAGCATAAACAATTTCTGGACTATCATTAGGTTGAATGATCAGAAAAGTGGTGTCAGCTTCAAAACCTTTAAAGCTATGAATCGTTGCAATCTTCATTAAACCAGAATTGGCATTAAAACTTCTTTTTTTAAATTTGCGAAACTTATCTAGTGCTTTTAATTTCTGTTTTGCTACATTTTTCATATAGTTCATTAATTTTTGGATTTCAGATTGAATCTGATTAATATCAGATAGATGACAAGACTTTAGTTTTTCTTCTAATTGAATTTTGTTTTTTAGAAATTTTTCAACTCTCTCATTAAAATTTTTTTGAATTATTTCATATTCAGCAGGTGTCTCAAAAGTACTATCTGTTTTTTGAAATTTAAAATTATTTTGTAGATTTCTCAAAAAATCAATTTTTGAAGAGAGAATGCTAATATCATTTGGACTTATACTTAACGTTTTTAATGTCTGAACAATAAAGTCATAGGTTGCTTGAACACTATCTGCCTGAGGAATTTGTAAATACTTTTTATCTGAAAACGAAAAAGCTAGGTTTTCAATAATGTCATGCTCTAATTGGTCTGGATATTCCTTTAGAAAAGTGTCTTTATATGCATTACAGAGATCAGCAAAAGCTTTATCATCTTGCCTATGTGAGATTTTTAAATTTTTCCAATGACCAAATCCACGCGTAACAGGATAATCTTGCTTATTAATTAGTCTATTATAAATATTTTGATTTTGATCACCAAATAACACCATCTCCCCATCTTCAGCTAAGAAATTGGAAATTATTATTTCTAACCACTCTACTTCAAAATCTTGAACTTCATCAATAAAAATAGTTTGGTACTTTATTGGACTTTCATTAGCTTCTTTAAAAAGATCTGTTTTAAATACTCTTTCAAAAAAATCCTCTAAAACTAGTTTTTCATCTCGGGCATTTTTTTCAATTTCAAATAAGTCTTTACTTGATAGACCAATAATTTCAGCATTTGATTTTTCTGGAAAGTCTAAGTCAAGAATTTCATTATTTTCAAAGTTTTCAAGATCCTCATCTTGATCACCTGATGTTGGAAAAGGAATGCCTAAATTGTTAAGTTGGGATTTAAAAAAATAATGATAGTTGCTTATTTCAATTGATTTATTGTCAAACTCTAAATTATTAAATCGAAATGATTTTTTAATTTTATCACGTATTAGGTTTCGAAGAGCTAAGTTATATGTCAACACTAGCACAGTACTATTGTGCCGCTTAAATGCACGAGCAGTTTTTTCTGCTAGTAATGTTGTTTTTCCGCTACCAGCAACACCTCGAATTTTCATTTTTGTATTTGGAATACTATCAAGTAATTTCGTTTGATATTTATCGAAAGTATAGTAATGACCTTGTTCTTCAACATGCTTAGGAGGAAGTAAGATTTTTGTAAAATCATCATAAATATGATCTTGAAATATAGGATTTTTTTTAATGCTATTTATTTTTTTAATTAAACTAGAGATATTGTCTTGAGCAAAGGTATTAAATCTATCCCTTTCTAGTTGGTATTTTTTGAAACTGTATCTTTGCTGATTGGCTGAACTTATAAGTTGTTTTACTTCATTGATAGGACGATCATAGAGTGCAGATAATCTATCTTTTGTTGTAGTATGTAAATATACAAAGCATTGAATTGTTTTATAAAAGTTAGAATTTAATATATTTGCAAAGCCTAATGATGGTATGTGGAGTTCAAATAAATGTGACTTATATTTGAATGCTTGTTGCATTGGTGCGCTGGTTCTTATTTTTGGATTGTGAGTTGTGCGCCAATGATTATTTTTATCTATAAAATAATTTGACATATCCCAGTCTTTGACTTCAATAATAATTGCACCATGCCCTTTTTTTAAAATTAAGAAGTCGGGACGATCTCCATCAAGATAAGGATTGAAATAAACATCAAATGTATCATCTAATTCTTGTGCTAGTTTATTTAAAAGAAATGATTCACCTTCAGTTGGTTTGACTGTGAGTTGATCAATAATTTCTAAACTTGGGAAAAAATTAGCCATTTGAATAGTTTTTAATTTAAGTGATTAAAATATAACATTTTAATTTATGTTTATCAATTATTGGGCCAGTTTCAAAATGTGGTGGTACATCTAAAAATACTATAAAATAGTATCCAATTTTGCTTTTGCAAATTTAACTCGTTTCACCAGAACCTATTTATCATAAGGTTTTGAAAAATAGGAAATATTTATGAGTACTCGGTTTTCTGCACTCGTTTCTAAACTTAAAGAAATTTTTCAAATCAATCGTCCTGATTTGGATTTTGGGGTTTATCGCATTTTAAATGCACGTAGTGCCGAAATTGCTGAGTTTTTGGATAAGCGTTTAAAAATCAAAGTTGAACAATACCTTGGCGAAGCAAAGTCGAGTCTTGATGAAAATGTTTTAAAAGAATTAGAAGCTGAGCTGAAAGCAGAATTTGGCAAACGTGCGTTTAATGAGCAAGGCCAACTTATTGCTGCTGAAGCAATAGAAAGTGCATTAGGTCAAAAATATATTGCGTTAACTCAAGTCGATGTCAATGAAATGACAGATCAGTCGAAAGTGTATAGTCATTTGCGGACTTTTTTTAGCCGTTACTATGACGAAGGTGATTTCATTAGCCAACGTCGTTATAAGGGTGATACCTACTCTATTCCTTACTCAGGTGAGGAAGTGATGTTACATTGGGCAAATAAAGACCAGTACTACACAAAGTCTGGTGAGATGTTTAGCAATTATCGCTTTAAGCTGAATGAGGAGCGTTCAGTTTTATTCCGCTTGGTCAGTGCAGATACAGCTCGTGAAAACCGTAAAGATAATGACAAAGACCGTCGCTTTATTATTGTGACTGAACCAAAGACCTTCACTCGTATAGATGAAGACGGTGAAGAGTTTGAAGAAACGATTGTTCCATTTTCTATTCAAAATAACGAACTAACCATTCTTTTTGAATATGCGACTTTGCCGAAAGGCTCGAAGCAAGAAGCACTAAATACTGAATCGCATAATAAAATTTTGAAAGCGAATGTTTTAACTGCTGATTGGTTAAGTGATTTAGCTCAACCGGCACCAACAGAAAAAGAACCAAAACGTACTGTGTTGCAAAAGCACTTAAGTACTTACACGCAGAAAAATACAGCAGATTATTTTATTCATAAAGACTTAGGTAAATTCCTACGTCATGAGCTTGATTTCTATATTAAAAATGAAGTGATGCATTTAGATGATGTGGTGAGTACCGATCAATTTATTCAGATTGAACGTCAGCTCAGTATTATCAAATGTTTGCGTCAAATTGGTTTAGAAATTATCAGTTTCTTAGCATCGCTTGAAGATTTTCAGAAAAAGTTGTGGTTAAAGAAAAAGTTTGTCGTTAGTGCTGAATACTGCATTACTTTAGACCGAGTGGACGAGTCTTTATATGTTGATATTGCAGGCAATACAGCACAGTGGCAACAATGGGAAGATTTAGGTTTTAAAGGTACAGATGCAGGTTGGGGAACGGTTGAATATTTAAAACAACACCAAGCTTTAATGGTGGACACTTCATTATTTAGTCCTGAGTTTAAAGCCAAGCTTCTAAAAAAAGTTGATGATTTAGATGCTCAAACTGATGGTGTAATTATTCATAGTGATAATTTTCAGGCTCTAAAGTTAATATCTGAGAAGTATCAAAAAGAGATTCAATTTATTTATATAGATCCCCCTTATAATACAGATGCTACACCTATTATTTATAAAAATGGGTATAAAAGTTCGACTTGGTTGACTATGTTGGAAAACAGATTAACTAGTTCTATTAACCTTTTAAAATATGATGGAGTAATATCATTAGCTATCGATGATACAGAACTTAGTAACCTTAGTAGTTTTTTGGATAAAAACTACACTAGTTTTGAACAATATAAAAGCATCGTTAATCATTATCCTGGCTCGGGAACTGGTCGTTCTAATGTAACTAGAACTCATGAATATGCTTTATTTATGGTTCCCAAAGATATGGATATTTTGAGAGGAGAAGCCTCGGAAGGTGGTATTCGTGAAAGAGGATTTTGCAGAAGTGGGCAAGGTGAAAATAATTTCAGATATGGGCGTCCAAATAGTTTTTATGCAGTTTTAGTTAATCCTCAAACTTATGAAATTATCGGTGTAGAGGAACCTCCTAAGCTAGGGGAAAGTTATTCAACTAATGATACAATTGATGGCTGTAAAAGGGTTTATCCTATTGGTCAAGATGGCAGTGAAAGATGCTGGACATTAAGTTATGAAACAGCAAAACAAATAATAGAGAAAGATAAAAATATATTATTCTCTAGCCAAAATCTTGTTATTAAAAGAAGGTATTTTGATGAAGCCTCAAGATGGCTATTGCCAAGTTTATGGGTTGATTCTAAATTTAGTGCAGTTAGTCATGGAACAAACTTATTAACTAATTTATTTGGCTCAGGTGGGAAGTTTAGTTATCCTAAATCATTATATACCGTGAAAACTGCTATTGAGGCTGCTACACATCATAATAAAGAAAGCTGTATTTGTGATTACTTTGCAGGTTCAGGCACAACTGCTCATGCAACGATTGCTTTAAACCGTGAGGATAATGGAAATCGTAAGTATATCCTTGTAGAACAAGGGGAATATTTTGATACAGTGATTAAACCTCGTATCCAAAAAGTGGTGTATTCAGCAGATTGGAAAGATGGTAAACCAACCAGTCCTGAATCTTGTATTAGCCACTGCTTAAAAGTCATCAAACTTGAAAGTTATGAGGACACTTTAAACAACTTAGAATTGGTACGTAAAGGCGCACAGCAAAATCTTTTAGCTGAGCAACAAGCTTCAACCAAGCCTGAAGATCAAAATGCTTATAGTGATTATCTCATGCACTATATGCTTGAACTAGAAAGCAAAGATTCATTGCTCAATGTTAAAGATTTCCTAAAGCCATTTAGCTATCAAATGAATATCACAACTGATAGCGCAGGCGCTTTTGAGCGTAAAACTATTGATTTGGTTGAAACGTTTAACTATCTCATTGGACTGAATGTTCAATATGCAGATTATCAGTTAGATAAAGGCTATGTACAAATCACTGGTAAATTGCGTACAGGTGAATACACCACAGTTTTATGGCGTGATTGTGAAAAAATTGGCTATGCAGAGCTCGATCAATTACTTGCAAAACTTAAAATTAATCCAAATGATGGCGAGTACCAATTGATTTATATCAATGGTGATCACAACATCGCGAGTAAGTACACAACCAAAGAGGGTGAAGAAAAACAACTTAAAGTCCGTTCAATTGAACAAATGTTCTTAAAGAATATGTTTGAGGAGTAATGCACTGTGGCAAAAGCTCCAAAAGCAAAGACTAAAGCGGTTAAAGTTAATTTTCATGATCAGTTGATTTTGAATAAATGGTTGTGGTCGAAGTTTAATCCGAATCGTTTGGAAGGCATGAAGCAACAGCTAGACTATCCTCAGTTTGAGGGAATCGAGCATGAAGGTGATAATGCAGGGCAAACGAAATTTTTTAGTGTAATCACCAACACACTGTTTAATAAACAAGTTTTTGATATTGATGTTCTACGTCGTTATGACTTAAACATTGTGAAGCATTGGCAAAAAATCACTGAAAAACGTAATGAAATAGAAGGGCATGTTTTAAACCTAAAATATTTCCAATACCTTTCATTGCTATTTACAGAACTGTATTTAGATCAATATTTTAATCATCAAGCGGACATGCTCAATGAGCTAAATGTTGAACTTCAACAATATAATGATGATCAGAAAATTGATGCAGATCAATTTCAGCAATATTTACCTGAAGACCTAAATAAAATTGGTTATTGGAATGCGACAGGTAGTGGTAAAACACTGCTTATGCATGTCAATATTTTGCAGTATTTAGACTATTTCCAACATCAAAATGGCGATAGCACTTACCCAGACCAAATTATTTTACTTACACCGGATGAAGGTCTAAGTGAGCAACATTTGCAAGAACTCACTGACTCTGGTTTTCAAGCGACCTTGTTTGATAAGCAAAAAAGCCGTAATAGTCTTTATAGAGATGAAATTCAAATCATCGATATGAATAAGCTGAGTGATACGGATGGTGATAAAACTGTTGCGACGATGAGCTTGGAAGGTAAGAATCTTGTTCTGATCGACGAAGGGCACCGTGGTACGAGCAGTAGTGCAGGTGCTTGGATGGAGCGTCGTGATATTCTTACTAAAGATGGTTTTAGTTTTGAGTATTCAGCTACCTTTGGTCAAGCTGTGAGTAAGGCAGACAACGTTTATAAACGCTTTGAAGATGCCAAAAAACAGAAAGCAAAAATGTTGTATGGTGTGGCGATTAATAAGCTAACCGAAGAACAGAAAAAAAATATTCAGCTCGATGATTTAGAACAGCAAAAATACCGTCGGGAAGCGCTTAGAGAAGTCTATGCTAAAAGTATTTTGTTCGATTATTCGTACAAATATTTCTATGCGGATGGTTATGGTAAAGAAGTTAATATCCTTAATATGAAGGAATATCATGAGGATGATGAGCGTAATCTATATCTCACAGCATGTTTACTCTCTTTTTATCAACAGCAATATTTGTTTAAAAAGAATCAAATAAAGTTAGCGAAATTTAATATTGAAAAACCACTATGGGTCTTTGTTGGTAACAAAGTTAATGATGAGGACTCTGACATTTTGACCATCGTCAAATTTTTGGCAGACTTCTTGGATTCATCACGTAAGCCTAAGGTGATCGGTTGGCTGCATGACTTAATTACTAATACATCTCGTTTGGTTGATCCTAAAGGAAACAATATTTTTGCCAATCGTTTTGCACCTTTATACGGTCAAAATGCAACTGAACTCTATCAAGATATTTTAAAATGCTTTTTCAATGCGACGTCGAATCAACGTTTGAATGTAGTTCGTATTACTGCTAATAAAGGCGAGTTGCGCTTACAGGTTGGTGAAAGTACACCTTTTGCAGTCATTAATGTCGGTGATGAAAAAGGCTTATATGATAACTGTGAAGAATCAAGTCAGACACATTATCTAAATGCACGTACTGATGATTTTGCGGATTCATTATTTCCTACATTAAATAATGATGATAGTGAAACACATCTTCTGATTGGTTCTCGTAAATTTACTGAGGGATGGAGTAGCTGGCGTGTCTCCACTATGGGCTTATTGAACATGGGGACTGGTGAAGGCGCACAGATTATTCAGCTCTTTGGTCGAGGCGTGCGTTTAAAAGGTGAGAATTTTTCTTTAAAAAGAACACCAAGAGAAATTTACAATAAAGCTGAGTATAAAGGGCTACATTTAGATTTGATGCAAACCATTAATATTTTTGGTTTACGTGCTGACTACATGGAGAAATTCCGTGAATACTTGAATGATGAAGGCATTATCCTGAATCAGGATGTGGTCACATTGGATTTTCCAACAAATAAAATTAAAGCGCCTCGTTTAAAAACGCTGACTTTAAAAGATGGCTATAAAGATAATCAAGCCAATGGTTTTAAGGCTCAGTCAAAACTGTCAATGTTCAAAATTCCAAAACACTATGAAGGAAAAATTAAAAAACCTTTTGTTGTTTTGGACTTGTATCCTCGTTTGCAGGCCTTTCATACAGATAAATCCAAGCGCCAAACGGACATAAAAGATAAGCGTCAAGAACATGAAATTTCACCAAAAATCATGTGTATGTTTGATTTTGATGAAATTTACTTGCAACTTCAGCAATATAAGTTCCAGCGAGGATATAGCAACCTACAGCTCAACGTTGATGATTTACAAGAGTTTTGTCTAAGAAAGATCAAATCGTCTAGGGAAGACTGGTATAAGCTTTTGGTCGATGCGTCTGAGTTAACTAGTGATGTAGGTGGAATTAGAAAACAGCAAGCTATTCTAACGGAGCTTTTACAATCCTATATGGATAAGTTCTACCATGCGATTAAGAATGCCTATGAAGGACAGTTTTATGAAGTGACTGATTTTAGTCTAGATGATAAAGATTTACCTGTACAAATTTGTGAGCAATATACCCTCACAGCGAAAGAAGGTAAAAATAACGAAGCTCAAGAAGTTTTTGACCGATTAGAAACTTTGAAAGAATTAGTAAGTAACGGTGAAGTTGAAAAGCTAGTGCCTTGGAAAGAAGATGGGAGCTTTAGAGCAATTACGTTTGATCGTCATCTGTTTTATCCATTATTAGATAAAAGGGATGAAAGTCTTCCGTTTACATGGTCGCCAATGTTATTTGACTATACGAGTCATACGCAAAGTAGTGAGGTAAGGTTTGTTGTAGATTTACAGACTTTTATCAATACACCAGATGCCAATGAAGTTTTGAAAGATCATGAACTCTATTTGTTGCGTAATGCTGATAATAAGTATCGTGGACTGGGTTTTGCCTTAGCTGGTAATTTTTACCCTGACTTTTTATTGTGGCTAGTGAACAAACAAACAGGGCAGCAATATTTAACTTTAGTTGATCCTAAAGGCATCCGAAACATGAATCATGATGATGCTAAAATTGAGTTCTATAAAGAAATTAAAAATATTGAGGCTAAGCTTGAGCATCCTGATTTAACGTTGAACAGTTTTATTTTATCTGTTACGCCAATGAAAGATATTTTAAATAACACTCTTTCTGAAGGAGAGTTTGCTGAAAAAAATGTTTTGTTTATGGTGGGGAATGGTACAGTTTATCTTGGGCAGATGCTTAGAAGAATACTTCGATCGTAGTTCGAAGTATTCTTAATTTTTAAAATTTTAGAATATTAATTCAATATATTGCGCCTTAGGGGGAGTTATGTCTGGTCAATATGAAAAACCGTTGACGATAAAAGAAGCTGTAAATGCTATTCAATCAAATGACTTTTTATTACCTGCAATTCAGAGAAAATTTGTTTGGACAAGTAATCAAATTTGTCAGTTATTTGATTCAATCTTAAGAGGATACCCAATAAATTCTTTTATGATGTGGGAAATTACAGATTCTGAAATTAAGAAAGATTATAAATTTTATGAATTTTTGACAAAATATTGTCAGCGGTTTAATGAGGAAAATCCCTATATTGAAATTAATGCGAGTAGTAAAAACTTTAAGGCAATTATTGATGGCCAACAAAGATTAACATCATTATATATTGGTTTATGTAGTACTTATGCTTATAAACAGCCAAGAGTATGGTGGCCTACAGCTTATGATGAAAGTGTTTTACCACCACGTAAATTGTATTTAGATTTATCTCAACCTTTAGATGATGATGAGTCAATGATGTACTATAACTTTAAATTTTTAACTGATATTCAGTTTGAACAGTTGAATAACTCGGGTATAAAAAACTGGTTATGCGTGCATGATGTACTAAATATGCCTAATGTAGATTTAGCTGATGCTATATTAAAAGTAGTTTTTCCAGAGTTGTCACATAGAAATTTATCTACGAATAGTTTTGCTTCTGAAACTCTTTTGAAGTTGTATATGGCTGTTCATAAAGAACAATTGATTCATTATTTTAATGAAAAAAGCCAAGAAGTTGATCATGTATTAGATGTGTTTATTCGCACAAATAGTGGTGGTACAAAATTAGCTTTTTCAGATTTGTTAATGTCTATTGCAGTAGCGAATTGGAATGGTGACTTTAGAAAAGAAATTGAAAATTTAACTAATTGGATTTATCAGTCACAAGACTTGGGTTTCTATATTGAGCGGGATTGGATCTTAAAAACAGCATTAATGTTGATAGATGAAGATGTGCGTTTTAAAGTAAAAAACTTTACTGCTGAGCGAGTACAGCAAATTCAAACACAATGGGAGCAAATAAAAGACTGTATAAAAGAAACATTTAAGTTGATTAGAAGGTTTGGGGTTAATGCTCAATCTTTAACTTCGAAGAATGCAGTAATACCAATCTGCTATTATTTGTACCAAAAAAATGATGAATTTGGGAAACCGTTATATTTAACTATTAATGATTTATCTAAGCAAATTGAGCAAAGAGACAAAATTAGTCAATGGTTTTATATGGTGCTTTTAAAAGGTGTATTTGGCGGTCAAGCTGATTCAATTATTTCAAGTATGCGACGAGTTATGAAAACTAACTTGTCAGAACCCTTATTTCCATTGGAAAAAATTATTAAGACTTATGAGGCTACAAATAAAGATTTGCGTTTTGATGATGCATATATTGAGAATATGTTGAATATCCAATATGGCGAAGCTCGTTGTAGGGCAGTTTTGCACTTATTATTTCCAGAGTTGAAATCAACAGAAAATTTCCATATAGATCATTTGCACCCTCAAATGCTTTTTGCTAAGAAAAATATAACAAAGTTACAAAACCTGACAGATGAGCAGAAAGAATTTTATATGAATGCTAATCATTGGAATTCTATTTCAAATCTGCATTTATTAAATGACTCATTAAATCTTTCAAAAAGTGATCAGTCTTTAGAAAGCTGGATCAAAAATAATACTTATAGTTTTGCAAATAAAGATTTACTTATAGATGATTCTATTTCACTTGGTTTTGCAGATTTTGAAGACTTCTATAAAGCTAGAAGGCAGGCATTGAAACAAAGGTTTATTGAAAGAGTATACATTCAGAATGTTCAACAAGAGACTAAGTCAGTGGATTTAGATATTGATGATCTGGAAGTGGATGATGACTTATTAATTGCTTAATTACTAAATTTATAATTAAGCCTTATGTAAATAAGGCTTAATTTGTGAAAAACTGTGAAGATTAATTAATAAAGTTTTTCTAGTAATTTATATTCTTTTGCATTTTCTGTTAATGGAATCATTTCAAGATTTTTATATCTGAACAACGTTGGCATTTCATGAAATAAGTCAAAAAAGAAAGATACTGATTCTTTGTACATTTCCTGTTTTAATTTAGAGAAATCTGGTCTGTAGAACTCGCCTGAGCCAAGTATTGGTGTATAGAAAACTTTGACATGATTAATGTGAAGACCAGGTAAGTGCTGACTGATAAAATAATTCACCATATTTTCAAAGTTAATTTCGTAGAAATCAATAGCTCTCTCTTCATCATATTCATCACTTACATTAGTGATAATTAGCCATGTTTCTAAGCTATATGGATGATATATATAAATATCTGCTGAAATATATTCACCATCTTCATTTTCATAACCCGCAGGTAAGGGAGTATAAAAGCCATCAAAGGCATTAGTTACAAGTTGAGCTTGAGACTTTTCTGAATCATCAGCAAAGTTACGAATAGCATCAACTGTACTTTGATGTAACTTAAATGCTTTGTTAACTATTCCGCGACGTTCATTGCTCTCTTGATTAATCTCAGTTCTAGTTTTTACCATAAAGGAACCCTTTTAAATTTTTATATCAAATAAAGTAGGATATCCTACTTTATTTTGATTATAGGGTATCCTACAAATTTATGCAAATAAAAATTCCTTTAATTGGATAATTTTGATAATCAGCCTTTAATTTTATTCCTCAGCCCATCAACAAAATCAGACCACTCCTGCATCATCTTAATCCGATAGTCTAAATGCTGAGCATGGTTATAAGCCTGCGAAACAGCATTACCAACTTTATGAGCTAATTGAATTTCAATGGCATCATGCATATAACCTTGCTCATGCAGCGTAGTGGAGGCAAGGCCACGAAAGCCATGACCAGTCATTTTACCGTTATAACCCATTGTTCGAATTGCACATAAAAGTGCGTTGCTGCTGATAGGCTTGGCTGTGCTGTAATTATAAAAAACATATTGTTTATTGCCCGTTAGAGGTTTCAGTTTTTCTAATAGCTCAAGTGCTTGTTTAGATAATGGCACGATATGTGGTTGAGCCATTTTCATTTTGTGAGCAGGAATACGCCATAAACAATTATTATAATCAATCTCATTCCACTCCATCATTCTGAGCTCTGCTGTCCGTACAAAGGTTAGGGTCATGAGTTGTAAAGCAGATCGAATAATAGGGCTACCATGATAACGATCCATTCGTTCAAGGAACGCAGGGAACTCAGAAATATCTATACGCGCCATATTTTTTACTTTACGTGGTTTAAGCGCCTCTCCTAAGTGGGGAGTTGGATCATTCTCGATAATGCCTTTACGAATTGCAAATCGAAAAATACGACCCGCTAAAGGAATGGAACGTTTAGCCATTTCTTGCGCACCACGCGCTTCAATTTTTTTTGCACAAGCAAGCACATCTTTACCTTTGATCTGATCAATCGGCATATCACCTAGATCAGGGAAAAGGTCTTTTTCAAATACCGATAAATCACGTAAATAAGTCGCCTCTTTAATCACTGCTTTCCGATCCTCCATCCATTCCATCGCGAGTGCTCTGAAAAGGGTGCTTTCATCTACTTGCAGTTTTCTCTGCTTCTTCGCTTCATTCGGATTAATTCCATCTTTTATTCGAAATCGAGCTTCATCCCGAATTCTTCTGGCCTGTGCAAGTGAGGTATCAGGATAGGTGCCAATACTAAAAATATTTTCTTTGCCAAAAAGACGAAACTTCATACGCCAGTGCATACCACCTGAAGGGCTAACTTCTAGATACATACCCTTTTCATCAGGATATTTGGTCTTCTTTTCTAATGGTTTTATTTTTCTGATCTTTGCATCTGTAAGCATTGTGATCATTCCGTTTAGAATCTGGGGGTAAAAAACTGGGGGTAAATTATTTTACCCCCAGTTATACCCCCAACTATATCAAGATTGCAATAGTTTGGGTCAGATTGCATTAGACACAAAAAAAGCCTGAATCTTTTAAATTCAGGCTTTTTAGGACAACATTGGATGTTGTTAGTACTGATCTTGGCGGTGAGAGAGGGATTCGAACCCTCGATACGCGTAAACGTATACACACTTTCCAGGCGTGCTCCTTCAGCCACTCGGACACCTCACCAAGGCGAGCGATAATAGCTAAAAAATGGCGAGCTGCCAAGCCGAAAACAATTGATTTGAAGAAAAAAAAATAACTTAGTGCTAATATGGCGCAAAAATACTGTTTCAATATTGAAGATTAAGTATGCAAAGTCCTGCAAAAAAAGCCGCATTACCTGCGATTACGCTGGCAGCATTAGGCGTGGTGTTTGGTGACATTGGAACCAGTCCCTTGTATGCCTTTGCACAAACTTTTACCAGTGCACATGTTAGTATTTCTGAGGCGACAGTATTAGGTATTCTCTCGCTGATTTTCTGGTGTATCACGCTTTCCATTAGTTTCAAGTATGTCACTATCGTGATGCGTGCAGATAATAATGGCGAAGGCGGAATTATGTCGTTATTGGCACTGTTACTGCGTATTAAAGAACTCGGTCCTCAGCAAAAAATGTGTCTAATTGCTTTGGGTTTTGTCGGGGCTTCGCTCTTTTTTGGTGATGGTATTATCACGCCAGCAATTTCTGTTTTGTCTGCTATTGAAGGCTTAAGTATTGCCACTCCTGCATTTGATCAATGGCTGATGCCAATTGCTCTGGGCATTCTCACTGCTTTATTTATTGTACAGCGTCATGGCACAGCCACCATGGGCAAATTCTTTGGTCCGATTACGCTGGTGTGGTTTATTTCAATAGGGCTTTTGGGGCTATGGAGTATTATTCAGACTCCGCATATCCTTTTGTTTGTCAATCCCTTATGGGCAATAGAATTTGCCATTCATCAACCTTTCGTTGCATTTATTGCCATGGGGTCAGTGGTGCTCACCATGACAGGTGGTGAAGCCTTATATGCCGATATGGGACATTTCGGACGTTTACCGATCCGTCTGGCATGGTTCATTATTGTGTGTCCCTGTTTATTACTGAATTATGCAGGACAGGGCGCTTTATTACTTCGTAATCCAGAAGCAGTATCCAATCCATTTTATTTACTTGTTCCTGAATGGGCACTTTTCCCAACAATTGGTTTGGCAACGGCTGCCGCCGTGATTGCTTCACAAGCAGTAATCACGGGTGTATTTTCCATGGTCAATCAGGCGATTCAGCTACGTTATTTACCCCGTCTCAGTGTGATACATACTTCCGATGTTGAGCAAGGACAAATTTATGTCCCCTTTATTAACTGGGTGTTGTATATCTCCGTTTTTATTCTGATCATTTTGTTCGAAACCAGCAGTAGTTTGGCCAGTGCCTATGGTGTGGCGGTGACCATGACCATGCTATGTGTCACCATCTTAATTTCTGTGCTGGCTTATGGCGCATGGAAGTGGCCATGGTGGAAAGTGGCCATGTTTGCCATTCCGTTCTTGGCATTAGATACTATTTTTGTGGCTTCGACCTCACTCAAGATTTTAGCAGGTGGTTGGGTACCAATTGTGATTGGTATTGTCGTGTTTACCATCTTAATGACATGGAAACGCGGTCGTGAAATTGTCTACAATCGTCTGGAAACCGATGCGTTGCCAATGAGCCTGTTTATTCAAAGTATAGGTTCAAGTAATGAAACACATTTTGTTCCGGGTGAAGCCATCTTCTTGACGGGAAATCCGAATATTGTCCCGCATGCGATGCTACATAATATTAAACATAATAAAGTGCTACATGAACGCAATGTCATGGTCACTGTATATACGCAAGATATTCCGTATGTCGCCGATCAGGATCGTATTCAATTAGAAAAACTGGATGAGCATTTTTATCGAATCTTTGTGTATTACGGTTTTAAAGATCAGCCGAATATTCCTCAGGCCTTAAAACAAGCCTATGAGGAATGGGGCTTTGATTTTGATATGATGCAAATTAGCTTCTTTATTTCACGTGATCGTCTGATTCATACGGTTGGAGATGGCATGTCACCTTGGCGTGAAAAACTATTTATTTCGATGCAGCGCAATACCAGTCCAGTCAGTGATTTTTATCAGATCCCACCGAACCGTGTGGTTGAGTTGGGCAGTCAGATCGAAATTTAAAAGTTTATATTCATCTTTTGTTCAGGTCTAAACGAAAAGCATAAAAAACCAGAGTCTATTCAGACTCTGGTTTTTTTAGATATTTAAATTTTTAAATATTATTGAGCAGCAGGTTCTGAGATTTGCTCAGGAGTAGCATTCAAATTTTGATCTTGCATTTCAGCAGGTGCTGCCTGCATGGCTGGTGCCTCAGGATTAGCGGCTTCAGGCATGGCTTGAGCTGGTGCATTTGGATCAATCGCTGGTGTTGCACTCGCCGCAGGGTCTGCTATTTCACCCTGATGCGGTGTCACCGCCTGTACATCTTGTGGCTGAATAGGTTGAGCCTGTACGGGTGCGGACTGTGCCGAAATAAGCTGAACTTTACCACTGTTGACTAAGTCTGCCAGAGAGCCCGGTTGTCCATTGACTGTGGTGGTAATTTTAGCTTGCGAAAGGCTTTCTAAAGTCTCACCTGCTTGAACAGGCGGCTCCGCAAAAACAGCCATACTTGATAAACCTGTCATTAAACCAGCAGCAATTAATAACTTAGAGCGCATCATGGTCTCCTTCATTCAATCATTCTTTGTGTGTCGTGAGCTTACCTTGACACACTGTGTTGAAACTTTTCAATCAAATATACGAAACTTAGACCGATCACTTCGTGAAACATAAAAATAAAACGACAAACTGTTACGCGCATAGCTTATTTATTCATCAATTTGCGTTGATGTTTTGCTCAAATGACCAATGGCTGAATATACAGTCAAACCTTGAGTTGCTAAGCTCTTGCCTAGATTTTTAATTCATGTAGAAGATTGTGGCACGCAAAAAGACCAGAGCACGTTCAGAAGTCTCTTGGATCAAAGAACATATCGGTAAATTCTTTTTGGGCACTGTCGCGGCGGGAAGTTTTGTGATTGCTTTTGGTGAAGGCAAGGTTTCTCAATGGATGAGTCCAATGTCGGGCAATGCTGCTTGTCTCAATCAGTTTTATCGGGACATTCCACCCTTTTTAATTAAAGAAAGTCTAAAGAAAAACAGTTATGCACTGTGTTTGAATGATTTCAATGTGATGTATTCAGGTCTCTCAAAAACGCCGCTTTGGGTATCTGAAAAGCTCACTCCACAACGATTGAGTCAGCGGATTAAACGCGAAGATAATTTTCATGAAGAAACCCGAATTCCAGAAATGCATCGGGCATTGTTAAGTGATTATCGAAGTTCAGGATATGATCGTGGTCACATGGCACCTAATGGTGATATGGGGAACACTCAAGCACAATTTGACAGTTTTTCATTGGTGAATATCGTTCCACAAGCCCCAAAAAACAATCAACAAGTTTGGCGTGAACTGGAGGAGGCAACCCGTGCATTGGTCACCAAGCAAAAACAAGATGTGTATGTCATCACAGGGCCGGTATTTGAAGGTAGAAAACTTAAAACCATTGGACGAGGGGTGATTGTTCCAAGTGCAGTCTATAAAGCCATTTATTTGCCAAAAACGGGGGCGATAGGAGCTTATTACGCGCCAAACGACAACTCTTTGCAGGTTAAAGTGGTCAGTGTTTGTTATCTTGAAGAAAAACTGGGAATGAATCTTTTCCCGCAATTAACAGAAGAACAAAAACGCAATGTTTATCAGCTTCCGCTGAGTGCGTCGCAAGTGAAAATGCAAAAACCGCTGACTTATTTACATTGGGATGGTGAAAGTCAGTGCGCTGAAGAAGTTGAACAACAAACCATGAGTGGAGTGCAAAAGCAGTTTACTCAGCAGAAACAGCAAGCGCCAACCCTTGAGGCACAAGGCATAGATGACGACACTAAACAAGCCATTATCAAACAATTAGTTGACGCGCTCTTGCATTATTTTTTACAAATTTTGAGATAAAGATGCCGCGCTAAAACTAAAAATCGGTTAATTTCAAATCAAACCCAATAAAAGAGACATAAATAAATGTTTAAACCTTTTGAACAGGGTAACCAGTCTTCCAGTATTCATGATTTAACTCTGGAAAATCAGTTAGATTGTGTCAGTTTATATGGCAATTTGCAGATCACCAAAGATCAGGCAGGGCTTAAAACCGCTCATGTATTACAGTCCTTTGTGAATAGCATTGTGGCTGAACTAGAAAAACAACCGCTTCCAGAAAACATTCAACTCAAATCTGAACAAGAAATTGATAATCCGTTTTTATAATTTAACTTGATCGTTGCTGTCGCCATTGCTGTGGTGTCTGTCCACTCCATTGTTTAAAAGCACGTTGGAATGCACTTTGTTCTGAATAACAAAGCAATAATGCAATTTCCTGTAAGCTTAAATGTGGATCTTTTAAATATTCAGTCGCAAGCATATAGCGTACTTGCTGTGTTCTTTGCTGAAAGGTCATGTCTTGTTGTTGTAAGTGTCGCTGTAATTGGCGCACAGACAAACCGAGCTGGTTTGCAACTTGCTCAATCTGACATTCATTTTTTTGCAGCCCTTTTAAAATCGCCTGTTGTAAGCGTTGATCCAGTTGAGAGGATTGCGGAAGTTGTTGCAGAAGTGCCTGTGCCTGCTGCATCAGTAACTGCTGAAGAGTGTGGTCTGCATTGCCAATCACTTTGCTGGATTCAGTCATTGGAATCAGGATTTGGGTCTTGGCTTGAGAAAAACGTACCCGACAATGAAAATAACGTTCATAGACGTGTACATCTTTGGGCGCTGGGTTAATGAAATGGACTTCATGTAACTGAATACGTTCTTTACACATAAATTGCTGTAAAAACTGCACCATTAAAGCAATTGCGATTTCGTCAGTCAGTTGGGTAGGATGCAGTTCGGGTTCTTCCCAGCGAATTGAAAAATAAGGTGCTATAAATTCCACTTGCAATAGACTGCCATCATAAACCAGTCGATGAAAGTCCTGATAACGTTTTAACGCTTCTCCCAAGCTTTCGCAGGATAATGCAATATAGGCCAAAATCCCTAAATGTTTAGGCTGAACATATTCAGCTATTTTTAAACCAAGTCCCGCTTGAGGATGTTGTTGATTAATCTGTTGTAATAGTTCACGCCAGATCACATAGTCAAAACGTTCTAAATTCTGGATTTCCTGTAACTGCTGTGGTTGCTCAATTCCTTCTGATTCACAATACAGTTGCAGTAAATGTCCCAGTCCCCCATAGACTGAGCCTGCATAGCTTTTTAGTTTCGACATCCCTGTGCACTCTTGTTTTTGTCGTGTTTTGTCAATGAATCCTTCACATCCGTCAATACATAACACAGAAAAATTCTTATATTCAAGTCTAAAGGGAGGATTTTATAATGATTAAAGGTTTTGTGGCAGGGTTAATCTTGGCCAATGGCTTTGAGTGGGTGGCACATAAATATTTATTACATGGTGTACATCGTCAAGGCAAACCACGCTTTAGTCCAACACCGAAGCAAATGGAATCACACTGGGCGCATCATCGGGAAGTCCGCAAAACCCAGTTTCAGGATGATTGTTATGTTGAAGGCTTACAGAACTGGCGAACCCGTAATGAGTTAGCCGCATTGGTGGTGGTTGCCAGTGTCTCAAGTGCAGCAGCTTACCCTTTTTCAAAAGGCATGGCATTGGCCTTTTGGTATAGTGCAGGCAATTATTTCTATGTACATCGCCGTTCGCACCTAGAACCCGAATGGGCAAAACGTCGTATTCCATGGCACTATGATCATCATATGAACTCAAATCAGGATGCCAATTGGGGGGTTACCCGTCCATGGTTTGACTATATATTGGGGACACGTGTGGTGTCATCACCCGATTTAAAAGAAGCCAATCCGCTAGGTTTACCATTCCCTGCAATATTGTCTGAAAAATTGACCGTTGCCATCGAACGATTTTTTCCAGCCAAATACGTCGAGCAAAAGCCATCTTTGGCCAAAAATATTTCACCTGAAAATCAGTCCAGCATTGCAACGGATTCGGTGGCATGAATAAAAAGGCAGCCTGATCAGCAGGCTGCCTTTTCATCTGTAGAGCTGAAAATGTATGATTTTAGACATCATACCAGCTTCAACCCAGTGCATTTTTTACAAACGCATTTCAATTCCTTGTTCCGCCAAAAAGCTTTTGGCTTCGGGAATGGTATATTGTCCAAAATGGAAAATACTGGCAGCTAAAACCGCATCTGCACCACCTTGTAAAATCCCATCGGCCATATGTTGCAGATTGCCAACACCCCCCGAAGCAATGGTTGGAATTGAAACTCGGTCATTAATGGCACGCATCAGGGCGATGTCATAGCCTGCTTTGGTGCCATCGGCATCCATACTGGTGACCAACAGTTCACCTGCGCCGTATTCTGCCATTTTCACTGACCATTCTAATGCATCAATCCCCGTGGGCTTACGACCACCATGTGTGAAAATTTCCCATTTATTTTCACCAGTTCGTTTGGCATCAATTGCCACCACAATACATTGTGCGCCAAAATGTTGAGACGCTTCTTGTACAAACTCTGGATTAAAGACCGCAGCGGAATTAATACTCACTTTGTCCGCTCCTGCATTTAGCAGTAAACGAATATCTTCTACTTTACGGACACCGCCTCCCACCGTTAAGGGAACAAACACGCTTTCTGCCATCCGTTCTACCGTGCGATACGTGGTGTCACGCTCATGATGCGTTGCTGTGATATCCAAAAAAGTGATTTCATCTGCACCTTGTTCATTGTAGCGACGCGCTACTTCAACAGGATCACCTGCATCACGGATATCTAAAAACTGAACACCTTTAACGACGCGGCCATTATCGACATCAAGACAGGGAATAATACGTTTTGCAAGCATGGTGACATCCAGCGGTATGGGTCTAAATCAATAAAGTTCACGAGATTCAACAGAATCTTGATAAACTGTAGCCCTATTCTACCAAACTTATATTTGTTGCACGCAGGTTTTTTATGTCGGTTTACACTCCCTTGAGTCTAGAACAAGTTCAAGCTTTCGCTTTACCTTACGGGTTAGAGGTAATTGACTTGATTCCAATTCAGGGTGGAATTGAAAACACCAATTATTTTTTAGTCACGGCCACCGCCCAGCAATTTGTACTGACCGTGTTTGAAGAACTTGATGAACAAGGTGCCAATGAACTGCCACCCGTGTTACAGCATTTGGGACAACACGGCATTCCCGTAGCTGTACCCCTGAGCTATGAAGCAAACTTTATTCATTTTATCGCGGATAAACCTGCGCAAATTGCACCAAGAATTGCAGGACAGCATCCCATTCCACCTTCGCTTGCACAAATTAAACAGATTGGCAAAGCTCAGGCACAGTTGCATATGGTTTTACAAGATGTTCAATTTGAACGTCAGAGTAATCGAAACCATCTCTATTGGACAGGTGTGGCTGAACAACTTAAAACCCAGATGAATGCAGATGATTTAGCATTATTAGATCAGGTTTATCAGCATTTTAACCGTCAACGTGAGCAACATCCTGATCGACCACAGGGCTGGATTCATTCAGACTTGTTTCGTGACAATACCTTGTTTGAAGGAGATCAGTTACAAGGCATTTTAGATTTTTCTGAAATGAATCGGGATGACTGGTTATTTGACATTGCAATTGCCATCAATGATTTTTGTACTGAACATCCAAGTGTTGAACTTAATTTGAATAAACTCAATGCATTTATAGAGGGTTATCAAACAGTTCGTCCATTAAGTACCGATGAACACGCCTGTTTAGCGATTTATTTGGCGATGGCGGCCTGTCGGTTTTGGCTATTACGCTTGCAGGTTGCGCAGCGTAATGCTCAAGAAGCACGGCAGGGGGATGATATTTTGCAAAAAAATCCACTGGAAATGCGACTATTATTGGAAAACCGTATGGCACGTCTAAGCGACTAAACCAAGAAAAAGGGAATACAAGATGCGTGATCAAGGACGTCTGGTTCAGTGGTTCGATGAAAAAGGCTATGGTTTTATTCAGCCTAATGATATAGATAAAGACCGTGTATTTTTACATATCAAAGATTTTGCGCGTCCCGGACCACGACCTATTGTGGGTTGTGCTTTGGAATATGTGGTGATTCTGGACGAACAAGGTCGTTATCGTGCCAAACAAGCGACGTATCTGAAAGCAACTCAAACGCGTGTTACCTCGCCAAATACACAACAAGTGCACAACACCGCGACGAGTTCGGCACGATTCGCTCCAATGCAACTTGCCGCCATTATTTATATTGTGGCTGTGGCTATTCTAAGTGCGATGCATCTGCTTCCTGCCTATAGTTTTATTTTTATCGCGCTGATGAATGCATTGAGCTACTGGCTATATGCACAGGATAAAGAAGCTGCTCAATTGGGAAATCGGCGAGTACCTGAACAAACTTTACATATTGTCTCATTTTTAGGCGGCTGGCCTGCTGCATGGTTAGCACAACAAAAACTGCGACATAAAACACAAAAACAACCGTTTAGGAAGATTTATTTTTGTAGCATAGTTTTGAACATACTTTTATTGTTATGGCTGATTTCTCCTTTCAATGTGGTGGTACGTTAGGAGATCAATAAAATAAATCAGAAGGTGCATCTATGAATTTTCCCTCAGAACAACTCCAATCCAATAAAACCCTAACTCTTGTTCTTTATATCTTATATATTGCCGCGATTTTTAGTGCAGGGCTTCTGGCCATTGTTGCACTCATCATTAATTACGTAAAACGTCGTGATGTTGAAGGAACATGGCTGGCCAGTCACTTTACTTGGCAGATCCGTACATTTTGGTGGTATTTGTTTTGGAATATCATTGCCTTTGTACCGTTCTTCTTCTTATTTTTTACAGGTGATAACGATAACTTATTTGCAGGAATTGCGTTGTCTGCCAGTACCTTTTGTGTTGCTGTTATTGGCGGAGCATGGATCTGGATTGTTTATCGTGCTATTCGCGGACTTATCGCCTTAAATGATAATAGGGCGATGTATCAATAATTTCACTCATGATTGAATAAGAGAAGCCACGTGCTTCTCTTTTTTTGTCGGATTATGGTGCATCTTGAGCGATCTTTGCGCACTTTGATGTGCTATTTTGAACACTGTGTTAAAAATAACTTAACAAATTTAATTTAATTATTTTACTTTTTTATATTTTAAAATATACATTTTTAATAAATAAAATTTACTTTTTTATTTTAATCACATTACGTATTTATATTAACAATTTTACATTTTTAATAAATATACTTTACGTTTTTAATATTTTAAATGTACATAAAATTCGTGTGAATGTATGCCTCATCAATCCAGAATTTTCTTTAGCCATAGAAGCGACCTTTACGGCGACGCAAGCCTAAAACATGAATCGCGCGAACCAAAACAGCGTAGGAAACAGCATATCCAAAGGTTTGTTCAAATAAGGGAATTAAGTCACTAATATTTTGAAATTTTGTTTGATAAACAAATGTTTGAAATTGTTCCCAGTCTTTGATGTGTGAGGGGGCTCCGCGTTTTTTGGTTGGTTTTGGCTGTAAGCTACCTGTTTCTTCTTCAAGTTTTATCCATGCGTCCAAGGTCACTCTGGAGATGTTGAATTCTTTACAAACGGCGACCTTGTAGTCGGTTTTTTTATACGCTGCAATGGCAGCTTTTCGGGTTTCAATCGAATAACGTGGCATTTTATTCTCACTGGAATTAAGAAATGTTTTTTTATTATATGGCATAGTTATTGCAAAAGAATAATCAACTGAACATTATTTTATTTCAGGTGAAAATAAAGTGAAAACTGAGAAAGCCTCTATTCAAAAATTGACATTGTGGCAGGTGGTGATTGTCGGTATCGCCTACATGACGCCTATGACGGTTTTTGATACGTTTGGGATTGTGTCAGACACTACAGATGGACGTGTTCCACTCGCCTATATATTTGCCTTGGTCGCGATGCTCCTGACTGCTATCAGCTATGCGCGTTTTAGTCGTTGTTCAGAACGACCGGGTTCCGCCTATAGTTATACCGCTGAAAGTTGCGGTGCGACGGCTGGTTTTTTTGTGGGATGGTGTGCATTACTGGACTATCTGTTATTGCCATTGATCAATGCCCTGTTGGCAGGAATTTACTTACACGCCTTAATTCCCAGCATACCTTACTGGTTTTGGGTGATGCTGGCAGCTGGACTTGTGACATTGGTGAATTGTTTCCGTATCCAGATTTTAGCTCATTTAAGTTTGCTTTTTGTGTTTGCTCCGATTGTGCTAATGCTGGTATTTATTTATCTGGTCATTAAAGGAATTGGTACAAGCCAAGGCTATGAGCATGTTTTGACTCTGGCTCCTTTATGGAATGGAGATTCACAACTGCTTCCCTTAATTGCAGGAGCGTCCATTCTGTGTTTCTCCTTCTTGGGCTTTGATGCAGTGACTACGCTATCGCAGGAGACTCAGCAGCCTAAAAAAGTCATTCCTCAAGCTGTTATTCTAACGACTTTGGCAGGGGGCGTTATTTTCATCAGTGCGTCATGGTTTATTCAATTGTATTTTCCAGATAACACGCGCTTTAAACATCCGAGTGAAGCTCTACCTGAAATTGTTTTATACGTGGGTGGAGCGTTCTTTCAGGCGGTCTTTTTATGCGGACAGATCATGAATACCATTGCTTCAGGTTTGGCGACCCATGCCAGTGCTGCGCGTCTGATTCATATTATGGGTAAAGATGGCATTTTTTATAAAAAAATCTTTGGCAGCTTTAGTCCAAAACTAGGTACGCCGCTGTATTCGGTGCTTGTGATTGGCTGTATTTCCATGTCAGCCATGTTACTGGACTTGGCGACGGTGGTGAGCCTAATTAGTTTCGGCGCGCTAATTGCGTTTACGGCGGTAAATTTCTCGGTCTTTATGCACTTTTATGTGAAAAAAAGACAACGTCATGGCTGGAAAAACATCATGAAAAATCTGCTGCTTCCGATCCTTTCTGTGGCTGCCATTATTTGTCTCTGGCTGAATCTTGATGCGGCTGCGCTTCACTTTGGTTGTGTATGGCTAGCGATCGGTATGGCTATTTTTATCTATAAAAAATTCAAGAAGCAAAGCGTTGTCATGAGCAATGCCTAAGCCCTGTATGAATGAAGAGTGAGTTGGAAAATGAAAAATCTTGTGAATCAACCTGTTTTATTGAACGATGTAGAGTTTAAAGCCAGCCAAACGCTTACCAGTCACAAAGAGTGGAACTGGTTGAATCCGCAACATGGTGATATACAGCATCCAGCCAATTACTATGAAAGTTCTTTGGCCGATTGGCATCAATTTGAATGTCTGAATGCGGATGTAGAATGTGATGTGTTAGTGATTGGTGGCGGATTACTGGGTGCTTCGACCGCATTACATCTGGCAGAGCAGGGTGTAGATACCGTTCTAGTTGAAAAAAATCGTATTGGCAGTGGAGCATCAGGACGTAATGGTGGGCAGCTCACACCGGGACTTGCCCGTTGGGAAGCTGAAGAAATGATTGAGCATTTAAGTCATGCAGATGCCAAAAAGTTATGGCATTTCACTTCCACGGAAGCAATGGATTTAATTGACTCGATTTTAGAACGCTATGACATCCAGACTGCTAGAAAACGAGGTCACATCACGGCTGCGGTACATCAAGGGCATCTGGTTGCATTAACCCAGAGCGGGGATGCCCGAAAATATCTGGGTGAAGATCATACTCAAGTTGTAGGTCAACATGAATTATATGAGTATGTAAAATCTAAAAATTATTTTGGAGGATTAATCGATCGCTTAGGTGGACATATTCATCCATTGGCCTTAAATCGTGGTCTAATTTATGGTTTTTGCCAGCAGGGCGGACAGGTCTATGAACATACCGAAGTCATCTCGATGCAGGAACGAGAAGATGGTATTTATGTAGAAACAACCAATGGATGTATTAAAGCCCGAAAAAGTGTGGTGTTGGCTGTACATCATGCTTCTTTTAAATTACTGCAAGAAAAAAATCAGACAACGATTCCATTTTACACCTATGTGTGTACTACTGCTCCGCTGGAAATAGAGATCAATGAATTATTGCCGCATGATCATCCCGTTTATGATACGCAATTTCAAATTGATTATTATCGTGGAGTGTCTAAAAATCGTCTACTGTTTGGGGGGCAGGGAACAGGCAACTGTTGGAATGCTGAAAAAACTGGACACTATTTAAAAGGTCGTATTCAGCATGTATTTCCTCAGCTTGAACAGGTCGAGCTAGACTTCGTATGGAGTGGTACCACTGATTTGACTGTCAATGGTGCAACGGATAGTCGTAAATCGGAAAGTAAATTTCCAATTTATGCTGTACATGGCTGGAGTGGTCATGGTGTTGCGCAAACAGTGCGTATTGGTAAAGCCATTGCCGATGATTTCTGTGGTAATTCTTCAGACTTCGAGATGCTCACACAAATTCAGCATCAGGACATTCTCTGGGGTAGAGCTTTGGCACCTGTGGTCATTCCTATGGCCAAAGGTGCTTATGGCTTAGGTGCCATGATGAATCCTGGAAAGATGGTATCGTTTTAATTGCCACGCTTTCATTATGTTCAGACATTGCTAAAGACCGATTCAAGTATATGGGTTCGGAATGTGTGAGTTGTAGCTAAGCATCTAAAGGATGCTAGGTTGATTCATCCACTCAATTTGAGTTGAATCGCGCATTATTAGACAGATCAGACCATAAAAAACGGGCGAATAAATCGCCCGTTTTGGTTTTGAAGGTATTTAAAGTGCTTGTTGGTCAAGCAAAAGCTGTGCTTCACGTAGGCTTAAAGTTCCCTCGTAAATCGCACGACCTGTAATTGCCCCCAAAATTCCCGGTTGGTCTTTGAGTAAGCGAACATCTTCAAGATTGGTCACCCCGCCAGAGGCAATCACGGGTAAACCCGAATATTGCGCCAGATGCACAGTTTGTTCGACATTCACACCTTGCATCATGCCATCACGGGCAATATCTGTATAGACAATGCTAGACACACCTGCATCAGCAAAGCGTTTCGCTAAATCTGTGGCTTTGACATTGGTGACATTCGCCCAGCCATCAGTTGCGACCAAGCCCTCTTTGGCATCAATCCCGACAATAATATGTCCACCAAACTGTTTGCATGCTTCTTCTACAAATTCAGGGTTTTGAACGGCTTTGGTGCCAATAATGACAAAAGATACGCCCGCATCCAGATAGTGCTCAATAGTTTCAAGTGAACGGATCCCGCCCCCAATCTGAATTGGCAGTTCTGGTTGAGCTTTGGCAATCGCCTCAACCACAGGTTTATGAATGGGGGTACCAGCGAAAGCACCGTTTAAATCGACCAGATGCAAACGGCGGGCACCTTCATTCACCCAATGCTGTGCTGTCGCGACAGGATCATCAGAAAACACAGTATCGTCTTCCATGCGGCCTTGTTTTAAACGAACACACTTTCCATCTTTCAGGTCAATTGCAGGGATGATCAGCATGCTTTCGCTCCTTGCTTCATCATAAAAATAAAAATTTGCGTCATCTTAACAAACTCTAACCCAATTGCTAAGTCAGCGATGTCAACATTTCGTTTAATTACAGATATTTTTATGTGGCAATGTCAGTTCAATGCACTAGATTAATAATTTTGATAGCTCGGTAGCGTGATCGCAGTCCACATTGCCACGATGCATGCAACAGGAATAAACGCAATGTAAATCCAGCCGAGAATTTTTTCCCAAGAACATGTATAACGTGCTGGACCAAAATCATTGAGACGTTCACAGCCTCTCGCACTGAGTAAGTATGCAATAAAGAACAAATTCACCACAGGAATAAGATACAGGATCGACAGCCAGCCGTTTTGATTTCGATCATGTAAACGACGGATAATAAAAACAAAATTAGTATAAAGAAAAATCAGATACAAACTACCGACTGCAAAAAAAACAAAAAATGAAAACTGATTTGACAGTGTAACTTCCCGCTGACTCATCTGGAGAATACCAAAACCGAGACTGATACAGGCGATGAGAAAAAAAAGAGTGCTTAATAGTGACCAAGCTGCATAAGAGAGTCGACTAAATCGACCTTTCGGATTTAAAGGAGAATCATTGGCAAGACGAGTACCCTGAGCCGAAGAACGCATGGTTTTTCCCTAATTGATCTTGACGACCTTTATTTTAATAAATCGTGAATGAGAACAAGTGTAAAGTATAAAACAAAAATAAAAAGTAACTTATAGTATCTGTATTTTTTGTGATTAATTTGGTGGATCAAGTCAGTATTTTGACCTGATCCACATCAAGATCAAATATTCCATTCCACGAAATTTTTTAAAAGTTGCAAACCTGCGGTATGGCTTTTTTCTGGATGGAACTGAGTGGCAAATAGGTTATCCTGATGAATTGCAGTGCAAAAAGGCAATGCATAATCACATGTTGCAGCGACCAATGCAGGATCTTGTGGTTCCACATAATAGCTGTGCACAAAATAAAAACGCGCACCTTGTTCGATATCTTTCCACATCGGATGGGTGGGGTCAGTTTGATGGACCTGATTCCAGCCCATATGCGGCACTTTTAAACCTTCCACATGGGGAAAATGTTTCACCACTCCCTGAAAAATACCGAGGGCATCAGCACCACCATTTTCTTCAGAACGTTGCATGAGGGCTTGCATGCCGACACAAATGGCCAATACGGGTTTATTAAATACCGACTGCTTCACCACCTCGTCAATTCCTGCTTCATGCATGCCTTGCATACAATCACGCATGGCACCGACGCCCGGGAAAACGATTTTATCTGCTTTGGCAATTAGTTTTGGATCATTGGTCACATCAACCGTTGCACCGACATGCTCAAGCGCTTTGGCTGCCGAGTGGAGGTTGCCCATGCCATAATCAAGTAAAGCAATACGCGTCATTACAGGCTACCTTTGGTCGATGCAATGGTGCCTGCTGCACGTGGATCAATTTCACAGGCCATGCGCAGCGCGCGAGCAAAGGCTTTAAATACGCTTTCAATCTGGTGATGACTATTTTTGCCTTTAAGATTATCAATATGTAGAGTCATTAACGCATGGTTGACAAAGCCCTGAAAAAATTCAGAAAACAAGTCGACATCGAATGTCCCAATACGGGCACGGGTAAATGGAATATCCATAAATAAGCCCGGACGACCAGACAAATCTACCACCACACGTGACAGGGCTTCATCCAGTGGCGCATAAAAATGTCCATAACGGCGTAAACCTTTTTTATCACCCAAAGCCTGAGCAAATGCCTGACCGAGCGTAATACCGCAGTCCTCTACAGTATGATGATCATCAATCTCCAGATCACCGTCACAGTGAATATCAATGTCAAATAGACCGTGACGCTTGATTTGATCAATCATATGGTCTAAAAATGGAACTCCAGTGTTCAGTGTGCCTTGACCAGAACCATCGAGATTCAAACGAACTCGAATTTTGGTCTCATTGGTATTTCTTACCACTTCACTGATACGCTCTGTCATGGACACGTTCCTCAAAAAACGTTAAAAATGATGAATATAAAGCTCAATTCGCTGTGACGAAAAAGTGACAGCATCCTAGATTGCTCAGGAGGGTTAATCCATGCCTATAACCGTACATGCTTATACTTCACTTGAAAACGAAGAAATGCGCAGCCAGCTTGAGCGACTGTATGACACAAGTCCCGAATTTGGCGATGGGCAAGATGCACTTGAGCAGCTAGAACAAAATCTGGCGCAGTATACCACAGTCTATACCGCTGAATTTAACAGCAAGATTATAGGTGCAATCTGGTGTACAGGACAAGGTGAAAGCCGAATGCTGGAATATATTGTTGTACATCCTGCCAATCGTGGACGGGGTGTGGCTGAGCGACTAGTCGGTGAGGTCTGTCGACTGGAAGAAGAAAAAGGGGTGAAGTTTTTTGAACCGGGTTGCGGCGCGATTCATCGCTGTTTGGCACATATTGGAAAATTATCGGTTTAAGCATAAATTTTACAGATATTGCTGCTTTAAAACTAAACGATTAAGTAAAAAATGAGCGCAGTGGCTTGACGCAATGGTTTGAACATTGTTTAATACGCCCACATCGGCGCGATAGCTCAGTCGGTAGAGCAACGGATTGAAAATCCGTGTGTCGGCAGTTCGATCCTGCCTCACGCCACCATATTTTTAAAACCTTATTTGTGTTTTCAATCCCTGATCCCATCAGGGATTTTTTTTGAGTAAAAAAAAGACATTCAATGAAAAAGATGCTGATTTTGATTGACTAATGGGGTCAGATACGGCTTAATACACGCCATCGGCGCGATAGCTCAGTCGGTAGAGCAACGGATTGAAAATCCGTGTGTCGGCAGTTCGATCCTGCCTCACGCCACCATATTCAAAAAAACCCCAAACCTTGTTTGGGGTTTTTTTATTGTCCGACAATTTTTCAAAAAACGGATCACTTTTATTTTATAGTGAATAGCAAGGAAGTGATTTCAAGGAGCTGAGCGAATGAAGGATTTATTCTCAGCACACAGTCGACTTTATCAACAGGCACGACCGACTTATCCACAAGAGCTGGTTCAGAGCTTACTTACATTTGTCCCCGAACGACAATTTGCTTGGGATTGCGGTGCGGGTTCTGGGCAGTTTACTCAACTTTTGGTGCCGTACTTTGACCAAATTGTGGCGACAGATTTGAGTGCCAGCCAGTTGCAACATGCGCCTTATTTTGAAAATGTCAGCTATCAGGTACAAACAGCCGAAAGCAACAGTTTCCCTGCACAATGCTTTGATTTAATTACCGTTGCGCAAGCGATTCACTGGTTTGATTTTGATGCGTTCTACGCGCAAGTGCGACGTACCCTTAAACCAGACGGTGTGTTTGCGGTGGTGGGTTATGGTTTGCTTCAAGTCAATGAGCCTCAACTGAACGACGCTATTCAGAAATTATATTCAGTCACACTCAAAAATTTTTGGGATGCAGAACGGCATTATATTGATGAAGGCTATCAAACCATTCCTTTTCCCTTTCAGGAAATCGAAATGCCTGCTTTTAAAATTCAGCTACAGTGGAGCTTTCAGCAATTCATCAATTATTTACATACATGGTCAGCCGTTAAACATTATATGGAACAGAATGGCATTGATCCGATTGATCAGATCGAGTCATTATATGTAGATGATCAACTGCTAAACATCGAATTTCCTGTGTTGTTGAGAGTGGGAAAACTTGAATAAAGCTTGGTAATCCTTGCTTATGAAAAAAATAGAAAAGATACGCATTTTTTATCAGGATACAGAATGAACTTAAATCAATATACTTAAACATATATTATTTTAAAATTAATTAATCTTATGAAATCTTTATCTTTTATTGGTTCCATCTCCTTATTGGGTGTGGTGGGGAGCGTGATGAGTTCACCTGCTTTTGCAACGACAGGCTATTTTATGCATGGCTATGGTGTGAAAGCACAGGGTAATGCTGGAGCAGCCATCGCACAATTTAACGATGCATTAACGATTGCCAATAATCCTGCGGGCTTGGCTTGGTTGGACAGCCGTTTGGATATTGGCGCGACCGTGTTTAATCCAAAGCGTTCTAGCCAAGTCGAAGGAAATCAGGCGGGTATGAACGGAACATACGATGCCAATGGCAGAGAATATTTTGTTTTACCTGAATTGGCAGTCAATAAAAAAGTGAATGATCAGGTTGCACTCGGTCTGGCGATTTATGGAAATGGGGGCATGAATACCAGTTATAAACAAAACCCTTATGCCGCTTTTGGCAATACCGGTTCGGCTGGTGTAGATTTATCGCAGCTATTTATTTCACCAGCAGTCGCATGGCGTTATAGTGAACACCAGTCGATAGGGGTGGCTGCCAACTTTTTATATCAGCGTTTTGAAGCCAAAGGTATTGCAGGCTTTGCCCCTTTTTCAAGTGATGGACAACATTTAAGCAATCAAGGCAAGGATAGCTCGACTGGCATTGGTGCGCGAATTGGCTGGACGGCACAACTCAATGATCGGATCAGCCTTGGGCAAACTATAGCTCAAAAATTAAAGCAGATCGTTTTGATGATTACCGTGGACTGTTTGCAGAGGCAGGTGGTTTTGATGTGCCAGAAAGCTATGGCGTGGGTTTAAAGCTACAGGCAACACCTAAATTAAATCTGCTGGCAGACATACAGCGAATTAATTATTCAGATGTGGATTCTGTTGGCAATCGTTTTAGTCTTGACTCATTGTATGCAGGTCATGTGTTTGGCTCTGAGCAAGGACAGGGCTTTGGCTGGGATGATATTTACGTCTATAAAATTGGGGCGAATTATCAACTGAACCCAACCCTGACATTAAGGGCAGGATTTAGCCACAATGATCAGCCTATTTCGAAAGATCAAACCTTTCTCAATATTTTGGCGCCCGGTGTGATTGAAAATCATGTCAGCCTAGGTGCAACTTGGCAATTTGATCCCAAACAAGAATTGAGCGTTGCCTATACATATGGACTTAAGAATAAGCTGAAAGGGGATCATTCGATTCCTGCGGAATTTGGCGGCGGCAATGCAGATTTAGAGATGAGTCAGCATATTTTTGGTTTGGCTTATGGTTATCATTTCTAAACAGGCAAAGTTTAGAATATAAAAAAGCCAAGATGCTGAACAATCAGGTCTTGGCTAGAGTTAAACATTTAAATTTAACGATTTATAGTTTTAAACAATATAATATTTATATGTTTTTGATCAGATTTTAAAGTTTACACTTTTTACTTTTTTGATAAGTTTCAATATGGGTTTGTGCTTTATTTTTAAGTGCCTGTTGAAGGTTTAAATGATTTTCATCCGATTTAGTCCTGAATCAGACGTTTGCCAAGACAGACCACCTCGGCTTCTTCATAGCCCAGTTCTTCATAAAAACTTTGCACATGCAAATTATCCTGACGCACCAACAGTTGCACTTTCGGGCAGCCACGTGCAATTAAACGTTTTTCCAGTTGTTGTACCAATGCCGTGGCAATGCCTAAACGTTGTTGTTGTGGATGAACCGCTAAATAATTCATCCAGCCACGATGTCCGTCATAGCCACCCATCAATACTGCAATCAACTGTTCATCTTTGATAGCAACCAGAAATAAATCATCCTGTTGACTGAGCTTTCGAAAAATATCAATTTCTGGATTATTCCATGGACGGGTCAATCCACAGATTTCCCAGAGATGAATCACGTCTTCCAGATCGCTATTGATAAACTGCCGAATGATAAACATAAGTTGTTCTACTTGTTATTGTGTTGCTTCAAAGATAAAAGAAAAAATGAAATTTGGTAAGTGTTGATGAGGGCTCCAAACGTAAAAAAGCACCCAAGGGCAGTCGGGTGCTTTTTTTAAAGTGTAGGCGAGAAATTAAGCAGATTTGACCTGAACTTGATCTGCTACCAACATATGACCTGTTTCTTCAAAATTGGCATGCCAAGACAATGCTTCACGAAGTAAATGCGGTGTATGACCGCCTTTGGCACAGGCACGATCAAAGTAATCGTTTAACGCACCTTGATACAAAGGATGTACACAATTATCAATAATGACACGAGCGCGTTCGCGTGGTGCTAAACCGCGCAAATCTGCAAGACCTTGCTCAGTCACTAAAATATCAACATCGTGTTCGCTATGATCCACATGCGACACCATTGGAACGATCGATGAAATATCACCACCTTTGGCAATGGCTTTGGTCACAAAAATAGCCAAATGTGCATTACGGGCAAAGTCGCCAGAACCGCCAATGCCGTTCATCATTTTGGTACCGCACACGTGGGTTGAATTCACGTTGCCATAGATGTCAAATTCAAGCGCGGTATTGATCCCGATAATTCCCAAACGACGTACCAACTCTGGATGGTTTGAAATTTCTTGTGGACGTAACACCAGTTTGTCTTTGTATGCTTCGATGTTACCAAACACTTTTTCACCACATTTAGCAGACAAGGTAATTGAGCTGCCTGAGGCAAATTTCATCTTACCGGCATCAATCAATTCAAAAGTACAGTCTTGAAGCACTTCTGAATACATCACTAAATCTTCAAAGTTAGAATCTTTAAGGCCAGTTAATACCGCATTGGCAATCGAACCGATACCTGCCTGAAGTGGCCCAAGATTTTTTGGTAGACGGCCTTCTGCGACTTCTTTTTCAAAGAAAGCGATCAGGTGGTTGGCAATACCTTGAGTTTCATCATCAGGTAGTGTCACAGTTGAAGGTGAATCTGCGGTGTCATTAAAGACAATACCAACAATTTTTGCTGGATCAATCTGAATAGCAGTCGTACCAATGCGTTCATCCACTTTAGTCAATGGAATCGGCTGACGGGTTGGACGATAGGTAGGAATATAAATATCGTGTAAGCCTTCAAATGCTTCGCTTAAAGATGTGTTGATTTCAACAATGACTTTTTCCGCAAAAATCGCAAAGCTGGCAGAGTTACCGACCGATGTGGTTGGGATAATGCCGCCATCTTCAGTAATCGCAATGGCTTCAATGACTGCAACATCTGGACGTTTGAGTTGCAAATTACGCATTTGTTCAACAGTTTCAGACAAATGCTGATCGATAAACATCACTTCGCCATTATTAATGGCACCACGCAAGGTGTTATCAACCTGAAAAGGTAAACGACGTGCCAAAACACCTGCTTCAGTCAGTTGTTTGTCCAAGTCATTCCCTAAGCTTGCCCCAGTAATTAAGGTGATTTTTAATGGGTTGGCTTTTGCACGATGAACCAGTGCCTGCGGAACAGCTTTCGCTTCACCTGCACGAGTAAAACCACTCATACCGACTGTCATGCCGTCTTGGATAAATGCAGCGGCTTGATCTGCACTGATGACTTTGTCATGGAGGGAGGCTAATCGGATACGATCTAAAGACATGGCTTACTCTCAATCTGGTTTATTTCATAGCAGTGGATTGTACCCACTCTTTAGCAGATATGGAGGCATGTTAGGCTAAGGTCTAATTTTTTAAATAAATGTGGGTATAAATATTATTGATGTTTTTAAGTTATTAATTTATAAAGGATAAAATTGAGTGATTTAAAATATTTTATTATTTGCATGTCTATTTTTTAGACAAAAGTCTTAGAGCCGATCGGACAGGGTCTGCTTGATCTTTTCAAGTGGATTGTGAGATGGCTGTTCTGAATGTAAATGTTTGGGTAATGGCAAGGAAATAATCACTTCCAGACCGCCTTGAGGTCGATTATGAATCAATAATTCACCCTGATGAATATCGACGATTCGTTTCACGATCGCGAGTCCTAAACCGCTACCTTGTACCGTACGCGCAGCATTGCCTCGAACAAAGGGTTGCATTAATTCATCAATTTGATCTTCAGGAATCCCTTCGCCATGGTCGGCCACACTAATTAAAATATGTTCATTTTCGACATGCGCACTGAGTTCAATTGGTTCAGCACCATAGCGTTTGGCATTATTAATCAGGTTGGCAATCAGACGTTTTAACGACAAGCTTCGTGCAGGAATGATGGGAACATCTTGTGCCTGAAAACGAATATCCAGTGGTTTAAATTGCACCACCAGTTCTTGTAATAAGATATTGATATTGGTTTCACGCAATTCTTCATCTGAACCATCACGCATATACGAGATAAACTGATTCAAAATCGCATCCATGTCATCAACATCATAAATTAAACCTTCACGGAAAAATTCGTCGGGTAACATTTCAGCAGTCAGGCGAATGCGTGTGAGGGGCGTGCGTAAATCGTGAGAAATACCGGCCAACATAATCCGTCGATCACGCTCCGTTTGTTCAAGCGTATAAATCATGCGGTTAAATGCTTGGTTAACTTCACGTATTTCCTGCGGCCCATGATTGGTTTCCAGATACGGTGCTTTCCCCGTTTTACTGTACTCATTGGCAGCATTTTGTAAGCGCCGTAATGGACGGTTGAGTTGCCGCACAAGGGTTAAAATAATGATACAGGCAATAATTGGCACACCGAGTAACCAGCCAAAAATCAATTCAGGGCTGTAGTTGGCATAGGTTTTCAGGGGTTCACGTACCCAGTTGCCCTGCATTTCAGGAGTTTGAATCCAGATGCGAGGGCTGGGTTTAAACTGAAAATACACCGTCACATCTTTAACATTGAGTTCTTTGGCGAGTTTGTCTTCCACATTACTGGTAAAAAAGTCGGCAATGACTTTTTCTCGCACATTTGGGAACTCTTTGGGATTGGTAATATATTCAATACCAATGCGATTTTTCAGCCATGTATCCACATCGACTTCGTTATTGCGGTGAAAAATACGGATGTCGGGATTGTTGACCAGTTCAAGTTCAACTGCCAAATACCGTGCATGTTGTTGAATTTCAGGTAAATACAAGGTACGCCAGAAAAACCACAGTGACATCACTAAACTGAAAATAACCACAAAGACCACCAATACGGCAGTACGCATGGCGGCTGAACGAGGTTTAATTTTATCGAGGAAACGTTCCCAGCGCGTTCGTTTACGCTCTGAGTAAGCGACAAAGTCGGTGTAGTCCTGCGGATTGACTGGATCAAGTTTCAAGGCATTATCCTAGAACAGGATGATTACTCAGCACCATCGGGTACGAATACATAGCCAATGCCCCACACAGTCTGAATATAACGTGCACGTGCTGGATTTTCTTCAATCAAACGACGCAGACGTGAAACCTGTACATCAATCGAACGCTCCATCGCGCCCCATTCACGACCACGTGCCAGATTCATCAGTTTATCGCGTGTGAGAGGTTCACGTGGATGCTGCACCAAGGCTTTAAGCACGGCAAATTCACCCGTAGTTAAGGTCACCACTTGTCCTTCACGAGTTAAAGTACGTGTTGATAAATCCAGTGACCATGGGCCAAAACTGACCACTTCCATTTGTTGACTCGGTGCACCGGGTACTTCGCGAACCTGACGGCGCAACACCGCACGAATACGAGCCAGTAATTCATTCGGGTTAAATGGTTTTGGCAGATAATCATCTGCGCCTGCTTCCAGACCTGCAATACGGTCAGAGTCACTGCCACGTGCGGTTAGCATAATAATCGGGGTGTCAATGTTGGACTGGCGCAAACGGCGGCAAATGCTAAGACCATCTTCGACAGGTAACATAAAATCCAAAACAATCAGTGAAAATAATTCACGTTGCAATAAGCGATCCATCTGAGTCGCGTCATGCGCAGTTTTGACCACAAAACCTTTATCTTCAAGAAAGCGTTGTAAAAGGGTGCGTAAACGCACATCATCATCGACGACTAAAATGCGCTCGACGCGGTCGGTTTCGTTATGTACAGCTTCATTATTTTCAGCAGGTACAACTAAACTCATGATGTACTCCCTTAATCAAGTCAATATTTATAGATTATTCAATGCTTGCAGTATAATGCGGATACTATGTGAAAGACTATGTATCAATTTGCTCAAAATTACAATTTCCCGTGCGATTTGAAACCAAAAAACAACATGTTAAAGCACATTTTAATGAATAGTCTGAGCCATTTTGTTGTACTTGCCGAAATTTGATTTTTTAAATCTGCCGATATCATTCAACCATGGTTTCATGAATGATCTTTTTGCAAAGTTATGGACGATCCCCAGCCGTGTTTAAACGGGTATATATGCACAGCATTGGGCCGAATGTGACATGCTAAACAAAGCAGATGTTGTATATTTTCTAAAGGCATTGGTATTAGCGTTGCCGTCAATTACAGTACCTAGCCCATCGAGTCTGAGTATTTCATCTGATCTATACAGGACAAATGCGGATGAATCGTGATGAAATCGGCTAAAATTTGAAAAATACAGCGGTTTAATTCAAAATTTCGTTTTTAATACGCAAAACAATTGTGGATTTTATAGCCTCGGTCTTTATAATCATTGCTTTTAAACTTTAGCCTTGTGGAATCAAATACGATGACTGACTTAGTTCAGCAGTTGGCAAGTGAGCTTGCCGTACGTCCAAACCAAGTAGAAGCTGCCATTCGTTTAATTGATGAAGGTGCCAGTGTTCCTTTTATTGCACGTTACCGTAAAGAAGTAACACAGGGTTTGGATGATACGCAACTGCGCCAGTTAGATACCCGCTTGGCTTATTTACGTGATTTGTATGAACGCCGTGAAAAAGTCATCGAGTCATTAAAAGAACAAGATAAACTTTCAGATGATTTGTTGGCACGGGTCAATGCGGCTGAAACTAAAAATGCCTTAGAAGAAATTTACGCGCCGTATCGTCCAAAACGGACCAGTAAGTCGTTTAAAGCTAAAGAAGCTGGGCTTGGACCTGCCGCAGAAAAAATTCTGAACGAAAACATTGAACCTGTAGAGGCTTTGGCTGGTTTTAGCCATGAAGATTATGCAGATACAGAAACTCAACTGGATGCTGTACAACATATTATCATTGATGAATGGGCACAAAATATTGCGCTCACCACAGAGTTAAAAGCACTCTTTGCCAAAACTGCGATTTTGAAAAGTGCGGTGGCATCTGATGAGAAAAAAGAAGTCGGTAAAAAATTCCGTGATTATTTTGAATTTTCAGAAAATCTGAACAAAGTTCCATCGCATCGTTTATTGGCCATGCTTCGTGGTCGTCAGGAAAATGTACTGGGCTTAAAAGTCGACGGTGAAGATGATGCAGCTTTGGCATGTATCGAAACTGAATATAATATTGAGCAAATCCAGCCGCAAGCGCGTCAGGATTTCTTAAAGCAAACGGCTAAATTATTCTGGTTAGGCAAAATTCGTCCACAAATTGAACATTCATTATTAACAGAAAAACGTTTGAATGCCGAAGCGGAAGCAATGGATGTTTTTGCTGAAAACTTGCGTCATTTACTCCTGTCTGCACCTGCGGGTGGACGTACCACGCTAGGCGTTGACCCTGGTATTCGTACTGGTGTGAAACTGGCGGTGGTCAGTGATGCTGGTGATGTGCTGGCACATAGCACCATTTATCCATTTGCACCCAAAGAAGATAAAGAAGGTTCAATTGCTGAATTGGCGCGTTTGTGTCGTGAATATAATGTCGACCTGATTGCCATTGGCAATGGCACTGCAAGTCGTGAAACAGAAGCCGTTGTGGCAGAAATGATGGCCGCAAATGCTGACCTAAAACTGACTCGAGTGAGCGTGAGCGAAGCAGGCGCATCGGTTTATTCAGCCAGTGAATTGGCTGCGGCTGAATTGCCTGAACTCGATGTTTCGATTCGTGGTGCAGTCTCAATTGCACGTCGTTTGCAAGATCCGCTGGCGGAACTGGTCAAGATTGATCCAAAATCAATTGGTGTGGGTCAATATCAGCATGATGTCAATCAAACTGGCTTAGCGAAAACACTGGATGCTGTGGTTGAGGACTGTGTGAACGCGGTCGGTGTCGATGTCAACACCGCTTCATCTGCCATTCTGGGTTATATCGCAGGGTTGAACAAAGCTATCGCACAACAGATTGTGGAATATCGAAAAGAGAATGGTCGTTTTGATAATCGTCAAGCATTGAAAAAAGTACCACGCTTAGGCGAGCGTACTTTTGAACAAGCTGCTGGTTTCTTGCGGATTCAAAATGGTTCAGAACCGCTAGATGCCTCTGCGGTACACCCTGAAAGTTATGGACTGGTCGAAAAAATTGTGGCTGCCAAAGCGACCACTCTGAAAGACATTATTGGCAACAGTGAAATTATTCGCCAAGTCAAAGCCGATGAGTTTGTTGATGACAAGTTTGGTTTACCTACCATTCAGGATGTACTGGCAGAGCTTGAAAAACCGGGACGTGATCCACGTCCAGAATTTCGTACAGCTAAATTCCGTGAAGACATTACTGAAGTGGCTCAGTTGACTGAGGGCATACAGCTTGAAGGGGTCGTGACCAATGTTACCAATTTTGGTGCTTTCGTGGATATCGGTGTGCATCAGGATGGATTGGTACACATTTCGGAATTAGCCAATGAGTTTGTGTCTGATCCGCATAAAGTGGTGAAACCGGGTCAAATTGTACAGGTGCGTGTACTGACTGTGGATGCTGAACGTAACCGTGTAAATTTGAGTATGCGTCCTGAAGGTTCACAAGCGCCTGCAAAAGCACAACGTACGCCACGTCGTGAGCAACAAGAGCAACGCGAAGATCGTAAACCGCAGGGTAAACGTCCTCAAGCGGCACGCCAAAATGATCAGGCGAAAAAACCACAGCGTCCTAAACAGGATAAGCCACAAGATAATAAAATTGGTGGTTTAGGCGCGTTGTTGCTACAAGCCGGGATTAAAGGCTCGAAATAAATTAAAGTTCGGGCACCTTGTGCTCGATACCGTACTTCTCACGCTTACAGATATTGCAATATCTGTCGGTGTGAGAAGTGCGGTTTTTTTTATTTGCGCTATTGACTATTACACCGATTGACTACTGTCGCGACTGAATATTTGATGAGCTTTCCTATTGAATATCTTCTGTTTATTCAAATATTTCTTTCATCACTATTTAAGCCCTCTTTATTTTTCTACCTAAAAAAATAACAACAACCGATACAGGAATCTCATCTTATTTGAATCCATTCCACAATATGAGGTGAATATGAAGATAAACAAAAAAACGTGAAAACTATCTAAATCCTCACATCGCCGCATCATAACTCAACTTTAACTCCTCTCAAGAGTTCAACACTATCAATACAGCCTTGAACGGCTTGTGCATTACGCGTTGTAGCGATTCATGCGGTTTGAATAATTTTTATTATAAGAGAAGGGTCTATGTCAGTTTTTCAATTGAAAAAGAAATTTTATTTCAAAGATTTACTCTCTGGAATTGTAGTTTTTCTTGTTGCATTACCCCTGTGTCTAGGGATTGCGCTCGCATCAGGTGCTCCGATTATTTCCGGTATTATTGCTGGAATTGTTGGGGGGATTGTGGTGGGATTTTTAAGTGGCTCCCATATTAGTGTCGCTGGACCCGCAGCCGGACTGACGGCAGTGATTTTAGTGCAACTTGATCAATTAGGCGGCAATTATGCCGCTTTTTTATTGTGTATTATATTTGCAGGAATCTTACAGATTCTGTTTGGCTTATTTAAGTTAGGCTTCTTTGCCAACTTTATTCCCAATAATGTCATTTTAGGTTTATTGGCCGCCATTGGTACTATTTTGATTATGACTCAGTTGCCTTATTTACTGGGCATTTCTGATTTTTCATGGACATCCGTGTTGAATAGCACTCCAGAACGATTGTTAAGCCAAGTGGACATGGGGGCAGCACTGATTGGTTTATTCAGTTTATTGTTAATGTTGGCATGGGACAGCAGTCCTTTAAAAAAATTAACCTTACCTTCTGCCTTAATTGCGGTGGTAATGGCGGCCTTGCTGAATTTTATTTTAATAAAAATGGGTTCTGCATGGGCGATACAGACTGAAAATCTGATTCAATTACCCAATCTTTTAGATGCACCACAACAGGTACTGGTCTTTCCAGACTTTGCTTACTTGGCTGAACCGTTAATTTATACAGGTGCAATTACGCTGGCAGTGGTTGCTTCCTTAGAAACCCTATTGAATCTTGAGGCAGCAGATAAGTTAGACCCACAAAAGCGTTCGTCTCCTCCCAATCGTGAATTATGGGCGCAGGGCACAGGCAATATTGTCTCTGGTTTAATTGGTGGTATGCCCGTCACTTCGGTGATTGTACGTAGTTCTGTCAATGCCAATACAGGTGCAAAAAGTAAATGTTCCACCATCATTCATGGTGTGTTGTTGTTACTGGCGATCTTATTTTTTGTACCGCTGATGAACATGATTCCTTTGTCGACATTGGCTGCCATTTTAATTCTGACAGGATTTAAACTGACCCATCCAAAGTTGTTTAAGCAGCTTTATCAAAAGGGCTGGAAGCAGTTTTTACCGTTCATTATTACCTTAATTGCAATTTTGATGACCGACCTTTTGGTGGGTATCCTGATTGGTTTATTCACCAGTAGTGCCTTTATTTTGTATGGCAATTTTCATAAAGGTGTGCGGGTCTACAAAGAAAATCATTTGCATGGCAAAGTGACGCGGATTGAATTGCAACCACAAATGACTTTTTTAAACCGTTCGGCACTCATTACTGCACTTGAGCATATACATCCACATGAAAAACTGATTATTGATGCGACCCAGTGTATTTCGATTGACCCGGATATTTATCAGGTGATTCAGGAGTATCAGAATGAAATTGCGGTACAGCGTCAGATTGATTTGAGTCTCATTGGCTTTAGACAACATTACGAGGATGCAGACGATGCAGTGCTGGATATTGATATCAGCACACAGGATTTACAGCGTAATTTAACCCCATCACATGTTTTAAGCTTATTAAAACAAGGCAATCAACGCTTTGTAAATAATGAGCGTTTGCAGCGTGATATTTATCAGCAAATTCGTGTGACGGCGGATCAGGGGCAGCATCCCATTGCGGCAGTCTTGGGTTGTATGGACTCACGTGCACCGACTGAGATGATTTTTGATTTAGGTATTGGTGATTTATTTAGTCTAAGAATTGCAGGTAATATCGCGGGACAAAAAGTGTTGGGTTCACTCGAATTTGCCTGTCAGGCCAAAGGCTCAAAGGTGATAGTGGTATTGGGTCATACCGACTGTGGAGCAGTCACCAGTGCTTGTAAGCTTCAATTGCAGCATAAACATATCTCGGATGTAAAAGAAATGCCTCACATTCAATATGTGCTTGGCCCGTTGATGCATTCTGCGGACAGCGTGTACCAGATTATGCAACCACGTGAATTAAGCAAGGCATTTATCGATCAGGTCACCATGATGAATGTACATTACAATATTCAATATATCGTGAAGCAAAGTCAGGTATTAAATGACATGCTGGAACGTGGTGAGATTGATATTGTCGGTGCAATTTATGATGTCAAAACGGGTCAGGTAAAATTTCTGGATGACTAACTTCAGTCAATCATCATCTTTAACAATAAGCCGCTGACTGGAAGCGGCTTATTTGACAAAATACACATCATTACTAAGATGACATGACAACCCGTATGGTTAATGTGGGTTGAAAGCGGCAATTACCAATGCTCACCCGGAAAAATCCGTGCATAGGTTTTTTGCATCCAGTTTAGTTTTTCCTGTTTTTTACCGACTGCTGCGTCCGAGCTTGGGAACAGATTAAAGCCAATCGACATCAGAATATTATTAATATCCGGTGCAATTGCATAAGTAATTGAAGCCAAACGACCTAAGCTGGTGGCGATTTTCTTAGGACGTTTCACCACCGCATATGCAATCAGGTCAGCCGCTTCGTCAGGAGAAAGCGTCGGTACATAATTATAAATTTTAGTGGGTGCAATCATTGGAGTACGTACCAATGGCATATAAATTGAAGTAATTGAAATTTTATGTGAATGTACTTCAGCAGATAAACAGCGACTAAAGGCATCCAAGGCAGCTTTAGAGGCAACATAGGCAGAAAAACGGGTGGCGTTCGCTAATACCCCAATCGAACTGATATTGATGATTTGTCCGCCTTTACGATTAATCATATGCGGCAAAATATTTAACACCAAACGCACTGCACCGAAGTAGTTGAGCTGCATGGTGCGCTCAAAATCATGGAAACGATCAATTGATTCGTGCACTGCGCGGCGAATCGAGCGTCCGGCATTATTAATCAGAATATCGATGTGCTCGACCTGTTGCATAATTTGTTTGGCAACCGTATCAATGGCATGCATGTCACTTAAATCACACGGATAGATTGATGCTTGACCGCCCGCGGAGATGATTTCATTTTGAACTTGTTCCAGTGTTTCCTGCGTTCGTGCCAGGAGCAGCACATGTGCACCAGCGGCCGCCATTTTTTTTGCAACTGTTAAACCGATACCACTGGACGCACCTGTGATTAGAACTACCTTATTTTTAACTTTCTCTTGAAAAAGAGCTTCAAGTTTTGTATTCACGCGTATGTTCCCTGAGCCTGAAGATTTTAATCCAACAGCTTTAATTGTTGTTGTGTTTGAGCGACTTATCAAAAAAATATTGATTTAACTAAAGTCGTATAAATGATTATTGGACTTATTTTTTTAAAAGTCTATATTTAAGTGTATGAATTTACAAATGTTTTTAGAGTAATTGCTCTAAATAAAAATAGAGATTAATGGATTTTTAACCTAAAATTAAAGGCATTAAAAATGAAAAAGCCTCTGTTTTACAGAGGCAATTTAATGGATTTTTCTTTAAACTTGGGCTAAAGCCTGTTCCAGATCGGCAATTAAATCATCGATGTGTTCAATGCCAACAGACAGACGAACCATATCTTCACTGACCCCAGCAGCTTTTAATTCATCCGCATTTAACTGACGATGTGTGGTGGTTGCAGGGTGACAGGCCAGACTTTTGGCATCGCCAATATTGACCAGTCGTGTAAACAGCTGCAAGGCATCAATAAAACGAGTTCCCCCTTCACGCCCATCTTGTACCCCAAAAGATAAAATGCCAGATGGTTTACCTTTTACGTATTTTTGTGCCAATGCATGCTGTGGATGATCTTTTAAGCCTGCGTAGTTGACCCATTTGACTTTAGGGTGTTGTTGTAAATATTCAGCGACTTTCAGGGCATTTTCAGTGTGACGTTCTATGCGTAAGGACAAGGTTTCCAGCCCTTGTAAAATCAGGAACACACTGAGTGGACTAATTGCTGCCCCTGTATTGCGTAATGGCACTACACGAGCACGGGCTATATAAGCAGCAGCACCTAAGGCTTCAACATAATTGACTCCATGATAACTTGGGTCGGGTGTATTGAGCACTTTAAACCGCTCAGGATATTGTCCCCATGGGAACTTGCCACTGTCGACAATCACACCGCCGATACTGTTGCCATGACCGCCAATATATTTAGTTAATGAATGCACGATAATATCTGCACCAAAATCGAAAGATTTCTGTAATGCAGGCGTGGCAACGGTATTGTCCACAATGACGGGTACACCATATTCATGCGCAATTCTGGAAATTTCCTCCAGATCAATAATATTGCCAAGTGGATTACCAATGGATTCAACAAAGACCAGTTTGGTTTTGTCATCAATCAACTTGCGTAGACTGTCTGGTTGTTGATAATCAAAGAAGCGCACCTCAATGCCTTGTTTGGGCAAGGTGTGCGCAAATAAATTATAAGTCCCGCCATAAAGCGTCGATACCGAAGCGATATTATCCCCAGCTTCAGTAATGGTCTGGATGGCATAGGTAATCGCGGCCATACCCGAAGCCAAAGCCAATGCGCCAATTCCGCCCTCTAAGGCAGCAATGCGTTGTTCCAGTACGGCTGTAGTCGGGTTCATAATGCGCGTATAAATGTTACCCTGAACTTTAAGATCAAATAAATCCGCACCGTGCTGCGTATTATCAAAGGCATAGGACGTGGTTTGATAAATGGGAACAGCCACTGCTTTGGTGGTGGCTTCTGGTGAGTAGCCTGCATGAATCGCAAGGGTTTCATCTTTATAAGTTTGTGTCATTCTAATATCCATTGATGCATCAAAATTAAGCAAGTGTCTGTTTTAGCATATTCTTTATACACAATTTATCTGTTTTTATGAGGAGTTCAGCTGTTTTTAAAATAAAGCATCGAGCAAAGCCAATCTGTATAGTGACGTTTAGCCCTGAATTGATCGGGAAAAGTCGGGGTAAATCGGATGAATGAAGAAAATCATCAGGATTTAAAATTGAAAAAATTTAAGAAAAATAAACAAAAAATTATTTTAAGATTCCAATTACATTGAGCCTTAATAAAAGCACAAAAACTTACTGGCGGTTCTGCATCTGGCAGCTCACTATAAAACTAAAGCTAATGTTATTTATGATAAAAAAGCTGGAGAAGTCAAGTAATGAGCACGCAAAAAGTATCCGATATTATCATCGAAGTTCTCGAACAGGCAGGTGTACAAAGATGTTACGGCATTGTGGGTGATACCTTAAATCATGTCACAAATTCCATGTCAAAAAGCAGTATTGAATGGATTCATGTTCGTCATGAGGAAGTCGGTGGTTTTGCCGCGGGTACGGATGCCTTATTGAGTGGTCATTTAACAGCTTGTGCAGGTTCATGTGGGCCGGGCAGTCTGCATTTTATCAATGGTTTATATGAGTCACATCGCAATCGTGCACCCGTCATACTCATTGCCAGTCAAATTTCTACGGAAATGGCAGGTTTTATTGATTTTCCGCAATATGTCGATTTTAAATCGGTGTATGCCAAAAACTCGGTGTTTTGTGAAGAAATTACTCAACCCTCACAAGCTAGACATATTATGACAATGGCATGTCAGGCTGCCCTAAGTCAACGAGGTGTGGCTGTAGTTATCGTGCCAGCCAATATTAGTGAAGCTTCGGCTGAAGCGGGTCTGCCATTTATTCCGCGACATGCTGAACCTGATATTTTGCCCAATAAAACTGAACTTCAGCATATGGTGGAGTTAATTGAACAACACCAAAAAATTGCAATTTATGCAGGTGCAGGCTGTGAAGGCGCACATGATCAATTGGTGGCATTTGCGGAAAAATTAAAAGCACCTGTTGCACACACCTCACGCGCCAAAGATTTTGTGGAATACGACAATCCCTACAATATGGGCATGACCGGCATCTTTGGTAACAAGGCAGGTTATTCAGCATTGATGGATTGTGATTTACTAATCTTACTCGGAGCAGATTTTGCATGGGCACAGTACTATCCAAGCCACGCCAAAATTTTGCAGATTGATATTGATCCGACCCATTTAGGACGACGGCATCCAATTACATTCGGCGCAGTTGGAAAAATTTCATCGACCTTAAATGCCTTGTTGCCCTTATTACAACCCCGTATCGAACGAGGCTTTCTTGATCATTGTTTAGCACTCAAACAACAAAGTGATGAAATTCGCCGTAAAGAAGAACGAGTGGGAAAAGATGGCTTGATCCATCCGCAATACTTGGTGTCTTTGCTGAATCGTTATGCCGATGATGATGCAATTTTCTTTGGCGATGGTGGTTCACCGATGGTATGGGTATTACGCCATGTCGATGTCAATGGCAAACGCCGAACCTTTACCAGTTTGTTGCATGGCACCATGGCTAATGCGATGCCTCAGGCTTTGGGTGCGCAAAAAGCATTTCCAGAACGTCAAATTATCGCACTCTGTGGCGATGGCGGTTTAGCCATGTTATTGGGGGATTTACTCACCACCATTCAGGAAAAACTGCCGATCAAAATTGTGGTGTTTAATAATAGTTCACTGAATTTTGTCGAGCTTGAACAAAAAGTTGAAGGACTGCTGGATCATTATACCGATTTGCTGAATCCTGATTTTGGCAAACTTGCCAGTGTGATTGGCTTGCATGGGCAGACCGTGATACATGGTGATGGACTAGAACAGGCAGTAGAAAACTTCTTAAAACATGATGGTCCAGCACTTTTGGATGTACATACCAATCCGATGGAATTGGTCATGCCGCCTGATCCAAACCTGAATCAGGTGTCTTCAACTTCGCTATATGCCATCAAGGCACTGATGTCTGGACGGGTGGATGATGTTAAAGATTTACTGGTGAATAATTTTATTAAGTAAATGACCCTTAAAATCAGGTCTTGGTGCGTACAAGCGCAAGACCATAAACATGCATGATCTCAGACCATGCATGTTTATATCAGGAAACAATTTAGCCAAGATTTATCAGCCATTCACTCTGATTAAACGCATTCACGCCTTATTTTTTTAACATATTCAGCATATAATAACTGCTATTTTTCGCTCACTGCGATGTATTGGTTTTTCTATTGAGGAGTCCTAAGTGGCCCAATATATTTATACGATGAACCGAGTGTCCAAAATGGTTCCGCCAAAGCGCGAAATCCTTAAGGATATCTCTTTATCATTTTTTCCGGGTGCCAAAATTGGTGTGCTCGGCTTAAACGGTGCAGGTAAATCGACATTGCTCCGTATTATGGCGGGCGTGGACAAAGATTTCTCAGGTGAAGCACGTGCACAGCCGGGCATTAAAATTGGCTATCTTGAGCAGGAACCACCACTCGATCCTAATAAGGATGTGCGTGGCAATGTAGAAGATGGTGTCCGTGAAGCGTTGGATGCTTTAGAGCGCTTAGATCAGGTATTTGCTGAATATGCAGATCCCGATGCAGACTTTGATAAGCTGGCTAAAGAACAAGAAAAACTGGAAGCGATTATCCAGACTTGGGATGCACACAACTTAAACAACCAGTTGGAAATTGCAGCAAATGCTTTGAACCTTCCAGCGTGGGATGCAGATGTGTCCTTACTATCTGGTGGTGAACGTCGTCGTGTGGCATTGTGCCGTTTATTGCTGTCTAAGCCTGATATGTTACTTCTTGACGAACCGACTAACCATTTGGATGCTGAATCTGTGTCTTGGTTAGAGCGTTTCCTAAAAGATTTCCCGGGTACGATTGTCGCGATTACGCATGACCGTTATTTCTTGGATAACGTAGCTGAGTGGATTTTAGAGCTTGACCGTGGACATGGTATTCCTTATCAAGGCAACTATTCTTCTTGGTTGGAACAAAAGAATGCCCGTTTAGAGCAGGAACAAAAACAAGAAGAATCTTTTGCTAAAGCATTGAAAAAAGAACTGGAATGGGTTCGTTCAAATGCCAAAGGTCAGCAAAAGAAAAACAAAGCGCGTATGGAGCGTTTTGAGGAATTGAACTCGAAAGAATTCCAGCAACGTAATGAGACCTCTGAAATCTATATTCCACCGGGTCCACGTTTGGGTAATAAAGTGGTGGAAGTGGAAGGCATCAGCAAATCATTTGATGGTCGCTTGCTTTACGAAAACCTGACTTTTACCGTACCGCCAACCGCGATTGTGGGGATTGTGGGGCCAAACGGTGCGGGTAAAACCACATTATTTCGTATGATGACCGGTGAGCAACAACCAGATACTGGTACTGTCACACTGGGTGATTCTGTGAAAGTGGCGTATGTCGGTCAGATTCGCGATACACTGGATAATGATAAAACTGTATGGGAAGAAGTTTCTGGCGGTTTGGATATCTTAAAAATCGGTGATTACGAAATCGCATCACGTGCTTATATCGGTCGCTTTAACTTTAAAGGCCAAGATCAGCAAAAACGTGTTGGTGAATTATCGGGCGGTGAGCGTAACCGTTTACAACTCGCTAAAATCCTGCAAATGGGGGCAAACGTCATCTTGCTGGATGAACCATCGAATGACTTGGATATCGAAACCTTACGTGCGCTTGAGGATGCAATTTTAGTATTCCCGGGTACGGTAATGGTGGTGTCGCATGACCGTTGGTTCCTTGATCGTATTGCAACGCATATTTTGTCATTTGAAAATGAACAGCCTGAGTTTTATACCGGTAACTATGCTGAATATGAGGCTTATCGTCAGTCACGTTTAGGCGATGATGCGGTGCAAAAACCTAGTAAATACAGAAAAATCACTGGCTAATCTTGTGTGATTGAATGTGATTAAAAAAACCAGCTTTCGGGCTGGTTTTTTATACTTTAGTTTTTGCGGCATTAAGAGAATGCTAATTGGCTATAAGCATCATGCAGGCAGCGTTTGGCATCAGGATGACCATCTTGCGCTGCTTTTTTAAGCCATTTTTCGGCCTTTATGTAATTTCGATCTAAACCCAGTTGACCATTTAAATAGCCAATCCCCATTTTATACTCAGCTTCTGGATGACCGCGTAGCGCAGATCTTAAAAAGCACCAAATTGCATTACGCTCATTGAGATAGGCAAAGCTGGTTGCATGTGCTTGCGGTTCTTCATTGATGCGACGATAAATATGTTGACGCATAAAGTGCTGATATTGATCGTTGAGTGCCATCTGCTCAAAATACAGACCCTGTTGATATTCGTGCTCAGCATCATGATCTAAAAGTAAAAACACATCGTTTTTAGAGTCTTGAGCTTGAAACAACAGTGTCCATACTGTTTTTAGATAATCAAACTTCATATTCTGCTCCTTGCTGCTTAAAGATTAAGCTAACATCTTCAATATAAGATAGTTTTCCAATACATGCATCCATTTCTTGTAACAAGCAATGAGTATGTAGAATAAACTTTAAATATGTTATGGGTGAGCAAATCATCATGAAACAGTGATGGATTTCTGTGATTGATCTATACAATATTTTTATAAAATGTAATTTTATTACACTGTTTTCACTTGCTATATTAAAGCCGATCTTTTGTTGCCCACAGCTATGAAGCGTTCTGTATTTATTGCGATGTTGCTCAGTGTGTTCATGTTCCAAAGTTTATGGAACGTGGCAGCAGCTTTTTGCGCGCATGAAACGGCTGCTAGCAATAGCACAGGGGGTTATCATTTTGGGCATCATCTGGATATGCTGCAACAGGATGTTGCCTTGCAACACACCACACAGGATATTATAAAAAGCGACAGCGTAAAGCAGGCTTCGGTGTTTGTAGATCATCATGATCATTTGCCTTCATGTTTACATATTGTGATTGCCCAGATTCAACAAACTGCGCAAGAGCCAATCAGGGTGGGTGATTTAACTCAGCCTGTGTATGACTGGGCCAATTCTTATCAATCGCCACATTTAACAGATTTAAATCCTCCGCCTGTCCTGACCCCGCTATAGGTGGGGTAGCCGAAAAATAACCCACCTTTCGATGTTTAAAGCGTTTAAAGCGAAAGGGTTATGGTATGTATCATCAAAAAAATTTAAACAATCACCGTGGGCTGAGTGTGGCTAAATCGCTCGGTATAGTGTTATTGCTGGGTTTGTGCCCATATTCAGCGCTTGCTCAAGATTATGTCGCGCAGCAGACGACCCACCCATATATGGTGAAGTCCCAAAGTCTGACATTTGCCCAAGTCTTGCAGAAAGTACAACAATATCAGGCTGGATTGGGCGTATGGCAAGTTCAGCAGAATGTTGCAGATGCGCATCTTCAACAAAGTCGTCTGTGGCAAAATCCAAGTTTTTCGATACAACAAACTGGTTTTGAATCGGATCAGGATCGTGAACTAGAAATCAGTGTGTCGCAAAAACTCGACATTTTTGGAGAACGCAAAGCGGCACAACAGTTGGCGAGAGTTCAACGCCAGCAGGTCGATCTGAATCAGGCCTTGTATGATGCGCAGCTTAAACTCGCAGTGAAATACCTGTGGTCACAAATGGCAATACTTGAGCTGGAAAATCAGATTGCTCAACAACAACTCGACAATAGTCAGGCCATTTTGGATGCCACTCGCTTGCGTTATCGGGCGGGAAGCATTGCTCAGGTCGATCAGGACCGAACCCTGATGACGCATATTGAAAATCAGCGTACTGCTCAAGAGATTGGCTTAAATCTACAGATAGCCAAAAAACGGCTGGCAAATTTATGGGGCGAGACGCAAGCCAATTTTGCGCTAGGAAACAACAGTGATAGTGCATGGCCTGTAAATACCCAAACTGACGTTGCTGCATATTTACAGCAAAATCTAATACAACGTTCGATTCAGCTCAAGGCACAACAACAACGTTCTAAAATGGATTATCTCAAGGCCAAAGCACGCCCCAATCCAACGTTGAACGTTGGTATGGTCAACAACAAGTCGGCAGATACTCGTCAAACTGAGCAACAGTTTCGGGTAGGGCTGGACATTCCGCTCAATATTTTTGACCGCCAGCAGTATGCCTTGCGCATTGCGCAGGCACAGCAAGATTTTCTAACTCAGCAACAGCAGTTTTATCGCCAGCAACAACTGAATTCGATGCAAACCTTAAAGAGTGAAATGCAAGGTTTGAAACAGCAATATGACCTGATGAATGATCAGCAAATTCCTTTGTCTGAAGACCTACAGCGCAAAATGTTATTGGGCTTTAAAGCGGGTAAATTCGCTATCACCGATGTACAGCAAGCCAGTATACAACTACAGGAACAGCGTCTTAAAAAGATGCAGTTGCTTAAAAGCGCATGGCAAAAAGCCATTGAAACTGAGAGTTTGGTACTGGGCATCTCCCCTGAACAAGTGACGTCTAATGATGCACTCCATCAAATCAATCAAACTTTATGGCAAGACACTTACAACCTTAACAGCAGCTCAGGAGCCGAATAATGACAATCAAGAAGATCAATAAACAAGGATTCTGGGTGGCATTGGTCGTTATCGCTGGTGTGGTATTGAGTGCCTGGATTTATTTAAAGGGTTCATCAAAGTCAAATGAACATGCTGAAGAAAGTCATACAGATCACGAAAAATCTGAGCCACATAACCAAGGTGAGGCAGAAGCTGGACATACAGAAGGTGAAACAGAGCTGAGTCTGACGCCTAAGCAAATGACTGAATTTGGACTCCAATTGGCGCGTGTCGAACAAGGTGCGGTACAACAGTCACAGCAATATCCGGCAAAGTTGGTCGCGAATACCGATCAGCAGGCACATGTCGTCTCAACCTTTGCAGGGCGTGTGGACAGTGTTCATGCCATGCTCGGTCAGCAGGTTAAAAAAGGTCAGATTTTAGCCACCGTTTTTATTCCAGAACTGGTGGATCAGCAAGCCAATTTAAGTATTGCCCAAGAGGCATTGACCTTGGCGCAGCAGGACTATCAGCGTGAAAAACAATTGTTTGATCAGGGCGTTTCAGCCCGTCAGGATTACCAAAGAGCCTATAATGCCTATCGGCAAGCCCAAATACAGGTGCAGGCGGCAAGAAGTCGTCTGACTGCCTTGGGTGCGACAGGCAACAGTCAAGGACGTTACAGTTTAAAAGCACCCTTAAGTGGTGTGGTGAGTCAAAAAGATATTGTGGTGGGCGAATATATCACCTCAGACAAACAGCTATTCGTGATCGATCAACTGGATCAACTTTGGCTGGAATTTGTGATGCCAAGTGATGCGGGTGTCAATATTCAGCCTAATCAGCAATTAAGTTTTAAGTCCTTACAAACCCAAAATACATTTACCGCTCAGGTTCAGGCACTCACGGCTGAGGCAGATCGTCAAACAGGTCGCCTACAAGTACGTGCCAAAGTGTTGACGCCCGCGCAGGAGTTACGTCCCAATCTGATGGTCACGGTCATGTTGCAAGGCAAAGACAGCCAGTCTGTACTGCGTGTTAGTAAAAATGCGCTACAGCAGATTGAGGGCAAAACGGTGGTGTTTGTTGCGAAAAATGAACAAGATCGTATCCATTTCACGCCGCAAGCTGTTGAACTGGGACAATATTCTAGCGATGGACAATGGGTTGAAATTAAATCTGGGCTGCGTCATCAACAACAATATGTCGCTCAGGGCAGTTTCCTTTTGAAATCAGAAATGCAAAAAGGAGAGGCCGAACATGGACACTAAGCATAGTATTGAGTTTCCAGCTGCGCAGAGTGTTTTTGATCGTTTGATCCAGTTTTCTATTCGTAACGCGATTTGGGTCATGTTGTTTAGCTTGGCGTGGGTGGCTGTTGGACTATATAGCTATCAAAAGCTCTCGATTGATGCGGTACCAGATATTACCAATGTACAGGTACAAATTAACTCTCAGGCCAATGGCTTTACCGCAGCGGAAGTCGAACAACGGATTACTTATCCCATTGAAAACGCCATGGCTGGGATGCCACATCTGGAACAAACCCGCTCAATTTCACGTTATGGCTTATCTCAAGTCACGATTATTTTTGAAGATGGCACTGACATTTATTGGGCCAGACAACTGATTAATCAGCGTTTGCAGGAAGCAAGTGGTGCGTTGCCTGAGAATGTCGATCCGCAAATGTCTCCCATTTCCACAGGCTTGGGGGAAATTTATCAATGGGTAATTAGAGCAGAACCGAATGCAAGGAAAGCGGATGGAACGGCATATAACGCAATGGATTTACGTGAAATTCAGGACTGGATTGTACGACCACAACTTCAGCGCGTTGCCGGAGTGGCCGAGGTGAATAGTATTGGTGGCTATAACAAAACCTATATGGTATCGCCTGATTTAAAACGCTTACAGCAATTAAACATTCCATTTTCTGATGTGCAAACCGCTTTATCTGAAAATAATGAAAACCGGGGTGCAGGGTTTTTAGAGGACAATGGTCAACAACTAACGGTTCGTGTACCTGGCACTTTAAACAGTATTCAGGATATCGAAAATGTCACGCTCAACAGTCAAAATGGTTTACCTATTCGTATTGCTGATGTCGCAACAGTCTCGATTGGACATGATTTAAGAACGGGTGGTGCAACCTATAACGGTGAAGAAACCGTACTGGGGATCGCCATGATGATGATGGGGGAAAACAGTAAAACGGTTGCGCAGGCACTGGATGCCAGAGTACAGGAACTGAAACAGTCTTTACCAAAGGGCGTGGTGATTGAGACGGTATATAACCGAAGTTCACTGGTCGATAAAGCGATCAAAACAGTCGCTAAAAACTTGATTGAAGGGGCGATTTTAGTGATCGTCATTTTATTCATCTTTTTGGGAAATTTCAGAGCCGCACTGATCACTGCCTGTATTATTCCACTGTCCATGTTATTTACTATCACAGGTATGGCTGAACAACGCATCAGTGCCAATCTGATGAGCTTGGGCGCGCTGGATTTCGGCATTATTGTTGATGGTGCTGTGGTCATTGTAGAAAACTGTATTCGGCGTTTAGCAGAAGCACAGCATCAGAAGGGAAGATTACTAACCCGTTCTGAACGTTTTACCGAGGTATTTCTGGCGGCAAGACAGGCTCGCCGTCCGCTTATTTTTGGTCAGCTCATCATTATGGTGGTGTATTTGCCCATCTTTGCACTGACCGGTGTGGAAGCCAAGATGTTTCATCCAATGGCGATGGCGGTGGTTTTGGCATTACTCGGTGCAATTATTTTATCGGTGAGTTTTGTTCCAGCCGCAGTTGCCTTGTTTATTACAGGTGAGGTGAAGGAAAAAGAAAGCCGCTGGATGGTGGTATTAAAGCAAAAGTATGCACAATTACTCAATCTTGCCTATGACTTTAAATATGTGGTGGTGGCAATTGCTGTGGCAATTTTAGTGATCACTGCTGCGATTTTTACCCGAGTCGGTAGTGAGTTTGCGCCGCAACTCAGTGAAGGGGATTTTGCTCTACAACTTATGCGTGCGCCAAGCACCGGAATTGAGGAATCATTACGGATACAGGAAGGCGTAGAAAAGCAATTACTCAAGGACTTTCCAGAAGTGAAAGCTATTTTTGCGCGAACTGGTACGGCTGAAGTTGCAACGGATGTCATGCCACCTAATATTTCGGATGCGGTTGTACTATTAAAACCGCGTGAGCAATGGCCAAACCCTAAAGAAACACTGGATGAATTACGAACTCGGATGATGAGTTATGTTGATACTATTCCTGGCAATAACAGTGAGTTTTCACAGCCGATTGAACTGCGTTTTAATGAGTTGATTTCTGGGATTCGCAGTGACATTGGCGTTAAGATTTTTGGCGATGACATGCAGATTTTGAGTCAGGAAGCTGAAAAGATTGCGCAAAAATTGAGAACTATTGATGGAGCGAGTGAAGTTAAGGTGGAACAAACCGATGGACTGCCTTTGCTCAATGTCGATATCAATCATGCCTTGGCTGCACAATATGGTTTGTCGGTGAAATCAATTCAGGATGTAGTGGCAGCCAGTATTGGAGGACAACGTGTTGGAGAGATTTTACAGGGCGATCGCCGGTTTGATTTTGTCATTCGTTTAAATGATGAGATGCGTACTCCACAGCAGTTGGCGATGTTGCCTTTGCAACTGCCGAATGGTGGGCTGATTCAACTGCAAGATGTCGCCAAAGTTGAAACCATTGCAGGTCTGGCGCAGGTCAGCCGTGAAGATGGTAAACGTCGTGTGGTGGTTACCGCCAATGTACGTGATCGTGATTTAGGCTCCTTTGTTGAAGAAATGCAGCGCACACTTGCCCAGCAACAACTCCCGAGTGGATACTGGCTTGGTTATGGTGGACAATTTGAAAATCTGACTTCTGCCAAAGCCCGCATGCAAATTGTAGTGCCATTGGCATTTATTCTGATTTTTGTCCTGTTGATGGCTGTCTTTCAACAGTTTAAAGACAGTTTGTTGGTGTTTAGTGGGGTGCCTTTTGCCTTATCTGGTGGTCTGGTGGCACTGTGGTTGCGTGATATACCGTTGTCGATGTCAGCAGGTGTTGGATTTATTGCCTTGTCAGGTGTTGCGGTACTCAATGGTCTGGTGATGTTGACCTTTATCAAGGAATTGCGCCAGCAGTATGATGTACACATTGCCACATGGCGTGGTGCCATTTTAAGATTACGCCCCGTGCTGATGACGGCATTTGTTGCTTCGCTGGGTTTTGTTCCGATGGCTTTGGCAACGGGGACAGGGGCTGAAGTGCAGCGTCCACTGGCCACTGTGGTGATTGGCGGGATTATTTCCTCAACACTTTTAACACTGGTCTTATTACCGGTGATTTATCGCTGGATGAATGAAAAAGATGATCGTCAGCATCCTGTAATTGTAGACCCGCATTAAAAAAGCGTTGTGCTATTTTGATCTATATATGGGTTGATATTCAGCCTTCCAATTCTGATGCAGATTTACAAATGATGAGACAAATCTGCATCGTATGATAAGGAGTTGTTCATGAGTGGACAGCATGGGCATGACCATAGTCATGCAGTCGTCACTGAAGACAATGCCAAAAAACTCACCATTGCATTGTCCTTGACGGTCATTTTTTTGATTGTTGAAGTGATTGCGGGTTTTATGACCCAAAGTTTGGCATTGTTGTCTGATGCTGCACACATGTTTACCGATGCTGCTGCTTTGGCAATTGCATTGGTTGCCATTAAAATTGCTAAACGTCCAGCCGATGATAAACGAAATTTTGGTTATGCGCGTTTTGAAATTTTAGCGGCCTTATTTAATGCCTTAATGCTGTTCATGGTGGCGATGTATATTTTATACGAAGCCTATCAGCGTTTTACCCATCCCCCTGAAATTCAAAGTGTGGGTATGATGATTGTCGCTGCGATTGGTCTGGTGATTAATCTGATTTCCATGAAGATACTGGTTTCTAGTGCACAGGAAAGCTTAAATATAAAAGGTGCATATCTGGAAGTGCTCAGTGATGCGCTTGGCTCAGTTGGCGTGATCATTGGTGGGATGATTATTTATTTCACCCATTGGTACTGGGTCGATACCATTATTGCGGTCTTGATTGGTTTTTGGGTATTACCGAGAACATGGATTCTGCTCAAGCAAAGCATTAATATCTTACTGGAAGGGGTACCAGAAGAAATTGATATCGAAAAATTACGCCATGATTTATTGGCACTTGAGGGAGTTGAGAGTATTCATCAGCTTAAAGTCTGGGCGATTAGCTCTAAAAATGTACATTTGACTGTACATCTATTTGCACCTCATGCGGATCGTACTTTGTTATATCACGATGCCTATGAAATGCTGTCTCATCAACATGGAATTTCTGAAATTACCTTACAAATTGAAGAGGATGAGTGTATGGCACAAGCCCATCAAAACTCGCACCAGCACAGCTCACATTCAGAACAGCACCATCACGAATGACAGTCTGCTTTAAATCTGCCATTCATGGTGGCATTCACGGCATTTCCAGTTTTTTTGTGATTGCATAAACGCTTGCATGGATAGTTTAAAATCTGGAAGATCACGCCAGAACATAACACCTGCAATTGCGGTAATCACAAAAACCACCACCGTTGCAATTTGTAGCTTGGAACCAGCACCATCGCTAAAAATCCACATGCCGATGCTCATTAAAACCAAAAACAACAGAATAAAAATAGCAGGCAATAAAATGACCAGACTTTTAGGAATGACAGGGCGAGCAGATTGACCTGACTGTCCGACAGGCATAATTTTAACACTTTGACATTTTGGACAACGATACTGCATGAGTGCTCCATATGGCGTTTTCTGTATTTTACCCAATTGTGAGTAAAAGCAGAAATAATAAAAAAGCCGCTGTTCATAACAGCGGCTTTTTTAAGAATTTGGCGTCCCTACGGGGATTCGAACCCCGGTTACCGCCGTGAAAGGGCGATGTCCTAGGCCTCTAGACGATAGGGACTTATTGAGGCAACACAATCTGAGATTTGGTGGAGCCAAGCGGGATCGAACCGCTGACCTCTACAATGCCATTGTAGCGCTCTACCAACTGAGCTATGACCCCAGTCTGTGTGAGCGCAATATTAGGGGTATTGCGCTAGCACGTCAATAAAAAAATCAATTAAGCCTCATCAACTGCATCATTTTTCGGCAATTTTAGCGCTTCATTGAGTTTTTCCCACGCTTTAAGCTCTTTTTTACTCGGTGCACCAACAATTTCAAGCGCATGACGCAAACGAGCAAAGGTTAAATCGGGACCTAAAGTGACCATCGACTGCATCACAGGCGTTGAACTGGTTGATCCTGCAATCGCAATAAAGAACGCAGGCATAAAGTCGCGTAATTTAATTTGCATCTGAGTGGCTAAATCCATCAGGGTTTGACTGACTGTATCATTGTTCCAGCTAAACTGACTTTCCAAGCGCCAAATCGCAAATTGTAGACTCTGACGGACTTGTTCCTGAGTCAGCTTTTTGCTTTCAAACATTTCAGCCGTGATGGTTGGCATATGGTTGAAATAGAAACCTGCCCAATTCACCGCTTCTGACAATAAGTGAATTCGGGGTTGAATGGCCGCAGCAATTTCTTCTAGGGTGTTTCGATCACTTTTCCAGTTCAGCAGGCGATCTAACAATTGTGCTGCTGTCAGCGACTTAATCCATTGACCATTGAGCCAGTTGAGTTTTTCCACATCAAAAATGGGGCCACCCAAAGACACACGCTGAATATCGAAATGTTCAATCATGTCGGTTAAGGTAAACACTTCACGCTCGTCTGGCATTGACCAGCCCATACGACCCAAATAGTTGAGTAAAGCTTCTGGTAGTACACCAATATCCCGATAATAATTGATGGAAGTTGGGTTTTTACGTTTAGACAGCTTGGATTTATCTGGGTTGCGTAGTAGCGGCATGTGGCACAAGGTTGGCATGTCCCAACCAAAATATTGATAGAGCAACTGATGCTTAGGTGCCGATGGTAGCCATTCCTCACCACGTAAAACGTGGGTAATTTCCATTAAATGATCATCGACCACATTGGCTAGATGATAAGTCGGCAAGCCATCGGTTTTCAGTAGAACTTGCATATCCACTTGTGTCCAGGGAATTTCGACTTCACCCCGCAACAAATCATGAATTTTACAAATACCATCTTCTGGTACTTTCATACGAATTACATGCGGTTCACCCGCAGCCAGACGTTGCTGGACTTCATCCTGAGACAATTTTAAGCCACGACCATCATATTTAGGTGTTTCACCGCGTGCCATTTGTTCCGCACGCATTTGATCCAGTTCTTCTGCTGTGGCAAAACAATAAAAAGCATGACCTTTGTCAATTAAATCCAGCGCGTATTGTTTATAAATGCCCATACGTTCAGATTGACGATATGGTGCATGTGGCCCACCGACATCGGGTCCTTCTGACCAATTTAGACCTAACCAGCGCAATGAATCCAGAATCATTTTTTCAGATTCAGGTGTAGAACGTAGCTGGTCAGTATCTTCAATACGTAAAATAAATTCGCCGCCGTGCTGTTTGGCAAAACATAGGTTAAATAAGGCAATATAAGCGGTTCCGACATGCGGAAAACCAGTTGGAGACGGAGCAATACGCGTACGGACTTTCATCATTTAAAAATAAAATCAAAATTAATTAAGCGTGATTATAACGGAAAAAGCCCAGTGGCTTGACCATTTATTTTGTCAAAACACACTAGGCAGACTGAATTTTAAATACAAATTTTAAAATATAAATTAAGAAGTATGTGGCTGGAAAATGGCTTGTACAAAACGAGAAAAACGTTGGTGTTGAACAGCAAAAAAACTTTGGCTCGGGGCAACACGAATAGTACTGAGCATGATCAGTTCGTCATCTGTCGTCGGTAAAGCAGCGACATTGCGTTTTTGTTGATCTAAGGCTTTTTCAACCATGCTATTTTTTTCAGACGGCTTAATTTGAGTGTCTTTAATCACGGCAGCAGTTGTCACTTGGGAAAATACACCCAGACTTAAACTTAAACCAAGTACTTTAAACCATTGCACCTTCATGCAAATATCCCCCAGCATCTGAGTGTTTTTATTGCTGAATTAACAGTTTACAATACGCTGTAAACCAAATACAAACTTACCAATCCACTATAAATATACAATAAAAATAGGAACTCCGTCACAATTTTTACAAAAATACAAAAAATATCCGTCAAGATATTGCGTCATGGATACGTATTGCAACAACGCTTTTTAGCAGATAAATATGAATAAAGCATGAAGATGAATTCCATTCATCAAACATGTTGCATGGGATAGCAAATGACTGCTCGTGCGGCAGGACTTTAGCATAAAATCTGATATGGTCTGAAAATAATTATATAAGTGTATGATTGTAAAATATTTTTAATAAAATATAGTATAAAAATACTAATTTGAGTGACGATAATGAATAAAATTTTATCAGCCATACTTTTGACATGGCTTGGGGCAAGTGCAAGTGTCGCGTATGCGGCGACCTCTTTTTTGAATGTCTCATATGACCCGACCCGTGAGTTTTATCAGGAATACAATAAAAGCTTTGCTGAATATTGGAAAAAGCGTACAGGACAAGAAGTTGATTTTAAGCAGTCGCATGGGGGTTCAGGTAAGCAGGCTCGCGCTGTGATTGACGGATTACAAGCCGATGTGGTGACATTGGCTCTGGCGAATGATATTGATGAAATTGCCAATACAGGTTTAATCAAAAAGAACTGGCAGAAAGAATTTCCGAATAACTCAGCACCATACACCTCAACCATTGTATTTTTGGTGCGTAAGGGTAACCCTAAGCAAATTAAAGACTGGAACGATTTAATCAAGCCGGGGGTCGAAATTATTACCCCTAATCCGAAAACAGGTGGCGCGCCACGCTGGATTTATCTGGCGGCATGGGGCTATGCCTTAAAACAACCCGGCGGTAATGATGCCAAAGCACGTGAATTGGTGAAAAAGCTCTATCATAATGTGAAGGTGCTGGATTCAGGCGCGCGTGGTTCACTGACTACATTTGCTGAACGCGGTATAGGCGATGTTTTGTTGTCGTGGGAAAACGAAGCATTATTGGCGACTCAGCAGGGATTGGGTAAAGATCAGTATCAAATTATCTATCCCTCTATTTCTATATTGGCGGAGCCTTCAGTTGCTATCGTCGACAAAACTGTTGATAAAGACGGTAACCGTAACTTAGCCAAAGGCTATCTGAATTATTTATATTCACCTTTGGGGCAGGATCTTGCTGCAAAGTATAATTTTAGACCACGGGATGCGAAAGCCGCAGCCAAATATGCAACGAAGTTTCCTAAAATAAAATTATTTACCATTGGTGATGTATTTGGTGGTTGGGCCAAAGCGCAGAAGACTCATTTTGTGAATGGTGCAATTTACGATCAAATCTCCGCAGAAAAACCTTAAACCTCAACTTTGGTTCAAGCGATTCCCCCCCCCCATTTGGTCAGCACAGATCAAATGGGGTGTTCATGTAAAAAATAAAAAGAACCAAAATGAACGATCCATTTTGACCGTATAAAGGCAAATAAAACGGTTTTGCCTATGAAAAATAATAATTCCCAACAAAAAGTCGTTTGGAGCTTTATCAAAACAAGGTAATAATGTGCAGTTAAAATTTTAGCTTTTTATGATCTTGTCCTTATGTCACATATTTCCGTTTTACTTCATGAAACTGTTGATGCTCTATTGGCTGAACGTGATACGGGAATTTATGTCGATGGTACATTTGGTCGTGGTGGTCATACGCAGGCTTTGCTCGATCAACTGGATGCCAATGCGCGTGTTTATGCATTTGATAAAGACCCTCAGGCCTTAGCCGTTGCGCATGAGTTAGCACAACGTGATTCGCGGTTTCAAATTATTCACGCCAGTTTTGCTGACCTAAAAGCCGAATTAAATAAAATTGGAATTATGCAGGTCGATGGCATTATGGCGGATCTGGGGGTATCTTCACCGCAACTGGATCAGGCCGAGCGTGGTTTTAGTTTTATGCAGGATGGCCCATTGGATATGCGCATGGATAATTCGCAGGGACAAACCGCCGCAGAGTGGCTACTTGAAATTAAAGAAGAAGATTTAGCGAATATTATTTATCAATATGGTGAGGAACGATATAGTCGTCGTTTGGCCAAAGCGATTAAACAGGCGGGTTATATTGAAACCACAGGACAACTCGCTGAACTGGTCAAAACGGCTCATCCTAAATGGGAAAAACATAAACATCCAGCGACTCGAACTTTTCAGGCCATCCGAATTGCCATAAATAAAGAGCTGGAAGATATTGAAATCTTTTTACCTCAAGCGGTAGAGTTATTAAAACCTCAGGCTCGTTTAGCCGTGATCAGTTTTCATTCGCTGGAAGATCGTTTGATTAAACAATTTATTCAAAAAGAGTCTACGCTGGGGGAAGATACAGGTTGGGGATTGCCTCAAAAACAAACCGATAGCAGACGCTTGAAGAAAATTGCGCGCGTGCGCGCCAGTGAAGAAGAAGTAAAAGCTAATCCTCGTTCACGTAGTGCATGGCTTAGGGTTGCCGAACGATTAGTATGAAAAGGCAGATGATGAAATCAGAACAACAAACGTCACCACTGAGTCGAATGACCTTTAAAAAAGTTATGGTGTATGCTGCACTGATTATTGCGGTGTTTATTAGTGCGATGATGGTGGTGTTTCAGGTATTTGAATATCGTCACGATTATCGTGACCTTAGTGGCTATATGCGTGAAAAAGATGACTTGAATGCGGAGTGGGGTCGCTTACTAATTGAACAACAAACCTTTGGTGCAACTGCACAAATTGGTACACGTGCCGTGACACAGTTACGCATGTTTTCACCGCCTGCTGCACAAACCGTTGTAATTTCATTACCCATGACTCCTGAGCAAAAAAAGTAAGGCATGCTGTATGGTAGATAAGCGAATTAAGCAAACACGAAAAAAACAGCAGTCCATTACTGAAAAGCCCACACTTGCTTTTGATATGTGGCGTTTTTATTTGCTTTGGGGCACGGTACTTTTATGTTTTGTCATCTTGGTTTCACGTGCGTTTTATGTACAAGTGGTCAATAAGGACTTTTTACAAAATAAAGCCAATGCCAATATCTTGCGTACGGAACAGTTAAAAGCCATGCGTGGGGTCATTAGTGACCGTCATGGTGTGCCGTTGGCCATTAGTACGCCTATTATGAATATCGTGATTGATCCACGTGATTATTTTGATAATAAAAAACTGTTTGATGAAGTCACCGCAAAGATTAAACAAGAACCTGAAAATGCGCGTCGTTTAAGACGAGAACTACCTGATAAAAATCTTAATCTGGATGAATTGGCAGATGCTGTGGGAATTGATCGTGCACATTTGAAAAAAATGATGAATGATCGTCCGCGTTCACGTTATCTGGTGCTTAAACAAGAAGTACCTCCTCAACAGGCTGATTTGATTCTGGATCGTAATTTTCAGGGTGTTTATACAGAAAAAAGCTATAAGCGTTACTATCCACAGCCGCAACCCAGTGCCCAGATTATTGGTTTAACCAACAAAGAGGGTAAAGGAATTGAAGGCTTGGAGATGCAACTGAATAAGCAGTTGTCGGGGGTAGATGGCCAGCAAAAAATTATTCGTGATAAACACGGCAACCGTCTCAAAATTTCTGAGGTTATTAAAGAAGTTCAACCGGGTGAAAATGTCACCCTCAGCATTGACTCGCGTTTACAATATATTATGTATCGAGAGTTAACAGCGGCAGGTGTTGCCAATAATGCACGTTCTGCTTCTGCGATTGCGGTGGATGTCAAAACCGGTGAAATTTTGGCAATGAGCAGTTGGCCGTCATACAACCCAAATGATAAAAATGGTCTGTCAAACAAAGATGCCATGCGTAACCGTGGGGCGATTGATATGTTTGAACCCGGTTCAACCATGAAGCCCTTTACCGTATCTGCTGCTCTGGAAACAGGTCAATATACCCCAAACACCATTGTGAATACCTCACCGGGTTCAATGAAGTTGGGCTGGCATACCATTCGGGATACGCATAATTATGGTGCTTTGACCGTCAGTGGTGTGATTATTAAATCATCCAACGTCGGTTCTGCCAAAATTGCGTTGTCACTACCGAAAGAAACCATACCGACCTTCTTTCGTCGCGTTGGATTCGGCCAGCGGTCAGCAGTGAAGTTTCCCGGTGAAAGTGGTGGCTTGTTATTGCCAGCCAGTCGTTTAAACCCCTCACAGCTCGGCACCATGGCCTATGGTTACGGTTTGAATGCGACCATTTTACAGTTGGCACAAGGCTATGCCATGCTCGCCAATCATGGGGTGAAAATGCCCCTTAGTTTGCGCAAGCTGGATGAAGAACCTAAGGGTGAAAAAGTCTTATCGCCCAAAATTGCAGATGAAGTTTTGTTGATGCTGGAACAAGTGACCATGCCGGGTGGTACGGCGCGTCAAGCCAATATTCCGGGCTATCGTGTTGGGGGTAAAACCGGAACAGCGCATAAATTACGTGCAGATGGTAAAGGGTATTCCAATAATGAATATCGTGCCTTATTTGCTGGGGTTGCGCCAGTCAGTGATCCGCGTTTAGCCATTATTGTGGTCGTCGAAAATCCACAGGGTCGTTATTATGGGGGGCTGGTTGCGGCTCCAGTTTTTGCTAAAATTATGCAGGAATCTTTACGCTTAATGAATGTGCCGCTGGATAAGCCGCTCGATACTTCAACCATGCCGTAATTAGGTGAATCATGTCGATTTCTTTTCAGGATATTTATCACCAACCACTTGAAGCTGAATGGTTACAACGTGCTTTTTCTGGTTTTAATCTGGATAGCCGTAAAGTCAGCTCAGGACAAATTTTTATTGCATTAAAAAGTTATTCGCAACCTGAAAAAATGCGGGCTTTCGCCGAAAAAGCTTTGCAATTGGGGGCATTGGGTATCATTAGTGAATATCCTCTCGGTGTTGCCAACGAGTGGGTCTGTCCAGATGTACGTTTGCAAATGGGACAGTGGCAAAAAGATTACTTACAAAGTACTGCACCCGTGCAGCCGTCACGGATTTTAGCCGTCACGGGAACCAATGGCAAAACCACGATTTCACGTTTAATGGCGGAGCTGATTAGTCTGCAACAACAACGCTGTGCAGTCTTTGGCACCACAGGCAATGGTATTTTACCGCATTTAAATCCATCGACGCATACCACGCTGGATGCTTTGCAATTGCAAAGCTTATTGCATGATTATGCTCAAGAGGGTGCGAGTTTTGCAGCATTGGAAGCCAGTTCGCATGGTTTGGAGCAAGGCCGTTTAAATGGCTGCGACATCGAAATTGCGGTGTATTCAAACTTAAGTCGTGATCATCTGGATTATCACGGCACTTTGCAAGCCTATGCAGAAGCAAAATCCAGATTATTTGCTTTTGAGCAACTCAAGGTCGCAGTGATCAATTTAGATGATGACTATGCAGATTTAATGCTCAAAGTTGCAAGAAATAATCCAGCACAGCCGAAAATTTATACCTATTCCATGCATGACCAACATGCAGATTATTGGGTGCAATCGGTTGATTACCAATTGCAAGGCGCACAGATTCAATTGCGCAGTCCGCGTGGGATTTTTGAAATCCAAAGTCCGTTTTTGGGGCAATTTAATGTCGAAAACTTGGTTGCCAGTTTAATTGCAGTCGAAGCCGCAGGCTTTGAACTGGCTGAATTGGCCAAAACAGTGCCTAAACTTCAGGGCGCACCGGGGCGGATGCAGGTCATTCGCGATGGTGAACGCTTATTTGTAGTGGATTATGCACATACCCCAGACGCGCTCACCCAAGTGCTCAGCACCTTAAAACGACATACTCGCCATCAGCTTTGGGCGGTATTTGGTTGTGGAGGTGATCGTGATCGTGGCAAGCGACCTTTAATGACACAGGCTGCACTCGATGGTGCTAATCCTGTGATATTGACCTCAGATAATCCCCGAACGGAAGATCCCAATCAAATATTTGCTGATATGCGTCAGGCTGTTGATTTTAGTTTGCATGATGTTTTTGAAATTCGTGACCGCCGTGAAGCGATTAAGTTTGCAGTGAATGAAGCCAAAAACGGTGATATTGTGGTGATTGCCGGTAAGGGGCACGAAAATTATCAGGAAATAGATGGGGTACGTCATTGGTTTGATGATGTCGTAGAAGTGCAATCGGCAATTGATGCGCAAGCACATTCAGTTCATCGCGCATATCCAGCACAATAGGTTTTAAGTTTTATGCATACATCCACCACCAGTACGGTTGCTTTGACACCGTGGACGCTAGAACAATTACAACAGGCAACCCAAGGCGATTGGTATCAAGATAAACAGCCACCTGAGCCGATCAAGCGGATTTTGACCGACTCGCGTCACGCGGAATGGGGTGATGCTTTTTTAGCCTTAAAAGGTGAGCGTTTTGATGCACATGATTTTATCGCGCAGGTCGCTGCACAGGGTTGTCAGCTTGCCATCGTTGAACGTCCAGTGAATGTCGATATTGCTCAACTGATTGTAGCGGATACGCGTTTGGCACTCGGTCATTTAGCTGCCTATCGTCGTGCCCAATATCCAGATTTAAAGGTGATTGCCCTGACGGGAAGTAGTGGCAAAACCACCACCAAAGAAATGTTAGGCAGTATTCTTGGGCAAATTGCACCGACTTTGGTGACGCGTGGTAATCTGAATAATGATTTAGGTGTGCCGATGATGTTGCTTGAACTGAAACCTGAACATCAATATGCGGTGATGGAGCTTGGTGCAAGTCATCAAGGGGAAATTGATTATACCTCCAATCTGGTACAGCCACAGGTGGCTGGTATTCTTAACATTGGTACAGCGCATTTGGGAGAGTTTGGCGGGCGCGAAGGCATTTGCAAAGCCAAGTCAGAAATCTATGCGCATATTGCCAAAAATGGCGTGTCTATTATTCCAGCCGATGATGATTTTACTCAGCAAATTCGCCAAGCTGTAGAAACAGCACGACAGCTTTCCTTTGGTGAGGGTGGAGATGTTTTTGCGACAGATATCCAGATAAATGCGCAATCCTGTCAGTTTGATTTGCATACATCACAGGGTACACAGCAGATTAATCTGCCTTTTGCAGGCTTGCATAATGTGCATAATGCAACGGCAGCTGCGGCTTTTGCGCTGGCGATTGGGGTGACACTTGATAATATTGTGACCGGTCTGGAACAGGCCAAAGGTGCAAAAGGTCGTTTAAACTTTATTCAGCATCAGCAACATCTATTGATTGATGATACCTATAATGCCAATCCAACTTCCATGCGTGCTGCGGCAGAGGTTCTGAGTCAGCAGACGGGCTTTAAGGTCATGGTGATGGGTGACATTGGCGAGTTGGGCGATGCAAGTGTACAAGAACATCATGATTTAGGGCGTGATCTGGTCGATTATTCTCTGGATCTGATTGTGGCAGTCGGTGAGTTTGCTCAAGCCGCTTTACAAGGGGCAAGCCACAGTCACCATTCAGAAAAATTAAAAGCATTTGCAACTCAGGCGGATGCGCTGCCTTTTTTAACTGATTTAATTCAACAACATCAACCCGAGTCAATGAGTTTCCTGTTTAAGGGCTCTCGTTATACCCATATGGAAACGTTGATGGCAGATTTGATGGAGAAACTCTAAATGCTGTTATGGCTATTTGAACATCTTGCGGGCTATAACAGTTCGTTTCAGGTGGTTCGATATTTAACTCTACGTTCTTTACTGAGTATATTGACCGCATTGGCGATTGGCTGGTTACTTGGTCCGGTGATGATTCGTAAATTACAGGCACTCAAATATGGTCAGGCGGTGAGCTCTTACGCACCTGAAAACCACGCCAAAAAAATGGGTACACCGACCATGGGTGGGGTACTCATTTTATTGTCGATCGGCATCAGTACCTTACTTTGGGCAGATTTATCCAATCCTTATGTCTGGATTGTATTGGGCGTGATGGTGGTTTTTGGTGCTGTGGGTTGGGCGGATGACTGGATTAAAATCCGATATAAAGACAATGCGGGTTTGCCTGCACGCAAAAAGTTTTTCTGGACATCATTGGCTTCACTGGGTGCAGGTATTGCGCTGTATGTAATTGCGATTCATCAACCGAATCCGATTCATACCGCGAACATGCTGGATTTGTTGATTCCATTCTTTAAAAATCTGTCTATTCCACTGTCGGCTGTGCCATTAGGGATCGCGTTTATTATCTTCACTTACCTTGTGATCAACGGTGCATCCAATGCAGTCAATCTCACCGATGGGCTTGATGGCTTGGCGATTATGCCAATTGTGATGGTTGCAGCAGGTTTGGGTGTTTTTGCGTATCTAGCGGGTGATATTCGTTTTGCCAACTATTTGCATATTCCCTATGTGAAATATACCTCTGAGCTGGTGGTCATCTGCTCTGCCATGGTGGGGGCAGGTCTGGCCTTTTTATGGTACAACGCTCATCCTGCACAAATCTTTATGGGGGATGTCGGTGCATTGGCATTGGGTGCAATGCTGGGTACAATTGCGGTCATGGTACGTCAGGAGATCGTTTTTGCAATTATGGGCGGTGTATTTGTGATGGAAGCAATTTCAGTGTTTCTACAAATTGGTTCACTGCGCATGCGCAATAAACGCGTGTTTCTGATGGCACCGTTACATCATCATTATGAAAAACAGGGCTGGAAAGAAACACAGGTCGTGATTCGGTTCTGGATTATTACCATTATGCTGGTGGTTTTGGGTCTCATGACTTTAAAATTACGTTAAGCTGAAAAACGGTTTCAAAAAGCCAGCATTGCTGGCTTTTTTATATGAGAGAAAAACATGAGTGTGTTGATGTGTCCTGTGTGTCGTCAGGCTTTGAATTTGCAGCAGCGGACATGGCGATGTGAGCAGGGCCATAGTTATGATCTGGCTAAGCAAGGCTATGTGAATTTACATGTGGTTCAACACAAGCACAGTAAAACGCCGGGTGATACGCCCGAATCGGTATTGGCACGACGTCTTTTTTTGTCGGAAGGTTTTTATCAGCCTTTGCGTGATGCGGTGGTAGCTCAGTTACAACACCTTCAACTTAACACCTTGCTCGATATTGGCTGTGGTGAAGGCTATTACACCACGGCCATGCAACAACAGGTGCAGCAATGCATCGGGCTGGATATTGCGAAAACGGCTGTACAACGCGCAGCTAAGCTCAATTCCCAAGTGACTTGGGTGGTTGGAACGGGAGCAACCTTGCCAGTGTTGAATGAAAGCACTGATATTTGCACCAGTTTATTTAGTCCTATTCCAAAAGATGAAATTTTAAGGGTGTTAAAACCACAGGGCTATTTATTGGTGGTGACGCCTGCACCTGAACATTTATATGCGCTGCGTGAAGCATTGTTTGATGAAGTCAAACCGCATCAACCGAATAAGTTTGTTGAACAGTTGCAGTCTGATTTTGAATTGGTGCTGGAACAGCATATTGAAAGTCAGTTTAATTTGGATCAGGAGCAATTGAAGAACCTCATCGCAATGACCCCTTATGCCTACAAAGCCAAACCTGAAAAAAGACAGCAACTTGAGCAGCACACTCAGTTTGGGTTAACAGCACATTTTCAACTCTACCTTTTCCAAAAGAAATAAAGCCATCTCGAAAGATGGCTCTAAAATACGAGGCATTCTTTATTTAGGTGACCTGATTGATTAATCCCTCAAGTGCATCACGTTTTGCAGGTTCAGCGCGTTTTGGTTGATTTTGTGGATTCTGATTTAACGGTGGTGGCGTCTGTTCAGACGGAAGCAAAATCTCTTCGCCCGGTAAATCTGCAAAATCATTATCTGGCGTCTCAACGGGTTTAGGTGCTGGCACATACAGCGGACGGGCTAACGGTGGAGACGCTCGATCTACCCCAGTTCGGTTGTTTTCCTGAAGCGTTGGTTGCTCACGTGATAATGGTGCTTTGGCATTTTTATCCAGTTGTACCCAAGCAGATGGCGTACCCTGTAAGGATTTATCCATGAAATTGATCCAGATTGGAAGGGCTGCAATTCCACCATATTCGCGTCGACCCAAAGTCGTAGGACGGTCGAAACCCACCCATGCCACAGAAACCAGTTTACTATTGAAACCAGCAAACCAGGCATCTTTGGCATCATTTGTGGTTCCAGTTTTACCACCCAAATCATCGCGACCAATCTTAAGTGCTGCACGTCCTGTACCATGCTGAATTACGTCACGCAGAATATTGGACATGTCATAAGCAGAGCTGGACTTTAAGATGCGTTGTGCCTGACGATAATCACCTTGATTGACGGGTGGGGCGGTCTGAGTTGTCTCATCTTGCTGAAGCGACTGATTATTCACTTCGATGACTTCATCATCAGGTGTTTGTGCTTTTTGTTCCTCTGAAGGCATTGTTTCAGTTTGATCAATACATGCAATGCAAGCATAGTCAGGCTTTGCTTCAAAGATCACTTTACCATAGGCATCTTCAATACGGCTGATAAAATAAGGCTGTACACGATAACCGCCATTGGCAAAAGTTGCATAGCCTGTCGCCATTTGAACTGGTAAGACCTGTGGTGTCCCCAGTGCGATGGTAAAGTTGCGCGGAATCTGGCTGTCCTGCAAACCAAAATCCATGAGTAACTGTCGGGCACGTTCTACACCGACACTTTGCAATAATCGTACGGACACAGTATTACGCGACAAATATAAAGCACGACGTAGAGGAATCATCCCCAAATAACGTCCATCTGAGTTTCGTGGTGACCAGCGTCCAATTGTAATTGGGCTATCGTTCACCATGGTATAAGGCGTCATTCCACGTTCTAACGCTAGCGCATAAATAAATGGCTTAATGGTTGAACCCGGTTGACGCCAGCCCTGTAACGCTCGGTTGAATTTAGATTGATAAAAATTATAGCCTCCCACAATCGCTTCAATTGCGCCATCATTGGGGTTCAAGGCAACCAATTGACCCTGTACGCGAGGAATTTGAACCAATGCCCAAGAGGTTTTTTCAGCGTTTGGACGTAAACGTACAATATCTTTGACTTTCACAATTTGAGAAGCGCGGCTAGGTGCTGCACCTACACTATTGGCATTACGATATGGACGTGCCCATGACATCCCAGACCATGGCACGGTAATGGTCGAGCCATCCTGCATTAATGCCTCAAAAGATGAACTGCCGACTTTGGTTACCTGCGCGGGAAAGGTATTGGCATAAGCCATAAAGGTATTTAAAGGCTTGTCATGTGCTTCAGCACCACGCCAGCCATGACGACGATCATAGGCTTCAAGTCCATCCTGTACCGCCTGTTCGGCATAAGCCTGACGTTTACTGTCAATGGTAGTATAAACTTTATAGCCTGAATCGATGGCTTGTTCACCAAATTTGGCAACCAGTTCTGAACGTACCATTTCACCCACATAAGGAAAGCGATTGGTCAACCCACGATCAGGCATATTAAGTTTAATTGGTTCAGCTACCGCAGTTTGATACTGTGCTTGAGTGATATAGCCTAATTGTAGCATACGACCCAAAATCCAGTTACGTCGCTCCAAAGCGCGTTCAGGGTTGGCAACAGGGTTAAAACGGGAAGGGGCTTTAGGTAAACCAGCCAACATCGCCATTTCGGCAATACTGAGCTGGTCGAGGGTTTTGTTATAGTAGATTTTTGCAGCAGCAGCGATACCGTAGGCATTTTTACCTAGAAAAATCTTATTGACATATAACGTTAAAATCTCTTCTTTACTGAGGTTTTGTTCAATTTTACGTGCCAGAAAAATTTCAGTCAGTTTTCTTTTTAGCGTGCGTTCAGGGCTTAAATAATAATTTTTAGCCACCTGCATCGTGATGGTCGAACCGCCAGTCTGTACATCTGAATCGGTAATGGTTTCACTAATGGCGCGTCCGAGTCCTTTAAAGCTAATGCCGCTATGCTCAAAAAAAGAAGAATCTTCCGCAGCCAGAAAGGCATGAATGAATGTAGGCGGAATTTGTTTGTATTCGACCGGTACCGAAAGTTTGCCACCATATTCTGAAATAAGTTCATTATCTGCGGTGTACACTTGTAATGGTTTAAGTAAAGGTGCTTTTTTTAAAGAACTCATTTCAGGCAGAGATGGCGCAATATAGAGATACATGCCATAAAAACCCATCGGAACTGAGACTAATATAATGATAAGCAGCAAAAAAAAGGGGTGAACATGACCTGAACTGGATAGCTTTTTCATAACAAGTAAGTTTTAATAAGAGCTAATAGCAAACGAATTGATGGTCAGTATATCCTTTAGACATGCGGATTGTTAGATGCCTTATTGTATCCGTATAAAATTATAGACCGAGATCAGCTTGTTGTTTTGTTTGGGGATAAAAAAATAATAGGATAATGCTATCGTGCGCAGTTTATATCGTAAACCAAATAAGGGGCTAGTGGGGGTCGATATTAGTTCGACTTCTGTTAAGTTATTAGAACTCTCTGTAAAAAACGGTCGCTACTGGGTGGAAAGCTATGCCTTGATACCTTTGCAGGAAAATAGTGTGGTTGAGAAGAATATTCTTAACCCAGAAGCCGTGGGTGAGGCGCTGGAGCGCGTCATTAATTTGGCCAATCCACAGTCGATCAACGCCGCTATTGCCATTCCGACATCCATGGTCATCCATAAAATTATCGAAATGGATGCCGATATGACGGATGACGAACGTGAAGTTCAGATTCGTATGGATGCAGAGCAGTATATTCCTTTTCCACTGGATGAAGTCAGTCTGGATTTTGAAGTCCTGCCAGATCGTTTAGCAAATCCAGCACGCGTCAATGTGCTGTTGGTTGCAACTCGAACAGAAAATGTCGAAACTCGTGTTGAAGTGCTTGAGCTGGCTGGCTTAACGCCGAAAATTGCAGATGTTGAAAGTTATGCCATGGAACGGGCATTTGGTGTATTTGCCGATACATTACCGATGGGCGTAAAAACGGTTGGTATTTTGGATATCGGACATACCATGACCACCTTGTCTGTCATGCAAAACGGCAAAATTATTTATACCCGTGAACAGGTCTTTGGTGGTAAACAGCTGACTCAGGATGTACAAACCCGCTATGGCTTGTCTTTTGAAGAAGCAGGACGTGCCAAAAAAGAACGTTCATTGCCAGATGATTTTGATACTGAGGTGCTCGAACCCTTTTTAGAAGCCTTGGTGCAACAAGCCGCGCGTTCGCTGCAATTCTTTTTTTCTTCCTCACAATTTAATGAAATTGATCATATTTTGTTGGCAGGAGGAAATGCCAATATTTCAGGTTTAGCGAAACTGTTACAACAGAAACTAGGCTATCGCGTGACCACTGCCAATCCATTTTTACAAATGGGTTTCTCCCCACAAGTGGATATTAAAAAAATTGAAAATGATGCCTCATCTCTTATGGTGGCATGTGGTTTGGCATTGAGGAGTTTTGATTAATGGTAAAGATTAACTTACTCCCTTGGCGCGAAGAGCTAAGAGAACAACGAAAAAAACAATTTATTTTATTTTCTGCTGCTGTTGCAATGCTTGGGGTTGTCGCCGTAGTCATGGCGTGGTTGTTCTATGATCATAAACTCAATGATCAGGAACAGGCCAATCAACTGATTACCAGTACCAATCAAAATCTGGATACACAGCTTAAATCACTGGATGGTCTACAAGAACGCCGAAATGCAATTGTGGAACGCATGAAATTAATTCAGGGGCTAGAAGGACAACGTCCGGTTAGTGTTCGCTTGATTGATGAATTAGTACGCGTGACACCGAGCAGTATGTATTTGACCAAATTTACCCGCACAGGGGATAAATTTACCATTGAAGGTAAAGCTGAAAGTCCAAATACCGTGGCAGAGTTATTACGAAATCTGGAAGCTTCGCCTTGGTATCGTAACGTGTTTATGAACTCATTTTTGGCAGCCGATGACAAAAAAGATCAAGCGCCAAGTTCTGTGGTACCGCGTGTAGAGGAAAGTTACGGTAGTTTTGTGGTCAGTGCCGATCTGGATGAAATTGGTCAGCCGATTGCGCAAGAAAATAAAATTGACAACAATTCAAACACGGGGGCAGCACAATGAGTCGTGATGAATTTAATGAATTAGATTCGGATGTTGCTGCACCGAAGAAAAATAAACTGACGCTGGATAAATTTTTACAGCAATTTAATACGCTGGATATGAACAACTATGGCAGTTGGCCATTGTCAGTCAAAATTACCTGCTGGATTTTTACTTTTGTTGCTGTGTGTTTGTTGGGTTATTTTCTTGCGATTCGTTCTAAGCTGGACGATATCTCAACAGCTCAGGCGCAAGAGCAAAATTTGTTGAACGAATTTCGTGAAAAAGACTCCAAACTTCGTAATTTGCAGCAATATCAAAAACAATTGCAGGAAATGGAAGCGAATTTTAATCAGCAATTGGCTCAATTGCCCAAAGAAACTGAAATTCCAAGTCTGGTTGAAGATATCAATATGACAGGGGTGAATTCAGGTCTTAAGTTTAAAAATATTCGTCTAGAAAATGAAATCAAGCAAGAGTTCTTTATTGAGCAGCCGATTTCAATTGAGGCGACCGGCGATTATCATGCCTTTGGTGCTTTCACCAGTGCAATTGCAGCTTTACCGCGAATTGTGACTTTGCATGATTTTGTGATTGAAGGAAAACAAGTCAAAGAAAAAGCGGATATTCCTGAAATCAGTTATTCGGTTAAGGCCAAGACGTATCGTTATATCGGTGCAGATGAGCAGTCGGGTGGTGCTTCGGCCCCAGTTGCAGAGGGGGCAAAATAATGAAAAAGCATTATCTCATATTGAGTCTGGTGTGCCTGGGTCTGGCGGGGTGTGATTCGCGTATTGATGCCGTGAATGAACAAATGGCGGCGATCCGAAATCAGCCACCAATGCCGATTGAACCTGCACCTGTATTTGCACCTGTTCCGACCTTTACTTATTCAGCAATGCAATTGAAAAGTCCATTTTTACCTAGTTCATTGGCTGCTGAACTTAAGATTATGGCGGGTAAACGTGTTTATCCGAACTTTAATCGACAGTCTCAGCCTCTGGAAAGTTACGCACTTGAATCTTTAAACATGAAAGGAAGTATGCGTAATAGTAATGGACAAATTCTGGGTTTAATACAAACGCCTGATGGACAAATTGAAAGAGTCCAGAGAGGCAGTTATATGGGCATGAATCAGGGGCGTATTGTCAATATCAGTCCAACACAAATTGATTTGGTGGAGATCGTACCAGATGGTCGTGAGGGTTATGTAGAACGACCACGTACATTAGTTCTGATTGGTCCTGAGCCTTAAGTATTAAAGGAATAACAATGACAAAGGTTTTAAAAAAAATTCTGATTGGGGATGGTGAATCAATGAGTCATACTACAGTTCGACAATTTTCTATGGGGGCAGTTGCCTTTGCAATCATGCAAGTGGCGAGTGCGCAGGTCAATATTACCAATATTGTGCCCATGAATATCGCAGGTCAGGGAACTGAAATCCGTGTGATGTTCAATGGTTTGCCACCGCAACCACAAGCCTATCAAATGGAGCAACCATCTAGGCTAATTCTGGATTTTGACAAAGCACAACAAAGCTTGAAGCAAGCCAATATCCCCGTGGCGACCAATGAAGCCAGTAGTGTAAATGTGGTTTCCGATGCACAACGTTCGCGCTTAACTGTGAACCTAAAAGATGCTGGTGCATTTACCACACGTGTTGAAGGCAATACGTTTATCTTAAAAATTAATAGTGCACAACAAGCCATGATGCCTGCTGCGATTGCCATGCCATCAAATGCAATGGCACAACAGGGTGTATCTAATATTGGCTTTCAACGCGGTTCACAAGGTGAAGGTCAGGTCGTGATCGACTTGTTGGGAAGCAATACCCCAGTTGATGTACAACAACAAGGCAGTAAAATTGTGGTGCGCTTGTTGGGGAATAAAATTCCGGCTAACTTGGCAAGACGTTTAAATGTCAATGATTTTGCAACGCCTGTCTCCAGTGTCGATGCCTATAATGAAGGTGGCAATGGGGTGATTGTGGTGCAATCATCGGGTAGTTATGAATATATGGCTTATCAGGCGGAAAATAAACTGACCTTAAGCCTAAAACGTCCTGAAGAACGCAATCAATTACGGACACGTTCTGCGCCAAATTATAGCGGTAAGAAAATCTCGCTAGACTTTCAGGATATCGAAGTGCGCCGTGTACTTCAGTTATTGGCTGATTTTACTGATATCAATATGGTTACTGCCGATTCAGTGCAAGGCAATATTACCTTACGCTTGAAAGATGTACCGTGGGATCAGGCACTGGATATTATCCTAAAAACCAAAAATCTGGATAAACGTCGCAATGGTAATGTGATCTGGATTGCACCTGTTACTGAGTTGACCAAAGCGGAAGAAGAAGAAGCCAAAGCCATTGCACAAAGTGTCAAGCTCGCTCCACTGCAAACCGAATATATTCAACTTAGTTATGCCAAAGCTGCGGATATTGAAAAATTGATGACTCAAGGCAAGAATAGCTCAAGTTCAGGCTCATCTAATTCAGGTGGTTCAGAACCGCTTGGTGATAGTGTTGGTAGTTTGCTGAGTCCAAGAGGCACAGTGTCGATTGACCCGCGAACCAATACCTTAATTGTGAATGACACGGCACAGAAAATTGATCAGATCCGTAAAATGATTGATTTGCTGGATGTGCGTGTGAAGCAGGTTATGGTTGAAGCACGTATTGTCAGAGCAAGCACTTCATTTACCAAAGAAATGGGCGTGAAATGGGGAATTCTTTCTCAGGGGATTACTCGAAACAATGATTTATTGGTGGGCGGAAGTGACACCACCTTATGGAATTTGCGCGAGCCTGATGATGATGGTAAATATACCATCGAACGTCCAGACAACCTAAACGTAGACTTGGGAGTGACCTCCGCAGGTGCGAGTAAAATTGCCTTTGGTTTGATTAGTTTATCTGACTTTATGTTGGATTTAGAGTTGTCTGCATTACAGGCCGATGGCTATGGTGAAGTGATTTCAACGCCAAAAGTCATGACCGCAGACAAACAAACCGCCAAAGTGGCAACTGGTCAGGAAGTTCCATATCAATCTACCACCAATTCAGCGGCCGGTTCAACGGCAACCACTTCATTCAAGGAAGCTTTATTGAGTCTGGAAGTGACACCAAGTATTACTCCTGAAGGTAAAATTCAGATGCAATTGGATATTTCAAAAGATTCGATTGGCGGTGAAGCGCCAAATGGTGAGTTGATTTTGAATAAAAATACCATCAATACCAACGTACTGGTCGATAACGGCGAGACGGTGATTCTTGGTGGAGTTTTTGAGCAAACCACCACCAACCAACAGACCAAAGTGCCATTTTTGGGAGATTTACCTTGGGTCGGTCGTTTGTTTAGAAAAGACTCCAAAAAGGATGATAAACAAGAGTTATTGATCTTTGTCACGCCAAGAATTGTTAATGACACTCAGGTCAGAAATCAGTAATATAAGTTTAATTCAAGTAATACAATAGGTGACTCCTTGCTAGGCAAAGAGTTTAAAGCTCTACCAAATATCTATTTGGTAGGGCCAATGGGAGCAGGAAAAACCACAGTAGGAAGGCACCTAGCTGAACTGTTAGGGCGTGAATTTCTCGATAGTGATCATGAAATTGAGCGTAAAACTGGCGCAAGTATCCCGTGGATTTTTGAAAAAGAAGGAGAGCTGGGATTCCGTGCGCGTGAAAAAGCCGTGATTAATGATTTAACATCGCGCACGCAACTGGTGGTTGCAACAGGCGGTGGAGCGGTTACTCAAACTGAAAATCGACAGTACCTGAAACAAAGAGGGATTGTGATTTATTTATATACGCCAGTTGAATTACAGTTACAGCGTACCTATCGTGATAAAAATCGACCATTATTACAGGTTGAAAACCCAGAACAACGTCTTGCTGATTTGCTGAAAATGCGCGACCCACTGTATCGTGAAGTTGCACACTATGTGGTCGAGACCAATCAGGGCGCTGCACGTGATTTGGCGCAGCAGATTTTACGTGTGATTCTGACAGAAGAATGACACAGTCTATGAATTCTTTTTTATTGGCATAAACGTTTCATGCAAACACTTCATGTAGAGCTCGGTGATCGTCGTTATCCTATTTTTATTGGTAGTCAATTAGATGTAGAAGCCTTGCTGGCACCTTATATCAAAGGGCAGCAGGTGATGATTGTGACCAATACCACCTTAGAACAACTGTATTTATCTCATTATGTGCAGCATTTGCAAGCATTGGGTAAAAATGTCGCGACCTGTGTGTTGCCCGATGGTGAAAAATATAAAAATATTGAACATTTAAATCTGATTTTCGATGCGCTGCTTGAAGCTGGTTTTAATCGGGATTGTACGGTGTTGGCACTCGGTGGGGGCGTTATTGGAGATATGGCTGGCTTTGCCTCTGCTTGTTTCCAGCGCGGCGTCTATTTTATACAGGTGCCGACTACATTACTGTCTCAAGTCGATTCCAGTGTTGGCGGTAAAACCGGGATTAATCATCCACTGGGTAAAAATATGATTGGGGCTTTTAAGCAGCCTGAAGTGGTCATGGCAGACATGGCTCAGTTAGCAAGCTTACCACCACGTGAACTTTCAGCAGGACTTGCTGAGGTGATTAAATATGCCTTGCTGGGTGATCTTGATTTTCTGACTTGGCTTGAACAGCATATGGACGGTTTACTGGCAGGAGATGAAAATTTATTGGCTCAGGCGGTTTATCGTTCTTGTGCACATAAGGCGCGAATCGTGGCCAATGATGAAAAAGAGCAAGGTGAACGTGCACTTTTAAATCTGGGACATACCTTCGGTCACGCGATTGAATCTTATCTTGGCTATGGTGAATGGCTACATGGTGAAGCAGTTGCAACAGGCATGGTCATGGCCGCCGATTTGTCACAACGCATGGGATGGATTTCTGTTGAAGATGTGCAGCGTACAAAAAATATCATTCAACGTGCGAAATTACCGATATCCTGTCCAAAAATTCCATTGGATGCCTTTTTGTCGTACATGGCGCATGATAAAAAAGTCCTGAATGGTCAATTGCGTTTGGTACTGCTCAAACAACTGGGTCAGGCGGTAATTACCAAAGAATTTGATGTTGAGCAAATGAAACAGGCTATTTTGGCGAATCAGGCTGGATAGAGAGACTTAGGTGTGGCAATGACAGTATCGCGTTCTGTTTGGCAAAATATTCAGCATTATGGTTGGCTGGTATGTGGCTTGATCTGTTTGTTATTTGCCTTGATTTTTTGGGCAATGGCCAGTTCGGACCAAGTGAAACAGGTTGAAAAGCAAGATATTGCAGAAACCCAAACTCAAATTCAGCCCCAAAAAGTCACAGCGACTGCCAATCTTGGGACTTTGTCGGATGAGGTTAAGCCACTGGATTTAACCATGCGCGTGATTACCACAGGTAATCATGAGGCTGAATTTCGTGGAACGAAGTTTATTCAGGAAAATCAGCGCAATTGGACGATTGAGCTATTTCGTTCATCTGATGAAAATATTGTAAAAAACTATCTGAAAGGTCAAACAGATCGACAAAATTTTCTTTATTTTCGTTTAAGTGGTGAGAATCAGGAAGAACAGTTTGTCTTAAGTTACGGTGTATTTAGCAATGAGTCACAAGCGAAAAGTCAGTTAGCCAAGTTAAATTTGAATTTGCCTGCTTCAGTACATCCACAAGCAAGTACATTTTCTAACTACGTACCGTTAGTGAATGATTTGGGTATGGATGAAATTAAAGGCGTTGGAACAGGTCAATTATATAGCGTGGTTTTAAGGAATGCTCCGATTCCTGTTGTGTCTGTGCCAACACCGTCTGTAAACACACCCGATCAAACTGTTGCAACGACCTCTACTACAGTTACACAGCGTGATGAACACGGGAATGTCATTGATATTCATCGACAAGTGAATAGTGTGGAATCTACACCGAAACCGTCCGCGAGCGTCAATCCTGATAACAAACCTGTCCGAAATACTGAACGAGAAATTAGCGACCCATTTAATTAAAATAAATGCACTTTTATGGTGCTTAAATAATGTTACATATTGTATTTTGCACAATTTTGGGTCTTAATTTGAACTAGTTTAAGCCTTGTACAAAATTATAAAAATATTTATTTTTTAAAATTAAATCACTTAGTTGGGTTTAATAAATGTTGGCATTTTTTTTGCATTACCCATGCGCTAATTGATCACTTTGTCCCTATTTTGGAGCTTATTTTTTTAATTAGTGTGCGAAATCGTCATTTTAAACTGCCTTAAAACAGTGCGAAATAACTCAACACGTTTTTGCCAAGAAAGTTACTGCTTGAATACGCCAAACGGCGTATAGTCAGAGGGTAACGCAAAAATGGATTGTAAAACATTTAGCTTTACGTGAGTCATCGACAACGTCGCAAAGTAAATTGATCGTTTTATGCTCGAAAGGGCCATGTTGAAAGAAGGGTACGCTATGCACTTGCCATCGCCTCATACTGTAGCTCCCGCTCAAGGTTTATATCAACCAGATGAGTTTAAAGATAACTGCGGTTTTGGTTTGATTGCCCAAATGAAGGGTCAACCAAGTCATCATCTTGTTCAAACCGCAATTCACAGTTTAAGTTGCATGACGCATCGTGGTGGTATTGCCGCCGATGGCAAAACGGGGGATGGATGTGGTCTATTATTGGCTATGCCCAAGGCTTTTTTCCGAGATGAAGCGAAAAAGCTGAGCGATGTGACGCTAAGCGAAATTTTTGCTGTGGGTACGGTCTTCTTAAATGTCGACCCTGCACTGGCGGCAAATGCAAAAAATATTTTAAATAAAGAAATTGAAGCTGAAGGCTTAAAAGTTTTGGCTTGGCGTGTTGTGCCAACCAATAATGATGTACTGGGTGAAATTGCACTCCAGTCATTGCCTGTTTTTGAACAGATTATTGTGAACTGCCCAATGGGTGTCACAGAAGTTGAATTTAACCGTAAATTATTCTTGGCACGTCGTCGTGCTGAGCAGTTGTTAGTCAGTGACAGCTCATTTTATGTGACGACACTTTCTTCAAATGTCATCAGCTATAAAGGTCTGATGATGCCTGCGGCCATTGCAGATTTTTATACAGATCTTGCCGATGAGCGTTTAACTTCACACATCGTGGTTTTCCATCAGCGTTTCTCGACCAACACCTTGCCACGTTGGCCTTTGGCGCAGCCATTCCGTTATCTGGCGCATAATGGTGAAATTAACACGATTACGGCCAACCGTAATTGGGCCATGGCACGTACACCTAAGTTTGAAAACCCGTTATTGCCGGGCTTAACTGAGCTTAATCCAATTGTGAACCGTACTGGTTCGGACTCTTCTAGTCTGGACAACATGCTGGAAATTCTGGTTGGCGGTGGTATGGATTTATTCCGTGCATTGCGCATGCTGGTTCCACCTGCTTGGCAGAACGTAGAAACGCTAGATGCTGATTTACGTGCATTCTACGAGTTTAACTCGAAACACATGGAAGCATGGGATGGTCCTGCGGGTCTCGTGATTCAGGATGGTCGTCATGCAATCTGTATGCTGGACCGTAACGGTTTGCGACCAGCACGTTGGGTCATTACAAAAAATGATTACATTACGCTGGCTTCTGAAATTGGGGTCTGGGACTATGCACCTGAAGATGTCGTTTCTAAAGGACGGGTAGGGCCGGGTCAAATTTTAGTGATTGATACCTTTACGGGTAAATTGCTAGATACCAGTGATGTCAGTAATCATCTGAAAAAAATGCGTCCATACCGTGAATGGTTACGCGAACATTCGCTACGCCTAAAAGCAGATCCTGAGCTTGAAGAAAAAATGGCCGAGCAAGGTCTGGTTGGCGATGCATTAAAAGCAGCTCAAAAAATGTTTATGGTGACGTTTGAAGAGCGTGACCAAATGTTGCGTCCAATTGCAGAAAGTGGCCAAGAAGCTGTCGGTTCAATGGGTGATGATACACCTATGGCGGTTTTATCTCGTCAGGTTCGTCATGTTTCAGATTATTTCCGTCAACAGTTTGCACAAGTGACCAATCCACCGATTGATCCACTTCGTGAATCAATTGTGATGTCCCTTGAAACCTGTTTGGGTCGCGAACAAAACGTCTTTGAACAAGGACCTGAACATGCGGATCGTTTGATTGTATCCAGCCCAGTTTTGTCTAATTCAAAAATGCATCAATTGCGCACACTCAACCGTAAAGGTTATGAGCTTGCAGAAATTGATTTGAATTATCCTGAAGAAGAAGGTTTACAGGCGGCCATCCATCGTATTTGTGAGCAATCTGCGCAAGCGGTTCGTGATGGTCTTACTTTGCTTATTTTGTCGGATAAAAATATTCGTCAGGGCTATTTACCAGTCAATGCGGCATTGGCAACGGGTGCAGTTCACCATCATTTGATTCAGGTGGGACTACGTACCGACGCCAATATTATTGTGGAAACAGGTGTGGCACGTGATGCCCATCAATTTGCGGTCTTGCTTGGTTTCGGTGCTTCTGCAATTTATCCATATCTGGCTTATGATGTCATTAATGATTTAATCGCCAAAGGTGAGTTGCTGGGTGATCCTGTCTATGCTCAAGCAAATTTCCGTAAAGGGATTGATAAAGGCTTGTTGAAAGTTCTTTCTAAAATGGGAATTTCAACCGTTGCATCATACCGTGGCGGTCAATTGTTTGAAGCGGTTGGTTTGTCAAGTGAAGTGGTTTCAAAATGCTTTATTGGTGTACCAAGCCGTATTCAGGGTGCAACATTTGCTGACCTTGAAAATGATCAAAAACAATTGGCAGATCTCGCGTGGAAAGCACGTAAGCCAATTGATCAGGGTGGTTTGCTTAAATTTGTATTCGGTAAGGAATATCATGCCTTTAACCCGGATGTGATCAATGCTTTACATAAGGCAGTGCGTTCAGGTAACTACGCTGACTTCAAAGAATATGCTGAACTGGTCAATAGCCGTCCGATCGCGACCATTCGTGACTTATTTAAGTTAAAAACCACGGATTCAATTCCAGTGGAGCAGGTCGAGTCGATTGAAGCTATTCTGCCGCGTTTTGACTCTGCGGGTATGTCTTTAGGTGCATTGTCACCAGAAGCACATGAAGCCATTGCCATTGCCATGAACACCATTGGTGGTCGTTCAAACTCTGGTGAAGGTGGTGAAGATCCTGCACGTTACGGTACGATTCGTAACTCAAAAATCAAGCAAATCGCATCGGGTCGTTTTGGCGTAACCCCAGCGTATTTGACTTCTGCGGAAGTCTTACAGATTAAAGTCGCGCAAGGTGCAAAACCGGGTGAAGGTGGTCAGCTACCGGGTGGTAAAGTTAATAGCTTAATCGCACGTTTACGTTACTCAGTTCCGGGCGTGACCCTGATTTCACCACCACCGCATCATGATATTTATTCGATTGAAGATTTATCACAATTGATTTTTGACTTAAAACAAGTCAATCCTCAAGCAATGGTGTCAGTAAAACTGGTGTCTGAACCGGGTGTTGGTACCATTGCTGCTGGTGTTGCTAAAGCTTATGCTGACTTCATTACCATTTCAGGTTATGACGGCGGTACAGCAGCTTCTCCACTTTCATCGATTCATCATGCAGGTTCTCCATGGGAGCTTGGTTTATCTGAAGCGCATCAAGCTCTGCGTGTCAATGACTTACGTGGTAAAGTTCGTGTACAAACGGATGGCGGTTTAAAAACCGGTCTGGATGTGGTAAAAGCGGCGATTTTGGGTGCAGAAAGCTTTGGTTTCGGTTCAACCCCAATGATCGCATTAGGTTGTAAATACCTGCGTATTTGCCACTTAAACAACTGTGCGACCGGTGTTGCAACTCAGCAAGATAAGCTGCGTCAGGATCATTATATCGGTGAGCCTGAAATGCTCATCAATTTCTTCCATTTCATTGCTGAAGAAACCCGTGAGTGGTTGGCTGCATTAGGTGTTGCTTCCCTGAAAGACTTGATTGGTCGTGTGGATTTACTTGAAGTATTGCCGGGTGAAACTGATAAACATGCACATCTTGATTTAACACCATTGTTGCAGTCACATCCTGCGGCACAAGGCAAGGCACAATACTGTGAAGTTCAGGGTAATGAGCCATTTGATAAAGGCTTGCTGGCTGAACGTATGGTAGAAGAAATGCTTCCTGCCATTGAAGCGGGTACAGGTGGTGAGTTTAATTTTGAAGTTGGTAACTGTGATCGTTCAATTGGCGCACGTGTTTCTGGTGAGATTGCGCGTCGTTATGGCAATCTGGACATGGAATCACATCCAGTCATTATGAACTTAAAAGGTACAGCAGGTCAGTCACTGGGTGTATGGAATGCGGGTGGTTTGCATATCAAACTTGAAGGTGATGCCAACGATTACGTTGGTAAAGGTATGGCAGGCGGTCGAGTGTCGATCTTCCCACCAAAAGGTTCACCATTCCAGACCCAACATACTGCGATTATTGGTAATACCTGTATGTACGGTGCAACAGGCGGTAAGTTATTTGCAGCAGGTACGGCGGGTGAGCGTTTTGCAGTACGTAACTCTGGCGCGTTTGCCGTGATTGAAGGTGCAGGCGACCACTGTTGTGAATATATGACAGGCGGGATTGTGACTGTGCTCGGTAAAGTCGGTCATAACTTCGGTGCGGGTATGACAGGTGGTTTTGCTTATGTACTCGATCTGGATAATGACTTTGTCGATTATTACAACCATGAGTTGATTGACCTGACTCGTATCTCGACTGAGTCGATGGAAGAGCATCAACAATTCCTGCTTCGTATTCTGGATGAACACATTAAAGAAACAGGTAGTGCTTGGGCGTATAAGATCCGCAATGAGTTCGATTTTTACAGTCGGAAGTTCTGGCTTGTAAAACCAAAAGCTGCTAATTTGCTCACGCTTTTGAAAGCAACTCAAGCTGATCCTCAATAATTCCACTACTGCATATACATAGGCAGGTGCAGGTAACAGCGAACTCTGCACCTACCCACGGAGAGAGACATGGCAGAACGCCTCAATAATGACTTTCAGTTTCTGGATGTAGCACGCCAAGATCCAGAGAAAAAAGATATTACTGTCCGCAAAGCAGAATTTGTGGAAATTTATAAGCCTTTTACTGCTGATGTTGCAGCGAATCAGACACATCGTTGTCTGGCTTGTGGTAACCCGTATTGTGAATGGAAATGCCCAGTGCATAACTACATTCCAAACTGGTTAAAACTGATTGCTGAGGGTCAGATTTTCCAAGCGGCAGAACTTTGCCATCAAACTAATACCTTGCCAGAAGTCTGTGGTCGTGTTTGCCCACAAGACCGTTTATGTGAAGGGGCATGTACCCTGAATGACGGTTTTGGTGCAGTGACGATTGGTAATGCTGAAAAATATATCAATGATACTGCTTTTGCACTGGGCTGGCGTCCAGATATGTCGCATGTCAAATGGACAGATAAAAAAGTGGCGATTATTGGTGCTGGCCCTGCGGGTCTAGGTTGTGCTGATATTCTAGCGCGTAGTGGCGTAAAACCGGTGATTTTTGACAAACGTCCTGAAATTGGAGGTTTGCTCACATTCGGTATTCCAGAATTTAAAATGGAAAAAGACGTCATGAAACGCCGCCGTGAAATCTTCACGGGTATGGGGATGGAATTCCGTTTAAATACTGAAATTGGTACAGATGTTACGATTGAACAACTGCTACAAGAATATGACGCAGTGTTTATGGGAATGGGAACCTATACCTATATGAAAGGTGGTTTCCCCGGTGAGGATCTGGACGGTGTCTACGATGCACTGGATTTCCTGATTGCAAATGTCAATCGTTGTCAGGGTTGGGAAAAAGATGCTGGCGAATTCATCAGTGTCGAAGGTAAAAAAGTGATTGTACTGGGCGGTGGTGATACCGCGATGGACTGTAACCGTACCTCGATTCGTCAGGGTGCTGAACAGGTGACCTGTGCCTATCGTCGTGATGAAGCCAACATGCCGGGTTCACGTCGTGAAGTGAATAATGCGCGTGAAGAAGGGGTGAACTTCCTATTTAACCGTCAACCGATCGAAGTTGTTGGTGAAAATGGCAAAGTGACTGGTGTTAAAGTTGTGACCACTCAATTGGGCGAGCCTGATAGTCGTGGTCGACGTAGTCCTGAGCCAATTCCGGGTTCTGAAGAAGTTTTGGCAGCCGATGCAGTTTTACTGGCATTCGGTTTTCGCCCAAGTCCAGCAGACTGGTTCACTGGTGCGAACATCGGCTTGGATGGTTCAGGTCGTGTGATTGCGCCTGAACAACAACAGTATAAATTCCAGACCTCTAACCCGAAAATTTTTGCGGGTGGTGATATGGTACGTGGTTCTGACCTAGTGGTGACAGCCATCTGGGAAGGTCGCCAAGCAGCAGAAGGCATTTTGGATTATCTTGATGTTTAAAATCTAGAGATTCAAAAGCGATGTGAAGCCCGCAGTGATGCGGGCTTTTTATACTGCGCCAAAAGGTAAAAGCTGAAGAAAATGATCGAGTAAAATAGACGAGCTACGTTTATTCCAAATACAGTGTGTTTCAGAAAGAATGTCATTATTTTCAATTTCAATAAATCGCACATAATCCTTTTTAACGACTGCATCGATTTGGGCACGAGCGCAATCCCTAAATCCAATTCTACGAACTCCACGATGGTGAGCCAGTTCCGAACCTCATGCATAGCCTATGCTTCCAGTAAAGCCGCTTTGATTGGGCTGACTCGGGTTGCAGCTTTGGAATTGGGTGCTTATGGTATTACTGTAAATGCGATTGGGCCTGGTCCTATTGAAACAGAGCTGTTTAAGCAAGCCAATCCAAAGGATGCGCCAGAAACGGAACAGATTTTAAAGAATGTGCCAGTACAACGTTTCGGACAGCCTGAAGATATTGCTCATGCTTGTGATTTTTTTCTCAGTGAAAAATCAGGATTTATTACGGGACAAATTTTATATGTCTGTGGGGGCATGACCGTAGGCCTAAATCCGATTTAAATTACTTAAATATAGTTCATTTAAAACGCAACGATAAAGTGCTTTCAAATAGAATCAAACGGATTTATTGGTCAAAATGAGCACTTTGGCAAATGGCTGAGTTTTTATGCAATATACAAATGTATAGAAATTTCTAATACTGATTTCTCCGTTGTATTGTTGAGGAATTCCCATGAGCTTAGCTCAAGTGACGAAACAAAAATCATATCTAAATCGTCCGAAAGCGCTTGGTATTACCGTACGTCGTCTACAATTTCACCCTGAAAAAATTAAACGACATTACTTTGCCAATTCACCTGTCATGTCACATATGCTCACGGCCTTGTCTTCGACCTTTCCGATTGGTGAACAATTTTTTGTACATAGCGTACGTAATGTTCGGGATAAAGTAACTGATCCAACATTGCAGGCGCAGATTGCGGCTTTTATTGGGCAAGAAGCCATGCACTCCAAAGCGCATAGTGAATTTAATGATGCATGGCGACGTGATCACTATAATCTGGATCGTTTTCAGGCATGGTTAGCGCGAAAAAATATTCATGTCCGCAGCTTACATCCTAAAATTCAGTTGGCCATTACCTGTGCCTTTGAACATTTTACCGCATTATTAGGTGGCTATATTTTGCGTCATCCTGAAGTGCTGAGTACGCTCGATGAAGATGCGATCAAACTTTGGGTCTGGCATGCGATTGAAGAAATCGAACATCGCGCAGTCGCTTTTGAGGTGTATCAGGCAGTGTACGGCGATGACCGTGTTCGTCGTTTGTTGATGCGTAGCGTCACGACAGGCTTTGCGAGCCTAACGCTGTATTCAACTACGCGTTTATTTTGGCAAGATAAATGGCGTAGTTTACCTAAAATTGGAGGCAATCTATTTGGCTTGTATTTGTTAGCTAAGATGCTCATTCAATTATTACCTGAATATTTGTCCTATTACAAAGCGGACTTTCATCCAGCGGAACAGGACTATAGTCAGATTGTGAAATACTGGAAAGAGAAAATGGCAACTGAATATCACATGCAAAGCTTTCAGGAAGAAGTCGTGCCAAAGCTCTATAGTTAAATTAATTGACTACAAAGATAAGTTTCACAAAAACGGATGCAATGTCCGTTTTTTGATGATGTAAAGAAAAGAAACAAACATCACTTTCAATCCTCGCTAAAATGCATTTATGTAAAAAAATTCCAAGAAATACTAAGAGGATATCATCATGAATCTTTTAAAAAAGACTGCGGTTGCAACTTTACTTGCGAGTACTTTGGCTTTTTCTGGCTGTGGTTATAACACTTTACAGGCCAAAGATGAGGCGGTGACTGCTTCATGGTCAGAAGTGCAAAACCAATATCAACGCCGTTCAGACTTGGTGCCCAATCTGGTCAATGTGGTCAAAGGTTATGCCACACATGAAGAAAAAGTATTAACCGAGGTCACTCAGGCTCGCTCGAATGTTGCAGGGCTAAAAGTTGATCAAAGCGTACTTGAAAATCCAGAACTATTTAAAAAATATCAGGAAGCACAAAGCCAATTAACGGGTTCATTATCACGCTTGATCGCAGTATCAGAAAATTATCCAGACCTCAAAGCCAATGAGCAATTCCGTGATTTACAGGTACAGCTTGAAGGCACAGAAAACCGGATTGCAGTGGCACGTAATCGTTATATCACCACCGTTCAGGATTACAACACTTATGTGCGTCAGTTCCCACAAGTCATGACTGCCAAAGTGATTGGTATGCATGAAAAACCAAATTTTAGCGCAGAAGCTGGCGCAGAAAAGGCACCAACGGTTTCGTTTAACTAAACCTGATTAGGTAAATAGGTGCTGTGATGATTAAAACTGCTATGTTGGAGATGCAAAATCGCTGGAAAAAAGCGGTTTTGATGCTGCTGTGTTGTTGTGGATTTTTATTCTCGACCACGGTCTGGAGCGAAGTCGCCACTGCACAGGATTCGGATGATGCTGATACCATCATTGCAGGCAAGATCATTCAACAGCAACAAAACCCGCAGCAACAAAAGTCAGCAGTATCCACACCGCAAAGCTCGACTACGGTTCAACAGCCTGAAATTGCCAATGATATGGCGGATGGTGAATCGATTCGAGGTTTGCCAAGTATGAATGAACCTGTGATTGATCAGGCAAACTTGCTCACGGCAGAACAAAAACAGGCGATTTCACAGCAAATATTAAAACTTTATCAGGACAATAAAGCGCAAATCGGTATTGTCATTGTTCCGACTACGGGGCAGGAAGATATTTTTGATTATGCCATGCGAGTCGGAGAAAAATGGCAATTAGGTTCAGCCAAGCGTGATAATGGCTTGCTGATGGCGATTGCGGTCAATGATCGACGTATCCAGATTTTGACAGGATATGGTCTGGAAGGCGTCATCCCAGATATTGTCGCCAGTCGGATTATTCGCAATCAAATGACACCGTACTTTCAGCAAGGACAATACGCACAAGGCATACAAGCAGGTTTAAATGAAATTGAACGAGTGCTGAATCTTGATCCTGAAATTGCTCAACAGGCTGCGGCTGACTTAAAAGAACGTCAGGCGCAGGCCATGCATGAACAAGAAGCACGTTCACATATGCTGGTCTTTTCTCTGATCATTATCGTCGTTGGGGTATTTGCATCATTTATAGTAGGAAATCGCGTGAGTGCGGCAACTGCTGGTGTGGCGGGTATCGTGGCTGGACTGGTCAGTGGTGTCGGTTTGGTTACCAGTATATTGGCGGGTTTTGGGATTTTCTTTTTATTGATTACTTCACTAGCACAATTGATCTTGCAAATCTTTGCTTCTGGCGGAGGTGGTCGTGGAGGCGGAGGTTACGGCGGTGGAGGCTTTGGTGGAGGGGGCGGCTATAGTGGCGGCGGTGGTAGCTTTGGTGGTGGGGGAGCGTCAGGATCATGGGAACGAAAACAGATACAACACAAATTATTACCCAGCCGAAACTGGATGAAAAAGCACAACCGAGTTTAAAACGCTGGTTGAAACATGCATTTTATTTTTCAGCCAGTAAACGCTTGTTTTCAAAACAGGATCAACTCGAGATCACAAATGCTGTCAAACATGCAGAACATGGTCATATTGGTGAGATACAGGTGGTGATTGAAGGGCATATTCCTTGTTCTCAGGCTTATTATCAAAATACCCGTCGTCGTGCAGAACAGCTTTTTGCTGAATTAGGTGTATGGGATACGGAATACAATAGTGGGATATTGTTGTATCTCAATTTGTGTGAACGGCAGGTCGAAATCGTAATTGATCGGGGTATTTGTGCTTTGACGCATGAAGCTGAATGGCAAATGATTTGTCAGCATATCGTGACTGAACTTAAAGTAAAAAATTATCGACAAGCGGTGGTCAAGGGTGTGTTGGAAATTGGAGAAATTTTAGATCAATTTTATGATAAACAGATCACAGATAAAGATGATGAGTTGGATAATTCACCAATTATTTTAAATTAACGAGAAATATCTGAATTGCTTTAAAGTGACATTATTTGTCACTTTTTTATTATTTAGATACTTAAAAAAACACGAATAAAAAAACTTTTTTATAAACTACTGTTTTTTCTTTTGAAATGATTATAATCAGAGTTGGCATATTTTATGCTCATATAAATTAGCTTACAAAGCTTTATAAAAAATACACAATTCGTGGAGAATGTTATGAACGCACAAAAAGGTTTTACCTTAATTGAATTGATGATCGTTGTGGCGATCATTGGTATCTTGGCAGCAGTGGCACTACCTGCTTATCAGGATTACACAGTACGTGCTAAAATGTCTGAAGCTGTATTAGCAGGTTCTACTTGTCGTACAGCGGTTACAGAGGCATTTCAAGCAGCATCTTCTATTCCTACAGCAGGAAATTTTGGCTGTGAATCAACTTCAGGAAGTCAGGTGTCTAAGTATGTAGCAAGTGTAACAACAGATAATAATGGTGTAATTACTGTCACTACAGCAAATGATGCGAGTCTAAAAGATGCAGCAAATAAAACTATTGTGATGACGCCTAAAACCGCTACCGGTGAGACACCAGCAGTAGGTACTGGTGTAGGTTCATGGGTTTGTGCTCCAGGAACTGGTATGCCTGCTAAATATTTACCATCATCTTGCCGTGGTTAATTTTTCTTAAGCAGATTTAAAAAGGGATGCTTTAGACATCCCTTTTTTTTAATGGTGTAGTATTCGTGGAAAAAAAGAATTTTTATTATTTGATAATAGTTTTTATTATAGGTGTGATTTGTTTTGTCTTGCCTAATCATCATTATCCTTGGCGCACAGTTTACCAAGATTTCTCATCTTTTTTAGTATTAGTTATAGTATTTTCCATTTTCTTAAAAAAACAACTAGTATTAGATCTAAAATTTTTATTTCTTTTATTGATCTCTTTAGTTCCTTTAATTCAGGTCTTGTTTAATAAAATATATTTTTTTGGTGACGGTTTTGTTGCCTTTATTTATATGTTTTCATTTAGCTTAGCTTATATTGCGACTTTAAATTTGGGAAGAAAAGACAATATAAGGCATTATTTGGTTTTTATTTCAAGTATTTTCGTTTTGAGTTCTACTATCTCACTTTATGTTATTTTAAAACAATGGTTACTGTTAACACAGGGTGGAATTTGGTTGGCAGATTTACCATTGGGTGCACGGCCATATGCAAATTTTGCCCAGCCAAATAACTGTTCAACTTTTCTGTGTATGGGGCTAATTGGATGTTTATATATATATGAAAAAAAATACATTAATCACTTTTGCGGAGTGTTACTTGCAAGTTTTATTTTATTTGGAATTGTGCTTACTCAATCTCGTACAGCATGGGTGTTTACACTGGCTTTTTTAATTTGGTGGTTTTGGAAAACTCGATATTTTCAGACGCGATTGTCTAAATATTCAGTGTTTTATTTTGTCGGTATATTTATCTTTTTTATTTTGATTACTCCTTATGTTTCCGATTATTTAGGGGTTACCAATACAACAGATGCGCTTACACGAGCAAGTTCCGGTTACTTAAGAATTCCAATGTGGCATCAAATGTTATTGGCGATCAAAGAGCAGCCATTATTGGGCTATGGTTGGAACCAAGTTGGTGTTGCTCAGCTTTCGGTTTATCTAGATTATCCAACGACCGAGTGGACTGAACATAGTCACAATATTCTTTTGGATTTGCTGATCTGGAATGGTATCCCATTGGGGATTTTAATTATTGGTTTTTTTACTTGGTGGTTATATCGTTTAAGTCAATTAGCAACATCCGTTGAAGCCTTTATTGCACTTTCAATGGTTGGAGCCGTATTGGTACATGCCATGCTTGAATATCCATTAGATTATGCTTTCTTTCTATTGCCTGTAGGCTTTTTATTGGGCTTAGTACAAGCACAAGATAAAATGATAAAAGTAGTTGAAATTCCAAGAACAATGGTAGCAACTTTATGGACTACTTTCGTTGTTCTCTATATTTGGATATTTATTGAATATCAAATAATTGAGAAAGATGTGCAATTGGTTCGATTTGAGATATTCAATATAGGTACAATACATGCAGAGCATGCTGCTCCAGATGTGATTTTGCTCACGCAATTAAGAGAGTACATAAGATTTATTCGTACCCCACCCAAAGAAAATATGACCTCTGAGCAGTTGGATTGGATGCGCAAAGTGACTTATCGATTTTCGACATCTGCGGCTTTGTATAGATATGCACAGACTTTAGCACTCAATCATCAGCCAGAGCTTGCAAAAAAATATCTATTAATTTTAGAAAAGTTGCATGGTCAAAAATATAGTTTTGAGTCGCTATATCAAGTCAATCAATCGCTAGCCTTTGAATGGCAAAATAAGAGTGGGCCTAAACCATGAGTGATCGTTTATCGAAGAAACAAAAGTTCTTTTTGGGGCATTTGGGCTTATCTTTGTCATTTGCCCTGATTATTCTCGTGTGGGTGTTTTTCTGCTGGTATCCTTCTCCATTAGCTAAAGCAGTAGGTGTAACCCATATTTTTTTAATGATGCTAGCGATTGATGTAATTGTGGGACCGCTACTTGGTTTTATTGTCTATAAAGAAGGAAAGAAATCGCTTAAGTTTGATTTGGCCGTGATTATTTTTATCCAGTTCGCAGCACTTTGTTATGGGGTTTATATTATTGGTCAAGGCCGCCCTGTATGGATAGTCTATAATGTTGATCGCTTTGAGCTGGTTCGTAATAATGAAATTATCGACCAGAATATTCAGCAGGCAAAACCTGAATATCGGCATCCTTCTTGGTTTAAACCACAATATGTAGCGACCCAACTGGCCTCAGATATTAAAACACGCAATGATGATATGTTTGTAGAAGCATTAGGTGGTATTTCTCTTGCACAAAAGCCTGAGCGTTATGTGGCTTTTAGTGAAGTAAAACAACAAATACAACAACGCGCCCAGAATTTAAATGTACTGAATCAATTTAACGATAAACAAGATGTAGAAAAAATACTCAAACAATATCCAGAAGCAGATGGCTGGGTTCCACTCAAAGCGAGTGCTGTTGATATGGCGGTTTTACTGAATAAACAAAAGGGTCAAGTGGTTAAAATTGTCGATTTAAGACCGTGGAAATAAGAGGGAGCTTTTCCTCTCATCTTGTATCAGAAAAATCCGTGTATAATCTCACCACCCAAATTTTCATCTTATTCCTATGCGCGCTTTTTTCTTATTTTTGGCGTCTATTCTGATCAGCCTTGCATGGCTGTCTCCCTATCATGCTTTTCCATGGCTGACTTTTTCCAGTGAGATCCTGAGTTTTGCAGCACTGCTTAGTCTATTGGCTGGACTGTGTGATCAAAACTTCAAAGTACCTAAGATCCAATGGTTAGCTCTACCCTTAACACTCATTCCGTTATTGCAATGGATTTGTGGTGACATGATAGATTTTAGTAGCGCGTTATTGTCTAGCTTTTATCTACTTGGTTTCTGGTTTGTCGCTGTCGCTGGCTATAATCTTGCACTACAAACTGATCGAGCCAAGCTATTTACACGTATCAGTTTTATCATCATGGTGGTTGCTGCTATTTCTAGTGTGATTGCGATTTTGCAATGGCTCAATCTAGATCAACATGTATATGGTGTAATGGATATGCGAAATAATAATCGCCCTTTTGCTAACTTTGCTCAACCCAATAATATGTCGACCTTTTTGGTTATGGGACTGATGGCATGTTTGTATTTATTTGAACAACAAAAACTCAAAAAATCACTTTTAATTTTGGTCTCTATATTTATTCTGTTTGCAATTGCCCTTAGCCAATCGCGTACCGCATGGGTGGTGTGTTTATTCTTTATGGCTTATTGGACGTATAAGAATTACAAGTATCCAGTTCGTTTGCGTAGTCCATATATGCTGCTTTGGGTGGTTTTTTTTGCGCTAATCATTGCGATTTTGCCAATTATTAATCAGCTTGTTGCTTCGTTAGGCGTTATACAAGTTGTAGAAACTTCTTCAGCCACTGAACGTGCCACGACGGGCTATTTGCGTTTTGATATTTGGGCACAAATGCTGCTTGCTATTCAACAACATCCTTTTATGGGGTATGGATGGGGAAAAACCAGTCTGGCGCAGCTCACGGTGTTTAATTTACATCCATCTCATGAATGGGTGACCAGTGGACATAATGTTTTACTGGATATTATCGTCTGGAATGGCTTGCCACTCGGTTTATTGATCATTGCTTATATGGCATGCTGGATTTTATGGTTAAATCAAAAAGCCAAGAGTTTAGAGTCGATTATTGCTTTACTCATGGTTGGAGCAATCTTAATTCATGCCCTACTCGAGTTTCCATTGCGCTATGCCTATTTCTTATTTCCCTTTGGTTTCTTACTTGGTTTCGTGCAATCGGAGTCCCCAACTCTTAAAGCATTTATTTTGTCAAAACACATAGTGAAGGCTATTGTTGTTATTGGCAGCATCTTTATGTTAGTAATTTGGCGTGATTATACGGTATATAAACTTAATAATGGTTTGGCTTTCCGTGGTGAGCAGCCGACACAAACAGTATGGGGTACTAGCGATATCTATTTACTTACACCATTTAAAGATCGGTTACTATGGCTGCAAATGAGCCCGACCACACAACTAAGTGATGAGCAATTGAGTCAATTGGAACCTATGGTGAAAAATCGGGCATCACCCTACAATTTGCATAAATATGCGCAGCTTTTATTGGCAAATGGTCAGCCACAACAAGCACAGCAGTATTTATTTTATTTAAATAAGTTATACACTCAACACTATACGCTTCAGGACTTGAGTGCGGAAAATGCAGCTTCTGCCATTTATGGTGAAGATGAAAAGACCCGCTAAATAAGACAGTGCTTTAGCTACCATTTATCTAAGCTTTACTGTTTAACGGTAGTTTTTGCGGTATCTTTATAAAGAAGGCTAATCTGGAATAAACTTCTGCGTGACGAACTTGAGATGTGGGGTATGCGATGAAATTTTCTAAACAGTCTGCATTTATCATGATCTTGATTTTTACGAATCTATCTTTCGTTCATGCAGAAGAAGTACCTATTTTGCCCAGTATTCATGTGATGGCTGAATCGGAGTTACGTGAGGAAACTGGCGTTGTTCCTTTTCAAGAGGATAAAGCAGTGCGCCAGTCTCTTAGACATCATGTTGATAAAATTCAAAATGATATACAAAATCCTAGTGTCAGTGAAACGCCTTACATTGCGATTGATTATCAACCTACGACCTCACCTGATTTAAGTCAACTTTCTCCGTTTTTACAGCAGTACCTTTTATCGATTACCTCAGGATTACAATCATCTGATCCAACCAGTGGCATATTTAATATGCTCGAACCTTTGAATATTAATCGAAATAATGTCAATGCTTTTCGGGATGGTACGATCAAAGTCAATGTTGAAGATATTTTGAAATTGCAGCAACAAATTAGAGAGGGATTAAATCCACCACAAAATCCTTGGTTTCCACGTTAAAAATTTTATCCTAGTAATAAAAAATCCCCGCAAAATGCGGGGATTTTTCTATCTCAGCGTTACTTAAACACGTTCGATAATGGTCGCGATACCTTGACCAAGACCGATACACATGGTCGCAAGACCAATTTGTGTATCTTGTTGTTCCATCACGTTCAACAAGGTTGTAGTGATACGCGCACCAGAACAACCCAATGGGTGACCGAGTGCAATCGCACCACCATTCAAGTTGATGATGTCTTGTTTGTCATATACACCTAAGCCTTTCATCACTGATAAACCTTGAGCAGCGAATGCTTCGTTAAGCTCAATAGTTTGGATATCTGCCATGCTTAAACCAGCACGCTTAAGTGCTTTTTGAGTGGCTGGAACTGGACCGTAACCCATAATCGCAGCATCACAACCTGCAATTGCCATTGAGCGAATCACGGCACGTGGTTTTAAACCAAGTGCTTGAGCACGTTCAGCAGACATGAGCAACATTGCAGAAGCACCATCAGAAAGTGCAGAAGACGTCGCCGCAGTCACTGAACCGCCTTTAGGATCAAACACCGGTTTCAATGCTTGGAATGCTTCAAGGTTAGCATCTGGACGAATCACTTCGTCAATGTCACACAGGATTTTGAAGCCATTGGCATCGTGACCCTCTACACCCACGATTTCATTTTTGAAACGACCTTCCTGAGTTGCAGCCCAAGCACGGCGGTGAGATTCAACACCGAACGCATCTTGTTCTTCACGAGTAATGCCATTCATACGACCTAACATTTCAGCGGTTAAGCCCATCATGTTCGATGCTTTGGCATAGTGTTTAGACGCTTCTGGGTTCAGGTCGATGCCGTGCATCATCCCAACGTGGCCCATGTGCTCTACACCACCGATGATGAACACATCGCCTTGATTGGTTGCAATCTGTGCAGCAGCCGTATGGATTGCTTGCATAGAAGAACCACATAAGCGGTTGACGGTTTGACCGCCAGCAGTTTTTGGAATATCAGCCAATAAACCGATGTTACGAGCAATGTTCATCCCTTGCTCTAAAGTCTGGTTAACACAGCCCCAGATTACATCTTCAACTTCATTGGTATCAAACTGGTTACGAGCAACAAGTGCACGTACTAATTCAGCAGATAAACTGTCGGCACGTACATTGCGGAACATACCGTTACGCGATTTGCCCATGGCAGAACGAACGCCATCAACAATCACAACGTCACGTGGATTTAAAGTAGCCATTCACGTCGCTCCTTAACCGTAGAATTTTTTGTTATTGGCAGCCATGTCACGCAACATTTGTGGCGCTTCATAAGCTTTACCTAAATATGCATATTTGTCGCAAAGCGCAACGTATTCAGCAACACCTGTTTGGTCGATGTAACGGCATGGACCACCACGGAATGGAGGGAAACCTACACCCATGATCATCGCCATATCTGCTTCAGATGCAGTCGCAACGATGTTGTCTTCTAGGCAACGAACCGTTTCGTTACAGAAAGCCAGCATCATGCGGTCGATGATTTCTTGGTTATCAAACTCACGTTTTTCACCAGTGACAAAAGGCGCAATGATTTCGTAGGCTGTTGGATCAACAGTTTTCGCTTTCTTGCCTTTCTTGTCTAATACATATTTGTAGAAACCAACGTCATTCTTTTGACCCAAACGTTTTGCTTCATACATCGCTTCGATCGAACCTTTGTAGTCAGGCTTCATACGGTCAGGGAAACCTTCTGCCATGACTTCTGCACCATGGACACCTGTATCGATACCGACAACGTCGATCAAGTATGCAGGACCCATTGGCCAGCCGAATTTCGCCATGACATTATCCACTTGCTGGAAATCTGCACCGTCTTTGACAAGAAGGTCAAATGCACCAAAGTAAGGGAATAAGACACGGTTCACCAAGAAACCTGGGCAGTCGTTGACCACGATTGGTGTTTTACCCATTTTTTGAGCAAGAACCACAGTCGTCGCAATCGCTTCTTCAGAGGTCTTTTCACCACGAATGACTTCAACCAATGGCATCATGTGTACCGGGTTGAAGAAGTGCATACCTACGAAGTTTTCAGGACGTTGTAATGCTTTCGCTAAACGAGTAATTGAAATTGTAGAGGTATTCGATGCAATGATCGTGTTTTCACGAACATGCTTTTCAGTATCCGCAAGTACAATTTCTTTTACTTTTGGATTTTCAGTTACGGCTTCAATCACGATATCCACTTCTTTAAACTCGTCATAGCTTAAAGTTGGACGGATACGAGATAGGGTTTCACCCATTTGCGCAGGTTTCATTTTTTTGCGCTCAACTTGCTTGGTGAGCAAGCCATTCGCTTCTTTCATACCTAAAGCAAGTTGTGGATTCCCAATATCTTTCATGATAATTGGCGTGCCTTTGCTGGCAGCTTGGTAAGCGATACCACCACCCATGATCCCAGCACCAAGCACCGCTGCCTGATTGACTGGGTGAGCACCTTTTTCGTGTTGCTTTGATGCTTTTTTCACGATTTGGTCATTGATGAATAGACCAATTAACGCGCCTGCCTGAGGTGTAATTGCAGCTTTAGCAAAACCTTCAGCTTCTGCTTTAAGTGCATCATTACGACCTAAGCTTGCGCCTGCTTGTAATGAATCCAGCATTAATTTTGGAGCTGGATATTGTGCAGGATTTGCTTTTGCCAACACTGCGCCTTTCGCAGTATTGAACGCCATCATTTGTTCTAGCGGATTTAACTTAATTGGATCAAGTTTTTCCTGACGTTTTGCTTTCCAGTCTAAACGACCTGCAAGTGCTTGTTTCACCAAGTCAATTGCTGCTTCTTGAAGTTTGTCAGCTGCAACAACCGCGTCAACCGCACCATCTTTGAGTGCAGCAGCAGGTTTTTTCGGTGCCGCCATCGCCATCCATTCAACGGCATTATCGATACCAATGACACGGCTTAGACGAACAGTACCACCAAAGCCCGGGAAAATGCCGAGTTTAATTTCTGGTAAACCGACTTGCGCAGCTTCAGACATGACACGGTAGTCACAAACCAGACACATCTCGAAGCCACCGCCCAAAGCCATACCATTAATGGCTGCGACTTTAGGAATGTCTAAATCTTCAAAACTATTAAAAATTTCATGAACAGGCAGTGACCATTCAACAATGGCTTTTTCACCTTGTGCAAAATTTTGTCCAAACTCGGTAATATCTGCGCCGACGATAAATGTCGATTTACCTGAAGTGACGATTAAGCCTTTGATTTCAGCATTGGCTTTAACCGCTGCAATCGCTGCCTGAAAATCTTCAATGGTTGCGCGGTTAAATTTGTTGACTGACTCACCTTGTAAGTCAAAGCGGAATTCTGCAATTCCGTCCGAAAGCATTTGGACGGTAATGGCATTGCCAGCGTGGATCATGCCTGATCTCCTTTATTTTGGAGGACTTCTACGTTGATGTGATGAAGCGTGTATGCTGTTGCTGCACACAGTTATGCTCCGCTAATCTTACGATAACTATATCCAAAAACAGCATAACAAGTTGTATCAAGCCGTGACGCAAGGGTCATCAATTTTTGTTACCTGTTATTGCGTGTCAAGTAAAGTCACGTTCCGTAATCTTAACGGTAGATAATGAACTTCCTGTTTCAATTCAAGTTTTTAATTAAAACCTGTATTTTTATAATGGATTCAGCCTAAAAAAAGTAGTCCTATTTTTGTAACTATTCTGTCAAAAAAGTCAATTTAATCCTGTGGTTTAAGCTCGTGCATCGAAAAAATTAGATATAAAAAGATGATTTTTCCCTTTTTTGTTTCATTTTTGCTAAAATCCTGTGCCATATAATTAAGTAGTTAGACAACGAAAAGTGAGATGTTCATCCATTCTTGTGTGGCTAGTGTCGAAAAAATCTGTCCTTATTTTTGAAAGAGTAGCTATATGATTAAATGGATCATATTGGCGATTTTTGTGATTTCAGCGTTATATATCCAAAATCGCGGTCAAGTACGTCATTCGTTTTATCGTCAATTTTTTGATCATTCTACGATATTGGCACCGATCAATTTTTTAATGTATCTCTTTTCAAAAGTACCAAATCAGCCGTATATCGACACCCAGCATTTTAAAGATTTGCAAGTATTGGATGAAAACTGGGAAATGATTCGCGATGAAGCGCAAGCTTTATATGCACAGGGCGGAATTAAGGCATCCAGCACTTACAACGACTTAGGGTTTAATTCATTTTTTAAAACCGGCTGGAAACGTTTTTACCTCAAATGGTATGACTCAGCGCACCCGTCTGCTGCTGAATTATGCCCAAAAACAACAGCTTTACTGAAAACTTTACCAAGTATTAAAGCAGCGATGTTTACTGAACTTGCGCCACATAGCCGTTTGGTACGTCACCGTGATCCCTACGCAGGTTCATTGCGCTATCATTTAGGGCTAATCACGCCGAATGATGACCGCTGCTTTATTGATGTGGATGGACAAATTTATTCATGGCGTGATGGTCAAAGTGTGGTTTTTGATGAGACGTATATTCACTATGCTGAAAATGGGACTGATGAAAACCGTATTATTTTCTTCGCCGATGTCGAACGTCCACTGAAAACCCGTTTGATGGAAAAGTTTAATCACTGGTTTGGTAAAAATGTCATGACTGCCGCCAGTTCACCCAATGAAACAGGTGACCAGACGGGTGGTTTAAATAAAGCCTTTGCTTATGTCTATCAAGTTCGTTTAAAAGCCAAAGCGTTAAAAGCCAAAAATCGTAAGCTTTATTATTTTCTGAAATGGTTTTTAATGTTAGGTATTTTCTTCCTAATTTTCATTCGACCTTATATGTCACAGATCATTGAGTTCTTTCAAAAGTTGATGTGATGTAAGCGCCCGAAAGGGCGTTTTTTTATAGTGAAAATTAATGGATCTCGAACGATTAAAAATGATCACTCGCATAGTTTTGCGCTTGTCATGTGTTCATGAGAAGATGAGTCCAGATTTTAAAATCACATAAAATATTAAATGATGTCTATGTTTTGGGGAGTGCAATATGCAGACTTTTCGTTCAAAAAAAGACTGGTGGATTGTCGGTTTTATTGTGGCTGCAACAGGTATTTTGTTGCAAATGCTGTGGAGTATGCAACTACGAGGGACTTTAGCGGAATATCCTGAACACGGCATTGTCTATGCCTTAACGATTGCCATAATGTGGTGGCCTTTGCTGAATACCCGTTATATCGTGACTCAAGATCAACTGATTATTCATAGTATGTTTTTAAAATGGACAATTTCACGAGATCAGATTCAAAAGATGAGCCCAACCAATAATCCATTATCAGCTCCTGCCTTGTCGCTGGATCGACTTCAAATTGATTATCAGAAAGACGGAAAAAACAAATCGGTTTTAGTCTCACCCAAGGATAAACAGATGTTTATTGAAGCATTAAAATTAAATTATATTGACTAAGATACGATGATTTTTATCAGCTGATTATTTTGATGCTCAGGAGACTTCCAACAAAATTGAGCTTGAAAATCGGCTGGGGTAGCGCAACATAGACAAGGTAACCCAAGGAAAGCCAAATCATTGTGAATTCAGCCGCGCGCCCACATATTGAAAAAATTATTGCTCATATGACCCAATTACCCGGTGTGTATAAAATGCTGGGTAAAGATGGAGAGCTTTTGTATGTGGGTAAAGCCAAAAATTTAAAAAATCGGGTATCGAGCTATTTTGTCAAAACCATTGAACACCCGAAAACTCAGGCTTTGGTTGCGCGAATCCACAATATCGAAACGCTGGTCACTCGTTCAGAAACAGAAGCTTTATTACTGGAACAAAACCTGATCAAACTGCATCGCCCGCCGTACAATATTATGCTGCGCGATGATAAGTCCTATGTCTATATTTTTGTCTCGGCAGATAAACCCTATCCACGTATTGCCAGTGGACGAGGTAAAGGTAAACATCAAGTCGGAAAATTTTTTGGACCTTATCCCAGTGCTTACAATGCTCGTGATACTTTATTGGTGCTGCAAAAACTGTTTAATGTGCGCCAGTGTGAAAACAGTTTCTTTTCACAACGTAAACGACCTTGTTTGCAATATCAAATCAAACGCTGTACCGCACCCTGTGTTGGTTTAATTTCTCCAGAAGATTACAAGGAAGATGTGGATAACTCGATTCGTTTTCTACAGGGAGATACCAAAGAGCTCAATCAGGAACTGATTAGCAAAATGGAGCAAGCGGCAGAACAGCTTGAGTTCGAAAAAGCCGTTTTTTATCGTGATCGTTTGGCATTATTACGTGATGTTCAAGCACAGCAAGCCGTATTTAAAGTCAAAGGTGAAGCCGATATTTTGGCAATTGCGCATCAGGCAGGGGTGACCTGTGTGCAGATCATGCATGTACGCAATGGGCGAATGTTAGGCGGAAAAAGTTATTTTCCAGATATGCTCAGTGATGATCTGGGACATATGCTCAGTGACTTTATGGCGAACTTTTATTTTCAGGTGGCAGATGAAGTCCCCACTGAGCTGATTATTAACGTGGCATTGCCTGATGCTAAAGAGCTAGAGCAGGCATTACAGACTGAATTTGAAAAGAAAGTACAGATTAAACACAAAGTACGTGAAACCCGTGCCGAATGGTTAGAACTGGCACAGATGAATGTGCAACATGCAATTAAAGGCCAATTGAGCAATCATCTGGAGTTAAATGAGCGTTTCCATCAATTAGAACAAGTCGTTGGTCGACCCATTGACCGGATTGAATGTTTTGATATTAGCCATACTATGGGTGAAGCCCCAATTGCCTCTTGTGTCGTGTTTGATCAAGGCGGTGCGCGTAAGCGTGATTATCGTCAGTTTGCGATTCAGGATATTACGGGAGGCGATGATTATGCAGCCATGCGTCAAGCCTTAACACGTCGTTATAAAAAGCATATCTTACCCGATTTACTCTTAATTGATGGCGGTAAAGGGCAGTTGCATATGGCCATGGAGGTGATGAAAGATTTGCAACTGGATGCATTTATGCTCGGTGTATCCAAAGGAGAGGGACGTAAACCCGGTCTGGAAACTTTGCATTTTACCGATGGTACCAAGATTCAATTACCTGAAGATCATAAAGCCTTGCATTTGATTCAACAGGTACGCGATGAAGCGCATCGTTTTGCGATTACCAAACATCGTGCTAAACGCGATAAACGCCGTGCAGGTTCGGTGCTGGAAGCCATTCCGGGACTTGGACCCAAACGTCGTCGTGATTTACTGACTCATTTTGGTGGAATACAGGGTGTTCTTAAAGCCTCGGAAAAAGAGCTGACTTTGGTTCCGGGATTAGGACCGGCCATGGCAAGAACCATTTATAAAATTTTACATGAATAATTTCTGTGTTTTACCGCATGGCAATGACCAAAATTCACATAAAATTTCATCTCAATGATCATTCACAGCTTCAAAAAAAGCGGCACAATAGGTGAAAGATAAACAAATTGGACGAGAACATGTCACTCACGCAATTGTTTGCTGAAATTGAGCGGCAAGAATGGATTGATTTACCTGAAGGCTGGTTGCAGGGCAGAACGATTTATGGTGGTTTGGCGGCAGGCGTTTTAATGCACAAGGCCCTTGTGACGCTGAATGATGCAACCAAACAATTATTAAGCTGTAGTATTACTTTTATTGGCCCAGTGCAGGCTGGCAAGGCGCGCTTAACGGCTGAAGTCCTGCGTCAGGGCAAATCAGTGACTACACTTGAAGTGCGTTTATGGCAACATGATGCGGTGCAAACGATCTTGGTTGCAAGCTTTGGCACATTACGAGACTCCAACATTCAGGTTCATCATGAACCCACCCTTCCAGATTATCCACCAGCAGAGCAATTACATCCTTTGCCTTATGCAAAAATGATGCCTGAATGTTATCGACATTTTCAGCTACGCTGGGCAGAAGGGGCTTATCCGATTGCGGGTAGTTCCAAACCTGACTTTGGTGGTTGGGCGCGATTTGATCCTGAGCAATACCACAATCGGGATTTAAGCTATGCAGATTTTCTGATTTTAACCGACATCTGGCCGCCGGGCGTGTTACCGATGTTTAAGCAACTTGCGCCAGCCAGTTCACTCACATGGCATCTCACTTTTGTTCGTCCGATTCAGCAGCAGCGGCTGGATTGGTTTAAATATAAGGTGGTCACTGAATATGCAGATCATGGTTATTCCACTGAATATGCTCATGTGTGGGATCATCAGGATCAGTTAATTGCAATTTGCCGTCAGACGGTTACCATTTTCGCCTAGTCGACACTGCTGGGTATTTCGTATAAAGTTGGGCCATACATGATGATTTTTAAATGTTGCACGCGCGTTGTAGCGGCAATGAGGGGACTAAACTGGCGATGTCTATGACAACAGGGCGCATCCTGAATATCCCGAATATCTTAACGCTTGCGCGTATTGCACTGATTCCAGTTTTTTTATTAATTGCCTATTGGCCTCCTGCGATTGGTATTAATGAACACGAAGGCAGTTTTTTGCGTCACATGATTTTGACGGCAATCTTTGTTTTGGCTGCGATTACAGACTGGTTCGATGGTTATCTGGCACGAGCACTGAATCAAAGTTCAGCCTTTGGACGCTTTTTAGATCCAGTGGCAGATAAACTCATGGTTGCCGCTGCATTGATTGTACTGGTGCAATGGCAACCAACCATTGCCATGGCCTTTGCCGCAATTGTGATTATTTCACGTGAAATTACCGTGTCCGCATTGCGTGAATGGATGGCAGAATTGGGGGCGCGTACCAATGTGGCCGTATCCACAGTGGGTAAATATAAAACAGCTTTTCAAATGATTGCGATTAGTGTGTTTTTGCTGAATTGGCAACCTTTGGAATTATTGGCTTATGCCTTGTTATATACCGCGGTCATTTTAACGCTGTGGTCGATGTTTATTTATTTAAAAGCAGCTTGGCCGTATCTCAAGCAGCCTTGAACTTTTGAAGCCTTTCTGATGAAAGGCTTTTTTAATTGGATCGTTATCTTAGTGCAAGAATCGGGTCGTCAAGATACACAGCCTGATTTACAGTAAAACTGAATATAGGAGTTTTGCTGATGAAAAATTTATCCTCCAGTCAGTTTAGTCTGATCGCAGATATGATTGAATATGCCTATCAGCATTTTGAAGATCAGCCCAGTCTGGAACAAATGGCTGCTACTGTGGGATTAAGTCCGAGCTATGCGCAGCGTCAGTTTCAGGAGTGGGTGGGTATTAGCCCGAAAAAATTTGTGCAATACCTGAGTTTGCAACGTGCTAAAGCTTTACTCAATCGACGTTATAGTATTTTGGATACGGCGCTGGAAACTGGACTGTCTGGAACTGGGCGTTTGCATGATTTATTTGTACAAATTGAAGGCATGACCCCAGGAGAATACAAACAACAAGGTCAGCATTTGCTGTTCAGTTATTCCTTTGAGCAAACGCCTTTTGGGGATGTGTTTATCGCTAGCACCTCAAAGTCGATTTGTGCCTTACAGTTTACACAAGCGACTGGTTCACAAAGCACGGCACTGCAAGAGCTGAAACATAAATTTCCTTTGGCACAGTTTCAGGCGGATTCAATTGCATTACATCAACAAGTAGCTGCATGGATTGCCGATGAGTTAAGCTTAAAAATGCAGCAAAAGATTCCACTGCGATTACAAGGCACGCCCTTTCAGTTAAAAGTCTGGGAAGCATTACTGAGTATTCCAGAGGGGCAGTTAAGAAGTTATCAACAAATTGCTGAACACATTGGTCACCCCAAAGCGGTACGCGCAGTTGCGAGTGCGATTGCAAATAATCCGATAGCCTATTTAATTCCTTGCCATCGGGTGATTCGATCTACAGGCATGATTGGTGAATATCATTGGCATACAGGACGTAAACTGGCTTTGTTAAGCTGGGAAATGGCAAAACAGGAGCAGCAACAATGACGCAGGATTTGTTTGCGCCAGAGCCACAGAGGAATGTGCTGCCCTATGATGGCGAAGTACAGGATTATGGTTTATTTCTGGATGCCGAACAGGCAGAATTTTACTTCCGTTATTTGCTTGAGCATTTACATTGGCGACATGATGAAGCCAAACTTTATGGCAAGCATTTTATCACACCACGTAAAGTGGCATGGTATGGCGATGCACACTATCGTTATGCTTACTCAGGTGTCATGCGTGATTCTCTAGCTTGGGATGCCAAACTATTTGAGTTGAAACAAGGGATTGAGCAGTTATTGGGAGAGCAATTTAATTCATGTTTGGCCAATTTATATGAAGAAGGTACACAAGGTATGGCGTGGCATAGCGATGGTGACATCTCTCTGGCAGAGCAAACCACAATTGCTTCTCTAAGCTTGGGCGCGACCCGAAAGTTTTGTTTTCGGCATATGGCCAATAAACAGAAAATTGAAATGATGCTGCAATCAGGACAGTTGATTGTGATGCGTGGTGTAACGCAACAGCATTGGCAACATGCAATTATGAAGTCACAGAAAATTCTGCAACCCCGTATTAACTTAACCTTTAGGCAGTTTTTGCGATAATTTGTTTTAGCTTTAGTTAAGTGTTGAACGCTTCAATGTTGACATATTAACTATGGGTTTCTTCATCTTCGAGTGTTTTGGCAATTTTGTCGATATTTAAACTTTTCGCCATCGCATCAAAAATGTCTTTATACACGCCACTTTGCAAATACAGTTGTTCATGTTCACCATGTTCTACAATTTCACCGTCCTGCATGACATACATATAATCGGCATCAATAATTTGCGACAGGCTATGCGAAATCATGATCACTGTCCGCCCTTGTTTGATTTCATCCAGACTATGTTTGATTTGTTCGGTGGCAATGGCATCCAGACTTGCAGTCGGTTCATCCAGAAAAATAATGGGTGGATCTTTTAAAAACATGCGTGCCAATGCAATACGTTGTTGTTGTCCGCCCGAAAGCATGAGGGCATCGGTATCATAGCCTTGACTTAATTGACTAATTTGTTCATGAATCGAGGCTTTTTGAGCTGCCACAATCACTTCATCTAATGTTGCCTGCATTTTTCCATAACGAATATTGTCCAGAATTGAACCCTGAAAAATATGATTCTTTTGCAGGACTAATCCAATATGATCACGTAAGTAATGGGTATCGATTTGATTCAGATTTACCCCATCCAGTAAAATTTCACCAGAATCAGGTAAATAGAATTTATCCAATAAGCTAATTAATGTGGATTTACCTGCACCTGAAAGTCCGACCAACGCCGTAATTTTATTGGGCTGAATGGTCATATTGATATTTTTTAACGCCTGATGTCCATTTTCATAGCTAAAGTTGACATGGTTTAATTGAAATTGACCGTGAATCTGTGGTTGAAGTGGGCCGCTACTTTCAATTTGTTCATCGGCATTTAAAATCTGAAAGAAGCTTTCCGAGTAGATCATGGCATCATTTACTTCATCATAAATTCGATGTAGCGAACGAATGGGAGCAGAAACATTATTAAACAATAAGATATGATACATAATCATACCAATACTCATTTTTCCTGCCAGCACAAAATAAGAGGTTAAAATAATAATCAGCACGATCCCAATCTGTTCAATAAAGGTTTTTAAGCCGTCGAACAGAAAGCTGGTTTGCCGTGTGTGCATCTGGTTATCAGTAAGATCGCGTTGTAATTTAAGTTGTTTGTCTGATTCAATCGCTTCACGATTAAATGATTTAATCACGGCAATGGACTGAATAATGCCTAAAATCCCCTGACTTTTTTTCTCTCGACCATCACGTAAACGTCGTCGCCAGCCACCCAGTTTTTCCGCCTGTTTAAAGGTAATCCAGAAATAAATTGGCACAATTAATAATGCCACCAGCCCAATCCAGAAATTGGCGTAGAACATCAGCCCCAAAGCAATAATGGCACTGGCAAATAACGGTAAAATATCAATAAAGAATATTTGTACCAGTCGAGTTAAAGAACCAATCCCCCGATCAATTCGAGTCTGTAATTTTCCTGCCTGATTGTGTTCCTGACTAAAAAAACTGAGGCGATACTTTAGAAATTTTTCAATAATGCTTTGGGCCAAATCCTGAGACACATAGATGCGCAGTTTTTCTCCATAGTACTTTTGTCCGAACTGAACTAAGGCATTTAAAATTTCTTTACCAAGGAGAATAGCCGAAATCAAAGCCAGAATGCTCCAGCCTTCATGGAGTCCTTGTCCCGCTTTCACCAAGGCATTAATACGATCCACTGCATATTGCAAGGTCAGCGCGTTGACCTGCGCAGTGACTGCGCCAATCAGCGTTAAAATCAGCGTTGCGATCACCAGCAGTCGGTAAGGTCTGACAAAAGGGCGAAGTTGCTGAAAGAGAAGCCAGAAATTCATAAGCACATTTTTTTGTTATTTGTGAAGATTAGTCTAAAAAGGATCGGCTTTAGGCTCAAGAGGGAGTTATGTAACCAGAAAAAAGCCCATGTGGTCACATGAGCTTTTACTCTGAGGAGGAGTGTCTTCAGTTGAAAATAGCTTAATCTCATGGAAAAATTAAGGCTTTTTTGAAGAACAATGTCATTATATGAGAATTTGCTTGATTTTTCAAATTGCGACAGGCTAACTTCGAGACTAAATGTTCAAATTCTGTAAGCCATGTTCTATATTTTGAGCTTTTTCACTCTGTGATAGTGTCAAAAATTTATGTTCAATTTGCGCCGCATTGCTTTTCAGAATTTCAATCAACTTCTCGATATGTATAAATTCAAAGCGATTTTTGGATGCCACAATGGTCAGTGCCAAAGGCGATTCTTTATTGGTCGAGAGTTTGATGGGTACGGACAAGCCGGAAACATTCGGATCCAGTTCGCCATGAGACAAATAATAGCCTTGCTTTTTAATTTTCTTCATACGGTTTAAAAAGCTTTCTTCATCCTGCGCAAAACCAACTTCGGCAAGTTGTGAGGCAAAACGGTGATAATAATCCTGAATTTGTCGTTTCGGTAGTTGTGCGATAATCACTTTAGGCGATGAACCCATATACACTGGACGTGGACAGCCACGACCATAAGAAAGTAAATCGGTATTACGAAACACCTCATGGTGGATATCAATACAATAATCCCGATTTAAATGTGTGAGTAAACAGCATAATTCCGTTCTTTCAGCAATTTCCTGCATGAATGGGCTGCTGATTTGTACCAAAGGATCGGTCGTCCGTGAGATATAATCCAGCACGGCAATTTTCGACCCCAAGGTATAGTCGCCTGAAGTTCCACTGATGCGTTGCAAAATATCGGCTGACACCAGTTCTTTGAGATAACGATAACTGGTGGGTTTGGACAAACCCAGTTCATCACAAATGATATCGACATTAATCACAGGACGGGACACTGAAAATAAATCCAGAACGGTGAGAATTTTGCCAAAGCTTGAAAGCGCCATGATTACCTACTTTGCTAAAGAACCATCAGAAACACGAGCGTATTGATCATAACAAAATAACAAATTACGTGGTGCTTTACAGCGTAATTTAAATGATTGATTGACAGCAGCATGATCAAATTTGGATACAATATAGATATTAAAATGTAATTAATTATCATAATAAGATATTTTGTTGACTATTTTTTATTTTTTTGACAAAATTATGCTGTAAAATATCCAATGAAGAAAGTTTTTAATCTGTGCTACAGATTGAAAAGATAGTAAAAGGTAAAAGATTGTAAGGCTATCAAAACTTTTTTCATCTCATCTCTGATTGATCTTTCATTGACATCGTAATTTGTTTTTACATGATCTGTAAAAGCACTAGTTTGTGAGTCGATAAAAAGATCATCTGGTTACAAAAAGATCTTTTTGTGTCGGTTATCAAACTTTGTATCACGGACTAAGTGTGCTGTACTGTGATGAAACAGGCGACTCAAAGATCAATCCTTTATAGGCATATATAAGCAAAACACCACGGCATTGTAGTGTTGAGATCATTGCATGTTATTGAAACAGATATTGGCATTCAGACCCTCGCGAATGGATTTGATTTTTGCAGTCAAAACCTTTATCGCCATGATGATGGCACTTTATGTGGCATTTTCGCTAGATCTGACTTATCCGATGTGGGCGGCTGGAACGGTCATTATTATCGCGCAGCCTTATGCGGGCATGGTGTCATCCAAAGCGCTTTATCGTTTAGTTGGTACCATATTAGGCGGGGTTTTAGCCATTTTTTTTACCCCGCGTTTGATCGATATGCCGATTTTATTTACCTGTATCCTCTCTGTCTGGGTGGGATTGTGTTTATATATTTCTTTGCTGGATCGCACGCCGCGCAGTTATGTCTTTATGCTGGCAGGCTATACCACGGTCATGATCGCCTGTAGCTCGATTTATAATATTGATAGTCATAGTGTATTTGACATGGCCTTAAGTCGGGTGCTTGAAATCTCGATTGCGGTGATTTGTAGTGCTGTGGTTTCTGCCACGATTTTTCCGGCACATTTGGGTTCACAACTGCAACAGCGTGTCCAAAAAACACTGGATGATACGCGGGATGTTTTTAAACGAATTTTGACTGATGCTGAACATAGTCAAAGTTATACCCAGCTTTTAGGTGGCATTACTCGCGACACGACAGATATTCATGGTTTGGCTGTGCATCTGGCATATGAAAGTGGTGAATTGCAAGGCATGACCAAACCGATACAGGAATTACTGCATCAGGAAACTATGGTGGTATCCAATCTGGTGTCAATGTCGGAACGTATTTTTCAACTGGATCAGATCAATCAGGACTATCGACCTGCTTTACAGATTTTATATGAGCATGTGGTTCAGTTTTTACGTGCCCAAACCGAGATTCAAGCTGATCAATTGAACCAGTTACCACCTGAATTTGAGCAAGATTTTGACCGATTATTTAGTCTGATTACACCAGAACAAAAGGTCATGATGAATGCTTTGAAAATGGATATTCGTCATTTTATTCAAAATGTTATGGCAGTAAAACTGTTGTGGCAATTGATTCAAAAAGGTGAAAAACGGATTCCATCGACCATTGCAACGATTACTACACAATATCCGAGTTTGCATCGTGATCATGGGATTGCTGTCCGCAGTTCGATTGCGGCTGCTTTAGCCACTGCCGTTTCCTTTTTAATCTGGATTTATACGGGTTGGCATGCGGGTTATATGATGGCGCAGTTAACTGCCGTTAGTGCCTGTATTTTGTCCATGCTGGATAACCCAATTCCCGCTCTGAAAACATTTATTCGGGGTTCGGTGTATGCTGCAATGATTACGATTTTCTATGCTTTTGTGATCATGCCGCAGGTTCATGATTTTTGGCAATTAGGTTTAGTGTTGGCACCATTAACGATTTATTTAGCCAGTATGTTTCCAACCCCGATGCTGATGATGTTGGCACTGCCAATGCTGATTAACTTTATTATGAGTTTAGGGCTGCAAAACCGATACATGATGGATGCTGTGACCCTGATGGATACGGCAATGGCGGGTGTGATGGGACCCATTATCTCGATTTTGGCGATTTATTTTATTCGTGCCATGTCACCAGAAGCCAGTGCCCGACGTATCTTGAGCCTGCATTATCGAGCAATGAAAGATGCCCTGTATATTCCCTATGGAACGGGTTTTCGAATTCATTTGCGGAGTATGTTGGATCGTATCGGAATATTAAACAGTAAGCTGGTTCAGTCAGATGAACTGAAACGTGCCATGAATCAGGCTTTAATTGAAAGCAGTGCCGTGGTGAATTTAAGTCGTATTGCCGAGTTAAGTCGAAATGACAAAACTTTGCCTGAGCTCAAACAGGCACTGAAACAGTTACAACAGCTACTTGATGCCAGTTTCCGCGATCAGGAAAAACATATTGCGTTAAATCCTGCATTGAAGCGCAATGTTCTGGCACAAATACATGAGATTGAAACACTGGTTTTGCGTGAACCAGATTTTGAAGTTCAACAGCGGATTCAAATGGGTATGAACAATATTCGCAGTAGTATTTTCCATGTACAGACACACGGTGAAGAGCTTCAGGGAGCTGCACATGGGTGAGTTGAATCTGTACGGTGTGTATATTCCAACTTTGCTGATTCAGGCGATTTTGGCCTACGTGCTATTTAGGTTGGTATCGCTACTGACCAATCGCTTGATTGCTTCAGGCTGGATTGGATTTCCAGGGATTTTTAACCTGAGTTTATACATCCTGATCTTGTTATTGGTACATTATGTATTTCTGTTGTTTCAGACAGCATAACGTTTATAGATGGCACATTAAAATTGATTTTGGCGAACATTTCAGACGAAATTTAAGGTAAGCAACATGAGTTCTTTTGATGCACGGAAAATTGTCCGTCCTCTGGTGACATTGATCATTGCAATTTTAGCCATTTTTGCGATTGTTCATTTGTGGAATTATTACAATTCTGCACCGTGGACACGTGATGGTCGGGTGCGAGGTGATGTCGTACAGGTCTCTTCCGACGTGTCAGGCTTAGTGACCGAAGTATTGGTGCAGGATAACCAGACCGTGAAAAAAGGACAGCCTTTATTTCGAATCGATGTTGCACGTCAACAACTGGATGTCGAGCAAGCACGTTCTGATCTTGCCAAAGCCAAAGCAGGTCTGGCTCAAGCAGAAGCCAATGCCATTGCAGCCAAAGCCAATTTAGAAAAATCACGTGCCACAACGCAACTGGCTGAAAAAAATGCAGCGCGTTATTCAAACTTGATGGATGGTGCAATTTCCAAGCAAGAACAAGATCAAATGTATGCCACACGCGATCAATCCAAAGCAGAAGATGCGCAAATGGCAGCTGCGATTGAACAGGCACAGGCCACGATTAAACAGCAACATGCCTTAATTGAAGTCTCTCAAAGTGCACTTAATTTGGCGTTACTGAATTTAAAACGTTCTGAGGTGGTTGCGCCTGCGGATGGTACCTTGTCCAACTTTGGTTTACGTGTGGGTAATTATGTCAAAATTGGTGATGCTGTTGCGGCATTGGTTGATCGTGAGCAATTGTATGTGGTGGGTTATTTTGAAGAAACCAAACTCAATCATATTCATGTCGGCGATAAAGCCACCATTCAATTGATGGGAGATTCACAAAAAATTCGTGGCCATGTACAAGGGATTGCCAGTGGTATTGAAGACCGTGAGCGTTCGAGTAGTTCCACTTTACTGGCCAATGTGAATCCAACATTTACATGGGTACGCTTGGCACAACGTGTTCCTGTCAAAATTGTACTGGATGAAACCCCTCAAAATGCCTTGGCCTTTGTGGCAGGTCGTACTGCAACAGTACGTATTGAAAATTAAGGTTTGAATACAAGACAACAATGGTTGCTTGATGAAATAAAAATGGCGGATTTTAATCCGCCATTTTATTAGGGTTGAATCCCTTGAGGATGATGATACCAGCTCTGAATCAGAAGGGCGGCAGCTAAACTATCTGCCGATAAGCGTTTGCCACGACCCTGATCATGATAAGAGTCAAGTTCATCTCGCGCTTCACGTGTGGTCAAACGTTCATCGACCATCCATGTTTCAATATTGGTTTGATGACGTAAACGCCGTGCAAATTTACGTGCACGCGTCGAAAGTTCTGATTCCGAGTCATCCATATTTAATGGCAAACCAACCAGAAATAAGCTGGGCTGCCATTCTTTAACAATCTTGAGCAATGGATTCCAGTCAGGAATTCCATCTTTCATCGGAAATAAAGCTAATGGGTTGGCACTTTCAATCGCAGATTGACCCACGGCCATTCCCATCTTCTGCGTGCCAAAGTCAAACGCCATAATCATTTGTGGTGTTACAGATTCAGGCATGACCAATCTCGGAAGAGAGCCATGTGCGGTCAACGCCTAGCTTTTTATAGGCAGCGTCCCAACGCGCGTCATAAGGTAAATTAAAAATCAGATCCATATCTGAATCACAAACCAGCCAGTCGCCACGTGAGATTTCATCTTCAAGCTGGTTTTTGCTCCAACTGGCATAGCCCAATGCAATTTGATAACGACCGACACCTTCGTTATGTGCGATTGCATCTAAAATGTCTTTACTGGTGGTGATACACAGGTTTTCACCGACCGCAATCGAAGAGTGCCACGTTGGCTGCCCTGTGTGCAGCACAAATCCGGCTTCAGGGCGTAAAGGCCCACCTTGTAGCACTTCATGTGGCTGGACATGGTCTGCGTCAATATCCATATCATTCAGCAGTTCTTTGACCTGAATACCGGATGGACGATTGATAATTAAACCCTGAGCACCGTCTTCATCGTGACGTGCCAAATAAATTACAGTATTCGCAAAGAAATCATCGGCCATTTCTGGAGGAGCAATCAGACAACGGTGTGTCAAATATTGTTTGGTCACCTAAGCGGTTCTCCTTAAAACGTGGTCGCTTTGTATTGAGATAGGATGTTCTTATCAACATACAAGAGTAAATGGATTTCGCCAATCATTTTTCAGTGTTTTATGATAGAAAAATAATTGACGAAAAAAGCAGAAGAAAATGTAATGAAATGGTTTAACTGTGTTGGAATTTAAGCTGACGTAATTGTTTGGCATGTTGCAAGGTGGTGTCATTGATTTCGACACCGCCTGACATACGGGCTAATTCCAGTATGCGCTGTGGTTCATCTAATTCAATAATGGTACTACTGGCAGGGTCAGTTTGTTGTTTTTTCACCAGTAAGTGCTGATCGGATTGAGCTGCAACTTGGGGTTGATGAGTAATACACAGCAGTTGCACATGTTGCGCCAAATCTGCCAGTAAGCGACCGACCACTTCAGCTGTACCGCCACTGATCCCGACATCAATTTCATCAAAGACCAGGGTTTCTGCTTCGGTTTTTTCAGCATTCATGACCTGCATGACCAGTGCAATACGCGATAATTCCCCACCCGAAGCAACCCGAGCCAAAGGTTGCGGCGGCATACCCTTATTGGCAGTAAATAAAAGCTGAATAAAACTTAAGCCCTCAGCATTCGGTTGCTCCAGTGGTTCAAATTTAAACTCAAAATGCGCTTCAGGCAGCGCCAAAGGTTTGACTTGTTCTGTAAGCTGCTTGGCAAGAGGAATGGCGGCATCACGACGAATTTGATCCAGATGTTGTGCTTTTTCCAAAAAGCTTTGATGCGCAATTTCAACTTGTTCAGCCAGTGTTTCTGGATCCTCAAGCTGATGTAACTTTTCTAGCTCAAGTTGCCAGTGTTCATATTGCTGTTTAAGTTGTTCAGGTTGAATACGATACTTGCGAGCCAAACGGTGAAAAACTTCCAAATGGGTATTTAAGGCTTCCATGCGTTCAGGATCAAAACTCTGACGATCCATAAATTGACGTAGATTGGCAGTTGCATCGTCCAGTTCACTTTGGGCATTGACGATTGAATTATAAATTTCAGAGAGCTGTTCGCTACGTCCCGCATGTGTTTCAATTCGTTTTAAAATAGATGCCAGTTCCTGATTAATGCTGGGTTCAGCTTCATCCAGTGCATTTAAACTATACGCACAGTCCTGCATGATGTGTTCATGATGACTTAAGCGATCAAACTCCTGTTCAGTTTCTTTATAATCAGTTTGAATGATGTCTTCGAGTTCTTCGAGTTGTAGTTCAAGTGTTTGAATACGCTGCTGACGAGTGGCTTGAGCATCGAGTGCCGATTGATGCTGGCGAATCGTGGCTTGCCATGTTTGATAGGCTTCTTTAACGTCTTGCGCAGGTTGGTAAAAATTACGATAACGATCTAACCAATGCTTCGGGTAGGGCGGTTCCAGCAATTGCTGCTGGCTGTGTTGACTATAAAGTTGCACCAACAAACGCCCAATTTCCTTGAGTTCAGATAAGCTACTGGGACGACCATTAATCCATGCCTTACTACGACCTGTGGCAAAAATGACACGGCGTAGATGGATTTCACCTGTATCGTCATCCATTTCATGTTCTTCAAGCCAGCGTGATTCTGGACTTTGCGGCTGATAGCTAAAACTTGCGGTAATATCGGCTTTTTCGGCACCATATCGAACATAGTTAGTATCTGTGCGTTCGCCCAAGCAGGCAGAAAGTGCATCGAGCAGCAAGGATTTCCCTGCACCTGTTTCACCCGTTAAAACATTAAATCCTTGTTCAATATCGAGTACCAGATGATCAGCCAGCGCAAAGTTAATCAGAGTTAAATGAGTCAGCATATACGCGTCCAGAGCGTTGGTCTTTTTTGTTTAAGATAGATAAATTTTATCATCGCCACAAGGCATAAACTGAATAAAATCTCATGAACCAGTGACATCATCGATTGAATTACTCAAGCAGGCTAACAAGATTTAAATGAAATCAGCTCTTGTTTGCATGAAGCCGAGGTCGGCTAGATTTGTCACGAGACTGTCTTGATTCGTCTTTAAAATGATCAAAATTCTGTATCGCATATTTAAAATGTTGACCACTGAAAAGAGCAAGCACAAAGCATCGATACGAATTAAAACGAGAATAATCAATATATAAAAAAGGCATAAAAATTGCTTAGATAGCAAACGCAAGATAAAAGAGATTGATTAGTTATTTGCCCAGAATTAAACTACGTCAGTCATCACCCCCTAATACAAATGCGGCAAAATTGGAGAGTTACGCATGAGTTCAGCTCAGTTTGATCATGTAACGGTAGTAAAAAAATCAAATGTTTATTTTGGCGGTTTGTGCATTAGCCATACGGTTCAATTTGAAGATGGAACAAAAAAGACACTTGGTGTGATTTTACCAAGTGAACAAGCGTTAACTTTTGAGACGCATGTCCCTGAACGTATGGAAATTATTTCGGGTGAGTGCCGTGTGAAAATTGCTGACAGTACCGAAAGTGAATTGTTCCGTGCAGGGCAGTCATTTTATGTGCCAGGCAACAGCTTATTTAAAATTGAGACGGATGATGTGCTCGATTATGTTTGTCATTTAGAAGGCTAACCTGTTTGCCCGAAAATCGGTTAAACTAGCTGCATAAATGAGTAAATCAAGAAATCCTGTGAAGTTGGCTTTACAGGATTTTTATTTTGAGTTCAATAAAGTTGAGATAGAGGTCAGGCATGGCAAAACCAGAATATTATTATGGCGTACATTCGGTTGAGTCATTGCTTGAGCTTGAACCTGAGCGGGTGTTGACCTTATTCACCCTAAAAGGACGTGATGATCAACGTTTACAGAAAATTTTGGAACTGGCTGAACCGTTTGGAATTAGTGTGCAAAAAGCCAGCCGTGATAGTCTGGAAAAATTAGCAGGTCTGCCTTTTCATCAAGGGGTGGTGGCCGCTGTTCGACCGCATCCAACTTTAAATGAAAAAGATCTGGATCAACTGTTACAGTCAACCCCTGATGCCTTACTTCTAGCACTCGACCAAGTCACTGATCCACATAATCTGGGCGCATGTATCCGTACTGCCGCAGCCATGGGGGTGCAAGCGGTGATCGTTCCTCGTGATCGCTCCGCAGGTTTGACCCCAACCGCACGAAAAGTCGCAGCAGGTGGTGCAGAAAAGGTTAAATTTATTCAGGTGACCAATCTGGCACGAACACTCGCACACGTCAAAGAGCAGTTTTTTGTACGCGTGATTGGCACCATGCTGGATGAAAAAGCACTTCCAATTCAAAAATGTGATTTAACAGGTGGGCTGGTGATTGTGATGGGCGCTGAAGATACGGGATTGCGCCCCATTACCCAGTCACAATGTGATCAAACCGTGTATATTCCCATGAGTGGCAACTTACAAAGTTTAAATGTCAGTGTGGCAACAGGAATGGCGCTTTATGAAGCGAGCCGCCAACGCCATCCCGTATAAATTTTTAAGCTAAACCTGATGTTGTAAAGAAGGACGCTATGTCTCCGCGAGCCCAAGGCTATGCTTTTGTTGCCATTACCATGTGCATCTGGGGTGGTTTTACCATTTTTTCCCGTTTAAATGCACAGTGGCATATTAGCGCATGGGACATTACTGCACTTCGTTTTGCGATTGCGTTTGTCATTTTAATGCCAATCTTGATCTATAAAAAAGATTTGGCATTTTTATGTCGAAAAGAATCGGTGATTTTGGCACTCATCGGTGGGGTAGGCTACTGCCTCACGGCCTATAGTGCCTTTCTTTATGCCCCCGCGGCACATGCAGCGATCTTTTTAAATGGTTGTATTCCATTGTGTACTGCGCTGGCAGCTTATTTATTATTTAGACAACCTTTTGATCGACATACGTGGTGGAGTGTCGGCATTATGCTGGCAGCCATTGCACTCATGAGCTATTTAATGTCAAAAGATGGGCAATCTCATTTTGGTGTAGGCGATGTCTTATTTGTAGTGAGTGCAATTTGGTGGGGTATTTTTACAGTTTTATTAAAACAGTGGAAGCTTTCCGCGTGGCACTCCATGGCCAGTGTCGCAATTTGGTCAGCCATGATTTATTTGCCCATCTATGTGTTGTTTTTTCCTAAACATTATTCTGAGGTTGAGCCGCTGCATTTTGCGATTCAAGGTGTGTTTCATGGGGTCTTTGTGGTCATCATCGCCACCATTACTTATGTCGCGGCAATTGAGCGTTTAGGGGCATTTAAAACAGGAAGTATTGTCACACTGGCGCCGTTTATTGCCGCAGTGATTGCAGTGCCACTATTGGGCGAGCCTTTAAGTCCTGCAATTGCCTGTGGTTTAATTGGGATGGGAATAGGTGCCTTACAACCATGGCGTTGGCGTTTAAAAGATAGTTTAACGCTACAATTAGAACGTCAAAAAGATCAGGAACGTTCCAAATAATGGTGATGTAAAGTTGCAAGTTGTTGATATAAATGATCCAGATGTCCATCATTCATTACAATATCATCTGCCATTTGACGTTTCTGCTCACGTGGCATTTGTGCCGCAATAATTTTTTTAATCTGCTCTGAATCCTGACCATCACGTTGGCTGGCGCGTTCGATCTGAATGGCTTCACTGGCATCAATCAGCAAAGTTCGATTGGTGAGTTGATGTTGATCTGTTTCAAATAATAATGGCGAAACCAAGATGACATAAGGGCTATGGGCATCCTGTAGTTGCTGCATAATTGATTGGCGAATGGCAGGATGCGTAATTTGTTCGAGTTGGTGTCGGGCAGATGGATGTTGAAAAATATGTTCTCTTAAGGCTCGCCGATTTAGACTCCCATCCGCATTAAGTACCCAATCTCCAAAAGTGTGCTGAATCTGTTCTAAAGCCGGCTGTCCAATCTCGACCACTTCACGTGCCACCACATCAGCATCAACGACATTAATGCCTTGGGTTTCAAACCATTGGCTGGCAGCAGATTTACCGCTACCAATACCACCTGTTAAACCCAGTATGAAACTCATGCTCAGCCTCCCAAATACACTTTCATAATTTGCTCACCCCATAAAAAAGCGATCCAACCTGCAATGGCGATATAGGGACCAAAAGCAAAAGGCTGGTTTTCCTTACGGATTTTAAGCAAAATAATCCCAATAATTGCACCGACCATTGAGGAAAGTAGTACGATCAGGGGGAGCATCAAAGGCCCCATCCATGCGCCAAGTGCCGCGAGTAGCTTAAAGTCACCATAGCCCATGCCTTCTTTGCCAGTGATGATTTTAAATACATAATAAACCACCCACAAACATAAAAAGCCAATCAGATAGCCCCAGATCGCGGCGGTTGGCGAGACATAAATGCTATAACTATTTATCCCCAGTCCTAAGGCTGCTAAGGTCAGAGTAAAACGATCAGGTAGCAGTTGCGTATCAAAGTCTATAAATGTCAGGGCAATCAGTACCCAAGTGAAGATGAGACCAAACAGCATTTGGAGGCTCGGGCCAAAGACCGCTACAACCACTAAAGAACACAACATAGTTAGCAGTTCAATCAGTGGATAACGAATGCTGATCGGATTGTGACAATTGCCACATTGACCTCTTAAAAAAAGCCAACTGAGGACTGGAATATTTTGATACCAGCGAATAGGTTGATGACATTTAGGGCAGGTTGATGCAGGAGAACTCAGAGTGAGTTTGTCTGGATCAATGATTGCTTGATCGGGATGTAACAACATCTGGCACTCAGTATGCCATTCTTGCTCCATCATTTTGGGTGTGCGATAAATCACAACATTTAAAAAACTACCGATACACAAACTAAAAACCCCAACGGCGATATAAAGCGCGGTTGGGTTTTGAATAAAATAATTGAGAATTTCGAGCATTACACCACTGAACCCATCTGGAAAATTGGAAGATACATGGCGATGACCAAACCACCGACCAGCACACCGAGAATCGCCATAATCAATGGTTCCATCATGGAAGTCAGTCCGTCGACTGCATTGTCCACTTCATTTTCATAGTGCGTGGCCACTTTATCCAGCATGGCATCCAATGCACCAGATTCTTCACCAATCGCGACCATTTGCACTGCCATAGATGGAAATAAGTTGGAAGTTTTCATGGCAAATTGCAATTGTTGTCCCGTAGCCACATCTTCACGAATTTTCATTACAGCATCTTCGTAGATTACATTGTTGGTTGCACCAGCAGTCGATTTTAAAGCATCAATCAATGGCACACCCGCTGCAAAAGTCGTGGCGAGCGTACGGCTATAACGCGCAATAATTGATTTGTAGATTAAATCACCAAAAATTGGCAGTTTTAATGCCAATTTATCTAAGGCATTACGCAATTTTTTACTTCGTTTTTTGGTTTCTAAAAATACAGCGATAACGACACCAATTCCAATAATCATAATAAACCAATAGGATTGCATCCATTTTGACATATTCACGACCATCTGAGTGAAAGCAGGTAATTCGGCACCAAATGAACTAAATAAATCCTGAAAGACTGGAACCACTTTCACCATGAGAATAATCGTGACAATTACAGCAACCACGATGACAGTAAGTGGATATTTCATGGCTTTTTTAATTTTTTGTTTTAACAGCTCACTTTTTTCCTTATAGATCGCGACACGATCTAGCATAGTTTCTAAAGCCCCTGATATTTCACCTGATTCTACTAACGAACAAAATAAGGAATCAAAATATTGTGGATATTTACGTAAAGCATCGGCAAAAGTACTTCCACCTTCAACTTCTCGTTTTAGACTAATCACTACATCCCGCATAGCAGGATTTTCTAACCCTTCTGCCACGATTTCAAAACTTAAAATTAGGGGTACACCAGCTTTCATCATGGTCGCAAGCTGTCGGGTAAAAATGGTAATATCCAGTGTGCTGACTTTTTTCTTTAAAAGTCCTTCTAGAATATTCTTACGTTTTTGACGAATTGTTTTAATAGTGATGCCTTGCTTACGCAAAGTCACTTTCGCCAATGCTATATTGCGAGCTGACAGTTCACCTTTAATTTTTCCCCCTTTGCGATCAACTCCTTCATAAGCAAAAGTTGGCATCATTTGTGTTTTTTGAATTGCCATTATTTCATCCTTAGTTTTTAGAGTTTTGCATTACTCACTGGTGACACGGTTGACTTCCTGTAAGGAAGTGATCCCCTGCATCACTTTTTTTAGCCCTGAACGACGAAGATTATTAAACCCCAGTTTTTCCGATGCATCTGCAATTTGAATTGCATTACCATCTTCCATAATAATTCTCGAAATTTCAGGTGTGACTTTCATTACCTCATAAATCCCAACACGCCCTTTATAACCCTCACGACATTCTGAGCAACCTATAGGCTGATAAATGCGAAGTTTTGGGTTGGCAAGATCATCTTCTGTAAACCCCATCTCTATTAAACTATTTTTAGGAATTTCGATGGGTTGTTTGCATTTATTACACAGCCGTCGTGCTAGACGCTGGGCAATCACAAGATTGACTGATGTTGCAAGATTAAATGAAGGCACTCCCATATTCCGTAAACGGGTTAATGTTTCTGGTGCACTGTTGGTATGCAGCGTTGACATCACCATATGACCCGTTTGAGCTGCCTTAATTGCAATTTCAGCAGTTTCCAGATCACGAATTTCCCCCACCATAATAATGTCAGGATCTTGACGTAAAAAAGATTTTAATGCAGCGGCAAAAGTTAACCCTACTTTTGGATTGACATTGACCTGATTAACGCCTTCAAGGTTAATTTCTACTGGGTCTTCTGCGGTAGAAATATTTGAACTCTCGGTGTTCAGAATATTTAACCCTGTATATAACGAAACTGTCTTACCTGACCCTGTTGGGCCCGTAATGAGTAACATGCCTTGTGGTTTATTCAAAGCTTCTAAAAATAATGCTTTTTGATCTTCCTCATAGCCAAGTGCATCAATACCTAATGTAGCACTAGATGCATCTAGAATACGTAAAACTAATTTTTCACCATATAGTGTAGGTAATGAACTGACACGAAAGTCGATAGATTTAAATTGAGAGACTGGTAATTTTATTCGACCATCTTGTGGTGACCGCCTTTCAGATATATCCATTTTTGCCATAATTTTTAAACGGACAGTAAGCCTTGGTGCTAACACTAATGGTGGAAAGGAAATCGCATGTAAGACCCCATCGATTCGGTATCTAACACGATAAATCTTCGCATAAGGCTCAAAATGAAGATCGGATGCCCCCATTTTAATGGCATCATAAAGCATTTTATTTAAATATTTGACGACAATGGTATCATCTTTTTCATGGTCAGCATTGATATCAAAGCTAAATTCACTGAGGATGTCTTCTGTATTTTCGCCATCTTCATTATGCAGGCCATTAAGAAATTCAAGTTGAGCATTTGTGCCATAAGTTTCTTCAAGTGCATTTTCTAATTTATCATGCTCAACAATTACAAGTTCTAGTTTTTTCTTGCTGTTAAACCGAATTGTGTCTAGATCCTGAGTAAGAGTAGGATCGACAACTGCAACATATAATGTATGATCTTTAACACTTAACGGTAAAATCTTATGTTTTGTAATTAGCTTTTCATCGATCACACCATGGGGGATTAAGGAAAGATCGAATACACTTAGATCAAATAAAGGTTCTTCATATTCGATAGAGATAGCTTCTGCAATAATTGATGGCTTTATATCAAAAGCTTCTACTAAGTACTGAACAATAAACTTATTATTTTTATTTATCTCATAAAACATTCGATGGATCTGCTCTTTCGTCAGAAATCCAGTCGTTACTAAACGGTCCAAATAGGTTGGATATTTCGACTTCAGTTCATCATCCGCCATCAATTGACCCCAAAATACAAATGTATAAAAATTATTTAAAAACTATGTTATGAAATTATACGTATACTACTTTTATTAAACAATCTTCAATGCCTAAATCAAAGTTGGCTTTCCTAACTATTTTTTGCTTAATATTTAACAGAATAGAACATTTTCTTTTAAGTAGTTAAAACTAATGAACACTTTATTAACATTTTCTTTTTTCACAATAAGCGATTCGTAAATGGTATTTTAAATATTGGCAGGTTCATTCAAGGAAGAAAAACATTCTAACATTTGCCTAAAATGCGTGTAGAATGTGCAGCATTTTCGAAAAAAGGGTAGCAGTATGTCGGGTTCGACGATTATTCCTTGGGTAGTTGGCAATTGGAAAATGAACCCAATACAGTCTGATGCCACACAGCTCATTCAACAATTAATCACCTTGTTAGCGCAATCAACAATTGAGGCCGAGTCTTGCCATATTGGGGTTGCACCGACAGCCCTTGCACTGGATCGTACCTATCAAGCGTTAAATTCAGCACCGCGTAGTATTTATACCGTCGCTCAGGATGTTTCGCGCTTTGCAGGTACAGGTGCGTATACGGGTGAAATGAGTGCTGAACTTTTAGTCGATAGCCAGATTCAATACGTCCTTATTGGTCACTCAGAGCGTCGTGATTTACTGGGTGATTCGGTTGAAATTTTAAAAGCGAAACTCCACAATGCTCTTCAGGCAGGTATGACGGTTATTTACTGCGTAGGTGAAAGCCTTGAACAGCGTGAGCAAGGTTTGGCAGAACAAGTGGTATTACAGCAAATTTGTGATATCGCCAGTGTTGTTGATGCTGAACAATGGTTAACACAAATCGTGATTGCTTATGAGCCAATCTGGGCAATCGGGACGGGTAAAACGGCTTCGCCGCAAGATGCACAAGCGATGCATGCCAAAATTCGTGAAGGTTTATGTCAGATCACCGCGCATGGTGCAAAGATTGCCTTGCTATATGGCGGTAGTGTAAAGCCTGAGAATGCGGTAGAGTTAGCGGCTTGTCCAGATATTAATGGTGCGCTTGTGGGCGGTGCATCATTAAATGCACAATCATTTTATCAAATTGCTCAGGCATTTGCCCAATCAAAACAATAGGAGTTCAGCATGCATACTTTTGTGCTGGTCGTACATATTATTCTCGCCATTTTGATTATTGCACTGGTGCTGGTTCAGCATGGTAAAGGTGCAGATGCTGGTGCTTCATTCGGTGGTGGTGGTGCTGCAACTGTATTTGGTGCATCAGGTTCAGGTAACTTCCTCACCCGCATGACCGCAATTTTAACGGCATTATTTTTTATCACCAGTTTGACGCTTGCAGTATTTGCCAAGAAACAAACCACAGATGCATATAGCTTACAATCTGTACAAACAGTTCCAGCTCAGCAAACGACTTCGCCTGAAACTTCGCCAAATGCACCAAAAACCGGTGAATAATTAGAATTAACACTTTCCTTTTGTAGTTGAAGCGACTAGAATGCGTCCCACAAGCTGCGGTGGTGGTGGAATTGGTAGACACGCTACCTTGAGGTGGTAGTGCCTTCGGGCGTGGGGGTTCAAGTCCCCCCTTCCGCACCAACTTGATCCAGAAAGAAAGTTGGTGTTGCAGTGATGTTGATGCGGGATGGAGCAGTCTGGTAGCTCGTCGGGCTCATAACCCGAAGGTCGTTGGTTCAAATCCAGCTCCCGCTACCATTTTAAAATGATGGGTGATGTAAATTATGCGGTTTTGGCTCGTTGGGCTCAACACTTCATAAAATCATCGAAGGTGGTTGGTTTAATCCAGCTTCCACTACCAAGTTTTAAATGACTAAGTCGCAACAGTTTAGTCAGCAATTATTGAAATTGACTTTTTGAAATAATTGTATATAATGTTTGCACGTTGATGCGGGATGGAGCAGTCTGGTAGCTCGTCGGGCTCATAACCCGAAGGTCGTTGGTTCAAATCCAGCTCCCGCTACCAAGTTTCTAAGAGGGCTCACAAATAGGTGGGCCTTTTTGCACAGTGAGCGATAGTTTTCTGTGTAAAATATAGGGGCGATTAAACGCCCTTTTTTATTGGCTATCGTGTAGCGGTGACATAAGACTTAAGATGTCGTAAAGGTGAAATAGTCATGCTTCACTATAGATGAGTCTGAATGGGCATAAGCCGATTGAACCGCGCGAGAATGACGAGAGTAAATGAAGCTATCAAATAAAACTCAAGCACTGCATGATCTGATTGCACCCGCAGTGCAAGCCTGTAACGTCGACCTGTGGGGAATTGAATTTATTCCTCAGGGTAAGCGTTCTTTGTTGCGTATTTATATCGATAAAGTGGTCGATGAAAATGCTGAACCCGTACTGAATGAAGATGGTGAAGTAGAACAAGGGCGTGGTATTGGCGTGCAAGACTGTGTGCTTGTCACCCAACAAGTCGGCGCAATGCTCGATGTTCATGATCCAATTTCTGGTGAATATGCGCTGGAAGTCTCCTCTCCGGGTTGGGATCGTCCATTTTTTCAACTTGAACAAATGCCTGCCTATATTGGACAGCAAGTTGCATTACGATTGATTACCGCAGTTGAAAATCGCCGTAAGTTCCAAGCCAAATTGCTCAGCGTTGACCTTGAAAATGAAGTGATTCAGGTTGAAGTAGAAGGCAAGCATGTGCTTGAAATTGATAGTCATAATATTGATAAAGCAAACTTGATCTATCAGGACTAAATTCATTTAAATTTATAAGAATCTGTAGGTGACTTATGAGCCGTGAAATTCTTACCGTTGTAGAAACGGTTAGTAATGAAAAAGGTGTTGGTCGTGAAGCAATCTTCGAAGCATTAGAACAGGCACTGGTTGCCGCGACGAAGAAGAAATTTTACGAAGGCACTCATTCTGAAGAAGCACAGTTACGTGTTGAAATTGACCGTAAAACTGGTGACTACCGCACTTTCCGTCAGTGGACAGTTGTCGCAGATGAAGACCATGAAATGCCAGCATGTCAAGATGCGATTTCTGATGTCGATCCTGCACAATGGTCGATTGGTGATGTACGTGAGCTTGAAGTTGAATCGATTGAGTTTGGTCGTATCGCTGCGCAAATTGCGAAACAAGTGATTGTACAAAAAATCCGTGAAGCAGAACGTGCTTTGGTGGCAGATGCTTATGAAGCCAAAGTGGGTGAGTTAATTTACGGTGAAGTGAAAAAGCAAACCAAAGACGGTTTTATCATCGATTTGGGTGATAACGCAGAAGCGTATTTGGCACGTGAAGAAATGATTCCTAAAGAATTACTTCGTCCGAAACAACGCGTGAACGCCATTTTGTATAACGTTAACCGTGAAGGCCGTGGTGCGCAATTATTATTGTCACGTGCGAAACCTGAAATGCTAATTGCCTTGATGAAAAAAGAAATTCCAGAAATTTCTGAAGAAATCATCGAGATTAAAGCTGCTGCACGTCAACCGGGCGTGCGTGCTAAAATTGCGGTAAAAACCAACGATCATCGTATTGATCCAGTTGGTGCGTGTATTGGTATGCGCGGTACACGTATTCAGGCAGTACAACAGGAACTCAATGGCGAGCGTATTGATGTGGTGGTCTGGTCAGATGATCCTGCGCAGTACATTGCCAGTGCTTTAGAGCCTGCTGATGTATCTGGTATTGTATTGGATGAAGATGCACGTAGTGCAGACATTATCTTTGCAACCAATGATCAATTGGCGCGTGCAATTGGTTCTCAGGGACAAAATGTACGTTTGGCATCTGAATTGACGGGTTATAAACTCGACATGATGCTTGAAGATGAATATCGTGCACGTCAGCAAAACGAAGCACAGCAATATCTGGATATGTTCGTAGAACGTCTGGATATCGAAGAAGATTTGGCAATGGCATTGGTGGAAATGGGCTTTACTTCACTTGAAGAAATTGCCTATGTACCTGCTGAAACTTTTGATGAAATTGAACTAGATGCTGATCTGGTTGAATTGTTACAAAGTCGTGCCAAAGAAGCTGCATTAACAGATGCATTAAAACAGCAAGAAAATATTCAGGAACCGAGTGCAGAACTTCTGGAAATGGAAGGAATGACTCAGGAGCTTGCTTATGCCCTTGCAGCGCGTGGTGTGATTACAGTCGATGATTTGGCCGATCAGGCAACCGATGATATCTCTGATATTGAAGGGCTTGGTGAAGAAAAAGCAGGTCAGCTCATTATGAAAGCACGCGAATCATGGTTTAACTAAGGAGTAGCGTATGACAGACAAAACGATTCAAGACTTGGCTCAAACAGTTGGTCGTCCTGTCGACAAGCTTCTAGAACAGGTTCGCGAAGCAGGTCTACCACAGCGTAACGCAAATGACACTATTACCACCGAGCAACAAGACACACTGGTGAACCATTTGAAAAAAATTCACGGTCAGGATGCAGGTGGCGCAGGAAAAATCACGTTGAAACGTAAAACAACCAGTACGGCAAAAGTCGCCAGTACTTCGGGTAAGGCAAAAACCATTAATGTAGAAGTTCGTAAGAAACATACATTTACCAAGCCAAACCCAGACCAAATTGCTGCTGAAGCGAAAGCACGTGTAGAAGCGGAAGCGAAAGGTCGTGCTGATGAAAAAGTCAATCAGCAAACCGCGCAACAGCCGCGTGAACCAGCTGAAAATAAAGCACAAGCAACATTAGATGCAATGCGTGCTGCGCAGAAAAAAGAAACAGTGAAGGCTGAAACTTCAACCACAGAAGTGGTGGTAAAACGTCGTTCAACCAACAAGCCGATTAAGCCTGTTGTGGTGAAGCCGACAGAAACGCCTGAACAGAAGAAAGCACGTGAAGCTGAAGCTGCCAAGTTGAAAGCGACTGAAGAAGCTGTACGTCGTAAAGCGGCTGAAGAAGCGCAACAACGTACGCTTGAGCAAATGCGTCAAATGGCATCGAAATATTCCAATGACGATACAGGCGCGACCATTCGTGTAATTGATGATTCTCCATTGGCTGCTGGTCTTGTCGGTCAGGCGTATGAAGATTCATTCAATCAAGAAGACCGTGAAATCAAACGTGGTGGTGCAACAACCAACCCACGTGCAGGTAAGAAAGGCGGTCGTGGTGGTGATGCACAAGCAGAACAAAGCTTTAGCAAAAGTCATCACAAACGTGGCTTAAAAACCAGCCAAGCCAACAAACATGGTTTTGAAAAACCAGTTAAAAAGCAAATTTATGATGTTGAGATCGGTGAGAAAATCATCGTTGCTGATCTGGCACAGAAAATGGCGGTTAAGGTTCGTGAAGTCATCAAAACACTCATGAAAATGGGTGAGCTTGTGACTCAAAACCAAGCCATTGATCAAGACACCGCAGTACTTGTGGTGGAAGAACTAGGACACAATCCAGTTTTAGTGTCTGATACACAAGCTGAAGATAACTTACTGGTTGCTGCTGAAGAAGCGCGTGGTGAGCAAACCACTCGTCCTCCAGTCGTGACTATCATGGGTCACGTTGACCATGGTAAGACGTCATTACTTGATCGTATTCGTCGCTCGAAAGTGGCTGCGGGTGAAGCAGGCGGGATTACCCAGCACATTGGTGCCTATCACGTTGAAACAGACAAAGGTATTATTACTTTCCTTGATACGCCGGGACATGCTGCGTTTACTGCAATGCGTTCACGTGGTGCCAAAGCAACCGATATCGTGGTATTGGTGGTTGCGGCTGATGATGGTGTCATGCCTCAAACAGCAGAAGCGATTGATCATGCGCGTGCTGCGGGTACACCGATCATTGTTGCCATCAACAAAATGGACAAAGAATCGGCTGACCCAGATCGCGTGTTGAATGAATTGACCACCAAACAGATCGTACCTGAACAATGGGGCGGTGATGTTCCAGTCGCGATGGTGTCTGCACATTCAGGTCAAGGCATCGATGAGTTACTTGACTTGATTCTGATCCAAGCTGAATTGATGGAATTGAAAGCATCAAGTGAAGGTGCGGCTCAAGGTGTAGTCATTGAAGCACGTGTTGACAAAGGTCGCGGTGCTGTTACTTCAATTCTGGTACAAAACGGTACATTGAACATTGGTGATCTTGTTCTTGCAGGTTCATCGTATGGTCGTGTACGTGCCATGTCAGATGAAAATGGTCAGCCAATTAAATCGGCAGGGCCGTCAATTCCTGTTGAAATTCTAGGTTTGCCTGATGCACCAATGGCAGGTGACGAAGTTCTTGTTGTCAATGACGAGAAAAAAGCACGTGAAGTAGCCGATGCTCGTGCAGATCGTGAGCGTCAAAAACGCATCGATCGTCAAAGTGCAATGCGTCTTGAAAACATTATGGCATCTATGGGCAAAAAAGATGTCCCTGCGGTGAATGTCATCTTAAAAGCAGACGTTCGTGGTACTTTAGAAGCCTTGACCGTTGCTTTAGATGAGCTTTCAACGGATGAAGTAAAAGTTCGCGTGATTAGTTCAGGTGTCGGTGCGATCACTGAATCTGACGTGACACTGGCTGAATCTTCAGAAGCGGTCTTGCTTGGCTTTAACGTTCGTGCTGATACGACTGCGCGTCAGAAGAGTGATCAGGACGGTATCGACATTCGTTACTACAGCATCATTTATGAATTGATTGATGATGTGAAGAATGCCATGAGCGGTAAGCTTGCCCCTGAACATCGTGAAACGATTCTGGGCGTGGCTCAGGTTCGTGAAGTGTTCCGTTCTAGTAAGTTTGGTGCTGCTGCGGGCTGTATGGTGATGGAAGGTGTGATTCACCGTAATAAACCAATTCGCGTCCTCCGTGATGACGTGGTGGTCTTCCAAGGTGAACTTGAATCATTACGTCGCTATAAAGATGTGGTGGATGAAGTTCGTGCAGGCATGGAATGTGGTCTCGCGGTGAAAGGTTATAATGACATCAAAGCGCTCGATAAGATCGAAGTGTATGATGTCCAAATGGTGAAACGGAGTCTTTAATGGCGGGTGGACAACGCTTGAAACGCATGGCGGATTCAGTACAACGCGAGTTGTCTGAGCTGATCCGCCAAGAGTTGAAAGATCCGCGTCTGGGTGGTCTAGTGACCATCTCTGCGGTGAAAGTGAGCGCAGACATGGGATACGCTGAGGTTTACGTCACGGTAATGGGACGTGAGCTAGGTGATGAACAAAGTGAAGCCGCAAATAAAGAAACTTTAGATGTATTAAATAAAGCGTCTGGTTTCTTGCGTCATGAACTTAGTCGTCGTATCAAAACTCGTATTACACCGCGCCTGCGTTTTCATTATGACAAAACCAATGCTTATGGCAACTATATGTTTGGTTTGATTGAAAAAGCAGTACAGGACTTACCTGATCATAAGAAAGAAGATGATTCTGAATCATAAGTTTGAACAAAAAAATGCCACCTTCGGGTGGCATTTTTGATTATGCTGTTTTTTTATTTCCACCATGAACGCTAAAGAATTTAGCACCTGACATTTCTGTCCGACTGCTTTTTCATAAGCTTCTTGTACTTCTTTGGGCTGACCTGCTTGCCCAATGAAATCATGAAGATATGGTCCAAGTAATGGATGTGAGGCCAACTGCTCCCGAGTCAAACCTTCTCTAAGCTCTTTGCCACAGGCAGAAGGTAGGTATATATCTTTATTTTTCTGTGCATCGAATATTAAAGCTTTAGGGATAAAGTCTGGGTTATTTTTGAGCTCATCCAGTTCTTTAAAAAAGCGTTTACGTAGCATAATAATACCACGGTCACTTTGTCCTAAAAATTCGCGTTCACGATTAGTAATGCGTCCCTGACCGACCCAAACCGCAAAGTCCTGATTGGCAACGTGGGTGGTAATCCATTTCCCATCTTCATCGTATAATGGACCATACCAAGACGGAATTTTTTCTTGAATATAAGGTTCCTGTTCGCGCGGAACTTTGCTAAATACCCAAAGTACACTAAGCGTATTGTAATCATCAATTGGAACACGCCATTCAAAATGATGTCCTAAATAAAAACCATTTGGCCACAAGGTAACTCGCCCTTCGGTCCACATTGGATTGTCTTCGCTTTCTCCATCGCGTAGGCGTTTATAGGTAAAACCATATTCGAATTCTTCAAACTTGGTTTTAATATGGGTGGCGACATAGGGTTCTTCTGATTCTGCCTGACGTATCGTCCAGTTATTATGTGTCCATTCAAAATGGATGGGATCGATTGAGTTTTCTTGGCATTGAAACCAGTTACATGGTAGTTCAGCAAAGATTGCTTGAGCAAAACCATTTTTATAATTAAATAAATCCCAATCAGGCAGTTCAGGAACAGGTTCTGGTCCCATATAAGCCCACAATAAGCCAGCTTTTGCCTGTACTCGATAAGCTACAATTTTTGTCATTTTGCACATACGGGCACTTGGATCACAGACTTGTTCATAAGGCTGCTGGATACATTCTCCCGCCTGATTAAATTGCCAGCCATGATAGCTGCATCGAATTCCTGTTTGTTCAACATATCCATAGGACATATCTGCACTGCGATGAGGGCAATGCCGTTCGACCAGACCATAGTTTCCGCTCAAGTCTTTATATAAAACTAAATCTTCACCGAGTATTCGGATTGGCTTAATGGCTTGGGAGTCAAATTCTGATTCACCAGCGATAGGATGCCATTAACGTCGCAGATATTGACCCATTTCGCTATGGGGACCAACTCGTGTTAATCGATCATTCTTCTCTTGAGTCAACATATAAGACTCCTTGCCTTTTAAATGGACTAGGTTTGTTTTGTTAATAAAACTTGTGTTTGTATATTAAATATAGATAGCACACTTTTTTCCAAGATTCAAAAAAAAATTAAAAGAAAATATTTTTTCATTGAAACTAAATTTTTTTGAATCTTGATGGTGCAAATTACGAGTTAAAAAAAGAGAGTGTTGAGAGAAAAAATTTAAAAAAATATTTTTCAATAAATTAAGCTATTGAAAATAAATATTTTATTTTAATTTGTTTAAATTTGGTGCATCATTTTTATATAAAAAATGAAATTTGATCCATTCCTGAGCAAATAAAAATGTTTGTTTTTTAAGCATTGACAAGACAAAAAAAAAGCAGCTATAAGCGTATTTCAGTTTCTTATAAAAAATGATGTTTTGTATATGAAACATTTAAATTTTATAAAAACGCTATGCTGAGATTCAAATTTTTATTTCAGTAAGACGCAGACGAATGAGCATGCAAAGATTAAATATTGATCTTTTTTCATTGGTCTGTGAAATAGAACGCCTAAGTGAGCTTGGACTTCTGGAGAGTCAAAATGGGTTCGAAGGAGAAAGTGTGATGATTTTCTCTGGACTGATCTTGAGTAGACCAAGAATTTAAAAGTTAGCCATGCAAAAGGTTTGGGATGGGGAGTTGAGGAGATTAAGATGGGTAAGAAATTATTATTTTTCTCCGCATTAGCATGTAGCTATGCAAGTGCGAGTGATTTTATTGATGATGCAAAAAATAGCCTGTGGATGCGCAACTACTATTTTGACCGAGACTATCAAGAGGTCTCGGAAGTACCTGCCTTAAAAGAGTGGGCACAAGGTTTTGTCTATCGCTTTGAATCTGGATATACAGATACAACAGTCAAATTAGGCTTGGATCTTCAAGCCATGGCGGGTTTCAAGTTGCATGCAGATTCGCGACAGACTGGGGCAGGTCTGTTACCTGTGGATAAGGTAACACGTGAAGCGGCAGATAGTTATGGTGAAATTGGCTGGACACTTAAAGCCAAATATAGCCAAACCGAGATAAAGGCTGGGACGCTTATGCCATTTACGCCGGTTATTTTTTCTTCGCGAGCAAGGCTGTTACCACAAACTTTTAGAGGTATCGAATTAAAATCAAAAGATTTAGAAAATACAAATGTGACACTGGGATATGTAGATAAAGTTAATCAGCGCGATTCTACCAATTTTGAAAATATTCGTATTTCAACTGCCAATGGTAAATTCAAAGCCGCAGAAACAGACAGTGTTTACTACGGCGGCTTTCAATATCAATTTGATCCCTCAAACTCTGCTGGATTCTATTCCATCAAACTCGATGATCTCTATCAACAACATGTATTGATGGCAAATCATGTGATTGCGTTAAGTGACACATTAAATTTCATTCCTGATCTCAAGTTTTATATGAACCATGCCGATGGCAGAAAACTGGCTGGAAAAGTGGATAACGATTTGATCGCTGCCAATTTTAGTCTGAAACAAGGTATGCACACCTTTTCTGCTGGATTTTTAAAGAGTTATGGAGATACGGCCTTTCCTTATATTACGGGTGGAGAAGTTCTATTTTTTCTTGATGGTATAAGCACTGATTTTTTAAACCCAAGAGAAGATGTGTTTAGTCTTCGCTATGACTATGATTTTAAAAACTATATTTCAGGATTAAAAGGTATGGTGCGATATAGCGAAGGTCATAATATTCATTTACCAAATTTAGGCGGGACCAATTTGAAAGAAAAAGAAACCGCTTTTGACATTCAATATGCCGTGCCAGAAGGAAAGTTAAAGGGTTTAGCCGTGAGAGCAAGATACGCGCTATATGACAATAATTTTTCTTCGAAAGCAGCCTTCAAACCTGACCACGAGTTGCGTTTAGGTATTGATTACACGTGGAATTTTTAATGAGGAATGAATATCATGAATGCAGCATCATCGGTGGTTGAGACTCAGAAAACAGCAAAATTTAATATCACGATTCTTTTATGTTTTCTGATTGCAGTGATTGAAGGGATGGATATACAAGCTGTTGGTGTGGTTGCAACTTCTCTTAAAGAGGTGTTTGGATTAGATAAATCTCAGCTTGGACTGGTCTTTAGTGCAGGTATTTTGGGGTTATTACCTGGCGCTGTAATGGGAGGATATTATGCAGATAAGATGGGGCGCAAAAAAGTATTGGTTTCTTCGGTATTATGCTTTGCGGTCTTTACGCTGTGTATGGTTTGGGTTCAAAGCTATCATAGTTTATTAGTGGTTCGTTTTTTGGCGGGATTAGGTTTTGGAGCCGCTTTACCTAACTTAATTACCTTAGCATCTGAATCCGTAACGCCGCAAAATCGTGGAAAAGCGGTCGGTTTAATGTATTGTGGAATGCCTGTCGGTGCGGCATTGGTTGCACTCTGGGTCGCCTATGATTTAAGTGAAAACTGGAAATCTATTTTTTATCTCGGTGGCTGTATTCCTTTATTACTCATTCCAATTCTGATCAAGTTTTTACCTGAATCTCAGGATTTTATGGGGGTGAAAACTGAACAATTAAAAAATAACACGATGTTTAATGCGTTATTTCAAAAAGGCATGGGCCATAAAACTATCTTGTTCTGGATCGGTAATTTTTTTACCACCATGGTGCAATATATTATGTTGAGCTGGTTACCTTCGCTTTTTGTGGAATTAGGCTTTACTAAACAACAAGGCAGTAAAGCACAGTTATTTTTTCTGATTGGAGCAACGATAGGAACGATTCTGCTGTCTTATCTCATCGATCGATGGAATAAATCATTTGTGATTTTAATGATGTATGTTGGAATTTTGACGGGTCTATTTTTGTTAAGCGGCTCTAACCAACTGAACATGATGTATTTAGCCGCTGCATTCACAGGGATTTTTATGATCGGCGGTATTGGAGTCATGTATGCGTTTGGAAGTTTTGTATATCCCACAGAATCTCGCGGGCAAGGGGTCGGTGCTGCATCATCGATTGGTCGACTTGGAGCCATTATAGGGCCGATGATTGTGGGGCAGTTGTTATTTTTAGGAAGTGGTACGTCGATGATTTTTTTAGCGGCAATCCCTTGTATTCTGATTGCGGCAATTTGCATGTTGGTACTGTCTAAAAAATTACAGCGGATTTGACCTTTGGCATAGAGATTTGAGTCGATATTTGAGTGAATATTTGATGAGAAGCAAGAAGCTTAAATCGGCTCAGGCAATTTAAGCTTCTTTTTATTTTACTCTTTAGGTGGTTCTGAATGAGAGTCGATGCTTGAGTTTCTGCGGCGATTTAAAAATGAATAACGATCCCACGGTAAGGGTCGATTTAATGTTTCAGGCACTTCACCACTCAAAGAACGTAAGCGCAAGTGTAAAGCGGCCTGTGCCATCAAATTTGCTGAAACAGGTGCGGTAATAAAAGCCAATAAGGTGATTAACAGCTCTGAAAAACCAAAACGTCCTTGAAAAGCCGAATACACGATTGATGCAAGCAAGAAGCTACCTAAACCAAGAGTACTGGATTTGGTGGGTGCATGCAGGCGCATAAACAAGTCAGGTAGCCGAATCATGCCGATCCCACCAACCAGCATAAAAAATGCCCCGACCAACAGAAAAAACGAAACCAGAATTTCCATAAATAATTGCATGTTCATTCTCCTAATCGATCACATGACCAGTCGTGAAATAACGTGCCAGTGCTGCGGTGGATACGAAGCCTAACATTGCAATTAACAGTGCGCCTTCAAATAAATTGGTGCTGCTCCAATAAATCCCCAACACCACCACTAAACAGGTTGCATTTAGGAATAAAGTATCCAGAGCCAGTAGCCGATCCACGATTGAAGGGCCGATGACCAGTCGAATCAGACACATGAACATGGAGATGGTAATCGCAACCATACAAATGCCCAAAGCATAAGGTAAGATGATCATGCTTCTCCTCCTTCACCTGCTTTTACATCAAAAATCGCCATCAGTGGTGCTTCATAACGAGATTTGATTTCCTGAATATCCAATTCTTCGTTATCGGTACTGAGAGAATGCACCAGAATATCACCACGTTCCTGATCGATACCCGCAGACACGGTGCCAGGTGTGGTGGTAATAATCATCGCCAAAATACTATTGACCTGTTCATGCTGGGTTTCTAAAGGCACACGATACCATTTAGGATGTAAGCGATCTGTTGGCCCGAGTACCAATTTTGCAACACGAATATTTGAAATAACAATGTCCCAAAGCACCACAAAAAACAAATGTATCGCTTGTTTCCAGTGAATATGGGGGGTACGGGTAATAAACGGTTGTACCAGTCGTGGAATCACAATCGCCAAAATCATCGCAATCAGAATATTATCCGCCGAAACGCTATGTGCCAGCATCACCCAACTCAAACCCACAATGACTGAAACAAATGGATGAGGGAACCAGCGTTCCAATAAAGGACTCTTTTTTTCCATGTTTAAGGCTCCATCGGTTTGAGTTGGCTTTCATTTGGCACGATGTCCTGATCTTGCTGTTCCTGCTCAATTTGCCGTTTCTTATATTCTGAAATATGTTCACCCTCAAGCGTATCATCCGAAATCACGTCAGGAATATAATGCGCGTATGGATCAATCGTTTCACCGCCATATTTGGTTTCAGGCACATAGCTTGGATCATAAGGTTGTACGCTGATCACTTCACCAAAACGATCTTTGCTTAAAATAGTATTGCTATACAGCGCGTGATCCTGAATTTGTGTGGCTGTACTTAAGGTATACGCATAAATCGAAGGCGCACAAATGACATAAACCGTTAAAGCAATTAACAGGGTATAAATGGTCAAATCGTTACGTGCAGGTGCTTGTTCAGGCAAATCCTGATATGCAGCAAATGCAGGTTCTTGTTCATTTTCTTCTGGGGCAGTGGAGCGCCAAAACAACACAAAACCAACACGGGTTAAGGCAATAATACTGAGCAAACTCACCATCAGTACAATAGCAATGATCCATGCTTGATAAGGTTGATCATGTGTCGCTTGTAAAATAAAGACTTTGCCCAGAAAACCACTAAATGGAGGCAGACCTGCCATCATCATCGCGATCAGGAAATAAACCAAAGCAACAATTTTGCCTTGTTTCATTCTTGGTGCAACTTTTAGATGATCCTTAAAACTACCGCGTTGTGAGGTAATCCAGCCACAGAGTAAATAGAATGCCGCTGCAATCAGGGTACTATGGACCAGATAATACAATGCTGCTGCCCATGCTTGGGTATTGAACATGGAAATTGCAATGATGATTGTCCCGATGGAGGAGAGGACCATAAAGCCAACAAAACGGCGTAAACGATCTGCGCCAATCGCACCAATTACGCCATAAAGCGAAGTCACTAAGCCAATCGGAAGTAGCCAGTGCTTTAGGATGTTTTGTGCAAATACATCATCAAATACTGTGCCATTGACTCTTAAAATTGCATAAATACCCACTTTGGTCATAATGGTAAAAATGGCTGCAACAGGGGTTGTGGCAACCGCATAGGTTTTCGGTAACCATAGACCAACGGGTAATATCGCGGCTTTGATGCCAAATACCACAAACAATAACAAGCCGCCTGCAACGGCTAATTTATGTTGATCGGGTTCAAGTGTTGGAACCAGACGTGACACATCGGCCATATTTAGGCTACCAACACTGCCATAAATCATGCCCAGACCAATCAAAAAGATCGCGGAAGCGAGCAAATTGATCGTGACATAATGAATGCCTAATTGAAAACGCGCTTTACCTTGCGTATGCAGAAGTAACACGTAAGAAGCCATCAACAACACTTCAAAAAATACAAATAAGTTAAATAAATCCCCAGTTAAAAACGCGCCACTAATTCCCATCAGTAGAAAATGAAACATGGCATGGAAATAGCGTCCACGGGTATCCCATTCCTTACTTGCAAACCACAACACAGGCACCGCAAGCACATAGGTCAACAGCAGCATAAACGCAGACAGTTGATCCAAGACTAAAACAATACCAAACGGCGCTGACCATTCACCCAATTGATAAACGGTAATCTGACCTGTATGTGCAATCAAAAAATAACTGATCGCGGTCGCTAGGCCAAGTAACACAGAAACCAGACTAATTGCTCTGCGCCACGGCTGACGGCGATCAGTTTCTAAAGCACCTGAACCGGGATTGCCTAAAATAATTAAAATAAAGGCCGTAAATGCAGGAATCAAAAGACTAAAAATCGGCGCGTGCATGTTCCAGAAATTGATAAAGTCAATCATCAAGGCTCATCCTCACGCGGGTCATAGTTTAAAGCGGGGTCTTCTTTTGAATCGACATGATCGGTTCCTGATTCATAACGACTACGAATCGCAAGTTGTACGATAAACGCAGTGGTGGCAAAACCAATCACAATCGCGGTTAAAACCAACGCTTGGGGTAAAGGATCCGTCGATTTAACCGTTTCTGTCAAAATCGCAGGGGCATTGGTTTGAATGCGTCCCATGGCAAATAAAAACAAATTGACCGCATAGCCAATCATGGCCAGTCCAAGCACCACAGGAAAAGTTCTGGCACGTAAGATCAAATAAATACCAGAAGCAACCAGCAGACCAATCGCGGAAGCAAGTAAAAATTCCAGACTTATCATGACGAATCTCCTTCACGTGGCACAGGGCCAGACATGGTTGAGTGGCGTGAATCTCCAAGTACCGAAATTAACAGCATGGTTGCACCGACCACCGTGACATAGACACCCACATCAAACAGTGCGGCTGAGGCAAGATGTGATTTTCCAATCAGGGGAATTTCCACATAAATATGCGCACTGGTTAAGAACGGTCGTGACCAGTACCATGCCGCCATGCCTGAAAGACCTGCAATCAATAAACCAATACCGATCCAGAGTTCATATAAACGCCCCGATTTTGCTTTGAGCATGTGTTCGGCTCGGTCTTGACCTTGTGCAACATACTGGATAATCAACGCCATAGAGGTAACTAGACCTGCAATAAAACCACCGCCAGGATAATTATGACCACGCAAGAAAATATATAGACTAACCACTAAGGCGATCGGTAAAACCCATGATGCAGTGGTACGTAACATCAGCGGGGATGGATTAAAACGATAGGTCAAACCCTGAGTCACGCTTGTCCCATGGATCCGCATACCATCCATCAGGCAGAGTGCGCCGATAGCGGCAATCCCCAACACGGTAATTTCACCAAAAGTATCAAAACCACGGAAATCGACTAAAATCACATTGACCACGTTTGAGCCACCACCTAACGGCAGCGATTGTTGCATAAAGAACCATGACAATGAGTTGTGATCACGAGTCAGAATTAGCCATGCAATCCAGCCAATCCCTAAACCGCCAATAATCGCAATCATGGCATCGCGCCAACGTCTGGATCGTTTGGATTCATAAGGCGTAAGTTGAGGCAGTAAAGAGAGGCTCATTAATAATAAGACAGTCGTCACCACATCGACCGTAATTTGGGTCAAAGCAAGATCAGGCGCGGAAAACCCAATAAAGATCATGGTGACAACCAAACCAATTGCGCCACTAATCAATACTGCTTTAATCCGTTCGTGATGGAACCAAAGCATCATCCAACAGGCTGAGAATAAAATCAGCCATAACACAATAGCGATCATCGGTGCATGGGTAAGTTCACGCGATCCAGTGGTCAATCCCTGATTAAATAGAGGCACTGCTACAATCGCTACGCTAAAAAGGACAATCAAAAACAAATACAGCTGCAAAGAACCTGTTTCTGTGCGGCGTTTAATATTGCGGCTACCCAGTAATAAATATTTTAAAAATTTATCAAATAAGATTCGGCCTTGAAGATTGCCTAAATAAGGATCTAGGTCAATACGGCGAATACGCCCATCTTTTGCAAGCGCAAAATAGAAAATTGCGCCGCCGATTAAGGCAATCAGACTCATGATCAGTGGTAAATTAACACCATGCCAAATCGCCAGATGTACACCTGCAAACTCTGGCATCGCAAGGCTGGCACGTGTTGCGCCATTGACAATGTTTTCCACCAGTAAGGCAGGAATAATCCCCACTAAAATACACAGTATAGCGAGTAAAATGACGGGAAAACGCATGCCCAAACTAGGCTCATGTGCGTCTTTGTTCGGGACTTTCTCACCGACAGGGCCATCAAAAAATACGCCGTGTACCAAGCGAATGGAATAACTGACTGCAAAAATACCTGCCAAAGTCGCTACAATCACAGAAAAAATTAAAGCACCACCATTTAAACTGCTGACCAGTTCAGTAAAAAACATTTCTTTGGAAATAAAACCATTGGTCAGCGGTACGCCTGCCATAGAAGCCGCGGTAATCATGGTGAGCGTGGCGGTAAAAGGCAGCAATTGCCAGATGCCACTGAGTTTTCGTAAATCGCGAGTTCCTGTTTCATGATCAATAATGCCTGCGATCATAAATAGCGCAGCTTTAAAGGTTGCATGATTGATAATATGGAAAATGGCCGCGGCAACAGCCAATGGTGAACCAATCCCTAACAAACAGACAATCAAACCTAAATGGCTGATGGTTGAATATGCCAATAAGCCTTTCAGATCTTCTTTAAAAATGGCAAAAAAAGCAGCCATACATAGCGTAAATAAACCGACAAAGGTCACAATATTATGATAAAGCGCTGCACCAATAAAAATCGGGGCAAGACGAGCCAGTAAAAAAATCCCCGCCTTGACCATGGTTGCGGAATGCAAATAGGCCGAAACAGGAGTAGGTGCCGCCATGGCATTTGGAAGCCAAAAATGGAAAGGGAATTGCGCACTTTTGGTAAATGCACCCAATAAAATTAACAGCAGTGCAGGAACGAATAAAGCATGTGATTGGATGGTATCTTTCATATTGACCAGTTGATCAATCTGATAAGTCCCCGTGATTTGCCCAATCAGAATAAAGCCCCCCAGCATGGCTAAACCACCCATGCCCGTAATGGTGAGTGCCATCCGAGAACCACGTTGCGCTGCTTCGTAATGGCTCCAGTAACCCACCAACAAAAAAGATGAAATACTGGTTAGCTCCCAAAACACCAAGAGCAGGATCAAATTATTAGAGAGTGAAATTCCAAGCATGGCTGACATGAAAACCATCAGCAGCATATACAGTTTAGCGAGTGAATTACGCGGGCTTAAATAATAATAAGCATAAATATAAATCAGCGTGCCAATGCCTGTAATGAGCAGGCTAAACACCAATCCTAGCGCATCGAGTCGAAAGCTAAGATTCAACCCAAGCTGTGGTAACCAATTCCAGCTTTGTTGAATGGCCGCACCAGCAAAAATCTGTTTTGCCTCAGTCAGCAATAACCCAAAACTGGTTAAGCTGACTGCGATTGCCCCTAAAGCCGTTGCTTCCCGCGAAAAACGCTGTAGCAATGCGACAAGGGTGGTGCCTAATATTAACGGTAACAAGATAATAATCGGTAGCACACTCGTATCCATGTCGTGATTTAGGTCGAAACCTAAGCGTGAATCTTATTTTTCAGGGTGTACAGGAAATCAAAGAGAATTCCAAAGCATTTAACCGCCTGAAAACCATAAATGTGGATAAAAAGAAAAAACAAGTTGTATTGCGCGACTTGCAAGAAACGAAAATAAGTGTCAAAAAAGTATACAGCAGTGACGATCAATGTGTTTACTGTTTTTACACTAAAAAAACAAAATATCAATCACTTAAGAAAATTAGATAAACAAATTATCTTAAACTCATTGATAGTTATTTCCAATGATAACACGAAAAATGATTTAATGTCTAAATTGTGAAACCAGTTATTTTTCAGACAATCGTGATTCATCTTGATGCCTACAACTGGATTGTAAATGTTGCAGGATGTCTTGTTTTTGTGTATCGCTTAACTGTTCTAATAAGTGCAGTACCTGATCCAAATCGGTTTCAACCCTAGTGGTTGGAGTTAAATCATTTAAATCTGGTTCTGAAGTCTGATCAAATAAATTTTGATAAATATCGTCATAGAGCTGCTGGGAATGTTCGAGCTGTAACGGTGAAATCTGTTTATTGGACAAACTCAAACATTGATAATCTTGTGCATGTTCAAGAAGTGCTGCGCGATTTCCCGTCACAATCAGTTGTAAACATGGAAAAGCCTGATGTAAACGTGGCAGAATTTCGCGGCATAAGCTCTGATCAAGTTGAGCATCAATTTGATCAATCAGCACAATACCTTCCCCCTCAAGACACGGGTATAGGCTTAATGGATTAAGCAAACATAAACGACGAACCAGATCGCCGACCAATGCAATCCATGTTTTCATCGAGTTGGAGAGTTGTTGGTAGCTAAAACTTTGCCCTTGATAGTTGACCATGAGCTGTAGTTTTGGCTGATACTGTAAGTAAATATCAGTAATATCAGGAAATACCGTATTTAAACTGGTTTTCAAGGCCTGTAAATTGGGAGAGTTAAGTTGAGCATGTGTCTGAAAAACTTCCTGTTCCAGATTTTGTAAATTTTGAGCATTAAATTTGCTCAGAATATGTTGCAGCAATTGTGCACTTTGCGCGTTTTCAATATCACTGATTTCCCGAAACCACTCAAAAAAACGGGCAAAGGTGGTAAATGGAATCGCTGCGACATCATAGGCAGATGAAGCTTGAAAAACAGCAGGAATATTTTTACTGAGTAGATTGATTTCATTGATAAATCGATCAGAAGGATAATAAGCGATACAGGGTAAGCCTTGTAATGGATCCTGTTTGATGGCTTTTTGATATAAATTAGTTAATTCCTCAAGCTGTTGCGTTTCGGCCTGACTGATGCCAATAGCTTGACTATTGAGGGTTTTATAGAGCTTCCATGTACAGACGGAAGGATCAGTTTCCTGTGATTGGCTGCCTTCAGGAAGTTGTCCGATTTCAGTTGGAATCCTGACACTCAGCTCGATTCTGGATTGGATTCTTGAGTTTAAAATATCTTGATCCAGCATCACCACACCCGCGGTACGACTATCTTTTAATCGGGCTGGAAACCAACTTAATGCCTGATAAATATGCTTGAGGAGCGTGGTTTTACCTGTGGCCTGTTCCCCTAAAATTAAGGTCACGGGATGATCTGAGTGATGAAACTGAACCTGTAAATTGCTAAACAAGCCTGTGTGTTTAAGACGAATAGATTCAAGTTTCATATGCCCACCAGAGTTGGAACGCGAGGTTTTAGACCGCTGCGGATTTACGCAAACTTTGCGGTGCGTGCAGTTTGAGCTGCTGAACAAGGTCGTAAATATGATGAATATTTAAACTTACTTTAGCACGTGTACAGGCCACGTAAAGCAATCTTAGTTCTTCATCACTGATTTTATGTTCGAGTCCATTGATTTTAAATTGATAATCATCTTCCAGATGCACCCGATCCCATTCCAGACCTTTGGCTTTGTGCGCGGTAGAAATAACATAATCTGCCTGCTCGATCGGGGTAATTTTTGCCAAAGCGCGTTTGAGTGGATCAGTACCATGGTCATCGACCAGTTTGACCAACGGTTTAATATCACTACCATCGTTGGTTTCACAATATTCATGCACATCATGCCATGAATTAAACCATGCCAATTCAGGCACATCGGTCACGCGTTTGCCTTGTTTGAGTAAACTGGCTGCATCGACAAAACGATTGAGTTTATTGTGATCGGCTTGCAAACTGACTTTATCACCATGTACTAAACCTGCCAGTAATAATTCCATCGCACGTGCATTGGTGCGACACAGAATCGCATCACGTTGTTTGGTATGCGGTTTATTGACCACTTTTGAGTCTAGCTGAGGATTACCGAGTAAAGGTACGCTTTCATCCAGTCCGCTTAATAAATAGTTGGCGACATCTGCAATTTGTTCCCCAAAACGAAATGACGTGGTTAAACGTGATTCGGGCAGGGGAAGTTGCTGCATGGCATTGACCGCACCGCGCCATGCATAAATTTGTTGATGTGCATCGCCTACATAAATGACTTGTGTACTGCGCTGCCTAAGCAGGATGCCAAGCATGAGAGGATCGGCATCCTGTGCTTCATCAAAGAGCACATAATCGGCAGGAATATTCGGTTCAGACAATGCCCATAATTTGAGGTAAATATCATGTCCAATTCCTGCCTGATGCGTTTGATCAATCGACTCTAGCCAGCGCCGTTCGACGGCGGGATAGAGATGTTTTTGTAATTGTTCAATATCATCGGGATGCAGCCAACTTGGCGCTTGAATATGTCGCGGTGCTGGATATTGCGAACTGGTCGAGCAAAAATAACTGACCGCATTGGCGACTAAACTGGCCAGACGGCTGGGCATCATGACATATTTTTCATAACGTCCACCCATCATACGGCGTAAAGTAATCGGTTCTAGCCGGTAATCTTTTGCCATAAAACTGGGGCTGAGACGGGGTAAACGTAATTTATCAGTCACCCCACGTGGCACACTACGAAAAGCCAATGAGTGAAAAGTGCGACAGTCCACGTTACGATGAAACTTTTGTTGTGCTTCACTGGCAATGGCTTTATTAAATGCCAGATACATACCACGTCTTTGCGGCATGGCATCACTAATCAGTTGTAAAGTCGTGGTTTTACCTGTGCCTGCATATGCAATGACTTTAAATGATTCACCCAGACGCGCATTATCAATGGCTGTCGCTTGTTCATAGGTCGCTTTGGGTTTTTCAGTGCTAGACACAGTCCGTTATTATCCTTGTGTGCGATTGGCTTTTTCAACCAGTCCTGAAAGTCCCTGACGACGTGCCAGTTCATCCAGTACCCGTTGTGGATCAAGATCAAAATGACCGAGCATGACGATACTATGAAACCATAAATCTGCTGTTTCATAGATCAGATCATTTAAGTTTTCCTGTGTCGGTTGAATGGCATAATCTTTCGCGGCAATGATGGTTTCAACACTTTCTTCACCGACTTTTTCCAGAATTTTGTTCAAGCCTTTTTTGTAAAGACTGGCGACATAGGAACTATCGGCATCTGCTTGTTTACGCTGTTGCATGAGTTGTCCCAGATGCGCCAAGACATCGACTTGTTCTTGTAAGGCACCGTGATCATGCGCTTCAGTTTTGGCCGATGCACCATAAATCGCAGTTGGATCTTTGAGTTGTGGATCGACAATTTCCCAACCTTGTGGGGTGAGCTTACGATAAAAACACGATTCACGACCCGTATGGCAGGCGATGCCGCCGTGTTGTTCCACTTGCAAAATGATCACATCGCCATCACAGTCCAAACGGGTTTCATACACCGTTTGAAAATGGCCTGATTCTTCACCTTTATGCCAAAGTTTTTGACGAGAGCGTGAGAAATAAACCGCTTGTTGTTTTTCTGCGGTCAGCGCAAGCGATTCACGATTCATCCATGCGACCATTAAAATACGGCCTGTCAGATGATGCTGTGCGATGGCAGGAATAAGACCTTGTTCGTTAAATTTTACTTCATCGAGCCATTGCACGTTGTTCATAACATCTCACCAGAATTATGGAATAAATAAGTTCATCTGCGATCATCAATCGCACGCTATAGTGTACGGCATCTGTGTCACATTTCGGAAAAAAACTCATCTTTTTTATGATGAGGATGGAGGCGCTTTAAATCTATCTAGCTTAAATTCTGACTGAAAATAGCGCTTTGATGATCAGATTGAGCGATCTTTGCATAATTCATCTGGCTGAGTGATGATATTTTTAAACCAGAAATGGTCAGTGCCATCTGTTTGCGTAGGTAAGGAATTTGGTACATCCAGTAAAAACTAAAATCGCGAAAACTTCCTGTCCAAGAAGAGTTTGATTGATACAGTGGAGTGAGTAAACGGCTTAAAAATTGATAAAACTGCGTGGAAGAATAGCGTAACTGATGATAATGCTGCCAGAACATTGTCCAATCGACTTGCTGATCTGGGAATTGTTGCATGGCTTGTCCCAAGGCCCAAGCATCCAATAATGCCATGTTTGCTCCTTGCCCTAATTGTGGACTCATTGCATGTGCGGCATCCCCAATAACGCCAATCCGACCTTGTCCAAATTTTGACATCACTACATCTCGATACTGAGCCGATAACCATGGCAGATTTTCATCTTGGTGTATGGTCTGTTCAAGCCAATCTGCAACGGGTTTCCAGCGAGAAGAAACCTGCTGAAGAAGCCATTCATGTTGAAGTGGATGATCTAAGAACTGTTGTAACTGATGACTTGGTAAACTCCAAAATACGCTTGATAGGCGTTGATTCGGTGCTTGAGGAATAGCACCTGTCGGCAAAATGCCCATCATAATCTGTGAACGGTCATAAAATTGATGAAGAATCTGAGGGTCAAAATCCTGACATTCTGGAACAATACGCCAGACTGCACCCCACGGATAAGGCTTATCGACTTTAACCCAAGCGTTAGGACGTAAATGGCTACGCGCACCATTGGCAACGATCACCGCATCAAAATTGTCCTCAAACATGTGTTGTTGATGCTGACCAAAAATGTTTACACCGTCATTATTCTCTTTTAAATAATGAATTTCATGCGACATTTTCCATGTCACATTGGCGGCGTAGTCTGCTAATTTTGAACTGAGTAAATGACATAAGGTCGCGCGATGAATGCCGATACCGTAATGTTGTGGATTGACTTCGTGATAATGACTGTTGACCAGCAAGCGTTGATTGGCCAGTCGACCCTGCAAACCTGTCACCATTGCGCCGAGTTTTAAGGTGTCCTGTAAGATGCCTAAATGTTCAAAGACTGCCAAGCCCGCAGGTTGCAACAATAATCCTGCGCCGACAGGCTGTAAGCAGTCAACTTTTTCAAATAGGCTGACATGAATGCCCTGTCGTGCAAATAAAATGGCGGTGGCTAAACCTGCTGTTCCTGCACCAATAATGGCAATATTTTTAATTTTTTTCATGATCGTCGATCTTTTATTTTTTTAGGGAATAGATGAGGAAAATAGCTCTTCCTCATCTATAGATGTGGTTTTATTTAATAATGCGCCAAATTGCTAACACGGCAGTCACTGCAATCAGAACAATCGACACATACCATGGTGCAATCAGCGCGATACTGAGCAAAATGAGCATCAAACTGCCGAATAACCAGCTACGTTGCTGTTGTTGCTGAATCTGCATACGCAGTTGTTGAATTTCCCGAACTTGGCGGTCATGCCATGCAGACTGATTTTTTAGACCATTTAAACTGTCGATCAGTAAAGTGGGTAAGTCATGTGCACCCAGTAATAAATCTGGAATTTGCTGACCAATTTCTTTCATGTTTTTGACAGGATTCATATTGGATTTGACCCATTCGGTCAAAATTGGTTTCGCCAGTTTCCAGATATCTAATTGTGGATAAAGATCGGTTCCCAATCCTTCAACATGCACCAATGTTTTAAGCAAGAGCATTAATTGAGGTGGAATTTCCAGACGGAAACGACGCGCAATATCCATGACTTGCAATAAAATTCCTGCAAAATCCAATTGATCCATTGGTTTTGACACCATTGGACCCACAGTGCGACGCATTTCACGGGCTAATGCATCTTGGTCAGTTCCCGGTGGAATCCAGCCTGCTTGGTGCACAATCTGGATCAGTTGCATGAAATTATTATTCATGACCGCCAGCAACATCCGCGCAACAGTCATTTGATCCTGTTTGGACAATTCACCCATAATCGCACAGTCCAGTGCAATATAACGCGGTGACACAGGATTAATGGTTTCGACAAAGACATTGCCGGGATGCATATCAGCATGGAAAAAATTATCGCGGAAAACTTGGGTGAAAAAGATAATTAACCCTTTTTCCGCCAAATCAGCGCGATCCATGCCTAAACGATCAAAAGTGGCCGTATCAGAAATAGGCACACCGGTAATTCGCTCGGCAACCATCACATCTTTGCTGTCCATATAGACTTCTGGCACATACATCATGCTAGAGCCCGTAAAATAATGGCGCATACGACGGGTATTATCGGCCTCAATGGTCAAATCCAGCTCATTTAAAATGATCTGGCGATAGTCCTGAATAATCTCTGTCAAATGCAAGGCACGAGCAGCTTCTAATCGACTTTCCAGCCATTGCCCGAGCCAAGTAATAATTTCAAAGTCTTGTAAAATTTGTACGCGAATATCAGGACGTGTGACTTTAACCACCACTTCACGACCATCGTGTAAAGCTGCGGTGTGTACTTGCGCAATCGAAGCAGCGGCCAAAGGCTGCTCATCAAAACGTGCAAATAATGTATTTACATCGGCTTTAAATGATTCCTGAATGCGTTGTCTGGCCACTTGAGCATCGAATGGTTTGACCTGATCTTGCAATAACACCAATTGCGATAATACTTCAGGTGGAATTAGATCACGGCGTGTGGACAATAATTGCCCTAATTTGATCGCCAAAGGTCCCATATCTTCCAGTGCTTGCTTGAGCTTCAGCGGATTCTTGCGTTCACGGCTCGACCAAGCCGCAGGATGCAAACGGATCAAGGCTAAAGCATGACGTGCTTTGGCTGGTAATTCTTCCGCAGGAAACAGGGTGTCAAGTCGATAATGTGCTGCAATGCGCCAAAGTTCGAATAACCGTGTAACGTGCGGAATCATAATGGGATATTACCTAATCGTTTGTTTCATTAAATTGTGAATTAAGCTGTTGAAGTCTGGCTTCAAGACGATCAATGTCCTGATTTAACTGTCGAGTGGACTGATTAAGATCATCCATTTGCCAGCGTGATGCAAACAAACCACTATCTTCTTTGAGGGCATCTTCTGCAAAAAACAAATGGCTTTGCAGACTACGTTTCATCTGTTTGGGCATTAAACTGATTTTAGCCAGCTCATGGGCGAGTGTCGGGCCAATCCACGGACTTAAATGTGCAGCCAGATCGGGTTCAGCCTGTTGCATAATGCGTTGAATATTCTGTAACAGATGATAATCACCTGTCAGAGGGATATTGCCAATCTGCTCAGCATCACCTAATAAAAGCTTGAGGAGTTCAACCACGTTTTTGACATGCAAGGTCGCGGTTGCCTCATGAATTCTAACTTGCTCATCAAAAGGACGCGTTTCGAATAGAGACGGTTTTAAGCTATGCCCCGTCACTGTCGGTTCAAGGCGAACTTTATTGTCATCAAAAAATACATCAACCGAAAGCTGCGGACTATCAATAATAACGCGCAGCAATTGACCTTGTAATTGATTCAGTTGAATACGGGTAATGACATCCAGATTGATAAAATGATGAATAGCGCGTTCGATTGCACCAAGCGCAAGAATCGACCACATAATCATTGACCTTTAAAGTTTGAAACCACGATGCACCGCAACAATACCGCCCGTTAAATTATGATAGTCACAGCTTTGGAAGCCTGCTTTTTCCATCATGCCTTTGAGGGTACGTTGGTCAGGATGCATACGAATGGATTCAGCCAGATATTTATAGCTTTCCGAATCATTTGCCACCAGCTTACCCATGATAGGTAATGCAGTGAATGAATATAAATCATACAATTTTGAAAAAGGTTCAAAGACAGGCTTTGAAAATTCAAGAATCAGTAAACGACCGCCCGGCTTAAGCACACGATACATGGCTTCCAGTGCCGCATCTTTATCCGTGACATTACGCAAACCAAAACTAATGGTAACCAGATCAAAACTTTCATCTGCAAAAGGTTCTAAAGTTTCAGCATTGGCCAGTACAAAGTCGACATTGGTACAGCCTGCATCCAATAAACGATCACGCCCCACATTGAGCATGGATTCGTTAATATCTGATAACACCACATGACCCTGTGGGCCTACTTCACGGCTAAACACTTTGGCAAGGTCACCTGTACCGCCTGCAATATCTAACACTTGTTGACCACGACGCACACCCGACATATTGATGGCAAAGCGTTTCCATAGACGATGGATACCAAATGACATGAGGTCATTCATGATGTCATATTTGCTGGCAACGGAATGGAATACTTCTGCCACTTTCTGTGCTTTGTCTTCTGAACTTACGGTCTGATAACCAAAGTGGGTGGTTTCACCGACATTCCCTGTACGACCTGCACCACGTGGGAGGTTGTATTTCGGCACATGATTGTTTTGCGAATCAGAAAAACCTTGTTGTAGAGATTGTTGCTGACCTTGAGGAGTACCCTGTGGTAGAGGCTCATTGAGGAAAGGACTATGACTGTCTGAACGCGATGCCTGCTCAGTTGAAGACGTGGGCTTTTGATTTTCGTTAGACATCTTGTCGCTCCTCAGTTTGAACACATTATAAAGTGATTATGGCTGTACGCATGATGACAGAGTTTAGTCGGGTTTTACAGTCATCATCATGCAATCGTTATCAATACTATACAGAAAATTATAAAAATAAGGCACTTAATGCCTTTTCTTGCAAGGTGTGTCAATCAGGAATTAGCGAAAAGGATCGGGATGATCTGAATGCACTTTTTCGATAATATCACGTTCAACCGCGCTAAAGGTGCGAATAAATTGTTCTGCCGATTTGAGTGGTTTCATCGCCATAAAACCTTCCTGAATAAATTCATACATCAGGTCAAAATTGTATTTATGCGCAGCGCTTTTACACATTTTAAAAGCAGCATACATCATCAATGAACGCATATATTTATCGAGTGCTTCCCCTAAATCATCCAGTGCCTGTAACTGGGTTAATCGCTGTTCTTTCTGATCTAGCTTGATCAGGGTTTGGCGCATCATTTCATCGGTGATTGGTGCTTCGGCAGGGTAGTCCTTAAGGAGTTGAATCGCGATTTGTTGATCGAGTTGCATCGATAATATGGCTAAACCAACCGATTTGGTGCCTGTTTTAATAGCATTATCTGGAATTAAATTTTCGGCTTTATGTGCGTATTTAAGTAAGCGTTCAATTTGTAAAGCCAATGAATCAAAATCTGGACCACCATATAAACGGTTGAGAAAATATTGCGCCATCAGTTGATTTTCAGGTTGATTAAAGTAGTCCTGATGCGTATGTTTTATACGTTGTTTGAGCCAGTCTTGGGCATCATGAAGACGTTGTTTTAGTGTTGCATCATGATGATATTCAAAGGCATTGTATTGTTGAAGTAAGTCGTCAAATGGAGCAAGTTTGGACATAGATATCGTTTTTTTCAAAAATTGATAAGAGCATAAAAGGCTTAAATGCATAACACTATGGCTATTATAGAGCTAAACCTAAGCAATAAGTCCAGAATGAAGTCTATTTGAAATAGACTTCATAGTTTAAGGTTGAGCTAAAGCTTCCTGCTACTGTTGGTTTTGAGAAAAATAGAACACCCGCTTCAAAGCTCTTGGTTAGGTTTGAACCGTTACTACTCCCAAAGTCAAAATTGGTATCAAGTGGAATTTCTTGTGTTCCTCCTTGGGGGAAAACTTTAATTCCAACGACATTTTTCATACCAGTTTCGGATGCTGTTAGGGTCGTGGCATCATAACGTTGATTAGAAGTAAATTTGCCAACAAAGGAATATTTTGCACAATCTTTGCCTGTGGTGGTGACATTAATCGTAAAAGGAGTACGACGTAAAATACTGCCCGTGTCCTGATAGGCATAATAGCTTCCAAGATCTACATTTTGTGTATTCAGACTAGTAATACAGTCAATATAAGTTACATTGACATTTGATACTTTTTCCTGAAAGTTACCGTTTGCATTGCGACCACCTTCACCATCAAGTTGAAAGACTTGGTAGGTTTGTGCGTTTGAGGTGTAGTTATTTCCTGAACCTCGGGATTTAATATATAAGGAATAACTAATGGTAATGGTTTGAGGATCGGAACAGTTTCCTGAACGACCAATTAATTTGCAATTTGCGCTTGAAGTCTTGGAATTGGTTTGCTTGTTGATGGCAGTCAAACCTGTATTTATCCTATTTTCAATAAGTGAGTCGATCGGATATTCAGTGCCATTATAATTTATACCTAAAATTAAATTGGTATTGCGAAAAGCGGTTGCCAGCGTTTTAGCGGTATCGTCCAAATAAAGATAAGCTTGTTCAGTATTATTTGTTGAGTAGTCATCGTAACAGGTAAACGTAGTACTATAAACGGGCGACTGCCATAATAAAGAACCCGCAGTCTGGTTCGAGTTGGTGACACGGATAGGCGTAACCAATGTGGTGTGGGTGGTATTGGTTGCACTATTAATATTAAAGTTTGATGTGGCTTTTTGACCTTCCAGACAGCGTGTTGCCCAACTTGATTGTATGCCAACGATACTCAAAGCTAAAAATAGACAACACTGTAATAGGTGTAATTTTGATATGAAATGATTCATTTTATTGTGCTCCTATTACATGACAGTCAAGATTAATTTCGTCATAACCAATCTCCCGATTGCTCAAGGTCGGCAGAATAAACTTACATTGTTCATCATCGGTGTTTCCCCATTTGGCGACAAGCTGCTGCTGAGACTGTACCCCAGTGAGATAAGCCTGACCGTTTAATCCGACGAGCCCTACATTTTTTTGAGTCTTGGCATCTAAAATAGAAGCTCCAGTCGTTAAATATTTATCATTAAATCTTAGATTGGCCAGAACACTGTGTCCTGATTTCACATCAAATTTAACTTTTACGATGGCAAATTTGGTCGGTACGATATCGGTAATCACAGGGTCATCAATATTCATGTTCTGACCTAAATCTTCGGCTTTGAGTGCCACGCGGTTTCGCATATAAGCACTGGAGCCACTCACCACGGCATATCCAGACGCATCAATTTTTAATCCTGGCTGATTGTCGATACGAACACCTTGAGCACCTTTGGCCTCGATAATAATTGGATTACTATACATTTGCTGACCAAAAAGAATCCCACCTGAATGTATCAAAACTCCACCATTCACACTTGCCGAGATTTGTTGATATTGATCCGAATAGGTATAGCCAAAACTTGAGTTGAGTTTTGTGCCTCTATAATTGGTATTTAACGCCAGACTGTCATTATTGCTCTGTTCAGCATGACTGAATTGAAGTTGAGCATTCAGATTTTTATCTTCCAGAAAAGAAGCTGAAAGGGCAGTCGTGGCTGTGCTTCCAGTGATATGAGAATACTGATAGTTATTATTCGAGATCAGATCATATTTTTTTGCAGCACGAGGACGTTCCAATGGAATGCTGATATTGAAGCCAAGATTATAGTCTTCGCCCTGAAACATGGATTTATTTTTTTGATAATAAAGTCCATAGGCGATGTCTTTGTAGTTTTTGTTATAGCCAATTTGCCAGCTTTCCTGATCATACTCTTTTTGCCAAAAATCAGTTTTAGCTAAAGTGGCATAGATTTGTCCCCAATCGCCTAGACTTTGGTTCACCGAAATCTGAAATTGATTGCGCTTATTGTAATATGTAGAAGAGTAAAAATAGCGACGACGCTCTTGTTCTGTCAGTTGCTCATTATTTAGGGCGTTAGTATCATCATAGCTATATTGATAAAGACCATTTTTCCATTGTGACTTTTCCTGAACCGCATCACTTAAACTGTAATAATCTTGTGTCGAATAGCGGTAACCAACCAGACGAACATTGGTACCGAGTGAATTCAAGGATTTTGCATATAAAAATCTTAAACTCACCCCTTCTTTGGTAAGTCCTTGAGCAGTTTTGTTCTGGGCATACGTGATATCACTTGAAAATGCACCAAATCCTCCAAGTGACCACGCGAGACCTGCTGCTGCTGAATAGTAATCTTCTGCGGCAATAATACCAGTATAAGGCGTCAAAGCGTTGTTGATGCCGTATGCATAGGTGAACTGCCCAAAATACGGCCGATAGGTGTCGGTTAAACCACTTCTATATTGTCCAGCAGTTGCCTGAAATTTACTTTGTCCTGCACGTACCATATTGGGAACTGAGGAATAGGGTTGAACAAATTTTTGAATACGACCATCACTTTCGATGACTGAAACTTCCAGATTTCCGCTTTCATTGGCGGCATATAAATCATTGATAGTGAAGTTACCGGGTGCAACATTGGTGCTATAAATGATGTAGCCGTTTTGTCGAATTTCGACCGTGGCATTGGTTTGAGCCACCCCACGGATGACTGGTGCATAATTTTGTAGACCAATCGGAAGTTGAATGGCATCGCTACTCAACTGAATTCCTCTAAAATTGGTACTATCAAATACATCGTTATTGCTAAAACTATCGCCAATTTCTAAACGAGTTGGCGTGCTGGTTTGTAAGTCACGTTCTAGTTTATTGGAGATATTTTGCCAGCGTCCAGACTGACCTGAGTATTGAGTAAAATTACTTTGATTTCGATAACGCCATGCACCCCAATTAAAACCGCCATTGAGAAATAGAGAATTGTTATGTCTGTCTTGTGTGTCTTTATTATTGAAATAATTTGAGTTCGCTGCATAATTTAAGATCACGGCGTTAATGCCCTGATTAAATAACCGTGTCGGAACGTAACCGCGAGCATATTGCTGTAGATTAACTTGTGGAATAGATAAACTCAGTTTTTGTAGACTGATATCTTGATCTATAGAAACATTTGGAATGGCCGTTAAATCATAACATCCCTGAGCATCTTGTTTTTTTTGTTCTGGCGATAGAAACAAAATATTGTAGTTATCAATAAATGTCTGATCAAAACAAGGCACAATTTGGTTTTGTTCATTTTTATAAAACTGAACAGGGCGAGTATCCACCTTTTCATTGTTAATAAAAATTGAAAAATCATAAGTGCCAGGAACAATACGATAACCATATTTGACGGCATCAACAGAAACCTGATCGGTCACGTCTTGTAAAAATTCAGTATTAAACTCTTCGTTAGCAGCATGGGACAGTGTGCAAGACATGCAAAAATACAGTACTGTTAATCTAAAGTACATCCCGTTTAACCTTGGGTGTAAATGAGGCATACCCCGCACTCATTATTTAATTGATACAGGCGGCATTGGGGTGTTGCCACCATATTCATTGATATAGGTATATTGAATCTGATGAAGGTTGGAAGGTAAGCCTTTTAGCACTTCAATCGTTTCAAAGGGCGGAACCATATCCCGATTCATATTCGCAACGGGCTGAGTTTCATTGTTTAGCGTTAAGTCACCGATAGTCACGAACAGTGGGCTTTTATTTTCAAGCTTTAAAACCTTTCCATCGACAAACCAGCGTAATTTTTTAACCGCATCGACAAGCTCCATATCAATTTGAGCAGGACGATAGAACAGTTTGATTTTTGATCTAACTGCAAGTTGTAAGGTATTTTCAACTTCTGGTTTGGGTGGAATTTCCTGAATATTAATCCAGAATTGACTCTCTCGATCTGAAGCCAAGCCAGTTCCTGAATAAATGAAACGAAGAACAGATTCTTTTTTAGGATCAAGCTTTAATAAAGGTGGTGTGACCACAAAGGGAACTTTATTATCTGGAAGGGTTGTTTCACCAGTCTCTAGCCAGCTTTGTACCATATAGGGTTGAGATGCATTATTTCGGATATTTAAAGTCGCTGCTTTCGCATTCGCATTATAAATCACACGACTTGCCAAGGCTTGAATCGCTGCATGACTATGAGTTGTACACAATACCGCAGTAGTTAAACATGTAGATATAAAAAACCGATTCAAGCGCATCATCATGATCTCAACCTTTATGATTACATCTTATTTTTGTTGAATAGTCACGCGTGCAGTCGCATTTGCAGCACCCGCAGCAACGGTTGCACCTGTTGCTTGGTAAAATGCCTGTAAATTCAAAGTACCCGTTGCAGCGCCGGCAGCACCTGAAGTTGTAATTGCTGCATTTGAATTACCTGTTGCAGTTGTGTTAATGGTGACAGGTGTTGCACCATCAGCACTTGTAATTGCAATACCTACACCCGTTGCATTACTCACTTTAAGTAAATTGGTGCTGGTCGCATCAGCTGTACCAGTGAAAGCAAATTGATAACTACCCGGGTTACAGTTTGCAACAGTCAAGGTAAACGGTTGAGGACGAGATTTGTCGCCTGCTGCCTTAAAGGTAGAGGTTGCCCAATCCCCTAAAATAACATCAGATGCCGAATTACCATTTACAGCGACATCACAAGCCGCATTGACAATACTGCCTTTGAAATTAATGGTGCCAGCATCAGCAAAACTTTGTGTAGATACAGTGAATGCTGCTGTTGCTGCAAGAAGTGTAAGAAGAGATTTCATTGGTACGACCCTTTTTAAAATAGCTTAACAAATATACAATTCGCATTTTTTTAGGAATTCGCCAACACCAAAAATAAATAAAATAATTTTGTGACGAAGTTCACGTTTTTAAATATACAACATTTAGGTAAAAAGAAACTATTTTTTATAAAAAAACTGTGATTTTTTTTGTAATTTTTAAACTTATTTTGACTTAATTAGTTATTTGTTGAAGTTGTGATAACTCTAAACACTTATTTTATAAAACTAAATTTGCTAAAAATATGGAGATAAACAGATAAATAAAACATAGGAAAAAATAATGAATAAAAATATAAAAATTACACTCATCAGTATAATGAGTTTATTGCTGTGTTTATTCAGGTTTGCAGCGGCTGCTGAAGTTCATTTTCAGGGCAGAATTGTTGAACCCGCATGTGATGTGTTAATGCAAAAGGAAATTTCTTGTCACCCCATTGCTCATCAACGTGAAATACATGCACAGATGCTGAATACGGATGCGTTTATCTCTAAAGATCAAGTAGAGCAGTTTGTTCAGCATCAAAATAAAGGGCATGGTTCAATGTGGTCAATCGAGCTCATGGACAATTCAGCCAAACCCCAAAATATTGCCAATCTTATGGTTAAATACCGTTAAGTCACATTGAAACCAGTTCTTTGCCCAGATGATCAAATCACCTAGATCGATGTCATTGTATCTATTTATAGGCAAAAGTTTGAGATAGGTGTCATGGTCTGGATTTTGTTTTTTTAAATTGATAACTTAAACAAAGCACATAAAACAAAAGATTAAGGCTTTAAGCATGAGTCAATCAAAGACTGTTACGACCCCTCGTAATGAAAATCACCTTTCTTCAGATTTGATTGAAGCCCAATACCAGCTAAAAAACAGTTGGGGTAAAAGTAATGCCAAAAGTGTATTGGTGCTGGTGAGTGGGATTGAACTGGCGGGTAAAGGAGAATCGGTTAAACAGTTAAGAGAATGGGTGGATCCACGTTATTTGAAGGTCAAAGCAGATCCTCCTTATATGTTGGCAAATGATCGTGCATTTTGGCAGCCTTATGTGAATTTTATTCCGCGTGAAGGACAGATCGCCGTGATGTTTGGTAACTGGTATAGCGACTTGTTAACTACGGCCATGCATGTTTCCAAACCGCTGGATGAAACCTTGTTTGATGCCTATGTGGAACAAATGCGTGCTTTTGAACAAGACTTAAAAAACAATCAGGTGGATGTAATTAAAGTCTGGTTTGATTTATCGTGGAAATCTCTACAAAAACGTTTAGATCATATTGATGCATCGGAACGACAATGGCATAAACTGCACGGTCTGGACTGGCGCAACAAAAAACAATATGACAACTTACAGAAGTTACGCCAGCGTTTTAGTGATGACTGGATTTTAATTGAGGGCGAAGATCCCAAGCTCAGAGATCAAAGTTTTGCTGAATGCATTTTAAAAGCCCTCAAAGATTTACCAGAACACCCTACCCAAGGTGTTGAACACTGGACGCAAACGCTCATTCCAAAAGAATTATTGCATCCTGACTCTGAACAGATGCCAAAGGAAAAATACAAGAAAAAGCTTAAAAAACTCACCCGACGTGTTGCCGATGCCATGCGCTACGATGAACGTAAAGTCGTTGTGGTATTTGAAGGGATGGATGCCGCAGGCAAAGGTGGGGCAATCAAACGGATTATTAAACGGCTAGATCCGCGTGAATACGATATTTTCACAATTAGCGCACCTGAAAAATATGAGCTGCGACATCCTTATTTATGGCGTTTTTGGACCAAGCTGGATAATTGCAGTGATATTCGAATTTTTGACCGGAGTTGGTATGGTCGTGTTTTGGTCGAGCGCGTAGAAGGCTTTGCCAATGACTGTGAATGGCAACGTGCCTATGAGGAAATCAATCGCTTTGAAAAAGATTTAATAGATAGCCAGACTGTGGTGATCAAGTTCTGGTTATCCATTAGTAAAGATGAGCAGAAACAACGCTTTGAGGATAGAGAAAAAACACCACATAAACGCTTTAAAATTACTGACGATGACTGGCGTAATCGTGCAAAATGGAATGAATATTTAAACGCTGCGGCAGATATGTTTGAATATACCAGTACTGATAATGCGCCTTGGCATATCGTGGCAACCGACGATAAATATAGTGCGCGTATTCAAGTGCTAAAGACGATTTTGAAATGTTTAAAAGCAGATTAGAGCTGTGGATGACTGCTGACTCAAATGCAGGATTCGAGTCAGCATCAGTTTATTAAGAAAGCGTGAAGTCATTATGAATGAGACGGATTGACTATAAGTTTTCCTTTGATTTTAGATGCGCGGTTAGTTTGGGATTGACGTTGACGGAACACAATTAATGTCGCAATCAGACTGATAATCGCGGCAAACATTAACCAGAAAGCCGGCATACTTTTGCTACCACTTTGTTCAACCAAATAAGTGGCAATCATTGGTGTTAAGCCCCCAAATACAGAGGTTGCCAAACTATAGGCCACTGAAAAACCAGCGATACGAACTGAACTTGGCATCATTTCTGTGAGTGACACCACCAAAGCACCATTATAGAAACTGTATAAAAGGGATAACCAGAGTAGAGATATCAGCATATGACCCAGACTAATGTGTTGAGTTAGCCAACTAAGTAACGGATATGCGCTCACAAAAATCAGTGTCGTGCTCGCAATTAATAAAGGCTTGCGTCCAAATTTATCTGATAGATAACCGCCAATCGGCAGCAAAATAAAATTACTGATTCCTACCATGACCGTTGCGAGTAAACTTTCTGCGGTACTCAGGTGCAGCACTTCCTTACCATAAGTGGGCGTATAAACGGTAATGAAATAAAACATGGTGGTTGTGGTGGCAACCATACACATGCCAATCAACACAATTTTCCAGTTGGCTGCCAACGTTGCCATGATTTGACGCGTACTCGGGTGTTCTTTACGTGTCGTAAATGCTTCGGTTTCCTGTAATGATTTTCTTAACCAGAAAATAAACGGAATAATCGCACAGCCTACAAAGAATGGAATGCGCCAAGCCCAAGCGTCCACTTGCGCTTTGGTGAAGGCAACACTGACCAGATAGCCCAGAACCGCAGCAAAAATGACAGCAACTTGTTGACTGGCGGACTGCCAACTAGTAATAAAACCACGATTATGCGGTTCTGCAATTTCAGATAAATACACGGAAACGCCGCCTAGTTCGACACCTGCGGAAAAACCTTGAGCTAAACGTCCAATAAAAATAAGCACAGTTGCGGCAAAACCAATCGTAGCATAGCCGGGTGTCAGCGCAATTAGAAGCGAGCCAATCGCCATAATGCTTAAAGTCAGCATTAAACCTTTGCGACGCCCAATCCGATCGACATAGGGACCTAAAACCAGAGCACCAATTGGACGCATAAGAAAACTCACTGCAAAGATCAGAAATGTCTTCATCAGTGCTGCATAACTGCTATCAGCATGGAAAAACGTTTGTCCAATGGCTTTGGCATATAAGCCAAAAAGAAAAAAATCGTACTGTTCCAGAAAGTTACCGCTGGTTACGTTAAAGATGGCGCGTAAACGCGAGGTAGATGATCCATGTTCCACAACGACTCTCCATAACATTATTGTCATCGTAGAGGCAGAGTAGAAAAGCAATCTTTAATGGAACTTAAAAAAATCGATGAGATATGTAGTAAAATTTAAATGAAAGGCGTCATATTACATCAAGCGCACTTTACGTATGATTCGAGATAAATGAAGGGCAAGAGCGCGCAACAGTCATTTATCTCTCATGGTGTTATGTTCTAGGCTTCAATATTGGCATTGACATTTTTTTGCTGGATACGTTTGGCAAGGTGAAAACATTCCTGTACATGGGCTTCTGCGACTTTTTTCATCACAATATAACCTAAGCTTGCAGCCACAATTTGTCCACCTAAGGGAATAAATTTGGTGACTTGTTTGGTGAGTACTTTGCCCACGATTCCATTGAGTGATTTTTTGACTGCGGTTCGAGCCACCACTAAACCCGAGAATTCAAAACCACGTTTGCGCAGTTCATTCCAGTGGATTTGTTTGGTTTGTGGATCATAAACGGTAATATGGTCGGGCGATAAACCAAAACGTGCACTAATCTCAGGAATCAGTTGTGACAGAATGCCGATATCAATCACCACATCAAAAAATGGAATCGGCACAACCGCAGCTCCTGCGGAAAAATAGGCGCGCTTTTTGACCATTTCCAGACATTCATCACGGATCTGTTCAAGATTTAAATTTGGATCAATTGAATCTGGGATATTTTCAATTTTCATAAGGCTATACTCAAGTCGGTCCTTTCTTGTCATTCAAATATGATTTTTTAAATGCAATTGCAATTTTTATTTCATGCGCTAAACGTGACATAGTTACATTTAGATGTATAGTGACGAATGTTTATGATTTTGTGCATAAAAGCATAACTTAGCAAGGTAGTGAGTTACATGGCAATACATGTCATTCAGAGTCAGCGTATCGAAATATTGGTACAAGGCATGGTGCAGATTTTACATACTGCGACTTCTGATGCTTTTCAGGTGCTAAGCCCGCAGCATTTTATTGTACCCAATGTGGCTGTTGAGCAATGGCTGACACAAAAACTTGCTGAACAGCAAGGTATTCATGCCAATTATCAGTTTCATCAACGAATTCGCGGTTTTCAGTGGTATGCCTATCAACAGGTTTTATCTGAACATAAAGATCAGGTGCGTAAAGCCAATATCCCGCGCTTAATTTTAAAATGGCGTGTATATCAGGCACTTTATTCTTATATTCAGCCTGAGCAGATTCAGATTGATGCACTTCATCCTTTACATTCGATTATCGCCCGAATCTACGACAGTGCTGAGCGGCTTTCTAACCCCTTAGAGCAACAATTAAAAAAACAGAAAATGTTGTATTGGGTCAGTGAGCAAGTTTCTCAATTATTCAACAACTATATGTTGTACCGTGGTCATCACTGGTTGCATGCGTGGGGACAAGATCAAACACTGGATATTGAAGAATTAATTGTTAATCGAGATCAAGGCGTTTCAGCTTTTCAACTGGAGCAGGCACAGCAACTTGAAGCATGGCAACGCTGGTTATGGAAGCAGTATTTTCATCAGGATTTTTTGGACATTGAAAAGATTGATGATCTGTTCTGGCAACAACTCGCATCTGAGCAGACGCGTGAGCAAGCTTTAAAACGTCTGCCTAAACAAGTGGTGGTGTTTACCTTGCTGGATTTACCACCAACGCAACTTCAGTTTTTGCGCCGTTTGGGACAATATCTGGATGTGCTGATTTTACATTACAACCCTTCGCAGGAATATTGGGCCGATAGTGTCGATCCTTTATGGAAACAGCGATATGATCTGGGAGTCAAACAGCGTTTTATTGATAAAAACCCTGAAGCAAGTGATGCAGAAATTGCAGAATTTTTTCAGCAATTCACCCTGCATTTTAATGCAGAAGTCCGTGATTCGCGGCATCCTTTATTGACCCGTTTAGGTAAACAGGCGCGTGATCACTTTTCGTTATTGTCCAGTCTTTCTACAGGTGAGGAAGGTCGCTGGGTGGATGCATTTGTGGACGAATTTCCTCAAACACTTTTGGGGAAAATCCAGTCAGATATTTTACATCTGGTTGAACCGCAAGCGGCTGAATATGTGCTTCAAGCTCAAGATCAGTCAATTCAGTTCCACGTGTGTCATTCAAGCTTGCGTCAAGTGGAAGTTTTGCGTGATCAATTGATCTACTGGTTGACTCATGGCGGCGCAGCGCAGCCACGTCGACCGAGTGATATTTTGGTGCTTGTTCCCAATTTAGCTGAGATAGAACCGCACATTCGCAGTGTCTTTCCAGCGCATGCCAGTGATGACGATATTTTCTTGCCGATTAAAATTGCAGGCGTTGCACAGTTAGATGTACTCAATGCATGGCGTGCAGTTTTGGGACGGATACAACTGGTTCAGGAGCGTTTTAATTATGATGAATTTGCGGACTGGTTAAATTTGTCAGCAAGCAAATTGTATTATGGACTGGATGATCAGCAAGTGATGCGTGCACTGGCTTTACTCGCCGAAGCTGGGTTTAAACGTGGTTTTGATGCACTGCATTTACAGCAAAGTTTGAGCGAGGCAGATCAGGATTATCGTTATAGTTTTAAGTTTGCGCTGGATCGTCTGGTCTTAGGTATTGCCATACCAGCCCATGTATTATTTGAAGGAACTCTAAGCTTTGCACAGGTACAACCCGATGATTTTGAGCTGATTGGCAGATTAATTCAGATTTATCAGGATATTGATGAGCGTCGTCACTGGATGCTAGCACACGAATTGGACGAGCAACTGACGGTAGAAACATGGCTAAAACGTTTAATGGCTGATGTGAGTGCATTTGAGCAGGCAGGTGAAACCGCATTAAAAACTGTGCGTGATGCGATTAAAAAACAAGAACGAATGGTGACTTTGGCAAGCTACTATGGTGAAGCCGAAACACAGCATTTACGCCAGATTACGCTACCTTTGCCTTATATAATCGATGAAATTCAGCGCACACTGGAAAATCAGGTGGCACAAGCAGAACCAACGGGACAGATTACCTTTAGTCAGATTGGTCAGATTCGTCCAATTCCTTATCGGCTGGTGGTGTTATTGCATCTGGATCAGGGCAAATTTCCAAATCGTGATGCGCACATTCCTTTTGATTTAATGGATCTGCTTCGACCACAACTTGGAGATCGTTCACGCTTAGAGGACGATCATGGGGCTTTTCTGGACGCGATATTGTTGGCACAAGACAACCTATGGCTGTTTTATAATGGTTATGATGTCAATGATGGTGAGGTGCGTGAACCATCGAGTATTGTGCAAGAGTTTAAGTCTCATCTGGCGTTGATTGTCGCACCTGATCAGGATCTGACTTTAGCGCAGGATCATGAACATGCCGAGCTTAGAGCAAAGCAACTCAAACAACTGGATGTACCGCCTCAGATTGCTTCCTTGTATCATATTCATGCTTTACAACCTTTTGATGTTTCAGGTTTTACTCAAGCTGCTGCTTTGCAGCGTTATCAGGATCACTGGTATCAGGTGGCGCAGCAGATTCAACAACAAAACAGGCAACATCGCCCAAATACACGCCAGCCTTGGGTCAACATGCGATATGAAGCAGCATCCTCTGAACTTCCTGTGCTCAATAGCCAGCAATGGATGGCGGACATCTGTTTTCCTGCCCGTTTATATTTAAAAACGCTGGGTGTCGAAAATCTGAAAAATCATGATCTGCTGGATCAGGATGAACCTTTATTTCTGGATGGTTTAGGCAAATATGCGATTCGTCATTTTTTGCACAAGCAAAATCCTGATGCAACCCCTGATTTACTACTTGATCAGTTGCCTGTGAGTAAAATTAAAAACAGTGCATGGCAGCAGAGCGTGCTGGAGCAACAACGTTTACAGGAGCGGTTACAGCACTATGCGATAGAGGAAACACCAACCACCTTTCGGACTTGGCGTATTTCACAGCAGTTATATATGAATGTGCAAATTCCTGCTCATGAAGTCAATGATTGGGTCAGTTTACAAGCGTCCAGCGCACGTGCGCAACGTATTGCCAAAGTCTGGCTGGAGTATTTAATCTGGCTGGCTGTTTTAGATCAGTTTGACTCAATATGCAATAAACGCCGAATCATCATCTTTAGTGACCAAACCGTGATTTGTGAAGGCTTAACTTCACAGGCAGCACGTCAACATTTGCATGCATGGCTGGAGGCATGGCAATACGCTTCGCAACAGCCTTTGGTTTTACCTGCTGCCTTACTGCTTAAACCTTTAGCAAAAGGCAAGCAGTATCAGTGGCAGCAAGATGAGACGGGACAAATGCAGCTGATGCCATCAGACCGGGACAGTATTTTAAAAGACTGGAAAGATCAAAAAAACTTTAGTGCCATTGATGTGACGCAGGATGAGAGTAGTCAATACCATCGTGACTGGTCATTTATTTTGCAGCAACAGGATGCTCAAGCTTTACTGATAGACGCGTTGGCTCGGTTTTCCTATGCCTTGTATGCTCCGATTTTTCAACATGTGCGCACGGAGGAATAAGTCATGACTGCAAGCCAACATGCTGTGTCTTATCATCCGATTGTAGATATTGAATTTTCAGGGTTGCACCTGATAGAGGCCTCCGCAGGTACAGGGAAAACCTTTACCCTTTCCAGTTTAATGGTGCGAATTTTTCTGGAAAAATATTTGCCCAATCAAGTCATTGCCACCACCTTTACGCGTGCTGCTGCGGCTGAACTCAAAACTCGGATTCGCTTGCGAGTACAGGAGGTTTATCGGACTTTACAACAGTATCAGGGACTGACCGAGCAAGAGATTTTAAAACAAGCGGATGAACTGAATGATCCTTTGCTACAGCAGGTGTTACGCCGTTTTTCAACACAAATGGGCTATGCCAGCGAACGTTTAAAATTAGTACTCGATCAACTGGATGAACTGTTTGTAGGAACACTCGATAGTTTTAGTCAAAAGTTATTGCGTGAATTCGCGTTTGAAAGCGGAAAAATTGAAGCTGCACAAATTACCGATGATGCCAAACGTTATACACGGCAATTAATTCATGATGTACTGCGTGAATGGATTCAGACACAGCCGCAACTGGTCATTGACGGGTTGTACCAGATCGGGGCATTAAAAAGTGTCGATGCCTTTGTCGATGTGGTCGAAACGGCATTAAATTTTAGTTCTGCCCATTTTCAGCAATATGCATTGCCGGTTTTGGATTTTAGTCGACTATTCGCTGTTCAGCAGCTGGTACAACAGCTCAATCTGGATGACTTGGATCAATATTACGCCCCAGACGGAGTATATCGTTGTTATATTCATGGCACGTCATTTCGTCATTCAGCTTTTTCAGATTTATTTGAACAGCATATTCCTGCTTTTCTAAATGCCTTACACAGCGCACAACCATTGCAGATTTTTGACCAGCATTTAAGCACTGCGCGAGAAGCCGTGTTTAAATTTCTGGAAAAATTTGAACAGGATAAAATCTTTAAAAAATGCCCTGAAGATGTCCGTGCAGGATTTTATCAGCATACGGATTTGCAACGCCTGATTGAGATGATAAACCATGTACAGCAGCTGCAAAGCCAATTACAACAATTACATACTGATTTAAAAGCGTATATTTGCCTTGAAGTCAAACGACGTTTACCACAACGCTTACAGGAAAAAGGGGAAACCACATTCTCACAGCAAATTCGAAGCTTGGCAGAGGCTTTGAAAGGGGAGCAAGGACAACGTTTTGCGATATTTGTACAAGCGCGTTATCCCCTGATTTTGGTCGATGAATTTCAGGACACCAATCAGGATCAGGATGATATGCTGGCCAGTATCTGGCGTCATCCGCAGCGTTATCACAAAGGCTGCATGATTATGGTGGGGGATCGTAAACAAGCCATTTACGGTTTTCGTGGCGGTGATATGTTGACCTTTTTAAACGCATATCAAGACATAAAAGCCAAACAAGGACGTGAATACAAACTCAGTTTTAATCACCGTTCTGTGAAAGCATTGGTGGATGTGGTCGATCATTTATTTCAGCAACAGCCTGATTTCGGTGAACAGGTCATTTATGACCCAATTAAAGCAGGTTCACGTGAGCATCCTGCTTTAGTTGATCATGGGCAGCACAATGTTGCACCGTTGCGTTGGTTAATGTTGCAAGATAAATCCAAAGAAGCAGAGCAAGTGGCATGGAAAATTCGTGCACTGCTCAATCAGTCACAACAGGGTGATTTATGCTTAGAAGGGGATGAACGTATTCATATCATTGAGGATGATATTGCTGTTCTCTCTAAAAACCATAAAGGACTAGACGATGTCCAATCTGCCCTTGAGTTTTTGGGTATTCGGGTCAACCGCCCTTCGCGTCGTAGTGTATTTGATCATGCCATTGCACAGGATGTGGGTGCCTTACTCACTGCTATTTTGCATCCTTATGATGAAGCCAAACTCAAACGTGCGTTATTAAGTCGCCTCATGGGATTCAACTTAAAGCAACTGACTGAGTTAGAGCAAAGTGCAGAAGGGTTAAGTCGCTATATTTCATCCTTTGATGAAATTCGCGAGCTTTGGTCGCATCAGGGCTTTTTGGCAGCTTGGCAACGTTGCATGAGCCAATTTAATGTCTGGCAGACGCTGGTGGCGCACTATCATAAAGACAATGAACGTGAAGTGGTTAATTTACGTCATTTGAGTGAAATTCTGAGTCAACATAGCGAGCGTTATCAGGGCGCGCAAAATCTATATCACTGGTATTTAAAACAGCTTCAGTCACCGAGCGAACGTGACTGGGAACTGGAACGTAAACTTTCCAGTGATGCAGGCATTCAGCTCATGACCATTCATCAGTCTAAAGGTCTGGAATTCAAAATCGTATTTCTATTAGGTGCCGATAAACCGTTTAAAGATCAAAACAAGACCTTAAATTTTTCGACGATGGATGTGGTTGAAAATGGGCACACTCAAACCCAAAGGGTGGTAGCGATTGCAGATCAGCAACGTTTAAGCCCGCAGGCCATTTTGCAACATGAGCAGCGCAATCAGGCAGAGCAAAATCGGCTGTGGTATGTGGCATTGACCCGAGCCAGCCATCGGGTATATGCAGTCATGCAGGATCAACAGCAAAAATCACGGGATGCTTTAGCCTTCTGGAAATATCACAATGGCACTTTTGCACATGCAGAGAGTATGGATGAAGCGGTACTCACTGAGTGCCCAGTTATTTTAATGCGTCAACCCTCTCACCAAAACGATGGCTTAGTTGCACAGGCTTTACCAGAGCAACGCTTCTATGCCCGAGCGAAAACCAGTTTTAGTTATTTGGTCCAACATTTAAAATCTGGACATAATTTAAAAGATCGCTTGGTCGCAAGTGATTTACCGCTAGCACAAGCTGAGGATGAAATGGATCAACATGATCTTCATTCTACGCTTAGTACTCAGCCGATTGGCTGGATTCAGCAAAACTTTCCGAAAGGGACAGTTGCGGGAAACTTTTTACATGAAATGTTTGAACATCTGGATTTTCAAAATCAACAGGACTGGATCATAGAAATACGTCGTCGTTTTAAAAATGACTATGGCAGTCTATGGGATCAACTGTACGCAGTTTATCAGCAAGATTTTCCTACATCGCAACAGGATGAAGGTATTTTGTATCAGTGGCTGTCCGATTGGTTCAAACAGGTATTGCAAACGCCATTGCATCAGGGTTTTCAGTTACAACAATTACAGGCGGGTCAGTTTTTATCCGAATGTCCTTTTTATTTGTCATTGTCTGATCGAGTGCTGGCAATGCGCCGTGTGCAACAGCTATTTGTCGAATATCAAATCGAAATGCCTGATTTTCTGGATGCTTATTCAGCGCGTTACTTAAATGGCTCGATTGACCTCATGTATTTTGACGGCACACGTTTTCATATCGCTGATTATAAAAGTAACTACTTGGGCAAAGATCTGACTGACTATGCTGCTGAGTCAATTCAGCAAAATATGCGTCAATCCAGTTATTGGTTGCAGGCTGCGCTTTATCTGGTGGCCTTACATCGTTATCTGAAAGTGAAATTGCAAAACTATCAAATTGAACAGCATCTGGGCGGTGCCAGCTACTTGTATTTACGTGGGATGAATGGCCAGCCACAGCAGGGTTATTTTTATTGGCAGCCTGAGACAGAGTTTATTTTAAGACTAGATGCAATTTTGGGATATTTTGCTGAGGATAAAATGCTATGAGTGATGCGGATATATCTTATAACTTGATAAAAATCAATTTTTTAATTTGTGGATAAACGTGTTTATAAGCTTGTGGAAAAGCTTGAGGATAACTGTGTGGACAAGCAAAATACGACATCTGAAGATACAGATCTGACATGGCTCAAGCACTGGAGCCACTATCTTGCCCAAGCACCGTTTAACGTTCGGGAGCGCAATTCTGCCGAAATCGCAATCTTGTTGCAAGCATTAATTGAAGCAAGCCTGCAAGGCGATAGCGGTTTGGCGATTTCTTCTACAGATTTGCCTGATTTAGAGACGTATTGGGTGCATGAGGCTCAGGCTGAATCCCAGATTGCACCACTGGTGTATGACGGCGAGCTATTGGCCTTATATCGTTACTGGTCATTGGAACAACGTTTGGCGAGTCAAATTGTTCGATTAAGTACACAAACGATTCAACCTGTTTTAACTACGCATCATCAAGATTTATTGACGGATCCACAGCAGCGTGCTGCTTTAGAAATGGTAGCGGGCCACGCTTTGAATATGATTACCGGTGGGCCCGGAACAGGAAAAACCTACACACTGGCACGAATTATTGCGGTTTTGAGTCAGGCTATTCCAGATATTCGTATTGCCATGGCGGCACCGACGGGTAAGGCCGCGCAGCGTATGCAGGAAGCATTACAAGCTTCTTTTAATGATCCTAAACTATTGGACTCAGGGCTGGTAACTGAGGCATTGCGCCAACAAAGCACTCAAACACTGCATCGTCTACTCGGCTTGGGATACCAACAGATTCCACGCTTTCATGCTCAACAACCTTTACCTTATGATGTGATTGTGGTGGATGAAGCATCCATGCTGGATTTAAATCTGGCGACCTTATTACTTGAAGCGATTCCAGCAAATTGTCGTTTAATTTTACTAGGCGATGCTCAACAATTGGCTTCAGTGGACGTGGGATCAGTTCTGGCTGATTTACAACAGGTCACACCATTACAAAGTCAACGGGTTCATCTGATTTCGAGTCGTCGTTTTAACAGCGAGGCTCGTATTGGTCAGTTTGCCCGATTGATTCAAACCCTTGATACGCAACAATCTTCACAGCAGATATTGCAACAATTTGAACAACAGATCGCTATTCCTACGCACTTACAATCCATCGAACTCAAAGCATCCATGCAAGATGTGGTGCAACTGGAGTATTTACCAGATGTCGCCATGCCGAATGTGGCAAGCTATTACGAGCGGCTGATGCTGGGATTTCACGCGTTTTTATCCGCTTTAAAAGCCTATCAACACGCAGCTTATGACGAATCCTATATCCCATCGATTATTCATGCTTTTAATCAGTATCGAATTTTAGTGGCTATTCGTTTTGGTGACTTTGGACTAGAACAGATTAATCGCTACGCGCAACAATGGTTGACTGAGCAGTTGTCTATTATGGCAGTAGGTGGATGGTACATCGGACGTCCTGTCATGATGACTTATAATGACTACCAACTCGGCATTTCCAATGGCGATATTGGGCTGTGTTTCCGTCATCGCCATGACGCGGAACAGTTTGAAGTATATTTTCCAAGTTTGGATAAATGGATTGCAGCACATCGTTTACCTAAAAATATTCAAACTGCTTTTGCATTGACGATTCATAAATCTCAAGGTTCAGAGTTTCAACATACGGCAGTGGTATTTGATTCTTCTGCTCAGAAAATACTCAGTCAAGAGCTGATTTATACAGCAATTACGCGAGCCAAAACCGTGGTCAGTTTATTGGTGGATCGGGAGGCACTGGCGCAAGCACTCAAGGTCAAAACCACACGAAAAAGCGGATTAATTAGTAAAATTAATAAAAAATTCAAATTGTTAAGTTGAATGCTCTTGTAGACAGGTCTGTACGAAAATGCTTACATGGATTCGAGAAATTTGCTGATAGAGTGTCATGCATTTTTTTGAGATTATAGTTTTGCACAAAAGCTCAGCAAGGAATGCTGAGAAAATCGCAAAACAATAACGATAAAGTCGAAAGATAGCGAGCTTACAGTGAAGTAAGTCATAAGAGGAAATTTACAGCCGCTAAGCCTTGTAGTTTTGGGAGAGACTACAGGGCTTTTTTATGTGCTAAAGATTATGTTTTTGTATAAATTTGAATCAAAAGTAAAAAATAAAGCTTTAAAAATGCTTAAATATCAAAAAATTGTAGTAGTGTAAGTTTTTACTTACACTTTGATACGAAAACTACCACTTTTCTTCATAATGAGTTGTGGCAGAATGGCAAATGTAGGGGAAACATTATTGAATCAGCTGTTCATCAATAATGCATGAGGATGAGAAAAAATCCTCCTACAACAATAAAATAAAACAATAAACTGACCAAAATAAAAATACAGCGCAAAAGAGCCCAAGTTCAGCTTGGGCTTCTTTTTGCCTACACCATCTCGTTTTCAGTCTGATCTGACCCAAATAAAGAGCGACGGGCTTCTTTAGGAATGCGTGGACATTGACTGGAAATTTGGTACAGCATATTGGCTAATGCTGGAAGATGTGTACCAATCACTGATTTTCCGGTGGTCAAAAAGGACACACTAATATCACGTTCAGGATCTGCCCAACATAAAATATTCGAGAATCCAATATGACCAAATGCCTGTCCTGTGTTTGGTCCAAATAAACCCACAGGATTGCTGCCGAGCATTGGTCCTAGCGCATAACGCATCGGAGCAAGCAGGGTGCGATCAAGCGTGGTTGCCGAAGTGGGTAGGGTCGAGCGAAACACAGTACGACTGGTCATGATTTGTTTACCTTGATATCGCCCACCACTCAAGAGCATCTCAAAAAAACGTCCAGCTTGTTCAGCACTGGTATAAATATTCCCTGCGGGGCAGATGGTGTCCATAAATCGGTTGTCGTTGGTCACATCAACCGCGAGTTGTAAGCCACCTCCCAGCACATGATTTAAATAATGATCGGTTCCCAAGCGTGGATGCAGGCCTGTTGGATAATTCATGGCAACCTGATCACGATAATTGGGTGCTAAACCATAATTAAAATAGGGCATATCCATCGGTTTTTCGATGGTTTGGTGTAGAAATTGGCGCAAGTCCTGACCAGTGACACGTTCGATCAGTTCACCCAAAATATAACCTGCGGTCACGGCATGATAAGCCAGCCGTGAGCCAGAGGCAGAAACAGGTTTAGACGTATACAAACGCTTTAAAATTTCATCTTTATCAAACAATAATTCGGGAGTGACTTCACCTTCAATTTTAGGAATTCCACCTCGATGTGACAACAAATGAAAGATTGTGGTGCGTCGTTTGCCATGCGTAGCATATTCAGGAATATAATAACTAATTGGGTCAAGCAGGTTAATAACGCCTTGTTCATCCAGCATATGAATCAGCATCGCAGTGACCATTTTAGAGGCTGAAAATAAACAAATAGGCGTATCTGGTGTACCCACTTGGGCATTGGGCTGTAAGCCCTGTGTCGAATTTCCACAACGATACCCCAGACTACGATTCAGCAAAATTTTACCTTTACGCCGCAGACAAAAAGTGATGAGTGGGTAATTGCCTGTTTTATAAGTAGTTTCGACACTGTGCCAGATTTTTTGCAATTGTTGCTGGGTCATGCCGCCTTGTTCAGCTTCGACTTCATCCTGACGACGCATCACTGAATTTAAATCCTTGGGCACAAAGCAAGTATTGGTTGATAATAATTTCACGGTTTCCATTCACTATTTTTTTTATTTACATCAGAGAGTTTGCATAATTTATAGGCAGTTGTCAGTGTCCAAAATGACAGCACCATTTATAAAAAAATGTCAGATAAAAAGGTCTAAATGTTGAGCAAATCCATTTAAGAATTGTCAATATCGTCTGAATCCTTTAAAATAGCGGACTGCTGTAGTGATGCACGGCAGTCAGTGGGCTTAAGTTATTGCTATAAGTCGCCTGATTCGTATCAATTCACTTTATTTAAGCATCTCGGAGAAATCGAATGGCTTTAACAAACGCAGATCGCGCAGAGATCATCGCTAAATTTGCTCGTGCTGAAAACGACACTGGTTCACCAGAAGTACAAGTTGCGCTTTTAAGTGCTCAAATCAATGATTTGCAAGGTCACTTTAAAGAGCACAAACACGACCACCATAGCCGTCGCGGTCTTATCCGTATGGTTAACCAACGTCGTAAATTACTTGATTACTTAAATGGTAAAGACCACGGTCGTTATTTAAGTCTAATCAACGAATTAGGCTTACGTCGTTAATTCGATTTATGCTTTCTTTTCGGTATTGTATATGACAGTGTGTTTCCATGCTGAAAACTGTACTGAAAAAAGAGTATCGCTTAGTGCGGGGCATTAAGTGAATCTGGAAGGGGCGAATGTTCGCTCCTTCTTTGTGTTTATACGCTAGTGAGGTCGGCTTCTAAGCTTTGTCATTGATCATTGCTGAAAATCCTGTGATTGCAATGGTTTGAATGCCAAACCTTAGGGGTCTCCACTAGACTGACTCGTCAAATAGAACTAGGAAAATATAATACATGTCAATGTTTAATGTGATTCGTAAAGAATTTCAATATGGTCAACATCAAGTCGTTTTAGAAACGGGTCGTGTGGCTCGTCAAGCCAATACTGTCCTCATTACTATGGGCGGTGTGACTGTTCTGGTTGCAGTGGTTGCACAACCTACTGCCAAAGCAGGGCAAGACTTTTTCCCACTCACCGTGAACTATCAAGAAAAGCAATATGCAGCAGGTCGTATTCCTGGTGGTTATGGTAAACGTGAAGGTCGTGCATCAGAAGCAGAAACCCTCATTTCGCGTTTGATTGACCGTCCGATTCGTCCTTTGTTCCCAGAAGGTTATTACAACGAGATTCAAGTCACTGCAACGGTCGTTTCTTCTGATAAAACCATGGAAGCTGACATCGCTGCAATGTTGGGAACTTCGGCTGCATTAGCAATTGCTGGTACCCCGTTCCGTGGTCCAATTGGTAGTGCGCGTGTTGGTTTAATTAATGGTGAATATGTTCTTAACCCGAACTTAGAGCAATTGGCTCAATCAGATCTTGACCTTGTGGTTGCAGGTACAGAGTCTGCGGTACTTATGGTTGAATCTGAAGCAAAAGAGCTTTCAGAAGACCAAATGTTGGGTGCGGTGCTTTTCGGTCATGACGAAATGCAAATTGCCATCCAAGCGATTAAAGAATTTGCTGCGGCTGCGGGTGCAACAGAGTCAACTTGGACTGCGCCAGCGAAAAATGAAGAACTTCGTGCCAAACTAAAAGAAACTTTTGAAGCGAAGATTTCTGAAGCATATACCATTGCAGTGAAGCATGAGCGTTATGCTGCACTTGATGCTTTACAAGCTGAAGCAGTTGCACAGTTTGTTCCTGAAAATGATGAAACTGGTATTGCAGACGACTTGAACGAATTGTTTGAAGATCTGAAATACCGTACGGTACGTGACAATATTTTGTCAGGTAAACCACGTATTGATGGCCGTGATACCAAAACCGTTCGTGCACTTGATGTACAAGTCGGTGTATTAGAGCGTGCGCATGGTTCAGCACTGTTTACACGTGGTGAAACTCAGGCGTTGGTCACCACCACTTTGGGTAATACCCGTGATGCCCTCATGGTGGATACGCTTGCAGGGACTAAAACTGACAACTTTATGTTGCACTACAATTTCCCTGCTTACTCAGTGGGTGAAACAGGTCGTGAATCAGGGCCAAAACGTCGCGAAATTGGTCATGGTCGTTTGGCACGTCGTGGTGTACAGGCCGTATTGCCAGCAGCAGATCGCTTCCCGTATGTGATCCGTATTGTATCTGACATTACTGAATCAAATGGTTCATCTTCAATGGCTTCGGTTTGTGGTGCTTCATTATCTCTTATGGATGCTGGTGTTCCACTTAAAGCACCTGTTGCGGGTATCGCAATGGGTCTAGTCAAAGAAGATGAGCGTTTTGCTGTACTTTCAGACATCTTGGGTGATGAAGATCACTTGGGCGACATGGACTTTAAAGTAGCAGGTTCTGCCAATGGTATTACTGCGCTACAAATGGACATCAAGATCGAAGGGATTACCGAAGAGATCATGGAAGTTGCATTGAATCAGGCTTATGCAGGTCGTATGCATATTCTGAATGAAATGAACAAAGTGATTTCTCGTGCCCGTCCAGAAATTTCAATGTTCGCGCCAACATTTGAAGTCATTACCATCAATCCAGACAAGATCCGTGATGTGATTGGTAAAGGTGGTGCGACCATCCGTCAAATTACAGAAGAAACCAAAGCGGCAATTGATATCGAAGACAACGGTACGGTACGCGTGTTTGGTGAATCTAAAGCGGCTGCACGTGCTGCGATTGCCAAGATTCAAGCACTGACTGCTGAAGTTGAGCCGGGTAAAATCTATGACGGTAAAGTGATTCGTATCGTTGAATTCGGTGCGTTTGTCAACATTATGCCGGGTACAGATGGCTTGCTTCATATCTCTCAAATTTCAAATGAGCGCGTTGCTAACGTGACTGACGTATTGAAAGAAGGTCAGGAAGTCAAAGTTCAAGTCGCGGATGTCGACAATCGTGGTCGTATTAAATTGACCATGAAAGACATTGCACAAGCTTAAATAAGGTTTTGTAAAGTATAAAAAAATCCGCCTCGGCGGATTTTTTTATTGAAGAATAATCGACTATTGATCTGCTTGTTTCAGCATTTTATAGAGCTCATCTTTGAGTTTTAATTTTTGGCGTTTTAAATCCTCAATTTCGTCTAAACCACTGGTGACAGGGTTTTGCTCTAAACGAATAATTTCATGGTCTAGTGCATTGTGTTCTTCAAAGACTTTAGAAAAATGAGCATCCTCTTGTTTTAACTGACTAATGAGACTACGGTACTCTGGAAACATATACTCACCTTTTATGACATGTTTAAAGTTATCTTGATATCATCAGTATGCTTGAAACGACGACTAATCGGGTTGTAAAAGCATGATCTGAGCATACATGATTAATCCTTAAAAATAGTATGCCTTTATGTTAAAATATGCCAGTTATGTTTGGTCAAGCGATTTTATAGCGGGGTTTAGGCTCATCATCAAATTAAAAAGTTCCGAATTGTTTTATAAGATTGAGAAAAATCCTGTTCATGTGCATATTGTTGTCGTCTAAATTACCAGCCGATTAAGTTTTTATTTGATTATTTATGCTAAAAATACCATGAGAAATGAAGAGATGGTGTTATGCAGATTTACTATTTTTATCAGCACACGACAGAACAGTATATTTTTTTAAGTCATGAACCTCAATCTGAGCATCCATTGGTGTTTCAGTGGGTCGACAGTGTGCGCGAAGATGTGGTGAATCATGCAGATCAGTGGCAAAAACAAATTAAACAAGTCACGGGTTTAAGCATTAATGAATTTCATATTCGTGATATTTTAAATATCGAACATCCGTGTGATTTTGACACCATGGAAGACTACGATGTTCTAATTTTTAGAAAAATTATTACTCCAGACGATCATATTGAAAATAATAACTCTAATGGTGAACAGCATGAAAGCTTGTTTGGATTAGCCACCACCCCGATCAGTTTTATCGTGAGTCAGCATATTTTGGTGAGCGTTCGCGAACATGGCAACAAAGCCATTGATAACTACGTGCAACGTTTTCAAAATATCTTACAGCGCAGTATGCAAGAACAAAATAAACCCCGAAAACTGCCCATGAGTCCCATTGATCTGGCTTTAAGATTGCTCAACACCATTATTGATGGGTATCTGGCACTACGAACACCGCTTACTCGTCGGGTTGAACACTGGCAACGAGAGTTGTTACAAGGTCGGAAGCGTTTTAATCAGTGGCCGCAACTGTTTCAGGAAAATATGGCATTTCAGCAAGTCGAAAACTTATGTGAGGAGCAGATTGAAACCTTACAAGAATTGCGTGATGAATTGGTCGAAAACTATCATCATTTGATGGGAGAGCAAGCCACCGAATCCCCCGATTTATTGTTGGTCAGAATGAATGATTTGGTCAGCCATTTAGAACGCACCCAAAAACATACCTCACGCTTACGCATGGCGATTCAATCCGCGATTGATTTACACTTTAACGCGATTGCCAATCAAACCAATGAGAACATGCGGATTTTGGCGATTATCACAGCTGTATTTGCGCCCTTAACTTTACTTACTGGCGTTTACGGGATGAATTTTGAATTTATTCCCGGTTTAAAATCTCCTCTGGGTTTCTGGATGATGCTGGCTGTCATGCTGCTGTGTACAGTGTTATTACTGTATTATTTTTACCGACAACATCTGGTAGGGCGTGGTGAAAAGAGTGTAATTGAAATGCTGGCGCAGCAAAAACGTCAGCATAATGTGAATTTATTTTGGTTTTTGGATTATGAGCCTTTAAAGCAAACGCTTAAAGAGGTAGAAAAGATGACTAAACTGAAATAAAACCTCATGGCTGTTCAGCTTCACATTTAAATTTTACTCGGTTAGACTAGAGCCACAGGAGATGGCATTCCTCCTGCAACAAACCGCCAACTAATGGCTAATGATGCCTACGTACCCTAATTTTAAAAACAGGGGGCGTAGGTGTACGTGCTCTGTTGAATAAAAATGATTTTTGGAGCATGTGCGATGTATTATTCCCTTCTTTCTATTGCTTTAGGTTCTATATTCGGTGCATGGTCACGTTGGTTTTTGGGCCTAAAATTTAATGCGACTTTTGAAAATGTTCCACTTGGGACATTACTGGCCAATCTGATTGGCGGTTTTATCATTGGTTTCGCGATTGCATTTTTTGCCAATACCAATCTCAGTCCAAACTATAAATTATTTATCATTACGGGCTTTTGTGGCGCACTCACCACATTTTCGACATTTTCGGCAGAAGTGGTCGGCCTATTACAACAGCAAAAATTTTCAGTCGCGATTTTTCTGATTTGTATTCATTTGTTGGGTTCGCTCATCTGTACCATTTTAGGTCTATTGTCTTATCAATGGATTGCACAGCATTAAATACAGGTATTCAATCCATAAAAGAAAATTCGCGATAATGAAGTTATCGCGAATATGAAAGTTAGGATTGACTTGAGCGGAGTTGCCGACGTAATAGTTGTACTTCATCAATTAGATCCAGCATGACTGCGACCGCAGAAAGACTGGCATCAAAATCGCGTTGTAAACGATAAGCACGTCTGGCACGAATGAGATCGATACCCGAAAAAAGTGGCTGCTGTGACTGACCTGAGCTGGATATAATATCGTATTCAATCAGTTGCAAAATCCATTCTGGGCTTTGACCACTGACTTGTGCAAAATGAGTCAAATCAAAGGTACATTGTTCATCAATAATTTCTGCTTCGTTCAATCCGTTACAGACGATTTCACGATAATGAATAGAGGGCATCATTCAGCTCCTTATGAACGCGGTGTAAAGGATGAGAAGGCTTGAGCAAAGCTTTCATAGGCCTGTTGTTGTTGTTCGGTCGTTGCTGGAGGCAAGACGATATTCAAGACCAGATACAAATTGCCCGGCGTTTTATTGGGAATGCCTTTATCTTTTAGGCGTAGTTGTTGACCTGTTTTGGCATTTTTCGGCAAAGTCACACCTAGTGTTCCAGCAGGTGTTGTGACTTCTACCTTTTGCCCAAGTGCCGCCTCCCAAGGTGCAACATCAATTGTTGCATAGACATCTACACCATCAACGCGCAATCGATCGGTGTCTTTATACTGAATTTCAATATAAAGATCGCCATTTTCACCGCCATTAATGCCACTTTGACCTTGACCACTTAAACGGATTTGCTGACCTTCCTTCATACCTTTTGGAATTTTTACCTGCAAGGTTTTGCGTTGAACTTCAGGCTCGCCATAAGCATTGACTGTTGGAATTTGCAGCGTGATATTTTGAGTACTGCCATGATAGGCAATCTCGACATCCACTTCGATGCTGGCATGTTGGTCTTCACCACGATAGCTTCGATTTTGACGTTGATAGTGATAATCACCACCCCCAAAACCTGAACCAAAACGACCAAATAGATCTTCAAAGCCTTGAAAATCAGACGTATTACCTTGACGGTAAAATTGTGCGCCATCAAAACCACCAGATGCACCCTGACTCCCTTGACCAAATCCAGCAAAGCCTTGAGGATGATCTAGCATTTGATCATATTCCGCTTTTTTTTCAGGATTGCTTAAAGTGTCATAGGCGACATTAATGGCTTGCATTTTTGCTTCTGAGTCAGCTTCTTTACTGACATCAGGATGATATTTGCGCGCAAGTTTACGGTAGCTTTTTTTAATTTCATCTGGAGTTGCATTGCGTGAAACCCCAAGTTCTTCATAATAGTTTTTTGCCATATAAGCTCTTTTAAAATTGGGTGTTATTTATTCTTTTATTATGGTGGTGAAACAAGTGATTACAAGATGGTTCGCATGACAATATGTTGATTTTTAGAAAATGCCAGCGATAAAAAAAGCCTCCAAAGCGAGGGCATTGGAGGCTTTAATCTGGCTTTTAAAGGCAAGTATTTAACTTAAATGCTCACCAAATAAACCCAAGGCTTGCTCTGCGGTAAATACATATTGCGTGTTACAGAACTGACAATCCATTCGAATTGGGTCTTGCTCAATCAGTGTTTCACGAACAGCGTCCACCCCAATTTGTTTTAGGGCGTCTTCACAACGTTCTCTGGAACACGTACAGCCAAACTTAAGCTGTTCAATTTCAGGTAAACGAACTTGCTCTTCATTGTATAAACGATACAAAATTTCATTGGCTGAAAGTTCAGTTAACTCATCCGTTTTAAGCGTTTCGGTGAGCATGGTTAAACGCGGCCAGATGTCTTCATCAATCAGTTGTTGCTCTTCTTCATTGTTGCGTGGAAGCAATTGAATCAGTAAGCCACCCGAACGCTTAGCCGTCGTCGCTAATACAATACGTGTTGGAATCTGTGCAGACAAATCATAGTATTGCATCAAACACCCTGCCAATGTTGGTTGATCAAGCGGCACAATACCCTGATAGCGATCACCAAATTCAGGTTCAATATTAATAAATAAAATTGGATTTTGCAGATGACTCAATACAACACTGCTATCTGTTCCCTGCATAAAGTGTGGATCTTGTTCATAGTCTGCCAAGGCACGAACTTCACCCAAATGATTACATTCCGCCATCGCCCATTTTAAAGTGCCAGACGCCTGAATCTGTAAGCTAATACGGCCTTTAATTTTTAGGGTACTGGCCAATAATGCCGTCGCACTCAGCATTTCCCCCAACAGTGCTTTAACCGCAGGCATATAATCGCGTTGCGCTAAAATAGTTTGCAGGGCTTCTTCAAGATGAACCACTTCTCCACGAACAGGGCAGTCCTCGATATAAAAGCGTTGGCGTAGATCAGACATATTTTTCTCCATAACCCTGTCTTAATGGTGTCTTTATTGTAAAACACAAGTCAATCACGATCATCCTGTGTCACATTAATACGATGATTTTGTGTATCGTTTTCTAAACCACGTTGTAAATTGACACCCGAACTCATGGGCTGATTTCTTTCATCACTTTCAAATAAATGTTCAAGTTCCGCTAGCATATTGCGATGCGTTTCTACAATTTTTTGTTCATCGGTATAAATGCTTTGCTGGCGTGTCAGCAAGTTTTCATCATAATCACGAAAGGTTTCGATATTGTCATAGGCTTGCTGTGCAGAAACGCCCAGATCACATAGCACTCGATAAGCCATACCCAGTGATGATAAATAGGTTTCACGCCAGATATATTCGATGCCCAGATCACGCAGCAAATGTACATGATGGCGATCTCGGGCGCGTACAAACAGTTTCAGTTCGGGATAATTCAGGCGAATATGTCGCGCGACATTCATATTATCCTCCACATCATCGATCGCCAAAACAAAAATTTTGGCTTTTTCAATGCCTGCGGCACGTAAGATGTCTGGCTGTGTGACATCGCCATAATACAAGGTTCCGCCGTAGCGTCTAACGAAATCAATGCGTTGCATATTATTGTCAATCGCCGTAAAGCTAAAATGATGCAATCGTGCAATTCGCGCAATAATCTGTCCAAAACGACCAAACCCTGCAATGATAATTGGATGATCATTCGCTGGAATATCATCATACTCAGGTGCTTTATCTTTAAAAATAAGGGGAGCAATTTTGGATGCGATCAGCCAATATAAAACAGGCGTTAGCATCATCGATAAGGTCACAATCAAGGTTAATGGTTCAAGCAAAGCCTGAGAAAGTAACTTTTCACTCTTGGCGGCACTCAGCACCACAAACGCAAATTCACCGCCTTGCGCCAGACAGGTTCCCATCAGCAGGCTATTTTTCCAACTGAATTGATTAAATCGTGCAATTCCCATTAAAACCATGAGTTTGATCAGCATCAGACTGATCGCACCACCTATGATGAGCCACGGCATATCGACAAAAAGCGAAATCTGGGTGGTCATCCCCACGGTCATAAAAAATAAACCGAGCAGTAAGCCCTTAAACGGCGCGATACTGGCTTCAAGCTCATGCCGAAATTCAGAATCAGCCAGTAATACACCTGTTAAAAAAGCGCCCAGTGTGGTGCTAATACCAAGCAAATCCATCAGTAACACCACGGCCAACACAATAAATAAACCGACTGCGGTAATGAGTTCTTTGGCACCACTGTTGGCCACGAAACGGAAAAAGTAACGCAACACATAACGGCTAAATAAAAACAAACCTGTAAAGGTCGCAATAATTGCAGCGAAATAAGCAATACCATGATGTGTGGTCTGGCTACCTGCCAAAAGTGGAATCATGGCTAATAATGGAATAGCGGCAATATCCTGAAATAACAGAATAGAAAAAGAAGATTGCCCATAGGTGGTGTTGAGTTGTTGTTTTTCACTGAGTAACTGTAATACAAAAGCAGTTGAAGACAGCGCCAGCGCAAAACCAATAATAAAACTACTGGCTAGATTTTGCTTAAACAGCATGACAATGATCGCCATCAAGACCACACCTGTGATCACCACTTGCAAACTGCCCATGACAAAAATCGAATGTCGCAGTTCCCACAATCGTTGTGGGCGTAGTTCCAGACCGATAATAAACATCAGCAAAATCACGCCAAAATCGGCCAGATGCATAATGGCATTGGCATCACTGGCGATATTTAAAACGCTAGGCCCGAGTAAGATTCCTGTAAACAGATAACCCAAGACGGTCGCGATCCCAAAGCGTTTACCCAATGGCACCAAGAGTAAAGCTGCGCCTAAAAAAATGGTAATTTGCAGTAATAACGACATGTATGGCCCTAATCGTTGAGATGCTGATTGGTTTTTTTCAGCAGTAGATTTGTTTCATCACTTTTTAGCCCTTTTTTATTTTTCTGTATAAGGGAGAAATAAAAAGGACTTCACCAATAACTTTAGTATAAGCATCATTTTAAAGATGGCAGAGCTAAGATCATGAGCGTTTTAGTTAAATTCTTGTGGATCAACATCAATCGATAGACGTAGTTGATGCTGTTTGGGTAAATGCACCACTTGCGCCCACCATTGCCGTAAAAAGAAATGCATCCGTGCGCGATCTGGCGACAAGATCACCATATGTGCGCGATAACGTCCTGCTTTGCGTTCCATCGGCGCAGGGATTGGCCCCCAAATCTCAATAATATCTTGTGCAAGCGCTTGTAGCTGTGCAGCAATGTCCGCTAAAAATTGTTGGCTATAGTCACGATTTTTAGAATCTGCACGAATCAATACCGCATAACGATAAGGGGGCAATAACGCAGTTTTGCGCTCATGTAGCATATGCTTGGCAACAGCACGATAATCCTTTTCGATCAAGGTTGTAAGCATCGGATGATCGGGTCTTAAGGTTTGTAAATACACTTCACCCTTATGTTCACCGCGACCTGCACGACCAGATACCTGTACAATCAATTGTGCTGTGCGTTCAGGCGCACGGACATCAACCGAGAGTAAACCTGCATCGATATCTAAAATTGCAACTAGAGTGACATAAGGAAAATGATGACCTTTGGCCAGCATTTGTGTACCCAGTAAGATCACGGGCTTATTTTGTTGAATTCGATCATAAATTTTTTGCCAGCTTCCCACTCGACTGGTACTGTCACGATCGACCCGAATCACATCATGATCTGGAAATAATTCATTCAGATGTTCTTCGACCTTAGCCGTTCCCATGCCCAGCGTTTTTAACGTGGTATGCTGACATTCAGGGCATTGATCAGGTACGCGTTGAATCGTTCCGCAGTGATGACAGTGCAGATAGGCGTAAGGTTGAGTATGCAGGGTAAAATGCGCATCACAATGCGGACAATTGGCTTGCCAGCCACAGCTTTCACAGACCAAGACAGGCGCATAGCCACGCCGATTCAGAAAAATCAGAACCTGTTCTTTTTTATCCAGTGTCTTTTGAATATGTTCAATCAGTTGTTGGCTTAAACCATGCTTTTTCTTGGCAACTTTTAAATCGATCACATGCATTTTGGGCATCAGTGCCACTCCTGCACGTTGATTCAACTGGAGTAGTTTTAATTTTTCTTGCTCGACCAGATGATAACTGTCAATGCTCGGTGTGGCAGAGCCTAAAATCACTGGGCAATGTGCCAGATGTCCCCGATATAGCGCAACATCGCGCGCATGATAACGAAAGCCTTCCTGCTGTTTATAGGAAATATCGTGTTCTTCATCCAGAATGATCAAGCCAAGATTGTGCAAAGGCGTATAAATGGCAGAGCGCGTGCCTAAAATAATCGAGGCTTTGCCCATTTTGGCTTGTTGCCATGCTTGCAGACGTTTCGAGTCATTTAAGCCAGAATGCATCAACGCAACATCACAATGAAAGCGGGATTTAAATCGGGAAATGGTTTGTGGCGTGAGTCCAATTTCAGGCACTAACACCAGTACTTGTTTGCCTTGTTTCAACACCTCATGCATGATGTGTAAATACACTTCGGTTTTACCGCTGCCTGTTAGGCCATCCAGTAAAAATGCCTGATAATGATTGAGCGAATGCAACACTTGTTCAATGGCCTTTTTCTGGTCTTCATTGGGCTTTAAAGGCATTTGTGCCAATTGGACTGGTGTTGGACGAAAGTCTTGCGCTTCCAACTGGCATTCCACCAGTTCTTTTTTTGCCAAAGCGCGTAAAGTCGCGGTTTCGACACCACTTAAATTTAAAATATTTTCGGTGGTTCCAGCAGGGTGTAGCTTTAAAATTTGGTAGGCTTCAAACTGTTTTTGTGAGCGTTTGAGTTTAGATTCGGCATCTTCACACGGCTTAATTTTCCAGATATGTGCCAAGATATCCAGTGGTTTGCCTTGTCGCAATAAACTAGGCAAAGCGGCTTGCATCACTTCACCGATGGGGAACTGATAATACTGCGCTGACCATGTCAATAAAGTTAAAACTTGATCATCTAAAATGGCTTCATCATCGAGAAGCTCAACAATTGCTTTGAGCTGAAAACGTGGATCGAGTGGAACATCTGGCGTGATTTTTTCAGTAATCATCCCGATCAGTTTTTGTCGACCAAAAGGAACGGCCACCCGTGCGCCAACTTGAGCTTGTTGATACTGTGCCGCAGTTAAGCTGTAGTCAAATGTGTCATACAGATAAACCGGCACCGCGACCCGAACGCGGTAAATCTCTGTTTGAGGTGGCGGCATGTTTGGCATAAATCTGTTTCGTCACTATTTTTTAAGATGATTCGTTTTCGGATGATAGGGGCTGTGCTAAAGTGTGCAAAGCTGTAATGCTCCGAAATATGAAGGATTCTGTAGGAAAGATGCAACAGCTAACCGATTATTTTTTGGAAAAAATTAGAAAAGATCATGCCTGCCTATCAATTTACTGCCATTGACGCTTCGGGAAAACAGCAAAAAGGGGTGCTGGAAGGGGATTCAGCACGACAAATTCGCCAGCAATTACGTGATAAAACTTGGACACCGATCGCCGTTGAACCTGTTGAGCAAAAACATAAACATCAACAACGCGCATGGTTTCAAAAAAAATTTAGTGCGTATGATCTCGCGTTGATGACCCGACAACTTTCGGTCTTGGTGGCGGCTGCGATTCCGCTTGAAGAAGCATTACGCGCGGTTGCCAAACAAAGTGAAAAAGCCCATGTGCAAAATTTATTACTCTCGGTACGTTCCAAAGTATTAGAAGGTCATTCTTTGGCACAGGCGATGCAGCAATCAGGACGCTTTCCAGATTTATACATTGCCACCATTGCCGCAGGCGAGCGTTCAGGTCATCTGGATCTAATTTTGGAGCAGCTTTCGGATTACACCGAAAACCGCTTTGCCATGCAAAAGAAAATTCAGGGCGCGATGATTTATCCCATCATTCTCATGCTGATGTCATTTGCGATCGTCATGGGGTTGATGACTTATGTCGTACCCGATATCGTCAAAACTTTTGATCAAAGCAAACAAGCATTACCGTGGATTACAGTTGCGTTGATGAAGGCCAGTGAGATCATTCGTCACGCATGGCCTTTTTTATTGCTGATCAGTGTGGTTGCGGTGATTGCGTTTATTCGGTTTTTAAAAACCACCGCAGGGCATTATGCATTTGATCGTTTAACGCTCAGACTGCCATTATTTGGTAAATTATCACGTGGTATAAACTCGGCACGGTTTGCCAGTACCTTATCTATTTTGACGCAATCGGGTGTCCCTTTAGTCGATGCCCTCAAAATTGGCGCTGCGGTGAGTAGCAACTGGGTGATTCGCGATGCAATTAATATTGCGGCTGAAAAAGTCACCGAAGGCGGCAATTTGGCAACTCAGCTTGAGCGTTGTGGTTATTTCCCACCAATGATGGTACAAATGATACGTAGTGGTGAAGCCTCTGGTGAACTAGATCGAATGTTGAAACGCGCATCCGATATGCAAGACCGTGAAGTCACGACCTTTATTTCAACCTTACTGGCTTTGCTTGAGCCGTTAATGCTAGTGTTTATGGCGGCGATTGTACTGGTGATTGTGATTGCGGTGATGCTGCCAATTGTAAATATGAATAATATGATTTAATAAGTTGTATGTTAGAGATGGATATGAATAAGCAAAAAATACAGCAGGAAAAAGTGATCGTGGATAATGCTCAAAACCCAAGCAGCGCTTTCGGTCTTGCGACATCCTGTAATTCTGAGCAAAGCTCTACATCTTGCGCTCGGACAAAGTTACACTTTGTTCATTCTCGCTCAGGCTTTACCCTCATCGAAGTGATGGTCGTGATCGTCATCTTAGGGGTTTTAGCTGCCTTAATCGTGCCAAATGTCATGGGTCGTGGTGAAAAAGCCAAAGTAGATACCACGCAAATTACCTTAAAAGGTGTAGCAGGCGCGTTAGATCAATACAAGTTGGACAATGGTCATTATCCATCTATGCAAGAGGGCGGTTTGGATGCACTGGTCAATCAACCTGCGACCGCAAAGAACTGGCTACCGGGTGGTTATGTCAAAGGGGGGTATCCAAAAGATAGCTGGGAAAATGACATTCAGTATGTGATTCCAGGTACAGAAGGTCGTGCTTATGATTTATATTCTTTTGGTGCAGATGGGCAGTCTGGCGGCGAAGGTAATGATGCCGATATTTACTATACCCCTTAACAGTGTTTGAAAAGACCAGTTTTAAAATCATCTAAAAATATAGATAATGCTTTCAAGGGAAGTATTATCTATGCAGAATAATGAACTGGGTTTGATGGGAATTTTCGGTTTACCGTATCGGATGATAGAATAAAACTTTAGAATGATAATACATCTCAGTTTTAAAAAATGATCTATTTTATTGATTTATAATTATATTATAAGGTTTTTGAGATATGAGAGTTATAATAAGAATTATTCCCATATTTAATGGTTACACGATAGATAAATTATGAATGAAAATAGACTTTTTATTTGATTAAAACCTTGCATAATGATTTATAACTGAGTCAGTTTATTGTTGGGGAGTCACATGAAAGCATTATTTTTCTTGGATGAAATAAATCAATTTCATTGGACAATGCTCAAATCTGTGCTTCTGATTTTGAGCTTACTTCCGATCAGTCAGGGAATTTTAACCATTTGGCAAATGTCAGATGCCACTAGCCAAATTATGGTGGGTTTCATTGCACTGAGTTTATTTAGCGCGATTCTGATTTTAAGCTTTTATTCAGCATTAAAAATGACTGTGTTTAAAGTTGCCATTAAAGCGCATATTTCAAAGATGGAGCAAATGCTGGTTTCGATTTACCGTTATGTTCCCATGTTGAGTCTGGCTGGCATGTTATCTTATCTGACTACGACATTTTAACTCGATGAATTGACAATAGCGAATGATTGAAACGGGGCACAATGCCTCGTTTTTTATTGTAGTTTGGTTTTAGATTTTACTCTTTTCAATTTGTTTATAATGTATGCATAATCCATATTGAAATCAATGGTAGGAATAAAGTCGATGGAATTAATCGAATGGCAGGATTTTTTAAAAGTAGAACTACGTGTCGGGCAAATTATACGTGCTGAAGTTTTTGAAAAAGCACGTCAACCTGCTTATATCCTGCATGTTGATTTTGGTGAAGAACTGGGTGTTAAGAAATCCAGTGCGCAAATTACCAAACTGTATCAACCTGAAGATTTAATCAATAAACGTGTGGTTGCTGTGGTCAATTTTCCTAAAAAACAAATTGGCCCCATCCAGTCTGAATGTTTGGTCACAGGTTTTCATAATGCAGAGGGCAACGTGGCACTGTGTGTACCTGATTTTGATGTGCCTTTGGGAACGAAATTGCTTTAATTTAATACGCTTAATAAAAAACCGAGATTGATTTGAAATCCCGGTTTTTTATAAATGATCAATAAAAATTAACGTCGTGATTTAAAACTGACATCCACGTGTTTGGGACGATATAACCATCCTAAAATTAATAGGAAGAGAGAAAAGCCTAAAATAGGCCAGTCGCTTAAACGGGTATATAAAGTTTCACCTTGAATGGCAGGTAATTCACCACGTAACACGGCTTCTTTATCAATTGGTGCTTGTTTGACGATATGCCCGTGTTGATTAATAAACGCCGTCACACCGGTGTTGGTGGCACGAATAAACCAGCGTCCATTTTCTTTGGCGCGCATTTGTACCATTTGTAAGTGTTGCATCGGCCCCGCAGTGCCAGTAAACCACGCATCGTTAGAAACGGTCACTAAAAAGTCACTGTTCTGTGCATTACGGCGGGTCAGATTAGGATACGCAATTTCATAACAAATGGCAGCAGCTAAAGGATGACCTTTAATCATTAGGGGTTTTTGATCTTTAGCTCCCTGACTAAATCCACTCATAGATGGATCATTTTGTAGCGCAGGTAAGACCCAACTGAGCAGTCCCGAAAGCGGAATATATTCACCAAAGGGCACTAAACGCTGTTTTTTATATAGTCCTGATGACTCGCTGCCCGAAGCCATAATACTATTGTAATACTGCGGCGTTCCAACTTGCTGAGAAGCCTGCATATCCCAATATGGAATTCCGGTGACCCAAGCCGAACCTGTTTTATTTGCTTGTTGTTGCATGGCATCTAAAAATGGTTCGATATCGGTTTGAAACATCGGAATTGAAGATTCAGGCCAGACGATTAAATCGCGTCCCCATTCACTGCGGGTTAAATTGGCATAAATCATCAGGGTTTTGACCTGATATTCGGTGAGCCATTTTAAGTCTTGTGGAATATTGCCTTGAATCAGGGAAACCGATAAGGGTTTGCTGGTTTTGGGCTGTACAAATTCGAGTTTTGACGCGCCCCATGCACCTAATAATAGCAAGACAGATGGAATCACCCAAAAGATGCGCCGATTGATTATTTCAACCAAAGCACAGGCCAATACGATGACCACAAAAGAAACACCGAAAATACCAAACAATGGCGCATAACCATCTAAAAAACGTTCAGTAAATGCATAACCTGCAAACAACCATGGGAAACCTGTAAACACCCATGTTTTTGCCCATTCAAACAAGATCCAGAGTGGCGCGAAGGTTAAGGGTGTTTCTGGGAAAAAACGACGGTATAGCCAAGTTTGTACTGCGGTAAATAAACCCATGACCAATGCCATAAAGGCAATCATTAGCACGCTTAAAATGGCGTTAGTATCGCCATACACATGGATGGAGGTATAGAGCCAGAAAGCTCCCACAAACCATAAGCCAAAACCATACGCCCAACCCATTGCAAAAGCTTGTTTGGCTGAACGCTTTTTAAGGGATGCATAGAGTAGTGCGGGCGACAAAATTGCCAGCCACCAATAATAATATGGAGCAAGGGCTAGACTAAAAATTGCACCTGCACAAAGTGAAATCAGCAGGGGAATGATAAAAGGCAGTTGTTTTTGTTGCTGGGATGATCCTAACAAGGTATCAAAGTATGTTCTCATTGACGAACAGCTCGAATCAAATGAATGGTACGTGCATCTGCCTCAACAATCGTAAATTGCCAATTTTCAAGTTCTATAGTCTGACCTTGTAAATCACTCACTAAACCAATTTCCTGAAGCAGTAAACCGCCCACAGTTTCAACTTCATCGTCAGAAAAGTCAGCATCTAAAACAGTGTTAAAGTGTTCAATTGGTGTAAGTGCTTGTACCAGCCATGCATTTGCTGTGGTATGTGTGTGGTCTGGCACAATATATTGTGCTTCTTCATCGGCATTGTCGTGTTCATCCTCAATCTCACCGACAATTTCTTCTAAAATATCTTCAAGTGTGACCAGACCTGAGGTCGTACCGTATTCGTCAATGACAATGGCAATATGGGTCTGCGTGTGTTTGAGCATACGCAATACCTGATCGGAACGTGCGCTTTCAGGTACAAATAAAGGTTGGCGCATCAAGGTGCGGATATCGAGTCTGGCCGTTGGTTCAGTCAAAAATGGCAACAGATCTTTTGCCAATAAAATGCCCACCACGTTATCGGGTTGGTCGGATGAAAATACGGGAAAGCGTGAATGTGCTGACTCGACCAAGACATGTAAAATGTCCAACAGTTCATCATCTTCCTGCAAGCTGATCATGGCAGTGCGGGGAGTCATGACTTCACGAATTTTTGTGGCAGGTAAATCAAGTACACCTTCAAGCATTGCCACAGTATCTGGTTCTAAGAAACGTTGTGAGTCCTGTACCAGTTTTAACAATTCATCACGTGTTTCAGGTGCAGTGCCTAACCATTTTCTTAAGCCACGCATACCCCATGATGGACCAGATTCCTCTTGCATGATCTTTCCTAAAGACTCTTGATTTACCAAAAAATGAGCTTTAATCATACCGAAGAAATATGGCTTGTGCATTACTAAAACGATTGGAAAACGTAAATGATTCAAATTGATGAGTCACAAGGCTTCGGGTTTTCTTGATAGATTGGGTTTATGTTAAACTATGGCTCAGTTTTTTGAGTCAAAGTACCTCTATGTCTGAACCTGATTTAACACCTGCAATTCAACTGAATACACGGGGCTTGCGTTGTCCTGAACCGGTGATGATGCTGCATCAGGCGATTCGTAAATCCAAATCAGGCGATGTGGTTGAAGTGTTGGCGACTGATCCATCAACATCATGGGATATTCCAAAGTTTTGTATGCATTTGGGACATGAGTTATTGGTTCAGGAAGAACATCTGAATGATGGTTTAAAGGAATATCGTTATCTGGTGCAAAAGGGTTAATGATGTCTACCTATTTCGCCGGTTTACTGCTTGGGTTCTCATTAATCTTAGCCATTGGTGCACAAAATGCCTTTGTTTTAAAGCAAGGTCTACTCAAACAGCATGTATTTTGGGTGTGCTTAATTTGTGCCATTTCTGATGCATTGTTGATTACACTTGGCGTTTTTGGCTTTGCCAGTTTACTGAGTCAGCAGTTATGGCTGATTCAAGCCATGAAATGGTTTGGTGCGATTTTCTTATTTATCTATGGCTTGCGCAGTTTTTATCATGCTTATACCGCCAAAGATGGTTTACATGCTGCGGGACAAAAAGTGAACTCTTTGGTACAGACCTTAATTTTATGTTTGAGCTTTTCGTGGCTTAATCCGCATGTGTATTTGGATACAGTGGTTTTATTGGGCTCGATCTCTTCGCAATACCAAAATAAAATTGCCTTTGCTTCAGGTGCAGTAACTGCATCTTTCGTGTTCTTTTTTGGTTTGGGCTATGGCGCGCGTTTACTTGAGCCTGTATTTGAAAATCCGAAGGCTTGGAAAGTTCTGGATATCATCATTGGTATCGTGATGTGGCTAATTGCTGGATCATTATTATTTTAAGTCCGAATTAAAAATACCCCGCAATTTTTATTGCAGGGTATTTAAATCTTTACGCAACGATCAGAAACGATGACCGCTTCGCAAAGACGAATATTACATATTAGGGTAATTCGGACCACCACCACCTTCAGGCGTCACCCACGTAATATTCTGTGATGGATCTTTAATATCACAGGTTTTACAGTGGACACAGTTGGCTGCATTGATCTGGAAGCGTTTGTTGCCTTCACCTTCATCCACAATCTCATACACACCCGCTGGACAATAACGCTGTGCAGGTTCATCCCATTTTGGCAAATTCACATTGACTGGAATGCTTGCATCGGTCAATTTCAAATGCGATGGCTGATTTTCTTCATGCACTGTATTGGAGACAAACACCGAAGACAAACGGTCAAAAGTTAACTTGCCATCTGGTTTTGGATAAGTTGGCTTAAAGGTTGCTTTATCTTGTGTTTTCAGCGCACTGTAATCTGGCTGTAAGTCATGCAACGTGAAAGGCACTTTAAAGATATTTTGATCCAGAAAGTTAAATGCACCACCAATCCATAAACCAAACTTATGCATTGCAGGGCCAAAGTTACGACTACGATGTAACTCTTCTTTCAACCAGCTATTGTCAAACTTTTGCGTGTAGGCGGTCAGTTCTTTATCAAAGAAATCTTCGCCTTCCAGCACACGGGCAATAGCAAGATCGCCCCCTTTTTCTACACCACGAGCAATCGCTTCAAATACAGCTTCACCACACAACATACCTGATTTCATGGCGGTGTGAGAACCTTTGATTTTGGCAAAGTTTAAGAAGCCAGCATCATCACCAATTAAGTTTGCTGGCGACAATAGCAAGAGTGAACCACCTGATCCCTTCCCGAACTCAGAAGTGAAACCTCTTCGCGCTGATGGTAGTGTGGCATTGGCCATGTGAGAGTAAGTCATCGCCAGCTTTTAAATACTAAGCACCTCAACTCAAATGTTGGGGTGCTTTTTTTTTGTCGATAAAAAAAGTCTCATCAATGCCAAATGACCATTTTGGCCGTCGCTTGGAGCGTACTATAGCTTTAGTCATCGGTCTGATTGGCATCGACCCAACTATTGATAAATCTTCAACTTGTTCTAATATCACCTAAGTGATTTTTTTAAATCCGATCTTTTATTAGCTAATGATGATTGTCATTTTAGCTGATGGTGCTGGTCATTTGGGGCATAGTGAATCAGCTTTAAATACATTAAGTTGTTTACTGTTTTATAGGATTGATTCAAAGCAAAATGTCCAAACAGAATTTAAAGATTATGTTGTTTCATGGATTGATGGCGCGTGAACATATGCAACGTCATTGGCTACATTATCTAGCGGAATTAGGTTATCCAGATGTACAACTGTTGGGGCATTTACAGTCAGCTGAACAAATCGCGAAACAAATTTGTTTGAATCAAACTCAAAATCAAAAGTTGGTTTTACTTGGATATAGCCAAGGTGGATTTCAAGCAGTTAAAGTCGCTCAAGCACTTGAGCATGTAAGACATCCTGTTGATTTATTACTCACGATAGCAGCAGGCGGTAAAGGGCGTTTATTACCCAAACAATGGCGATACAATCCACGTCAGATTCCTGAGAATGTGCGAAAAAGTTTAAATTTCTTTTCATTGAGTGATACGCTTGGCTCAGATCGCTGTTATCAAGATAATTTCATTCAAGCTTCACATCATGATCAATTGATTGAAAATATTATTTTTGATCAAAGTGCACAAGTGGGACATATCGAATTAAGTCGTTGTTACCCAAAACAGCGTATTCACCATCTGGTTAAACAACACCTCATTTTTCGTATTGAGCACGAATTATTAAAACTTGAGCAGTGTGCATCAGTTTAATGTGCTGAAAAGAACATTGGGTATAAATGGATGCTGATTTACTTTTTAGTTTAAAAAATAATCAAATTAATTGTTATCTCCTTGTTTCTTCGATTCTTATAATTCTGAAAAGTGAATGAAATTCATGTTAAAATGATCGGCTTTCATCTTTGATGTCACCCTCCATTTCAGCAAGCCGAGAATCGCAAGCTATGTCTACCGCTTATACCATGCAGACTGCGCCAAAAGCGTTGTTTGATTACGACAAATATTGGGCGTCGTGTTTTGAACCTGCGCCATTTTTGCCGATGTCACGTGAAGAAATGGATCAGCTCGGTTGGGATGCGTGTGACTTTATTTTGGTCTGTGGTGACGCCTATATTGATCACCCGTCCTTTGTTTCAGGGATTATCGGTCGTGTACTCGAAGCACAAGGCTATCGCGTTGGAATTATTGCACAGCCTGATTGGACCAATGTGGACAGTTTTCGGGTATTGGGCAAACCGACCATTGCTTGGGGAGTGACCGCGGGTAATATGGATTCGATGATCAACCGTTATACGGCTGATCGTAAAATTCGTTCGGATGATGCTTATTCTCCAAATAATGAAGCCAACAAACGTCCTGATCGTGCTGCAACCGTGTATTGTCAGCGTTGTCGTGAAGCATTTCCAGATGTGCCTGTCTTATTGGGTGGAATTGAAGCAAGTCTACGTCGTATTGCTCACTATGATTATTGGTCTGATAAGGTCCGCCGCTCTGTATTGATGGATTCCAAGGCGGATTTGTTGATGTATGGCAACGGTGAGCGCGCCATTATTGAAGTCATGCATCGTTTAGCCAAAGGCGAAAAAATACACGAGATCACGGATGTCCGTGGTACGGCATTTATTGTAAATAAGCATAATAAAGCCTCTAAAGCACAATTTGTCGAAATCGCCAGTAATGATGTCGATAGTATTGGCCGTGTCGATCCAATTATTAATCCTTATGTCATGACAGAGGATATTGATGGTTGCGAAGTTGAAAAAGAAAAAGGTAATTCTTTAGCGCAATATCAAAATTTTCAAAAAGAAATCGTCACCAATCCGATTGTACGTGAAGGTGATCAACTGGATGAAAACACCCAGATTGTGCAGCTCAAACTTGCACCATCAAAAGCGATTAAACATAAATTACCGCCGCGCGAATTAGCAGTGATTCGTTTGCCGTCTTTTGAAGAAGTGGTCAATGATCAGGTGTTGTATGCGCATGCGAATCGTATTTTGCATCTGGAAACCAATCCGGGTAATGCACGTGCATTGGTGCAACGTCATGGTGAGCGTGATGTCTGGATTAATCCACCTCCAATTCCGTTGACCACTGAAGAAATGGATTATGTGTTTGATCTGCCTTATGCACGATTGCCGCATCCTGCTTATGGCGATGCCCGTTTTCCTGCATTTGATATGATCAAGTTTTCAGTCAATATCATGCGTGGTTGTTTTGGTGGTTGTACGTTCTGTTCAATCACTGAGCATGAAGGACGTATTATTCAAAACCGTTCAGAAGATTCAATTTTGCGAGAAATTGAAAAAATTCGTGATACTGCACCACAATTTACAGGCATTATTTCTGATTTGGGTGGACCAACTGCCAATATGTATCGCTTGGCTTGTAAAGATCCAGAAATTGAAAAGAACTGTCGTAAACCTTCGTGTGTTTATCCGGGTGTTTGCCAAAATCTGCATACTGACCATACACCATTGGTACAGCTTTACCGTAAGGCGCGTGCCATTAAAGGCGTTAAAAAGATTTTGATTGGGTCTGGGTTACGTTATGACCTTGCAGTACTGAATCCTGAATATGTTAAGGAATTGGTACAACATCATGTCGGCGGCTATTTAAAAATTGCACCTGAACATACCGAGCAAGGTCCGCTCTCTAAAATGATGAAGCCGGGAATAGGCACTTATGATCGTTTTAAACAAATGTTTGAGCGTTTTAGTAAGGAAGTGGGTAAAGAACAATATTTGATTCCTTATTTTATCGCGGCGCATCCGGGTACAACGGATTATGATATGATGAATCTGGCCGTTTGGTTGAAGAAAAACGGTTTCCGTGCCGATCAGGTACAAACCTTTTATCCATCGCCAATGGCAACTGCCACCACCATGTATTATTCGGGCAAAAATCCACTGTCTAAAGTGGCACGTTACACTGAAAATGTGGATATCGTCAAAGGTGAAAAACGTCGTCGTTTACATAAAGCGTTCTTACGTTATCATGATCCCAATAACTGGCCTTTATTACGTGAAGCCTTGAAGGAAATGGGACGTGCCGATTTGATTGGTAACTCTAAACAGCATTTGATTCCTACTTATCAGCCCCAAGGTACGGCTGAAGGGGAATACAAATCTGCACGTAAGAAAAATTCGAGCAGTGCAGGGGATTCCGTTAAGCGTCATGTGCAATCGCATCAACAGTCAAATCATCAGCCGAAACGTCCAGAAAAAGGTCAAATCTTGACCCAGCATACGGGATTGCCCCCGCGTGAAACAGGTCAAAAGAAACCATTTGATTCAACCAAGTCTAAAGGTAAATCAAAAAATCGATCTCGTGCTTAAATGAGAGAATTCAAAAATCAGAGCACTTCTTTATTAAGGGGTGCTTTTTTTATTTGGATGAATGAAAAAATGGATTGAAAACCAGATCATTTTTAAAAACTGAAACGCATCTAAATTTGAATGAAGATATACAAAATATTACGCATTTAGTTGAATGGCTAAATATGAAATAAAAATACAAGAAATTTATAAACTTGCATAAGCATTTTTGCACAATCAATCACTCACAATCCGATATGTAGCACTTGCATGTTGTGATCAATGAATTATCATGACATTAACCATGGAATGGTGTTCTAGGCTTTGGTCTAACTTGATGAAAGGACAAAAACTTTTAATTTAGATTGAATGAAAGCCTGCAAAATGAAAAATAAGCAGGTGAATGAGAACAAATCGGTTTGAAACCGAACATAAAAAATATTAAAGGATTGATTCAGATGTATTACTTTCTAGCAATTGGCATATTATTGCTGATTTCACTGATGGCCTATAAAGGTCTAAAACGTGAGCAACTTTCTGACAGTGCTCTAAAACGTCGTGCTGTCATGAATGGTCAAGAACAGCTATTTTTTTCACGTTTAAAACAGACCTTTCCACAGTTTACGCTATTAACACGTGTTTCTTTTGATGCCTTGCTAACAACCAAGTATTCAAGGACACGTCACAAATATCAATCCATGGTTGCAGATTTTGTGGTATTGGATCACAACTATCAGGTGTTTGCCATTGTTGGCTTTTCAGACTTAAACCATGCCAGACGTATTCAAGCGGATCATTATCAGGATCGGTTACTTGAGCTGGCAGGGTATCGTGTCTTTCGCTATGACTATGTACCTGAGTTGGCAGATTTACAAATGCAATTTGGCAATGACACGCCAGCAGCTGTACCTGCATCGTCATTTCAGGCATTGCCTTTACAGACACGCGGTTTAAAACTGGATACTGTGACTAATTTTAAGGTTTAACTGCCACAACAGTCATTTCGACTAATACATCTGGACGATACATTTTAGCTTCAACACAGGTACGAGGCAGTGCCTGTATATTGGCACACCATGCATCCCAGACTTCATTCATACCTGCATAGTCATTTTCGATGTCTTTTAGAAAGATCATGACAGACAGAATATGACTTTTATCTGTACCTGCATCTGCCAGAAAACGATCAATCAAATCGAGGGTTTGTTGGGTTTGACCTTGAATATCTAAAGTCAAATCTTCAGCAAGTTGACCCGCCAGATGCACCAGGTTACCAGAAATGGCGATTTCAGAAAAACGTTTGGTGATATGTAAACGTTGAATTTGCATAGTTTCTATCCAATTAGTTTTCATTGAAATTTTAAGGGATTAAGAAAAAGTAACCAACTATAAGAAAAATCAGAATATAAATTATCTCAGTACAGCAAAAAAGTTTAAAAGTACAATATTTCTAATTAGGATATTACCAGAAAGAAATCTATTTACAAATTGAAAAGCAATAATTTCCAGTTTAATATGCTTGCTATTTTAATTGGAAAGTAAAATTAAGGGATTAATTTTGGAAAGAAAAACTTTTATTTTTTTCATATTATTTATGGTTAGTGCAGTAGTTCACGCATCTAGTTCAGAAAACCAAGAATATATGATGTTTTTGAAAAAATACGAGGATTTGTCTAATCAAGTAAATATTGAAGGTTTAGAAATGTATGCGGACGATGCCAAAATTCATTCAAGGGAAATTACATCTGATGGCATAGAGCGAACAACATCAATGTCTGGAAAGAAGCTGAAAGAATTGAACATGGAAAATCTTGAAATTATTAAGAGACTTCCTTCTCAAATTAGTTTCACAAATATCAAAATCAAAAAAAATAAAAATACAGCAAAGCTAACTGCCTCAAAATATAGCACGAGGAATTGCTTTACTGATAATGAATATTATATGGTCATCACAAAAAAAGCAGATAACAAACTTTATATCACTGAAGAAAATATGACGATACCTTCAGAAAATCAATGTAAAAAGGGAATCAAAGATGATTTAGCCCTACAGTTGGCTTTAAATGTAAGTATGATGAAGAAGAATTTGCCTAAACAAGTTGATCAAGAAACTGTTTTAGAAGATATGCTAGCAAAAGATAAGGAATTAACCATAGTTTTTCGATTGATTCATTTTACTCCTCATGATTTCCCATCTGAAATGATTGAAATTAATATTGTTCCAGAAATTATAAAGAATGTTTGTAAGGAAAATAAAATGAAAGAATTATTAGAGAAAGATGGCACAATTAAGCTCAAATATTATTTTTCTGATCAGACTTTAGCAACAGAAATTAAGATGGATAAGCATGAGTGTCGTATTTAAATGGGTTACCTAGATAGAGCCTACGTGTTGCCCTGTAATATTCGGATTTTTTCGTCACGCTCACCACAGGACAGCATGCTAAAAATAGAGGTAAGGTTTTAGCATAACCGCAGATACATGGGTAAATGCATTTGCGTGGCTAGATTACTCTAAAATAAAACAGAAGTGAAATGTAAAACGCTTGGTTTTTTCGCCATTCGTATAAAAAAACGGCAGATCACCATAGAGAGAGTTGATGTTCACTGGCTTGAGGTGCAAGTTGATAGACCCCCATGCCAATCAAACGATATTGAAATTCGGCAGGCAAATGCATTTCATAGAGCAATACTTGTAAAATATCCAGTAGCTCAGTCAATGACTGAATGGGACGTTTAAAACTTTTACTATGCTGATAAATTTGAAAATTTTTGAGTTTAAGTTTAATGCTCACGCCACGTGCAGTGAGTTGTTTATACTGTAAATTATGCCAGACCTTTTCTGCTAAAGGTGGCCAATAGGCGAGACATTCGTTCAAATATAAATCACCATCAAAGGTAGTTTCTTTGGAAATTTGCTGACGTTCGCGTTCGGCTTGTACCGTACGATGATCAATGCCTTGAGCATAGAGAAACAGCTGTTTGCCATATTTTCCAAAATGATGGATCAATACGTTTTCTTCAATCTGCTGTAAATCACCCAATGTTTCGAGTTGAAGTAGCTGTAGTTTTTCCTGAGTGACTCGACCCACCCCCGGAATTTTTTTGAGTGGTAAATTCTGTATAAAGCTTTGTACCTGACTGGGTTTGATCACACACAAACCATCGGGCTTATTCCAGTCAGACGCAATTTTGGCTAAAAATTTGTTGGGCGCAACGCCAGCGGAGGCCGTTAGCCCAGTTGCTTTAAAAATATCCTGACGAATCTGAATCGCAACATCGGTCGCACTCGGTAAGTGCTTCAAATTTTCAGTCACATCCAGATAAGCTTCATCTAACGACAAAGGTTCAATAATTGACGTATATTGCTGGAAAATTTGATGAATTTGCGCAGAAACAGCACGATATTTTTCAAAGTTTGGTTCGATGACCACCACCTCTGGACAAAGTTTGCGTGCCTGCCCCATCGACATGGCAGAACGTAGACCATATTCACGCGCTGGATAAGACGCTGCCGCAATGACAGCACGTGGATGGTGTGAAGACACCACTACAGGTAAATGTTTCAGCTCAGGTCGTTCACGTAATTCAACAGAAGCATAAAATGCATCCATATCAATGTGAATGATTTTACGTAAATTCATGGGGTTGCCGTGTCAGCATTTTGTTCAATAAAACGGTGCCATTGACGCTGTGAGCCTGAAAAAACATTTAAATCGACTGCTTTGGGCACACCGTCCATTTTACCCTGATTGGTATATTGCCAAAATAGCCAGTCACGTTGATCTTGGAGCTGAGGCTTTTGCTCATAATCACGTATCCACAAAGGCGTCTCTTTAAAACTCCCAACCAATACAATATTGTAGAAATTCTTGGAGACATAAAAAATCGGTTGCTTGGCATAATGCTGTTTCAGCAAATCATGCATGGTCTGAATTTCTTGCAGTAATTGTTCTTTGGTATAGGTATTAATACAGTTACTGTCATATTCGAGATCAATGACTGGTGGCAGTGCATCGGACTTTTTAGGCACACTTTCAATAAAGTTTTGTGCTTGAGTTTTACCATCACGGCATAAACGATAGAAATGATACGCGCCGACATGAAAGCCTTTTTCACGTGCTTTTAACCAATTTTGCTGGAACTTGGTGTCTTTAAAATCACCGCCTTCAGTTGCCTTTAAATAAACAAACTGAAATTTTTCAGGAGAAATTTTAGACCAGTTAATCTCGCCTTGATGGTGTGAAACATCGAAACCTTGTACAGGATAATCTTGTGCTGAGGCCTGACGATGAAAAAACAGTCCAAAATAAATCAATAGCAACATCAGCAAGGCAAATAGCCCACCAATATACGGAATATATGCTTTGGATTTAGCAGGATTGATTTTGACCATAATCTTTCGCATGTCGGATGAATGCTTATCATAACGTGAACCATAAGCACATACTATGATGAAAATGCAACGCTTTTAGTGTGGGATATGATCGGGCAATGTTAAGCTGCGACATTGCGTGGAATTCTTGAAAAAACCAATGCAGTAATGATATTGATACAACCCAGACAAATGAATGCTGCATGAAAGGCACGGGTTAAATGATCTGACCCAAACTGTTGTGTAAAATAATTAATCAGTGTTCCTGCCAATGCTACGCCAATACTCATGGAAAGCATCATGATCATCGATAAAAAACTATTACCACTACTGGCATCTTGCTGTGATAAGTCTTTCAGCGTCAAAGTATTCATGGAAACAAATTGCAGGGAATTTAAAATACCGAAAATAAAGAAATGAATGGCACGTATCCAATTTGGCGTTTCAGCAGTAGTGAGGGCAAAGCTGGCAATGCAGGCACCGACTAAAATCGTATTGGTGAGTAGTACATTGCGGTAACCAAATTTTTGAATCATTGGACGGATTATCGGTTTTGAAAATAATGAACCCAAGACCAATGGAATCATCATTAAACCTGTATAAAATGGTTCAAAGCCAAAAGCTACTTGCAACATCAGGGGTAAAATAAAGGGCACGGCATTTCCGCCAAAACGGGCAAAGAAATTGCCTAAAATCCCGATCGAATAAATTTTATTTTTAAATAGATGACTGCGAAATAAAGCATTTTGATGGGTATGCGCATGATAGGCGTAGACAGCCGCCGCAACCAGCCCTGCCATGAGTAAGCCAATGCTGAACCACTGCGAATATTCGCGATTGGTCAGATGTTCAATGCCTAACGATAGCCCCACCATGGCGATGACCAATAAAACAAATCCACTGAAGTCAAATGTTTTGACGGTCGCTTCTTTTGCATTTGGCATGGCTTTAAAGGTGACTAACATCCCTAATAACCCCATAGGAATATTAATTAAAAACACCCAATGCCAAGTGGCCACTTCAACCAGCCATCCTCCTAATGTCGGTCCAATTAAAGGACCAATTAACCCTGCCAGACTCATTAAGCTCATCGCCGCTAGAAACTGCGAACGTGGAATCAGCTTTAGCATGGCAAGCCGCCCCACAGGCAACAATAATGCCCCGCCTATGCCTTGAATAACTCGGAAAAACAATAACTGGTTCAGCGTGTTCGAGAGCCCACAACCCAAGGAGGCGAGGGTAAAAATAATAATCGCGGCAAAATAGGTATTTCTAACGCCAAAGCGATCTGCCAGCCAGCCACTCAGTGGAATGCATGCAGCTACTGTGAGCACATAAGCCACGACCACACCATGCATGCGCAATGGATTTTCATTTAAATGCAGTGCCATGGAAGGAATTGCGGTATTGACGATGGTGGTATCCAGTGCCTGCATAAAAAAGCCGATGGAAACTAAAAATGCCAATAGTCTAAATTCGGGCTGTAAACCTTGGTGCGTTGGCGCAGCATTCATAAATGAATATAAAGAAGGATATTAGGGATTTAAAAATAACATAGAACAGCGACATAAAGCTGTTGTAAATATGCTGACATTAAATTGCCATCAAACTGTCATCTAATTTGCATGATTGATGTTTATAAAGTAGCCGAAATAGCAAAATAATAGCTTGTCCATAAAAAAGCGAGGATAATTCCTCGCTTTAGGGATAAGAAAAATTTAAACCACAAAACGACTTGGCATGTTCAAGTTTTTAATGGTGGTATAGATTTCTTCGATACAGTTACACACAATCAGTTTGGCTCGGTGTTGAGGCGGTAAAAAACCTTCCTGAACTGCATGATCAAGCTGTGCAATCAGGGCATTATAAAAACCATTTATGTTATATAAGATCATGGGTTTTTGATGTTGATTTAATTGCCCCCAAGTGGCAATTTCCAAAATTTCTTCAAAGGTTCCTAAGCCGCCTGGTAGCGCAACAAAGGCACTGGCACGTTCAGCCATTAAGGCTTTGCGTTCATGCATGGTTTGCACCACATGCAGTTCAGTTAATTTAGAGTGTGCGACTTCATAGTCCAGCATAAACTCAGGTATGACGCCCACTACTTCACTCTGATGTTCTAACACGCTATCAGCAACTTGACCCATCAGACCAATGCTGGCACCGCCATAAACGATACCAAAACCCTGATCAGCAATGCCCTGTGCCAGTTCAATGGCTTTTTCACGATAAATTGGTTTGTTACCGCTACGTGATCCACAATATAAAGCAATTAAAGGTTGAGTTGTTTTTACGGTTACATTTCGCTCTGATGTCATTTCTACTACACTATTCATCTCGTTTTGGTTTTACCTTATCACGTTCATTTCGACTTCACTACATTAAGCAAGAAATATGACAACTTTATGCGTAGAGCGCATAAACTTTGCAAGGCTTTGTATCGACTGAGTGAATCGCTACCGTGTATTCTGCTAAAAAAAGATGAATTTTTAAAAAATCTTGCCTATACTGAAATCCTGTTTAACAACAAATTTACGCCCATGGGTAGTGGTTGTCGTCACTTCGTTTCTTCTTTGTCTATACAACAAAATTTCACCAGTCATTTGAGCGATTTATTGATCTCAAGAAACCTCAATAAAAATAACAGCGAGCGTGGGAGCAGAATCTATGATTTTTGAATGGATGTCTGATCCTTCAGCGTGGGTAGGCTTGGCAACGCTGGTCATCCTTGAAATTGTTCTTGGCATTGACAATCTGGTGTTTATTGCCATTTTGGCCGAAAAATTACCGCCTGAGCAACGAAATACTGCCCGTGTAGTCGGTTTAATTCTGGCACTTGGCATGCGACTGATTTTGCTGGCTTCCATCGCATGGGTGGTGACGCTGACCAGTCCGTTATTTCATATTTTTGACCATCCTTTTTCTGGACGTGATCTGATTTTGCTGTTCGGTGGTGTGTTCTTATTATTTAAAGGCACCATGGAACTTCATGAGCGTTTAGAAGGCAAGCAATTTCAAAAAGAAGAAAACCCTGTACATGCCACATTCTGGATGGTCATCGTTCAGATTGTGGTACTGGATGCGGTGTTCTCACTGGACAGCGTCATTACCGCAGTGGGGATGGTTAAACATTTGTCAGTGATGATGATTGCCGTGATTATTGCAGTCGGCATCATGCTCTGGGCATCTAAGCCATTGATGGAGTTTGTCAATAAACATCCAACTGTGGTGATTCTATGTCTGGCATTTTTGATGATGATCGGTTTTTCGCTGGTGGTGGAAGGCTTTGGTTTTCATATACCAAAAGGTTACTTATACGCTGCCATTGGTTTTGCAGTCCTGATTGAGATGGCCAATCAGGCGATGCGTCACAATCAGGAAAAAGCGGTGACTACCACAGATCTACGTTATCGCACGGCTTCAGCTGTATTGAAAATGCTTGGTGGTAAAAATGGTTCCAGTGGCGCGGACAGTCAACAAAATGAAAAAGAAGATGTGCTTGCCACACAGGCCTTTGCCGATGAAATGTTTGATGAGGATAATGGTGCTTATCATAGCGTGATGGTGCAGGGCGTGTTGGGATTGTCTGAAAGACCAGCCAAATCTGTCATGACCCCGCGTCCTGAGCTGGAGTGGATCGATCTGGATGAAGAACCAGAGGCACTCAAACAGCGACTGCTTTCCATGACACATTCACGTCTGATTGTCGCTAGAGGCGAGCTGGATAATATTGAAGGAATTGCCTTAACTCACAAAGTGTTAAATGAATACATTGAAACAGGAAGCATTAACTTTAGTCATCATGTACGCGAACCTGTTATCGTGCATGAAAATGCACAAGTCTTGATGGTGATGGAGCAATTGCGTCAGGCTCCTTTGCAAATGGCTATTGTATTGAATGAATATGGTTCGATCGAAGGTATCGTCACGCCTATTGATGTGCTTGAAGCCATTGCAGGTGAATTCCCTGATGAAGATGAGCTGGAAGCGGTTGCTGAAAGCTTGGAAGATGGTTCATTGATGCTTGAAGGGTCAACCGATATCCGTCATGTTTCCTTATTGCTGAATCGTGATCTGGTCAATGAAACCGAAGAATATTCGACTTTGTCAGGCTATATTCTGTTTCACTTGGGGCGTTTGCCTGAAAATGGTCAAAAAGTTCATGCCGATGGTTATATCTTTGAAGTGGTGACCATGGATGGACATAAAATTGAAAAAGTCCATATTGTGGTCGATGAAGATCAATCACAGGACAATGATTAATATTGACCGTATTAAACCCGAATAGCCCAGCAATGGGCTTTTTTTGACGGTGTGGAGCGCGAAACTTGAAAGCCGAAATGAATGCCGATAAGCAATGTCCCTGTGGTCAGGGGGCTTATGTAGATTGTTGCGCACCCTTACATTTAAAAAACAGTGTTGCCAAAACTGCCGAGCAACTCATGCGGTCACGCTACAGTGCATTTGCTTTACAGCATATTGATTATTTGATTGAAACCACCGCATTGGGTCAACAGCAATATTTAGATCGTGCTGCCATTGAAGCATGGAGCCAGCAAAATGATTGGCTGAAACTTGATGTGATACAACATCAGCCTAAACTGGACAAAACCCATGCGCTTGTTGAGTTTAAAGCACATTATCATGATGGTAAGGCACGACAAATACATCATGAGCAGTCTTATTTTGTGCTGCATGATCAGCACTGGTATTTTCTCGATCCGACCCTTGAGATGAGCATGACCATGAAACAACCGTGTATATGCGGTTCAGGCAAAAAATTTAAGCAGTGTTGTGCGCAATTTTTATAACTTTACCGTAGAATATCCGCCATCTTTTCCCCGATGTGGATGAAGGCCCATGTTACTGACCATTATTTATATTATCGCGATTACGGCTGAGGCCATGACGGGCGCATTGTCAGCAGGTCGGCGTAGTATGGACTGGTTTGGGGTGATGTTGATCGCCTGTGTGACTGCATTAGGTGGAGGTTCAGTACGCGATGTATTGCTTGGACATTATCCTTTGACGTGGGTCAAGCATCCTGAATATTTAATGCTGACCTGTGCTGCGGCGTTTATCACAATTTTAATTGCGAAATGGATGCGCCATTTACGTAATATCTTTTTATTGCTGGATGCCTTGGGGTTAATTGGATTTACCATTATTGGCTGTCAAATTGCCTTACAAATGGGGCATGGTTTTATCGTATCTGCGGTCGCGGGAGTGTTAACAGGCGTATCTGGGGGAATTTTACGCGATATTTTGTGTAATGATGTACCGCTGGTGTTTCGCCGTGAGTTATATGCCAGTATCTCGTTCGTTGCTGTGATTTGTTATTGGGTTTGTATTGAAATTGGTATTTCGCTTGAGTTAACCGTAATTTTCACCTTGGTATTTGGCTTTGCACTGCGGTGTATTGCAATTTATTTTGGTTTAGAAATGCCGAAATTTATTTATCAGGATGATGACAGCGATTCTGCATCCTCGACAGATCAGCATTAATTTAGCTATTTCCACTGATTTCCATAAGAGAAACTAAATGTTCATAGAAGCCACTGAGCAACATATCAGCGAGATCGTGGAATTGGTGAATTTGTCGTATCGTTCCAAAGCTCAGCAGGGTTGGACCTCTGAGGCATCGATTGTGGATGGAGATCGAACCAATGCTCAGCAGATCAGGGAATTGATCCAAAATAACTCAAATATTTTACTGATGTTTCAGGGTATGCAACTAATTGCCTGTGTGCATGTAAAAAACTGTGAAAAGAGTGGCTATATTGGGATGTTGACTACGCATCCAGTTATGCAGAATCAAGGATTAGGCAAACAACTATTACAGACTGCGGAAACCTATTTAAAACAAAAATATGGGGTCAGCACTTTTCAAATGTCAGTTCTTTCAACTCGGACGGAACTCATCGCTTTTTATCAAAGACGTGGTTATGCACTGACCCATCAGGTCGATGCTTATCCGATTCATGCAAATGTTGGTCAGCCCTTGTTCCAAGATTTAACTGTGTTAAATTTGATTAAACATACAGATCTGGCTGAACATGATTGTTAAAAGTTGAAATCATCTAACCTGTGTAATCTTACAGTTTAAGCATGTTTGGCTTGATTAAAATGATCATGAATGAATTGATCTTTTAGCCGAAATTTATTTGAAGTGATCGATTTGTTTTAACGAAAATCCTGCCATAGATGAGCTTGCCCATGGATTTAATTTCACGTGTACAAAACCTGCCCATTGGTAAATTCCATTACACGCTGCTTTGGGTGGTAGGAGTGGGCTGGATGTTTGATGCTATGGATACCGGTATTATTGCTTTTATCCTGACCACTTTAGTGAAGGATTGGGCACTGACCCCAGCAGAAAGTGGCTGGATTGTCAGTATTGGATTTATTGGCATGGCGATTGGTGCGGTCTGTTCTGGCGGTTTGGCAGATCGTTTCGGACGTAAAACTGTTTTTGCCAGTACTTTAATGCTGTATAGCCTAGCTACAGCAGCCTGTGCCTTGGCATCTAATTTGACGTGGTTACTGGTCTGCCGATTTGTGGTTGGGCTCGGTTTAGGTGGACAACTTCCTGTTGCTGTGACTTTGGTCAGTGAATATATCCCTGCACAAGTCCGTGGACGTTTTATTGTATTACTGGAAAGTTTTTGGGGATTAGGCTGGTTGGTTGCTGCATTGGTGTCTTATTTTATTATTCCTCAATTTGGCTGGCACATTGCATTTTTGATAGGGGGCTTGCCTGCGCTTTATGTCTTTGTGATTATCAAAAAAGTACCCGAATCAATTCCTTATTTAATCAATCGGGGGCGTATTGATGAAGCACATGAATTGGTACAAAAACTTGAGCATCAGGCGGGGGTAACTGTTGTTGAAAAAATTGAAGTGAAAGCTGTGGCTGAACAGCGAAAAGTCTCATTTCGTCAGCTCTGGTCGTCTCCATTTGCACGACGTACCCTGATGTTGTGGCTCATCTGGTTTGGTATTGTTTATTCTTACTATGGCATCTTTACATGGCTACCAAGTTTATTGGTCAAACAAGGCTATAGCATTGTGCAGTCATTTGAATATGTGTTGTTTATGATATTGGCACAGCTACCGGGCTATATTGCAGCGGCGTGGCTGGTCGAACGTTTGGGACGCAAGATGACCTTGGCTGGTTTTATTGGGGGGTGTGCGATAGCAGCTTACTTCTTTGGACAGGCGCAAAGCGTCAATATGATTATGTTCTGGGGATGTCTGATGTCCTTTTTTAATCTGGGTGCATGGGGCGTACTATATACCTACACACCAGAACAATATCCTGCCAATATCCGTGCTTTCGGGTCAGGTTGGGCATCGGCAATTGGTCGTATGGGTGGAATTGCCGCGCCATTCATCGTGACGCATATGATGGTGGCGCAAAACGGGTTTCATCACGTTTTTATGATGTTTACGGTGGTTTTGTTGGCTGTCGCTGCGGTGGTATTGATTCTGGGTGAAGAAACTCAAGGAAAAACACTTGAATCAATCGGGCTATGAAAATGAGTAATCGTAAAAATCAGTTGCTCATCTCATCTAAAATGGATAGTTTTAGTCCATAAGACACAATTTGACGCAGTGCATGATCATAGAGACTTGTATCGTGATGCGCTGCCACTTAGCATAACCATGAATAGAAAAAACTAACTAGGATCATTCGCCCCTATGTCCAGCCTTTCGCACCATGCGACAGAAAATCGTTCCGTTGCTGAATTTACCGAACAAGCTTACCTCAACTATGCCATGTACGTGATTATGGATCGTGCTTTGCCGCATATTAGTGACGGTTTAAAGCCGGTGCAACGACGTATTGTTTATGCCATGAGCGAGCTTGGACTGAAACATAGTGGTAAGCCGAAAAAATCTGCACGTACGGTGGGTGATGTTTTAGGTAAATATCATCCACATGGAGACTCGGCATGTTATGAGGCGATGGTGCTAATGGCACAGCCTTTCAGCTATCGCTACCCCTTAATTGAAGGTCAAGGCAACTGGGGTTCTCCGGATGATCCAAAATCCTTTGCGGCCATGCGTTATACCGAAGCCAAGCTGTCTGCATTTAGCGAATTATTATTGAATGAGCTGGGTCAAGGCACTTGCGACTGGCAGGATAACTTTGATGGTTCAATGAAAGAACCTGTGAATTTACCTGCACGTGTTCCTAATATTTTATTAAATGGGACAACAGGAATTGCGGTGGGCATGGCAACCGATATTCCACCGCATAATTTACGTGAAGTGGTCAAAGGTACCATAGCGCTCATTCGTAATCCTGAAACTTCCGATGAGAAACTGGCTGAATATATTCCAGCACCAGATTTACCGACCAAAGCGGAAATTATCACCCCGCGTGATGAATTACTCAAAATCCAGACCACAGGACGTGGCAGCTATCGGGTACGTGCGATTTATCATATGGAAAAAGGTGAAATCGTCATTACTGAATTACCTTATCAAGTCTCTGGTTCCAAAGTGATTACCCAGATTGCTGATCAAATGCAGGCCAAAAAATTACCTTTGGTGAGTGATATTCGTGATGAATCTGATCATACCAATCCAACACGTTTGGTGATTGTGCTGCGTTCCAATCGGGTCGATGCAGAAGCAGTGATGAGTCATCTATTTGCCACCACGGATTTGGAATCCAGTTATCGTGTCAACCTGAACATGATTGGTGCGGATGGTCGTCCACAAGTTAAATCGATTCGACGTATTTTATTGGAATGGATTGAAATTCGTAAGGCCACCGTCACACGCCGTTTGCAATACCATTTAAATAAAATTGAAAAACGTTTGCATATTTTGGCAGGCTTACTGATTGCTTATCTGGATATTGATACCGTCATTCGCATCATTCGTGAAGAAGATCAGCCTAAACAAGAATTAATGGCACATTTTGGGATTGATGAAATACAGGCCGAAGCCATTTTAGAGTTAAAGTTACGACATTTAGCCAAGCTTGAAGAAATGGAAATTCGTCGTGAACAAGAAGAACTAGAAGCCAGAGCTGCCATCATTCGAGAACAACTCGCCAATCCAGAATCCCTTAAAAATCTGATTATTAACGAGCTTAAAGAAGACGCGAAAAAATTTGGCGATGACCGCCGTTCCCCCATTGTTGAGCGTGAAGATGCTGTGCAGATTCGTGAGCAAGATTTGATGCCAGCCGAAACTGTGACCGTGGTCTTATCAGAAGCGGGCTGGATTCGATGTGCCAAAGGGGCAGACATTGATGCTGAAAATCTGAATTATCGTGCGGGAGATCAATATTTAAGTCACGCAGTTGGCAAATCCAATCAGCGTGCTTATTTACTCGATGAAACAGGTCGAAGCTATGCCTTGCCAATTAGTAACTTGCCTTCAGCCAGAGGTTCAGGTGAGCCAGTCAGCTCGAAATTGTCTCCTGCTAATGGTGTTTCTTTTCTTCAAGTTTATATTGGTGATGACGAACAAGAATTGATTGCAGCAAGTAGCACAGGTTACGGCTTTAAAAGTCAGGTGAAACAGCTGGATACTAATGCCAAAGCGGGTAAGGCATTTCTGAGTGTACCTGAACATGCTGAGGCTCTTCCGCTGCTGCCGGTACAAGGGGCAACCCATCTCGCGATACTCAGTTCCGCAGGGCGACTGTTAATTATAGAAATGTCTGAATTACCAATATTGAATAAAGGCAAGGGTAACAAGTTGATACAACTTGACCCCAAAGAGCAAATTTTATTCATGACAACTTTAAACTTAAATGAAATAATTCAGGTGGTTGCAGGACAGCAACAATTAAAATTAAAGGGCGATGATATCCTTAAATATATAGGTAAACGAGCGACCAAAGGTCAACTCCTACCACGAGGATATCAAAAAGCAAATAGACTGTTGATTCAGAGATAAAACTGGCATTTTTGACGCGGTTTGGGCTATATATAGTCATATGCGCGCAAATGGATGCAGTGTAGAGAGCAGAAATGTAAAAATAGTCTCTCACATTGATGAACAGTTGGATTTAAGGATTATTGATTGGAGATAAAGGCGTTATGGAAAAAATATGGTTTGCTGAGTACCACAGAACAGGGATTCCAGAAACAGTAGAATTACCACCAGAAAATACTTCGTTAAATGATGTATTTGAACGTAATTTTCAAAAATTTGGTTCACGTGATGCCTTTATCTTTATGGATAAAGTCTTAACTTTTAGCGAATTGGAAGAAGCAAGCCGTAAATTTGCTGCCTATTTGCAAAGTCTGGGTCTAGCAAAAGGTTCACGTGTTGCAGTCATGATGCCAAACGTCTTGCAATATCCAGTGGTCGCTTTAGCCGTGTTCCGTGCTGGTTTTGTATTGGTCAATGTCAATCCACTGTACACTTCACGCGAGCTGGAACATCAGTTGAATGATTCAGGCACTGAAGTTTTGGTGATTATTGAAAACTTTGCCAGTGTTTATCAAAGTATCATCGGTAAAACACCTGTCAAACATGTGGTCATCGCTTCTGTCGGTGATATGTTGGGAACCTTAAAGGGAACACTGGTGAATTTTGTGTTACGCAAAGTGCGTAAACAGATTCCAGAGTGGAACGTGCCGGGTCATATCAAGTTCAACACTGCACTCAATAAAATTAGTCCGAATAGCTATAAGCGTCCAAACCTCACTTTAAGCGATACAGCCGTTTTACAATATACAGGCGGTACGACGGGGGTTTCTAAAGGTGCTGAGCTAACTCATCGTAATCTAGTCGCAAATATGTTGCAGTGTGATGGTATTTTCCAAAGCAAATTTGGTGCTCAGGATGGCGATAAAAATGATCGTATCTTCTGTGCTTTGCCGCTCTATCACATCTTTGCTTTCATGGTATGTGCCATGTATGGCATGTATAAAGGTCAGGCCAATATTCTAATTCCTAATCCGCGTGATTTACCTGCGGTGATTAAAGAGTTAAGTAAATACCAGCCTTCATTCTTCCCTGCGGTGAATACGTTGTTCAATGCTTTGGTTCATAATGAAGAATTCAAGCAACTTGACCACAGTAAGCTCAAAATGGCAATGGGTGGTGGTATGGCGGTTCTGCCATCGACTGCGGAAGCGTGGAAAAAAATTACAGGCACTAACATTATTGAAGGTTATGGTCTGTCTGAAACATCACCTGTGGCAACAGCAAATCCGCCTGCTTCTGAAGAATTTAGTGGCACCATTGGTATTCCATTACCATTAACAGAAGTTGCGATTTTAGATGATGATGGCAACCCAGTGGCTTTAGGCGAACAAGGTGAAATTTCGATCCGTGGCCCACAAGTCATGAAAGGTTACTGGAATCGCCCTGATGAAACTGCCAAAGTGATGACGCCAGATGGCTTCTTCCGTACGGGTGATATTGGGGTGATGGATAACCGCGGCTATGTCAAAATCGTAGATCGTAAAAAAGATATGATCTTGGTATCTGGCTTTAATGTATATCCAAGCGAAATTGAAGAAGTGGTGGCGAAGCATCCTAAAGTATTGGAAGTTGCAGCCATTGGTGTGCCAGACGAAAAATCGGGTGAAGTGCCAAAATTGTTTGTGGTGAAAAAAGATCCATCATTGACAACGGACGAAGTCTTAAGCTTTGCCAAAGAAAATCTGACAGGTTATAAACGTCCACGTTATGTTGAGTTTTTGGATGAATTGCCAAAATCGAATGTCGGTAAAATCCTGCGTAAAGATTTGCGTAAAAGTGCATAAGCTTTAGGCTTTCAAAAGCAAAAAAACGCCTGAACCATCAGGCGTTTTTTTACCTATTTACTTCGAAGATTTGATGAACCAACGGTCAATGTAGGGGCGTCCAATACCAATCACAAAAGTGAAGATCAGCATACAACCCAATTGTAAACGAAGGGCAGTGAAATTGAGCTGAGCAAAACTTAAATAATTGTCTAACACTGCATAAACCGTCAAAATCAGCAACCAATACCATAATGTTAGACGTTTAATTGCGACAGCATAAAATGCAACCCAGAGAATGATAAACGTCCCAAGGGTTGATTGCCAGTTCAGATTGGCACAGATGACACTGAGTAAAAATGCAGTAATCGGTAGCACAATTTTTAAAATACGATCAACCTGAAGCTGGTTCTGACGCTGTTTGTCCAGCATCTTGAACATTTGATCCTGATCTGGAGAGGTCATATACAGTCTCTTTATCGGCTTGTTTATAAAAACATACTATTTAAGCGAATTTCCCTGTAAAACACCATGCTATGATAAGACAATTTAAATAAATACATCTTGAGAATAGGGTTATGCAAGGCATTAGTGGCATTGTTTATTTAATTTTAGCGGCATGTTTATTGCCATATGTCTTTACCATTATCGCCAAATTTAGTGCTGGATTTAAGTCCAAAGATAACCAGAATCCCCGTGAATTTCTGGCACAGTCCAAAGGTTTGGCTGCACGTGCCAATGCTGCGCAACAAAATAGTTTTGAAAGTTTACCGTTATTTATTGCAGCAGTACTTATGGCAGAATATATGGTGCTACCACAAAGTATTATCATGACTTTTGGTATCGCTTATCTGGTTTTACGTATTCTTTACGGTATTTGTTATCTGGTAAATTGGGCGACGTTACGTTCAATTATCTGGTTATTGTCGATGCTTTGCCCAATTGCCTTACTGATTCTGATTGTCCGTTTACTTTAATTGCGATTACGCTGTCTTTTAAAACGCGGGCTGGGATAGAGGGGCAGGATGAAAAAATCCTTAGCCAAATTGTATAATCCCCTCAGTTTGTCCAAGAAAACCGTTATAATTGTCGCGATTTAAATCAGATTTAACCGTTAAAAAGAGTGTTGCTATGAGCTACAACAATATCCCTGCGGGCAAAGATGCACCAAATGATATTTACGTTATCATTGAAATTCCAGCAAATGCTGCGCCAATCAAATACGAAATTGATAAAGATTCAGATGCATTATTTGTAGATCGCTTTATGGGTACAGCGATGTTCTATCCAGCGAACTATGGTTATGTACCAAATACCTTGTCAGAAGATGGTGATCCTTTAGATGTATTGGTTGTAACACCTTACCCAGTTGCAGCAGGCTCAGTGATTCGTTGCCGTCCTGTGGGTAAATTGAATATGGAAGATGATGGTGGAATCGATGCGAAATTGATCGCTGTTCCGCATGAAAAATTGTCTCCACTTTATAAAGACGTTAAAGAATATACCGACCTTCCACAATTGCTGATTAGTCAGGTTGAACATTTCTTTGCACATTATAAAGATTTAGAGCCAGGCAAATGGGTCAAAATCAGTGGTTGGGAAAATGCTGATGTAGCCAAAGCTGAAGTTTTAAAAGCGATTGAAGCTGCTAAAAAATAAGTTTTATTACAACAGGTAATAAAACAAAAAACCCTACATTTTTGAATGTAGGGTTTTTTTATATTCAGTTGATTGTAATCGATTAGAAAAATTTAATCGGGAAATCAACAAAAATACGCCATTCGTTGGTATCACCAATATAGGCATTGGTTTGGTATTCATCGCTAGCACGATAAATTGAATTACGTACACGAATATTCAAGTCTTTCGCTGGACCTGTTTGAACTTTATAAGACACCTGATTGAAGAACTCACGTTCTTTTGCATCATCAGTCAAGTTATTAACACGAATATCCCAACCGTACACATACGCGGTTGTCCATGAAAGACCCGGAATTGCTAAATCAGCAAAGTCATAGGTGTATTGAAGTTGTACCGATTTTTCATGGTTACCAATAAAGTCAGATAAGTATGAGTTTGGTAGATAAATACTTTGACCACCATCAGCATTCTGACCATAGTCATAACCTACATTACCTGTGTTTTGTTGGTAAGCCAGCATCGCAGTATGAGCACCTGTATTATAGGTTGCAGACACCGCCCAGATATTATTTTTCTTGTCTTCATCCGCAGGACCAGTCGCAGAATACGTTGTACCTGGTTCAAACTTAGTATGGTAGCCACTCACGTCATAAGTTAAAGAGTCTTTGTTATTTAACAACTGCTTATAATTGACATTGGCATAATGACGTTCAAGTTTGTCTTTCAGGTCAGCACCGTAATAAGACGCTTTTAATTGATCGTTAAATTGGTATTTTGCACCCCAGACATATGCACGATCTAAATGGTTTTGATCAGATGAAATATGCTCAGGTAATTGGTTCTTAGTAAATTTACCTGCCACTACTTCCAGATTTTTAATTTCATGACTCGTGATTAAAGTACCTTCAAAATACTCAGGCACGTTACGTGTGGTCATACTGGCAAGTACAGGTAAATCCAATATTTGAGTACCATAAGTTGCGGTGGTATTTGAAACACGTGCTTTAACATAACCGCCGCCACGAGTCCACTGATCATGTGGGTCTACACGACCATTCGCATCTTTTTGACCATCATTTTTTAGTACAATCATGCTGTTACCCGCATGATAGTTATCGCCTAATTTAAAAGAAAAATCACCGACAACACCTGCTGCAAAACCGATTGGACCTTGAGTAAAGCCTGATTCAGCATTTAACATGACCGACTGGAGCCATGAATTAGTATCATCAATGCCATTTTTTTTGTCACGTTGAATAAAACCGTTACGCAGCAGTACGGATGCGCTAGCACCCTCAACAAAACCTTTTGCTTCACTTTGTTCACTTGCATATGCTGAGGAAATAAGGGCAGCATGAATCAAAACGACTAAACTAAGCTTTTGTGCTTTTATCATCGAATACCTCAAAAAATAACTCTAAAAAGGGATTCTGAGCAGGGCTCAGAAAATGAGAAAATTGTATAGATAATCTGTAGAAAAGATATCTTTTTCATTAAATTATTTTACTAATGTATATATCTGTTTAAGAAATAGATGCTATTTGGTTAATTTTTTTATCAATACTTCGCTTATTTTTTAGCAAAATTTAAATAAAAATTTATGCACTTAAATTATGCATGAAAATTAAACGCCTCTCTTAAAAGACCCAAAATAGAGCCAAACAATATTTTTTGTTACATGCCAGAAGCTAATGCCATGTAATTAGACCGTTCTACCTATCTTTTTAGGCATGTTTATAGGGTATGTGTATGCAGTGATGACAATACACTGTAAAAAAACAGCATTGTCGAGTTGAGTTGAATCGAACTTTTTAGTTGCTATTTCATATATTACATCACTCAAATTAAGGATTTTTATATCTTTAGAATAATTTATATCTATATGAATTTAATCATTTTTTAAAAAAATAAGGATATTTAATTTATTTTAAGATCGAGCACATATTTATAAAAAAGATAGGAGGTAAAAAGTTGGCATAGCATTTGCTAAACCTATAGCGATGCAATTTAAAACACATATCCGTCGGAGTGATCCGATTATGGGGGAGATCAGAATGAAAAAATTTGCATGTAAAGTATTGGCTTTGAGTGTTATGGCTGTAGGTTCAACTGCTGCAATGGCTGCTGAAAGCACCGCATTATCAGATATGGGATTAAGCTTTTCTGGAAGCGCAGCTCTAACTTCAGATTATCGTTTCCGTGGTATGACTCAAACTCAGTCAGATCCAGCAGTACAAGGTAGTTTTTTATTGTCTCATAAATCAGGTGTTTATGTCGGAGTCTTCGCTTCAAATGTAAATTTTGGTTATGATGATCCGCACCTAGAGCTTGATCCTTCTATTGGTTTTACTACACCACTTAATATTTCTACTTTAAAGCCAGTTCTTGATGTAGGTGTAGTTGAATATAACTATCCAAGTGCAACAGATGATTTTAACTGGACAGAATTCTACGCAAAACTAACATTTGCAGATGTGTTGGTGCCAGGTGGTAGCCTATTAACCAATGTCAACTATACCGATGACTGGGCAGCAATCGGTGGTAGTAGCTGGAACTTTACTTTAGGTTATTCAGCTCCAATTGCAGATACAGGTTTTGGTGCAGTAGGTAGCGTAGGTTATACCACTATGGATAAATCAGTTCTTCCTGATGGCGACGACAACTACTTTGATTGGAAAGTGGGCGTAAACTATGCGGTCAAATCTATTCCAGGTTTAACTGCTGAGCTTGCGGCAGTGGGTACTAATGTGGATACAGACGGTTTGAGTGGCGCAACAGAGCGTGGTCTTGAAACTGGTGCAGTGTTTACGTTGACCAAAACTTTCTAAGTTTTATTTGTTCCAAAAAGCCGCTTTTAAAGCGGCTTTTTTGTTTTAAATCGTTTGACGATACGACAATGCTTCAGATAAATGTATGGTTTGTATATCAATACTTTGAGATAAATCTGCAATGGTTCGCGCCACACGTAACACACGATGATACGCTCGAGCAGATAAATTCATTCGCTGTTGAGCCAGCTCCATCATTTTTTGCGCAGCATGGTCCAAAATAGCATGTTGTTCTAGTTCCTGTGGAGACAGCGCAAAATTGGCCTTATCTTGACGATTAATTTGAGCTTGATAAGCTTGAATCACACGCGCTCGTACGGTTGCCGAATTTTCGACTGGTGAAGTGCTTTGTAACTCATTGACTTGTAAAGGAGGCACATCAATATGCAAGTCAATACGATCCAATAATGGACCTGAGATTCGATTTTGATAACGCTGAATTGATTCGGCTGAACATTGACAACGATTATCCTGATTAAATGCATAACCACATGGACATGGATTCATGGCGGCAATCAGTTGAAAATTGGCAGGAAAGGTAATTTGCCGAGAAGCACGAGAAATCACGATTTCTTTAGATTCAAGCGGTTGTCTTAAAACCTCTAACACTTTTCGGTCAAACTCAGGCAACTCATCCAAAAATAACACCCCCAAATGTGCTAAGGTGATTTCACCTGGTTTGGGGTGCGAACCTCCCCCGACCAAAGCAATCGCTGAAGCAGTATGATGTGGTGCCCTGAAGGGACGTAGACCAAAGTGATGCTGATTATTGGCAATCGAATAGATACTGGCGACTTCCAGATTTTCCTGATTAGACAGCGGCGGTAAAATACTAGGCAAACGTGAGGCCAATAAAGTTTTACCTGTACCAGGTGGGCCTTTAAATAATAAAGAATGTCCGCCAGCGGCTGCAATTTCCAATGCACGACGAGGGCGTAATTGACCTTTTACATCTGCCAAATCATATTTATAACGTTGATTTAAATCAGAGGGTTGAGTCACATGTTGCGCAATCAGTTGATTTCCTAAAAAATGTTCACAGACTTGTTTGAGATGCGTTGCGGCATATAAGGGAAATGCAGCAAGCTGTTCAACTTGTTGAAGATTATCCTGGGGAATAAACAACTGATGTTCATCTTGTTGACAAGCCATAGCAATAGTTAAAGCACTGCTCACCTGACGTAAATGTCCATCTAGTGCCAATTCACCGATAAATTCAAATCCATCTGTACAGCCTTCTGGCAGTTGACCTGAAGCAATTAAAATTCCCAGTGCAATAGCCAAATCCAGACGTGAACCATCTTTGGGTAAATCTGCTGGAGCCAGATTAATCGTTAAACGTTTAGTAGGAAACTGAAAGCCACTATTAATGATGGCTGAACGCACCCGATCCTTACTTTCTCGCACTGCTGCTTCAGCCAAACCTACAATCGTCAGAGAGGGTAATCCCTGACTTAAATGAACTTCCACTTCAATGAGTGGAGCATGAAGCCCTAACACCCCTCGGGTTAAAATTTTTGCAAAAGACATGTGGTACTGTTCCATTTTGGTGCTTTATTATTCATCGTTCTCAATTATTGTTGCGCTAAATTGGTGCTTAATTTTTGTTCTGAATTTTACTTTCCAATATTTGCATCTGTTGCTGTAATTGAGTCATACGTTGATGGGCTTGTTGTAATGCCAAATGTTGACGTTCAATTTCCTGCTTGGACACTAGATCCAGTTTCTCTACAGCCTCATTCAATAAAGCTCTTAGGTTGTGTTCAATGTCTTTTTTGGGTTGATCGATTTGTTCCAGAATGGCTTGTAATAAAGTTTCAATCATGAGTTGTCCATATAAATCATATTATTCTCAGGCAGTTTATCATTGCTCTGGATTTGCCCCTAGTACTGTGTGAATAATCAACATATTTTTATGGATGATGGCGTTAAACACCGCAGAAAAATGTTTAATTTTAAGAGGGATGCTACATCTTGCGCAGTAAATAGGTTATAAAGACAAAATCAGCTTTAACATTTCTTTTCCCCCAACTTAAGAAATATTGGCATGAAAATTGAACATAAAACCTTACTGGTGAAATAAGCCGAAGGAAAACAAACATGAAGCTCGTAACTGCTATTGTAAAACCATTCAAATTAGACGATGTGCGTGAGGCACTTTCTGAAATTGGTGTTCAGGGGATTACTGTCACTGAAGTGAAAGGTTTTGGTCGTCAAAAGGGACATACTGAACTGTATCGTGGTGCTGAATATGTCGTTGATTTTCTTCCAAAAGTTAAAATTGAAATTGCGATCAGCGACGAAATGGTTGACGCGGTAATTGAGTCCATTACTCGCGTTGCGAGTACAGGTAAAATTGGTGACGGAAAAATCTTTGTGACAAATCTGGAACAAGTGATCCGTATTCGTACTGGCGAAACTGGTCCAGACGCTGTTTAAGTGTTGGCACAAAGTTTGCTGAATACGGCATAACTCACAAAATTTTAGGTTGGGGGATACAAATGAAAAAAATGCTTTTAGCACTCGGTTTAACCGGTGCGCTTTTGGGCGGGTCGGCTGCGTGGGCTGAGGAAGCTGCATCGACACCTGTACCAACAGAACAAACAACCACTGTTGTGACAACAGAAGCTCCAGAGACTACGGCTGTTGTTGCCACTGAACCAGCACCTGCTGAGGCTGCTGCAACACCAACACTTGATACAGGCGATACCGCTTGGATTCTGGTTTCAACCGCGCTGGTTTTACTTATGACCATTCCGGGCTTGGCATTATTTTACGGCGGTATGGTTCGTAAGAAAAATGTGTTAAGCACCATGATGTTCAGTCTTTCAGCTGCAATTCTTGTGAGCTTGATCTGGGTGATTGCAGGTTATTCACTGGCGTTCTCAGGTACTGGGGCTTACTTTGGCGATTTGTCTAAAGCCATGTTAAATGGTGTGGCATTCGATGCCTTGAGTGGTACGATTCCAGAAACCCTTTTTGTTATTTTCCAAATGACTTTCGCGATTATCACCGTTGCCATTATTAGCGGTTCAATCGCAGATCGTATGAAATACTCAGCATTCATGTTGTTTATTGCGGTTTGGGTTCTCGTGGTGTATACCCCAATTACTCACTGGGTATGGGCAGCGGATGGCTGGTTATTCAAGGCAGGTGCACTTGACTTTGCTGGTGGTACAGTCGTTCATATTAACTCGGGTGTTGCAGGTTTAGTGGCTGCTTATATGTTGGGTAAACGTATTGGTTTGGGTAAAGAATCAATGGCGCCGCACAACTTGACACTGACTGTAATTGGCGCAAGCTTGATCTGGGTGGGTTGGTTTGGTTTTAACGGTGGTAGTGCTCTAGGTGCTGGTGCACGTGCGAGTATGGCTATTTTAGTCACTCAAGTTGCTGCTGCTGCTGCTGCATTCTCTTGGTTAATTGTTGAGCGTGTGGTTCGTGGTAAAGCTTCTGTACTTGGCGGTGCGTCTGGTGCGGTTGCGGGTCTAGTGGTCATTACACCTGCTGCTGGTTTTGTTGGCGTAGGCGGTGCTCTTATTATGGGGCTTATCGGTGGTGTGGTTTGCTTCTGGGGGATTACTGCATTGAAACGTATGTTGAAAGCGGATGATGCGCTGGATGCATTCGGTCTACATGCTGTGGGTGGTATTGTCGGTGCGATTTTAACTGGCGTATTCTACAGCGATGAAATTATTAAAGCAGCCAATGTTGCCCTTGCACCAACATTTGCAGGTCAATTGTGGGTACAACTTGAAGGTGTACTTGCTACCATCGTATATAGTGGTGTTATGACCTTTATTATCCTTAAAGTCATTGATTTGATTATCGGAATCCGTGTTTCACAAGATGATGAACGTATGGGTCTTGATTTAAGTCAGCATGGTGAACGTATCGAATAATTAAAATCATAATAAGAAAAGCAGCCCCAGAGGCTGCTTTTTTAATGGTGAGGATGATGTATCGCGATTTAATTCAGTCTTCGAGCATTATTTGCTACACTAGCTCGGTATGAATTCATTTTGAGCTGCTATGCATTGTCCATTCTGCAACGCCGCAGACAGTAAAGTCATCGATTCGCGTCTTGCTGCTGAAGGCTGTCAAATCCGTCGTCGTCGTGAATGTCTAAATTGTGGTGAACGGTTTACTACTTTTGAAAGTTATGAAGTGGTCATGCCACGTGTGATTAAATCAAATGGTAAAAATGAACCGTTTGATGAAGCCAAACTGCGCCGTTCGTTGATGCATGCTTTACAAAAACGTCCAGTGACGCAGGAACAAATTGAAAGTGTGCTCAGTGATATTCAACTTCAAATCAGACGTTTGGGTGAACGTGACGTGAAATCACGGATGATCGGTGAAATTGTTATGCAAGCCTTATTCGCACTCGATCATGTGGCCTATGTACGTTTTGCTTCGGTCTATCAAGATTTTCAGGATGTCGAAGCTTTCCGACGTCAAATTGAACAAATGCAGCAGCGTGAACAAGAACATTAAGCTATGACCCATTTAGATCCGTCTCAAGATCATTACTGGATGGCGCAAGCCTTGGCACAAGCCAAAACAGCATTGTTTCGTACCCGTCCAAATCCTGCCGTGGGTTGTGTCATTGTCAAAAATGATCAAATTATTGGTCGTGGCGCGACAGCACCTGTAGGCGGTTCACATGCAGAAGTATTTGCACTGCGTGAAGCGGGTGAGCGAGCAGAAGGGGCGACTGCCTATGTGACCCTGGAACCTTGTGCCCATTATGGACGAACCCCACCCTGTGCTGAGGCTTTGGTTGCTGCTAAAGTGGCGCGCGTGGTGATTGCAACGCTTGATCCAAATCCGCTCGTTGCAGGGAAAGGACAAAAGATTTTAAATAATGCGGGGATTACCACGCAGGTGGGTGTACTGGAGCAGGATGCGATCGAACTTAATCGCGGATTTTTGAAAGTGATGGCGGGTGGTTTGCCCTACGTTCGACTCAAGATGGCGTCGAGCTTGGATGGTCGTACTGCTATGGCCTCAGGCGAATCAAAATGGATTACAGGCGTCGATGCCCGATTGGATGTGCAATATTGGCGTGCGCGTTCAGCAGCCGTTGTAACAGGAATCGAGACGGTACTGGCCGATGACTGTCAACTCAATGTCCGCTTTTTGCCAGATCTGGATGATATTGAACAGATTGTTCAACCCAAACGAATTATATTGGACCGTCAGGGGCGTTTACCCTTGAGTGCGGCCATCTTGAACTCGCCAGAAACTGTCATGGTCATGGGGCCGTTTCGTCAGGAACTTTCGGATTTGGGTGTGCTACAATTATCCATTCAACCCTTGCCAGATTTACTGGCAACCCTTGCCAAAGAGCATCATTTATATGATGTGATGATTGAGGCAGGTGCGACCTTATCCACTGCATTTTTGCAGGAAAAACTGGTGGATGAAATCGTGAGCTATATCGCGCCAACTTTTTTAGGGCAATCTGCACGGAGTATGTTCGCAGCAGATTTTCAGAAAATGTCGGAGCAACTTCGATTTAAGCTGTTTGATGTGACTCAAATTGGTCAGGACATTCGCTTAAGACTTATCCCGATTCAAGAGACACTATGAATTCAGAGGCTTCGGTTTATCACAAGCGTCGTCATGCGGCGCGTACTACAGATGAATATTTGTTTCATCAGCTTGTGCCGTATTTGGGCAACAAACGACGCTTATTGCATCTGATTTTAGAAGCACTGGAAATTACAGGCACACTCAACAGTAAGAAGAAAAATCCGCCGATTTTTGCCGATTTTTTTGCAGGCAGTGGTGTGGTGTCACGTTTGGCCCGCCAAAATGGTTATCGGGTGATTGCCAATGATTGGGAACCTTATAGCCATGCTTTGAATCATGCTGTTTTGGCCTGTGTGGATGCGCCTGCATTTAAAGAATTAGGTGGTTATCAAAAAGCCATTGATGATTTGAATCGGTTGCCAGAAGTCAAAGGCTGGGTGACGCATAATCTGTGCCCGCGCAATGATGATGTTTATGATCCAAGTCGTGATCGGTTGTTCTTTAAACGCCGTAATGGCATGCGCATTGATGCGATTCGTCAGCAAATTGCCACATGGCAAGCGCAGGGCGCAATTAATGATGTTGAGATGAGTGCCTTACTGGCCCCCTTACTGTATTCCGCCAGCTTTGTCAGCAACACCAGTGGAGTATTTAAAAGTTTCCATCAGGGTTGGGGCGGCAAAACCCAGACCGCACTGGAACGTATTGAATCTTTACTCTGGCTGACGCCTAGTCGCTTTTGTGAAATTGGCGATAGCAAACGACCTGCGGCTGAAATGTGGTGTGTTGATGCACAACATCTTGCCAATCAAATGAGTGGTTTTGAGGTGGATGTGGCTTATCTGGATCCTCCATATAATCAACATGCGTATAGCAGTAATTATCATGTGTTAAATGCACTCACGCTATGGGATCAGGTCGACTTACCACCGCCAGATACCAAAGGTTATAAAAGTGGAATTGACCGTGCTTGGCGTAAAGAACGACCAAGTCAGTACAATTCTTCCAGGCATGCCAAAGATGCTTATGAAAAATTATTGGCAACGATTAATGCCCGTTACATTCTGACCAGTTATTCCACTGACGGTAATATTGATCCAAAAGATTTACTTACTGCCAATTTGAAACGCGGCAAAGTGACCCTATTAACACAGGATGTACCACGATATCGTGTCAGCAAGCAGCGTCAGTCTGAACGGGCAAGAGTGCTTGAGTTTATTGTCATTACAGATACGCATGCCAAATCTGGACCGCCATTACGGCAGCTTTTGGGTCAACTGTATCACTTTGCAGAATTGGGTGGCGTAGATACCTCTGGACCAAGTACTCAGCTTGCGTTGTGGTAGTTCATCGGCAGTACCTCATATAAAAATTTGGAGCAGTATATGTTTACAGGCATTATTGAAAGTTTGGGTAAAGTAGAAAGCCTGCAAAATGTCGGTGGTGATGTGCGTTTACGCATCCAGACCGATCTGGATATGTCTGATGTGCATTTAGGAGATTCGATTGCCACCAACGGAATCTGCTTAACAGTGATTGAATGGGGGAGTAACTGGTATGCTGCCGATGTATCCCGTGAAAGCCTGAACCGTACGACACTGGGACAATGGCGAGTCGGACAGCCAGTGAATGTTGAAAAGGCAATGCTGCCGACCACACGTTTTGGCGGACATATTGTGAGTGGTCATGTCGATGCGGTAGGTGAAATTACCTTGGTACGTGAAGATGCGCGCTCAATTTACTATGAAGTGACTGCTCCTGCTGAAATTTCTAAATATCTGGCAGAAAAAGGATCCATCACGGTCGATGGCATCAGTCTGACCATTAACCATTTGCGCGGCAACATTTTAAGCCTGAATCTTATTCCTCACACGGCTGAACGTACCAATATTTCTACATGGAAAACTGGCTCAAAAGTGAATCTGGAAGTGGATGTGTTGGCACGTTATATCGAACGGTTATTACTTGGGGATAAAGCCGCAGATCAAGGTCAATCTTCAGATATCAGCATGGCGTTTCTAGCTGAAAATGGCTTTTTAAAATAAATAAGCTGCATAAAAAAATACCCAGTCTTTGAACTAGGTATTTTTAGCTCTACGAGATGAGAAGGCACTATCGCGTCAATTTGAATTTTTCAAAATATATTCTATTTCTTCTTGTGCGGCGGTATAGAGCTTGGCTCTAAAAACAGTGATAGCCTGCTCAATCAGACCATCTGCTTCGAGCTCCAGTCTTAAACGTAAACTTTCTAAGTCAGATTGAATATGTTCATCGGACACTTGAGGGGAGTGCGAATGCTCTATCCCACCTTGCTCAGGATTTTGATGATAACGCGCTGTATGACTTTCAATTTCTTGCTGAATCGAACTTTGTAACGCGATTAACTCATGTGTTTGTTGTTGAAATTGTTGTACTTCATCTGCCTGTAGCGAAGCAGCGTACTGCGCTTGTTGCTGACGTTTTTCTGCCAGAGACTGCTCTAAAGCAAGTTGTTTACGAATACGTGCCTGCTCTATCAGCTCTGCTTTTAAATCAGCATAGGCTTGATCAATTTTCTCAAAAGAAGCTTGTTGGGCGTTCTGATCCTGCGTCGTCCATGTTTCAATTGCCGTTTGTGGCAACAGCAAATCACAAATACGGGCAAGATCATCCTGATAAGTTTGACGCACAGCTTCAGGTGCAGTTAACCAGCGTTTTTTAAAATCCTGACCGACATTGAGTGCCACTCGCCATCTCCTTAGATATTCATTGATCTTTACAGTTTAAAGGTACGGGGTTCAATCCCTAAGCGGCGATAAAATTTAAACTTTTCTCGCCCAAGTTGTTTGGCTGCTTCATTATTTTCAACAATCTCAATAATGTGACTAAACTGCTGAGTTTGTTCAAGTGCCTGATTGTTAAAATTAAACACAAACCAGTCAGATTGATGCGGCAATTGTGCCGAAATACAAACAGGTGCATTGAATTGGTCGATGCCATGGGCAATGAAACTTTGTGGATCAAAACACCATAAAGCATCATCCAGTTCACGCTGCTGTGCTATATCTGGACAATACCACCAGATTTTAGGCTGCTTTTTCAACAGCTTTCGTGACAGACGGCAAGCACTCTCGACTTGCCGTTCCTGACTGGCTTCAAATAAATAAAAGCTAATATTAGCCATTACGCGCTGCACGATTTGCTAAAAATTGAACCAACAAAGGCACAGGTCGACCTGTTGCACCTTTATTCGTACCTGATAACCATGCAGTTCCAGCCACATCTAAATGTGCCCAACGATAATCGCGGGTGAAGCGTTGCAGGAAGCAGGCTGCGGTAATCGCACCGCCATAAGGACCACCAATGTTGGCGATATCGGCAAATGGTGAGTCTAAAAGTTCTTGATAGTCATCACTGACGGGCATACGCCACACTCGGTCTAAAGACTGCTCACCAGCTTGTAACAGCTCAGTTGCCAATTCATCATCAGGTGAGAATAGACCACTCAAGACTTTACCAAGTGCGACCACGCAAGCACCAGTTAAGGTGGCAATATCAATCACCAAAGCAGGGTTAAAGCGTTGAATATAGGTCAGGGTATCGCAAAGCACCAAACGACCTTCAGCATCGGTATTTAAAATTTCTACAGTTTGACCGCTCATGGTGGTGACAATATCACCCGGACGTGTGGCTTGAGCAGAAGGCATATTCTCTGCCGCAGCAATCGCTCCCACCATATGGATAGGTAATCGTGCTTCGCACAAAGTACGAATGGTACCCAATACCGAAGCCGCACCACACATATCGAATTTCATTTCGTCCATGGTTTGCGCAGGTTTAATTGAAATACCGCCTGTGTCAAAAGTCACACCTTTACCGACCAGCACGACAGGTGCTTGATCCAGTTGCGCTTGATACTCCAAGGTGACAATTCGCCCCGGACGTGCTGAACCTTTGCTCACGGCTAAAAAGGCGTTCATGCCTAAGTCTGCCATTTGCTGTTCATCTAAGACCGTCACTTTCAGCAAGTCAGGAAATTCAGCGGCAAGAGCTTTGGCTTGGTCAGCAAGATATTCAGGAAAACACACATTGCCCGGACGATTTCCCAGATCACGTGCCAGATTTTGTCCTGATTGCAAGGCTTCAATCAGCTTGAGTTGAGTTTCAGTCAGGCTATGCTGAGGCGTAATCAAGTGAATGCTGTCTAAAACGAAGTCATTCTTTTTAGATTTAAATTCGTCAAAAGCATAGGCAGCCTGAGATAAGCTTAATGCAAAAAGATAATGCAATTCTGCTGGCAACGCTGAAATATCGATATGAATTTGTTTAAATTTGGTTTGTGTGGTTTTAATAATGGTCTGCGCCAGTTTCGCCATTTTGGTGGCCTTAAGTTCAGTAATCTCTCCTAAACCGAGTAGACTTAAATGACTAATATGGGCTAAATTTCCGATAAGAGGTAGGCTCTCATTCAATCCAGCTTTATAATGGGCTTGTTTGAAAATTGACGCTAATGTCTTGATTTGATATGTGTTTGCAATGCTTTCAAGATGTGTATTGGCGAATAGAATACACAAGTATTCTGGAGATAGATTTTGTGGCAATGCGGAATTAAGGGTAAATTTCATATGCGGTCTGAATGCCTATTTAAATATGTTTATTGATGAAGACCATTGAAACACTTTCCTGATATCAGTTTCAATCGGCAAGTGTAGGATAGGTTTTATATTTTTGACATTCGGGTAAACTATCGTTCATTACGTTTGCCCTTTTTTGGAAGAATTTACTTTGATTATTCGGCGTTATCTCGTCAAACAAGTGGTGTCAACCAGTCTGGTGGTGGTCAGTATTTTGACCCTGATTGTACTGGGTGCAAGACTGATCAAATATTTCGGTGTCGCAGCACAAGGGCGTCTGGATGTCAGCGTTTTGTTTAGCATTATTGGCTATCGACTTCCCGAATTTTTGATTTTGTTATTACCTCTGAGTTTCTTCATTGGTTTGATGCTGGTGTTTGGTCGTTTATATGTCGAACATGAAATGGCGGTACTCAACAGCAGTGGGGTGAGTAAGCATAAACTGGCGCGCTTATTACTACCTATGACCATCGTGTTTGTAGTGGTTGAAATGACGCTGATGATGTGGATTTCTCCATGGGGCTTACGTCAGTTTAATCAATTGTCTTCCACACAGGCCTTACGTACTGGTTTTGATTTGGTCCGCCCCAAAGAATTTATTTCGTCGGGACCTTATACCATTTATGCTGGATCGTTATCGGAAGATCGTAAAAATCTAAAAGATATTTTTGTCTATATTAAATCGGATAAAGCCGGTAAGCCTGATCAGTTGGTGGTGGCGAAGGAAGCGACTCGGGTGGAAATGGCGGATCAGAGCGCAAGTGTGGTTGATCTGACTCAGGGTCGACGTTATGAAATTTATCCTAATACGGCTAAATATGCACAGGCGGAGTTTCAAACTTGGCGTTTTCGTATCGAAAATAACAAAGAAGCCAATTATGACACCACTGATGTTTCGGCTTTGCAAATGTCCAAACTTTGGGAAAATCGTGATGATCCTGTGATTGCCAGCCAATTGGGTTGGCGAATTTTTGCGCCGTTTTGTATGTTTGTGGCTTTGGCGCTGGCAGTGGCGTTATCTGAAGTGACTCCACGTCAAGGACGTTATCTCAAGCTCTTTCCCGCGCTGATGATTTTCGCCAGTATGATTGTATTAATGATTGCTGCGCAAACCCGAATTAGTCGCGGAGAATTTGGCATTTGGGTCTATCCAGCCATCTTAATCACCTATTTTGTTGCGGCATTACTCTTTGCGCGTAAACAAAGTCTTGCTCCAAAAATCAAGCGTAAGATTAGACAAGTGAGATCATCATAATGTTAGTCCAGAAGATATTAGCCAGATATGTGACCAAGACGACCACCTTGATGATGTTGGGAACCCTGCTGGTATTGGTGTTTCTGTTTATTTTATTTTCCTATATTGGTGAATTGGGGTCACTCAAAGACGGTTATGGCGCATGGGACGCCTTTGTATACGTGATGTGGGATTCACCGCATAATATTATCAAGCTGATTCCGATTGCTGCTTTGATTGGCGCGGTGTTGGGTCTGGGCTCAATGGCCTCCAACAGTGAATTGATTGTCATGCGTGGCTCGGGTGTGAGTTTATGGCGAATTGTTGGTTGGGTAATGCGTCCTGCATTTTTGTTGGTGATTTTGTCCTTCTGTATTAGTGAATGGGTCATTCCTTATACCACTGAACAAGCCAAAGGCATTAAAAACCAAAGTAGTGTCGCAGCATTAGGCGAAGTTCGTGGCTATTGGACCAAAGAAGGTAATCATTTTTATTATATTGATTATGCCAATTCCAAAGGCAATCTGAACGGTATTCAGGTGGCTTCTTTTGATGATGACTATCGTTTAAATTCGGTGGTAAAAGCCCAACAAGGACAGTTTGTTCGAGATGGGGAATGGATTTTAAAAAATAATCAGCAATTGAATATTTTAGCGAATGGTGATGCAAGCTTTAAAAATGTGCCCACCCAAGATTTATCTTTAGCTTTACAGCCAAAGTTTGTGCATATGGTGACTTTAGACCCTGAAGAGTTGGCACCGAGTGAGTTGGTGAATTTCATGAAATATATGCATGAATATAGCCAGATTCCTAAAACTTATCAGCTCGCATTCTGGAAAAAAGTAGGTTCGCCGTTTTCATTGATTGCACTGACCCTAATTGCTTGTTCTTTTATTTTTGGACCGTTGCGTCAGCAATCAATGGGCTTTCGTTTGGTCATTGCCTTATTTGTCGGTTTGAGTATTTTCTATTTACAGGACTTTTTAGGCTATGCCAGTCTGGTATATTCGCCATCCCCTGCGTGGTTTATTTTTATTCCTATTTTAATGATGTTCGCGGCTGGCAGTTATTTGCTGTATCGGGCGCGTTAAGGTTGAAACGTAGTTGAATAGCGAATATTCATGTTCGCCAAATGCGAAAAGTAATCATCTACGCATAGAGTCTTGACGCAAAATTCGGTAAGATAGTGCGACGAAATTGTAGACAAAAAAGAGTATTAATCATGACGGATGCAACTGCTGGCAAAATCCCTCACGTTCTTGTGATTATGGATGGAGTGGGTCATCGTGAAGCGGTCAAAGACAATGCTTTCTTAGCAGCAAAAACCCCGAATTTAACCATGATGAAACAAAAGCATCCGCATGGTCTAATCTCTGGCTCTGGTGAAGATGTTGGTTTGCCAGATGGTCAAATGGGAAATTCTGAAGTTGGGCACATGAATCTGGGTGCAGGTCGTGTGTTGTATCAGGATTTCACGCGCATTACCAAAGAAATCCGTGATGGTGATTTTTTTGAACATGAAGTTTTGATCGATGCCGTTGAAAAAGCCAAAGCGGCTGGTGGCGCAGTTCATATTATGGGGCTGTTGTCCGAAGGTGGTGTGCATTCGCATCAGGATCATATTATTGCCATGTGTGAATTGGCACTCAAACGTGGTGCGCAAGTCTATTTACATGCTTTTTTAGATGGTCGTGATACGCCGCCAAAAAGTGCTCAACCATCTTTAGAAAAGCTGGATCAAGTCTTTGCCCAATATCCAAATCAGGGGCGTATTGCGAGCATGATTGGTCGTTATTTTGCTATGGATCGTGATAATCGTTGGGATCGTGTCGAACAAGCCTATCGTTTGCTCACTGAAGGTGAAGCCGTTCGTGTCGTGAATAGTGCTCGAGAGGGGCTTGAACAAGCCTATGCCGCAGGTGAAAGTGACGAGTTCGTCAAGGCAACCCGAATTGGTGAGTCTGCTAACATACAAGATGGCGACAGTGTGGTCTTTATGAACTTCCGTGCAGACCGTGCGCGTGAATTGACCCGTGCCTTTGTTGAACAGAACTTTACCGGGTTTGAGCGTAAAGTTGTGCCAAGTTTATCTAAATTTGTCATGCTGACACGTTATCAAGCCACCATTGATGCGCCTGTGGCATATATGCCAGAAGCATTGAATAACTCGATTGGGCAATATTTGTCTGATTTGGGCAAGACGCAGTTACGTATTGCCGAAACTGAAAAGTATGCACACGTGACTTTCTTCTTTAGTGGTGGACGTGAAGATGAATATCCGGGGGAAAAACGTATCCTGATTCCATCTCCAGATGTGGCCACCTATGATTTAAAACCAGAAATGAGTGCCTATGAAGTCACCGATGAATTAGTGAATGCCATTAACTCAGGTGAATATGACTTATTGGTGGTGAATTATGCTAATGGTGATATGGTTGGACATACCGGGGTATTTGATGCTGCGGTAAAAGCAGTTGAAGCCGTAGATACTTGTTTAGGTCGTGTTTATGATGCTGTCATTGCAAATAAAGGGCATATGCTGATTACAGCTGATCATGGTAATGTAGAACAGATGCAGGATTACGAAAGTGGTCAAGTACATACTCAACATACCACTGAAGCCGTACCATTTATCTATGTCGGGCCGACTCAAGCAGAGATTGCTCAAGGTGGTATTTTGGCTGATGTTGCCCCGACTTTATTGCATTTAATGCAGATTCCAGTACCTGCTGAAATGCAGGGACGTAATTTATTAACCTTGAGTTCTTCTTAAAAAGGTCTTCTAATTAAACGGTGATTGAATGACGCAACACATAAAATTCAGTGCAATCTTTGCAGGCATTTTGATGTGTTGCAGTGGTTTTTCTACTGTGGCTGCACCTATTGAAAAGGGGACAGCACTCGATTTTGATGAAGACACCGATCAACATTATGTTGAAGTGCCCGTCGATGCGATTCAGCAATTTGTACAGATTTATGGCATTGTCAAAGATAATTATGTCGATGTTAAACCCGATGACGTGCTGTTTCAGCAAGCCATCAAAGGTTTGGTCAGTGGTTTGGATCGCTATTCGCGTTACTTATCTCCCGAAGATTACAAACAACTACTTCAATATACCGAAGGTGATTTAGCATCGGTTGATTTTGCCTTGGGTTTCGATACACATACTCGGCAATGGCAAATTCGTGATTTAAAGGATGGATCGGATTCCTACAAATTAGGCTTAAGAAATGGTCAAAGTGTTGTAAAAATTGATGAGCAAAATATTCAAAGCCTGAATCATGATCAAGTGCATGGCTTGCTGTATGGGGCGATTGGTTCAACCCTACAATTACAAACGTCATTAATGACCACTGCACAGACATTGGTTCGTAACAAAAAAATAGAAGCTGATATTCAACCCGTTTTACTGCATAATCAGGTTCTGGTTTTAAAAGTAAAAGTTTTTCAACAAGATACAGCAAATGAAATTAAGCGATTTTTAGAAGAATATGATGTTACACGTTTAAAAGCAGTTTTCCTTGATTTGCGTAATAATCCGGGAGGTCTACTGTCAGCTGCGGTTGAAACGGCTGATTTATTTTTAAATCAGGGCATTATTGTTTCAACCAAAAGCCGTTCCGAAGGTAATCAACAATTTCAGGCACTGCCTAGCAGTGAATTTCAAAAAGTAAAATTGGGGGTGTTAATTAACCATCGCTCTGCGTCGGCTGCTGAAGTATTTACCGCAGCGATGAAAGAACATCAACGTGCTTGGGTGGTCGGTGAAAAAAGTTATGGTAAGGGCGTGGTTCAAAAGCTGTTTCCATTGCCAGATGGCGCGGCTCTACAGATGACCGTGTCTCACTATTACACCCCGAATGGTTCCATGATTGAAGGTAAAGGCATTCAGCCTGATATGCTGTATCCTTTACCCAATGAAATGCGCGATGAAACTTATCTGGATAATGTCGCTGAGATGTTACTCAAACAAAAATAAGGGCTCAATTAGATCAACTTTCAATTTCTTCGGTATCCAGTCCAAACTTTTTCAGACGATAGCGTAACGATCGAAAAGTCATGCCTAGTTTTTTCGCGGCTAAGGTACGATTCCAGTGCGTAATATTCAGCGCATTTAACAAAATTTCTTTTTCCACTTTCTCCAGATATTGCTCTAAACCTTCTCGCGGTAATTTGGTCGGGCTAGGGCTTGTAATGGGCTCTAACTGTTCAAGTTTAGAAACATAATGAGAAGAAGACGCTGGGGAAGTGGGTTCTGTGATGTGGGTCTGTTGGGTATAGCGAAATGGTGCTGTTTGTAGATGAGGCAAATCGATAGATTGATCATCACTTAAGGTAATGGCACGTTCCATCATGTTGCGTAATTCACGCACATTGCCCGGAAAATACTGTTCCAACAAGAAGGCTTGCGCACGTTCTGACAATACTTTGACTGGAATTTCCCATTCTTCACACACTTTTTGAATAAAATGTTTGGCCAGTAATAGAATATCTTGACCGCGTTCACGCAGGGGCGGCAGCTCAAGATCCATGACGTGGATACGGAAAAATAAATCCTGACGAAATTTACCTTGTTTGACTAAGCCTTCTAAATCCTGATGACTGGCACTAATCACACGAAAATCGACATCAATTTCATGTTCAGAGCCGACTGGCCGGACTTTCTTTTCCTGAACGGCACGTAACAGTTTGACTTGCATATTGAGCGGTAATTCAGCAATTTCATCCAAAAATAAGCTGCCGCCATGTGCAGATAAAATGAGCCCCTGTTTATCTTGTGTGGCACCACTAAAACTACCTTTCTTATGCCCAAACAGTTCACTTTCCAAAAGTTCACTTGGAATGGCACCACAGTTGATGGCAATAAAAGGACCTTCACAACGATTACTTAAACGATGAACCAGCGTTGCGACCACTTCCTTCCCTGTACCAGACTCTCCTGTAATAAACACAGGTGCCTGTGAGCGGGCAATTTTTTTAAGTGTGGTACGTAAATGTTGAATGGGTTCAGAGCGACCAATCAGTAATTTATTTTCTAAACGCTCTTCGTCATCATGGTCAGGCTTAATCGGCTTGTTTAGTGCTTTTTGCAGAAGTTGCTCTAAATGCAATTGATTAACAGGCTTACTGACAAAATCAAAAGCACCCGCTTTGAGTGCTGCGATTGCGATATCCATATTGCCATAAGCCGTTAATACAGCGATGGGTAAAGCATTAAAATGCTGCGACACATACTGTACCAAATCTAGACCGTGACCATCAGGTAAATTAAGATCGGTCAAACAGGCATCATAGGTATTTTTTTGCAGTAACTGTTTAGCCTGTTCAATACGATAAGCACAATGTGTGGCAATGCCCATACGCGCCAATGTCATTTGCATTAATGCGCATAGATCTTCTTCATCGTCAACCAATAATACCAGCGGTTGTTTATTCACCGTAACCCCATGAAAATTTGTTCATTTATCCTTTATTGAGCATTCAATTCTAAAGCATGCTCCTTTTTCTTGTTCCACATAACTGAGTTTGGCATGGTTGGCTTCACAGAGACTATGGGACAAATATAATCCTAAACCAGTTCCCTTGATTTCGGTACTAAAAAATGGTTTGAATAGTTGCGAAATATCACGTTTTTCTACACCATTGCCGTAATCGATCACGTCAATCCATACTTTGGGGTGAGTCAGTTGTACTTTAATCAGCACAGGTTCAGCACTTGCTGAATTGTGACGCACCGCGTTACGAATCAGATTAATCAAGACCTGATTCAACTGTTTCGGATCAAACTGAATCGAGATATTTTCAGATAATTGCAATTGAATCAGATGTTGTATATCGGCTAAATCTTCTGTGATTAAATGTGGCAGAAAGCTATTCAGTTCAATCCGTATGGGGTGTGTGCTGTCATTACGTGCCATACGTAAAGTATCTTCAATAATGTCATTAATGCGCTGGGATTGTTTACGAATCATGTTTTGTAACAACAATTGCTGTTCAGCATGACTGCCCAGATATAATTCATTCGCCTGTACAATTGCGGCCAAAGGATTTCGGATTTCATGGGCAATACTGGCAGATAATTGTCCCAATGCCGCCAGTTTTAGCTTTTGTACTTGTTGATTCAATTGCTGTACATCTTGTAAGCGGAGTAGAATCAATGCTTGCTGTGCAATGGTCAGATGCTGCACTTTAATGTGCATATGGTATGCTGACAATTGTGACTCAAACGTAAATTGCTCACCATCATCCAGTGGGTCAAAACGTAATAATTCAAAAAGATCAGGTTGTACTTTGGCTAGAGGAAGTTGTTCCTGAGCAAATAAAGTGGGAATGCCCAGCAGCATACGCGCAGCAGGATTACTGAGCACCACATGGTAGTCTTGATCGAGCACCAGATAGCCATCTTCCATTTGTTCTAAAATATAACGATTGATATTTTGAAGTTGAGTAAGTGCCACAGATTGGCGAAAGGTAATATTTTCTAATAGTCTAAAGCGTTGTACCGCAATCCGTCCGATGCCGTACATCACAAAAAATAAAAAAGCCAGTAAAGCGCTGTTACCAATATTGTTTAAATCATTGTAATCAAAAAGGCTGCCAACAAATTGCTGATAAACCACGGCAATGACTGCAATCAGGGTAATCATCAATGAGGTTTTTCGATTCAGTAAAATCGATGCTGAAAATACCGCAATCAGGTACAGCAAACTTAGATTTAAATTAGACGTCCCGAGTGAAAAGGTGAGAAGACTGAGTGCGATCAAATCGACCACAAATAGACCAATCAGTTGCTGATGAATAAACTTTGGAAAAAATTTAAAAACAATAAATTGCAGGCTACACACCGTACAATAGCCAATCAGCGTATAAAAATATAAATGAGGCTGGCTAAAATCAACCGATAATTTTTCATAAACCAGCTGAAAAATAATCAGTAAACCCGTGACAATGACCAGACGATAAAGCGTGTACCAAAGACCTAAACGATAAATTGTATAGGACAATGGCTTGGAATGATGCGCCGGCATTGTCGGGTTCTCAGTTGAAAGTTTTAAGGCTTGATCAGACCGTAACGAATCGCCAGATGCGTAAGTTTGACATCACTATCAATATCCAGCTTCTCAAAGATACGATAGCGATAAGTGTTGACGGTTTTGACACTGACAAACAGCTTATCGGCGATTTCTTGTGCGCTAATACAATTCACCACCATCATGGCAACTTGCATTTCACGTTCTGACAATGCATCAAACGGTGATTGCTGGGTATCGGATAAATATGAACTGGCCAATTGTTCTGCAATATCGGCACTGAAATACTTACCGCCTTGCATGACTTTATTGATGGCACGAACCATCTCGGTAATCGGTGCACCTTTGGTAATATAACCCTTTGCTCCAGCTTTCAGTAATAACGACGGATAAGGCTCTTCAGCCAGTCCACTGACAGCGATAACTTTGGTTTCAGGTGCACTTTGTAATAAACGCCGTGTGGTTTCAACGCCACCAATACCCGGCATATTCACATCTAATAGCACCACTTGCGGATGTTGTTGACGTACAATCGCAATGGCTTCTTCGCCAGATTCTGCTTGTCCAATAACCTCGACATCAGTTTGATCTTCAAGCATACGACAGATCCCTGTACGCACTAATTCATGATCATCAACCACTAAAACTGTGATCACCCTGACCTCCTTGGATAAAAAAGATGTTTTTTTGTTACATAAAGCAAAATTTACTTGCATTGTAATGACAAAATTAGCAATTCTATTCACATAAATTTGAGAGAATCGTTGTACACAATGCTGTGGACATTATCTATATGCCGTTAGCACAAATGTAAGGCATAATGTAGCTAAGAAGCAAATTTGTGTATACCCTGAGTTGAGTAATTGATCGTGAAAAATTCTAAAAAATCGTTCATGCATGTTTTGAGCATGTCTGTTCTTGTGGCATTCAGCTCGGCTAGCTTTGCAGAGATCGTGGTGAATCCTCCTGCGGGCAGTAATTCTGCATCGTTAAATTGGTCAGCAGATGAAGCCAGTCAGCTATTAAATGCAGATCGACAGACAGCTGAGATCAGTCCGCAAGGATCAACCAGTGTCACAACCACAGTACGTAGTACCGTGACGACTACACCCTCGTCTACTTTAAATGCGTCGATATCGGCCACGCCAAAAGTCGTCATTCGTGATACTTCTGGCTTTGGTTCACAGCCTTCTGTGAACGCACGTGCGGCGTTGGTGATGGATGCGCAGACGGGTGAGGTACTGTATAGCAAAAATACCAACACTGCGTTCCCAATCGCGTCTTTGACTAAATTGATGACAGCTGTGGTGACATCAGACGCGCGTTTGGACATGTCAGAAGAAATTACTTTGCAGCAAATTGATTTTGCCGGGGCAGGGGGCAAAAACTCCAGCTCGACATTACGTGCGGGCGATACCATGAACCGTGCTGAAGCATTGTTATTTGCATTAATGAAGTCTGAAAATCCTGCGGCGGCGGCATTGGCACGAACCTATCCCGGAGGTCGTAGTGCTTTTATCGCTGCGATGAATGCCAAAGCACGTCAATTAGGCATGACGTCCACACGTTATGTTGAATCTACAGGACTTGATCCACACAATGTTTCATCTGCACGTGATCTTGGAATTTTAGCCAGTGCTGCATCGCAGTATGGTTTGATTCGTCAGTTTTCAACGACACCAAGCTATGACTTTAATTTGGGCTACCGTGTCCTAAAATCAAATAATACCAATGCCTTGGTTCGTAACGGTGGCTGGAATATTAATTTGTCTAAAACCGGATATATCAATGAAGCAGGGCGTTGTGTAGTGATGCACACCACTGTGAACTCACGTCCAGCAGTGGTGGTGTTATTGGGGGCTTCAAGTTCGCAGGCACGTACCAATGATGCGACCAACTTATTAACGTGGTTATCTCAGCAGCCTAAACGCATTTAAAATATGTTGAACAATGGTCATATATCGCATTCGATTGATGACCACAGTTTCAAATCATGTTTCTATAAAAAACCAGTTGCAAGCAACTGGTTTTTTTAGCTCAGATCTAAATTTACATATTAGACAAAATAGAATCTTTCACTTGAGTCATAGTGGCATCAATCGAGAGCATCACAGCATCTGCACATTGTTTGATGGCTGTATCTGGATCTTTTAAGCCATTGCCTGTCACTGTACAAACAATCACAGAACCTTCGGCAATTTTACCCGCTTTAATGTCACGAATTGCACCGCCAATCGATGCCGCAGAAGCAGGTTCTACAAACACGCCTTCATACATCGACAGTAAGCGCTGTGCTTCTAAAATTTCAGCATCAGCTAATTCATCAAACCAGCCTTTAGAATCACGTACCACTGCTTTGGCATGGTTCCAGCTTTGTGGGTTCCCAATACGAATCGCTGTTGCAACGGTTTCAGGTTGTTCAACTGGCGCACCACGTAAGAATGGCGCAGCACCAGAGGCCTGATATCCCACCATGGTTGGTAAATCTTCTGGTTTAGGGCCTGTGAATTGATCGGTTGCAGCATCATAGATGACTTGTTCAAATTGATCCGCAGGCTGATTGGCAACCGCTTCGGTATAACCCATCCAGTGTGCAGTGATGTTTCCTGCATTTCCCACTGGCAAGCAGTGATAATCTGGCGCACGACCCAATGCTTCTACGATTTCGTACGCAATGGTCTTTTGACCTTGTAAACGATATGGGTTAATCGAGTTGACAATCGTCACAGGAGCTTGATCTGCGACTTCTTTAACCAGACGCATACCATCGTCAAAGTTACCACGGATTTGCATGGTGATTGCACCATACATCATGGCTTGTGCCATTTTACCCATTGCAATTTTGCCTTCTGGAATTAAGACAAAGGCTTTAATACCGGCACGCGCGGCATACGCCGCTGCTGCCGCAGAAGTATTCCCTGTAGACGCACAGATAATCGCTTTAGAGCCTTCTTCAACCGCCTTGGTCACTGCCATGGTCATACCACGGTCTTTAAATGAACCAGTTGGGTTTAAACCTTCATATTTCACATAGATTTCAACATCTTTGCCAATCAGACGTGGAATATTCTCAAGTTTAATCAGTGGAGTATTTCCTTCTCCTAAAGAAATAGCACGCGTCGTTGCTGAAACTGGCAAACGGTCACGATAACGATCAACAAGACCGGTATAACGATTGGCATTAGACATGAAATGATGTTCCAAGTGTGAGGTAGAGCTGGCGAGAGGGGAGCAACCCTCTCCACCTGATTAACTATCCAGCGATTCTAAACGAATTCGCACGATTTCGCCACGAATTGCAGGCAAAGCCTGAATTTTTGCAATCGCGTCATCCATTTTAGATTCAAGCACTGGATCGGTTAAAATAACGATCGGGATTAAATCTTTTAAACGAGATTGTTGCATGATGGCATCGATACTGATGCCCGCACGGCTGAGAATAGTCGTAATATCTGCAAGTACACCAGTCTGGTCTTCGGCATCGACCCGTAGATAGTACCCAGTGGTCATTTCTTCGCGTTTTAAAATTGGCAAGTCTGTCAACGCTTCGAACGCCAACTGAGGAATGGTTCCTGCACCGTCTTCGGTATAAGAAATATCGCGTACAATATCTACGATATCCGCAACAACCGCAGAAGCTGTAGGCCCTGCACCTGCGCCTGCGCCATAATATAACGTTGGACCAACTGCATGCGCTTGTACGAGCACTGCATTTTTGACTCCATTGACATTGGCAATCAATTGTTCTTCTGGAATCAGGGTTGGATGCACCCGTAGTTCAATACCATGTTCAGCACGGCGGGCAATCCCGAGATGTTTAATACGGAAGCCAAGATCTTCTGCATATTTGACATCCTGAGCGGTAATCTTGCTAATGCCTTCGGTATACACTTTGTCGAATTGTAAAGGGATACCAAATGCACATGAAGCTAAAATCGTGAGTTTATGTGCCGCGTCAATTCCTTCAACGTCAAAGGTTGGATCGGCTTCGGCATAACCCAGCTCTTGCGCTTCAGTCAGCACATCTGAAAAAGCACGACCTTTATCCCGCATTTCAGTCAGGATGAAGTTACCTGTACCATTAATAATACCCGCTAACCATTCAATACGATTGGCAGCCAAACCTTCACGAATCACTTTAATAATGGGAATACCACCAGCCACCGCGGCTTCATAAGCGATTTGTACTGCATTGTCTTCAGCAGCTTTAAAAAGTTCATTGCCATGTTCTGCAAGTAAGGCTTTGTTGGCAGTGACCACTTGTTTGCCATGCTGAATGGCTTCCATGATGACTTCATAAGCAGGATGGATGCCACCCATGACTTCAACCACCACATCAACATCGGGCTGACGTACGATGTCCATCAAGTCTGCACTTTGCTGAATGCCTTCAAGCTCAAGATCTGGACGGGGACGACGAGTACCCACATGGGTAATTTGAATTTCACGACCGGTGCGACGTTTAATTTCAGCAGCGTTTTCTTGTAATAGTTTAAGGGCTCCACCACCAACGGTTCCAAGACCGAGTATTGCCAGACGAACTGGTTTCACGTCACACTCCATACATGCGTTAAAAAATAAACATGGCTAAATCATAGCTAAAAAAAGCGTCAGACTCTAGGGCGAAGTGTGCTTTATCTTCACCCTATGTCAAATTTTTATAAATTATGGTAATGATTGTGAATATTTATTTTTCCAGTCGTTTCACTAACTCATCAGGGGTGAGATATCCACCCAAATATTGACCTTCACTGTTGTAAATTGCAGGTGTGCCATTCACCCCAATATTGAGACCCAGTTGGTATTGATCACGTACAGGATTTTTACATTGAGCTGCTTGCACAGGCAGACCTTGAACCGATTGGGCAAATGCCGATTTACGGTCTTCGCTACACCAGATTGCTTCCATGGTTGGCATAAATTGCTCACCACGTGGCCATGCGATATAACGAACTTCAATGCCCTTGCTGTTGATTTCACTGATATGTTCATGCAGCTTGTGGCAATACGGACAACTTGAATCGGTAAACACGTAAATCACATGCTTGGCTTTACCATTGCTGGCTGGATAGACAATTAAATCTTCGGTTTTTAGGGTGGCAAACAGCTTTTTATTTTCCGAAGATTGCAAAGCATCTCCAACATTGGTGAGTTCTTTGTCCCCTAAGCGGATGACTTCACCCTGAATAATATATTTACCGTCACTGGTGGCATAGACAGAACTCATTCCTTCCAGATTGACCCAATATAAGTTAGGCACTTCAGTTGGTTTAATATCAATCACTTTGGCATTAATATTGGCCTTTTGAAACTGCTGTTGCAATGTCTTAGCAAGACGTTGCTGGGCATTACGTTCCGTCAGATTTGAGGCTTCTCCTGTCGCAGGTGCGCTGGCAGTTAAGGTATCTTGTTTTTGTGCTTGATTTTCTTTAGAACAGGCAGTAACAGCAAGGCTTGATGCGATAGCACAAGCTAAAAAAAGGCGGGATCGGGTAAATAACATAGACAACCCTTATATCAAAATTCTATGTGGAAAGGGCTAAGAATAGCAAAAAAAACAATCAGCCATGTGCTTTATTCAATCTGAACTGTAAAAAATAATCAGTATTTTTGTAGATTTGCACACACATTTTTGCTGATTGATTAACCGCGTGGATGATATTGGGCATGGAGTTGTTGCATCCGAACTTGAGCAACATGGGTGTAAATTTGCGTGGTGGATAAATCGCTGTGTCCGAGTAACATTTGTACGACCCGCAGGTCAGCACCATGATTGAGTAAATGTGTGGCAAAGGCATGACGCAAGGTATGTGGGGATAACTCCGCCTGAATCTGGGCTTGCAGGGCATAACGCTTAATGGCATACCAGAAGTTTTGTCTGCTCATAATGCCGCCATGTTGGGTTAGAAATAAATAATCGGTACTGGTTTTATACAACTGCGGTCGTGACTCTGCTAAATAACGTTCAATCCATTCTGTAGCAAATTGTCCCATTGGCACCAGACGTTCTTTATTCCCTTTACCCGTAATACGCAAATAGCCCTGTTTTAAATTAATTAAATCGAGTCGTAGATTGAGTAACTCAGAAACACGTAGACCACAGGCGTATAAAACTTCCAGCATGGCTCGGTCACGCAAACCCAATGCAGTTTCAGTATCAGGCGCCTGGATCAGTGCCTCAACATCCTGCTCAGATAAATCTTTAGGTAAAGCTCGACCTAATTTGGGACTTTTATGATTCGCCATAGGGTTATCACTACGAAGCTTTTGTTCACGCATAAATTTATAAAATTGACGCAGTGCGGAGAGGTAACGAGCAATCGAGCGCGGGCTTTTGCCCAGTTTGGTCAGTTCAATCATGACATCTGAGACATCATCTGCTGACCATTGGTTCAAATCTACGTCAGATAAATGACCACACTGAATGAGGTCACTTAAATATGCATTGCGCGTATGAGGGCTCACGCTTTGCGCGACCAGATAATCACGAAAACCATGTAAGAAACTAAATTGTTCAGGAATGTGCACGGCCGCAGGAACACGTGGCTTTTTGGTGACGGTCATATAATCGATCTCTTATATCCAGAACACTTTAGGTGAAATCAGAAATGCTGTCGAGTCAGCAAAAAAAATGAGAATTGTAATTCTTCCTTATTTGTTAATTATTCTCATTTGACGTTATACTATGCAAAAGAGTTCAGGATCAGATGCGGTGCGTTTATCAGAGTTAAAAGTTAAGCAAACTGCCATCATCACTCAGGTCAATCGTACCGTAGATGGCAATGCAGATCAGCAAGACCTTGTCGCAAGTCGCTTGGAAACCCTTGGTTTTGTTTCTGGTGAAAAGGTAGAAGTGATCGCCAAAGGCGTATTTGGAGGAGATCCGATTCTTGTTCAGTTGGGTTTTACCCGTTTTGCGTTGCGTAAAGCTGAAGCCGAAAAAATTGAAATTCACCAGAACGATGAGGTTCCAGCATGAGTGAAGCGCTTCGTATCGCACTTGTTGGAAATCCGAACTGTGGTAAAACCTCGTTATTTAACCAATTGACAGGTACACGTCAGAAAGTCGCGAACTATGCAGGCGTGACGGTTGAACGTAAAGTCGGTTTTTTTGAATTGCCTTCAAAAAGAACGGTTCGTGTACTGGATTTGCCCGGAACTTATAGCTTAAATGCCACCAGTCCTGATGAAGCCATTACCCGTGATGTCTGTCTGGGAAAAGTTGAAGGCGAAGAACAACAGGATGCATTTTTATGTGTGGTCGATGCCACTAACTTAAAACTGCATTTGGGTTTGGTGCTCGAAGTTTTGGAACTGGGTCGTCCCGTATTGGTCGTACTCAATATGATGGACGAAGCACGCCGTCGCGGGATACAGGTCAATGCACAAAAACTATCTGAACGTTTGGGCGTCCCAGTGGTCGAGACGGTGGCTGTGCGCAATGCAGGTATTGAAAACCTGAAGATTGCGCTGGATCAGAATAAATTTAGCATTCCGCATACAGAACTTTCGGGTTTAAAAGGCACCCATCATCAAAAAATTGAAATGATTTTAAATGATGTCGTGAATTATGCCGATCAGGAAGATAAACGTTCCGACTTTTTGGATAAAATCTTTTTGCATCCGGTGCTTGGATTACTCAGTCTTGCCATTTTGATGTTTGTTGTATTCCAAGCTGTATTTGCTTGGGCTGCTCCATTTATGGATGGCATTGAAAGCTTTTTCGGATGGTTCGGTGAAGTCGTTGGTGGTTTTATCTCACAACCTTTACTGCACAGTCTGGTGGTGGACGGAATTATTGCTGGGGCTGGCGCTGTAGTGGTGTTCCTGCCACAAATTCTGATCTTATTCTTTTTTATTTTAGTTCTGGAAGAGTCTGGTTACCTTCCGCGTGCAGCGTTTCTGCTGGATAAACTGATGTTTAAAGCAGGTTTGAGTGGACGTGCTTTTATTCCGTTATTGTCCAGTTTTGCTTGTGCCATTCCCGGTATTATGGCGACCCGAAGTATTAGTGACCCGCGTGATCGTTTTACCACGATTATGGTCGCACCTCTTATGACTTGTTCGGCTCGCTTGCCTGTTTACGCCTTACTGATTGGTGCTTTTATTCCGAGTCAAACCGTATGGGGGATTTTTAACCTGCAAGGATTGGTGTTATTCGGTCTCTATATGGCGGGTATTTTAAGTGCGCTATTGGTGGCTGTGGTGATGAAGTTTTTGCAGAAAGACAAGTCTCAACATGCGTTATTGATGGAATTGCCGAGTTATCGCTTTCCAAATTTTAAAAGTGTCGGTATTGGTTTGCTTGATCGCGCCAAGATCTTTTTAAAGCGTGTGGGTGGCATTATTTTTGCGCTGTCTGTGTTGTTATGGTTTTTATGTACCTTTCCGCAACCGCCAGAAGGGGCGACTTTACCTGCCATTGACTATAGTTTTGCTGGGATGTTAGGGCACCTGATTCAGCCATTATTTGCCCCGATTGGTTTTAGCTGGCAAATCTGTATAGCTTTAATTCCTGCCATGGCTGCGCGTGAAGTGGTGGTGGCAGCACTAGGAACAGTCTATGCACTTTCAGCAACGAGTGATGATGCAGTTGCACAAAGTCTGAGCCAGTTGATTAGTGCACCAGATACAGGTTGGTCATTGGCGACAGGATTATCTCTACTGGTCTGGTTTATTTATGCACCTCATTGTCTGGCGACATTGGCAACCGTGCGCCGTGAAACAGGTTCATGGAAAAGTGTGGCAATGATGACCGCTTATTTGTTTGGTTTGGCATATTTGATGTCATTTCTAACCTATCAAGTGGCGTCACGTATTTTTGTTTAAGGCGTATGTCTACGCCTAACGGAGGCTGAAATGATTGAATATTTGATTATTGCGGTATTGGTGATTTGGAGTGCAGTGGTTGTATTTAAAAAAGTATTTCCAAAAACATCAAATTCCGTTTTTTCCAAAATGTCGATCTTTTGTGAGCAGCACGGCTGGCAGCGATTGTCTCAATGCTTGAAACCCAAAATAGCATCAGGTTGTGCAGGCGGTTGTGGCTGTTCGGTCGATGACAAGCCAATCAGCAAAAATGTTGAAGTTAAACCTGTGAAGTGGAATTAAGCATTTCAGCTAAAATGTCTAAAAAGCCGTCAAATTGATGGCTTTTTTTACGCGCTGACACAAAAAACGATGAATAAGCTGAAAACTGAAAAAGTATTCAAAACCTAGAAGTGCTAACATTTTGCCATTCAATTCTGGCATCAATATATGGGGCGTATATGCTAATACAACGGGGTGGATTAAAAGTGGTGGCAGGGCTTGGTATTTCAGGTGTTTCTGCGGTCAATTTTTTGCATGAACAGGGTTACCGTGTTGCGGTCACTGATTCCCGTGAAACTCCACCCGGTCATGACCAGATTCCTGCCGAAGTCAAAACCAGCTTTGGTAAACTTGATCTGGACTTGCTGTTACAAGCTGAAGAAATCATTTTAAGTCCTGGTCTTGCTCCACAACTTGCTGAAATTCAACAGGCGATTGCCCAAGGGATTCCTGTGGTGAGTGATATTCAATTATTACGCCGCGCCACCGAAGTGCCGATTGTTGCAATTACAGGTTCAAATGCAAAAAGTACCGTCACGACCTTAATTGGACAAATGGCACTGGATGCAGGTTGTAAAGTTGCAGTGGGTGGAAATTTGGGTCGTCCCGCCTTAGATTTACTCAAAGATCAGCCTGAATTGATTGTGCTTGAATTATCTAGTTTTCAACTGGAAACGACATCTAACCTGAATGCAGCCGTCGCGGTGGTGCTGAACATGAGTGAAGATCACTTAGATCGTCATGGTGATATGTTCGGTTATCACAAAGCCAAGCACCGCATTTTTCAGGGAGTCAAAAAAGTCGTGTATAACCGTGATGACAGTTTGACTCGACCTTTAGTCCCAGATCAAACACCGATGCAAAGTTTTGGTTTAAATGCCCCTGATTTAAATCAATATGGGATCTTACGTGAAGACAATGGCACATTGTGGCTAGCGCGAGGTCGTGAACGCTTGATTAAAAGTTCAGAGCTGTATATTCAAGGCACACACAATGTTGCCAATGCACTGGCTTGCTTGGCTTTAGGTGAGGCGATTGGTTTGCCGCGAGATTCAATGTTAGAGACCTTAAAGCAATTTAAAGGTCTGGAACATCGCTGTGAATATGTCAAAACTGTGCATGGGGTACGTTATTATAATGACTCCAAAGGAACCAATGTTGGCGCGACCTTAGCCGCAATTGATGGTTTGGGGGCAGCGATAGAGCCGCAACAAGCCAAAGTGGTGGTGATTTTGGGTGGACAAGGCAAAGGTCAGGATTTCAGTTTACTTAAAGCTTCAGTTGCTAAATATGTAAAAGCTGCGATTTTGATGGGTGAAGATGCGCCTATAATAGCAACAGCCTTACAGGGCAGCACTGAACTGATTCAAGCGCAAAGCTTAAAACAAGCGGTTGAATTGGCACAGTCTAAAACCACCGAACATGATGTTGTATTATTATCGCCTGCATGTGCAAGTTTTGATATGTTTAAAGGCTATCCAGATCGTGGGCATCAGTTTGTTGCCTGTGTCAATGCACTGGTTTAATCAGAACAAAAAATAAGGAATATGCGATGGCTGGCTTTGCTCAGACAACCATAACGAAAATTAATCAGTGGTATGACCGCTGGATTCCCAAATTTCCTGCAGAAATGACTGCCAGAAATGTACTAATTTTCTGCGTGGTGTGTTTACTGTGTATTGGTTCGGTCATGGTGGCCTCTGCTTCCATGCCCTATGCTGAATATATGCATGAAAATCCATTTCACTATGTGGTGCGCCATGCGATTTCCATTGCCAGCGCAGCCATCATTGCATATCTGGTGTATAAGGTTCCGCTCAATCTCTGGTTTAGAAACACGTTTCCTTTATGGCTGATCACGATTGTGCTGTTACTGGCAGTTTTGGTGATTGGTGCTGAGGTCAATGGCTCCAAACGCTGGATTAGACTGGCAGGTTTTACCTTGCAGCCAACCGAAGTGGCAAAAGTCATGATGGCAATTTTTACTGCAGATTATGTGGTACGCCGTGCCAAAGAAGTCCGAACGCACTGGAAAGGCTTGGTGCGACTGAGTGGTATTATGGCGATTACCGTCGGTTTGATCATTGCAGAGCCTGACTTAGGCGCGACAGTGGTGATTGTGTTAATGATGGTCGGCATTTTCTTTTTGGCTGGTGCACCGCCTACCCAGTTTGCGATTATGCTCGGCGCAGTCGTCATGGGGATTGGTTTCCTGATTTTATTTGAGCCGTATCGTTTAGCACGTGCCATGTCATTTACCAATCCATGGGCTGACCCACTTGGGACGGGTTATCAACTTTCCAATGCACTGATGGCATTTGGGCGTGGTGAATGGTTTGGAACAGGATTAGGGCATAGTGTTCAAAAACTTTCTTATTTACCCGAAGCACATACTGACTTTATGCTGGCTGTATTGGGGGAGGAATTTGGGTTTGTTGGAATTTCAATTGTCCTGCTTTTATCCTTTGGTATGCTCACCTGTTGTATCAAGATTGGTCACCGTGCCTTAAGGCATAATTTTTTACGTGCAGGATATCTGGCATATGGGATCAGTATTATTTTTCTACTTCAGATCATTGTTAATGCAGGCATGAACATGGGTTTGATGCCCACCAAAGGTTTAACCCTGCCATTTATTAGTTATGGGGGAACCTCATTAATGATGTGTGCTGCCATGATTAGTTTAGTACTTAAAATTGATGCTTCAACACAAGAGCTTAATCCTGATCGTGAAGAATCGAACTTCTAATTATTTAAATTAAGAGTTTACCCAGATGAAAATCTGGGTTTTTTATGCACTAAAAATAAGTTCCAGCCAACTCGGTTTGCTTTGGAATATGTGCAATGTTCCATTGTACAATGGCTTGTTTGAGCATATTTGAAGGAGTATCTAGCTCAACTGCAGGTTGCTGCAATGCCTGAATGGCTTGTGATAATAATAATGGTGCCTGTTTTAAATCCAGTGCCTGTGCCAGATTTTGTTTAGACAGTTTTTGACCACTGGCATTCATGGCGAGCGGCAAATGCATATAACTTAAACGTGGATAGCCTAGTAAATGACCTAGCCAGATTTGACGCTCAGTATTGTCCAGTAAATCTGCACCACGTACCACATGGGTAATGCCCTGCAAATAATCATCCACGACCACTGCCAGTTGATAATTAATAATGCCATCACGGCGTTTGAGCACAAAATCGCCTAAATCGTGTTGCAAGTTACTACAATGTCGACCTTGCAAACGATCTTCAAAACAGATCAGTTCGTCACTGACTTTGACCCGAATCGCCTGATCCTGAAAGTCTAAATCAAGGTCACGACAAGTCCCTTGATAAATGGCATTGGAACCCAGCATCTTTCGGGTACATTGACAGGCATAGACCCAATGTTGCTGTCTTAGTTGCTCAATGACCTGTTCATAAATAGATAAACGCTGACGTTGAAAAATGATCTCGGCATCGGGCTCAAAACCAAAGGCTTCAATACTTTTTAAAATATGTGTTTCACTATTGGGAAAGATGCGCGGAATGTCGGTGTCTTCGATACGAACCAACCAGCTGCCATGCTGTGATTTTGCATCACAATAGCTGGCGACCGCAGTCATCAATGAACCAAAGTGCAATGGTCCTGTTGGAGAAGGCGCAAAACGCCCTGAGTAGTGAGTAGGCGAAACATCAGAAATACTGTTTCGCCCCTCTACAAGAACCGAGCCATGCTCAGCGAAGGAATCATTCACGGTCAAAATTAACCGTTATTTTGCTTCTCTTTGATTTCAGCAAGTGTTTTGCAGTCAATACATTGAGTTGCGGTTGGACGTGCTTCAAGACGACGCAAACCAATTTCAATACCACAGGTTTCACAGTAGCCGTAATCACCTGATTTGATATCTTCTAGCGATTGCTCGATTTTACGAATCAGTTTACGTTCACGGTCACGAGTACGCAGTTCAATTGCAAATTCTTCTTCTTGCGTCGCGCGGTCATTGACATCTGGCAGAGCTGTAGACTCATCCTGCATGGTGTTCAGGGTGCGGTCAACTTCAGACATCAATTCAGCTTTCCACGCCTGTAGAATTTTACGGAAGTGCTCAAGTTGCCCATCCGACATATATTCTTCATTTTTCTTTGGTTGATAAGGTTCAATACCAAATAAACTTGCAGTGGTGCCCCCTTCAGCAGCCTTTGGCTTTGGTTTACGCGCACGTTTTGCCGCGGTTTTATCACCGTCTAAAACATCAGTGTTTTCGTCCAAGACTTGGTTTTGGTTGTCATTCGCCATATAGGGCATTCCTCATCATACACGTACTATCTATACGCAAAAAATATGGTGGTATGCAAGTGTTTTTTATTCCATCCCGTCGGCGTATTTTCGATCGGGGTCGTCATCATATAGATTTTTTTTGCAAGATGATAGTCATCTTTCATGGGATTTCGTTGCAAAGATTTTCTATCGCTGGTGCAATACAAGCCAAACCCCAAAAAATAAAAGCTTAGTAGCCTGATATTTCAGTATTTATGTTCTGAATCTCATTTTCCAGACGATGAACGTGGCTTTCAAATTCACCATTCGGTTTGAGCTTAATCACACGATAACCCGGTGCAATCGGATCCAGTGCAAACTGCTCACTGAGCGGTTTAAACTGCACACAGGTTGAAGGTGTAGACAAACATTCAATATGCTGCCAGAAGTTTTGAGAATGTTGGTGGACATGACCATACACGATGGCCTTAATTTGTTTAAATGGTTCAAGTGCTGCAAAAATATTTTGACTGTTTTTGAGCTTATGCTGATCAATCCATTTGGAGTGCATTTCAAATAAATGATGATGACAGGCGAGAATGGTCGGATGCTCTGCATGCGCTGTGAGCAATGCAGTCAATTGCTCCAATTGGGTATCCGAGATCCATCCATCGATATGATCACTCAGTGCACTATTCAGTAAAATGATGCGCCAGTTGCCAAGCTGAATCAGTGTAGGTTGCTGTGCATGTGCCGCATGAAATGGAAAATATTGTTGATCATCATGATTGCCTGGCGTCTGAAAAAAAGGAATTCCCAGTGCTTGCATAAACTCCAGATAACGATGATAGGTTCGAGCTTTAGGAGCTTGAGCCAGATCGCCTGTATGAATAATCATATCGGCCTGAGGATAATGATCTTGAATGTGTTGGATCACCTGATGAAAACTTTGCTCAGGATTCATCCCCACAAATTCGTGCTCAGGTTGTTCGAGCAAATGGGTGTCCGTAATCTGGATCAGGACATATTCTTGTGCTGAAAATGGTGCAACCTGAAAAGCCACGTATTACCCCTTAAAATCTTTTGTCATTTTTAATTTTTTGATGTAACCATTGTAATGCCATGATCACTGGCGCATTTCTTAAACGCCCATGTGCAAATAAGGCATCGAGTTGCGCATAATTAAATATGTGCAGTTGAATGTTTTCTCCTTCACCTGCTACGCCATGTACCCCACCATGTTCAGGCAATTGAGCCTGTGCGGCATACAGATGAAAAACTTCAGAGCATGCCCCAGCCGATGGATAAAAGCTGAATAAATGCTGCAAGGTCTCAATTTCACAGCCTGATTCTTCTAGACTTTCACGGCGAATACAGTTTTCAGGGGATTCCTGACCATCCAGAACACCCGCAATAATCTCAAGCTGCCATGGAGAGTCGGGATCATCCAGTGCGCCGACACGGAATTGTTCAATTAATGCAAACCGTTGTTGTTGGTCATTATAAATGAGAACGCCTGCTGCTGTCTTGCGCTGAATGAGTTCTCTTTGAATTTCTGGAATATACCCTGTTTGACCAAACAGACGATGTTGTAGACCGACTTTTTCAACCTGTACAAATCCCTGAAATAGAGATTCACGGGAATTGATTTTGACATCTTCATGAGAAAAAGTAGCACGTTCAACAATTGTCATAACTTTGATCAGGATGAAATAGATTCATTTCATCCTAACCGAGATCAACTGAAAGACAATATTTTTTTTAAAAAATTAGACCTTTTGATAGAGCTTTTGACCATTTTCATGATAAGCGGTTTTCATCGCTTTGAGACCTTGTTCAACCTCGGAACGATCACTGATTATCGGGTTGGCAGTCTCCAGATTTTGAGCATAATCGCGCACATTCTGTGTGATTTTCATCGAGCAGAATTTTGGACCGCACATTGAACAGAAGTGAGCTGATTTATGTGCTTCTTTCGGCATGGTTTCGTCATGCATACTTCGTGCAGTGTCTGGATCGAGCGCAAGATTAAACTGATCTTCCCAACGGAATTCAAAACGTGCTTTTGACAACGCATTATCACGTGCTTGTGCGCCCGGATGTCCTTTAGCAAGGTCAGCAGCATGGGCCGCAATCTTGTAGGTAATAATGCCATCTTTGACATCTTTTTTATTGGGTAGACCTAAGTGCTCTTTAGGGGTGACATAGCACAGCATGGCGGTACCATACCAGCCAATCATGGCAGCACCAATCGCAGAGGTAATATGGTCATAACCCGGTGCAATGTCAGTGGTCAAAGGCCCAAGTGTATAAAATGGTGCTTCTTTACAGACTTCAAGTTGTAAGTCCATATTTTCCTTGACCATGTGCATTGGGACATGTCCCGGACCTTCAATCATGACCTGAACATCATGTTCCCATGCGCGATGGGTGAGCTCACCCAATGTTTTCAATTCTGAAAATTGTGCTTCGTCATTGGCATCCTGAATACAACCCGGACGTAAACCATCGCCTAGACTAAAAGAGACATCATAGGCTTTCATAATTTCGCAGATGTCATCGAAATGGGTATAGAGGAAATTTTCTTCATGATGCGCCAAACACCACTGTGCCATAATTGAACCCCCACGTGAGACAATACCTGTCAAACGATTGGCGGTCATAGGAACGTAACGGAGTAATACACCAGCGTGAATGGTAAAGTAATCCACGCCTTGTTCAGCTTGTTCAATTAGGGTGTCTTTGAAAATTTCCCATGTCAGGTTTTCTGCAATACCATCGACTTTTTCGAGTGCCTGATAAATAGGAACCGTACCGATTGGAACAGGTGAATTACGAATAATCCATTCACGGGTTTCATGGATATTTTTACCTGTTGATAAATCCATGATGGTATCTGCGCCCCAACGGGTTGCCCATGTCATTTTTGCAACTTCTTCATCAATGGATGAGCCGAGGGCAGAGTTACCGATATTGGCATTAATTTTCACCAGAAAGTTACGTCCGATAATCATCGGTTCACATTCAGGATGGTTAATATTGGCTGGAATAATGGCACGTCCTTCAGCAATTTCCTGACGCACAAATTCTGGGGTAATCTCGGTTAAATTTTTAGCCCCAAAGTTTTGTCCCGCGTGTTGGCGCATATCGACACCCTCACGTTGACGCTGATTTTCGCGAATCGCAATATATTCCATTTCAGGCGTAATGATGCCTTGTTTGGCATAATGCATTTGCGTCACGTTCTTGCCTGATTTGGCACGACGCGGATTTTGGATATGCGCAAAACGAATTTCAGCGGTACGAATATCCTTGAGTCGTGCTTGTCCAAATTCAGAACTTAGACCTGAGAGAACCTCGGTGTCATGACGTTCTTCAATCCATGTTTGACGGACATAAGGTAAGCCCTGATTGAGGTCGATTTTGACATTTGGGTCGGTATAGACACCTGAAGTGTCATACACCATCACGGGAGGATTATGTTCACCGCCTAAACCTGTGGGGGTATCAGTCAATGAAATTTCACGAAACGGAACCTGTATATCGGGTCGGGAACCCTGAATATAAACTTTTTTTGAGGCAGGCAAAATGCGGGTCAAGTCTTTGGCATCTTGTTCGTGTTGTGCTGAAGCCTGTGCATATTGTGTTGGCTCATCAGCAGGGGAAAGATTCGTTAATTGGTTCATCGCTTTAATCCTTTGGCAGAACAATTACGAATCAAGCAACCAAAAAACGAAAATAAAATTATCGTATGAGATAAATCAAATATATAAGTTTCTTAGATGGCTTGATTCCTACGCAGGTTTTAACCTGATCAGGTTCAACGGTACTTGGGATCAAAGATATTCAAACGATTGAACAACTTTACCCAATCTCAGCGAGTGCTTACTCGCGCTCCGTCAAGCATGCTTCAATACTAACATGGATTAATGCGCTACAAGCGATATAGAAATAAAAAGTATTGATTAAGTAATATTCTGCGTATGGTTACAAGGCTGAGAGTAAAAAGTATAAATACGACCTAAATATCCGTCATTGTCATCACATTGCAACCAACCCCCTTTAGATTTTCTAAAAATTTTAAGCGCTTAGATATGAGCCTCATTTCATGATTTTAGAAGGTTGTATAAAAGTATCTGCTTATAAAAAAATTTTCTAAGTAAACCGAAATGAGATCTTTATTTCGAATTTAAAGATGAATTTTTTATCACCACGATTCAACAATATTTAAAAGGTAAAGCAAGTTATGACTGATCTAACGGGTAACAATCGTCGAGAGTTTCTGGCTCTTGGCTCGGCTTTGGCTGGGGTAGCCCTGCTCAGTGGCTGTAACGATAACAGTGAATCAAATGAGGAAATATCTGTACCTGTTAACGATGCCAATTTACACGAGCAAATGGCAGCTAAATTAGGTACTCAACTAGGTGACTCATTTTTAGCTGGTCAGCTTGCTACAACGCTAATGGATGTTTGCTTTTCTTGGGAGCTACCAATGATTGCTGCGACAAAAATTAATTCTATTGTAGCTTATGCCTTTGGTAACCGTCCCAATGCAGCTAGTGGGAATACACCTAGTACTGGCGCTAATCAATCAGCAATGCCTGATCCAGGACCTGTAAATGAAGCACTTGCTGATACTATTTATCAGATTTATCAACTAAAACCCGTCAAGATTTATGCACAATGGGAAATTGCACGTTTTCTAGTCGCCAAATATAACTTAGGTTCAGATGTTTTAACGTCTATAGAACCTATTGTCGCCCCTGATGGTAGTATTGTTTATTTAAATACTGATGATGTTGCATCTGCAATTATTAAGTTGGTTGGCGGCGCTTCAGCGCTTGGAAATGTTGCTGTGGTTGGACACCGTGACCACTCCAAGCGATGTATTTTAACATCCAAACTTCGTGGCATGAATGCCAGTGTCGTTCAGGAGGTTGCATTACCTGTAATCTATGATCCAGAGTCAGGGCAACCTTGGACACGTAGTCGTAGTTTATATCTGGTCCACGACATGTATGCCCAAATGTATAGCCAGATTAATCTACTCGTCAACCAGACTTATCCTAACGACTAACCTATTTGGGACTAATGAAAATTATGCTTTCACGTCGCCAGTTTATGACCTTAACACCATCTTTAATAGGTCTATGCGCTTTAGGTCGCCATACTTTCGCCAGTAATGTACCTTTGGTTATTTCAGATGCAGAATTACAGCGTCAAATGTTGTCAAAACTAACAACTGAATTGAATGATGCCACTCTAGCAAACACAGAAACTCAATATTTACTGAGTACATTATTTAACTGGATAGTACCGACTATTGATACTAAATCAATTCAAACCATTGTGGCGTACAGTTTTGGATATCGTGCGCCACTGGACCCTCTTGCCATGCCAGAATCAGGTCCAATTAATGAACAGATTGCAGATGCTGTATATATACTTTATCAGGCAACACAGGCACCGATTTATGCACAGTGGGAAGTCGCATCTGTTCTAAAAACTAAATATCGCTTCGACAGTGGTAAAGTCAGTACGATTGGTATGCCAAAAGTAACAAGTGCAGGAACCACAATTGCGACACTTGATGAAGTTATATCTGCCATTATTTTGAAAGCAGGTTCTGCTAAGGCCCTTGGCAATGTCGCCGTGGTTACACATGTAGATCAACAAGCTCTGGCAGTCGATATTTCCAAGATAAAAGGCATACAAGCGGCTGCTCCAGTCGATATGAAAATGCCGATGGAGTATGATGTGCTTTGCTTACCAAAAAATAACCGTAAACGGGACTTGTATATTTTAACTACTTTAGCGACACGATTGGGCATGTTACGAATGCAGTTAATGACTGAGCAATATCCGAACGGTTAAATAATTCTTCAAGGAACTGCATTTCATTTGGTTTTTACGGATCAACAATGTTGATCCGTACTAGAAACTTTGAATGGAGCAGTTCTTTCTTTTTTCAGTTCATGATGCTCTTTATAAACGTAAGAATATATTGCTGCTTCTTATCGTTATTCTTTTTTATTGATGAGCTTGGTATTTGCTGATGTTAGTCGAGGGATGAATGCTGAGGAAACGCTATTTTTATCCATTTTCATAAGTTGATCTACAATTCCCCACACGCTACGGATTGTATTTTTAATTCATTTTTCTTAGTCTAAGTGGGCAACTTTTAGGATTGATACCAGTTTCATGACCATAAAAAAAATACTGCTGATAACCAGTTTATGTAGTGTTTCCATGTCCAGCTTTGCACTGGATTTGGTACAAGCTTATGATCGTGCCAAAAAAAATGATCCTGCATGGCAGGCCAATATTTATCAGTTCGAAGCAGATAAACTGAATCTGGGTCTAGCTACAGGCAACTTGCTGCCTACAGTGACCATCGCAGGCAATATTACCCGTAACCATCAAAGTACCAAACAAACTGATTTGGATGGATTTGAAGGTTCAGAAGAGTTTTCAAATGCTTTAGTCAGTGATACGTCGACACAGAAACAAATCGCAATCAATGCACGTCAGCCTTTATTTCGCATCGATGCTTGGGAAGGCTATAAACAGGTTAAAACTTCGGTGCTACTGAGTGAAGTCACGTTAAAACTTCAAAAGCAACAACATGTCTTCAATGTCGCACAAGCCTATTTTGATGTTTTGCGTCAACAATCCTTAACTGCGGCTTATCTGCAAGAAGAAAAAGCGCTGCTGGAACAAACCAATATGATGAATGCCAAGCTTAAAGAAGGTTTGGTCGCACGTAGTGATGTCAGTGAAGCGGATGCCCAGTATCAAAATGCCCGAGCCAATCGCATTGGAGGGCAGGTACAACTCATGCTGGCACAAGAAAAGCTGGCGCAGTTTATTGGTCAAAATCAAAATGAAAAACTGGCAGTACTGTCGGATGATTTTCAATTTCAAAAACCATATCCAGCTTCTGTAGAAGATTGGATCAACTTAGCACAAAGCCAAAATTTGGCAATTCAGCAAGCCAGATTACAAAGGCAGTATGCAGAAGATGGTCAACGTGTGGAAAAGGCAGCACTTTATCCACAGATTGAAGCAGTTGCTGCTTATGGTTACACCAAACAAACCCCAGAAACCCTGATTTCTAATGATGGAAAATTCGATCAGATCGGGGTTGAAATGAACTGGAATATCTTTAATGGTGGGCGCACCCGAACTTCAATCAAAAAAGCAGCAGTAGAAGCTGCCAAAGCACAAGCAGAACTGGATGCTGCAAAACGTAATGCAAATATTGAAGTTAAACAAGCCTTTATGCAAGTACAAACGGATCAGGCCAAGTTGCAGGCACGTAAAGCTGCGCTCGATTCGGCTGATCTGGTGTCGCGCGCATCTCAAGCTAGTTATAGTGAAGGTCTAAAAACCATGGTGGATGTTTTGTTGGCGCAACGTAATGCATTTAATGCCAAGCAAGATTTTTTAAATGCTCAATATGACTATATCTTAAATGTACTAAAATTAAAGTCTGCGGTTGGGCAGTTAAATGAAAATGATTTAATTGAACTGAATCAATGGTTAACTTATAAATCGCAATAAAATGACTGAAATAGAAGTTTTTGTCATAAAACTTTCATGATGGATATGTTTTAATCACGACCAAGCTTTTTTTGTTCATCCTGCCGTACTGGAGGCTCCCTTGAGTCCACATAATCCTGTGTTAGGTCATCATATTTCGTCGCAATTCAATGAAGATTTGCAGGACGTCAACACCAAATTTATGACCATGGGCGGTTTAGTTGAACAGCAGGTGGCCAATGCCATACATGCCTTGCTGGATACCGATGTCAATATGGCACTGGATGTTCAGTTTAAAGATAATACTGTCAACCAATATGAACGTGATATTGATGAAGGTTTAACCCTGATTTTAGCCCGCCGTCACCCCGCAGCGATTGACTTGCGTATGGTGATTGCCATGAGCAAGGCCAATACTGACTTAGAACGTATTGGTGATGAAGCTGCAAAAATTGCTCGTATTGCGCAAAGCTTATGCGAAGAAGGGGGTTCACCACGTGGTTATATGGAAACTCGTCATATTGGTAATCAGGTACGCGTCATGATTCATGATGCACTTGATGCATTTGCGCGTCTGGATGCAGAACAGGCATTGCAAGTGCTACTTGCAGATGCGGATATTGATCGTGAATATCAATCGGCTACCCGTACCTTAATGACCTATATGATTGAAGATCCACGTCATATTTCTCGTGTGATTAACGTGATGTGGGTACTGCGTTCACTAGAACGTATTGGTGATCATGCGCGAAATATTGCCGAGCAAGTGATTTATATCGCCAAAGGCACAGATGTACGTCATACCCGTATTGAAGAAATCGAAGAAAAAGTACATCGCGGATAAGTATGTTTAAAATCAAAAAAACCTTGAATCTATTCAAGGTTTTTTTATTTGATCCATCGAAATATTGAAGGTTTAAAATCTTTGAGTTCTCATTCATATTATCTATTTGCTTATTCTGCAATGTACTGTACTAGCCTTGTATGCTCAAAGTTCTATGCGATGTTGAACAATATTCAAAGATAGCGTGTTAAAAAGATACCATCTTAAAAAAAGCATAAAAAAATCCCAGATTTCTTGGGGAGGAAATCTGGGAAGAAAGTAATGTAAGACTGCATTGGGGGGATGCTTGTTGTCTTACTATGAAATCAGTATATGCAAAAACATTGAAAGAATCATGCGTAGTCTTGTGAGCCTATGTAATGTTATATGTTTCTATGTAAGAAACGTAAAAAGGAGCAACGATGTTGATCGTGGTTAGCCTGAAATGGCTTTTTTTGAAGTATATTTATAACAACTATTTGGAATAAGAGGAAATCATGAGCAAGTCAGTTTCGCAGGAAAAAGCTAAAACAATGTTGGCTGAGTTAAGGCAAAGTATTGATAACATTGATGCAGCTTTAATTTATATGCTTTCTGAGAGATTCTCCTGTACGAAAAAGGTGGGCTATTTAAAAGCGAAAGCAAATTTCCCAGCAACTGATTTGTCTAGAGAGGAAGCGCAAATATCCAGACTGAGAGAGCTTGCTTTGGCTTCAAAGCTGGATCCTATATTTGCTGAGAAATTTTTAAGATTTATCATTAAAGAAGTCATTCAAAATCATGAACAGATAGCAAAGTCTGAAAATATTGGGAAATCATAGCCCTTCGCCTTGCGCAAGGGTTCACTTCTCATATGCTTACCTACGCGGACTTGTCCTTGTTTTGCAGAAAAACTAAAGCGATGCTTTGATTTTTCTCACTACGAGCATAGCTCTTCGTCTTGCGCAAGGGCAGAGCAACGCTCTGCTTAGCCTTGCTCAGGCTTCCAGCCCTCGGCCTTTTCTACGCTATCATCATTGTTGAAAAACTTTTCGCGTTGTTCTTCCAGAAATTTTTTTGCGTCTGGTTCAAACACATTCAGGCGTTTTTCATTAATTAATGTGGTTTGATGCTGTAACCATTCCTGCCATGCTTGTTTGGAAACCTGCTCAAACAATTCCTGACCTTTCGCTCCGGGAAACGGTGGAAAATCCAGACCTTCCATTTCTTTTTGATATTTAACACAAAATACTTGGCGGCTCATGAGTTTTCCTTAAGCGTATAGTTGTTCAAGACGTTGTTCAGCGCGAGCGATTGCAGCAGTCACCTGTTTCGGCGCAGTTCCACCAATGTGGTCACGTGCGTTGACAGACGCTTCAAGGGTGAGTGCCTTATCAAAGACATCTGCGCGAATCAAGTCAGAAAACTGTTGCAGTTGTTCAAGGCTCAGTTCTGATAAGTCTTTATCTTCCTGTACACCTAAAGCCACTGCCTTACCGACAATTTCATGTGCGTCACGGAAGGCGACACCGTTTTTCACCAGATAGTCAGCGAGATCAGTGGCGGTTGAAAAGCCACGCAATGCTGCTTCACGCATAATTTCAATATTTGGAACCAGTGCAGGAATCATATCTGCAAATGCCATAAGCGAACCACGCACGGTATCAATCGCATCAAAAAGAGGTTCTTTGTCTTCCTGATTGTCTTTGTTATAGGCCAAAGGTTGACCTTTCATTAAGGTGAGCAGACTGATCAAATCTCCAAATACACGACCAGATTTACCGCGAATTAACTCAGGCACATCAGGGTTTTTCTTCTGTGGCATAATCGATGAACCTGTGCAGAAGCGATCTGGAATGTTCACAAATTTAAATTGAGCAGATGTCCATAAGATTAATTCTTCAGACATACGTGACAAGTGCATCATGATTAAAGCCGCAGCCGCATTAAATTCAATCGCAAAATCACGGTCAGAAACGGCATCCAGTGAATTTTCTGAAACCGCTTCAAAACCTAGAAGTTCGGCAGTATAGGCACGATCGATTGGATAGGTGGTGCCAGCAAGCGCCGCAGAGCCAAGTGGCATGCGATTAACTCGTTTACGGCAATCTTGCAAGCGTTCGGTATCCCGAATTAACATTTCAAACCATGCCAATAAATGATGACCAAAGGTCACAGGTTGAGCAGTTTGTAAATGGGTAAAACCGGGCATAATGGTCTGAGTGTTTTTTGCAGCCAAGCCAAGCAAGCCGTGTTGTAAACGTTTTAAAATGGATAAAATATCGTCAATTTCATCACGGAGATACAAACGGATATCGGTCGCCACCTGATCATTGCGGCTACGACCCGTATGCAGTTTCTTACCTGTAATGCCAATGCGTTGAGTCAGACGTGACTCAATATTCATATGCACATCTTCTAAGTCGATACGCCACTCAAACTGACCCGCTTCAATTTCAGATTTAATTGCAGTTAAGCCCTGAATAATGTCATCACGTTCAGCTTCGGTGAGGACACCGACTTTCGCCAACATGGTGGCATGTGCAATTGAACCTGCAATATCTTGCTTATAAAAACGTTGGTCAAATTGTACAGATGCGGTAAATTCAGCAACAAAAGCATCTGTCGCTTCACTAAAGCGACCGCCCCACATACCAGAGGTCTGGTTCTGGGCAGATGAATGAGGGGAATTCGAAGATGTGGTCATGTCGGCTCGATAAAAAAAAGCGAAAAATAAAAAGCAGTATAACAAATTCCTCAAGGCTTGCCGATGCCCAGAATCCAGCGGAGTTAACGCGACAAATTTCAGCAGCGGGGAACTCCTATTTTTTTAGCAAAATCGGTCAATGGCAACATTTATTAGAGTTGATCGTGGCCAGTAATGTATTGGCGATGGTTCTGGCATTGGCAGAAGCGGGTTCATGGCAGGCATTGGAAGGCGTACGTCTGATTCAATACATCGTGTTTATTAATTGGGTGGTATTGTCATTTTCAGCGATTTTGGATCGTTATCAGGCAGTATTCACTCGTTTAAATCAAATCACTGCGCTGTTTGTTGGCTTTTTTATTTTGCAAATCATTGTGGTGTTAACCACCTGTGTTGCCAACATGCTGCAACATTGGGGCAGCCAATTTAATTTTCAGCAGATGAATGGGCACAGATTATTTGCTGGAGTCGGCATGCATTTAAGTTATGGAGTTTTGCTCGGTGCATTTTGCTTACGGTATATGTATGTGCGTGATCAGTGGTTAAACCAGCAATATAGTGAGTTGAATGCCCGAATTCAAGCCATGCAGGCACGCATCCATCCACACTTTTTATTTAATAGTTTAAATAGTGTGGTGAGTTTGATCAGTATCGATCCAGATAAAGCAGAAAATATGCTGATCAGTTTATCCAAACTGTTTCGTGCCAGTTTTCAGCAACTCAAGCTGGTCAGCTTGCAGGATGAAATTGAACTTTGTCAGCAATATTTATTTATTGAAAAAATTCGATTAGGCGACCGATTACATGTGGAATGGAAAATTCCTTACACGGTTCAAGAACTTAAACAGGTACAAATTCCTGCATTGAGCTTGCAGCCCTTATTGGAAAATAGTATTTTTCATGGAGTTGAAAAAATTGGCGGAGAGGGTCAAATTGGCATATTGGTTGAAATATTGCAAAATCAAGTCAGTATAGTCATTACCAATCCCTACAGTCTCGATACAATAAACATAAGAGAAGGACACGGTATAGCTATAGATAACGTGAAACAGCGTCTTCGGGCGTATTATGGAAATACACTCAAGTTTCAGACCTATAGTGCGCGTGGGTTGTATACCACCGTGGTAAGTTACCAATACCAAAGACAAAATAATAAGTCAGGGTTAACCGATTAAAATCAATCAATTAAGTTAACACGACAAGGAGGAAAGATGAGGATTCTAATCTGTGATGATGAGCCTCTTGCTGTTGAACGATTGTCACGGTTAGTTACGCAATTGGGGCATCAAGTCATTGCAACTGCCAATAATGGGGAAGATGCAATTGAGTTGGTGGAGCAATACGAACCAGATGTGGTGTTGCTCGACATTCAAATGCCCAAAATGGACGGGTTACTGTGTGCAGAACAATTGGGGCAATTTGACCCCATGCCTGCGATTGTATTTTGTACCGCTTATGATGAACATGCTTTAGAGGCTTTTAAATCGCAAGCTAAAGGCTATTTGCTGAAACCCATTTCGCAACAAGATTTACAACAGGTTTTAGATCAATTAACCAAACTGACTCAAGCGCAATTGAGTACGATAAAACAAAAAGAAGATATGGACGACTTAAAAATACAGCGGCATCAAATTACCGCCAAAACCTATCGTGGTGTAGAGTTGATTCCTGTAGAAAATATTTATTATTTTCTGGCAGATCAAAAATATGTCACGGTGCGCCACAAAAATGGCAGTGTGTTGATTGATGAAACCCTGAAGGAATTAGAACAGGAGTTTTCGGACCATTTCATTCGTATTCATCGAAATGCGCTGGTTTCAATTGACTATTTAGAAGGTCTGGAACTGGTGACTTCTGGGCAATATCAGGTGCGTTGCCGTGATGTGAGTGAACGTCTGTCGGTGAGTCGCCGTCATTTGCCGCAGTTGCGTGAAAGAATGCAAAAACTCTAAACATCATCAGTAATGTGCTGGTTTTAACAGGCTCGACTTAGATTTTACTTGCAATTTTAGTGAATCGGGTTAAGTTTAGAGCTTGTTTTTTTGATTGACCCAAGATTTATGCAAACCTTGAAAATCGCCACGCGACAAAGCCCGCTTGCATTGTGGCAGGCAGAACATATTCGTGCTCGTTTACAAGTGCTTTATCCTGATCTGCACGTTGAATTGGTCAAATTTGTCACGCAGGGCGATAAAATCTTGGATACCCCATTAGCAAAAATTGGTGGTAAAGGTCTATTTGTAAAAGAACTTGAAGCTGCTTTGCTGGATGGTCGTGCTGATTTGGCCGTACATTCAATGAAAGATGTGCCGATGCATTTACCTGAAGGCTTATGTTTGCCTGTGATCTGTGAACGTGAAGATCCTTTTGATGCATTCGTATCTAACCACGTTGCACATTTTGATGATTTACCACAAGCTGCCCGAGTCGGAACATCCAGTTTGCGCCGTAAATGCCAAATTTTAAAACAACGTCCAGATTTAAACATTATCGACTTGCGGGGTAATGTTGGGACACGACTGTCAAAACTGGATGATGGTCAATATGATGCGATTATTCTGGCCAGTGCAGGTTTAAAGCGTTTGGGTCTGAGTGATCGAATTCGTCATGGCTTGCCTGCACATCTAAGCTTGCCTGCGGTGGGTCAAGGGGCGTTAGGACTGGAGTGTCGGGCAGACGATCAAACTGTTTTGAATTTGATTCAGCCTTTATTGCATGAGCCAACTTGGCACTGTGTTCGAGCTGAACGAGCTTTCAATGCATATTTAGAAGGGGGTTGCCAAGTTCCGATTGCAGGTTATGCCACTTTGAATGGTGATCAGATTGCAATCGAAGGTCGTGTAGGAAGTGTTGACGGACAAACCTTGCTTAGTGCACAGCAATCCGGTCATCTTGAGCAAGCAGAACAGCTTGGCATTCAGCTTGCCCAACAGCTATTAGCTCAGGGGGCGGGTGAACTACTCAGTGCTTTGCACTAAAACAGCATGTTGTTTATTAATACTCGCCCTAAAGATCGTGCTGAAAAACTGAATCAGCACTTACGCGCAGCAGGCTATCAGGTGGTAGATTACCCCTTACTTGAACTGGTCGCGCAGCCTTATTCGGATGCATTAGCCACACTTTATGGGCGACTTGGGCAAACCCAGATGATTGTTGTGGTGAGTCCAACGGCAGCAGAAATTGGTTTACGCTATTTGCTAAAATCTGGCTGGAACATTGCACAACTCACACAAATAAAGTGGATTGCGGTTGGACGAGGTACGGCTGATTATCTGGCACAGTATTCTATTCGGGCTGATGTTCCTGAAATTGAGACGTCTGAAGGCATGTTGCAACTGGATTTGTTTAAAGATCACAAAAACTTAAAGCAAATTGCATTTTGGCGAGGTGAAGGTGGACGCCAATTGATGATGCAGCAGTTGTTGGCGCAAGGTGTTGATGTTTTAAATTTTGTGTTATACAGCAGACATTGTCCTGATGAGTCGATACGTCAGGTGTTTGCCTTACAGCAACAACTTCGCCAGACCATCTCTCCTATTACGGTACTGATCAGTAGTGAGACAAGCTGGCGAAATTGGCAGAGTTTAATGCGTGGTGTGCCATCTGTGTGTCATGATTGCTGTTATATGGTGTTGGGTAAGCGTTTATTCGATATTGTCAACCGCGATCAAGCCGAGCAACAGCATGTCGGTCACGTGTGTTGTGTCGATGATTTGAAACCCGATAGCATATTGGCACAGCTGAAAGTAAATGAAGGATGATTATGAGGAAATTTGTTGGATTTATCATGATATTGGCAGTGCTATGGTTAGCAAAGCTAAGTTATGACGCATACCAGTTTTCTCAGCGTTTCGATACTCTGCAACACAGCGTGACTCAAATTGAGCAAAAAAATGCGAACTTGAATGATCAACTGGTGGCAGTGCAACGGCAACTTGCAGATACATCTTCCACCTCGACGACACTTCATGGTCATGCAGAAACGCCGGTTCAGTCATCCAGCAATTTAAATCCGATGATTGTCATTAAACAACGTTTGGAATTGATCCAGTTCGCTTTGCAGCAGCACCAATATATTTATGCGATTGATAAGCTCACTCAATTGAATCAGGCTTTGGCGTCTTATGCTTTAGCACCAGCACTGGAACGTAGTTTGCATGAAAGCGTTAATCAGGATCAGCAGGCGATTCAACAGTTTGTGGTTTCAAAGAACCAGCAACAGCAAATTTTTGATGATTTAATTCAATTGATTGATCGAGATTTACAGACGGCTCAACGTAATACGACGGTACAGTTGAAACGACAGCCGCAGCAACATTTCTGGGAAGGCTGGTTACAATTGCAACGTGTCGATCATGCTCCCGCAGAGTTAATTAATCGACGTATTATTTTAAAAGAAGTGCAATTGCGTTTATTGTTGGCGCGTCAGGCTTTAAATGATGGGCATCTTACTGAATATCAACATGTGCTCAGTATGGCGATCCAGCAATTGGCTCAGCTTCCTGATACACAAAGTCAAAACTTATTAAAACGACTGGAAAAGCTCAAGCAGCTTCCAAGCCTACCTGTTCCTAAACTTATCACACTCGAGTTATTGGGATAAGGAGATCATATGCGCGTATTACTCCTGACCTATGCGATTGTGGCGCTGTGTTGCTTGGCATTGCTGAGTGTGTTCAGCTATGGATATGGGGCTGGTTATGTCTATATTTACTGGCGTGACTGGGAATTACAAACGAATCTTTGGGTGCTATTACTGCTGATCGGTCTGGTCACTTTATTGGCACAACTGTTGTGGATGAGCGTAAGGCGTTATTTAAACCGAGAGCAACGCAAACGAGAAACAGTTTTTAACTTTACCCATTTGCATCCTTATGAACAATTGGCTGTAATTTGGTTATTGGAAGCAGCTAAAGATCAGCAAAGTTTTGTCACTCAGTTATTTGCACCGTCAGGTTTGCTCAAGGGAATCGTAGATGCAAAGCTGCTTTATCAACATGAAGAATATGGACAAGCGCATCAGGCATTAAATCATACCTCTCCAATGGCATTTGAGCTGGCTGAATTGCAACGAATTGAGCTGTTTTTGGCACAAGGTGAAACCGAGCAGGCATTGACTCATTTGGAGTTTCTGCAACATCATCAATTGTCGCCGTGGCTTAAACAAATTGAACAGGCATATCAACAACGCATGACTGCATTGTGGGGACAATTGGCTTTACAACAGCCATGGATCTATTTGCGTTCTATGCAATATGGCCATTTGGATGCGCAAAGCCGTGATTTGTGGTTGCAGCAGTTATTGGCGCAATTCGATCAGTCTTCTCTTGATGATCAGCATGCAATTCAAAAGCGCTATTATGACTTGGAGCAGGAAATCAAAAGTCGTCCCTACAGCAGCAAACTACTGTGGCTTAAACTTTTAGCGCGCTTGCCTGATATGAGTCTGCAACATGAAATGCTCGCATTACATTTGCTGAATGAGCAGTTTGATCGTGACGTGTTTTATTTATGGTTTCAACAACAGTTACTTAAACAAAATCCAGATTATGCAGATGTTGAAACGAAAATTGAGCAGTTTGAACAGCGTTATCTCAGTATGCCAATTCTAAGTTTTGCAAAATGGCATGTGTACATGGCAACAGGTCGGCAACCTGAGGCTGATCAGTTATTAAGTCTTTATCCAGATGATGTATTGATGAGTTATTTACGCATCAAATCTCAATTAGATGATGGATTAGCCCAACAACTGAATCTGGTGTTTGAAAATGATGCCAACTTCCTCCAATTTAAAATATGAGCTTTCACATGAATGAACTTTCACAATATCCTGTCGTGCATGAGCAAGTGGTGGCATGGGGCGATATGGATGCCTTTGGTCATGTGAATAATGTTTTATATTATCGCTATATCGAAAGTGCGCGAATTCGATATTTAGATGAGTTAAATATCTTTGCGGAAAAAATATATACCGTGGTTGCATCAAGTCAGTGCAAATATTTAAGTCCTGTATTTTATCCTGATACCTTAAAAATTGGGGTGCGTGTAGATGAGATTAGAAATAGCGCATTTAGAATGAGTTATTTGTTATGGAGTTGTACGCAGGAAAAAGTGGTTGCCACTGCTGAGGCAGTCATGGTGGTTGTTGATGCAGAGCAATTAAAGAAAAAGACCATTCCAGCACATATTAAGCAAAAAATAATAGAGCTAGAACAGCGGGCTGGACATTCAATCGGTATTTAATCTTATTTTAAGCTTAAAATGGTGCGAAGATTTAAAACTTATAGAGTATTAAAATCGAAATGCTTGAATAACTAAATAAAAGCATATATTGATGGAGTACTTGAATAGATCTTTTATCTGTTTTTAATCGTATGTTGCCCAATATCAAATGTTTAAAGCTTCTCTGTATGCGTTAGCATTTGATTGAACTAGGCTGGTTTGACATTGTTTGGACAAGACTGGGTGTGGTAGCTATTTGACGGCTTACATCCCAAAAGGGTGCGCTATAATATGGTGCATCAATAAATAAAAATGCTTTTATTTTTATATTACGGATAAATCTGTTTTTTATCTATTTTTAACAAATTATTTGATAAATCACACACTATTTTTAGACAGACTCATTTGTCCATTTTTTTATCTGCTTATCTTAAAGTGTTCGTTTTGAGTATCTAAATGCAGTAATTAAATTTATTACATTCAGCATTAATGGGAAAGTTTTGGCATATGCTGGTCGGTATTTTTTTAAATTCATCTAGTATCATAATTGATTTTGTATTTTGTTGTTTTAAAATGAGAGGGGATGCTTGATTATTTGAATCGATTTAAAATAATATTGCTTTAAATTTAATTCAAAGAATTAATTTGTTTTTTGTCTATATGTATTTATATATTGGAGCGGGTTCGGAATGAAACCAGATATTAGTGATCTCTCAGTTGATGAGTTAAAACGTCTACAAGAAGAAGCAGAAGCTTTAATTGCGTCTAAAAATGATCAAGCGATTGATGATGCTTATAATCAAATTTTAGCAGTGGCTGAATCAGTAGGTTTTACTGTTGAACAATTACTTGAATATGGTGAGCAAAAGCGTAAGAAAACAACCCGTAAAGCGGTTGAACCACGTTATCGCAATAAAAATAATAGCGAAGAAACATGGACAGGTCGTGGTAAACAACCTCGCTGGTTAGTGGCTGAATTAGAAAAAGGTGCAAAACTTGAAGATTTCTTAATCTAATTTTCATCTTTTTGTCACGCATTCACGTTATTGTGAAAAAAACCAAGCAAGAATGCTTGGTTTTTTTATGGTGTTGAATTGGCGATGTTGAAAAAGTATGCATAATGTCTAAAAGAGAAAAATCTCTACAGGGAAAGACCGTGTGTATAGTGGTAATGGCTGAATGAAAAAAAAATCGAAGCATTTAACGTGGTGGATATTTGCAGTCATTGCATTTTTAGTCTTTGTGGTTTTACAAATTCCTGCAAATTGGTTGATTTCCAAATTTTCGAAAAATAATCAAACTTTAAGTAATGTCAGTGGCAATATTTGGCAGGGACAGGCTGACTGGCGTAAAGGCGATTTACACGGATCAATTCACTGGAATAGCCGCCCGCTAGATTTGTTTTTACTTCGTGTTGGAGCAGATGTCGAAATTCACAGTGCCAATACTCAATTGAATGGTGTGTTGGGCTATGGATTTGGGAAAAAACTGATTATTCGTCAATTTAATGGTCAGATTGCGCCTGAAACTTTAAAGACACTGGTAAACTGGCAATGGCCTGCAAATAGTATTCAGCTCAAGGATGTTGAATTAAATTATCAAAAAGAAAAGGGATTTGCTCAGGCTGAAGGGCAGTTACATTGGGGTGGTGGCGAATTGATTTATACTTTTGCGCAGCGTCAGGAACGTATGAATATGCCATCATTACAGGGAAAATTACAGGATAGTGATGGACGCTTAAATATCACGATTGATGATCAACGTAGCCAGAAAATGGCCAATTTGGCATTGGATCAAAACTTGATGCTTGATGTTCAATTGACTCAGCGATTATTGTTAAATGTACCATCGTATGAAGGTAAGGCTGGATTGGATACCTATGTGATCAGTACTCGTCAACCTTTATTTTCAGGTGGGTTTTAATGAAAATAATGTTAGACCGAATGCGGCAGATTCAGTGGCAAAAACTGGATAAGTTATCTGCTATGGTACTGGTGGTTTTAATTCTATGGCTATGCTGGAAATTGGCATCTTTGTTTTGGTGGGTGGTTGCACCACCGCAGGCAATGCAATTTGAGCGGGTTGAGTTGGGTTCAAAACAAGCGCAGATTCCAAACATCAGTAGTTTTGCTTTATTTAATGAGCCAAGTGTGACTGCGGCAAATGACAATTTAAGTCTTGAACTGCAAGGGGTCGTGATTGGCTATCCGAATCGGTTTTCATCGGCGGTCATTAAAGTCAATGACAAAGCTGAACGTTATCGGGTCGGTGAAACCATCGAGAGTAGTTCCTACCAGCTTTCAGAAGTGTATTGGGATCATGTGGTGTTGCGTCAAAGCAGTGGAGCAGCACGTGAAGTGCGCTTCAAGGGACTCGACAATGGACTTTATCAACCGATGGTTCCAGATGCTCAGGGTGCAGCGCATTCAAGTACAGTTCCTCCCGCTGCGGCAGCGAGTTCCAATACTGCTATTGGTCAGGCGATTCAGCAAATGCAACAAAATCGTGATCAGTATTTACAGAATATGGGCGTTGGCTCAGGCGGGGGGAATGGTTATGCAGTCACAGAGCGGACACCTTCGGCATTAAGAAATACGCTAGGCTTAAGACCCGGAGATCGCATTCTTTCCGTGAATGGTCAAGCGGTGGGTCAGGGACAAAATGACATCCAACTGCTAGAACAGGTCAAACGTGAAGGTCAGGTTAAAATAGAAATAAAACGTGGTGATCAGGTGATGACCATACAACAAAGTTTTTAATTGATGATTATTCATCATCAACGTTAGGAAAAAGAGCAGGTTATGGCTTTATTGAATCATCGTCCACTTTGGGCTTTATTGGCGGCTGCTCCAGTGATGGCAGCAATCAGTACAAGCACCTATGCGCAAACATGGAAGATTAATTTGCGCGATGCCGATTTAACTGCGTTTATTAATGAAGTGGCTGATATTACTGGAAAAAACTTTGCGGTTGATCCGCGTGTGCGTGGTAATGTCACCGTTATTTCCAATAAACCACTCAATAAAAATGAAGTATATGACCTGTTTTTAGGGGTGTTAAATGTGAACGGTGTTGTGGCCGTTCCATCGGGGAATACCGTCAAATTGGTGCCGGACAGTAATGTTAAAAACTCAGGCGTACCCTATGATTTACGTAATAATGCCCGTGGAGATCAGGTCGTTACGCGTGTTATCTGGGTCGAAAATACCAATCCTAATGATTTAATCCCGGCTTTACGTCCGCTTATGCCGCAATTTGCAAGTTTGGCTGCGGTTCCGGGCACCAATGCATTGATTGTGTCAGATCGCGCTGCCAATATTGCGCAACTTGAAACGATTATTCGTAATCTGGATGGCACAGGGCAAAATGATGTCGAGGCTGTAGTGCTCCAAAATAGTCAGGCTGAAGAAATCATTGCACTACTGGAATCAATGAGTTCAACTGGTGCATCCAAAGATTTGAGTGGTTCGCGAGTACGTATTGTGGCAGATAATCGAACCAATCGTATTTTAATTAAAGGCGATGCAGGCACACGCAAACGTATTCGAAACATGATTGAAACACTGGATGTCCCTTCCGCGGATCGTTTAGGTGGACTCAAAGTTTTCCGTTTAAAATATGCCAGTGCAAAAAATTTGGCAGAAATTTTACAAGGCTTGGTCACAGGTCAAAGCGTTGCTGGTTCAAATAGCGACAATCGAAATAGCGGAAGCAGTTCGGGCTCAAGTAGTAATAATGGGATTAGTAATTTAATTAACAATCAAAATAATAACAGCAGTTCTGGTAGCAGTTCGATTGCAACGCCTTCCATTAATTTAAATGGAAGTTCAAATTCAAATCAAAACTCGATTACTAGTTTTAGTAACAATGGAGTCAGTATTATTGCGGATAGTTCGCAAAATGCGTTGGTGGTTAAAGCCGATCCACAACTTATGCGAGAAATTGAATCTTCTATTCAGCAACTGGATGTACGTCGTCAACAGGTGCTTATTGAAGCTGCAATTATTGAAGTGTCTGGTGATGATGCTGATCAGTTGGGCATTCAATGGGCGTTGGGTGATTTAAGTAGTGGTGTAGGGCTGATTAGCTTTGGCAATGTCGGTGCAAGTCTGGCCTCAATTGCCGCAGGTTACGCGAGTGGTGGAACCGCAGGTGCTGCGGCTGCCATAGCGGGTGGTGCCAATAAAGGCAATGGTGCAACTCTTGGTGTCGGTAATTTTGATTCACGCCGAGCTTATGGGGCACTGATTCAGGCACTGAAAACCAATACCAAATCGAACCTATTGTCGACTCCCTCTATTGTAACCATGGACAATGAGGAAGCTTACATTGTGGTCGGTCAAAATGTGCCTTTTGTCACGGGTTCGGTAACCACCAATAGCACAGGTATTAATCCTTACACCACAGTTGAACGTAAAGATGTGGGGGTCACGCTTAAAGTGATTCCACATATTGGTGACAATGGCACAGTTCGTTTAGAAGTCGAACAGGAAGTCTCTGCGGTTCAGGACAATAAAGGTCAGGCACAGGATTTAGTCACCAGTAAGCGAGCAATAAAAACTGCTGTTTTGGCAGAGCACGGACAAACAGTGGTATTAGGTGGTCTGATTTCTGACAACACATTATTATCCCGTCAAGGGATTCCGGGATTAAGTAGTGTGCCTTATTTGGGGCGTTTATTCCGTGCCGATGCCCGCAGCAATGAAAAACGTAATCTTTTGGTATTTATTCATCCGACTATTGTGGGGGATGCAGATGATGTGCGTCGTATTTCACAGCAACGTTACAACCAGCTTTACAGTTTGCAATTGTCGATGGATAAAAATGGTAACTTTGCCAAGTTGCCTGAAAATGTTGAAAATATCTATCAACCGAATGCTCTAGTCAGTCCTGCACAAGTTCAACCTTCAAATTATCAGGTTGTGCCGTCTTCGGGTCAAAATCAGGTGGTTACAACCCCGATTGCAGTTGAACCTGCTGTACAGCAACAGTCAATTGCATTGCCAGCAAAAGACGTTGAGCGTACTCGAAATACCGTGACCACCACCACGCTACGACCTGCCTCTTAACAGGATCGGCACGAAATCGTATTTTGAGCATGTTATGATGATGTGAAATCACAATTAGAGAACTTGGTTATGACTTGGAAGTTACAGGCAATTACAGGTGAATTTACGGGGCAAGAGATCATTGTAGATCATGACTTACTGGTCGGACGTGGTCAGGATGCAGACCTTGTACTACAGGCCGCAGAAGTTTCCCGTAAACATGCAGCACTTGTTTTAAAAGATGATCAGCTTTGGGTACAAGACCTTAATTCTTCAAATGGGACATTTGTCAATGACTTACGTATTGAGCAGGATGTTCAATTACAAGAAGGCGATATTGTTCAGTTTGCGGGACTGAAATTCTCAGTCTTGGCGCCTGCACAGCAAAATCAAGATTTACCAGAACAAAACCAAAATCTTCCAGAAATTGAAGTCGAACCTGTGACGGAAACAACAGAACAACAAGTACTCAAAACGCCAGCACAGGAAATGAATGATGCTGGAATGCCGAGTTTAACTGAGCGAGCTACTGAAACATCGGTGAGTCGTGAAGGGATGCCACAATCTGTTGGTGTGCCAAAGCCAGCACCGATTCCAGAAGGTGTCGATGTGAAAGTGCAAGCTGAACCAGAGCCAACGCCTATTGAGCCACCTGTTACACGGGTTGAGCAAGAAAAAGAACAACAGAAAAATGCATCTGTAGGACTCATGACAGTAATTACCATCGTCATTTTAGCCATATTGGCTTGGGTGTTTTTTAAATAATACATTGGCTTTAAGGTGAAAGGCATGCACGGGCATGCCTTTCCTTTATTAAGTTTTAAAATTGAAACAGGATAACCTGCATGTCACTCTTAAATCTGGAACAACGGCAACTCATCTTATTTGATCTGGATGGAACACTGGTGGATACGGCTTCAGATATGTATCGTTCCATGAATTTGACCTTGAGTCATCTGGGGTGGCCTAAGGTGACGGAAACACAGGTTCGTCAATGGGTGGGACAGGGCACAGGAAAGCTATGTGATTCAGTTTTACAGTTTTTATTTGGTCAGATCGAACCTGAGAAGCATCAACAACTTTTGCAAAAATATTTAGAAGTGTATGAACAGGAATTATGTGTTCACAGCCGCATATTCGATGGTGTGGAGACTTTTCTGAAAACATGCAAAGATGGTCAGATTGAGATGGCATGTGTCACGAACAAACCAGAGCATCTGGCCAAAGAGTTATTGCAAAAGCTTGGAATAGAGCATTACTTTGGTTTGGTGGTCGGTGGAGACAGCTTGCCATTACGTAAACCAGATCCTTTGCCGTTATTGCATAGTATGCAGGTGTTTCATTGCGCACCGCCACACACATTAATGATCGGCGATTCAAAAAATGATATCGAAGCGGCGAGTCGTGCAGGTATCGATTGTATTGTAGTCAGCTATGGCTATAATCATGGAGAGAATATTTACGATAGTGATCCACAACAAGTGGTCGATCGACTGGATCAACTATTGGTTTAAATGAAAAGATTTCTTTCATCACTGTTTTGACCCTCTTTATTTTTTCCTAAAGAAGAAATAAAAGGGCGGATGAACGAAATATCAAAGTCTTTTATGAACATGTGAATAAGGAGTGTGGAATGAGTTTGGTTCAGGGTTTTCGATGGCGATAATCGCGTCTTTTATCAACATTATCGTGCTTTACTAAAAACCATTGAGAGAAATTCATGACGACACTTGCACAGTTTGAACAATTAAAAACCGCGGGTTATAACACCATTCCTGTGTATCGCCAGCGTTTGGCGGACACTGAAACTCCACTTTCTGTCTTTGCACGACTTAAAGATCATACACAGGCTTATTTGTTTGAGTCGGTTGAGGGGGGCGAGAATTGGGCGCGTTATTCAATTATTGGTTTGGGTGAATCCACTGTTTTTTCCTGTAATGCAGGTCAACTCACCATTAAGAATGCACAAGGTCAAATCGAAACTCAGCAGTGTGCTGACCCATTTCAGTACATTCGTGATTATCAGAGTCAATTTAAAGTTCCTCCGCATGCTTTAATTCCAGAGTTACCACAATTTACCGGCGGCTTGGTTGGATATTTTGGTTACGATGCAGTACGTTATATTGAACCTCGTTTAAACAATGTGCCTGAAGCAGATCCAGTGGGTTTGCCTGATATCTGGATGATGTTGTCTAAAACCGTCATCATTTTTGATAATTTAAAAGATACGCTTTTCTTGATTGTGCATGCGAATACGCAAGATGAAGAAGCCTATCAGTCTGCACAAAACCAATTAGATACCCTAGAGCGATTATTGGCGACACCTGTAAGTCTGCAAGCCAAGGCGCACACTGCACCTCATTTTGAATCCTTAACAGGGAAAGACAAGTTTCTGCAATCTGTAGAAAAGGTCAAAGAATATATTCGGGCAGGTGACGTGATGCAGGTGGTGCCAGGACATCGCATGGTCTCAGATTTTGATGGCGATGCTTTACAGGTTTATCGTGCCTTACGTCATTTAAATCCATCGCCTTACTTATTTTTGGTTCAAGGCAGAACATTGACTGATGATCAACCTTTTCATATTGTCGGGTCTTCACCTGAAATTTTATCCCGACTGGAAGATGGAATTGCCACGGTACGCCCATTGGCAGGTACGCGCCCTCGTGGCAAGACCAAAGAAGAAGATCTGGCTTTAGAGCAAGAGCTATTGGCTGATGAAAAAGAAATTGCTGAACATTTAATGCTGATTGATCTGGGGCGTAATGATGTAGGGCGTGTCTCTAAAATTGGCAAAGTGCAAGTGACGGATCGGATGGTAATCGAACGTTATTCACACGTGATGCATATTGTCTCGAATGTACAGGGTGAAGTCCGTGATGATATCGATGCCTTAGATGTCTTTAAAGCGACTTTTCCTGCTGGAACCTTATCTGGTGCACCCAAAATTCGGGCAATGGAAATTATTGACGAAGTTGAGCCGGTTAAACGCGGTATTTTCGGGGGCGCAGTGGGTTATTTGGGTTGGCATGGCGAAATGGATATGTCGATTGCGATTCGTACCTGTGTCATTCGACATCAAAAGGTCTATGTACAGGCAGGAGCAGGGTTGGTTGCAGACTCAAATCCTGAGTCAGAATGGAATGAAACCCAAATAAAAGCTCGCGCAGTGATCAAAGCGGTTGAATTATCGTCAAACGGATTGATTTTATGAGTTTTTAGCGGTTTTTTTAAAAAAACCGCTTGCATCGTTTCTGAGTTTTGCTAAACTGCACACCGTTCCGATACGAAACGTACGAAACACTAAGAAACGCCGGCATAGCTCAGTTGGTAGAGCAACTGACTTGTAATCAGTAGGTCCACAGTTCGAATCCGTGTGCCGGCACCATCTTAAGTGGCTTTGTTGTTGAAGTAAAGAACTTGCACTGAAAGTTAAGTGTGATATTGGTGAGATTCCCGAGCGGTCAAAGGGAACAGACTGTAACTCTGTCGCGTAAGCTTCGAAGGTTCGAATCCTTCTCTCACCACCATTAACTTCGATTGAAGTGGTAAATGTACCAACGCTGTGCGGGAGTAACTCAGTTGGTAGAGTGGCAGCCTTCCAAGCTGCATGTCGCGAGTTCGATCCTCGTCTCCCGCTCCATCGAAGAATGATCGCTCTTATAGCTCAGTGGTAGAGCACTCCCTTGGTAAGGGAGAGGTCTCGAGTTCAAATCTCGATAAGAGCTCCAGATACAGTTTGGTGAATGAAAATTCACAAAAATTTCAAAAGCAGGCTTATTAGTCTGCTTTTAAAGTATTGGGCGTCTGTTTTTTTAGACTAATGTCGATCTGCTGTGTAGCTTCGGTGCCTTTTGTAGCCTCTTGTAGCTTGCTTTCGACGTAAATGAGGATGATCATCATGGCTAAAGCCAAGTTTGAACGTAATAAACCACACGTAAACGTGGGCACAATTGGTCACGTTGACCATGGTAAAACAACTCTTACTGCTGCTATCGCAACAATCTGTGCGAAAACTTACGGCGGTGAAGCGAAAGATTACTCACAAATCGACTCAGCTCCTGAAGAAAAAGCACGTGGTATTACCATTAATACATCACACGTAGAATACGATTCTCCAATCCGTCACTATGCGCACGTAGACTGCCCGGGTCACGCCGATTATGTTAAAAACATGATTACTGGTGCTGCTCAGATGGACGGTGCGATCCTTGTATGTGCTGCGACTGATGGTCCAATGCCACAAACTCGTGAACACATCCTTCTTTCACGTCAGGTTGGTGTACCTTACATCATCGTATTCTTAAACAAATGCGATCTAGTAGACGACGAAGAGCTTCTTGAGCTAGTAGAAATGGAAGTTCGTGAACTTCTATCTACTTATGACTTCCCAGGCGACGACACTCCAGTGATCCGTGGTTCTGCGCTTAAAGCGTTGGAAGGCGATGCTGGTGAATACGGCGAGAAATCAGTTCTTGACCTAGTTGCTGCACTTGACTCTTATATCCCAGAGCCAGAGCGTGCAATTGACAAAGCATTCTTGATGCCAATCGAAGACGTATTCTCAATTTCTGGTCGTGGTACAGTCGTAACTGGCCGTGTAGAATCAGGTATCGTGAAAGTAGGCGAAACTGTTGAAATCGTGGGTATCCGTGACACAGTTGCGACGACTGTAACTGGCGTTGAAATGTTCCGTAAATTGCTTGACGAAGGTCGTGCAGGCGAGAACTGTGGTATTTTGCTACGTGGTACTAAGCGTGAAGACGTACAACGTGGTCAAGTATTGACTAAACCAGGTGCGATCAAGCCACACACTAAATTTGACGCAGAAGTATACGTACTTTCTAAAGAAGAAGGTGGTCGTCATACTCCATTCCTAAATGGTTACCGTCCACAATTCTATTTCCGTACAACTGACGTAACTGGTGCAATCCAGTTGAAAGAAGGCGTAGAAATGGTAATGCCAGGTGACAATGTAGAAATGTCAGTAGAATTGATCCACCCAATCGCAATGGACCCAGGTCTACGTTTTGCGATCCGTGAAGGTGGTCGTACTGTAGGTGCGGGTGTTGTTGCGAAAGTAACTGCATAATCACTTTACGGTTGCAATTTTTGAGCCGAGAGTCTAGACTCTCGGCTTGTGTGTCTTAGGTCAGTAGTTCAATTGGTAGAGCGTCGGTCTCCAAAACCGAATGTTGGGGGTTCGAGTCCCTCCTGGCCTGCCACGTTATGACAAGCTTGATGCTGACTTAAGTGTCATATAATAAGTCGCGAGTTCAACGACGAGTAAAAAAATGTCGAATGATAAATCGCGTGACGCATTAAGCGACGCGCCAATCCCTCAAAGAAATAATTCTGCCGAAGTGGTCAGTTCTGGTTCTCCACTTGATATTGTTCTGTGGATTATTGCACTGGTGCTTTTGGTAGGTGCTGCCATGGTGAATCAATATTTACCGGCATATTGGCCTCCTGCAAATAATGTTTGGGTGCGTGTTGGTGTAATTATCGCTTGTATCGTGGTTGCTTTAGGTTTATTATACGCCACCCATCAAGGTAAAGGCTTTGTTCGTTTACTTAAAGATGCGCGTCTTGAGCTGCGTCGAGTAACTTGGCCAACAAAACAAGAAACCGTGACCACATCTTGGCAGGTTTTGTTAGTGGTGATTATTACTGCAATTGTATTGTGGTGTTTTGACTATGGACTGGGTTGGTTAATTAAGTTAATTATCGGATAAGAGAGCTATGAAACGTTGGTACATTATTCATGCCTATTCGGGTTATGAAAAACAGGTGATGCGTTCACTTAAAGAGCGAATCCAGCGTAGCGCTGTTGCCGATAGCTTTGGTGAAGTCCTTGTTCCTACCGAAGAAGTGGTAGAAATGAAGGATGGTAAGAAACGTAAATCAGAACGTAAATTCTTTCCAGGCTATGTATTGGTCGAAATGGAAATGAATGATGAAACTTGGCACATTGTTAAAGAGTGTCCAAAAGTTCTGGGCTTCATTGGTGGAACAGCAGAAAAACCTGCGCCAATTTCCCAAAAAGAAGCAGATGCGATTCTAGCGCGTGTACGTAATACAGGTGAAGCGCCTCGTCCGAAGACGATGTTTGAACCTGGTGAAGAATTGTTAGTGACTGATGGTCCGTTCACAGACTTTAAAGGAGTTGTGGAGGAAGTTCAGTACGAGAAGTCACGTTTAACGTTGACGATTAATGTATTTAACCGTCCAACTCAGGTTGAACTCGAGTTTCGTCAAGTCGAAAAAGCGAATTAATCTGAATTGGTTGGAAAGCGCCCGATCTAGTCGGGCATTTGTTATTACAGCATCCTAGATGTTGTGTTAAATGTTGGGGAGCCTAGCGGCGTTTGTACCCAGAGGTAATTTATAATGGCTAAGAAGATTGACGGCTATATCAAGCTGCAAGTTCCAGCTGGTAAAGCAAATCCATCTCCACCAATTGGTCCTGCTTTGGGTCAACGTGGTGTAAACATCATGGCATTCTGTAAAGAATTCAATGCTGCTACACAAAAACTTGAAGTAGGTTTGCCTATTCCTGTCGTGATCACTGTGTACAACGATAAGTCGTTCACATTCATCATGAAAACTCCACCTGCATCTATTCTTCTTAAGAAAGCTGCTGGTATTCAAAAGGGTTCTTCTGTACCAAACAAAACTAAAGTTGGTAAGTTGACTCGTGCTCAATTAGAAGAAATCGCGACTACGAAAGAACCAGACTTAACTGGTGCTGATTTAGACGCACGTGTTCGTACCATTGCTGGTTCTGCACGTTCTATGGGCTTGGAAGTGGAGCTATAAGACATGGCAAAGTTAACTAAACGTCAAAAAGCCATTGCTGCTGCGGTTGATACCAACAAAGTTTACACGTTGGAAGAAGCAGTGCAAGTTCTTAACGACCTACCTGCTGCTAAATTCAAAGAATCTTTGGATGTTTCAGTAAACCTTGGTGTAGATCCACGTAAATCTGATCAGGTTGTTCGTGGTGCGACGACGCTTCCAGCAGGTACAGGTAAAACTGTACGTGTTGCAGTGTTTGCACAAGGTGCTGCTGCTGAAGCTGCTAAAGCTGAAGGCGCGGACATCGTAGGTTTTGATGATCTTGCTGAAAGCATTCAACAAGGTAACCTTGACTTTGATGTGGTGATTGCAGCTCCAGACGCAATGCGCGTTGTAGGTAAGTTGGGTACCATTCTTGGTCCACGTGGCTTAATGCCAAACCCGAAAGTGGGTACGGTTACTCCAGATGTTGCTGGCGCAGTTAAAAATGCCAAAGCAGGTCAGGCACGTTACCGTGTAGACAAAGCAGGTATTATCCATGCTGCGATTGGTCAAGTCGGCTTTACTGCTGAAGCGATCCGTCAAAACGTTGAAACTTTAGTGGCTGACTTGAAAAAGTTAAAACCAGCAACGTCTAAAGGTGTTTATATCAAAAAGATCACACTAAGCTCTACAATGGGTCCTGGTTTGACTGTTGATGTAAACAACGTTTCTAACTAATTTTAGTTAAAAAGATTTTTAAAGGTCTGAAAAATTTCTTCTCTGTAAAGGGAGCGAGTTTTTTAGACAGACTTTGAATTGGTGAATGTTAATTTGCCAGCGTCAAAGACCTCAGGCGATTGAAGTTTTACTTCTTTCTTAATCTCACAGCCTGAGTAGACGCGGTGGTGTGATTTGTTCCTCCTCCGCGTGTAAACCGAAAGGTTTACGAATTGGGAGTGCATCTGATATGGATGCATAAATCACCTTAGGAGGTTTTACAATGGCTCTTCTTATCGAAGACAAAAAACAGATCGTCGCAGAAGTCAACGAAGTTGCTTCTAAAGCGTTCTCTGCTGTTGTTGCTGATTATCAAGGTTTAACGGTCGAAAAACTTACTCAACTTCGTGTTGAAGCGCGTAAGTTAGGTGTTACTACACGTATCGTGCGTAATACTTTGGCTAAACGTTCATTTGAAGGTACTCAGTTTGATATCTTAAATGACAACCTTGTAGGCCCAACAATTCTTGGTTTTTCAACTTCTGAAGACGACATGGGTGCAGCTGCACGCTTGTTTGAAGAATTTGCAAAAACGAACAAAGCATTTGAATTAAAAGCTGCTGCATTTGACGGCAAAGTTTATCAAGGCGCTGATGTTAGCGTTATTGCAAACCTTCCGAACCAAGAAAAAGCACTTACGATGCTTGCCTCTGTTCTTCAAGCTCCTGTTTCGAAATTGGGTCGCCTACTTACAGCACTCAAAGAGAAAAACGAGTCAGAAGCAGCTTAATCACATTTTTCCACCATTCAATATCCATTTGGAGTTATTCTCATGGCTTTAACTAACGAAGAAATCCTAAACGCAGTTGCTGAAAAAACTGTTCTTGAACTTGTTGAATTAATCTCTGCTTTCGAAGAGAAATTCAATGTATCTGCTGCTGCTGTAGCTGTTGCTGCTGCTCCAGGCGCTGGCGCTGCTGCTGCTGAAGAACAAACTGAATTCAACGTAGAGTTGACTTCTTTCGGCGCGAACAAAGTTGCTGTTATTAAAGCAGTTCGTGAAGCAACTGGTCTTGGTCTTAAAGAAGCAAAAGATCTTGTTGAAGGTGCTCCACAAGTTCTTAAAGAAGGCGTTTCTAAAGAAGAAGGCGAAGAACTTAAGAAGAAACTTGAAGAAGCTGGTGCTTCAGTTACACTTAAGTAATGCGTTAGGGAGTCGGTTTTTTGATAATCGGCTCCATAAAATGGCTGATGGCTCTTGGGTCATCAGCCTTTTTGCGTTACAATAATCGGCTCGATTTTTGTTTGTTCGATATAAAAATGTGTGATTTAAAGAACAAATGAATGAAATTCAAACGCTTACCAATATTTTTCTGGTTTAAAAATATTGTTAAGCGTTTTAATACCACTTAAAAATTGCAGCATTTGTAAAAGTGGTGGCCATATCGGCCTGCGTCATTCCATCCAAGCTCGTTCTGCAGGCGAGCCTGGTTTACTTTCCGAGGACTCCAGATGGCATACTCATATACCGAAAAGAAACGGATCCGTAAGAATTTTGGTAAATTGCCTAGCGTCATGGACGCTCCGTACTTGCTTTCGATTCAAGTTGACTCGTACAGAACGTTTTTACAAGATGGCAAATCACCGAAAAACCGCGAAGATATCGGTCTCCAAGCCGCATTTCGTTCAGTTTTTCCTATAGAAAGTTATTCTGGCAATGCTGCTTTAGAATTTGTTGAGTATAGTCTTGGTAAACCAGAGTTTGATGTACGCGAATGTATTCTTCGCGGCTCAACTTATGCGGCACCAATGCGCGTAAAAATTCGTTTGATCATTAAAGATCGTGAAACGAAATCAATTAAAGACGTGCGTGAACAAGAAGTGTACATGGGTGAAATGCCACTCATGACTGAGAACGGTACCTTTGTCATTAATGGTACAGAGCGTGTTATCGTGTCTCAGTTACATCGTTCACCGGGCGTATTCTTTGACCACGATAAAGGTAAAACCCATTCAAGCGGTAAAGTGTTGTATTCAGCACGGATTATTCCTTACCGTGGTTCATGGTTAGACTTCGAATTTGATGCGAAAGATTTAGTCTATGTGCGTATTGACCGTCGTCGTAAGTTATTAGCAACTGTTATTCTGCGTGCATTAGGGTATAGCAATGAACAAATTCTGGATTTGTTCTATGAAAAAGTACCTGTGTATCTGGATATGGGTAGCTATCAGATTGACCTTGTTCCAGAACGCCTACGTGGTGAAATGGCGCAATTCGACATTACCGATACTGACGGTAAGGTGATTGTAGAACAGGGTAAACGTATTAATGCTCGTCATGTTCGTCAAATGGAAGCGTCTGGCTTAACCAAGCTGTCTGTGCCTGATGAATACTTGTATGAGCGTATTACTGCTGAAGATATCACTTTAAAAGATGGTGATGTGATTGCTGCCAATACCTTGCTGAGTCATGAAGTCATGGTGAAGCTTGCCGAAGGCGGTGTGAAGCAATTCAATATTTTATATACCAATGATATTGATCATGGTCCATTCGTGGCAGACAGCTTACGCGCTGATTTGACTCGTGACCGCGAAGAAGCACTGGTTGAAATTTACAAAGTGATGCGTCCGGGTGAGCCACCAACCAAAGAAGCGGCTGAGAATTTGTTTAATAACTTATTCTTCTCTTCTGAGCGTTATGACTTGTCTCCTGTAGGTCGTATGAAGTTCAACCGTCGTTTGGGTCGTCCATACGAAGTCGGAACAGATCAAAAGTCACGTGAAGTTGAAGGTATTCTCTCGAATGAGGATATCATTGATGTATTACGTACATTGGTTGAGATTCGTAACGGTAAGGGTGAAGTTGACGATATCGATCACTTGGGTAACCGTCGTGTTCGTTCAGTCGGTGAAATGACTGAGAACCAATTCCGTGTTGGTTTGGTTCGTGTTGAACGTGCAGTAAAAGAGCGTTTAAGCCAAGCTGAAACCGATAACTTGTCTCCTCAAGACTTGATCAATGCCAAACCTGTCGCTGCGGCAATCAAAGAATTCTTTGGTTCAAGCCAATTGTCTCAGTTTATGGATCAAAACAACCCATTGTCTGAAATTACACACAAACGTCGTGTATCAGCACTTGGGCCAGGTGGTTTGACACGTGAACGTGCAGGCTTTGAAGTCCGTGACGTACATCAAACGCATTATGGTCGTGTATGTCCAATTGAAACGCCTGAAGGTCCAAACATTGGTTTGATCAACTCGCTGTCTGTTTATGCTAAAGCCAACGATTTCGGTTTCCTTGAAACACCTTATCGTAAAGTGGTAGATGGTCGTGTAACAGACGATGTTGAGTATTTGTCTGCGATTGAGGAAGTGGGTACTGTCATTGCACAGGCCGACTCTGGTGTTGATGCAAATGGTAACCTGATCGAAGAGATGGTTTCTGTTCGTCATCAAGGTGAATTTGTTCGTATGCCACCAGAAAAAGTGACGCATATGGATGTATCTGCACAACAGGTTGTCTCTGTTGCAGCATCACTGATTCCATTCCTTGAACACGATGATGCGAACCGTGCCTTAATGGGTTCAAACATGCAACGTCAGGCTGTTCCAACCTTACTTGCGGATAAACCGCTTGTGGGTACAGGTATGGAAGCGACAGTTGCGCGTGATTCAGGCGTATGTGTCATTGCGAAACGTGGTGGTGTGATTGAGTTTGTTGATGCATCACGTGTTGTCATTCGTGTTCATGAAAACGAAATGATTGCGGGTGAAGCAGGCGTCGATATTTATAACCTGATCAAATATACCCGTTCTAACCAAAACACGTGTATTAACCAGAAAGTTCTTGTGAATCTGGGTGATAAAGTGGGTCGTGGCGATGTCTTGGCTGATGGTCCTTCTACCGATGGCGGTGAGTTGGCATTGGGTCAAAACATGCGCGTTGCTTTCATGACATGGAATGGTTACAACTACGAAGACTCGATCTTGTTGTCTGAGCGTGTGCTTCAAGAAGACCGTTTAACGTCGATTCATATTCAGGAATTATCATGTGTCGCGCGTGATACCAAGTTAGGTGCAGAAGAAATTACTGCCGATATTCCGAACGTGGGTGAAGCTGCACTGTCTAAACTGGATGAGTCTGGTATTGTATATATCGGTGCTGAAGTCACTGCGGGTGATATTCTGGTGGGTAAAGTCACCCCTAAAGGTGAAACTCAATTAACACCTGAAGAAAAATTGCTTCGCGCGATCTTTGGTGAAAAAGCGGCTGACGTGAAAGATTCATCTTTACGTGTTCCGTCTGGCACCAAAGGTACAGTGATTGACGTACAAGTGTTTACCCGTGATGGTCTTGAAAAAGACGATCGTGCTCTTGCGATTGAAAAAGCGCAATTGGATTCATACCGTAAAGACTTGAAAGAAGAATACAAAATCTTTGAAGAAGCCGCACGTGAACGTATTGTGCGCTTACTCAAAGGTCAGGATTCTAACGGCGGTGGTACCACTAAACGTGGTGATAAACTGTCTGAAAATGTGCTATCAGGCCTAGAGTTAGTTGATTTACTTGAGATCCAGCCAAGTGATGAAGGCATTGCTGAACGTTTAAGTCAAATTCAAGTGTTCTTGAAAGAAAAGAGCGCTGAAATTGATGAAAAATTTGCAGAGAAAAAACGCAAATTAGCGACAGGTGATGAGCTGACCACAGGTGTATTGAAGGTTGTTAAGGTTTATCTTGCCGTTAAACGTCGTATTCAACCAGGCGATAAAATGGCGGGTCGTCACGGGAACAAAGGTGTTGTCTCTAACATCTTACCTGTAGAAGATATGCCGCATGATGCCAATGGTGTACCTGTTGATATCGTCTTGAACCCGCTAGGTGTACCATCGCGTATGAACGTGGGTCAGATTCTGGAAACACATTTGGGTCTGGCAGCCAAAGGTTTAGGTGAGCAAATCGACAAAATGTTGCAACAGCAACGTACGATTGCTGAGCTACGTACCTTCCTTGACAAAATCTACAACAAAGTGGGTGGCGAGCAGGAAGACTTAGATAGCTTGACAGATGATGAAGTACTAATCTTGGCAGGTAACTTGCGTAAGGGTGTACCTTTAGCAACGCCAGTATTTGATGGTGCTGAAGAAAATCAGATCAAAGAATTGCTTGAACTTGCTGAATTGCCACGTACCGGTCAACAGATCTTGTTTGATGGACGTACAGGTGAACAATTCGACCGTCCAGTGACAGTCGGTTATATGTACATGCTGAAACTGAACCATTTGGTTGATGACAAGATGCATGCGCGTTCAACAGGTTCTTACTCGCTCGTGACACAACAACCATTGGGTGGTAAAGCTCAATTCGGTGGTCAGCGTTTCGGTGAGATGGAAGTCTGGGCACTTGAGGCATATGGTGCGGCGTACACGCTTCAGGAAATGCTAACTGTGAAATCGGATGACGTAGAAGGTCGTACACGCATTTATAAGAACATTGTAGATGGTAACCACTACATGGATCCGGGTATGCCTGAATCGTTCAACGTATTGACCAAAGAGATCCGTTCTTTAGGTATCAACATTGAACTGAAAAATGGTGACTAAATAACCATACACCTCCTCAGTCTCCTTGAGTTAAAGGAGAGCTGAGGAGGGAATTTTCAGTTAAGAAACAATATTTGTGACCCAGTTGGATGAGCCTAGCTCTCCGACACACGGAGAAATAAATTGAAAGACTTGCTCGATATCATGCGTAAGAAAACGGATTCTGACGGTCATGCACCCGTTGAATTCGACCGTATCCGTATTGGTCTTGCGTCGCCAGAAATGATTAAGTCATGGTCTCATGGTGAAGTAAAAAAACCAGAGACAATTAACTACCGTACCTTTAAACCGGAACGTGATGGTTTGTTCTGTGCCAAAATTTTTGGTCCAGTCAAAGATTACGAATGCTTGTGTGGTAAATACAAGCGTATGAAATACAAAGGCGTCATTTGTGAAAAATGTGGCGTTGAAGTTACGACTGCCAAAGTTCGTCGTGAACGTATGGGTCACATTGAACTTGCGTCTCCAGTTGCACACATCTGGTTCTTGAAGTCATTACCAAGCCGTATTGGTTTATTGCTTGATATGACTTTGCGTGATATCGAACGCGTATTGTATTTCGAATCTTATGTCGTGACTGATCCTGGTATGACACCATTTGAGAAATACCAGTTACTCAGCGATGAAGAGTACTACAACGCCCTTGAAGAACACGGTGATGAATTTACCGCGAAGATGGGTGCGGAAGCGGTTCAGGACTTGTTGAAAGACATCGATCTTGAAGCAGAAATTGCGCGTTTACGTGAAGAAATTCCACAAACAACCTCTGAGACGAAACTGAAAAAAGCGTCTAAGCGTTTGAAATTGATGGAAGCCTTCAAAGAGTCAAACAACAAGCCAGAATGGATGGTGATGAATGTACTTCCTGTACTTCCACCAGACTTACGTCCGCTTGTACCGCTGGAAGGTGGTCGTTTTGCAACATCTGATTTGAACGATCTTTATCGTCGTGTGATCAACCGTAACAATCGTTTGAAGCGTCTTCTTGACCTTGCTGCACCAGATATTATTGTACGTAACGAAAAACGTATGTTGCAGGAATCTGTTGATGCATTGCTAGATAACGGTCGTCGTGGTCGTGCCATTACAGGTTCAAACAAACGTCCATTGAAATCTTTGGCAGATATGATCAAAGGTAAACAAGGTCGTTTCCGTCAGAACTTGCTCGGTAAACGTGTTGACTATTCTGGTCGTTCGGTGATTACCGTAGGTCCTACTTTACGTTTGCACCAATGTGGTCTTCCGAAGAAAATGGCACTTGAACTGTTCAAGCCATTTATTTTCGCGAAATTACAAGCTTCAGGTCAGGCAACCACCATTAAAGCAGCCAAGAAAATGGTTGAACGTGAAACACCTGAGGTGTGGGACGTTCTGGCTTCTGTGATTCGTCAACATCCAGTCATGTTGAACCGTGCGCCAACTCTTCACCGTTTGGGTTTGCAAGCGTTTGAGCCGATCTTGATTGAAGGTAAAGCGATTCGTTTACATCCGTTGGTGTGTGCGGCATTTAACGCCGACTTCGACGGTGACCAAATGGCGGTACACGTGCCATTGACACTTGAAGCACAGCTTGAAGCACGTGCCTTGATGATGTCAACCAACAACATCTTGTCACCAGCCAATGGTGAGCCGATTATCGTTCCTTCTCAGGACGTGGTCTTGGGTCTTTACTACATCACCCGTGATGCAGTGAATGCCAAAGGTGAAGGCATGACCTTTGCGGATACGCATGAAGTCAACCGTGCACTTGCAACTGGTCAAGTGGCGATTCATGCTCGCGTAAAAGTACGTGTACACCAGACAGTGATCAATGAAGATGGTCAGCGTGAAAAGCAAACCATTATTGTAGATACTACACCGGGTCGCTGCTTACTTTGGGAAATCGTACCTGAAGGTTTAAGCTTTGAAATGATTAACCTTGAGATGACCAAGAAAAACATCTCGAAGCTGATCAACTCTTGCTACCGTAAATTAGGTCTAAAAGATACAGTCATCTTTGCAGATCAGTTAATGTATCTTGGTTTCCGTCAAGCAACACGTTCAGGCGTGTCTGTGGGTATGGAAGACATGGTCATTCCACCGCAAAAGCACACCATTATTGACAAAGCGGAAACAGAAGTTCGTGAAATCGAGCAACAGTTCGAACAAGGCTTCGTGACTGCGGGTGAACGTTATAACAAAGTGGTCGATATTTGGGCACGTACCAACGACCAAGTTGCCAAAGCGATGATGGATAACTTGTCTTTCACTAATGTGAAAAATAAGCAGGGTGAAGACGAGAAGCAAAAATCGTTTAACAGCATCTATATGATGTCTGACTCTGGTGCGCGTGGTAGTGCTGCACAGATTCGTCAGTTGGCGGGTATGCGTGGTTTGATGGCAAAACCAGATGGTTCGATCATTGAAACCCCAATTAAAGCTAACTTCCGTGAAGGCTTGACGGTACTACAGTACTTTATTTCAACGCATGGTGCGCGTAAAGGTTTGGCCGATACTGCATTAAAAACTGCGAACTCAGGTTACTTGACTCGTCGTTTGGTTGATGTTGCACAAGATTTGGTCATCACTGAACCAGATTGTGGTACCAATGGCGGTCTGGTCATGACTCCGTTCATTCAGGGTGGTGATGTCATCGAGCCATTACGTGATCGCGTATTGGGTCGTGTAACCGCTGAAGATGTACGTCGTGCATCAGACAATGAAGTGGTATTGCCACGTGGTACGTTGATTGACGAAAAAATCGCAGCGCAGCTTGAAGAAGCGGGTGTCGATGAAGTGAAAGTGCGTTCAGTCATTGCATGTGAATCATCATTTGGTGTGTGTGCAAAATGTTATGGACGTGACTTGGCACGTGGTCATCAGGTTAATCCGGGTGAATCTGTGGGTGTTATGGCTGCACAATCGATTGGTGAGCCAGGTACACAGTTAACCATGCGTACCTTCCACGTGGGTGGTGCGGCAAGCCGAACCTCTGCTGCGAACAGTGTCCAAGTGCGTAACAAAGGTAACGTACGTTTCCACAATGTGAAAACTGTACAACACGCCAAAGGTCACTTGGTATCTGTCTCCCGTTCAGGTGAAATCGGTATTGCTGATGAGCTAGGTCGTGAGCGTGAGCGCTATAAACTACCTTATGGTGCAAGCATTCTGCTTAAAGATGGTGAGTCTGTTGAAGCTGGTGGTATTGTTGCCACTTGGGATCCGCATACCCATCCATTGGTGACCGAAGTTGCAGGTAAAGCACGTTTCAGCCAAATTGCTGATGGTGTGACTGCAACCTCGAAAACTGATGATGCAACCGGTATGACCACTGTTGAAATCTTACCTGTTACTGCACGTCCTGCGTCTGGTAAAGATTTACGTCCTGCGATTGTGTTGGATACAACAGATGGTGGCGAACAGTTCTACTTCTTGCCACAAAACACGATCGTCACTGTTCGTGATGGTGAAACCATTGGTGTGGGTGACGTTATTGGTCGTGTTCCACAAGAGACTTCACGTACGCGTGATATTACCGGTGGTCTACCGCGTGTTGCTGACTTGTTCGAAGCACGTAAACCGAAAGAGCATGCGATTTTGGCAGAAGTGTCAGGTATTGTTAGCTTCGGTAAAGAGACCAAAGGTAAAAACCGTTTGGTGATCACACCTGATGATGGTTCTGAGATCTACGAAGAATTGATTCCAAAATGGCGTCAAATCAACGTGTTCGAAGGCGAGCATGTCAACCGTGGTGAAACCATTTCTGATGGTCCACAAAATCCACATGACATCTTGCGTTTGAAAGGTGAAGTGGCATTGACCAACTACATCGTCAACGAAGTTCAGGACGTTTATCGTCTACAAGGTGTAAAAATCAACGATAAGCACATTGAAGTCATCGTACGTCAAATGTTGCGTAAAGTTGATATCGTGGACGGTGGTGATACCAGCTTCATCAAGGGTGAGCAAGTGGATTACATCCGTGTGGTTCAAGAGAACCAAGCGGTCTTGGCACAGAACAAGTTCCCTGCGAAGTTTGAACGTCAGTTGATGGGTATTACCAAAGCATCACTTTCTACGGACTCGTTCATCTCTGCTGCATCGTTCCAAGAAACCACGCGTGTGTTAACTGAAGCGGCTGTAACGGGTAAAGAAGATGATTTACGTGGCTTGAAAGAGAACGTGGTTGTGGGTCGTTTGATTCCAGCGGGTACAGGTCTGGCGTATCATCTTGAGCGTCGTCGTCAGGAAGCTGAAGCGGCTGAGTATGAGTTGCACAATGACTTCAGCGATGTTGATCAAGCATTTAGTCAGGCTTTGAACTCAGATCAGTTCTAAGTTTAGATGATTGAAAAAGACACCTTCGGGTGTCTTTTTTTATGGGCATGATATTGTTGAGAATCAAGCCACTGTAGTTACAAAATCACTGCAAGTCGGTAGCGCATTGTTACATGAACTTATCAAAAAATACCTGAAATATGCTTATGCTATTAAGGATTAAATGAGGAGATGATGATGAAAAAAACAATGAGTTTGATGGCTGTAGCCGCTATGTCAACAGCATTGCTTGCGGGTTGCCAAGATATGAGTCCATCTAACCAGCGTATTGGTGCTGCTGCTCTCGGTGGTGCTGTCGGTGGTGGTGTGGGTAATCATGTCGGTGGTGGCGTCGGTGCTGCTGCTGGTGGGGCTTTAGGTGGTGGTGTGGGTGCCAATGCCAAAGGTGGAAATAGTAACTCAACTACGAGCAGTGCGGTTGGTGCTGGTATTGGTTCGGTGGTTGGTAAGGCAATCTTTGGTGGTGATGGCGGTGCTGCGGTCGGTGGTGCCATTGGCGGTGGTGCTGGTGCAGCCATTCAGGAAAGAAAATAATCTTTTCTATCGTTTAAATGCAAAAAAGACGACTCGCTGTCGTCTTTTTTATGGCATTAACATTTAGTTAATCGATGATTTTGGTTTTTTACGACGGATATATAGTGTCTTTTGTACTTCGGCAATACGTAAACCAGATTCATCAAAAATGTTTACCGTATAGTTTCTTAACACAGGTGCATAATTTTCTGCTAGCTCCCGGACATGTGAAACTTCCATGGCATCAAGACGAATATCTGCGTAGACCGTCCCACGACCCGGTGCTAAAAAGTTAATGGTTGCAGATTTGTCCCAGACAATATATTTAGAACCGAGATGATGCATCAGGATTAGCATGTAAAATGGATCCACCATCGAATAAAGACTACCACCAAAATGGGTGCCTACAATATTCTGGTTTTTTCGAGTCAGTGGCATTTTGACCCGAATGTAATAATTCGCGAGGTCGATTTTATCAATACTGATGCCCGCACCACGATAAGGCGAATATCGGTTAATGATAAATTTAGAGACCGCTGGTATGGTCTGGAGTTGCTTTAAAATATTCATAAGGGTCAATTGTTTTTCTAAACGCTTTATTCATACTAAATAACTATCATCATTCTGGCATTGATGGCAATGCCCAATCCGACTAAAGAAATGGTCAATCACAATAAAAAGGAACTGCCCATGCGCCCTCAGCTACATACAGTCCAAACTTCAGATCAATACATGCTCTGTGCCAAGACATGGGGAAATGAGAAAAATCCAGCCTTGGTTCTGGTGCATGGTTATCCCGATAATCAAGAGGTATGGGAGCCTGTGATTCATGAACTCCTGCATCATTTTTATATCGTGACCTATGATGTACGTGGTGCTGGTCAATCCAGTGTGCCCAAACATATTCATGATTATCGATTGGAACAATTGTCTTTGGATCTGGAGGCGGTGACGCAACAAATTCTTGGGAATCGGTCTTTTCATCTTGCTGCGCATGATTGGGGTTCAATTCAAAGCTGGGAATCAGTGACTGAGCCTAAGTTTAAAGGCCGTATTTTGTCGTATACCACCATTTCAGGTCCATGTCTGGATCATGCAGCACTTTTACTGCGCGAAGAAATGAAGCATCATCCTGTTGGCTTTTTGAAGAAGCTGTCTAAATCATGGTATATCGGTGCCTTTCATTTACCACTAATTGCGCCAACAATCTGGAAGTTTTTTAATCCTGAAAAATGGGGGAAAGTGTTAAATGGACTGGAACGTAAAAATAATTTGCCTTTAAATCCGAATATTACAAACGATGGTCGCCACGGAATTGCATTGTATCGTGCCAATTTTGTTCCAAGACTGACGCATCCGCGTCAACGCTTTGCACAATGCCCTGTACAGGCGGTTGTGTTGAAATATGATGCTTTTGTGAGTACAGATTATATTTTACAAGAAATGCCAAAATGGGTTGAGCACTTTGAGCATGTCGAATTAAATGCTAATCATTGGGCAATTTTAAGCCAGCCGCAAAAAGTGGCGGAATATATTTCAACATTTGCCAGTAAATACCAAGCACATTGAGATGACTTAGAAATATAAATTTTAAGTATATCGTTGATGGTAGCGGCAGCTGGTTTTTAAAATCTCAAACATGCAATTGGCGAGTTTTACAGAATCATCTGAATGAATCTGTTAAAATATCGCCTTTTATTTTTCCTGATATTAATTCATGAATGCTGTTGTTATTGCAATTGCCGTGATGTTTATTCTATCACTGGCACGCGTGTCTGTTGTATTGACCTTAGTGGTTTCTGCAATTGTTGGTGGACTGGTCGCAGGGTTAAGCTTGTCTGAAACAGTTCAAGCCTTTAATGCAGGACTCGGAGATGGTGCAGAAGTTGCACTGGCTTATGCGGTATTGGGTGCATTTGCATTGGCATTATCCAAATCAGGTCTGCCTGATTTATTGGCGCATAAACTGATTGGTTTATTGGGCATGGAAGCTGGAAAGAGCCGAGAGCGAAAAGTAAAGTATTTGTTGCTGACGATTTTATTAGTCGCCGCTATTTTTTCTCAAAACCTGATTCCGGTGCATATTGCTTTTATTCCTGTGTTGGTTCCGCCTTTATTGAAAGTGATGAATCATTTGAAGTTGGACCGTCGTGCAGCAGCCTGCGTACTGACACTGGGTTTGGTCGGTACCTATATCTTTTTACCTGTGGGTTTCGGTGCGATCTTTCTGGAACAAATTTTAATGGGCAATATCAATAAGATTGGTGCTCAATATGGTTTGCATGTAGATCGCTGGATGATGCCTATGGGCATGGCGATTCCTGTATTGGGAATGGTGATCGGAACATTGGTTGCGGTATTTATTAGCTATCGTAAACCACGCTTGTATGTCGATCGTGCAGTGGCACGTGTGACTACCATTGACCTAGACAAGCCGCTCCGCTCAGATCAACATGTCACGCATAATTTGCGTGAAGATGCAGTTGAATTACAACAAGAAGCTGAACAAGTACCTTATATTTCCAAAAAAACCATCTTTATGGCGGTATTGGCGATCGCATTGACGCTTGCCGCTCAACTCTATTCGGGTTCCATGATTTTAGGTGGTCTAGTTGGTTTTGCGGTACTTTCAACGGCTGGCATTTTTAAATGGCAAGATGCTGATGACGTCTTTGTGCAAGGCATGCGCATGATGGCATTGGTTGGGTTTATCATGATTTCTGCCGCTGGTTTTGCTTCTGTCATGACACATACGGGCGATATTAACCAACTGGTCAATGGTGTTGTACATGTGATTGGCGATAATCATGCACTTGCTGCTTTTCTCATGCTGTTTATTGGATTGTTTGTCACAATCGGGATTGGTTCATCATTTTCCAGTGTGCCTGTTCTCGCGGTCATTTATGTGCCTTTGTGTGTACAGTTTGGCTTCTCTCCTTTGGCAACAATTGCGCTCATCGGAACTGCCGCAGCGCTCGGAGATGCAGGTTCACCTGCTTCAGATTCGACCTTAGGGCCTACAGCGGGTTTAGGTGTTGATGGTCAGCATGATCATATTTGGGATACCGTTGTTCCTACATTTATACATTTTAATATTCCATTATTAATCTTTGGTTGGATTGCTGCAATGGTGCTTTAAAAGCACCATTTTTATTATATTAATCTGACGGTTTTTGTCGGATTAATATAATAAAACCGATTAAAATAGTGGGAATAAATATTGAATAATAAATGCATAATTTATATCAATTAAACTTGATAAATTTACTCAGATTTAAAATAAATAAACATAAATATCATTGGTTTATAAATAATGTTTAAAGGCTGTATATAATATGTATTGCGTTTGATATTAATAAAATATTATGATGATTATAAGATTTTAAGAGGTAGTGGAAAATGTTGAAACAAGCCATAGTTATCGCATTATTAGGATTGTCTTCTTCTGTTTTTGCAGGGGATTGGCAAGTTAAAGTCGGTGCGAGTTATATTGCACCAACCAGTGATACACAAACAGCTTTAGGTAAAGTTGAAGCAGATAATGAATTTGCCTTTACTCCGTCTGTTGAGTATTTCTTTGGGAACTCTCCTTTTTCTGCTGAATTACTTCTTGCTACACCAGTTAACCATGATGTGTTACTGGATGGCGATAAAGTGGCAAAAGTAAAGCATTTACCACCAACGATTACCGCGAAATATAACTTTAAAAATGCAACACGCTTCACGCCTTATATTGGTGTGGGTGCTACTGCATTTATTCCTTGGGATGAATCTGGCGTAGCAGATAAAGTTAAAAATGACTATGGTTTCGCAGGTCAGATTGGATTTAATTTCCAGCCAGCGGATGCGAAAAACTGGGGTGTTTATTTCGACGTCCGTTATGCTGATTTAAGCCCAGAAGTACGTTTGGTAAATAATTTGGGTACTTTTGATTTAGATATCGACCCTGTTATTTATACATTAGGTTATAGCTATAAATTCTAAGCAAAACTTTGCTCAGTAGAAACTTATTGATGTAGATTGAGTTTCTGGATTTATAGCCTCTTAAATAATAATTATATTCGATAATAATAACAATATGATCATCGGCATAATAAGCCTGATAGGAAACTATTGGGCTTTTTTTTATATCCATTATATCCCTTACAGTCTTTTACATAAGTGTATGAAAGTTTACCTTTACCTGAATCAAATTATTTTAAGCTAGACATTAAACGCGACTTACTACGAGAATTAAGCATGCACCTCATCAATACGAAATTTGGAAAAAAATTATTAATTTTGACCTTGAGCCTAAGTGCCGGAATAACGGTAACTCATGCAGCCAGTTTTTCTTGTGATAAAGCAAAAACGGCAACCGAGAAAACTATCTGTCAAACTCGATCTTTAAATGATGCCGATGTAAAACTGGTCACAACCTATAATATTGTGATTCATGCTGTACCTATGGGAGGACGCGATGCTGAAAAGGCTGCTCAATACCAGTGGTTAAAACAGCGCGATAGCTGCCGTGCCAATGTGTGCTGTATCGGTCAGCGATATCATGAACGTCAAAAGCACTTGGATGACATTGTGCAAAATCGTATTTTAACTCAAGGCCCTTTTTAAACCAGATAAAAATCTTAGCTTTTGCTATTGAAAAAACGAGGACTCACTCCAATACATACAGCATCAAAGAATACGCTACGATGAATTGTATTTGAGGAGTGAGTCATGAGCGAACAAAAAACGTCACAAAATTATAGCTTTCAGGCAGAGGTTGCCCAACTTTTACATTTAGTCACCCATTCACTGTATTCAAATCCAGAAATTTTTCTGCGTGAACTCATTTCAAATGCTTCTGATGCTTGCGATAAATTGCGTTTTGAAGGCATTAATCATCCAGAATATTATGAAAATGACCCCGACCTGCATGTTCGGGTGAGTCTGGATCAAGATCTTAAAACCATTACCATTTCAGACAATGGGATTGGTTTAAATCAGCAGGAAGCCATTGATAATCTGGGAACCATTGCCAAATCTGGTACTAAAGATTTCATGTCAAAATTAACCGGTGATCAAAAGTCAGATGCACAATTAATTGGTCAATTTGGTGTCGGCTTCTATTCTGGATTTATTGTTGCGGATAAAATCACGGTTGAATCGCGTCGTGCAGGTTTGTCTGCGGATGAAGGTGTGCGTTGGATCAGTGGCGGTACAGGTGAGTTTGAAGTTGAACAGATTAACAAAGCGACCCGTGGTACAGACATTATTTTACATTTACGCGACGATGCGCTGGATTATTTAGAAAACTATAAAGTTAAACAAATTATCAATAAATATTCAGACCACATCAGCTTACCGATCCAGATGCAAAAAGAAGTCTGGCAAGAGGATGAAGTTGCTGAAGGTGAAGAACCAGCAGCCAATGGCAAAATGGTCAAAACTGAAGAATGGGACACCATTAACTCAGCCAGCGCACTTTGGACACGTAACAAAAATGAAATTTCAGAAGAACAATACATTGAGTTCTATAAAAATCTGAGCCATGATTTTGATGCGCCGCTGGCATGGGCACACAATCGTGTTGAAGGAAGCACTGAATATACCCAGCTTCTCTACATTCCATCCAAAGCACCGCATGATATTTTTACTCGTGAAGCCAAAGCGGGCATCAAGCTGTATGTCAAACGCGTTTTTATTATGGATGATGCGGATAACTTGATTCCAAACTATTTACGCTTTGTACAAGGGGTGGTGGACAGTGCAGATTTACCGTTAAATGTCAGCCGTGAGCTGTTACAGGAAAGCCGCGATGTCAAAACCATTCGTGAAGGTAATGCACGTCGTGTATTAACGTTGCTGGATGGTCTGGCAAAATCAGAAGATGAAAAAGATCAGGAAAAGTTCAAAATTTTCTACACTGAATTTGGTGCGGTACTTAAAGAAGGTTTAGGCGAAGATGTAGGTAATCGCGAACGTATTTTAAAACTGCTACGTTATGCAACTTCAAATCATGATGAGGTCAGTACATCATTGGCAGACTATAAAGCGCGCATGAAAGAAGGGCAAAAAGCCATTTACTATGTGACCGCAGATAGTCTGAATGCTGCGAAAAACTCGCCACAACTAGAGTTGTTCAAGAAAAAAGGCATCGAAGTTCTGCTGATGTCTGAACGTGTTGATGAATGGGCAATGAATTTTGTGCATGAATTTGACGGTACACCTTTGCAAAATGTCTCTAAAGGTGCTGTTGATTTAGGCGACTTGCAAGATGCTGAAGAGAAAAAAGCACTTGAGCAAGCAGCGGAACAGTTTAAACCTGTGGTTGAAAAACTAGGCGAATCTCTTAAGGATAAAACCAAAGAAGTTCGTGTGACCACGCGTCTGGTCGATTCTCCAGCATGTTTGGTAAGCTCAGAAGGGGAATTATCACCGCAACTGATTCGTATGCTGAAACAGGCAGGTCAGGAAGTGCCTGAAATGAAACCAATTCTTGAGATTAATCCTGAGCATCCTTTGGTGAAAAAACTAGAAGATTCGGCGCAGTTTGATGATCTAGCCAATGTAATTTTTGATCAGGCTATGATTGCTGAGGGTGGCCTGCCCGAAGATCCTGCGGCTTATGTAAAACGCATCAATAATTTATTGTTGAAATAAAAGATAAATTTAACCCTGACTTCGGTCAGGGTTTTTTATGCCTTTATGGTCATTGTGGGTAAAGTTAGATTTATCCACAGTACTGCTTATGCTCTAGTCATATACATTGTTAAAAAATAGCTTCGAGCTGTAATGTGGTACTAAACACATGTTGAAGTTCCTTGTCTGTCGTGGTCAGGTCATGATAATAAGAAATCTGGTTATCAATAAAAATCCAGTCACGCCACAAAGGTCGTCGCCATGACAGATAGGGACCCCACAGCTGTAATTCCCAATCCTTTTTTTCCTGATCATAGACACCGCTGCTATAAACACCATAAATAAGTCGCTGATTTTTCAAAAATTGGTACTGTTGAAAGGTACGATTTGCCCAATAATATTCTTCATCCTGACTCTTATTCAGGCTAAATTGATTAGAAAAAAGAGTATTGTCCTGTAGTTTCTGGTTTAAATTGAGCGTGGTTTCAGAATAATTTTTACTGATTGAACCATAGCGAAACAGCTGTTGCGTATCGATACTCATATCATGCCGTAGCACCCATTTCTTTTTGGCCAGAAATTGTACATACACATCGCTATCTGAATTTGAACCCAAATGAATATCATTGGGAAAGGGCAGCAGACTGGTGAGCGTACTTATGCTAGCGCTAATAGGATCAGGGTTGCTCACTTTATTTTTCTTCATTTTAGCCGTATGACTTTTTCCAAATTTTTTTGTGCTTTTGGGTTGTTGTTGTAATGTTCTTACCCATAAGGAATGATTGCCAAACACATCAAGTAGTTCCTGACTCAATTGTTGATTGGATAGTATCTGTTGATTTGAGAGTATCGACTCCTGATCTGAAGGTTCTTGGGTTTCGGCACATGTATGTTTGGCTAAGTTTTTTTGAAAGGAATCAATGCTTTTAGGCTGTAAAGAAGGCTGGAACTTAGCCAGAATAAATACTGATCCCGTATAAACACTACATACGGCTAAAATGATTGCAAGCTGAAAATGAACGATATTCCATCGCTTCATGGGAGAAATAATAATAGAAATAATGAATCTGGAGAGGATATAAAACCAAGCTTAATTTTTATTTAAGTCAGGCTGTACTTGATTGGCTACTTGTCATGACTGAACATGACAAGTGCTGAAAAGTATTTATCAATCTTTAGAATAAAGCTTCTAGGCGTACAAAAGTACTGACATAGTGATTATGATCTTCACGATGATCATTAAAATAATTCAGATCACCCTGTACATAAAACCATTCACGCCAAAGCTGTTGTCGCCATGACATAAACGGTCCCCAACTATTTAAACGTAAGTCACTATTATTGTAGTAGCCGCCGGTGTACAAGCCATAGTTAAAACGATTATTTGCGAAGAATTGATGTTGTCTAAACAGACGGTTTTCCCAAACTAAATCATCGTCCTGATCATCTGCATAGGTGAGGCTAAATTGATTTGACAGAAATGCTTCGTTTGGACGTGCATGGGTCAATTCAAGGTTAGTTCTGAGATAGTTTTCACTATCAATGCCATAACGATAAATTTGTTCTGCATAAAATGAAAAGTCATTACGAAGCGGCCATGCCCGTTTGGCTTTTAAACGGACATAGATGTCATCCCCAGAACGTATCCCCAGATCTGCATCGGTTTCAAAGGGTAAGCGTTTAGAAAAATCAGACCAGCGCAAGGCAATCGAGCCATTATTATCCCGGGTTTGACGTGAATCCAGTCGCTTGTTTTCAGAGTTGGGGTCGACATTGGTATTGGCCACATTATTGTCAAACTCGTCATCTAGGGAATCATCACCAAATACCACGCTAAAGCGTCTTTCCAGTGTCGGTAGTTTAATTTTTCCTCGAATACGTGGCTTAATTTCATAACCATTGTATTTGTCCCAATAATTATCCAGCATGATCCTTAATGTGGCATCAGCTGGTTTTTGAGGATCAACCTCACCAAACCAATTATCCATTCTGTCGGAAGTCCGGTCTGCCCATTTTTGAATCTGATGTTGCTTACGATCAATCCATGTTTTGTCTCTGGTTTCTTCTACCGGCGGGACAATCGCTTGATTGGATTCTGGCGGTAAAAAAGTCGGCGTTGAGTCTATCCATTCTGGAATCAAATCCAGCAGGTTTTTATCTTCAGGTTGATTTAATTGATGTAGTTTCACCGCATAAGCCACCGAGGTACGCGGAATACGAGGATCATTTGGGAGAATCAATGTTTCTGAGCTATGCGCAGAATCCTCATTGCTGGATTCTTGAGTATTGCTATTGGCTGAAAGCGAATTTATTCCCCCCATACACAATAAAACATATAAAACACCAGAACCTAAGTTTAAATTATTCACTTTCATCATCTTGAGCTAACAATCATTATTATTTCGTTTGTGAGACAACTGTTGTTGATTTACACAATAAAATCAAGCGATCGCAACAAAATAAAGTAATTTTCACTCAAGTTCGCAGAATGTTAGAAAAATGATGCTGTGATGATGAGCAACATCTTAATTTTATGTTTTAAGTTGAAAAACAAGACCTGTGCTAGTTTTGGGGTAATGCAGGCAAATCTGGGGAAAACAATAAAAAAACTCCCCTTAAAAAAGGAGAGTTCCCGTTGAGCCAGCGACTCAACGACTTGATTAAAGTCATTCAACTGATCAAATTAGACAGAAGCAGCTGCTTGTTGATGACGTCGTGAATACAATTTTCCAGCGATACCGCCAATGAGTGCACCACTAAATGTGCCGAAAACAGGTAATACACTACCCGCAACTGCACCAATCATGACACCCTTTACCGTTGGAGAAAAACGAGATTTCTTAACCGATTCGGGCTGGTACTTTGCTGCTGGAGTATTTGCTGTATCAGCAGTTTTTGATACTGGATTTGCTTGTACGGGTTGATTTTGATCTGTTGCCATTTTCATTACCTCTTTCTCTTGTTTCAGTGAATATCCATGACCTGAATTGAGTCGAACGAGTCATTAAAATTATCTAAACACAGTTTTGGCGGCAGTTTGTGCAATCGCTGTTAATAAGACATTAAGTTTGGTAACAACTATGACGCTTAGGTTTCAACACGCTATAGTTCAGTGAAAGCGCATATTAAAAGCATTTTAAAATCGTATTTTTATGGATATTTGTGTGAAGATTGAAATTATAGAGACAGTTAAAATATTAAAAAATCACGGAGAGAAGAGCGTGAAAAAATTTAAGGCTTTATCAATCGTAGCTCCTGCTTGTGATCATATCCTGAATGGCAAAAAAACATTGGAAATTCGTTCATGGCGTCCAGAGCAGTTGCCTTTAAAAGACTTAATAATTGTCCAAAATACACGCTATTTGCTTGAGGAGGGCGATGAGCAACAAGGTGAGGCAGTTGCGATAGTTAACATTGAGGCAATCCATGCATGGAAACCTGAAGAGGTTGAATTAGCTTGTGCAAATGCTTGGGAAGCAGGCTACTGGGCATGGGAAATTAGCCAAGTACGTCCTATTTTGCCTCGTCAAGTCGTCGTTGCAAAGCGAAAAATCTATGATATCAGTATTGCGTTAGACGAATAAAAAAGTCCTCCTTAGAGGGGCCAAGGAGGACTAAACAGCAGCGGGTTGATCACAACCTCACCATGGATTCACATGATTTCAAACAATCAATATATGAAATAAAAAATACAGCGCTTATTACATGCCTTGTATTTTAAAATTTCTAAGACCGAGCAAAAAGTCGATTTATGCAACGCTGCATTGCACAAATCATGTTGGCTATCTATCACTTATTATTTATCAGGCAATTCACAATGATCATCCTGACAGGTTGCGGCAGCTTCCGATTCAATTGGGTGTTGTGTAGCGGCTTGTTGTAATGCCTGCAAAAAAACCTCACGAGGTTGTGCACCTGAAAGAGCTAATTTTTGATCGAAGATGAAAAAAGGAACGCCACTAATATTGAGTTGCTCATGTGCAATTTTTTCATCATGGCGTACAAAATCTGCCAGTTCATCACTATTGAGTACAAATTCCACTTCAGCATGATCTAGCCCAATTCTGGAAGCAATTTCCTCAACCACTTCTCGCTCACCAATCGCCAAGCCTTCGGTCATGTAAGCCTGAAAAAATGCCTCCTCAGCTTCATTACCTAAACCTTTGCTTTGTGCCAGATGGATGATCCGGTGTGCATTAAAGCTATTGCCCGAATTGGCTTTTTGCCACTGAAAGTCAATGCCTTCTTCGGCTGCCATGCTGGCAATATTGCGCTGCATTTCCTCCGTTTGTTCAACGCTGCGCGCATACTTTTTTGCTAAACGCTCAGTATTGGAGGTGGGATGACGTGCAGGCGCTTGTGGATCGAGTTCAAAACTATGCCAATGAATATCCAAATCAATACCCGCTGCCTGTGCAACATGTTCCAGTCGTTTTTTCCCAATATAACAAAATGGACAGACCACATCTGACCAGATATCTACACGCATGCTATTTTTCTCAATTAAACCATCATCAGTTTATAATAGGGTTGCCTAGTCGGTGTTTAAAGGCTAAAAAATGAAATACAGCATTACAAATTTTGCATTTATCAACACAGAACAATGGAAATGACAGCGACAACACACTGAGTCAAGTGATAAAACAGAACAATAGGAATGTCAGGAGGTGAATATGCCGCGTCGTGTAGTGATCGGGATCATTGTGATTATCCTATTGGTTGCGGGCTCTGTATTTTGGTTTTATCAAAATGCCCAACGCCAACAAGATGATGCCTATAACCGTCAGATGTTTGATGTGGTCATGGCTGAAAAAATGCAGCAACTCTATGAGCAGGCTCAAAATTGGGAAATACCGATTCAACTGGATGTACATGACCAGCGCCTGTATGGCGATTATAAAATTATGTCTGAGTTTATGTTGAATTACTGGATGGAAAATGCTGAAGCCAGAAATTTATATTTACGTGAACTTAAAACTGCACAATGGGATAAATTTTTAGATGTCGATCGACTTGATCATGATCGTCAGCAAAATTATAAAGAAACCACGCAAATGTTGGCAGAGGTCAAAGATATTGAAAATAATTACTTGCAAGATAATACTGAGTTACAACAGCACTTTCTGAATCAGGCGCGAAGTCTATCAATTCATCCTGAAATGAAAGCAGCGCTACTGCAAAAACTAAACCAGCAACAAAATAATCGTAAAGAATATGCGTTATTTCATTTGGAACAACAGATTTATAACAAAGCCGAACAGATGTTTGATTTGCTCAAAAATCATCGCTGGCAAAAACAAAATGGAAAAATTTCTTTTTATGAAACTGCACAGGTTAAACAGTTTAATCTATTGTATCAGGAGGTTTTACGCTTAAATGCCAAAATTGAAAAAATTAAAACCCAGAATGCTGAAGTGCTTGAACAAGACGTAACTGCCGCTTCCGAATAACAACAGGGTAAATATTAAGAATATTTGCCCTGTTCATCTAATTTCAAATATGTAATTTAAAATGATATTAAAAGATCAAATTTGGCTTTGAATGTAATTTTCAATTCCGACGTTATCAATCAAATCAATTTGGGTTTCAGTCCAATCCCAGAACTCTTCTTCTTTTTCCAGAATTTCACGAACTAAATCACGAGACACATAATCTTGAGCCAGTTCACAGACTTCAATGGTTTTCTTTTCAACTTCGATGTTTTCTTTAACCTTACGCACATCACATTTTAAAACTTCTGCGGTATGTTGACCAATATAAAGTTTGCCCAGATGTTGTAAATTCGGTAAACCTTCTAAAAACAGAATTCGTTCAATAATTTTATCAGCATGCTTCATTTGACGAATTGATTCTTTATATTCACTCGATCCTAATTTTTCGATGCCCCAGTCATTACACATACGTGAATGTAAAAAATACTGATTAATGGCGGTGAGGTGGTGGTAAAGCACCTGATTAAGCTGGTTAATCACATCACGATTGCCTTTCATTGTACTGACTCCCAAAAACAATTTGTGCCCTAAAACAATATTCAAGGCAATCTTATCATGATCAGTTTAATCAACTATTGGAAACGAGGCGAGTATTTTATGGAACAGCAAATGAAAATCGCAATCAAAAACAACCAAATATAAATTAGTGACAAAATAAACCCGCCTAGAGTCGAGAGCGGGGAGGAGAAGATGATCCGAGGATCATGGGCTGTTGTTATAATTGTGTCTTAAAATAAAAATTTGGAAAATCTGATTAGGCTGCAACTGAAATGCGTGCGGCAATGTCCGCCAGTTCATCACTAATAATGCTACGTGCTTCAGGTGCGCAACGACCACAACACGTGCCTAAATCTAACAAGTCACGAACTTCACGATAGCTTTCAGCGCCATTGCTAATGGCATCTTTAATATCCTGATCAGTAATACCGCGACATAAACAAACGTACATCAGACTTATTCGCATAGTTAAATGGGATAACTGATATTATTGATAATTATTATCACTTGTCAATGAAATTCATTTGAAAAAACGATTTTAATCATGGTCATTTTGAATAAAAAAATACCACCTGATCGGTGGTATCTATTAAATGTACAAGCTTAAGCATTGATAGTGACAATGCCATCCATTTCGACCAGCGCACCTTTAGGCAAACTCGCCACCCCTAAGGCTGCACGTGCTGGATATGGCTGGGCAAAATATTCACCCATAATTTGATTCACCAATTGAAAGTTGGATAAATCGGTCAAAAAGATATTTAGTTTGGCAATATCCGCAAGACTACCGCCTGCCGCTTCACAGACTGCTTTTAAATTATCAAACACACGACGAATTTGAGCTTCAATACCTTCAACAAGTTCCATACTATATGGATCCAAGCCAATTTGACCGGATAGATACAAGGTATTCCCAACCATAATTGCTTGAGAATAAGTTCCGATTGCGGCTGGGGCATTTTCAGTATGGATCACTTGACGGGTCATTGATTTTTCCTAAATCTGATGTTTTCCTCATCATAATTCATGCGGCTGTTTGACAAAAGTCTGATTCATGAATTATCAGGAATAAATTAGTACTTGCATTTATGAAGTCATCGCATCTAACTGGCTTGAGAATTTTCGATGATTGAAGGAGGAATGGCTAAACGGGAAACGCGCGGGAAATTAAACTGCATACGTAAATCACGAATAATCTGGGCAATTTGTTTGCGATTATTGACCACGATGTTGACGTAAGTACATTCATGCGTTGGATAAACTTGTTCAACCCCAATATGTGATTTTCGGCACAAATAAATGAGTTCTGAAACCTGCTCATCATCCAGCGTCATTTCAATACATAAATAGGCATTAAAACTGACATCTTCCAGATCGTCCGATTGCCATTGCAAAGGCATAATATTTTCAGGATGTAAATGTTGTTCATGCAGTAAGTTATGACATCGAGCACGATGCACAATCAGTCCGCGACGTGATAAATGCCCCTGAATTGGATCGCCTAATACAGGATTACAGCAATGGGCATATTTGACATCAATCCCCTCAGTACCCTGAATCAGTCGATCAGATTCATGTTCGTGTAATTGACTTTGATCGTGTTGTACATACAAATGGTTGGCGACCAATTGCGGCAATAAATCACCCACTGCGATCTGCTCAAACAGGATATCTTTACTTTCAACATGTCGCCATTGCAGCACATCTAGCCAGTCAGATTCTGATAAGTCGTTAATTGAACGGTTAAACAGTTTTAACGCTCGATTCAACGCCTGTTGACCCACTAAACGCTGTTCTTCAATATCCTGATCACGCAAAATATTTTGCAAGGCGCGCCGTGCTTTTTGAGTATTGATAAAGCTTAGCCAGTCTGGGTTTGGGGTGGCCAATACATCGGTAATGACTTCGACCACTTGCCCGCTGGTCAGCGGGGTTGAAAGGGGACGAATTTCACCATCAACTTTCGCACCTACAGCATGATTACCTAGAAATAAACTGGCAGCATAAGCAAAATCCACCACGGTTGCCCCTTGAGGCAATTCATGTAAATGTCCTTGCGGCGTATAGACCCAAATTTTTTCCTGATGCAGATAATCCAGCAAATCATTGAATGTAGTTTTGGCGCAGGCATCATCAATTAAGGTATTTAAATTTTGCATGGAGGCCTGAATGGCTGAACGACACGCTTGAGGTGCGTTTTCACCGAGTACCACACCAAAACGTGCAGCTTTACGCATTAACTCAGTCTGAATAGTGAGCGATAAAGTGGTATTTTCGCCTTTGAGTTTCATGGCTAAGGATTGATTGCCACCAGGCAAAGGGCGGCGAATATGATCCTGATATTGCAGCACTTTAAAATTTTCTTCTAAGGCTTCTACTAAACGGTCACAGTCCGCAATGCTGTGTAAGATAATTTCAAAAGCATGGCTATGCGTCAGTTCATGTAAATCGATTTCATTTTTAACAAAGTGGCGTAACAGTTCAATATTATTATTTTTCTTTTTAATCCGACCATTAATTTGATAAGCCAATAACAGATCGGCTAAATGTTTTTCCCATTGAGACTGGTATTCACAACGCTTTGGCTTATTTTCAAGCAAGGCACTTTGCACGTTATTGTACATGTCCAGATCAAGATTTTGATAACACAATAATTCAAGATTATCTGCCATCTCGTTCATGCCGACGATACGAGCCATCGGTACGAATATATCCAGAGTTTCCTGAGCAATACGCGCACGTTTATCTGGACGTAATGCATCCAGAGTGGTCATATTATGATAACGGTCCGAAAGTTTGATAATGATGACACGCGGATCTTGTAGCGTTGCTTGTAAAATCTTGCGAAAAGAAGCGGCTTTATTAAATTGCTTATCACTGGAATGGGTCAATTTGGTCACACCATCGACCAAGTCTGACACGGTTCGACCAAAACGTTCAGCAATATCTTCTTTGGTATATTCAGTATCTTCAATCACATCATGCAATAGGGCGGCCATCAAGGTTTCTGCATCCAGACGCATATGTGCCAAAATGCAGCACACCGCAATCGGGTGTAGTACATACGGTTCCCCACTTTTACGGATAATTCCGCTATGCGCTAAATCAGCAAAATCACAGGCAGCAAGCACACGCTCGACGTCCTCAACTTTTAAATAGGCATCGATAATTAATTTGAGCTGTTGCTTGGCTTGGCTGACCTCTTCGCCTGGCATAGATCACCTTTCATTGCAGTGAATAAGAACAATTTACCTATCTCTTAATGAAATGCATATTGTGAAATTTGTCAATTTGTTCACACAAATATTCATAGATAAATTTCGATGCTGGAGATAGGTTGAATCAATCGAATCTTACAGTTGTATCAAATCTTTTAATGAGATGCATCAATTTTGATGCCTGAGATACAGTTTTTTGCGCAGTTTTAGTGAGTAAGTGTTTTATTTTTGAGCATGATCATTGCAAAACAATGACTCAATTTATTTTAATGGCTCAATTTGACTAAGTAGGCAGCAGGTTTGGATTCTATTTAAAACTGAAAAAAGTCAATAAGCGATCTCATTGTATTGAAGCAAATGTTTAAATACTTTATATGACCATCGCGCATAAAAAAAGAGTGCTTCAAAGCACTCTTTTTCTGACTGCTATTGTTCAGCAACTTATTGGAAAGAAAAACCTTCCAGATTTAAGCTGTTTGCTGATAAAGCTAGATCAAGGCTAGAGGTTTGATAATCCTGCTCACGCTGCTTTAGGATATCTTTAGTGACATGACCTGTAGCAATTTCACGTAATGCCACCACAGTTGGTTTGTCATTGTCCCATTCAACAGTCGGTTCAATACCTTGACGAGCAAGTTGACGCGCACGTTTGCTTGCCACTAGTACAAGCTCAAAGCGGTTGTCTACATGGTCTAAACAATCTTCAACGGTTACGCGTGCCATATAAATTCTCGGGTTATAAATACAACTAGACTGCGAATTATAAAATGTATTGGGTGCAGACTCAAGCCTATTCGTTATTCGGCGTGATGAGCTGTTCAATCAAAAGCTGATGACGATACACCTGTTGCGCCAAGGTCAAGCGATTGGCAGTAATAATTGATTCAAGTTCATGCAGTGCTTTATTAAAGTCATCGTTAATAATGACATAGTCAAAATTAACATATTGTTGCATATCTTCGACCGCGCAATCCAAACGATGTTCAATGACCTCAACTGAGTCTGTACCACGGTTGGACAAACGCTGACGCAAATCAAATTGGCTTGGGGGAAGAATAAAAATTTGTCTGGAATCAGGAAAAAGCTTACGAACTTGCTGCGCACCTTGCCAATCAATTTCGAGTAAGACATCATGACCTTTGGCAAGCTGTTGTTCAACCGTTGTTTGTGAGGTTCCATAATAGTTACCAAAAACCTCAGCATATTCAATAAAACCACCTTGTTCGACGTGGCTTAAAAAAGTGTCTTTTGTGGTAAAATGATAATGTACGCCGTCGAGTTCACCTGATCGCTGGCCACGTGTGGTATGCGAAACAGAAACGTGTAAGTTGCTGACACGTTCCAGCAGGGCTTTGACTAAAGATGTTTTGCCTGTTCCTGAAGCAGCAGAAACGACAAACAATAGACCCGACATGATATTTTTCCTGATATGATAAAATATCTTGGCTATTGTAGTGTACCAACAGCCTAAACTAAAGAGTTCAGGTTAAAGTTTTAGTTCGCTATCTCTCTTAAAACGTTAAAATATTGTTCATATTCATCATTGGTTGAGGATCATATGCAAATCGTATTGGCAAATCCACGAGGTTTTTGTGCTGGTGTAGACCGTGCGATTGCGATCGTTAATCGTGCGCTAGAATGTTTTAGTCCACCGATTTATGTGCGTCATGAAGTGGTTCACAACAAATTTGTGGTTGATGATTTGCGTCAGCGCGGTGCAATTTTTGTCGATGAGCTCGATCAAGTACCTGATGATTCGATTGTTATTTTTAGTGCACATGGCGTTTCTAAAGCTGTTCAGCTTGAGGCCGAGCAGCGTGGTTTAAAAGTCTTTGATGCGACCTGTCCATTGGTGACCAAAGTCCATATCGAAGTCACTAAATATGCCCGCGAAGGTACAGAAGCGATTTTGATTGGTCATGAAGGTCATCCCGAAGTTGAAGGGACCATGGGGCAGTATGACAAAAAAAGTGGCGGTAATATTTATCTGGTTGAAGATGAGCAAGATGTTGCTGAGTTGGCGGTGAAGCATCCTGAAAAGTTGGCGTTTGTCACTCAAACCACATTGTCGATTGATGATACTGCCAAAGTCATTGATGCTTTGCGTTCGCGCTTTCCACAGATTCAGGGACCGCGTAAAGACGATATTTGTTATGCTACCCAAAACCGTCAGGATGCAGTACGTGACTTGGCTTCACAGTGTGATGTTGTTTTAGTTGTCGGTTCACCAAATTCGTCCAACTCTAACCGATTGCGTGAGTTGGCAGAGCGTATGGGCAAAGCAGCGTATTTAGTCGATAATGCGGATCAGCTTGAACAAGAGTGGTTTAAATCCCAAGATAAAATTGGGGTAACCGCGGGTGCATCTGCGCCTGAAATCTTAATTAAACAGGTGATTCAGCGTTTGCAGGATTGGGGCGCTGAAGCACCGAAAGAGTTAGATGGACGCGAGGAAAATATTACCTTCAGCTTGCCTAAAGAGCTCAGAATACAAGTGACACAAGCTTAATTTTAAATAAGAAAAAATTTTTTTAAAAAAACGGATGAGTGCTACTCATCCGTTTTTTTATGCCCTTAATCTTGATTGTATTGGTTCTGTAAAAATATCAGTTAATCTAGAAAATGGGGAAAGTAAAAAAGTAGGTAAAGCAATGGATAAGAATCGGGGATTTACACTTATTGAGCTGATGGTGACCATTGCTGTTTTGGCCATTATTGCGACGATGGCTGCGCCTTCTTTTGGAGATATGATGGCTACTCAAAATTTAAATAGAAGTACACAGGATTTAATTTTTACCTTTAATCAGGCCCGCTCAAAAGCCGTGTTAGAACGTCGAACCATGATCGTTAGTCTAAATACCTCTCAAATAAATAATTCTGTTTCACAATTAAATTGGACACCTTCAGGAAAAGCGTTACTAAAAGGTAGTTTTTCCACATCCATTTGTTTTAATTTACTTGGGGGGGTTGGGGATTTGAATGGAGCTACACCACCTCAATGTATTCCTGCAACTGCTGATAAAACTTTTGAAATCTGTAATAAATCTAATGGCTCCAAATCAAAAATAGTTACTATTTCTAAAATGGGAACAATTCAGCAAGTCATAGAGGGGAGTTGTTCATGATATTGATTAAAAAACAAAATGGTGCAGGTTTAATTGAAGTTTTGGTTGCTTTACTTATTTTAGCAATAGGAGTTCTTGGTTTTGTGGCATTGCAGTATCGCGCTGTAGAGGCAACTTCTGAAGCTGGTGCGAGAGTTCAGGCTATTAATATTGCCAAAGATTTAGTTGAGAGAATTAGGGTGAATCGCTCAGCATTTTTAGAATATCAAAATCAACTAAAAAAACCAGAAAGCCAGAAAAGTTATAAGACTAATTGCTTTACAATGAATTGTTCTGAAAAAGATTTAGCTGATTTTGATGTAGCTCAAGTCGTTAATAAAGCTAGTTCTTTAAGTATGACAATGAATATGATGAATTGCCAAGGAAATAATAATAATCGTAGCTGTGTCTATGTGGCATGGGGCGATACTAGTGCTACAAATGGAACAGGGACAGGGGATTGTACAAATGGCAATGCTTATAATGCCAATTCCACCTGTGTAATTATGGAGGCATATTAAATGATAAAGCAATCAGGTTTTACCTTGATTGAACTCATGCTTTCTTTGACGTTGGGTTTAATTATTACAGCTGCCGCAATATTATTGTTTTTGACAAGCCAAAAAAGCTTGTCTATGCAAAGCGGGCTGTCAGATATTCAGGATAATGCTAATTTTGGTTTAAACTATTTGACTAAAGATATTCGATTAGCTAATTTGAATAATCAGAAATCGATTTTAAATGATGAAACTGCATTTGGGGGAATTGTCCTTACGTCATCATTAAATGCAACCATAGATAATAATACATCTCCCCCTACTCCATTGAGCAACTTTAATAATACGATTGTTGGAACAAGTGCTGGAGTAAATTTACTTTCTCGCGGTAGTGGGATGCCTGTTGGGGTTGCTCCAGCTTGGACAGGCGCCTCAAATGTACAAGTTAATGGCACTGATATAACCAGTGATCAACTTGTTATCCAATATACTCCTCAATATATAAAAAGTGGTAATAATTTAATAGGAGGGTTTGATTGCGAGGGCAATAAACTGGAGTTTCCAGTTGTTGATCCAGGGAATGGAAAACCATTTGGTCCTCAAGTAATTGTACAACGTTATTTCTTAAGAGTAGATGCAAATAATCAGGCTTATGAACCAAATCAACCTCTTTCGCTTGCTTGCGATGCTGGTTTTTATTCTGTCACGGGGAGTCCCACAACTGTTACAGGCTATGGTGATGCAGGTGAAATTGTAATAAAAAGAGTTGATTATTTTCGAGTTCTCTTAGGTGTTCAAAATAATAGTCAATATGGCTATTTGTCAATTAAAGATTATATGCTACTTGCTAAACCACGACCAAGAATAATTTCAGTTCAAATCGGTCTATTAACTAGATCGAGTCAAAATGTAGGCAATGATTCACTCATTAATGATGACCAGCAATTTGTTGTGCTTGATCAAACGGTACAAGTAAAAAAACCAAAAACAACGACTTCCAAATATGTTCGTCAAGTTGTTTCACAAACCGTAGCTTTAAGGAATTCAATTGGGGAGCGTGGGAAATGAGAAAGAACGAAGTTGGTGCAACATTGATTGTTATACTCATTTTTCTAGTTGCCATAATGGTAATTGGAACAGTTGCTATCCGCCAAAGTATGGTGGGATTGAGTATTGCTACTAATAGTCAGGTGCAGCAACTATTATCGCAGAATTCAGATTCAGCTTTTTTTAGTACAGAAGATACGAATAATTTGGTTCAGAGCCTAAGTGGTAGTGGCATGTTTGGCTATATAAGTAATGTGAGCGATAAGAATAAAGAGCTTGTATTTTGCTATCGAGGTGATCAATCCAACTTCTTTGACATTTCTCGAGCAAATATTATGCAATGGGAATCAGGAAAAGATAAACCGACTAATGATGCATTTGGTACGGATGGTTATTGTGATGCTAGCCAGATTGCAAGTAGTAATTGGTTTACCAGTGGACGCCGTGCAGTGATGACACAAGTATCGGTGAAATTCTCAACTGTTGAAGAGTTGGATCCTTTTTATGACAGGACTCGTGCTACAGATAATAAAACAGGTCGGGTTGAGGATACGAAACGAGTAAAGATATTTGCTGTTTCACTGATGCCAAGTTTAGCAAGTGCTTCCCGTTCTGATATTAATACTTGCCTTCAATCTCATATGAGTGAGGTAACGATTCCAACTGACACAACAACTCCAACTATAGGTACAGATGTTGCACCAAAAGATAATCCATTAGTGAGCGTCACAGATTGTTTGGCAAGTTTAAATATTCCTTTTACAACGCAGGTAAGTGAATACACTATTGCGCAGAATTTTACATAACGGGAGTCAGTGAAATGAAAAAGTTAAATTATAAAATTAAGCTCCAATCATATTGTAAAAATGTAGCGGTGATCAGCCTTTCTGCATTATGTAGCGGCCTATTAATTACTAGTAGTACACAGGCAAGTGATATTGATATTTATCAACAAGCAAAATCTGGAACAATTAGTTTGATGATGCTGTTGGATATTTCAGGAAGTATGGGTTACCCGCAGCAAGTAGGGAATAGTAGTTCGTGTGATGTCCCTGATGGTGCAACAATAAATGGTAATAGTTCGGAAACTTCTACAAACGGTTCCCCATCTTATACGCGTTACTACTGTAATGTCATTGATACAAAGACATACAAGTATCGGAGTTATAAAAGTAACGGTAAAACACGCTATCAGCTCTGTACAAATAGTGCAACAACTTACTCGGCATGCACTTGGGGTTCAGAAACAACAAGTATGCCGTCTACGACAGCTCCTTATAGTGACTCTCTAGGCTCGTATACATACTTTTATGATGGAATGGTACGAAAATATTATGATCGTATAACTCGATTGAAAGATGGAATGTTTGATCTCTTATATGGAAATAGTGTTACAGGTATTGCACGTATTGCAGATGATAAGGTAATCGGTTTGAGTACATTTTCGCGTCCTACTACTTTTAATAGTAGTGGAGAACCAACAGATGCTGACAATGTGAGTGGTCAAATTCGGATACCAGCGAGACGGTTAGATGCAGTCATTGGGGGAGTGACACAAAGACAAATACTGCTCAATGAAATTGCTAAATTAAGTGCTCGAGGAGGCACACCGACAGCAAATGCATATGCAGATACGGCAGCTTACTTATTTGGTTCCACAACAGGTGGAACCGAAAAGGGTATTATTGGATATACTTCTATATATGATACAAGTCGATTTTATAAATGCATTGATCAGACTCCATCAGGAGGATGTAATGGTTATTCTAGCAGTTATACAACACTACCTAATTACGATGATTATGTGAGAAGTGGTTCCTATTACTATTATTATAGAAATAATATTGCAAATTCTTCGTCCAGTGGATTTTATTATTCATATAATGATACTAAAAACTCTGATCAGACGTTATATTCTAAGCCAACATCTTTAATGCAAACGGATGATATTAAAAAATGTAGTGGGCAGGGTATATATGTATTGACAGATGGTCAACCTAATAATAATAGTTCTGCAAAAAAACTAATGCAGGCAGCTTTAACTTCCCAATATCAATCTACATTGAGTTGTTCTGATTCTAACTCTGGATGGGACTGTATGCTTAATTTTGTACAAAATTTATTAAGTCCTTCTAAGAATCCATTGGGCCTTAAAGTCAAAACCGCAGTTGTGGGATTTGGTAGTGATTTTAATGGTATTCCATCTTATAGTAGCGCGCTCACACAAGAGCAAAATATTGCGAATATTAATGATTCAAACGCGGAGGAGAATGTTAAAAAGGCTGCTTATTGGGGCATAATTGGCGAAGGTGGATGGTATTCTGGAAGCCAGTCTGAGGATATTGTTAAGAGTGTGAATGAATTTATTAGTAATTTGGGGAGTGCCATCCCAGCTGTAACGACAGGTGCTCCAACGATACCTAAAGACAGTCTTAATCCATCAGTATTACAGAAAGTGGCTTACTACCCCCAGTTTCAACCAACTCCAGATAAAACCTATCAATTATGGGCTGGGAATTTAAAAAAATATAATGTAGTGGAGGGGATATTAAAAGATAAGGGGGGCAATAAGATTGTTGATACGAATGGTCGTCTTATTGATAATTATGACTTGTGGGCGCCTAATGTTGATGCAAGTGTAAAAGATGCTGATGAAACAACTTATGGTAGCACCAAGTTTGCACTCATGGGTGGGATTAAATCTCAACTTAAATTGCGTACAGATGCAAATACTGAGAACAGAAAGCTTTTGACAAATCGTATTTCACAAGGATCTGGTTCATCTGCAACATTTGTGAATAGTACAACTTTACGTCAGGTTAAAATAAGTGATTTAACAGATAATACTTATAAAAATGATTTTAATCGTGGTTATCTTATTAGTTTACTAGGTTATGCTGTAGATGCTGCGAATCCCAATAATATCAACTTATCAACTGCTCCAGAGCTCAGACAGGTTGGTGCTGTGATGCATTCTTCACCTATATTGGTGACCAATAAGGGCAAAATTACTTATAGCAATAATATTCTAGGGTCTGAGAATCGGCAGGATTTTATTTTATTTGGTACAACACAAGGTCTTTTACATGTAGTCGATGCAACCACGGGGAAAGAAAAATTTGCATTTGTGCCAAATGAAATGGTTGAAAATCAGAAAGAGGCTTTCTTGAAATATGACACCACAAGTGGAGGCTTAAGTAAATTATATTATGGTATTGATGCTCCTTGGACTACTTATACAGAATATGTCGTTGACAGTTCAAGTAATCTCACGGTCTCTACAGGAAGAAACTCTCAGAAAGGTAAGCAAATTGCCTATGGTGGTTTACGTATGGGAGGGCGAAGTTATTATGCGCTAGACCTTGCAGATATAGATAATCCAAAATTGCTTTTCCAGATATCTCCATCTGACCAAAAAGTTTATTACAATGGCACTAGTAAAAGCTTCCCAGCTTTACAATATATGGGGCAGAGTTGGTCTAAACCCGCAATTGCTTGGGTGAAATGGGGTAAAAGTCGTAAACGGGTCATGTTTGTAGGAGGGGGGTATGATGCTGGCGGTGATGATGGTGATGCGCGTATTAATGGTGTAAAGGGTGCCTATTCGGGTTATGAAAGTGATACATATAACCAAACTAATGCCAAAGGTGGTGGCGTTTACATGTTTGATGCCGATAATGGTGATTTATTGTGGTGGGCAAGCAAAAATGCAACATCTAGTTCGACCACTACAAATAGTGGTGTCATTGGCTTAAATAATGAGAACCTAAAATATAGTGTAGTCAGTGAAATACGAACTGAGGATCGAAATGGGGACGGTTTGGTTGATCATCTTTATTTTGGTGATTTAGGGGGACAATTATTCCGAATTGATCTTGATAATAATGCCTCTAGTTTAGGAGCATTTGCAAAAACTCCAAGACTATTGCTCAATCTGAATGCCAGTGAAAAAAGTCCGAGGTTTTATGAAATGCCTGGATTCTCTATCTACGATTATGCTGGTAAAACATTTGCAGTCATTTCTATTGGTACAGGTAATAGGAGTTTGCCATTAAAAGATTATACAGTTGGCACATCTGGTTATGATTATGATGCTGTTTATAATATCTATGATAAAGATGTGACTCGGAAAGATTTATACTCCGCTACAACATTTACCAAGACTTTAGCAAAAACTGATTTAGGTGAAATTACTCAGGACAATCGAAATAATAATACAACTTTAGTCGCACCGTATACTAAATACGGGTGGTATTATCGCTTTAAATCCTCTGGGTCAGCTGCAAAACTACAAAGTGCAAAAGTATTTTCAACACCTATAGTCTTAAACTCAAGAATGTTTGTCTCAATATTTGATGGCAGTAAACCAGGTTTATCTGGAGATTGTGGTGCGGGTGTAAAAGGTGAAAGCTTCTTACAACAATTTTGTATGCCGTATGGTCAATGTGCAAAGACTACTGCTAATGACCCAGATTCAGATCCAGAATGTACATCTCCTGATGGCTGCTCAATTGGTCCAGGAGATCAACGTACAACGATTGTAGATGATAAAAAGTGTAATCCAGCGATTGAGAAATGTGATAAGGATGATGATGATGAAGAAGATGAGAAAAGCAACAACCTAAATTACTGTATTTCAACGGGTAATCGCGGCGCTACTACTATTTCAGGTATTGTTTCTGCTGGAAGTAGTAAAATTTGTTTAGTGCCGCAACGCTGGTATGAGCTGTCAGCGCTTAAATAAAAAGGATGTCTAATGAAAATTAATCAATTAAGGCATTCCCAAACTGGTTTTACTTTAATCGAACTAATGATTGTCATCGTAATAGTCGCAATTTTTGCGGCTATTGCGATCCCTAGTTATCAAGAGTACGTAAAAAGGGCAATAGCTTCACAGGCTCAACAGCAAATTCAGCAATTTGCAATTTTACTAGAAAAGAATAAGGTGCGTAATTTTAATTATCTTGGATTTTTAACAACTCCAAGTCCATTCGTTTTACCAGTTGGTGCAAGTGGTGGAGCCATTAAATATACAATTACTATATCAGATGGAGAGAATACATCTAGATCACTTACTGATACTACTGCCTCGGGGCAAAGCTGGATTATACGGGCTGATTCTTCTGATTCCTCTAATTACAGTTTTATGATGACTAGTGCAGGTTTGCGCTGTAAGAATAAAACTCGAGGAAATATTACGGCAACAAATGTATCAAATGCAACCTGTGGAACAGGAGGAGAACCATGGTGAATGATATTAAGGCTTTCACTCTTCTTGAAGTTATAATTGTGGTTGCAATTATTGGTATTTTAGCTGCGATAATATATCCCTCTTATCAAGATTCAGTTCGTAAAACTAAAAGAACAGATGCTGAAAGTGATATGGCTGATATTGCCACAAGCATACAGAAATATAAGATAGCTAATTTTACTTTTTTAAAATCAGATGGTAATCCGATTGGCTTTTCGGATATAGGACGAAGTAGTGTAAGCCCTCAATCTGGTACTCCTTTATATAACTTAGCCTTATCTAATGTCACTGCTGGGACATGGACTTTAACAGCTACCCCAATTACAAGCGCTAGTCAATTTGGTGATGGACATATTGTAATGAATCATAGAGGAGAGCGTTGTTGGGTTAAGGGAAGTGATAAGGCTGGAGGTACAGTTTGTACTCCATCCGCAACTACCAATTGGGACGGCCGTTAAACTCTAAATTCAAAGCTGCGGATAACTTCAAAAACCATCTTTCATTCAGATTAAATATCGCGTACAATATCGCCCTCTATGAAAGGGGTTTGAAGCGTAACCGATGGTCGGTTGCAGGGATAATCCGTAAGAATTATAAGGCTTTTATCATGGTTGTTATTCGTTTAGCGCGCGGTGGTGCAAAAAAACGTCCATTCTATCAAATCGTTGTGACTGATAGCCGCAATGCACGTGATGGTCGTTTCATCGAACGTATTGGTTTCTTTAACCCGACTGCACAAGGTCAAGCTGAAAAACTTCGTTTAGATGCAGACCGTTTTGCTCACTGGGTTTCTCAAGGTGCTCAACCATCTGAGCGTGTTGCTTCTTTAGCTGCTCAAGCTAAAAAAGCGGCGACTGCTGCTTAATTGGAAGTAGATCATCCATGACAACAACGCTGAATCTTCCTGAAGATCGTATTCAGATTGGACAGTTACGTTCAGCCTATGGTTTAAATGGATGGCTCTGGGTGTATTCCAATACAGAACCCATGAGCAATATGTTTGACTATCTGCCTTGGTACATTGAGACCAAAGCAGGTTGGCAAACCATTGATGTAAAGCGTTGGAAACCGCATGGCAAAGGTCTGGTGGTGAGCTTAAAAGGTGTGAGTGATCGCACTGCGGCTGACAGTCTGGTTGGTGCCAATATCTGGATTGCCAAATCACAATTGCCAAAAGCAGATGTGGACGAGTATTACTGGTCTGATCTCAAAGGTCTTACAGTGTTAGGGCTGAATGATGATGAGCAGGAAGTCAATCTCGGGCAGATTCATGAGCTTTTTGAAACAGGTGCCAATGATGTCATGGTGGTTCGCGCCACGGCTGACAGTATTGATGCTGAAGAGCGCATGATTCCGTGGCATAAAGATGTAGTACAGCGTGTGGATCTTGAAGCAAATCGTATTTACGTCAATTGGGGCGTAGATTACTAAATTACATATCAGTGGTTTAGTGCGAACGCAGTAGGGAAATAGAGGAGTCTGCGATGTTTTTTGCAGTCATTACACTGTTTCCTGAAATGTTCGAAGCGATTACTGCCTACGGGATTAGTGGTCGTGCAGCCAAGCGTGACATGGTACAGGTAACTTGTATCAATCCACGTGATTTTGCACAGGGTAACTACAAACGAGTGGATGAGCGTCCATTTGGTGGTGGCCCAGGTATGGTGATGATGGCTGAGCCTTTGGCGCAAGCAATTCAACATGCCAAACAGCTTGCGAGCCAAGCAGGATGTGTTCACGTCCCTGTGGTGTATATGTCGCCACAAGGTCAAACTTTAAATGAATCCGCAGTGCAACAATTCGTTGAATACGATGGTTTGATTGTACTTTGTGGTCGTTATGAAGGGGTCGATGAACGTTTAATCCAGCGTTATGTTGATCAGGAATGGTCGATTGGGGATTACGTTTTGTCGGGTGGTGAACTGCCCGCGATGGTGCTGTTGGACAGTATTATTCGGCGATTGCCTGATGTGATGTCTGATGAACAATCGCATATACAGGATTCTTTTGTGGATGGTTTACTCGACTGCCCACAATATACCAAGCCTGATCATTTTGAAGGGCTAGATGTGCCTGAGGTACTTAAATCAGGACATCATGCCAATATTGAAAAATGGCGTTTTTTGCAGCGTTATCAACGGACACTTGAGCGTCGACCTGAGTTGATCGAACAAGTGACATTGACCAAGCAGCAAGAAAAATGGCTAAAAAATTTAGATGAATCATGAAAATGAAACATCTTTTATAGGCTCTTTATTTTTATGCGTTGAGTATAAATGATAAAGGGAAAGTTAAACGGGTTGATATGCGATTTAGCCTCTGTCCCCAGCGGCGTAAGAGACCTCTTCTCTCCCGCACATATTGGAGATTCCACAATGAGTGGTAAACATCCTTTAATTCAAGCAATTGAAAATTCACAGTTAAAATCAGACGTTCCAGCTTTTGCTCCAGGTGACACTGTCATCGTTCAAGTTAAAGTAAAGGAAGGTGATCGTGAGCGTCTTCAGGCATTTGAAGGTGTGGTCATTGCGAAGAAAAACCGTGGCCTAAACTCTGCGTTCACTGTTCGTAAAATTTCTAGCGGTGTTGGTGTTGAGCGTGTTTTCCAAACTCACTCACCCGTTGTTGCTAAAATTGAAGTGAAACGTCGTGGTGATGTTCGCCGTGCGAAACTTTACTATCTTCGTGAATTGTCTGGTAAAGCTGCACGTATTCGTGAAAAATTGCCAGCACGTAAACAAGGTTAATCTTAACGTTGTTTTCGAGCAAAAAAATGCGCCTCATGGGCGCATTTTTTATATCTGGCTAAAATGGATTATAAATTTTGACCTTTTAAGCGGTTGGCATGTTGTCTAAAGACTGCTACAGGATCTTGTGCAAAGAGATTGCGTAAACCTAAAATTTGATTGACCTCATCCAGATGATTCCATGCATAATCATCTCGAATGACACTACCTAAGTGACTGCTACAAGCCGGTACCAGACCATCATTGTTTTTACCGCTAAATACACTGGTTAAACTTAATCCATAATCTACAGGATCAAGTGGATTGGTTAATACAGACGCACCACTCCATGAATAATAGCGTATTCCATTCACTTCAGATGCACCTTGACCACATGCTGTAGTGGGCACACCTGCCGGAAACATCGCATTAAACTTACCCGCACCTTCAGTTGATAAACTATAAGCTGCGCCTAGTGAGTTCATCGGATATTTACGTGGGTCATCTAACTGCCCAAGGGTCAGTAAACTGGTTGCGATATTAACGATGGTTGCAATAGGAGCTTCTAATGGTGTTCCACCCAGTGTCTTATAAATGAGATCCGCCAGTGGTGCGCCTTTGGCAGGACCACCTATGGTTGAAACAGAAGCAACGTGGGCAGGAAGAACACCGGCAACATAGCGTACAGATTGAGAACCATGACTATGACCAATCAAATTAACTTTCTGTGAACCTGTAATTGCGAGAATATCCTGAACTTCGGCCAATAATTGCTCACCTCTAAATTCAGATGTATTGGCTGCAGATTGACGTGTGACCCAGACATTTGCTCCATTTCGAGCCAAATCTTGAGGAATTTGATACCAGTAGTCTAAGCCTAATGCTTCAGTTCCTAATTTATTAAAGCCGAATAAACCATGTGCCAGTACAAGCGGATATTTGGTTTTTGCATAATCCGAGATAACAAATTGTGCAGACGGATTTTGAATAGGACTGCTGGCCCATATCGGTTGTGTTACCACCATGAATACGCTCATGACTAATAATTTAAATTTCATTTTAATTTCCCTAAATTTCATTTTTCTAAGTTTGAAAATTGCTCCATTTCAAACCGTATATGATTGCCATTAACGCTGGAGTTAAAGGTGAATGAAAGTAAAGCATCTCCTCATATTAAACCTCGATTTGTATTTATTCAGAGAAGGGTAAGCTTTGCCCTTGATCTTTTGCCGATTCAAATGCATGTACCCTTATCTGATCCTGTGGTGTGGCAAAAGCCTGATTCCTAAGAGAATCAATTGCGCTTTGTTTGGCTGTATCACTCATGTTGCTATTTAAAATTGTCTGACGTTCATTAAGATATTGCGTTACATTATTTTTCCAGTTTGAGCGTTCCAGATCGAGTTGTTCTAAACGTGCTGTGGCATCTGCGCCGACCAGATTGGTTCGCATGTCATGTAATTGTTGTGCTGAGCCTCCATTTTTTTTGATGGATGCTGTCAATTGCCTGAGATCATCCAGTTTTGAGAGTTGCTCAAGATTGGCTTTCCAGTCCTGTGGAAGTTGGTCAAATAGGGCTTTAAGTTGTTTGGCTTTTTCAATTTCATTGAGTTGAGGCTGATTTAAAATAGCCATGCGGTCTAAAGTATATTGATTGTAAATATCTTCAGTGCCAAATAAGCCTTCAATTTCTGTAGCAGAAAAAAATCGTTGTCTAAGCATCTGTCTGGATGTAAATATGGCTTGATAATAAGCCACATCAGTTTTGGCAAGCGATGGCTCTTTTAAGTCTGCTAATTCTTCACGGTATTTGAGATAACGTTGCCATAAATCTTGTGTCTGATCACGTGCAGGTTGTATCAGATACTGAGCTAAGTATTTTTTCATGTCCTGATCAATTTGAGCCAGCGTCTTCTCGCCATATTGTGTGAGAAAATACTCAAAACAATTACGTGTTTGTTCATTGACGATTAAATGATTGGCATTATCTAGTTGCAGTTGACAATTAATCTGGGTGTCTGACTGACTTTGGCTATGAAAATTTGACATCGTCAAAGTAGATGAGTCACCAGATTGAAAATTCATTGGCTGATCTGGTAAGTCTGTTGAAACTGTTGAGGTAGAACCATTACTCGATTGAGGTTTTAGTCCTATCACTAACGCGATCATGATGAGTACAATAATACCCATGATGATCCAAAGGTAATTGCTGCGAAATCCTTGCATACCAACATTCCTGTCGATTTAATTATTTTACTTTAGCCTGAAATTCAAGCCGTGATTAAAAATAGCATAGTTCACCTAAAATACTGTAAAAATAGATAAGCGGATTTGATAACATGGCGGCAGCATTGACTGCCTTGCACTGGATCGACATGACGGCTAAATCTGAAAAAATTTCTCGTCGCCACTTGAGTGGTGTTTTTTTACTGAATAAGCCTCTAGGTTTAAGCTCGAATGCTGCACTGCAAAAAGTTCGCTGGTTGTTTCGGGCACAAAAAGCAGGACATACGGGTGCACTTGATCCGCTGGCCACGGGTTTATTGCCGATTTGTCTGGGCGAAGCCACCAAGTTTTCGCATTATTTGCTCGATTCGACCAAGCGTTATCAAACGGTGGTGAAACTTGGACAAACCACCACAACAGGGGATGTTGAGGGCGCAATTCTCCAGACTCGTGCTATTCCTGCCTTAACCATTGAGCGTATTGAGCAAGTCCTGAATCAGTTTCGTGGTGAGACACAGCAGGTTCCACCGATGTATTCAGCGTTAAAACGTGATGGACGCCCGTTGTATGAACTGGCAAGACAGGGCATTGAAATTGAACGTGAAGCGCGCCCAGTGACGATCTATGATTTAAAACTGGTCGATTTTGATGCTGAAAGTTTAACCTTGGATGTCACGTGTTCTAAAGGGACTTATATTCGGGTCTTGGGTGAAGATATTGGTGAAGCTTTGGGCTGTGGTGGGCATTTGACCCATTTGCATCGTATTCAGACTGGCCATTTTCAACTCATTCCTGAATATAGCATTGAATATTTAGAACAGCTGAATGAATCCGAGCGCGATATGCTATTATTGCCGGCCTACGCACCCGTCGAATATTTACCAAAAGTTCAAATCCCTGAAGGTCGTCACAAATATTTTTGCAATGGTCAGGAAAGCAATATTGAACATGCGCCTGCGCCTGAAGTACTGGTATTTGATCAAGATCAATGTTTGGGGCTGGCTGAAATCACGGATAAAAAACGATTGGTGCCGAAGCGTCTTTTAAATTTATAGGCATAGTCCAGATGGAAATTGAAGTCATACTCAGCTTAATCTTTTTTGCGTTTTGTGCAGGTGCAATTGATGCGGCGGTTGGAGGTGGTGGCCTTATTCAAATTCCAGCGATTATGAGTACTTTTCCCCAAATGTCGCCTGCGACTGTGATTGGAACCAATAAACTATCTTCTGTGTTTGGTACGGCTTCGGCTGCCTATACATTTGTACGTAAAGTCAAGTTGCAATGGAAATTATTGGCTGTTATTGCCATCTGTGCCTTGATCAGCTCTTTTCTAGGAGCGGCCTGTTTGTCATTGATTCCGCAGTCTTATTTGCGTCCTTTTGTGTTTGTAATGCTGATTGTGATTGCTATTTATACCTTGCTCAAAAAGAATTTTGGTCAGGTGCATGTGGCTTTAAGCATTACCCCTAAAGTCTTGGTATTGGCTGCAATCGGTAGCTTACTGATTGGATTCTATGATGGTATTTTTGGGCCGGGAACCGGAAGTTTTTTTATCTTCTTCTTTATCCGGTTTTTAAATGTTGATTTTTTACATGCTTCGGCCATGTCGAAAATCGGAAACTTTATGACCAATATTGCAGCACTGAGCTTTTTGGCTCCGACTGGTCATGTTATTTTCCATATCGGTTTGATGATGGCAGTTGCCAATGTCATTGGCTCAATTGTAGGGGTGCGTGTTGCTTTAAAATACGGTAGCGGTTTTGTACGTATTATCTTTTTGATTTTGGTGTCCATCTTAATCTGTCGTATTGGCTATCAAATGTTTGTTACAGGTTAATCGTACAAGCAAAGTTCTGATACAGATTTTGACACGAAACAACTAGTCTAAAAAATGTATAAAAATAAACTAGAAGGTAGCCAAAGTGCTGCCTTTTTTCTTATTGATAGCCCATAAAAATAGCCAGAATAGGATTAATGAATACATGAACATTTTTGAAGCTTTACGAGAAAGCCACGATCATCAACGTCGTTTATCAGAGCAACTCGTACAAACCAGCGGACATAGTGAAGAGCGGGAACAATTATTTAAAGCGCTTAAAAACGAGTTATGGGCGCACTCGGTAGCGGAAGATCGTTATTTATATATTCCATTGATGTTTAATGACACAGGACTGGATATTACCCGACATGCGCTGTCAGAACATCACGAAATGGACGAATTGGTTGAGCAACTTGAGAAAACAGATATGAGCAGTCCGAGTTGGTTAGCGGTTGCCAAACAACTCAGTGAAGTGGTACATCATCATTTAAAAGAAGAAGAACACAAGTTTTTCCAGCAGGCGGGTAAAATATTAACTGATCATGAGAAAGAAAAATTGGCTCAACAATACCTTAAAGAATATGCCAAATATAAAAAGCCTGAGTTGGTTTAACTAATTTGTTTTAACTCATGATGAGATCAGGCTGAGTGTTGCAGAATGATCTCGTGGCTATTATTTCAGCCTTGAGTTGAGGGGTTTGTGTCGTCTGTTTGACTGCGAAAACTTACACCAATTGATGCGAGCATAATACAGCCAAGGGCCATCCATTGCAGTACACTAATTTTTTCATTTAGCAATAATAAACCCGCCAATGCTGCCAACGCAGGCGACAAGCTGGAAAGCGTACCATAACTCAGTTTAGTTAAACGTTTTAAGGCAAATAAGTCTAATGCATAGGGAATGGCAGTGGCTAAAATGGCGATCAGCAATGCTTTGTCCCAATATTGGGTTTGCAGTAAATGATCTGGATGTTGAACCGCGCCAATCGGCAACAGCACCAGTGCAGATAAACAAATGGCGATACTCAGCGCATGCATGCCAATATTTTGACGAACAACTTTATGGCCAAAATAAATATACAGTGCCCAACATAATCCAGCACCCAATGCACATGCAGCACCAACGAGGGAAAAGTTGGCCTGAGCTGCCTGTTGCCACGGCACCATAAGTGCAATCCCTAAAATGGCACATAAAACCCAAACATAATCGCGGCGTTGTTGAATCGAAAGTAGAGCAAGCCCAAGCGGACCAATAAATTCTAGGCCTACTGCAATACCTTGTGGTAGCTTGCCCAATGACATATAAAACAGCACATTCATGAGACCTAAAGCACCACTATAACCCAGTAAATCACGCCATTTTAAGTCAGATAGTCGGGACAGGATTTTCCACGAGCGAAACATGAAAATGACCAGAACTGAGGCAAAGCAGAGTCTTAATAATGTGACGGTTAAGGGGTCTAATACTGCAATCAGTTGCTTGGCAAAAGACGCGCTAATTTGATAACACATCATTGAAAGCAGCATGGCAAAAATAGCAATCAAGGAGCTATTCGACATCAGCAGCACTCCAAGCTGAAATCTAAGGCATCACTAGATGTTGGCGAAGCTGAAAAATACTGTAAGCCAGATCGTTGAGATAAGAGAGCAAATTCCATCACAATGATTCATTCCGCTGTCTGGCACGTTGTGTCGTAATGGTACAGCCGAGCGAAGCCGTAATAATGGTTGCTAATGCTAGCCATTGATTCCACATTAATTTTTCACCCAGAAAAATAAAACCTGAAAACGCTGCAACCGCAGGTTCTAAACTCATCAGTGTCCCAAAACTCAATGCCGTTAAACGCTTTAGAGCCAGCATTTCCAGAGAAAAAGGCAAAGCACTGGCTAAAATTGCCAGTGCAATAAAATAAAAAATATGAGGTGATTCAAAAACATGTGCAAACGAGCCAGTGCATAGGGCAATCGGTAACAGAAACAACATACCGACACTCATCCCTAAAAATACGGTATGGTTGCCAGAGACACCAGAGGGTTTCTGACCTGCAATAATATACAATGCCCAACAGGCACCTGCCGCAACCGCAAATACAATCCCGAGTAAATCTAACCCATGATTGGTCTGATGAAAAGGGAAGAGCAATAGCAAGCCTACGATGGCACAAGCAATCCAGATTAAATCGTATTTCTGTCGTGCATAATATAAGGCTACACTCAGCGGGCCAATAAATTCAAATGCAACAGCAATCCCTAACGGTAAGCGTTGTAGAGATAAATAAAACAAGGCATTCATTCCAGCGAGCGCAACACCATAGCTGACAATCGCTTTCCAGCGAATGTTACGCCATTGAATTTTCCAAGCCTTAAAAATAATGGCGAGAATGATCGCACCAAAGCATAAACGTAAGGCAGACACCGTTAAGACAGGAAAATTTTGGAATAACACTTTGGCCAAAGAACCGCTACTTTGCACACTAATCATGGCGACAAGCAGAAACACAAGTGCCTGTAGCTGCGATTTTGGACTGGATAAAGACATTTTTTTTGAACGATAGGTATATTTTTAGCATGATAATTCATCTTGACATAAAAAAGCCACAGACAGGGCTGTGGCTTTTTTTTAACAGCTTGAATTAGAACAGGACGCGTACGCGAATCGTGCCTTCAACTTCACTCAACATATCGACAGCTTCTTGTGAAGCAGATGCGTCAACATCCATCACCAGATAACCAATATCGCCTTTGGTCATTAAGCTTTGACCAGAGATGTTAATATTTTGTTCAGCAAACAAGTTGTTGATTTTTGATAATACGCCTGGAATATTCTTGTGAATATGCAATAAACGATGTTTACCTTCAGTCAATGGCAACGCAATTTCTGGGAAGTTGACCGCAGACAGCGTCATCCCTTTGTCTGAATACGCCACAAACTTTTCAGCGACTTCAAGACCAATGTTCGCTTGCGCTTCCATGGTTGAACCGCCCACGTGTGGTGTCAAAATCACATTGTCTAAACCACGTAATGGAGAAACAAATTCTTCACCATTGGCTTTCGGTTCTTTCGGGAATACATCAACCGCAGCACCACCTAAATGACCAGATTTAAGCGCATCGGCTAAATCTTCAATCACCACACAGGTACCACGTGCCGCATTCAGGAAGATCGCACCTTCTTTCATCTTGGCGAACTGTTCTTTCTTAAAGAAGTTACGCGTAGAAGGTACATCTGGTACATGCAAGGTAACGACATCGGCAGTAGCCAGTAATTCATCGAGTGAACCCACTTGACGTGCATTACCTAATGGTAATTTAGTTACCGCATCAAAATAAATCACTTTCATGCCTAGGCTTTCTGCCAATACAGAAAGTTGAGAACCAATTGAACCGTAACCGACAATACCTAAAGTTTTCCCACGTGTTTCAAACGAACCCACCGCAGATTTATTCCATCCACCTGCATGCGTATCTGTTGATTTTTCAGGAACACGACGTAACAACAAAATTGTTTCAGCAAGAACCAGTTCAGCAACCGAGCGCGTATTTGAATACGGCGCGTTAAAAACAGGGATCCCACGCGCCATCGCTGCTTTTAAATCAACTTGGTTTGTTCCGATACAGAAACAGCCGACCGCGATCAATTTATTCGCAGCTTCAAACACTTCTTCAGTCAGTTGAGTGCGCGAACGAATACCAATAAAGTGCGCATCTTTGACCGCTTCTTTCAAAGCGTCGCCTTCAAGCGCAGTTTTGTGATAATCGATGTTGGTATAACCCGCTGCATTGAGAGTATCGATGGCGTTTTGGTGAACACCCTCTAACAATAAGAAACGAATTTTATCTTTAGGTAGTGATAGATGTTGGCTCATTACGGCTCCGCTACAAAGGCCAAATTTAGTCGCGAAATTATATCACAAGTCCTGCCAGTTGTTGATGCGTTATAAATAGACGATATGGAATCAATGAATGAATAAATTTCAGTTTATTGACAATCTGATTCAAGTTGTGATTAGCAAAATAAAAAAATACGAAAGATGAGAGGTTGAGTGCAACCTATTTTGTAGGACGGCATGTTGACGCGAAGCTTTATCCGACGCCTGCTTACATGTAAAATAAAGCGAATGTTTGCTAAAACATCAAACATGTTTAAAAATTTGTTGGAAAAGCTGCAACGACTATATTTGAGTTCAGTACATTTCCCAAATTTGTTAAACCCACCTGTTTATTTCTTGCTAGGCCTGTAAACGATGAATGCTCCAGTCGCTTTAACACCTGAGTTACTTAGCCAATTAACCGCGATTGTCGGTGAAAACCGTATAAAAACCGATGCGGATAGTCTCGAAAACTGGGGGCGCGATCATACTAAGCATTTTGATCCACACCCATCAGTCATCGTTTTTCCATCGACCACTGAGCAAGTGCAAGCCGTTGTAAAACTGGCGAATCAGTTTCATGTGGCGATTACGCCGTCTGGAGGTCGTACAGGTTTATCGGCAGGTGCTGTTGCTGCCAATGGTGAAATTGTCATCAGTATGGACAAAATGAACCAGATTTTGGAGTTTTTCCCAGCTGACCGGATGGTACGGGTACAAGCAGGCGTGGTGACTGAGCAACTGCAAAATTATGCTGAACAACAAGGCATGTACTATCCTGTTGATTTTGCATCGGCAGGTTCGAGCCAGATCGGCGGAAATATTGGTACCAATGCAGGCGGGATCAAAGTCATTAAATACGGCATGACGCGTAACTGGGTACTGGGTCTAACCGTGGTGACAGGTAAAGGCGATATTTTACGCTTAAATAAAGGCATGATTAAAAATGCTACCGGTTATGCCTTGCAGCATTTATTTATTGGTGGTGAAGGAACTTTAGGTTTAGTGACTGAAGCTGAAATTAAACTGGAGCGTCAACCCCAAAACTTACAAGTGCTGGTTTTAGGTGTTCCGGATTTTGATGCGGTCATGCCAGTGTTACATGCCTTTCAAAAAGAAATTGATTTGACTGCATTTGAGTTCTTTGGTGAACTTGCCATGCAAAAAGTGTTGGATCGTGGTCATGTCCAACGTCCGTTTGAAACCCAATGTCCATTTTATGTCTTGCTTGAATTTGAAGCGCCGTATGAGCCAATTATGGATAAAGCCATGCAGATATTTGAACATTGTATGGAACAAGGTTGGGTACTTGATGGAGTGATGAGCCAAAGTCTGGATCAGGTTGAGAGCTTATGGCGTTTGCGTGAAGATATTTCTGAGTCTATTGCGCCGTTTATTCCCTATAAAAATGATATTTCAGTTTTGATCACGCATGTTCCTGCTTTTATAAAAGAAATTGATGCGATTGTGCAGGACAATTATCCAGATTTTGAGATTTGCTGGTTTGGTCATATTGGTGACGGCAACTTGCACTTAAATATTTTAAAACCTGAGAATTTAAGCAAGGATGAATTTTTCGCTAAATGTCAGGTGGTGAATAAATATGTATTCGATACCGTGAAAAAATATGATGGTTCAATTTCGGCTGAACATGGCGTGGGCATGACCAAAAAACCGTATCTGGAATATTCACGTTCACCCGAAGAAATTGGCTATATGAAAGCCTTAAAATTGGCATTTGACCCAAATGGCATTATGAATCCGGGTAAATTGTTCGATTTATAAAAGGACAAAACTGTAGAAGCTACATAGTTTCTACAGTGTAATGAAGAAGGGCGTAGCATCATAAAGCTACGCTTTTTGTTTTTAGATGTGTGAAAAAAATGTTACGTTTACTTGCGATTTCAGGATTATGTTTGGGACTGATGACAGGCTGTGCCACGACTACCAAGCTGATGTCATTCGGTAGTGGCGAAAGCCCGATGCAACAGGTTTTAAAAGCACAACCTGAGATTAGCCATGAGCATCAAAATACCTCGATTCAGCAAGTGTTTAATCGAGTTGAATCGCCGACTGTTTCTCGCATTACGGTAATTCAAACAGGGTTAATGGATGATGCTGTGTCTGCCGTTAAGACTGAATATTTATTTAAATTTGACGATAAGAAATGGCAGTTGCAAAATAAACAGCAAAGTTACCAATGTGCCAGAGGCAAGAATCCTCGAGGTTTTCAGAGCAAGTTGTGTTCTTGATATCGATTAAAATTTGATTCCGTAGATATGCAGAGAAAGCGTATCGTTTGATTCGCTTTCTGACTTAAATTTTATGCATCTGTAAATCGTTTTAATTTATGATCAAAAACGAAAGGGCCAAAAGGTAGGATGGATGCAATGAACCCTAAAATAAACATATGAACTGACCATTTCATCCGTTGGCAGACCACCAATAACACCACCAAGAATAAAATAAACAAAAGACCATGCCCCATCCCGACATATTTGACCCAAAGCGGATTGCCCCAAATATATTTCAATGGCATCGCGACAAACAACAGCAATAAAAAAGAAATGCCCTCTAAAAATCCAACGATACGTAAGGTTTTAACGTTCATCATGAACCTAAAATACAAGCAAAAACTGAGTGTAGCCGACCATCTAAAAATAGCAACCTTATTTAATCTCTAAATGGAGTAATTCTGTTTTTAAGATTAATAACTCTGGCAAGGTTTCAATCAATAAACTAATTTGCTTTAAAATCAAAAGGTCATAGTCTGAAGTCGAAGCTTGCTGCGCCAGAGTTTTCATTTCTACTAATTTGTTGCTCATATCTTGAGGATGAAGTGGACGCTGATCAATCAAAGCCTGTTCTAAGGTTTCTTTGCACCAGATGAGTAAGTCTAAAATATGCTGATCTTCAATTTTCTCGCGATGGCTTCCCAAAGCTGAAATATAACTCAGCTGACTATGACTATAGACCAGATAACGAAAAGCAGAGTGGATTAATTGCGGATTGGGATGTGGTTCTGCGCTTAAACTGGAAATCATACTGGAAAGTTCAGTTTGCGAATTGTGCGCCAGACGTCGAGCCGTTCGATACTGTACACTGTTGTTTCGTCCAGTTTGGTACTGTTCAACCACCGCCTTGAAATAATCAATAATGGCTTGCGTACTTTTTAGGATGTTGTTGGAAATATTACGAAAATTCCAGTCAGGCCAAATAAAACTTACGGCAAACCATGCGATACCACAGCCAATGAGTGTATCCAGAATACGCGGGGCAATAATACTGTAGCCAAATCCTTTAAGATTAAAAATCAGCAAAACCATTAAGGTGGCCATTGAAGTTGCAAGTGCATATTTCTTTTGGCGTAAGTAGAAAAAAAACACGCCACAAATGACGGTGATGATCAATTGACCTTCAACACTTGGAACAAAATACAAAATGGGCAGACCTAAAAGGACACCGAGTAATGTTCCTAATGTTCTTAATTTTAAACGGCTTTTGGTGGCGAAATAGGTCACCTGACAAACAAATAAACTGGTCAGCACAATCCAGTAACCATTTTGAGCAAAGGGAAGCAGTGAGACTAAAGAGCCTGCGGCAAAGACAAATGCAATTCGAGTTGCGTGACGGAATAAGGCAGATTTAGGGCTCAAGTGCTGTTTAAATTTAAGCCATAAATCTTTGATGCCGTGAATATCATCATCCAGCAGATTTAAATTATCGACATGTTGTTGAAAACGTTCAGGGTAGGTGTGCTGCACATCATGTAAATGACTGAGTTGATCATGCAAATCTTTGAGGTTCTGAACGATCAATTTTAGATTTTTAACTTCGGTGTTATGAGGATGATCGTGAATCCAGTCGTGTAGCGAAAGCTCCAGATTTTCTAAAGCATCTGTTGGATCATGACTAGGAGTAAATGCCTCATTACGTAAAATACATTCAGATAATTGCTGACAAGAAAGTGCTAACAGCCGAATATTTTTTTGAAAACGAAAAATCAGATCGCTACGGCTAAAGTTCTGTTGGATCTGTTCATAATGTAAATAATTGGCACTGACTTGTTCATGAATATCCTGTGCAACAAAATATAGATTTAGCCAATAAATACTGTTTTTATTGACTCTTGAAGCTTTTAATCGAGTGAGTAGGGATGCTTTAGTGACATTTAAACCTTGTACCACTTGCGCATGTTCATTTGAAAGTTCAAACAAAAGCTGTTCGACATTATCTTTATTATCAGGGTCAAACAGACGTGCTTTGGTGTTGAGTACTGCGGCTAAGCCTTGAAATACGTGAGATAAATTATCTTGAACAGCAAGCGTGGGTTTAATTAGAAAAAAGACAACGGAGCTCAGACCGTACCAGAGTACCCCATAAACAAAATACAGGGGTTGTTGGTACCAATGCTGATATTCACTTAAACCAAATAGGCTATAAATAGAAAGTAAAATCGTTCCAAAGGAGATGGTGGCATAGCGTTGCCCCAGTGCACCCAATAAGATTAAAAAACCACTGGAAAGGGAGAGATATAAAATCAGTAGTGCTTTATACGGTGCTAAATATTCAATAATGCTGCTAACACTAAAAAATAAAATACTGACATATAGTAAATTTCTTAAACGGATACTCAAACGATCATCAAAGTCAGTCAGGGCAGTGGCGATCGCACCGAGCGTGACAGGTACAATCAATTCATCATGTCCGAGCCAGCGAAGTCCGAGTGTAGTGCCCATCAACACAATAAAAATTTGAAGGCAATATACCAGTGTGGCATTCACCTGATAGGGTTTTAAAAATCGGGTCAGACCGTTCATTTAAGATCAGAAAATTCGTATTCCCAGTAAGGTTGAGCTTTTTTTAACGCCCTGTCAATTGTTGAAAAATAAACAAAAAAAGAAGCAGGCAAACTGCTTCTTTTGCATCCCATGAAATAATCATATTTCATAAAATGAGTATTTCAATCTGACTCATATTGAATCATCAAAATGAAATGATCAGTTTAATAACCGACCGTGAAACGTTGTTGAACATGATTGTTATGTTCTAGCTCATCGGCAAGTGCTACAGCGAAATCTTCTGTTGAGATTTTACTGCCTTCTTCGCCGACCAATAGTTCATCTTTACCTAAACGGAATTCGCCAGTACGTTTACCTGGACCGAATTCGGCAGAAGGTGAAATAAATGTCCAGTCAAGATCATCAACTTCTTTGAGTTTATCCAGAAAATTTGCAGCACCTTCAGCTTCTGCTTTATAAGCCTCTGGGAAATCTGGTGTATCCATGACGCGTACATTTTGATTTGGTACATGCAAGCTGCCTGCACCGCCTACCACCACGTAACGTTTTACTTTAGAGTCGCGAATTGCTTCAATAAGAGCATTGGCATCCAGACCCTGAAAGCGTACCGCACTAATGACAGCATCTTGACCTTTAAGTGCGTCTACCAATGCCTCATGATCATTCAAATCAATATTTTCAGTCAGGACGCGTTCTGTATCTGCCACCTTATGAGTATCCCGTGCAATCGCTTTCACATAGTTTCCACGTGACACTAGTTCTTCTAAAATACGTGAACCAGCCATACCTGTTGCGCCAATTAATGCAATTTTCATGTTCGTCCTCATTTGTTCTAATAAAATTTTGGAAAGATTTATGATGACAAATTCTGCTGTAAATTACGTTCGTTTTATGTCCATGCCCTGTAACAGTTTGGGTATAAGTGTTGAAGTATGAATAAGAAATTTAAATTGGATAGTAATTTTGATAGAGCTAGTGATGAATATATAAGACACTAATTGGTATGAGCAATTTCATAATAATATTACTTGGCCTCTCCCAGATGATTCTTGATATGCATTTAACATAATGGTGCATATACGAATTGAACTTTTCTTCATCTAGGAATATAGTATTGATTAACAATGTTAATCAAGGGGGCTTAATATGGCTTCAAATGCACTAGTAACTACTCGCATTAATGAGAACATTAAGCATGAAGCAACAGAAGTTCTCGCAACAATGGGCTTAACTGTCTCAGATGCAATTCGTTTGTTGTTGACAAAAGTAGCTAAAGAAAAGGCTCTACCTTTTGAAATTTGGCAACCGAATGCTGAAACCACTGCGGCAATGGGAGAAGATCTCAGCAAAGCAAAAAGCTTTACTTCTGTAAAAGATTTAATGGCTGATCTGAATGCGGACGATTAAGTACACATCAGCATTCAAGAAAGACTATAAGCGTGAGAAAAAAGGTCAGCATCGAAGAATCCTAGATGCTGAACTACAAACTGTTTTAGAGTTATTGCAAGCCGATGAACCTTTACCTGAAAAGTATCGTGACCATGCTTTAGTCAGTAATTGGGTAGGTCATCGTGATTGTCATATCAAGCCAGATCTTGTTTTAATCTATAAGAAAACTGAAGAAGATGAGCTGCTCATTTTGAAATTAATTCGATTGGGTAGCCATAGTGAATTGGCAATTTGATTGACCTAATTTCAACAACAAAATTTAAAATGTATCTTCAAAAATGAGAGTTGATAACGCTCATTTTTGATTTTACATAAAGTGTATTGTGCTAATTCTAGAAAACATAGGGGGGAATAATTGAAAGAAGATACATATCCATGTGTGTGCTGTGGTTTTTTAACTAGGTCTGAGCCGAGCAATGACGATTACGATATTTGCCCTGTCTGTTTCTGGGAAAATGATCCTGTACAGAATGATGATCCTGAGTTTAGTGGCGGAGCAAATATTCCATCTCTTAATCAAGCACGTATTAATTTTAAAAAATTTGGAGCAAAAGAACAAGGATCAATAAAAAATGTCCGAACACCATATGAGTCTGAATACCCCTATTAATATTATAGTGCTTATATGTTGTATTCTAAAAATAAACAAAAATGTCTTCTTTAAGACAATTTTTAGTTTTATGACCTTGATAAAAAATCTATTGAATCAATTTAATTTCACCTTTAAAAAACTCTATAAAAAAGCCGATTGATATCAATCGGCTCAACTCATTTGCTTCAAAACGTTAAAACATTCAGTAATTAAATTTTAGGCTCATCCAGATCATCATAAATCATGGTGGTTTTCGGCATCGGTTCTGGTTCAATGGTTTCATGCAACCATTCACGCCAAATTGCCAGTAGAATCGCCAGAATGACAGGACCAATAAACAGACCCACTAAACCAAAACTGGCGAGTCCACCCAATACCCCAAACATAATCAACAAAAACGGAATCTTGGTTGCACCAGAAATCACCAGAGGTCGAATGACATTATCTGAGGTGCTCACAATACAAACGCCCCAGATCATGACGCCAATCGCACCCACCATCTGATCTTGTGAAAATAACCAAAGTGCCACTGAGCTATAAGCCACAGGCGTTCCAAAAGGAATGAGAGCCAACAAGAAAGTGACAATAGTGAGCACCATTGGGTTTGGTACACCTGCTACAAAATAACTCAGACCCGCTAAAATGGCTTGTGCAACAGCCGTTAACCCCACGCCATAGACCACCGCACGTGTGGTTTCAGAAATCGTATCTAAATAATGATGAACGCGAGGACCAATCACCATTTCCATGGCTTTGCTGACCTGACTTAAAATAGTGGGGCCATCACGATAAAAGAAAAATAGCGATAGCAGTGCAAAACCTAATTTAACCAGATTTTTACTGATTTCACTCAGCACAAAACGACCATAACCCATATGTCCCTGAATCCAGATCGCTACATTTTGAGTGATGCTATTGGGGTCAGTGTTGATCTCATTTAAAGTCCGACTAATTTCTTTACCAATAATAGGCAATTCCCGAATAAAATCAGGCACATCTAAATGGCCTGAAAAAATCTGTTTTTGTAATTCGAAAAATAAATTACGTCCTTCGTGCTGCAAAATAAATACAGCAAAAGTTAGGGGAATCCCAATCACTAAAATAATCATTAAAATCATGATAGATGCATTTAAGCTCGGGCGGTGTGCTCCAAACAAACGCTGGATAAATAGATAAATCGGCCATGTCATATAAGCAATGATGGCCGCCCAGAGCACAGGAACAATAAAATATTTCAGGATATGGAATCCCAAAAGCATCAGGATAATAAGTAATCCGAACAATAAAGCTCGTTGTATTGTTGGCGCGTATTGTTGCACTGAACTCTCTATTGGGCTAACACTGAACGATTCATCTTAACTGAAAAACAGCGATACGAAAATAAATGTTGAGTTTCATTACGTTGTTAAAATGCATGCAAAAATATCTTGGTTTTTTAACGCCTAAAAATGCCTAGAACCATTCTGAATGATCTTCAATTAATACATCTAAAAGAGGTTGCCATTGAGTTTGTAAAGTCAGGAAATTTTTTTGGGAACGGTCAAAAATACTCAAACCCTGCATCGCCAATTGACCATAAGCACTGCGCTCAGAAATGGCTGCAATTGGTGGTTGTTCAATTTTCTCAAAAAACTGCTGGATATCTTTGCTGCTAGAGCTATTGGTTTTCATGCGATTGGCAAGTAAATGAATGCTCACCTTGCCTTTACGAATCCGTTTAATGTCCTGTAAATGTTTTAAAAAACGCTTGGTGCTGTCAATGTCAAAAAAAGAAGGTTGTAACGGCGTTACAATCGCATGTGCTTCACTGATTAGTTGTTCGGCATGTTCGCCTGAGAGCGCACCCGGTGCATCAATAATTAAATAATCCAGTGTTTTGGGTGCATCACCAATCGATTTTTCATGACGCCAGTCTAGCGTTTGAATAGAAGACGCCGTTTTAGGTCGCTGTTTCAGCCATTGCATAGCGGATTTTTGATTGTCTGCATCGGCAAGTGCGACTTTATATCCTTTTTGTGCCAGAGCTGATGCCAAAGTAATGGCTGTAATGGTTTTACCGCATCCACCCTTTTGATTTGCTATAAGTATGGTTTTCATGCCTAAGATTATTCTCCGTATCTGAAATTAGATTAGCATTTTTTTATCAGTGAAAGGTTACACATGACAAAAGTCTTGCGCTTATTTAAAGTGTTAAGCAAAGTTTCTAGCAGGTAAAATCATGTCCATCTGGATGGCAATGTTAATTGGCGTATGTATTGGGGTCGTCATCACCACCATCATATTGTCCAACACGAGAAATGGACGGATTCAGGCAGAATACGAACAATATATTGCACAGTTACAACTTGAGCATCAGCAAAGCTTGCTTCAGGCACAAAAGCGTAGTGTGAACACCAGTCGTGCGGTTTTAAAAGGAAAAATGGCAGAGCAACTCGCACCAATGTTGCCTGAGTTTTGTTACTTGCCCAGTGACGCCAAATTTTTGGGTGATCCTGTGGATTATGTTGTTTTTGATGGATATACCGATTTTCGTGATGGAGAGGGTTTAGCTGAAGATATTGATGTCGTCCTGATTGACATAAAAAGCGGTGGGGCACGACTCACGAAAGGTCAACAAGCCATTGCGCAGGCAATACGCGAGGGACGGGTTCGTTTTGAAACCTTAAGAATAGATTTTGATGATCAAGGCTAACTCGCCTATCTTGAAAAATGAATTTATTGAGTTATTGTACGTGTATCCTGCTACGTAAAGAATAAAGCAAATTTTACTGCTTCAACCTTACATAAGGTATAAAAAGCCGCAGACAAAAAAACACCAAATTAATCTTTAATGTTACCCAATATGCCTATTTTTTATGAGTTTTAGGCATAAGATGAAAGGAATAAAATGAGATGATTGGGTGTCATATTCGATGGTTGCGGAGGAGCATATAAAATGTTGAAGCATCTAGCTTTGGGATTGATGACTGCGTTGTGGATTGGGCAAGCCAGTGCTTCAGCTTCCAGTGATTATAATATTGCGAAAGGACTTGCACCAAAAGCACAGGGGCAATCTATTTCGGTATTAAAGCCCTTCAAAGGTGATTTTCGAATTTTGGGTTCCAAGCAATATCGCGATGATGAACAAGCCAAGTTTTCTCCGATTGATTTTGCAGTCAGTTATGGTTTATTTGCGCATCCTCAAATTGCCTCGCAGATCAAAATTAACCAGTATGATCGTTACCTGAACTGGAGTTTACAGACCTTACCTGTGCCGCCTGATCAGGCGATGAAACTGGTGTCGAATATGCATATTATTCCAGCCAATCCTGATATTGCCAAACAAATTACTCAAGTCAAACGAGGAGACTTGGTTCGTCTAAAAGGTGAATTGGTTGAAGTCAAAGACAATAATCTGGTGTGGACATCGTCCCTGACACCCGGTGGTGTCGGCGATGGCGCATGTGAGGTATTTCGTGTTCACTCTATCCAGTGGATTGAGCACCAAAAAATATAAGCGACAGAGCGGAATGCCGCTTACCTAACACAGTATAAAAGTGATTTAAGATGCTTTTTGCTGTTGCTTCCAATGTTTGAGCTGTTTTTGTGCTTGTAAATATTCAGCTAGATTTTTTGCGGTTATGGCTTGAGCTCTATCTTGGCTCGTGCCTGAAGCAGTGTGCTGCTGAATCAACTGTCCTTGTGACTCCCAATATTGATATAACATGCCTTGAATATAGCGACCTTGTGCGGTTTTTAAATCGAGTTCTTTGAGCATATTTAAAGCGGATTGAATATGATCAAGCTTGCGATTTCGTTCAAATTCTGGGGTTAAATTGCCAGCTTGTTGCATCTGAGCCAGTTCATTTTCCATATCATCACTCATTGCAGTGAATTTTTCATCGAAATCATCAAGCAGTGCAATATCGTGTGCATCATTTTCAGTGGCAGGATAGGCTTTAACGGGTGCTGTTTGTAATTCATCCTGTGCTTGTTGCGTTGTGGCTTGCTCTGGAGGATTCTCTTTATTTTTATTACAGGCAGAAAGCAACAGGCTACTTCCCAATAATACAGGAAGAATAAACAGATTAATTTTGCTGGAGTTTGACATAAAGAAGGATTCCTCATTTTAAAGATTTATCAGGGGTTCACGTTTTTTATAATGATAAGCATAGGTAATATAAGGAAATTCAATTTCATCCTGCACCTGTAACCCTTTAAATTTAAAAACAATTTGTTCAAATTGCTGTTTAAGTTCTAATTGTTGTTGTATGGGCATCGCGGCAATAAAACTGGTTGAGAGCAGTCGTTTACTGACCACTTGCTCAACGCTTCCTTTTTGGGTTTGGGTAAAGGTCTGAACACCAGAAAACTCAAAAAGTTGTTGATCTTCGAAAACGTTTTTCCAGTTGCCACTATGGTAACGTGGCGTATCTTGTTCCAAGGGTTGTAACACATCGGCCAGAGCTTTGACCCAGTCGACACTGACATCACGCTGGTTCCAGATTAGCCCTAAATGTCCGCCTGTTTTTAATATTCGATTTAATTCGGTCAATGTTTGAAGGTTAGAAAACCAATGGAATGATTGTGCACATAGCACGGCATTTACACTTTGGGCAGACAGTGGAATATTTGCGCTATACGCATCTACAAGGTTGACCTCAGGGTAAGCCAAATGAAGTTGTTCGCGCATGGCCTGTACAGGTTCAACAGCAATAATCTCCGAGCTGAGTTGCTGCAAGTAAGGAATAAATTTACCTGTGCCTGCACCTAAATCGACCACACGCGAAGCCTGATTTAGATCTAATTCCTGCTTGAGCCAATTCACGATTTCCTTGGGATAATCTGGTCGTACTTGCTGATAAAGTGCCGCCGTTTGACTAAAACCCTGTTGTGCAGTGTGATGAATGGGTTGCATAGCTCAGACTCATTAAATAAAGAATAATTACAGGATGTAGCATGCCGTTATTATGTACCTTTACAAGACATAAGCCTGCTAGCCAATAGCATTTCTCATACAATTTGATGAGTTTTATAACATTTTTATATGGGGATACAGCAGTGTAGTCGTGTTTTACATGCTAAAAACGAAGCTCAATAGTAATGAATAAAAGAGAATCAGACATGACTGAACACATAAAAATTCCGAATTTGCAGTTACATGACGGTCATCAAATTCCAGCCTTGGGCTTTGGGACATATACATTAAAAGCCAGCGAAGGGGTTGAGGTGATGCTGCGTGCCCTAGGTCATGGTTACCGTATGCTGGATTCGGCATTTAATTATGAAAACGAAGGAGCTGTTGGAGAAGCGGTTCGCCAATCGGGTTTAGCGCGTGAAGAGCTTTTTATTACTTCGAAATTACCCGGTCGACACCATGCCTATGACGAGGCGCGTCAAACGATTCAAGAATCTTTATATCGGATGCAACTGGATTATCTCGATCTATATTTAATTCATTGGCCAAATCCAAAACAGGGTTTATATGTTGAAGCTTGGCAAGCTCTGATTGATGCCCAGAATGAAGGGCTGATTAAGTCGATTGGGGTAAGTAACTTTTTGCCTGAACATATTGACACTTTGCAGCGTGAAACAGGGGTTTTACCTGTGATTAATCAGATTGAACTACATCCTTATTTTAATCAATCCAAACAACGCGAATATGATCAATCCAAACAAATTTTAACCATGGCGTGGAGTCCACTGGGTCGTGGCAGTGAAGTCAATGAAAATGAAACGTTAAAAAAGATTGCACAGGAGCTGGATTATTCTGTACAGCAAGTGATTTTAAGATGGCAACATCAATTGGGGGTAATTCCTATTCCAAAATCGAGCAGTGATAAAAATCAATTGGCAAATCAGCAAATTTTTGACTTTTCATTAAGTGATCAGCAGATGCAACAGATTAATCAATTGACACGTTCCGATGGTCGTTTAGCCGATCAGGATCCTGCGGTGTATGAAGAGTTTTAAAGCCTCGAAAAAAAGATACTGTCAGGAGAAAGCAAGCGGATTGGGCAAAACAAGATTGCAACATTGTGGTAACTTTTGCCCTGTTTTCTTACCACAGTCCTTATAAAATAATAAGTTCCAGCATTTTTGTGACTGATGCCAGTGCCATTAGCGCAGTCACTATTTTTCGGTAGTCGAATGGACAAACAAATTATTTTTGAAGACGAACACATCCGCGTTATTTTTCTAAAAGGTACATCCAGCGAATTGGTGATTTCATTTGGAGACTTAATTAGCCGTGCCAAAGGTCTAAGTATTAATGCCGAAAAATCATTGATGAAATATGATTATAATGTGCTGGGGATTATGCCCAAACTCAAATCATGGTTTCCGCAAGCATCTATGCAACAGATGATGGAAAGTGTGCAGCCAATACTCGATCAGTTTGCATCTATTATCGGCTATGGTGGATCGATGGGCGGTTATGCCACCATTAAATATGCCAAATTGCTTAACATGAAGCGTGTGATTGCCTTTGTTCCGCAATTTAGTATTGATCCGCAGCAAGTCGAAGACCGCCGTTATGCCGAGTTCTTTGATGTCAACTTAAACCGTGATATGCAAATTCAATCGAACGATGTCAGTGCTGGAACTGAGTATATTGTGGTTTATGATCCTTACTATAAAGAAGATCGTGAACATTACTTAAAAATCAAAAAAATCATTCCAGCATTACATACTCTGAAACTACCCTTTACAGGACATGATGCCCTTGCGGTCTTGGCAAGTTCAAGTTTACTGAATGATTTTATTCGCCACCCGTATGATCAGGGCTATTTTTACCAGCAAATGCGTAGCGTAAAGAAAAATAGCAAGTTTTATTATCGTACCGTGATTGCAAATTTAATGTCGCGGCATAGTGCTGCACTAGGGCGTATTTTAAGAAATAATGAATTGCATCTGGATGATCAATATTTTGATGCCAATTTAAAGCAACTGATCACCCGTGTCATGTTAAGCAAACGACAAGTCACAGAACAAGATCTGCAAAAATTAGGTATTAAAGTGAATTTGCCAATTTCACAACTTGAAGCCAGTGGAGAATTGCAGGATCGTTTTGGACAACATCTGGTGTTTAATCTGATTAGCCATAAGCTAGAAAGTTATCGGGTAGATGCGGTACAACTCAATAATAAATATCTCATCAGTATTCATGCCAAAAGTAGCGGTATTGTCAAAATTGTGATTAATGCTGAACGTTATATCGTGGCTATGAATGACCGACGTGTGATGAAACTATTTAAAGAAGATGATGCATTGAGTACCGACATGAGCCCAATTTTAATTAAAAAATACACAGATTACTTTGTCCTGAGTTATAAACAGTTGAATCTGCATAGTGACGAACATGGCGTCTGTAGCTTTACTGAAAATTCAACACAAGATGCAGAAAAGTTTAAAACCATTTAGCGCTGCTGCATAGAATATTGAATTTATGGTGTATTTAAATTGAGGATGAAACGCACACAGGGACGATTGATCGTCCCTGTGCTGATGTGATTCGACTAATAATTGGCTAGAAGTGCTAGAGCGGCTTAGTTAGTCGCAGTGTTTTGTTTGGTTGGCTGTCTTTCAACGCCTGCTTGACCTTGAACACCTAAATTACGTGTTGATGCATTCGCCGCAACACCTGCATTGGCATTGACTGAACCGACTTTTACACCCGCTTGTGTGTTGGCATTGATGCCACTGTTGGCTGAAGCATTTTTAGTTGCATCCCAGCGTGATTCAGCTTTGGCTTTTTGCTCTGCGCTGAAATCTTTGGTATTTGCAACAGCTTTCTTTGTTCCTTGTTTGGTGCTTTGCCAAGCTTGCTGACTTTTGTCACCTACTTTTTCAGCCGCATTTACGGTTTTATCTTTGGCTGTTACGGCTACATCATGGGTTTTGTGTGCGACATGACTTCCTGCATTGACTGTGGCATCAGTTGCCTTGGTTGCAGTAGAATGAACTGCATGTGCGGTATTGCTAACACCCGTTTTTACCCCATTGCCAATACGACTAAGCACGCCGTCTGATTCGACTTGAGCATTTGCGCCGACATTGACAGAAGCATTACCTGCAAACACGGTTGCAGAAGCTAAAATACTTGCAGTTAAAATAGCAGTTTTCATCATTTTCATTTTTCTTTCCTTTTGTGAATCCACTTTATCTCATGATAAGTGATCGACGTGGCTATCATAATCAACAAAGTGGGATATGTGTGACTCAGTTCAAAAAAATTACAAGCAGTTAACCGTGATCTTAAAGTGAAGGAGAAATTGTGGAGAATGAGAAAAATAAGATTTTAAACAGGAGGTAAAATGATGGATTTATGCGAAATCTGCCTTGACGCATTGTAATTTCAGATAGATAGTCAGATGTACATGAAGAAATAAACAGTATGCATTGTTCATCGTGCATGCTGACTTTTCATTTATCAATTTACATAAGAGTACATGATGAGTTTAGCCGCCGCATTTTTAGACTATGGTTCACTGGACATGAATGATCTGGATTTTAGCTCTTTGCGGGCTTGTTTTAGTGAGCTTCAGTTGTATGCAAGTACAGCACCTGAACAAGTGGTCGAGCGATTAACCAATGTTGAAGTCGTCATTAGTAATAAAGTCGTCATTGATGCACAAACTATTCAACAACTTCCCCAACTAAAGTTGATTTTAATTTCTGCTACAGGCACCAACAATGTCGATTTGGAAGCAGCCACAGCACAGGGAGTTGTGGTGTGTAATTGTCAGGGCTATGGAACTGCTTCGGTTGCACAGCACACTTTGACCCTAATGCTTGTATTAGCCACGTCATTGCTACACTACGATAGCGCAGTTCGACAAGGACGCTGGCAGCAATCATCACAATTTTGTTTTCTGGACTATCCGATTATGGAGTTGTCTGGAAAGACTTTGGGCATCGTCGGTTACGGTGAGTTGGGGCAGGAAGTCGCACGATTGGCTCAGGCGTTTGGTATGCAGATCCGCATTGCAAATATTCCAAACCGACCTAAACATGCCCATGGATTAGAGCTGTCTGAGTTATTGCCTCAAGTCGATTTTTTAAGCCTACACTGCCCATTGACAGAAAATACCCGAAATCTGATCAATGCAAACGCCTTTGATATGATGAAACCTTCTGCATTTCTAATCAATTGCGCACGTGGTGGTATTGTGCATGAAAGTGATTTATTAGATGCCTTAAAACATGGAAAAATTGCAGGTGCAGCAACAGATGTACTCAGCGTTGAACCGCCTAAAGACGGCAATGTTTTACTAGATGCAGATCTTCCGAATTTAATCATCACCCCACACGCTGCTTGGGGCAGTGTTCAATCCAGACAACGCATGGTGGAACAATTGGCTGAAAATGCACAAGGATTTATTACGGGTCAAATTGTACGTCAGGTCAATTCTTAAATTTTTTAAGTCTAAAGTTTTGAAGCCCTCAATAGATTTCTTTCATCAGTTCCTTTTAATTCTCTCTTGGCGCGAAAACGAAAAGAGCTAAAACAGTGATGGATGAAATCTAATGTTTAAGGATTTGCGCTTTCAGGCAATGGTGCAGCTGGTGTTGTCGCGGGCATTGCAGTTGCAGAAGGTGTGCTTTCAGGGGCGGCTGCCACTGGTGCGGCTGAAGATTGACTTAAACTACTTTGCTCAATAGGCACTGTACCCCCATTGGTACCGACCACGGCATCTTTGGTTTGCTGCCACTTTTGTTCAGTATACGTTTTTGCTTCACTGGCTTTTTGTTGAGCAACCTGTGACTGCTCTGCACCATACGCTTTGCTGTCTTGCCATTTTTCACTGATTTTGGTGGAAGATTTATCCGCACCACGCTGAATCGAGTTGCCTAAACGGCTAATGCTTTGTCCAGTTTTATAAGTGAGTACCCGAAAAATATTGGGATTATCACCATAAGGCATGCTTTTAGGCTGATCTGTAGAGGAGTTTGCTACTTGCGGAGTCACAGTTTCATTAGCACTGGCTGCAATGGGTAGAATAACAAACAAGCTGAGTGTTGCACCATACAGGGCATGCTTAAGCATTTTAGCCATCCTTTTTCCTGATTCTGTAATGTGAATCATCTTAGCGAGATCCGCTCAATTTAAAAATAAAAGAGATCAAACTGATACAGCTTGCTACAAGGGATATACACTCAAGGAGTGAAATAGGACAACCAAACAGGTTTTGCCCTTAACAGACATGAAGGACAAAACCCCCAAACTTATTCACTATTCACAAGCAGCGACGTTTTCTTTTTTGAAATTGTCACGAAGTGAAAGGAAATTGGCTTGTACCTGTTTGTCATACAAATCAAACGACTTGGCTGAGCTGGTTCCATCTTTGGCAACAATCACCGTTCCAGCTGAAATTAAAGTATTGCCCTTAAATACCCAGTTTTCACGTGCGCGAGCGGCATCCAGAACACCCGTAAATTCAATATTACAGTGATCTCCCATCTTAATCAGTTTTGCCTTATTGTTTTTGGTATCAGGAAAGGCTTTGATGTTGGTCACTTCTTCAATCACGCCCACAGTGGTTTCTGGAAGAGGGGGAGTCGTTGAACATGCTGTGAGCGTTAAACAGGTCGCGGTGACTAAAAAAAGAGGATTAAGTTTCATCATTTAATGGCTTACATGTGTTGTTATTGAGCATAAGTATAACGCTATTTGACTATTCAGCTAGAGTAAAGCAGCAAAAAAAGACGCTATTTTTTATTTGAAAATTCTGTTTTTAATAAAGCAATAAATGCATCACGGGCTTTATGCTGTTGCACATTTTCATGCCAGAAAAATTGATTTTGCATGGAGGCAAGATGGGGGAATTGATAAGCGCAAAGATGGGTCATACTTTTATATTGTTCAAAAATACTTTGTGGAACTAAGGACACGCCAGAACCTGCACTGACACAGCCAATAATCGTGGCATAACTGGTAATGCCCGTCATGGGCAAAGCAAGCTTCTTTAACTTGAGCCATTCTTCAAGTGCTGCACGATAAGGACAACCCTCCGTCCACATAAATATTTCTTTATCGATCAAATCTTCCTGACAGTGAATTTTACCGATGGAGGGTGCTGCAATGAGCACCATATTTTCCTGATAAATTTCAAGTTGATGTAGCAATGGGAATTGAATCTGTCCCGCGACAATCGCGCCATCTAGTTTATGCTGAAGTACATCTTGTAAAAGTTGTTTCCATGTTCCTGTGGTAATTTGAATCGAAACATCTGGATACTGCTGGTGATATTCAGCCAGCAGACGTGGTAAGCGAGTGGTTGCTGAAGATTCGATCGCGCCAATTCTTAATGGCCCTGATGGGGCTGCATCAGGGTGAATACTGCGTTTGGCTTCATCACACAAGGCTAAAATTTTTTGGCAATATTCCAAAAACACTTCGCCCGAAGCCGTCAGTTTCAGCATTTTGCCTTCACGTAAAAATAACGGTGCGCTGAGTTCTTCTTCAAGTTGTTTGATGCGAGTGGTGATATTCGATGGAACACAATGCAGCTTGGTGGCTGCTTGCACCATGCTGCCACATTCTACAATGCTTTGAAACATTCTCAGTTGTTGGATATCCATGTTTTGTGATTGAATAAAAATGAATGATAAGATTAATATAAGTTAATTTTATTCAATCATCTATCCATTTATGATGCAACAAAGCCTATATCTGGTTATGTTCGATGCATCATTTATCCATTTCATTTGTTAACCACCAGCCCCTCAAACTCTATTTCTACATTGCTCTAGTGGTGATGTGTTGGGGATATTCACCTGTAGGGGTACACAGTGCTTTAGTATCTTATTCACCTGAACATATTGCACTGTTGCGTTTTTTGATTGCCTCGGCTGTATTACTGGTCATTGCATTGCAAAAAGGAATAATGATTCCGAAAATACGTGATCTTCCTCTATTTTTAATATTGGGTTTATGTTCTGTGACCTTGCATCATGTGTTGATCAATACGGGACAGCAGTATGTCACCGCAACGGCATCAAGTATTTTAAGTCAGTCGATTCCATTGTTTACCTTAATTATTTCAGCATTGGTTTTTAAAGATAAAATTTCACTGAAACAAAGCGTATGCATCGTATTGGGATTGGCTGGTGCAATTTTGGTGGTCAGTGGTGATCAGGGTTTGATTTTGCCGAATGCACATAGCTTATTGATTTTACTCGCGGCAATGTGTTGGGCGATTTATTTTGTACTGTATAAAAAATTTAATTTGCCTTATGACTCGATCAGTATGATGTGTTATGTGATCTGGTTTGGAACGCTGCCTTTATTGTTTTATGGTTCTGATCTGATAGCGCAAATGCAGGATGCAACGTGGCAGGCAAATATTGCAGTAGTCCTATTAGGGCTCTTTCCGAGTGCATTGGCGTATTTGCTTTGGGGCTATGTACTCAAGCACATGCCGTTAATGCAGGCGTCTAATTTTTTGTATTGTACGCCGTTGGTGGCAATGTTGATTGCGGTGCTTTTTTTAGGAGAACGACCATCGATATATGTGTTGGTTGGAGGATTAATGATTGTGGGCAGTATCGGGTGGATGAATTGGAAAATATAAATTATTATTAATTGGATAGCTATAACAACTCGTAGTAAACATTTGAAATTTTTTCTTAGTGTTCCTGCTGCTGTGTATTTTGCACTTCTATTTTTTTGACATTTGGTGTTACTAGGAATGAAATTGATCCAAGAAAAATTAAGCAAGCAATCAAACCGACAGCAAACTTGAGCCTAAATAATTTTAAATCACGAATATAGATTAATTTTAGATGTTCAAAAGCAAGTTCATTTATAAATGGAAAATTGGGATCATCTAATTCATTAGAATAATTTAATACAGTTTTATTGGTGCGAATATCTGTACGCAAGAATCCATTAATTAAATTAAATTTAAAAATTCCACCTCCGTAATAAGTACCTTTTTGGGCATAGCCATCATTAATATGTTTACTAGGATTATCAATAGCTGAAAGTGCTGCCAATAGAATTAAAACAGCAATTAGCCAAATTGAAAAAATAATCCAAGCTAAACCTTGTTGCCACCAAAGTCCGTTGGAACTTAAAAACTCATAAATAGTTCTAATTTGTGGAAATGGAACAATACAACCTGCTAGCAATGCTCCAATTTTAAAATCAATAGCACGAATATTTTGTTGAGTGTCTTGAATGGCAGACTGTAAAAAAGTGGATTTATCCATTTTGTTGTACCCAATCATTCATATAGGTACTAACAATGTCACCTTCATAGTAATCCGTATAACTTACTTTTTGACAAAGACTTCTATTATGTTCATTTAAATTTTGATGAAACACATCAGATAAGATAATAGTTTTCCTATATCCTTTACTGGCGTAACTACAATATTGTGCTGTTTTGCCAATAAGCTCACCAATCCATGTAACTTCATTAATACCACTTCCTTTATAGCCAGCTTTTATAACTAATGCTTGTCCATAATGTAATCCTATACCTATTTTAAGTTGAGAGTAGGACCTTTTCTTTAGTTTTATATTAAGTGTTTGAATTAATGAATTAGCTTCAAAAGCAGTTTGAAAAACTTTATCGATTTGATCTTTAGTTTCTGTATTGAATACACCCCAAACGCAATCACCTTCAATATAGATTTGTCTAATATTTGGATTTCCATTAAGTAAGGCAACAAGTTCTGAAATATAGGCTCTATAAATTTTTGCTAAAACCTTTTTTTGATGTTTTGTTGCTAACTCTTTTGAGCCGCGTATGTCAATAAATAAGGCAGAACAATTGATATGATAGCCATTTGTGTATGTTAAGTTATCAATGCTCGGTATTTGATTACTTTCAAGATAATTATTTTCAGAAGCATTCAAGATTTCATCAATTCTTTCACGACTTTTTTCAAAATCATATTCTTTATAGTTTGCTTCCATTAGTTATTCCAAAAATAAACCCCACTAATTTATAGCGAGGTTTATTTAAAAAATCAATAATCTTAAAGGCTTAACCCTGCAACATACTTACATCCGCAATCGCAGTAAATAAACCACGTAACTGTGCTAGTAAACGCAAACGGTTGGCTTTCAATTGAGGGTCTTCTGCCATCACCATAACGCTATCAAAGAACGCATCAATCGGTTCACGTAAAGACGCTAATTGTGACAATGCATCGGTATAGTTATGCGCTTCAAGCAATGGCTGTACCACTGGAGTCACTGTTTGCAATGCAGCAAATAACGCTTTTTCAGCATCTTCAATCAATAGATTTGCATCTACTTCACCGACAATCTGACCTTCTTTCGCCAAGATATTGGCAACACGCTTATTGGCAGCCGCTAAAGCTTGTGCTTCTGGCAAGGTTTTAAAGTGATTAACGGCTTTAACACGATGATCAAAGTCCAGTGGTGATTTTGGTGATAAGGCCTGAACAGACTGAATCACATCAATGGCAACGCCTTGATCTTCATACATCGCGCGGTAACGTGCTTCGATAAAGTTCAATGCTTCATGCTGCGCTTTCACTGGCTCACGTAACTTGCCATGATAGTTTTCAGAGGCAATTTTAGTGAGTTCGACCAATGGCAGATCTAACTCTTTTTCGATCAATAGACGCAATACACCAATGGCTGCACGGCGTAAGCTGAACGGATCTTTTGAACCTGTGGGTGCTTGACCAATGCCAAAAATACCGACCAAAGTATCTAAACGATCTGCCAATGCGAGTGCCGTACCCGTTTGGGTTTGTGGTAACACATCCCCTGAAAAACGCGGTAAATATTGTTCAGCAATGGCATCTGCCACTTCGCTTGGTAAACCTTCCAAACGTGCATAATAGGTTCCCGCAGTACCCTGTAATTCAGGGAACTCACCGACCAATTCAGAAGTTAAATCGCATTTTGCTAAAAGACCAGCTTGTTCTGCGGCAGCACTGTCACCCTGCGTTAACGTGGCAATTTGGCTGGCTAATTTGGCAATACGCTGAGATTTATCCCAAAGCGTACCTAATTCAGCTTGGAATACCATATTGGCTAATTTATCTTTACGACTCGCCAGTGGTTGTTTTTGATCTTGTAAGAAAAAGAATTCTGCATCACTCAAACGTGGACGTACGACTTTTTCATTACCTTCAATAATTTGAGTTGGATCTTTTGATTCAATATTGGAAACAGTAATGAAATACGGCTGTAGTTTGCCTTCAGCATCGACCAAACAGAAATATTTCTGGTTATCCTGCATGGTGGTGATTAGGGCTTCTTGCGGAACTGCCAAATAACGCTCTTCAAACGTAGCGCGTAGTGCAATAGGCCATTCCACCAGTGCAGTTACTTCATCAAGTAAGTCAGCAGGGACAATCGCAGTGGCATTGACTTCATCTGCCAATGTTTTGACTTGGTCTTGAATCAAAGCTTGACGCTTTTCAAAGTCAGCAATGACATAAGCGTTTTCAAGAACGGTTAAGTAGTCATTTGCATGTTCAATCTTAACCATGTCTGGATGATGAAAACGGTGTCCTAAACTATACCTGCCTGTCTCAAAACCTTGTTCTGTTTTAACACCAGAAGTTAAACCTTGAATTGTTGCTGGTATCACTTCACTATCTTTGATTAAAACCATCCATTTGACAGGGCGAACAAACTCGTTACGCTCTGCCGCGGAACGCATGCGTTTGGCAATGGGTAAATTGTCCAAAGCTGTTTGTAGTATGTTCGGCAATAATTCATCAAGGCTTTGACCTTTGATGTCTTTGTAATAACACACTTTTTCAACTTTTCCTGCTTGGAAGGTTGAAACTTGATCAGCTTCAATGCCTTGACCGCGCATAAAGCCTTCAAGGGCTTTGGTCGGTTTACCTTCGCTGTCATAAGCCGCTTGCAGGGCAGGGCCATCAAAGCGTTTTTGCGTATCTGCTTGAGCACCATCCACATCTATAATTTTAAGTGCAAGACGACGTGGTGCAGCATACGCTTCAACGCTTGCAAAGTTTAAGCCTGCATCGGTTAAACCTTTGATGGTTTCTGCCTGTAATGCATCGCGTAATGTTTTTAAGCTTTTTGGTGGCAACTCTTCGCAGCCAAGTTCAAATAAGACCGTATGTTGACTCATTATTTGTTCTCCGCTTTTTGTGCTTTGGCTGCATCACTGTCTGCTTGGGCTTTAAGTTGAGCTAAAACTTCATCACGTAAATGAGGTTCTGCCATTGGGAAACCGAGTTCAGCACGTGCCTGAACATAACTTTGCGCAATAGCACGGGCTAAAGTACGTACGCGTAAAATATAACGTTGACGCTCAGTGACAGAAATTGCACCGCGTGCATCGAGTAAGTTAAAGGTATGCGAGGCTTTCACTACCTGTTCGTAGGCAGGTAAAGACAGTTTTGCGTCTATTAAACGAACCGCTTCTGATTCATAAAAATCAAACAACTCAAACAGTTTATCGACTGGCGCGTATTCAAAGTTATAGGTGGACTGTTCCACTTCATTTTGATGGAACACATCTCCATAAGTCACGGTGCCAAACTGACCTTTGGTCCAAACCAGATCATAAACCGAGTCTACCCCTTGAAGGTACATCGCTAAACGTTCAAGACCGTAAGTGATTTCACCTGTGACAGGGTAACATTCAACCCCACCGACTTGCTGGAAGTAAGTAAACTGAGTGACTTCCATACCATTGAGCCAGACTTCCCAGCCTAAGCCCCAAGCACCGAGGGTTGGAGATTCCCAGTTGTCTTCGACAAAACGAATATCATGAGTCAAAGTATCAATCCCAATTGCTTTGAGGGAGTCTAGGTAAAGCTGTTGAATATTATCTGGGTTTGGCTTGAGTACGACTTGGAACTGGTAGTAATGCTGCAAGCGGTTTGGATTTTCACCATAGCGGCCATCTTTTGGGCGGCGTGAAGGTTGTACATAAGCGGCATTCCATGTTTCAGGGCCAAGCGCACGTAAGAAGGTTGCGGTATGGAAAGTTCCTGCGCCCATTTCCATGTCATAAGGTTGTAAAACCACGCAGCCTTGTTCTGCCCAATAGTTTTGTAGGGCAAGAATTAAGCCCTGAAAGGTATCAATATGCGATATGGCGCGACTCATGGTGCATCCATTAAAAAATTAGAGAAAAATTGCGTTCAAGTATAAGGATTTTAAAGGAGAGTGGCAAAGGTTCTGTCGAGTTCTTATGAATAAAAAGTAGCATAGATCAAACTTCATCTTTTCTACTGAATTTAAGCGTAAATTGAATATCATGATAAAGGGGACACAGAGGCTCAAATATATGACTCCTATAAAAAAATCAGCGAAATCATTGAGTTTAACATCTTCCATCATTGCCTTAAGCATCTCTTGCCAATACGTACAAGCCGCATGGGATGGCAATGGTTTTATAGCAGAGAAAATCAAACAAAGAATTGAGCAACGAATAACGATGCAGCATGTGCAACAGTCAACACGGCGAATAGACTTCGATGGCATGCAGCGGACGTATCAAATTTACGAGCCAGCTTCTTCTTCTACAATACATAACTTACCTGTGGTGATTGCCTTACATGGAGGCGGTGGTAATGCCAGTCAAATGATGAAACGCTGGCAAACCATGGCAGAGCAACAAGACTTTATTTTAATTGCGCCGCAGGGTATAGGTGCAAATGCCAGAATGGGCACATGGAATGCACAAGGCTGCTGTGGCGAAGCCATGAAGAAGAAAGTCAATGACCTTGAATTTGTTCAACAAATTTTAAAAGATGTTTCACGAAATACCCCAATAGATCATAACAAAATCTATATGGTTGGCTTTTCAAATGGAGGGATGCTGGCGCATCAGCTAGCCATCAGCATGGGAAGTCAACTGGCAGCAGTAGCTGTAGTTTCGGGTGCATTATTTGGAAATGAAACTGCTGCAAAAAGTCCTGTCCCTATTTTAATGATTCATGGTGAGCAGGATTCTGTGGTGCCTTTTCATGGAGGTATGAGTCCAACCCATTTTGTTGCCAGAGCCCAAAAACAGTCGTTCCAATCAGTGACTTATGCCATGAACTATTGGAAAACAAACAATCAATGTCAAGGGAATATGCTGGTACAGAAAACTGCGATGTTGAGGATTGAAAAAGGTCTAAACTGCAAAGCCGATGTTGTGCTTTATGATGTGACTCAAGGGCAACACGTTTGGCCAACAGTTGATCATCATGATGAGGGTTTTGATGCGACTCAAGTAATTTGGTCTTTTTTTAGACAATACGCGCGTTAAAAGGATGAGCTATGCTGAATAATAAGATTAGATTACTTTTTCTGTGCATGATTACTGCTGTGTCCTATGCCAACGCACAGCAGGAGGAACCCGATCTATATAGCCAGTGTGTTGATGAAACCATACAGACACAACAGTTAGCCAGTATCAATAATGCTGTCGTGGAGGTGTGTAGCCAGCAGGCGAAAGCAGCTTATGAAACACAAATTGTAAAATTATTGGATAAAATTAAAGAACAGGGGAGTTCTGAACGTTATCAAGACATTATGAAATCACAGCGTTTGTGGAAACAATATGTGGATCAGGAATGCAAAAATGCAGGCGATTATATTGGTTCACCCATGTATGGATATTGTCCTATGCAGCAATATCAACAGCGGTTAGACAATTTAAAACACTTTGTGGATTGAGCGTAGTCGTAAAGCAAATGTAGAAGACAAAAAAAAGCTACAGTTGCGTTTTAGGGGGATAACAACTGTAGCGACCAAAATGACAAGGTCAAATGATGTCTGATTAGCGTTTACTACGCTGTTCTTCTTGAACAGTACGCATCGATTGTGAATAACCTGATGTATAGTCCAGTCGTTGATTCTGTTTCGGCATAATTAACCATAAAATCAGGTAAACCAAAATGCCAGGAAAAGCTGCACTCATAAGCGATACAATCACAAAAATAAGCCGTAGCAAATTTGCGTTCCAACCAAAACGTTCAGCAATACCGCCCATGACACCGGCGATCATATGTTGTCGGTTTGAACGATATAAACCAGAATTGGCCATCGATAACATCTCCTCAAAAATAAATATGACATGAAATTTTTTCGAATTTTTCATGTGTTATTTTTTAAATGGGGAATCAATTGACTGCTTTAAAGGCATTAAATCCAGAAAAAAGTTATTTTATGTAAAGAAAAGCACTGAGTCTGTCCAAGACTCGATAAAAATTCAGTTTAATGAACTTACAAAAATATGATTTTTTCAAGCCACTGATGGTGAACTGAAAAACAATCATGAGATCAAGTTCGGGGGGATAAATGGACTTTTTTATTATGAGAGAAATGGTGAACAATATTTTCTATGATTAAGCTTAAATTTCTCTCAGCTCCCCCATCTACTGCCTACAACCGTCTGTGTATTGTAATGATTTTAAGTGCGGCTTTATCTGCCTGTGATCGTCATTCATCCGATAGCAGCAAACTGGCGGAACAGGATGAAAAGATTTCTGCGGCGTCTGTCCCTAATCAAGCAACTCCAACTGACCAACCGCAAGAGGGCAATAAACTGGCTGATGTTGCGGGTCAATCGATGCTGCCTGCTGAAAGCACTGAAGTTACAAATAATCCGGCGGCGCCACTTCCTGTGAATGCCATGAAATATGTGGGTCGTTATCATGTGCATGTGCCTTGTAGTGATCCAGTTGCGCTTTGCAAAGAGTCAGAAGGACAAATTGATTATGTTCTGAGTTTATTGGCAGACGGAACAGCTTATCGGAAGCGAGTAAGTTTAGGACGTATCAGTATTGATGAGCGCCAAAACACCAAAAACTATGAGCCAGATCGCTGGGCATTTGATGCACAGCACAAAGAAATTATATTGACCTTATTTGATGGCGGAAAACTGTATTTTAAAATTATCGATGCGAATCATTTAAAAGCCAATTTGGATAAAATCATTCATGTTGAAAATGGTCAAAATCGCAAGAATTTGGGGGAGCAATTTATTTTGCCTCAAAAAGCACGTGTGCTGACCAAATTGCCTTAGCTTTTATATTGATTGAATTTGAAAAAGCAAAAATAAGAGAAATTAAAAAGGATGCCGAAGCATCCTTTTTTTAGCTGGCTAGTTACCCTTAGTAGTCAAAGCTAAAATGTTCTGAAGCCAAAGAGGTCAATGTGCGAGATGGTGTAACCATTGATTCTGCATGACCTTGAGCGCGTGGTAATAAGCGATCAAAATAGAAGTCAGCGACTTTGATCTTCGCTTTATAGAACTCAGGTGTTTCTTTACCGTCGCCTGCTTCCAGTTTTTCAGAAGCAATCACGGCTTGTTGGGCCCAGAAGAAAGCCATCATGACATAACCAGAGAACATCAAATAATCGACTGATGCAGACGATACGATGTCACGATCTTTACGCGCAGCCAGCATAATACGAACGGTTAGGGTATTCCATTGTGCGCAAAGCTTGGTTAAGTCCCATGCAAAACGACGAAGGTATTTATTACGGGCATGACGACCACAGAATTTCAAAATTTCAGCAGTATAGTCACGAACCACTTTACCTTTAGAAGACAACAACACTTTACGACCAATCAAATCGAGTGCTTGTACACCTGTTGTACCTTCATAAAGTGTTGCAATACGGGCATCACGTGCAATTTGTTCCATACCCCATTCGCGGATATAGCCGTGACCACCGTACACTTGCATACCATGATTGGCCGCTTCCAAACCAAGCTCAGTCAAGAAGCCTTTTAGAATTGGGGTGAAGAAACCAAGTTTGTCATCGTAATCTTCAAATTTTGCCTGATCACCTGTAATTAAAGCATCGGTCATTTTATCTGCAAGCTGTGCTGCATGATAAATCATTGAACGACCACCTTCCGCAATCGCTTTTTGAGTTAACAACATACGACGTACATCGGCATGGTGAATAATGGCATCTGCAACTTTATCTGGATCTTTTTTACCTGAAAGTGCACGCATTGACATACGGTCTTTGGCATATGGTAGCGCCCCTTGGAATGATAATTCCGCGTGAGCAATCCCTTGAACCGCTGTACCAATACGGGCAGTGTTCATAAAGGTAAACATCGCGTGTAAACCTTTGTTGATTTCACCGATGAGATAACCTGTTGCACCGTCAAAATTCAAGACCGCAGTGGCAGAGGCTTTAATCCCCATTTTGTGTTCAATTGAACCACACACCACGCCATTACGTTCACCTACACCGCCATCCGCCGTGGGGATGAATTTCGGTACGATAAACAATGAAATACCACGTGTACCTGCTGGTGCATCTGGAAGACGAGCAAGCACAATATGAATGATATTGTCCGTTAAATCATGTTCACCCGCTGAGATAAAGATTTTAGTCCCTGAAATCTTATAAGTGCCATCTGCTTGTGGTTCTGCTTTGGTTTTGACTTGACCTAAATCTGTACCACACTGAGGCTCAGTCAAACACATAGTGCCAGACCAAGTGCCTTCAACCAGTTTCGGCATGTAAGTCGCTTTTTGTTCATCTGTACCAAATTGCATGATGGTATTCATACAACCCATGCTCAAACCGGGATACATGGTAAATGACCAGTTTGCTGTTCCCATCATTTCAGATTTGATGAGGTTCAAAGACATTGGCAAGCCTTGACCGCCAAATTCTTCTGGATAAGACAGACCTTGCCAGCCGCCTTGTACGAACTGATCATAAGCTTCTTTAAAGCCTTTTGGTGTTTTTACTTCACCATTGTCAAAATGACAGCCTTCTTCATCACCCGATTGGTTAAGAGGTGAAAGTACATTTTCACAATAATCAGCAGCACCTTCAAGGATCATATCGACTGTATCTGCGTCGGCATTTTCACCGTTAGAAAGTGTTTTGTAGTGAGAAGCATAGTCAAATACTTCATTCATCAAGAAACGAATGTCACGGAGCGGGGCTTTATACGCTGGCATAATCTTTAATCCTAATTTAGAAATAGTTCTGGATTATCTGTATCGATGATCTGGATTATTCCTAGTCATGGGGAAAAATGCATTGATACTCATCTATGAAAAAAATGTCAGAAAAGCGAATTTTGTCGTGTATGACAAACGCGATCTGAGCATTTTTAAATACAGTCTAAAGCTATTGTCTAGTTAAAAAACAGTTTTATTTAACTCGTAACCATCATTATATTAAAGGTGTAAAGCATGAGGCTTCGTTTAAAATATTTAACTTATTGTGTACTTGCTTTAAGTCTTTTAGCCTGCACGCCGGATGTCATTAAAATCAATCCAGACCAATAAAATTTTAGTTCAGACTTTTTTAGATGTAGATCAGTAAAATTGATACAGGCATCGGTTCAGGGTTTGACACAACTTCCTTATGATGTATATCAGTTACGAATGATCTGGACAGGTGTGTTATAGCTGATCACTCTTCAACATGCTGTAAATGTGATAAAGCTAGAATACCTGTCACATTTGTTGTGACAGGTGATTTTGATTAAAGAAAATCTTTAAGTTCTGGTTTGACTCCATGCCAGATTGAAAAAGCTTCTATGGCTTGTCCCACCAGCATGCCAAATCCTTCGGTATGAGGAACACCACGGGCTTTAGCCTGATCGATAAAAGTAGAAGGCTTTCCGTATGCCATTTCATAGGCGTGATGAAATTTAAGTTCAGGCGGTAAACTCAGTGCTTCGCCCGTTAAGCTGGCTGAAGTCGCATTAATGACCAGATCAAACTCACCGCTCAGTGCTGTAAGTTCCATTACTTGAAGTTCAACTTCAGGGACAGCACCTTTTAAATCTGACTGCAATTGCTGCGCACGTTGTAAAGTCCGATTGGCAATCACGATTTGTTTGGCTCCTGCTTTCACCAGTGGATAAATCACCCCTCGTGTTGCACCGCCTGCCCCAAGAATGAGGATACGTGCATCTTGCAAGGACCAGTTCAAAGCTAAAATGGCATCCACCAAACCTTGTCCATCAGTATTGTCACCATGTAATTTGCCATCCTGTTGCCAGAGCGTGTTAACCGCTTTGGCAATTTGCGCACGTTCTGTCAACACGTCACACAGGGCATAGGCTTGTTCTTTAAAGGGAACCGTAACATTCATGCCAGAGCCACCCTGTGCAAAAAAATCGGTGACATGGCTGGCAAAAGCATCTATTGGCGCCAGACGTTTTTGATAATCAAGTTCAATGCCCAGTTTTTTTGCAAAAGCAAAGTGAAGTTCAGGCGAGCGTGATTGTTCGATTGGGTTGCCAATAACGGCAAATCGCTTGACCATGTGGAAAATCCATCTACCTCAAAAAATGCCATCACTATACGCTAAAACCTGAGCGACATACATTTGCGCTAAACGAGATTTGCCAAAAGATCTGCTTGTACGTGACTTTGTATCTTTATCGTGCATTTATGTTGCATGTGATTGTCTCATATTTTGTTTCTGATCAAAATGTAAACGCGATTTCGTAATACCTATAAATAACATTACTCAAATATTGAGTCGCACTACAAAAATGGAGAACAATAATGACCTCAAATCTCAATCCACTTGAGTTGCTGGTAGAGCGAGTAACTCCGCTCGTCGTTGATCAGAGTCAACTGGACATTGATATCGATAAAAAATCCTCATTACTCAAACAATTTTACCCGATCATGCTGGCACTTTTTCATCGCTTTCCAGAGCGTTTAAGCAGTGTACTCAATGGTAGTCAAGCGCCTTTACAGGAATTACTAGGTAATCAGCAAGGCGTTTTAAATCAAATTCTGGAGGGTTTTTCAAGGCATCATAGTGTACAACCCGCCACCATTGAATCTTTATTTAACCATGCGATTCCATTTAGTGCTCGTGCCTTAAAAGAAGAGGTGGGTGAGGGCAATATCGTCTCTTATTTGGGATCTTATTTGCCGCAAATTAGTAGTCAATTGCCTGCGTGGGCTGCACCAATTTTATCTGCGCTTGGCATCGGTGGTTTGCTTAAAACCAGTTCGGCTCAACCTTTAAATTCTACCCCTCCACCAGCCAGTAGCGGATTTAAAAAGATATGGCCGTGGTTAGCTTTACTGATTTTAGCCTTGTTATTATTATTTTTATGGCGTTCTTGTCAAAAACAAACCCCGGCACCTGCCAGTGTTGCTGAACCTGCGGCAAGCTCTGAACCTGCGAGTACGGTTGCTGCGGCATCTCCTGCTAGCTTGAGCTTAACTTCAGGAACAGGTAATCAGGTTTTGGGATGTCAATCTAGCGTGGGTGATAGTCAACTTGGCTCTTTATTACAAACAGCACTTACAAAAGTCTTTGGTACAGCTGCCAATTGTAATATCAATACAGATGCTTCGTTTGCTACACAGCTTCCTGCTCAGGATAAACTTGATGGCATTTTAAATCTGGTCAAAGCTGTGCCTAATGCCAGCATCGAATGGGTGGGTGATCATCTCAGCGTAAACGCCCCAGATGCAACTGCCTTAACTGGTTTAATTGATCAAATTAAAGCCATTGCGCCAGAATTAAATGTAGAGGCTGCGCAGCCTTTAAATGTTGAACAATCCGTTTCCAGCAGTATTGATGCCACTACGCAAGCATTGTCTGGCTTAAATGAGTCTTCAACGCCAGAACAAATTGTACAGGCCTTAAATATGCAAATTATTAATTTTGCGACAGGTTCGGCAGCAATTCCAGATGAAAATAAAGCGGTACTTGATCAAGCGGCGACATTACTACAAAAAGTACCAAATCTGAGTTTAAATGTAGAAGGCTATACTGATTCAACTGGGAATGCTGACACCAATAAAGCATTATCACAAAAACGTGCGCAATCGGTGGTGGACTATTTAACAGCCAAAGGTGTAAGTTCTTCGACACTCAAAGCAGTAGGTTATGGTGCTGAAAATCCTGTAGCAGACAATGAAACTGAACAGGGTAAATTCCGTAACCGTCGAATTGAGTTTAAGTTGGCGGGTTCGTAAAGTACTCGGTAAGAATCAAAAGATGATGTAACGTCCAAAGTTTATGATAGAAGTCGCCTCAAGGTGGCTTTTGTTTATGCCTGATAACGTTAAAATAAGCACAGAATTGGTTTAGGATTGTTTAAACGCAGGCTAAAGATTGACACATTGAAGCCAATCATAAAATTAAAAAAATTATGGATTACAAATTGATTCGAGCTTTTCGATTAAAAAGATGATTGCCGCTAATACCAAACCAATTGCTGCAAGTACGGTCACTGAAATGGAGATACTGTCTGAATAAATATTTTCAAATTCCACAGTCACGCTAGTAGAAATGAATACAGTGATCACCAACACTGCCAGAATTAAAAGACGGTGATTCTCTAAAAAATCTGCAAGAAGACGACGAGACATAAAACGACCTTTCATTTTTTTCTAAAATTAGATCAAAACAATATTAAATCAAGATGACAACGCTAAGTGTTCAACTCTGTTGCGCTCTTTTCAAACTTTGTAATGACATAATGTAATGATCAGCATAAACGATTGCCTAAAACATACAAGAGATGATTGAATAATAAAGACTCTCATTTGCAAGTGAATATTACAGTTCAGCTAGCCAATCATGAGGTTTTAGATAATAATCAGTCAGTTGCTTCTCGATTGAATTCTCCTCCCACTCTGGGCGATATGACCATGCAGCAAGATTCGGTAGACTGACGAGAATAGATTCAATCCGACCTCCAGTTTGTAGACCAAACAAGGTACCACGGTCATAAACGAGATTGTATTCGACATAGCGACCGCGTCGATATAACTGAAATTCGCGTTGTGCTTCGGTATAAGGCTGTTCGCGATGCTTTTCAAAAATGGGAAGAATGGCTGCAAGATAACCATTGCCAACAGCTTTGATGTAGTCAAAACAAGTCTCAAAATCCCATTGATTTAAGTCATCAAAAAATAAACCGCCAATACCACGTTGTTCATCGCGATGTTTTAAATAAAAATAATCATCACACCATTTTTTGTGTTCAGCATAGACATGCTCACCAAAAGGCTGACATAAATCAAAAGCTGTTTGATGCCAATGCTTAATGTCTTGGTTGTCAGGATAAAAGGGCGTTAAATCGAAACCGCCCCCGAACCACCAAATTGGTTGCTGACCTTCGGGCTGTGCAACAAATAAGCGGACATTGGCATGTGAAGTTGGAATGTTGGGGTTTTTAGGGTGAATCACCAATGAAACCCCCAATGCTTGGGCTTTAGCTCCAGCAATATGAGGATGACGCTGTGTTGCAGAAGCAGGGAGTTGGCGAATATCAATATGTGAAAACATCACACCGCCTTTCTCAATGACCTCACCTTCTTGCAAAACACGCGAACGACCGCCACCCCCTTCAACACGTTGCCAGTCGTCAATCACAAACTGTGCAGAACCACCGCCTTTTTGCTCCTGCTGTTCAAGTGCATCACAAATACGTGCCTGTAAGTCCAGTAAAAATTCGCGAACTCGTAGAATATCAGCCGAAGTTGGATGCTGCATAATGAACCTCAAATGATCTGGCTTTCTTTAAACAAAGCATCAAGAAAAAAACAGGGTGGGGAGTGAACAAATGATTTTATTAAATACTTGAATAAAGTCATTTTTTTATGAATACTGAGCGTGAACTTTGATTAGAAATCATCTTTTTTGTATAAATGATCCATACGTTCACGTTTAGTTTTTAAATAATGCTCATTAAACGGATTGCGACCCACTGTAAGTGGAACACGCTCCACTACATGAATACCCAAATCAGTCAAGGCTTTCAATTTGAGTGGGTTATTGGTGATCAGTTTGACGGCTTTGACCTGTAAATGATCCAGCATAATGGTGCACATATCATACTGACGTGCATCAGCAGGCAGGTTTAATAACAGATTGGCATCCACAGTATCGTGTCCCTGATCTTGTAGGGCATAAGCACGAATTTTATTGGTCAACCCAATACCACGTCCTTCTTGGCGTAAATATAAAATCACACCTTGACCGACATCATTAATCAATTGTTGTGTCGCTTGTAACTGCGGACCGCAATCACATTTGAGCGAAGCAAATGCATCACCAGTTAAACACTCCGAATGAATACGAACCAACACAGGCTCATTCGGTGCAGTTTCTAAACCTTTGGATAAAGCGACATGTTCTTCACCCGTCTCAGGGTCTTGAAACACAGAAATATTGAAGTCACCAAATTTGGTTGGGAGTTTTGAAGTTGCGACAAACTCAATAGCCACTGGTTACATATCTCGTCATGAAAACGGCTAAAGTATAGCGTATTGGTCACATATTGGTAGAATTGCTGCGCTGAATTTATGCATAATAATTTCTTTTTTGTATAATGCGCACGATAATAGTTGATAAATAGTCAGATTATTCTGGATAATCTAGCCAACCACGCCGCAAGCAAATATGCCATGCGACCTTGTTAGACATGTGGCTGATTGAAGGTGACTTTAATTCGATCATAAGTAAATTCAACTGCTTATACCGAATCCCATTTACCCAGCTTAGGATTTGCCAGGCTTAAAAAGGCTTTGCCACATATGTTGTATACCGAAATACCAACTCAACGCCCTGTTACGCCATTGTTAGATGAGATTGATCATCCACAACAATTACGTCAGCTCGAGCATGGCCAGTTGTCTCAAGTGGCTGATGAGTTGCGTCAGTTTATTTTATATGCGGCAGGACAAAGTGGTGGACACTTTGGCGCAAATCTGGGCGTGATTGAGCTCACCGTTGCCCTCCATTACAGTTTTAATACGCCACATGATCGTTTGATTTGGGATGTCGGTCATCAGGCCTATCCACACAAAGCTTTGACAGGTCGCCGTGATCAACTGTATAGCATCCGTGCACAACATGGCTTGGCTGCATTTCCAGCGCGTGAAGAATCTGTATTTGACACTTTTGGTGTTGGACATTCCTCAACTGCAATTTCGGCTGGACTTGGCATGTCACTTGCGCGCCGTTATCAGCAAAATCCTTGCGAAGTGGTCTGTGTTGTAGGAGATGGTGCCATGACCGCAGGCATGGCATTTGAAGCCATGAACGACGCTGTGGCGCATGATGCAGATCTGATTGTGGTATTAAATGACAATGATATGTCAATTTCCTGTAGCACCGGTGGTTTTGCCAAACACTTGGCCGCCATTTGGGAACATGGTCATTCAGTCAACATTAATGATGACGGTGAGGCTTATGTACAGCCACATCCACAATGGACTTACAACTCACGTTTGCATCAGTCTGCTACGGATGCCGCAGATAACTTATTTAAAGCCATTGGCTTTGATTATTTTGGTCCATTTGATGGTCATGATGTCGAGCACTTGGTCACTGTATTTAATGCATTGAAAAAACGCAAAGGACCGCGTCTGGTTCATGTGTATACCAAAAAAGGCAAAGGCTTTGAGCCTGCTGAGGCAGATCCAATCACCTACCATGCCATTACTAAAATATCAGCAACTTCTAGTGTACCCGGCAAGAAATTGCCACCAAAATATTCCGATGTTTTTGGTCAGTGGCTTTGCGATGAAGCTGCACAGGATGATCGACTTCTGGCCATTACCCCGGCTATGTGTGAAGGTTCGGGCATGGTCAAATTCGCCAAACAATATCCTGAACGTTTCTTCGATGTCGCGATAGCTGAACAACATGCTGTGACATTGGCTGCGGGCATGGCGTGTGAAGGCTTAAAGCCTGTGGTCGCGATTTACTCTACCTTTTTACAGCGTGGTTATGATCAACTGATTCATGATGTTGCCTTGCAAAACTTGGATGTGACCTTTGGTATTGATCGTGCAGGTTTGGTCGGTGAAGATGGTCCAACCCATGCAGGGGCTTACGATTATGCCTATATGCGTACCGTGCCGAACATCGTAATCATGGCGCCTAAAGATGAAAATGAATGCCGCCAAATGTTGCATACAGCATATTTACACGCTGGTCCTGCGGCGGTGCGTTATCCACGAGGCAATGGGGTTGGCGTTGAAATTCAGCAGACATTGACCACCCTAGAAATAGGCAAAGCTGAAATTGTGGCGGAATACCATGCTGAATATGAGGAACAAATCAGTATTTTGGGGTTTGGTAGCCGTGTGACCGTAGCAATAGAAGCAGCTGAACAACTCAGCAAAACTCATGATATTGGTGTACGCGTGGTCAACATGCGTTTTGTCAAACCTTTGGATGAACAAATCATTCGTGATTTGACTGCAAGAACCAGCTTATTTGTCACAGTTGAAGAACATGCAGTTATGGCAGGTGCGGGCAGTGCTGTGAATGAGTTTTTCGCCAAAGCACAAATTCTCAAGCCAACGCTGAATCTCGGTTTACCTGACAGTTTTATGCCACAAGCGACACATGCACAAATGTTACAAAGTTGTGGACTTGATGCAGAAGGGATTCAAAAATCCATTGAAAAAGTATGGTTAAAGCTTGTACAGACTGTTTAAGGTCTTTCGCTAAAAAAAATCCTAACATTTTTTACCTAAAAGCGCGCTAATTTGATAGAATTAGCGCGCTTTTATGCATTATTCTTTGTCAAAATCTTCAAATTTGTAGTGGGTGTTCAATGGAACCTATGGTGGTCATGGCTGCGCGTGCAGCTCAAACAGTTGGTCAAGAGCTTTTAAAAGCGCATCAGAATCGTCATAAGCTCGATCTACAAGTTGAAGAAAAAGGCATTGAAGGTCCAGTAACACGTGTTGATCGTTACTTGGAACAACTCACTATTGATACCTTACGTAAAAGTTATAAGAACCACAGCTTTCTAGGCGAAGAATTTGGCCTGCAAGAAGGCAAAGGTCACGATGCCGATTGGTGTTGGGTGATTGATCCATTAGATGGCACACAAAACTTTATCAATGGTTTCCCTCATTTCTGCATCTCAATTGCTGTGCAACATAAAGGTATTACCCAACATGGGGTAATTTACGATCCAGTCCGCGATGAATTATTTTCAGCTAGCCGTGGTCGTGGTGCGGTCATGAACCAGCGTCGTATCCGTGTGAATGTCCGTGATAGTCTGGAAAATACCTTTTTAGCGGTTGGACATCCGTATCGTGCCAAACGTAATGGCGAAATCGTGTCTTATGCAGAACAACATTTTGCTGCCTTATTGGCGGTGACTCAAGCGGGCGCACATATTCGTCGTGCGGGTTCTGCTGCATTGGACTTGGCTTATGTGGCAGCTGGTCGCTTTGATGGTTTCTTTGAAGTGGGTTTAAAACCGTGGGATATCGCGGCAGGCGAGTTAATTGTTAAAGAAGCAGGCGGTGTGGTGGTTGATGCACGTGGTGGTAACGACTCCATGGAAAATGGTCAGGTTCTGGCATCTTCACTGAAAATGTTAAAACCTTTGATGCAAACCGTAGTTCCAGCTTGGGGCGAAATGGCGAAATAATTTTTATCGTATTCGCTGATTTATTTTAAGGAATCGTATTATCACGATTCCTTTTTTTGTTTTTAAATAAAGTGAAGAAAGATAAAAATTGAAAGATGACTAAAAATAAAGTGTTCATGATAAATGCTCCCCAATAGGGTGGGGTATGCATCGCACCTAATCCTGCTAATAAAAACAACATAATAGCCACTAGCGTACAAATAAAATAAGAAATAAAGGAATGCTTTGTGGTGAATGCTGAAAGTTTAAATAGCAGAATCACAATAAAATAAATCGAAAAAATGGCACAGGTGAAAAGAACACCTTCGGTAGGATAGGCCTGAATTTTATCTGGTTCATGGGATAAGACGTGGTGATTTGGATGTCGACCTTGATTCATAATATTTAAACATCCCAATAACCAAAAGATTAGAATCGACTGGTTTTGCTTAATGAAGTTAGGCAAGGTATTTTGCTCCCATAAATTTATCGATGAAAAACAGGATGGGGTAAACGATAAAATGACAAATACTCAGCACAGCAAGATTAATAAATAATCTGTACCAATAGGGTGGAGAGTGCATTGCTCCCATACATATCATGTATAGCAAGAAAATAATGATGCAGGATTTGCTAAGGTATTGAGAATAAGTAGCAACATGCTGTGCTAGAAAAATTTTATTGAAAAAAGCATATACATAGTAAATAGAAGAAAGAACTAAGGTTAAAATAACACCATTGATAGGGTAGTTCGTCTGTAGCTCCTCTTTAGCAAAAACACGATAAGGCTTAAAGCCCAGATAAATGATATAAAGACTGGAAAAGAACCATGCTATTAAAAGGAAAGCTCCAGAGTTCAACATATTTAAAATCAGTCGATTGATCTTAAAGAAAGTGATGAGATAATGATTTTTCATAATTTATCGCGGGAAGTATTGTTGGATTTATGCGTCGGTTATTAAAAAAAACTCATTCTACAAAACTTAAACATGCCATTTTTATTATTTTCGTGAAAAAAGGTGACTTTTAAAAACTTTCTGTTATACTCTCGCCACGCACTTAAATTTCCGTTCATTACCTGAACATTCTGTTCTATTCATTGTATGCGCACGCTGTCCATAGAGAGGACCATATCTTGCGCCCCAATCGCTCAGCGATTCTTCAGGTTGCGGCCGTAATCATGCGTGCGTATAGTCCACATCGTCGTTATTCGGATTGCTGCTGAATATCAAATTATTCAGGCTAAGATGCCGTGCCGCCTTTTGTCGATGTCCATATTTGTATTTATTAAAATGGAGCACCCATCAGGGTGAGACTCTCTATGAGCAAAACTTTTGCCGATTTCTCTCTACATGAATCTTTACAACAAGCACTACAGGATCTTGGGTTTACTTCACCAACTCCAGTGCAAGAACAAGCGATTCCAGCCGCTATTGAAGGTAAAGACCTTTTAGTCTCTAGCCAAACAGGTTCTGGTAAAACAGCAGCATTTTTATTACCAACATTACATGCACTTGCGGGTCAAGACACTTTTGTGCCATTTAAAGAGCGCATGAAAGCAGTGACTCAACCGAATATCTTGGTGATTTCACCTACTCGTGAATTGGCTCAACAAGTGAGTCAAGATGCCATTGCATTTGTACGTCACATGAAAGGTGTTCGTATTGCTGCAATTATGGGCGGTATGCCATTTGCAAAACAAATTCAACAATTAAAAGGCGCGCAAGTGGTTGTTGCCACTCCAGGTCGTTTGTTGGATTTAGTAAATCGTCGTCAAATTAAATTAGACAAAGTAGATGCGTTGATTGTCGATGAAGCCGATCGTATGCTTGATCTTGGTTTCTCTGAAGATCTTGAAGCGATTAATGAGTTGGCTGCAAACCGTAAGCAAACGCTAATGTTCTCTGCGACATTTGCTGATCGTATTATTCGTCTTGCTGAATGCATGATGCAAGATCCAATGCGTATTGCGATTGAAACAGGTCATTCAACCAACACGGACATTACCCAGACTTTACACTGGACTGATGGTTTTGAGCACAAGAAAAAATTGTTGACTCATTGGTTAAGCGATGAAAATCTAGATCAGGCTGTTGTTTTTGCAAGCACGCAAGAAGATACCGATATGCTTGCTGAAGAGCTTGCAGAAGCGGGTCATTCAGTGGTTGCGCTTCATGGTGCGATGCCACAAACCGTGCGTAACCGCCGTTTACGTAGCATTCGTGAAGGTAAAGCTAAAATCTTGGTGGCAACTGACGTTGCTGCACGTGGTTTAGACGTACCGACCATTTCTCACGTGATTAACTTTGGTTTACCAATGAAACACGAAGACTATGTACACCGTATTGGTCGTACAGGTCGTGCAGGTCGTACTGGTCAAGCGATTACTTTGGCGACTTATCGTGAGCGCGGAAAAATCCGTGCCCTTGAAGATTATTTAGAAGCACGTTTAAGTGTGTCTGAAATTGAAGGTTTAGAGCCATCTCCACCTCCTGCACGTTCAGGTCGTGATGGTGGTGGTCGTGGCCGCAGTGGTAATGGCGGTGGTCGTCGTGACGGTGGTCGCGGTGGTTTTGGTGGCGGTCGTCGTTTTGAAGGCGAAAGCAACTTTAAACGTCGTGATGGTGGTCGTGGTGAAGACCGTCCACGTCGTAGCTTTGATGATAAGCCACGTGGTGAACGTCCTGCATTTGGTGGTGAAGATCGTCCGCGTCGCGAGTTTAATTCAGATCGTCCACGTCGCGAAGGTGGTTTTGATGACCGTCCAAAGCGTAGCTTTGGTGGCGAAGATCGTCCACGCCGTGAAGGTGGCTTTGGTGATCGTCCAAAACGTGATTTCGGTGACCGTCCAGCGCGTCGCGAAGGTGGTTTTGACGACCGTCCAAAACGTAGCTTCGGTGTTGAAGACCGTCCACGTCGCGAGTTCAATTCAGACCGTCCGCGCCGTGAAGGTGGTTTCAATGATAAACCGCGTTTCGATGCCAATGATGACAACCGTGGTAACCGCGTAGATTATAAACCACGTCGCGAAGGTGGCTTTGGTGATCGTCCGAAACGTGATTTCGGTGATCGTCCAGCGCGTCGTGAAGGTGGTTTTGGTGACCGTCCACAACGTTCATTTGGTGAGGATCGTCCTAAACGTAGTTTCGGTGGTGAAGATCGTCCAAAGCGTTTTGGTGAAGACCGTCCACGTCGCGGTGTAAACGAAGAAAGTTTTGGTCGTGACCGTTCACGTAAAAATGATCGTTAAGACCACATCGATTTAATCGTAAAAAAACCGATGCCTAGGCATCGGTTTTTTGTTGTAATAAATTTTACATAAAAGATATAATATGTGAAACAGTTCAAATTTATTTGGTATGAAACAAGATTTCACAACATGGCTCAAAAATAAATTGCGTGGTTTTAACCTACCGCAACTTTGTGCGGTGCTGGTGATTGGAAACGCGCTTTACTTTTCATATAGTTTTTATTTAGAACAGCACAATCTTTCAGGCATAAATGCATCACAACCTGATCAAAATAATCAAATTCAATTGACCAAGTAATTGGTCGTTTCATTGTTAAATGACAAGAATCCAATGCACATTCAATGCTATATTATGCGAGCTTAAAATATGCAGGAACAAATACTGCGATGAATAATCCAACACTTTCGACGGCTCAGGCATTGATTGAAGTAAAAAACCTGAGTTTTAATCGTGGAGAGCGTGTCATTTATGACAATGTTGATTTATCCATCCGACGTGGTCAAATCACAGGCATTATGGGACCATCAGGAACAGGTAAAACTACATTGTTACGTCTCATCGGTGGGCAATTAACCCCTGATCGTGGTGAGGTTTTACTCGATGGTAAAGACATTGCGAGTATGTCTCGTCAGGAGTTATTTACAGCTCGGGCGCGAATGGGCATGTTATTTCAAAGTGGCGCATTGTTTACCGATATGTCGGTTTATGAGAATGTTGCGTTCCCGATTCGTGCGCATACGCATTTACCTGAGCATTTAATTGCAGAACTGGTGGGCTTAAAACTGGAGTCTGTTGGTTTACGCGGTGCAGAGCAATTAATGCCTAGCGAGCTTTCAGGTGGTATGAATCGAAGGGTTGCATTGGCACGTGCGATTGCACTTGATCCTGATTTAATTATGTATGACGAACCCTTTGCTGGCCAAGATCCGATTGTAAAAGGTGTGTTGACGCGTTTGATTCGTTCATTACGTGAAGCCTTGGATTTGACCACGATTATTGTCTCACATGATGTCGCAGAAACGCTGGAGATTTCCGATTACATTTATGTGATTGCTGAAGGAAAAATTCAGGGTGAAGGTACACCAGCACAATTGCAGGAAAATGCTTCGCCATTCGTAAAACAATTTTTAACAGGCTCTGTTGAAGGTCCTGTTGAGTATCAATTTAGTCATCAGGCTTATTTAAATCACGAGGTACATCCATGAATGCAATTGCATGGTTAGGTAGACTCGTTATTGAACGGATCAGAGGGATTGGTGTTGCCACCACCATGTTGTTGCAAATTATCTTCTCTCTTCCTTCTGCTGGTGGTTTTGGTCGCTTTGTCTATCAGATGTATCGAGTAGGAGTCATGTCCTTACTGATTATCGCAGTTTCAGGCTTGTTCATCGGTGCAGTGCTAGGCTTGCAGATGTATAACATTCTGGTCACTTTCGGTAGCGAGGCGATGTTAGGCACAGCCATTGCGCTTACTTTGTTGCGCGAGCTGGCACCTGTGGTTGCGGCTTTGTTATTTGCAGGTCGCGCTGGTTCTGCCTTAACGGCTGAAATTGGTCTTATGAAAGCCACCGAGCAACTTTCCAGTATGGAAATGATTGGGGTGGATCCACTCAAACGTGTGGTTTCACCACGTCTATGGGCGGGTATTGTCAGCCTGCCAATGCTTTCTATTATTTTTGCTGCGATTGGTATTTTTGGCGGGAAAATTGTTGGGGTTGATTTTTTGGGTGCCGATGACGGGTCGTTCTGGAGTGGCATGCAAAGTTCAATTCAGTTTATGCACGATATTTTTAATGGAACCATTATTAAAAGTATTGTTTTTGCACTGATTTGTACATGGATTGCGGTGTATCAGGGTTATGCCTGTGAGCCGACATCAGAGGGAATAGCGACATCCACAACACGTACCGTGGTGTATTCTTCGCTGTGTGTTTTAGGTTTCGATTTTGTGTTGACTGCGGTCATGTTCGGAGGTGTTTAATGAAGTCACGTACTAGTGAGCTGGCCGTCGGTATATTTGTCATTATCTTTGCTGTGGCGTTGTTCTTTCTGGCAATGAAAGTCAGTGGTCTGGTCGGCACCAACCTGAATGAAAGCTATAAAATGACGGCCAATTTTGACAACGTCAATGGTTTAAAACCACGCGCAAAAGTGACCATGAGCGGTGTTACCGTGGGACGAGTTGAGTCGATTACACTTGATCCTGTGACGCGTTTGGCAACGGTGAATTTTGATCTGGATGGTAAATTGACTTCATTTAATGCCGAGCAGTTAAAGACCGTTGAGAAAAATGCACTGGAAGAATTGCGGTATAGTTCAGATTACACACAAGCAGATCCAGCAAAACAAAAAGAAATGGAACAGCAACTAATCGCTAACATGAAATCCATCACCAATATCGATGAGGATGCTTATATCATGGTAGCGACCAATGGTTTGTTGGGTGAGAAATACTTGAAAATTGTACCGGGTGGTGGATTTAACTATCTCAAACGTGGTGAAAGTATGAGTAATACTCAAGGAACCATGGATCTTGAGGACTTAATTAGCAAGTTTATTACAGGTGGTGCAAACAAGACATCATCAGATAGCACAGCACAAAGTTCGGATGAGTCGCAACATGCGGCAGCATCAAATGATGCAACTCCTTCTTTTGTTGAATAATTTATAGGAGCGATTCTAGTGAATACATTGTTTAAGCAAACCCTTACAGCCAGTGTGCTATCAACACTTATTGCAGGCACTGCGTTTGCAGCACCAAGTGAAGCACCGCCAGCATTTATTAAACGTGTGGCAGATAATTTTATTTCACGTTTACAAGCTGATCATGCCAAGCTGCAAAATAACCCGGCAGCCGTGAAAGCGATTGTGCGCCAAAACCTTGATCCGTACATTGACTCGCAGGCGTTTACCCGTATTGTCATGGGTACTTATGCGACTAATCAGAACAGTACAGCAGCTCAACGCGCTCAGTTTGAAAAGAACTTCCGCGAAACCTTAATTGAAAACTATGGTACTGCGTTCGCTAAATATAGCAATCAAAGCTATAGCATGCGTCCTTACAAGGAAACGGGCAGTCGTAATCCTGTGGTGACTATTGATTTTAATAACAAGGGTGAGAAAATTCCGGTATCTTTCCAGCTTGCTGATGCAGGAAGCCAGTGGAAAATCCGTAACATCAATGTGTCAGGTATCGATTTAGGTTTACAGTTCCGCAATCAGTTTGCCTCAACTGTACAACGTAATGGTGGAAATCTGGATAAAGCAATTGCTAACTTTAAACCAGATGCAGATGCTGCTGTAAATAAAAAATAAGTGAAGGTTTACTGTGATTGAAATCGTCGATCAGCAATTAAAGGTCTCAGGAAAGATTGATTTTGACAATGCGCAAATTGTTTATCAGCAGGGTTTGCGCTTGATTCAACAACATCAACAATTTCCTTTGGTGGTGAATTTGAGCCAACTGCAACATGGCAGTACATTGGCGTTGGCGGTACTGGTGCAGTGGCTGCGCAAAACACCCGATGCCAAAGGACTCCATTTTCAGGATGTTCCTGAAAAGATGCTGAAGATTATTCAGTCTTGTCATTTACAGGATGATTTGACTTTGTTACACAGCTAGACCTGTTTCAATAAAAAAAGCACCGAAATCTCGGTGCTTTTTCATATGTAAAATTTTAGACCCATTTTTTCCAGCGGAAATACATCATTGGCCCAATAAATGAAACGGAAATAATGAGGGCGACGATTAAAAAGCTCATCGCGCCATGTGCAAAAGGTAATTCCTGCGTGTTCATTCCATAGATACTGGCAACCAGCATGGGTGGCGCAAGCATACTTGGTAAAATCGAGAATCGACGAATGGTATCGTTCTGTTCGGTATTAATAAATCCAGAAGTGGTATCGAGTAAGAAACGCACTTTTTGGAAAAGAAAGGCATCATGTTCGACCAGTGAGCGGACATCTTCACTTAATTCGCGAATATCGGCATCATAAATATGACTACCTAGCGCACGTGGACGTGCCAAGAAGGTCAGTACGCGACGTAAATCAATCAGACAAAGCTGTGCTTTCCCTAAAACGTCTTCTTGTTGTGCTAGACGGGTAATCATGTCATCCAGATCTAAAATCTTTTCACGATGATGATTGTTCAATACTTCAGTGGAGTACTTTTCCAGATCCTTGTGGATATCTTCAAGGATATCCGCAAGTTCGTCCAGTTTGGCTTCAAGCAAACCGAGTAAAATCCACGTCGGATCTTTGTAATCCATGTCGTAGTCGTTACGTCGCGCACGGGCACGAAAAGCGCGGAACGCCACCAGTTTTTCACCCCGTAAGGTAAACAGACGTTCTTTGTGCAAAATAAACGCAACGGTTTGTACGGTCGCTAATATATGACTGGTGTCTTCATTGTCACCATCGACCTGATAATTTTTATTTTTCGTTAAAAAATAGGTGCTGATATGCAAAATTCCATCGTCATCGCGGTAAAATCGGGCAGAGGATGAAATGTCTTCGAGTGATTTTAGGGTGGGGAGATTTCGATCATAGGCATCAATCACCCATTGTTGCTCTTCCTGAGATGGCGCAATCAGGTCAATCCAGACTAAATCAGCATGCAGGTCGAAGCCGCCATTAATGGTTGCATCTTCAAGGCTACCGCGCTCTGTGGCGTAAAAGGCTTCAAGCATTATGTCTTTTCTCCTTTGCGCAGTATATGTAAATTTGATGGGTGTATTTTAGACAAGGATTCACGGAAAAACACTCGTTGTTGTCATTTTTTATGAAAAAATCTTGCTTAAGCTTATATTCTAAGCATGACAGCTTCAAAACATGGTTAAAAAGTTTATGAATTCGATTTGTATTTTTTGTGGTTCAGCAGTGGGTACAGATCCGCTATTTTTACAGGCAGCTCAAATGACAGGCGAGACCATTGCCAAGCAAGGGAAAACACTGGTCTATGGCGGTGGTCGGTCAGGATTAATGGGCGTAGTTGCAGACAGTGCCTTACAGGCAGGTGGATGTGTCATTGGTGTGATTCCAACTGCATTGGTTGATCGTGAATTGGCACATCCACACCTGACTGAATTGCATGTGGTTAAAAATATGCATGAACGTAAAACCAAAATGGCTGAATTGTCTGAGGGTTTTATTGCACTCCCCGGTGGAGCAGGCACTCTGGAAGAAATTTTTGAGCAATGGACGTGGTCGCAACTCGGTATTCATCAAAAGCCGTGTGCGTTTTTAAATGTTCAGGGTTTTTACGATGAATTGCTTAAAATGATTCAGGGAACTGCCGATAAAGGATTTACTCAAACCCGTTTTGTTGAAAAATTGATTGCATCGGATCAGATTGACAACATTTTAAATGCATTTGAACATTATCAACCTGCCACACCAAAATGGGGTGCACAGGCTGAAGTACAGCCCTAAATGTTGAATGTTTGGTTGATTGTATTGAGAAGAATGTGAATATCATTACTGTAGCGGCTGCTATTATTTTAAATGAAGCCCACGAATTGCTGGTGGTGCGTAAGCAAAATACGCGAGTATTCATGCAGGTGGGTGGCAAATTGGAAGAGAATGAACCCCCTGAACAAACCATGATTAGAGAAATTAAAGAAGAAATTGGTTGTGACATTCAGATTGAACAGTTTATTGGTCGATTTGAAACGCCGACAGCCAATGAGCCTGATCATCTGCTGATCAGTTACCTTTATCTGATTCAGTTACAGCAACAGCCCAAAATTGCGGCTGAAATTGCTGAAATGAAATGGGTTACATTGGACGATAACGTAACAGCTTTGGCTCCTCTAACTCGCGAAGTGGTTATTCCGTGGTGTCATCAACATTTAGCATACTACTGACGTGCTGTTGTGCCGCCGCAACGCAACAGGCATAGATATGTTGACAGCCGATTTGCCGTAACACCTGAGCCAATGCATGAATGGAGCTGCCTGTGGTCACCACATCGTCAATAATCAAGACTTTGCGATAGCGGAGTTTAGGACGATGGGGCAGGATAAATTGTTGTTCGATGCCCTCAATTCGTTCCAGCCGATTGAGTCCTTTTTGTGAATGTTGCTGCTGTCTTTGGACAGGTTGCCATACAGGCACCTTTAGTTTTTTGCTCAATTGCTGAGCCAACAACAAAGACTGATTATAACCACGTTCAATTAATCGTGCTTCCGAGATCGGCATAGGCACAATGGCATGTACTTTGGGGAGTTGAAGCTGATCCACTAGTTGTTTTAAGAGTGGCTGATAATGCAGTTGTTGCTCATATTTAAATTGCTGCAAGATTCGATCGATTGGATATTGATAATGACACGCCACCATGATGCTTTGTTCATGGCGTTGAATATTTTGTTTGAGCCATGGCAGGTTCTGCCAACAATTTTGACAAAGTAAATAATGTTTCAGGCGTGGGCTGGATTCGCAAAGACGACATGGCAAAAGACGTTGTTTAAGGCTATGTACAGAGCCTTTAAACAGATTATACATAGGCATAGCGTGGTGCTTCTGGTAGCCAGCGTTTGAGCAAAGCCTCTGCCTGCGCTGGATAATGAGTAAGTACTTGCTGCGCGACATAATGTGCCTGTGTCAGCAAATGATCATCTCGCTCCAAGCGAGCCACCCGAAACCCCATATCTCCTGTTTGTTTGGTGCCGAGTAGCTCTCCCGGACCACGAATTTCCAGATCTTTTTCTGCAATCACAAAGCCATCATTGCTTTCTCTTAAAATGGACAAACGTTCATGTCCATTTTGCGACAGCGGTGTTTTATACAGTAGGGCACAAAAACTGGCAGTTGCACCGCGTCCCACTCGACCACGTAATTGATGTAACTGGGAAAGTCCGAGCCGCTCTGCATTTTCAATGACCATGATTGAGGCATTTGGAACATCGACTCCTACTTCAATGACAGTAGTGGCAATAAGCAGTTGTAATTGATTGTCTTTAAAAGCCTGCATCACGCTTTGCTTTTCATCGGCTTTCATTTTGCCATGCACCAGTCCAATATTGAGCTCAGGAAAGCGTTGTTTCATCTCCTGATAAGTTGCCTCAGCCGCCTGTGCATCTAAGGTTTCAGACTGTTCGACCAATGTACAGACCCAATACGCTTGTTTACCTTCCGCACAATTACTGGCAATACGAGTAAGTACTTGTTCACGCCGATCCAGTGGAATAGTCACAGTTTGAATTGGGGTACGACCCGGCGGTAATTCATCAATAATCGATGTATCCAGATCACCATAGGCACTCATTGCTAGGGTGCGAGGAATTGGGGTGGCCGTCATGACCAATTGATGCGGCGTGAGTTGATCACTTCCTTTATTTCTAAGTGCCAGCCGTTGATCCACACCAAAACGGTGTTGCTCATCAATAATCACCAGTCCTAATTGAGCAAATTCAACATTGTCTTGAAACAATGCGTGTGTGCCAACCACCAATTGTGCAGTTCCGTTTTTAATTTGTTGTTCTGCCAGCGCGCGTGCTTTGCCTTTTTGTTTGCCTGAAAGCCATGCCACTTCAATACCTAATGGTTCAAACCAGCGCTTAAAATTTAAATAGTGTTGCTCTGCCAAGATTTCAGTCGGTGCCATCAGTGCGACTTGCCATCCAGCTTCTAGCGCATGACATGCGGCCACAGCAGCAACCAAAGTTTTACCTGCTCCGACATCACCTTGTACTAAACGTAACATCGGTTGTTTTTGTTTTAAATCGGTGAGGATTTCTTTTGAAACTCTTTTTTGTGCTTGTGTCATTGCAAACGGGAGTCCAGCCAATAAGGCTTTTGCTAAGGTTTGACTGGCACTAAAGCTGGGCGATGCAATTTGTCGGATGTACGCGCGTCGAGTGAGTAAACTGACCTGATGGGCCACTAATTCTTCAAAAATCAGACGCTGCTGTGCAGGATGTGAACCTTGCGCCAATTGTTGCATATTGGCATCGACAGGTGGTTCATGAATATAGTGTAGGGCCTGTTTAAGGGCATAACCATTGGTATATTGTTCAGGCAATAGTTCAGGTAAATGGTCGCTGTATTGCTTCAACGCCTGTCTAACGTATTCTCGTAGTTTAGGCTGTGTCAGGCCTTCGGTGCTTGGATAAATTGCAGTCAGTTGGGTTTTGGGTAAGCTTTGCTGCTGAGTCACCACTTCAATTTCAGGATGATAAAGTTCCAGACCACGTGCACCGACGCGAACCTCTCCAAACACGCGCAAACGTTGTCCGCTTTTCAGTTTATCAGTCAGGTTTTTATAAATATGATAAAAGCGTAAGGTGACTTTACCATAATCATCCTGAAGCAAAGCGGCCAAAGATTTACGTTTACCGGGCGGAAACTCCAGCGATTTAACTTCGCCTTCAAGTAAATAACTACGCCCTACTACCAGTTGGTTCATAGGAATACGCGTGCTACGATCTTCGTAATCACGAGGCAGATGAAAAAGTAAGTCATCTGTCGTAAAGATATGAAGCTTTTCAAGAAGTGTTGCTGCGGCTGCGCCTACACCTTGTAGTTGCTGGACTGAAGTCATATTTCTCCACATCACAATCCGCATCATCAGGATCATGCATGCATATTTTATTTATTGGCTATGGTAAAACATCTCAACGTGTTGCCCAATATTTATTTGAACAGGATGTGACTGAATCTGATCAAATTACCACAATTAGTCGTAGCCCGAAACGTGATGTATTTGCACAGCATCTGAGTCAGGATGTTCATTCGCTTCAATTGGATCATCTTGCACCGATTGATCTGGTCTATATTGTATTGGCACCGTCCCAAAGTGGGATAGCGCAATATCAACGGACTTATCTGGATTCGATTGAACCGATTGCACGCGCTTTAAAAGCCCATCCTGTGCAACGGATCATTGTGGTGTCTTCCACCCGCGTATATGGCGAACATCAAGGCGAAAAAATCGATGATGATTCAGGGATTCAGCCCAGTGATGAACAAGGGCAAATTTTGCGTGGCATGGAGCTCAAGTGGCAGGCGTTATATCCTGAGCAGACCGTCATTATTCGACCCTCTGGGATTTATGGCACATCTGTTGCACGTTTAATTAAACTGGCGAAGGACACACAGTACTATCCTGATATTCATTATAGTAACCGAATTCATATCCATGATTTGGCAAGGTTTCTGGCTTATTTAGCCCATGCAAAGCAAGTAAGTCCTTCATATATTGTCAGCAATAATCATCCGTTGCCCTTGCATGAGCTAATAGTGTGGTTTCAACAGCAGTTACAGTTGCCATTGCTACAACTGAATAGCCATAAGCTCTCAGGAAAACAGCTGTATGCGACACGAATGATGCAAACGGGGTTTCAGCTCCAGCACCCTATTTGCTTTAATGACTACCTGATGTGTTTAAAACAACATAGTCAAAGTGAATAATTTAATTAAACTGAAAAATATGGATCACTGTATAACAAAACTGAATTTAAATGGATCAGTGGAAGATATGAAATGATGTATAAAAAAATGTTGGCCAGTGTGTTTTTATTCGGGGGAATCCAGTCATCATTTGCGGCAGTGGACACCACATGGTGTGTCTATGATCCAGCAGGTGTACAGGGCGATATTACGCGTCGTTTAAAGGATGTGGCACTTCAGGCACAACGTGATCAGGTGAATTTACAGTTTAAAGTTTATCAGCGTGAAGCGGAGAGCCTTGCTCAATTTCAACAAAAAAAATGTTCAGGTTTGGTGGCAACCAATTTCCATACACGATCTTATAATGCATTTATGGGAAGTACAGCAGGGGTAGGCTTTATTTCCAATAATAGAACTGCACAAAATTTTATTCAGTTGCTGGATCAACCCGCGCTACGTCAGGCAATGCGACAGGGTGAATATGAAGTAGCTGGATTTATTCCATTAGGCATGGCGTATATGATGCTGAAAACCCCGACCATTTATAAAGTAACTGATCTGAAAAATAAGAAAATTGGGGTTTTGTCTGAACTGGCACCGCAAAGTGCTCTAGTGCGTAGTGTACGCGCTCAACCTGTTGCCTTGAATCTTGATACTGCAATCCAGTCTTTTAAAAACAATCAGGTCGATATCCTGCCTATTCCTATTTATGGTTTATTGCCTTATAACCTGAAAAAAGAATTTGGCGAATCGACACGTGTGATCAATTTTCCAGTGGTATATGCGGGTTTAAACATAGTGATTCGCTCGGCTGAATATCCGGCAAACTTTGGCACTCATTTACGTCAGTGGTTTTCAGAGCAAGCGGGGGTTATGATTGGGCAGGTGATACGCTGGGAAAATCGTTTGCCTGCTTATTACTGGATGGACGTTTCTGCTTCGGAAAGACAAGCGTATGATGTCGTCATTGCCAGAGTTAGAAATCAGTATTCAAAGAATTATTTTTACGATCCACGCTTTGTTAAACTGATTAAAAAATTACGTTGTAAAGATGAACCTCAATATTTTGAGTGTCAGACATGGTCATAAAAATGGCAACCGAAGTTGCCATTTAAATTGAAAAGTCGAATTAAGCTTTTTTACGTTTTAGGCGGCGTTTGGCTTGCTGCGATGCCACTGCATCAAGTGCGGCTTTCAGCTCGTCATCATTAAAAGTGGTAATGTGTTGCAACATTTGCAGCGTTGCCTCATCTAGCACCAGTTTGGCACCTTCTGCCATATTGCTAAAATTACGTTCAAACTCAATCGCGCCTTGTTCATTGGTGCAAATATAACCTTGTTGAGTCAGGACTTTAATAAAGCTCTGGAATAAGGATTTGTCAAAAAATTCGGGTGAATTAAACTCATATAACACGGATAAACGCTGACCGAGTAAATGACTTAAATCTTCAACTTGTCTAACCGAAATATTGCCTGAACCACGTTGGGCAATCAGTGCCAGCGTCATGTAGTAACGTTCCAGACTTTGTTTGACTGGTGCAGCTAAAATGACCAATTGATTATGGTCTTCTGAATTAGGTGCTGGACTGATCAGGTCGCCTTCATGATTTTGTTCAATCAACTTGGCCTTCACCAACGCCTCAGCATACTGACGAATCTGTTCTTGCAGTTGTTCTGGTTTCCATTTTAAGAAGAGTTCAGCTTGTAAGAATGGATATAAAGTATGAATGACATTAATCAGATTTTTCTGACTAATTTTACCATTGTGTTCAACCAACGCAGCAATCAATGAAGGTAATACAAAGGCATGCAGAATATTATTGCGGAAATAGGTCAATAACACAGCTTGATTGTCTTCAATCGCAATAATATCACCTAACACATGTTGTACGCGCTTAATCAGTTTCAGTTTTAAGCCATAAGCAATGATTTCTTTACCAGAAAGAGGAGTGACTTGAACACGTTCATCATAAGGTAATGTGCTAATTAAATGACGATAAGCATCTAATTGTTTAATGCACAGCTCTTCATCCAGCGTATGTTTTGGAGTCGCCAGTAAAATGAGCGACAATAAGGAAACTGGATTGATGACCACCGCACGGTTGATATTTTCCAAAATGGCATGTGCTGAACTGTTAATGGCATCTGACACTTGTGGCGGAATAGGATCATCATTTTTTTCAATTTTGATCTGATCTGCGCCGTGCGCTTTAAGTACATCATCCAGAAAAACAGGTTCACCAAAATTGACATGCACTTTACCGAAAATACGCTCAATTTTGCGTAAAGTTTTAACAATACCAAAGATCGATTCTGCTTCTTTCGGTTTGCCCTGCATTTCCCCGACATAGGTAGAACCTTCCATTAAACGTTCATAACCAATATAGGTCGGTACAAAAACAATCGGTTTGGCACGACCACGCAAATGGCTATGTACGGTCATCGCGAGCATCCCTGTTTTCGGTGGCAGCAAGCGCCCAGTACGTGAACGTCCACCTTCAATAAAATATTCTAACGGCGTATTGCGCGCCAAAATGCTGTATAAATATTCTTTAAATACAGAAGTATATAGTGCATTGCCACGAAATGATCGACGTATAAAGAACGCACCACCACCACGCAATAACTGCCCAACAAAAGGTAAGTTCAGGTTATCGCCTGCTGCAATATAAGGCACCATCAAACCACGACGATAAATCACATAAGACAACAGTAAATAGTCGATATGACTACGGTGACATGGTGTGTAAATAATTTCGTAATCTTTGGCTAGCTCACGCACCGTACTGAAGTTATGTACATCGACACCGTCATACAGTTGTGTCCATAAACGGGTCAGTGCCATATCGGCAAAACGCACCGCGGAATAAGAATAATCCGAGACGATTTCATTTAAATAACCAATCGCACGGCGTTCTGCTTCCAGCATACTGACTTTGCCGCGAATACTTTCACGGCGAATGGCGTCTTGTACATCACGTGATTTGATCAGAGATTCCATCACATTACGGCGGTCTGACAAGTCAGGCCCTAAAACCACTTCACGCTGACCATCCAGATAGTCATTTAAGGTGCTGACAATATAGGTCGCTGGCGATAAATTTGGATAATGCGTCGTGGCGTAATTCACCAGTTGACGCAAGGATTGTGGCTCATGAAACTCGACATAGGTTTGACGACCATGCAAACCAATATTGACCAACTGTTTAACCTTGCTTGGGGTGGCCCATGTGTCAGTAAATAATAGCTTAAACCATGAGTCTTCTTTATCAGGAGAACGACCCCACAGTACCGTCACAGGCACCAGTTCAATGTCATATTCGGGATGATGATCCAAAAATTCAATTAAACGTAATAAGCGCGGTGGAAAGGCATGCGGCGGCGGATTGAGTAAATTTTTTTCATCATGATGTTGCAAAAACAACACCGATGCTTTTTCACGATGCTCGCCCACCACCAACGGGTCTAAGGCAGGTTTGAGCTGTAAACGTCGTGTTTCACCATCAATGACCAAAGCATTGCTGCGTGAATAATTCTGTAATACGTAGCAAACGATTTTGTGCGGTGCTGTAGGCTCAGCCGTTTCGGTTGCAGTGGGCTCAGAAGGAACTTCCCCAAGAACATGTGGTGTTACCACGAGGTCAAGCAATTTACTCGACATGCGTCGATACATTTGACCGAAACCACGCTTGGCCATAACAACTCCTACTCATACAACAATGCATCCATCGGCTGGGATGGAAAATGCGTTTGCGAATTGATGTGAAAAACAATGGGCTATTTTCTGATAATTGAATGAACTACGCCAGTGTTTATCGTTAAAAAACGTATTTTTAATACGAATGGCAATTTAAAAATGTGACATGATAGTCAGCAAATCTATATCGTGATGCTCTGAATTTATGGAAAAATACACTAAATTTGTTCTATAGTTCGCAGTTATATCGATTTTAAATTGCCGACATTTTAATAGGTAGCCCATGAATACATTGACTCAGGAGCTGGTCGAGCTTTTATCCCTTGAAAAGCTTGAAGAGAATTTATACCGCGGTATGAGCCGAAATCTGGTAGGTAAACGCGTATTCGGTGGACAGGTTCTGGGGCAAGCTCTACGTGCTGCATCTTATACAACAGATCGTCCTGCGCATTCGCTACATGCTTATTTCCTCTACGGGGGTGATGTCAATGCACCGATTATTTATGAAGTGGAGCCATTGCGTGACGGACGTAGTTTCGCCAGTCGGCAGGTGCATGCCATTCAGCATGGACGTAAGATTTTTTCTGCAATGGTGTCTTTTGCCTATCCAGAGGATGGTTTAAATTATCAGCCTGAAGAACCTGACTATCCGGCACCCGAAGAGCTCAAATCAGAAAATGAACTGAAAGAAGGCTTGGTCAATTTTCTACCTGAAAATGTACGTGCCAGTTTTATGCGTGATCGACATGTTGAAATCCGTCCGATTGATCCGATCAATCCGTTTCAACCGCAGCCACAAGCACCAAGCAATGCCCATTATTTAAGAACCCATGACCGTATTCCTGAACATCTGGATGATCAGTCTTTACATCAGGCGATTGTCGCGTTCTATTCAGACTTTACTTTAATGACGACGTCTTTAAAGCCGCATGGTTTAAGCTATATTTCTCCTAGTCTGCAATGTGCAAGTATCGATCATGCGATTTATTTCCATCGTGCTGTACGGGCGGATGAGTGGATGCTCTACGATATGGAAGCCACAGTTACCGCTAATTCGCGTGGACTAAATTTTGGTCGCATGTGGCAACATGGTCAGTTGGTTTGTAGTACGACGCAAGAAGGGTTGATACGACTGCGTGAAATTGCCAACAACCAATAATTGAATTTAAACATTTTAAGCCGCAATCATGCGGCTTTTAGATTTTTGATAAGTCGATTGCTTAAAAAAATAATTCGATTCTGAATATAACTCGTGTCATAGTGAAAAAAATCAAAAAACATGAAACGATCATGATGAGTTTAAACACGCAGATTCTAGTTGCAGCGATATTGGGTATTGCCTTTGGTTGTTTATTAAATCTTTACCCAGACACGGCTTTTTTTGATCATAGTATTTATGGCTTGGGCATCGTGAGTAGCATTTTTATTGGCTTGCTAAAAATGCTGCTCATTCCTCTAATTTTTTCTTCGATTGTGGTTGGCGTTTCTAATTTACAAGCCAGTGGTCAATTTGGACGAGTTTGGAAAATTACCGCGCTGTGCTGTTTGACCACTACAACCTTGGCACTGATTTTGGGGATTAGCTGTGCGCACTTGTTTGGGGTTGGTAAAGGCATGGACATCTCTATTTTTAGCGATGCCATGAGTAATCATCAAGCCCCAGATCAGTTATCGCCTTCAGCTTTTTTTACTAATTTTATTCAAAATACCCTGATTAATCCATTCAAAGCATTTAGTGATGGCAATGTGCTGGCCGTGGTGGTATTCGCCTTATTTGTCGGGGCAGCTCTGATTAAAGGTGGAGATCGTTTTCAGTCTGTGCGTGTGCTGAGTCTTCAATTTTTTGACATTATGATGATGCTGGTGGGTTGGGTTATGAAGCTCGCTCCGTTGGGGATTTTGGCTTTACTTGCTAAGTTGATTGCAACTGAAGATTTAAAAATTTTAGGGAGTCTGGCTGAATTTGCCTTAGTGGTCACGGGAACTACGATTTTCCATGGTGCAGTGGTCTTGCCGCTATTACTCTGGATATTTGGCAAAATGAATCCAGTGACCTTTTTTAAAGGAACACGTTTGGCACTGATTACAGCTTTCGCCACCAGTTCCAGTTCAGCCACCATGCCACTCAGTATGAAATGTGCTCAGGAAAACCTGAAAGTTCGTCCCCAAACGGCGGGCTTCGTAATTCCGCTTGGCACACAACTCAACATGGATGGGACGGCACTTTACGAAGCCGCCGCCGCTTTATTTATTGCCAATTTAGTTGGAATGGATTTAACCCTGACTCAGCAACTGATCGTGTGTTTGACTGCGATGATTGCATCACTCGGAGCACCTGGCATTCCGAGTGCGGGCATGGTGACTATGATCATGGTATTACAGTCAGTAGGCTTGCCTGCTGAGGCAATTGCGATTTTACTGCCGATAGATCGTCTTTTGGATACCGTGCGTACTGTAGTCAATGTACAAGGGGATATGATGATTAGTGTGGTGGTCGACCGCTATACCCAAGCCAAGGACATAGATTAAATCCATCAAACATAAAAAATGAGTTGTAGTTCACTTCAATCAAAAAAGCAAAAGCGATGTATCACTTTTGCTTCTGTGAAGATGAAGTTTTGCGGTGTTATGCTGCGTTGAGTAATGCACGTTTTGCCGCAGGTGACTGATTCAGATAGCGAACCGCATCTTCAGTGCTTCCTTCTTTGACTGGATCATACCATGGCATTAAATAATCAATTTGCTGTGCGACTAACCAGATTGGATTTGGTAAAATCTGGTTGTCTTTTCGCCCTTGTTTATACCATTCCAACCAGACCCAAGGTCGCCATAAACTTGGATTTTTATCTGCAAAACGTGGGTCTTGTTTCATAATATGAGCAGCGCCATCCACCCATAAACCAAGCACCACTGCAATCACAATCACACTCAAATAATAACGCGCAATATAGCCGCCACCCAAATGGCGATATAAATCAAAAGCCACCGTACGATGTTCTATTTCTTCTGCGCCGTGCCATTTGATCAGGTCGATCATTTCAGGGTCAGCACCCAATGCATGCCATTTTTCATTATAAAGTGCATATTTCCCCAGTACACAGGTCATATGTTCTACCGTAGCAATGACGCCTAAACGAAATAAGTCCCATTGTTTTTCCAGTACTTTAGGAACTTCATAATCCAGTGGCTGATCAGCAAGTAGCTTAGTGAATAAAAAATTCATAATGTCTAAGTTACGTTGAATATCGATCTGGCGCGCGGATAGATATTCTTTATTTGCTGAGGTATGGGCATTGGCATGCATGGCTTCCTGACGAATAAACGCCTGCACATCCTGTTTTAATTTTTCATCGCTAATTTGCGGAAGGACTTTGTTATATAAACGACAAAACCAGAACTCGCCTGCGGGCAAAATATTATTAATTTCATTGATGAAATAACTGGCAAAAGGCTGCTCGGGAATCCAATCAACAGGGGTTTCTTTCCAGTCAAATTTTACTTTACGTGGCTGAATACGATAATCAATGGAAGAGCCAGGCAATTGACGCTTTAAAAAAGACAAAATACTCATAGGTTTACCTTAAGACGTTCATCTGAGAACGATTGGCTGTTTTTTTGAGTATAAAAAATGCCCCTGTATTTTTCTTTGCAATACGGGACATTCCATTGTCAATAGGTGATGAAATGATACAAATTCAGTTGGATTAATCTATTTTTTGATCAATCTCATGATTCTCTAGGTCAGTGGCAAGATCATCATCCACATCATCTTCACTGGCTTCTGCAATCTGGGTTAAATCAAATTCTGGCTCATGGTCTAGCGTGTAATTTAAACGTCCTGCCATCACGCTGGCGAGTTCTTCCAAACCTTGTTTATTTAAGGATGAAAATAACTGAATCGAAAAATTCAGTTTCATTTTCTTGAGTTGTTGTTTAACGTCTAACAAGGCTTTATTGGCAGGCCCACGATTTAATTTGTCTGCTTTGGTCAATAAGATATGCACAAACAGTTTACGCGAATGTGCCCATTCCAGCATCATGGTGTCGAAATGCTGTAACGGATGGCGAATATCCATGAGCAATACCAAACCTTGTAAACTTTGGCGATGGATCAAGTAATTTTCTAATTCTTTTTGCCAGACTCGTTTCATATCTTCAGGAACGGCGGCATAACCGTAACCGGGTAAATCGACCAGACGTTGATTAGGATTGCCCAGACTAAAAAAGTTAATCATCTGGGTGCGTCCCGGTTTTTTTGATGCACGAGCCAGTTGTTTTTGATTGGTTAAAGTGTTGATGGCACTTGACTTTCCGGCATTAGAGCGACCAGCAAAGGCAATTTCATAGCCTGTATCTTCAACACAGAGTGCGAGCTTGGGTGCACTCATTAGAAACTCAGCTTTACGCAGCCAATTCAGGGATTTCACTGCATATTCAGTAATTGCAGGATCAGCCTTTTTCTCATAACTAATTTTTTGTTTGGGTGCGAGTTTGGCCTTGGTGTCTTTGGATTTCGCATAGCGATGCATAGAGCTTAACTTTTACAATGTGAAGATACAAAACACATTATAAAGGATGAGATCGATTCACGCGAATTTTAAAATCAACACGTTCAAGCTATCAATTTATATTGAGCAATTCAATTGGAGAATGAGTTGAAAAAGTGGCAGGTGTGGCTAAAGCATCTGCCAGCGTATATTGATCAAGTGACTGATAAAAGCTGTGTAACGCCTGATCCAAAATTCCTTTTAAGCCACAATTTACGCGTAAAACACAGGGAGGATTATGACATTCCACGATTTGTTGATCCCCTTGTAAAATACGCACAAGATGACCCAATGTTAATTCGAGTGTTTGAGGGTTTAATCGGATCCCACCACCTTTCCCACGCGTGGTTAAAATCCATTTTTGTTTTCCCATAAAATGTACAATTTTGACCAAATGATTTTGAGACACATGCAAATCCTGGGCGATTTCTGCAATGGTATATGGCATTTCATGGGGGCGTGAAATGTACATTAATATACGTAAAGCATAATCGGTAAATTTATTGAGTTGCATGTTGAGCTAAATACCAGAAATCTATCAAGATCATCTTAGCCTGAAAGTTTCCCGAAGGAAACTCCAGACCTGCATCAATCAAAGCTGACTTCAGGAGTCTCTATGCATTCAGCTTAGCCCTTGAGTGGGGCAGAAACAGCCAATTCGTCACCCACTCGATAGTGAGTTAACAGAATATTGGCGACATCGTACTCGCTATGTTCAGGTTGTGATTTGACCAAGAAACCATATTGTTGAGCTGTGTCTTGAACCGAGCTAAATATAAATTGTTGGGGCTGATCAATACCTTTAGCTGGAACATGCACTTTGACCGAGATGTATTCACCAGATTTTGCAACAGGAATGAGCTGCTGATCGGCTGCGGAAATGATGAAAAATTTACCTTCAGGCTGTTGTTCAATTGAAACAATCTTAAAATTACGCCAGCCCGCCCAACCACCATTTTGTGCAGCCAACTGATCATATTTTTGTTGTTCAACCCCAATCAAAATATCCGCTAATTTTAAATATGCCTGCTTCCATGCTTCGATTAAATCCGATTCAAAGGGAACATTTAAAACTTCACTGATCGAGTGCAATAAGTTTTCACCCACAATTGCATATTGTTCGGGTTGAATATTCAGGCTGACATGTTTGTTTGTTATATGTTCAACTGCTTTGGCTAATTTTTCAGGTGTTTCAATAAATTCTGCATAAGCTAAAACTGCTGCGGCTAGGGCACGTGGTTGACGTCCTGTCGTTTGATGATCCAGATTAAACACATTTTTCAACTCAGGATGATTATTGAGCATGCGATGATAAAAGTAACTGGTGAGCGTCACGCCGTGTTCGCGTAGTACAGGGACAGTTGATTTTACGAGTTCGATTTGTTGTGGTGTCATGGCGAGACCTGTGATCTGGCTTATAAGATATATTTAAAATACATTTTATAAAGTGTATTTGCAATATATCTTTAACTCTTTCATTCAAACCTTTGAATCGGAAAAATATTTGAGTATATGGTCAACACACTGCTCAAGTAGCGGATCAGTTTCTTTCTTCCACAACAACACCACAGAAGAAAAATAGGGTTCATTGTCGAGTTCAATTAAACGGACGTTGTGAGGAAGTACACTTTCAAAGTCTTGGGGGACAATGCATATGCCCAGATTTTGAGAAACTAACTGTAATTGGCTAATTTTTCTAGAACGAATGAAGGCGGGTTTTGGTGAAAAACCATGACTTAAACATAAATTGGCAGCGAGATAACTTAAGCCTCCGCGCTCATCATGTGGAATTGAAACAAAAGGAACATCTTTTAAATCAGTTAGCTTCACTTTTTGAGGGTTGAATTGTTCCTGTTCCATGCACATCGCAACACAAAGTTGACTGCTGTAAATTATCTGATGATTTAGTTTTTCGAGAGAAGTTAAAACAGGTGGACGGATAAATCCGATATCGAGGCTACCATTTTCGATCGCTTCAATTTGTAATTCTGAAGCCAGCGTTTCAATCTCAATCTCGATTTGATGTTGAACACATAACTGCTTAAATAGATTTAGTTTTTCCTTATTGAGTATGACGCTACTCGAATGTGCAATTCTAAAGATACGTCCTTTACCTTTAGCCAGATTCTGGGCAGAGAGAATTGTATTATGAAGGGCAGAAAGTTGTTTCTTGATATCTCGATAAAATTGATCGCCAGCAGTAGTTAACTTTATTTTTTTCTCACTCCGATCAAAAATTAAAAAGCCAAGTTCATCTTCTAACAACATAATTTGTCTACTTAAAGCGGATTGAGCAATAAATAATTGTGCTGACGCGGCACTGAAACTTCCAGTTTCTACGATAGTTATGAAATAGTGGAATTGCTTTAAAGTAGACATATCTAAAAATAAGATAGGTAGGCGATTTTTCTATATTAGATCAGATCAAATAGTTTTTATATGCTAAATCCTAAGAAAATGTTAGGACAATTGCATGCGCAATAAAATTTTAGTTATGGCTTTAATACTCATGATTTTTTTACTCGCGAATCAATATGACAGATCCGTATTCAAGACGTATCGACAGGCATCTAATGAGGCTGCGCTTCAATACATAGACTGATTGATCGGTTAAAACAAAATAATCAAAGTCAATAGGCACCTTTAATGAAAAGCTTTGTGCTTTAAGTTTAAAGAAGCCTACTGTCTAATAAATAATGAGTTAGCGTTTACCAAACAAAGAACCCAATAAGCCGCGAACAATTTTTTGTCCTGTCGGGCCGCCTAGACTTCGCGCAGCACTTTTCGCAAAAGTGCCAATCACGTCCTGCGTCAGTTTGTCTCGTTCTCGTTGCGCTTTTTCATCGGCTTTTTGCTGTTCTCGTGCTAGACGTTCCTGTTCTTTGGCTTGTTGTTTTGCAAAAGCTTCCTGTTGTTTGGCTTGTTCAGCAGCTTGAGCTTCTAGTTGTTGCTGATTCGCATTTTCGCTGACTTTTCGTTGTAGCATTTCATAAGCACTATCCCGATCAACGGCTTGTTCATAAACACCTGCCACAATACTCTGCTGCATAAATGCCTTGCGTTCTTCAGGACTTAATGGACTAAATGCCGAATAGGGCGGCATTATCCAGCCACGTTCTACAATCTGCGGCGTACCTTGTTCATCTAAAAAGCTAATCAGTGCTTCACCCACTGCAAGTTCAGTAATGGCTTGGTCGACTTTAAATTCAGGATTAGCACGAAAGGTCTCGGCTGCGGTCTTAACTGCTTTTTGATCTTTGGGGGTAAATGCACGTAAGGCATGTTGAACACGATTGCCCAGTTGTCCTAACACTGCTTCTGGTATATCGAGTGGATTTTGGCTAATAAAATAAATCCCCACGCCTTTGGAGCGAATCAGCCGAACGACTTGCTCAATTTTTTGCTGTAGGGCAGGGCTGGCATTGTCAAATAACAAATGTGCTTCATCAAAGAAAAACACTAGTTTCGGTTTGTCTAAATCACCAACTTCAGGTAGTTGTTCAAACAACTCCGAAAGCATCCACAGTAAAAAAGTCGCATAGAGTTTGGGGGTATTCATCAATTTATCAGCAGCTAATAGATTGATGTAGCCATGACCATTGCTATCGGTCTGGATAAAATCTAAAATATTTAAACTGGGTTCACCAAAAAACTGTTCACCGCCCTGATCACCCAAAGCCAGTAAATTACGCTGGATGGCACCTAAGCTAGCAGGGGATAAATTGCCATATTCTGCTTTTAAATCAGCAGCATTTTCACTGACATAACTGAGCATGGCTTTTAAATCTTTAAAATCCACCAGCAATAAGCCTTGATCATCAGCAATTCGAAATACCGCAGAAAGCACACCTTCCTGTGTATCATTTAAATTCAGCATTTGTGCTAAAAGTAGCGGACCAATTTCAGAGACTGTGGTACGAATCGGATGGCCTTGTTCACCAAATAAATCCCAAAAAATGGTCGGTGAGGCTGCAAAAGCAATACTGTCTATGCCTAACGATTGAATACGTGCATCAAATTTTGGATTGTCACTCCCTGCTTTGGCAATACTGGATACATCCCCTTTGGCATCGGCTAAAAAAACAGGAACGCCAATACGGGAAAAATTTTCAGCCATGACTTTTAAGGTGATGGTTTTGCCTGTTCCCGTTGCACCTGCAATCAACCCGTGACGATTGGCAAACTCTGAATGTAAAACAATATCCTGATGGATATCAGTGGTTTTTTTAGCAATGACAATTGGTGTACCCATACTTTTTCCTATTCTTATCACTTTTCAATTTGTTGGAGTGCATTTTGGATATCTTGTATTAAATCTTGCGCAGATTCTAGTCCTACGCAAAAGCGAACCAGCAAGCCCTGTTGTAAATGTGTATTTGGCAATACTCGCATAGGCTTTAAATCATAAAGCATGACCAAACTCACAGGGCCGCCCCAACTAAAGCCCAATTTAAATAATTTCAGCCCATCACAAAAACGGCGGATTGCAGCCAAATCATATTTTGGATCAAAAATCACACTGAGCAGTCCCGCACTTTGACCCTCCAGACAGGTTTCTTTCCAATAACAGTGCCCGGGGCTGCTGGCATCGGCTGGATGCAACACTTGCATAAACTCAGGCTGTTGCTTTAACCAAGTCAATATCTCTTGAGCATTCTGCGCTTGTTGCTGATAGCGTAAGCGCATATGTGGCAAACTGCGGATAATCTGTGCGGTATCATCTCCTGAAACACAAATACCCTGCGTGGCATGCATTTTAAACAGTTGATGATGGAGTGTTTGGTCACGGCTAATGACACTTCCCATTAAAATGTCGCCACCACCGCTTGGATATTTGGTTAATGCATGCACAGTTAGATCGACGGACAAATGTTCATCAGAGAAATCAAAGGCATTAAACGCCAGTCCAGCGCCCCATGTATTGTCTAGGGCAGTCAATACATTGGCTTGTTGTGCTTTTTTGACCAGATTTTTGAGGTCGGGAAATTCAAGCGTCACTGAGCCTGCGGCTTCCAGCCAAAGTAATTTTGCTTTGACAGAAGGAGTAAAGCTAGAGACATCAAGCGCATCATACACTTTGACACTGATGCCATAACGCTGCTGCAAATTTCGAAGATGTTCCATGTTTGGTCCGTAAATATTATCAGGAACCCAAACCTCATCACCGTGACTTAAAAAAGTGGAATTGACCAGATTAATTGCAGACAAACCGCTAGGCGCAAGTAAACAATAAGTTCCTCCTTCAAGTTGCGCAAGCTGGTCACCTAGCGTGTACGTGGTTGGCGTACCGTGTGTGCCATAACTATAATCATAAGGATCGCTCCAGTGACGATCAAAAAGGTGCGTTGTGGTTTTAAAAATAATGGTAGATGCACGAAACAAGGGAGGTTGAATCGTTTGAATATATTGAGGGGCGTTTCTTGGGGCATGAATTAAGCGCGTCTGCGTTTCTTTATTGTCAGTCATGGTGCAATCATCGAATGGATTCACACTTAGAGTAAAAAAAATAAATCGTTTCGGCTAGTTTAAGATTATTTTTGTGAGTATTTCTTTACAACTTTCATTCTCAGTTAAAGTTGGCTTCATTTTTGCTAAGACTTAATTAATACCAACAAGAATATAGGTTTTGAGTGCATGAAGTCGCATTTAAAAGTGCATTATTTTCAGCATATTGCCGGTGAAGGATTCGGGAGTTGTTATGATTTTTTAAAAGCACATCAGGCAAAAATCACAGCAACAGAGTTTTTTGCATTGCCCGTCGATTTGCCACTGGAAATTGAAGCATTACCTCGTATTGAAGATGTCGATTTATTAATCATTATGGGGGGTACTATGAGTGTGAATGATGAAGCGAACTTCCCATGGTTAAAAATTGAAAAACGCTGGCTCAGACGTTATCTGGCAGCAGGAAAGCCTGCCATTGGACTATGTCTGGGTGGACAAATGATTGCCAACGCATTGGGTGCTGCGGTGAGTCGTAATACTTTTCAGGAATTAGGCTGGACGACGGTGCATCGCGTACCGCAAGTTCCTCCGCATTGTTTTCCATTGCCAGAATATTTTAAAGTGATGCAATGGCATAGTGAAACCTTTGAAATTCCAAAAGGTGCGATTCATCTTGCAGAAAATAGCGTTTGTCGTAACCAGATGTATCAAATCGGCAATAATGTTCTGGGTTTCCAGTTCCATCCTGAAATGACACCTGAAACACTGGAGTTATTTTTAGAAGATGATGAACAAGTATCTATTTTTGAAGGAGAATATGTGCAATCACCCGTGGTACTTAAAAAATCAAAAAAAATCAATTTCAATGAAGGAAATCAATTGCTGAATCAAGCAATCGAATATGTATTGAACGCCTCTTAACTACAAAACGCGTCTTTTTCTTTATTTGCCATTAAATCGAATTGCATAAGAGTTAAACAGTCGCTATAATGGGCGACCCTCAAATTGTGAGGTCGTTTACTGCGTAAAATCGGAGTAAATGCATGACAGTCGCGGCATCGATCGTGACCTTAGTGATTTTCACTGCCTTTGACACTTACCAATAGGTGAGATGCGTCAAGGGTGATTCTTTATATATTTTGGCTTGGAGTTTACTGGTATGTCTAACCAGAGAATCCGTATCCGTTTGAAGTCTTTTGATCATCGTCTGATTGATCAATCTTCTCAAGAGATCGTAGAAACCGCTAAGCGTACTGGCGCACAAGTGTGTGGTCCAATCCCGATGCCTACTCGCATCGAACGCTTCAACGTTCTTACTTCACCGCACGTTAACAAAGATGCGCGTGATCAGTACGAAATCCGCACCTACAAACGTTTGATCGATATCGTTCAACCAACAGATAAAACTGTTGATGCGTTGATGAAATTAGATCTTGCGGCTGGTGTTGATGTTCAGATCGCATTGGGTTAAGGCTTTCGGGTTAATTAGTGCCTGGCATTAATTAAGCTGCTTTTTTAGAGGTTACACACATGGCTATTGGTTTAGTCGGCCGCAAGTGCGGTATGACCCGTATCTTTACAGATGCCGGCGTCTCTGTGCCTGTTACAGTGATTGAGGTTGATCCTAACCGTATCACTCAAATTAAAACGCTTGAAACTGATGGTTATCAAGCGGTTCAAGTTACAACTGGCGAACGTCGTGAATCTCGCGTAACAAATGCTCAGAAAGGTCACTTTGCGAAAGCGGGTGTTGCTGCTGGTCGTTTGGTTAAAGAGTTTCGCGTAACTGAAGCTGAGCTTGAAGGTCGTGAAGTTGGCGGCACAATTGGTGTTGATTTGTTCACAGTAGGTCAAGTTGTTGACGTTACTGGTCAATCAAAAGGTAAAGGTTTCCAAGGTGGTGTTAAGCGTTGGAACTTCCGTACCCAAGACGCGACTCACGGTAACTCAGTTTCTCACCGTGTTTTAGGTTCTACAGGTCAAAACCAAACTCCTGGACGCGTGTTCAAAGGCAAAAAAATGGCCGGTCACCTAGGTGATGAACGCGTAACAGTACAAGGTCTTGAAATTGTATCTATCGACACAGAGCGTTCAGTTCTTGTTGTTAAAGGTGCGATTCCTGGTGCTACTGGTGGCGACGTTATCGTTCGTCCTACGATCAAGGCCTGAGGGGAAATAACGTGAATTTAAAAACTGTTTCCGGCTCTGCTGTTGAGTTGTCTGAAGTTGCTTTCGGACGTGAATTTAATGAAGCGCTTGTACACCAAGTGGTTACAGCTTATTTAGCTGGTGGCCGTCAAGGTACACGTGCTCAAAAATCACGTGCTGAAGTATCTGGTGGTGGTAAAAAGCCATTCCGTCAAAAAGGTACTGGCCGCGCTCGTGCTGGTTCTATTCGTAGCCCAATCTGGGTTGGCGGTGGTAAAACTTTTGCTGCACGTCCACAAGACTGGTCTCAAAAAGTAAACCGCAAAATGTACCGCGGTGCAATGCAATGTATCCTTGCTGAACTTGTTCGTCAGGATCGTCTGGTATTGGTTGAAGAGTTTGCTGTTGCTGCTCCTAAAACTAAAGAATTGCTTGCAAAACTTAACGACTTGAATGCAGCTCGTGCACTTATCGTGACTGATGCTGTAGATGAGAACTTATATCTTGCTGCACGTAACCTTCCACACGTTGATGTGGTTGATGCTGCTGCAATCGATCCTGTTAGCTTGATCGCGTTTGATAAAGTTGTCATGTCTGTAGCTGCTGCTAAGAAAATTGAGGTAGAACTCGGATGAACAACGAACGTATCTATCAAGTCCTAAAAGGACCGGTCTTCTCAGAAAAGGCACAAGTTTTAGGTGATACTGCTGGTGTTCAAGTATTTAAAGTTGATATTAATGCAACTAAGCTTGAAGTCAAAAAAGCAGTAGAACAACTATTTGGTGTAGAAGTTGTTAAAGTTAACACAACTATTACTAAAGGTAAGACTAAGCGCTTTGGTAAAACATTAGGACGTCGTTCTGATGTTAAAAAAGCATACGTCACCCTGAAAGCTGGCCAAGATGTTGAAATGGCTGACTTGGGCGATACCGCTGAAAGCGCAGCGGAATAAGGACGAAAATTATGCCGATTCAAAAATGTAAGCCAACGTCTCCAGGACGTCGCTTTGTAGAGAAAGTGGTTCATGACCATCTTCACAAAGGCGCGCCTTATGCACCGTTGGTTGAAGCTAAAAAACGTACTGGTGGTCGTAATAACAACGGTCACATTACGACTCGTCACGTTGGTGGTGGACACAAGCAAAACTACCGTATCGTTGACTTTAAACGTAACAAAGATGGCGTGCCTGCAACTGTAGAACGCATTGAGTACGATCCTAACCGTACAGCGCATATTGCTTTATTGAAATATGCTGATGGTGAACGTCGTTACATCATTGCACCTAAAGGTGTGCGTGCGGGTGATAAAGTTCAATCTGGTAACGATGCTCCAATTCGTCCAGGTAACTGCTTGCCACTTCGTAATATGCCTATCGGTTCTACACTACATAACGTTGAACTTAAAATCGGTAAAGGTGCTCAAATTGCACGTTCTGCTGGTACATCAGTTCAGTTGTTGGGTCGTGATGGTTCTTACGCGATTATTCGTCTTCGTTCAGGCGAAATGCGTAAAGTGCATGTTGAATGCCGTGCTGTAATTGGTGAAGTTTCTAACCAAGAAAGCAACCTACGTTCATTGGGTAAAGCTGGTGCAGCGCGCTGGCGTGGTGTTCGTCCTACCGTTCGTGGTATGGCGATGAACCCAGTTGACCATCCACACGGTGGTGGTGAAGGGCGTAACAAAGGTATCCAACCTGTAAGCCCATGGGGTCAAAAAGCGAAAGGGTACAAGACTCGTACCAATAAGCGTACGACTAAGATGATTATCCGCGACCGTCGCGTCAAGTAAAGGAATCTGACTAATGCCTCGTTCATTAAAAAAAGGTCCATTCGTCGACGCGCATTTGTTCGCTAAGGTTGAAGCTGCTATTGCTGCAAACAACCGTAAGCCGATCAAAACTTGGTCTCGTCGCTCAATGATTCTTCCAGATTTTGTTGGTTTAACAATTTCTGTTCACAATGGTCGTAACCACGTTCCAGTTATTATTACTGAGCACATGGTTGGTCATAAACTCGGTGAATTCGCGCCAACTCGTACCTATCGTGGTCACGGTGTTGACAAGAAATCTAAACGTTAATAGGTGTCATGATGGAAGTAACTGCTAAATTACGCGGTGCCGCTATCTCGGCACAAAAGGCACGTTTGGTTGCAGACCTAATCCGTGGCAAATCTGTTGCTCACGCGCTTAATATCTTAAACTTCAGCAACAAAAAAGCTGCGGTTCTAGTGAAAAAAGCTTTGGAATCTGCAATTGCAAATGCTGAACACAATAACAGTTTAGATGTAGACGACCTTAAAGTTTCTACGATTTACGTTGATGAAGGCATTAGCCTTAAACGTATTATGCCACGTGCTAAAGGCCGTGCAGATCGTATTACTAAGCGTACTTGTCACATCACCGTTAAGGTAGGGGTTTGATATGGGTCAGAAGGTTCATCCAATCGGTATCCGCCTAGGTGTTGTGAAACGTCATAACGCTAACTGGTATGCGAATCCGAAGCAATACGCTGAATACTTGCTTAAAGATCTTCAAGTTCGTGAGTTTTTGACTAAAAAACTTAAGAGCGCGATGGTCAGCAATATTCTTATCGAACGTCCGACAGGTGCTGCTAAAGTAACAATTAGCACTGCTCGTCCTGGTATCGTGATCGGTAAAAAAGGCGAAGACATTGAAAAATTACAGCGCGAACTTACCAATATTATGGGTGTTCCAGCGCAAGTAAGCATCAACGAAATCGATCGCCCAGACTTAGACGCGCGTTTAGTTGCTGAAGCTATCGCTTCTCAATTAGAAAAACGTGTAATGTTCCGTCGTGCAATGAAGCGTGCGGTACAAAACACCATGCGTGCTGGTGCTAAAGGTATCAAAGTTGAAGTTTCAGGCCGTTTAGGTGGTGCAGAGATTGCACGTACTGAGTGGTATCGTGAAGGTCGTGTACCTTTGCATACACTTCGTGCGGACATCGATTATGCAACTATGCGTGCGGAAACAACTTACGGTACGATTGGTGTTAAAGTTTGGATTTTCCGTGGTGAGATTTTAGGTGGCATGAAACAAGTCATGAACCCTGCTCCTGCTGAAGAACGTCCAGCTAAACGCGGTCGTGGTCGTGGTGAAGGTCAAGAACAGCGTCGTGGACGTCGTAATGACCGTGCTGCTGACAAGGGAGAATAATCCATGTTGCAACCTAAACGTACCAAATTCCGTAAGATGCACAAAGGCCGTAACACTGGTCTAGCGCATCGTGGTAGTACAGTATCATTTGGTTCGATTGCGATTAAAGCGACTGAACGTGGTCGTATGACTGCGCGTCAGATTGAAGCTGCGCGTCGTACTATTAGCCGTCGTATTAAGCGTGGTGGTAAAATCTTCATCCGCGTATTCCCGGACAAACCAATTACCGAAAAGCCATTAGAAGTTCGTATGGGTAACGGTAAAGGTAATGTGGAATACTGGGTTTGCGAGATCAAGCCAGGTAAGATCCTGTACGAAATTGAAGGTGTGAACGATGAATTAGCAACTGAAGCGTTTAAGCTTGCTGCTGCTAAACTTCCGTTTAAAACCACTATCGTGACTCGGACGGTAATGTAATGAAAACTAAAGATCTACGTGAAAAATCGGTAGAAGAGTTGAAAGCGTTGCTTGATGAGCAACAGCTTAACCAATTCCGTCTTCGTATGGCGAAAGCGACTGGTCAATTGGGTAAATCGCACGAAGTGCAAATTGCTCGTAAAACTATCGCTCGTATTAAGACACTCCTTACCGAAAAACAGGGGAACGGACAATGAGTGAAAAAACAGTCCGCACGTTAACCGGCAAAGTCGTAAGCGACAAAATGGACAAGTCTATTGTTGTACTTATTGAACGCCGCGTTCAACACCCGTTGTATGGCAAATCAATCCGCCGTTCAACTAAACTACACGCTCATGATGAGAACAACGTTGCTAAACTTGGCGACCTAGTGACCATTAAAGAAAGCCGCCCAATTTCTAAAACTAAAGCTTGGACTTTAGTGGAAGTAGTTGAAGTAGCTGCTGAGTAATTACGTTCTTGTTGCATCATCGGTCAATTTCGAGTACTCTTTGAGCCTTTCGAAATTGCGACCGGTGTTGCTCGGTTTTGGAGTAGGGCAATGATTCAAACCGAAAGTATGCTCGACGTAGCAGACAATAGTGGTGCACGCCGCGTACAATGTATTAAAGTACTAGGTGGTTCACATCGTCGTTATGCTTCTGTTGGCGACATTATTAAAGTTACTGTTAAAGAAGCAATTCCACGTGGCCGTGTTAAAAAGGGCGACGTAATGAATGCTGTTGTGGTACGTACTAAGTTTGGTATTCGTCGTCCAGACGGTTCTGTGATCCGTTTTGATGACAATGCAGCTGTATTGTTAAACAACAATAAAGCTCCGATTGCCACTCGTATTTTCGGACCAGTGACTCGTGAACTTCGTACTGAACAGTTCATGAAAATCATTTCATTGGCTCCTGAAGTTCTATAAGAGGCAATCATGGCTAAGATTAAAAAAGGCGATACGGTTATCGTGATCGCAGGTAAAGAAAAAGGCAAACAGGGTACTGTTTTGTCTGTTTCTGAAGACCGCGTTAAGGTTGAAGGCCTTAACTTAGTGAAGAAGCATCAAAAGCCGAACCGTGTAACTGGCGCTGAAGGCGGTATTGTTACTCAGGAAGCTTCGCTTCATATCTCAAACGTGGCAATTTTTAATGCTACAACCCAAAAGGCTGACCGTGTTGGTTACCAGATTGACGAAAATGGCACGAAAACTCGTGTTTATAAGTCAAATGGTGAATCAGTGGCGGTAGCGAAGTAATAGGTTGAAACGGCGATGGCCAGACTTAAAACACGTTACAATGAAGAACTTAAAGCTAAGTTACAACAAGAACTTAGTGTTAAGAATGTAATGGAGATTCCTCGCATTACAAAAATCACCCTAAACATGGGTGTAGGCGCAGCTGCAACTGATAAGAAATTATTGGATGGTGCTGTTGCTGACATGACGCTAATTGCTGGTCAAAAACCAGTAGTTACACTTGCTCGTAAATCAATCGCAGGTTTCAAAATCCGTGATGGTTGGCCAATTGGTTGTAAAGTGACTTTACGTGGCGAACAAATGTACGAATTCTTGGACCGTTTGATCTCAATCGCAATCCCTCGTATCCGTGACTTCCGTGGTTTCTCAGCGAAATCTTTCGACGGTCGTGGTAACTACTCAATGGGCTTGAAAGAGCAAATCGTTTTCCCTGAAATCGATTTTGACAAGATTGATCGTATTCGTGGTATGGATATTACTATCACTACCACTGCTCGCACCGATGACGAAGGCCGTGCGCTTATGCGTGCATTTGGCTTCCCGTTCAAATAAGAGGTCGATATGGCTAAGAAAAGTATGATTAATCGCGAGTTGAAACGCGAAAAAACCGTTGCAAAATATGCTGCAAAACGTGCTGAATTAAAAGCAACGATTGCAAACGTAAATGCAAGCGATGAAGAGCGTTTCCAAGCGACTTTAAAGTTACAGGCATTGCCACGTAATGCCTCTCCAGTACGTCTACGTAACCGTTGTGGTTTAACTGGTCGTCCTCATGGTTACTTCCGTAAGTTCGGTTTAAGCCGTAACAAATTACGCGATACAGTAATGCAGGGTGATGTACCGGGCGTTGTTAAGGCAAGCTGGTAAGGAGCGACTAAATGAGTATGCAAGATACCGTTGCCGACATGCTAACACGTGTTCGTAACGCACAAATGGCAAAGAAACAAACTGTTTCTATGCCGTCTTCTAAGTTGAAAGTTGCAATTGCAAACGTACTTCAACAAGAAGGTTATATTTCAAACGTAGAAGTTACTCAAGAAGAAGTAAAGTCTACTTTGACTATTACGTTAAAATATTTTGAAGGCAAGCCAGTTATCGAAACTGTGAAGCGCGTAAGCCGTCCAGGACTACGTCAATATCGCGGTAAAGATAAACTTCCAAGCGTTAAGCAAGGTTTAGGTGTTGCAATTATTTCTACAAGCAAAGGCATCATGACTGATCGCGCTGCACGTGCTGCAGGCATTGGTGGTGAAGTTATTGCTTTTGTTTCTTAATAGGTGATTCCTCATGTCTCGTGTGGCTAAAGCCCCAGTAACTGTACCTAACGGTGTAACAGTTACTCAGAACGGCCGGCAGGTCGAAGTGAAAGGCACTAAAGGTACATTGTCTTTCAACCTGCATGCGCTGGTCGAGCTTAAACAGGAAGAAGGTAAACTTCAACTAGCTCCTGCAAAAGAGTCGAAAGACGCTTGGATGCAAGCTGGTACTGCTCGCGCTGTACTTAACAACCTTGTAAAAGGTGTAAGTGAAGGCTTCGAACGTAAGTTGCAACTTATTGGTGTCGGTTATAAAGCTGCGGTTAAAGGTACGACTGTAAACCTTAACCTTGGTTTTTCTCACCCAATCGATTACAACCTTCCTGAAGGCGTAACTGCTGAAACTCCAACTGCGACTGAAATTGTATTGAAGTCAGCAGATAAGCAGTTACTTGGTCAAGTTGCTTCTGAAATCCGTGGTTATCGTCCGCCAGAGCCTTATAAAGGTAAGGGTGTACGTTACTCGAACGAAGTTGTTCTTCGTAAAGAAGCTAAGAAGAAATAAGGCGCGAGGTTCTTATGAACGAAAAGAAACAATCCCGTTTGCGTCGTGCGAAAAGCACACGCTTGCACATTCGTGCATTGGGTGCGACTCGTTTGTGTGTAAACCGCACTCCGCGTCACATCTATGCTCAAGTGATTTCTGCAGATGGTGGCAAAGTATTAGCGCAAGCTTCTACTTTGGATGCCTCTTTACGCAGCGGTACAACTGGTAACGTAGACGCAGCTACTAAAGTAGGTGCTTTAATCGCAGAACGTGCGAAAGCTGCTGGTGTAACGAAAGTTGCATTTGACCGTTCTGGTTTTAAATATCATGGTCGTATCAAAGCCTTGGCTGATGCTGCTCGTGAAAACGGCTTGGAGTTCTAATCATGGCTAAAGTTGAACAAAACGAAGGTCTTGTTGAAAAGCTGGTTGCCGTTGATCGTGTAGCCAAAGTTGTTAAGGGTGGTCGTATCTTCTCTTTCACAGCATTAACTGTTGTGGGCGATGGGAATGGTCGTGTAGGTTTTGGTCGTGGTAAAGCACGTGAAGTTCCAGCTGCTATTTCTAAAGCACTTGAAGCTGCACGTCGCAATATGATTACTGTAGACCTTGCTGGTACTACATTGCAACACCCTGTGAATGCTCGTCATGGCGCAAGCCGTGTGTACATGCAACCTGCTTCTGAAGGTACTGGCGTAATTGCTGGTGGCGCGATGCGTGCTGTTCTTGAAGCGGCTGGTGTACATAACGTACTTGCTAAATGTTATGGTTCTACGAATGCTGCGAACGTTGTAAACGCGACTTTTAAAGGTTTGCGTGATATGACTTCTCCTGAGAAAGTTGCTGCAAAACGTGGTCTTTCAGTAGAACAAATTCAAGGGTAATCAATCATGAAAACGATTAAAGTTACCCAGACTAAATCTGCTTCGCATCGTTTGAAAAATCACAAACTTTGCCTACAAGGTTTAGGTCTGCGTCGTATTGGTCATACTGTAGAGGTTCAGGACACTCCGTCTAACCGTGGTATGATCAACAAAGTTTACTATATGGTTAGTGTAGAGGAATAAGCCATGACTCTGCGTTTAAATGAGCTTTCACCTGCTGAAGGTGCAAAGCGTGAGCATCGTCGCTTGGGTCGTGGTATCGGTTCTGGTGTCGGTAAAACTGGTGGTCGCGGTGTTAAAGGCCAAAAATCACGTAAAAGTGGTGGCGTACGTCCAGGCTTTGAAGGCGGTCAAACAGCGATTTATCGTCGTTTGCCTAAATTCGGTTTCACTAGCCAAATCGCATTGAAAACTGCGGAAGTACGTTTGTCTGAACTTGCGAAAGTTGAAGGTGATATTATTTCACTTGAAACTTTAAAAGCTGCAAATGTTGTTCGTCGTGACCAGATTCGTGCACGTGTTGTTCTTTCTGGCGAAATCACTCGCGCGTTTACAGTGCAAGGTGTTGCTTTGACTAAAGGCGCTAAAGCTGCGATTGAAGCAGCTGGCGGTAAAGTCGAGGAGTAATACCGAGTGTCTATGTCTCCTAGTTCTTCAGGTCATGTACACATGATGAAGGGTCAGCCATTTCACGTGAAATACCGTGAAATTATTCGCCGATTAATGTTCTTGGTTGGTGCATTGCTGGTCTTTCGACTAGGAGCGCATATTCCGTTACCGGGTATTGATAATGTAGCGCTAGCCCGTTTTTTTAAAGCCAATGAAGGAACCTTCTTGGGTTTATTTAATATGTTCTCTGGCGGTGCATTAGAACGTATGTCAATTCTGGCTTTGGGAATCATGCCATACATTTCTGCCTCAATTATTGTGCAGTTAATGTCAACAGTGGTTCCTTCGCTAGAAGCTTTGAAAAAAGAAGGCGAACAAGGCAAACGTAAAATCAACCAATATACACGCTACGGCACTTTATTGCTTGCACTCGTGCAAGGGGTAGGGATGTGTGCTGGACTGATTAGTCAAGGTATTACCTTGACTTCTGGTTTGGCATTTTATGTTCCAGCAGTAACCTCTTTGGTTGCTGGAACCATGTTTTTGATGTGGCTGGGAGAGCAAATTACCGAACGTGGTATTGGTAATGGAATCTCCATGATTATTTTTGCAGGTATTGTCGCGGGTTTACCGAATCTGGTGATTCAAGGCTTTACATCTGTACAAAATGGTCAAGGCAGCCTCATTGGCATGGCAGTCTTTGGATTGCTCTCTTTGGCTGTACTTGCTGCGATTGTGTTTATTGAAAAAGCGCAACGTCGTATTCCAGTCAACTATGCTCAAAAACAACAAGGTCGTCGTGTCTTTACTGCACAGCAAACGCATTTGCCGTTAAAAATTAATATGGCAGGTGTAATTCCAGCAATTTTTGCAAGCTCATTGTTATTATTTCCAGCGAGCTTGGGACAATGGTTAGGAAGTGCTGATCCAAATGCAGGGGTTGTAAAACGTGCTTTGCAAGATTTGGCACTCGTGTTATCGCCTGGACAGCCGTTATATCTCATGCTTTTCGGTGCGTTAATTATTTTCTTCTGTTATTTCTATACGGCACTCGTATTTAGTCCTAAAGAAGTTTCAGAAAACTTAAAACGTAGCGGTGCATATGTACCTGGTATACGCCCAGGTGAGCAAACGGCTCGTTATTTAGATCATATTCTTAATCGTTTGACGTTTATCGGTGCGATTTATATTACTGTAGTGTGTTTGATGCCAATGATTCTGCAAAGTTCATTTGGTATTCCATTTCACCTTGGTGGTACTTCGTTGCTGATTGTGGTCGTGGTGGTGATGGACTTTATGGCGCAACTTCAAGCGCATCTGACCTCACATCAATATGACAACCAAACGTTAATGAGAAAAACGACTGCTCATCCTAAGGGATAAGCGCACTTAGAGGTTTCATCATGAAAGTACAGGCTTCTGTAAAGAAAATTTGTGGTAGCTGTAAAGTTATCCGTCGTAATGGGGTTATTCGCGTGATTTGCAGCGCAGAACCTCGTCATAAGCAGCGTCAAGGTTAATCTGATCAAGACCTGTTGATTTCAGTAGGCGAATTAGGTTAATATCCGCCCCTCAAAGTTTTTTTGTGGGGCGGTTGATTTATCTACTGCCTTTTTGGAGAAAAGTGAATGGCTCGTATTGCCGGTGTAAACATTCCGGATAACAAGCATGCTGTTATCTCACTTACTTATATTTTTGGTATTGGTCGCCACACATCTAAGAATATCTTAGCTGCTGTAGGTATTGCACCAACAACAAAAATTCGTGAGTTGGATGATGCTCAGCTTGATGCGATTCGCGCAGAAGTTGCCAAGGTTCCGACCGAAGGTGACTTACGTCGTGAAATTTCCATGAACATTAAACGTTTAATGGATTTAGGCTGCTACCGCGGTCTTCGTCATCGTCGCAGCTTGCCTGTCCGTGGACAACGCACCAAAACTAACGCACGTACCCGTAAAGGTCCGCGCAAACCGATTAAAAAGTAAGATTTCTGGAAGCTAAAAGATGGCTAAAGATACTCGCACACGCAAGAAGGTCACCCGTACCGTCTCTGAAGGTGTTGCACACATTCACGCGTCTTTTAATAACACCATTGTTACGATTACCGATCGTCAAGGTAATGCATTGGCTTGGGCCACCTCAGGTGGACAAGGCTTCCGTGGTTCACGTAAATCAACTCCGTTTGCTGCTCAGGTAGCGGCTGAAGTTGCTGGTAAAGCAGCTTTGGATTACGGTTTGAAAAACCTAGACGTCCTTGTAAAAGGTCCTGGTCCAGGTCGTGAGTCTGCGGTTCGTGCATTAGGCGCAGTGGGTTATAAGATCAACAGCATTACCGATGTGACTCCAATCCCTCACAACGGTTGCCGTCCACCTAAAAAACGTCGCGTGTAAGGAGAAACATTCATGGCTCGTTATATTGGTCCAAAATGCAAACTCTCTCGCCGCGAAGGGACAGACCTGCAACTAAAATCTGGCGTTAAACCATTTGACGTCAAAACTAAAAAACATGCTAAAGCGCCTGGTCAACATGGCCAAGCTCGTGGTAAGCAATCTGAGTATTCACTACAATTACGTGAAAAACAAAAAGTACGTCGTATGTACGGTGTGTTAGAGCGTCAATTTAGTAATTACTATAAAGAAGCTGCTCGTGTAAAAGGTGCAACAGGTGAAAACTTGTTGAAATTGCTTGAAAGCCGCCTTGATAACGTCGTTTATCGCATGGGTTTTGGTTCTACACGCGCAGAAGCTCGTCAGTTAGTATCTCACCGTTCTATTACTTTAAATGGTCGTCGTGTTAACATTGCGTCTATTCAAGTAAAACCAGGTGATGTAATTGCAGTACATGAAGGTGCTAAACAACAATTACGTATTAAAAACGCAATTGAGTTAGCTGCTCAACGTGGTATTCCAGCTTGGATCGAAATCGATCATTCTAAGCTTGAAGGCACGTTTAAAGCTGCGCCGGATCGTTCTGATTTACCTGCTGAAATCAACGAAAGCTTGATTGTAGAATTGTATTCTAAATAATCCTTGAGGTAGCAATAAATGACGCGTACTGCAAACGAGTTTCTAACTCCGCAAGCGATCAAGGTCGAAGCGGTAAGCGGGACCTCGGCAAAAGTGATTCTGGAACCTTTAGAGCGTGGCTTTGGTCATACTCTAGGTAATGCTTTACGTCGCATTCTATTGTCTTCTTTGCCTGGCGCTGCTGTGGTTGAAGTTGAAATAGAAGGCGTCGAGCACGAGTACAGTACTTTAGAAGGCTTGCAGCAGGACATCGTCGAGCTCTTGCTGAACCTAAAAGGATTGTCTATTAAGCTGTTCGATCAAAATGAAGCATATTTAACGTTGGAAAAACAAGGTCCAGGCGATATTACTGCTGCGGATCTTCGTTTACCTCATAACGTTGAAGTGGTTAACCCAGAGCATTTGATCGGCACATTAAGTGCTTCAGGTTCAATTAAAATGCGCCTGAAAGTGACTCAAGGTCGTGGTTATGAAACATCTGATTCGCGTTTCCCAGAAGGTGAAACTCGTCCTGTAGGTCGCCTACAGTTAGATGCTTCTTATAGCCCAATTAAACGTGTGTCTTATACCGTTGAAAATGCGCGTGTAGAACAACGTACTGACCTTGATAAGCTGGTCATTGATCTTGAAACCAATGGAACTGTTGATCCAGAAGAAGCGATCCGCAAAGCGGCGACAATCTTGCAACAACAAATTGCAATTTTTGTTGATCTTCAGAAAGATCAAGCTCCAGTGGCTCAAGAGCCTCGTGAAGAAGTTGACCCAATCTTGCTTCGTCCAGTAGATGATCTAGAGCTTACTGTTCGTTCTGCTAACTGTTTGAAGGCAGAAAATATTTACTACATTGGTGATCTTGTTCAACGTACTGAAGTTGAGTTGTTAAAAACTCCTAACTTAGGTAAAAAATCGTTGACTGAGATTAAAGATGTTTTAGCTTCGAAAGGCTTGCAACTCGGCATGCGTTTAGAAAACTGGCCACCTGCTAGTTTACGCATGGACGATCGTTTCGCCTATCGTAGCCGTTAATTAAGTAGGACTATCACCATGCGTCATCGTAATAGTGGTGTGAAATTAGGCCGTACCAGCAGCCATCGTAAAGCGATGTTCCAAAACTTGGCGAATTCTTTGTTTGAACACGAGTTGATTAAAACAACTGTGCCTAAAGCAAAAGAATTACGTCGTGTTGCTGAGCCTTTAATCACTCTAGCAAAAAACGATACAGTAGCAAACCGTCGTTTAGCGTTTGCTCGTACTCGTTCAGCTGCAACTGTAGGTAAATTATTTACCGTACTTGGCCCTCGTTACAAAGAGCGTAACGGCGGTTATCTACGTGTGCTTAAAGCGGGCTTCCGTGCAGGTGATGCTGCACCAATGGCTTATGTTGAGCTTGTAGATCGCGAAGTAAACACTTCAGCAGAATAAGATACTTATTCAAAAAAAAGATCGGTTTTATACCGATCTTTTTTTATGTCTTTTTTAAAGTTGTCCTTAAGTGATAAAAAAAAAGCGACAAATGACTCAAACTTGACATTGCACATTGTCAAATTTGTGCTTTAATAAAATGGAACTTTAGACAAGGTTATAAAAACAACATGGACAAGCAAATTGATGTTTTAATTGTGGGTGCAGGTATCTCTGGTATTGGAGTCGCTGCGCATCTTTCAAAGAACTGCCCGCAACGTGAGTTTGCCATTATTGAGCGTCGTGAAAGTATTGGTGGAACGTGGGACTTGTTCCGTTATCCGGGTATTCGTTCTGATTCGGATATGTCAACCTTTGGATTTAATTTCAAACCATGGCGCAGTGCCAATGTCCTTGCTGCGGGTCCGGCAATTAAAGGGTATTTAAGTGAAGTGGTTGATGAATTTGAATTGAATAAGAAAATTCATTTTCAACATAGGGTGCTTTCTGCAAACTATGACACAGCTCAAAAAAAATGGTTTGTTGAAATTGAAGACGCTAATCAAAAGAAACAGATATGGATTGCGAACTTTGTAGTCGGTTGTACGGGTTACTATAATTATGATCATGGTTTCGAACCTGATTTCCCGAACAAAGATGCCTTTAAAGGTCAATTTATTCACCCACAACACTGGCCTGAACACCTTAATTATGCAGGTAAGAAAGTCGTAATTATTGGTAGTGGCGCGACTGCGATTACGCTTGTTCCTGCAATGGTAAAAGGTGGCGCAGGGCATGTCACAATGCTACAACGTTCACCGACTTATATTGCCTCTATTCCTTCAATTGATTTTGTTTATGACAAAATGCGTAAGCTTTTACCAGAAGACGTAGCATATAAACTGACTCGTGCACGCAATATTGGGGTACAACGTGGCATTTATGCACTTTCTCAAAAGCAACCAAAGTTAGTGCGCAAGTTGTTGTTAAAATCGATTGAAATGCAATTAAAGGGGAAAGTTGATATGAAACACTTTACCCCTAGTTATAATCCTTGGGATCAGCGTTTGTGTGTCGTACCTGATGGCGATTTATTTAAAATTTTACGTTCAGGTAAAGCCAGTGTCGAAACAGATCAGATTGAAAAATTTACTGAAACGGGTATTCAGTTAAAATCGGGTAAACATCTGGACGCGGATATTGTGGTATCTGCGACAGGTTTGGAAATTCAGATTTTGGGTGGGATTAAAGGTACGATTGATGGTCAGCCTTTAGATACCTCAAAATCGATGCTGTATCAGGGTGTTATGGTGAGTGATGTGCCAAATATGGCCATGATTATTGGTTATATCAACGCATCATGGACATTAAAAGTCGATGTGGCCGCAGACTATATTTGTCGCTTAATGAATTATATGGATAAAAATGGCTATGACGAAGTGATTCCACAAGGTGATCAGACTGAATTAATGGATGACACCGTGATGGGAAGTTTATCATCAGGTTATATTGCACGTGCAGCCAATGTTATGCCAAAACAAGGTAAACATGCGCCATGGAAAGTCACCAATAATTATTTAGCCGATCGTAAGGCACTTAAAAATGCGCGATTTGATGATGGTGTTTTACAGTTTCATAAAGTAGACGCCAATACTGAGCGTAAATCTAAGCCCAAATTAGTGTCATAATCGTTAGGTCTGAATGATAAAAGGAGCTGATTAAAAGCTCCTTTTGTTTGAATGGTAATTTGGCTTTATAAGGTGCGTGAAATGAGTTCTTTCATAATTTCATTGGTGCCCGCATAAATTCGATTGGCACGATTGTCAATGTAAGCACGTGCAATTGGATATTCCAGCATATAGCCATAGCCACCATGTAGTTGAAGGCATTCATCTACCACTTTTGAAAACATCTCTGAAATTTTATACTTGGCTGCTGCGGCTGCATCTATGCCTAAACGTTCTTCGAGTTGTAATTGCATACAACGGTCAAGATAAGCGCGACAAAAATCGATCTCGGTACGCAGTTCCGCCAGTTTAAAGCGGCTGTTCTGAAATGTTCCAATAGCTTTGCCAAAAGCTTTGCGGTCTTTAGTATATTGCACAGTATGTGCAAAAGCAGCCTCAGCACCTGCCTGACAAATAATGGCAACCAGCATTCGCTCCCATGCCAATTCTTTCATAAGCATCATAAAACCTATGCCAGACATGCCCAGTAGATTTTCTTTGGGTACACGCACATTGTCAAAAAACAGCTCGCACGTGTCTTGACCTTTCATACCAATTTTATTGAGTGGCTTACCTTTACTAAAGCCAGCTCTGTCTGCTTCAACAATAATGAGTGATAAGTTTGCTGAACCTTTATCACTACTGCCGGTTTTACATACTACAATCGCCATGTCACACAGATAGCCATTGGTAATAAAAATTTTAGACCCATTGATGACATAGTCATCGCCATCAAGTTCCGCAGTCGTACGCACCGCTTGTAAATCTGAACCTGTGCCAGGCTCAGTCATGGCAATGGCTGTGACCACTTCACCACTCGCCATTTTGGGAAGCCAGTATTGTTTTTGAGTTTCATTACCAAAGTTGTTGATGTAGTTAGCGACAATATCGGAATGCAAGGAAAAGCCTGTACTTGAATCCATCGCATAGGCCTGTTCTTCAATCAGAATCATGCTATATAAACGATCAACCCCCGAACCGCCATATTGCTCGGGCATGGTGCTGCATAACAATCCGAGTTCGCCGGCCTTGTTCCATACATCCCGATCGACATGCTGTTGTTTTTCATATTTTTCGATATTTGGAACGACTTCTTTCTCATAAAATCTACGCACAGTTTCACGAAAGGCTTCATGCTCTTCATTAAAGAGATGACGCTCAAGCATATTGGGAATGGGACGAATCGCACCTGATTGCATTGTTGTTTTATCCTTACAGTTTATTTTACAGTAGAAAGTAAAAAACATCTGACTTGGGCAAACAATGGGATGAATGCTCAAAAGTAGTGTTTTGATGATGGATTTAGTCATTCGGTCAAATCAATTGACCACAAGCCAAGGTTGATCGGTTAAACTAACTGGGTTTTTATCGACTTGGGGAAACGAATGTCTGAAGAACTCACACTCGAAGAACGTAAAGTGATTTACCGTGCACGTCGTGGTCTAAAAGAAATTGATGTTTACTTTGATCCTTACGTAAAAAACCATTATTTGGCCGCCAGTGCTGAAGAAAAAGCATTGTTTGCTGAGCTGGTGGATCAAGAAGATCCTGATTTACTGGATTGGTTTATGGAAGTATCTGAACCACCAAAGCCTGAGCTGAAAGATTTAATTTTAAAGCTTAAGCATTACGTGCATGGTTAATCATCAATTTCAACTGAAACGCAGCCTGCTTGCCCTGTTGTTTCAGTTGGCATTGCTGCTGCTGATGGGTCTGATCTGGATCCGTATTTTTCCTTTCTCTCTCGCCTTGATGTTGATTGTTATTGCTCTACTGGCGTTGTTTTTATTTTTAAAACGTCCTCAAGTACTTGCGTTTGAATATCTGGATCATAAGTGCTGGTCAATTCAATGGAGCGATCATTCACTTGACTCGCAGTTAAAGCTGGAAAAGATGTTTGATCACTATTTTTATATGGTATTGCATTTTGAAAAAAAGACAGCGCCACACGTAATCTGGCGTGATCAAGTCAGTTTGGAGGCATGGAAAAAGCTAAAAGTCATGGCAAAACTACTATAATTGTTAAACAATTGAGAAAAAGTTAAATTTTATAAAAATAATAATATTCAATAGTTTATCATTGTACTTAACTTTTAAAATTTATCTTGTCTAATCAAAAACTCAAAAATAAGCGACATCATTGAATTGTTAGACAATTTTAAGATGTGATCTGAAAAACTTCGGTTAAATTAAATACACCAACGTAAAGTATGAAGGAGGTCAGAGATGATCGATATTCCAGCGTGGTTGTTTCCAGTCATTGCTTTTGTTCTGGCAGTGGTTATAGGACGAACAGGAACTTTACTCAGGGATTATATTGAACACCATCAATAAATAAGAGTACAACCCATTCTCAAGTTAACAAGTAGCATGTGCTGAACCGTCGCAATGCTACTTTTTTTTGCCTAAAAATTACTAAATGGCGTAATAACTGCCAATCTTTTTCTGATTTATTTGTGACATATTACAGAATTAATATTAGAGTAATTACTCTTTTATTCGGATTGTGCATCTGATAAGGTACAAACCAAAGGGAAGAATAAAATGATTCTAAGGGATTGGAAATGTCAAAAAAAATCAAAATAGCTCAAGGTTTTGCCATTGCTGTACTTGCCTCATCCGTCTTGTCTGGATGTTCCCAAGTCATCAAGTCAGGCGCCAATATTGCATTAAGTTTCAGTGAAAATCATATCGTTCCGCCTATCTTAGCCATGGGTGATGTGGATATGATCTGTAATTCAGGAAATGCGTTGACCCCAGCCATTATGGCGACCAAAGATATGGGAGCTGATCCAACTAACATGGCTGTATTGCTTTATGCAGGTGCAGGTATGTGTGCAGAAAATCAGGCACTGGAAAATGAATTACGTTATTTACGCGCATCTAAAGCAGGTCAGGTGACTGAAGCTCAGGATGCTCGTATCGAACAGAAACGCTGGGCAGCCGTTGCAGCACAGCGTCAATACAATGCGTATCAATTATTTTCAGAACGCTGGCAAACAAAATATAAATATCAGTTAGGTGAATCTTGTCCAAAAATGCGCAGCGACAAGGATCAGTTAACTTACATGCTTGGGCTGTTAAGCGGGTTACAGGCGGTGACCAATGACATTAACTCAGGCGGTGATGTGAATGTACCTAAAGACATTGCTGGCATTGTAGAACGCAGTATGGCCTGTCTGGATAATAATAAATTCTGGGGCGTACCAAATGCGACTCGTGCTGTAATCTGGACTTTATTACCAGGAGCGGATGAAGGTAAGCCAGATCCTTATGTGACGCTCAAACAATCCATGCAAATTGGTGAACAAAAAGGCGTACGTTTACCGCATGCCTTGTATGCAGTTGCAGCTCAAGCCAGTGGTGATGACAATAAAATTCGTGATGCGTTGCGGTCTTATGCGGAATCACGTACTGATGATAAACCCGTGAATCCAGATTTTAGATTATTTGATGCGATGGCTGGTGTCATGATCCGTGGCATTTCTGATCGTTATTGGACTGAAAATACAGGAGTGCGCACAGGTGACACTGGCATGTCCACATTCTGGGATGAAAGTGGCAAAACTTCTTCAGAGCTTGAGGATCTATTCAATGACAGCGGGGCAGATGCAGGAGCAACTGAATCACAACCAGCCGAACCGCAACCAGCAGAACAGCCGGCTGAATAACATCGCATGCGTTATAAACTGTAACAAAGTATCCAGAATATTTTGATGTGAATATAAGGGATGAGATACGATTTAATATCTTATCCCTTTTATATCCGTCAATGAAGGAGATGCCATGAACGATAAGAATCTCATTAAAAAAGTGATTTTTATTGCAGTTTGCATTTCTATTTCTGCAAGTTTACAAGTTTTTTCAGATGCCTTTATTTATTGGCGGGAAAGCTTGCCTGAGCAGTTCTGGCGACTGTGGACAGCACATTGGGTACATGTGGGCTGGATGCATTTTTTTCTAAATATGTTGGCTTTTGCGTGTTTGCCGTTCATTTTTCCACATGCAAAAACTCGACTATTAACAATTTTATTGCTGCTGTTATCACCATTTATTAGTTTGATGTTTTTCTTTTTCATGCCACAGATAGAAGCCTATGCCGGTCTTTCTGGTGTGTTGCATGGGATGTATGTTGCTGTTGCACTGGTGGATTTGAAATATCCCAAAGAACGTAATTTTGCACTGTTGGTTCTGGCTTTGGTAAGTATGAAGCTGATTTGGGAAAATACGTGGGGAAATAGCAGCACAGCACAATTGATTGGTAGTCCTGTACTGGTTGAAGCACACTGGTTGGGTGCTTTAGGGGGAGTATTGCTAGGCGGTACTTATATACTCAAAGCAAAATTAAAATCGGGCAAAGTGACAAAATAAACGGCTAAAAATTGAGATCAAGCCATTCTTTAATGTAAAGGTATGGTTCAAATTTAGTCAATGGAAAAGGACTGCAATGAGGATGGATGACTCATTGCCAAGGAGAGATCACGCTGAGCTATCGCTGGCTAGTGTGATGCTGTAAAAAAAACTGGAAAAGACATGCAAGAAAATCAAGAAAAAAGATCTGGCTTGGCGTTGCTCGGCTACATCTGGAACGAATGGATTTCAACATACGTCATTCTCATCATGTTATTGCTCACCCTGATTATTGGTACAGGGGAAATGATTCATGGTCAGATGCTGCGTATGGGTGAGCGTTTATATGGCGATCCAGCAAGTGGGATGCAATATTCCTTTTTGCGAGCTGAGCCACAAAAACCTGAGTGTGAGCGTCATCCGAACATTGATGCGCAAGTACAGCAACAAATGCAAGCCAACAAAAATGATGAATTTGCTGACTTTTTCGGTGCAGCATCTGAGTCTGATGTGCGTGCTTCGCTGGTCGCGGCGCAGCAACTCTGTGAAGAAAAATACCAGTTCTATGATAAAGCGGTTCATCACATTGAGTCGCATCCTTCCCTGCGTAGTTATCGCACGATGGAAACGACGTTCTTTGGGATCTTTAAGTTTGGTACAGAAAATCGCACCATCTTCCTGCTGATTATGGTGTTCTTTGCGGCCATTACCGCAAGTTTAAAGATCCATCATATTGGCTTGCGCAGTCCTAAAACACGCATTGACTTTCAGGTGTATTCTGCGGCGATGGTATTGGGTAATGCGTTATTGACTGCATCTACGATTAGTCAATATCGTTCATTGCTTAATTCTGGGGTGGCGCTGAATCATGAAACTTTAGTGATTTCGTGGTTATGGATGGGGCTGTTTGGCATTCTGACCTTAATCAGTGTGTATCAATTCTTCAGAATTCCGAAAACTGCACCTGCTGGAGGAAATTTTGGATTAGCCTTACTCAGTGTGCCTTTGTACGCATTTATGTCCATTTTGACGGGTATTGCATTTACCTTCTTTATGGATTATCCAATGGGTCAAGGGATTTATCTGAGCATTCTGGTTGAATTCTCAGGCATTTTCCTCAACCTTGCCTTGTTCATCTGGGCAGGGATGTTGTTGACTCAGACGCGTGTTATGGATTTATTCCTGAACATTTTACGTCCATGGAATCTTGCACCTGAAACACTAACTTGGTTAATTCTATTGGCAGCAGCAATTCCGACTGCGTATACCGGCGCATCAGGGATTTTCGTAATCGCGGCCGGTGCGATCATTTATAAGGAAGTCTGGAACTCAGGCGCGCGTCGTCAGTATGCACTTGCTGTTTCTGCAATGTCAGGTTCATTGGGTGTGGTCATTCGTCCATGTCTATTGGTCGTTTTGATTGCAATGCTGGATAGCCGCCATGTCACCTCAGATGAATTATTCGATCATGGTTTTTATGTCTTCTGGCTGACTGCATTTATTTTCTTGGGTGTTTCATTATTACTGGCTGAAACCAAGTTCCGGGTAAACTCGCCTAAAGTTGCCGTGCCAGGTATGTTACGTGCGTTTGTTCCTGTGATTCCTTATATCTTGATTACAGTGGTGGTATTGGCGTTCTATAAATATGGTTTGGATACCAGCATGAACGAATTTACTGCACCCGTGATTTTACCATTGGTTCTGATCGCGATCATTTTGTTTGATAAATTGCGTAAAGAGCCAGAGCATTTGCCGCAAGTACAGGCACATGAATCTTTGGTGAAACAACACGAACAAGATTCACCGTACTTACGTGAGCATGGTGCGCAAAGTGATCAATACCGTCGTGGCTTCTTTGGTTCCATGCACTTTGCTACCGCAGAAACAGTCGGACATATCGGTGCGCTCATTATTTTGATGGCACTTTCTGCCAGTGTCGGTGGTTTGATCGAACGAACTGAAATTGTGGAATATTTACCAACTCACTTGGGTAGTATCTATATTTCACTGTTATTTATTGCCTTGTTGCTTGCCTTGATTGGAATGTGTACTGACCCATTTGGTGCAGTGATTCTGGTGGCGGCGACTATTGCGCCCGTGGCTTATGAAAATGGTATTCATCCAATTCATTTCTGGATGATTGTATTGGTAGCATTTGAATTGGGTTATGTGACGCCGCCAGTGGCACTAAATCACTTGCTGACGAGGCTGTCCGTGGGCGATGAAGAGGTTGCGGCAGCAGATCGTGAAGCCAAACAGAAATACACCAGTTTCTATTTCCGTTATGAACGTTGGCTATTACCAATCATCGTATTGTTCCCAGCTTTAATGATTGTGACCTTTGCACCTTATATCTTTAAGATGTTCGGCTGGTATCATTAATTGAAAGATTAATCTGAGCCACACCATAAAGCACCTTCGGATGCTTTATTTTTGATCTTCGCGATGAGCTAAGAATAAAATCCTGTTCATTTTTTTTGAGTTAAGGAACAAGGTTAATAAATAACAATAAATTGATACATTATTTGGAAAACAAGCTGAGCATAAGGTGTACATTTAAAATGAAAATTTTTACATGTATGAATATTGAGGTGGCAAGTCGTAGATTTGGTCAAAATTATCCAATCAGTGATGCAACATTTAATCTTTGTTCAATCAGTAATGAAATCATATCAATTAAAACTTTAATCGCTTCAATAAGCATTCTCTTCCAGTCTGATACGTAATATCAGCTGACCTTTTAGGAGCCAAACATAGAAATAATGGGCTCTCCGTTAGCAAGTCCAATGCTGAGATTTAAGCTTTATTTTTGTTCAGCAAGTTGAGTTTCAAGTAACTTAAGTTGTTCTTCTTTTAGCTTAATGAGCGTATCGGCATCCTGATGTTGAGCTTTGAGCGTGGCTTGCTGATCTTTAAGTTGTGCTTGAATATCATCCAGTTTCGCAACTTCTTCTTTGGCTAGAGAAGGGTGCTCAGGCACAGGTGTTTTTAAAATAGACTCATCAATCAGCGTATTGGGTGCAGGTTCACTGGCCGCGTCAGAATCTGCTGTGGCTGCTGTTTTTAAATTTTGATGATCTGAAGAGGCGACTGGTGCCGAAACCTTTGGTGTGGTTGGCTCTTGGGTGTTGTGTTGTTCAGCAAAAAACCATTGTGCCGCTAAAAAAAGCAACACAACAATGCTGATTCCCCCAATAATCATCCATAACAAACGAGAGTCATGGCGTTGTTTTAACGTCATTGCTTAAACCTTTTATTTTGAGCGACGCGGTTTGAACTGTATCACGCCGACTTCATCGGCGATGGCTGGAACATCGGGTTCTTCAACATGAGTGGGACGATTTTCACTATAATCACACTCGATACATTCAATCCATTCGTCGTCGTTTGTGGTTAGCATGACAATCCGATCAGTGGCACCGCATTTTGGACACTTAGCACCTGCAATAAACCGACGTTTCATTTTGTCACTTCCTAACCACTTACGAACAATTTTAACGCTTAGTTTAAGCCGTTTTATGGTCGCTCGTCCAACCCTGATGACGTAATAATGCATCAATTTTGGGTTCACGACCACGGAATTTGACAAAGGCCTCTAAAGCCGTGTCTTTACCACCTACCGCAAGGATCGCTTCACGGAACTCATGCCCTGTTTGGGTGTTGAAAATACCGTCTACTTCAAAGCGGTCAAACGCATCACTGGCAAGGACTTCAGCCCATTTGTAAGAGTAATATCCTGCGGCATAACCGCCTGCAAAAATATGGCTAAAACTATGTTGAAAACGGTTATAGGAAGCAGTTGGCAATACTGAAAATTGACTGCGAATATCATCTAAAACAGACTGAATTTGTGTGCTATTCAGTGCAGGATTTTTAGAATGAATGCTTAAGTCGAATAAAGCAAATTCAATTTGTCTAAGGGTCTGCATTCCGGACTGAAAAAAGCGAGCATTTAACAATGCGCTGAGTAATTCCTCAGGTAAGGCTTGCTTGGTTTCGATATGTTCACTGAGTATGTCCAGACTTTCTTTGTCCCAAGTCCAGAACTCCATAAACTGACTTGGAAGCTCTACTGCATCCCATGCCACGCCATGCGTACCTGCAACGGAAATGTTATCAACTTCGGTGAGCATGTGGTGTAAACCGTGTCCAAACTCATGAAACAATGTATTGACTTCATCATGGGTCAAGAGTGCAGGCTGATTGCCAACAGGCGGGGTAAAGTTACACACCATATAGCAAATTGGTTTTTGTAAACCTTGTGCAGTTTGCATGCGCGAACGGAAGCCACTCATCCAAGCACCACCGCGTTTGCCACTTCGTGCATACAAATCGAAGTAGAAGCCAGCAATGACTTTGCCCTGATCTTGAAGTTCATAATAATGAACATCGGGGTGCCAAATAGGAGCTTGACGTTCAACGATTTGAACGCCATATAAGCGATTGACAATCTGGAACAGCCCTTGAATGATTTTCGGTGCAGGGAAATAAGGCTTTAAAGTTTCTTGAGATAAATTAAATTGTTGTTGTTTAAGTTTTTCTGAATAATAACCACTGTCCCAAGGTTGTAATTGTTCAATTCCATCTTGTTGAGCAATCGCTTTAAGTTCCGCTACCTCTTGTTGTGCAGGCGTGTGTGCGTGTTCCGCCAAATCAACTAAAAAGTCATGAACAGTTTGAACATCGGGTGCCATTTTGCTGGCCAAAGAATATTCAGCAAAATTATGAAAACCAAGTAGTACTGCCATTTCCTGACGCAATTTCAGGATTTCTTCCATCACCGCAGTATTATCAAATTCACGATGATCTGATTGATCCGATGCACGTGTCGTATAAGCTTTATACAATTCTTCACGTAAATTGCGATCATCGGCATAGGTCATAATCGCCAGATAAGCTGGCATGTCCAGTGTTGCTACAGGTTGATCGAGTTCACGCTGCTGACCATATTGCTTGAGTAATTCTATGCTGCTTGGTGATAAACCTTTGAGTTGTTCTGGATTTAAAGGTTTAAAATAAGCTTGAGTGGCATCAAGCACATGATTGGAAAAGTCAGAAGAAAGTTGTGATAAACGTGCTGAAATTTCTGCGTAACGTTTTTTTGCTTCACCTTCGAGAGCAACACCTGAAAGTTTAAAATCACGTAGTGCCAAACGGATGGCGCTTTGTTGTGCGGCACTCAGACTAGAAAACTTCGCGCTATCATGAATCTGTTGGTAGGTCTGGTATAGTACGGTGTGTTGACCGAGTTGCGTATAATATTCACTCAAAGCTGGGAGTAAAGATTGATAGACTTCTCGGGTTTGTGCATTGTTCATGACGGCATTCAGATGCGATAAAACACCCCATGATTCACTCATGTTATTTTCAAGCTCGTCCATCTGTTCCAGCACTTTGACTTGTGCCGCAAAATCTGCCGGCACTTGCTGCAAATTTTCTAAAAATTGCTGACCATCAGCAATGTTTTTTTCAATGTCTGATTTAAGGGCATCAAGTTGAATTTGATCAAACTGAGGAACGGGAAGGGTTGCTTGTTCTAAGGTCATTGTCTTTGCCATCATTATTTAAACTTATGACTAGATGTAAGGGTTAAAAGCAGGGAAATCAAGTTTATCGTGATTTTAATTACCATTCGTGACGATCGAAAATAAGTAATAGCGGTGTGTGTTTCGAAAAAAAAGAGTACCGAAGTACTCTATCTTTTATGGTTTAGTTTGTCATTCCTGCTTAGATTTTGCATTGGATTTTTTGCGTTTCGGTTTCGGCTTTTTCTTGGGCTTTTCTGCTTTCGCTGCTACAGGAGCAGCCGCTTTTTTGCCTGACTTTTTGCCATAAGAACTTGGTTTGCTTTTGGATTTGTCTTTTTTACGCGCAGATTGTTCTTTGGATTCAACCGCTTCACTTTGCGCATTAAAGACTTGCTCAGTCGCTTGTGTTTTCGTGGTACGTGGCGCACGACTACGAATGATTCGACCTGCATGTGTCACTTGCTGAATCAACTCAAAATCAATCTTGCGTTCTTCCAGATTCACCGCAGCCACTTTAATTTTAACTTCATCTCCAAGACCAAAGATTTGTCCACGATTTTGACCGACCAGACTTTGGCTAGCCTGATCATAGAGGAAGAAATCATCACCTAAATGGCTGACATGAATCATGCCATCGACATATAAATCTTTTAACGTCACGAATAAACCAAACTCGGTGACCGCACTGATCACTCCGACAAATTCTTCACCCAAATGCTGCTGCATATAGTGACATTTCAACCATGAGGTCACGCTACGCGACGCTTCATCCGCACGGCGTTCGGTCTTGGAAAAATGCTCGCCGGCATCATCCAGTGCCGCACCAGAAAGAGGATACGGCTTTTGCTGTAACTGCGCCTTAATTGAACGATGCAACAGTAAATCAGGATAACGACGAATCGGCGAAGTAAAATGCGTATAGGCTTCGTACGCCAAGCCATAGTGACCTGCATTTTTTGCGCCATAATAAGCCTGCATCATGGAGCGCAATAGCACCGCATGAATACTCGGTGCATCGATACGATCTTTAGTTGCTTCAATCACACGCTGATAATCGGCCTGTGTCGGTTGATCCGGAAATGGCAAACCGAGCAATTTAACAAAGTCTTTGACCTTTTGAATCCGTGAAAATTCTGGTGCTTCATGCACACGATACAGCATTGGAATATCATGCTCTAAAGCATATTCTGCCGCTGCGACATTGGCGAGCAACATGCATTCTTCAATCAGCTTATGTGCTTCATTGCGAGTACGCGGTAAAATTTCCTTGATTCCACCCAACTCATCAAAAGTCATGTAAGTTTCGATGGTTTCAAACTCCATCGCATGGCGTTTGGCGCGTAGCTCTTTGAGGGTTTGATAGAGTTGAAATAAAGTATTTAAGGATTTTTGAATATTTTTATCCGCAGGAATGGCATCGGTTTGACCATCAAAATATTGACCGACCTGGGTATAGGTTAAACGTGCTTGGGAATGCATCACTGATGGATAAAACTCATAGCTCATCACACGACCCGCGCGGGAGAGTTTCAGGTCGCAGACCATACACAAACGATCTACATGCGGATTGAGTGAACAAAGACCGTTCGAAAGTGCTTCTGGCAACATCGGCAATACAAAATGCGGGAAATAGACCGAAGTACCACGTTCCTGAGCTTCATCATCCAGTGGTTTGCCCAAACGCACATAATGACTGACATCGGCAATCGCCACGACTACGCGATAACCACCGCCTGCACGCTTTTCTGCATAGACCGCATCATCAAAGTCACGAGCATCTTCACCATCAATGGTGACTAATGGTAAGTCACGTAAATCGATACGACCTTCGATATCTTTTTTAGAGGGTTCTTTAAAACTTTCGGCTTCCTCAACCACTTCTTTTGGAAACTCATAAGGCAGACCGTATTCTAAAATCGTTTGAGGAATAATGATCTCAGTATCCGCTTTGTCTGCCATCGATTGAATCACATGCCCCGTAGCAAATTCTTCACGGGTAGGATAATCATCAATTTCAATCCGCAAATAATCGCCGACTTTAGCGTTGGCATGATCAATCAATTGTTTTTCTAAAGGAATCGGTTGATGGGCATTCGGTGCAGCAGGCTGAATATGAAATTCACCGTCATGTTCTGCGACTTTACCAATCAGTTGTTTAACACGATGCTGTGTCACTTCGGTAATAAAACCCCAGCCTTTGCCTTTGCGGTCCACCGAAGTCTGGCGAACTTTGACCCGATCGCCATTAAATACCAAGCGTAATTCGCGTTCAGGCAGCAATAGGTCATTTTGCCCGTCGATATGGGCTGAACCTAAACCTTTGTTATTAATATAAACGGTTGCATCAAAAGTCGGTTGATCGCCAAGAAGCTGAAATTTAAATCCATCTTTGGCAATTTGACCATCACGCACCATCGCACTCAAACGGTGACTTAAGGCGTCGATACTTTTTTGATCTTTGATTTCAAAATGATCGACCAATTCGGCATGCGAAAGAGGCGTGTCGATGCGTTCTAGTGTATTTAAAATGAGTGTACGGCTTGGGATAGGATTGTCGTAACGCTCAGATTCTGCTTTCGCTTCAGGGTCGACCCAGTTTTTCATAATGTCTTTTGGCTTCATATTTGAAGATAAGTTTAGCATAGCTTATGCAGGAACATTCTGCATGATGATCATGACAAGTCTATGTTATTTCAATTTGAATGCGTATAGGGCAAACATAGTCATTATATTAACAAGCTGTAAACACTGATTAATTCGACAAACGATCATTTTGTTTAAAAAATAGATGATTGGATAAAAAACTAAGAAAAATTAGATGTGATGACTTGCAGTTCACAGGCTAAGTTTGTATTATGGCGGCTCGTTACGGTGAGATGGGTGAGTGGCTTAAACCACATCCCTGCTAAGGATGCGTACGGGTAACTGTACCGAGGGTTCGAATCCCTCTCTCACCGCCAACGAATACTCATGATGCGCTCATAGCTCAGCTGGATAGAGCACTTGGCTACGAACTAAGGGGTCGGGAGTTCGAATCTCTCTGAGCGCACCAACTAAATAAGTATTCGAAATTAACGAAGCCTTTATATAGGCACACAAGTAATGCGCTCATAGCTCAGCTGGATAGAGCACTTGGCTACGAACTAAGGGGTCGGGAGTTCGAATCTCTCTGAGCGCACCAACTTGAATAATCAACCGCTTAGATGCGGTTTTTTTGTGTCTGAATTTTATTACCAGTAATTTGATTGGCCTCCGCTGAATCTTAGAAATGATTCTGAATCATGCATTCTTGTTTAATAACTAAACGTTTAGTGACAGTTTTGTGAAAAAAGACTTATCAATCGATAAAAAACGCGTATAATGCGCTCCATCAAGTACGCGCTCATAGCTCAGCTGGATAGAGCACTTGGCTACGAACTAAGGGGTCGGGAGTTCGAATCTCTCTGAGCGCACCAACTTGAACTCGATATGAGTTAAATGAAACCACTTTTTAAGTGGTTTTTTTGTGCCTAGCATAAACGTTATTTTTTACAGAATTATTTCATTTTCTCTTTAATTTTAAGGCTAAATACGGCATTACCCCCCGCTGCGGGTAATATATCGTGGTAAGGTAAGCTACGCATCGCGCGTAATAAAAAAGGCGCTTTATCGTCAATCTTGCCAGCGTTGGTCATCTTTAAAAGGGTTCCATTATTTTGCGGCAGGAGCTGCATTTCTCCTTTAACAAAACGAAGATCGCCACCTATGGCACTATACTGTGATTGATTGGCATCGATGTAGTTAAAACGCATTTTAAAGTCAAATGGAATATTCATTACTCCCAAACCCACCGACACTTTAAAATGAGCATCTTGTAATTGTGGTGCAGGAGAACTCAGCTCTACTTTTTTAATTTGGCGTGGAAATAAACTTTGAAAAGAAACAGGATTGAGCCAGCTTTGTAGTTGTTGCGGTGTTTTGGGGTAATACTGATAAGTGGTGGTAAAGCGCATGCTTTCGCGTCCATGAGCATAAGGCACTGTAGATGCTGGTTGAATAAACGAAACGGGATAACCTGTACTTCGACTGAGTTCACTTATTTTTTTAATTTGATTGTTATTGAGTTGCAAAGGCGGAAATTGACCAGCATCTAGCGCGGTGATCTGATTTTTTGTCCATTTGCGTTTTAAGGACTCCAATATAAAGGCATTGCTGCCGATTGGAATTCCGAGCTTGGCGTCTGGGACAGCCGCTAAAATCTTACGCAGTAAATAACTATTGATCTGATTCAGATCGCCCCATTGGGTTAAGGTAATCAGGGTTTTCTGTGGTGCTAAAGAAAACCATTCAAATTTGCCTGCACCGTAGGGTACAGGCGCATCGGTAATTAAGCTGGCCACACTGTTATTTCCCACTTGGTGTTGCATGGAAATATCTTCATTAAAGTTTAAAACTGGAATGGGGGTGGGAATTTGAACTTTGTATTTAACCCGCGTGGTAGTGCCATTTTTTTCTTCAATTTTTGCAGATTTTAAAGTCGGAAATAACCTAACATAATGGTTGTAGTCGGTTAATACTTTAGCTACTTCCTGAATGCTGACAGGTACAATAATCGCTGCACTGACAAATTGAACGGTGGGTTGAGGGTTTTTCTTCTGGGTGGGAATGTTGGTTTTGCTATAGGGTTGTGCATAAATCAGGATATTATTTTGAGTCAAATCAGCCAGTTGTTGTGGATTTTGTTGAAACAATGCCAGACTACTTGGAATATTTTCATTCCATGTGATTAGTTGGGCAACACTGATATTGCTATAACTGATCAGCGTTAAAAAGATGCCACATCCATAGGCAAAGCGTTGCATAGTGTCCTCGAAATCGTTCATGCTTGGGGTCATGGTTTTAATTGCATCTTAAGTGTTTAAAACGTTTTACATTCTAAAAAAAGCCATTTTATGTAAATACCGATCAATGTCCGACGTATTAAAATCTTAATCAAAGATGATTCAGCCCTAAATAAAAGAGTCGAACTGGTGTAGTATTTTGCAGGTCATTCATCGCTTATGTTGAACATCTTATGTCAGAACTTAAACCGACCATTTCATTGCGTTATCAACTAAATTTAGAAGAATCTCAAGATGGTTTTGCACTTGCGACGTTTGGAAAAAAACAATTTACCCGTTTTATTACGCCAGTCATTAGTCTTGCGATTATCATTTGGGGCTTTTATCTAGGTTTTTCTGGTGTAGGTCGTTATTACGTGGCACTGGGTGCATTTTTTCTGGTGATGCAAATTTTGATGCGCTATTGGTTTTTACCAATGATGTTTAAACGTCAGTTTGTAAAATACCAATTTGGTAAAAGTGAACAAGGCATCGACTTGTATCAGGATCGTATGGAACTTTATGCGAATGGTCGCAAGCAACAATTCACGTATAGTGAGGTGGTTAATTTTGCTCAAGGTAAATTGACCTACATGATTGAACTGAAAAATCGCACTGTGGTGATTGTTCCTAAACGGGCTTTTAGTGACAAGACGCAACAAACTCAGTTTGAAAATATCTTTAAAAAATAATCCATATACAATGCCACAAATAGGGAAGTCTTATGAACGTACGTCCATCAAAAATTATTTGTGTGGGAAGAAGTTATGCCGAGCATGCTAAAGAGCTGGGCAATGCGATTCCTGATCGTCCAGTGCTATTTATTAAACCGCCGAGTAGCTTGATTGGTTTGCAAGATGGAATTGAATGGAACTCCGCCAATGGAAGTTGCCACTTTGAATGTGAATTGACTTTACGAATTGATCAACCGCTTAAGAATGAGACTGATCCAGCAAAAGCTTTAGCCGCGATTGGTGCGGTCACGATAGGTCTGGATTTGACCTTGCGTGATTTGCAAAACGAATTAAAAAACAAAGGTCAGCCATGGGAACGTGCCAAAGCGTTTGATGGGGCCTGTGTCTTGGCAGATTGGGTCGATGTCAGTGAAATTGAAGACTGGACGCATGTCACTTACAGTTTTTATATTAATGACGTGCTGCGTCAGCAGGGTGATACTGCTTACTTATTACTGAGCATTGGTGAATATCTGTGTGATATGAGTCAAGCTTTTAGCATAGAAGCTGGTGACGTGGTGATGACAGGTACACCCGCAGGTGTTGGCCCACTCGAATGTGGTGATCAACTAAAGATGCAACTCAATGGTAAAACGCAACAGTTTGTTTGGGAAACCTTTGTTAAAGCTTAAATATTGTTGTGACGAAAAAAGCCTGCACATTCGAAGCAGGCTTTTTTATAGCTTAAAGATAATTTGAGATTTCAATCAGGTTTTGATCAGGATCGCGGATATAGACGGATAAAATCGCTCCCAATGCACCTGTACGTTGAATTGGCCCCTGTTCAATCACAATATGTCGTTGTTCTAAATCTTGAATGATTTGTTCAACTGGCGTTTCGCTGATAAAGCAAAGATCAGCAGAACCTCGGGTTGGAAATGCCGCTTTCGGTTCAAATTCATGCCCAGCTTGGTGTAGATTTATTTTTTGAGAACCAAATTTAAGCGCTTTTCGCTGCTCTCCAAATTCAATGACTTCAAAGTTTAGTACGTGCCGATAAAAATCGCAGGTCGTTTCAATATCTGCAACGGTCAGTACCAGATGATCAAGATGAGAAATTTGCATACCAATGATCTCCTGTAGCCTGTAGTCCAGCTTATTAAAGTCTTACTTTACAACTGAAGCCTGTGCAGGTTTAGGTGCTGTCAGGACAATCAAAATCGCGGTTGCTACCAATGCAAGGGTCAAATAGACCACCGCATGCCAGCCGCCATATTGCCAGAACCACCCACCAGCCGAACCAATAATGCTGGAACCTAAATAATAAAATAATAGATAGAGCGCAGTTGCATGTCCTTTGGCTTGTTTCGCTTCTAAGCCAACATTACTACTGGCAATCGCGTGTGCAATAAAATAGCCTGTAGTAATCGCCGCAATTCCCAACACAATTGCAAACAAGCCTGCATTTAGGGTTAACATAATTCCAGTCAACATAAACACGAAGCCGATGAGCATTGCAGTTTTTCGACCAAACTTATCGACCAGTGAACCTGCCAAAGATGAAGAAATCATGCCCAAACTATATGACAAAAAGATCAGGCTAATTTGAGTTTGACTTAAATGATAGGGCGCAGCAGCCAAGCGAAACGTGACATAGTTAAATAAGGTCACAAAAATACTGGTGATGAGAAAACCAATGAAATAGATCCGTAACAGTCTCGGGTTATTTAAATGATTTTTCCACGCGGATAAATGAAATCGAAGCTGAATCCCTTTTTGTGCAATAAAGTTTTGCGATTTAGGCAGTAACCATAAAAAACCGAAAGCACAGATTAGACAAATTCCACCCAGTACACCCAATGCCACACGCCATGAGAAATATTGGGTGAGTAACCCCATACCAACACGACCCATCATGCCACCAAATGCAGTACCTGCAATATAAAGTCCCATGGTTTTACCCAAATGGGTAGGATGAATTTCTTCTGCAATCCATGCCATAGCCACCGCAGGAACACCGCCAATGACGAAACCCTGTAGCGCACGGGCAACCAATAAAATATGCCAATTGGGCGCAAAACCGCACAAAATATTTAATAAAGCAGCTAAGCCCATGGAAATAAACATTAAGCCTTTACGTCCTAGAGCTTGCGAAAATGCACTGGATAAAACAATTGAAAAAGCCAGTAAACCTGTGGTGAGTGACAGGGCAAGCGCACTGGTACCCGGACTGATATGAAACGTATGGGTAAATTCTGGCAACAACGGTTGCACACAGTAGATCATGGAAAAGCTGGCAAAACCGAGCAGGAATAGAGCAAGTCCCGCCTTAAGATAAGCTGGGCTTCCACGGCTAATCCAGTGCTCGGTGTTGGCTGGCGAAATGCTGTGCGATGAATCAATACGGCTGTCTGACTCGCTTGCTGTTGAAGGAATCGTCATGAAATAAACCAGAATTTTTTAAAAGGAGGGAGTTTGTTGGCAGTGCTTGCCTTCTGCCAACGGATATAGATTAGCAATCGAGTCGATATTTGTCTAATATATATAAATATCAATCTCTATATGTTTTATATATGGAACTACGTCATATTCGCTATTTCTTAGTGGTTGCTGATGAAAAAAGTTTTACTCGTGCAGCACAGCGACTTGGGATTAGTCAGCCGCCACTCAGTATGCAAATTAAACATTTAGAAGATGAAATTGGCACTGAACTGTTTTTTCGTTCAGCACATGGTGCAGATTTAACACCCGCCGGGGAAGCATTTTTGAATGCAGTTCAGTCCATCCAGCAACGTGTAGATGACGCCGTAAACCTTGCGCAGCAGGTTGCCAATGGTGAGTTGGGTCAATTACGCCTTGGCTTTACAGGCACAGCCATGCTAAATCCTGTATTGCCGCACAGTGTTCGCTTATTTCAGCAGCAGTATCCCAAAATACAATTGCGACTCGAAGAAGGGAATTCTTTGCTACTGATTGATCGGTTGCTCAATGATCAGCTTGATATTGCCTTGATTCGTCCACCACAACATATTCCTGCCGATTTACATATTTTGACCTTAATGAATGAACCTTTGGTGGTGGTTATGCCATTGGAACGTGTTATTGAAAAGGATATTGCGATTCAACTGCAAACCTTAAAGCACGAAAATTTTATTATGGCACCACGTTCAGTCAGTGCGGGTTTACATGATGCTGTGTTACAGGCTTGTCGTAGTCATGGTTTGGAACCCAAGATTGGACAAAATGCGCCACAAATTTTATCAATCGTATCTTTGGTGGCTGCAAATCTAGGCGTATCACTGGTGCCTGTTTCGGCCATGCAATTAGGAATTAAAGGCGTTCAGTATCTGGATGTGGCAGAACCTAAACCTGCTGTCGGATTTTCATTAGCTTATCGGCGCAATACACATTCACAAGCAGCAATTAATTTTTCCAGTTTGATTCAGTCTTTGGTTAAGACTTTGGATTAGTGGGGCATTTATGAATGCCAAATGCATTATTTTTGAAGATACCAGTCTCTAAGTTTGCTGGTATCTTCAATACACTTTATTGATCTTCAAAAATAGTAGAAAGTGGAATGGCCAGTTTGGCTGCCAGATAGTCATCAGCTTCAATCAATGCTGGCCCAAGCTTTTGCATCCATTCATCATCTTGATGGACATTGCCGACATCCTGACGGCGTGGCAAGGGAAAGGGAAGTGCTGTGAAAAAAGACCAGAAATCAACCTGAGATAGATTGCGCACCAGCACATATTCATCTTTGTCGGTGCGTTTAATCAGATTTTGTTTTTCCAGCATTTCCACGTAGCTCGGCCAACGTCCAATTTCACCACGTCCTAAAATATCCAGTGCTTCCAAATCGGTGACACTTTCACCCAGTTTTTGCTTTTTATAAAACAATTCCAGCACATCAAGCAACATGAGGACAGGATGACGCGTCTGGATTTTTTCTGAATGAAAAGCGGTTAAGGCGTAACTGACCTCAACGCCAAGCAGCACAATATTCCATGACAAAAATACCCAAAGTAGAAAAATTGGAATGGCAGCAAAAGCACCATACACCAGCTCGTAACTGGTAAAGTTCGACATAATAAAGCTAAAGATATTTTTAAGCAGTTCAAACAGTGTGGCACTAAAACAAGCTGCAATGGCTGCCGAATAGAGTGGTACCGTTCGATTAGGAATGGTCCAATATAAAAAGAAAAAACCTAAGATGGTTAAACCAAAAGAAATCAGCCACAAAATAAACGCGCCATTTAGCTCATAGCCAGCAAAATTATTACTCAAAATATTCATGGACGCGACTGTGGATGACAGTACAAAAGCACTACCCAAAATAATTGGACCTAAAGAGATAATGGTCCAATAACGCATAAACCCAACAATACCACCACGCGTTTCCCTCACTCGCCAAATACGGTTAAAGGCGGTTTCGATGGTACTTAGCATCATCACCGTAGTCACAAACAGAAATAAAATACCAATGACCGTAAGATTGCTGGATTTGTCCGTGAATGAATTAAGAATGCGGTCAAATGCAATGGTACTTTTAGGAAGGAAATTGCTATAAATCAGTTGTTGTAATTGTTGTCGGGCAGGTTCAAGTGCTTTGATTGAGGAGATAATCACCAGAAAAACGGTTAACATGGGAACGACCGCAAACAAGGTGGTGTAAGTTAATGCTCCTGCATGTTCACGGCAACGATCTGCTTCAAAACGACGTAGAACAAAGAGAATAAACTGAAACCATGTTTTATCGTAAAAAGGTAATTTTTTTAAAAAATTCAACATATAAATAAAGTCTCTTTTCTTAATCTTTTTCGCTTATTAAAACAAAGCTTAACCAAAAAATGCTGCAAATATCGTATAGTTTTGTTTTAACAAACTGATTTAGCCTGACATGCAACCTTATATCCTTGTTCTTTATTACAGTAAATATGGATCGACCAAACATATGGCGCATCTGATTGCCAACGGAATTGAAGCAACAGGCATTGCAGTCAAAATTCGCACGGTTCCCCAATTAGCCACAGTAGTTAAGCAAGCTGAAGCAAGTATTCCGCAAGAGGGTGATATTTATTGTACGCTGGATGATCTTGCCAATTGTGCAGGCTTAGCCTTAGGTTCGCCGACCCGTTTTGGCAACATGGCCAGTGAAATGAAATATTTTTGGGATCAGACCACCAGTTTGTGGCTGAATGGGGCATTACATGATAAACCTGCCTGTGTATTTACCACATCAGGTTCAATGCATGGCGGACAGGAAAGTACCTTACTGACTATGTTACCGCCGTTATTTCATCATGGCATGATGATTTTGGGATTGCCTAATTCAATTCCTGCCTTGTCTAATACCAAAACAGGCGGCACACCGTATGGCGCAAGTCATGTCAGTGGTCCGAGACATGACCAACAGTTGAGTCAGGATGAAAAAACCCTTTGCGAAGCAATGGGCAAACGTTTGGCTAAACTGGTAAAAAAATTAGTCTAAGTCTAAAAAATGCGCTTGGAACTGCCATACAGAACCAAACGCATTTCATGATTTGATGTGACTGCTTCTGGGTTAATTTCAGTTTATTGTTTGAAACGATAACCACATTTAAGGCATTTATAGTCCTGAAAAATATTTCGGTCTATTACAATGCCTGCTTTTTTTCCAAAACGATTGCCTAAGAAGCCGCCTGTGACGCCAACGCTGATTGCTCCTACAAAAGTCCCCACTGTACCTCCGACAATAACACCCAACGGTCCAGCCACCGTGCCAATTGCGGCTCCAATAGAAGCCCCAGAGGCTGCACCACCGACCGTGCCTGCGGCTGCACCGGCAGAGGTTAGCAATACGCCACCTGCTTTTTGCAAAACTTGCTCGTGATTGCGTTTTTCCAGCTCAGTTGATCCACATTTTGGGCATACAACAGCAGCTTCCATTTCTTTTTGTGCTTTACTCATGTAATGCAAGATCCTATTTTTCTTGGAAACAGTTTATCTGAATTGCATAAAAATAGTTTAGCGCAGTTGTAAATGAATGATCAGAATAAACTACAAAAGTGACTATTTGGTTGGGGGAAAACCATTTTGAAGAAAATAAAAAAAGCACCGAAGTGCTTTTTAAAAAATATAGCGCATTTTTGAAAAATTACTCTCTTACAAAAGTCACTTTCCCATCAGTCAATGATTTGACACGAGCTAAAGATTCAACACGATAGCCTTTTTCAATCAATAACTCGCGTCCTGACTGAAACGATTTTTCAATCACAATGCCGACACCGACAATTTCCGCCTGAGCTTGATGAATCAAATCAATAAGACCAAGTGCAGCCTGACCATTGGCCAAGAAGTCATCAATGACCAGTGCTTTGTCACTTGAATTGATGTGTTTATTGGAAATTGCAATGGTACTTTCAGTTTGTTTGGTAAATGAAAATACTTTGGCGCGATATAAATCATCTTTCAGCGTCAATGATTGATATTTACGTGCAAAAATAACAGGAACACCAAGTTCTAACCCTGTCATAATGGCTGGTGCAATACCCGATGCTTCAATGGTAATAATTTTGGTAATGCCTGCATCTTTAAAACGGGCAGCAAATTCTTTACCAATTTGCTGCATCAGCACTGGGTCAATTTGATGATTTAAGAAAGCGTCGACTTTTAACACTTGATCAGATAGAACGATACCTTCAGTTAAGATTTTCTGTTCTAGTGCGTGCACGGGAGAATCCTCTAGGGCGGATGCCTTTTCAGCAAAAGCGTATTTTAAAAAGCATCCAAAAAAAATCAAGCCAAAATCGACAAATTTTAGATTTTGTTGATATTTCAACTATAACCATAAAGTGTCAATCACTTAATTGGTTTTACCTGAATAGCCTGTTAATAAAAGACCATATGAGGTTTTTTCGTCGACATGGCTGACTTTGACTGGTAAATAATCCAGTTTCGGTGCTAACCAGAACGTGGTACTGCGTCCGGGCTTATTATCATATTGAATAATGACTTTAACTGTACTAAAAGTACCGTGTGGTGTTTTGACATTTTCCGTGCCCTGTTTCACAAAGCGACGCATATCAATGCCTTTAGCATCGGCAATTGGATAGGTAGATTTAATGCCTGAACCTTTTAAATCTTCACGAATTTGTAATTCCGCATTTAATTCATCGAGCACACCCGCTTTCCATGCGAAGGAACGTTTGCGATCATCCTTTTGCGTGTTAATGGTTTTGCTGGCAGGATTGAAATTGATATTCATCGTGTTGTTATGCACCAGAATTTTACTGCTTCGATTAAACTGCTGTGATGTAATTTGCCCGTTATTTAAACTAAATTTACTGATTTCACTGGCAGAAGCAATGGCTCCCGCTTTGGCAGAAAAATTATAAGTCCAGTTGTTGCCTTGTTGGCTAAGGGTGCGAGTACCTGAACCCAAATTTTTGCCATTATAAGAAAATTGATAGCTGGCCTGAAATGGACTCATAGCTAGCGTATGAGTCGAGAACCCTGCGAACAGCAGGGCAGTCGTTAGGCTGGCTGCCAAAGTCATGGTTTTCGTTACACGGTGCGCCATAAGAAAATTCCTAAGGTTGGGAGTAAAAAGGCGAATGACCAATTAAATCTACTCATTCAAGTACAAAGATTATGCTATTTTAACATGAAGAAAAATGCAGTTTTTTCGGGTGCAGTGTTTCATTATGTTGATATTTAATATCTTTCTTTACAAATAAAGGCAATGATCACTTTTTCTTTTGCTGAATTGGGGTCACGGTTGTTTCAGCCAGTTCAAGCTCTTGCTCTGCGTCATCATCCTCATCGCGTGACTTATTAAACAGCGCCAAAAGATTCACATTACCCAAAATGACCAACTCAGCTTCTCTTAATTGTGCATGATTGACATGGACTTTGGCGAGAGTGTCGATAATACTGCGACTTTTGCCTAACCAACGATTGAGGTCGAGAAAGAGCAATTCGTCTTTAACCTCTACAACATCAAAGCGCTGCAAAATTGGGCCAAGTGGGTCTTTATGTAGAATTTTATGGTAGAAAAACACATAAGCATTAAAACCAATTTTTTGAAGAGCATTCTTAAATTTGGCTTCAACCACTTGTGTATCACTGATTTGTTCAAACACCAAAAGCTGAATATCTTTATTCAGTTCCATCTGAATCAATTTTAAATCGACCGAAAGTGTCGTATTCAATCCTTTAAAACCTAAAGTGGCATATAAACGTAGCCAGTCATCATAAACGTCGGCGTGTAAATCATCTAAAAAACTTAGATTATCGGTCACATAACGCTTAAAAGTTGCGTTTAAAAAGACCTGAGAAATCGGAATTTCACGTTCTTCCTCAATAAACCCTTCAGCTTTTTCATAAGCTCGGCGTATGCCTTTAGAAATGGATGAAAGTAGTGTTGACATAATGCCTATCCAAAAATACGTTTTAATTTGATTGCGACACCACAATATTTTGCAAAACAATTAAAATAATTGAGTTTATAGGTTGCAGTTTAACAAAATTAATTGCTACATTTTTAAAACTTCAAGCCTCGTTATTATTGGCTTTGAAGTGGATCACGCTTTATTTAAAAAATGAAAGATGGTTTTATTTTATCCTGATTTTTCAGGTGGGGATGCAATATTTTGTTAGTTGAACGTCATGTTTAAAAAAAATCTAGCATATTTACCAGTCGGGCGATACTGGTGGCAGGATTCAATCTTATTGTCGGCTGTTGTCATTGCCGCTGCTTTACATATTTTTATTTTACTGATTCACTTTGCCATGCCTGCACCTTCTGATACTGCCACCAAAGAAATTGCGATCGCGATTCGTCCAAGTTCAGATAAAATTGAACACGCTGATTTCTTGGCACAATCCGATCAAAAAGGTTCAGGGAAATTCCATCAAGCCCATCGCATGTCAAGTGATATGCCAAAAGCCATGCCTGAGCAAAGTGCAGGTGAGTCTGCAACACAAACACTGGATCATATTCAGCAACAACGTGAACTAAAATTTGAAGAAAAAGTGTTGATGACGGTTTTAAGTTGGCAAAAGCAAGCCGAAGAAAATCAGCGAAAAAAAGCACAGGACGATTTGCAAAGCCAGTTTCAGGCCAAAGCAGCCATGGTGGCCAGTATTGAAGCGCAATATTTACAGCGGCAGCAGAATTTTAGTCGTCAGCAACGAATTAAGACGGTCGATGGCATACAAGCCAAACAAGATGCATCAGCAGCTTATTTAAATAAATTTCGAGATAAAGTGGAACTTTATGGCAACCGTTATTATCCCGATGAAGCTAAACGGCAAAATTTAGCTGGTGAGGTTCGGCTAATGGTGGTTTTGAATATGCAAGGGGGGATTCGTGCCATCCGCTTGATTGAAAGCTCAGGGCATCCTGTATTAGATGAAGCAGCCAAAGCATCGGTACGCCGTGGCGCACCATTTGGTCGTTTTGATGCAGCAATGAAAGATATTTCCGAATTACGAATTATTCGAACATGGAAATTTAATCCCGCACAAGCAGAATTTGAAGTGCATTAATAAACAAAAAATATACTAATCAATATCTTATATAAGAATAAATCATAAGTATAATCCATTGTTGTTAATTGAATAAATAATGAAAACAATTATCATTAGCAATAGTTTTTTTGTTAATAATTTTTTGCAGTCTGTTTTCTTTACTTTCTTAATTATTTTGGTGCCATCTATGGCACATAAACATATTTGTAGGAATTCTTCTCATGTTTTATGCAAATTTTGAAGTGTTTAAAGTCCACCCTCTTGTTGTTGCTATGACAATGATTGCTTCTTCGATGATTTATGCTGAAGACCAATCTGAAAATGTTCAGGTACAACAGTTGGCGCAAATCACTGTACAAGCTAATGATCATAGTAATATAACTGAGGGGAGTGGTAGCTATGCTGCTAAAACGACGAACACATCGACCAAATTAAATCTATCTTTGCGAGAAACACCTCAATCTATCAAAGTTCTAACCCAAGAATATCTGGAAGACCGCAATCTAACGTCCTTGCAGGATGTTTTTAATATTGTTACAGGTGTATCTACTCCTCGTACTGATGAACGTCAATCTGTTTTTGCACGTGGTTTTCAAGTCGATTACTATTTAATTGATGGTATGCCAACCACTACAAATATGGGCTCAAATGATTTGGATTTAGGGATTTACGATCATGTTGAAATTATTAAAGGAGCAAATGGATTAACTACTGGAGCAGGAAATCCTGCTATGGCAACGAATTTAGTCCGTAAGCGTGCAAATAGTAAAGATTTTACTGGGAAATTAAATGTTTCTTATGGTTCATGGGATGCATATTCAACTTCAGCAGATTTATCCGCACCCTTAAATAATGATGGTTCCTTGCGGGGTCGTACATATATTAAGTATTCTGATGAAAATTCATTTATGGATCATTATGAAAAAGAGCGTAATGTGATTTATGGGACATTAGACTGGGATATTAGTGATAAAACAAATGCATATCTATGTGCAACTTATCAAGAATTAAATCGTTCTGGTGTACGTTGGGGGGGAACTCCAGCCTTTTATAATGATGGAACACGAACTAATTTTTCTAGAAGCACAACGGTAAGTGCACCTTGGACGTATTGGAATCAAGATGACACAATGGTTTTTGCTGGAATTAAGCATAATTTATTTAAAGACGTCAATTTAAATGTAGCTTATACCTTACGTCAAACAGAAATGGATACTCAACTTCTATATACTGCTGGGAAGGTTGATAAGATAACCAACACTAGTGGATTTAACAATCTTTCTGTTTGGAAAGCAGAACAAGAAAATGAAGAAAATAATGTTGATGTTTATATTAATGCCCCTTTCATGTTATTTAAGCAACCTCAGGAAATCATCATTGGTGGTTCATGGAATAGAAATGAAGCTACTAAATACAGATATGGTGGCTCATCCTATGGCGGTGGAGCGGCAAGTTATTTAGCCCACCCTTATAGTTACGTGAATGGTGCTGGAGTTTTAATTAAAGATATTCCATGGCAACCAGATAGTTATGCAGGCTATCCAAATCAAACCACTCAAACTGGTTTTTATTTGGCTGGTAAATTTCAATTTTTAGATAATTTAAAGGCAATCACTGGAGTTCGTATTTCTAATTGGGAGTATGAAACAGAGACAGGTACTGGTAATCGTAAATTTAATAATGAAGTAACACCGTATTTTGGTGTAATTTATGACTTTGTCCATAATCACTCTCTATATGCCAGTTATACTGACATTTTTAAGCCACAAAACAATAAAAAACAGGATGGTAGCTATCTAGACCCCATTATTGGGAAATAGTATGAAACAGGTATTAAAAGCCAGTGGTTCGATGATCGTTTAAATACAGCATTGTCTATATTTAGAATTCAACAAGATAATGTTGCCTCACTCTTGTACGATGCTGAAGGCAATAATGTGAAAGTTAATAACTCAAATGAAAATGCCTATTATGGAATTGATGGTGTTAAAAGTGAAGGATTTGAATTTGAGGCTGATGGGGAAATTAATGATAACTGGAGTATAAATTTTGGAATTGCAAACTTTGAGGCAAAATCTCAAGGTAAAAAAGTAAATACTAAGAACTCAAGAACCACTTCTAATTTATTTATTAAATATGAAAAAGACAAGTGGAAAGCAGGTACAGGTTTAAGTTATAAAAGTAAATTTTATGATGGAACTGGAGTGAACTATATCGCACAAGATGAGATTGTTTTGGTAAATGCAATGTTAGGTTATGAAATTGATAAAAATATCGGTATTCAGGCGAATATTGAAAATATTTTTGATAAAAAATATTATGAAGGTATTGGATCAAACTCTATGAATTATGGAAATCCACGTAAAGCGACACTAACATTAAGATATAGTTTCTGAAGAATCTCTTAAAATGACCACAAAAGTGGTCATTTTTATTTGACGCTATAAAAACTATTGCTCCAAATAAGGATTATCCAATCCTAGTTTGGCCAAAATTTCAATTTCTAAGGCTTCCATTTCTTCAGCATCTTCATCGCTAAGCTCATGGTCATAACCTAGTAAATGCAACGTGCCATGAACCAGCATGTGCATAAAATGATCGTGCGCAGTTTTATTTTGCTCAATCGCTTCTTGTAATACGACTGGAATACAAATGACTAAGTCACCCAAAGGACGAGCGTCCAGTAAGGGTAAAACTTCTTCAGGAATATCACTCGGAAAAGACAATACGTTGGTCGGTTTATCTTTGCCACGATATTCAAGATTTAAACGATGGCTATCTTCATTGTCGACACATGCAATCCCGATTTCACAATCAGTTTCGATATCAACATGACGCAAAGTCACTTCGATGGCTTTTTTAATTTGAACACGCTTCAAGACTAAATCGGAAGATTTAAAGTCTTGTTGCAGACTAAGATTAAGTTTCAAGCTGGATCCTTCATAAAAATAGGGGATGCATATGGCAATCCCCTGATTTTGTGTTTCTCTAAAATATTATCGCTGATTAAGCTTCCTGATGTTGGGCATCGGCAGCCAGATCATTTTCACTCATTAAAGCATCCTGGCGTGCTTTACGCTCTGCGCGTGCTTCGGCTGTCAGACGGTTTTGTTCAGAATCCCAGCCTTCATACGCCTCCACAATTTTTTGAACCAATTGATGACGAACCACATCACGCGAATGAAAGCGAGTAATATGGATTTCCTTGATTGGCTCTAAAACCCGTAAAGAATGTGCCAGACCAGACTGTTGTCCACGCGGTAAATCAACTTGAGTAATATCTCCTGTAATCACGGCACGAGAACCAAAACCCAAGCGAGTTAAAAACATCTTCATTTGCTCGGGCGTGGTATTTTGGGCTTCATCCAGAATCACGAAAGAATGATTCAGGGTACGACCACGCATGTAAGCCAATGGCGCAACTTCAATCACTTGACGTTCAATCAGTTTAGCCACTTTTTCGAAACCCAGCATTTCATACAGGGCATCGTACAAAGGACGCAAATAAGGATCGATTTTTTGAGTTAAGTCACCTGGTAGAAAGCCGAGCTTTTCACCTGCTTCAACCGCTGGTCGCACCAATAAAATACGTTGAATTTCATTGCGTTCAAGCATATCTACTGCGGCCGCGACGGCTAAATAAGTTTTACCGGTTCCCGCAGGTCCAATGCCAAACGAGATATCACTTTGTAAAATACGCTGGACATAACGTTTTTGATTGGAACCACGTGGGTTAATTCGGCCTTTAGGCGTTTGAAGCCAGACATCTAAACCAGTATGTTCCTGTTCGGAATCATCCATCAGTTCACGGTCTGTCTGGCTACCTTGAATCATCAGGTGCAAAATATCTGCACTGATCTGACTTGAAATTTCTGATTCATCATAAAGACGCTGGAGTAATGACTCCGCTCGCTCGACTGCATCAATGTCACCATCGATGTAGAACGCGTCACCACGATGAGTTATTTGTACATCTAAACGCTGTTCAATCTGCTTCAAATGACCGTTGTATGCACCTAACATGCTTTTTAAACGGGTCATTGAAACGCCGGGAAAAGTAACGGTACGTCGAATCGCTGCAGTCAAAGAGGAATCCTTTTTGTAGCCTTGTTCTGTACCCTTACATTACGCCACGTCAGGCTCAAGATTCAAGAGCTCACCATAAACTAAATTCAAAGTTTTAATCTCGGTGATCTCAATTTCTGCGAAACGTCCCACCCATGAAGGATCACCTACAAATGTAACCAATCGTGTATTGTCCGCAGTACCGACCAAAAGGTCAGGATTTTTTTCGGAAACACTTTCGATCAGAACACGCTGAATACTGCCCAACATCGCATCTGTTTTACGAATGCTGGATTGTTTAATCCAGTGTTGAACTTTGCTTAAACGTTCTTTTTTCACGTCTTCTGGCGTGGTATCTTCAAGTTCAGCAGCAGGTGTGCCGGGACGTTTTGAATAGATAAAACTATAAGAATGGTCAAAGTCCAAGTCTTTGATAAACTGATACGTTTCTTCAAAGTGCTCATCAGTTTCGCCCGGGAAACCAATAATAAAATCACTGGATAAATGCATATCAGGACGGATTTTACGCAACTTGGCAATCTTTTCAATGTAGACATCAATCGTGTGATTACGCTTCATGGCTTGAAGCACCGCATTTGAGCCGCTTTGCACAGGCAAATGTAAATGCGAAACCATTTGTGGTAAATCACGATAGCATTGAATTAACTCATCAGAAAACTCAAGTGGATGCGATGTGGTATAACGCAAACGTCCAATACCGGGAATTTCTGAAACGAGTCGTAACAATTCAGGGAAAGTACAAATACCGCCTTCAAAGGTTTCACCGCGATATCCGTTGACGTTTTGACCTAATAAGGAAATTTCACGAACACCTTTTTCAGCCAAACCTGCAATTTCTGCCAATACATCATCGAGTGGGCGAGAAACTTCTTCACCACGTGTGTAAGGCACAACGCAGAATGAACAATATTTTGAGCAACCTTCCATGATGGAAACAAATGCCTTAAAGCCCTCGACACGCGGTTCAGGCAAAAAGTCGAATTTTTCAATATCAGGGAAAGAGATATCCACCAGTTTGATTTTATCTTTTTTTGGTTTTTCAACCTGATCCTGATGTTGATCGAGCATTTGCGGTAAACGATGCAAGGTTTGTGGACCAAAAACCATATCCACATAAGGCGCACGTTTTTGAATATTGTCGCCCTCTTGAGACGCAACACAACCCCCAACGCCAATAATCAAGTCGGGGTTGTGTTCTTTGAGTTTGCGCCAGCGTCCTAATTCACTAAACACTTTTTCTTGTGCTTTTTCACGAATAGAGCAGGTATTCATGAGCAGAATATCGGCTTCTTTCGGATCAGTTGTTAAAACATAGCCGTGAGAATCGCCTAAAAGGTCTGCCATACGGTGACTGTCATACTCATTCATCTGACACCCTTGAGTTTCAATATACAATTTCTTGATTGAAACATCATGGGTGTGCGTTGGCTGGGTAACAGTGTTTTCTGAGGCAGCTTTGGCACCATTTGGAATGAAGGTTTGAACCGTCATGTAGGCTCCTAAACAAATTAAAAACGATTGATGGGTGTTTGACCCAAGGAAAGCGCGCAATTGTAGCAGTATTTAAGCGCCAGCGATCAAAATAAATAAGCAGCAATCGATTATCACTTAAATAGCAATGTTTCTGCTAAAACTTATTGGGGCAATTCTGCCGAAGCTTATTGATTTTTCAATTAAAATAATGTGAATATTACTTTTTGGGAATCAGCAGGTTACATAACACAACAGTAGCGAGTGTAAAGAATAATTACACTAACTGAGCGCAGTGGTTTGTTGTGGTCTTAAAAAGCGTCTATGCCATGGAAACAAAAGAGAAAATCTTCAGTGACAGTTTTATTGAAAAATAAATGGATCTATACCAGTATTCTGAGTGCTTGGGCATCATTGAACGGGGCAATGGTGTTTGCCGCTGATGAACAATTTAATGATGCATTGCGTGCTGCCAATGCTGGGGACTTGAGCAGCCTGAATCAATATCAGTTTTCCATGCAAAATGATGTGCTGGGTTATTATCCAGAATATTGGTTACTCAATACCGATCTTGCTTTAAAACCTGCTGCATCCATTATTAATTTCGCTAAGCGCTATCCAAACTCAGCGATGGCAGAAAAATTATCGGCTGATTACGTTGAAGAAAAAGTCAAACAAGGGGATTTTGCGGGTGCACAACCCGTCATTCCCTATGTGAGTAATCCTGACCGTGCGGAAAGTTGTGCCTTGGCACAGGTTCGTGCCAGTTCGGGTGACCCTTTGGTATTTGCTGAATATAAAGATGTCTGGCTCACGACCAATACCCAGCCCGATTCCTGTAATGGACTGGGGCGAATGATGCAGTCCAGCCCGCTAATGTCTGCTCAGGACCGTCAGCAACGCTTATGGGGACAATTACGCGCAGGGCAGTCTGGCTTGGCATTATCGACAGCGCAAACCCTTGGCGTGAGTTTGTCACTGGCTCAGTTGAATCAGATTCAGTCTAATCCCTTAAACTACCTATGGGCTGCACCGAAAGCATCACAAGCGGATTACGCTTACTTGATCTTTGCCATGGGACGTTTGACAGATAGTGATTTAACTTCAGCACTGGCGAATGTCAAAAAAGCGGCTGAAGGCACACCGCCAGATGTACAGAAATATTTATATCGTACTGTGGGCTATATTGGCGGTACCACGGTGATGAAAAATAATTTCAATCGTGAAGTGCTAAATTACTTCGATTTAAGTTATGGCTACCCGATTAGCCCTGAAGAAGCCGAAGTTTATGCCCGTCAGGCCATTCGTTTTGGTTCATGGGAAAGTCTAATTCGTGCGATCGATGCGATGTCGGTGAGCCAGAAACAGGAGGATCGCTGGCAGTATTGGTTAGCTCGTGCTTTAGAGCAACGCAGTGACCGTCAAGCCAAGCAACAGGCGCAGCAAATTTACCAGAAACTTGCCCAATCGGGCGATGATTATCATAATTTACTGGCGCGTGATCATCTTGGGAAAAAATATAATGATATTCCTGAATTTTCACAAGCAAGCAGTGCAGATCTACAGCGATTAAATCAGGATATTCACTTTAGACGCGCTTTTGCATTAAGAAATGTCAATGCACCAGATAATTATGTTAATCGTGAATGGAACTGGGCAGTTCGTCAGGCTTATCTGAAACATGATGATGGTTTATTGTTGGCGGCAGCCCAACGTGCTAGCGAAATTGGATGGTATGATCGGGCGATTTATGCCGCAGACCGTACGGTCAATAAACATAATTATTCTTATCGTTATATCATGCCGCATAAAGTGACTGTGGTGAATCACAGTCAAAATGCAGGCATTGATCCTGCTTGGGCGTATGGGTTAATGCGTCAGGAAAGCCGTTTTGTCACTTCGGCACGTTCGCATGTGGGTGCGGGAGGGCTGATGCAAATTATGCCAGACACGGCAAAATTGATTGCCCGACAAATGGGGGAAACCTACAACCCTGCCGCACTCAGTGATATGAATACCAATGTGCGTTATGGCACATTTTACCTCTCCATGATTCAAAGCCAATTAAGCGGCAATCCAGTATTGGCAACCGCAGGTTATAATGCGGGTCCAAATCGCGCCCGTCGCTGGCAGCCTGATTTTCAATCTTTGGCGGCAGACCAATACACGGAAAGTATTCCTTTGCTTGAGACGCGTGATTATGTCAAACATGTCATGACCAATGCAGCACACTATGGTGTGATGTTGGGGCGGGGGCCTCAATCCATAGAACAACGTATGCAGCCCATACCTGTCCGTAGTACACCTTAAGGAGTACGGACGTTTAATGATAACGGTTAAGTTTTTAGTTCGATGAAAAAAAAGAGTCTCATATACCATTGCTGTTTATGGTCTGCTGGGTGTTTATTCTGGGTGAATATTTATCTATTTGCTCCGAATCTTTATGCAGATACGCCGCGTCTACAGGGCTATGTCATGCAAATACAAATGACTCCAGCGGTCTGTGCGCTGGATTCATCCCGACAAAAGCAACGCAAATGTCTTGAGGGTTATTCCCTGACTATTACAGGATTATTGCCAGAAACTGCACATCCGAGCTGTGAGACAACCTCATCTGCCACGTTGTCGCCATTACAGGCTAAAGTGGTGGCTAGGGTCATGCCAGATGAAAATGCCAGAGCGCAATTGTGGCGTAGTATTGGGGGGTGTATCCCCATGTCAGCCAGTCAATATTTTAGAATGATTATTAACTACGCAGAGCGTTTAAAAATTCCATCAGACTTGACCAATAGCACCAATAAGGAAATTGAAAGAAGTAATTTACAACAGCAATTTACGCGTTTAAACCCGTCATTACCTGCTAGTGGTATACGTTTCAATTGTCAATCTTCCCGCTCAGATTCAATTTTGACAGAGGTTCAAGTTTGCTATCAGGTCAATGGAACCTATAAACAATGTTCAAATCATATCGTTGCAAATTGTCCGAGTGAATTCACGATTAAGGGTAGTTATTAATCACCAAGTCGCAATTGATTTATATTTTCTATCAGACTTTTGTTGAAATTCATTCTCTTTTAAATGCATCTCTGTGTGGTTTGGAGTACAATCTTTGCCGTTTATGATTATTAGATTAAATGGAACGACTATTTAATCATCTTAACGATCCTCAATTGGAGATAATTACATGAAGCAACCCGTTCGTGTTGCCGTTACTGGCGCTGCAGGTCAAATTGGTTATAGCTTGTTATTCCGTATCGCAAGCGGTGAAATGTTAGGCAAAGATCAACCAGTGATTTTGCAATTGCTTGAAATTCCAGTTGAGAAAGCTCAACAAGCGCTAAAAGGCGTGATGATGGAACTTGATGACTGTGCTTTCCCATTATTGGCTGGCATGATCGGAACTGATGATCCTAAAGTAGCATTCAAAGATGCTGACTATGCATTATTGGTGGGTTCTCGTCCACGTGGTCCTGGTATGGAACGTGCTGACTTGTTGAAAGTGAACGGTGAAATCTTCATCGGTCAAGGTCAAGCATTAAATGAAGTGGCGAGCCGTGATGTTAAAGTATTGGTTGTCGGTAACCCTGCAAACACCAATGCTTATATCGCAATGAATTCTGCTCCAGATCTTCCTGCGAAAAACTTCACTGCCATGCTACGTCTTGACCACAACCGTGCTTTGACTCAAATTGCTCAAAAAGCAGGTGTTGCGGTTGCTGATATTGAAAACATGACTGTGTGGGGCAACCACTCACCAACCATGTATGCGGACTACCGCTTTGCAACTGCAAATGGCGTAAGCTTAAAAGACAAAATCAACGATGCAGAATGGAACAAAGATGTGTTCCTTCCAACTGTAGGTAAGCGTGGTGCTGCGATCATTGAAGCGCGTGGTTTATCTTCTGCTGCTTCTGCTGCAAATGCTGCCATTGACCACATGCGTGATTGGGCGTTGGGTACAAACGGCAAATGGGTGACGATGGGTATTCCATCTGACGGTTCATATGGTATTCCTGAAGGGGTGATGTTTGGTTTCCCTGTTACCACTGAAAACGGTGAATACAAAATCGTTCAAGGTTTAGAAATCGATGAATTCAGCCGTGAGCGTATCAACTTTACGCTTAATGAGCTTGAAGAAGAACGTGCTGCAATTGCAGACATGTTGAAATAATTGAGAGTTGATCTGTTTGAATTAAAATAGATTGCTCTGAATGATTCAAAAAACCGAGTTAAGCAATTAACTCGGTTTTTTTCTTCGCATTTTTTGTGTTTAAGGTGTTATTTGCTAAGTATTATAACCCTGAGCATTTTAATGATTGTTTCAATAGGTGTTTTGGAAAATCAGTGCTTAAAAATAAAAAAGTCCCTTTGTTCAAGGGACTACTGCGATATCAATATGCCGACTAAGATGCTAGATGCGCTGCTTTTGCTTCGCCCTGTTGTTCAGCCTGAATGGCTGTCAGTGCAATGGTGAATACAATATCATCGACCAATGCACCCCGTGATAAATCATTTACAGGTTTATTCAAACCTTGCAACATGGGTCCGACACTGACCACATTGGCAGAACGTTGAACGGCTTTATAAGTGGTATTACCAGTATTTAAGTCTGGGAAAATAAACACATTGGCACGACCTGCGACTTGTGAATCGGGTGCTTTTTGGCGACCGACACTCTCTACCGATGCTGCATCGTATTGTAATGGCCCATCAATTAACAGATCGGGGCGGCGTTGTTTGGCAATTTGCGTGGCTTCAGCGACTTTTTCGACATCTGCACCTGTACCAGAAGTGCCTGTCGAATAACTAATCATGGCAATACGTGGTTCAATGCCAAAGGCCTTGGCCGAGTCCGCAGATTGAATCGCAATTTCTGCCAATTGCTGTGCATCAGGATCAGGATTAATCGCACAATCGCCGTAGACAAACACTTCATCAGGCAACAGCATAAAAAAGATGGATGATACCAAGGAGTATTCGGGAGCGGTCTTAATCAATTGAAAGGCAGGGCGAACCGTATTGGCGGTGGGATGAATTGCACCTGAAACCAGACCATCGACTTGATCGAGCGCCAGCATCATCGTACCGAGGACCACGGTGTCTTGAAGTTGTTCTTTGGCCTGTAACTCGTTGAGTTTACCTTTACGTAGTTCGACCATAGGTGCGACATACTGATCACGAATGCTATCGGGATCAATAATTTCCAGATCATCGGGTAATTCAATACCGCGAGCTTTGGCAACCTCGACCACAGATTCTGGTTTCGCCAATAAAATACACTGCGCAATACCCCGTGCCTGACAAATAGCAGCGGCTTGCACCGTGCGAGGCTCATCTCCTTCTGGCAGTACAATACGCTTTTTCGCTGCAATGGATTTTTGTACCAATTCATGTCGAAATGCAGAAGGAGACAAACGCGGTCGCAGATGACTGTTCACTTGCGCTTTCAGCCATGCAGTATCGATGTGGCTCGAGACAAAACGTGTGACTTGTTCGGCACGTTCAGTGTCATCAATTGGAATTTCATTGCCAAAATCGGCTAGACGCTGAGCAGTTTCAAGGGTGTTGAGCTTGGTATGTAAAATGGGCAAGCCACGCTTAATCGCATTTTGACAAAAATCCAGAATCTGTGTATTCGGTGCATTTCTTTCGGTTAACACCAAACCAGCCAAAGGAATGCCATTGCTACTGGCCAAACTGCTGGCCAGTAAAACATCCGTACGTTCTGATGCGCTGATAATCAGTTCGCCTGCGACAAATTTATTCAGTTCATATTCGATGCTTGAGGCAATTAAACTAGAATGTAAAATTCGTCGTTGCTTGGCTTCGCCCTGATGTACCCATTCCCCATCAATAACCGAGGCAATATCCAGTGTTCGAGGTACACTCAAAATATTACTAAAAGGCACCATGCCAATAATAGGTAATTCCTGCGTACCCAGATGCCGATTGTACTGCTGTAATTCGTGACTAAATTTTTCAATTTCTTGAGACAAACGCAGTGAAGGGTCAATCGTGAGCGGAATTTGCGCGCTTTCTTCGGGTAAGCCACGCGTTCGCATGAATAACACCCCAGCAGTACGGTTAGAGCTGATGCCACCAAACTGACGCAAATGAGCTTCAATTTTTTCGGCAGTTTTACGTGGGTTTTGAATATCAGCTGTGCTAACTAAAATCACTTTTGCATCTAGTGCCTGTGCAAGTGCTGCATTCAGTTCACTCGCAAAATGATCTTGCCCATTAGGTAGTAAACCTTCAACAATAATCACATCTTGCTGGGCAGCGATAATACGATGTAGGCTGACCGCTTCTTCCAATAAATCATCCATTTCTCCTGCGGAAATATATTGCAGCAGTTTCTCATGAGAAATAGATTGAACGGTATCACGTTGAAATAAATGGTGAAATAACGACGTGGTGCGGTCAACCTGATTCTGATTTTCTTGCGAAAAAGGTTTTAAAAATCCGGCTTTAATGCCGTTACAGTCGAGCGCGTAGATCATGCCAAGACATGCTGAGGTTAAGCCGACTCCCTCAGCAGTTGGAATCATTAAAATTGTATTCATAATGACCTTAAATCAAAAAATTTGTTGAGATTAAATCTGACGTATTGTTTGTTCAGTGTGGTTTAAATGTTGAAGCACTTGTTTGGTTTCTTGGGCAATACGTCCCTCTTCATCGGTTGGAATGACCCAGATCTGTGGTCCTTCACCGTTATCAATTCGACCTTCCGTGCCGCGCTGTAGGGTATTGTTTTGATTTTTGTCCAGATGGAAACCGAAATGAGGCAAATATGCCATGGTTTTTTCACGAATATACGCCGAGTTTTCGCCAATTCCACCAGTGAAAATTAAACCATTGATTTGAGCTAAACCACAACTTAGCCCAGCCAAAGACTTGGCTAAACGATAGCTGAATACTTCGATAGCAAGAGTCGCATCTTGGTTGCCATTTTCTGAGGCTTCAATCAGCGTGCGCATGTCATTGGACAAATTGTCTGATAAACCGAGTAAACCACTTTCTTTATTGAGCATTTTATCAATTTTATCGATATCCCAGCCCAAATTGTTGGCAATAAAACTATGAATGCTTGGGTCAACATCGCCACTACGTGTTCCCATCACAATGCCTTCAAGAGGAGTCAAACCCATTGAGGTATCAATACTTTCACCATTCCATACAGCACAGGTTGAACTGCCATTGCCTAAATGTGCAGTTAACCAGCCACCTTGCCGGAATTGACCTGCCAACTCACTGGCACGATCAGACACATACGCATGGCTCGTGCCATGAAAGCCATAGCGACGTACATTATGTTCAGTATAAAAAAATTTCGGCAAAGCATAACGATACGCATGTTCAGGGAGAGTTTGATGAAATGCAGTATCGAACACAGCCACTTGAGGCAATTCAGGAAAAAGACGCATGGTGGCATCAATCCCAATCAAATGCGCAGGATTATGCAACGGAGCCAACGGTGTAGCCGCGACAATACGTTCAATAATTTCTGGACTCAGCAATTCAGCTTTGGTTAAGGTGCCACCATGTACCACACGATGTCCGATGGCTTGAGGCTTATAATTGGCTAAACGTGCTAAAAGTGTTTCAAGTGCTTTTTCGTGATCTGCATGCGGAATAGATAATTCCAAGGGTTCACCACCGACTGTAATCCCTTTAATACGAGCTTCTGCTGTACCTAGATTTTCAGCCAGACCATAAATACGATTTTCACGACGCTCTGAAATCAAGGCATATTTGATAGAAGAAGAACCACAGTTAATAACTAAAACGGATGTAGACACGGTGTTGTACCCAAAAGTGTTGTAAATTGTATTCCCTAAAACATTGATTTTTCAGCGCTGATAGGATCAGTCTGAACATCAATGCGACATGTTGTAACATGTGTCGTTTTTATGTCCAAGCTAGACTTTAGCCGATTAGACTTAAGCACTATCGAACATCAATTAATTTATCGTTAGCATTGATGAGTTAAAACCAACGAATATCCAACCTAAGCCACATTTATTTTATAAAATAATATAGCGGGAAGTGACTCGGTTTGACAGATGGATCATGTTGTAATTTATGTAACTTGAAGCATGAAAATAATTATTCATTTCTAATTTTAAAAAGTCAGATTTTAAAATTCAGACTATTGCTGTGCTCACAACAATAGCCTTGAAGTCTTAAATTATTGACGAATTTGTCCGTCACCAAATACGATCCATTTTTGTGAAGTTAAGCCTTCTAAACCGACAGGACCTCGCGCATGAATTTTATCGGTTGAAATGCCAATTTCTGCACCCAAGCCATATTCAAAACCATCGGCAAAACGCGTCGATGCATTGATGATGACGGAGCTAGAATCCACTTCTGCCAGAAATTTGCGCACCAAAGAATAGTTTTCAGTGATGATCGCATCGGTATGGTGTGAACCATATTTGTTGATGTGTGTAATGGCTTCATCAATACCTGTCACTACTTTTATAGCTAAAATAGGTGCTAGATATTCGGTATACCAATCTTCTTCGGTCGCAACTTTAACACTTTCACCCAGAATGCGGCGGGTCTGATCACAGCCACGAAGCTCGACATGCTTTTCTGCATAAAGCTCTGCAATGCGCGGCAAAAACTCGTCCGCAATATTTTCATCGACCAATAAAGTTTCCATAGCGTTACACACACCATAACGGTGTGTTTTTGCATTTAGGGCAATTGGAAGGGCTTTATGTAAATCAGCCTCGGCTTCAACAAAAACATGACAATTTCCATCGAGGTGCTTGATGACAGGAATACGCGCTTCATGGGTAATTCGTTCAATCAGACCTTTACCGCCACGCGGAATAATGACATCGACATATTCACTCATGGTAATCAGTTGACCGACTGCGGCACGATCAGATGTATTGATCACTTGAACCGTATGTTCTGGCAAACCTGCCTTTTGCAGACCATGCTGAATGGCTTCCGCAATTGCTTTATTCGACTCAAGTGCTTCTGAACCACCCCGTAAAATAATCGCATTACCTGACTTCAGCGCAAGAGAGGCCGCTTCTAGTGTTACATTGGGACGTGATTCATAAATCATGCCAACGACCCCTAAAGGCACCCGCATTTTACCGAGTTGAATTCCTGTTGGGCGATAAGACATATCTGTGATTTCGCCAATCGGGTCTTTCAGGCCAATCACATCTTTTAAACCTTGTAGCATCCCCTTAAAGCGTATGGGGTTAAGCTCTAAACGATCAAGCAGTGCACTGTCTAAGTGATTGTCATGTGCTTTTTTCATGTCGATCGCGTTTGCCGCTAAAATTTGCGGTTGACGGTCTTCAAGCGCAGTGAAAATCGCAGAGAGCGCATTGTTTTTGACTAGGGTTGAGGCACTGGCAAGCAAGCGTGAAGCCTGACGCGCCTGTTGACCCACTGTTTGCATATAGTGTTCAATAGAATCTTGCATAGCAGTCTTTGATCGTTTAAAAATCCATATAGATGTACGTTGCATAGTATCAGGCTATGCCCAATTTGGTATAGTCATGCATCTGGGTTAAATGTGCACAAATGCAATATTTAGCGCAAAAAGTTCGTTCTATGCCTCAGTGCTTAAATATTTTGAAACTTGAAAAGTCTTGAAATTAGATGAGCGGTCAACAAAACGGGTTGCTTAAAAAACTGACATCTGTATAGAATGAAACAATAAGGCTATTGACGTTATACAAAAAAGTTGAGTAAGGATACATAGCCGTTGTGTCGCATGGAACGGAGCTTGCACAGATAAAAACAACGCAAGCAGGAGGCAGGAAATGAATTCCATTATCCAGATGGACGCTGATCTTCACCAGTCAGGATCACCTTTTGGTTTTTTTGATCTGTATCATAAGGATATTTTTAAACAGTCTGCTCGTGAAACGTGGATTGATGGTTGGAAAATTGAGTACATGGCGATGGCGGATGTACGAACCATTCATCAAACGCCGATTGTGATTGTGGGCGGCGCATTTCAAAATTTCAACTCTTATAAATATTGCGTAGAGCAACTATTTGCCTGTGGACCTGTCATTTTGATTGATTTACCGTCCATGGGGGCAAATCAACAAATCACGAATCGTGATACAGGTGTTTCTGCCGGAACCTTGGAACTGGGTGATTTATCCAGAATGTTGGGGGAGTGGCTCGATATTGTGGGCATTTCAAAAGTATCCATGATGGGAATGTCCTTAGGTTCGGTGGTGGCTTCTTCATTTGCCCATCAGCGACCTGAATTGGTAGATCGCATGGTGCTGATGGGAGTCATGCAAAAGACCCGTAAAAGCTGGCGGATGATTCTGGAAGAATCGCTTAAGCTGATGCAAGAAGAACGGATGGAAGAATTTGGGCAGGCCGTGATTTTATATTTGGTGAATCATGCCAAACTTGATAAAACTAGGATGTCTCCAACCGCGAAGCGTCTATTTTTTCGCCAAATGGCTGAATTTACTCAAACTGAGCAATTGCGTTACGAAATTAACTGTAATCGATTATTGCGTTTAAAAGATGTTCCAATTCCACAATGCAAAACTTTAGTCGCTGCTGGACAGTACGATAGTTTCACCTTGCCTTTCGAAAATGCCAATTTTGCTTTGCAATGCCCAGATATGCAATTTGCGCTGATTGCCAATGCAGACCATGTACCACAGTTGCAACGTCGTAAGGAAACCATGCATTTATTTGCGACCTTTTTAAATGGTGAGTCAATTCAGGATTTGGATGGCATTATTCCGATGACGCGTGAGCAAATCAAAAATATGGACCGTCGTGGTGAAGAGCGAATTGAAATCAGTCAACCACATACACAATTGACACATCGTTATTTGCCTGAGCAGTTCAAAGTTTCAGTTCGTGATTTAAGTTTTTTTGGGGTATTGTTGCATTTAGAGCAGCAACATCAGGCGAGTCAGGTTGAGCATTATCCACGTGACTTGGCTTTACACCTTGAAGATGAAGAAGGTGCTTTTAGTATCGAGTGTTTAATTTTTCAGGTGGATGGCTCTGGAATTCGGGCGATTTTTAAGCATGGTAGTTTTGCTGTTGCGGATCGTTTACTGCGCTTTGTGGCGCGGCAAAAAGAACATCAACTTCAGTACGCTGAGGTGGTGTGACGTGAAAGGACTCATACCTTAGAAGCCAGTATGGGTCACGTCATTTGGGGATAAAAAACAGCGTTTTTAACGCTGTTTTTTATTGCTGGCATGAATGGTCCAGACCAGATCGCCCAAATGCTCAGTAGAGCTTGAAGGGGTGAGGTGATGACTATCTGCTGGTTGTGTTACTTTGACTTCATGAAAACCATTTTCTTTAAAAAACTGTTCTACATCGTTTGGAGTCGTGAAATGAAAACTAAACGCACTCCGTGACATCCATTTTAAAAGTTTGCTGCTACTCCAGATAATGTGAGCCAGTTTATTTTTGACAGGTTCAGGATATAAATCGGTCAAATAATGCAGCTGGGGAAATGTACGTCCATATTGAGCTATGGATTGAATAAGTTGAGCCAATAACGGCTTATCAAAATAATTAATTAATCCTTCACTGATGACCACCAGAGGCAGGGACGAGTCAAATAAGTCAAAGGCTTGTTTAAATTCTTGAGTAAATAAATCCACCGAGAGCATGTCAGGAGCATCAGCTTCAATCTGTTGTAATGCAGCCTGCTTGGTTTGAGCCATATCGGGCAAATCTAGTTCACGGTAAGTAATCTCTGGATAATGCTGCCTAAACCACCAGCCACGAGGCGAAAGACCACTGGCAATTTCGAGCACCTGTAATTGAGGATGCTGTTCAATTAAGCTTTTCAGTTGATCATCCAATAAGGTATGCCGTTGTTTGAGCGTGCTGCGCATACTGCCACCGACATACTTTTCGGCCCAGCTTTCCAGTGGGTGAACCAGTGCTGCGAGCGTTTTCCCTTTTTTTGTAGCCAGTGCTTGATGAGAGATTCCCATTTGATACCAGATATACCCTGTATAATGGGCAGTAAACGAGATATGTCGATGTTTTGAAAGGGCTTGGGTCATATTCCTGAACCTATTATTTTATTTATCATCCGTGTGTCATTTAAAACATCATGCGTATGCCGATCGATTGGATTTCTTTCTTAACTGTTTAATTCCTTTTTATGTTCTCAAAAAGAGAGAAAAATAAAAAAGCACGTAAGAAAGAAATCAACTCATGATGTAAAAAGTGACTTTATTATAACCTTCAATACCTTAAAAGCTATCTTTGAATTGCTCAATCTGATCTTTATGAGACTGCCACACTTGACCCAGTGCAAGGCTATTACCTATTTCTAACTCAGGAATCTTACCACGCATACGCTCTAGGCGTTGCTGATTTGGTAAAGCTAGATCTTGAATTGAATCGAGTGCCAAACAAGCCGATGAACGGTCATTACAGACCAGTCCCATGTCGCAGCCTGCGGTGAGTGCCGCATGTAGACGCGCATCTGCTCCACCTGCCACACACGCGGCTTGCATACTCAAATCATCTGAAAATAATACGCCATCAAAGTTCAGTTGTTTGCGTAAAACTTCTTGAATCCAAAAAGGTGAAAAACCCGCAGGGTTTGGGTCGACCTGTTCATAGATGACATGGGCAGGCATTAGTGCATCCAGTTGCGGCATCAACTGAATAAAGGTTTGCATGTCTTGTTGATAGATATCGTCATACGGGCGCGGGTCAATTGCTGCGGCAACGTGCGAATCAGCCTGAACTGAACCATGACCCGGAAAATGTTTGCCCGTCGTTGCCATGCCGGCGTGTTGCATGCCTTTCATAAACGCCGATGCCAAGGGCACAATATCTTGCTGGTTTTTGGCAAAACCGCGATCCCCAATCACATCGCTAATCGCATTAATGTCTAAAACTGGCGCGAAACTAAAATCAATACCGACGGCTAACACTTCAGTTGCCATTAACCAGCCACATTGCTCGGCCAGTTGAAGGGCTTTTTCTGGTTGTTGTTGATACAGCTCACCAAAACGTCCCATTGCAGGCAATAGCGTAAATCCGCTTTTTAATCGTTGTACGCGACCGCCTTCCTGATCGACAGCAATTAAAATATCTGGACGGATTTGACGCATATGATTAGTCAAGGCGCGAACCTGTTGGGGGGATTCAATATTTCGCCCAAATAAAATCATGCCGCCGACTTGCGGATTGCCCAATAGTTCAATATCTTCTGAGGTAAGTTCTGTGCCAGCAATGTCTAGCATCAATGCGCCAATCATAAAGGTTGCTCGTCTAATTTCTGGATAAAACAATAGCGGAATTCTGCAATGATTTGCTACATTTTGTCAGCATAGAATATGATAAAACTACACGACATACACAAATTAAGTTGGGTAAGATGTTGAATCTGTGACATTCGGGGTCGATGGCACAGTGTGTATATTGGAAAATCCAAGGAAGTATTAAAAATTTATGAAACTTCAAATGATAGCTTGTGCGGTTGCAGTCGCGACTGGTGGATTGTTTTTCACGCATGCGATAAACGAAGCAATTGCGGCAACTGATACTGCACCTGCGACCATCTCCCAAAACATTCAGCCGACTCAGGAACAACAACTGGTATCACGTCAATTGGCAACGCTGGTTGACCGTCAGCATTATTTAAACATGCGTTTGGATGCCAATACGTCCAATCGAATTCTGGATATGTATCTGGATAGTCTGGATCCTGATCACTCGCTATTTTTGGCACCCGAAGTTCAGGACTACAAGGCGAAGTATGGTTCAAGTTTTGGTGCGGCATTAAAAGCAGGCAACTTAACAGGTCCTTATGCGATACATGACCAATATCGTAAACGCTTAAAAATGTTTTATGAGTTCATGCTGGCTGAACTGAAAAAGCCACAAAACTTAAAACAGCCCAATGTTTATATTGATACTGATCGTGAAAAAGCGGCCTATTTTAAAAATACCGCTGAACAGCAGGATTATTGGCGTAAAATGCTGGTGTCACAGTTAATTAATTTGACCATTAGCAAAGAAGAAGATCTGGCCAAACAAAAAGCCTTAAAAGACAATCCTGAATTGGCAAATGGTCAGGATTTAGCCAGTGCTGAGGATTTAACTCCTGTACAAACACTGACCAAGCGTTATACCCGTCAGTTGGAGCGAGTCACTCGAGTGAAAAGCGATGACGTGCTGGATAAAACCTTAAATGCCATGATGGCAACTTACGACCCGCATAGTAATTATTATCCACCGATTGATGCGATGGAATTGAATCGGCAAACCACGCTACAGTTGGAAGGCATTGGGGTTTCGATTCGTCCTGAACGTGGCAATGAAGATTACATCAAGATTGAAACGATTGTAGAGGGCGGCCCAGCCAGCAAGTCGGGTCAAGTCAAATCAGGAGATCGCATTATTGGCGTCGCTCAGGATGGCGACAAAATGGTCGATGTGATTGGCTGGTCGAGTGCTGAAATTGTTGGCTTGATTCGTGGTAAACGTGGCACCAAAGTGACTATTAAGCTACTTGGACCGGGCGCACCAATGAGTCAGGCACGTAGCGTCAGTCTGGTTCGTGACGTGATTCAGGAAGAAGATGCGGGTGTGCGTTCACGTACAGTTGAGGTGATGCGTGATGGTAAAAAACATACTTTTGGTGTGATTGAAATTCCCTCATTTTATTTGAACTATCGTGCGCGCCGTGCTGGAACTGAATATCGTTCGGTATCTGAAGATACCAATAATGCATTGAAGTCACTTTCGGCTAAAAATGTTGATGGGATTCTTATCGACTTGCGTAACAATCCGGGCGGTTCACTTGAAGAAGTCGCACGTATGCTCGGACAAGTGATCAAATCTGGTCCTGTGGTGCAAATTCGTGATGGCAATGGCAATGTCAGCGTCTTTGAAGACAATGATGGCGGTGCGCAAACCTATGCAGGACCATTGGCGATATTAGTCAATTTGGCTTCGGCTTCTGCCAGTGAAATTTACTCGGCTGCGATTCAGGATTACGAGCGCGGAATCGTGATTGGTAGTACCACGACTGGTAAGGGAACAGCACAAGTTCAACTGGATACTTTGGCGCACGGTCAGGCGACTTTAACACAACGTAAGTTCTATCGTGTCACGGGTGGAAGTACTCAAAATAAAGGCGTGATTCCAGACATTAAATTGGTGGATATTTACGATGAAGAGTTTGGTGAGCGTAAGGCCAAGAATGCGTTGAAATGGGATACCATTCCAACTGCACCATTTAAGCGTGAAGGTTCAATCCAGCCTTATGTGGAAAAACTCTCTCAAGAATCTAAAGCGCGTGTCAGTATAGATCCGCAATTTAAATATCTTGAAGCTCGCCGAACAATTGCGGATGAAACCAAAGATCAAAAACGTATTGTTCTGGATATTGATCAGCGTAAAGCAGAAATTTTAAGACTGGAAAAACGCACACTGGATGCTGAAAATCAACGTCGAACAGCAACAGGTTTGAAACCATTTGCGAATTGGGAAAGTTATCAGGCATCACTGGATGCTTTAAGTGAGTCTCGTGCCAAGATGAAAGTCAATGCGCGTCCACCTTTGCCTGAAGAGGAGACCTTTGTAAATGAAGCAGCCAATGTCTTGCTGGATTATGCCAAAGTGCAAGGACGTTCTTAATCTCGAGTAAGACATCGTCTCAATGAAACTATCGCATTGAAAGGCGGTTAAGATCAAAGAGCATATTTCGATATGCTCTTTTTTTTTGTCACTAAAATGTCATCATGGCATCATCAAAGTGTCAAAACGGCTGTCTAATATTTGAGCTATGAAAATAAATCAAATGGATAGTTGTATGCAAGGTGTGTTCGCTACAACGCTGCTAAAACAAGAAAATTTTCCAGAAAACTTTAAGTTCTATTTTAAAAATAGACAAGCCCAAGTCAGTCAAGACTGGCATGCGCTCAATCAACTGGTACGTCCCAAACTTAAAATTGCAATTGTCACAGAAACATGGCCGCCCGAAATTAATGGGGTTGCCTTATCGCTGTTACAGCTTTGTAAGGGTTTACAGCAGCAGGGACATAAAATCTTACTGGTTCGTCCGCAACAAAAAATCAACTGCGATGAATTTTCCCCAAATAAAGAATGTCTAGTCATGTCACAGGCATTACCCAAATATCCGGGGCTGCAATTTGGCTGGCCACAATATTTGAAAGTCAGTAAAGCCTTTACTGCATTTGCTCCAGACGTTGTGCACATCGTCACTGAAGGGCCGCTTGGGCTCACTGCATTGCACGCGGCTCGATCAAGAAGCATTCCTGTCTCTAGTGGATTCCACTCGCCATTTCAGGATTTTAGTCGTTTCTTCGATTTAGCTTTTTTACTCAAGCCGATACAAAACTATTTACGTTGGTTTCATAACAGTACAGATATGACCTGTGTTCCAAGTCATGATGCTGAAAAAGCGTTACGCAGTTTTGGTATTCAATGTCCCTTGAAGGTGGTGGGGCGCGGCGTAGATACCGAAAAATTTTCACCGCAATATCGTTGCGAGAAATTGCGTGAGAAATGGGGCGTCACAGATAACACAACGGTCATGTTGTATGTAGGGCGGTTATCACCCGAAAAAGAAATTGAATTGTTGATTGAAACCCATAGTGCAATGCAACGGATGCAACAACGTCATTATAAGTTGGTGATTGTGGGGGATGGACCAGACCGTGCTCGCTTAGAAAGCTTAGTAAAATGTAACAATGTTGAGTTTACTGGCAGCTTAACTGGCAAGAATCTTGCAGCAGCATATGCAAGTGCAGATGTGTTTGTATTTGCGAGTCAAGTTGAAACCTTTGGCAATGTGGTTTTAGAAGCCATGGCAAGTGGTTTACCAGTGGTCGCATACGATTATGCTTGCGCAGGTCAATACGTCGAGCAGCAGGTCAGTGGTTGGCTCAGTCCTTTAGGACAAGTGAATCATTTTATACAGTCGCTGTATCAGCTACCAGCACGACAACAGTTAAGGCGAATGGGATTACAGGCAGCACAGCATGTAAAGCAAAGCGGTTGGCAACAGCCAGTTTATGAAATGGAACAAGCCTTGTATCAGGTAGTAAAAGAATGCTACCGAGTATAAATCTCAGTAAATGTGAGAGGAGTGTCACCATGAATTTTAAAAATGCCAAAATTAGAATGCTTGATTTGGATTTAAAAGGTTGTGTTTATCTAAATCATTTTTCTCATTCGCAGCGTGTTGCATTGTTTTTTAAAACTGTCAGTCGATTAGGCGATGGTTTATTTTGGTACATCATGCTCTTTATTGTGTGGGTGTCACAAGGGTTGTTTTATGGTTTGCAAATCATTTACTTACTGCTCGGCGGCTCAGTGGGTACGGGTATCTATAAATTTTTAAAACATAAAACCACGCGTCCACGCCCTTATCAGGTGCATCAGGTAATTGTATTGGGTGAGCGTCCCTTGGATCATTTTAGTTTTCCATCGGGTCATACTTTGCATGCGGTGATGGCGAGCATTGCTTTAGGCTATATTCAGCCAATTCTGGTCGCTGTCATGTTGCCATTTACCATTTTGGTGGCACTGTCCCGTATGGTGCTGGGATTACATTATCCAAGTGATGTGATTGTGGGTGCCGTGATTGGGACTGTGGTAGGGTGTGCGATTATCTTTACTGCGCCACTTTTAAATATTTACTTATAAGCAGCGACACATCTGCATGTTTCAATGGTCCAAAGTTTGCTAAAGTAGCACTCATTTGATGAAAAACAACAGGACAATGCTATGGGTTTACGCTGGACGGATACCATTGATATCGCCATTGAATTAAGTGAAGCACATCCAGAAGTTGATCCGCAATGGATTCGCTTTACCGATTTGCATGCATGGATTTGTGCACTCCCTGAATTCAGTGATGATCCAGCCAAGTCGACAGAAGGCTTACTTGAAGCCATTCAGATGGCATGGATCGACGAAGTTCGCTAAAAAAATCATCGGAAATTTATAACTTTTACATAATCATGGCTGCTTATTGCCGTATACATCGGTATAATGCGCCCAATTTTTTACGTTTAAAATTTTAAGCGAGGAGCCACACATGGCAATCGAACGTACTTTATCAATTATCAAACCAGATGCTGTTGGTAAAAACCACATTGGTGAAATCATTGCACGTTTTGAAAAAGCGGGTTTAAAACCAGTTGCAATCAAATACAAGCAATTGACTCAAGCAGAAGCTGAAGGCTTCTATGCTGAGCACAAAGAACGTGGTTTCTTTGCTGACTTGGTTGCGTTCATGACTTCTGGTCCAGTGGTTGTTTCTGCGCTTGAAGGCGAAAATGCAGTGCTTGCGCACCGTGAAATTTTGGGTGCAACCAACCCGAAAGAAGCAGCTCCAGGGACTATCCGCGCTGACTTCGCAACCAGCATTGATGAAAATGCTGCACATGGTTCTGACTCTGTTGCTTCTGCTGAACGTGAAATTGCGTATTTCTTCGCTGCTGAAGAGATCTTCCCGCGCACTCGTTAATCGAAAGCATCCAAACCAGATAAGTGGTATTATACTTATCTGGTTTTTTTATTCTCTCTGAATGGTGTTGCTCTAAAAATGAGCGCAACAACATCATGAATATACGTTTTAGGTAAGCTCATGACTTCTGTAATCGATAGCACAGTACCCACAGTGAATGCACAGCCTGCTGATGCAGCGGTTCAAGCTGTCAGTGCCAAAGTGAATCTACTGGGTATGTCTCGTACAGAGTTAGAGAAATTCTTTGAACAATTGGGAGAGAAAAAGTTTCGCGCAGGTCAGGTGATGAAATGGATTCACCAGTACTTTGTCACTGATTTTGCTGAAATGAGCAATATCTCAGGCAAGCTACGCGCCAAGCTTGAGCAGGTTTGTGAAATTAAAGCCCCTGAAGTGGTACATCGCAACTACTCCAAAGACGGCACCCGTAAATGGGTATTTCGTGTTGGTGATGGTGCTGGTTCATTGGTTGAAACCGTCTTGATTCCCGCTGAAGATAAAACGGGTTCTCGCAAAACCTTATGTATTTCATCGCAAGTCGGTTGTGCACTGGACTGTTCATTTTGTTCTACAGGCAAACAGGGTTTTCAACGTGATTTAACGCCTGATGAAATTATTGGACAGCTTTGGGTCGCCAATCAGTCTTATATGGAAGATGTACCTGTGGCTGAGCGTGAACGCTCGGTGACCAATGTCGTGATGATGGGAATGGGTGAGCCATTGTTAAATTACGATGCAGTCCTGAGTTCAATGCAGTTAATGCTGGATGATTTTGCTTATGGCATGTCCAAACGCCGAGTTACACTCTCTACTTCGGGCGTAGTTCCCAAGATTGATCAACTGGCACAGGATATCGATGTTGCGCTGGCAATTTCTTTACATGCGCCGAATGATGAACTGCGTAATGAGTTAGTTCCAATCAATAAAAAGTATCCACTGCAACAATTGATTGCAGCATGTCAGCGTTATCTGGCCAAAGGTGGTAATGAAAGTACACGTAAACATGTGACGGTCGAATATGTGATGCTGGATGGTGTCAATGATCATCCTGAACATGCGCAACAATTAATAAAACTATTAAAAAATTTACCAAGTAAAATAAATCTGATTCCATTTAATCCATTTCCACATGCGCCTTATGGGCGTTCGAGCCGAAATCGTATTATTGCCTTTCAAAAAACTTTGTCTGATGCTGGATTTGTGTGTACGATTCGTCAGACACGTGGCGATGATATTGATGCTGCATGTGGTCAACTGGTTGGGCAGGTTGCAGATCGAACCCGTCGTGCTGAACAATGGAAAAAGAAAGTTGCTGAGCGACAAGAGATTATTCGCTCGCAGGGATAATATTGGGGGTAGAGTTGTTGAACAGTTTCACTTCACGTTCCAAGGTCTGGATATCAGCATGCTTGATGGGCATGATGCTATCAGCCTGTCAAACCCCCGCTAGTACAAAAGACCCTAAAAAAGCCGTACAAGTACGGACTCAACTGGCGGCTGAATATATCAAGTCAGGCGATTTGGATGCCGCAAAGCGTGCACTGGATCAGGCACTCGAAGTCAACTCGCGCGATTCCATGGCCAATATGATGATGGGGGTACTGCTCCAGCAAGAGGGTAGTGCAGCCAATTTGGAGCGCGCAGAAACTTATTTTAAACGAGCCATATCAGAAGATTCAAATAATGCACAGGCTCGTAATAATTATGGTACGTACTTGTATCAACGACAACGTTATAATGATGCGATTGAACAATTTGCGATTGCTGGGGCAACACTGGGGTATGATCAGCGTTTTCGAGCGCTGGAAAATCAGGGGCGTATTTATGTTTTGCTTGGTGATCAGATGAATGCTGAAAAAGCATTCAAGCAGGCACTTCAGGCAAATCGTGACTCTTACGTCTCCATGCTAGAGTTGGCAGAGATTTTTTATTTGCAACAGCAAATACCAGCTGCGACACAAATGTACGAACAATATGTACGTACCGTGGGTCAGACTAATCAGGGGGCGCGTGCACTCTGGGTCGGAATTCGAGTGGCGCGGGCAAATGGTGATCGGGTGGGAATGCAGGCATTGGTGAATCAACTGCGTGCTTTATTTCCCGATAGTTCAGAATATAAACGTTATTTGCAATTACAGTACAGTACTGAGGCCGTATGGAAATAAATCCTAATTCACAGCAGCCAACTGGCTCAAGTTCACCTACTTCAGCATTAGGAAATGTTCAGCGTCCGGGCGAGTACTTACGCCAGATTCGTATTGCTCAAAAGCTTGAATTGAACGATGTGGCATCGGCTTTAAATATGCCCCCTAAAACCTTAACGGCCTTAGAGCAAGATGACTATAAAAGTCTGCCAGAGCCTGCGTTCATTAAGGGCTACTATCGTTCTTATGCTAAATATCTGAAAGCGGATGCGACTGCGATCATCCAGCGTTTTGACGAGATTTATGCCAATGACACAGGATTATTGCCTAATCATGCTTTGACCAATTCCCCGATCAAAATTATGGGGAAATTGCCGGGTTCTAAGAGTGATCGTAACCGAAAATGGTTGAAACGCGGACTAATCCTTGCGGTGGTATTGGTGATTTTAGGGGTGCTGGTGACAGCAATTCAAAATTGGTCTGCCAAGAAAAACGAAGCAGCGATTCCAGAAAATTCAAATGTTGAAGTGCTGCCATTGAACAGTGGAGCAACGGCTTCAGGCGATGAATTGGTGCTTAACTTTAATCGTCCGACATCGGTGCATATTGTAGATGCTAGCGGTAAAGTGCTGGCGACTGGTCGTCAGGCAACCACCCTAACACTCAATGGCCAATCACCATTTCAAATTCGTTTGGATGATGCGGCGGCTGTGTCATTAAGTTTAAACCAAGAACCGATTTCATTGTCTCCATATACGGTAAATGGTAAAGCTGATTTCCGTTTATCTCGTTAATGAAGATTCAATTAGAGTGAAACAATGATCGAAAATCCAATCAAGCGTCGTCCAACACGGAAAATACGTGTGGGTTCAGTCTATGTCGGTGGCGATGCCCCGATTAGTGTCCAGAGTATGACCAATACCGAAACTTGTGATGTCGATGCCACTGTCGCACAGATTCAACGTTGTGCGGATGCAGGTGCGGACATTATGCGTGTTTCAGTACCTTCGATGGAAGCGGCTGAGGCGTTTGGGGAAATTCGTAAACGTGTTACGGTTCCTTTGGTCGCCGACATTCATTTTGATCATAAAATTGCGCTGGCTGTAGCCGATTATGGTGCAGATTGTCTACGAATTAATCCGGGCAATATTGGTTCCGATCAAAAAGTTCGTGAGGTCGTAGCGGCGGCGCGTCATCATGGTATTTCCATTCGTATCGGGGTCAATGCCGGCTCTTTGGAAAAAGACTTACAGAAAAAATATGGTGAACCGACAGGGCAAGCTTTACTTGAATCTGCACTGCGTCATATTGATATTCTGGATCGTCTGGATTTCCATGAATTTAAAGTCAGTGTCAAAGCCTCTAATGTGTTTTTAACCATGGATGCTTATCGTCTGCTTTCACAACAGATTGATAATCCGTTGCATTTAGGCGTCACTGAAGCGGGTATTTACCGTACAGGGACAGTCAAATCTGCAATCGCGCTTGGTGGTTTGCTGATGGAAGGTATTGGCGACACCATGCGGATTTCACTGGCGGCTGAACCCGAAGATGAAATTAAAATTGGTTTTGATATCTTAAAATCATTGGGATTGCGTTCTAACGGCATTAACTTTATTGCTTGTCCAAGCTGCTCGCGTCAGGAATTTAACGTGATTAAAGTGATGCAAATGCTGGAAGAACGTCTGGAAGATGTGCGCACACCGATGGATGTTTCCGTCATTGGCTGTAAAGTGAATGGTCCAGGTGAAGCCAAAGAGGCGGATATTGGCGTGGTCGGGGCATCACCTCGTTCGCTGGTTTATCGCAATGGTGAAAAAAGCCATCTGATTGAGACGGATCAATTGGTTGAAGAAATCGAATCAATGGTTCGTGAACGGATCAAAGCGTTAGAAGACGCAAAGTCTAAAGAAATTATTCGTACAAGTTCTGAGTAAGTCATGAGTTCAATTGTTGCAATTAAAGGTTTTAACGATATTCTTCCGAGCCAAACGGGCGCATGGAGACGTTTAGAACAACATCTGGCATCTTTAATGGATACTTATGGCTATCAACAGATTCGACTGCCGATTGTTGAACAAACAGGTTTATTTAAGCGCGCCATTGGTGATGCAACTGATATTGTCGAAAAAGAAATGTACACCTTTTTTGACAAGGGAACACCGCCTGAATCCTTAACTTTGCGTCCTGAAGGAACAGCAGGTTGTGTCCGTGCAATGCTAGAACATAATCTTTTGCGCGGTGCGACACCACGAGTCTGGTATCTTGGGCCAATGTTCCGCTATGAGAAACCACAAAAAGGGCGTTACCGTCAATTTCACCAGTTTGGCGTGGAAACGTTTGGAGTGGCAACGCCTGATATTGATGCTGAAGTAATTTTATTGACTGCGCGTTTATGGAAACGCATGGGCGTAGCCGATAAAGTTCAACTTGAACTGAATACTTTGGGTGAAATGGATGAGCGGGCTGAGTATCGTGCGGCATTGGTTGAGTTTTTAACTCAGCACAAAGATGCACTGGATGAAGACTCGCAACGCCGTTTAAGCACTAATCCATTACGAATTTTAGATTCAAAAATTGAAACGACTCAGAAAATTCTGGAAAATGCGCCGAAACTGCATGACTTTTTAAAACAAGACAGCATGGATCACTTTAAGCAACTGCAACAGTATTTAAGCGATGCAGGTATTTCTTTTGTGATTAACCAAAAATTGGTGCGTGGGCTGGACTACTACAACAAAACCGTTTTTGAATGGACCACCACAGCATTGGGTTCACAGGGCACTGTTTGTGCAGGCGGACGTTATGATGGTCTGGTTGGTCAGTTAAAAGGTAAAGCGGATCAGTCTGTGCCTGCGGTCGGTTTTGCCATGGGCATAGAGCGTTTATTGCTATTACTTGAACAAGTCGAACAAGCACAAACAACGCGTGATTGTGACGTATTTTTAGTGGCTGAACCTGCTTATCAGGGGCGTGCGCTGATTTTGGCAGAACAATTGCGTGATCAGCTTGAAGCAGTCAACAGCCGGCTTCGCGTTAAAACAGGTTCACAGGGCAGTATGAAAAGCCAAATGAAAAAAGCCGATCAGTCTGGTGCAGTGTACGCTATGATTTTGGGCGAGCGCGAGTGGGATGCAGGAGAGTTGACTCTAAAAGAGTTGGCTACGGCTGAACAATCCAATGTGGCGATTAAGCAACTGGTTTCATTTTTAACTGAAAAATTGGCAAAATAAGCGAAAAAGCTGAAGGAAAAGGAACGTCGATGAGTGCGTTAACTGAAGAAGAACAACTGGATAATTTAAAGTCGTTCGGTAAAAAATATGGTTCTGCCATTATTAGCGGGATTTTAATTGCGCTCATCGCCTTTTTTGGATGGCAGTATTGGCAGAAAAAAACACTGGCCGAAAATCAGGTGCGTACTGCAAAAGTCCAGCAACTGATGGATCAGGCACAGGCAGCTGAGTCAAATCCAGATGCATTAATTAATTTATATGCTTCAGCAGATAAAATTACCAAAGATGCACCCGATTCAGTACAAGCTATTCAAACTGAACTGATGTTGGCCAAAGTAGCGTATGACAAAGCAGATTATGCTGCGGCAGAAAAGTCGTTAAAGAAAGTTGAAAGCTCTAAACTTAATGATGACGGTTTGTTGCAACTGGTCAAGCTTCGTTTGGCGTATGCACAACTGGCACAAAATAAATATGATGATGCTTTAAAAACATTGTCTGCGGTCAATGATCCTGCATTTAAAGCGACAGCAGATGAAGCTCGTGGCGATATTTACGTCGCGAAAAAAGACATTGCGTCTGCGCAAAAGGCATATAAAAGTGCATGGGATGATTTGTTAAAGCGCAAACAAGAGCGTCAAATTTTACAAATTAAACTCGAAAGTGTTGGCGTTTTAGTAGATGATCCTGAGATTGAACGCCCGATTTTAGACACACAGGTGGATAAGTCTTAATGGATAAGAAAATTACGCTCCCGTTTGCACTTGCTTTAGTTACAGCAGCTTTAGTAGGTTGCTCTAGTAATAAACTCAAGGTTGAAGAGCCAAAGCCAAATCCTTTGCCAAAGCTTGCTCAGGCGAAAACACTGGTTCCTGTGTTTTCACAAGGAGTGACCTCAACTGATAAAGCAGATCCATTACGCTTACAACTCGATTCTGACAATGGTGTGAACTTTATTGTCAATCCTAAAGGCGAAGTGGCTGCTTATCGTGGTAAGCAACGCCTATGGCAAACCCGTGTGAGCAAACGTGGTTTAACCTCTGGAGTGGAAGCCAAAGAGGGCGTGGTACTGGTGGGTAATGCGAAAGGCGAATTATTTGCACTGGATCAGGCAACAGGTCAACAAAAGTGGCGCGCGCAATTGAGCGGTGCCTTATTGAGCCCATCCCTTATTCAGGAAGGACGTGCCATTACCATTGCCAATGACGGTACGGTATTTGCGCATGATGTTGCCACTGGGCAGCAGGTTTGGGCATACAAAATGCCAAATGTGCAATTTAGCCTACGCGGACAACCTTCTCCAGTTTTACTTGATCCACGTACGGTATTGGTCGCATCAGCCAATGCTTATGTATATGCCATTGATATCATTAGTGGTGTTCCACGTTTTCAGCGTCGTGTTGCGGTCAGTGAAGGACGTTCTGATGTTCAGCGTTTAATTGATATTGATGGTGACCCTGTGGTTGCAGGCCAGTTTTTGGTTACAACCAGTTATCAAGGTCAAGTCACTGTGATTGATTTAGCTGCACAACAAGTGGTGTGGAGCGAAGATGCCAGCAGCAATAAACGTGCTGAGGTCAGCAATGACAAGGTCTTTGTTGCGCAAACCGATGGTAAACTTGTGGCATATAATCTCACTACGGGCGAAAAAACATGGGAAAGCGATGTGCTATTACATCGTGAACTGAGTAATCCTGTGATGTTAGGTTCTGACTTGGTGGTGGGTGATCTGGATGGTTATTTACATCTGATTAATCCAGACAACGGACAACTTGTAGGTCGCTCTAAGACCAATGGTGAAGTGCGAACTTTACGTGTCGTCGAGAATCAATTGTATGTATCGACACGCAAAGGTGAATTTACTGTTTGGCAAAACCGTTAATTTTAGACGGGCTTGTGTTAAACTAGTCATTCGCGAATACTTTGCTTTAAATTCGTCGGGGTGTTTGAATATTGCATGTTCAAAGCCCCGTTGTTTTTTATTCAGGTCTTTGACCTAAAATCCTCCTTATTATTTCCTTGTTCATGCCAAAATGGCTGATCTTGAATGTAGGTTAATTTATGAAACCCGTTATTGCGCTCATTGGTCGTCCAAATGTTGGAAAATCAACGCTATTTAACCAGATTACCAAGAGTCGTGATGCACTTGTCGCCGATTTTGCGGGGCTTACCCGTGACCGTAAATATGGTGATGCCGTTTACCAGAATAAGTCGTTTATTGTGGTGGATACTGGTGGTATCGGTGAAAGTGAAGCGGGCATCGATGCTTACATGGCGGAACAATCGAAAACCGCTATTCATGAAGCAGATATTATTATTTTTGTGGTGGATGCACGTGCAGGGCTTTTGGCTTCTGATGAACAAATTGCGCGTGAAATCCGCAGCTTGGGCAAGAAGGTTTATTTAGTTGCTAATAAAGTCGATGGTGTACACGCTGAAGCAGCCGTAGTCGAGTTTTATAAATTGGGCTTTGGCGAACCGATCCATGTCGCAGCCAGTCATGGTCGTGGTGTGGCACAGATGCTTGAAGATGTGCTTGAAGATGTGCCTGAAGATGAAAACCCAGAAGAACATGACAAAAATACAGGACTAAGACTTGCGATTATTGGTCGTCCGAATGTCGGTAAATCTACTCTGGTCAACCGTTTGTTAGGTGAAGAGCGTGTAGTGGCATTTGATGAGCCTGGAACGACACGCGATTCAGTTTATATTCCCTACGAACGCGATGGTCGCCAATATACCTTGATTGATACCGCAGGGGTGCGTCGCAAAGGTAAAGTGGATGAAATGATTGAAAAATTTTCAATCGTAAAGACACTACAGGCGATTAAAGATGCCCATGTGATTGTTGTGGTTTTGGATGCTCGTGAAGGTGTGGTTGAGCAAGACCTACATTTGATTGGCTATGCGCTTGAAGCAGGTCGTGCCATGGTGGTTGCCATTAATAAATGGGACAACATGACTGAATATGATCGCAAGCAATGTAAACTCGATGTTGATCGTCGTTTTGATTTTATTCCTTGGGCAAAAGTACATTTGATTTCTGCATTGCATGGTACGGGCGTAGGTGAGTTATATCCATCGATTCATCGTGCTTACGATTCATCGCATTTAAAAGTATCCCCTGCAAAATTGACTCAAATTTTAAATGATGCGACTGAAGCGCATCAGCCACCGATGATTAGTGGTAAACGTATTAAAATGCGTTATGCGCATATGGGTGGACAAAATCCACCGACCATTGTGATTCATGGTAATAAAGTCGATAAAACACCTGCGGATTATCGTCGTTATCTGGAAAATGTGTTCCGTAAAGTTTATAAGCTTGAAGGTACACCTGTACGAATTGACTTTAAAACATCTGAAAATCCGTTTGAAGGACGTAAGTCGCAAATCGATGAACGAGTGGCTGCACGTAAACGTCGTTATATCCAGAAATTTAAGAAAGCTGAGAAAAAATTTAAACGTTAATCAGTTTAAATATTTCAAACCCCGAGCTTGTTTCGGGGTTTTTGCATTTTTAGACACTGCATCTTATTGTTATTTCAGTTAAAATGTAAATTTTTGTTAATTTGCAGACTGGTGCTATAATTTTGCACCAATTTCTAACACCTTTTGCCATAGGCTCGCATTCAGTATGATCAGATTTCATCTTTCTGCGCTTCGACTGTGCTCTACACTGGATGAGTGTCAGGCACTTGAGTCTTTGCCTGCGATGCAGCGCAGACGACTGTCGCCTTTGGCAAAACTGGCGATGAATGCCGCAATTGAAACTGTGGCACAACAATCAGTTGATTATATTGTCTGGGTGTCGCGTTATGGCGATGAAGCGAAAACATTGGCGATTTTACAGGATGTATTGACCAATCAAACGCCATCACCTACACAGTTTTCAACTTCGGTGCATAATGCGATTGCAGGTCTTTATTCCATTCTATGTAAAGATGACACGGTGTCGACGAGTTTAAGTTGTGGCTGGTCTGAGGCCATGTTCGAAGCTTATGCCCTTTTAAATAGTCAGCCTCAAATTAAACAGGTATTAGTGGTTTTTTATGAGGCATCCTTGCCTAAAATTTATCAGGATCAACAAGATTTTCAGCCATTTGCTCTAGCAACGGTATTGAGCTTACCTCATGCCAATGTTGAGTTCAGTGCATTTGAGCAGACTCAGCATATAGATGCACTCGACTTTTATCATTTTTGGCAAGATGGGCAGCAAACAACATGGCTAGGATGGCAAAAATGTTAAGTCAGACATCATTTAAAGCCAAGATGAATTATATCTGGCGCATAGGGGCGACAGGTTTTAGTTTTGCCAGTTTTGGTCTGGGTGGCATTGCGATTGCGACAGTGGTGGCACCATGTGTAAGTTTGACTGCACGTGATCAAGCGACTCGCCAGCGACGTGCCCAACAGGTGATTCGGACCAGTTTCAAAGGCTTTACCGAAATGATGGTCAAGTTAGGCATTATGACCTATTCGGTGGACGGTCTGGAAAAATTACAGCAAAGCCGACAAGAGTTGGTGATTGCCAATCATCCGACTTTAATTGATGTGGTGGTGTTAATTGGTTTGATGCAGCAAGCCAATTGCGTGGTCAAACAGTCACTCTGGTCGAATCCTTTTACACGTGGTCCGGTGCAGAGTGCAGGTTACATTTTAAATGCAGGATCTAATCAATTTATCCATGATTGTGTGACACGCTTGCAGCAGCATGAGGCTGCCTCATTGATTATTTTTCCTGAAGGAACCAGAACACAAAAACATGAACAGATCAATCAGTTCCAGCGTGGAGCTGCCAACATTGCGATTCGTGCTAATGTGCCGATTCGACCTGTGTTGATTCGCTGTACGCCCACCACCTTAACCAAAAATGAAAAGTGGTATCACGTTCCTGCACAACCCTTTCATATCGAAATCAAAGTTCTGGATGCCATCCATATTTCAGAGGTACTTTCTGATTTGACGGTCAGCCCTAAAAATGTCCGTATTTTAAATCAGTATTTACATCACTTTTTTAAGCAAGAGTTATCTAAATGAGCAATTTGGCCAACCAATTAAAACAAATGATTATTGATGTTTTAGCCCTTGAAGACATCACTGTTCAGGATATTGATGATCAGGCACCTTTATTTGGAGAGGGCTTAGGGCTTGATTCAATAGATGCTTTAGAGTTGGGGCTTGCCCTCAAGAAACGTTACAACATTCATTTAAATGCTGAGTCGGATGAAACCAAACAGCATTTTCGCTCTATTCAAAGTCTGGTGACTTTGGTTGAAGCACAACAACAAGTATAAGAGGACAATACGATGTTAAGTCAGGAACATATTCTTGCTACTTTACGTGAATGGATGCAGGATTTATTTGAAATTGAACCTGAAACAATTCAACTTGAGTCCAATCTTTATTCGGATCTGGATGTCGATAGTATTGATGCGGTGGATTTGATTGTAAAAATTAAAGAATTGACAGGTAAACAAGTGAAGCCTGAAGACTTTAAAAATGTCAGAACAGTGCATGATGTTGTCACTGTTATTCAAAATATGACGGCTTAATGAATCACATTTTTAAATGGATCACGGCGATCTTTTTCATCGCCTATCCCTTTATTGTGGGCTGGAGTCTGGCGCACGGTCATTTTTGGGCTGTCAGCATCTTGTTGATTGGTCTGGGGCTGTTGCGTTTAATGTTCAAGTCCAATGGATTATTGTGGCCACTTTCGATGTTTGCGATTTTATGTGGCGGTTTAAGCATGATGCTCAATGATCAAGTATGGCTTAAATTTTATCCTGTGCTGATGAGTCTGGGGGCTTTGGGAATATTTGCATCGACGCTCTGGCGACCACCTTCCATGATTGAGCGTTTTGCGCGAATCATGCAGCCCGATTTGCCTGAGTCAGGAGTACGATGGACACGAAAAGTCACCATACTATGGTGTGGTTTTTTTCTGTGTAATGCATTGATTGCTTGGTGTACGATTGTCTACGCCTCTACCCAGATTTGGGTGCTGTATAACGGTTTTATTTCTTATGTCCTGATGGGCATTCTTTTACTTGGTGAATTTATTTTAAGAAAGCGCCAGCAGCGTTTGAACAATAATGATGAACAACTCCTTTAATTTTTTTATTCAGTCACAGCAGACCCTAGCCATTACCGCCGAGCATCAGCATATTTCTTTTGCTGCATTTTGGCAGGATGTTTCTCAGCAAGCGCAAATGATGGCATCGCGTTCTGAGCGCATATTTGCCCTATGGCAACAGGACAGTTATGAATTTTTAGTGCTGTTATTTGCAGGACTTCAGGCAAAAAAGACCATTTTATTAGCTCCGCATCGGGTGGCAGAGCTTGAACAAAATTTAGCTAGCCAAAATATTTACTTTTTATCACGTCAAATTTTGACTGAAACCACCAGTCAATTCGTACTCGATTTGAGTGAGGATTTTATTCATCATGCACGAATTGATTTTTATACTTCTGGCTCAACAGGCGAGCCAAAACGTATTGAACGTACTTTGTTGCAATTGTTGAAAGAAGTGCAGGGGCTTGATCAGACCTTTGGTCTGACTGAACACGTTATTGCACTTGCCACTGTAAGCCATCAACATATTTATGGAATATTATTTAAAGTACTTTGGCCGTTAGTGAAGGGTCGAAGTTTTTATAGTCCGCAGTTGGCGTTTCCAGAAGATGTGATTGCCATGCAAAAACACTTTGCCGAAATGGGACTTGAGAATTATCTGATTTCAAGTCCTGCTGTGCTTAAAAGATGGACTTCAGCGTTGGCATTTGAAAGTTGTCAGGCTATTTTTTCTTCTGGCGGTAAACTGGAAAGTGGTGTTCGAGCATCCATTCATCATTCGATTACTGAAATTTTAGGAAGTTCAGAAACAGGTGGAATAGCCTATCGAACAGTCGATGACAGTGCATGGCAAACTTTTGCCGATGTTAATATTGAAATTGAGCAACAACTTTTAAAAGTACAAACGCAACATGCATTTACTACGGATTGGATTGAAACTGGTGATCTGGCGGTCTGGGAAAATCCAAGCAATCCAGAATTAAGATTTAAACTGTTGGGCCGTGCAGATCGACTGATCAAGCTCGAAGAAAAACGGCTTAGTCTGGATGCAATTGAACACAGCATTCAAAGCTTGCCAGAGATCAAAAATTGCCACGTGCTTTTAGTGGAACATGATCAGCGTGAGTTATTGGCAGGTATTGTGGTGCTACATGATGATGCACGCCAGCAATTACAACACATAGGCAAAGCAGCATTTGTATCTGGGATCAAACAGCAACTCCATGAAAAATTGGAAACAATCGCAATTCCTCGGTTATGGCGATTTTTAACCGAACTGCCACAAAATACCCAGTCCAAATTGGATAAACATTATTTAAAACGTTTGTTTCAGCCGATGTTGCAGCCTGTAATTTTGTCACGGTTGCAAACAGATGAGTTTTATCAAATGCAACTGGAATTTACCCCTGAGCTCTTATGCTTTAAAGGGCATTTTCCCACTCAGCCAATTTATCCCGGTGTGGGGCAGATTGGATTTATCCAGAGCTTTGCCAAACAAATCTGGGCAGATCTGGACTGGTGTAATGGCTATGAACAACTTAAATTTCAGCATTTGATCCAGCCTTATCATGTGCTTGAATTAAAGCTGACACGCAAACAGCATAAAGTCAGTTTTCAGTTGTCTGATTTACAACACAGCTTAGCATCAGGTCGTTTACTATTTGCTTTGAAAGATATGGAGACAGCCCAATGATGCTAGCGTATGGTTTTGTCATCCCTGTATATAATCATCCCCATTATCTTGATGCATTAGTTAAGACTTTAAACCAGTATGACTTACCGATCATCGTGGTCAATGATGGGAGTGATGCTGAATGTACCCTGCAATTAAGGCATTTAGATCAGGCTTACTCCCAGCTTCACTTAATAGAGCATGAGCATAATCAGGGCAAAGGTCAGGCGGTGATGACAGGGCTGAACTATGCAGGTCAAATCGGACTCAGCCATGCCTTGCAGTTAGATGCCGACGGACAACATCACTGGGCAGATATTGATCAGTTTTTGCAATTATCCAAACAACACCCAGATGCAGTGGTGATTGGGCAACCAGTCTTTGATCAGTCTGTGCCAAAAAAACGTTTATATGGACGCTACGTTACGCATGTCTGGGTCTGGATTAACAGTTTGTCGTTTGCAATTAAAGACAGCATGTGTGGTTTTCGGGTGTATCCTTTAGCCCCCACTTTAACGCTGTTACAACAGGCAAAATTTCAGCCACGTATGGGTTTCGACAGTGAAATTTTAGTTCGGCTGAAATGGGAAAATATCCAAGTTATTAATGTCCCAACGCCTGTGATTTATCCCGAACATGGCATTTCTCACTTTCATGTCTGGCGCGATAATTTAGGCATGAGTCGGGCGCATGCACGATTATTTGCAGGCATGCTATGGCGTTTACCTCGACTCCTCAAACAAAACATAAAGGGCTAGAGATGCAGCGTCAATCTTCTCACTGGAGCGATCGTAAAGAGCGGGGCGGATTGGGGCTGCTTAGCTTAGTCCTGTTTTTTTATCGCTTGGGTGGACGTTGGCTATGTAAGCTTATGCTGTATTTTATTATTGTGTGGTACTGGTTATTTGCCGTGTCTGCACGACAGGCGTCACTAGGGTATTTGCGACAGTTGCATCAGTTTGCTGGTACCCATTCTCCATTTTCAAGTTTACCGTCTTGGGCAAATAGTTATCAGCATTTTATTCAGTTTGGTATCAGTATTTTAGATAAGATGGAAGGCTGGCTGGGACAGATTCCTGAGCAACAATTACAGCTTTTTGGTCATGCGCATTTTCAACAAGTCTATCAAAAAGGGGCGCTATTGATCGTATCGCATTTTGGTAATATTGAGCTATTACGTGCGGTCAAATCTGAGCATCCTCAAAAAATTAATGTCTTGGTTTATCAAAAACATGCCACACAATTTAATGCCTTTTTGAAAAAACTGAATGATCAGGCGGACGTAAATTTAATTTCCGTCGATGAGTTAGGACTAGAAACTGCGATTTTACTCGAAGAAAAAATGCAGCAAGGTGAATGGGTCATTGTGGCGGCAGATCGTGCACCTGTGCAATCAAATCGGGTGCAACATGTTGAATTCTTGGCAAAAGATGCTACGTGGCCGCAAGGGGCTTGGATACTGGCAAATTTACTTAAAGTTCCTGTTCTGGCTGTGTTTTGTTATCGACAACAGCAGCATTTTGAAGTGCATATTCATAAAATTGCCGATGCCATCGATTTACCGAGAAATAGCCGTTTAGACGCCATGCAAACTGTAACACGACAATACGTGGCTTTGCTGGAGCAACATTGCTTACGCGCACCTTACCAATGGTTTAATTTTTATGATTTTTGGACAAAATAAATTGAATAACAACTTATTAAACACGGGGATTAAACAATTCATTACTGTAGGAATTGAACCATTAAGCATTGAAGATGTGGTGCGTGTCGCACATGGGCATTATCGCGTTGCCTTACCGCAACAAGCCGCATGGCGTGACTTGATTCAAAAAGGCGCGGACTTTCTGGATGAATTATTAGTACAGGAAGGCGTGATTTATGGCGTCACCACGGGTTATGGTGATTCCTGCCTTGTACAAGTGCCGACCCACCAAGTCAATGAACTGCCGTTGCATCTTTCTCGTTTTCATGGCTGTGGTTTGGGCAAAAATCTGGATCTGATCACGGCACGTGCAGTGGTGGTCACACGATTATGTTCATTGGCTCGAGGCTATTCAGGCGTTTCACTGACATTATTAGAGCGTTTGGTTTGGTTACTCAATGAAAACGTAATTCCTGTGATTCCATCCGAAGGCTCGGTCGGGGCAAGCGGTGATTTAACGCCGCTTTCTTATATTGCAGCGATACTAGTGGGGGAGCGAGAGGTTTATGACCACGGACAAATTGTGCCTGTCCAGCAGGTATATGCAGAAAAAGGCATGCAAGCTTTAACCTTGCGTCCCAAAGAAGGTTTGGCAATGATGAATGGCACAGCCGTCATGACGGCAATCGCCTGTTTAAATTATAAACGTGCCGAACAGATTGCAAATAGTGCAACGCTGATCACCGCTTTAAATGTTTTAGCACTCGAAGGCAATCCAACGCATTTTGATGAAGTGCTGTTTGCACAAAAGCCACATATGGGACAACAAAAAATTGCAGCACAGCTACGTGACTGGTTACAAAGTGAAGTACAGACTGCCCACCAAAGTCCACGTTTGCAGGATCGTTATTCCTTGCGCTGTGCACCGCATGTGATTGGGGTTTTTGAAGACTCGAAAGTTTGGTTGCGTCAGTTTATTGAGAATGAATTGAACTCCAGTAATGACAATCCTTTGATTGATCCTCTCAACTTGCGTGTTTTACATGGTGGGCATTTTTATGGTGGACATATTGCACAAGCCATGGACAGTTTAAAAATCATGATGGCCAATATTGCAGATTTACTGGATCGGCAGTTGGCGCAACTGGTGGATCATAAAATGAATCATGGTTTACCACGTAACTTAACTGGTGCAACAGCAGAACGTTTACCTTTAAATCATGGTTTTAAAGCAGTACAAATTGGTGTGTCTGCTTGGACAGCCGAAGCACTGAAACAGACTTTATCTGCCTCGATTTTTTCACGCTCTACCGAATGCCATAATCAGGATAAAGTGAGTATGGGAACCATTGCAGCACGTGATGCCGAACGCGTGATGGTACTCACCGAACAAGTGGTTGCAGCTTTATGCTGTGCCAGTGTGCAGGCGATTCATTTAAAAGGTTTGAGCCAACAGCTTTCCCCAGTGCTGAGCGCCTTTATGAACTGGACTTTACACAGCTTTGCACTGGTGGTAGAAGACCGACCATTACAAACTGAATTACAACAGATTGTAGATCGTTTTGCCAATTTTGAACTGTCTAATACAGACTGGATGCTGCAACAGGAGCAAATCTATGCATGCTGAAGTCGTGATTGAAGTGCCTTTTCATGATGTCGATATGATGAACGTGGTCTGGCATGGGCATTATCTTAAATATTTTGAAATTGCGCGTTGTAAGCTTCTGGATCAGTTTGATTATAACTATATGCAAATGCAGGCTTCAGGCTATGCATGGCCTGTGATTGAAAGCCATGTGCGCTATGCGCAGGGTATTCAGTTTGAACAAAAAATTCGGGTACGCGCGATTTTAAAAGAATGGGAAAATCGTTTAAAAATTGATTATCTGATTTTTGATGAGGTAACAGGAAAACGGCTGACCAAAGGCTATACCACACAGGTTGCTGTTGAAATTCAGACACGTGAAATGTGTTTTCAGTCTCCGCAAGTTTTGTTGGATCGTCTACATGCATGGTCTGAGTTTCAAGCTGTAGAGGTGAGGAAATAATCATGGTTTTTATTTTCAATCGACAAGCAAAAAGGCTTGGCTTTGCCATTTTTGCGATACTGTTATTGAGCTGGAGTTGTTCAATCAACACAATACAGGCGGCTTCACCACAGGCCGAGCAAATTTTTAAACAGCTTTCCCAAACAGCACTGGTACGCGCCAAATTTGAACAGCAAAAGAAACTGGCTTCACTACAGAAAACTTTTATCTCCAATGGTGAGGTGGTTTTTTCCAAAAATAATGGCGTACTTTGGCAGTTACAGCGTCCAGTTCAAGCCGATCTTGTGGTCACGCCAAAAAAACTGGTGCAAAAAACCGCCAAAACCATGAGCCAACTAGATGTCACTCAGTCGCCGTATGGTTCAGTAGCGACTTTATTTTTACAACTGATGTCGGGTAATTCAGCCTTATTGGATCAACACTTTACGATCAGTAAAACCAATATCACAGCGCAAGGTTGGACAATGAGTCTGCGTCCAAAAAGTAACTTATTTAAAAAGTTATTTGTTCAGGTCGATGTACAGGGACAACAGTATGTGAATCAAATTGTCATTGCAGAACAGGGCAACAACACAACCACTCTTCATTTTAGCCAGCAACGCGCTCAACCTACGGCACTGACCAGCAATGAACAAGCACTTTTCCAATTGGCAAAATAAATGCAGCGTTGTCTGGCTGATCATACTGATACTGATCAGTTTGTTTATGGGCGTAGCATGGCTTAAACAAGATATTCATATCCAGACCGATATTTTTGCGTTATTGCCAAAACTAAATCAGGATGCTGATTTAGCCAATACGCAGCACTATGTCAGTGAGCAATTGAATAGTAATGTGTTCGTGGTGGTGGATGCCAAAAATAATCAGCAGTTACAACAGGCCACTGATTTTTTGCAACATGCAGTTGGACAGAGCTCGGTGTTTGAACCGTTGCAGGCACAGGTCGATACGGAACAACTCGGGCGAATTTTATATCAACACCGTGCAGGATTAATCAGTCAGCAGGATCAGCAGTTACTTGATCAAAAGGACTATTCAAGTTTGACTGAAAAAAGCCTGATGCAATTGTTTACGCCGGGTTTACCAGTCAGTGCAGAGAGCTTAAAACACGATCCTTTTATGCTGTTTAGCCGTTATTTGCTTGGGGTGAGTCAATACGTACAACACAACAATGTACAGCTAGAAAATGGTTTTGCCACCATTCATGATCCAGATAAAATTTCACGTTTGTTTAGTCTAAAATTAAAACACAGTCCTTATAGCATTGATTATCAGGAGCAAACCTCAGCATGGATCAGGGCGACTCAACAGCAGTTGGCCACTATGCAGGTGCAGAGTCATTGGACTGGTACATTATTATTTGCAAACTACGGCACACAGTCTGCCCAAAAAGAAATTTCAACGATCGGTTTGGGGTCAAGTCTGGGACTGATTTTATTGGTCTGGTTTGGTTTTCGCTCATTAAGACCTTTATTGACTGAGTTCGTTGCGGTTTCTACTGGCTGTTTAGTGGCATTTGCTGCGACACATGGGCTATTTGGTGAAATCCATCTGATGACCTTGGTGTTTGGCGCAAGCCTCATTGGGGTCTGTGTTGATTTTTCTTTTTATTTTATGGCGATGCAATCGCAGCATCGTAACATTTCAGGTTTTGACGTATTAAAACCTTTATTGCCAAGCCTGTTTATGGGCTTGATGACCACCGTTGTGGCTTATGTGTTTTTAAGTTTTACTCCTTTTCCGGGGTTTAAACAGATTGCGGTGTTTTCGATTGTAGGTCTGGTTTCGGCTTGGGTCACCAGTATTTTATTATTGCCACGCTTACCCGCACTCAATGCCGAGCCAGCCATTCAGCGTTTAAAATGGATTGGCGAGTTTAGAATCTGGTTTCAACAACATCGGTTCATTCGTTATATCAGTTTGCTGAGTATTGTCTTGATTGGGACAAGCAGTTTATTTTTCTTAAAGACCAATGATGATATTCGTAATCTGCAAAGTATAGATCAGACCTTAAAGCAGGAAGATCAGTATGTGCGCGAACGTTTTATGGGGCAACAGGGCAGTGATTATTTTGTGGTGCGAGGGAAGACCCCTGAACAAATGCAAGCCCATGAGCAAGCTTTAATCCAAAAGTTGCAGGTTTTACAGCATCAAGATCAGCTCACGAGTTTTCAGGCCTTAGGACAATGGATTCCCACTCAGCAACAGCAGCGGCATAACATTGCCGCGCTTCAGGCGATTCCTGAGTCTGCTCTACAGCAGTACGCCCAGAATATGGGGCTGCCTCTCAATGAGCTAACAGCTTGGCAGCAACAATTGAATACTTTGCCATTATTAACCTTACACGACTTTAAACAGCATCCATTGGCTTTTTTACAGGTGCATGCCAATGAGCGTTTAGTCCTTTTAAATGGAATTAAAGATGTTCATGCTTTAAAGCAGTTGCAAAATGAACAGGTGATTTTGCAGCAACCAATGACCCAATTGTCAGATTTATTTAAGCAACATCGCTTACAGGCACAGTATTTATTTGTCTATGCCCTCATCGCGCTTGCGCTTGGTTTAAGTGTGATTTATGGCTGGCGATCTATTGTACCCTTAGTGATGCCAGTCAGTCTGGCACTGCTCAGTACCTTTGCGATACAGGCTTGGTTGGGCGTTGAACTGAATTTATTTAGTATTATGGGCACATTTTTGATTGTTGGAATTGGGGTGGATTATGCGATCTTTTATCGGCATGGCCATGACCATCCTCAAGTGGTGGGCACGGCCTTATTTTTATGTATGATATCGACTTTGCTGGGCTTTGGTTTATTATCGCTCAGTCATACTTATGCCATTCATTGTTTTGGTTTAACGGTACTGTTTGGGGTCATTTTTTCATTTATTTACGCCACCTTGTTTACGCCATCGGACGAACAACATGGGGTGATTTCACATTATCAGTCAAAGAGCTGAAATTAAAAAGGTCATTCAGCCATGCAAGAGATGCAACAAAATACGATACAACAAACAGATGTGATGATTATTGGGGCAGGACCATCGGGCAGTTCAGCGGCTGCTTTACTGCGTAAAAAAGGCTTTAAAGTCACCATCATTGAAAAGCAGCATTTTCCGCGTTTTTCGATTGGTGAGTCCTTATTGCCGCAGTGTATGGTGTTTTTAGAAGAAGCAGGTTTCTTAGATACCGTGTGTGAACACGTTGAAAAGTGTGCCTTTCAGTTTAAAAATGGCGCCGCATTTTTACGTGGTCAGCAGCGTAGCTTTTATGATTTTACCCAGAAGTTTAGTGCAGGACCGGGAACCACATGGCAGGTTCGTCGTGCTGATTTCGATCGATTATTGGCCGAGCAGGCGCAAGCTTTAGGGGCAGAGATTCGATTTGGCCATGAAGTGATTGCAGTCGATGTTGAGACTGTTCATCCTATCTTAACCATTCGTTCTGAACAGGCTGAGGTCTACCAATTACAGGCCAAGTTTTTATTAGATGCCAGTGGTTTTGGACGGATTTTACCTCAATTTTTAAATCTGGAATCGCCATCCAATTTTCCTGTACGCCGTGCGTTGTTTACCCATATTGAAGATGGTATTGGCAACAATCCAGAGTTTGATCGTCATAAAATTTTGATTACGGTACATGACAAAGATCATCGTGCATGGTACTGGCTCATTCCCTTTGCCGATGGACGTAGTTCTTTTGGCGTGGTTGCTGAGCAGGATTTTTTTGATGCTTATTTGACTGGAAATGCTGAACAGGATCAAAACGAGGTTTTGTTGAAGCGGATTCTGGCGGATGATATGAGTCTGTCCAACGTTTTAGCTCAGGCCAAGTTTGATACGCCTGTGAGAACTTTGGTGGGATATTCAGCCAATGTGAAACATTTGGCACAGTCGAATTATGCCTTGTTGGGCAATGCTGGCGAATTCTTGGATCCGGTATTTTCATCTGGAGTGACCATTGCACTGAAATCATCGAGTCTGGCGATTCCACTGGTGGAGCGCGTACTTCATGGTGAACAGGTCGATTGGTTGACTGAATATGAACAACCACTACGTCAAGGAATCAATGTATTTCGTGCTTATGTAGAAGCATGGTACACAGGCGAGTTTCAGGATGTGGTTTTTTCCAGACATAAAAATCCAGACATTGAACGCATGATTGCATCACTTTTAGCAGGTTATGCATGGGATATGCAAAATCCGATGTATAAAAATGCCAAAAGACGTTTAGCAACATTGGCTGAATATTGCCGAGAAGCACTGCCACTCGAACAGGCATTAGGAAACTAATATGCGAAACATTTATATTCTGCTATTGAGCGTTATATTGATGACAGTCACAGCTTGTCAACAGATGATGCCTAAAGCGGCTGGGCTGGCGTTTCCTGCATGGCAGCAACAGAAATATCAGCGTCAGGATCAGGTTGAGGTGCAATGGCGTGGTCAGAGTTTTAGTTTTCTACTGTATCAACAGCAAAAAGGGCAGATACTGGAGTTGATTGCATTAAGTCTGACAGGGCAGCCGTTATTTCAAATTGAGTATGATGGACAGCATATTCAGGTCAAACAGCGTATAGAACAAATGCGCTTATTGCCTTTTGAGTTTTTGGTGCGTGATATTTTATTGGCCACATATCCTGATTTTTCCCAACAACAAGCGACGATCAATCCTGCGCTTATTCAGGATCAAATCTATGCAGCAGGTGGAGAAATTTATATTCAAAAAAAATTGGTTTTAAAGATTCAATATCTATCTAAAGATCAAATGGAGCTTGAGAATGTACAGGTGCCTTATCAGATGACGTTTTCACCGATTGAAAATACTTTGCAGTCCAATCAATAGATAAAATTATGCAACAAAAACAACATTCTTCTGCTGTTGGCATTCAACTCAGTTGCAGTCTTTCAGCGTTGGGACATAGTCCACAACAACTGCGTGAGCAGCTCAGCTCAGCAGAAACGAGCTTATCCTTACAGTCTGGTTGGCTGCCAGAACGTTCAGTTTGGGTCGGGGCTTATACCGGAGCCATGCTGCCACATTTACCCGACCGCTGTGGCGCAAGGACGTCTCGGAATTTACGTTTTGCAGTGACGGCTTTACAGCAAATTGAAAAAGCCTTGCATAATTTAACCGCAGACATTCATCCAGCGCGTTTAGCAATCGTGATGGGAACATCAACCTCAGGCATTGCAGACAACGAGCCGCTTCTGGCTGAATATTTTCAAGGCAAAACTGACGTCGAGATTGATCACCATAAACAGGAAATGAATGCATTGGCCAAAGGCTTGCAGGCCTATCTGGGTTGGCAAGGTGTGGCATATACCATTTCGACTGCATGTTCATCCAGTGCCAAAGCATTTATTGCAGGACAACGACTCCTCAATGCAAATCTTGCTGATGCGGTGTTAGTGGGGGGCGTCGATACCTTGTGTCGTTTGACCTTAAATGGTTTTGATAGTCTGGAAAGTTTATCTGACACTATTTGTCAGCCTTGTGGTTATGAACGAGATGGCATCAATATTGGTGAAGCCGCCAGTTTATTTTTACTGACTCGAGAGCTTGCACCCGTCATGTTGATAGGCGGCGGCGAATCGATGGATGCATGGCATATCTCTGCACCGCATCCAGAGGGTTTAGGTGCAGCTCAGGCGATGCAACGCGCGTTGCGAGATGCCAAATTGCAAGCTGATCAAATTGATTATTTAAATTTACATGGTACCGCGACACCGCAAAATGATGCGATGGAAATTAAAGCAGTACGTCAGGTGTTTCAAGATTATCCTGTTTTAATCAGTAGCACCAAACATAAAACTGGACACTGTCTGGGGGCTGCGGGTGCAGTCGAAGCTTATATTTGCCAACAAGTGTTGCTCGATCAGACATGGTTACCCTTGCATCAGCAAGGTGAAATTGATCCAGAGCTCGCCGATCAAAATTTTGTGAAACAAAGTCATGTCCCGAAAAACATGAGTGATCAGCTATTAAACTATGTGATGAGTAACTCTTTTGCCTTTGGTGGCAGTAACGTCAGTTTGATTTTTGGAACCTGTTTACCATGAAAATTCAGGAAAAGGCGATTCAATATATTCCTCATCAAGCACCCATGGTTTTTATTGATGATCTGGTCGAGATGTCTGAACAGGGACCTGTTGCCAATTTAGTCATTCGTCCAGAATTATTATTTTGTGAAGCTGAAGGCTTACCGACATGGGCCAGTATTGAATTGATGGCGCAAACCATTAGTGCCTATTCAGGTTGCAAAGGTCAACAACAAGGTCAAATGCCTAAAGTTGGTTTTTTATTGGGGACTCGAAAATTGGCGTTACCCGTGCCTTTTTTTGAGATAGGCAGTACATTACTCATTCGGGCTGAACAGCAATATTTACATGAAGGTTTGGGACAATTTGCCTGTGAGATTGAGTATAAAGATCATAAAATCTCAGCCTTGTTAAGTGTTTATGAGCCGACAGGCGATCAAGATCATAAGGAAAATCTGTGAATAGACGAATTTTAGTCACTGGCTCAAGTCGTGGAATTGGTCAGGCAATTGCGTTGCAATTAGCTCAGGCCGGTTTTGATGTCACGGTACATGCACGTTCCCGAGTAAAGGAAGCGCAAGCTGTTGCAGCACAAATTCAAAGCTTGGGGCGAAACAGTCATATCTTAATGTTTGATGTCACAGATCGTGAGCTGGCTCGACAAATTCTTGAGCAAGATATCGAGGCGCATGGGGCATTTTATGGGGTCGTCTTAAATGCGGGTTTAACCCATGATGCTGCTTTTCCAGCCCTCAGTGATCATGAGTGGGATGACGTGATCTCAACCTCACTGGATGGTTTTTATAATATTCTTAAACCACTGATTATGCCGATGATTCATCTTCGAAAAGGTGGACGTATCGTGACCTTATCTTCGGTATCTGGGTTAATGGGTAATCGGGGGCAAGTCAATTATAGTGCTGCAAAAGCAGGTTTGATTGGTGCCACTAAAGCGTTGTCTCTGGAATTGGCAAAACGAAAAATTACCGTCAATTGCGTGGCTCCAGGATTAATTGAGACTGAAATGGTCACAGAAGAAGTAAAACAACATGCTTTAAAAATGATTCCCTTACAGCGCATGGGACATGTCGATGAAGTAGCCAGTGTGGTGAAATTTTTGTGTTCGGATGAAGCCTCCTATATCACCCGACAAGTAATTTCAGTCAATGGAGGACTGATTTAATGAAGCGTGTTGTCGTGACAGGTATGGCTGGAATTACCTCACTCGGTGAAACCGCCGATGCAATTTTTGAACAATTTGCTTTAGGAAAAAGTGGTATTCGCTATATACCAGATTGGGAAAAATATACAGATTTGCGTACCAAACTGGGTGGGCCTGTCGAAAGCTTTACCGTTCCTAAACATTTTAATCGCAAAGTGACGCGTGGTATGGGGCGTGTGGCTTTGATGTCTGTGGTCTGTGCGGAAACCGCTTTGGCAGATGCTGGATTACAAAATGATCCAATTTTAAAAAGTGGTGATGCAGGTGTCGCATTTGGTTCATCTGCTGGAAGTGTCGATGCGATTCGCGAGTTTGGTTGTATGTTGATTGATAATGACATGACCAAAATGAACGCGACCACGTATATTCGTATGATGTCACATACCAGTGCCGTCAACATGACAGTTTACTTTGGTTTAAAAGGCCTAACACTACCGACCTCAAGTGCCTGTACATCGGGTTCAATGGCAATTGGTCAGGCATTTGAGGCGATTAAGTATGGCAAGCAAACCTTGATGTTGGCAGGTGGTGCAGAGGAGCTCAGTGCGGCAGGTGCTGCGGTATTTGATGTGTTATTGGCCACCAGTGGCATGAATGATCAGCCTGAACGCACCCCGCGACCGTTTGATCAACATCGGGATGGATTAGTGATTGGTGAAGGTGCCGCATGTCTGATTTTAGAAGAATATGAGCATGCCAAAGCACGTGGTGCCAAAATTTATGCAGAAGTTTTGGGTTATGGCAGTAATACCGATGGTCAGCATGTGACACGACCCGATCAGGAAATGATGGCGCGTTGCATGCAACTTTCTTTAAAGGATGCGGGAATAACAGCGGATCAAATCGACTATGTCAATGCACATGGTACATCGACGGATCAGGGCGATATTGCTGAAACTCAAGCGACTGCACAGGTTCTGGGAAAAAAACCGATTAGCTCATTAAAAAGTTATTTTGGTCATACACTGGGTGCTTGTGGCGCGATTGAAGCATGGCTCAGTATTGAAATGCTGCATCGGAAGCAATTTATTCCGACGCTAAATCTGGATCAGGTTGACCCACTGTGTGGTGATCTTGATTATATTAAGGGAGAAATAAGACCTTTAAATGCCAACATAATGATGAGTAATAATTTTGCCTTTGGAGGCATTAATACCTCCTTAATTTTTCAACACCTTAAATAAAAGGAATACAACAATGTCATTCAAGAAAAAACTCAGTTTTGCTGTACTTTGTATGGGACTTATGGGAACAGTGCAGGCAGCAGATCAAGTGTATGATCTTGATTTTAAAGTGGCTGTTGATCGTGCAGTGGCAGATGGAACACTAGATGGTTCAGTCCAGTTCTATTTAAATGGAACAAAATCTGGTGGGCGAGTTTTACAGCAGGGGATCGTCACCAATAAAAAGACCAACGGTTTTGCCAAATCGGCTGAAACCTCTTGTGATTGGGTACTGCGTTCGGCTTTGATTCAATTACAAAATTCAGCAAAAGCCAAAGGCGGCAATGCTGTGACCAATATCGTCAGTTATTTCAAATCTAATGAAGTAAAAAGTACAACCACTTACCAATGCTATAAAGGCATGGCTGTGGCAAGTGTCGCATTAAAAGGTGATATTGTTAAATTTTAATTTGACTTAAAACCGTATCATTCAGAAGTGAGCCAATGATCATGAAAAACATTCAAGTGTATATTCGATCATTGGCTGATCTTCTTGAGTTATCTGTTCAGGATTTTGCCAATCGCACTGAATATCAGCAGTATAAAAAAACAAAAATTTATCAGTATCGAGATCAGTTAATCTCAAAATTTCTTCATATCCCAATTTCACAACTTAATTATGCAATTGCAGAACAAGGCAAACCGTATCTTCAGAATCAAGACCTGCATTTTAATCATTCACATAGTCAGCATGATTATGCCTTGGCACTTAGTCAAAATGTTCAGGATTTAGGTGTCGATATTGAAAGTTTAAATCGTAAAATTCGTTTTGAGGCACTCGCCAAACATGCTTTTCATCCGCAAGAATACCAATGCTGGAAAGCTTTAGGCGAAGATACCAATTATTGGTTTAAAGTCTGGACCACGAAAGAAGCGATTTTAAAAGCGCATGGTATGGGCATTCGTCTGGATTTAAATAGTTTGAATACTCAGATGCATCCTACACATGACAATGGTCAGATTGTGGATGAGCGTTTGGGTGTATTTGCCTATCAATGTTTTGACTTGGGACATGCCATGCTGAGTGTGGCTTGGCGTTCAGGTTTAGGTTGTGGCAAATTTATCGTACCTAAAATTCAAATCACTCAACAACACCTATAAAAAATGCCAGTATTTCACTGGCATTTTAGGTTTAACTGCTTAAACGTTAAGGAATATCATCTTCAAATTCAGGTTTAACTTGCACGATAAAGTCTTGACGATTCAAACCACGCCATAACGCAAAGGCAGTTCCGATATAAATCGAAGAATAGGTTCCGACAAATACCCCGACACACATCGCCACCGAGAACCATTTTAAGCCATCGCCCCCCAAGAACATCATCGACACCACCACAAGAAGTAGCGTCATAGAAGTATGGATGGTACGACGTAAGGTTTCGGTCAATGCAATATCCACGATTTCACGTGGCGTCGCACCACGAATTTTACGGAAGTTTTCTCGAATACGGTCTGAAACGACGATGTTATCGTTCAATGAGAAGCCAATTACCGCTAATACGGCAGCCAAAACAGTCAGGTCAAATGGCCACTGGAACAAGGCAAATGCGCCAATGATGATCAAAATGTCATGGAATAATGACATCACCGCACCCATCGCAAGTTTAAACTCAAAACGAATGGTCACATAGATCAGCATCAGGATCAGGGCAAGTGCTACAGCACCAGCAGAACGGACATAAAGTTCATTTCCGACCTGTCCACCTACTGCATCCACTTTATGCACGACAGCAGTGTTGTTTGGCAGTTGCGCAGCTTGGGAAATGGCTTTACTCAAGTCATCGACCTGAATTTCCTGTACGGGCATGCGTACAATCAGGTCTTTATTGCTGCCTAAGGTTTGTACCACAGCATCTTTAAAGCCTGCTTTTTCCAGTGCCTGAGTCACAGCAGCCTGATTCACTGGTTGTGCATAATTCAGCTCTGCTGATACACCGCCAGTAAAGTCCAAACCTAAATTTAGACCTTTGGTGGCAATAAAGAAAATACTGGCAATGGTGAGTAGGATCGAGAAAATTGCTGCTGGTTTGGCAATTTTCATAAACGGGATGATACGTTCATCATCCGGTCGACCATATTGTTTTGGTTTTTGTTGAGTCATATCAGTCATCATCGATCTCCTTATATGCTCAACTTTTTCAAATTACGGCGTTTGCCATAAATGAGCTGTACAATCGCTCGAGTTACTGTAATTGCAGTGAACATTGAGCAGACAATACCAATCATCAGCGTGACAGCAAAGCCTTTAATTGGACCTGTCCCAATCGCAAAAAGAATAAATGCAACAAGGAACGTAGTGAGGTTCGAGTCAAAAATGGTGTTATAAGCTCGATCATAACCTGCAACAATGGCTTGTTTGGGCGAAGCACCCCATTTCATTTCTTCTCGTATTCGCTCACAGATCAGGACGTTGGCATCGACGGCCATACCAATGGTGATCACGATCCCTGCAATACCTGGCAGGGTCAGGGAAGCGCCAATCCACGACATGACGGTTAAAATCATGGCAAGGTTAAAGACCAAGGCAAAGTTGGCAATCAAACCAAACAGACGGAAGAACACGATCATCCAGATGGCGACTAAAATAAAGCCGACTTCGGTCGATAAGATACCTTTGTCGATATTTTCCTGACCTAAGCTTGGGCCGACGACACGTTCTTCAACAAAGTACATTGGGGCTGCCAATGCGCCTGCACGTAACATCAATGCAAGTTCAGAAGCTTCTTGTGGAGATGCAAGTCCTGTAATACGGAATTGTGAACCCAAAACGGCTTGAATGGTTGCGGCATTAATGACTACCGACTCTGTATAAGGCGTACGAACTTCAGTTTGCGCCCCTGTCACAGGATCAGCCACATAGCTAATGCGTTGTTTATTTTCAATAAACAATACCGCCATACGTTTGCCGACAGAATTACGTGTAGCATCCGCCATCAGCTTACCACCCGCACTGTCCAGTGTGATGTTCACTTCTGCACCACCTGTATCCTGACTAAAGCCAGAACTTGCATTTTGAACACGTTCACCGGTCAAAATACGGTTACGATTCAGTAATAACTGACGGCCACTATCCAATGATTCATACGCAAAAACTTCTGTACCTGGCGGTAATGGCTGACCATTATATTTTCCTGTGTAGCGGTCAATATATTGATCGTTCTGGTCTGAAACCAAACGGAATTCCAGATTCGCTGTACGGCCTAAAACACGTTTCGCTTCGGCAGTATCCTGTACACCCGGTAATTCCACCACGATGCGGTTATTACCCTGAGTTTGTACCAGTGCTTCTGCCACCCCTAACTCATTAATACGATTGCGCAGTGTGGTTAAGTTCTGATTTACCGCATAAGACTGAATTTCCTGACGACGAGCATCGGTATAAGTCAAACGCAAGCTTGAACCGTTATCCGTTGCCACAGCCTGTTGGGTGAATTCATTGCCATTACGACGTAAGAAATCCATCGCCGCATCACGGTCAGTATTATTGGCAAACTGAACGTTAATCGCATTGTTATTGAGTGAAAGACTATTGAACTTGATGTTGTTGTCGCGGAATTGACGACGAATATCACTCGCCGATGTTTCCATACGTTGCGCAATGGCTTTGTCCATATCAACTTCAAGCAGGAAGTGGACACCACCGCGTAAGTCAAGACCAAGCTTCATCGGCTTCGCCCCAATCTTCTGCAACCATTCTGGGGTTGTGGGTGCAAGATTGAGTGCCACCACGTAGTTTTCACCTAAATCACGACGTAAGACATCCTGCGCTTTCAGCTGATCTTCAGATGAACTTAAACGCAACAAGGCCGCATTGGCACTGAAGGTATTGTCATGGCTTGGGATATGGGCAGTTTTTAAAATTTGCTCTGCTTTTTGTACAATGCTCTGATCAATTTGAGTACCGGCTTTGGCACCTGAAATCTGAACAGCAGGTTCATCTGGATACAAACTTGGCAGCGCGTAGAGTGTACTGATGATGAGTACAACCACAATCAGTACATATTTCCATGCAGGGTAACGCATTCGCTTTCTTCTTAAAATGAAAAAGTCGTGCAACAAGCACGACTGTTTTTATGATTAAAGGTTATTTAGAGTGCCTTCAGGAAGAACTGAAATCACACTTGCGCGTTGAATTTTAACTTCATTACCACGATTCAGTTCAACTACCGCATAATCACCTTCGATTTTGGTGATACGGCCCATCAAACCACCCGCAAAAACGACTTCACTACCAACACCTAGACTCTCAATGAGGGAGCGATGCTCTTTGGCACGTTTAGATTGAGGACGCCAGATCAAGAAATAAAAGATCGCAATAAATACTGCAATCATCAGTAAGTTGGTGACCATGCTTGGGCCTTGTGCCGCTGCTGGTGCTGCGTGAGCAGAAGAAATTAAAAAGCTCATTTCGATTTCCTAAACTTAAAACCTAAATTAAAAAAGGATTGTCAAATCCTGACAAAATACGAGTTCGTTCTGCAATTTACCTTGTCTTTTTGTTGAGCGCAAATCTAGTTGCATCAATCTACAGGACAAGCGGGAACTTCTAAACCACGACGGGTATAAAAGTCTGTCACAAATTCATCGAAAGTCCCGTGATCCAAAGCATTTCGGATATCTTGGGTAAAGCGCTGGTAATAACGTAAGTTATGGATAGTCCCTAACATCGATGCCAGCATTTCACCACATTTTTCAAGATGATACAGATAGGCACGAGTAAAGTTTTTGCAGGTATAACAATCACAATGCGGATCAAGCGGACTTTGATCATGACGATACTTGCTATTACGGATACGCACCAGACCGTCTGTCACAAAGTAGTGTCCATTCCGCGCATTACGGGTGGGCATCACGCAGTCAAACATATCAATCCCGCGACGAATCCCTTCCACAATATCTTCAGGCTTCCCAACGCCCATCAGATAACGTGGTTTATCATGCGGCATTTTATTTGGCAGATAATCCAGCACCTTGATCATTTCATCTTTCGGCTCACCGACTGATAAACCACCAATCGCATAACCATCAAAACCAACTTCAAGCAAGCCATTTAAGGATTCATCACGCAAATCTTCATACATGCCGCCCTGAATAATGCCAAATAAAGCATTGGTATTTTTCAGTTGATCATGATGATGTGTTTTACAGCGTTTTGCCCAACGTAGCGAAAGTTGTAAAGACTTTTGTGCTTCTTCATGGGTTGCAGGATAAGGCGTACACTCATCAAATATCATCACGATATCCGAGTTAAGCACCTGCTGAATTTCCATGGAGATTTCAGGGGACAAAAATACCTTTGAACCATCAATCGGTGAGCGGAAGGTGACACCTTCTTCTTTAATCTTACGCATTGCGCCCAGACTAAACACCTGAAAGCCGCCAGAGTCGGTCAAAATTGGCTTATTCCATTTGATAAACTCATGTAATCCACCGTGTTCTTTAATGACTTCAAGACCGGGACGTAAGTACAAATGAAAGGTATTCCCCAAAATAATTTGCGCCTGAATTTCTTCAATGTCACGGGGTAACATGCCTTTAACCGTACCGTAAGTACCTACTGGCATAAATACGGGAGTTTCAACGACCCCATGTTCAAGAGTCAAACGGCCCCGACGGGCGCGCCCCGACTGACCTAATTTTTCAAACTTCATACCACTTTCCAAATCGAGGCGAAAAAACAGTTCGCTGATGGCTAAAATAAAGAGCGCTATTTTCCTAGATTTATGCGTGGAGTTCTACTACTAAATGTTATAAGGACGATAAAACGCCATCACTTTAAAAATTAGGGCGATAATCAAAACTTTGTGCAGCAGCATGATCACGAAATGGACGAATGGATTTCTTACCTAAAGTTAAAGTGTTAATCATGTTGTTGGGGAAGACTTCAATATGATTGTTAAATAGTTCAACATTGCGGTTAAAAATGGTGATTGCGGCGCTGACATTGTCATTTTGCTCATCAATCTCATTCATCATGCGTAAATAGATTTCATTGGCTTTCAGTTCTGGGTAATTTTCTACCACCACATTTAGACTACGCATCAGTTCTTTATTTAAATTTTCAATGCGTTGTAATTGTGCAATATCCGCCTGCTCTACATTTAGATTTAAAATACTTTGACGCAGTTCAGTGACTTTTTCCAAAGTTCCTTTTTCAAAACTGGCATATTGTTCAACCAACGGTGCAAGTTCATCCAGAACTTTTAATTTCTGGCGTTCGTAGGTGGCAACATCTGCCCATGCACGTTTGGTGGCATTAAAGTGCAGTACAATTTTATTGCGAATGAAAATACCAAAAATAATAATCGCTAAAATAATGAGTAGAAAAAGCCATAAACCCATCGTGTTTCCCCAAAATTGTTATTTTAAAAAACGGCTAAGATCAGAACATAGTTGTTCATAGTGTTTTAATCGAAAGGTACGCAAATGTCCACGCAAACTTGAAATGTCCTGAATTTTCCGAGTCTTGGAACTCAGTTCAAATAAGTCCGTATCGCCTAAAAAGCAGATCATGGCTTGATGAGAATGAAAAATGAGCTCGCCTTTACGAGATCGAAAAAAATCAGACAAAGCTAATAAAAGTGCAGGATTTAAAGTTTTAACCAAATGCAGTTGATCCGTGCCATAAATTTGTAGTTGTTGATTAATTTGGATATCACTGCTGTTCCAGCGTACTTGATAAGGAAAACCTATGTTTTGACCTAAGTTAGTCACAGCAAGTCCTTGAATCGCTGTCTCAAAAATACACAGTCCATATAAGTTTTTTTCAATACGTCGTACTGTTACTTTATCACCATTGTCATCCATTACCTCAATTTTATCGACATAATGATATTGAAAAACAAAGGCTGGATATTCTTTATCTTGATCATCTTTGAGTGTGGTATTGGCATAGCATGCAATTTGATTGGAATCATGCCCTTTATTGAAAAAGGGAAAACTGTTTTTGAATTGCTGAATGAATAAAGCGGGGCGAGCATATGAGGATAAATGATCTGGCACATGTCCAAACTTTAAACCATAACGTGTTTCAATCACTTTTTCTTCGAGATAGCGAACGACATCCTCAATGGCATCATCGGTTTCATAGAGCATAAAAGCCAAGAAAAACAGGGCAATTGCACCCAATAGACCTAAAATTGCAGGTAGACCAAAAGTTGGTAAAGCAAACATAAGCAGCAAACTGATTGCGCCCAACACGACTAAAAACTTAGGCAAACCATTATCAAAATGCAACGAAGGATGATCTCGCCATGGATGCAATTCATCCAAAATTTGCTGATGCGTTTCAGCTTTTTCTGCAAGTTCCCAGAGCCGTGCAATATTGCGAAATACATGCGCATTTTTTCTACGACGGATATGTAACGCGTGTTGTACGCTCTGGATTGGCATGACGAAGATTTAACCGAGTTGAGCTTGATCAATTAACATGGCATCGCCATAGCTAAAGAAACGATATTTTTCAGCTACCGCATGTGAGTATGCTTTTAAAATATTCTCTCGGTTAGATAGGGCTGAAACTAACATTAATAAGGTCGATTCGGGTAAATGGAAATTAGTAATTAAACGATCGACCACAGCAAACTTATAACCAGGATAAATAAAAATCTGAGTGTCACCCGTCCACGCTGCAATTTGACCTTGATGTGCCTGAGCTGCACTTTCTAAAGCGCGAGTCGCAGTTGTGCCAACAGCAATCACTTTATTACCCCGTGCTTTGGTTTGATGAATTAGCTCTGCCGTTGCTTGAGGTACATCACACCATTCACTATGCATGATGTGGTTTTTAATATCATCTGTACGTACAGGCATAAAAGTACCAGCACCGACATGTAAGGTGACAAAGGTTTTTTGAATGCCTTTTTGCGCTAACTGCTCAAGTAGTTTTTCGTCAAAATGCAAACTGGCTGTTGGCGCAGCAACACTGGCAATTTTTTCAGGGTCATGAAATACGGTTTGATAACGTTCCGTATCGATCGCTTCTGCCTCCCGATTAAAATAGGGTGGAATTGGAAGTTGTCCATAACGATCTAACACCGATAATATGGCTTCAGAAAACTCGACAACAAATAAGTTTTCATTGCGACCTCGTACCGTAACTTTGATGCCATCTTCGCCAATGAATAATTCCGTACCTGCTTTAGGGCTATTACTGGCTTTGATGTGGCAGTGGGCAATTTTTTGATCCAACATTCGCTCAACCAAAACTTCGACTGCGCCGCCTGTCGCGCGTTTACCCTTTAAGCGCGCTTTCATGACTTTGGTGTCATTCAGAACCAGCAAATCCCCTTCATCTAATAAGTCGACAATCTCAGTAAACATGCGGTCATGATAGTGACCTTGTGCATCTAAATGTAAAAGACGTGAGGCACTGCGTGATTCAAGTGGATAGCGGGCAATAAGTTCATCTGGAAGATCAAAGCTAAAGTCTGAAAGCTGCATAATACGGGACATAACAAAATTTGCGCTTAGTATAGTCTTTTTGGCTTTTAGAAGGGAGTCATGATGTTTTTTCCTGCTAAAAGTTTGTTTGCTGTAAAAGTAGGCAATAGTCCAAGAGTTATCGTTGACAAGTTTTTAAAACGCGCTATTATACCGATCACAAAGCATCATACTCTCCCGAGGTGGTGAAATTGGTAGACGCGGTGGACTCAAAATCCACTGTCAGCGATGACGTGTCGGTTCGAGTCCGACCCTCGGGACCATTGATTCTTAACAGAATTTTAAAAACCCTAAACTTTTAACTAAGTTTAGGGTTTTTTATTTGTGGTTGTTGATTCTAAATGTACGTTGTGTAAAGTTCATAAAATGATGCTGATTGGAGATGAAAATAAGGGGGAGATTGTAATAAACTGCAAAATACGATCATATGATTATATAAAAATAATGTTAGGGTGGAAAGTGTTTGTATTTGAAGAGATTTTTAAAGAAAAACGTAGTGAAATATCTAAAAATCTAGATCTTCGTTTACAGCGCGCTTTAAGTTGGATAAAACAAGCTAGTCAGCAAGATCAGGATGCTGAAGTTAAGCTTTTCTACCACTGGATCGCTTTAAACTCGTTATATATATCCGAAATTAATCAAAACTTTGAACAACGACAGCACAGTCTGAGAAGATTTTTACATTATTTGTCTGATCATGATGTTGAGAAAAAAATAAGTCGGACTTTAATGAGTCGACTCGATCTAAGTCTACATGATTTTTTGCAGAGCCCTTATCTCTCGTATGAATTCTGGCGATTCCAGCATGCTGAAATGGATGAAATGCAATTTCAACATGCGCGTCAGATTGAAAAGCAAGAATTGCTAGTCAAGATTCAAGAGCAACAAGATGCGGAATTATTGAGTTTCATCCTGCAACGAATCGCCATGTTGCATACTCAAATGAGTTTGGGTGGCGTAATTAATCAGAGTCAGGTGTATCGTCAACTGATCAGTGATGCGGCTCAAATCCTCACCGTTTTGCTTCCTATCTTCATGACCATCCTGCTCGAAAACCCCCAAGGTTTTGATTATTCAACGCCATTTTTTCCCGTTATTCAGTTTTCCTAAGTTCAGATGGGGCGCTTTTTTTGATGGAAATGGATGCGATCAATTAGGGCGAAGCACGCAGCAAAAATCGTCAGCCCTATTCCTGCACTACAAGTCATGATCCAGCCACCATGTCGCCATGCAAAAATACCAATCGCCGAGCCACTGGCTGCTCCAGTAAAATAGAGCGTCATATAAATAGCATTTAGTCGTGATTTTGCATCTGGGCGTAATTTGAAAATAATATTTTGATTACTGGTGTGGATCAGTGCGAGTCCCCAGTTAATGAGTCCGAATCCTAAGATATAAAAAATTAGCGAAACTTTGGCAAAGAAAAAACAGACCCAACTGAACGTCAAAAGTAAACAGCCTGCCCATGTCAATGTGGTGGTCAAGCCTCGATCCGCTAATTTTCCTGCATATGCTGTCGATAACGCACCAAATACGCCCACCAGACTAATAAGCCCGATGACAAAATCTTTTAACTGAAAGGGTGGAGCGGATAGCAACAGTGCCATGGTTGAAAATAAACTACTCATTGAACCAAAGGCACAAGCACCCACTAGTGCACGCAAGAGCAATCTCTTTTCTTCAACCAATAAGCTCCCCATAGATTTAAAAATCTGAGCATAATTGAGTTGAAAACGTAAAACATATGGCAGTTTACCTCTGAGTAAATAAGCCACAATAAACATCAGTATTGCACTGAGTAAATAAATCACTTTCCACTGAAATAAATTAGATAGAAGACCTGCCAAACTCGTTGAAAGTAAAATACCTACCAGTAAACCGCTCATTAAAAAACCAACGACTTCACCAGTTTTTTCAGGTTTAACCGCCATGGTTGCAAGTGGAATTAAAACTTGAGCGGCAACAGAAAATAAACCTGTCATCAGTGTGCCTAGCCATAGCATTGGCAAATTCACACTGAATCCACAGAGTAAAAGTCCAATTCCGGCTAGAAATATTAACCAAGGGATAAATTTAGTTTTATTGACTACATCGCCCAATGGGACGATAAAAAGTAGTCCCAAAGCATACGAAACCTGTGCAAAAGTCACCGTCAAAGCAGCTTGACCTTGAGTCACATTGAAATAAGTCTGTATAGAATGAATCAAGGGCTGACTATAATAATTGGCACCTGCACAGAGTCCACAGGCGATTGCCATGAGCCAGAGCAGGTTTTTATTCTGACTAATGTCAGCTGTAGGTTGCATAAAAAACTCGTATTAAGATGAATAAGCAGTTGCTTCAACTTCGAAAAGCATATCGGCTATTGCAAGCTGTGAAACTGGAGTAAGTGTGCAAGCAGGAAATTTTTGGTCAAGCCAAAGCTGGCGCATCATTTGAATCAAAATACGAAGTTTATATTCATCGTGCTGGACAATAAGGATACGTAACATCGCAATATCTTGAAGCGTCGCATTGACACTGTCCAATGCTAGTTTTAAGTTGTAAAAGGCTTGTAAAACTTGTCGGGAAAAATCTCTTGAAAGATTGCCTTGAGCATTTTCACCCCCTTGACCTGCAATGTGTATGATACGTCGAAAATTATGTACTTCAACCACGTGACTGTATCCAAATGGCTGGGGATTATACAAATTGCTTGGATTTAAAAATCTTAGATGCGATTCGTGTCGTGACATTTGAGCAGACTCTCAATACAAAATAAATATTGTGCTAGTATCAAAGCTCAAGTTAACTTGAGGTCAAGTGTGTATGCAGAAAAATCAGCTCAAGCAATTCATCAGTATTGGTGAGCTAGCAAAACGTAGTGGCGTGAGTGTGGCGACCTTGCGTTTTTATGAAGAAAAGCAGTTGATTTGGAGTATCAGAACTAATGGTAATCAGCGGCGTTATTTGAGAGCAATGCTGCGGCGTGTGGCGATTATTAAAATTGCACAAGTAGTTGGGATACGTTTAGAAGAAGTTAAACAGGCTTTTTCGGTGTTGCCTCAAGATCAAATTGCCTCTAAACAAGACTGGCAAAATATGTCCAAGCTGTGGAAATCACAACTGGATGAGAAAATTTTAACCTTATTGCAATTAAGGCAACAATTGGACTGGTGTATTGGTTGTGGCTGCCTTTCGATGGAACAATGTCCGTTACGCAATCCTGATGACTCTCTTGCAGAGCAATCTTCAGGCGCTCATTTTCAACGGATTTTATTGGCATTGGATCAACTTGAGCAAAAACAAGCTTAGTGTTTAAGTCGATTTTTGCTTAAGCTAATCATGAGTACTCCAATAATATTTAAAATGCAACCTAACCATTGCCATCCATTTAAATGTTCATTTAAAAATGCGACCGCCAGTAAAATAGTCAGAATTGGACCAATGGATGCAATCATCGCAGATTGAGAAGCCCCTAAGCGTTGAATACTTTGCATCAATAAAATTGTGGGTAAAACGGTGACAAAAAATCCCAGTCCAATGCCATACCACCACACGCTTAAAGGTAATTGTTGTAAGAGCTGGAGTGGTGCGGTTGTTTGTATAAAAAAATGTATTAAAGTGCCGAGACAAGCCACGCTTAACGCTAGTCCCGTAAAATTCCATGAACCAAACTTTTGAATTAAAACAGGTGTCATTAATAGATATGCAGCAAATGCTACCGCACTGGCAAAAACCAGACTGACACCCAACCAAAAACCGCCCTGAATTGGTGCGGAACTATACTCTTGTAACATGACAAGAACCGTTCCTCCATAACTCAAAAAAATGGCAAACCAACTTTTTACATTTATTTTTTGCTGGTAGATCACACTTGAGGCGAGTACCGTCAACGTCGGGTATAAAAATAAAATAATCCGTTCAAGAGATGCACTGATATACATCAAGCCTTTAAAATCCAGCCAACTGGCAAAGTAGTAGCCTAATAGCCCAGCTAAAACCAAAATCAGCCAATCTTTCTTGCTGATTGCGTGATTATGATGCCGATTCAACCAGCAAATGATGAGGAAAAACGGCAAAGCACTTCCCATACGTAATGCCATGAGCACGGTTGCATCGACCAATGGTGAAAGCACATACGTTTGTTTAATAAAGATTGCTTTGGTACTAAATAGGAATGCCGCACAAAGGGCAAATAAAGAGCCGATCTGTGTTGCAGATAAAAAACGTTTCATTCAAAAGCCATGTTGGAGGGCGTTGTTTGGCTCAAATTCAAGGCAAAACCGATGAATTGTATATTGGGTAAAGTGAAACGTGAATCATTAGTTCAAAATATGGGTATTTATTAAATAAATAATGGGTGGTATTTTCTAAAAGTTTGCTTAAAATCCAAAAATTCAACAAAAACACCTGGGGAAAACATCGTTTATTACGATTGTTTGTACTTAAGAAATTTAGCTTGAGGAACGCTCATGCAGATCGGAATCCCAACTGAAACGGTCACTGGTGAAAATCGTGTCGCTGCGACACCAGAGACAGTAAAGAAGTTGATTGGCGCTGGCCATAGCGTAGTCATTGAACGTGGAGCAGGGGTTAAAGCTGCTTATATCGACAGTGCTTATGAACAGGTTGGTGCGACCATTACGGATGATGCCTATCAGGGCAGCCAATTGATTTTGAAAGTTCGTGCACCGCAAAGTGACGAAATTCAAAAACTATCAGCCAATACGACCGTTGTGGCAATGTTTGACCCTTATCGTAATCCAGATCTGGATACATTCGCGAGTCAAAACGTGTCTGCATTTGCGTTAGAGCTATTACCACGTACCTTATCACGTGCACAGAATATGGATGTTTTATCGTCTCAAGCCAACTTGGCGGGCTATAAATCTGTATTACTTGCTGCGGCTGAATACCAACGTATGTTTCCAATGCTCATGACCGCAGCAGGTACAGTAAAACCTGCGCGTGTGGTGATTATGGGTGTGGGTGTTGCAGGTCTTCAGGCAATTGCAACTGCGAAACGTTTAGGTGCAGTGGTTGAAGCAACAGATTTACGTCCAACAGCTAAAGAGCAAGTTGAATCTTTGGGTGGGAAATGGTTAGACGTACCGATGTCACCAGAAGAACAAGCACGTGCTGATGAAGCAGCTAAAAATGGTTATGGCTGGACACCGGGTGAACAATACATCAAGGATCAAGCTGCGATTGTTGATAAAGCTGTATCGAATGCAGATATCGTCATTACCACGGCGTTATTGCCAGGTCGTAATGCACCACGTCTGATTAAAGCTGAAACGGTGGCGAAAATGAAACCGGGCTCAGTCATTTTAGATATGGCGGTTGAAACGGGCGGTAATGTTGAAGGATCTCAAGTCGGTGAAACTGTATTTACTGAAAATGGCGTGAAAATTTTGGGTGTTCCCAATATTCCATCGACCCTTTCAACCGAAGCCTCAGCACTGTATGCACGTAATGTCTTTAACTTTGTAGAAACATTATTTGATGCTGACAAAAACTTCTCGATTAATCCAGAAGAAGAAATTCAAAAAGCCCTATTGGTCACTCATGGCGGTCAAGTACTGCTAAAACGTGGTTAAGGAGATCTCTCATGGTTGAAACGATTACAATTTTCGTCCTTGCCATCTTCGTAGGTTATTACGTGGTTTGGGGTGTGACACCTGCATTACATACGCCATTGATGGCGGTTACCAATGCCTTATCTTCGATCATTATCGTAGGTGCGATGATTCAAACTGTCGGTCTGCCCGTGATTGGAGTTGAAGGCAATGTGGATTTTCAATCCATTAACGTCGTGAGTGTGCTTGGCGCAATTGCAGTGTTCTTGGCCAGTATTAACATTTTTGGTGGTTTCGCAGTGACTGCGCGCATGCTGGAAATGTTTAAGCCAAAGCAAAAGAAATAAGGGGACGAAAACATGGAATTTATTCGAGCGAATGCGGAGTGGTTCTACCTCGTTGGTGCTGTCCTGTTTATTATGACGCTTCGTGGCTTATCAGGTCCTAAAACTGCGATTTCAGGTAACCGTTACGGCATGATCGGTATGGCGATTGCTGTATTGACCACGTTTTTTGTAGCGGATCATCCTGTGGTCTGGATGATTGTAGGCGCAATGGGGTTAGGTGCGATTGTGGGTATTGTACGTGCCCGTACTGTTCCAATGACGCAAATGCCAGAAACTGTTGCACTCATGCACTCTTTGGTGGGTTTGGCTGCGGTACTGATTGCAATTGCTGCAATTTTACACAATAACCAGCTTAATGTGCTTTTCGAACAAGATGAAGCTGCATTAACTACTGCGGGCGTTCAACATGCACATATGAGTTCAGTGCATTTATTTGAATTGTTTGTGGGTTGTTTTGTGGGGGCGATTACCTTTACTGCTTCTGTATTTGCCTACGGTAAATTGGCAGCGAAGAAATGGGCAAAAACCATTTCAGGGGCGTGGGTAAAACCTGTCCAAGCGATTATCTTTCTTGCGATGTTGGCTTGTGGTTTTTACTTCTTCTCGACGGGCAATATGACCGCATTTTGGGCGATGACCATTCTTGCACTTGCTTTTGGTTGGGTGTGGATTGCACCGGTCGGTGGTGGCGATATGCCAGTGGTGGTATCACTGCTTAACTCATTCTCTGGATGGGCGGCTGCTGGTATTGGTTTCACGCTTGAAAACAATATGTTGATTGTTGCAGGGTCATTGGTTGGTTCATCGGGTGCGATTCTGTCTTACATCATGTGTAAAGCCATGAACCGTAACATCATCAATGTCTTATTTGGTGGTGCAATGGGGGGTGCTGCGGTTGCAAGTGCAGCCAAAGGTGAGCAAGTTCAGCGTAACTACCGTTCAGGTTCAGCAGATGATGCAGGCTTCTTGATGTCAAATGCGGATAGCGTGGTGATTGTGCCGGGTTATGGTATGGCTCAGGGTCGTGCGCAAAATGCGGTGAAAGAACTATGTGAAATCTTGAAAGAACAAGGTGTAAAAGTTCGTTTTGCGATTCACCCAGTTGCGGGTCGTATGCCAGGTCATATGAACGTACTTTTGGCAGAAGCAGACGTTGCGTATGAAGATATTTTGGAAATGGATGAGATTAACTCTGACTTTCCTGCAACCGATGTGGTGCTTGTGATTGGTGCCAATGACGTTGTAAACCCTGCGGCTAAAGATGATCCAAGCTCACCAATTTATGGAATGCCAATTTTGGAAGCACATAAAGCACGTACGATTATGGTGATCAAACGCTCTATGGCAACAGGTTATGCAGGTCTGGACAATGACTTGTTCTATAACGAAAAAACCATGATGGTCTTTGGTGATGCCAAAAAAGTTGTAGAAGATATGACGAAAGCCATTAATGGTGGTGGTCACTAATCTGACTTGACTAGAAAGAACCACCTTCGGGTGGTTTTTTTGTAGGGCCGTTTTAGATCAAGAATAAAACGAAGACTTTAGACTAGCATTATATCTCTGTGTTTGTATTAAAGCCTACAATTACTCTAGCCAAATGGGTAGAACGAGACACTAGATTGAATATTGTTAACCATCTGTGCAATTGCACGAAAGCATTTAAAACAATAAAGATATGTATCATGTTTTAATTTTTATGTATGTTTATTTAAAACATAGCAGCAATCATGATTAAAAAGATAAGAGTGAGTAGGCCAAAGACACCGATAACGGTGGCTAAAGATTGAGGCGATTTTTTGATGAGGATTGGCAATAAAATGAGGCATATAACATAGATCACTGGACTGGCAATAAAAAAGAATGTTAGCCAAGCAAATCCCGCAGCGCCTTCAAAGCCGGATACATTCATTACAAAGATTTGTGCAATAAAATTACCTATACACATACTTGCAGGCACGCCAAGTAAAAGATAAGCAATGATTTGTATCGTAGATGTGGGTTGTTTTGAGGGGTGATTTTTTAATTCCATTTTTATAACCGATTTTAACTATTTGATTAATTATGAAGTTTATATTCAATATTTAAAAAGCAATCTATTATATATAAAGAAAGCGACCTTTTCGGTCGCTTTCTTGTGCTCTTATAATTTTTTAGGCAATCGCCTCAGAAGCTGGAGCGTTGCGCCATAGGCTTTCTAAATCATAAAACTTACGTGCAGTCGGTAACATGACGTGAACAACAACAAAACCGAGATCAATTAAAATCCATTCGGCATCGCGTTCACCTTCAATACCAATTGGGCGAAAACCTGCTTTTCTTGCTTCGTCAGCAACATTGTCGGCAAGGGCTTTGACGTGACGAGTTGAAGTACCACTGGCAATAACAATTGCATCAGCAACATTACTAATGCTACTCACATCAAGTTCGATAATATCTTTGGCTTTTACATCTGTAAGTGCATCATGTACGACTTTTAAACAAGACTGTACATTGTTCGGCGTTGAATTCAAGGCGAGGTCGTGAGAATTAGAAACGCTGGGCGATGGTTCTAAATTCATAAAGGGTATAATTTCCTGACAATTACTCACTGTCTAATATAGCGAAATTTTGACTAAAATTCAAACCCTCGCTGTAACACTTTATGTATTCACATCATCTGAAAAATATTTCTCTTTCCAGACAAAGGATTGTTCAGAGCTGTGTTGAGGTCTATATTCGGCAGCAATAATGCCTTGATAATCGCTGTGCTGTAACCATTGGAAAATCTGGGGAAAATGAATGTTTCCCGTATCGGGTTCATGTCGTCCCGGACAGTCAGCAAACTGAATATGTCCAATTTGATCAATATTTTCTTTCAAACCTTCAAGTACATCTTCACCCATCATCGCCATATGGTAACAGTCATATTGCATTTTTAAGGCAGGATGATTCACCGCTTCCAGCATTTCCTGTGCCTGCGCGATATTTTGGATTAAAAAGCGTGGCATATCTGTGCCATTAATCATCTCGAACACAGGCTCAATGCCATGTTCTGTAAATAAGTGACAGGCCAACTTTAAATTATTGGCAAGCGTATTCAAACAAGGTAATAGATCGGCATCTTCGGGTTGTTTGCCCGCCAGAATATTGACGCGAGGGACATTCAAGGCTGTTGCATATTGAATGGCTTGTTCCAGTGCCTGATGAAACTCAATTTCTTTACCCGGTATTCCAGCTAGACCATTGCCACCCTGCATTAAATCGCCTGTAGGCACATTAATCAGACATAGACTTAAATGATATTGTTCGAGTTGATCTTTAATCTGATGAATACTCAGCTCATAAGGAAACTGGATTTCGACATGCTGAAAACCATATTGCTGTGCCAATGCAAAACGTTCAATGAGCGGCACTTCAGTAAAAATCAGGGATAGATTCACCGCGAGTTGGCTCATGATCTTCATCCTTTAGGAATAATTCTCTACTTGTTTGATCATAGTCGCTAAATCTTGCTCGGCAAAGCCCTTTTGTTGATGTGCTTGTAACTGATCTAATGCTTTTGCCGCGACAGGAATATCTAAGTGAAAATCTTTTGCCAATTGTACGGCATTGTTCAGGTCTTTAGACAAGGTTTGCACTTTCCATTGCACAGGTTCAAAAGTTTGAGTCGCCATTCGTGGTGTTAAAATCTGAAAGGGCTTGGAATCGGCGAATCCACCTGCCAGCGCGGGAGCCAGTAAGGTGGTGTCTACCCCAGCCAAGTCAGCTAAAGCAACTGCTTCGGCAATTAAAGCACTGTTGGCAGCAACAATCAGTTGATTACAAATTTTGGTGGCTTGTCCTGTGCCATTTTCGCCCATGCGGGTGACACGTTGTGACAGAATTTGATACACAGGACCAAGTTGTTCGATCACCTGTGCATCTCCACCAGCAAAGATCACCAGCGTACCTTGCTCAGCACCGCCCGTACCGCCAGAAACAGGAGAGTCAATCCAATACGCATGTCGTTGATTGGTTTGCTCGGCTAAATCCTGTGTGGTCTTTACAGAAAGGCTGGAAAAATCGACGATGACTTGCTGAGCTTGTAAATGAGGTTTGATCTGTCCAAACACTGCATTGACGGCTTGATCATCTGCCAAACAGAGTAAAATGATAGGGTAATGACTAATCTCGGACAATAGCAGGGCACTCGCACCTTTGGCGAGTAAAGCTTCGCAGGCAGTTTCAGTCCGATTCCAAACCGCCACTTTAAATCCGGCATCAATTAACCGACTTGCCATACGGCGACCCATGAGTCCCATACCTAAAAAGGCGATTGGAGTATTCACATCAAAATTCATCTCAACAGACATCTTGTTTTCCTGATCAACTCAATATTATTTGTATTGGCGCGGTAAAAACTCTGTTTCAGGATGCTTATCTTTTTTACGTGCGATTCGGCTATTTTTACCCAGTAGTAATTTGAGTTGCCAAAGTTTTTCTAGGCGTAAAGCTTTTTCAGGTTGGTGTTCCATGGCATCCAATACCCGTTTCGCAGCAGTTAACGCATCGGGTGAACGTTGCGAAAATTCTAATGCAAGTTGCTGTGCACGTTCGATGGGGTTTTGTGAAAGATGAGTAATTAAACCAATTTCTTTGGCATAGTCTGCATTAAAAATACGCGCAGTCAGCGTAAGTTCTTTGGCTAGATCGACCCCGACCAAACCTTTAATACTTCGGGTTAAACCCATATCTGGGACTAGCCCCCAGCGACTTTCCATAATTGACATTTGGGTTGACGGTTCAGCAATACGAATATCAGCTGCTAAAGCCAATTGCATACCTGCCCCAAAGCAATAACCTTCAATCGCAGCGATGACAGGGACAGGCAAGTTCTGCCAAACTAAAAATGCTTTTTGAAATAGACTTTGACCCGGTTTAAGCAATTCCCACGCGGCATACACTGTATTTTTAGGCGCATTTAAATCTGCCAGATCAATGCCTGCACTAAATACCTGTGCTTCACCTGTTAAAATAACGCAGCGTACGCTGCGATCTTTTTCAATTTTTTTGGCAGTGCTGACCAATTCGCGGAGTAATGCAAAGCTCATGGCATTACGCTTTTCAGGTCGATTTAAACTGACAGTCACGATTCCATTTTTTTTGCTGACGTTCAAAAGTGCCACGGCGAGTCCTTTAATTTTTATGGATGAATGCAGCATAACATGAGCTGGCTTTTGAAGCATGACAGCTCAGTCATCTTAGCTTCGTTCTGAATGCGTATAGGCTGTGAGCAATTTAATTATGAACTGCTATTTAAGATTTGTTGCGCTGCACTTTGCACTTCATGAATGGTGAGTTGTAACTCTTCAAAGCGAAGCAGTACATCCTGAATAAATTGTTCGTCTGCCCGACGACGCTGTTTTCTTAAGGTTGAGACAAACTGTTCAAAATCACCCGTCACATGTTGCAATTTTGGGGTGCCTACATAACGTGTCGCACCATATAAACGATGCAAAACATGTTCGAGTTGTGGAAAGTCTTCCAGCTCAATCAGTTGCTGCATTTCATTGAGTTCAGTCTCAAAACTATCGACCAGCATTCGGAGTAAATCCTGTGCCAAGTCTTCTTTATTAGCTGCCAGTTGCAGGCTTTGTTGCCAATCCAGAATCGTTGGGTCCAGCGCATCAATGAAAATACTGTTCTCTGTTTTACTGGTCGCGCTAAAGTTGTTTTTCGTCCATTCATTTAAGATGTGAATAATTTGTTCAATCTGGATGGGTTTGGTGACGTAATCATCCATACCGACTTTGAGCAATTTTTGTTTTTCATCGGAAAGGGCATGCGCGGTTAATGCAATAATCGGCAGCCGCATTTTTCCATCTAATGTGGATTCCAGCGATCGAATTGCGCGTGTCGTATCGATTCCTGACATTACGGGCATTTGAATGTCCATAAACACAATATCAAATGGTTTTTCCTGATGTTGCAGGCGCTTTTCAATAATGTTTAATGCTTCTTGCCCACTCAAAGCCTTGGTGGTTTTGACATTAAGCTCTCCCAACAAGGCTTCGAGTACAATCAGGTTGGGTAAATGGTCATCGACGGCAAGCACATGTAGACCTTGTCCATCAAATTGTTCATGCTCTGGTTCAAAAACAGGCTGATTGCTTAACAGTTGAATCAGTGCTGCACGACTAAGTGGTTGATATAATGGTCTGGCTCGATACTCATGCAGCATGTTCGGTTCAAGTGCCATTTGGTAGCCATATATCGCCAGATTGCCTGTATAACGGCTGCGAATTTCCTTGAGCAAGGCTTCGGTATCACCACTGTGATCTACAATCAACCACGTATTTTCCAGTGTGTCTAAGCTATTTAATCGGCTAAATAAGTCCAGAATAGATTGGGCTTCGGTGTGTTGTACCCGATAGTTTTCGAGATAATGCCGTAAGATATTGGCCGTAGCTGGATGCGCCAGAAAAGACACCACATGTAAATGTTTAAATTGCGGATGTTGAATGTGAATGTCTTCATCGACCTGAAACAACGCGGTAAACCAGAATGTCGAACCTTTTTCTGTTGGGGCGCGTTCCTGATTGTCTTCAAAACCAATTTGTCCATGCATTAAATGCACGAGCTGTTTGGAAATTGCCAGTCCCAGCCCTGTGCCACCAAATTGGCGGGTGACTGAAGCATCGCCTTGTGAGAAGGATTCAAATAGTTTTTTACGATCAGTACCGCTTAAACCAATCCCACTGTCCTGAACGCTAAAATGAATCAGGCATTGTCCAATATCATCCTGTTCCATACGCACCCGTACAATAATTTCACCATCAGGGGTAAATTTAATTGCATTGGAAATCAGGTTGGTCAGAATCTGTTTAAAGCGCAGCACATCGCCAATGACTTGTGGTGGAATTAAGTCATCAAAATAAAATGCCATGTCGATGTGTTTTTGTGACGCCAGTGGCGAGAGCATATCCATCACATCAAAAATGGCTTCTTCCAGATCAAAAGAAGCGGTTTCCAGTTCAAGTTTGCCTGCATCAATTTTGGAAAAATCCAGTACATCATTAATCAGTGCCAATAAATGCGCTGATGATTTACGAATGGTCTGCAAATATAAACTTTGTTCGTTATTTAGGTTGTGCTGGCGTAGCATCAAATGAATAAAACCATCAATACTGTTCAATGGTGTGCGCAGTTCATGGCTAATATTGGCGAGAAATACTGATTTGGCCTGATTGGCTGAAATTGCCTGATCGCGTGCTTGACGGTAGGTAATATTTTGCACTTCAAGGGTGTCTAAGGTACGTCTTAAATCATCTTCAGTTTGTTCAGTATGTTCTTTGAGTTCCAAAAAACTAAAATGCAGACGTTTGACCATATTGGCAATGTCACGTTGTAATAACCGCAATTCGCCTGTACTGTTAATCACCATATGTTGATCGAGGGTGTCAGCATTTAAACGTTGCAACTGCATCCGAATTTCATACATCGGCGCAATCCAGCGACGTGAATAAAAGTTCAGACATAGCAATAACAAAAGCAGCGTGATCAGCCCAGTAATGATCAGGACTGTAAATACTCGATAACGTGCCAGTTGCAAAGGCTGATTATCCATTTCCACCACCAGCCATGTAGACTGTTGTGGAGGACTTTGAAGCTTTAATCCATAAATACTATTGTTACCATGTTTGATGGGACCAAAAAAAACCTGATTAGGAATATTGGGCCAAAATCGGGTGTCACGATAACCGATACTGAGTTGCACCTGTCCTTGATCATCGATAATCGCGGCGCGCTGTAAGTTTCGCTCCGCAAACATGCTTTGCATAATCGCTTGTGCATGATCATATTGATCTGGACGCAGCTCAACCAGTTTAAGTAAATTTTCTGAGGTGGACTGATAGCGTGTTAATAACGCAGCAGCAGCGTGGCGTTGCTGCAATTTGGCAGAGTTACTGGTTTCATTCAGCACCAGCACCGTCCCTACGCCTGTCAACACCATGATCGGGACAAAAATCAGGGCAATCAGCTGACCATAAGCATGATTCAGATGTAAGCGTTTGGATAACTTTTTATTGAAATTTGACATAGCCCGATCAGATCTATCTCTTTGATCGGCATATTAGCACGGCTTGCTCAGAAACTGATGATGCTTTGAGTATTTTCAAGAAAAAGCCTGTGAAATGGATGCAGTGAAGGTCATTTTTTCATACAATAGCCGCACTTCGATTTAGGTGTAGATCATGAGTAGTACAGACCCTAATTTTTTTGCCGATGAATTTTTACTGGATCACTATGTAGGTAAAACGCCTTTGGTTCGTTTACAGCGTTTAGCTACCAATAGTCGAACGACAGTATTGGCAAAACTAGAGGGCAATAATCCTGCTGGTTCTGTAAAAGATCGTCCCGCCTATAACATGATTATGCAGGCAGAAAAGCGCGGTCAGATTAAACCGGGGGATACTCTTATTGAAGCCACCAGTGGCAATACGGGCATTGCCTTGGCAATGGTTGCTGCCATGCGCGGTTATAAAATGAAACTGATCATGCCTAATAATATGAGTCAGGAGCGAAAAGATGCCATGTTGGCTTATGGTGCAGAACTGATTGAAGTGACGCAGCAACAAGGTATGGAAGGTGCTCGTGATTTAGCGTTGAAAATGCAGGAAGAAGGTCAGGGTTTGGTATTGAATCAATTTGGTAATCCTGACAATGTTGAAGCGCATTATTTAACCACAGGCCCTGAAATTTGGGAGCAAACTGGCGGCAAAATTACCCATTTTGTCAGTTCGATGGGCACAACGGGCACCATTATGGGCGTGTCTAAATACTTAAAAGAACAAAATCCAGAGATTCAAATTATTGGTTTACAACCTTCCGAAGGGTCGAGTATTGCAGGCATTCGTCGTTGGCCAAAAGAATATTTACCCACTATTTTTGATGCATCACGTGTAGATCGTATTATTGATATTCCACAGATTGAAGCGGAAAAAACCATGCGCCGTCTGGCACGTGAAGAAGGGATTAGTGCAGGAACATCATCAGGCGGTGCAGTCTGGGCATCGCTCAAAATTGCAGAAGAACAGCCAGATGCGGTGATTGTCTGCATTATCTGTGACCGGGGGGATCGTTATTTATCGACCGGGCTATTCTCTGTGCAAGATCCTGCGTAAATCGTTTACAAAGTAATATCGAGAAGATGATGCGCTTTCCGACACTGGTTTTTGACATTGAAACCTTGACCGATTTAAAGGCGGGGGCGCATTTGTATCATCTGGATTTGCCTGATGATGATCTGGAGCAGGCACTGAGCAAGATTCGTCGTCAGGAATCAGGCATGGATTTTCAGCGTTTGCCTTTGCATGAAATTGTCTGTATTTCCGGTTTGTGGATTGATGAGCAAGGTTTAAGACTGTTTTCCTTTAGTCAGGAACAATACTCAGAAGCAGAAATTTTAACCAAATTTTTATCTATTTTTGATAAGCGTCATCCAACTCTGGTGAGCTGGAATGGTTCGCAGTTTGATTTACCTGTGATTTTGTTTCGTGCCATGTATCATGGTTTGTCTGCGCCAAGTTTGTTCGATCAGGGTGAGTTAGATACGCAAAAGCGTTATAATAACTACCAAAATCGTTATCATCATCGGCATACCGATGTCATGGACGTCATGGCAATGTTCAACGGTCGAAATTTTCAAAAGCTGGATGATATTGCATCACTGCTCGGTTTCCCGGGAAAACGAGGTGAGTCAGGCTATCATGTTCCAACCTATGTTCAACAGGAGCAATGGCTTAAGCTAACCAGCTATTGTGAAGGTGATGTGCTCAACACGTGGCTGATTTATCTACGTTGGTTGTTACTCAAAGGTCAATTGTTGCCGCAGGATCATGAGCAATGGATTCAAGCCACCATTGCTTATTTACAACAGCAGTCCCAGCACACGGAGTTTTTGCAGGTGTGGCAACACACGTCGCAACAGACTCAGTTCACCCAACATTATTTCCCCTCGAATTTTCACGACATACCCGCCCATTCGTCAAACAACCCGTCAAATAATTAGGTAATCTTTTGAAACATGCTGTTAAATCTTCTGCCCAACCTGCGATTTATACATTTCAGGTAGAATCCTTATCGCATGAGGGGCGGGGTATTGCGCATTTCGGAACAGATGTAGCGCATCCTCAAGCCAAAACCGGCAAGAAGGTATTTATTCGCTATGCTTTACCCGGTGAAACTGTTCGAGCCAAAATTAGCCATGAAACCAAACGCTTGGAAGAAGGTGAGTTGCTTGAATTGTTGAGCGAACCTTCTGCCTTACGTGTCGATCCGATTTGTCCGCATTATGGCGTGTGCGGAGGCTGTAGCATGCAGCATATGCATCCTGATGAGCAAATTGAATTAAAACAGAATGTTCTAAAGTCTCATCTACAACATTTTGCGGGGTTAGAAGCAACTGAATGGTTAAGCCCGATCCGTTCAGCGCGGCAGGACTATCGGCATCGAGCGCGAATTGGGGTGCGTTATCTCGCAGCCAAGAAAAAGTTAATGATGGGTTTTAGAGAGCATCAGAGTAATCATTTAACTTCAATTCACACCTGCCCGATTCTGCAAAAACAATTGTCAGATGCCTTGCCTGAATTAAAACAATTACTCCAAAGTCTAAAAGGCAAAGCGGATATTGGTCATATAGAATTGGCGATGGGCGATCAGGAAATTGCATTGTTAATTCGCCATGTGCAGCCCTTAGCTGATATAGATCAGCAGGCATTATTGAAGTATGTTCAAAACAAAGGCTGGCAGCTTTATCTACAACCGAAAAGTCATACCAGCAGCTTAAAACGTATAGATGACCTGCGCGCTGAGATGCGTTTGCATTACAGTTTGCCTGATTTTGACTTAAATTTTGCTTTTTCTCCTGTTGATTTTACGCAAGTTAACCCAAGTGTAAACCAGCAGATGGTACAATTGGCATGTGAATTGCTACAGCTACGCGAAGGCGAGCAAGTGCTTGATTTATTCTGTGGATTGGGCAACTTTAGTTTGGCTTTGGCGCGCCGTGTCGGTGTTACTGGGCGGGTTGTTGCTGTCGAAGGCAGTGATGAAATGGTACAACGTGGAATGGAAAATGCAAAACGCAATAATATTTCACAGGTCGAGTTCTATTCACAAGATTTAACAAAAGATCTTTCGCATCATTCTTGGGCAAAACGGGGATTTGATGCATTATTGATAGATCCTCCACGTGCGGGTGCTTTTGAGGTTATGCAATATATCCCAAACTTTGGAGCAAAAAGAATCGTTTATGTATCGTGTAATCCAGCAACATTGGCAAGGGATGCAAGTGTACTGGCTGAGCAAGGGTACCAATTAAAAAAGGCAGGGGTAATGGACATGTTTACCCATACAGGTCATGTCGAATCCATTGCTTTATTTGAAAAAATCAAAGAGATAAACGATTAAAATATGAGTATCACCATAGGAGAATGGTATGGTCACAGTACGTGAACAGTTACCTGAACGACTGATTGAGTTGTCAGAGGAAACGACTGTAGAACATGCCGAAGAAGCACAACGCGAACTTGCCACTTGGTTAGATCGTGTTCGTGAAATTTTAGACGGGGCTAAACTGCAACAGCTAGAAAGTATTGCCTATCATATACTACAAAAAGAGCTGGCTCTCAGTGCCAATCATTCTTCGCATACTTTCTCAACCGGGATTGGTATGGCCGATATTCTGGCGCATTTACATGTAGATGAAGATACTTTATGTGCTGCCATGTTGTATCGTTGCGTCCGTGAAAATGTCATTACACTTGACGAGATTCAGAAAAAATTTGGAGATCAGGTCTATAACCTTGTCAAAGGCACTTTGGCAATGGGTAAATTATCTGAACTGATTGAAAAGAATAAACGTTTAGAAGATCATTTTAACAATAACCAGCGTGAACACTTAAGCGGCATCTACAAAATGCTGATTTCAGTGACGGAAGATGTGCGTGTTGTACTGATTAAATTAGCCGAACGTACATTGGCACTGCGTGAGTTAGCGACTTCATCGCGTGAACGGCAGGAACGTGTAGCACGAGAAATTTTAACGATCTATTCGCCATTGGCGCACCGTTTAGGGATTGCACAGCTCAAATGGGAACTTGAAGATTTAGCGTTCCGTTATCTGGCACCAGATCGTTATAAAGAAATTGCATCTTTGCTCAATGAAAAACGGCTGGAGCGAGAGCAATACATTCAGTTTGTCATTGATAAGCTCAAAACGGAATTAGGTGAACATGCGATTGAGGCTGAAATTACAGGTCGGGTAAAACACATTTATTCAATTTATCGAAAAATGAAGAGTAAAAACTTAAGTTTCGATCAATTGTATGATATCCGCGCGCTACGTGTACTGGTCAATACCATTCCTGAATGCTATCACTCGCTTGGTCTTGTTCATCAGATTTGGCGTCATATTCCGCATCAATTTGATGATTATATTACCAATCCGAAAGCCAATGGTTATCGCTCTTTGCATACTGCGGTGATTGCTGAAAACAAATCACTCGAAGTACAGATTCGTACTTATGAAATGCATGAAGAAGCAGAGCTTGGAGTATGTTCGCACTTCAACTATAAAGAAGGTGCGAAAAACACAGATCATTCTTTTAATCATCGCTTACATTCCTTGCGTGCGGTACTTGAACATTATCAGGAACGTAATGAAAGTAATGTGCATAAACATGATGATGAGTCGGAAAATCTGGAAGATCTTCAAAATTTTGAAGACTTTGAAAAAATTTATGTATTCAGCCGTGATGGTGATATTAAAGAATTGCCACGTGGTTCTACCGTTTTGGATTTTGCCTACCATGTACATACCGAAGTCGGTAATAAATGCTACGCCGCACGGGTCAATCAGCGTTATGTGCCACTCACTTATGCGTTAAAAACAGGTGAACAGGTTGAGATTTTAACCAAAAAAGATCGTGAACCGAATCGTGATTGGCTGGTTAATTCACTGGGTTATATCAAAACAGCCCGTGCTCGCGATAAACTCCGTCACTGGTTTAGACAGCAGGATCGCAGCAAAAATCTGGAAGTGGGACGTGAAATTCTAAATAAAGAATTGGCACGTTTAGCAATTCACCCAAAAAGTATCGACCTGAACGATTATTCATCGCACTTCAATGTTAAAACAGGTGATGACATTCTGGTGAATCTGGTGAGTGGTGACATTAGTTTGCATGCACTGATCAATCAGATTAATCGTCAGATGCATCTGGATAATGATGAGCCTGAACTGGTATTAAAACCAACGCTGAATCCACGTGCCAGTCACACCTTGTCCGCACATGGCATTTTGATTGATGGTCTGGACAATGTCGAACTGCACATTGCACAGTGTTGTCAGCCAGTGCATGGCGAATCGATTGGTGGATATATCACGTTGAATCGTGGCGTTAGTATTCACAAAATTGGCTGCCCAGATTATCAGCGGATGATCAAGCATGAACCAGAGCGTGCAGTCGAAGCGGATTGGGAAATGCAGCCGACCCGTGGTCAAAGTGTGCAAATCGTGATTGATGCCTATGACCGTCGTGGTTTGCTGAAAGATCTGACGCAGGTGATTTTCTCGGATCAGATTAATATTCGTCAGGTGAACACCATTTCCGAAGCAGATGGAATCGCCAATATGAAACTATTGATTGAAGTGAAGGGGCTTGCACAACTATCGCGTTTGTTGGCACGTCTTGAGCAGCAGCCAGGAATTATCAGTGCGCGACGCTTGGTGCAAGGAAATTAACTGCGCGTTCAGCTGTAGTGAATGTCCAAACACAAAAAAGCCAATCATCATTGATTGGCTTTTTTGATGGAGAGCTAGATGTGTATATTCTATTGTGAAACAGGATTGCGTTTTTTAACGTTACGCATCAAGGTTTCTAAACATTCTCGGTGGTGACTTAAACGATGTTCAAGTAACTGAAAATCGACTTTAAGTTTATGATCCATTTGGTGAATCTTTTCAGCCACCGCTGCTTTTTTAGCTTGTAACTCTTGCTCTTTGAGCTTTGCCCAGTCATTGAGAGTCAGGGTAAATGCTTCATATTCCTGCGCAATACGTTGCTTCATTTGAGCAAGGTCAGTATTGACATCATGACCATAAATTGCCAAATCCTGTTCAGCATATTTAAAGCGCATCGCTAATTCGGCTTTTTGAATATTAAAGCTTGGGATACGGCGTAAGTTTTTGGCTAAACCCAACTTTGAACAAGACCAGATCAACCATTTAGTTGGGTCATATTGCCACCATTTCACCCCATTACGATAGTCGTATTGGAAGATATGGTGATAGTTATGATAGCCCTCACCCCAAGTGGCAATGGCCAGCCAGAAATTATCACGCGCTGTATTTTCGTCGGTATAAGGACGTTTGCCCCACATATGACACAGCGAGTTAATAAAGAAGGTAACATGATGGCTCAAAATCAAACGAACCAAACCACCCAATAACATCACCCCCCAGATATCGCCGACTGCCCAGCCGACTGCACCCAGAATCACCACGTGAACCGCAACGACCATGACAATGTAATATTTATGCTGAAACATGACGAGTTTGTCATTCAACAAATCTGGGGCATTTTTAAAGTTTGGTTCTGCCGCAGGATAGTCACGTAGCATCCAGCCTAGATGTGCATACCAGAAACCTTTTTTAATTGAGTATGGGTCTTTATCAATATCATCCACATGGCGATGATGGGTACGATGTCCCGATGCCCAGAACAAGATACTATTTTGAACCGCAAAGGTTCCCATAATCATAAGCATAATTTTTAAAGGCAAGGATGCTTCATAAGCACGATGTGCCCATAGGCGATGATAACCTGCAGTAATGCCTAGACTACTGAATCCAAGTAATACAAACATACTGATCCATGCAGCTAAGCTAAAATCATGATGATAAGCATAAAACGGAATCGCAATGATCGCGACAATAGGTAAAAAAACTAAAGCAAAAATTGCAATCCAGTTAATTGGGGCTTGAGTTGCGGGAGTATTCATCTCCATCAGCGCTCCTGAAAACCTTTGTATGAAAGGTTTAAATAATTCGATCTGGCCCTGAAACGATAACCAACATGACGGGCTATGAAGTGAACATACTAACATGAGCGAACACATGTTCACTAGCAATATTGTACAAGTGTATCCCGCAAAACAGTAACAGAATTCAACAATGTGTTTATTGATTTTATCGCAAGATCCATCATCTTTATGAAAGATAAACGATGACTCAATAAGGGTAGGCATTTTGTGAAAAAATCTTTACACAAATTACTGTTTTTAGGTTCTTTTTTGGGATTGGCAGCTTGCCAAAGTACAACAGCTCCTGTACAAAAAAATAAGGTTGCCTCGCAACATGCTCATTCGCGGGTGAGTCCACAGCATGTTCAGCCTGCGCGAAAAAGTGTAGATGGGGTACAGGATGTGACATGGACATTGAGTCTTGTTCATCAAAAGCGGACCAAGTTCTTTAATCAGACTCCTTTTTTAGTCTTGAACTCAGCCGTACAAACGGTGCAGGGCAGTACAGGCTGTAATGCAATTTTTGGTCGTTATACCTATAATTTTGCTTTACAGCAGTTAGATCTGGATGTTCGGGCAGGTCATCAAAGCTGTGATGGTGCTTTAGCACAGGAAGCCGAATTGATTGATGCTCTACAGCGAGTAAAACGGTTTAAGCTACAGGGCAATGAGCTATTGATGTTAGATCAAAGCGGACAAATTTTATTGCAAGCCCAGAAAAAATAACTCATCCTATATATAGATTGAGGACATTCAAGTTCTAAAAGATTAAAGCTGTGCTAGCATCCGTTTTGGAAAATCAGTAATTAAGCCCTGAATACCTTGATCTCTGAGCTGTTTTGCGCGTTCTACATTATTGACAGTCCAGACACTGATATTGAGTTTGGCTTGATGTGAAAGTGCAAGCATTTCAGGGCTGGCGAGTTGATCCATCCAGCCAATATGACAGCAGCCTAAGCGCTCGGCAATCTCAATGGCAAGGGCCTTGATGTCTTCTTCAATCAATAAGCCACGTTTAAACGGACTATTTTGTTGTTGTAGGGATGTTAAAATTTTTTCATCGAAACTGGTAATGGTAACTTGCTGTTCAAATCCTTCCAGAGACTGAGCCAAGCGTTGAGTCAGCTTGTCAGCTTCAACTTGATGATTGACCGCTTTAACTTCAACTTCGATATGCTTAAAGTCGTGTAGTAACCTTAAAACCTGTTCAAGGGATGGCGTGTATTCAACTTGTGTCCAGTGTCGCCAGTTTTTCCGATGATCAAATTGTTGGAGATCAAGGTCTTGATCATATACAGAGCCAGCAATGCCTGTGGTGCGTAGAAAATTATCATCGTGAATAATAACAAGTTGATCATTGTTGAGTTGACGAATATCAAATTCAACTGCGCGAATGCCTAAATCTCTTAAATATCGAAAGCCGCCCAGCGTATTTTCGGGTGCTTCGCCACGTGCGCCACGATGACCAATAATCTGCATATTTTGCCTAAATCATCTACAATTTAATTTATGTTAAATCAGATATAGTGTCATTGATATTGCGTTGCCACAAAACTTCACTGCCACCACTTTCACGTTGTAAAGTCCGAGAAGCGACAAATAGCCAGTCCGATAAACGATTGAGTAATCGTAAAGATGTGCTTTGGATATTTTGATCGCGTTGCTGTACAGTAATTAAACTGCGTTCAGCACGACGACAGACAGCACGTGCTTGGTGTGCATAGCTACAGGCTAAACTTCCAGACGGTAAAATGAACTCTTTGAGCTTGGGGAGCTGTTCATTCATCTGATCAATACTATTTTCTAAATAATCAATGCTGGACTCTTGCAACAAAGTGTAATTGGGAATACAGACTTCACCACCCAGATCGAATAACCAGTGTTGGACCAGACTTAAATGTTTTTCCCATTTGGCTTTTTCAAGTGAATCCGAAAGTGCAATGTGCGCGCGTAATACACCTAAAATTGCATTGAGTTCATCCACTTCACCGAGTGCTGCAATACGTAAATCATCTTTGGGAACGCGGGAGCCATCGCCCAAACCTGTTGTGCCTGCATCGCCAGTACGTGTATAGATTTTACTTAAACGGTGTCCCATAAGTTTTCCTGTGATTGAACATTAAAAAAAGGATAATGTCGGTCATTACATTATCCCTAAACTGCGCTATTTGAAATGTTTTTATGCTTTTTTTAATTTAGTAGCGAAGTGTCACTCCAGCAGAGGCGAGTCGACCGCCGTTGATGTAGTAACTTCCACTGCTATAAGCAGTACGATATTTTGAATCGCCGATATTTTGGATATTGGCAAAGACTTGAAGATGGTTGTTTACATTGTAGTGTCCATGCATATCAATACGTAGATGCCCCGGCACTTTGATAGTGTCATAAGCACTGTTGTCGTATCCACTATTGGCCATAAATGTAGTGGAGAAGCCATAAACGTCATCTTGCCAGCCAGTTGTCAACGAAATATTTTGACGTGGACGTCTGCTTAAATCTTCATGGGTCTTGTCATCTTTGGCTCGGACATAGTGATAACCTAAATTGGCATATAAGTTATCGCCCTGCCATTTTACATAGGCTTCACCGCCTTCCATTTTAGCTTTGTCGACATTTTCCATTCGAGTGCTGCCAAAATTAATCAAATCATCCACTTGAGTGGTATAGAGTGATAAACCAGTTGAAATGTTGTAGGCAAGTTTTTGATCTACCCCAATTTCATAAGAAATACTTTCTTCTGGTTTTAAATCGGGATTACCACCATAACCATACATATCATTTAATGTTGGTGCTTTAAATGCCGAACCAATATTGGCATAAACACTGGTTAGTGGAAGCAGTTGATAACGAATTGCCCCTTGAGCGACAGTGTGTGTACCAAACTTTTCGTTGTCTTCAACACGGACACCGACTTGGGTGTTTAAGCCAGCTTGGTTATATTGATGTTGAATGTAATAACCCGTTGAATCAATGTCTTCGCTGTACGGTGCACCAAAAGATAAAACATCACCATCAATATTACGCTGCGTTACCCCTAAGAGAACGTTTTGATGCGCCGTGAAGTTCCATTTTCCGTAAAGTTCAGCTTCTTGTGTTTTGCTATGAACGAAGTCATAACTATTTAAATAGTTAGGATCTTTCTGATCAACTTCATCTTTAAACTGAGATAAACGCGCATTTAATTCAACGTTATCCACAATTTTAACTTTGCCTTTTACATTGATCACTTCATTTTTAAAATCTTGATTGACCAAATTACCGAAATTATCATAAGCACTATTGCCTTCATTTTGGCTATAGTCGACAGAAGCGGCATAATTTTCTTTATCGACACCTATTTTAGTGCTAAAACCTTTTTGATCATAAGACGCATCAGGAGCATTCGCGGCTTCTTTTACGGGTGTGCCATCAGTTTCAAGGCGTTGACCACGTACTTGCGCATAAAAACCATTTTCAGCTAAATCTGCACCGACAACAGATTTATAAGTTTTATTTTCGCCGATTTCACCTGTAACAAAGGCTGAATTTTTTTCTGGTGTTTTTGAAATCAGTTGAACTACACCTGAAATGGCATCTGAACCGTATAGGACAGAAGCAGGCCCTTTGAGGACTTCAATTTGTTTAATATCAGTGGTGTCAATAAAGGGTAAAGATGCGATGCCTGAGGTGGCAGAATTTAGACGAACACCATCTCGTAGAATAAGAGTCTGATTAGAGTTACCACCACGCAAGAAAATCGAGGCGGTTTGACCATAACCACCACTTTGCACCATATTAATGGCTGCTTCGCTCATTAATAAATCAGGTAAAGATGCAATTGGGGATTGATCGATAATTTGGGGTTCAATAATTGAAATTCGTGCAGGAACCTGACTGATTTGTTCCTCAGATTTGGATGCCGTCACTACAATTGGATCAAGTTTGGTCGCGGTTGTTGTTTCATCAGCAAAAGAGACAGATGAAAACCCCATCGCAATAGCGATTGCGCCTACTAAACGAGTAGGCTGTAAAGAAATAGACATAATAAGCTCCATACATTCACCCCACGTGAATGATTGAGTGGTAGAGAGCAACAAGCAGGTCTCCGGACTTAAATGTCATATCTTGCGATATTCACATAACCACCTTCCCACATGACACCATGCAGTGGTGTTAAACTCAAAATAGTTTAATCAATATGCTTTACATTTTTACCGTTGCGGGGGCAGTGCTGGAGTCTCACCAGCTTCCCTATGGCGATTGCGATAACTTGTTGCCATTTTCGCGAAGTATAAAGTCTGGCTGCGAATTAAACAATCTGAATACGATCTATTCATGCTAACTTTAACGCAACCGATCGAAATTGCATTACAATAGTCCACTTTCATGATTTATAGATGGCTATAGATCAGGCAATTGAAGAGCCTTGTCCCTATGCGAACGCGCGCAAAAATTTGCGGTATTACCCGTTCTCAAGATGTGTTATCGGTAGTTCAGGCAGGTGCAGACGCGATTGGATTTGTATTTTTTCCACCGAGTCCGCGTTATGTTAGTCCAGAGCAAGCACAGCAACTGATTGAAGATATTCCGCCGTATGTGCAGGTAGTGGGTTTATTTGTTAATGCCAATGCCGACGAAATTCAATCCACATTAAATCAGATTGCTTTAGATATCATTCAGTTGCATGGCGATGAAACGCCTGAGCAATGTCAGCAGATTGGACGCGCGTGTAAACGCCGTTGGTACAAGGCCATTCAGGTGAAACCTGATCTGGATGTGGTGGCAGAAATTCAGCGTTATCAGGCGGCAGGAGCGAGTGCAATTTTACTCGATGCATGGCATCCTGAACTGAAGGGTGGAACCGGGCAGCAATTTGATTGGACCAAGTTTCCTCAATTGGATATTCCTCTGATTTTGGCAGGCGGTTTAAGCTCTGACAATGTTGCAGAGGCCATTGTAACAACACAAGCTTATGCGGTAGATGTGAGTGGTGGTGTAGAATCTGCCAAAGGTATTAAAGACCAACAACTTATAGAACGATTTATGCAAGGAGTCCAACGTGGATCAGCAAAACGCTAGTCAAAACGGTCAGATGGTTGACTATACGCAATACCCAGATGCGCGTGGGCATTTTGGTATTCATGGCGGACGTTTTGTGTCAGAAACGCTCATGGCGGCTTTGGAGGATTTAGAAAGCCTCTATAACCGTATGAAAAATGACGAGCAATTTTTGGCAGAATTCGACCGTGATCTGGCTTTTTATGTCGGACGTCCGAGTCCGCTCTATCATGCGGAGCGATGGTCGAATGAGTTGGGCGGTGCGCAGATCTATTTAAAACGTGAGGACTTAAATCACACAGGTTCACATAAAGTGAACAACACCATTGGGCAAGCATTACTTGCTAAACTTTCGGGTAAAAAACGTATTATTGCGGAAACTGGTGCGGGTCAGCATGGTGTGGCAACGGCGACCATTGCGGCACGTTTGGGCTTGGAATGTGTAGTGTTTATGGGTGCCGAAGACGTCAAACGTCAGGCCATGAATGTGTATCGTATGCGTTTACTCGGTGCAACGGTAGTGCCTGTCCAAAGTGGCTCAAAAACCCTGAAAGACGCCATGAACGAAGCCATGCGTGACTGGGTGACCAATGTTGATACCACCTATTATGTGATTGGAACAGTAGCAGGGCCGCATCCATATCCGCAATTAGTCCGTGATTTCCAGTCGATTATTGGTCGTGAAGCACGTCAGCAAATTCAGGCACAGGCAGGTCGTTTACCGGATGCACTTGTGGCATGTGTCGGTGGCGGTTCTAATGCGATGGGCTTATTCTATCCATTCTTAAATGATGCTGATGTCAAAATGTACGGTGTTGAAGCCGCAGGTTATGGCGTTGAAACAGGGAAACATTCTGCACCACTCAATGCAGGACATGTCGGCGTATTGCATGGCAATCGTACTTACTTAATGAGTGATGCTCAAGGGCAAATCATTGAAACACATAGTATTTCAGCTGGTTTGGACTATCCAGGTGTCGGACCTGAACACAGTTTCTTAAAAGACATGCAGCGCGTACAATATGTGCCAATCAATGATGATGAAGCTTTACAGGGTTTCCGTGATTTGACCCAGATTGAGGGCATTATTCCTGCTTTGGAAAGTGCTCATGCAATGGCGTATGTCACCAAACTTGCGCCAACCATGTCAAAAGATCAAATTATTATTGCAACCGTTTCAGGTCGTGGTGATAAAGATTTGATGACCGTTGCCCGTGTCGATGGTGTTGAAATGGTCGAGATGTAAGCAATAACAAATGTATTTTTCAAGATGGAGGCTGCCCACAAGGCGGCCTTTTTCTTCAATGAAGAGGACTTAAACATGTCAAACTTATTTGTGGTCATGCTCGGTGGTCGCCATGCTCGCGCCAATACCGAAGTGCATGATGTAGTGTTTGCTGTCGGATCATCACTTGAAGACATCACGCCACAACTTAAGCAAGCATGGTTTGGGGAGCTAAAAGGCTTACATATTGATGCGTGGATGAAAGTGGATGGCATTGAGTCTGAGGGCGTGTCTTATCAAGTCAGATTTTCAAATATGGCGCCTGCTGCAACCGATCAAAAGTTATATTTGATTAATCTGGGGGGGTACGATGCACAAGAATTTGGTGAACTACACCGTTATGTTTTAGTACTTGCGCCGAATGTTGCGATTGCTAAACAAAAGGGCAAAGTTTATATCGATCGAAAGTGGCAGAAAGCTCATACTGACCGAGTGCTTGATGTGGATGACTGTTTGGCGATTGACTGTGTGCATGGACGTTATATACATTTGGTACAGGGTAAGTTTAAAGCAACAGAGTGGCAAAATACCTATCTCACTTTGGCTTGATACAATCATCTTAGAAAACAAATATCTATTTCCAGCAATCAACAAAACTGTGTAAAATTTATGCGTATGTCCTGATGTTAAAATGGATGATGGATACGGATAGCTGAAAATGGATTTAATACAAGAAAGTGGACAACCTCGTTATGGTCGTTTTAAAGAAATCCCGAGTGCGATTAGTCTGAATCGATATGTCTATCAATCGCCTTTTGGCAAAATAGAAAAGGGTTGGCGGCGCAAACTTAAATACAAAAAGTTTAAGTTTTGTAGTATTCAGCATGAACATTATTCGATTGGTCTAGCCATTGCAGATATCGCTTGGGTCGGACATAGCTTTGTCTATATCTATGATCATTCGACGCAACAGGTCTTGGAGTGGAACGCAATACAGCCTTTGGCGCGTAAAACCCATGTCGATGAACAACCGTTATTCAATCAAAGTTATTTTTATAAATCGCCATTTGAAATCGAAATGCAACATGCCAATGGGGTACGTTACCTTCGCGTGAGTAAATATGGAGAGATTCAACTCAGTGCCCGTATTTTTTGTGCAGGTACAGAGCCTTTAAGTTTATGTTCACCCAATGGTATTAATGGCTGGACCTATACCCAAAAGAAAACCACGCTGGCAGTTGAGGGCTATTTCATCAATAAACAAAATCAATTGATCGAGTTTAATGATAAAACCTTTGCGGCTTTGGATGATACCTGTGGATTTTTGCGTCCTGAAACCGCTTGGTTTTGGTTCTCCTGTCATTTTTGGGATACTCAGGGGCAACGCATTGGTCTAAATCTGGCATCGGGTGTGAATGAAAGTTTTGGTAATGAAAACTGTCTTTGGGTCAATGGACGACTTTATCCGCTCGCTGATGTGTTGTTTGAGCGACTACAAGAACATCACTGGCGTATTCGCTCTTTAGATGAAAAGTTGCAACTTGAAATTGAAACAGGCTGGCGACGTTATGAAAATATTAATTTGAGAATGGTCGGCAGTCAGTTTAGTCAGTGGCAGGCCAAAGTGACGGGGCAGATCCAGCTAGAACAAGCTGAAGTCATTTGCCTAAATCATGAATATGCTTTACTGGAACAGCATTACGCCAAGTGGTAATTTTCTCAGTCATTTATTTGATTGACGTCAAAAGCATTAAATCAAAAGCAGGCATCAATAGCCTGCTTCCCAAAATGCCTGACCCGCTAAAATCGGATCGCTAGTTTCGTTATAGGTTTTGACCCAGACATCGTATTGGTGGATCACAGGGTGCTGGCTCGGATGAAAATCGGCCTTGTACCAGTCCAGATATTCTTTTTTCATCGCCGTTAAAATTCCCTTGCGCCCTAGAAACCACGGCAGGCCTTTAGCAAACAGTTGCAAACGTTGCATTCCAGTAAAGCCATCGCAACGCAACATGACATTGGCACGATAAAGGGTAAAGCCCAGCATTAGAACTGTGGTCATTGCCAGCGTAAATTTACGGGTGGCTTCGGGAACTTCACCGACCTGTTGCATCACGTCAAAAGCCACATCACGATGTTCCATTTCTTCAATGGAATGCCATGCCAATAAGGCACGAACATAAGGATGTACCTCTTGTAGCGTTTCTTTTTTGCTATAAAAAGTTTCAGCCATGAGTGCAGTCAAATGCTCTGCCGCCGCAGTCATGGCAATATTGTACTGTGGTGAGCGTTTTGTCAGTTCAAAGCGAAAAATTTTCTTGAGTATGGTGGTGAACTGATCAACAGGCATACCTTGTTCTTTCATCAGTTGGTTCATTTTGTCATGGGCAATACCATGTTGCGCTTCCTGTTTAATAAAGTCTGCCACACGTGCTTGCAAGTCAGGATCCTGAATCTTGTCGCGAAATAAACGGACGCACTCAATGAAATAACGTTCACCGTCGGGAAAAGTCAGACTCAAGGCATCAAAGACACGGGTACGAAACGGGTCACCTGCAAACCAAAAACGAGGAACTTCTTCGAGTTTGAAATCCAGTTTACTACGAACCACTGGATCGACTTGATATTGAACATGCGCATTCATTTGTTTTAATTCTCGGTTGAAACAATGATTTTAGTATGGCGACAACCATCCGTTTTGTTTTGACAGTTGTTGCCATATTTTATACAAATAGCGACGTAGACCGAGAAGGATGGAAGAATGACAGTGAAAATTATTGTGGGATATGTGCGTCTTTTGCAGCGTGTCTTGCAACATTATCAGCTTGAACATTTACTTCAGGGTTCGGAACAACCATTGCAATGGAAGCAATTTAATCAGGCATTAGGTCACGATTCTGAACAGGGTTTTGATTTAACAGTGTATGTGCAACTCCTCAAGCAGCTACAACAGTATTTTAAACGTCCCATTAGTCTGGTAATGGCTGAACATGCCAGCTTGCAAGATGTCGGGATGATGGGATATCTGGCATCCACCAGTTTAAATTTACAGCAGGCGATGTATTTGCTGGAACAATATTATCCATTGCTGTTTAAACAAACCAATCTGGAGCAGCTTAAAATTGTAGAACAGCATCAGCTTATTCAGATCATCTGGAGTGCGCATTATGAGGATTATCGTGAAATTTATGAATTGAATCTGGCACTGATTTTTAAAATTGCCAAACTGATCGTGCAGGAACAGTTAATCTCGCCTAGTTTTATTCAACTAGGACTCACTCCACAATTGTCACTGAGACATTATGAACAATTTTTTGGATGTAACATTCAAATCTATGCGGGGCAATATAAAATTTGCTTTGATCAAGAGGTGTTGCTGGCGCGAAGTTTCGCAGCCGACCAGCAACTCAATCAGGTGTTGTCTACGCAAGCCCAGCAGTCCTTGCAACAAACGGATACTTTTGAACATCGACAACAGTTATTAAAACAAAAAGTGGTCGGATGTATTGAGCAAGCATTAAAACAGCAAAATGATGTCATTCAGAAGCATGTTGCCCAACAAATGCATTGTTCTGAACGCACTTTACAACGACAGCTCAAAGCCTATCAGCTTAATTTTCAGGATATTCTGGATGAATATCGCCTTGGTTTAAGTCAATCCTATTTACAACAGGGACGTTCATTGGTCGAAATCGCAGAATTATTGGGTTATGCCGACCAAAGTGCGTTCGGTCGAGCTTTTAAACGCTGGACAGGACAAACCCCCAAACAGTTCTTAAAATAATTGTGTCTTAAAATAATCATGGTTTTTAATATGCGGGTTTAAAGTATCAGTTCAATCGTAAGTTTATACAGGAAAGAGATTGAATTTGGACGTTGTATTGGTGCGTAGCGCTACTCATTAATAAGATTGGCACAGAAGTTTTGTGGTCTTATAGATGAAACTGCCATATGGTTTATAAATTGCTTGATCCCTCTAAAGAGAAAAAATAACCAGCTATGATTTTGTTTTTGTATTGATTTTTTAATCATTGCTGCTCAAATGCAGCGTTTTATTTTTCAAAATTCAGCTGAAAAATAGGAAGCTTTGATCATTGAGAAAAAAAGTAAAATATTGATAAATGTACAGTCTGGGTTGTAGGGAATCACATCAACATTTCATCTGTTAAAGCGAATACTGTTCAATGAACAAAAAATAGCGTTACAATGCGGTGTTCTGTATTTCTACAAACAACTCCCTTTTTTAAAAATCAGGTTTTTAATAATCAAGGAAAACACAACCCTATGTCACGTCTTGCCACTCGTTTTGAACAGCTTAAATCCCAACAACGTAAAGCATTAGTTTCTTATGTGATGGCAGGTGATCCGCAACCGCATGTCAGCGTACCTTTGTTACATAAAATGGTGGAAGCTGGTGTTGATGTGATTGAATTGGGCTTACCCTTTTCCGATCCGATGGCAGATGGTCCCGTCATTGCACTGGCGGCTGAACGCGCTTTAGCGGGTGGTACCAATACGCTGGATGCCTTGAAGATGGTTAAGGAATTTCGCCAGAAAGATACCCAAACCCCTGTGGTTTTAATGGGATATTTAAATCCTGTTGAAGTCATTGGCTATGAAACATTTGTATCGACTGCGAAAGACTGTGGGGTGGATGGCATTTTATTGGTAGATATGCCGCCCGAAGAAGCCAAAGAGTTAGATATTGTGCTGAAACAGCACGAGATGGATCAAATCTTTTTGCTTGCCCCGACTTCGACCGATGAACGTATTCAGCATGTGGTGAAACAGGCCAGTGGATTTATTTACTATGTCTCTCTCAAAGGCGTGACAGGTGCTGCCACACTGGATACGGCTGAAGCTGCGGCACGTATTGCTAAAATCAAAGCGCATACCAGCGTACCTGTTGGTGTTGGTTTTGGAATTAGTGATGCAAGCTCAGCCAAAGCCATGGGACAGGTGGCCGATGCGGTGATTGTGGGAAGTGCCTTGGTTAAACCTTTTGCTACATTAGCGATCGACCAAGCGGTTGAACACACGGTTAATAAAGTCAAGGAGCTTCGAGCTGCGCTCGATGAGTTAGTATGAATCAAGAAGTGAAATCAGGGAAAATTCTAAGCCCATCGATACCGTGGACACAGCGTCAGGTTCCTGGAATCCACACGCCTGATGAACAACAGGTGATTAAGGCAACGTTTACTGAACCAACGATTGAATGCCCTGAATGTCACGCATTGGTCACACGTACGGCAATGGCATTTAATGCCTATGTATGCCCGCAATGTGACGAACATCTTCGTATGAAAGCACGTGATCGTTTGAGCTGGTTTTTTGATCAGGTACAAACAGAACTGGGTCAGGAGTTTGTTGCAAAAGATCCTCTTCATTTTGTCGATAGCAAACCGTACCCTGAACGTATGCGTGAAGCACAAAGTAAAACAGGCGAAACTGAAGCATTAGTGGTCATGCAAGGTTCTGTAAATAGCATCCCGATGGTTGCCTGTGCTTTTGAGTTCGACTTTATGGGGGGCTCAATGGGAACCGTAGTGGGTGACCGCTTTGTTCAGGCGGCTGAACGTGCCATGGAACTGAAACAACCTTTAATCTGTTTTGCTGCTTCAGGCGGTGCACGTATGCAGGAAGGTATGCTGTCACTCATGCAAATGGCAAGAACGTCTGCTGCTATTCAAAAAATGAAAGATGCACGTTTACCGTATATTGTAGTTTTGACTCATCCGGTCTACGGTGGTGTGACGGCATCATTGGCGATGTTGGGTGATGTGCATATTGCTGAACCCAAAGCCATGATTGGTTTTGCAGGTAAACGGGTTATTGAACAAACCGTTCGTGAAAAGCTGGATGAGCCATTTCAGCGTGCGGAATATTTGCTTGATCATGGTGTAATCGATCAAATTGTTCATCGTCATGCATTACGTGATACTGTATCGCGTATTGTGGCGAAATTAATGAGTCTACCTTGAAACATGAAGCTCCAAAAATAACAGATCGTTTAGAGACATGGCTCGATTATTGGGGCCATGTTCATGTTACAGGAATTGATTTAGGACTTGAGCGTGTTATTCCTGTGGCTGAAGCCTTGGGCGTGACACAGCCAGATGCTCGAGTATTGACCGTTGCAGGAACCAATGGCAAAGGTTCGACCACTACCACATTAGCCTCTATTTTAACTGAGCAAGGTTATCGGGTTGGACTTTATCAATCGCCCCACATTTATCGGTTTAATGAGCGGGTGAAATTAAATGGTCAGGAAGTCGATGACCAGACTTTAATTGATGCCTTTGTACAAGTTGATCAAGCGCGCCGGCAGTGTGAGCTAAGTTTATCTTTCTTTGAAGCCACCACTTTGGCGGCTTTCGTTATTTTTAAACAAAAACAATGTGACGTTTGGGTGCTTGAAGTCGGCTTAGGTGGGCGTCTGGATGTGGTTAATGTGATTGACCCTGATGTCGCTGTGATTACCAATATTGGACTGGATCATACTGATTGGCTTGGTGATAGCATTGAAAAAATTGCCTTTGAAAAAGCAGGCATCATGCGTCCCGATATTCCTGTGATTTTTGCAGGATTACAAGACTTACCACAAGCAATTCAAGCCAAAGCAGAACAAGTCAACGCCAAGCTATATGTCGCACAAAAAGATTATTTTTATCAGGAGGCTGGTGATGGTCAAACTTGGAATTTTGCTTCGTCTGGTACCACACTCAAACTTCCGCTTGGTACTTTAGCACTGGAAAACATCTCGACTGCGGTGGCTGCTGTACTGTTAAGTGGCTTAGAGATCACTCAGGCTGCATTGGCCAACGGGATTAAAAAAGCACAATTAGCAGGTCGCTTTGAACAACGAGTCATCGCAAATAAAACCATTATTTTTGATGCTGGGCATAATGCACATGGTGTAGAATTTTTGTTAAAGCAATTGCGAAATTTCTTGGAATACCATAAACAGTACACAGAAGTGGTCGCAGTCTTTTCAATGCTGGCAGACAAAGATATAAAATCAGTGGTGGAACTGTTAAAGCCGACTGTTTTAAATTGGAAGATTGCGCCGTTGCATGTACCACGTGCTGCGCCTTTGGCTCAAATGATAGCGGCTTTACACGGTGAAACCGTACAAAGTTTTGAAAGTATCCAAGATGCATTTAAATTAGCACTTGAGCAGAGCAAAAAAAATCAGCTCATTTTAGTCTGTGGTTCGTTTCATACATTAGAAGCGGTGTGGGAGTATCTGGAACAATGTCAATGAATAACAAACAACGTTGGATGGGTGGCGTTGTTTTACTTGGTGGTGGTGTTTTATTGGCAGCATTACTCCTCAAAGGAAAAGAAGAGATACATCAGACGCAAGTTGAAACACAACAAAAAGTGCAACAACCTGCCAAGAACAACAATAGCTCAAATCAGGCGGGTGAACTGGTTCAATTACAACCGCTTGCTGTTGATGTCGAAACTGAAAAACGTCTATTGGAAGAGCAACGTCGTGCCCGTGAAAAAGCAGTGGCAGAACAAGAAGCACGTGCTGCTGATTTTCTCGCCCAGCAACAACAAGCAGAAGCCGCAGCAGCGCGTAAAGCAGCCGAGGAATACGCTGCCATCAATGCGCGTCGTAATGCGGCTCAGGAAAGCTCGGACAATATTCCACCTGAAATGAGTGATCAGGCCAAAGCTGCTGCTCAAAATACAGCACAAAAGACCGATGATCAGAAAAAATCTGATCAGCAAAAACTAGATGCTGAGAAAAAGCTGGCGGAACAGAAAAAACAAGCCGAAGCTCAAAAACAGGCTGAAGTACAAAAAGCCGAGCAGAAAAGAGCAGATGAACTGAAAAAGCAAAAAGATGCTGAAGCTAAACGTAAAGGTGAACAAGAGCGACAAGCGGCCGAGAAGAAAGCCGCCGAAGAAAAACAGCGTAAACTAGAGGCTGAAAAGAAAGCCGCTGAAGATAAGCGTAAAGCTGAAGCTGAGAAAAAAGCAGCAGATGACAAAAAACGCAAAGCGGAAGAAGACGCCAAGAAAAAAGCCGATGCAGACAAAGCCCGTGATTTGCTTGAAAATGGCGATAAAAACTGGATGGTACAAGTGGCGTTGGCAGCCAATCAGGCCAATGCCGACGCTGTGGTGTCCAAACTGCGTGCCAAAGGCTATAAAGTAACGACCAGTCCAACGTCAAAGGGCATTCGGATTATGGTGGGGCCATCTAAAAGCCGTGAAACCGCAGATGCAGCGCGTAAGAAAATTGTCTCGGATAGCAGCTTAAATATGAAATCCGCTTGGGTCATTGACTGGGTACCACTCGATCAACGTTAAGCATTTTTGATATTTTAAGATGGATTCGCGAGTTGCTCCCGAATCCATTTTACATTTTCAGGGGTAAATAAATTTCCAATATTGACCCAAATTGGATGATATCCATAGCCCCCACGCTTCATTTCCTGAACGGCATCCTCTATGGACCAATTTTCAAAAATAATACGATACATCGCAACGCTAGCTCCAGTTCGATCGGAACCGTGATAACAATGTAACAGCACTTTCTGCTGCTTTTGTTTCGCTGTTTGAATATGCTGCATGACTTGTAATAAATCGCTACGATCAATCGCCCATGTATGAATCGGGACATGGATTAAATCAAATTGCTGTTGATCCAGTACCTTTATATCGTCATTACGGCTACGTAGATTAATCACAGTTTGAATCTGCTGCTGCGTTAACTGTGGCAGTAATGCTTGTGATGGTTGTTCACTGCGATATAAATCATCGCTAATTTTATAAAAATTATGTTCTGCCTGAATCAGCTTGCCCCAATGCGCTGGACGTTGCGCATCTGGAATTGAAGGATGCGTCATACAACCTGACAGATTTAAAGTGAATGCAATCAACAAAGGAGATAAAAATAAAGTTTTCATGATAATGGTCGGTAACGTATAAATTCTTGAAGGTCGTGCGCACAAATCAGTTCGATCTGCGGTTGTTGTTGAGCCAGAGATTGCAGCTGTTTGAGATTATGCAAACGCATTTTGTTGTCATACGCGAGTATGCTTTCAAACAGATGTAATCCTTTTAGCTGTTTTGAGGCATCTAGCTCGAGTGAGGAAAAATAAGCATCACCACAAAATAAAATCCAGCCCTCTGCCTGTTTAATGGCAATTCCTGCGTGCCCAGCAGAATGTCCCAATAATGGAATCATCAAAATTTCATCCTGAAACAAAGGTAGACCTGTCACTTTTTCCAGATTAAACCAACGCTCAGTTTGAGTGTGTTCAATAAAGTTCCAGAAACGATGCTGCTTAAACTGATTGGTTTTGTAACGGATGCGGTTTTTAAAAGATAAAGATTGCGTGGTATTAAACTCGGAGGCAAGCACATGTACTGTAGCTTGAGGAAAGTCAGAAATACCCCCAGCATGATCAAAATCCAGATGAGTCACAAAGATATGCTGCACGTCTTTGGGGTTAAGTCCAAGCTGCTGAATTTGCTGTACGGCACTCAAGCCAGTATTCAATTCAATCTGACCCAGTTGATGAATAAGAGAGCCAAGTCTTTGTTGAGGATGTAAATAATCCTGTAATCCTAAGCCAGTATCAATCAAGACTAAGCCGCGATCAGTTTCAACCAGCAAACAGTGGCAAATAATATGCGCTTGTATCCCTTTTTGATGAATCAAGGGTGCGCATGCGGGGCACATCGTGCCACAATGTAAATGATGAATGTTATAAATCATAGCTTGATTGTTCTTATTAACTTGTTTTCTTTATAACGGAGTCTGCTGATTTTACCAAATAGCCCAGTAAAAAAAGCCCACCATCAGGTGGACATTGTGTGGAGAAACAGCGGTATGAGTTATTATTTTTATATTTACGTTTTATTTTTATCCTGCTAACTTTATTTAAAGTGTTGATTTAATAATAAGTGCGTCATTGGTCTTAGGAAAGATTGAAACATTACTTTAACCTTTCACTCATAACATCGCTGTTCATCTTCTTGCGAAGATTTGAAGTGTTTTGTTCTTAGACTACGCGCTTTACTTGTCTTGCGAAAAATTGAAGCGTTGCTTCAATTTATTTACTCACAGCATAGCTGTTCGCCTTGCGTTCAGAACGAGCATTGCTCGTTTTATCTTCACTCAGGCTGTGGGGTGAGGCGTAAATAAGGTTTTACTGCTTTATAGCCTTTTGGAAAGCGTTGTTTAATTTCTTCTTCATCTTTAAGAGATGGCACAATTACTACGTCATCACCTTGTTGCCAGTTTGCCGGGGTGGCGACTTTATGATGGTCGGTCAGTTGTAGTGAATCTATTACACGTAAAATTTCATTAAAATTACGACCTGTCGATGCAGGATACGTAATAATTAAACGCACTTTTTTATTTGGATCAATAATCACCAATGAACGCACTGTGGTCGTTTCGCTGGCATTTGGGTGAATAAATCCATAAAGCTCTGAAACTTTACGGTCTTTATCGGCAAGGATGGGGAAATTTACCGTCGTGTTTTGAGTTTCGTTAATATCTTTAATCCAGCCATGATGTGATTCAACATCATCGACTGAAAGCGCAATCGCTTTGACTCCACGTTTGGCAAATTCATCTTTAAGTTTTGCAGTATAGCCGAGTTCAGTTGTGCATACAGGCGTATAGTCAGCCGGATGCGAAAACAAGATCCCCCATTGGTCTCCCAAATAATCATAAAAATGAATTAATCCTTCACTGGACTGTTGTTCAAAATTGGGTGCAGTATCGCCTAAACGTAAACTCATTTTAAAACCTCATTTCATTGTTAATGGCTTATATGGTTTTAATATGCAGGTTTTTTATTGCATTTAAAATTATTGTTTTCGCATGTTGTTATGAATTTTATGTATATAAGAGGACGTCATTCATTGAAAATTATTATGGTGTTTTGTCATAAAACGCTCTGCGTGAGCTCATGAAATTTGTTAAATTAGTTTGCTTTAACGATTCTAAGCATGATTGTGCGTGATCATTTTTTGCAGTGGATGTGTGTAAAACCCTTGTACTTCAAATTTCTGGCTCCATAATAGGCTTTGAGAAAAAATTTATTCATTTGACAAGCAAGATTTAGAGAGTTTAATCCATGTTGGCAAGTCTGATCGGAGGTATCTTCGGTACAAAAAATGAGCGTGAACTCAAACGCATGCGTAAAATTGTCGATCAAATCAATGCGCTCGAGCCGACGATATCAGCACTAAGCGATGCAGACTTATCTGCAAAAACTCCAGAATTTCAAGAACGTTATAAAAAAGGTGAAAGCCTAGATAAATTATTACCAGAAGCTTTTGCAGTCTGTCGTGAGGCAGCAAAACGTGTCATGGGTATGCGACACTATGATGTGCAATTGATTGGTGGTATTACCCTTCATGAAGGCAAAATTGCCGAAATGCGTACGGGTGAAGGTAAAACCCTGATGGGGACTTTGGCGTGTTACTTAAATGCACTCAGCGGTCAGGGCGTGCATGTGATTACCGTCAATGATTATCTGGCACAGCGTGATGCCGAGTTAAACCGTCCATTATTCGAATTCTTGGGATTAAGCATTGGTACGATTTATTCCATGCAATCTCCAGTCGAAAAAGCCGAAGCTTATCAAGCCGACATTACTTACGGGACCAATAACGAATTCGGTTTTGACTATTTACGTGACAACATGGTGTTCTCACTTCCTGAGAAAAAACAACGTGGTCTAAATTATGCCATTATTGATGAGGTCGATTCGATCTTGATTGATGAAGCGCGTACTCCGTTGATTATTTCGGGTCAAAGTGAAGATTCTTCTCAGCTCTATGCAGCCATCAATAACATTCCGCCTAAGCTTCGTGCGCAAAAAGAAGAGAAGGTTGCAGATGGCGGGCATTTCTGGATTGATGAAAAACAACGTTCGGTTGAAATGACCGAAGTTGGTTTTGAAACTGTTGAACAAGAATTGATTGCCATGGGATTATTGGCAGAAGGTGAAAGTCTTTATTCTGCGACCAATCTCAATCTGGTACATCATGTGACCGCAGCGATTCGTGCGCACTTTTTGTATCACCGCGATGTGCATTACATTATCCACAATGGCGAAGTGATCATTGTCGATGAACACACAGGTCGTACCATGCCAGGTCGTCGCTGGTCTGAAGGTCTGCATCAGGCGGTAGAAGCGAAAGAAGGTTTGGAAATCCAGCCTGAAAACCAGACGCTTGCGACCACCACCTTCCAGAACTATTTCCGTCTATACAAAAAACTGTCAGGTATGACCGGTACGGCTGATACCGAAGCTGCGGAAATGAAAGAAATTTATGGTCTGGATGTGGTCATTATTCCAACCCACCGTCCGATGGTGCGTCAGGATTTAAACGATTTAATTTACCTCAATCGTAATGGTAAGTACGATGCGATTGTGCAGGAAATTAAACGTATTCAGGAAACACGTGCGCCAATTCTGGTCGGTACTGCCACCATTGAAGCCAGTGAAGTATTGTCACATAAATTAACTCAGGCAGGTATCAAGCATGAAGTGCTGAATGCCAAGCAGCATGAGCGTGAAGCGGATATTATTGCACAGGCAGGTAGTCCTGAATCGGTAACCATTGCCACCAACATGGCAGGTCGTGGTACAGATATTATCTTGGGTGGTAACTGGAAAGCTAAACTGGCTAAGATTGAAAATCCAACTGCGGAAGATGAAGCTCGTTTAAAAGAAGAATGGGAGCGAGATCATGAAACCGTACTGAATGCAGGCGGTTTACATATTGTCGGTTCTGAACGTCACGAATCACGTCGTATTGATAACCAGTTGCGTGGTCGTGCGGGTCGTCAGGGTGACCCGGGCGTATCACGCTTTTACTTGTCGCTCGAAGATGACTTAATGCGTATTTTCGCGGGTGATCGTGTGGTTGCAATGATGCGCGCCATGGGTTTAAAAGAAGATGAAGCCATTGAACATAAAATGGTGAGTCGTTCGATTGAAAATGCACAGCGTAAAGTTGAAGCACGTAACTTTGATATTCGTAAAAACTTATTGAAGTATGATGATGTCAATAACGAACAACGTAAGATCATTTATTCACAACGTGATGAAGTTTTAGCAGAAAGTACCCTGCAAGATTACATTGAAGAAATGCATCGCGATGTCATGAAAGGCATGATTGCAAACTTCGTTCCACCTGAATCGATCCATGATCAATGGGATATCGACGGTTTGGAAAATGCACTTCGTGTGGATTTGGGTATTGAATTACCGATTCAGCAATGGCTGAATGAAGATCGCCGTCTGGACGAAGAAGGACTGGTTGAGCGCATTACCGATGACGTGATTGCTCGTTATCGTGCGCGTCGTAGCCAAATGGGTGAAGACACTGCGGCTACCCTAGAACGTCACTTTATGTTGAATTCTCTGGATCGTCACTGGAAAGATCATCTGGCGGCAATGGATTATCTACGCCAAGGTATTCATTTACGTGGTTATGCGCAGAAAAATCCTGAACAGGAATACAAAAAAGAAGCCTTTAATTTATTCATTAATATGTTGGGTATTATTAAATCGGACGTAGTGACCGATTTATCTCGTGTACATATTCCTACACCAGAAGAGTTAGCTGAACTTGAAGCGCAACAACAGCAGCAAGCTGAAGCTATGCGCTTGTCCTTTGAACATGATGAAGTGGATGGTTTAACAGGCACTGTGACCCCTCATGAAATTGATGAGATGGCACCGCAGCAGGAAATTATTCCACCTGCAAGCCGTAACGCACCGTGTCCATGTGGTTCAGGACTAAAATATAAACAATGTCATGGTCGTTTGGGTTAAGAAACCAAAATGATTGAAAAAAAGCAGAACATTTATGTTCTGCTTTTTTTACGAGATGTTGCAAGTGGCGAATACTGTTTGCAGTTTATTGGATTAAATGGTATTTACTTGCACACATTGACGTGAAAATTGGTAAAGACAATGAAAAAAGTATTACAAACATTCGCAATGGCTGCTGTGGTTATTCCAACGTTTACATTTGCTGCAACTGATGCGGTTCAACCTCAATCGAATCAAACGACTACTGTAGACAAAGTGCTGGCGGCACAAGGTCCAACTACAGCTCAGGTCAGTGTTGAAAATCAAACTACAACGATTGTAAGTCCACGAACTGGAATCCGTTACACACTGGGGAATACTGGAAATCGTCCAATTGTATTAAAAACAGCGGCAATCACTGCGGCAAATTCTGCCAATGTGAATCGTATTGTTGCAGCCAATCCAGCATTGTCTGCGGCAAGTCAGGAAAAAGCCAAACAGGCATTATTGGGGACTTCAGCGCAATTGGCTGCCAATTAAAGATACAGAGTCGAAAAAACCAGCAATATTGCTGGTTTTTTATTGTTTGAAATTCCGTTTGAATGCTCGATTTTTAAATGATTTTGCACTAAGCTTTTCTTTTCAATAACGAACGCACTGGAAAATTTAAAATGGCTGTTGGTGACGTAACAATGCCGCATATGCATGTGGTAAAGGGTGTAAAAATTGGCTCAACACAGGCTTATGTACGTTACCCAAATCGACGAGATTTAGTGATTTTCGAATTTGCAGAAGGCTCACAGGTTGCTGGAGTATTTACCCAAAGTGCGTTTTCGGCTGCACCCGTATTAATCAGTAAACAACATTTAAATGAAAGTTCGGCAACACAACAGCCACGTTATTTAATTATCAATACGGGTAATGCCAATGCTGCAACAGGAAAACTTGGCTTGGAAAATGCCGAAAAAACTTGTGCAAAACTGGCTGAACTTACCCATGTGCAAACTCATCAGGTTTTACCGTTCTCAACGGGCGTGATTGGAGAACAACTTCCGATTGAACGTTTACTCAATGGTATTCAACCAGCATTAAATACTTTAGATGAAGCAAGTTGGACGGATGCCGCTTTTGGCATTATGACCACCGATACGGTACCCAAGGGAGCTTCTGAACAATTTGAGCTTGATGGTATCACTTATACCATGACAGGGATTAGCAAAGGGGCAGGCATGATTCGTCCCAACATGGCGACCATGCTCAGTTTCGTTGCAACCGATGCGCCGATCAGCCAGGCAATGGTTCAACAATTATTGCAGACCACAGTTAAGCATTCTTTTAACCGCATTACCATTGATGGCGATACATCAACCAATGACTCCTGTATTTTTGTCGCAACTGCGCAGGCAAGTGGAGAGGAAATCCAGTCCAGTGATGACCCACGTTATACGGTAGTGCTCGATGTATTGGCTCGTATAATGAATCGTTTGGCACAATTGATTGTACGCGATGGTGAGGGTGCAACTAAATTTATTACCGTGACCGTAGAGGGTGGGGCAAATACACAAGAATGCTGCGATGTGGCCTATAGTATTTCCGATTCACCACTCATCAAAACTGCGTTATTCGCCTCGGATCCAAACTGGGGACGAATTGTGATGGCCATTGGGAAAGCAGGAATTGAAAATCTGGATAGCCATAAGGTTCAAGTTTGGTTAGGTGACGTGCAGATTTGCTTAGATGGTGGAGCTAATCCCGATTACACCGAAGCAATGGGGGCGGCGGTCATGGCTGAAAAAGAAATTACGATTCGTGTTGATCTTGGACGTGGTCAGGCTGTGGATACAGTATATACCTGTGACTTGTCTTATGATTATGTGAAAATTAATGCAGATTACCGATCTTAAATATTCAGTTATAATATCAGCAACAAAAGGCCTCCTTCGTGAGGCTTTTTTAACAGCCTCTTGTGGTAACAGGTGATAGCAGCATTGCCAATCACTTGTGATGCAACGTTATAAGCATGCAAGCCGTATGCGTAAAGGATGAGAAGACGTTTATGAGTAGTGCGAATTTAATTGCGAATGAAGCAAAAAATATTGTGCAAGCGCATTTAGATCGTTTAGGCGAGCCAAAAGATCAACATTTAAGTCCAGATGTTAAGCAAGCAAAATTTGCTGAAATTGCAGCAGAACTCAAAAAACGCGATGCAGTCCTTGTAGCGCATTATTATTGTGATCCTGATGTACAGGAACTTGCAGAGTTAACGGGCGGTTGCGTGTCTGACTCACTGGAAATGGCGCGTTTTGGACGAGATCATGCGGCAAGCACCCTAGTGGTGGCTGGAGTCAAGTTCATGGGTGAAACTGCAAAAATCTTATCACCTGAAAAAACCATTTTAATGCCAACTTTAGAGGCAACCTGTTCGCTTGATCTGGGCTGTCCTGTAGAAGAGTTTTCCGCATTTTGTGATCAGCATCCAGATCATACTGTTGTGGTCTATGCCAATACGTCAGCAGCCGTTAAAGCACGTGCTGATTGGGTGGTGACATCCAGTTGTGCGGTGGAGATCATTGAACATTTAGATAGTCTGGGTGAAAAAATTATTTGGGCACCAGACCAGCATCTCGGTCGTTATATCCAAAAGAAAACGGGTGCAGAGATGTTACTTTGGGATGGGGCGTGCATTGTGCATGAAGAGTTCCGTGCACGTGGTATTGCCAATATGAAAGCCTTGTATCCAGATGCGGCTGTGCTGGTTCATCCAGAGTCACCTGAATCTGTGGTGGATATTGCTGATGCGGTGGGAAGCACCTCGCAACTGATTAAAGCAGCTCAGACCTTGCCACAGCAGCGTCTGATTGTTGCAACGGATCGTGGAATCTTCTATAAGATGCAGCAGGCAGTGCCAGACAAAATATTAGTCGAAGCACCAACGGCTGGAGAGGGGGCGACTTGTCGTTCTTGTGCGCATTGCCCGTGGATGGCAATGAATGAGCTGGATGGCATTTTACATGTGTTACAACATGCTGATCAGGAAATACACGTAGATTCAGCATTGGCCCAACGTGCCAAACTCCCTTTAGATCGTATGTTGGCATTTAGTGCGTCATTGAAACGCTAAAATGATGCTTAAATATACATTCGGTAAGGATTTTTAACTTTTTTTAATTCTAGGTGTTGACGTAATCACACGCCGCGCCTAGAATGCACACCGTACCGCACGATGTGCGATATAGCAAAAGCTGAGATAAATCGGAGCATAGCACAGCCTGGTAGTGCACCTGGTTTGGGACCAGGGGGTCGTAGGTTCGAATCCTACTGCTCCGACCACTTAAAGTAAGTTTTAGGATTATTTTAAGGTCGGCGAAATATCGCATGATATGTTTTATCATCGGTTACGCGCCTGTAGCTCAGTTGGATAGAGCATCCGCCTTCTAAGCGGATGGTCACAGGTTCGAATCCTGTCAGGCGCGCCATTTGGTAGCTTGGTACTGTAGAATCAAATTTGATGGTGGATGTAGCTCAGTTGGTAGAGCCCTGGATTGTGATTCCAGTTGTCGCGGGTTCGAATCCCGTCATTCACCCCACTCTTTTTATAGATGTTTTATAAAAGAGATATCGGAGCATAGCACAGCCTGGTAGTGCACCTGGTTTGGGACCAGGGGGTCGTAGGTTCGAATCCTACTGCTCCGACCATTTTATTCCTTGTTAGAAAATAGATCATCCGCTTAAATGCGGTTTTTTTATGTCTAAATATCTTGATTTTATTCAATTAAAAGCCTCTAAGACAAAATAGTATAGAGGCTATTTAATTTTAAGGAATAATAATAATCGCAACTCGACGGTTTACAGCACGATTTTCTTCAGTCGTATTTGGTCGTATAGGTTGTTCAGATCCTCGCCCAATAATTTGTATATTCTGTGATTTAAAACCTTGAGTTAAGAAAATATTAGCAACACTTTGTGCACGTTCATGTGAAAGTTTTAGATTATAAGCAACAGCACCAACGTTATCGGTATGACCGACAATCTTCACTTTTTGTAGATCGTATTTTTGTAATTGATTGCTTAAACGAACAATTTGTTGTTCATGAGCGGCTTCAATTGTTGAACTGTCAAAGCCAAATAACAGGCGTTCAGGTAAACCTAAAGTCCAGCCTTCATCTGTTAAAACAAATCCTTCTTTTTTTAGCATGCGTACTTGTTTATATTTTAACGGCCCGAAACTTAAACAACCTGACAAAGCGATACAGATCGCGGCAATAAGTGAAAATCTAAGAGAGAAATTAAACATGAAAATTCCGAAAATTAAGGTTTATAAATAAACCAGTGATGAGTTAAATGTTTGGCTTTATACATAGATTGATCTGCTTGTGTGATCAAATCTTCAGGAGTTGAGGCATATCTGGAGAACGCGATACCTAGACTAAAGCTAAAATGAATAGTATGTTTTTCAAATGAAATAGGTTGTTGGCTGCTGGCAATCAAATTTTCTGCAATATGAATCAAATGATCCACCTGATGAATCGATTGTAAAATGACTGCAAACTCATCACCGCCTAAACGCGCAATAAAGTCTTGATGCCTTAAACGTGATTTCAACCGTTTGGCCATTTCTTGTAATACAGCATCACCCGCTAAATGCCCAAATTGATCATTAATTTGCTTAAAATTATTATTATCGATAAAAATGAGGGCAGCATTGTTTTGCTTGTGTGGATCGTCAAAAAGATTGACCAATTCCTGATAAAAATAGCTGCGATTTGGGAGTTGAGTTAAATGATCATGAGAGGCTTTGATCGATAATTGCTGATTTTCATTTTGTAAATGCGTATGCCACTTTTGAATTTCTTCTAATAATTGGTTAAAAACCTGATTTAAATCTTGAAACTCTCGAATATCATTATGAGGGAAACGTAAATTATAGGCTTTCTGGTCGCTTACCATTTGTGCAATCTGAGTTAAAGGTTGCATAGATTGCATAATATAACGATAAGTCCAGTTGGTTGACCACCATAATGCGATCACCATGAAAATCATTGCGATGGCTAGACCAATTAAAATTGTAATAATAAATTGTATGATTTTTTCTGAGCTACCAAACAGCACCAACTCCCCAATCTTCTGGTCGTGATGATAAACCATTAACTTAACAGGTTCTTTTAAAAATAGACGATCAAGGAACTCCTGTAACTGGCTATTATAAACTGGTGGTTTAGAACTTGATGCTAACTCACGATTGGCTTTGTCATAAATAAGAATACGACGAATTGAATGTTGCTCAGTGTATTCATTTAAAATTTGCTGCAATGTGGTTTGATCTTTAAATACCAGTGCAGGTTGAATCCTTTCACTAACGGTTAAGCTTAAAATATTTAAATTTTGTTTAGCGTAGGTTTCTATCGTAAAAATAGAAATTAAAACAAAGGTGAATGTACAAATAACAAATGTGATTGCGAAAATCGTCACCTGAGATTTACGGAATAAAGAATGTAAAGATTTAGATTCGTATAAATTTGCAATCATTTCGCCTTACTCCGCATTACGCGCTAAAAGCAAGACGCGAGGATCGATATGAACTTGGGAATGAGTTAAAGCATCCAGATTCACTTTAAATGTCATAGAACCGCGTTCATAATACAGACAGAAAATACTCCCAATTTCGCACTCAGGATTATTGCTGCTAAAAGACAATAAGTTTCTATTGGGATAAACATTAATGAGATTTTGTTGTTGAGCAGCAGAAATATTGGAAAAGAAAACTGCATGGCACTGAGATTTCGGAAAATTATTGGCAGTTAAACCTAAAACTTGATAATTATAAGCGGATTGTTTCACTAAATTCTGCAAAGCTTGAGTTGCTGTTGGATTGTCAATAACACACAGCGTGGGGGTGACATTATTGGGCCATTTGCTATAGCTTAAAATTGCCAAAGTCATACTATAAGCATTATGTACAGATGCTGCAAAAACAGTTACAGGTTCGCTAATGACCCAAATGATCACAAAAAAAATCATGCTCTTATTTATTTTGCGAAACATGCCATTAAAACTTATCAATACGTGAAATATTTTTAATTCTACTGAAATAAACTGTTTAAAAAAAGTTCTAAATAGAGTTAAGTAAACAATTTGGTGTAAATAATGATCATTTGATGCATTTTTCATAAAAAAGGTATTGCGTTGGAGTGAGGATGCTGTAGAATGCGCACCTATCGGCGGCGAGCTAGATAAAAACTTGTTGAAAAACAGTGTGTTGATTGGGTATTAGTGGTTTTACACTGAGATTTGATTGAGACGTTGGAAGAGTAAAAAGAGTTTTAAAAATATCTAAATTGCGTGTTGACTTTTAAGAGATTGAGAGTAATATAGCCGACCTAGCTTGATGCTGACGAAGCGTTGAGAAGATCATTAAGAATTGAAGAAGAACAACTTGTGTGGATTTTTACTGATTGATTGATTGATAAATTATCATTGATGAATTGGTTTAAATTACTCGAAGTTTATTTGAGCGAAATTTAAGTCAGGAAAAAGATCATTAAGAATTGAAGAAGAACAACTTGTGTGGATTTTTACTGATTGATTGATTGATAAATTATCATTGATGAATTGGTTTAAATTACTCGAAGTTTATTTGAGCGAAATTTAAGTCAGGAAATTGATGAGCCAGAATTGGTGTCTTGTTCTTTAAGAAAGGCACAAAATGATTTTAACTGAAGAGTTTGATCATGGCTCAGATTGAACGCTGGCGGCAGGCTTAACACATGCAAGTCGAGCGGTTTATTTTAGCTTGCTAGAATAGATAGCGGCGAACGGGTGAGTAAAGCTTAGGAATCTGGCTATTAGTGGGGGACAACGTTTCGAAAGGGACGCTAATACCGCATACGTCCTACGGGAGAAAGCAGGGGATCAGTAATGACCTTGCGCTAATAGATGAGCCTAAGTCGGATTAGCTAGTTGGTGGGGTAAAGGCCTACCAAGGCGACGATCTGTAGCGGGTCTGAGAGGATGATCCGCCACACTGGGACTGAGACACGGCCCAGACTCCTACGGGAGGCAGCAGTGGGGAATATTGGACAATGGGGGGAACCCTGATCCAGCCATGCCGCGTGTGTGAAGAAGGCCTTATGGTTGTAAAGCACTTTAAGCGAGGAGGAGGGTACTGGTATTAATACTACCAGCTACTGGACGTTACTCGCAGAATAAGCACCGGCTAACTCTGTGCCAGCAGCCGCGGTAATACAGAGGGTGCGAGCGTTAATCGGATTTACTGGGCGTAAAGCGTGCGTAGGCGGCTGATTAAGTTGGATGTGAAATCCCCGAGCTTAACTTGGGAATTGCATTCAAGACTGGTCGGCTAGAGTGTGGGAGAGGATGGTAGAATTCCAGGTGTAGCGGTGAAATGCGTAGAGATCTGGAGGAATACCGATGGCGAAGGCAGCCATCTGGCCTAACACTGACGCTGAGGTACGAAAGCATGGGGAGCAAACAGGATTAGATACCCTGGTAGTCCATGCCGTAAACGATGTCTACTAGCCGTTGGGGCCTTTGAGGCTTTAGTGGCGCAGCTAACGCGATAAGTAGACCGCCTGGGGAGTACGGTCGCAAGACTAAAACTCAAATGAATTGACGGGGGCCCGCACAAGCGGTGGAGCATGTGGTTTAATTCGATGCAACGCGAAGAACCTTACCTGGTCTTGACATAGTGAGAACGATCTAGAGATGGATTGGTGCCTTCGGGAATTCACATACAGGTGCTGCATGGCTGTCGTCAGCTCGTGTCGTGAGATGTTGGGTTAAGTCCCGCAACGAGCGCAACCCTTTTCCTTACTTGCCAGCATTTTGGATGGGAACTTTAAGGATACTGCCAGTGACAAACTGGAGGAAGGCGGGGACGACGTCAAGTCATCATGGCCCTTACGACCAGGGCTACACACGTGCTACAATGGTCGGTACAAAGGGTTGCTACCTAGCGATAGGATGCTAATCTCAAAAAGCCGATCGTAGTCCGGATTGGAGTCTGCAACTCGACTCCATGAAGTCGGAATCGCTAGTAATCGCGGATCAGAATGCCGCGGTGAATACGTTCCCGGGCCTTGTACACACCGCCCGTCACACCATGGGAGTTTGTTGCACCAGAAGTAGCTAGCCTAACTTAATTGAGGGCGGTTACCACGGTGTGGCCGATGACTGGGGTGAAGTCGTAACAAGGTAGCCGTAGGGGAACCTGCGGCTGGATCACCTCCTTAACGAAAAGATTGGTTGATTGGTAAGAATCCACAACAAGTTGTTCTTCTTGATGTATCTTTGAAGATTTAGAGTAAAGCCTTTAAATAAAGCAAGAGATAAAGCGAACACTACGCACAGCGGAGCTGTTTGTCTTGCGAAACTTTTAAAGCGAAGCTTTAAAACTTTCTCAGGGTCTGTAGCTCAGTTGGTTAGAGCACACGCTTGATAAGCGTGGGGTCACAAGTTCAAGTCTTGTCAGACCCACCAAGACTAAAGATACATAATGGTTTTAAGCTGGGGACTTAGCTTAGTTGGTAGAGCGCCTGCTTTGCACGCAGGAGGTCAGGAGTTCGACTCTCCTAGTCTCCACCACGTACTTAAAGAGTACGGGCTAGAGTAAATTATAGAGATTAATAAATAAGAAGATTGAAAAGATCTTGGTTTATTAACCTCTGTGATTTATCACAGTTTAATGTAGCTGACGAGGTTACATTAATTCATTAACAGATTGAGAATTGAGTCTGAAATAAATTGTTCACTCAATAACAAAGAGGGAAGAAGAGATTCTGAACTTGGAGTTAATTGAGAACTAGCAAATTAACTGAATCAAGCGTTTTGGTATATGAATTTAGATTGAAGCTGTACGGTGATTAAGTTCACAGTACTTCAAACTGTAATGTTGGTAATACTACTTGTAGGTATTAACGACTGTTTGGGGTTGTATAGTCAAGTAATTAAGTGCATGTGGTGGATGCCTTGGCAGTCAGAGGCGACGAAAGACGTGATAGCCTGCGAAAAGCTCCGGGGAGGCGGCAAATATCCTTTGATCCGGAGATGTCTGAATGGGGGAACCCACCTACTATAAGGTAGGTATTGCATACTGAATACATAGGTATGCAAGGCGAACGAGGGGAAGTGAAACATCTCAGTACCCTTAGGAAAAGAAATCAATTGAGATTCCCTTAGTAGCGGCGAGCGAACGGGGATCAGCCCATTAAGTTATGTGTGTTTTAGTGGAACGCTCTGGGAAGTGCGAACGTAGAGGGTGATATTCCCGTACACGAAAGGGCACACACAATGATGACGAGTAGGGCGAGGCACGTGAAACCTTGTCTGAATATGGGGGGACCATCCTCCAAGGCTAAATACTCCTGACTGACCGATAGTGAACCAGTACCGTGAGGGAAAGGCGAAAAGAACCCCTGTGAGGGGAGTGAAATAGATCCTGAAACCGCATGCATACAAGCAGTGGGAGCATACTTTGTTATGTGACTGCGTACCTTTTGTATAATGGGTCAGCGACTTACATTCAGTAGCAAGGTTAACCGCATAGGGGAGCCGTAGGGAAACCGAGTCTTAATAGGGCGAATAGTTGCTGGGTGTAGACCCGAAACCAGGCGATCTATCCATGAGCAGGTTGAAGGTTGGGTAACACTAACTGGAGGACCGAACCCACTGTCGTTGAAAAGCCAGGGGATGACTTGTGGATAGGGGTGAAAGGCTAATCAAGCCTGGTGATAGCTGGTTCTCCCCGAAAGCTATTTAGGTAGCGCCTCGGACGAATACCATAGGGGGTAGAGCACTGTTTCGGCTAGGGGGTCATCCCGACTTACCAAACCGATGCAAACTCCGAATACCTATGAGTACTATCCGGGAGACAGACTGCGGGTGCTAACGTCCGTAGTCAAGAGGAAAACAATCCAGACCGCCAGCTAAGGCCCCAAAATCATAGTTAAGTGGGAAACGATGTGGGAAGGCATAGACAGCTAGGAGGTTGGCTTAGAAGCAGCCACCCTTTAAAGAAAGCGTAATAGCTCACTAGTCGAGTCGGCCTGCGCGGAAGATGTAACGGGGCTAAAACTATGTGCCGAAGCTGCGGATTTGACAATAGTCAAGTGGTAGGGGAGCGTTCTGTAAGCCGAAGAAGGTGTATTGAGAAGTATGCTGGAGGTATCAGAAGTGCGAATGCTGACGTGAGTAACGACAAAACGGGTGAAAAACCCGTTCGCCGAAAGACCAAGGGTTCCAGTCCAACGTTAATCGGGGCTGGGTGAGTCGACCCCTAAGGCGAGGCCGAAAGGCGTAGTCGATGGGAAATTGGTTAATATTCCAATACTTCTGTGTAATGCGATGAGAGGACGGAGAAGGTTAAGTCAGCCTGGCGTTGGTAGTCCAGGTGGAAGGCTGTAGGCATGCATCTTAGGCAAATCCGGGGTGCTCTATGCTGAGAGTCGATATCAAGCTGTACTTGTACAGTGAAGTGGCTGATACCATACTTCCAAGAAAAGTCTCTAAGCTACAGTTACACAGGAATCGTACCCGAAACCGACACAGGTGGTCAGGTCGAGTAGACCAAGGCGCTTGAGAGAACTCTGCTGAAGGAACTAGGCAAAATGGTACCGTAACTTCGGGAGAAGGTACGCTGCTGAGGGTGATGGGACTAGCTCCCTGAGCGCTTGGCAGCCGCAGAAACCAGGCCGCTGCAACTGTTTATTAAAAACATAGCACTCTGCAAACACGAAAGTGGACGTATAGGGTGTGATGCCTGCCCGGTGCTGGAAGGTTAATTGATGGGGTTAGCGTAAGCGAAGCTCTTGATCGAAGCCCCAGTAAACGGCGGCCGTAACTATAACGGTCCTAAGGTAGCGAAATTCCTTGTCGGGTAAGTTCCGACCTGCACGAATGGCATAATGATGGCGGCGCTGTCTCCAGCAGAGGCTCAGTGAAATCGAAATCGCTGTGAAGATGCAGTGTACCCGCGGCTAGACGGAAAGACCCCGTGAACCTTTACTGCAGCTTGACACTGAACTTTGACCTTACTTGTGTAGGATAGGTGGGAGGCTATGAATTTGGGACGCCAGTTCCAATGGAGCCATCCTTGAAATACCACCCTGGTAATGTTGAGGTTCTAACTCTGTCCCGTAATCCGGGACGAGGACCGTGTCTGGTGGGTAGTTTGACTGGGGCGGTCTCCTCCTAAAGAGTAACGGAGGAGTACGAAGGTGCGCTCAGCGTGGTCGGAAATCACGCGTAGAGTATAAAGGCAAAAGCGCGCTTAACTGCGAGACCCACAAGTCGAGCAGGTACGAAAGTAGGTCTTAGTGATCCGGTGGTTCTGTATGGAAGGGCCATCGCTCAACGGATAAAAGGTACTCTGGGGATAACAGGCTGATACCGCCCAAGAGTTCATATCGACGGCGGTGTTTGGCACCTCGATGTCGGCTCATCTCATCCTGGGGCTGAAGCAGGTCCCAAGGGTATGGCTGTTCGCCATTTAAAGAGGTACGCGAGCTGGGTTTAGAACGTCGTGAGACAGTTCGGTCCCTATCTACCGTGGGCGCTGGAAATTTGAGAGGATCTGCTCCTAGTACGAGAGGACCAGAGTGGACGAACCTCTGGTGTACCGGTTGTGACGCCAGTCGCATCGCCGGGTAGCTATGTTCGGAAGGGATAACCGCTGAAAGCATCTAAGCGGGAAGCCTACCTCAAGATAAGATTTCCCTAGGACTTTATGTCCTCTAAAGAGCCGTTCAAGACTAGGACGTTGATAGGTTGGATGTGGAAGCATAGTGATATGTGAAGCTGACCAATACTAATTGCTCGTGAGGCTTGACTATACAACACCCAAACAGTTGTTGTATCAAGATAAATTCGATACAAAACTTGATTTAGTTAACGCTAGAACATAAAATTCAGATCGATTCCAATCCGTTAAACTCATTTGGAAAAAGCAAAGCATCACAAAAGTGAATAAGACTAAAGCGATTATCCATAACAGTTTGCTGGCGACAATAGCAAGAGTGAACCACCTGATCCCTTCCCGAACTCAGAAGTGAAACCTCTTCGCGCTGATGGTAGTGTGGCATTGGCCATGTGAGAGTAAGTCATCGCCAGCTTTTAAAT
>NZ_LR130760.1:1251223-1605353 GCF_900625095.1 Acinetobacter ihumii | reverse complement strand
AATATAATTATTAGTGAGTTATCAAGTTTTAAAAAGTTTAAAACTTGAGCCAATTTATTGTAAGTAAAATTACTATTTTCTTTTATTTTTAATAGAAGTTTAGGTGTGAGTTTTTTTACATCCATGTAAATATTTGATTTAAATTTTGTTTTTAATTCTTTGGATTTTTTATAATTTAAAAAATTTTCTATTACGCTATCAGAGTAAGAGTTAATACTAATTCCATAACCACCAATTGATTCATTTGTTGGGAATGGAAGTAACTTTGTGTAATTAATGAAATTTTCTTTATTTTTAGGAAATTTATTATATGAAGTATTTGTTATCGCGATAACTTTTTTATTTATAAAAAAGTCTTCGCTTAAATTTTCTCTAATAATTGAACCTAAAAGCCTGCTTTTACCAATTGAATTTTTTCCAATAACTACGGTAAAAACATTAGTATTTTTAAAGTTTTCATTAGGTAATATATTGATATTTTTTTCATCAAAATGAAACTGAGTAATAAAAGTCATATTTTCTTAATTACGTAATAAAGGGCTGAATAATCAGCCCTTTATACACAAATTAGATTAAATTAACAACACCCTAAAGCGCCGCAATCTGCTCCATACTTGCTTTAATCTTGCTTAACTGATCAGCACATTCAGCCAACTTGGCTTTTTCACCTTCAACCACAGCCGCAGGTGCTTTCGCTACAAAACCTTCATTGCCCAGTTTATTGGCAATCTGATCATGCTGCTTTTGAACTTTATCCAAGTCTTTCTGCAAACGACCCAACTCTGCTTTCGGATCAATCAAACCTTTCATTGGTACAAATACAGACGCATGACCAATCACACTTGAAGAAGAAAGCGGTGGTTCCTGATCTTTAGTCAAAAATTCAATGCTTTCAACTTTTGCCAAAGCTTTAAATAACGATTCAATACGCTCGATCTGAGTACGTTCTGCATCTGAAATATTTTGCAGCAATACAGGCAATAAACGAGCATTACCCAAGCCCATCTCACCACGAATATTACGTACCGCACCAATCAAACTTTGTAACCATTGCATATCGGCTTCGGCTTGTTCATTGATTTTTGCTGTATCAGGCACAGGGTATTGCGCGGTCATAATCGTATGTTGACCAACTGCTGTGCCTTTACCCAGCATTGGCGCAAGCGTTTGCCAAATTTCTTCAGTCAGATACGGCATCAACGGATGTGCAAGGCGTAAAGACGCTTCCATCACGGCAAGCAACACGCGGCGAACTTCTGCTTTACGCTCTTCTGAAACATTGGCATCGTTTAAAACAGGCTTAGTCAGCTCGACATACCAGTCACAGTATTCATTCCAGATAAAGTCATAAATGGTCTGTGCAGCAAGGTCTAAACGATAGGTTGCAAATGCCTGATGCACCGCTTGCTCTGCTTTTTGCAGACGGCTGATGATCCATTGCTCAGGAAGTTCCCAAAGCTCAGGACGCGCTTCTTGAGCAACGGTTTGACCTTCAACATTCATCAGAACAAAACGAGTTGCATTCCAGATTTTATTACAGAAATTACGGTAGCCTTCGACACGTTTCAAATCAAATTTGATGTCACGGCCTGTATTGGCAAGCGCACAGAAGGTGAAACGTACCGCATCGGTACCATAAGCATTAATACCTTCTGGAAATTCCTTGCGAGTCGATTTTTCAATCTTTTCGGCTTGTTTTGGATTCATCAAACCAAAAGTACGTTTCGCCACCAGACTTTCTAGGTCAATCCCGTCAATCAAGTCTAAAGGATCAAGCACGTTGCCTTTAGATTTTGACATTTTCTGACCTTCGCCATCACGTACCAAACCATGTACATACACGGTTTTAAATGGTACTTGCGCTGTGCCGTCATCATTCTTCATAAAGTGCATGGTCAGCATGATCATTCGTGCGACCCAGAAGAAGATAATGTCAAAACCAGTTACCAACACATCGGTCGGGTGGAAGGTGTTTAAGAAATAGTTTTCTTTATCTTTGGCGGCATCACCCGTCCAGCCTAAGGTTGAGAATGTCCAAAGACCTGATGAGAACCAAGTATCCAGAACATCTTCGTCTTGCTGTAGGGTAACATCATCAGGGATGTTATTTTTGGCACGAACTTCTTCTTCGTTACGACCCACAAAAATATTGCCATCTGCATCGTACCAAGCAGGAATACGATGACCCCACCACAATTGACGCGAAATACACCAATCTTGGATGTTGTTCATCCATGCCATATACATGTTGGTGTATTGTTCTGGAACAAATTTGATGCGTCCGTCTTGAACTGCTTCAATTGCAGGTTTGGCAAGTGGTGCAATTTTTACATACCATTGATCGGTCAATAATGGCTCAACGATCACACCTGAACGGTCACCACGTGGGGCTTTCAGGTCATAAGGTTGAATCTGATCCAACCAGCCTCCGGCTTCCGCTTGAGCCACCAGTTTTTTACGTGCAGCAAAACGCTCTAAACCAATATAGTCAGTTGGAGCTGCAATCGTCGCGGAGATCTGTTCGCCTGCTTTGGCAATAAATTCAAAATCAGCCAAAATTTCGGCATTTTTATTGAAGATATTAATAATCGGCAAGTCATGACGTTTGCCTAAGTCATAGTCATTAAAGTCATGCGCAGGCGTAATCTTGACACAGCCTGTACCAAATTCTTTTTCGACATATTCATCGGCAACGATCGGCACTAAACGACCTGTAATCGGCAATACGATGTTTTTGCCAATTAAGTGTTGATAGCGCTCATCTTCAGGATGTACCGCAACCGCGCTATCACCTAATAAGGTTTCAGGACGTGTGGTTGCAACGACGAGATAATCATTGCCATCTTGGGTTTTAAGGGATTTGTCTTCAAAGAAATATTTGAAATGCCATAACGAACCTTTTTCTTCAACTGATTCAACTTCAAGGTCAGATAGTGCCGTTTGTAGTTTTGGATCCCAGTTGACCAAGCGTTTGCCACGATAGATCAGGCCTTGTTCGTGCAGTTGAACAAAGACTTCTTTGACCGCATTGGATAAACCTTCGTCCATGGTAAAGCGTTCACGTGACCAATCGACCGATGAACCTAAACGACGGATTTGTTTGGTAATGGTGCCACCTGATTGTTCTTTCCATTCCCAGACTTTGTCGATAAATTGCTCACGACCCAAATCATGACGGCTGACATTTTGTGCTGCCAATTGACGCTCAACCACCATTTGCGTGGCAATGCCTGCATGGTCTGTTCCCGGTTGCCATAAGGTATTTTTACCCATCATACGGTTGTAGCGGGTGAGGGCATCCATAATGGTATTGTTAAAACCATGCCCCATGTGCAAGCTACCTGTGACATTCGGCGGTGGAATCATGATACAAAATGATTCGCCCTGACCAGATGGTTTAAAGTAACCCTGTTGTTCCCAAGTTTGATACCACTTTTTTTCAATCTCAGTCGGATCATAAGTGGTCGCAATGTTTTGAGCAGATGGTGCGTTCGCGTCAGACATAGTTTCTAAGTCAAAAGTGAATAAAAAATTGCATCTATTATAGCAAAAAAACTGTAAAAATGCCGCGTTACATTATGGGGATGCTGAGCTAGAATAGAGACGATTTAATTGAGATGAATACACAAATCACATGTAAACTTTTGGGTTGTATAACCCATTTTTAAGGAAATAACTTGATTTTATAGATGCTGTTTATAGCGTGGGTCTATAACAATAAGATCAGAATAAGGTTTGGGACTAAGGATGATGCAATGGGATATGCAGTCTTTTTAAAAATGAATGAAGCCACGCATGCGTGGTTTGAACATATTCGAACACAATTGAATTTAGGTACTGAGCAAAGTCAGGCCAAAGCTTTGGGAAATGTATTATCTGAAATTGCCTGTGAAATTATTGAACAGGTGTTTGTCGAGCTGTTGCAGAAACAAAAACAAAAAAATGATGATCACGCTCAAAAACATGCTGCGGACTCAGAAAAAGTGATTCATCAGATTCTGGAGACCATGCGAAAATATCTCCCATGGTCAGTGTCCTTTTTTAGTAATGAACGTTTAATTCCTTTGGTTAACTATTTAGCAGGGCTTTTAACTGAGCGCGACCGCCAGATTTATGTGCGTTATGCCCTAGATCCAGTCTTGGTTCAGGAGGCATTCGCACAGATTGAAAAAGTACGCGATGGACAAATGAGTTATGTGCCTAGAGCTTTTCAGGCGCTTACAAAAATTGTGGATGAAGGCGTGACTAGCCTGATTCGCAAACCCAAACAATTACTGAAATTTAATTTGGTGGTCGATAAAACCTTAAATGGGGTGATTCATATGACCACGCATTTAGGCTATAAGCGTTTAGAAAAACTGGGTGAGAAAATCGACTCAGACACTGCAAATGAATATATCGAACATTTTTTATATTTTATGCAAAAAGAAGCTTAAACAACATATTTGATAAGGGGAAATACATTGACGAAGTTAACAACACTTGAAAATAAAGTCGTCTGGATTACAGGAGCATCTTCAGGCTTAGGCAAAGCATTGGCACGCGAATGTGCCTTACAGGGAGCACAAGTGGTTTTAACGGCACGACGTTATGATGAATTAGAAAATGTCCGATTTAGCCTTTTTAAACCTGAACAGCATATTTCTATAACAGCAGACATTACCGATGAATCACAAATTCGTCATGCCTATGTACAAATTTTAGAACAAAAGGGCAGAATCGACTGGCTGATCAATAACGCGGGTTTAAGTCAACGTGCACTCATTCAGGACACCAATATGCAAACGGAACGCGCGATTATGGAAATCGATTATTTTTCGCAAGTGTTCCTGACCAAGACCATATTGCCGACGTTAATTCAACAGCAATCGGGTCGTATCGTTTTTATTTCAAGTGTGGCTGGACTTTTGGGTACACAATATCGTGCCAGTTATTCGGCAGCCAAAGCCGCGATTCATTTATGGGCAAATAGTTTACGTGCCGAAGTGGCACAGTTTGGTATTGATGTGTCGGTTATTTTTCCGGGGTTTGTCAAAACCAATGTTTCGTTTAATGCCTTAAATGGGGAAGGAAAACCGCAGGGGCATCAGGATGAAGCCATTGCCAATGGTTTAGATGCAGATGTGTTTGCTCAGCAAATGGTAAAAGCACTGATGAATGGTCAGGAATATGTGGTGATTGGTGGATTAAAAGAAAAACTCGGTGTGTGGATATTACGATTATCGCCAAGTTTGCTGTATAAAATGATTCGTAAAATGAAAGTGAAATAATCTAATTTTAAATGAGATCAAGATGTTGAGAATCACGTCTTGATCACGCTGCTTATGTTTTTTCAAAAATGGCAGTGCCATAGGCAAAGACTTCAACCATACCGCCTTGCATGCCAAGTTCTGTGGTACTTAATCGTAAACCCATAATTTTATTGGCACCTTGTTGCTCGGCTTGTTTTTTTAGTCTAACGATGGCTTCACGTCGTGCACGATCAATCACGCTCTCATAGCTGGTTAAACGACCACCAAAAAAATTATGAATATTGGCAATGACATATTTAAAATAATCATGGGAAATGACCACATTGCTTGAAATCATCTGACCCGATTGCTCACTGTAGGTAAAGCGATGGGTATCAATTTGAATGTGCGAAAGTTGTTGTTCGTTTTCAGCAAGCTCACGCCAGTGTTTCTGTTCATAGTAACGACCAAAACCCCAACCGACACTAAAAAGAATCAGAAATATCGCAAGTTGAAAAATAAGATTTTCCATACAGTTGACCTTAGGAACTAAATGGGTCGGGTAGTTTCGGGATATTAGGTTGTACAATGACCGCGGTGCCATAAACGAATAGCTCAGATGCACCTTGAGCAATGTTTGAGGTTGAAAAACGGATACCAACAATTGCATTGGCACCTAACTGCTGTGCTTTAGCAATCATTCTTTGCATGGCTTCCTGACGCGATTCTTCCAGAAGTTCGGTATAAGCGGTCAGTTCACCTCCTACAATATTTTTAAGACTCGCCATCAGATCGCGTCCTGCATGTTTACTGCGCACAGTACTGCCATAAACCACATCAAGTTGTTGCGTGATCTGATGACCCGGCATATTTTCTAAATTACTTAATAACATTACTTTTTTTCAAAATTAGGATGTTAAGAAGATATGAAAAACTACACCGCAATGCAATAACAACCAGCCATAAAAAAAGCCCACCGAAGCGGACTTTCTGTAACGGAATATTCAAAGTGATTTACTGTTTTTTCAGATCTGCGCTAGAAGGTTGATGTACTACAGTATCTGTTGTATTGGCTTTTAAACCACCGCCTAAGGTTTTATACAATTCAATTTGATTGTTCAAATTAGCTTGTTCAAGTAACAATAAACCTTGTTCTGCTGAATAAGATGAACGCTGTGCATCCAATACCGTCAAATAGTTATCAATCCCAGCACGGAAGCGGGCATTGGATAAATTATAGGTCGTATTGGTTGCTTCAACCAAACGGCGTTGTGCGGAAAGACGATCACCAATATTGGCGCGAGTCGCCAAGGCATCGTTGACTTCACGGAAGGCAGACTGAATTGATTTCTCATAATCAGACAAAGCAATTTTTTGATCTGTCTCAGAAATTTTGATATTGGCACGACGCGTACCCCAATCAAAAATAGGCAAATCAAGACTTGGACCAATCGACCAAACACCGCCACCCGATTTAAACAAATCGCTTAATTGAGACGATGCATAACCTGCTGAACCAGTCAGGCTAATGGTAGGGAACAGGGCTGCTTTCGCTGCACCAATATTCGCACCTGCCGCACTCAACTGATATTCAGCTGCTTTGACATCAGGACGATTATTCAACAAGTCACTTGGTAAACCTGTAGAAAACACGTTTTGACGTGTTACAGATTTAACAGGTTGATTCGGCAGTAGATTCGTTGCAACTGGCTGACCCACCAAAAGATTTAACAAGTTTTGAGCTTGTACAATCTGGGTTTTATAGTTAGCAACATCATTACGTGCAGTTTCAACAGAGATCTGTGCCTGACGCAATGGAACTTCACTATCAATGCCAACATCGAAGCGTTTTTTGTTTAGATTATACGAATCTAACTGTGCTTTGAGAGTTTGGTCGGCAAGTTTTAAGTTTGCACTGGCAAACGAATAATTTAACCAAGCTTGTGCAACCTGACTGACCAAACTGATTTGAGTGGCATCACGGGCACTTTGAGTCGCCAAGTAATTGTCCAGTGCAGCATCTTTTAGACTACGCACACGTCCCCAAAAATCAAGCTCATAAGCAGTGACACCTAAACCCACCTGAAAAGTCGAGTAAGGATTATTCGGGTCACGTGTTGGATTGACCTGACGAATAGCACTGCCACTTGCGCCAATGGTTGGAAGCTGATTGTTTTCAGTGATTTGATACTGTTGCTGCGCACGTTGAATGTTTAAGGTCGCGGTACGTAGATCACGGTTGTTGTTAAGAGCCAACTCAATCACTTGCAACAAGCGAGGGTCAGAGAAAAAGTCTTTGTAGCCTTGCTCTGCTATAGATGTACCTGAAGCATTATAACTATAGCCTTCAGGGATATCGGCTTTGGCAACTGGTTCTGGGCCACGCATGCTTTGACACGCGGTCAAAGCAAGCGCAAGTGCAGATACCGCAATGCTACGACCTGAAATAGACCATACTTTTTGCATCACGATCTGTGCTCCTGATTGTTGATGGTTTTAGGTTTGTACTTAAAGACACTACGAATCCAGACAAAGAATACTGGAATAAAGAAGATACCTAAAAGTGTTGAACTGATCACGCCGCCAAGTACCCCATAACCTACAGAGTGTTGACTGCCAGCACCAGCACCAGATGCAAGTGCTAAAGGCAGTACACCGAAACCGAAGGCAAGGGTGGTCATGATGATCGGACGTAAACGCATTTTTGCAGCATGCAATGTCGCTTCAAGTAGGTCTTCACCTTTTTCCTGAAGTTCTTTGGCAAATTCTACAATCAAAATCGCATTCTTTGCCGAAAGACCAATCACCGCGATAATGGCGACTTGGAAATAAATATTGTTGGATAAGTTCGGATCTCCCTTAATGACCATACCTAAATAGGTCAGCAAGATCGCACCTACCACACCTAATGGTACAACCAATAACACTGAAAATGGAATAGACCAGCTCTCATACAACGCGGCTAAACACAAGAATACGATCAATAACGACAGTGCATACAAGAATGGAGCTTGAGCACCAGAGTCACGTTCTTCAAGTGATAAACCTGTCCACTCATAATCAAAGCCCTGAAGTCCCATAGAAGGTAATTTACCTACAATTTCTTCCATTGCTTTCATGGCATCACCAGAGCTGACACCTGTGGCAGGGGTACCCTGAATGTTCATGGATGAAACACCATTATAACGTTCAAGACGCGGTGAACCATAGGTCCATTCGCCTGTGGCAAAGGCTGAGAATGGAACCATTTCACCTTTGTTATTGCGAACATACCACTTGTTCAGATCCTCAGGCATCATACGGCTGCCCGCATCACCCTGAACATAGACTTTTTTAACACGGCCACGGTCTACGAAGTCATTAATGTATGAACCACCCCACGCAATACTCATGGTACTGTTAATGTCAGCGATACTGACACCCATTGCTCCGGCTTGCGCCTGATCAATGTTAATTTGATACTGCGGCGTGTCTTCCTGACCATTTGGACGTACACCCATCAGGCGTTTATCCTGAGCAGCCATACCCAGTACAGCATTACGCGCAGCGACTAACTTGTCATGCCCCTGACCGCTCGCATCTTTAAGTTGCAAGTTAAATCCGGCAGTCACACCAAGTTCAGGCATAGCAGGTAACTGTAGCGGCATAATATATGATGCATCTTTGACAATCATATTGAGTGCCATACCACGCTGAATGATATTGCCAATTTGAGTTTCAGGGGTGGTACGATCACTCCAGTCTTTTAACTTAACAAATGCCAAACCTGCGTTTTGACCTACCCCGGTGAAGGAGAAGCCGGCCACGGTAAAGATAGACTCAACCGAATCTTTTTCTTTGTTCAGGAAATAATCTGCCATCGTGTCGATGACTTTACCGGTCCGATCAAGTGTTGCATTCGGTGGCAATTGTACCAGCGTCATGACCACACCCTGATCTTCTTCTGGTAAGAACGAAGAGGGTAATTTGACAAAGAATAGCACCAGAACACCAACGATTACTGCATAAAGTATTCCAGAGAATATTTTATGATGCAGCATACGGTTCACACCGTTCTGATAGCCATTAGACATACGGTCAAAGGTGGTATTGAACCATCTAAAGAAACGCGCAAAAATATTGTTGCTTGGCTCTTTATTTGGATCATGCTGTTTAAGTAAAGTCGCACATAGCGCTGGGGTAAAGGTCAACGCAACCACTAACGATAGCACCATGGCGGTGACTAGCGTGATGGAAAACTGACGATAAATGACCCCCGTTGTTCCACCAAAGAATGCCATTGGAATGAATACCGCAGACAAAACGCTGGTAATACCTATCAATGCACCCGAAATCTGCTGCATGGAGTGTTCTGTCGCGGTCACAGGGTCAGTGTGTTCTTCAGTCATGACACGTTCAACGTTTTCGACCACGACAATCGCATCATCGACCAGAAGACCGATGGCAAGTACCATCGCAAACATGGTTAATGTATTGATCGAGAAACCAAAAATATTAATAACCGCAAATGTACCCAACACGACCACAGGCACAGCCAGAGTTGGAATAATCGTTGCGCGCCAGTTCTGTAAGAACAGGAACATCACGATAAATACCAGAACTACCGCCTCAACCAGCGTGTGTACGACACTTTCAATCGAAAGTTTAATAAATGGCGTGGTATCAAAGGCCAATTGGTCTTTTAGTCCAGCTGGATAGTTTTTACGTAATTCTTCCAGACGTGTTTCAACAGCTTCGGCTGTGTCAAGTGCGTTAGAGCCTGTTGCAAGTTTAATCGCAACACCACCTGCCGCTTTACCATTGAATTTTGAGTCAAACTGATAGTTGTCTGATCCAAGTTCAACCCGTGCGACGTCTTTAAGTAGAACCTGTGCACCACCTGCGGTATTTTTCAGGAAAATTTCGCGGAATTGTTCAGGGGTCTGCAACAAACTCTGAGCATTTACTGTTGCATTGAGCACCTGACCATCTACCGCTGGCGCACCACCGAGTTGACCGACTGCAACTTGAGCGTTTTGTGCTCGTAGCGCAGTCGCAACATCATTTGGAGTCAGTTGATAACTGGTAAGTTTTGCAGGGTCAAGCCAGATGCGCATCGCATATGAGCCACCGAATACCTGAACTTCACCCACACCAGCAACACGGCTAAGTGGTTCGGAGATATTTGAGTTTACATAGTCCTTAATATCTGAACCTGAGAGGGTGCCATCTGGTGAATAGAACGCAACTACTTGTAAGAAGCTCGCGCCAGATTTGGTTACCTTGACCCCTTGACGTTGTACATCTTCAGGTAAAAGTGCAGTTGCAGATTGTAATTTGTTTTGAACCTGAACTTGCGCGATGTCTGGATCAACACCTTGTTCAAAGTTCAATTGAATGGAAGCCTGACCGTTACCCGCACTATTCGATGAGATATAGCGCAAGCCATCCAGACCATTCATTTGTTGTTCGATAATCTGCGTTACTGTGTTTTCAACAGTTTGAGCAGATGCACCTGGATAAGTCGCTGAAATCGTGACCGTTGGAGGGGCAATAGTCGGATATTGTGCAATGGGCATTTTAGTGAGCGTGAGAATACCCGCTAACATAATGACCAGTGCAATCACCCACGCAAAAATGGGGCGATGAATAAAAAATTGAGCCATTCAGTCTACCCCTTATGCATTTGAAGTAGCTTTTTGTTCAGGTTTAGCTTGATTTGCATCAGCAGGTTGTGCCTTATTCGCATTTGGGTTTTGTGCTTGCGCAGGTGTTTGCTGAGCCTGAGGTTGGTAAGGCTTCGCAGAAACGTTTTGACCTTCTTTGACTTTCGCAACACCATCAACAATGATTTTATCTCCAGCTTTAAGGCCACTGGTCACAATCCAGTCTTTACCTTGTACACCCGCTGTTTGAATTTGACGTGTTTCTACTGCACCCTTGTCATTCACCAGCATTGCAGTCGCTTGTCCAGTAGGGGTACGAGTCACAGCTTGCTGTGGAACAAGGAATGCATTTGGAATAACCGCTTGAGTAATTTGTGCAGTTGCATACATACCCGGCAGCAATAAATGATTTGGATTTGAGAACACTGCACGTAGGGTCACTGTTCCGGTTTCTGGGCTTACACTTGCGTCAGAAAATGCAAGTCGTCCTTCAACTGGGTAGATGGAACCATCTTCAAGGCGAAGTTTCACCTTGGTGTTATTGCTGTTATCCAGACTTCCTTTACTTAACTGTTGGCGTAAACGCAACAATTCAGCACTGGACTGGTTAATGTCGACATAAATAGGATCAAGCTGTTGAATGGTGACTAATGGATCAGCCTGATTTGCAGTGACCAATGCACCTGCCGTAACAGATGAACGACCTGATTGACCAGAAATTGGTGAACGAATTGTTGAATACCCCAAATCAACTTCCGCATTTTTCACTTGTGCCTGCGCTGCTGCAAGTTGAGCTTGCGCAACGTTGACCTGTCCCACTAAGTCATCGTATTCCTGTTTGGACACAGCGTTGCTGGAAACAAGCTGTTGATAACGATTCATCTTGGTTCTAAGTGAATTGAGATTGGCTTGTTGTTGCAACACAGCAGCTTTAGCATTTTCAAGCGTTGCACGGTTGGTTCTTGAGTCAAGCTCATAGAGTGACTGACCTTCACGCACGTAGCTTCCTTCGGCAAATAAACGCTTTAGAATCACACCGCTAGTCTGAGGGCGAACATCAGAAATTTGATAGGCTGTCGTTCGACCAGAAAGCTCAACCATTTGCTCAACACTTTGTGGCTGTGCAACAAGCACACCGACCTCAGTTGGGGGCATTTGCTGAGCTGCACCTGCTTGCTGCGCATTTTTATCATCTTTGCTACAGCCAACAAGCGCAATACTTGCTGCTAATGTGCAAGCAGTAAGGGCTGGAGCCCAAAGCTTTGCAGACATCATTGTTTCACCTCATTTAGAGCTTTATCTAAAAATAATTTGTTCTTGTTCAACTTGCTTTGTCTCCACAACCAAAGCAGTGAGATCCAAATAAAACCGATACTCCAACCTGCTAACACATCCGTAGGATAATGAACCCCTGCATAAACTCTTGAGAGTCCCATTATCAGCAGCCACAAACAAGCTATCGTTATGAAAAACAATCTATGGGTGTGACGTTGAGCAAGTAAGATAACTAAAGTGGCGAGTGTAGCCGCATAAACACTATGCGCACTTGGAAAAGAGGCACCATAGCTATGCACCAGATGATAAAGTTCTGGCGGTCTAGGTCGGTCAAAACACCATTTAAGTAACCATCCCAAAGCAATACTGCCGACTACTCCAGATATAATAAAAGTCAGTGTTGTATACTTTTTATACCAAGCACAGATGAAACACCATACTGTACTGAAAAATAATACAAATGGCATGCCACCTAGATATGCCAGTGCAGTGGTCATTTGATTAAGTGTCCATGTTCGCTGTTCATTGAAAAATTGAACTGAAGATAAATCCAATCTTTCAATAACAGGGGAAGATAAACCAAACACACTTAATAAAAAGAAAATGCAACCAATACAGAGTATTAGGTAGGGCATATCAACAACCTTTAATAAATAAGAGCGAATCGGTTGGAATACGATCATGAAGTGTACTCGTCAGTACACTTTTTTTCAAGTCTAGGTTTTTATACTAATTTCTTTTTGTTAAATATTTAACATTTGGCACATAAACATAACAAATTTATGTGAAGATTTAGGCATTTTCTATCAATTCCTTGCACCATGTTAATGCGAAGAACCCGACTTAGAGGTGCCATCATCGACCTCAAGAGGCTGCTTCGGTGGCCAGAAAAAATCACTTGGGCGAGTCAGAAAATGAGTCACCACCAGCTTTGCCAGAGGTTTCCATTGTTCAAAACGTACTCGTCGTGCACGTAAAGCCACAATAATCGTCAAGCTAAAACTGACAAATAAGTTGGTCAAACCAATCAGCAGTACACCCATAAATGACACAATAATCAGTCCAATATCGGGCGGACCATTAATGCACATCAAACCTTGAATAAAGTTCGCAGAAGCAAATGCAATATGGCGAATATCCAGTGGCAAACCTAAAATAAATCCAATGGTTCCCATACTTCCGAGCATGATACCGAACAAAAAATTCCCTGAAAGTGCACCTAAATTACGTTCAACATAATCAGCGAATTTATTTAAGCGATTTTGTCCCATCCAGTGAGCCAAATATTTGTGTGCTTTTAAACGTGGTCCCACCTTGCGATAAACTGCCATATTGTCGAAATAACCAGCCAGCAAACCTGATAAAAATAAACATACTCCCGCAATTGCAGCATGTGGAATCGCCAGCGAGGTAAATGGATTTAAACTATGCAACAGGGCAGAGGCTTTGGTATGGGTCAATAATGGCTCATCCAGAAAATATTGCCAGAGATAGGTAATAAGGGCCGCAGTTGGAATCGCGATTGAAATATTGCCTAAAATGGCAATAAACTGGGTACGAATAATATTAATAATTAAAGCCGCCAATTCTGCAATTTGTGCGGTTTTTGAGCCTTTACGATGATGGACAGTTGCTGCCAATGCCGCAGCGGTCATGGCGGGCTGTTTGGTTGCGACAGTAAAATGCAGCACATGAATTAACACAAAACCGAGTGAATAGTTCATGCTGTACAAAAAGGCATGCATCATCGGTGCTAAGGTTAGGCGAGCTGCCAAAATTTTCAGGGTTGCCATAACCGCGATAATTGCGCCAGCACCAGCCGCCGCTTTATACATTTGTAAGAAGCCATCTTTGTCGGTACTAACATAATGTTCACCGGTACGACTGGCATTTTCAGTGACTTGTAATGCAATTAATTCGCTATTGGTGCTGAGTAGGGAGCGTACGCTTTGTTCGCTATAATGTGCAGCCGTAATATCTTCTAAAAACTCCGCAATGGCACGGTCACGAATGTTTTTCTGACCGACGATGATATTAAGGAGTAGCTCAATTCGATCCAGACACTGTTCAAGCAAAGAAAGTAAATAGGTTAAGCTGAGACTAACACCAATCCGTTTGGTGGCACGTCGTATTTTAAACACCACTTCACGGCATTGCTCAAACATGACAAAAGCTTGCGAGGCATCTGGTGGCTCCAGCACTGCTACTTCATGTCCGGTATAGCTTTGTTTTTTGTATTTTTCTATAAAATCGATGACTTCACGATTTTGCACCAAAAAAGGCGAGGCATATTCAGTGAGTTCAGGTTGAGCATTAATAAATTCAGGATATAAACCAATACCACTGATCCGATACGACAAAACCGTAATCGCCTTGATCATTTCATCGTAAATGGCACGTTTTTCATCAATATTACTATTACTTTGACCCATTAACTCAAACAAGGTCGACCAGCGTTTTTCATCAATCGCATTTAACCAGTATTTATCACTACGCTGATGAAAAACCTGTCCAATGAGTGTGCTGAGATCATGCTCATCCTGAATCAGGGGCAAAAAATGAGCCCCCAACCGCTTTACCAACTGATTCCAAAAACCATCCAAAGACAAAATGCCACTGTCGGCATATAAGCTGGTTTGTTTATATTGATTTACAAGGCGTAATAAAAAGCTTTGTAAAGTATTGGCTGCATCTGGATTAAGTAATAACGAATGAATAAAGGCATCAAATTTCTTTTCAATTTCGTCCTGATTTTTAGTATCGCTTGGACGAATTCGATTAATCAGTTCAATGATGAGATGTTCGTCGAGCGCAACTTGGCGGTCTGCAAGTTGCTGCTGCATGCGTGTATAAAGATCGGATAAATTGATATGCATAGGCAAAATAATTCTGAAAAAATAATTATTGGATTCGGTCTAAGGCCATGACAGTCAAATTGATCAATGCCTGACGAGCGTCACTTTCAGGCAGTTGATTTAAAGCAGCGAGTGCCGCACAGGTTTCTTCCTCTGCGCGCTGTCGGCAATAATCAAGTGCACCAGACTCTTGCACAATTTTAATGACTTGATCTAACTGAGAAATACCACCCGTTGAAATACTTTTACGAATAATCGCGTGTTCATCACCAGAGGTTTTTTGTAACGCTGCGATCAATGGCAGGGTCGGTTTACCTTCCATTAAATCATCACCAATATTTTTCCCCAAAGTATCGGCATCTGAAGTGTAGTCTAAAATATCATCAATAATTTGAAAGGCATTGCCAAAATGACCCGCAAAATGTCGTAATGCTTCGCGATATTGAGGCGTGTTCGATAAAATTGCAGCGCCTTCGGTTGCCAATTCAAACAGGCGGGAGGTTTTCCCGTGAATAATATTTAAATAAGTTGCTTCAGTGGTGTCTGGATCATGTTGTGATTGAAGTTGTAGCACTTCACCTTCGGCAATTTCGCAAGTCCCTGTCGAAAAGTCTTTCAGCAAAACCATATCGTTTAAATCGACCAACAAATCAAAAGCACGTGAAATCAGAAAATCACCGACCAGAACTGCGGTTTGATTGTTCCATGTGGCATTTGCTGTAGGACGTCCACGACGTAAACCAGATTCATCCACGACATCATCATGTACCAGTGTGGCGGTATGGAGCATTTCAATAATGGCTGCCAGTTTACGATGATGTTGCAAATCTTCAGTACCGCAAGCCTGACCTGCAAGTAGACACATAATAGGACGCATACGTTTGCCGCCTGCTTCCACCACATGTTTACTCACTGCCATCACTAGTGCGACTTTGGAGGTAATCCCTTCATTAATAAATGTGTCCATCACAGCAAAGTCGTTGGCTACAGGCGCGAGAATGTCTTGCTTAAAGTCGATGGCCATGCGAAAGGAAACCTCGTCAAACTATGGGTGATGTATTCAATGGATACGCTATAAAATCTTCAACTCAAAATGAATGCAAAACATGTTTTCTTTGTCTACAGCGAAAATGTTGTATCAGATTATTCATGTTCAGTGCTGTTTAGCCAAGTTTAGGGAGAAACTCCATATTTTGAGTGGTTTTATAGTAGCAATTTGTTTTTAAACCTTATTTGCGATTTTACACATATTCAAACGAAATACTAGGCTGATCAAGCATCTAACAAAGGATCAGTCGAATAGTGCCCATTTTTTATTGAAGACTGGATATTTTTGCATCAAAATGCTTGTCGTTTGACAAGATATCCCTTAAAATCTCTCGCCTTATACATCCCAGTGGCGTTCGTTTTAAGATCGATATATCCCTTTATCGACACGACGACACGGGCTTGGTGGAGTACGTTCATGTACGCAGTAATCCAAAGCGGTGGTAAACAGCACCGTGTGGTTGAGGGTGAAACCCTTAAAGTTGAATTATTGAAAGCTGAAACTGGCGCGACTATTACATTTGATGATGTATTAATGGTTGTAAATGGTGATAGCATTCAAATCGGTGCTCCAGTTGTTGCTGGCGCAAAAGTCACTGCAGAAGTGGTTGGTCATGGTCGTCACGACAAAATTCGCATTATCAAAATGCGTCGTCGTAAACACTACCGTAAACAACAAGGTCACCGTCAATGGTTTACCGAGTTGAAAATTACGGGTATTGCAGGCTAATCACGAGGAGTAATAGACATGGCTTCTAAAAAAGCTGGTGGATCGACTAAAAACGGTCGTGATTCGAATCCTAAAATGTTAGGTGTTAAAATTTACGGTGGTCAATCAGTAACTGCTGGTAACATCATCGTTCGTCAACGTGGTACTGAGTTCCACGCTGGTGCAAACGTAGGTATGGGTCGTGACCATACTTTATTTGCTACTGCTGACGGAGTAGTAAAGTTTGAAGTGAAAGGTCAATTTGGCCGTCGCTATGTAACTGTTGAATCTGTATAAGTTTTAATAGTTCAAAAGCCCGCATTTTGCGGGCTTTTTTATGCTTTAAAGTCATAAAACTGCACTATGTATTCAACTCTTTTGCTTTGGTTCGTATGAAACGATGATGTTTAATGTCATCATAGGCTTGTAGAATTTCATCATAATTGTTCATGACAAACGGTCCATGACCATTGATCGGCTCACCTAAAGGTTGTCCTGACAATAAAAGTAATTTGCTGTCACGTATTGCCGTGATTTCTACATTTTCGCCATGACTCGACATCACGGCTAAGGCTTGTTCTTCGAGTAAATCATCCTGCTCTGTAAACTGTATCCGTCCATCACGTAAATACAGCAGGGTGGTTTCACCTTGTTGCGCAGGCAAAATCAGGCTGTGCTCCTGACTTAAAGCAATATCCAAAACAGTTATCGGGGTGTAGGTGAGTGCAGGACCGTGTATGTGTTGATATTGACCTGCAATGACTCGAATAGTCCCAGCCGTATGTTCAAGGGCCACTCTAGGAATCTCTTGATTTTTTAAACTTTGATAACGCGGCTCAGTCATTTTATCTTTGGCAGGTAAATTGACCCACAGTTGCACCATTTCAAAAGCCCCGCCACGCTCTCGAAACGCTGGACTGAATTGTTCGCGATGCATGACCCCAGAGGCGGCGGTCATCCATTGCACATCGCCTTTTTCAATAATACCGCCACCGCCAGATGAGTCACGATGTTCAAGTTCACCTTCAAACATAAAAGTCACAGTTTCAAATCCTCGATGTGGATGTTCATTCACACCGCGACGTTTATTTGACGGAGTTAACACGCCAGGCCCAAGATGATCTAGCAACAAAAACGGAGAGGTGGTATTGCCCAGTTCATTATAAGAAAACACTGAAAGCACGGGATAAAAGTCACCGACTGAAAAACGGGTATCATTGCGATGAATAAAGGCGAGGCTTTTCATATGTGAACTCCATTTTTATCTATTGGTATGTCTAGCATACGGTTTTTATTCAAAGTAGGTGAGTCGGTAGAATAGAACACTGTATTTTAATTTCAGTTAGTTAGCGGTGAAGTTAACTCTGAATTTAAGTATCTTTGTCTTATTATTTTCTTCATAATGCTGTGTTTTTTGTACATAACATTGTGCTTAGAGACATTAATTACACAAAAGCCCTGTGTTTCTCCACAATTTTAGTTTTTAAAAACAGTAAGATATCTGCATAATAGTAAAAACTGATTAGAGGTTTTATTTTATGAATTCCGTAAAAAAAGTGGCATATGCATTGACCTTAACTGCAAGTGTAATTGCACCTGTTATAAGTGCAAGTGCTTTTGCAGTCACGCCAGCTTCGGAACAGCAAGCAACCTCAAACCTTGTAAAGCAATTGAGTGGTATGCAAAGTTTATCGGCGAATTTTGAGCAAACTACGAAAGCGACGAATACTACTCGTGCGCCTAAAAGTAAAGGCTTAACCGCGCAACATATGAATCAGACCTTTACTGGTGTGATGAAAGTGGAGCGTCCGGGTAAATTCTTCTGGGAAACCACTTCACCATCAAAACAAACTATAGCCACCACGGGTAAAACAGTCTGGATTTATGACCCTGATTTACAGCAAGCAGTTCGCCAGAGTCTGGATGATCAAGTTGCCAATACGCCTGCTTTATTATTATCAGGCAATACCAACCAGATTATGCAGTCATATCGTGTGACTCAGCCTGATCGCACTAAAACCTATTACACCTTATATCCAAAAGACAAAGAAAGTGCATTTCAAAGTCTGACCATTAGTTTTGGCGCAAATAAAGCACCAAGTTTGATGATTTTGCAGGATTCATTAGGGCAAACCACGTCTGTACGTTTTAATAACGTCAAGTTAAACCCTTCTATTCCAGCTTCAACTTTTAATTTCACGCCCCCAAAAGGCACCGATATTATTGACCAATAATTGTTAAACAAGCTTTTGAACATGGTTTCAGTGCACCGCTCATTTTGAGCGGTGCACTTTTATGGGATGACCAGATAGATACATTTTTTCAATGTTCAGTAGAAATAGAGCTTTGTATAGTAGATCAAAATGTACATTGAACACGATCACAAGGGGCGGCAATGTCTGCACAACACTTTAAAAAAACATTATTGATTTTGCCATTTTTAGGGGCTGTATGTTTAACCGTAGGTTGTCAACCTAAAACAGAGAGTAAGCAGGAAACATCGACACAAACCAAAGTCGAAAAAGTTAGTATTCCGGTGATTCAGTCCAAAGTTGTACCCGTCAAATTACCAAAAAATAAACTGTGTCTGGAAGATGGTTGTACAACATATAACTTTCAAACCGTAGAAACCAATCAGCCGTGGATCAATGAGTATTTTCTCAATCGAATTAAAAAAACTGATCCTAATGCGTTTGATCATATTCAGGATCAGCAAGTTAAACTCCCTGAAGGCATGCCGCAAGAGGGTGAAAGTACCATTTTTGTACGCTATTTGGGACAAAATTATAATTTGGCCTCATTTCAGCTCTATAGCTATACCTATTCGGCAGGCGCAGCACACGGCATGCATCATGAAGAATATGTAGTTTTTGATTTGAGCAAGAAAAAACGAGTCAGCGTCGCAGATTTGCTCAAAGAAGGGAGCGATAATACTGTGCGTGAACGTTTGTACAGCTTTAACCAAAGTTGGTTAGAAGAACATAATATTAGCAAAGATAAATTCCAGCTCAGCGATAACTTCTATTATGGCAATGAAGGGATCGTGTTTGTTTATCCATTGTATGAACTGGCTTCTTATGCAGAAGGTTTAAGTGAGTTGACCTTACCTTATGATCAGGCAACAGATGTAATAAAACCTGAATATTTACCGAGCCAGCCCATATTCCCTAAAGAGTAATAAATCGCTGCAAATGAAAAATCAGGATTTATAAATGATTTATAAATATAGTCACTACACGGTGACTATATTTTTTGCTGTGAAGCACTTACACTATAGGCAGTTTTTTCTCTTCAACTTATGATTGACTATGATCGACCCAAAATTACTTAGAACCAATATTGAAGCTGTAAATCAGGCTTTGGCAAAACGTGGCGTACAACTTGATGCTGCTGAATGGGCGTCTTTAGAAGCGCGTCGTAAAGAATTGCAATCCAAAACTGAAAGTTTACAGGCAGAACGTAATTCGGGTGCCAAACAGGTAGGTCAGATTAAAAAAGCAGGTGGTGATGCTTCTGAGATCATGGCGCGTATGCAAGCCATTGGTGATGAAATCAAGGCAGCAGAAGTGGCTTTGGCTGAACTACAAGCCGAAATTGAAGAAAAAGCGTTAAGCATTCCGAACTTGCCAGATGAATCTGTACCAGAAGGTAAAGATGAAAATGACAATGTGGAAATTTTAAAATGGGGTACACCGCGTCAGTTTGATTTTGAAATTAAAGATCACACGGATCTAGGCGAATGGATGGGCGGTCTTGAGTTTGAAACGGCCACTAAACTCACAGGTTCTCGCTTTAGCGTATTAAAAGGACCTTTGGCTCGCTTGCAACGTGCTTTGACGCAATTCATGCTCGATACCCACACGTTAAAAAATGGTTACACCGAAGCTTATGTTCCTTACTTGGTGAATGCCGATTCACTACGTGGTACAGGTCAACTGCCTAAGTTTGAAGAAGATTTATTTAAACTCCAAGGCGAAAAAGAATATTACTTAATTCCAACGGCTGAAGTGCCTGTCACTAACTTTGTCCGTGATGAAATTATTGATGCTGATCGTTTGCCACTCAAATATGCAGCACATACCCCGTGTTTCCGTAGTGAAGCAGGGTCTTATGGACGTGATACGCGTGGTTTAATTCGTCAGCATCAGTTCGATAAAGTGGAGATGGTGCAAATCGTCAAGCCTGAAAATTCAATGCAGACCTTGGAAGAGCTAACAGGCCATGCCGAAGGTATCTTACAGGCACTTGGTTTACCATACCGTAAAATTCTACTTTGCGGTGGCGACATGGGTTTTGGTTCAACCAAAACTTATGATTTAGAAGTCTGGGTACCAAGTCAAAATACCTACCGTGAAATTTCAAGCTGCTCAAATATGGGCGACTTTCAAGCACGTCGTATGATGGCGCGTTATCGTGCTGACCAAAAGAAAACCGAATTGGTACATACCTTGAATGGTTCAGGTTTAGCCGTGGGTCGTACTTTATTAGCGGTGATGGAAAACTATCAACGTGCCGATGGTTCGATTGAAATCCCAGAAGTCTTGCGTCCTTATATGGGCGGTGCAACCTATATCGATTAAACATATCGGTATTAAGTTGTGCATGATTTTTGCTTTAACCCACCCAAAACGTTGATGTAGAGGTCGGCTGTGGAAATTCTTCCAATTTCACTGAAGTTGCAACAGCAACGCTGCCTGATCGTGGGTGGGGGACATATTGCTTATCGAAAAGCAATCCTTCTGGTCAAAGCAGGTGCGATTCTGGATGTCATCGCACCTGTGATTGAAGATCAACTCAAAACCTTGGTTGAACAAAGTCAAGGCGCGTTTTATTTAAAAGAATTTGCAGATACTGATCTCGATCACGCTTATCGTTTAGTGATTGCAGCAACCAATAATGCTGCGGTCAATCAACGTGTCTTTGAACAAGCGGAACGTCGAAACCTGTTAGTCAACAGTGTCGATGATATTCCGAATTGTCGTTTTATGATGCCTGCAATTATTGATCGTTCACCGTTGTTGATTTCAGTTGCTTCTAATGGTGCATCTCCTGTACTTTCGCGTCAGCTTCGTACTCAGATTGAAATGCTAGTGCCTCATGGTATGGGCAAGCTGGCTGAATTTTCTGGTGAATGGCGTAGTCGAGTCAAAGCACAAATTAGCAATCCAGATGAACGCCGAGTTTTTTGGGAAGAACTGTATCTTAGTCCGCTCAAAGAACAAGTATTTCATGGCAATCTGGAAATCGCCAATCAAATGATGGCACAGGCACTTTCCGAGTGGACTGCGCCCAAAGGGGAAGTTTATTTGGTCGGTGCAGGGCCGGGTGATCCAGAGTTGTTGACCTTAAAAGCTCTGCGTTTAATGCAACAAGCCGATGTAGTCATTTATGACCGTTTGGTGTCCCCGCCGATTTTAGAGCTGTGCCGGCGTGATGCAGAAAAAGTATATGTCGGCAAAGCTCGATCAAACCACAGTGTACCCCAAGAGGGCATTAATGCCTTATTGGTTGAATATGCGCAATCAGGTAAACGAGTCTGTCGCTTAAAAGGTGGCGATCCATTTATCTTTGGGCGTGGTGGTGAAGAAATTCAGGAGTTATTCGCTTCAGGTGTCTCATTTCAGGTCGTTCCTGGTATTACTGCTGCATCAGGCTGCGCGGCCTATGCAGGTATTCCATTGACCCATCGTGATTATGCACAAAGTGTACGGTTTTTGACGGGACATTTAAAAGAAGGTTCACCTGAACTCCCTTGGAATGAACTGGTGTATGAGAATCAGACCCTTGTTCTCTATATGGGCTTGGTGGGGCTTGAGCATATTTGTCAGCAATTAATTGTACATGGTCAGCGTCCTGATATGCCTGTTGCTTTAATTTCTAAGGGCACGACCCCTGAACAAAAAGTGGTGGTCGGCACGTTGTCGGATATTGCATCTAAAGTTGCTGAATATCATATCCATGCACCGACTTTGACCATTATTGGTGAAGTAGTGAATTTACGTGAACAGTTAAAATGGAATGAGCGAGGATAAGCAGAACACCGTTCTGCCCGAGCGCAAGGCGAAGGCTGTGCCTGAGTAAAGAGGATAAGCAGAACGTCGTTCTGCCCGAGCGCAAGGCGAAGGCTGTGCCTGAATCATAGTCGTTAGTAGTGAGTATTTAAGTTGATCCATGTTGTTTTGTTTGAGCCTGAAATTCCTGCCAATACAGGAAATATCATTCGTTTATGTGCCAATACGGGTGCTCAGCTACATTTGGTCAAGCCTTTAGGCTTTGAACTGGATGATAAAAAGCTCAAACGTGCGGGTTTGGATTATCATGAATATGCACGAATGAAAATCTGGGACAATATTGAGCAATGCCTTGAATCTTTAAAATCACAAGGCATTACGGAATCTGAAGTTTTTCCATTAACGACTAAAGGCAGTGCAACCCCGCATACAGTCAATTTGAATCGTCCTGTTGCCTTGCTGATGGGACCTGAAACCCGTGGTTTGCCAGAATCAGTGCGCTTGATGTTTCCACAGCAAAACTGGATTCGTTTACCGATGGCAGAAAATTCCAGAAGTTTGAATCTATCCAACGCAACCGCAGTCATTGTTTATGAAGCATGGCGACAGCAGGGCTTTCAAGCACTTTCATCTTAATTTTCCTTGATTAAAAGGAATTAAAGATCTCCATATTGGCTTGCTACCACCACTACATAGCCATCTGGGTCTTTAAACCAAACTTCGCGATGATTGGCATTGGTATTGACTTTAGGCTGTTCCAAAATTTCGACCTGATGCTGATGCAAACGCTTTACTACAACATCAAAATGTGGGGTTTCAAACCAAAGAAGCATGCCATTGCCTTTGAGTTGGCTAGAATCCCCCATGTAAGGGTGATGATGTGCTTGCCATTGATGCAGTTGTAGAACCATTTCTCCATGTTCGTTCAACAGTTGTTCGTACTCAGTACCCCCATGCCCACTTTTGAGTGCTAAAACATATTGATACCATTGGCTACTCAATTCGACATCTTGTACTGCAATTAACGGTTGTGGTGTCATGTTTTTTCTCTTTTTAATTTATATGCTGACGTTCTGCGAAGAATCATAAAGCTGCTGCGCTTTGAGCACAGCCTCAATATGCGTTTCCGCCCATCCTTTAAGTTGTAACGCAGTTTTTGAGACATCGCGACCTAAATCGGTTAAACGATATTCGACTCGAATCGGTGCAGTATTTTGTACCTGACGCAGAATAAAGCCATCACGTTCCAATATTTTTAGTTTCTGCGATAAAACTTTAGGGGAAATTCCTTCAATTTTTTTCTTGAGTAAATTGAAATGAATGGGCTGTTCTTCTAAGACATTCAAAATCAGCAGTACCCATTTATCTGCAATTTTTTCAAAAAAAAGTCGGGCAGGGCAGTACTGACTATAAACGTTATAAGGCAATGCTGAATTCATGACTTTTCCTCAAAATATTATTTTCTGTAAATTTTAAACAGAAAATCGAAGGGTTACTTAAAGGTAACTAATTGACACCTAGTTTCTAAAGTATATCATTAACTCATCTTCATGCAAATTGAGTATTTCTAATGGCGAATATTTCTCTCGTTTATTTTTCGGGTTATGGTCACACCAAAGTCTTGGCTGAACATTTTGCAGCACAAATTAATGCAAATTTGATCGAAATTAACCCTCAAGGTGACATTACAGAGCAAGACTGGCAAGTCTTGGATGATTCTGCTGCAATTGTTTTTGCTGCACCAACCTATATGGCAGCTGCACCTTGGCAATTTAAGAAATTTGCCGATGCATCGTCTAAGAAATGGTTTACACGTGCTTGGCAAGATAAAGTTTTTGGTGGTTTTACCAACAGTGCGAGTCTTAATGGCGACAAACAAGTGACCTTGATTCAGTTTCAGACGCTGGCATCTCAACATGGAGGCATTTGGGTCAGCTTAGGTCTATTGCCTGCCAATACCAAAACAGCAACACGTCAAGATATTAATAATCTAGGGGGGTCAGTGGGTGCCCTTATTCAAACTCCTGCCGATGCAAGTGTAGATGAAATACCTGAAGGGGACATTGAAACAGTGAAAAGTTATGCGCAGCGCATTCAAACCATTACCAATCGATTTTATGCGAAAGACTAACTAAAACCATCAATAAGAAATAATAAAGGCGCAAAAATGCGCCTTTATTATAGGAATTGAGCAATTAAAGTTTATCGTCAAATTCGTTATGTTGCGGTGCTGAGTATTTAAAGCCTTTGGTTTTATAGCCCAAATACAAAATACCGAACATGGCCCACCAAAGTCCATATTTTAACGCTGTATCTTCAATTTCTAGCCACAACGCAAAAATACTGAAAAAACCCAGTAATGGAATAATCACAAAATTGAGAATATCTTTAAAGTTTTTGGTGCGACCGTCACGTAGTGCATAGCGTGAAATCACAGACAGATTTACAAAGGTAAACGCAGTCAGCGCGCCAAAACTAATCATGGAAATAATAATATCTAAATCCATAAAACCAGCAGCCAACGCTACAACACCGACAATGATAATGTTATAAGACGGCGTGTAACTTTTTGGACTGATATGACCAAAAATTTTCTTGTTAATGATACCGTCACGTCCCATCACATACATTAAACGTGATACCCCTGCATGGGCAGAAATACCAGACGCCATAACCGTAACGATAGCGAACGCCAATACATAAGACTGGAATAACGAACCACCCACCAGCAATAAAATATCAGGCTGCGTGGCAGCAATATCTTTGAAGTAAGTTTTTGGGTCACCCGGGAAATAGATTTGCATAAAGTAAGTACTAATAATAAAAATAATACCTGCAAATAATGCCGTCAGAAAAATCGCTTTCGGGAGCGTTTTCTCAGTATCTTTGGTTTCTTCAGCCAATGAACTCAAAGAATCGAACCCAGTAAAGGAGAAACACAGTAGCGTAGCACCTGTGACAATTGCGCCAAGTGAGGTGAGCTCATTCCAGAACGGTTGCAAACTCCACAATTGATAACGTGTTTCAGCGGTAATAGGTCCTTCTACATTCAAGCCCATCTGTAATTTCTGATAAACCAGATAAGTGAATGCAGCAATTACAATCAACTGAACCAAAACGATCCAACTGTTAAAATTAGCAACAAATTTTGCACCACGTAGATTCACACCTGTCATAAACGCCGTCAGTACAATCACCCAAATCCAATGATTGACCGAGGGGAATAATGCCTGAAGGTAGATCACAGCGAGAATAATATTCACCATGGGTGAAAGCAGATAGTCAAGCCATGATGACCAGCCGACCATAAAGCCGACATTAGGATGAATCGATTTTTGTGCATAGGTATAGGCAGATCCAGACGATGGATAGCGACGGATCATGTGCCCATAACTGATGGAGGTTAACAAAATTGCAATGAGTGCAACGATGTATGAAGTGGGTACATGGTGGTGACTTTCTTCTGATACAAGACCAAAAGTGTCAAACAATGTCATCGGCTGGATGTATGCCAAACCAATGATAATGATGTGCCAGAGTCCTAGCGTCTTTTGCAATTTAGCCGCAGGTTGAGTCCCAGTGTGAGTTGTCAACGGCGTATCCTCATAATCGTTGATCAAGGATCAGTCATGTTTGTTAAGGATCGTTTGAGACGAACGATCCCCCCTATATGAAAAAGTAAAGTGCGCCAATCTATCCTAAATTGATGGCTTTTGTCAGTAACTTTATGGAATTTTTAGCAAATTTTTTGCCAGTTTGCTCTACAAAATGATGAATGAAAATTCACCTAAAAATAAAAAAGCCTGAACTTATTGATAATTCAGGCTTTTCATTAAAAAAACATCAAAAAATATTTTTGATTTACCACGCTTTTTGTAAAATTGCTTTTAAATCTTCAAAAGTCGCTTCTTTCGGATTGTAAATAATAGAACCATCATTCAGAGCTTTCTCTGCAATCTCATCCAGTTGCGCTTCAGTCACTTTCCCTGTTTCACGTAAAGTACGTGGTAGTTTGGTCAAACTAAATAAACGGTCACGCATCGCTAAAATGGTTGCAATTGCTTTATCTGCACGTAAAGCGGCTGGGGTTTGCGCATAAATATCTGCACCTGCAAGAGGCAACAGTAATTCGCCAATTTTTTGTCCATTGACTGCTTTGTTATATTCAAGCACATAAGGCAAGAATAAATTCATGCATAAACCGTGGGGCAGATGAGCCACTGCACCTAGTGAATGGCCTAAAGAGTGGACCAAACCAACCATTGAATTTGAAAATGCGATACCTGCCATCGTAGAGGCTTGGGCGAGTTCAAGTCGACCTTGTGCATCGGTTGGATTTTCAATCACGTTAAACAGGTTTTCACTGATTTTTTTAATGCCTGCACTGGCATAAGCATCACTTAAAGGATTGGCTGCCAAACAGGTATAGGCCTCTACACAGTGGGTTAAAGCATCCATACCCGTCATCGCGGTCAGGTGAGCAGGCAAAGTTAAGGTCATACGCGGATCAAGAATTGCAGCATGTGGCATCAGGTAATACGAAGCAAATGCCAGTTTCACGTTTCTTTGCGTATCTGAGACTACGGCAACCATAGTGACTTCTGAGCCAGTTCCCGACGTGGTTGGAATCACAAAAAAAGGTTTAAGTGGTTTAGGTAAGTTGTGCGCCCCCGAATACTGCAATAAATCGTTGCCACCTTCGGACACTAAAATATTTGTGGCTTTAGAGGTATCAATCACTGAACCACCACCGACGGCAATGATTGCATCACAATTATTGTCACGATACATTTGCGCAGCACGGCGTACTGTTTCCAGACTTGAATCTGGTGGAACATCATCAAAAATATAGCCGATTTCTGCGTCTGTGGTTGCAAAAGCAGTTTCAATCGGTTCAAGGAGTTTGTTGGCACGGACACCTTTGTCGGTAATGATCATCGGGCGTTTTGAGCCTAATGTTGCCAACTCAAAAGGAATGTGTTCTAAAGCGGCACTGCCTGCAATGACTTTGACTGGACAGAAAAATTCGTAATAAGGTTTAGCCATTTTAGACACTCCGTTTTAAGTATGACTGTGCGACTTTAAGATAAATATTGGCAGCTTCACTCAGCTTGTCTTTTAAGCTCAGTTCATTTGGATATTGTTTTACTGCAAGTGAAGCAACCACTTTCGGTAAAATCAGAGATTCCATTTTATTTAGACAACGCACCAGACGGATTGCTGCGGACACGTCACCATCAGCGATCATGCGGTCATTGGCAAACGCTTGCGCTGTGCTTTCCTGAAATGAAAACACCATAAAGGCATGAGTGACGTGTTTAAAAGTAATGGTTAAATCAGGCTTGGCCTGTTCGGCAGAAATCAATTCAAGTTTTTTCTCTGCGGTTACTCTGGCAATAAATGCAGGCCCATTTGGAAAGACATTCATCGATAACACAAAGCCAACTGGAAATTTAGCGACTTCATTTTGTATTTCTTCATCGACCTGACTTGCCATTACTAAGCCGCGCCCAATCACATCCATCATGAGTTTGACATAGTTGAGCTGTAACATGGGTTTTACGGTTTTAGTCGAAATCACGCGTTCGTCCCTTACACATTATAATTTGATTTTTAGAGCAATTACTCTAAATGGTTCTGTGGAAAAAATAAAGCAATTTATAACTGGGTGACTCTAAGGTCAATAAAATAATCAGTTTGCTGAAAGTATTGAACAACATCTGCACATAATTGGTCAAAGCTTGGATAGTCCTGAATCAAATCACTGAGACGAACCATTTCCAGACCTGCATAACCACAGGGATTGATGGTTTGAAAACCTGTTAACGCACAGTCTATATTTAAGGCAAGCCCATGATAGCTACGTCCACGCCGAATTTTAAAACCCAGCGAACCAATCTTGCGTTCAGCCACATAAACACCTGGTGCATCAGGTTTGGCATAGGCTTGAATGCCATATTGATTCAATAAATCAATCATAAGTTGTTCAGCAAATGATACCAAGGTGCGTACATTCCATTTCAAGCGATTTAAATCGAACATGAAATAAATCACCATTTGCCCCGGCCCATGCCATGTCACCTGCCCACCACGATCCGATTGAACAACAGGAATGTCACTTGCCAATAGAATGTGTTCAGGTTTGCCCGCTTGTCCCTGAGTCAGAACAGAAGGGTGTTGCAAGATCCAGAGTTGGTCAGGCGTATTCTCATCGCGTTGTTCGGTCAGGCTTTTCATTTCCTGAAAACGTTCGGCATAAGGTGTAAGTGTTTGATATTGCCGTATGACTAAAGATGGTTTGAGAACCGTATCATTCACAGATCAAGCCCTTAAAAAATACAATGAAGACAGAGTAAAATGAATTGAGATAAAAAAACACGCCTTATGGCGTGTTTTTTTTAAAGTGCCGTACGAATATGTTCGCAAGCAGCCAAGTCAGCATAAAGTGCATGCACTTGTTCTAATTCTTCAAAACGCAATTGCGCAGTGAGCGAATGATATTTTCCAGTACGAGACGGCTGTACTTTAAGTGAGTTACCATCAAATTCTGGAAAATGTTTTTGCAAGATATCAACCACAGCAACACGAAGTTCATCCCCAGCATTACCAATCAATTTAATTGGATAATCCATTGGGAAAACCCAAAGATGCTCTTGTAGTTCACGAGAAGGAGTGCGGTCTAACATAACATTCTCCATATTAAATGCCTGCGAAAATGCAGGCATTTGATGTATTTGAGTATTAAATGGGGATGATGCCTTAAATTTCAAGGCAGCATCACGCGCCATTCAATTAGTCATTTTCAAGGAATGAACGCAAGTGTTCAGAACGTGAAGGATGACGTAATTTTCGTAGTGCTTTGGCTTCAATCTGACGAATACGTTCGCGCGTAACATCAAACTGCTTACCCACTTCTTCCAAGGTATGATCGGTTGGCATATCAATACCAAAACGCATTTTTAAGACTTTGGCTTCACGTTCAGTCAAGTTTTCCAGCACTTCACGAGTCGCTTCTTTCAAACCTTCTGAAGTGGCTGCATCGACTGGTGAGGTAATGTTGGAATCCTCAATGAAGTCACCCAAATGCGAATCTTCATCATCGCCAATTGGCGTTTCCATCGAAATTGGTTCTTTGGCAATTTTCAGCACTTTACGAACTTTGACTTCGTCCATTTCCAGACGTTCACCCAATTCTTCAGGAGTAGGTTCGCGTCCCATTTCTTGAAGCAATTGACGTGATACACGATTGATTTTGTTGATTGTTTCAATCATATGTACCGGAATACGAATGGTACGTGCCTGATCCGCAATTGAACGGGTAATCGCCTGACGAATCCACCATGTTGCATAAGTCGAGAACTTATAACCACGACGATATTCAAATTTATCAACCGCTTTCATCAAACCGATGTTACCTTCCTGAATCAAATCAAGGAACTGTAAGCCACGGTTGGTATATTTCTTGGCAATTGAGATCACTAGACGCAAGTTGGCTTCAACCATTTCTTTCTTGGCACGGCGAGCTTTCGCTTCACCTACTGCCATGCGTTTAGAAATGTCTTTAATCTCACGAACATTCAGATCAAGCTCTTTTTCAATATCCGCAATCTTTTGTTGAAAGGCCAAGACGTCAGGACGAACTTTTTCTAAATAAGAACGAGTTTCAGCAGGTGTTTTGGCAATTTGTTCATCCAGCCATGCTGGATTAGATTCCTGACCTGGGAAGCTGGTACGGAATAAATTACGATCCATACGACCACGACGCACTGCATAACGCATAATTTCACGTTCGTTGGCACGAATTTGTTCATGTGTACCACGAATCATTTCTGAAATAATATCAAATAGACGCGGGGTGAATTTGAACATCATGAACACAGTCGCGAGAGATTCTAAAGCTTGTTTGGCTTGCTCACTACTACGACCATGTTGTTCAATAACAGTCTTGGTGTTCTTCCATGCTGCTTCTAGTTCTTCAAAGCGAACTTTAGCAACTTCAGGATCTGGACCTGATTCACCTTCGGAATCATCATCACCTTCAGACTCTTCATCTTCATCTTCATCATCGAGTTTAACCTCTTTGGTAGTTTTTGATGATGATTCATCGTCTTCATCCAGTTCGGCTTCTTCTTCAAGCACTTCTGGAATGTCTTCATCGGTTTCTGGGTCAAGATAGCCTGACAAAATATCCGCAAGACGGCGTTCGCCGGTTAGAAAATCATTATATTCTTGCAATACAACTTCAACGGCATTCGGCCAGTAAGCGATTGAATGAAGTACATCGCGGATGCCTTCTTCAATACGTTTTGCAATGCTGATTTCACCTTCACGTGTTAACAGCTCCACAGTCCCCATTTCACGCATATACATGCGCACAGGGTCAGTGGTACGACCGGGTTCACTTTCTACCGATGCCAATACTGCTGCGGCTTCTTCTTCAGCAACTTCGTCTGCGGCTTCGGTAGATTCACCAAACATCGTATCATCAGATTCAGGCGCACGTTCATGCACAGGAATACCAACGTCTTGAAGCATCTGAATAATGTCTTCAATCTGTTCACTTTCTGTGATTGAGTCTGGGAGATGATCGTTAACCTCAGCGTAGGTTAAGTAACCTTGCTCTTTGCCTCGGCTAATCAGAGCCGCTACCTGAGAAGTAGGGGAATGCATATCGCTCATCTTTGCTTACTCTTCGTTGAATCTGTGGCAGTAAAAAACCGTGCATGATAGCACAATTCGCTGTAAATGTTTTCCGATTTGGTCACTTATATGTGTGTTAAAAAAATATTTGATTTCACAACTGTTTTTTTGATATTGGGGTAGGCTTGCTCTTTTTCAAGTTTTTAATCTCCACATTATTATAAACGCAAGACTCAAGCGATTAAACTTATCAATAGTTTGATCAATATACAATTTGTTTTGTAATAAAAAAGGAAAAATAATCTATTCCGTGCTAAAAAAATAAATAAAACTTGACATGCTTCTTTAACCACGATAAATAGCGGCTAGACCTATTCACATTTTTTCATTATGAGGTAGTTTTAGTGTCTTCTACAGATTTTGAATTAGATGATAGCTACAGTGATGATGATGATGTTAGTTTTGATGAAGCATCAGGCAAAATCAGTGCCAAAGAATCATTGGAAAAACGTCGTTTAATTGATGACCTTTTGGCGCAGCGCCGCTTAGAACGTGAACTCAAAGATCTGGATTATGACTTTGATGACGATGATCTGGATGACGAAGACGAATAAAATCAATCGCCGCATGTATCACTGAAAATGTTATGCTATGCACTAATTTTTAACACGCTGGATAAACAATGAGTACCTTAAATTTAGATCTATTAAGTGATTATCTAGACGGTGACCAAAACGAATATGGTTTAGATTTTGCTGCGACTCATGGTTTTTTATGTGCAATTGCAGTAGGTCCTCAGTTTGACCGCTGGTTAGATGAATTATTTGATAACCATCAAAAGAAAGTGCCTGCTGAAATGATTCAGCAGATTAAATTATGGTTAGAGTCGATTCGTCAGAATTTGGCGAATGAAGAAGGAATAGAATTTCCTTTTGAAATTGAAGAAGCGGATGTTGATTCAAGTTTAGGTGACTGGAGCGTGGGGTTTGTCGATGCCATGTTCTTAAACGAAGATGCATGGTTTAGCCCAGAATATGAAGAACAATTGGTCGATTTAACTTTGCCGATTATGGTATTTAGTGGCATTGATGAAGAAGATCCGCAAATGGAATCATTTCGCCGTAATGGTCAATTGATGGATGAACTTGCAGAAGAAATTCCAGATAATTTGAATGAAATCTATTTGATGTATCATACTCCTAATTAACAATAGCTGAAGTGTTGTCTTGGGTTGTTATATCACCGTGGCTCAACCGTACTGTAGCTTGATTCGGCTTTAATCGCGGCTGAGATAGATCAAAAAAGACTGTATAAAAAACACCTCAAATGGAGGTGTTTTTTTGTTTAGGGATTAAAGTCTTTGCTTCTTGGGTTGAAGCAACCAGACTTTACTTTGTGGATTTTGTCCCTTGTTTTGCTGTGCATCTACTGATTGCTGTTTTAACAGTTGAATTTGATAATGCTCAGCGTAAAGCTGTTGAATTTCCAAAGGCTCAACTGAAAAAGGCGGTCCTTCAAAACTATTTTGCTCATATTCGTAGCTAATTAAAAACTGTGGTGCCTGATGCGTCAATTGTGTCAAATGCTGTGCATAGCGATGACGCATTGGTTTGGGTAGGGCAATCAGTGCCGCCCGATCATAAATTGCATCGACTTGTCCCAATTGTGCTGGGCTCAGATCGAAAATATCTCCCACGAAAAGATCAACTTGTGGGTGTGCATAATGAATGAGACGATTTTGTTCTGACATCCTAAAGTCGAAATTAAAATCTTCAGCCAATTGTTGAATTAATGCCACAACTGCAATTTGGCTGAGTTCGATAGCAGCCACTCGAAAACCCTGCTGTATTAACCAGCTAATATCCAGTGTTTTACCACTGAGTGGTACAAAAATACGTGCATTTTGATGTAGTTTTAGCTGTGCAAAATGTTCAAGCATGAGCGGCGTTGGTCTAAACTGATGAAAGCCAATTCGATTTTCCTGCCAACGTTGGTGCCAAAATTCGTGTTGCATATGATTCTCAACGGTTAAAGCTAAAATAGCTGTTTTTAAATTGATACTAGCTTTTCGATTTATAAAACTTCCGGTACAGCCACCAAACACACACAATCATGGCCAATGCCAAAATGACATAACCCACGCGATGCATAATTGCAAACATGAGCTGTTGATTTTCACCAAAATAAAACCCAACACAAGCTAAAAAAGTGGTCCAGATGATGGTTCCCAAACTGCTATACAACATAAATTTTCCAAATGGCATATGACTCATGCCCGCAGGAATACTAATGAGAGAACGTACCGCAGGAATCATACGTCCAAAGAAGACGATACGGTGCCCATATTGCTCAAACCAATCCAGTGCTTTTTGTAAATCTCGTGATTGAATAAACAAGTATTTCCCATAGCGATCAACCCATTTAAACATCAGTTCTCTGGGGATTTTACGTCCAACTCCATATAACAGTGTAGCCGCCAAAATTGAACCGATACTTCCAGCAATAATGACGCCGATAATCTGTAATTGTCCGCGAGATGCAGTATAGCCTGCACTCGGCATAATCACTTCTGAGGGAATAGGGGGAAACACATTATCCATAAACATTAAGAAGGCAATGCCGAGATAGCCTAAGCGTTCTATAATTTGGATGACCCAATTGTCCATATGCTGTTCAATGACAAATAAAATAATTTTATCGATTAAGTTGCTGTTTTTAAATATTTATTATGTAAGCGAGCATTGAGTATCAAGCATCGTCATGATTTTTTGAAGAATATCATTTTCAATAGAATCATTTTAAGTGTTCAATGAACAAAGCCGAGAAGGTGTTAGACTTTCTCGGCTTTAAAAATAGTTTTGTATTTCTAATTCGGGTTATAAACGTTTACGTTTAGCCGCAGCGATTTGGGATTGGCGCATACGAAAACCTTCTTTTTGCTTTTCAGAAGTTTTATCAATACAGTACACACACGACACCCCATGTTCATAACTCGGTTGTGCTGATTCTTCTGGAGTAAGTGGCCAGCCACAGGCATGACATTTAATGTTTTGACCCTCTTCAACGCCGTGTGTAACCGCAGTACGACCATCAAATACAAAGCATTCACCTTCCCAAAGGCTTTCTTCGGCGGGTGTTTCTTCCAAATACTTTAAAATACCGCCTTTGAGATGATAAACCTCGTTAAAACCTTCTTGGAGTAAAAGTGACGTTGATTTTTCACAGCGAATGCCGCCAGTACAAAACATCGCGATTTTTTTATCTTTATGCTGTTCCAGATTTTGTTTCACGTATTCTGGAAATTCGCGGAACGTTTCAGTTTTTGGGTCAATTGCGCCTTTAAAAGTACCTGCTTTATATTCGTAATCATTACGGGTATCAATTAAAATCACATCATCTCGAGCGATCAGTTCATTCCATTGTTTAGGGTCTAGATAGTGACCGACCAAATCACGTGGCTTAACGTCTACGCCAAGTGTCACGATTTCTTTTTTAAGTTTAATTTTCATTTTACGGAACGGTTTTTCCGAGCTTTGCGATTCTTTATATTCCATCGCATGAAAGCCTTCATTCAGCAAGAACTGATGAATGCAATCAATCGCTTGACGGTCACCGGCAACTGTTCCATTAATCCCTTCGCTAGCCACAATCAGAGTTCCACACAGATTGATGGTTTTGACTAAATCCAGAAGTCGTTGCTGTAAATCAGCAGCATCATTCACTTCCTTAAATTGATATAGTGCGGCAACAACCCAATCAGTGGTCGCTGGCTGTTCTACAGGTGCAAGCTGTTCTACAGTAGCGTTCATGGAAAACTCCAAAAGTATAAGAGAAAAATTCAGGCACATATTTTATCCTGAAAATGTAGATTAGGCGAGAAAGCATTACAGTTTATAGGGTTTATTTTGTGAAATGAAAAAGTAGAACTTATAAATGCTTTAGAGCGAATTTGTTTAAAAAATCATAACAGAACAATCGGATCGCGATGATCACCGCACATTTTGATGAAATAATTGTCGTATTTCTATCCAAAATACCAAGTATTGTGGTTAAAATTTTTATGCATACAAGATATAGTATAGCCAATGCTCATTTAAGATTGAATGTTTGAGGAAAAACCATTGAGTGACGAACGTCGTATTCCCACCATTACCCCTTGTGCCGGTCGTTGCTCGACAACGTTTGGTGATAACGTGTGTCGTGGCTGTCGTCGTTTTAATCATGAAATTATTCGCTGGAATACGTTTACCCAAGAGCAGCAATTGGCAATCTGGAAACGACTTGACTCGCAACTGGATCAAATTTTAATCCCCATGTTACCGCATGCCAATTTATTCATGATCATGCAATTTTTACAATCCAAGCGAATCAGATTGCTTGAACATGCAAGCACTGGGCGTAAGCTCTACCATGCGCTAAAGTTGTGTGAGAAAAATAAACATTTGGCTGAAGAAAGTGGACTTGCCATTCAAAGCGATCAAGTTAAACCGTTATGGCAAGAGTTTGAGCGACGGATTCTGTCTTTGGCGCAAGCCAGCTATGATTTCGCATGGTTACGTGCAGACGGCATGCGTAGCCATTTAATGCAAATGGTTGAAGAACATTAAATCTAATATGCTCACTGTAATTTCTGGATGAGTAAGTACATCAGTTTTTTTGTCATTTCAGCATGTTGTACATCAAAACCTTCAACTAAATAACGACTGATCAAACTTTCAATAAAGTTGTATACCAGTTCTACAATAGCCTCAGATTGTTGAAAATTCTGCACTTTAGTGGCAATGAACTGATATATCCATTGTTTATGCGCTTTAGAGACGCGATGCAGCTCATGTGCTTGAGTTGATTCGGCAACAGCCCGAACAAATAGGCAACCTTTAAAATGATTTTGCTGAAACCAGTCGATGTGCCAATCATAAATTTTGTCAATCGCCTCTAAATCCTGAGCTTCGCCCACAAAGCGTTGTAAACTTTGTCTAAATCTTTGATCACGTTGCTGTAGCACTTGCACTACCAGTTGCTGTTTATTTTTAAAATAGTGATACATCGTAGTTTTCGAGCAGCCTGATTCATCCCGAATCAAATCCACACCGACAGCACTAAAACTGTCACGATTAAATAATAGTTCTGCGGTCATTAAAATCTTATCTGCTGCTTTGGACATGAAATTTGACTCTTGATTAAAATAGTACAGATTTGTACTATTTTAAGTCTAACTTGTAGCCACTGCAAAATCAATCAAGGTATTTATCTATGTTTTCAATGTTTATGGGCAAAGAAAAATTAGCTCCTCGACCGCATTATGTAGAGATGCTTCGAAGTTTAATTGGGGGAACATTGAGTATTGCAGCGTTACTTTTTTTGGGGCAATGGTCAGGGCATTTATGGATTATGGCACCATTTGGAGCGACTTGTGTGCTGCTTTATGCGGTATCACAATCACCTTTGGCTCAGCCACGTAACATTATTCTGGGACATTTGGTTTCAGCATTGGTTGGATTGTTGTTTTTAAAACTTTTTGGCACTCATATTCTGAGTATTGCATTGGCAGTGGGCTGTGCAATCGCGGTGATGCAGTTGTTACGCTGTGTACATCCACCTGCGGGTGCAAATCCACTGGTGATTTTACTGACTGCTCAACATATTGATTATTCTTGGAGCTTTTTACTTTTTCCTGTGCTAACTGGTGCTGTGGTTCTGGTCGCAAGTGCATGGCTGGTTAACAATATTGCGAATCAACACAAGTGGCCATTGTATGGCTTGGGCTTTTTACGAAGTAAATAAAAATCCCGAATCTATGAAGTTCGGGATATTTTTAACATTGCTAGTTTGACATTAATATTTAAACATGATGTTGAAGTCGATATTGAACCAGTTCTTCAATCGTAATGACGGTTAAATGATGCGTCTGCGCATAAGCTAGAACTTGAATGCCTGCTGCCATAGTTCCATCAGGATTAGTCAATTCACATAACACGCCAGAAGGTTTTAAACCTGCTAAACGTGCAAGATCAATGGTGGCTTCAGTATGACCGCGTCGAGTTAGAACACCTCCATCACGTGCTCGTAAGGGGAACACATGACCGGGACGGTTGAGGTCACTGGCAACAGCACCTTCCTTAATTGCAGTATGAATGGTGGTGACCCGATCTTGTGCAGAAACACCCGTAGTAACGCCTTGAGCAGCTTCAATGGTTACGGTAAAAGCAGTGTGGAACTGACTCGAGTTATTTTGTACCATCGGTGGTAATTCTAAGTGATCTGCCAGATCTTCGGTTAAGCAAAAACAAACAATGCCTGAACCATCACGAATCATTCGTGCCATGGTTTCCACATTTAAAGTCTCGGCAGCCACGATCAAATCCGCTTCATTTTCGCGGTCAAAATCATCCATGACAATCACAGGTTTGCCTTGACGAATATCGTCTAGTGCTTGTTGAATCCGTTGTTCGGCAGGGGAAAGGGCTGAAAAGAAAATCTCAGCTTGAATTAAACTAGACATATGAAATGCTCTCGTAAAGTTACGGTTAAACATTTCAGGACTGATGCAGAAATAGGGTCGTCACAATAGACCAGCATTGGTCTATTGCTGAACGTCGTCTTCTTTCATCCGGACTATACCGTCGGCTTTGGATTTGCACCAAATCTGCGATTAACTGAGTTCAGTCAAAGGCTCGCGGGCTTACTCTTGAGAGCTTACCGCCGGTGGGGAATTGCACCCCGCCCTGAAGCGATGTGCCAGTATTATAGTCTTTTTCCACTAAAAGATGATATTTTTTATAGAACATTCGGTGCAAAGCTTAGTCTAATTCAGCATAAAAAAAGCCCGCAAATTAAATGCGGGCTTTTCAATATTTTTAAATTTAAGCAACTTGAACTGGTATGCAGTTTGCGGTGTGATTGACCGTATTATCTGGATTTGCATACACCAGACGTGGTTTGTGTGCATTTGCTTCAGCTTCGGTAAAATCACCGAAGGTCGCAATAATCACCAGATCACCCACATCGGCTTGATGCGCTGCACCACCATTCACTGAAATGATACCTGAATGTTCTTCACCACGAATGGCATAAGTGCTAAAACGTTTGCCGTTAGTCACGTTCCAGACATGGATTTCTTCATATTCACGAATCCCTGCCAAATCCATTAATACGCCGTCAATTGCACAAGAACCTTCATAATGAAGTTCGGCATGTGTCACCACTGCACGATGTATTTTGCATTTTAATAAACGAGATAGCATGGTTAGCGTCTCCTGAGTTGACCTAAGCGTATGATCTTATGGTTGAAACGTTGTCTGACTTTTTGAGTCGGCATTTGAATGCGCATTTTGCTCTTAAAAAAAGCTGATGGCAAGCAACAATGTTCAACAAATCAGATTAATTGGGTTTGTAGGCATTGATTTGATTCATTGCCTGAGAAATTTGACCTTCTACCAATAATTTGACTTTGGTTAAGGCATGATGAATTGCATCGTCCATTAGTTGTTGTTCATTTTGAGGTGCTTTGCCCAGTACATGACCAGAAACACGATCTTTTGAACCCGGATGACCAATTCCAATACGTAAACGATGAAAATTTGAACCGATATGCGGCACAATATCGCGTAAACCGTTATGACCACCGTGACCACCCCCTGTTTTAAGGCGTATCACTCCTGGCTCCATATCCAGTTCGTCATGTGCAATCAAAATTGATTCGGGTGAAATCTGATAAAACTTGGCAAAGGGAACGACACTTTGACCGGATCGGTTCATAAAGGTTGTAGGAATGAGTAGACGAACATCGTGTCCTTCTATATTGCCACGGCCTGTATAACCGTTAAATTTAGGGTCTTTTTTAAGAGTAATGCCATATTGATCTGCAAGCTGTTCTACAAACCAGAAGCCTGCATTATGGCGGGGTTGGGCATATTCGGCACCCGGATTGCCCAAACCAACAATTAGCGAAATATTTGACACTAATTTACGCTCAACACCAATTATGCGCGTTTAAAATCTGCGTGCATTGGTGTGTTTTTAGCAGGATGACGTTGTAACGCTTGGATTTTAACGTTTTCAACTTTGTCACCAATTTTGATTTCAACAACTTCTTCAAAGAATGCATTGTTTTCTAATGCTTTTACAACTTCACGAAGTTCTAAAGTTACAGTAACAGGCTCTGCGTCACCACCATAGATGATTGCTGGAACCAATGCTTCACGACGAAGGCGGCGGCTCGCACCTTTCCCTTGCTTGTCTTCAGCACGCGCTTGAGCGTTTAATACGAAATTTGCCATGAGTAAATCCTCATTAAGGTTTAAATAAACTAAACTTGCGACCAGTTTAGTGATAGAAAACCCCAGCCAAAGCCAGGGTTTGAAAAAATCTGCGCGTTATTATAGATAACTATCGAACATTGCGCTAATAGATTCTTCGTTATTAATACGACGAATTGTTTCAGCGACCATTCCTGCAACAGAAACTTGACGAATTTTACCCAGATTTTGCGCATCGACAGAAAGTGGAATAGTATCTGTCACCACTAACTCATCAATGACAGAATTGGTCAGATTTTCAATGGCTTTACCTGAAAGTACAGGGTGAGTTGCATAGGCAACGACACGACGCGCACCAAACTGTTTAAGTGCATCAGCGGCTTTGCACAAGGTACCAGCGGTATCGACCATATCATCGACAATCACGCAATCGCGGTCTTTCACATCACCAATCAAATGCATGACTTGAGACTCATTGGCTTTTTGACGACGCTTGTCGATAATTGCAAGATCAATATCGCCCATTTGTTTGGCTACAGCACGCGCACGAACCACACCGCCTACATCTGGTGAAACCACCATCAGGTTATGGTGCTGTTGTTGACGTAAGTCAGCCAGTAGTGCAGGCGTACCGTAAATGTTATCAACTGGAATATCGAAGAAGCCCTGAATCTGGTCAGCATGCAAGTCGATCATGACAACTCGGTCAATACCTACAGTGGTCAGCATATCTGCGACGACTTTTGCAGTAATTGGAACACGGGTTGAACGAGGACGACGGTCTTGACGTGCATAACCAAAATAAGGAATGACCGCCGTAATACGTCCTGCACTTGCGCGACGTAAAGCATCTGCCATAACCAGAATTTCCATCAGGTTATCATTGGTCGGTGCACAGGTCGGCTGAACAATAAAAACGTCTTTACCACGCACATTTTCAGTAATTTCGACAGTAATTTCACCATCAGAAAATTTACCTACAGCAGCAGCTCCCAATGGGATATGCAAGTGGCTAACAACTTTTTGAGCAAATTGTGGATGAGCAGTTCCACTAAAAACGACAAGATTGGGCATGAAGCACCTGAGCGAGGATTACGTGAAGCAACGCTTCACCCGAGCGCAAGAGGAAAATCGGTGATTGTTCCAATAGGATTAAGCCATGCTTGATCCGAGCGCAAAGGAAAAAGGGTTAATTTTTCCAACGGGTAGTTTAAAAGACAATCTGTTATATGGCAGGGGCGGCTGGATTCGAACCAACGGATGCCGAGATCAAAACCCGGTGCCTTACCACTTGGCGACGCCCCTAATGCGGCAGAACTTTAATGGTTTTAGCTGTTTATGTCAAGAAAATTCAACAAAAAACAGAACAAACGATTGGTCTGACAAAAGGATATTCATGGCAGGGGCGGCTGGATTCGAACCAACGGATGCCGAGATCAAAACCCGGTGCCTTACCACTTGGCGACGCCCCTAATTCGAAATCTGTAATGGCAGGGGCGGCTGGATTCGAACCAACGGATGCCGAGATCAAAACCCGGTGCCTTACCACTTGGCGACGCCCCTAATACAGAAATCTCAGATGTGATTGGCAGGGGCGGCTGGATTCGAACCAACGGATGCCGAGATCAAAACCCGGTGCCTTACCACTTGGCGACGCCCCTATCTTCAAAGTTGAAAATCACACAGTGGAGATTGTTTTAAACTATGAACCACATAAGCTTTACATGGTGAGTTTGCAACAATTTCAGCAATGTTCATTTCAGCATTGACTTCAGTAAAAACACAAGCACCTGTTCCTGTAAGCTTTGCCTGACCAAATTGATCTAAATATTGCATTGCTTCATTTACTTCTGGATATAAACTTCTTGCGACTGGCTCAAAGTTATTTCCAAAGTTAAATGGCTTTAACTGATAGGCGCAAAATGTAGTGGGCTTGGAATCTCTTGTCAATGTTTTTTGTGAAAATAACTGTTGAGTGCTGATAAAACAGTCAGGTTTTAAAATAATGTATTGTTTTTGTTCTAAGTCTATGAATGATAAACGTTCACCAACACCTTCTGCCCATGCATTTTGACCATGTACAAACACGGGAACATCCGCTCCTAACTGTAATCCAAGCTCGGCCAATTGTTGAATATTTAACTGACATTGCCACAGTTGATTAAGCACGATCAGGGTGGTGGCAGCATTAGATGAACCACCGCCTAATCCTGCGCCCATGGGAATATTTTTTTCGATGTGAACTTTTAGACCACACGATTGTGTGGCGTAGGGTTTGATTAACTCTGCTGCACGATAAATCAGATTGTGCTTTAAATCGACTTGCTCCAATCCTGCAATGTGGAGATCCATGCCAGATTGCACTTCGAAACTCATCCAGTCATATAAATCAATCAACTCGAAAATGGTTTGCAATTCATGATAGCCATCTGCGCGGCGGCCTGTGATATGCAAAAACAAATTGAGTTTAGCTGGAGAGGGAACCCGAATCATCATCTTCACTTGGTCTAACGATTTTGAATAACCATTGTAATACGGTTTTCTTTGTTATCTTCAAGTGTCTGCTTTAAAATAAGTTTATTCGGTAGTTTTTGTTCCGCATCATAGCTCAGATCAACATTCCAGCCATCTTCTTGAATATGGTTAATTCGACCATTTGTGTCTTGAGACACTTGAGCTTGTGTGGTGGCTGGTCGGGCTTGTACCCAACTGATAATATGGGTAATTGGGGCTTGCCATCCTGTTGCTCGTTCCAGTAATTCTTCTGGTGTGGCTGCGGTGATCAGCCCTGTTTTTGCGCTATTTAGTGTGACTTTACCATTTTGTCCCTGAATCTGGGTTTTCCCCATACCCAAAATACCAGTCAATTCGATATCAAAATTTTGTTGTTGTTGTGCCCAGCTAAAAAATGCGCTACCTGATTGTTGGGGAGTTCTTACTCCAATCTTGCCTTGTAAATTAAATTGGTTTTCACTTTCAGGCTGTGTGTGCTTCGGCATTTGTGGTTGGCTAAAATGCTGACAACCAGTTAAAAATAGGACACTGGAGCTACATACAGCCAAACATGCTTGGGAAAATTTATTCATAAACTAACTCTTTTTGGTACTTATCGGTAAGATTAATCCATCAAGTTGTTGTAATTGTGGATCATTTGCATGTTTTTGTTTGAGCTGCTGTAACACCTGACTGTATTTATCCAGATCACCTTGCATATATAAGGCTTTGGCGAAACGAATCCCAATATTGACATTGTGACTTAAGTGATACGCTTTCCCCAATGCGTCAGCTGCCGCAGGGAAATCATTTTGTAAAAAAGCGATATAACCGAGGGTATCCAGAATCGACGCTTGTTCAGGTGCATATTCAAGTGCCAATTCAGCATATTCTCTGGCTTCGCCTAGTCGCCGATTTTGCAACGCTAAGGTATAAGCATAGGCATTTAAATAAGTAGGACTATTCGGTTCGATTTGTAACAGTTGCTTCAGCGCGCGATCCAATTTATTTCGATCAATATTAGGATCAAGCATTAAAACTTCAGCATATAGCAGTTCAGGATCATCTGGAATATTTTTAACTGCTTCATCCAGCAGACGAATGGCGGCCTTTTTATTGCCCATTTTTCTCAAAATTTCTGCCTGCGCCTGATATAAAAAACTGGCATGTTGCGGATAGTTGACTCGTTCCTGAGTTAAAAAGCGTAATGCGTCATTCAGGTTTTTCTGGCTTTCAAAAATCGCAACCATATTACGCCTTGAAACCACATAGAGGCTGCCATCAACCAAACGATAATAGGCTTTGGCAGTTTCAAAATGTTGTTTGCGTTCTGCATTTACAGCCAAATAATAATACGCATCATTTTGATATTTGGCTGAATAACGTAGGTCGACCAGATATTGTTCAGCTTTATCATATTGTTTAAGGTCAATACTGGTTAAACCTGCAATAAATTTAGCTTCTTCGGCATCTGGCCAGTCTTTGATAATACTTTTTAGTTTTTCCAGTGCTAATTCTGGCTGATTATTTTTGACCAGAAATCGGGCTTCTGCCAAACGAACTTCCAGATTATCTTTGTGCCGCCGACTGGATTTCGCATACCATTGCTGTGCGCCTTCTAGGTCACCCAGTCCAGTCAATAAATTGGCTTTCATTAAAATAAATCCTGTGACTTTGGGGCGTTTGCGTAATGCCCGATTAATGGTCACAAGTGCTTGATCCAAATCGCCATTTTGGGCTTCCAGACCTGCAATAAGTGCAAGCACAGAGGGATTATTTTTTTCCTTGCTGATATTTAAAATATGCAGTAAGTCGGCACGATCCGTAGGGGATTCTGGGGAAATGCCTGCGACAATTTGTTCTAAATCAGCATTGGGATCAATATTTAAAATTTTGTCCAGCGTATTGGCAGCCAGTTTATATTCATGCGCTTTGAGTGCGATATGCGCCAAATAGAATAGGGCAGGAACATCTTCAGGTTCTTGTGCCACCCAATGTGTAGCTATGTCCAGAGCAGCTTTTGTGTCGTTATATTCAAGTGCAATATCCAGCGCACGCTGTTTTACTTCGGGTGAATTGCTTTTTATAGCCAAGACAGTGTAATTATGAATAGCCGTTGGGATATCATCATAAGCCAGTGCAAACTCGGCAATCATGCTTTGTTTAAGTGCTTCACTATTGAGTGGTGCTGGATGAAAATCAGCCATCGCCCGTACATGTACAGCTGATGCCATGCTCCCTAACAGTAAGAATGTGGTAGAATATTGTCTAAGCGACGTACCGTTAAATCGGCAATTCATTTGACGCAATGTTAGTAATCCATTTTTTCATAATCTAGTATGCTTTTTATGACACCTTTAATGCACAATAGCATAAATTTAGCGAATTGATGATCTGATATGTCCTTCTTTGCATTGGGTGTCAACCATCAAACAGCTTCCGTAGAGTTAAGAGAACAAATCGCTTTTAATGCAGAGCGATTAAGTGTCTTACTTGCCGAGCAACGTCATCACCAGTCTTTAAATGATATGGTGGTGGTCTCAACCTGTAATCGTACTGAAGTGTATGCGATTGCTGATCATGCCGATCAGGTGCTCGACTGGCTTGCCCAATCAAATGATATTGAAGTAAAACAATTACTTCATCATGTTTATCGTTACGAAAACGCGCAAGCAGTTACACATTTGATGCGGGTCGCGAGTGGGCTTGATTCGCTGATGCTGGGAGAGCCGCAGATTTTAGGGCAGGTCAAAAGTGCGCTGAATCTGTCTAAAGAAGCACAGACGATTTCCCCAGATTTAAACCGAATTTTTGAATACGCTTTTTATGCTGCGAAACGGGTTCGTACTGAAACAGCAGTAGGTAGCCATGCGGTTTCGATGGGCTATTCAGTTGCGCAGTTGGCTTTGCAGGTGTTTAGCCATCCTGAACAGTTGACCGTGATGGTGGTGGCAGCAGGCGAAATGAATAGCTTGGTGGCCAAGCATCTGGCTGAAATGGGCGTTGCGAAAATGATTATTTGTAATCGTAGTCGTGAACGTGCTGAACATTTGTCGCAGGAAATTGCGCAGCAAGTGGATGTCGAGATTATTGAATTTAATCAGTTGGCAGACCATTTACATCGGGCAGATGTGGTATCGAGTTGTACGGGCAGTTTACATCAAGTCATTCATTATAAAGATGTGCGTGCAGCTTTAAAAAAACGACGCTACAAACAGATGTTAATGGTGGATTTGGCTGTACCCCGTGATATCGATCCCAAAGTTGAAAGTCTGGATGGCGTTTATTTGTATGGGGTGGATGACCTACAAAGCGTTATAGATGAAAATCTGGCACAACGTCGACAGGCTGCTGTTGAGGCGGAAGTCATGGTCAATCAGTTGGCAACGCAACTGGTGACCCAGCAAAAAATCCAGCAAGCGGGGAGTACCATTCATGCCTATAGAGAACAAAGTGAAGCGCAAACTCAGCTAGAGTTAGAGCGAGCACTTGAGGCTTTAAAAACAGGCAAGCACCCTGAAGATGTACTAAAAAACTTTGCACATCGCTTAACCCAGAAAATGCTACATCCGACTTCAATTTTACTGCGTGAAGCCGCACAAAATGAAAGTCCTGATTATTTTGAATGGATGCAAAACCAATTGGCAGAGGTTTTTGCCAATGAGCGCAAACCCAAAAAATAATCAGTTTAAGATAACAATCTTAAGCCAATTTGTTTGGTTAATTCATTGAGCTGTTGACGCAAATTGCGTGATTCCAAAAGAGAAATGGGTGCTTTAAGTTTTTGACGTAAGTATTTTTCCTGCAAACCCAGTGAGTATTCTTTCGCGAGTTTGTCTGCAATTTCAGGGGCTTGTGTCAGGCTTTCAATATTGGTTCTTTGCATGATATCTGCAATTTCATGGCAATAAGCACTACATGCACCCAAAACATAATAGGTTGCCAATTCCTGATCATCAGGTAATTCATCAAAAACACGATCCAGAATCGCTAGAATTTTGCTGAGCAATTCATTGGCATCAATCACAGCACGTAAAGCTTCAAAATGGATATATAAATAAGGATGGTGCATCAAAATGGCGATGGCAAAATCTTCATCTTTGGTTTGGATATTAAATGACAAAGAGGCATCGTGACTGATTTGCGGTGTCCATTTACGTCCTAAACCTAGTTTTTCCCGAAATGATTGGGTGAGCAAATAACGATATGAGCCATGTTTAGGAAGTAGCTCGGTAAGCTCCTTGAGCTCACCCATGACCAGACTTTTACCTTCTGGACTGGAAATATCGTGTTGTCCTGTTAAATGGGCAAAAACAAAATCGGACAATAACGGTGCTTGATCCAGTAACCGATTAAAACTTTCCAGACCTTCACGACGAATCAATGAATCTGGATCATGTTCATTGGGCAGCACAAAAAACTTGAGTTCACGACCATCATTTAAGAGGGGTAGTGCAATTTCCAGTGTTCGTCTGGCTGCTTTTTGCCCTGCGGCATCACCATCAAAGGCAATGGTAATTCTTGGATTTTGTTTAAATAAAGTATTCAGATGATCTGCATTACTGGCGGTTCCGAGTGTTGCCACTGCGCCATAGACGCCATATTGTTGTAAGGCAATCACATCCATGTAGCCTTCGACCATCAACCAGTCATGGGCTTTGAGTTTTCGCCCTTCATAAAGCCCATAAAGCAACTGATTCTTATGAAAAATATCTGAATCTGGTGAGTTAATATATTTGGGTTTAATGTCATCATTTAGCGCCCGACCACCAAAACCGACCACCCGACCTTTTGCATCACGAATCGGAAAAATCACGCGCTCACGCAGTAAATCAAAATCTCGTCCGTTATCGCTTGAACGAATTAAGCCGACTTTTTTAAGACCATCAATGTCCTGTGGAAAGGCTTTTTCCAAATGTTGCCAATCTTCAGGTGCATAACCTAAACGCCAAAATTGAATCGTGTCAGCGCTGAGTCCACGTTGTTTAAAATAGGCCTGTGCTTTTTTACTGTGTGGAAGTTGCCGTTCATAAAACTGGGCAACATTTTCCAGTAGGTCGTATAAATTTCCCTCTTGCGGTATTTCTTCAAATGCTGAAAACGAAACATCAAACTGGGCAAAAGGATCATCAAAATAGTTGGGCATCTCAATATTGGATGCATCGGCAAAAGCTTGATCTGGATCTTGTTGTGTGACGTAGGGGGATGCAATTTCAGGTGCTGAAATCGCTTTGGGTTCAATTTTTTGTGGTGTACGTTTGTAAGAGAGTTTTTTATGGTCAAAGTTATCTTGAGGTAATTCGATTCCTGCTTTGCTGGAAAGTTCTTTCATGACATCAATAAAATTACGGCTATCAATGTCCATCAAAAAGCGAATGGCATTGCCATTGGCCTGACAGCCAAAACAGTGGTAATAGCCTTTGTCACGATACACATGAAAAGATGGTGTTTTTTCCTGATGGAACGGGCAACAGCCCGAATAGCTTCGTCCGGTTTTTTTCAGCTTGACCCGTTGACCAATCAGTTCGACCAGATCAGTACGATCCAGAATTTGATCAATCGTGTGTTGAGGAATCGCCATAATCAAAAATACCGTGTCGGATCAGGGGTGAAAATAATATTGTTGTGCTTAAGATGACTTTACATGATGCAGTCATATGCAAGTGATTTCAATGCAATAAAAATGAAAAAAGGCAAGTTCTTTAAACTTGCCTTACTGTGCAGCCATCAAATTTTAGTTGGCAGCATCATCTTCATTGCTTTCAGGGGCAACTGTTTCTGGTACAACGCTGGTACGTGGAACAAATTGTTGGGTCGGTGGTGCTGCCACTGGTGCAACTGGTTGAGCAGGTTTATCTAGTAAACCAAAGCTTAAACGATTGGTCAGACTGCGTTGCTCAGTGGTATTGTCCGATGCTGTCGTTTCAACACCAGATGTTTTTGCACTACGACCTAAAATGCCTAAAGTCGCACGGTTCCACCAGCTTCCTTCATGGCGCGCAGCACGTAAATCAACCTTGCCATTGGATTTGACTAACTCTGGGTAGTTGAGTTTTAAAACATCTGTATATTGTTGTGAGGTGGCTTTATCACCGACTTGATCATAGGCATAAGCGAGAGTTGCCAATGCTTCTGGAACCTGTGGAGTTTGCGGGTAATGTTCAACCACCCATTGCGCACGTTCTGCTGCTGCAAGCCAAGCTTTACGTTTTAAATTAAAACGCGCCACATTAATTTCGTTTTCGGACAGCTCTTGCTGAATGTATTTCATGCGCTGTGCTGCATCGACTGCGTATTCACTGCTAGGAAAGCGACGAATAAAATCAACAAAGTTTTGATAAGCCAGTTTTAAATAACTGACATCACGATGCGACTGTTGCAATGAGGTATAACGCAACAAGCTATCGTAATTGAGTTCCATGTTGGATACGCCGCGTACATAGTAGGCATAATCGACATTTCGATGTTGTGGATTTAAGCGAATAAAACGTTCAGCCAGTGCAATGGCACCTTCATAATCTTTTTGTTGGAATTTAACGTAAAGAAGCTCAAGTTGCGCTTGTTGTGCATATTGACCTGTAGGATAATAAGTATCAATCGCTTCTAAAGATTTTGCCGCATCTGAATATTGCTTACGATCGAGTGACTTTTCTGCTTTTTCAATATACACGAGTTCACTTGACTTAGGCCCAGTATCGACTACTTCTTTTTTTGGATTACTGCTACAACCCACCATTGCAGTCGCTACGCCAAGAGAAAGGGCAAGCATGGTAATCTTATAATTTGGTAGCGACATAAAAACTCCTCTGTTATATACGGGCAATGAGCTACAATTGCGCTATTAAACCACTTTTATCACTTTGAGCAAATGACTTCAGCACAATCTTCTAATTCCAATCTCTCAGAAACAGACTTCAATCTACTCGAAGATTCTGAGGATGCAGATAATCATAATTCTGACTCAACTGCAACACGTTTATCGTTGCAAGAACAGCTTGATGAAACATATTTAGGGCAACGCATTGATCAGGTTGCGGCCACTGTCTGGAGTGACTTTTCCAGAGAACGCCTCAAGCAATGGATGAAAGACGGTCATTTGTTGGTGAATGGTAACATCGTTAAGCCAAAATACCGTTGTGAAGGTAACGAATTACTGACCTTAAATGTTGAGCTTGAAGCTCAGACCACCAGCCAACCAGAAAATATCCCACTTGATATTGTTTATGAAGACGATGATATTTTAGTGATTAATAAACCTGTGGGCATGGTGGTACATCCTGGTGCAGGCAATAGCTCGGGAACACTGGTCAATGCTTTGCTCTATCATTATCCAAAATCGGCAGAACTGGCGCGGGCAGGTCTGGTGCATCGAATTGACAAAGACACCAGTGGTTTATTGGTGGTTGCCAAAAATCTGGAGGCCCAGTTTTCGTTAAGTAAACAACTGGCGGATAAATCGGTTTATCGAATTTATGATTTAATTGTGTATGGCAATATTGTGGCGGGTGGCACGATTGATGAACCGATTAAACGTCATCCAGTTGATCGTATTAAAATGGCGATTCTTCCGGGCGGACGGGATGCGGTAACGCATTATAATGTCAAAGAACGCTTCCAAAACTTTACTCGCGTACAGGCACAGCTTGAAACAGGACGAACCCATCAGATTCGTGTACATTTTAGCTATATCGGTCATGGACTGGTGGGCGATTCTGTGTATATGAATCGAGTTCGTGTGCCAGCAGGCGCAAGCGAGCGTTTAAATATTACTTTACGTGCATTTAAACGTCAGGCACTGCATGCTTCTAAATTGGGATTGGTGCATCCACGTACTCGTGAAGAGATGATGTTTGAAGCAGCGTGGCCAGACGATTTTAATTATTTGGTTGAAGTCTTACGTCAGGACAATGCTGCTTATTAAAATAAGGATTGGTTCATGAATTTTGTGCAAGGTTTACCGCAAGGTGTTTATGTGGGACAGACCACCATTCAGCATGCACAAGCGTTAGCGAGTGAGCATCCTGAACTGGCTGGATTTAATCTGGCTTTGCATGTCAATGACGATCCTAGGCGCGTTCAGCAACATCGAATGATGTTGTTAAATGCGTTTGCAGAATATGGGGTGGATAAAATCACATGGATGACGCAAACCCATAGCACTATTTGTCATACGGTGAACCAGCAGATCACTTTTGATGCTTTAATGGGTGATGGTTTAGTTACTCAAACCCAAGGTCATGCGCTCATGATGATGACCGCCGATTGTTTGCCTGTGGTTTTGGGCAATCGGGAAGGGACTGAGGTTGCCAATTTACATGCAGGCTGGCGTGGTCTGGCGGGTGGAATAATTGAAAATACCATTGAAGCCATGCAAAGTGGTGCAACATGGGCATGGTTAGGTGCTGCAATTAGTCAGCCGTGTTTTGAAGTGGGTCTAGATGTCAAAGATGCTTTTTGTGTGAAATATCCTGCACTGGCGTTGGCATTTGAACAAGGCAAACAGGATGATAAGTTTTATGCAGACCTTTATGCGATTGCCGCTTATATCTTGGAACAACAGGGTGTAGAACTGATACTGGGCGGCGATCAATGTTCTTACCGCCAGCAACACGAATACTATTCTTATCGGCGTAATGCCAAAACGGGACGCATGGCGACATTCGTTTTTATCCGATAAAAGTGGTAAACTTTCGAAGTACTATCAGTTTAATTTATTTATGACACTGCCCAAAAAATCGCTTTGCATTGTTTATCATAGTCCGTATGGACATACTGCCAAAGTTGCCCAATACATCGCTCAAGGTGCTGAACAAGCAGGTGCAGAAGTACATCTGATATCTGTAGCTGCTCCGCAATGGGAGGTATTGGATCAGGCTGATGCAATTGTCATGGGTTGTCCGACTTATATGGGCAGTTTAACTTCTGCTTTGAAGCAGTTTATGGAAGATTCTTCCAAGCGTTGGTTGGCAAGAACATGGCAAGGCAAACTTGCTGCTGGCTTTACCAACGGAGGTGGCTTGAGTGGCGATAAACTCGCAGTATTGCAACAAATTAATCTATTTGCGATGCAGCATGGCATGATCTGGGCTGGTTTGCCGTTTATGCCAACAGGTCGGAGTTCACTTGATATCAATCGAATGTCGAGTTTTTTAGGCTTGATGACCCAGTCGGACAATGCCAGCGTTGAAATTACACCACCCGAAGGGGATCTGGAAACGGCGAGAAAGTTTGGGAAATATTTGGCTGAACTGTTATATCGTTTGCATTAAGCACTTTTAAAGTAAAAAGTCTCAATTTTGAGACTTTTTTTGTATGTTTTATTTGTGCATCAACCGTGCCTTATCTCTCTGCCAGTCGCGGTCTTTTTCTGTAGCACGTTTATCATGCAACTGTTTACCTTTAACCAACGCAATTTCCAGTTTGACCAAATGACCTTTCCAGTAACAGGCTAAAGGTACGCAAGAATAACCCTTTTGATTGACTGCGCCCATCAGTTGTTCGATTTGTCTACGCGACAACAATAATTTACGGGTACGTGTCGATTCCGCAACAACATGGGTTGAGGCAGAAAGCAAAGGTTGAATCTGTGCACCAAACAAATAAGCTTCGCTATTTTTAAAAATAATATAACTTTCAGATAATGTCATACGCCCAGCACGCAGGGATTTGACTTCCCAACCTTGTAAAGCCATACCTGCTTCAAATTTTTCTTCAATAAAATAATCGTGACGCGCACGTTTGTTTTGTGCGATGGTGCCGCCGTTATTTTTTTTAACTACTACTGCTTTCGCCATAATCTTAAAATTCCAAAGTTGAGCCTATTGTGCCTGAAACAGCGACTGAGGTGAAGTTTTTTCATTTTAATCCGTTGGCTTATTGATGGGACGTCTTCGCTAAGAAATCAAGATTTGCTAGAATATATCCCTCAGAAAATAAACTAGAGTACAACTGGATGACTAAAACACGTGTTATCTATCCGGGAACATTTGACCCTATCACTAATGGACATATTGATTTGGTCACTCGAGCCTCGCGAATGTTTGATGAAGTCGTGGTTGCCATTGCGATTGGACACCATAAGAACCCAGTCTTTAGTTTAGAAGAACGTGTGGCTTTAGCCAAAGCCTCCCTAAGCCATTTATCTAACGTTGAGTTTGTTGGATTCGATGGACTTTTGGTCAATTTTTTCCGTGAACAAAATGCCACTGCGGTATTACGTGGTTTACGTGCAGTATCTGACTTTGAATATGAGTTTCAATTGGCCAATATGAACCGTCAGCTTGATTCACATTTTGAAGCAGTGTTTTTAACACCATCGGAACAATATTCTTTTATTTCATCGACTCTGGTTCGTGAAATTGCACGTTTAAGAGGCGATGTCGCCAAGTTTGTGCCACAGGCCGTTGTCGATGCCTTTGAGCGCAAACATCAACAAGGTTGGTAATGTGTCATTAATTATTACTGAAGAATGCATCAACTGTGATGTCTGTGAACCAGTTTGCCCCAATGAAGCCATTTTTATGGGCGATGTGATTTACGAGATTCATCCAGACTTATGTACTGAATGTGTGGGACATTTCGATGAACCGCAATGTCAGTTATTTTGTCCTGTCGATTGCATTCCCAAAGACCCTGCTCATGTCGAAACACATGATGAGTTGCTGCAAAAGTATCAAAAATTAATTGATCAAAAAAGCACGAGCAATTAGGTCAAATCTTTGCTACTATGCGCTCCAGAAGTGGACTGGACGGTCGCTGCTGTGGAGGTCTTCGTGACTAAAGCAGGGGAGGAAAGTCCGGGCTTCATAGGGCAGGGTGCCAGGTAACGCCTGGGCGGTGAAAGCCGACGGAAAGTGCAGCAGAGAGTAGACCGCCTCATTCGTGAGGTAAGGGTGAAAGGGTGTGGTAAGAGCGCACCGCGTGTCTGGTAACAGTTCACGGCATGGTAAACCCCACCAGAAGCAAGACCAAATAGGAATCCTGAGGTACGGCCCGTACTGGATTCGGGTAGGTCGCTTGAGCGTATGAGTGATTGTACGCCTAGAGGAATGATCGTCCTCGACAGAACCCGGCTTACAGGTCCACTTCACCAATTTTTTGAAAAATTTGCTTGACGTATCTAGGATAACTTTAGATAATGCGCGCACAGTTTTCGGCTATGTAGCTCAGTTGGTTAGAGCACAGCACTCATAATGCTGGGGTCACAGGTTCAAGTCCCGTCATAGCCACCATTTAATAGACCATGCTCCTGCATGGTCTTTTTTTATGTCAAATTTGCAGTCTTAGGTATGCCTACACATTTTTGCTTTAATGGAAAGTAAGCAGATTAGGTATGATTTTATGGGTTAAATCGTAAGCAAATCTCGATATTTAAAAGAATTTGAGTATTTGCTGAACAGATGGTGAATAAAGGTGTTGACGCTTATCATGGTTCTATAGATAATGCGCACACAGTTTATGGCTATGTAGCTCAGTTGGTTAGAGCACCGCACTCATAATGCGGGGGTCACAGGTTCAAGTCCCGTCATAGCCACCATTTTTAAAGATCATGTACCTTACGTGATCTTTTTTTTTATTTACATTTTTCGTTTATCTCGAATGGCTACAATCAAGTTCAACATTTTTTAGTTTTCTAATTAAAAACGAACTTATGCATTTTCATTACCTCATTTTTAGGACGTTATGACATGAATAAGTCAATATTATTACTTACAACCAGTGTTCTTTTTAGCTCAAGTGTATGGGCTGCTGATTTAAGCTGGGGAGATCCTCAGGCAGATATCGGTCAGTTAACCTTGTCGGGGGCCATTCGAACCCGTTATTTAACTAAAAATTATCAGCAACCTGCCAATGAAGGACAAAATAATGATTGGCGTTTAGCGGATATTCGTCTGGTGCTGGATTATGAAAATCGCAACTGGTTGGCTTCGGTAGATGCGCGCTGTTATCAATATGACCGACTGTGTGATGCGGTTTTTTTACGTCACGCATGGATGGGTTATCAACTGAATGACGAACAACGTTTGCGTGTGGGATTACAGCCGATTGATTTTGGATTGGGTGAGTTTTGGGGCAGTAGTTATTACGAAACACTGATGAATACTGTTGGTTTTGAAGATATCTCGAATTTGGGTGTGCAATACCAAATCAATCACGACGATTATCATGCCAGTTTAGGATTTTACCCGCGTGATGGTGGGAATTATACCGGTACGTCCAAAGACGCCAGTCGTTATAGTGCTAACTTTGTTGAGGCGGATGATTTAACTGCTGGAACGCATCTTAAAGAAAAGAATATGTGGATTGCACGCTTGACCAAGACATTCCAATTTGATGCAAGTCATAAATTGGCAACTGAGCTTGGGACATCGTTTTGGTATTCTGATCTTGAAAATAAAGTGACGCAGCGACAAGGCCATCGTAACACATGGAATATTTTTGCGACGACTCAGTACGCGCAATGGCAATGGCTGAGTTTATATGGTGAACAAAAAATAAAAAATCAGGATATTATTTTTCCAGATAGTTCAACCTTAGGAGCATTTGATACCAATTATCAATTGGCAAACAAAGGCCGCTATGTGGTCAATGAAATTAACTATACGTTTGAGCAGCCTTATTTTCATCTGGAAAATATCAAACCTTATCTGTCGCATAGTCGCTTTTTCAAAGACAGCGCGACTGCGAAAGATTCAGAACGGTTGATTGGCGGCGTTGCATTTAACTACAAAGCCATTGGGGTACAAGCTGAATATATTATGAGCCGTAATGACCCCATGAATGGTGGCGATGCTCAAAGTCTGGCACAAGGAAATGCCGAGCACAACGGCTGGGACAACATGTTTTATTTGGCTGTCGGATATTATTTCTAAAAAATGGGGTTTAAAACCACCTAAGCAGGTGAGGTGGTTTAGACTTTAAGACTTTGGATGATTCAAATGTTCAGCAATGACATTCAAAGTTTCATTGCGAACATAAAAAGGTTTGAGCAGATTATAAATGAGAGGCTCAAGCAGATTTTGTTCATCTAATGCCTGTATCGCCTTGGGATAAAAACGTAACGCTTCGGTTTGAATATCTTGCTCAGTGAGGCCAATCCCGAAGAGCAAATCTTGCAAGCTTTCATTTTGATAAAATCGATAAAACACGTCTACGCCGTGTAAAATCACGTTTTGCATTAAGGATGATTGACGCAATTCTTTCCAGTATTCATATATCAGGACAAAAAATTCTTCAATGTCAATTGGTTCTAGCTGAGAAATATATTGATAAATCGCTTTGTCTTTAACATCATCCCAAATATCACGTACCAAAATTTCTAAATCTTCATCGGAAAGAATGCTTAATTCGGCCAGTTGCTGTTGAATGAAATCTGCCAAATAATCTTCCAGTTTTTGTTCAATTTTTTGCTGTTGCATGCTCGAAAAGCGCAATAATTTACGTTTCCATTCAGAGGTGCTTTTTGAATGGTTTTGAACGCTTAATGCAGATGAAGCGCCAAATAGAACAGGAAGTTTATTTTGTAAAACAGTGGTCGCCACAAAATGACACAGTTGCCCAATGGCTGGACTATTTTTTAAAAAATTATTTAGATAGACCCGAATATGATCCAGCTCTAAAATTTTGGACAGCCAGATTTCAAATTGATGATCGGAAACCAAATCATTCAGGGTCGCCGTAGATTTAAGCATGTAGAGATAAATTTGTTGGGAAATTTCACCAATAAATTCGAGTAGGCCTGCACCTAATTGCATTTCCAGTGCATAGCGTTTGACTACCGCTTGCAATTGATCCAGTGTAACCACCTGACCTAAAGTCAGATGTTGTGACGTATTAAAAATAAGATGAGTTACGTGTTGTAGATATTCAGGCGAGTTTTTAGTAGAAAGCTGCACTTTAAAATAACGGACTTGCTCAAGCAGAAGTGCCTGAGCAAGTTGTTCATGAGCTGATGTTGTCTGATCCCTGACAATTTGATCCTTATGCGTCATCTGGTCTCCAACCATTTACAATCGGGTAGCGACGTTCACGACTAAAGGCACGTGAGCTAATACGCGGTCCAATTGCGCCTTGACGGCGTTTATATTCGTTTCGATCGACCAAACGAATCACTTTTTCTACTACAGCCTGATCAAAACCTTTGGCAATAATATCAGCCTGACTTTGATCTTCTTCAATATAGGCGTACAAAATTGCATCCAGAATATCATAAGCAGGTAATGAGTCCTGATCTTTTTGATCTGGGCGCAGTTCCGCGGACGGTGGACGCGTAATGACACGTTCAGGAATCACAGGTGTATCGCTCAGGCTATTACGATATTTAGCAAGTTCAAATACGATGGTTTTATACACATCTTTCAAAACTGAAAATCCACCGACCATATCACCATATAGTGTACAGTAGCCGACTGCCAGTTCAGATTTATTCCCTGTCGAAAGTACGAGATTTCCAAATTTATTGGATAAACCCATTAACAATGTACCGCGCGCGCGCGCCTGCAAGTTCTCTTCAGTGGCATCGGCAGGGCTGTTTCCAAAAAATGGATACAGGGTTTGCATAAAGCTATTCACAACATTGTGTATTTCAGCAATACCAAAGGTAATTCCCATACGGCGAGCTTGTTCAGAAGCATCTTCAACACTAATTTGAGCGGTATAGGTATATGGCATCATCACCGCCTGAACTTTATCAGGACCTAATGCATCGACTGCTATTGCCAGCGTTAACGCAGAATCAATACCGCCAGAAAGTCCCAAAATTACACCCGGAAAACCTGAGCGTTGCACATAGTCACGAGTCGCCATGACCAGACCCTGATAAATTTCCGCAATGGCATCCAGATTTGGAGATGGATCTGTAATATTAAATTTTTTGTATTCAGGATTAAAATCTGTGAAGTAAAGTGCTTCTTTAAAGCTAGGGGCTTTTAAGGCAAGTGAACTGTCATGGTTCACAATAAAACTACTGCCATCAAAAATCAGATCATCATGACCACCGACCTGATTAACATAGATCAGATTGACATTAAATTGCTTGGATAATTCAGTCAGAGTTTGCACACGATGCTGTGGTTTTCCTACTTCATAAGGGGATGCATTTAAAACCAGAATACTATCGACATTGAGCTGAGCCACTTGTTTAACGGTATTGAGTGACCAGATATCCTCACAAATCAATACTCCGAACTTATGTCCCAGATATTCAAAAACAAGATGCTGATGACCTTCATTAAAATAGCGTTTTTCGTCAAATACACTATAGTTTGGCAAATTATGCTTATTATAAATCCCAAGCACTTGCCCATCTTTCATGACGGCAGCCGAGTTATAACGTTGACCTTCTTGAGTTTGATGCACAAAACCAAACACCATCACGATATCTTTAACTTCAGCAAGCTTTTCAAATGCCTTTTGTGTACGTTTGGCAAGAGCTGGACGTAATAAAAGGTCTTCAGCAGGATAGCCGATCACTGAAAGTTCGGGAAATATAATTAAATCAGCATTTTGTTTTTTTGCTTCAAGTGCTTGCTCAATCATTTTTTGAGCGTTTGAGTCTATATTGCCAATATGCGGTGAAAATTGGGCAAGGGCAATTTTAAAACTTTTCATCCAAACCTAATCCTAGATTATATATGCAGATATACACAACATGTTGATTTATCATTATTTTTATTCAACTCTGTGTATGAGGTAAAAACTAAATTTAAACGTAATACGTTAAAGCGCAAGCTGGATAATATATACCAATACAATGTTTTTCGGCGTAAAAAATGACAAGTTTTTGCATATTATTATGGAATACGTACAAATTGACATTTTTTATGCAATTTATCATAACATTATATGAGTAAATTTAAGATTTTTTCAGTAAGAACATGATATACGGTCTCAAGCAATATTTAATCGTGCGAAAACGTAAGTTAACACAGGCTGAAAAACATCTGGCTACAAGTGTATTCGGTCGTGCTATTGAACTTGATCGGGTACAGATTATTGCGCATCGCTGGGTCATTCAACATTTTGCGATCAGCCCGAATGGCAACATTTATTTTAATCCAGCCAATTGGCATGAAGATTTTGCACAGCAATCGATTCAATTGCAATCATGGTTTATTCATGAACTTGTACATGTCTGGCAGTTTCAACAGGGCGTTAAACTGATTCGTCAGGGTATTTTTGATCGAAAATATCGCTATGTGCTGGAGCAAGGCAAGCAGTTCTTTCAATATGGAATTGAGCAACAGGCGCAAATGGTTCAGGATTATTTTATCAAGCGACAAACGGGACAACGTTGTGACGATTTAGCTGCCTGTATTCCATTTCGATCGAATGCGACCTGATCAAAACAACGTTTTATAGTGAGATCAATTTTATATTGAGATGATTTAAAACTGATAGCGTTAAAAAACAGTTAAGGGGCTGAACCGCAGCAATGGTTCAACCCCTCAAGCCGTGATTTAAACTGGGAAATTTAAATCAAAATAAATGCTGTTTTGTGGAGAGATTCAGCACATTATTGAGCAGGTTGTGCAGGCTGACCTTGAGCTTCAGCAGCATTTTCAGAACCCGGTTGTGCTGAAGTTGGTTGACCCGCAGCAGATTCAGGTGAAGAAGTTGTAGTCGCTGGTGACTCTTGAGTAGATACAACAACTTTATCCTGTTCCTGTGCAGAATCCGCTTTAGCCGCAAATGTCGAAGCAGTCGCTAAAGCAAAAGTTGAAGCAAGTAAAATTTTAACAAGTTTCATTGGAGGCATCCTTTATTTAATTTAAATAAATTACAAGCTGAAATTTAAACACCCAAAAATGAATTCGAGTCATTTCGCTTGATATTCATGCTAAGAGCTCAGTTGACTGCCAGCAACCTTAGACACAATGCTTAACCTGAAAATTTACATTGAAGTTACAATTTGGCTTTGAATGTGTTTTTATTGTAAAAATCACACAATTTAATGTTCTTTAAAATGTATGTATTTATTTCAATCCGTTCAAAATTAAAGCAGCTAATTTACTTAATTTTACAAACCCTTAAATTCAACCACACATTCAAAATTGGATATTCCTTTTATGAAACTATAATATAATGTTTTTGTAGATTATGAGTGTGAGTTTAATCACATAATTATTTTAATTTAGCTATTCGAAATAAATCTGAACTTTTAGAATGTTGATAAGATAGCTCATAATTGTTGAGCTACACATGTTCAATACTGCTGCGTTTAATTACTACATTGTCTGGTTGAGCTTACGTGAAAATTATCCAATCTAAAATTGTTCCAACCCATATTCTGTCAGGTTTTTTAGGTGCGGGCAAAACCACACTTTTACAGCATTTATTGCAACAAAAACCTGAGCATGAAGTTTGGGCGATCCTGATGAATGAATTTGGTCAAATTGGTATCGATCAGCAATTATTACCACAGCAGCAGGGTTTTGAAATAAAAGAGCTGTTGGGGGGGTGCATGTGCTGTAGTAGTCAATTGCCACTTCATATTGCGTTGGCTCGATTACTGACAGATGCTCAACCCAATCGACTATTTATAGAACCCACAGGTTTGGGGCATCCTGCTCAATTGATGGAGCAACTGACTGAGCCGCACTGGCAGAGTAGTCTAGATATGCGAGCGTTGGTCACTGTGGTGGACGGAAGCCGTTTGCATGATCGTGCTTGGGTCAAACACAATTTATATGAAGATCAAATCAAAGCGGCTGAAATCATCGTGATTTCTCATACAGATATTATGACATTTGAAGATGATCTGGCTCTTGAGCAACTGCAACAGGAATATGCGGTATATCAACAACAATGGTTGAAAACAGCGCATGGTGAGCTGGATTTAAAGCAGATTGATCAGCCACATCGTACAATAGAACGTAAAATTCAACCTTTGTTAATTCAACAAAGACAGCAGTCCATTCAGGAAGCGGTAACCGAAATCAAACAACTGCCATATCATTATGTCGAGCATGCGCAAGGTTATCTGGTTGCAGGCTGGAAATTTCCCCGTCGCTGGGTATTTGATTTTGATCAGTTGCTGGACGTGTTATGTGCTCAAAAAGACTGGCTGCGTCTCAAGGCTATTTTTCATACCCATCAAGGCTGGATGTATTTTAATTGCAATCCTGAGCAATTCAATTATAAATCGGGTGAGGAAAATATTGATAATCGCATTGAGATGATTAGCCAGCATGAACATAACTGGCTAAAACTGGAAACCGATTTATTGGCATGTAGGCTAGAAACCTAATGTAGTTTCTAGCTGACCGTTTTTTTCTTATTACTTTTTTATCTGATTGGTTTTAGTTTGGGATTACTTTTGATCAAGCACTGCTTTCGCTTGTACATGATCAATATCTTTTTCCCAATGCGCGATCACTACAGTCGCAACACAGTTACCGATCAGGTTGGTACAAGCACGCACGATTCCAATAAACCAGTCAACAGAAAGCAGTAACACCAGTCCAATGGCTGGAAGACTTGGAATGACGGATAAAGTCGCTGCCAAAATGACCAATGCCGAGCCTGGAATTCCATGTGCACCTTTTGAGGTCACCAGTGACACCAGTAAAATGGCGATCAGGTCATGCATGGACAAATCAATATTGCATGCCTGCGCGATAAAAATTACCCCCAACGTTAAATAAATAGAAAAGCCATCTAGGTTAAACGAATAGCCTGTAGGAATTACCAAACCCACCGTTGAGTCTTTAATGCCCAGTGCCCGGAGTTTTTTCATAATTTGAGGCAAGACTGAATCTGAAGAAGCTGTCCCTAAAACAATTGAAAGTTCATCTTTAAAATAGTTTAAAAATTTGAAAATATTTAAACCTGCGATTTTAAGTATTGAACCCAAAATCACAATCACAAAGACGATACAGGTGAGATAAAACAAAATCACCAGATAACCCAATTGCATCAGAGAATCTAAGCCAAACTTGGCTGTGGTATAGGCGACTGAACCGAGTACCCCTAGTGGAGCAAGTCGGATAATTAAGCCCATCATCTTAAATAAAACTTCAGAGAAAGCTTCAAGTCCCTGACACACTATTGTTGAAAATTGTTTGGGTATCAGTAATGAGCTTACCCCAAACAAGATTGCAATCAGTAAAACTTGAAGAATATCTCCATCACTAAAAGCCCCAAACAAGGTTTTAGGAATGATATGCAAGATAAAATCTGAGCCTGAACTGATGGCATGCGCACGTTCCGTGTAGGTACTCAGATCCTTGCTATCGAGGGTGGTGATATCAATATTCATACCGACGCCCGGTTTAAATACATAAGCGACCGCGATGCCCAATATGAGTGCAATAGTGGTGACTACTTCAAAATAAAGAATCGTTTTTGCACCTACTTTGCCCATCTTTTTAATGTCACTTGCCCCATAAATACCAAGAACCACCACACAAAACACAATCGGAGCAATCAGCATTTTAATCAGGGAAATAAAGCCGTCCCCTAAAGGCTTTAAATTTAAGGAAAAATCATGAAAACTTAAACCGAGGATGATGCCTAGAATCAGTGCAATAATGACTTGCAGGAAAAGACTGGATTTAATTTTTAGCCACATAATGCCGCTTCTTCGTTACTGTGAAATCGCCCATATATTGCAAGAAACTCGCCAGTTTGAAGCAGAAAAAGATAAATTTAAGCGGATAAGGTGCAATGAGCACGCTCTAAGCAATAGCACGTGTATGAATAAAGACAACAAGCAGATGACTTCTATGTCATATTCAAAATCGGGTATGCTAGCGCCCATCAAAAATAGATGGTTTTGTTATGGCGCTTAAGGCAACAATTTATAAAGCGGATTTGAATATTGCTGATATGGATCAGCACCAATATGCTGATTATCAACTTACACTGGCATTGCATCCTTCTGAGACTTTAGAACGTTTAATGGTTCGTATTGTGGCATTTGCCCGCTATGCAGACGAACAACTGGAATTTACCAAAGATTTATTTGAAAGTGATGAACCAGCACTGTGGAAAAAAGATTTGACGGGTCAGCTAGAGCAATGGATTGAAGTCGGTCTGCCTTCTGAGGATAAAGTCAAAAAAGCTGCGGCGCGTTGTAAGCAAGTTGTGGTGATTGCGTATGGCACACAGGTCGATGACTGGTGGAAACGTAATGCTAAAATTAAGACCCTGGAAAATGTGCAAGTGTGGCAATTGTCAGCAGAGAGTTCAGCGCAATTGCAACAACTGTGTCAGCGTACCATGCAATTACAACTTAATGTGATGGATGGTGAATGGACATTACTGGGTGATCAAGCACAGGTTGAAATTCAATGGACACTTTTACAAGGTTAAGGTGATCCTTTCATTATTTTTTTATGGAGCAAGCGATGACAACAGAATTAGAGATTATTGATTTAAAAATAGGTGAGGGTAAAGAGGCGGTAAAAGGGGCTTTGATTACCACGCACTACACAGGTTGGCTGGAAGATGGCACCAAATTTGATTCTTCGCTAGATCGTGGCAATTATTTTGAAACAGTGATTGGAACAGGTCGGGTCATTAAAGGTTGGGATCAGGGCATTATGGGAATGAAAGTCGGTGGCAAGCGTAAACTGATTGTTCCTGCACATCTCGCTTACGGCGAACGTAAAATGGGTAAAATTATTCCAGCAAATTCAAATCTGATTTTTGAAATTGAATTATTTGATGTTAAAACCAGAGATCAATAAAAGATTTGTTTTCAGGTTGTTTTTTATTTTTCTTTTAGAGAGAAATAAAAAACAATTTAAAAAAAGATGAAAGAAATTAATGTTTTTACGCTAAATATACGAGTAAAAATATGAGTGAAATATTGAAAAGTAAACTAATCTGTCTAGTCAGTAAACTATATTGGAATGCATATTTAGTGAAAAGCATCTATGCATTCTACGAATGAACTCATTTTATAAAATAATTATGTAAAAATTGTATAACAATTCTTGCGATCGATTTGGCTTTCTATGTTGTAAAATAAATCCAAGGCAGAGTTTTATTAAAATAGTGTTGAGTAGTAGAACTCTTCTGTGCTGTTTGATTTAAGGTTATTTGATATAAAAGCAATAATATTCGAGATGATCATGATGAATGACTATTCAGATTTAACTGTTACTGAGCTTTTAAAAGAATTAGATCACTTTTTTATGCTGGACACCACAGAGGAAGACGTTAAGCCTTTATGGGTTCAAGAAAAAATTAACTTCGATCGTCATTATTGGCTGGATGGCGAATACAAAGTTGAAATTATTAAAGAAGTCACTTCTTTTAACTTACAACAAAATACCAGCTATCGTATTACCTTGTTCCAACAAGACGCGAAAATTGTGTTATTGGATTATGATGGAACCACAAAAAAAATTAAGATTTTTCGACGTGGTCAGTGGATTAACCGATTATATAAATATTTATATCAGAAAGAGCGTTATTATTTAGAGCAGATGGCGGAACATCCGAATTTTACGGCCATTGAATATTAAATACTGATTGTAGTTAAACTCGGTTTATTTTTGAAAAATTAAGTTGATTGTTTTAGCTTTATTGTGATTTATTTATTCAGAAGATGACTTTTTGTCATCTTTTTTTGATTCTAAAATGCCTATTCCATCACGCTTTTATGGGGCGTTTTTTATACAAAAACAAGTGCTTAAAACGCTAAATTATAAATTTAAAAAAATTGAAATATGACTGTAAAGTTAAGAAAAACCTACAAAAATTTTTAAGATTTTTTTCAGAATTGACTAGTATAACTGACGCTGTTAAAAGCCTGAAAGATTTGAGTCTAATGGACAGAATTATCTAAAATAGATGATCTCTGTTTTGAATGAAATAGACACTTTTCAGACATAACCCGAATTTAAAGATGATATTTCTATGCCAGCACGCTTTCCCTTGCAAACTTTAACGTTGAGCATTTCATTATTGTTCAGTTCAATTGGAATCAGTCATGCCCAAGCTGAATCAGTAATGCCTGCTGACCTGCCTCAAGCAGCGGAGATTCCAGTTGTGACAGATCCACATACCGGTGAAGCACCAGAAGAAGAACCTCAAATAGATGTTTCAACATTAACGCTGATTGGTTATCACGAGATTACATCTAAAGAAGCGATTATTCCAGATTATGCAGTGACACCAAAACGTTTTGAAATGCATCTGGATTGGTTGATTAAAAATGGTTATCACTTTATTAGTGTTGATCAATTGATTAAAGCCAATGAAGGTAAAATCAAGTTACCGCCTAAACCCGTGTTATTGACTATTGATGATGGCTACCAGTCCTTTTATGACTATGCCTACCCGATTTTAAAAGCACGAAAAATACCAGCCGTGTTGGCAGTGGTGGGTAAATGGTTAGAAGTTAAACCCGGTAAAATTGTGCAATTTGGCGATGAAAAATTAAATCGCGATAAATTGCTGACATGGAAAGAAATTAAAGAAATGCAGGACAGTGGTTTCATTGAAATCGGAAGCCATAGTTATGATTTGCATCATGGAGTGATGGGGAATCCACAGGGTAATTCAGAGCCTGCTGCTACTACACGTATTTATGATGCTAAAACTAAAACCTATGAGTCGGATCGTGCGTATGAAAAGCGGATTAGTGATGACTTAAAGAAAAATATTGATACCTTTAAGGCGCATGGTATTCGTGCACCACGTGTCATGGTATGGCCATATGGTCGCTATAACATGGAAACCGTGCGAATTGCGAAAAAACTGGGTATGCCAATTACCGTAACGCTAGATGATGGTCCAGATCATGTGACTAAATCTTTAGGACATTTAAGCCGTATATTGGTCACCCGTGGCGAGAGTACAGATGATCTGGCGCAGGATATTTTAACGCGTCAGATGAATATGACCGATAATAACCGTCCTCAAAAAATCATGCATATCGATCTGGACTATATCTATGACCCAGATCCAGCCCAGACAGAACGTAATTTGGGTCATGTGCTGGATCGGATTCGTGCCTCTGGCGTAAATACAGTTTATTTGCAAGCTTTTTCAGATCCTGATGCCAATGGTTCTGCGGACATGGTGTATTTTCCAAATCGTTATGTGCCTATGCGCGCCGATTTGTTCAATCGTGTCGCGTGGCAAATTTCCACACGCACCAATGTCAATCGCGTCTATGCATGGATGCCACTCATGGCATGGGAATTACCAAAAAGTAATCCTGCCGCGAAGAAACTGGTCGTGACTCAGCAGCCGAAAAATAGCGATCATTTGAATATGGGCTATATTCGTTTAAGTCCTTATTCGCCAGAAGCACGTAAAGTGATTGAAGGAATTTACACAGATTTAGCCAAATCTTCGACGTTTGATGGTATACTTTTCCACGATGATACCACTTTGTCTGATTACGAAGATGCCAGTCCAGAGGCATTAAAAGCTTATGCTAAGGCAGGCTTGCCGACTGATCTGGAAAAAATTCGTAATAATGATGCGCTGTTATCGAAGTGGACCGATTTTAAAATCAAAACGATTGATAACTTTGCCATGAAGCTTGCTTCTGACGTGCGTTATTATCAGCCTTATTTAATGACCGCCCGCAATATGTATGCGCAGGTTGCTTTATCTCCTTATGCAGAGAACTGGTATTCACAGTCTCTTGAGCAGTCATTAAAACGTTACGATTTTACTGCCATTATGGCCATGCCTTACATGGAGCAGGCAGAGAATCCGACCAAGTTCTATCAGGATATTGTGAAACGTGTAAAACAATATCCGAACGGAATCAAGAAAACCGTATTTGAGCTACAAGCCACCAATTGGCGCACGAATCAACCAGTGCCGTCGCAGGAGCTTGTCGACACGATTCGCTCTTTGTACAGTCAAGGAGCGATGCATGTGGGTTACTATCCAGATGATCCATTTAAAGATCATCCTGATACCGAAATGTTGCGTGATGTATTTGCGACTAAACCTTCAAAGTTAGTCCCGTAGCAGGAATTGACCATGTCAACAACCTTACATCATTTATGGCAAGCGGCTTTAAACTTTGTGTTTTATTATCCGCTGTTTATGTCGTATTTGTGGATGATGGGTGCGCTTATCTTTTATTGGAAAGAGCGCAAGGATCCTCCATATCAGCAACCAGCGGAATTAGACGTATATCCAATGGTTGCGGTGTTGATTCCCTGTTTTAATGAAGGGGATAATGCTGAGGAAACCATTAGTCATGCTTTGGGACTGGACTATCCTAACTTTGAAGTGATTGCGATTAATGACGGTAGCTCGGACAATACTGCTGAAGTTTTAGACAAATTGGCAACGCAATATGATAAATTACGCGTCGTTCATCTGGCTCAGAATCAGGGCAAAGCCGTCGCTTTACAGGCAGGCAGTTTGTTAACCCAAGCTGAGTTTCTAATCGGGATCGATGGTGATGCATTGCTGGATCCCCATGCTGCGAAATGGATGATTCGTCATTTCTTGCAAGATCGAACCGTTGCAGCAGTGACGGGTAATCCACGTATTCGTACTCGTTCTACCTTGTTAGGACGAATTCAGGTGGGCGAGTTTTCTTCCATTGTGGGGATGATCAAGCGCGCACAACGCAGCTTTGGTCGTTTATTTACCGTATCTGGCGTCATTACCGCTTTTCGTAAAAGTGCTGTGCATGAAGTCGGTTACTGGTCACCCAACATGTTAACCGAAGACATCGACATAACCTGGAAATTACAACGTGCGGGTTGGGATATTCGTTTTGAACCGAATGCCTTGGTCTGGATTTTAATGCCAGAAACTTTAAAAGGGTTATGGAAGCAGCGTTTACGTTGGGCAATGGGTGGCGCACAGGTTTTAATCAAAAATCTGGATGTGTTCCTCAAGCCAAAACTGAATTTTTTATGGCCACTGATGTTTGAGTTATGTCTGACCTTAGTGTGGTCATATTTAATGCTTATTATGGCAATTCTCTGGTTGGTACATTTTGTACTACCGCTTGGAGAGTTGTCTGGAATCAGCTCGCCATTTTTACCGTATGGCAGCGGAATATTATTAGGCGCGACCTGTCTGCTTCAGTTTGCGATGAGCAAATGGATGGACAGTCGTTATGAACCTAATTTAGGTAAAAACTACTACTGGATGATTTGGTATCCGTTCGTATTTTGGTTAATTACCATTAGCGCAACGATCGTCGCCTTTCCTAAAGTCCTGTTACGTGGTGACGAAAAACGCGCACGCTGGGTCAGTCCTGACCGTGGCATGCGCATGTAGATGTTAAATGTTTTATGAGAGATTTCCATGAAATCAAATAATTTGATTATCGACGTGCGCCATCAGTTGCCATGGCACAGACGCTATGTATCAAATACTTCAACCATGATGATGTGGGGAGCATGGCTATTGCTATGGCGTCCATTTATTTTGGTTTGGGCTTTGATTGAGCTTGAAAAAAACCATCTGATTCATCAGTTATTCAGTGCTTTTAGTCTTGGCATTGAGCATGGTGTGAGTTCACTGGTGGCTTGTGCAGTGGCACTCTTACTGTGGAGCAACTACGTTCCTGCAAAAAGTGTGAAACGACTGAGTGAAAAAGACGTGACAGATTATGCCCGTTATTTTGAGTTGGATGAGACTGAGATTCATCAAGGTCGCGCGCAAAAAATCAGTGTAGTGCATCATGACGACACTGGTCGTATTACTCACATTGATTAATTTTTCATTCGATAAATAACAAAATATAAATGCCAGCTTGTTCGCAAGCTGGCATTTATATTGTTGTAAAAGAATAGGGATTTCTTAGTGTTTAGGCAATGTTAAAGACGAGTGTGAGGCAAAGTAGCGATTATACTTTGAGATCAATGCGATCACATTCACTGCCAAATCGCTTAGAACAGGGTGTTGTTGTGGAAGGTATGCTTTAAAATGAAGATGTTCCAATATGGATAAATTTAGCAAACTCAATGCGGTGGAAAGCATTCGTGGACTGGCGTGTCTGGCGGTGGTGTTTTCACATTTAAGTTTAAGTTTTTATCCATATTTACATCATTTTGACCAGCATGATGTCGCAAACAATTCATTAGTATATTTTATTCATCATTCACCGTTTGCCTTTTGGTATTCAGGTACAGCCGCCGTGTATGTTTTTTTTGTGCTCAGTGGTTTTATCTTGTCTTACGTGATTTGTAAAAGCAAAAATATGCAGTCAAAGCTGCAATCCATGATGATAAAACGCTATCCACGTCTTGCCATTCCTGCTTTGGGTTCGTGTATTTTACTGTGGGCAGCTTTGCAATTTAGTGACATTGATAGCTCGCAGGTACAATATTGGCTAAAAGTCTTGGCGACACAAGACGTGAGTTTTTCACGCGCAATCTATGAAGGTACGATTGGTTCATTTTTATTTGCTGAATCGAGCATCAACTGGGTGCTCTGGACGATGCAGGTTGAATTAATCGGTTCATTTTTACTGTTCGGATTATTGTATATCTATAGTCTGGATAAACGCCTGTTTTTACCCTTGGTTTTATTATTCCCGACCACGGCTATTTTCTTTAAAAATCAGGAACTTTTTCTGGGGTTGTTGTGCTTTTTAATTGGCTCCCTGATTTTTATGTATGGGCGAATCACTCGTTCTTCTGCCTTCGCAATCATGATTTTATTGGTTGGACTTTATCTCGCTGGAGCTCATAACACCAGTGCAGCCTATGCAGGGTTGCATTCACTGATGGGCGATAAGACGTATGACTACTGCAATTTTCTTTCAGGTATTTTGATTGTTTATAGTATTTTAATGAATCCAAGGTTGTCGCAACTGCTGGATAATCGTATTTGTGTGTATTTGGGGAAATTATCTTTTTCAATTTATTTGTTGCATTTGTTGCTGATGTACTGTGTTTGTCTGCCTGTATTTAACTATTTTCTTGCATGGGGGTGGGGCTATAACATCTCTGTCATTGGCTCAATTATGGTGTTTTTTATCGCCTTGATTTTCATTGCTGACCTGTATAGCCGCTATGTGGATACTTTCGCCATTCATTTAAGTAATCGTTTATCTGATTGGGCACTTAAATAGTTTAATGTTTGATCACGTAGGTTTTTCAAATAAATCATGGTCTAAGTGAATAGAAATCATTTGCCTAACGTCAGAAACATTTCATAATAGTCTTTTCCATTTTTTGATGTACAAAACATGTCTCCACTTGAGATTGTTGCAGTGATCATTAGCATCATTGGTGTGGCCTTAACCATTAAACGTAATATGTGGTGCTGGTGGTTTAATTTTCTGGCCTTTGTTTTATATGCCTATTTATTTTTCACCTTTAAATTATATGGTGAAACCATTCTGCAATTTTTCTTTATGATTGTGAACTTTTACGGATTTTATCATTGGCTTAAAGGCAAGCAGATAGACCATGATATTCGTATTGAACCAATTGGCATTAAATTGGTGATCATACAAATGGCGATTGCCGCAGTGGGCGGAGTCATTTTTGGATTAACTTTAAAACACTTTACCGATGCTGCTGTGCCGATGCTCGATTCGCAATTGGCAGCGTTTAGTTTGCTCGCCACTTATTGGACCAGTCGTAAACATATCGCGACTTGGATACTCTGGGTTTTTGTCGATATTGTGTATGTGGCGATGTTTATTTATAAAGATTTATATCTGACAGCGGGCTTATATGCTGCTTTTGTGGTGATGGCAGCCTTTGGCTGGTGGCAATGGCAACAAGTTAAAGTGAAGCAAAATACCCAGTTGACAACATGAAGATCCTGAATCTGGAACAATACAAACAGCAATGTTTTGATGAGCTGGCGCAGAAAATTTGCCAATCTCCACAAGATTATCTGGATTTTGATTCGGTGTCCGATGTGTATAAGGCACAGTGGTTACATGATTTTCCACAAGGCACCAGTTGGGTTATTTCTGGGCTAGATGACGGCGCAGATGAATTTTATATTTCAATTGAATATCCAAGCCATTACAAAACAAAAAGGTTAAGCATCGAAATCAAGCAAGGACATTACAAGATTGATATGAATGTATGAAACATTTAAGTCAATTGCCGATTAAGATAGATTGAGTTAGATGATAAAGGTAAAACAGATGAGCGATAAACTTGTCATTATGTTTCATGGTGTAGGCAGTAACGGTCGTGATCTATTGCCAATTGCGCAATATTGGCAGCGCCAGATTGAGGGTTTAAGTATTTCATCTCCAAATGCGCCTTTTCCATTTATGCAAAGTCACGAAGTTTTTGAATGGTTTAGTCTGACGGGAATTACTGAAGAAAATCGTTTCGAGCGTATTCAACAGGCGCGTGAGTATTTTGATCAAACTGTACTGCGAATTTTGGATGAACAAGATTTTAAAGATAAAATTGAGCAGGTTGTATTCTGTGGTTTTTCACAAGGAACAATCATGTCTTTGGATGCCGTTGCTTCAGGTCGTTGGCCAATTGCAGGTGTGATTGGCTTTTCGGGTCGTCTGGCATCTCCCATTGAAACCAATGCCAACCAGTCTGCCAAAATTAGTCTGATGCATGGTGAAGCGGATGAAGTCATTCCAGTCTATGAAAGTCAGGACGCCTTTAAATCCTTACGTGAAGCGGGGTTTAATGTCGAACTGGAAACCTATAAAGGACTTGGGCACTCAGTGAATGAGATTGAAGTCAAGCGAGGTCTTGAGTTTTTAAAATCTCTATAACGTGGGACAAGCTCGTGTTTTTTACCAATGGTGATATAGGCTGTTTCAAGCTGTTTGTGCAAAATGTATCAATGATCAGAAGTTAGAACAGAGTAACAAACAACAGCGTAACAAATCACGAGCTTTAACCAACGTAATAATTCAATTTAACTGTTAGGCGATGATTCAAATTTACTTTTAAATATCATCGCCGTGATACATGCCATAATAGCGAGAGCAAAGATGTAATACATTGCACCGATCTGACTATACTGACTTAAAATTTGAATGAAGGGCAGAGTTAAACCACCGACAATGGCATAAGAGACATTATAAGAAAATGAAATGCCAGAAAATCGAATGGGTGCAGGGAACATTTTCACCATGCTGCATGACACCATGCCGACTGTTCCTGAACATAAACCGAGCAGCATATACTCTATAAAAATTATATGCTGACTGGCATGTCCCAAGCTCTGATAAAAAATTGCCGCAACAATTGCAAGCATAGTTGCGCCAGCCATCATCACTTTGCCACAGCCAAAACGATCAGCGAGTGCCCCAGCCAAAATACAGCCGAGCATTTGCATGATAATGGCAGCACTTTGCATTTTAAATGCAGTCGCACGGTCATAACCAAAAGTGCTCGTGAGAAGATTCGGCATTGCCAAAATGATCACCACCACGCAAGCCGTCAAAAACCACGTAAATAACATGCCAATCGCAACCGCCGTCTTATGTTGCTTTAAAACTTGTTTTACCGGTAGCTCTTTGGATAACGCTTTACGCGCTTGCATGGCTTTAAATACAGGGGTTTCTTTTAGATAACTACGCAAATACAAGGCAAATAATCCAAAAATCCCTCCTGCAATAAATGCAATTCGCCATGCCCATTGGTGAATTTCAGTTTCATTAAACTGGAGTGAAATCCACAAAGACATCAGTGCACCCAGTAAAATGCCTAAAGATAGTCCCGCGGTTAATAAACCATTGGCGAGGCCAATACGCTGCTCTGGTACATGTTCCGAAACAAATGTCCATGCCGCAGGAATTTCGCCACCAATTGCAATGCCTTGGATAATGCGCATAAATAATAAAAGTACAGGTGCAAGATAACCAATTGACTCAAATGTCGGTAATATCCCGATCATTAAAGTAGGTAGAGACATGAGTAAAATTGATAGTGAAAATAGTTTTTTACGTCCAACTAAATCACCAAAATGAGCCATGACCACACCGCCCAAAGGACGGAAAAAATAACCAGCTGCAAAGATGCCATAGGTGTTCAGCATTGCCCAAAATGGACTTAAACTATTGGGAAAAAACAAATCTGAAATGATCTTGGCATAAAATACATAAATGACAAAATCATAAAATTCCAGTGCACCACCTAGTGACGAAAGGGCAAGGGTACGTTTATCCTGAAAAGAAAGTTGTGCAGTAGCATCCATGCTGTAAAAGATTCAAAAATAAAATGATTCGCCCGATATTACTGGAAATTTAAATTAAAAGTAAGTCAATTAAAATGATCGAAGCAGCTTGATTAGAAAAATAAAAACTAAACAGATGTAATGCTATTTTGCATGGGTCTAAGCATGACGACATTGATGAGAAAGATCGGCGTGTCTTTATAAAACGGATCATAAACGAATAAAGTAGGGAAGGATGGAAACTAAAACACCTATCACACTGAGTAAGGTGATATTTTCAACGAAATACGGAAAAATCATAAGCACTAAACCACAGATTAAAGGCACAATAACTTTTTGTTTTTTGCCATATAAAAAATAGCCTAAGCCAATACAGCTGAATATGAGGCCAAGTAATAATTGCGTGGTGTTCATTTTCATCAATCTATGTGTATTTATACCATGGAGTGTAGAAGTCCATACTGAAGCAAAGATTAAATCATTGAGTAGAATTGATCATTTGGCTTAAATCACATTCCTCAAAAAATAAATGCGTAATTCAAACGATAAATAGATAATTCAAAAGATAGCTTTGCCGATTCATAAAATCTTGATGAACTGCTAGCATGTCCCTGACAAAGATTGAAAAGCTTAAGAGATGAGGTCATGATGCCAGTCAAACTGATTGCAGTTGATATGGATGGAACATTTTTAAATTCAGAGAAGAAATACAATCGCGCACGATTTTTACAACAATATAACCAGTTAAAACAACGGGGTATTCATTTTGTCGCGGCTAGTGGCAATCCGTTATATACCTTAACCAGCTATTTTCCTGAAATTGCACATGAGCTGGCATTTGTCGCGGAAAATGGGGCTTATGTGGTGGATCAGCAGCAGATTTTAAATTTTGACTTTTTTAGCCCTGAACGGTTACAAACAATACTGATTGATTTAAAACAGGATAATGCAAAAAAATTGATTTTATGTGCAAAAGACTGTGCTTATATCGAAAAAAATATGCCAGAACAAACACTTCAGAAACTTCAGATTTACTTTAAACGATTAAAAATGGTGGATGATCTTGTTCAAGTCGATGATCAAATTTGTAAAGTGACGCTCACAACTAGCGTGCAAGATACAGACATTTTATCTGGCTTAAAACATCGAGATTATGTTCAACAACATTGGGTCAAACTGGTCTCTAGTGGTTTTGGATTTATTGATCTCATACTTCCAGAGAAACACAAAGCCTATGGCTTACAATTTTTACAGTGTAAATGGAACATTCAGGATCATGAGGTCCTTGCAATCGGGGATAATTTTAATGACATTGAAATGGTACAAAAGGCCGGTTATGGTTTTGCCATGAGTAACGCTGTTCCTGAACTGAAACAGGTTGCTGGTTATTTAGCAAAAAGTAATGAACAACAAGGGGTGTTGGACGTGATTGATTTGCTCCTCAACGCGCAGGCATTTACTCCAAATAAAAATCGCTTGATGCGAGAAAATCTCTAATATGCCAAGTCATTTTATATAATTATGATTTGTGTCATTGATTTTTATTTTCAGCTTGTGAGTGAGAATATTCAGTTGCACAATAAGTTTTGATTGTGAGTCGGATGCAGCAAAATGAGTACCATTTTACCAGTCGCTCAACATGGTGAGCAGATTTTAACCTTAAAAGCTGTCGAAGTAAGTAACGCTGAATTTAATACAGAATGGCTGATGCAACTGGCGACCGCGTTGCACAATACTATGTTGGAACGTAATGGTGTTGGGATTGCCGCACCGCAGGTTTATATATCAAAAAGAATGATTGTGGTGGGTTCTCGACCTAATCCCCGTTACCCAGATGCTCCAGAAATGGAGGCAGTGGTGATGGTGAATCCTGAAATTATTGAATATTCATTTGAAACCTGTTTGGGTGAAGAAGGCTGTTTGAGTGTGCCTGACCAGCGCGGTGAAGTTGAGCGTGCCAACGCCGTTAAAGTACGCTATCAATCTTTACAGGGAGAATGGTTCGAAACTTATTATCAAGGTTTTCCAGCCAGAATTGTACAACATGAGGTTGACCATTTAGATGGCGTGTTGTTTACCGAACGCATGGTTTAGGTCTGAATCAATGAGAGGTTGAGGAACATTTAACTTATTCACCCTAAAATTACAAAACTATAAATTTAATATTATCAGGTGCATGTACGATAAAAACTGATCGAACCAAGCTCAATGCGTTTGGCTCAATGATTGAATCTGATAACAAAGGCAACCTTTATGCGAACCCCCGTTCCTGATTATTTAGCGCATGTTCTTGATGATTGCGATGATCATCATATAGGTCAGCTTGCTGATTATATTCCAGAACTTGCGCAAGCCAATCCGAACCAATTGGCCTTGGCAATCTCGACAGTGGATGGTGAAATTTATTCAGTGGGTGATGATGAGGTTGAATTTACGATTCAATCTATGTCCAAGCCGTTTACTTATGCCTATGTGCTGCAACATCTTGGAATAGAGACGGTATTAAATAAAGTCGGTGTAGAACCTTCGGGTGAGGCTTTTAATCAGATTTCACTGGACAAGGAAAATCGTCCGAAAAATCCCATGATTAACTCAGGTGCGATCACCACGCATTCTTTAATACCTACCGATGGTTCGCAATCAAGTGCTGAAATATTACGTGCATTTATGAGTGAGTTGGCAGGACGAGAGCTGCATTTTGACGAACAGGTTTATGCCTCTGAAATAAAGACGGCATATCGTAACCTCTCGATTGGTTATATGTTGCGTACAGTTGGTATTTTGGAAACAGATCCAGTCCATATCGTAAATGGCTATATTCGCCAATGTTCAATTCGGGTCACAGTCAAAGATTTGGTCCGTATGGGAAGTGTCCTTGCCAATGGAGGAGTTGATCCCAAAACCGGTAAACGGTTATTAAATCGAGAAGTCGTGCGACAGGTACTGAGCGTCATGATGAGCTGCGGTATGTATGATGCAGCGGGAGATTGGTTGACCACCGTTGGCATTCCAGCAAAAAGTGGGGTGGCAGGTGGAATTTTAGGTGTATTACCGGGTCAGGTCGGTATTGCAGTTTTTTCGCCAAAGCTGGATGAACATGGGAATAGTGTGCGTGGTATTGATATCATGGAGCGTTTATCCCGTGATATGGGCTTACATTTGATGGAAGCCGCACCATCAGCACAGACGATTGTACAAAGCCATTATCTGACAGGAGTGGATGATTCGATCAGCGTATATGTATTGCGTGGGGTTTTAAAGTTTACCGAAGCAGAAATGCTGTTGCGTATTTTGCAAAATGAGCCTGAAGGACATAGCAAAATAGTGATTGATCTGAGTAAAATTTCACTGATTCAGGATGTAGGCAAGCGTATGTTTTTAGAAGGGATTGATCGTTTGATTGATGATGGACATACTCTACTTCTGGTCGATCCTGAACGCCGTCTGGACCATAGTAGAACCTATAAAGACCGTGTTTTACATGTATTTGAAAATCTGGATGAATTATTAGAACAACAGCATTAATTTATCGAAACTGCTGCGGTGTTTTACCTAAATGCCGTTTAAACATGGCACTAAAGGCGCTGGCATTGGTATAGCCCAAGGCATCAGAAATCTGGTTGATCGATTGCCCCTCTGCGATCTTAGCTAAGGCGAGTGCAATGTGCATTTGTTGAATCCAAGCTCGATAAGACATACCTGTTTCACGTTGAAACATACGCATGAGTGTTCGTGAGCTGGTCCCAATTTCATCTGCCCATGTATTTAAATCTTTTAATTGATTGGGAAAGGCGAATAGCATTTCACAGATTCGAACTAAGCGGGGATCTTTGGGCCAGGGGATTTGAATAGCCAAAGAATGTGAGCGCTGGATTTCATCAAAAATAATCAGATGCAGCGCAGCTAACAACTTTTGGGAAATGCTTAAACCAGTTTGTTTAAGTTGGTCTAATTCATTAAAACGAATGAGTAATTCATGTAATAAGGGACTGACACGAATCAAAAAGCAATGTTCTCCCATGCGCTGAGCAGCATTTTCTTCAATTAATGCTGTGTTTAATTTCACCTGACTTAAAGCTATGACGCTATGTTCAATTCGAGGTGGAATCCATAATGCACACCTCGGGGGAATGATCCAGACTTGATGCTCGGTAAATACCTGAATGGTGCCTTTAGAGGCATAAAGTAATTGCGCTCTTAAATGCGAATGGGCATATGTGATTTCTTTATAACCATGTTCTGATGACAACCCAATGATCAGCTCTGTGGGTTTTAAACTTTCGTCCATGATTTTCTATTTTGTCACTTATACGATAATTATTGGAAGATAGCTGCATTTGAGACAGATTACAATGCTGACATTTACACCACCATGATTGGAGTTTCTTGAAATGACGTCTTCAATGCCATTGAAAGATAATGTACAGGAGAATTCTACGGCATATATTCAACCACAGGGCTTTATCCTCAAAGTTGTGGGTGCTGTAGCCATTGCACATTTACTAAATGACCTGATACAGGCGATACTGCCTGCAATTTATCCAATGCTTAAAGATAATTTTGCACTCAGTTTTACTCAGGTTGGACTCATTTCACTGGTGTATCAAATCACAGCTTCATTGTTGCAACCTTGGATTGGACTGTATACAGATAAACATCCCAAACCTTATTTACTCCCAATGGGCATGGGAGTGACATTAATTGGCATCGTCCTTTTGGCATTCTCTCCTAGTTTTAGCATGCTATTAATTGCTTCAGCTTTAATTGGTGTTGGCTCCTCAACTTTTCATCCTGAAGCCTCGCGTGTTGCACGTATGGCATCAGGTGGGCGTTTTGGTACAGCACAGTCCACCTTTCAGGTCGGGGGAAATACAGGAACAGCGATAGGTCCCTTGTTAGCGGCGTTATTGATTGTTCCGTTTGGACAATATGCCGTGGTTGGGTTGGTACTGTTTGCACTCTTGGCGATTTGGATTTTAACCGGTGTTAGTCGCTGGACCATCAGACACAGTAAACAGCAACTTGCTTCAAAAGTCGTGATTGGACAGGCTAAATTGCATGGTCGCCAGTTAATCATTGCACTTTCGACCATCTCATTATTAATGTTTGCTAAATTTACCTACATTGCCAGTATTAGTAATTATTTTACGTTCTATTTAATTCAAAAGTTTCAGTTGAGTCTACAAAGTGCGCAATTACATTTATTTGTATTTTTGGCTGCGGTGGCAGTAGGAACTTTTGCAGGCGGACCAATTGGGGACAAGATCGGACGCAAAGCCGTCATTTGGGTTTCGTTTGTAGGGATGGCACCGTTCGCATTGATTCTGCCTTATGCCAATTTATTCTGGACAACAGTATTGTCTATTATTGTCGGGGTGGTTTTATCTTCTGCATTTGCAGCAATGGTGGTTTATGCTCAGGAAGCAGTTCCAGGTCGAGTGGGAATGATTGCAGGTTTAATGTTTGGTTTGATGTTTGGTGTGAGTGGTATTGCAGCAGCAGGTTTAGGTTATCTGGCGGACACTCATGGTATTGAATGGGTATTTAAATTATGTGCTTTTTTGCCGCTGTTGGGGTTGGTGACCTTCTTTTTACCCAAAACCAGAACCGCTTAATTGGTATGCAACACTCATTTAATTTTGCTATAAGGCGCAAAGCGATATAAATTTTGACCTTAGTTTATCGTCAATGAATGACAGAGCTTAGGCTGAATGCAGTCATCCCCGAAATGAAAGCCGCACAAGCATCAGATCATGATGGAAGTGCGGCTTTTGCTTTCCTACTTTAAAAATTATAGTGGATGAAAAACAAGAGAAATTTTAAAAATCAATATGTTACTGACCATCGAAAGTAATGTTACGACTGGCATTGAGCAGTTGCTCTGCACCTTCTTCGGAAAGTTTGATACTTAGACGTAGATCATTTGGTGAGTCAGCATGTTTCAAGGCTTCCTTATAACTAATTTCACCAGCCTTATAAAGATCAAATAACGCTTGATCGAAAGTTTGCATTCCCAGTTCGCGTGAGCGTTTCATCAAATCTTTAATTTCATGAATTTCACCTTTACGAATGTAGTCAGCAAGTAGAGGGGTATTAATCAGAATTTCAATGGCAGCACGACGTGAATGACCATCTGGCGTTGGGATCAATTGCTGAGCCACCATGGCTTTTAAATTAAGTGATAAGTCCATATATAGTTGGTTATGACGATCACTTTCAAAGAAATGAATAATACGATCCAATGCTTGGTTGGCGTTGTTGGCGTGTAATGTCGCTAAGACCAGATGTCCCGTTTCAGCAAAAGCAATGGCGTAGTCCATGACTTCACGTGAACGAATCTCACCAATCAAAATCACATCAGGGGCTTGTCGTAGTGTATTTTTCAATGCGATTTCAAAAGAATCGGTATCAATACCGACTTCACGTTGTGTAACGATACAGCCAGCGTGTTCATGAATAAACTCAATAGGATCTTCAACCGTAATGATATGACCTTTGGAGTTCTGATTTCGATAACCAATCATCGATGCCAGCGAAGTCGATTTACCCGTGCCTGTTGCCCCCACAAAGATAATAATGCCACGTTTGGTCATGGCCAAATCTTTAAGAATTGGCGGTAAGCGTAATTCATCCATTGTAGGAATAATGGTTTCGATACGACGGAGTACCATTCCTGGCATATCACGTTGCTGAAAGGCGCTGACACGAAACCGCGCGGTTTTATCGCGATTCATGATGGCAAAGTTACATTCACGTGTTTCGCTAAATTCTTTGCGTTGCTTATCAGACATAATAGATTGAATAAGCTGTCCAACCACTTCAGCACCAAGCTTGGTCTTGGAAACAGGGACAATTTGACCATTAATTTTCATGGAAGGCTCAACACCTGCGGTGACAAACAGGTCTGAAGCTTTTTGTTCAATCATCAGATTGAGAAGGTCATTAAAATCCATATTGTATGATCCTTTTATTGTTTTGGTTTATAGGAAGGATTCTGGTGATTTAGCAACGGTACGTGCTGTTTGTGGACTAATCATGCCTTTTGAAACCAATGTTTTGAGGCTTTGATCCAGTGTGGTCATGCCATAGTTAGCACCGGTTTGAATGGCTGAGTACATTTGCGCGACTTTATTTTCACGAATTAAATTACGAATGGCGGGAATTCCAATCATAATTTCATGTGCTGCAACACGTCCACCCCCATTTTTCTTTAATAAGGTTTGAGAAATAACGGCTTGCAATGATTCAGATAACATGGCGCGAACCATATCTTTTTCTTCGGCAGGAAACACGTCAATAACACGGTCAATGGTTTTTGCGGCTGAAGTAGTATGCAGGGTGCCAAACACCAAGTGACCTGTTTCTGCGGCAGTCAAAGCCAAACGAATGGTTTCAAGGTCACGCATCTCACCGACAAGGATAATATCTGGATCTTCACGCAGTGCTGAACGCAGTGCTTCATTAAAGCCGTGAGTATCACGATGCACTTCACGCTGGTTAATCAGGCATTTTTTGGATTGGTGTACAAATTCAATCGGATCTTCAACGGTTAAAATGTGGTCATAACGATTGTCATTAATATAATCCAGCATGGCGGCGAGGGTGGTAGATTTACCCGAACCTGTTGGGCCTGTCACCAAAACAATCCCACGTGGATATTCACAGATATCTTTGAAGATTTGTCCTAAACCCAAGTCATCCATGGTCAGTACTTTGGACGGAATGGTACGAAATACTGCGCCTGCGCCACGGTTTTGATTAAATGCATTGACACGAAACCGCGCAATGTTTGGCACTTCAAAGGAAAAGTCTGTTTCTAGTTGTTCTTCAAAGTCACGGCGCTGTTTATCATTCATAATGTCGTAAACCAGACGATGCACTTCTTTGTGTTCGAGTGCCGGTAAATTAATACGACGAACTTCACCATCGACCCGAATCATCGGTGGCATTCCTGCTGAAAGATGTAAGTCCGATGCACCGTTTTTAACCGAAAAAGCGAGTAACTCTGTAATATCCATGATTTCCCCTAATATAATGAGTATGTATCGTTATTTTGTAGAATAATAAGCGTTTCCGAACCGCTTACCAACACTTCCAAGTCTGGTTAAGCAAAAAAAATAACTGAAATGAGAACCCTGTCAATGAATCAGTTTCAACAAGCGCGAAATCAGGTCATTCAACATATCGAAAACGCATGCCAAAGCGTAGAGCGTGACCCTGCTACTGTGCATTTATTGGCTGTCTCCAAAACACATCCACATCAGTCGTTACGTGAGATGTATCAGTTAGGACAACATTGTTTCGGTGAAAACTATTTACAGGAAGCACTGGATAAAATGGAGGCATTAAAAGATCTGGACATTGAATGGCATTTTATCGGACATGTACAACGTAATAAAACCAAACATCTGGCAGAAAAATTTGATTGGGTCCATGGGGTTGATCGTCTGGTAATTGCCGAGCGGCTATCAAACCAACGCTTAGACACGCAAGTTCCACTAAATATATGCATTCAAGTCAATATAGATGCTCAGGATTCTAAAGATGGCTGTGAGCCACATGAAGTAGCAGAATTAGTCGCACAAATTAGTCAATTAGCGCGTATTCGTTTACGTGGACTTATGGTGATTCCTGCACCAGATCATCTACAGGCTTTCACAGATGCCAAGCAACTGTTTGATGAAGTTAAAACACAACATGCCCGACCTCAAGATTGGGATACTTTAAGTATGGGAATGTCTGGTGATTTAGAAGCGGCAATCGCTGCTGGTGCAACCATTGTACGCATTGGCACGGCTCTGTTTGGAGCACGGGATTATTCAAAATAAAATTTAAAAATGAAGTAAGACAACTTTCTAAGGAATAAATTCATCTATTCGGATGATGAGCGTTGTGTTTGTTTAATTCGATTGAGCTTTTTAATCTAGTTTTAATGGCTCGTCAGTATATAAGCATCACAGGCTTTTACGAGAATATAAATTGAACCTTTTACATATCTTTATTTTGGCTGTGATACAGGGGCTAGCTGAACTGTTGCCTGTTTCCAGTTCTGCGCATGTGATTTTGGCAGAAAAAATTATGGGATTTGACCCATCTGCACCTGACATGACGTTTTTATTAGTGATGTTACATACGGGAACCATGTTTGCCGTGATTGTGTATTTTTGGCAGTCATGGAAAAAAACCTATTTTTCAAACGGGCAGGATTTTAAACGACGTTGCTTTTATGTGTTGCTAGCGACTGTGATCACTGGTGTGTTAGGGTTATTACTTCAATCCTTGATTAAACATGTTTTTTTTGGTGGAGCCAGTAACTTTGAGATTGAACATTTATTTAGTAATTCCAAACTTATGGCAACGGCTTTGGCTGCATCAGGAATTTTAATTATTTTCTCTTCACGTCTTGATCGTGGGCAGCAAGCAGATATTCGTTTACCGAGTGCCATGATAATCGGCGCTGTACAAGCATTATGTTTGCCATTCCGTGGTTTTTCCCGTTCTGGTGCGACCATTTCAACAGGGTTATTTTTGGGTATTTCTCGTCAAAAAGCAGAAGAATTTAGCTTTGCATTGGCCGTGGTTTTGACACCAGCTGTTATTATAAAAGAGTTGTTGCGTTTGGTTCATGCACAACATGCAAGTGCAGGGGCCTCTCACTTGGCTTTAGGTAGTCTACTTTTGCCCAGTTTATTTGGAATGTTGTTTAGCTTTTTAACAGGGCTGCTTGCATTGAAATGGCTATCTGCATGGCTCGAACATGGTCGCTGGTATTTGTTTGGGATTTATTGTTTGGTATTTTCAGGTGTGGTGTTGCTTTTAGCCTAGCTCTACCGAAGATGAAAGATTAAATGGGAAAATATTTGTAAATCGACTATCCATATTTTCCCATGAAAATTCTATTTAGACTAATCGTTCAGTTTGCAATCTAAGCCACACTTTTTTGTGGTACTCGCTTAATCACAGGACTCATTGAAATGAGTTCAATCTCCCCATAAACCGTTGCAAATGGAACATCTTTGGCATCGAGTCCAGTTCCAATACGTACAAATTGATCAATTGGCCCCATGCGTGTTGCATCGAAAAGTACCCACTGATTTTCCAGATAGACTTCAAAGATTGCATGAAAATCTGGATTGGCTTCGTAAAATGGCATATAGCCAAACACAAAACGGGCAGGGATATTCAGTGCACGGCAAATTGCAATGCCTAAATGCGCAAAATCACGACATACTCCAGCGCGATTGACTAAAATATCACGTGCTGTGGTGGTACTGTCTGAAGACCCTGATTCATAAACGATGTTGTCGTAAATCCAGTCACAAATGGCTTGTACGCGAGCATAACCTTTAGGTAAATCTGCAAAAGTATGATTGACCATCGTACCGATTAAATCAGATTCACAAAAACGACTCGGGGCGAGAAAAAACAAAGTGTCAGATGGTAAGTCCTTTATCTCGCTTTCCTGTAAATTCGTATTGCGTTCAGGAATCTGCGTTTCAACTTCTGCACAATATCGAACGGTTAAATCACCTTCGGGAACACTCAGTCTTATTAATCTGTTAAGCCCATTATCTCTTTGATATTGCTCATATGGTAAATCAGGTTTTACATGAAATGATTCGCTAGTAAGCGTTTGCCAAGCATGCTCTGAAGCTTCAAGTTGAAACATAAATTCAGTTGTTTTTTTTACGCGATAATTGAGTTGACAATCAATTTTAAAGATATGGGACATGGTTTTAAGCTCATGAAAAAAGATAAATTTTTCTTCATCATAAAAAATTGACCATTTCATTTATTTTTTGTTCTGATCATTTTGTTGTGACTCTGAATGACTTCAAGCTAACAGTTTCCTCATTTTTTTAAATCAAGCATTCCGATACAAATAGTATGATAAAGGTAACCGCGAAGTTTGCAGTAACTGATTAAAAATTGAGTCCTATCCTACCACTTCAATGCGACTTGAACCCGAACCAATCGGCTGTACTTGTATCTGTACCGGAATACGTTCATGCATGTCTTGAATATGCGAGATCAACACAACTTTACGTCCCTGACTTTGTAGTTGATCCAGTGCATTCATCACCATGTGCAAAGAGGAGGCATCTAATGTACCAAAGCCTTCATCAATAAAGAGCGATTCAATTTTCATTGATCCGGATGCCATATTGGCAATTGCCAGTGAAATGGCAAGGGCAGTCAGGAAAGATTCTCCACCAGAAAGTGAGGCAACGGAACGGATTTCACCATCCATATCATGATCGATAATGGCAAGGCTCAGTGAATGCTCTAAGCGTTTTAAGGTATAACGTTGCGAAAGCATGGCAAGTTGTTGATTGGCATATTCCAATAAAATATCCAGATTGTATTGCTGCGCCAAATCCCGAAATTCTTTGCCTTTGGCATCGCCAATCAGGCTCGAAATTTTATTCCAGCGATGTTCCTGTTGTTGGACCTGTTGAATCTGATCAGCAAATTGTTGCTGTTTAGCAAGATTTTGCTGGTGTAACTCGATTTTAACTTTGTACCGATCTCGCTGTTCACCATTGGTTTGTAATTGGTTCAGTACATTGTGAAGCTGTGTTTTAAGCTGTTCATGATCCATCTCAGGTTGCGACTGTAAATGTTCAGTCAGTTGCTCCTGAAGCGTTTTAAGTGCTGAATGCGCTTTATTGAGTTGACGTTCTGCTTGTTGTAAGCCTAAACGCAGCTGTTGTTCCTGTTGTGTTGAAACCAACATCAAACTGGAAAGTTGTGATTGAGAAAAATCAGGATGCTGCTTTAGCCATTGTTCAATATCAGTCTGACATTGAGTTAATGTGCTTTGATTATGTTTATATTGTGCGTGAAGTTGATCCAGCTGATTTTTTTGCTGTTCAAAGTTATGCCGTGCCTGTTCAAAATCATGTTTCAATTGTTGATAATGCTGTTGTAACTGTTGGCGTTTTTGATCATGTTGTGCCAACCATTCATTGGCTTTGAGTTCAACTTGAGCTGTCATTTGTTCAACTAAACGATTGGCATGTTCACTATTTTGTTTGCCTTGTTGCTCAATAGCATCCAGCTGTTGTTTCAGCTCAATGTGCTGTTTATGCTGATGTAATAGTTCTGTATTTAATACATCAAGCTGTTGATGAATTTGATCCACTTGCTTTTGTAAGCTGTCTTTTTGTTCGAGTTGCTGAGCGCGATGCTGTAAAGTGTTCAGCATTTTTGCAGCGATCTTCAGCGTGTGCTGAGACCATTGTTGTTGTTCATGTGCATCCAGACATTGCACAATATGCTGAACTTGCTGCTGTAACTGCTGAATGGTATGCAGTTGATGTTGGGTATTCTGAATATTCTGTTGTAAGCTTTGTTGCTGCTTTTGTGCCTGTTGTAAGCGTTGAATTTCATGTTCGATCTGTTGTTTAATGCTTTGATTTTTTTGTAAATGAAGCTTTAATTGAGCTGTTAATTCAGGCTGTTCAAGTGAAAAATCCAACTCAATATTGACCTGTTGCAAAGACTGCATCAAGACCTGATGTTGCTGTTGAAATTTTTCCTGAGCACGAGTCATACTGACCTTTAACTGGTTTAGATGCGCTTGTAACTGGGTCAATTGCTGCTGTACGTTTTGCCATTCATTAAAGTGTTGCTGTTCTTGTTGAATGGCTTGCTGTTCCTGTTGCTGTTGTAACTCATATAAGGCTTTCGAAACCAGACCTTCCTCATTTCGATAAGGATGTTCGGTACTGCCACACACCAGACAAGCTTCACCATGTTTAAGCTCAGCACGTAAGTGTTCAATATTTTCAGCATGCAACAAACGTTGTTGTTGTAACATGTGCTGAAGCTGTTCACGTTGTGACTTTGAGCGTTGATAAGTTTGTTCAATATCGTGTGTTTGCTGCTTGATGTGCTGATGTGTTGGCGTGGATTGTTCAAAATCAGATTGAAACTGATGTAGTTCCTGCTTTAATTCAAAATAAGCATTGAGCTTTTGCTGAATACTTTCAAATTGATTCAGCCGATTCAGTTGTTGTTCCCGTTGCAGTTGTCGTTGTTCAACTTTGACATCGATCTGCTCAGTTGCACCAAACTGCTCAATCAATTTCTTTAATGTGTCTTGATGATGCTGCAACTGGATATGTGCCTGATGGATATCACCCATCTGTTGTTCAATTTTTTGATATTGCAGAATAAATTGATTGAGTTGTTGAATATGTGCTTTTAAACCTGAGTCAAGCGGCATAAATTGGTGGCTTTGATCCAATTGGACTGTCGTTTGTTGCTGTTTCTCAGTCCGTTGTTGCAACTGCTGTTCAAATTGTTGCTGTTGGTGCAATAAAGGTTGCTTAGCCAGTTCAAGTTGTTTTAAACGACTGTGTGTTTTTTTATATTGTTCTGCAATATAGTCGCGTTCCTGAACATATTGACGAACCTGATTCAGTTCTGTTTGATGTTGTTGTTCAAAATGCTGAAACTGTTGCAAAGCATTTTCAGCTTGATGATAGCGCGTTTTCTCCTGCTCAAACTGTACGTTTAAGCTTGAAAAGAGTTGTTGCTGTTCTGAAATTTGCGGTTCAAGTTGTTGCTGCTGTTTGAGTAGTTGTTGCTGTTGAAAGACATGTGGTCTGATCTCAGAAAAAATATTTAGTTGGCTGAATAACTGACGGTCTTTATCTAAGCTATTGTGTATTTTAACTTGTGCATCATACTGTTGCTGTTTAAATACAATGTCATTTTCAAACTTTTGCTGACTTTCAAACCATTGTTGTAAATGCTGTAGCTTGGATTTTTCAGTTTCAAGTTTTTGTTGCAGTTGTAGTGCGCTATCAAATTGAAGCTGAAGTTCAGCCCATTCTTGTTCTGAAAGCAACTCAATATGCCCTAACATATTCTCCAGTTGTTTACGCTGCTGAGTCATGTCACGGGTTTTTTCAAAAGCCAACTGCCCAATCTTGGCAAAAATTGCAGAATTGGTCAGATATTCAAGCAGTTCGCCACGCTCATGATCACGGGCTTTTAAGAACGCTGTTACTTCAGATTGTGCTAACAGCACGGCTCGCGTGAATTGCTCAAAACTCAGTTGAGTGATCTGTTGAATATGGGTTTCAACAGCTTTGCTTTTATCTGCAATGATCACGCTATCAGTCAGGCATTTTAAATAACGCTGTACACTTTGTAATTTACCATTGGCATTTTCACGGGCGCGTTTAATTTCCCAACGGACTGAATAATGTTTTTGGTCTTGTGCAACAAAACACAATTCGGCAAAACCGTGTGCGCTACCACGTCGTAGAACGGTGAGTGGCGAATTGGTTAAAAGCTCCGAGCCATCTACATCTAAAAGTTTACCGTCGCTGTCTTTGAGTCTTGGAATTTTATTAAACAAAGCCAGACACATCGCATCCAAAATTGTGGATTTACCCGCACCCGTTTTCCCGACAATCGCAATCAGACCCGCACTGGCAAGTGGTTCACTTTCAAAATCAATAAAATGTTCACCTGCGAGTGATGCCAGATTTTTGAGTCGAATGGATAAAATTTTCACGCGAATCCTTTAACTCTTATGTTGATCTTCAAGTTGTTGCTGGGCTTGAGCGACTAAACTCATAAAGTCTTTTTGCACGTCCTCATCTTGGCTATAGCCTTTGTTCTCCCAAATCTTTTGAAATAAATTTTCAGGTGTTGGGGGTTGTAGATTGATCTGTCGTTGATGGTTGGTGTCATCTTCGGTGGACAAATATTGACGGGAAATCCGTACCAGACGATAACGATCTGGTGGCAGCGCATCCTCAAACTGCTGTCTTAAATTCGGCTGTGGTGGCGTAAGCGTATGATACTCAATATCAACATATTCACGTTGATCAATACTCTCAATCACTTCGCTAGGAAGTGACCTTAATCTTTGCATGACTTCATTCAGTTCACCACGAATTTTATGCAATTGTACACGACGTGGAATTTCTAAAACTTCATATTGAAAATTTGAATCATGTTTTAAACTGGGGTCAATTGTGACCTCAAGCACTTGATGTTTATAATTAATTTCACTAAATGAAAGTGGAATAGGTGAGCCACTATAACGAATATGAGCTTGCCCCACTTTTTGCGGCTTATGTAAATGTCCGAGTGCCACATAGTCTATGCCATCTTCAAACAAGCTCGTCGATAATGCTTCTTCATTGCCAATGATAATTGGACGTTCTGAATCCGAAGTTTCACCGCCTTGCATATGGGCATGTGACATTAAGATAATTGCCTGATGTTCAGTTTGACGTCGTTTGGCTTCTGCAATCAATTGCTGATGCAAATAGGCAATGGCACTTTGACTACTACTGGTGTGTTCATTAAATCCTGTAATTTCAGCCGAACGTAAAAAAGGCAGGGCAATACACCATGCCACAATTTGCTTTTGTTCATCATAAATGGGCAAAATTAAGCGATCGAGGTTGAGGGTTTTGTCCTCATTCCAGCGCACTACACCCACAGTTTTAGCGTTGTATTTTTCTAAAAGTGGCTCAACTTGTTCGATGCGATAGCCTGAATCATGATTGCCTGCAATCATTAGGGTTTGCATATGTGGAGCAAGTTGGTGAGCATCGGCAAGAAATTGATAAAGCTGTTTTTGCGCTTGTGAACTCGGATTAATCACATCGAAAATATCACCTGCAATCAGCAGGGCATGTGGTTGTTTATTTTTGATTTGTTCGAGTAACCATGTCAGAAATTGTTCATGCTCGTAGTGGCGGGAATGGTTATAAAAAAACTGTCCCAGATGCCAGTCGGAGGTATGAAAAAAGCGCACGGTCATCGGTGATGGTATTCCTGTTTTTAATGAGAGGATAAGGTAACATAAATCAAACTACAATTCAGAACGCATCAAAAATCAACCGCGCGATGATATTTTTAGACGAATTTTGATTAAAGAGTAAAAAATGACGATTCATCAATATGATGTAAAAATTCGCTGGATTGGAAATACGGGCGAAGGCACGAAAACCTATCAATCCTATCAACGGGATTTTGTCATTGAAAGTGAGAATAAACCTGTTATTTCTGGTTCAGCCGATCCAGCATATCGAGGTCATCCTGAACGATGGAATCCTGAAGATTTAATTGTCGCAGCAGCATCCGCTTGTCATAAATTATGGTATTTGCATCTATGTGCAATGAATCAGATTTGTGTAGTCGATTATGTTGATCATGCATGTGGATGGATGGATGATGCTCATCCCGAAAAACGAGGACACATTACACAAGTCATTTTGAAACCGCATATTGTCTTAACAGCAGGTGCGAATCTTGATCTGGCGAATCAATTGCATGAGCAGGCACATCATGCATGTATGATTGCCAACTCTGTGAATTTTCCAATTTTTTGTGAAGCATCGTTTGAACTTGAAAAATGATTCTTCACTTCAATAGGGTGGGTAAAGAACACATATTGTTGTAGATTTTAATTCGATATTTTTAGCTTTCATTCACTTGATTTAACGCTTGATATAATTGGTCCAAAAAACGTTGCTGCTTCGGATCATTTTTAAAATATCGTTGATAATTCACACTACAACTTTCAACATCTGTAATATTTTCTTTATTAAATGACCAATCCTCTGTGTTTTTGATAGTAATGCCTAAACTGTCATCACATGACTGCCAAAGTTGAGTAAATCTATTTTTTCGAATATCTGGCAATCGTTTAAAATCGGCATAAATGCTATAACCTCGCATTTCTGAATTAAAAAACTGATTGATGGAGGAAATAGGAACGCCTGCCCAAACTAAGGGTTGATCCTTTGGAAATTCAATCGCAGTCAGCTTTTTTTCAGACAGAGCATGATCTTGTTTGCCTTCTTTAAAGTGCTGTTCCTGATAAACCAACTTTGTCCCTGCTGGAACAGTAATTTTTTTTACAACTTGCGTTTGAGTCGTAATAAAAAACGGATAATTTGGCGTGGAGTTTCCTCCTGTTGGATTCATATTACCTACGCAAGCGGTTAGAAAAAGCAAAAAAGGAATGGTTAAAAGTTTAATTTTTATAGACACTTAATTAACCCTTTCAAAGTGAATTTAATCGGTTCTTTGTTCTTTATTCAATTTATATAAAACATGAGAATAGATAAAGAAAAATGCAGCTGAAAAAAATAAAGACCGACGATTCGAGTGATGATAAATCGTCGGTCAAAAACTTTAGAATGATGTCTGGCTGCTAACAAAACATACTCTAAAGGATATGTCATAATGAAAGGTCACCGAAAATTTGCGGATGCCGTGCAAATGCTGATCGGTTGCTGCTGACCTTGTACCCTATATAACGAAGCTCATACTGAAAAGGTTGACAAGGAAATGCAAAAAAAATGAAAAAAACTTAAAATATTTTTTTGACTGCACAATTTGTGATGAATATGACCCATTTACGTCGATATTATTTATGGTTCTTTGGCATTTGCTTTGTCATGACATTGCTCATGGGCGTGATCGCTGCGGTGTTACCTTCCCAATTTGGAGGAATTGTCACGGCTATACCGTATCTAGTCGCGATCATCGTGGTGTTATTTCGATTTTTAAAACATGAAAAACGTGCGCCAACTCAGCCAGAACGTAAAAAACTGACCTTGGGTTTTAGCCTGATTTTTTGGGGATATAACTTACTCGGTGTTTTAATTGGGCTGTTTATATTTTCACGTAAAGACCCTGAGGTTTTTCAGAATTTTTTACTCTACCTGCAACAGCCTGAATTTATCAGTATTGTCGTAATTATGATTTTATTGCTTGCGATTCCGCTCTATTTAATCACTTATTGGTTTTATGGCAAACAGGCGCAGCGTATGGCGGAAAAGATGTTCTAATTTTTTCAATGAAATAAAGAATATCCCATTCTTAAACCAATGAGATTGAACCACTTTTGCCTTGCTCACGCATTAAATGTTCAGGAGAGTAGGGCAACGGGTTAGTAAAGGCTGGCTGTTTCAGCATAAGTTGACGTAGCAACTGTGCAGAAGCAGGTCCCATACATAAGCCGTTACGAAAATGTCCGACATTTAGCCAAAGATTACGCATCTCTGGCACAGCACCAATATATGGAACTCCTGTTGGAGAGCTTGGTCGCAGTCCTGCCCATTGTTTTACAATTGGAAATTGTGCCAGTTCAGGCACCATTTCCAGACAGGCATCCAAAATATTCTGTTTGGTTTTGGCATCTGGCGTTGTGTTAAAACCACAATGTGCCATGCTTGAACCACAGACAATATGTCCATCTTGACGTGGAATGAGATACATCACTTGATTCATACACATGGTGGGTAACCAATGTGCAGGGGCTTTAAACAGCAGCATTTGCCCTTGGACAGGCTGTACCGGAATGTCCAGCTTCAATTGTTTTGCCCAATGCTGGCTCCATGCGCCAGTCGCAATCACAAATTGATCCGCGTGGATTTTATTGCCCTGTTGATCAATCGCGTAGACAACTTGTTGATGCTGAATCTGAAATTGGCTGATTTGGATCTGTTCAAAAAATTTTACAGAAGGATGTTGCTTTAAATAATAGATGAGCGATTGTAAAAGTCTTGGATTACGAACATTGGACAATTGTGAGAAATAAATTGCATGTTGAAACTTGGGATTAATCCATGGATTGACTTGTTCTAAAGCATCTCTTTCAAGATAGTCTGCTTGTTGCATCGGCTCTTGATAACGTGCGGCGTAATTTAGACCAATATCGAAATCGTCCTCATCAAAAATCAGCATGCCTGTGTCATGAATTTCAAAATCAATACCTGTAATTGGCCGTAATTTTTGATTCCATGTCTGATACATGCTTTTGCCATATTGTGCCAGCGTATTGACCGCGTGGGGATAACGCCACGGATACATGGGCGAGAGGATACCGCCACCAGCCCATGACGCAGCCTGTCCAGCCTGCTGTTGATCAAAAATTGAAACCTGACAACCTTGTTCAACCAGTTCAAGTGCGGTGAGTAAACCACTTATTCCAGCGCCAATAATGGCAATATGCATGCTCATCTCTGATTTGTTTTTGAGTTTTATTTCATGTCTTTCAATTTAAGGGCAGCTTCTTCAGCAAAATAAGTCCAGATTCCATCTGCTCCCGCGCGGCGGCAACATAAAAGTGATTCTAAAATCACACTGTCAGACAGCCAGCCATTTTGAATTGCGCCTGCCAGCATGGCATATTCGCCGCTGACCTGATACAAAAAGGTTGGAACGCCAAAGGTGTCTTTGACTTCACGCACAATGTCCAGATAAGGCATACCCGGTTTGACAATCACCATATCTGCGCCTTCTTGTAAATCCAGCGCAATTTCATGCAACGCTTCGGCGCGATTACCGATATCCATCTGGTAGTTATATTTATTGCCACCTTTTAAATTGCTGGCAGAACCGACCGCATCACGGAATGGCCCATAAAAGCTAGACGCGTATTTGGCTGAATACGCCATAATGTTGGTATAAATAAAGCCGTTCTGTTCAAATGCCTGACGAATAGCGGCGATACGTCCATCCATCATATCGCTTGGTGCAACTACGTCGGCGCCTGCTTCGGCATGACTTAACGCTTGTTTAACCAGACATTCAACCGTTTCATCATTCAGAACATAACCTGTATCATCAATGATGCCATCCTGACCATGTGTAGTATAAGGATCTAAAGCGCCATCAGTAATCAGGACCATTTCTGGTAATTCTTTCTTAAGCAAACGGCAAGTTTCCTGTACCAAACCGTCTTCACGCCAAGCTGCTTCGGCAGTCAAACTTTTGTCTTGTTGCGGTGTGACTGGAAATAGCGCAAGCTTGGACACGCCTAATTCTAAAAGTTGTTCCGCTTTTTTGACGAGTAAATCTGCCGATAAACGCTGAATATTGGGCATACTTGCAATATCTTGACGTTGATTTTGCCCCGGAAGTACAAATACTGGATAAATGAGATGCTGCGCCGTCAGTTGAGTTTCACTCACCATGGCGCGAAGTTGATCATTTTTACGGATTCGACGCATGCGAGTCGCAGGAAATGCAGGACGATTGAACGTATAAGTCATAACAATCTCAATGTTCAGTATTAAACTAGTGCAGTATTGTAGACCCATAATAGGGCATTTGTACAAACACAATTGGCTTTAATTTAGATGTGTGGATGATCAGGGAATTTATGACTGAACCTAAAAAAACATGGACTGGGCATATTCAATTAGGCTCAAAGATTGATATTACCGTGATTCTGAATCAGTTGTGTCAAGCATTTAACAGCTCACCTTTTTTTAGACACAGTGGTATGACCATGCGTGTAATCGATGACGAAATAGAGGCTTATATTGACATGCAACCCAATTTGATTGGGAATGTCGCCTTTCAAATTTTACATGGTGGTGTTGCCGCAACAGTGCTGGATAGTATTGGTGGTATTGTGGCGATGGGAGAGTTGTATAAACGAACTGAACCTGAAAATATGGCTGAAACCATTAAAAAAGTTTCCCGTTTAGCAACAGTTGATATGCGAGTGGATTATATTGCGCCGGGACGTGGTGAATATTTTATTGCCAAGGCCGAAACACTGCGTTTAGGGCGCAAAGGCTGTACGATGCGCATGACCATGACCAACAATGAAGAAAAAATCATTGCAGTTGCAACAGCTTCATATGCTTATTAATTGATCAACAGAAGCATCTATGTGATGCTTCTGATATTTTTTATTGGAAAAATAAAAATTTATACAATTTTATAAATATCAAAAAAAGAAAAATTGAACTGCCAAGTTATGTTTTTATTATCAGCATACGATTATTTTTAGATATTCTTTGCATGTTTGAAAATTAACATTGTCAAAGTTTTTATTTTTAAGATTAAGTTCAGATTTAGAACCTAGACTGATCGATCGAATTTGAAAAACCCTGACCATCTCAACTGAAAAATTAGGAATATGCGATGACAAATGCTCAAGATCATGTGCAGGACACAGAGCAGACAGCATCAACTTCTGATGACACAATGAAAAGCAAACGTAAAAAATTATTGGGCTATTTTGCTTTAATCGTCATTATTGCTGCAATTTTATACGCGATTTGGGCTGTATTTTTTAACAATTCGATCAGTACCGACAACGCCTATGTCGGTGCAGAAAATGCCCAGATTACTTCTATGGTCAATGGTCAGGTCGCCAAAGTATGGGTGAGTGATACAGCGCAAGTTAAACAGGGCGAAGTTCTGGTTGAAATTGACCATCGAGATGCCACCATTGCTTTGGCACAGGCTCAAGCTGAGTTAGCAAAAGCCAAACGCCAATATCAACAAAGTTCAGCCAATAGTAGTTCATTAAATTCCCAAGTTGTGGTACGGGATGATGAAATCAATAGTGCCAAAGCACAAGTTGCCAAAGCGCAAACGGATGTCGATAAAGCCAAGCAGGATTATGACCGCCGAGCTTCATTGGCAGCAACAGGTGCGATTTCTAAAGAGGAACTGACCTCTGCTCAAAGTGCATTACATACCGCGCAAGCCAATTTAAACGTGGCGCAAGCGGGTTTGTCTCAGGCGACATCTAATCGTAAAGCAGCCATGAGTAATTTGGCGGCTAACGATGCCTTAATTAAAGGCACTGATGAAAATACCCTTCCAGATGTATTAGTGGCACAAGCCAAAGTGCAGCAGGCTCAGCTTGATTTGGAGCGTACGGTGATTCGTGCACCCGTCGATGGTGTGGTCGCCCGTCGTAATATTCAGGTTGGTCAACGGGTTGCTCCGGGTACAGTCATGATGAGTATTGTTCCGATTTCTCAGCTCTACGTAGATGCCAACTTTAAGGAAAGTCAATTAGCCAAAGTCCGTGTTGGGCAAAGTGCCACACTGACCTCAGATTTGTATGGTGATGATGTCGAATATCATGGCAAAGTCGTTGGTTTTTCAGGCGGAACAGGTGCTGCTTTTGCCTTAATTCCAGCACAAAACGCAACAGGTAACTGGATTAAGGTGGTACAGCGTTTACCTGTACGGATCCAACTTGATCCGAAAGAATTGGCAGAGCATCCATTACGCGTGGGGCTGTCAATGGAAGCCAAAGTCGATCTTTCTGCGAAGAAATAATTCATGACTGCCCAAAGCCAAGCAAAAGCTGCTACACCATTTGCAGAACTCAGCGGTGGACGCTTGTTGCTCGCCGCCTTTGTCATTGCATTATCCAATTTTATGGTGGTACTGGATACCACTATTGCCAATGTATCGGTGCCGCATATCACAGGTAATCTGGCGGTTTCTTCTTCACAAGGTACATGGGTGGTTACCTCCTACGCGGTTGCTGAAGCGATTTGTGTTCCATTGACCGGTTGGTTGGCTAGTCGTTTTGGAACCGTGCTTGTCTTTGTGATGGGACTGATTGGTTTCACCGTGTTCTCATTTTTATGTGGACTCTCGACCAGTCTTGAAATGCTGGTGCTGTGCCGTATTGGACAGGGGTTGTCTGGTGGGCCTTTGATGCCACTGAGCCAAACTTTGTTGATGCGTATTTTTCCACAAGAAAAACATTCTCAAGCCATGGGGCTGTGGGCAATGACCACTGTATTGGGTCCAATTTTAGGGCCAATCTTGGGTGGATTAATCAGTGATAATTTATCTTGGCACTGGATTTTCTTTATCAATATTCCTGTGGGTATTATTTGTGTGATGGCAGCCGTGCGACTACTTTCGGTTGCCGAAACAGACACGATTCGCCTAAGAATTGATAGCGTGGGCCTGTTTTTATTGGTGCTATGGATTGGCGCATTGCAACTGATGTTGGACTTGGGGCATGAACGTGACTGGTTTAACAATACCAGCATCATCATATTGGCTTTAATTGCGGTATTAGGTTTTATTGTATTCCTGATTTGGGAAATGACTGATAAACAGCCAGTGGTCAATCTCTGGATCTTTAGGCATCGAGGGTTTACAGTTTCAGTATTGGCTTTGTCTTTTGGTTTTGGTGCATTCTTTGGCAGTATCGTTCTGATACCACAATGGTTACAGATGAATCTTGGTTACACCGCCACATGGGCAGGTTATTTAACCGCAACCATGGGCTTTGGTAGCTTAACCATGTCACCGATTGTTGCGAAATTGGCGACTAAACATGATCCACGGGCTTTAGCAAGTTTTGGGCTATTGTTGTTAGGTGTGGTGACGTTTATGCGAGCATTCTGGATTACCGATTCAGACTTTATGGCATTGGCATGGCCACAGATTTTGCAAGGTTTTGCTGTGCCATTTTTCTTTATTCCTTTATCAAATATTGCATTGGCTTCAGTGTTGCCGCAGGAAATTGCATCCGCCGCAGGATTGATGAACTTTTTAAGAACTATGGCTGGGGCAATAGGTGCATCTATTGCCGTGACCATTTGGGATGATCATGCCAAAGTCGCACGCAGTGAGATGGTATCGAATTTACACCCACAGGACACTCAGAATCTCCTTGCCCAAAATGGTTTTAGCGCAGACAGTGCACTCGGTGTTATTTCCAGTTTGGTTGATAAAGAAGCGATTACCATGTCAGCAAATCATGTCTTTTTATTATTTGCGATGGTATTTGTTTTTGCGGGGTTGATCATTTGGCTTAGTCCAAAACCAACGCGTAACTTGCAAGGGCCTGCACCGCATTAATTCTTTTAAGTAACACCAAAATTTAAAGCTGAATTTAGCGTTCAGCTTTAAAATTTTGAATGCATTGAACCACGATGTCCAAAGCCTTTTCTACAGTTTGGCTCCATTCAAAAGAACAATTAATACGAATATGATGTTGTTTTGTATCAAATAAATTGAACAGAGAACTTGGAGCAACGCTAATTTGATACATCATGAGCTGTTGGTACAAATCAAAACTGTTGATATGAATCGGAAGTTTAATCCAAAGAAAATATCCATTGGCATCATCGTAAATCTCACAGCAACAACTCAAATACTGCTTTAAATAATCGGCAAATAGTCGTTTATTTTTCTGTAAGCGTCGCCGTATTTGCCGTAAATGTTTTTCATAATGATGACTGGATACAAATTCAACCAACGCATTTTGAATGAGTGTATGACTTGAAATAGTGCTCATGAGTTGTAAATGTTGGATATGTTCAGAATATTTTCCTGCATGTACCCAACCCACCCGAAAACCTGCACCTAATGTTTTTGAAAAAGATGAACAATGTAAAATCAAATTATCCTGATCAAAATATTTCATTGGGACAGGTTTGTTTGCACCATAATAAAGTTCTTCATAAACATCATCTTCAATTAAACAGACTTGATACTGGTGTAATAGCTCGGCAATTTTAGCTTTGATCTCAAACCTTACCGTAAAGCCAACAGGATTTTGGGCATTTAACATGAACCAACAGACCTTGATGGGGTATTGTTGCAGGAGATGTTCAAAGGCGTTTAAATCAAAACCATACTGAGGATGTTCTGCTATGGTGATCACCTTGAGTCCTAAGCGTTCAGCAGCCTGCCATGCGCCATAAAAGGTATTTTGCTGTAATAGGATGTAATCTCCGGGTTGGGTCAGGGCTTGCAAAGATAAATTTAAGGCATCCAATCCACCAGAGCTAATGACAATATCGTCTGCATGGGCTGCAATGCCTTGTATTTGATAGCGTTGCGCAATGACTTGGCGTAAAGCAGCATTTCCCGGTGGCAGATTCGAGTATTGATCATAATTTTTTCGGTGACGCGCCATCTGACTGAGTATTTGTAACAGTTTGGCTGGTGATAATAATTCTGGATCTGGAAAGGCTGAACCAAATGGAATCACATCCTGTGTTTGAATGGATTTCAAATATTTAAAGACCACGGAGTTTATTTCAATTTTAGTGTGATGAGAAAGAAGTGCTGAAGCCTGAGAGTTTTGTCCAGATGCAGATTGAGCCACGAAATAGCCTGATTTTTCTTTCGAATAAATCAGTCCTTGAGCTTCAAGCTCTTGGTAAGCATTCATCACCGTCATTAGACTCAAGCCTGAATTTTGAGCTTGCTCACGTAGAGATGGAAGCTTGCTATGCAGAGACCACTTGCCATTTTCAATGTGTTGTCTGAGTTGTTGTGCCAGTTTTTTGGATTTATACATATTGAGCAAAAAATATGATCTAAAGAACAGTAAAAGGTTAAGTAGCATTTGAATTTTTACTATAACAGAAGCTAGAAAATTTACAGAAAAATTAATTTTTACACCTGATAAAAGTAATTAAACTCTATCTGTTATAGTTTTTTAATGCTTATCTGTATCTTTTATTCTTCTCGAATTTGATCAAAATAGAAACTATTCGCTTGAGCTGATACTTTTCAAAGCGGCGTTTATTTGGTGATAAACAGGCTTAGGAGCTATGAAGATGCAAAAAAGTCACTCAAAATTTCCACTATTAACGGTCATGATGAGTCTGTTATTGGGTGGCTTATTTTTAGGATTATTCTATCTGGCAGTCAGTCATGAGCCTGAGTACATGCCATCTCAGCAACGCAAACAGGTTGAGAGTCAACTACAACATTAAGTCTAAAGTTACAACATAAGTTAAATGAAATGAAAAGTTTAAAACAACATAACACAGCCAGTTTTGTATTTTTAATTATTACGCTCTATGCACTCTTGGGCTTTGGCATAGGTTATGTGATCTGGGAATATTTACTTTAAAAAGTCGTATTTAAAATCGAGGTGATCAATACTCAATTGCATCGAATTCATGCTATTTTCAGACTTCATCTTTTATATGAACTTTTAATATTTAAACATAATATAGTAAGCAGGGGGCGAGTTAAGCAAATGCTTCAAATGAGATGTTCACTAAACGATTAATTGATGTATTTCCCAGCGTTTAGATTTTATGGCAATTTCTAGTAGAATGTAGCAAATCTTATCAACGTTCAACATATCCGCTTTGTGCTAAGATATAATAAGCACAGGCACTTGGGCAGTTGAAAACAGCCAGATGGCAAAAGCTCAACTCAGAAAAGTGCCGATTTTATCAATCACAGCCAAGCAGTCGAGCAATACTACTTTTCCCAAATATTCAGGGCACGTGGAGGCATCGGCTATAGCACTATGAGAAATGTCTATGAAATCTGAAGTCTATCAGGGAAAAATCAAACAATACGATGCCAAAAAAGGATTCGGATTTATTGGCGGCTTAGAGCAGGATATTTTCTTTCATATTTCTGATTTTCCGCTTGAAGGTGGTGAGCCTAAACGAAATGAGCGAGTAAAATTTATGGTGGTTGAAAATAACGGTAAATATAAAGCTGTAAAAATTGAAAGAGTCATTGATCAGTCTGCCAAAGCGAAAAAATCAAGAGCGGTGGAAGCGAATAAGTCGATTACTAATGCATTACTAGATGGTTTTAGGAAGTAGATGGATTCAATCAGAAAATATGACAACTAGATAATTTTGAAATTGTCTAAATATTGGAAAAATACGAGCAAAAGTTTTGGATAAAGTTGAATTAATGATTGAAACTTTATAATAAAAATTTAAAACATTCATCTCGTGATTTACGAAGTAACATGACTAATGCAAAACAATTGCTTTGGTCAAGATTACGGCGTAAACAGATTTTAGATCTACAGTTCTATCGTCAGAAATCACTTTTGAATTCTATTTTTTCGCAGCAAATTTGGTCATTGAATGTGATGGTGGGCAACATTATACCGAAGAAGGAATGCAGGCTGATCGAAATCGTGAGTATGCTTTAAATTAGTTTAGGCTATTGATATTATGGTAGAATTAATTTAGTAATTTTTTACATTAAATAATCTTAAAATAAAAATATTATTGATTTTTAATAATATATTTTTTATAAAAATAGTTAATCGGAGTTTTGTGCAAAAATGAGTGAAAAAGAGCTAATAAAAAAGTTGTCAGAATTATGTAAAAAGCCAGGATATATACATGCATTAGCTTTGTATACATTGAAAAGCTTTTTTATCGTTTATGAAGAAAAGCTCCGTAAAAGTGATGTAGCTAAAGCTAACAGTAGAGATAATTTAATTAGAAATGAGCAAAATTTATTATTACTTTTGCTAGGTAATCATATTGATGAAACTCAGCTAAACTTGGAGGAAATAGCAGCATATATTGAAGAGACAAAAATAATTCTTAATGAAATACATCAATCAATAAATAACAATATATTTAAAAAAATTTTTCAAAATATGGAAAAATTTAAAGATGAAAGAGGTTTTTTTCAAGAGCCAGAGGTATGGCGAGAAGCAATTTTCTACGGGGCGGAATCAGCTTATTATTTTCAATATAAAGAACTTATATATTTAAAATTTATAAATGATAATGATTGGTTTAAACAAAATAAAGGGTTTGCTATCTCTGAAGGATTAGAAATCATTGAAACGATTGATAATCTTTTAGACCTAAAAAGAAGTATCGGTATTTTAGATTCTGACAAAAATTTAAGAACTATTGAGAACTTTTCATTTACTGTTGATGAGTTAATAAATCTTAATTCAACGTTAAATTTTAAGAGTGTAGAAGCTTTTATCCAAGCTTTTCTTCGACCTAAAGATGATGCGAGTGAAATATCAAAAATAGATGATTTTAACATCTTAGTAGCAACACCAATTATTGGGCTTGAACATGAGGTCTATTTTATCGCTCACATGTATTCATTGTACGAATCTTTCTATGAATCTCCTTTTTATTGGATGAATGCTGATAAAAAATATTGTTCAATAGCTAACAAGAATAGAGGTGATTTTACAGAAAATATAGCTGAATCATTTTTATTAAGAATTTTTGGTAGAAATAATGTATATAAAAATATAAATATATATAGTGGAAAGGATAAAATATCAGAAATCGATGTTTTAGTTGTTTTTTCAAACTATGCAATAATTCTACAAGCTAAATCGAAAAAACTGACATTATTATCAAAGCAAGGAAATGAAATTTCTTTACAAAAAGATTTTAAGTTGGCAATTCAAGATTCTTATGATCAAGCTTTGATCTGTTCGAAATCTATAACTAACTCAGATTATAAGTTAATGGATTCTTCTGGTAATGAGATTCATATAAATAGAAATATAAAAGAAATATTCCCTGTATGTATAGTTGCAGAGCATTATTCAAGTTTATCTATCCAAGCTCATCAATTTATTAAATATCAGAGAGATGAAAATATCCATGAGCCATTAATAACTGATATTTTTTTCTTTGATGTTCTTACCGAATTGTTAAATAATCCACTTTATTTTTTGAGTTATTTAGAGCGTAGAGGAAGTTACTTTAAAAAATTAATAGTTCAGCAGGAATTGAGTGCGTTAGGATATCACTTAAGCCAAAATCTTTATTTTGATAAGGAATTTGATCTGATGCATATTGAGGAAAATTTTACTCATGGAATAGATGTCGCAATGGCTGTTAGAAGATTAGGGGTCGCGGGTCTTGATACACCTATTGGAATTTTAACTAAATTAAAAGGAACACAAGTATATAAAATTATAGAAAATATATTAGAACTAGATAATTATTATGCTATTAAATTAGGATTTTATTTATTAAAGTTAAGTGAAATATATGTAAAGCAAATTGATGAATTAATTGTTCTCAATGTTAAGAACACTTTCAATACGGGACAGGAGCATGATTTAACCTTCAAGTTGGATGAAGAAGTCATTGTTGGTCTAACTATACACACTAATAATTTGGCAATAGATGAGGCAAGAAATAAAATTTTAACTCACTCAAAATTAAGAAAATATAAAGAAAAATCGAACTTATGGTTTGGTCTAGTTATACAACCAAATCATAATAAAGAACCGAGTATCAAAGATTTGATAGTTTTAAGTGACAATTGGATACATGATGAATTGTTAGAAGATTTTCAGGTGGTTTTGTCTGATAAATATAATTATGATTTATCTAGAAAAGTTAAAATTAGTACAAAAATTGGAAGAAATGAAAAATGTCCTTGTGGCTCAGGTAATAAATATAAGAAATGTTGTTTAGTATAACCTCTCCCAACCTCCCTTTGAAAAGGGAGGAGCTGTCACGTAATTTATTAGATTACGTGCAAGTCCCCCTTTGGCAAAGCGGGATTTAGGGGGATTCAATTAACCAATCGAATCATCCAGATTCGGCGCTAACCAACGCTTTGCTTCATCCAGCGTCCAGCCTTTACGCTTGGCATAATCATCCAACTGATCTTGCGAAATTTTACCGACATTAAAATATTCACTTTGTGGCAAGCTATAGTAAAAACCGCTGACACTTGACGGCGGCCACATTGCAAAACTTGAAGTCAGATAAGTACCGATTTGATCAGTCGAAGCTAACCAGTCGAACAAAACTGCTTTCTCTGAATGTTCAGGGCAGGCAGGATAACCCGGTGCAGGGCGAATTCCCACATACTTTTCTTTAATTAAGGCTTCATTATCCAGATTTTCATCTGGTTGATAACCCCAATATTCTTTACGAATTAGCTCATGTAAATGTTCGGCAAAGGCTTCAGCAAAACGGTCACCCAATGATTGCACCAAAATCGCAGAATAATCATCACCTTTGGCTTTATATTCATTCGCCAGTTCTTCCGCACCAAAAATTGATACCGTAAAACCACCCAGATAATCAGTATGCTGTTCTGAACTGCTAATAAAATCAGCCAGTGACAAATTGGCTTTGCCTGTGACTTTGTCAGATTGCTGGCGTAAATGTTCAAAGCGGTGTGTGACCTTACCTTGATCATCATAAACAGAAACAGTGTCATCACCTGTACGTTTGGCAGGATGAAGTGCAAATACAGCACGTGCGTCAAAGCGATCATTTTCAATAATGTCTTTGAGCATGGCTTGCGCTTGATTATACAAATCTGTTGCTGCTTCACCCACGACGTCATCTTGTAAAATTTTTGGAAATTTGCCTGCCAAACTCCATGAAATAAAGAATGGTGTCCAGTCAAAATAAGGCACGAGTTTTTCGAGTGGATAATGTGTTATGACTTTTTGACCGATCATTTTTGGCTGAGGAGGAATGTAGGCATCCCAATCAATTTTAAAACCATTTTCCACAGCTTCTTTATAGTTCAGCTTGGCAGCTTTCGGTTGCTTATTGGCTAGACGTTCACGAATTTTGGCATATTCAGCACGATGTTCTTCAATAAACGCCCCACGCATTTCTTTAGAAAGTAGAGTGGTTGCAACACCGACCGCACGGGAAGCATCGGCAACATAAATCACCGCATCATTTGAATATTGCGGATCAATTTTAACGGCTGTATGTGCTTTCGATGTCGTTGCGCCGCCAATCAATAAAGGAATATTAAAGCCTTTACGCTGCATTTCTTTCGCAACAAACACCATTTCGTCCAGACTTGGTGTAATCAATCCAGACAAGCCGATAATGTCACATTTTTCATCAATCGCTGTTTGCAGGATTTTTTCAGCAGGTACCATCACACCCAAATCGACAATATCATAGCCATTACAACCCAAGACTACACCCACGATATTTTTACCAATATCATGCACGTCACCTTTTACGGTTGCCATGAGCACACGACCTTTGGACTCACTTTCGCCTTTTTCTGCTTCAATGTAAGGATTTAACCATGCCACGGCTTGTTTCATGACTCGCGCAGATTTAACCACTTGTGGCAGGAACATTTTACCTGAACCGAACAAGTCACCGACCACGTTCATGCCATCCATGAGTGGACCTTCAATCACATCCAAAGGACGTTTGGCTTTGAGACGGGCTTCTTCAGTATCTTCATTAATAAAGGTGGTAATTCCTTTAACCAGTGCGTATTCCAGACGTTTCTCAACGGACTGATCGCGCCATTCCAGATTTTCGGCTTCTTTGGTTACACCGCCTTGACCACGGAATTTTTCTGCGACTTCAAGCAATTTTTCAGTTGCAACCTGTCCTGATTCGCCCTGATTTTGATTCAGAACCACATCTTCAACCGCATCTTTGAGTTCTTTGGGAATATCGTCATAAATGGCCATTTGACCCGCATTGACAATCCCCATGGTCATGCCTTGCTTAATGGCATGATAGAGAAATACTGAATGAATGGCTTCACGCACAGGCTCATTACCACGGAACGAGAATGAGACGTTGGATACACCGCCTGAAATCATGGCATGTGGCAAGTTTTGTTTAATCCATCCTGTCGCTTCAATAAAGTCGACGCCATAGTTGTTGTGTTCTTCGATCCCTGTTGCCACGGCAAACACGTTCGGATCAAAAATAATGTCTTCAGCAGGAAAGCCAACGTCATTGACTAAAACATCATAAGAGCGTTTACAGATTTCACGCTTACGTGCAGCGGTATCAGCCTGACCTGCTTCATCAAAAGCCATCACGATAATTGCAGCACCATATTGACGGCATAAGCGTGCTTTTTCGACAAACTCGTCATAACCTTCTTTTAAAGAAATCGAGTTGACCACAGGTTTGCCTTGTACACATTTTAACCCTGCTTCAATGATCTCCCATTTGGATGAGTCAATCATAATTGGCACTTTGGAAATATCAGGTTCAGATGCCACTAGATTCAAAAAATGCACCATCGCATTTTGCGAATCGAGCATGCCTTCATCCATATTGATATCAATAATTTGTGCGCCAGCTTCAACCTGTTGTTGTGCCACATCCAGTGCTTCGGCAAAGTTTTCTTCACGTATTAAACGCAAAAACTTTTTTGAGCCTGTGACGTTGGTACGTTCACCGACATTCACAAACAATGAATCATCATAAATATTAAAGGGTTCTAAACCACTTAAACGGCAAGCAGGACGGGTTTCAGGCACTTGACGCGGCTGAATGTCTTTGACTGCATTGGCAATGGCACGGATGTGATCTGGCGTTGTACCGCAACAACCGCCTGTGATATTGATTAAGCCACTTTCGGCAAATTCTTTTAAAAATGCGGCGGTTTGTTCTGGTGTTTCATCATATTCACCAAAGGCATTCGGTAAACCTGCGTTTGGATGCGCTGAAACAAAAGTATCTGCCACGTCAGAAATGGTTTTGACGTGCGGACGCATGGCATCTGCACCCAACGCACAGTTAAAGCCAATTGAAAGCAAGTCACCATGACGCACCGAATTCCAGAAAGCTTCAGCAGTTTGACCTGTTAAAGTACGACCTGAGGCATCGGTAATGGTGCCTGAAATCATCAACGGCAGTTCATGACCAATTTGCTTAAAGACTTCTTTAACGGCAAAGATCGCGGCTTTACAGTTTAAGGTATCAAATACCGTTTCAATCAGAAGAATGTCTGCACCACCTTCAATCAGTGCATGGGCAGCTTCAATATAGTTTTCTTTTAACTCATCAAAAGTAATATTACGAAACGCAGGGTCATTCACATTCGGTGAGATTGAACAAGTCCGTGACGTTGGCCCAAGTACGCCTGCAACAAAACGAGGCTTGTCTGGGGTCGAGTATTTTTCACAGGCTAGTTTGGCTAAACGCGCTGCCTCACGGTTAATTTCGGGAACCAGATCTTCCATATGATAATCTGACATGGAAACCCGTGTACCATTGAAACTATTGGTTTCAATAATATCTGCACCAGCTTCAAGATAGGCTTCATGAATACCCTGAATAATCTGCGGTTGAGTCAGAACCAGTAAATCGTTATTTCCTTTAAGGTCGGATGCCCAGTCTGCAAAACGTTCACCACGATAATCTTCTTCTTCAAGTTTGTGACGTTGAATCATCGTTCCCATCGCACCATCAATAATGAGAATACGTTGAGCAAGAAGGGCTTTAAGGGTGGCAAGCGTGGACATGGAAAACCCCTGATGAATTAAAAAACGCGTTATTGTAACAGAAACGACCACAATACATATGGCTTTCGTTGAGCTTATCGAAAGCTTTAAGGCATATGACCGTGATTTATAAGTGGGGGAATTTCATCAAAATGCAATATTGATCTTACAGAATGTCAAATTACGAATAGACTGAGGAATAAATATTACAGCTTGTCATATTTCATCATTATTGCTCTAAAATACATCAATCCATTGTAATAAAGATTTTTTTAATATAAGTAGTTGTATTTATGGGTATTAATTACTAAAAATAGCGAAACCGCATAGAGGTTTTCGCAATAATTGGAGTCAAATGGTTAAAAAATGACTTCATTAGACCCTCATTTGTCATATAATTGTCATAATTTAATTTAAGAATATGGGGATTTTCACGATCCTCTTGAACCGTCTACATGAATTCAAATCTTCCTCCCGTTTCGGATTCAACACATGTCGAAAACGGGCATATTCAATCGACGAATGTACATGTACCAACACCGAAGTTTTTTATGCCGGTGTTTCTTACGGTTATTATTGCAACGCTGATCTATATTGCGTTTCAGGTGAATGCGGATTTAGCGCATGTTCCAGCTTTAAGTTTATATTCTATTATTTTATTGGCGACCGCGCTGTTTATTGCGTTGGGCTTTGAGTTTGTCAACGGTTTCCATGATACGGCAAATGCCGTGGCAACCGTTATTTATACCAATGCTTTGCCTGCACCTGTGGCTGTGATGTGGGCGGGTTTTTGTAATTTTCTGGGGGTGATGGTTGCCAGTGGTGCAGTTGCCTACGGTATTATTGCCTTACTGCCTGTTGAACTGATTATGAATGTCAGCAGTGGTGCAGGCTTTGCCATGGTATTCGCACTGTTGATTGCTGCAATTATCTGGAATTTGGGAACGTGGTTTTTAGGAATTCCAGCGTCGAGTTCACACACTTTAATCGGTTCGATTTTGGGTGTGGGTATCATGAATCATTTACTCAATGCCGCCACAGGCAGTACCAGCGGCATTGATATGGATCAGGTGATTAAAGTTGGTAAGGCTTTATTGTTTTCACCTTTAATTGGTTTTGCTTTTGCTGCGATACTTTTTGTTTTAGTTAAAAAAATATTTAAACGCCAACTGGAGTTATTCCAACCACCTGAAGGGAATAAACCACCACCGCCACTGATTCGTGCCATCCTGATTTTTACCTGTACGGGGGTGAGTTTTGCGCACGGTTCAAATGATGGTCAAAAGGGCATGGGTTTGATCATGCTCGTATTGATTGGTTTGGTTCCTATGGCGTATTCCTTAAATAAAAGTCTCGATACCCAACAGCTTCAAACTTTTCAACAATTGTCTGGTCAGACTTCACAGTTGTTATATGCCAATCATGTTGAACTTGAAGATGAAAAAGCACGCCTTATTTTAACCAAATATATTCAGACCAAAGAGCAGACACCAGAAGTAATTCCTGCTTTAGCCAGTTTGACGGATCATTTGGGACAACGGGTAGGGAGCTATAACAGTTTAAAAGATATTCCAGAAGAAGCTATTGGTGATATTCGTAATGATATGTACCTAAGTACTAGTAGCTTTAAACGTCTGGACAAAGCTGAAGCTTTACCTGTTATGGCAGACGATCAAAAGAAAGTGCTCAAGGATTATCGTGATAATCTTGATTCGTTCTTGCAATACATTCCAACATGGGTGAAAGTCGCGGTGGCATTGGCATTGGGTCTAGGCACGATGGTAGGCTGGAAACGTATTGTCGTCACAGTGGGTGAACGTATTGGTAAACACCATATGACCTATGGTCAGGGGATGTCTGCTGAATTAGTCGCCATGAGTACCATTGCTGCGGCCGATGGCTTAGGGATGCCAGTCTCAACAACACACGTTTTAAACAGTGCAGTTGCGGGTACTATGGTGGCCAACAAATCTGGTCTAAACTTTAATACTGTAAAAACGATTTTGTCGGCTTGGATCTTTACTTTACCAGCCACGATTTGTTTATCTGGCAGTCTATACTGGTTATTCCTGCAATTTGTTGGCTAAATGCTAAAAGTAAAATGAGAAAAAAAGGTCACCACGGTGACCTTTTTTATGAGCTGTTTCTGATTCACTCTAGGTCATAAAAGCATATCAACTATTGATTTGAATCTGTTTGAGTTCATATATGACCTGATTCAGCTCTCTTTGTTTCTTGATGATTTTCTCCTGATCTTGTTGTCGTTCAACACCTGCCAGATCCGTTTTTAATTTTTCAATTTTTTGCTCTGTTTTAAGCTGCAACATTATTTGGGATGAATCATCGTCACGACAATAACGATCAACGTTTTGAATGGCATGTTTTAAACCTGCAACGCGATAACGACTCGCATATTTTTCAGCGTAGCTCAGTTGAGATTGTAGCTCCTGCTTCTTGTGAGCACATGTCGATGCGGCATAGCAGGGAGAGATAAGACTGGCAATAGTTGCCAAAACGACCACTGTCTTTTTGAGAGTGTTCATAATAATCAGACTGTTTTAAACAAAATAAATCCTGGAAAGTAAAGTGACTGCACGATGCCAAACGGTCATATGAACGGTCACTTTCTATTCAAAATTAATTTAACAAGTCTTTATTGATCGATCTTGGCGTTTCAAGCCATATTTTTTATCCTTTTTTCAAAGGAATTTTGTCTCGAACTAAGCCATATAGTGCTGCAAATGGCAAGGCACTACGGGCAAGATAAGCAACTCGCCATAATCCGCCATGATTTGCACCTTCCATCATTAGCTCTAAAGGATGTTCAAGCTCGGTTTCAGGGTTGGCAACCGATAAATCGTTTCTTAAATCATGTACCCACAGCGCTGCCATAATTGCATTGGTCGTTTCAGGACTAAAGGATTCAACATCAAACAAATCTGCACCGTTAAAGGCTGCTTTTAATAACGGATTTTTCGTCACAGAATGCGTGGTGGTTGACGGAGCAATGTTAATACTGACTTTTTGGCCTTGATGACGAGCCAAAGTTGCACGCCATTGTTGAACACGTTTGGCTAAAGCATAATTTGGTCCTTGTTCTATAACCAGACAATCGGCAATTCCATATTGCTTGCCATTATCGGAATGAATTAAACGTTGTTCGCTCGCTTTAAAAAAATGTTTGAACGATAAACCTGAAATGCCTTTGGTCATGAGTTTTTGTAACTTTGAACGTTCCAGAAATTTCTCATGGGCGGCTTCAACCACTTCTTTGGGAACAGCGTAGACATCGGTAGGCGTACACATAAACATCAGACTGGTATTGGGCTTACGTTCACTCACCAAACGCATGATTGTATCCATTGCCATTGAAACGCGAACGTGTTTTTCACCATCCAGATAAGCAATGGCGGCTAAATCCAGACTTTGCTCAAATTTGATCAGCCATTCTGCAATTTCGGGTAGCTGTGTGAGCAAATTGGCTCCTAGTTTGTTTTTTAGTTCATAAGATGGCGTGGTTTCGTTAATACTTTCGAGACTAGGTGCAATCAGGGTTGCGTTCCCTTGCTGAATCAGGGTTAAAATTTTGTTCCAGACATTGGCATTGGGTAAGTCTACCGCCACAATATTGGCTTTCCATTTTGCCAGCCATGGTAGCGGCCCAGCTTCGGATGCTGCACCAAATAACACCATGGTGCGGTCAGATAAATCAAACCATTCAGGATGTGCTTGCGCTGCTCTTAATGCTTGTGCATGACTAGGTTCTATGATGCCGCGTTGTTCCCAGTCTTGAATTTGATCTAGTAAAGCTTGTCCTTTTAAATTTTTACCATGATAAGGCACATACCATTCTGGGTGATCCTGACTTTCACCTTTTAAAATTACAGTATTAAATTCAGCGATATCAGGGACCTGAATCACATCTTTTAGTAAATATTGTTCACCATTTCGGTAAAACTCAAAGCTATGATGCGCTTTATGTAGACCTTGTTTGGCAATATGAATGGGATTGCTTGTTGTGGCGATACCATGTTCGACCAAAGCTTTAAAGTAAACTGGATAATTTTTGCGCCAGTCCTTTTCCTTGGATGCTTGTTGAGAAATCTTATGATCAACCAGTGATAATGCTTCTGAAATAATTGCTTTCCCAGTCTGTGACGTACTCGGCTTTTGAGTTGCAGGATTAACGGGAAACTGTAAACCTTCAATCGAACTGGACATGCCACAACCTCATTTTTAAAGAAATTAATATACAGATGTAAACATTATCTATGCCAACTTGCTTTGCAGAGTGGCATTAACTACCAAAATTGCAAGAAAGCGTTAAATTTGGAGAGTGATCGTCAATCGAAAAAATGAATAGAAGAACATGATCTTTATGAAATGGGTTTACAGATTTATCTGATCTCATTATCAAGACTAATATTGAAATTGATAAAGAATATAATGAAGCTATCTGTAATCTCGAGTTAAATATCAGGCATAAAAAAAGCTCCGAAGAGCTTTAAGCAAAACCATAAGCTGAATTAGAACGGCAATTGAGTCAACTTACTGAAGAAGTGCGCAATTAAACTTGGTTCAAGAATAAGCGTCATCACAATACCGTAGGCAGCCCCCCACAAATGTGCACTATGATTAATATTACTATTGCCCCGTTTACCTGACCAAATACTATAGCCGACATATAACACTGCAAAAATGATGGCAGGCACTGGAATAAAAAACACAAAAATTAATTTCCAAGGTTCAAATAAAATATAAGCAAATAAAACAGCTGAAACCGCACCAGATGCTCCGAGACTTGCCCATCGAGTATCATTTTTATGTTTGAGATAACTCGGCAAAATAGCAAAAATAAGCCCACCCAGATAAAACAAGACAAAACCAAGATCATAAAAATATTGACGGTAGAAACTTTCGATGACACTACCAAAAAAGAATAAGGTGATCATGTTAAACAGTAAATGCGTACCATCAGCATGAACAAAACCATGGGTGATAAACCGATCATATTGACCTCGCTGCATGGCTGGTGGCCAGAAAATCAGACGATTCATGAGCGTCTGATTAGAAAAAGCAAGTAAAGAGACAATGACGGTAATCGCAATCAGGATAATCGTATGACTAAAGGGTAAATGCAACATAGGCAAAATAATCAACAATATTCAAATTAAACGTCATAATGCCATTAAAAACAAAGGAAGACACATTTTAGTGCGAATAAATCCGACAATTTTGGTTGATTTTTTTTAATTCTGCCGCATCTTCAGTTAAAATAAGCCCTTCAGCTTGAGGATGATGATTATGTCGACTGAGAACACGAGCACTTTAGTTGCAGAAGAAATTCCAAACCTTTTGATTACACCATCTGCACAAGAGTATTTAAGTGATCTTCTGGACAAACAAAATACGCCGGGAATAGGTGTGCGTATCTTTGTTGAACATCCGGGTACACCACGTGCTGAGTGTTGCATGGCATACAGTGCACCAGATGAAGTGGTAGCCACTGATTACAAACAGGATTATCCAGAATTTCCTGCCTATATCGATCAACCCTCCATTCCATATTTACTGGATGCTGTGATTGATTACAATAAAGACCGTTTTGGCGGTCAATTGACTTTTCGTGCGCCAAATTCCAAGGTGCCACGTGTCGGACCAGATGCATCGATAGAAGAACGCATTACTTATATTCTTCAGTCTGAAATTAATCCGGGTTTAGCTGGACATGGCGGAAACTGTGCTTTGGTTGAAGTTCGGGATGATCCTGAGCATGGCCTGACTGCAGTGTTAAAATTCGGTGGTGGTTGTCAAGGTTGTTCAGCAATTGATGTCACTTTGAAACAAGGTGTTGAAACCACTTTACGTGAAAATATTCCTGAATTACAACGTGTTGTGGATCAGACAGACCATACTCAGGCAGAAGGCGCGTATTTTAAATAATTCAAATATTGATCTATCAAGCCTCTTTATAGAGGCTTTTTTTTGGAATAATTTTAAAACAAATAGAAGAAAATAATGATAATTATTATCATTAGTATTGTTTTTTATATGTATATTGTTACAATGCTATCGTTTTTTTAAGCTTCTTTTAATATTTCTTAAAAATAGGGGATGAACATGTCTCAACCTATATTACGTAACATTCTCTCTGCTGCGGTTGCAGCAACCATGCTTTCTATGGCACATGCCGCAAATGAAGAAATTGTCAGTACTGAACAAAATGCATCAGTGACAGATTCAACCAAGCTAGAAAAAATTGTGTTGACGGCCAGTGGTCAGGCAGTTGATCTCAAGGAAGCACCTGCATCGATTTCAATTATTACATCCGAAGATATTGAAAAACGTCCTGTTTCAACTTTAGCGGATGTACTCAAGCGCGTACCCGGTGTTACAGGAGGATTAAGCACAAATGGGGATGGTTCAAAAATAAAATTACGTGGTTTGCCAGATAACTACACCCTTATCCTGATTGATGGAAAACGTATTGGTTCATCACGTGATACGAATTATCGACCAGACTTAGGACGACAAGATTTAAACTGGATCACCCCTGATATGATTGAGCGAATTGAAGTGGTTCGTGGTCCAATGTCATCGCTTTACGGTTCAGATGCGATGGGCGGTGTTATTAACATTATTACCAAAAAGATTCAGGATCACTGGACGGGAAGTACAACTTATAACTATACACAACCGACTACATCTGGAGATAAAGGCCGTACCTTTCAAACTGGAGCAGTCGTTAGTGGGCCATTGGCAGATCATGTAGGATTACGTTTAAATGCCAGTCAGATTCGCCGTGAATCAGACAAAGGTTATACGATCATCACTCCACCTCGAGGCGGTGATGCCAATTTAAATAATACAGAAGGTTCAACGGGTTATATAAATAATAACTTTGGCTCACAACTTAATATTAGAATTAATGATCAACATGATCTTTCTCTTGAAGCAACCTATGGCGTAGAGAAAAATTTAAAAGCAGAAGGTGTAACAACATTAAATGGCGCGACTGAGGCTGTTACGGGGCAAAATACTGAGCAGAGTTGGGGTGCAAGTAAATTAGAAAAACAAGGTTATGTTGCTTCATGGGATGGCAAATGGGTAAACGATATTACCTCAAAGCTTTCTGCTTATTATAATGATTATGATCAATCTGGAGATGGTTTAACCGCCAAATCCAATGAGACGATTGCTGAAGGTCAGGTCAATATTCCTTTTCAGTTGGTTGTACCTAATAAGTTGACAGTGGGAGGACAATGGCGTCGTTCAGAACTTAATAATACAGATACGATTGGAACACCTATTAAAGATGCAAATGGAAATGTGGTGCCAAGTTATGATGGTGCTGATTATGCAGGTACTTCTAAACTTGAAGGCAAAACATGGGCTATTTTTATAGAAGATACTTTAGATTTGAATGAAAAATTTAAGTTAACCTTAGGTAATCGTTATGATCATGATGAGAAATTTGGTGATCATAATAGTCCACGTGCTTATTTGGTGTATTTACCGACTGAAGACTGGACCATTAAAGGTGGAGTCGCTAGTGGATTTAGAGCACCCACCATTAAAGAAAGTACCGCAGGTGCTGCAACCCGTTCAGGTGGCAATGGTTGTACTTCTTTAACTTCAATGGGCTATGTTTCTGGTGGTTGTTATATGGCGGGTAATGCTGATTTAAAACCTGAAGAAAGTACAAATTATGAAATTGGGGTGAACTATACTGGCTTTGGTACAGATATCAATTTAACCTACTTCTATACTGATTTTGAAAATAAAATTGAATATGCGGCTTTAGGTCGATTTAATAATGTTTGGTGGACACAATTACAAAATGTTCAAAAAGCCAGAACTGAAGGTTTAGAGTTTAGTGCAGCCATTCCTGTAACAGATCAACTGAAATGGACCAATAGTGCAACTTACTTTTTTGAAGCAAAAAATTTGGATACAGGTGCAGCTTTAATTAATACACCTGAATTAACCGCAACATCTTCTTTGGATTATCTGGTAAATGATGCTTGGTCTGTAAATTTATTGGCAGAGTATGTGGGTAAGCAATATACTACCAATGTAACTCAAGACACTACATTGCAAAAAGCACATACTGTGTTTGGACTGGCAACAAATTATGATGTCAATGATGACATTACTATTCGTGCAGGAATCAATAACCTCTTAAATAAAAAGCTTGCACGCAGTACATCCAATTATTATCTGGAAGGACAATCTGCATTTGTGGGCATGACATATCGATTTTAGAATAAAATAAACATTTAAAAGACGCTCAATGCGTCTTTTTTTGTTAATAAATCTAAATAATGCATTTCTTAATTAAAAAATTAATAATAATAGTTCTCATTTATATTGAAATTTACTGATTAGCTGATAGAATGCCTGCAAGTTTTAAGCTTATTTTAAGTTTTTAAGAAATCATATAAGGGGTGGGGAATGATTCGGCGTTCACTTTTAGCAGCATCTATTTTGGCAAGCATGGGGACTGTAGCGAATACTGAAACAGATCAAACAGTTTCTACAACTACAGCTTCAACTGAAGCAACCAAACTTGAAACAATCGTGGTAACCGCGACAGGCTATGAGCAGGACGTATCGAAAGCCCCTGCATCCATGACCGTGATTAGTCGTGAAGAACTGAATAAGCGTGAATATAACGACATTACAGACGTTCTGAGAAATACCCCTGGGGTAGTCATTTCTGGCTCGGGTTCTGCACAAACTGTCAGTATTCGGGGTATGTCTTCAAATTACACATTGTTTCTTGTGAATGGCAAACGTCAATATTCTAAAGATGTAAACCCAAATGGCGACGATAATGGTTTTGAAAAAAATATTCTGCCGCCAATTGCAGCGATTGAACGCATTGAAATTATTCGTGGTCCAGCATCTACTCTTTATGGTACAGATGCAATGGGTGGTGTAATCAATATTATTACCAAAAAAGTCAGTGATGAATGGACGGGTACAGTTGAATTAGGTACTGTCATTCAGGATCAAGGTGATGCAGGCGATATTAAAAATGGTTCAATTTATATAGCTGGACCACTTATTCCAAATAAACTTGGTTTACAGTTAAATGTGAATAAACAAGATCGTGATGAAGATCAATATGTTGGTGGTTTTCGTAGTAATAAACGTGAAAGTTTAAATACCCGGTTGACCTATTTAATTAATGATGATCATGACCTTGCTGTGGATGCAAATTTCGTTAAACAAGAAAGTGAATCCACAGTTGGAAAAACGGTAGAGCCTGTTGCAAATGCAGCAGATTCATATTCACGTAACTACCGTGATGTTTATTCGATTACCCACACAGGTCGTTATACGGACAACTTAGACAGTAGTACCTATTTACAATATGAAAACTCCAGAAATCCAGACCGTGAAAATACCACATTAGACACCAAAGGAATTGAGCTGGAAACTTGGACATTCAATAACCAATGGAATTGGAGTCTGGCGAATCATATTTTATCATTTGGTGCTTACTATAAAGATGAGTCATTGAACGACAAAGCCACGAATCGAAATCCAAATATTCCGACTTTTAGTGAATTAACACGTTGGTCTGCTGCTGTATTTCTTGAAGACACATGGAGTATGACTGATCGTTTTAATCTGACTGGTGGGCTACGTTATGATTATGATGAAAACTACAAAGGGAATGTCTCACCACGTTTGTATGGTGTATATAGTTTTAATGATAATCTAAACGTAAAAGGCGGTGTTTCAACAGGTTATAAGCAACCTGATATTCGTTCAGCTACTGATGGATTTTACAGTGTAACAGGTGGTAGCGGCTCTCCAACGCCTACCGGGCGTGGTATTATTCGTGCCAATCCAGAGCTTGATCCAGAAAGCAGTATTTCTTCTGAATTAGGGATCAATTGGAAAAATGATTATCTTCGTGCTTCTTTGACAGGATATATCACACAATTTAAAGACAAGATTACAGAAGTTCGTACCTGTGAAACAGATACAGATGGCTCTACAACCAATCGTAATAATGTTTCAGCATGGAAATGTGCTGAAGGTCCAACACCGTTCTATTTTATTAGTGACCGTATTAACGTTGACAAAGCAGAACTTAAAGGGATTGAAGCCACAGTCGAGTCAGATATAAATGAATATATGACTGTAAGTGCAAACTATACGTTTACGGATACAGAGATTAAATCGGGAGAATTTAAAGGTCGCCCTTTAAATGAAATGCCTGAACACATGTTTAATATAACGGTTGACTATGATATTAACGATGCTTTAAATATTTGGTCACGTTTACATTATCGTAGTGAAACTTCTGCATATTTAAGCCGTACTTCCATGTCTAATCCGAATCCCGGTTATGAGTTTTTAGATGTAGGTTTTAACTATCAATTTACACAAAATTTAAAAGGTAAATTTGGCGTTTATAACTTACTGAATGAAAAAGCAGAAAACGCGGATGGTGATCAATTACTTGATGGTCGACGTTATGGCATCAGTTTTGTAGCGAATTTCTAACTACAAAAGAAATTTTAAGCATATAAGAAAAAGCCGCATTAGCGGCTTTTTCAATTAGTTCAAAATATTTTTAACCCGCTCAGAATAATAGAATTTTTCTAAATAATAACGCGCACGTTGACGTAACTGACCTGAATGCACTATATGCTGAATAATCGGTGTTAACAAATCATTCAACTCATTCTGAATTAACTCTTCATTAATATTTAAATCACGAAGTAATAAATCAAAAGAACGTTCCTGATTACGTGCATACCATGCGTAAACACCATCATGAACTTGTTGTTTTAAATAATCGGTCTGGCGGATATGTTCCCAAATCTCATGACCTAACCCAACTGTTTTGGGTAAATCGTTGACTTCAACATAATGACGTACTGCACTGACAGGCAGTTTTTTAATTTTATGCCATAAGCTGGCTTGAAATTGATACAGTTTTTCATCATTAAAATGTTGATTAAGCACTGTTTCGCTCAATTGACTGAGTTTAATAATATTCTTTTGAAGATAATTCGCGATGGTATCGTCCAGATTTGAATCGGTCACAGACTCCAGTACCGATTTTCCCATTTTCATAAAACGTCCAACGCCCGGCACTTTTTTATTCATCAGAGAGTTATCCATATAATCCTGAATCGAATGCTGGATAAGTTGAGTCACCATCGTAGAAAATGCCGGATTATTAGTAATACGCTTAATTAAGGCATGACGATGTTCACTTTTACTGGCAATGTATTGTGCAATATGATCAATGGTGCTGACTGGAATAATCTCTTCAATCGTAGTGCTGTCGTTATTAGGGTGAATGAGAGCAAAACGGATATGTTCAGCAATTTGTTCGATTAAGAACGGACTCGCGGCAGTATCTAAAATCTGGGTTTGAATCAGGTTATACACTTGCTCATATGACCACAGATCTTTTAATTGCTGTTTTCTAAACCAATGATAAAACTCTGAAAATTCAACTTGAATAGTGTCACTCGCTGAGAAAGTCTGATCTAAAAAATCAAGATGCGCTTCAATGAGTTGCTCGATAATAGACTGGGTCATAATGTGCCTAAATTGAATATGTGACTTTTAACGTGTGCCTAAAGACACAAGTGGATCAGTCAATGGATTTTTTTGATGTCGGGTTTTTTCTAAAAAGGGTAAATAAGCCTGAATGACCAATTGATCTGCTTCAAGTAAAGGCATGTGCCCGACACGATTTAAAATTATAGGAGCTTCGGCATGTTTGATCGTTTTTTTGAGTTCAAATGCAGCTTCAACATTAATAATTTTATCTTGTGCACCCCATAAAATCAGCGTGGGAGCTTCAATTGAACGAGTTAAAATTGAAAATGTATCAGGTGTATATAATCGTTTTAACGCAGCCAACTGATCCACAATTTTACTGGTTTCCTGAGCATGACTCATCAAAATTTGTTCTTGCGCATTTTTAAAGTCACTGGATAAAAAGGGCTGGCGATACATGACTTGATTAAGCACATAATTCAAATCGCCTTTTTTTGACACAATCAGTTGCTTAAGATAATTGGGATCTTTTAAATATACGGTATTCGCTGAATGGTAAACACCCGCACTACTGATTAAAAACAAACTTTGTGTATCAAAAGCATATTGCGATGCATACAACATGGCAATCGCACCACCGACTGAATGACCGACAATATTAATCTGATCAGATAAATGTGCAGCTTCGGTAAAACGTCGGAGTTTTTCAGTGACATTTGGAACGGATAAATCAAAATCTTTTGGGACAACGGTATCACCCGCCATCGGCAAATCAGGGATAATCACATGGTAGTCTGCAGTTAACGCACTGGCAATTTGATTCCAGTTATCTCTACTGCCTGCCAAGCCATGGATCAATAAAATAGTCGGTTTGTTGGCTTGCCCACCTTCGCTATAAGTCCACGTAATGTCACCGACTTTCAAGGTTTTGGTTTTTAGTCCCGCCCATGCACGTTCTTGTTGTAGTAAATGCTGTAAATTAAATACATCATCTGAGGCTTGGGCGTTTTGAATGCTTCCTCCCATACTCACTACATATAATGCAATCATGCCAATCAATATAGTGAAAGAGCGTAGGTAAGGGCAGAGGAAAGTCATTAAACTTCATCCTTGAAAGTTGCTGACGTCATTTTAAGTCTCTGTATTATGAAATAAAGACAAAATATTCGTCATTTGCTGCTTGAAAAAATATAGCAGAATTATAGTCAATTTGATCATTGGCTCAGACCCAAAAAACGTTAATTAGGTCGTATTATGATGAGAATAAAATGTAAATAAATTTATAAACAACAACTCATTACTCTAAATTGTTTAAAAATAATGCAAAAGTAAGAAACATTGTGAGAGTTTAGTTTTTGTCAGTGACTTTCAGGCATGAGCTTATTAAACTATTTTGAACTTTTATTTGATGGCAAAACACATGCTAACCGCCCAAGAAGCACTTGACCGTTTAAAAGCAGGAAATCAGAGATTTGTAAAAGGTGAAACAGCAGATCGAAAGTTGCTTTCTCATCAGGAACGGGCTGAAATGGCGAAAGACCAAAATCCTTTTGCAATTGTTTTGGGGTGTTCAGATTCACGTGTACCTGCCGAGCAAGTATTTGATCAGGGCTTAGGTGATTTATTTGTCATTCGCGTTGCAGGAAATATTGTCGCACCTTCACAAGTGGGCAGTGTTGAATTCGCTGCTGAACGCTATGATTGTGCGGTCGTGGTGGTGCTCGGACATAGTCACTGCGGCGCGATTCAAGCAACCGTCGATACGTTAATGAATCCAGATCATCCACCTTCAGCGAACTTAATGTCGATCGTGAATCGGGTACGTCCTTCGGTAGAAATTTTGCTACAAACCGATTTAAAACATGATCATGCAAAATTATGTATGCATGCTGTTCGTTCCAATGTCTTTGCTTCAGTGAATCAGTTACGTCACGGTTCTGCTGTATTAGAAAGCCTGATTGCCAAAGGTAAAATGATTGTGGTGGGAGCAGAGTATTCTTTAGAAACAGGTGAAGTCAGCTTTTACGACTTCTAAGTTGCAATCACATGCATTTCAATTGGATTAAAGGCGCCTTATAACGCGCCTTTAATATAAGGATAAGCGTTTTCTAACAAGATAGATTGTGCTTTGGCATTGGGATGAATCTGATCATTTTGCATCAGATTTTTATGCCCAGCGATACCTTGCATAAAGAACGGTAATAATTTGACTTTGTATTGCTGACTCACGACTTTATAATTATTTTCAAAAGCCTGACTATAGGCAGTGCCGTAGTTAGGCGGAATTTTCATCCCAAATAATAAAACTTTGGCTTTGCTTTTTTGGCTTTGCTGTACCAATTGCGCCAGATTTTTTTGAATCATTTGCGGTGGTTGACCCCGTAAAGCATCATTACCACCCAGTTCAATCACCACAATCTCAGGTTTATAACTTTGTAGCAACTTCGGCAGTCGGGCCAAAGCACCACTGGTAGTTTCACCACTGACACTTGCATTGACCACTTTGTGTTGTTTCGGATACTGTTGGTCAAGGCGTTTTTGTAATAACTGTACCCAGCCTTGTTCAGGGTTTATACCATAGCCCGCGCTTAAACTATCTCCGACCACCAAAATAGTTTTTGCTGAAACAGTCAAGGGCAAACATGCCATCACACTGAGCACTGAATTTTTTACAGTTTTTGATTTGAACAACCGACTTAAAATTTGCATATTAAAAATTGCTCAATAATTGAATCAGACAGGATCTTTGCCATCATGCCACAAGCTATCATTTCTGCACAGCAACTCACACAAACGATTCAATTAAATAACAAAGCTTTAACGATTCTTAATCATATTCAGCTCGATATTTTTGCAGGTGAGCAAGTGGCAATTACAGGACGTTCTGGTTCGGGTAAATCCACACTTTTAGGTATATTGGCGACGCTGGATCAACCGAGTTCGGGAGAGGTCTGGATTTGTGGGCAAGCTGCACATCAATTGAATGAAGAGGCGCGGGCTCAAGTTCGTCTGGAAAATATCGGCTTTGTATTTCAATCTTTTCAACTGTTACCACATTTGAGTGCCTTAGAGAATGTGATGTTGCCACTCCGCTTACAGAAAAATTTTGATTATAAACAAGCAGAGCAACAGGCATTGTATTGGCTCAAAAGAGTAGGTTTACAACGTCAGGCAGAGCAAACCCCCAAAGTGTTATCGGGTGGTGAGCAGCAACGTGTCGCCATTGCACGTGCTTTAATTGCTTCGCCCAAAATTATTTTTGCCGATGAACCAACTGGCAATTTGGATGGACAAACCGCAGATGAAATTGAAACTTTACTGTTTGAATTGAATCGTGAGTTAGGCACCACATTGATTTTAGTGACCCATGATCCAAAACTGGCGGAAAAATGTCAGCGTCATTTTCTGTTGGTGGATGGAGAACTCTCGGAAGTTTCATCGGGTCAGGTGGAGACTCAAGTGGAGGCGAAAACATGAGTACCTTGTTTAAGCCTTTATTTTTGCAAAGTTTTCGTACAGGTGGTTTATATTTATTAATAATTGCTTTATCACTGGCAATTAGTGCCACGACGGCACTGAAATTTAGTAATGATCAAATTCAAAATGCCGTGAACTTGCAAGCCGCAGAAATGCTTGCTGCTGATTTGGTCTTGTCGGACAATGAGCCCATTGCTGCAAAGTGGAAACAACAAGCTACTCAGCAACGGTTTCAACAATCCCAAGTGACCGTGTTTAGTTCAATGGCACGTACACAAGATCAATTTGTCATGGTCAATGTTAAAGCGATTGATGCAAATTTTCCTTTGCGTGGCAAGTTAGAGATTGAACCTGTTGCCAGTCATTTGAATGCGAAAGAAATTTGGTTAAGCCGCCGCGCGATGGATTTATTACAGGTCAAATTAGGTGATCAGGTTTTCATTGCAGATGGAGCGTTTAAAGTCGCAGGTGTGATTGCACATGATTCGAATCAGGAACTGGGTTTTTCTGGCTTTTCTCCAACAGTGATGATTCGCCAGTCTGACGTTGCTCAAACCAATGCAATTCAAGTGGGTAGTCGTATCGAATATCGGTTACTGATGGCAGGATCACCTGAGCAGATCCAGCACTATGAGCAAAGCTTTAAACGACAACATCATGTGAAAGATGAATCACAAGCTGATCCAGAGTCTAGTTTGAGATTACGCAATGCTGCTCAGGGCAATACACGGTTAATGAAACCGATTGAAAATCTGGATACTTTTTTACAGTTAGCCAATATCTTAACAATATTATTGTGTGGCATTGCGATTGCCTTAACCAGTCAGCGTTATGTGCAACAAAATCAGGATCATATCGCGCTGATTCGATGTCTAGGTGCCAGTAAGTTTCAAATTATCTGGGCTTATTTAGGTTTGTTGGGCGTGGTGAGTCTGATTTCAATCGTGATGGGTTCAATCTTGGGCGTCATTCTGGGTTTTGGTTTATTGGAGTTAATGTTGCAACTGATGCCCCAGCTTGAACTAGAATTTTCAGTTTCAGCGTTTTTAATGGGTCCATTACCGATTGCAATTTTTACCAGCTTGGTGGTGATGAGTGGGTTTATTCTGCCGAGTATATGGACACTATTGAATACACCACCTGTTCGAGTCATTCGTCAAGAAATGCGTTCCAAACAATCATTTGCCCTGATGTTTTTGTCGGGTGTGATCAGTTTGGGCATTTTTAGTATGGTGCTCAGTGAAAATGTTCAGCTCAGTGGCCTCATGTTGGCAGCCATTATTCTGTTTAGTGCTGTTTTATATGGTGTGGTTTGGAGTTTGCTCACATTCTTTAAAAAACTGAAAAATCGCTTCTCGGCTTATGTTCGGGCGCCAGCGCATACCGCATTGCAAATTACGGCTTTGGCATTGGGACTGAGTTTGATTGCTGTACTCGCAGTGCTTCGAACCGATTTGCTGGAACGCTGGCAACAACAATTACCTGAAGGAACGCCGAATCAGTTTGTTTATGGTTTACCTCCGTTTGAAATGCCAGAGTTTCAGCGACAACTTAAACAACAGGGTTGGAACAGTACGCCGCTCTATCCTAATATTCGCGGACGCTTGGTTGCTAAAAATGATCAACCTTTTGCTGTTGAATTAGTTCAACAAAATAATTCATTACGGCGGGAACTTAATTTGACCCAAGCGGAAAGTTTGCCTACAGATAATGTTATTACCCAAGGACAGCCGTTATTTAATCAGGTCAATCAGGTTTCGGTTGAATCAAAACTTGCACAAGAACTGAATATTCAAGTGGGTGATAAACTGACCTTCCAATTACCTGAAGGTTTACTTTCGGCACGGGTGGTGAATTTAAGAAGTGTAGAGTGGGAGAGTTTTAGCCCCAATTTCTTCTTTATTTTTTCACCGCATACTATGGATGAAAATGCAGGAAGCTATTTGGGTAGTTTCTATGTTCCAGCTCAGGACAAAACCCAACTGGTTGCCATGATTCAGCAGTTCTCCAATACCGTGTTTATTGATGTCAGTTTAATTCTAAATGAGATCAAAAGACTGGTAAAAGTATTGGTGCAAATTATTAGCTTGCTGGCCATACTGGTCGGTGTTTCAGGTGTATTGGTATTGATCGCCTGCTTAAATCTGCTGATGGATGAACGTAAACGTGAAGTCGCATTGATGCGCTCTTTCGGTTTATCTAAAGTAAAGTTGAAGCAAATGTTAACCCTTGAAGTGGGTTTGATTGGTTTGCTGTCTGGCATCGTGTCTTGTGTCTTTGCCGAAATCATAAGTGCGATTGCGAGTTATAAAATGAATATTGCATTGCAATGGCACCCTGAAATCTGGTTGATTTTACCGCTGATCATGATGCTGATTTGCGCGTTAATTGGACGCTATCGACTCAGTTATTTGACTGATATACCGCCCTTACAAAGTTTACGTGAAATCAATCAATCATAGTGCTTACATGCATTTCAATGACCTTAGCCAGCTAAATCCCAAGCTGGCTTTTCATTTGTGCCAAAATTTCCTGCCAAAGTGGTTCAATCGGGGGAATTAAACTGACACAATATTGGTAAAAGCCAAAACAAAGAGTCGTACCAATCATCAGTCCAATGATTGCACCTATAGTCGCCATATTCATTTTTTGACTGATATACCAGATCAGTGCCAGTAAGGCTCCCATCATCATGCCACCGATATGCGCGGCATTATTAATCCCTGTGGCAATAAAACCAAAAGCAAGGTTAATGGCCATGACCATGACGAGAGATTTTTTATCTAGTATAAAACGTTGATGAGGCAATGACGGGCATAAGGCGAGTAGGGTTAAAGCAGCTCCCAGTCCCATTACCGCTCCAGATGCACCTGCCCCAACGTGTGGCATCAACGATACGTCGAAGTTTTGCAGCAAGGCATAGCTATCACGAATAGTGATATAACTACTGAGCAAACTTCCCATCAGACCTGCCAATAGGTACAAGCCAATAAAATAAAAACGTCCCAGCATTTGTTCGGCAACGCTGCCAAAAATATACAGTGCCCACATATTGAGCATCAGATGTACCAGTCCAAAATGAAAGAACATACTGGTAAATAAGCGCTCGGGTTGTTCTAAAAAAGTGAGAGGCGAAAAATCTGCGCCCCAATGTATTGCATCGGCGGTCGTCGAACGGGTGGCATCGACCCCCGAAAGCACTTGCCAGCAATATAACCCGACATTGATGGCAATCAAAACCGCCGTGACCCACCAGCGATTAACTTCAAGTTTACGATTTATTTGCGGAGGACTATATTCAGACATGATATGCTTTTGTTATATATCAATAATGCGTGTCCTAAGCTTAACATGAAATATGCTGATTTCTGGAGAACCCTACTGGCATGAAGAAATTTATTGTTCGGGCTGTTTTAATTCTTGTCAGTTTTATTCTTCTGGTGCAATTATGGATTTTTTGTAGTCTGGCTTGGTGGAGAACCCATCCTGTTGAAACCACGATGTTTATGCGCATCGACTACTGGTCTGATCCTTCGGAACCACTTAAACATGAATGGCGCGACTATGACCATATCGGCAATACTTTTAAACGTGCTGTGGTCGCCGCAGAAGATGGAAAATTTTTGCAGCATCATGGTTTTGATTGGGATGGTATTCAGTACGCCCTTGAAAAAAATGAAAAATCAGGTGAGGTGGTCAATGGTGGTTCCACTATTTCACAGCAATTGGCAAAGAATTTATTTTTATACAATAAACGTTCATTCATTCGTAAAGGTCAGGAAGCCGTTGCGACATGGATGATGGAACGCATGTGGTCCAAGCAGCGTATTTTAGAAGTGTACATGAACTCGGTCGAGTTTGGAGATAACATTTATGGCGTCGAAGCTGCTTCACAGTATTATTTCAGTAAAAGTGCAAAAAATTTAAGCAATCAACAAGCTGCTTTTTTGGCAGCATTATTGCCTAATCCGAAGTATTATCAACAGCATCGAAATGACCCCAAATTCAAGTTTAAGCAACGTTTTACGCTAAAATATATGCGCTATAGTCAAATTCCTTAAACAATGAACCATAGTTTGTATAAATTTTTAAAAAAGCCTGTCAAAACGGGCTTTTTTTATGAAATTGTCATAATTTTGCAGCATACTAATTAGAAGCATCAAAAATTTATAATGTTAGGTTGAATGCCATGAATACCGCCATGACCACGCCATCTCTATCTGAAACACCATCCGGAAACACGCCGACAGAAGCGGAGTATACTTACAATAATCGCTATATTAACCGTGAATTGTCTATTCTGGATTTTCATCTGCGAGTGTTGGAACAAGCGGTCGATCCTCTGCATCCCCTGCTGGAGCGTATGAATTTCTTGTTGATCTTCTCACGTAATCTGGATGAGTTTTTCGAAATTCGGGTTGCTGGGGTCATGGAACAAATGTATTTGGGCAATGAAAGTCGTAGTCCAGATGGCTTAACACCACGACAGGTGCTTGATCAAATTTCTCGAACTGCGCATGAAGCGATTGAACGTCAGTATCGTATTTTAAACGAAGAAATTTTACCTAAACTACGTGAAGAAGATATTTGTTTTCTACGCCGTGGTGAGCTGACGCCTGCTCAATCTTCATGGATTAAAAAGTATTTTCAGGAGCAGGTTGCACCTGTACTTACGCCAATCAGTCTTGATCCTGCACATCCATTTCCGCGCTTGGTCAATAAAAGTCTGAATTTTATAGTGACTTTAGAAGGCAAGGATGCGTTTGGTCGCCAGATTGATTTGGCTGTTGTTCCTGCACCACGTTCGTTACCACGTGTAGTACGTTTGCCAGATGAATTAACGGGTGGCAAGGAACATCATGTCATGCTGTCGGCCATTATCCATGAGCACATTTCTGATTTATTCCCGGGCATGACGGCTACGGGATGCTATCAATTCCGTGTAACGCGTAATGCGGATTTAGCACTTAATGAAGATGTCGAAGATTTAGCCAAAGCCTTAAAAGGAGAACTCAGTTCACGTCGATTTGGTCGCGCCGTGCGTTTGGAAGTGACCGAAAACTGTCCAAAACACATTTATGAATATTTGCTGGACGAGTTTGATCTGGATGAAGAACAACTGTATAAAGTTGACGGACCAGTTAACCTCGCACGTTTACTGTCAAACTTTAAACGTCCGCACTTACGCTATGATTCACATACACCTGTCATTCCCAAAATCCTAAAAAAATCTGAAAATATTTTTGCAGCAATGCAGAAACAGGATATTTTGCTGCATCATCCGTTTGAATCTTTTGCACCTGTGATTAATTTACTACGTGAAGCTGCACGTGATCCGCAAGTGCTCGCGATTAAACAGACTTTGTATCGTAGTGGTGCCGATTCTGAAATTGTACAGGTCTTGGCTGAAGCTGCACGAAATGGCAAAGAAGTAACGGCGGTTATTGAACTACGCGCACGTTTTGATGAAGAATCCAATATAGAAGTGGCGAACCTGTTACAAGAAGCAGGCGCTGTGGTGGTCTATGGCATTGTCGGTTATAAAACTCATGCCAAAATGATTATGGTCGTGCGCCGTGAAAATAATAAACTGGTGCGTTATGTGCATTTAGGTACAGGAAATTACCATGCAGGTAATGCCCGTATTTATACCGATTACGGATTACTCACAACGGACAAAGAACTTTGTGATGATGTACATCGTATTTTTCAGGAATTGACTGGAATGGGCAAAATGGCGAAGTTAAAGAAACTTTTGCACGCGCCGTTTACCTTACATGCTCAACTTGTTCATTACATTGATGATGAAATTGCCAATGCCAAAGCAGGCAAACCAGCTCAAATCATTGTTAAAGTGAATGCTTTGACGGAAATGCAACTGATTAATAAATTGTATGAAGCTTCGCAGGCAGGGGTGCAAATTGACCTGATTATCCGTTCAATTTGTAGTTTACGTCCGGGTTTACCGGGACTTTCAGAAAATATTCGTGTCCGTTCCATTGTAGGACGTTTTTTAGAACATACGCGTGTATATTACTTTAGCAATAATGGCGATGCGCGAATTTATTGCTCAAGTGCAGACTGGATGGATCGTAATCTATTTAATCGCGTAGAGGCGTGTTTCCCAATTGAAGATGCAGCCTTGAAAAAACGGATTTATCAACAAGGTTTAGTCAACTATTTAAAAGACAACCAACAAGCATGGTTATTACAGGGGAATGGTACATGGGTACGTGCACAACCTGCTGAAGGTGAGCAACCACATAATGCCCAGCACACCTTATTGGAAATTTTTAAGTAAGTTAAATGCGCTAATAAAGAGAATCAGATGATTCTCTTTATTAGTTTTTGCACGTGTCAGGAAAATATTTATCCGCGCACAACCAAAACAGGCAGATGAATTTCGCCTAACAATTTTTGGGTGACACTTCCCAACATCAGTTTTTTAAAGCCTGTGCGACCATGCGAGCCGATCACGATTAAATCAGCTTGGATTTCATGGGCTGCATGGGCAATTTCTTTATCAATTTCCTGACCTTCAACCAGTTTGGTTTCAGCCTCTACACCTTGTGCAGTAAAGGCTTGTTGAGCTTCACTCAAAATTTCATTGATCATGGCTTGACCATGTTTAATGGCATCTTCTTTTTGACTTTCTGCATTGATATATTCTACGCCAATAAAAGGATCAACCGTGACCACCAGTAAAATTGTGACTTTACTGTTATAGGTTTTTGCAAGTTTAGCGGCTTCGATCACTGCGGCAAAAGCTGTATTTGAACCATCAACAGGAACTAGAATATGTTGATATGACATGAGTAAACTCCTTTTTGATTATAAAATTTCGATTTAATCTATTCTTTTAAGCCGTTTTAACAGTATTCAGCATCAAACTGAGAGAGGCATTTTTTCGTATATTTTGACTTTATATATTGAGTAATTGGCTTGAGCCATTCAATATGGATTTAAAATAGCATAATTAATAAACTATTTTGTGTCTATCGCACTAAAGTTTAAGTTGCAGTGCAGGTATGAATTAAGCAAAATTCAGCAAGCTAAGTAGTGTTCAAAGAATATGTCAAACGAGCTTTATATACAAATATTGCAAGTGGTTGCACTTATTCCGCATGGTAAAGTCGCCAGCTATGGACAGATTGCAAAAATGGCAGGTTTACCTAAACATGCCCGACTTGTTGGGCAAGTCTTGGCTCAACTAGATGATCAACATGACATTCCTTGGCATCGGGTGATAAATGCACAAGGTCAAATTAGTACCACTCATCTTGATCAGCACGGTAATAATCTTCAACAAGTTAAACTTCTTGAAGAAGGGGTCGTGGTGCTAAACGGAAAAGTCAAACTGAAACACTATCAGTGGACTTAACCGCTTTTCAAGTATCTAGTTATTTGACAATGAGCACAGGAATAGGACTTTGCGCGAGCACCTTCTGGGCAACACTGCCTAGAACCAGTTTTTTTAGCCCAGTACGGCCATGTGAACCCATTACGACTAGATCGGTATGGAGTTCAGCAAGTGTTTGTATAATAGTATCTGAAATTGAGAACCCTTCACGGTATTGAATATTTAAGACGACATGATCTTCTGAATACTGGGTTTTGATATTTTCCAAAGACTTTAAAATATAATCTTTAGCACGATCAATGAGTACATTGCTTTGACCTTTATTGATGTAGTCCTGAGCAATCATTGGGTCAAGCTCAAGCACCTCTAGTACGGTTACTGTACTGCCCAAATCTTTGGCCAACTGGATGCTATGTTCAAGTGCTTTTAGGGAGAGATCTGAATCATCGACGCACACCAAAATATGTTGATAGCTCATATTATTGTCTCAATTTAAATTTTTAAATGAAGGTTTTATGAATAAAAAAATAAGGTGATCAATCTTTGTCTTTATTTTTAGCAGAAATAGCGCTAGGCAACAATCCACTTTTGTAGATGGCTTTAGTATTAGTATGATCATAAGTATTAGTACGATCATCAAAGTCATCATGTAAATAAGGTTTGAATAAAACTCATATCAGTGATACTCAACTATCCGTCAAATTATTAATGCTATGAAGGATTTGAGCACGACTGAATAGGATGCTCGAGATAAAATAATCCATATAGAGCAATATAAAGACAGTAAATGGGTTTAGTTGAATATTTTCTAAATAAAAACACAATATCCAGATTCAGACAATTTCATATAAAATTTCTAAATCTGGATATCTGGTTAAGGTCTGATGTATTTTAAAGCGATCAATATTTAGAGATATTCAACACTAACCACTTCATATTCAACTTCGCCTTGTGGAGTGACAATTTTCGCGTCATCACCTTCATTTTTACCTAAAAGTCCACGTGCGATGGGTGAATTTACTGAAATTTTATTAATCTTAAAGTCAGCTTCGTCATCCCCTACAATTTTATAGGTTTTACGCTCTTCAGTGTCCAGATTTTCAATGGTGACAGTCACCCCAAAAACCACACGACCATTTTGTTCAAGTTCTTTGACATCAATGACTTGAGCTGCACCTAATTTACCTTCGATGTCCTGAATACGCCCTTCACAAAAACCTTGTTGTTCACGCGCAGCATGGTATTCGGCGTTTTCTTTTAAATCACCGTGTTCACGTGCTTCAGCAATCGCTTGAATAATACGTGGACGTTCAACACTTTTTAAATGCTGCAATTCTTTTTCAAGGGCTTCTTTGCCCTCAGGCGTCATAGGATAACGTTGCATTTTAGTCCCTCTAAATGAAATGAGAGTTTAGCTTTTAAAAAATAAAAAACCCGCCACCGATAAGGTGACGGGCTTATCGGTAACGAATTAACCTACAGTTTGTAAATCTTGCAAGCGATATACATCCATTGGTAATTGAATTGCAAAGGCTTGGCAAACCGCTTCAGCACCATTAATCGTGGTGGTGTAATACACTTTGCCTTGGAGGGCAGCACGACGAATCATAGCAGAATCATACTGAGCCTGTTTACCTTCAGTGGTATTGACAATAAGGTGTATTTCACCATTTTTCAAGCGGTCAACAATATGTGGGCGACCTTCAGTTACTTTATTTACACGTTCACACTCTAGTCCCGCGTCTTTAAGTACTTGATAAGTTCCACCTGTTGCGACCAATTTGAAGCCATACTCAATCAGTTTTTTCGCAATATCAGCAATATATTTCTTATCTGACTCACGTACAGACAAGAACGCATGCTTGACTTCGCCTTCAGTTGGTAATCCCGGCAAACGCTCGTTAGAACCCAAGACTGCTTTGTAGAATGCTTCACCAAAAGTTTTACCCACGCCCATCACTTCACCAGTTGACTTCATTTCTGGCCCAAGCATTGGATCAACGCCTTGGAATTTAGCGAATGGGAAAACAGCTTCTTTCACAGCAAAGTGAGTTGGAATGATTTCTTGAGTGAAACCTTGTGATGCAAGCGATTGACCCGCCATGCAACGTGCAGCTACTTTCGCCAAAGATTCACCAATACATTTGGAAACGAAAGGAACGGTACGTGATGCACGTGGATTCACTTCAAGCACATAAATGTCGTTGCCTTTGACTGCAAACTGCACGTTCATTAAACCGACCACACCCAGCTCTTTAGCCATGGCAACGGTTTGACGACGCATTTCGTCTTGTACTTCTTGAGACAATGAGTAAGGTGGAATCGAACATGCAGAGTCACCAGAGTGAATCCCAGCTTGTTCAATGTGCTGCATGATTCCACCGATCACGACATCTTTCCCGTCAGAAACACAGTCAACATCGACTTCTGTTGCATCATCAAGGAAACGATCCAGAAGAACAGGGGCTTCATTAGATGCCTGAACGGCTTCACGAAGATAACGTTTCAGTTCTTCTTCGTTATACACGATTTCCATCGCGCGACCACCCAATACATAAGATGGACGAACCACTAGTGGATAGCCGACTTTTGCAGCTTCAGAAATTCCTTCTTCAGCAGATTTGACAATGCTGTTGTTCGGTTGGCGAAGCTGCAAACGTTGAATCATTTGCTGGAAACGTTCACGGTCTTCAGCGCGGTCAATCGCATCAGGTGATGTACCAATAATCGGTGCGCCAGCTTCTTCCAAAGCACGTGCCAATTTCAATGGTGTTTGACCGCCATACTGAACGATAATGCCTTTAGGTTTCTCAACGCGTACAATTTCAAGAACATCTTCGAGTGTAATCGGTTCAAAGTATAAACGATCAGAAGTGTCATAATCGGTTGAAACCGTTTCAGGGTTACAGTTGACCATAATGGTTTCATAGCCATCATCACGCATGGCAAGTGCAGCATGAACGCAACAATAATCAAACTCGATCCCTTGGCCAATACGGTTTGGACCGCCGCCAATCACCATGATTTTGTCACGGCTAGATGGATTAGCTTCGCATTCTTCATCGTAAGTAGAGTACATATACGCTGTTGAAGATTCAAATTCAGCAGCACAGGTATCTACACGCTTGTAAACAGGCATAACGCCCAAATTCCAGCGATGTTTACGGAATTGCTTTTGTGAAATACCCATCAAATTGGCAATACGAAGGTCAGACAAGCCTTTGCGTTTAAATGCACGAATATTATCTGCATTTAAATCACCAAAACCTAAAGTTTTAATTTGCTGTTCAGTTTTGATGATATCTTCAATTTGAATTAAGAACCAACGATCAATCTTGGTCGCTTCAAACACTTCATCCAAACTAAAGCCATGACGGAAAGCATCTGCAACATACCAGATACGCTCAGGTCCTGGAACTTTAAGTTCCTGAAGCAGTTTGTCTTTAGCACCTGCTGTACCGACTTCGATTTTTTCATCAAAGCCACACGCACCGACTTCAAGACCACGCAGTGCTTTTTGAACAGACTCTTGGAAGTTACGACCAATCGCCATAACTTCACCGACAGATTTCATCTGAGTGGTGAGCACAGGTTCAGCTTGTGGGAATTTCTCGAAGTTAAAACGAGGAATTTTAGTGACCACATAATCGATTGATGGTTCAAATGATGCAGGAGTTGTTCCACCTGTAATATCATTTTTTAACTCATCTAGCGTATAACCGACGGCAAGTTTTGCCGCGATTTTCGCAATTGGGAAACCTGTTGCTTTAGAGGCAAGGGCAGATGAACGGGATACACGTGGGTTCATCTCGATGACCACCATACGACCATCTTTCGGGTTAATACCAAACTGAACGTTTGAACCGCCTGTTTCCACCCCAATTTCACGCAGAACCGCAATCGATGCATTACGCATGATCTGATATTCTTTGTCTGTTAATGTTTGAGCAGGCGCAACTGTGATTGAGTCACCAGTATGCACACCCATTGGGTCAAAGTTTTCGATGGCACAGACGATAATGCAGTTGTCGTTTTTGTCACGAACCACTTCCATTTCGTACTCTTTCCAGCCAATCAATGATTCATCAATCAATAATTGTTTGGTAGGAGAAAGATCGAAACCACGTTCGCAGATTTCAATAAATTCTTCTTTATTGTAGGCAATACCGCCACCTGAACCACCCATCGTAAATGACGGGCGAATGATCACAGGAAAACCAAAACGTGACTGAATTTCTAAAGCATGCTCCATGCTTTCAGCAACATCAGCACGAGGACATTCGAGTCCGATCTTACGCATAGCGATATCGAACAGCTTACGGTCTTCAGCTTTTTCAATGGCGTCTTTGCTTGCACCAATTAATTCAACGCCATATTTTGCAAGGACACCATTCTCATCAAGTGCGAGCGCACAGTTCAATGCTGTTTGACCACCCATGGTTGGAAGAACTGCATCTGGACGTTCTTTTTCAATGATCTGTGCAACCGTTTGCCATGTGATCGGCTCAATATAAGTCGCATCCGCCATTGACGGGTCAGTCATAATGGTCGCAGGGTTCGAGTTCACCAAAATAACGCGATAACCTTCTTCGCGCAGGGCTTTACACGCTTGTGCGCCTGAATAGTCAAACTCGCAAGCTTGACCAATCACAATAGGACCCGCACCAATAATTAAGATGCTTTTTATGTCTGTACGTTTAGGCATTATTCGCTCCTTAATTACTTCTTAGCGGCTTCGATAAGTTCGATAAAATGATCGAACAATGGGGCACAGTCGTGTGGACCCGGACTCGCTTCAGGATGACCCTGAAAGCTAAATGCTGGTTTATCAGTACGATGAATCCCTTGGTTTGTACCATCAAACAATGAGCGATGTGTCACTTTCAAGTTTGTTGGTAAGGTACTTTCATCTACCGCGAAGCCATGGTTTTGAGAAGTAATCATCACTGTACCTTTTTCTAAGTTTTGTACAGGATGGTTAGCACCGTGATGACCATGATTCATTTTCATGGTTTTGGCACCTGAGGCAAGCGCTAAAATCTGATGCCCCAAACAAATACCAAAAACAGGTAAGTGAGTGGTTTCTACAATGGTTTTAACCGCTTCAATGGCATAATCACAAGCCGCAGGATCGCCCGGACCATTGGATAAAAACACGCCATCTGGATTTAAAGCCAATACTTTTTCAGCAGGTGTTTGAGCAGGCACAACCGTAAGCTTACAGCCACGATCTGCTAGCATACGCAGGATGTTGGTTTTGACACCATAATCGTATGCAACTACATGATATTTTAATTCAGGTTGAGTAAAGCCCTGTCCCAGTTGCCATGAACCTTCAGTCCATTCAAAACCCGTTGGGTCGCAGCATTCTTTCGCCAGATCTAAACCGTTTAAACCACCAAATGCACGTGCTTTAGCAATGGCTTCTTCTTCAGTGATATTTTCACCTGCAAGGATGCAACCATTTTGCGCGCCCTTGTCACGTAAAATACGGGTTAATTTACGGGTATCAATATCCGCAATCGCAACGACATTATGTTGTTGTAAGTAGTCGCCCAATGATTGTTCAGCACGGAAATTACTGTGGAGCAGTGGAAGGTCACGAATGATTAAACCGTTGGCCCAAACTTTATGAATACGACCAGATTCATGATCTTCTGTATTACATCCAGTATTACCAATGTGTGGATAAGTTAAGGTCACAAGTTGTTGTGCATAACTTGGATCGGTCAGAATTTCTTGGTAGCCTGTCATGGCTGTGTTAAAAACGACTTCACCAGTCGTTGATCCCGTTGCACCAATAGACGTACCTTTAAAGATCGTTCCATCAGCAAGGGCTAAAATGGCGGGGGTGCTCAAACCAAAGCTCCTGAATTAAAACCACAAAAATAGGGCTGTAAAAAAGCGAGTAGACATAAAAAAAGGCCGGCTGTCTTTGAAAAACACGCCCTCCTTCTGGTCTGCTCGCTTATAACTTAACAGCGCATTATACGCATGAAGTCTACTAAAGTCTATGAGTTTTACAGTAAACATGCCCTAATTTTAAGATCGGGTATTATTATTTGTTCATCCATCGGAATCCAGCTAAAAAAATGACTTGTCTAACAATTTAACCCTTGCATAAAACTTGAGCAATCTAAAATATTTGTTGTCATAATTTCAAAAAAAGAGGGTATTAAAATGCCAGCAAAAAAACCGCTAAAAGCTGTTGTGGAAGAACATCAACAACATGTTGAACAACTTTACACAGAAACCAGTGCGCAAGTGAAAGATGTATTGAGTGAAACTCAGGAAAAAATAGAGGCTGAAGCCAAAGAGTTAAATCAAACCTTACAGACTCAACTGGCTTATTTAAAAGATGATGTATTACAGCGTGTGGATATCATTAAATCACAATTAAATAATTCACAAGGTGATTTGACTGAATTAAGCGATGTAGTTAAAAAAGAATTTGGAACTTTGGTTGAAGATTTAAGCAAAGTGGGGCGTGAAATTAAAGATGATTTGACACAAATCACTTCAAAACATAAAGAAACTTTAACTGATGTATTAAAGCGTTCAAAAGAGCAAGCAATTGAAGCGTGGAATAAAGTACGCGAAAACTAATTGATAGAGAGCCAGATTGGCTACTATTAAGAGTTAACCAGTAAGAGCATCATGACTTTTACTGGTATTTTAATATTTCTGGCAACAATTAAAACTCATGCAACCAATCACGTTTATTATGAAAGTCAGCTATTGAACTGCTGTGTTGCATGGCATAAAAATGCATACCCTGAGTGGTATTTAAAACAGCACTCAAACCTAAATACACATCAGACCATTTCAGTTGATGGTCACGCATAAACTCTGTTAAATCCAGACTCACATTTAAACCATAGTGAGTGCGCTTTAACTGATTGAGCTCAATATCGTATGCTGCAACAGGCGGCATATTTTCAGGATAACGATACTCTTCAAACTGATAGACTTGCCAAGCTTCAGAAGGAGAGAGATTGATCTCCCGATACAGGTCTTGATCTTTCACTCCGATGAAAATCTCGAAACAAGTTTGTTCCCATAAAAAATCACGGCGTGGATGTGCTGCAACCTGCTCAGGCCAGAGCATGACATGATTCGGGTCGCGTAGCCAAAAGCCGACATTTAGTGTAAAAGGAGATTGTTGCTCGATTGCTCCAACCAAAGAGATGGAATCAAAACGATCAAATGAGGTCAATTCATAGCTGGCCATAACGCAATCAACTTAATTTGATAAATGTGCGTGACGAACCAGATTGGATAAATGCGGATTTTGCTTGGCTGCTTTTTTATACAACAGCACGATTTTACCAATTTTTTGGACCACTTGTGACTGAGTTGCTTCAGCCAATTGATCGATCACTTGAGCACGCACTTCACGATCTTCACCTGCAACCTTGACCTTAATCAGTTCGTGGTCATTAAGTGCACGCGAAGTTTCTTCAATTACATTTTCGGTGAGACCCTGACCACCAATCATGACCACAGGATTAAGTGCATGTCCAATTTGACGTAAACGTTTGCGCTCTTGAATGGATAAAGCCGCCATGAAAACTACCTAAATGTAAAAACAGCCTAGTATAACTTGCATCATGTTTCTAAGATAGATTGAGCTGAGTTTAAACAAGAATAAATATGAGTGAATCAGTGAAATATTCGATGAGCACCATTGAAAAAAAACCAAAGAAGAACGCATTAAAGATACATATGTATACTGCATGATTGATATTTTTCACGTAGAATAATAAATCAGAAGTTTTTTAATATTTAGTGAGTTATGGCGACACGCATTACCAACCAGAAGTTATCTAAAAGTAGTCGTGCGTGGATGCGAGAACACCTCGATGACCCTTTTGTAAAAAGGGCACAAAAGGAAGGTTATCGCGCCCGTGCTGCATATAAACTTCTTGAGATTCAGGAAAAATATAAACTTATTCGACCTGGCATGACTGTGGTTGACTTAGGTGCAGCACCCGGTAGCTGGTCACAAATTGCAGGAAAATTGGTCGGTAGTAAAGGTTTAGTTATTGCATCTGATATTTTAGCGATGGATGCATTGCCTGATGTTACTTTCTTGCAGGGAGACTTTCGCGAAGAGGAAGTTTTCGAAAAATTGTTAAATATTTTAAATGGCCGTGTCGTAGATATTGTAATTTCAGATATGGCCCCCAATACATCAGGTAATAGGGCTGTAGATCAACCCCGTCAGATTTACCTGTGTGAGCTGGCACTTGATTTCGCCCAGAAAGTACTCGGCCCAAATGGACAGTTTGTGGTAAAAGTGTTTCAGGGGGCGGGTTTCGATGAATTCCGCAAGCAAGTCGTGGATAGTTTTGATGTATTGAAAACTGCAAAACCTGAAGCTTCTCGTGCTCGTTCAAAAGAAGTATTTTTGATTGGGCAGGGACGTAAAAAGGCAATGCGTTAAAGTTTACTTGCCAAGTCGATAAAAATTGTGCATTTTGTACAATTTCAACTTGTAGCAAGCTTTAGACTTGCTGTTTACTAAGGTCTACCCCGTCATGGGCAGGATCAAATTAGATTGATAATGGGAATAAAGCTTTGAGCGATCTCTTCAAGAATGCCGTATTGTGGCTAATAATACTTGGTGTTCTGATTTTGATTTTCAGTAACATCAGTGACCGCAATAAGCCATCGGCAATGAATTATTCAGAATTCGTTGCTGCGGTGAATGCTGGTCAAATTAAGCAAGTCACTATTGATGGTTTAAATATTAGTGGTGAAAAAACCAACGGCTCTCATTTTGAAACAGTGCGTCCGCAGGTTGAAGACACCCAGCTTTTACCAAGCCTAAATAAAAACAACGTTGTAGTTGAAGGAACTGCTCCACAACGTCAGGGCTTGTTGATGCAACTTCTCATTGCTAGTTTCCCTGTACTGCTCATTATTTTATTGTTCATGTTCTTTATGCGCAATATGGGCGGGGGTGCTGGTGGCAAGAACGGTCCAATGAGTTTTGGTAAGTCCAAGGCAAAAATGCTTTCGGAAGACCAGATCAAAGTGACATTTAAAGATGTTGCAGGTTGTGACGAAGCCAAACAAGAAGTGGTTGAAATTGTCGATTTCCTAAAAGACCCTGCTAAATTTAAACGTTTAGGTGCAACCATTCCACGTGGTGTACTCATGGTGGGTCCACCAGGTACAGGTAAAACTTTGCTCGCTAAAGCGATTGCGGGTGAGGCGAAAGTTCCATTCTTTAGTATCTCAGGTTCAGACTTTGTTGAAATGTTTGTGGGTGTGGGTGCATCCCGTGTCCGTGACATGTTTGAGCAAGCGAAACGCCATGCGCCTTGTATCATCTTTATTGATGAGATTGATGCGGTAGGTCGTCATCGTGGTTCTGGTACAGGTGGTGGTCACGATGAACGTGAACAGACCCTAAACCAGATGCTGGTTGAGATGGATGGCTTTGAAGGCAATGAAGGTGTAATCGTTATTGCTGCAACTAACCGTGCAGATGTATTGGATAAAGCTTTATTACGTCCGGGTCGTTTTGACCGTCAAGTTATGGTTGGCTTGCCAGACATCAATGGTCGTGAACAAATTTTAAATGTTCACCTCAAAAAGCTTCCTTCTGTAACAGGTGTTGATGTCAAAGTGTTAGCACGTGGTACACCGGGTTTCTCGGGTGCTCAACTGGCAAACCTTGTCAATGAAGCCGCTTTGTTTGCAGCCCGCCGCAATAAAAACACGGTCGATATGCATGACTTTGAAGATGCTAAAGACAAGATTTATATGGGCCCTGAACGTAAATCGATGATTATACGTGAAGAAGAGCGTAAAAATACCGCTTACCATGAGTCTGGACATGCGATTGTTGCTGAGATGCTGCCAGGAACTGACCCTGTACATAAAGTGACTATTATGCCGCGTGGTTGGGCTTTGGGTGTGACTTGGCAGCTTCCTGAACAAGATCAAATCAGTAATTACAAAGAAAAAATGCTGAATGAAATCTCGATTTTATTTGGCGGTCGTATTGCTGAAGAAATCTTTATGAAGCAACAATCAACAGGTGCTTCCAACGATTTTGAACGTGCAACTAAAATGGCACGTGCCATGGTAACCAAATACGGTATGTCAGATAAACTCGGTGTGATGGTTTATGAAGACGAAAACCAGAATGGTTTCTTTGGTAATGTCGGTAGCCGTACTATTTCAGAAGCAACTCAACAACAGGTTGATTTAGAAGTTCGCCGTATTTTGGATGAACAATATAAAGTTGCTTGGGACATCTTGGATGGTAATCAGGATAAAGCCCATGTGATGGTGAAAGCACTCATGGATTGGGAAACCATTGACCGTGAGCAAGTACGTGACATTATGGAAGGTCGTGAACCACGTCCACCAAAAGTTTATGTTGCGGAAAACCCAGTAGTTGACTTAGATCCACCAAGTAGTGGGCCTTCAACGCCGCCACCATTACCTTCAATGAGTTAATTTTTGAATCGATCAAAGAGCTGCCTAGGCAGCTCTTTTTATTTTGCTTATTTTTTATTTGATCATTGTTCAGCTTGATAGCCAGTGAAAATAGTTCTGATTTGATTGCTTACTGTTAAACTATGACTGAATGAAAGGAGTAACTTCATGCGTTTAATGCCTTTGCCACAACGTAAACTGGACTGCGGTCAATATCAGTTAGATTTATCTCAGCCACAGGTGATGGGCATTCTGAACGTTACACCTGATTCATTTAGTGATGGTGGACAATATCATCAGAAGCAAAAGGCTTATACGCATGCCATGCAAATGCTCGCAGAGGGAGCATCCATTATCGATATTGGGGGAGAGTCGACCCGACCGGGAGCTTCACCTGTTGAGATTGATGAGGAAATTCGACGTGTTGTGCCTGTTGTTGAATTGCTCGCAAAAGAGAAAGCCATACTGTCGATTGATACCAGTCAACCGCAAGTCATCAAAGCCGCAGTAGAAGCAGGGGCACATATCTGGAATGACGTACGTGCATTAACGCGTCCCTGTGCCTTACAAACAGCAGCGCAGTTGAATATCCCTGTCATTATTATGCATATGCGTGGTGAGCCAACTACGATGAATCAACTGGCTCAATATAACGATGTGGTGGCAGAGGTCATGACAGAGTTGCAAGCCCGAATTGAGGATGCGCTTAAAATAGGTGTGAAAACTGAAAATATTTTAATCGATCCGGGATTTGGTTTTGCTAAAAATGCGCAGCAAAATTTAAAGCTATTACAGCAATTCTGGAAGCTCAATGACTTGGGTTATCCAATTTTGTCTGCATTATCACGTAAACGCTTCATTGGTGAAGCTTTAGGGGGTGTAGATGCACAGCAACGTGCTGTTGGGAGTGTGGCTGCACATTTGTTCAGTATCCAGCAGGGAGCGTCTATCGTGCGTGCCCACGATGTTAAGGCGACTGTTGATGCGATTCGCGTATGGCAAGCAATGAATCAAACCATATAAAATTGAGATTGGGTAGCCAAATATAAAGTTATACAAATCACTCAAGCTCGAATTTTTTGTGAGGATGTGTTATAAGCAGCACGGAAATTTATGATGTTAAGTGTGGCTCATGTTGAATGATCTTCTTCTCCCAATGTTTGATGATGGTTATTATCCTGAAATTTTAGTTGCTGAAATCAGACAGCATATTTATACGTTTTCGCGTCAAATTCAAACGTCTGAAAAAACAACATCAGAAATTTACCGATTGGCCGATGCAACATTGTCAAAAATTAATGAGATGAAGGCTGAATTTGAGGATTTAGATGCTTGTCTGGATGATACTGCAACGGATTATATTGCAGAAGCCATGATGATGGTGGTTCAGGATGCCGGATATTTAGATATTGACCTTGAAGAATTGGTGGTAAGTAGAGAATGGTAAACACCATTCTTTTTTTCTTTTAATTTTCAGTAGTGTCAAGTTGTGACAAATCATCTAAAGCCTCATTGAGATGACAGCTTCTTTCTGGATGTACATCTAAAATTTCTTTGACATCTAGTTTTAAATTATTTTCATCATCAAGACTAACTGTTGCTGCTAGACTTAACCAATACTTTGTATAATTTTGATTAAGCTGTTGAAGTTGTTTAAAAATCTCAGGATGATCACTTTGAATTAGATATTCATCTGCTCCCATTGTGCAACGTTTTAAATAGAAGTTCTGCTCTTTGACCACAATGGTTCCCATAAAAATATCTTGCGCATGAGTGGGCACATTACTTAGAGCAGTCAATAACGCTGAGAAAGAAACCATCCAGAGATTTTTCATACGATTGGTTTTTATAGACATAAAAAAACCAGCATAATGCTGGATCTTTTAATTGTCACCATTTTAACTGTTTAAAATGGTGCCCGGGGCCGGACTCGAACCGGCACGCTTTGTGGGCGGGGGATTTTAAATCCCCTGTGTCTACCTATTTCACCACCCGGGCATGTCGGCAATAATAGAGGAACCGCCCGACATTGGCAAGAATATCCTGAATTATTTGTAGTTTTTTCAGGCAACTACTTATCTTTTAAAGTGCTTGAATCCAGCAAGTTAATGAGCCTTGCGATATTTTCACAGCTGCGGGTTAGATTTTTTGAGCCATTTTTGAGTGCAGTCTCAAGATCACTGTTTTGGTCTAAAATCCCGAAAATAGCAGTAATTCCGTCGTGATAAAGCTCATCTATACCATCACCCACATATCCTGCACAAACAAAAACAGGTTTATTATATTTTTGTGCAAGACGTGCAACCCCAATTGGAGTTTTTCCAAATTTGGTTTGAAAATCAATTCCACCTTCACCGGTAAAAACATAATCAGCTTGAGCAATGGCGTGTTTTAAATCTGTTTGCTCAATCATGGTTTCTATACCAGATTGAATTTTGGCTTGAGTAAACATCAAAAGCCCAGCCGCTAAACCACCTGCTGCACCAGCACCTGCAACATTTTTCACTTGAATATCAAGTTGCTGTTCAACTAAGTGGGCAAAGTGAGTTAGCTTAGATTCAAGCTGTTGTACCATTTCTGCTGTTGCGCCTTTTTGTGGAGCAAAAACTCGTGTTGCACCTTCAGGTCCGAGTAAAGGATTGCTTACATCACTGGCAATGATGATTTCAACATTTTTTAGACGAGAGTCAAGTTGACTCAAATCTATTGATTGAATTTGATCGAGATATCTACCGCCCAAACTGACCATGTGTTGATTGTGATCCAGAAATTTTGCACCTAAAGCAGCCGCCATACCCATGCCTGCATCATTGGTAACACTGCCACCTAAACCAATAATAATTCGACTAACATCATAATCTAGTGCGGCCTTTATCATCTGACCAGTGCCAAAGGTGGAGGTAAATAAAGGATTACGTTGTTTAGGGGCAAGTAAATGGATTCCATTGGCTTTTGCCATTTCAATGACCGCAGTTTTGCCTTGATCAATTAAACCAAAATAAGTCGAGATATGCTGCGTGGGTAGCGGCCCCATTACGTCAATATCAATTCGCTGTCCTTGCTTTGCATCAATCAATGCATCGACCGTACCTTCGCCACCATCTGCCATAGGGCATAAAATAAAATGGGCATCAGTGAAAATTTTTTCTAAGCCTGATTGCATAGCATGACAAGCTTGCAAGGCTGTCATGCTTTCCTTGAATGAGTCTGGCGCAAGTACAAAAGTTTTAGGCATAGAAGGTGACGGCTTGTTTTTGAGTTAAATGAATGATTTAAGATGTGACAATGTTTAAGATAACATGGCTTTATTGTAAGGCGAAATATTGAATTGGATCATCAAAATGAGAAAAAGAATTGAGCGATGGACGATGATTGATCGGCTGCTTTTCACAGTTTGTTACGGGGTATTGGGTCTAATTTTAGGTTTTAGTGTGGCTTTGTCCGTCGCAAAATATCTGAATACGTCATATGCTTCATTAAGTATTATTGTAGCAGTGAGTTTACTTTGTGCTCTGGTGGGTTTTATTGCACCCAACATAATCAGCCGTTGTTATAATCGAATATGGCTGTCGATGAGAGATTGATGGTCTTAGTTTATGAAAGGCATAAAAAAACCAGCTTATGCTGGATTCTTTATTGGCACCATTTTAACTGATTTAAAATGGTGCCCGGGGCCGGACTCGAACCGGCACGCTTTGTGGGCGGGGGATTTTAAATCCCCTGTGTCTACCTATTTCACCACCCGGGCTTAACCAAATTTGGAGGCGGAGGTCGGAATCGAACCGGCGTACACGGAGTTGCAGTCCGCTGCATGACCACTCTGCCACCCCGCCATCATTTGGTGATGCACATATTAGCAAGCTTCAGAAAAAAAACAATAGTGATTTCAGCGAATATGCGCAGAAAAACAACATCTAAAATAAAATTGACTCAATTATCATGTATCATTTGCAAAATTGAATTCATATCTACTTTGGAGATGTGCTGTGGCATTGGTTCTTGATGGTCGTGCATTGGCAAAACAAATTGAAGCTGACTTGCTTAAGCGCGTAGAAGCGTTAAAAGCAAAATCAGGTCGTACCCCTATTTTGGCGACAATTTTAGTGGGAGATGATGGCGCGTCTGCGACTTATGTCCGTATGAAAGGGAATGCTTGTCGTCGCGTAGGTATGGATTCGCTAAAAATTGAATTAGTACAAGAAACGACCACTGAGCAGCTTTTGGCTGAAATTGAAAAACTCAATGCCAATCCAGATGTACATGGAATTTTGTTACAGCATCCTGTTCCTGCACAAATTGATGAGCGTGCGTGCTTCGATGCAATTTCTTTGGCTAAAGATGTCGATGGTGTGACCTGTTTGGGTTATGGTCGTATGGCGATGGGGGAAGCGGCTTATGGTTCTGCAACACCTGCGGGCATCATGACCATTCTTAAAGAAAACAACATCGAAATTGCAGGTAAACATGCTGTTGTCGTTGGTCGCTCTGCAATTTTAGGTAAGCCAATGGCTGCCATGTTACTTGAAGCCAATGCGACGGTGACCATTTGCCATTCACGTACGCAGAATTTAGCTGAGTTTGTCAAACAGGCTGATATTATTGTAGGGGCGGTCGGTAAGGCTGAGCTGATTCAAAAAGACTGGATTAAAGCGGGCGCTGTTGTGGTTGATGCAGGTTTTCATCCACGTGAAGGTGGTGGTGTAGGCGATATTCAATTGAAGGGCATCGAAGACATTGCATCGGCTTATACGCCTGTACCAGGTGGTGTCGGACCAATGACCATTACTACTTTAATTCGTCAAACTGTTGAAGCGGCTGAAAAAGCTTTAGCTTAAACATTGAACGGGTCTGAAAATACGCAGTGAGTCTTGTTGTTTGAGCGAGTGAAACAGCAAGCTGCTCGGTTACTTTTGTTTTGGTAAAAGTAACCCAAACCTTTTTCATCGTAGGGTTCGATATCTGGACGTGTTTGAGCCGAAGTTTTACAGAAACTTTTTTAATATATTCGAATTTTGCTCGGACAATTGTGATGATTAGGTCGAGCATCGGCAGGGTTTTTAAAATCTGATCAAGATTTTACATGTAAGGTTTGACCATGAATCATACTTTTCAATTTTCTAAAGCCCCAGCGCATTTGCACAGTGCTTTGCATGACGTGATTCCGAACTGCGAATTAACCGCACAGCAGTTACCTGAAACGCCCATTTCACTTTGGTTAATTCCACCTGTGTTTCCAACGGATCGTCTGGATGATGAAGTCATACGGCGGATTTGGAATGACACGCCTTACTGGATTTTTTGTTGGGCATCGGGTCTGGCGATGGCGCAATGGTTACTGGCAGAACCGCAGCATGTCAAAGATAAAGTGGTTTTAGATTTTGGTGCAGGCTCTGGGGTGGTTGCGATTGCAGCGAAAATGGCAGGTGCCAAGCGCGTGATTTGTTGTGATATTGATCAGGTCAGTCTGGATGCTTGCCGTGAAAATGCGTTGCTAAATCATGTTGAGCTTGAATATTTAGATGATCTATACAAAGCAGAACAAGTCGATATATTACTGGCTGCCGATGTTTTATATGATCAATCTAATCGTTTCTTTCTGGATGAATTTCTTAAATTTGCTCCAGAGGTGTGGGTGGCAGACAGTCGAGTGAAGAATTTTAGTCATCCGCAATACATGAAGATTGATGAGCGCAGTGCCACCACATGGCCGGATCTGGATGAAGCCAAAGAGTTTCGCAATGTGAGCTTTTATAAAACGCCGTAAATTTACAGCGTTTTTTCTTAGTGGATGATGACTTAATATTATGAGCAGGTATAGCGTACAACTTTCAGTGTACTTGGCTTACTGTCTAGGGCTTGACGGGTTGCATAGCCTTCGCTGTTATTTAAGCTAGGGGAATCCATAAGTCCGACAGACATCCGTGAATTACCAACTTGTAAGGCATCATGTGTTGATTGGTTGGCAGCGGGATTTGCAATTTCATTTACACTTAAAATTGATAATTTATAGTTTTGTGTTGTGCCTAGGACCTGTTGGCAAGCGCGTTGTAATTTACGTTCATCCAGTTCCTGATTGGAACGTCCTGCAAGCGTGTAGGCTAAAGTTGCAGAAGATGCTGTTTTATTCTCAATTTGATAACCTGTATTACCGTTATATTGGCGCGGTGTACTTTGACAGGCAGTCAAGATCATCACCGTTCCTGAAAGTAAAAATAATAATGTTGTTTTCATGCGTTTATTCCTTGTCATATATATTTAAATCAATCATAAAAATCTAAAAGGCTTATTTGATATTTTAAGCTTATGTAAAACGAAACAAACGATAAAATTGTATTAACTTTAAAACCAAATAAACAACATCAAAAATACATATTTTGGCGAAAAACAAAACTTTTAGTTTGCTGCTAAATTTGCTATTTTAAAAATTGGTGAACATGAGCCTAATAACAATAAAAGAGGAGTGAAAAGATGTTATCTGATTTAGATGAGCTTCCTCTTTATGATCTGGCAGTCATTGGCGGTGGTATTAATGGTGTAGGCATTGCCAATGATGCTGCTGGACGCGGATTATCGGTCTTTTTGTGTGAGAAGGATGACTTTGCAAGTCATACTTCATCGGCCAGTAGCAAATTAATTCATGGTGGATTACGTTATTTGGAGCATTTTGAATTTCGTTTAGTGCGAGAAGCACTTGCTGAACGCGAAGTTTTAATGGTAAAAGCACCTCATATTATTCGTCCTTTGCGTTTTGTTTTACCGCATCGTCCACATTTACGCTCTGCGTGGCTCATCCGTTCAGGTTTGTTTCTATATGATTATTTGGGTAAACGAGAAAAACTGCCTGCATCCAAACGGTTACTCTTCGATGCTCAAAGCCCATTAAAACAGGATATCGTATTGGGCTTTGAATATTCTGACTGTGCGGTGGATGATGCACGTCTGGTCATTTTAAATGCGATTCAGGCCAGAGAAAAAGGGGCAGAACTGGTCACACGTACAGAATGCATTGCCGCAGAAGTTGTAAATAATGCTTGGCGATTAACTTTAAAACAATCACAAAACCAGTATCAAATCCGTGCAAAGGCACTGGTCAATGCGGCAGGACCGTGGGTTGAACATTTTGTCAATGAGACATTAAAACTCAAATCGCCTTATAAAATTCGCCAAATACAGGGCAGTCATTTGATTGTGCCTAAGCTTTATGATGGAGATTATGCCTATATTTTACAAAATGAAGATCGGCGAATTGTGTTTACCATTCCTTATTTAAATGAATACACGCTCATTGGAACTACAGATCGAATTTATCAAGGAGATTTACAGCAGGTCGACATCACACAGGATGAAATTGAATATTTGCTGGCAGTGGTCAATTTGCATTTTGAACATACTCTCACGCAAGCAGATATTATTGAAACTTTCTCAGGGGTAAGACCTTTGTGTGACGATGAATCTGATCAACCTTCAGCAGTAACTCGCGATTATACCTTGGCGATGACGTTGATCCATGAGACGGTACCATTGTTATCGGTATTTGGTGGGAAATTGACGACCTATCGTAAACTTGCAGAATCGGCACTGGATGAGTTAAGTGTTTATTTTCCTGAGTTGCAGGCACAGTGGACCGAGCATGAGCCTTTACCCGGAGGTGAGTATTTTAAAAGTTTAGATGGATTAATCCGCGGCATTCAGTTAAGAATTAAAAACATTCCACTTGATATCGCAACGCGCTGGGCGAGTAGTTATGGCACTCGTGTCTGGCAGTTATTGAGAGAAGTTCACTCTTTGGATGATTTTGGTATAAATTTTGGTTATGGTCTTTATCAATGTGAAGTTGACTATCTAATCGAAGTGGAATGGGCACAATCGGTAGATGATATTTTGTGGAGACGAAGCAAATTAGGCTTAAAATTTAACAATAATGAAGTTGAGTCACTAAATGATTATCTTCAAGATGTTTTGGGTCATCAGCAAAGTAAGATTGCTTAAAACCATAAAGAAAAAAGACCGCTTAAGTAGCGGTCTTTTTTACACTAAAACGTCAATTATGACGTTTTAACTGCATTTAACAACGCTTCTTGGCGTTCTTTTAATGCTTGTGGTAAACGATCGCCCAGTTTATTGAACAATTCTGTATGGCTTTCGATTTCAGTAATCCACTGATCTTTGTCTTGTGCAGTGATCAGATCAAATTCTTCTTTAGAAAAATCGGTACCTGCCCAGTTTAGATCATCATAAGTTGGAACGTAACCAATTGGTGTTTCAACGGCATTGGCACGACCTTCAACACGGTCAATCATCCACTCAAGTACACGCATGTTTTGACCAAAACCAGGCCATACAAAGTTACCTTCAGCATCACGACGGAACCAGTTTACATTGAAGATTTTTGGTAATTTATTACCCGCAGCTTCTGCTTTTTCACCGACTTGTTGACCGACTTCTAACCAATGCTGGAAGTAGTCTGCCATGTTGTAACCTGTAAATGGTAACATTGCAAATGGGTCACGACGTACCACACCTTGTTGACCGACTGCCGCAGCTGTTGTTTCTGAACCCATGGTCGCTGCTTTATAAACACCATCTACCCAGTCAAATGCTTCTGAAACCAAAGGCACAGTATCTGCACGACGACCACCAAAGATGAAGGCAGAAATTGGAACACCCGCTGGATTTTCCCAGTCAGCATCAATAGAAGGACATTGACCTGCGGCAACTGTGAAACGCGCATTTGGATGTGCAGCTTTTTCACCAGCTACGTGCGGTTGACCTTTCCAGTTAGTTAGGTTTGCAGGAACTTCTTTAGAAAGACCTTCCCACCATACTTCACCATTATCAGTGACAGCGACGTTGGTATAAATGACATCTTTATGCAAAGTTGCCATACAGTTTGGGTTGGTTTTGGTATTTGTACCCGGTGCAACACCGAAGAAACCAGCCTCTGGGTTGATGGCATACAGACGACCATCTTCACCCGGTTTGATCCAAGCGATGTCATCACCTACGGTTTCGATTTTCCAGCCTTCATAGCCTGCTGGCGGAATCAACATAGCAAAGTTAGTTTTACCACAAGCAGAAGGGAATGCTGCTGCGATGTAGTGTTTTTCACCTTGTGGGTTGGTTACACCTAGAATGAGCATGTGTTCAGCTAACCAGCCTTGCTCGCGACCCATGGCAGAAGCGATACGAAGTGCTAAACACTTTTTACCAAGAAGTGCGTTACCGCCGTAACCTGAACCAAATGACCAGATTTCACGAGTTTCTGGGTAATGAACAATATATTTTTCAGCGTTGCATGGCCATACAACATCTTTTTCGCCTTCAGCAAGCGGTGCACCCACAGTGTGAACACATGGTACGTATTCGCCATCTGTGCCTAAGACGTCATAAACCGCCTTGCCCATACGTGCCATTTTACGCATGCTGACTGCAACATATGGAGAATCGGTTAACTCGATACCAATCTGGGCAATGTGACTACCTAATGGACCCATTGAAAATGGAACCACATACATGGTACGACCTTGCATAGCACCGTCAAATAAACCGTTGAGCTTCTCGCGCATTGCTGCTGGTGCTTCCCAGTTATTTGTCGCGCCTGCATCTTCTTGTTTTTCAGAACAGATGAAGGTACGGTCTTCAACGCGGGCAACGTCAGAAGGATCAGAATTTGCAAGATATGAACCTGGATGTTTTTCTTGATTGAGTGCTTGCATTGTGCCGTTGGCGATCATCAGGTCAATCAGACGTTGATATTCTTCTTCGCTACCGTCACACCACTCGATTTTTGCAGGTTTGGTTAATTTTGCAATTTCTTCAACCCATGCAATAAGCTTAGGATGACGAACGAATTCTGGTGCGTTCACTTGGGTCATGGTGAGGCCTATTTAAAAAACGTACAAAGTACAAATCGCACTTGGTTGTGATACAACTAGTGTGATGAAGTAAAAAAGTGGCGATATTAAAGCACAAATTGAAAAAAAAAATAAGACCAAAGAATAAATCACTTTTTGAGCGTTTTTTTATAAATTAACTAATTAAAATCAGTGTGATAGCATGTTTTATAAGCGTAATTTATTTGTATTTAATTCATAAATATATGGTATTTTTTTTAAAAATTTAATTTAAAATCAAATGGTAATGCTTTGAATCGTGTTGAGTATTATTATTGATTAAATAAATGCTCTCCATTTGAATTTTACATAAAGGTTCTTTTAATTGACTAGTTATTGCCCAAAAATAGTTTTAATACTTATACCTAAAGCATAGAAAATGGCAAAACTCAGACCTTTATCTATTATTTATAATGAAAAATCGGGTTTTCATGCAAGCAATAAAGAAGGCGTGTATGAGCAGATCATGACTATATTTACTCAACATGATTTTGAAATACAGGTTTTTGAACTTGGGGCAGATGATAATTTTGATGCATTTATGCAGCAAGTGTTGAGTCGCCATCAAGATCAGGACAATAGCGGTGTGATTGTCGCGGCAGGGGGTGATGGTACACTCAACGCCGTTGCATCCAAATTAAAAAACACCACTGCGGTGATGGGGATTTTACCCTTGGGTACTTTTAACTATGTGGCTCGAGTGTTGAATATTCCACAGGATTTATTACAAGCAGCAGAAGTGATCGCAACGGGGAAGCCTCATTCTGTGCATGTGGCTAAAATTAATGACCGAATTTATCTCAATAATGCCAGTCTTGGACTTTATCCCTTATTTATTCAAAAGCGTGAATTGTATAATCAAAAACTCGGGCGCTTGACACTAAATGCCTATACATCGGGTTTGGATGTTCTGATTCGGGATCATAAAGAGCTCAAACTTTCAATTACAGTGGATGATCATGTTTATCCAGTGAAAACACCATTGATTTTTTTTGGTAATAATCAGCTTCAATTGCAAGAGATGAATCTCAAGATTGCAGAATGTGCAGCCGAAGGGCATGTCGCAGGTGTGGTGGTTGCCAAAAGTGATAAATTAAGTTTATTCAAAATGTTATTTCAACTGATTAAAGGTGAGCTTGAACAAGCAAAAGATGTATATAGTTTTAGCGCAGATCGAGTTGTGGTGGATTCCAAAAGTAAAAAACTGACGGTTGCGATTGATGGGGAAATTGAAGAACTAGCGACACCACTTACATTTTCTGTGGAAAAAAATGCTTTAAATATTATGGTACCAGCTCATGCTTCTACATCTGTCTGATCTGCATTTTGGAACAGAAAAACAAGCATGTTTGAGTGCAATTGAGAACTTTTGTTTGCAACATCAGCCTGAAGTAATGGTGATTAGTGGTGATTTGACTCAACGGGCGCGCTTTGTTGAATTTTATAATTGTAAGCAATTTCTGGATTCACTGCGCATTCCGTATTTGGTCGTTCCGGGCAATCACGATATTTCGCTTTATAATTTATGGAATCGTTTTTTCTCTCCATTTGCGCGTTATCAGTTTTTCTTTGGCGAGTTAGAGCCGACTTTAGAAACAGAACATTATTTTATTGTGGGGGTGAATAGTATTCGACGTCGCTACCACACTCGTGGTTATATCTCTTTGGAACAAATCCAAAAAACCAATGAAATTTTAAAACAGGCATCTTCAGAAAAATTGAAACTGGTCGCTTTGCATCAACCTTTTTATACACCACCAGATGATCCGCATGGTATTAAAGATTGCCCAGTCTTAGGCAGAATGGCGTTGGATAACTGGAGCAAAAGCGGCTTGTTTGGAGTGTTGCATGGACATTTACACAAAACTGCCGTTTATGATTTAACTCAAATTTATAGATTAAATGTTGATCATCCTGTGTATGATATCCACGCAGGAACAGCGACTTCCTATCGTTTACACAAAGGGTTGCCGAATAGTTTTAATACCATTTTAACTGACGGAACGGTGCAGCATTATTGGTTCGATGAAGAAACTCAATCTTTTGTTTTGCATATGGATTCGGTACTAAAACACCATAAAGATGCTTGAGTGATTAAAAAAAATACAAAAAACTGCATTTATTTTGATTTTTCCCCTTGAAGCGTTTTTTTCCATCCCCACAAAAGTGTCATCAAATTCATTTTGATACTTGCTAAAGCAATAATGACGGCAAGCATCATTTATCAAATCATAGACTTAATCTGGTGGAGCTATTTATGAGCAACATTCGTCCATTACATGACCGTGTCGTAATTCGTCGTGTTGAAGAAGAAACAAAAACGGCTGGCGGAATTTTATTGCCAGGTTCTGCTGCTGAAAAACCTGCTCAGGGTGAAGTGATTGCAGTAGGAAATGGTCAAATTACGGACAATGGCGTACGTGCATTAGACGTTAAAGTTGGCGATAAAGTGTTATTTGGTACTTATGCAGGCACAACTGTAAAAGTAAATGGCGACGAATTCTTAATCATGAAAGAATCTGACATTTTAGCTGTTCTTGAAGGCTAATCTTTCACTTTAACTCATTGATAACTCAGATCAAGCATAGATATAAAATTTGGAGTAAATAATGTCAGCTAAAGACGTTAAATTCGGTGATTCAGCGCGTTCAAAAATGATCGCAGGTGTCAACGTTCTTGCAGATGCAGTGAAAGTGACTCTAGGTCCTAAAGGCCGTAATGTGGTGATCGACCGTTCTTTTGGTGCGCCGCACATCACCAAAGATGGTGTGACTGTTGCCAAAGAAATTACCCTGAAAGACAAGTTTGAAAACATGGGTGCGCAATTGGTACGTGAAGTATCAAGCAAAACCAACGACATTGCAGGCGACGGTACAACAACTGCAACTGTACTTGCTCAAGCAATCCTTAACGAAGGGATCAAGTCAGTGACTGCGGGTATGAACCCAATGGATCTTAAACGTGGTATTGATATCGCAGTAAAAGCGGTGGTTGAAAATATCCGTTCAACAGCTAAACCAGCAGATGATTTTAAAGCGATTGAACAAGTGGGTTCGATTTCTGCAAACTCTGATGAGACTGTAGGTAAATTGATTGCTCAAGCAATGGAACGCGTTGGTAAAGAAGGCGTGATCACAGTTGAAGAAGGTTCAGGCTTTGAAGATGCGCTTGACGTTGTAGAGGGTATGCAGTTTGACCGTGGTTATATCAGCCCGTACTTTGCCAACAAGCAAGACACTTTAACTGCTGAACTTGAAAATCCGTTCATTTTGCTTGTTGATAAAAAAATCAGCAATATTCGTGAATTAATCACAGTTTTAGAAGCAGTTGCTAAAACAGGCAAGCCACTTTTAATTATTGCGGAAGATGTTGAAGGTGAAGCGTTAGCAACACTAGTTGTTAACAACATGCGCGGTATTATTAAAGTCTGTGCTGTAAAAGCACCTGGTTTTGGTGACCGTCGTAAGGCAATGCTTCAAGATATCGCGATCTTGACAGGTGCAACTGTGATTTCTGAAGAAGTCGGTATGTCTTTAGAGCAAGCGACACTTCAAGATTTAGGGACTGCACATAAAGTAACAGTTTCTAAAGAAAACACAGTGATTGTAGATGGTGCTGGTAATGCAGCTCAAATTGCAGAACGTGTTCAACAGATTCGTGCGCAAATTGAAGAATCAACCTCTGAATATGACAAAGAAAAACTTCAGGAACGTGTAGCGAAACTTGCTGGCGGTGTTGCAGTCATCAAAATTGGTGCAGCAACTGAAGTTGAAATGAAAGAGAAGAAAGACCGTGTTGACGATGCGCTTCATGCAACGCGTGCTGCGGTTGAAGAAGGTGTAGTTGCAGGTGGTGGTGTTGCGCTAGTACGTGCTGTAAACGCGCTTGATGGTTTGAGCGGTGCAAATGATGACCAAACGGTAGGGATCAACATTTTACGCCGTGCGATTGAAGCACCACTTCGTCAAATCGTATCAAATGCGGGTGACGAACCATCTGTGGTGGTGAATGCGGTGAAAGCCGGCGAAGGTAACTATGGTTACAATGCTGCGACTGGTGTTTATGGTGACATGCTTGAAATGGGTATTCTTGACCCAGCTAAAGTGACCCGTTCTGCACTTGAGCATGCTGCTTCTGTTGCTGGTCTCATGCTAACAACTGAAGCAATGATCACAGATATCCCTGAAGACAAACCAGCAATGCCTGATATGGGTGGCATGGGTGGTATGGGCGGTATGATGTAAGCTGCTTTTTGAAGTTAAATGATGAAGGACCGTAAATCATTTACGGTCCTTTTTATTTGGATAGCCAGAATTTTGTAAGAATGCTTAGGATTGTTTTAAAATACTACTTTTTAGATAATCTCATAATAAATATACAGTTAAAAATTAAGATTACTTTAAGTTTCAAACAACATATCACAAACAATATGATGATCGTTTTTATATTTACTAAAATGATGTAATAGCCATTCCATGCGAATTAAAATTAATAAGGTTAAAAGCTATGGCTCATTCTTCCATCTCTAGAAAAACAAGTAGCATTTCAGTAAAAGTTTTTTCATTCGTTTTACTGCTATTTGCACTTACATTATTTATCGGCGGTATTTATTTAGCTTACTTAGGAGGTTCATGGTATTACGTTATTAGCGGCGTCGTATTAATTATTTCAAGTTTGTATTTATTTAAAAATCATCAACTTGGTGTAAAGCTATTTTGGCTTTTCTTTTTTTATACGCTTATTTGGACGATCTGGGAAGCGGGTACACGGTATTGGGGATGGGTTCCTCGACTCGCGATTGTGGCGGTTTTTTCCTTCTTTATGAGTTTACTCATGCCCAATATTGGCTCAGGTAGCAGTAAGAAAGTTTCGTACAGCCTCACTGGTTTTATTGTTCTGTGTTTTATTATTGCGGGTGGTTTGGCTTTTTATCCACATTCATCTTATGTGTCAGGGCAAGAAATTTCCGCACAATCAATTGCGACTCATTCATCCAATGCTTCCAAGCTTCAACCTGATACAGACTGGCAATATTATGGTCGTGATGAAAATGCGACACGCTATTCTCCTCTCGATCAAATCACGCCAGAGAATGTCAATAAGCTTGAAGTGGCATGGACTTATCGAACAGGTGATGTTCCTCAGGCGGGTCAAACCAATAAATGGGCAGCAGAAACCACCCCGATTAAAGTCGGGAACGCTGTTTATTTATGTAGTGCAACCAACAATATTATTAAATTAGATGCGATTTCAGGCAAAAAAATATGGGAACACAAATCGGGTGTGAAATATGAAAATATTCCATATACCGCAGCCTGTAAAGCCGTTACTTTTTATCAATCCAAAACCATTCCTGAAGGTCAAGCCTGTCATAACAAAATTATAGTCGGTACGCTGGATATGCGTTTACTGGCTGTTGACGCTGATACAGGTCAGTCATGTGAAAATTTCGGTCAGCATGGTCAAACCGATTTGTCTACGGGTATTGGCAAATGGGTACCGGGACAACTTGCAGTCACTGCACCAGTACCAATTGTAAATGGTGTAATTGTGGTGAATCATCAGGTACTTGATGGACAACGTCGCTGGGCACCTTCTGGTGTAATTCGTGGTTATGATGCTGATACAGGTCAGTTTAAATGGGCGTGGGATGTAAACCGTCCAAATATAACCACCGAGCCTAAACCTGGCGAACAATACAGCCGTGGTACACCAAACTCATGGGCAGCCATGATTGGTGATGAAAAATTAGGATTGGTTTACGTCCCAACGGGTAACTCTGCCGCAGACTATTATAGTGCCATGCGCAGTGCCAATGAAAATCGGGTCTCGTCTGCGGTTGTCGCGCTTGACGTAAATACAGGGCATGAAAAATGGGTGTTCCAGACCGCACATAAAGATGTTTGGGACTATGATATTGGTTCACAGCCAACACTGGTGGATTATCCAGACGCTACTGGAAAAAAAGTTCCTGCATTGATCATGCCGACCAAACGTGGTCAGACCTTTATTCTTAATCGTGCAACTGGTCAAGCACTGAGTAAAGTTGAAGAACGACCAGCACCAGTACCAAGCGATGCTGTGAAGTATCATGCTGTCCCCAATGATCCACGTGCTAAAACCCAACCATGGTCTGTTGATATCCCACGTTTAGGTTTACCTGATTTGTTGGAAAAAACCATGTGGGGTATTTCACCGATTGATCAGATGCTCTGTCGAATTAAGTTTAAGCAGGCAAATTATCTTGGAGAATTTACACCACCGAGTATTGACAAACCTTGGATTGAGTTTCCGGGTTATAACGGCGGAAGTGATTGGGGAAGTGTCGCAGTAAATCCTAATACTGGCTTGATGATTGCAAACTGGAATGTAACGCCTATGTACGACAAATTAGTGACTCGTACAGAAGCCAATAAACAGGGCTTAAAATCAATCGATGATCCACATTATAAAGCAGGTGGCGGCGGTGCAGAAGGCAATGGTGCAATGGCTGATACCCCTTATGGAATAAACGTTTCACCATTTTATGCGCCAATTTCACAGGTACTGTGTAATGAGCCGCCTTATGGCATGATTACCGCAATTGATTTAAATCGTAAAAAAGTGCTCTGGCAACATCCATTTGGAAGTGCAGAACACAATGGTCCGTTTGGTTTACCGACTTATTTGCCAATTAATATTGGTACGCCAAACAATGGTGGTCCAATTATTACGGCAGGTGGTTTAACCTTTGTGGCGGCTGCAACGGATAATAAATTGCATGCCCTAGATAATCGTACAGGTAAATTAGTTTGGACTGCGAATTTACCTGCTGGAGGTCAGGCAACACCTATGACTTATGCAGTCAATGGAGAGCAATATATTGTGATCATGGCCGGTGGGCATCATTTTATGAAAACCCCTGTTGGTGATTATGTCATTGCGTATAAATTGAAAAAATAGGGGATTTAATATCTGCCTCTATGTACCAGCCTTTCATATGATTTTGAAAGGCTGGTATTTGGGTGAATAGATTTTTTGGTCATAATATTATTGCGATGAATGCTCAAATTTGTGCAATCGTTTTCGGTCTTAAATTTAATGAAAAATAGTTTTTAAAAAAACAAAGAACAAGATTAAAACACAGAGCAAAATAAAAATTTTATGATTATTTTATGAATGCAGTACTTAAAATTCGCAGTCTTTATACACAATCTTCATGATTTATCCCTTTTTATGCAACATTTGAAATTAAAATTAAAAAAGCTTGAATTTAAAAAATGACTCATTGATTATCAATGAATTATTGATGCAGTCGATCATTTATAACTGCATATTTTTCAACTTCTGCCTTGGAAATCCCAACGCCATGTTGTCAAGATTTTTTATTGATCGTCCTATTTTTGCAGGTGTACTTGCAATTATTGTCATGGCTGTGGGTTTATTTTCAGTACTTAGTCTGCCTGTAGAGCGTTATCCAGATATTGCGCCACCACGCATTACGGTGTCTGCGACTTATAGTGGTGCTGATGCACAAGCTGTGGAAGATAGCGTGACGCAAGTTCTGGAACAGCAAATCAAGGGAATTGACCACTTACTTTATTTCAGTTCAAGTAGTGATGCGAATGGTAGTAGCCGCATTAGCCTGTATTTTGCACAGGGAACTGATCCTGACGAAGCGCAGGTTCAGGTTCAAAATGCAGTGAATGGTGCGATCAATCGGCTTCCAGATGACGTACAGCGGCAGGGAATTAATGTCCGAAAATCCCTCAGTGACTCATTTATGGTGATTGGTTTGGGCGACAAAAGTGGTCGTTCAAGCAATATTGATATTTCAGACTATTTAAGCAATAACTTTGAACTTAATTTAAGCCGAATCGAAGGGGTGGGTGAGGTCAATGTCTTTGGTTCGCAATATGCAATGCGAATCTGGTTAGACCCGACTAAATTACGTCAATATCAACTGATGGTCAGCGATGTACGCACCGCACTGGAAAATCAGAATACTCAAGTGGCGGCGGGTGCCATTGGTGAATTACCGGTTAATAATGATCAATATCTCAATGCTAAAGTCACTTCTGGCTCCTTACTCAAAACCCCTGAACAATTTGAAAATATTATTTTAAAAGCCAACCAAAATGGCAGTTTTGTTTATTTAAAAGATGTTGCAAGGGTTGAGGTTGGGGCAGAAAATTATCAGGTTTTTAACCGACTGAATGGCTATCCCGGTTCTGGTTTATCTATTTCATTGGCAGTTGGGGCAAATCTGATGCAAACGGCCAAAGCTGTATATGCCGAAGTTGATAAGCTCCAGAAAAATCTACCAGATGGCTATTTTGTCATTTACCCACGAGATGATACGCCTTTTGTGAAAGAGTCGATGACTCAAGTAATTTCAACACTGCTTGAGGCGATTGTACTGGTGGTCTTGGTCATGTTTGTATTTCTACAAAACTGGCGCGCGACATTGATTCCTGCGGTCACAGTTCCAGTGGTGATTTTAGGAACGTTTGCAATTTTATCGGTGTTGGGCATGAGCATCAACACGCTAACCTTATTTGCAATGGTGCTGGCGATTGGGTTGCTGGTAGATGATGCGATTGTGGTGGTTGAAAATGTCGAACGGATTATGCATGAAGATAATATAGATGCGCGACAAGCCAGTATTCGGTCCATGCAGGAGATTGGTGGGGCTTTAGTCGGTATTACGTTGGTATTGACCGCCGTATTTATACCGATGTCATTTTTCAGTGGTGCAACAGGCATTATCTATCGACAATTTTCGATTACTTTGGTTGCTGCCATGGCATTATCCTTAATGGTCGCATTGGTTTTAACGCCTGCTTTATGTGCAATTTTATTAAAAGCAGAAAAGAAACAATTTAAATGGGCGGTTTATTTTAATCGAGCACTGGAAAATCTAAAAACAGCGTATTTAAATCTTTCTAAAAAAACCATTGATCATCAATATATTGCAGCAGCCATATTTGCAGTATTAGTACTTTGTTTTATCTGGATGTATCGTGATCTGCCAACCAGCTTCTTACCTCAGGAAGATCAGGGAGCTTTGATGGTCCAGTTTACTTTGCCTGAAGGCACCCCACTGGCTAAGACCGAACAGGTGGGTAAACAGATTTCTGATTATTTTCAGGCACAGGAGAAAGATAATACCAACGGTATTATGGTCATCAATGGACGTAATTTTTCAGGAACAGGGCAAAATTTAGGGCAGGCGTATGTGTCGCTCAAACACTGGGATGATCGTAAAGGGCAGGCAAATAGTGCACAGCAGATTCGTGCCAGAGCCTCACAGTATTTTGCTAAAAATAATCAGGCACGTATTAATGTACTGATGCCCTCAGTCATTCGGGGGTTGGGAAATTCGGACAAAGTCGATTTCTGGATACAGGATGTACAAGGTTTGGGACGTGAACAATTAATCGCCTCATTTCAAAATCTGCAACAAAAAAGTCAAAGCAGCCAGCAGGTGAGAAATGTCGATAAAAAAGGCAATGACGATCAGGCAGTATTGAATATCAAAATTGATCATCGTATGGCAATGGCGCATGGTATTAATGTGGGTGATATCAACCGTACACTTTCCACGGCATGGAGCGGAACCTATATTAATGACTTTATTGACCGTGGGCGAATTAAACGAGTTTACTTACAGGGGGATGCCGCATACCGCTCAAAACCTGAAGATTTAAGCTATTGGTTTGTAAAAAATAGCCAAGGCGAAATGATTCCGTTCAACCAATTTAGTTCAGTGCAGTGGCAAGGTGCACCACCTTTGCTGGAGCGTTTCATGGGATATCCATCCATTGAACTCGAAGCTGATGCGGCACAAGGTTTTAGTAGTGGTCAGGCCATGCAGGAAATTAGCCGAATGGTCGATCAAATGCCAGATACGGGCTTAGCATGGAGCGGTTTATCCTATCAAGAGCAACAATCGAGTAATCAGGCAATCTGGCTCTATATTATCTCAGTTGCATTTATCTTTTTATGTCTGGCTGCACTTTATGAAAGTTGGTCCATTCCTGCCGTGGTCATGATGGCGATTCCGCTCGGTGTTGGTGGAACCATTCTATTTAGTCACTGGTTTAATTTTGCCAATGACATTTATTTTCAGATTGCGCTCCTCACCACCATTGGTTTGTCCTGTAAAAATGCAATTTTGATGGTCGAATTTGCTGCGAATTTGCAGGAAAAAGGTGCGAGTGCGCTGGATGCGGCTTTACAATCTGCTGGATTACGACTCAGACCTATTCTAATGACCTCTTTGGCCTTTGGTGCTGGCGTAGTACCGTTAATGTTCTCAACAGGTGCAGGAGCATTAAGCCGTCAGGCGATTGGATACAGTGTATTTGGTGGCGTATTGTTTGGAACAATTTTAGTCCTGATTTTTATTCCCATGATTTATGTGTTAATTCGTACATTGTTTAAATACAAACCGCCACGGCACATATCTTAAAGTATGTTTTGAACTTGAGTGAAATTTAAATGAGGTTATCCATCATGAATATAAAAATGACATTTTTGTGGTCATAAATATTTTTATAGGTGGATGATGCGATAAATTTGAAAATAAAAAGCTCATTTTTAAAACAGAAGCATTTTAATTTCAAAAAGTTAACGTACTTGATTGTTAGAAACTGATAAATATGTAGGAATTGCTTTAATTTCTGGGGAATATCATGAATGCTCCATTATCCGTGTCATTGAATGATGCCATTATCCATTTCGATATTCAGAAAGCGCTTACGTTAGTGGCTCATTTAAAAGCCGCAGATCTTGCCGACGTGATTGAACAAATGCCAGTACAAAGTAGCGCGCAATTATTGGCCCATTTACCGAAAGCTGCAAAGGTATTTACCAAAATTGAACCCGATTATCAGGCAAAGTTGGTGCATGAGCTATCACGTGCTGATTTGGCTGCGATTGTCTCGGAAATGCCCTCAGATAAACGTACAGATTTATTTAAGCAGTTAGATCTGACTGAACAGGAGGCATTATTGCCTGCTTTGGCACAAGCCCAAAGGGAGGATATTCGACGTCTCGCGATGTATCAAGAAGGTACCGCCGGTGCAATCATGACATCCCAATATGTCACTTTACATCAGGACATGACGGTTGAGAAAGCCATAGCAACCTTGCGTCAACAAGCACCAGATGCTGAAACTATTTATGAATCGTATATTGTCGATGAAAAACGACATTTACTGGGAGAGGTTTCTTTACATGAACTCATTTTAGCACCTCTGGATCAAAGCATTAGCCAGTTGATGAGTACAGAGGTGATTTCTGCCTATGTGGATGATGATCAAGATGAAGTGGCCAAAAAAATTGCCCGTTATGATTTATTGGCATTGCCGATTATTGATCATGCGGGTGCGCTGCTAGGGATTGTCACTTATGATGATGCCATGGATGTTGCCAGTGCTGAAGCCAATGAAGACTTTTTAAGAGTAGGTGCGGTTGATGCTTCGACCCCAAGTGTAAATATTAAAGAAGCTCCGTTATTGCTGCTATATCGCAAACGTGTATTTTGGTTGGTCATTTTGGTGTTTGGTAGTCTGTTATCAGGCTTGGGAATTGCTCATTTTGAATCGGTTATTGAATCCAACATTGTTTTGGTGTTCTTTTTACCGTTATTGGTTGGAAGTGGCGGAAATGCAGGTTCGCAATCAGCCACCTTAATGGTTCGCGCCTTGGCAACAGGCGATGTGGTGATGACAGACTGGTTTAAACTACTGGGGCGGGAATGTCTGGTAGCATTAGCTTTGGGAATAACCATGGCTATTGCAGTCGCGATTTTGGGTTATATTCGTGGTGATGCCATGGTCGCATTGGTTCTGATTTTGAGCATGATGGGCATTGTGCTGATTGGAAGTGTGGTCGGAATGAGTTTGCCTTTTATATTGGATCGACTGGGTTTGGACCCTGCCAGTGCCTCTGCACCACTAGTGACCTCAATTTGCGATGCGACAGGCGTCATTATTTACTTATTTATTGCCGCACAATTATTAAGTTCGGTTGCGATGTAAGGTGATCAATTGAATCGCTCACAGAATTAAAAAAATATTTTATTTGAATTGGATTAAAATGAGGCTGGAGATTGTTTGATACTTAAAATTATGGCGCAACAAGAAAAACTGACACAGCAGGAAGTCATTAAATTGGAACGGGATTTGGCAAAATTTGCCAATGCGATGGATAGTTTGGTGCGTATTCCTTTTACCAAACAAGGCGTAGGTGCAGATGCGGCATTAAGTACGATTCCTTTTGCTGGTGATGTCGCTGGATTTGCACTAACCTGTTATGCAATTTATAAAGCCAGACAGATTGGTGTTCCACAACATAAATTAAACCCTGTGATTAAACTGGCGGCTATTGATGCCGTGGTGGGTTTTATTCCTGTCGCCGGAACAATATTTGATGTATTTATACGTCCGAGTCGCAAAGCTTTGGATATTGTGCATGATCATATTCGTGCTGAATATCAAATTCAGAGCGAATCACATGTGGTTCATCCTTATTTACATGAACGGCTGGAACACAAGCAACAGCAATCTGCATTTTGGCGAAACCCTGTGGTGAGCTGGATTTGGTTGCACTTACCTGATTTGATCGGTTTAATTTTTATTCTATTTTTTGTAGCCGCGATCTGGATTGGGACAAGTTATTTATGGTCTTTATATCAGGCACATTGATCATCAAACTCACGCATTTAAAATATAGAAATCTATAGAATTAAAAATACAGTGCATAAAAAACCAGTCGACTTGACTGGTTTTTTTTAAGTTTGAATGCGTGAAGCTGGATTACGGGCAATTCAATTGCTGTAATGCAGCAACACGTTGTTCAATACTTGGATGTGTTTGAAACAATGCGGCCAAACTAAAGCCTTGTTCTTTACCTTCTGCAATCGCAAATGCTTTCATTTCTTTTGGCATTTGGTCAGGCATTTCAGATTCAGCCTGTAAGCGAAGAAGGGCAGAAATCATGGCTTGCTTACCCGCCAAGCGTGCACCTGCTTCATCGGCACGGTATTCGCGATGGCGTGAAAACCACATTACAATTGCGGATGCCAAAATACCGAAAACGATGTCCAGTACGATGGTAATCACAAAATAGCCTATACCCGGTGCTTCACCATCCTGACGACCAAACACATTACGATCAATAAAATCGCCGACGACACGTGCAAAGAACATCACGAACGCATTCACTACACCTTGTATGAGCGCAAGCGTCACCATATCGCCATTGGCAACGTGACCAATTTCGTGTGCTAACACGGCACGTAGTTCATCTTTATTCATGCGTTCAAGCAAACCACTGGAAACGGCAACCAATGCGTCGTTTTTATTCCAGCCTGTTGCAAAGGCATTGGATTGATAAGATGGGAAAATACCAACTTCAGGCATTTGAATGCCAGCTCGTTGCGACAGCTCCGACACGGTTTGCAATAACCATGCTTCAGCCTGATTACGTGGAGCATTGGGGTCAATCAGTTCTGTGCCTGTGGTCTTCTTTGCCATCCATTTTGACATGAACAGTGAAATGAAAGAGCCAACCATACCAAATACAAAACAGATGACTAAGAGGTTGCCTAGATTTAAGCCACCCGCGCCATGGTAACTACCGACACCGAAGAGTGACAAAATAATGCCAGCTACAACCAGTACCGCGAGGTTGGTTAGCAAAAACAAACCAATCCGCATCATTGAGTAAATCCTCTTGAAAGATTCTAAATTAAATAGCGTATGATCCTAAAATCATTAGGCTAAATATGAGGGGCTTTTCTCAAAAATTCAAGACTTATTATTTTATTTAAGGAATTTTTAAGTTAAAGAATGTATGCGTTAATTCGAAATATGAATTCTTGCTGAAGCTGTTGCATTATCAGTGACATAGGTTCCCGGAGCATCTGTGAAGCTATTATTGGACACCGAAATAATCTGACGATTATACTTTGAAACTTGTTCAACAGGGGCATTCATAGAAGACGTATAATTGGCTGATTGGGCAAGCACTTGTGCTTGCGAAGACGCTACATTGCTGTTAACAACACCTGTCGCATATAAATTTTGAAAACGGCTGGTCACTCGTTTGACATAGTCCTGTGTTTCACGAAAAGGAGGAATGCCGCCATATTTATCTACATTGCCTTCACCTGCGTTATATGCCGCTAGTGCCAGCTGAGTGTTGCCATTAAAACGCTTTAACAACCAGCTTAAATATTTTGCACCACCTAAAATGTTTTCAAAAGGGTCGTAAACATTGGAAACATTAAAACGTTTGGCTGTTGCTGGCATCAGTTGCATCAAACCTTGCGCTCCGACAGGCGAACGTGCATGGGTATTAAAACCAGACTCTGTATGCATGACCGCCTTAATCAGTCCTTCAGATACACCATGTTGCTGTGCTGCCTGACGAATAATAGCGTCAAAAGCATCTTTATTTTTACTATAGCTTGGTAAAACTGCGGCTTCAGAATTTCCCCAGTTACGATATGTATGAATGTTACTATCAGCGTAATAAGTCGCTTTCACTTTGGTGAGTGAACGATCTGAGCTTTTGCGATTGGTAAGTAAGGTTCCACCATCGCGGTCTTTATAAATATAGATTTGTCCGGCATGACTGCTCACACTGATGGTTAAGCTCAGCAAAGTCCCCAAAACAAAATGTAAAGAAATACGTCCAGTATTTTTCATTGTAATTTATTCACTATCAATATTTAGGCACTGTTTTCGTGTTCCAGTTTAACAAAAAAAAACGTTTTAGGTGATTTTTGCTAAAATTTTTTTAAAACTGTTAAACAAATAAAAGCAAACTATTTTGTCTGAATATGCATCAAAAAAAATTTAAAATATTTTTTAGAAAGGGACGCTTGACATATCTAAGAAATTGATTTTTATACAAAATAATAATTGGTTAAAAAATGATCAAATTAAACACACGCCTTAATTTCAGCTTAAAACAGTTTGTCAAGTACTAAGAAATCCACAATTTTATCCACAGGTTTTGTGGACAACTGTGGAGAAGTCCAAAATATAAGCATCTTGGCGAAATTTTACGCTGAATAACAAAAAATTTGATGGGGCAACCGCTCAGTCTAATGCATAAAAATGACAAAGCTGCGAAATTAAAATTCTTTAGGTGCGATTCACGATCGAATCGGATAAAATCAGCCAGTATTTTTGTTTATGGGTAAAGTCTGTCTATGTACTCGCCAGTGGAGTCCGAGCAAGGGTTTAATTTTAAGCCTGAACTACCAACCAGCTCAGCATATTATCGGCTTTTAAAAAAGCTGCGTCGCCAAGTAGGGCATGCAATTCGTGATTTTAAAATGATCGAAGACGGTGACAAAGTCATGGTGTGTGTGTCGGGTGGTAAAGACAGCTATACCTTGCTGGACATCTTGTTGCAATTTAAACGAATTGCTCCAATTAATTTTGATGTAGTTGCGGTTAATCTGGATCAGAAACAACCGGGGTTTCCAGAAGACGTATTGCCACGATATATGGAAGAAAATAATATTCCTTATTGTATTCTGGAAAAAGATACCTACACCATTACCAAACGTTTGACGCCTGAGGGTAAAACCTATTGTGCGGTATGTTCTCGTTTGCGCCGCGGTTCATTATATGGATTTGCGCAGGAGATAGGAGCCACTAAAGTGGCTTTGGGGCATCACCGTGACGATATTATTGCGACTTTCTTTTTAAATCTGTTTCATGGTGGTAGCTTAAAAGCGATGCCACCCAAGCTTTTATCTTCAGATAAAAAGAACATTCTGATTCGACCACTGGCTTATGTCGAAGAAAAAGACATTATCAAATACGCAGAACTGCGCCAATTCCCGATCATTCCTTGTAACTTATGTGGTTCTCAGGAAAATCTGCAACGTGCCATGATCAATGATATGTTGCGTGAATGGGATAAAAAGTATCCAAAACGTTTGCATAGTATTTTTGGTGCATTGCAAAATGTCTCTCCATCACAATTGGCAGACCGTGAGTTGTTTGATTTTGAAGTACTGGATTCACAGCGTGAGCTCGATTTTAAAGATCCAGAGGAATTTAAAAATCGACTAGATGTGGTCAATTTGAGCTTCGCGGCCGAATGATTTTTTATAAATGCTAACTTATCATTGAGTTAGCATTTTTTTTAAACGAATTGAAAATTAATCAACAAAAATGAACAGCGCGTACAAAAAAGGTTAGCTCAAAAGAAATAGAACGTGCTATAACAATGTGCAAGCAAATTGCTTCCAAAAGATGTTGTCTGCTGAGTCAACACAAGGAATTGAACAAATATATTTGAGGAATAATCATGCCTGCATTTTTAACTGATGACTGGTTTTCTACTGTAGAACAATTGACTGCTGAAGCAGGTGACCTAAATCTACCGCCAGCATTAGCAAATTTGGCAATTAATCTTGTTGTTTCTGACGCTGGTGAAAATACTGAATTGGCTTTAGATGGCGGAAAAATCCAGAAAGGTTTATCTGCAAATGCAAAAACAACTTTGACGATGGATGCGGAAACATTACGCAAAGTTTTCTTGGAGTTTGATATGGCTGCGGCAATGCAGGCATTTATGACTGGAAAAATTAAAGTACAAGGTGATATGTCACAATTGATGGCATTGCAAACGGCTAAACCAAGTGCTGAACAAAAAGATCTATTTAAGAAAGTGCTTGCTCAAACTGCTTAAGCCTGAGCAAAACTGAATAGAGAAATAAATAAAAGTTTGGTGACTAAAGCCAAACTTTTATTTTTGCCGCAGACAGAGTCATAACGTTAAATATCAACCCAGCGATCACTGGTTTTAATATGTTCAACATAACTACGAATACGAGTCACATATTGAACCGCTTGACGATAACGACCATTACTCGCTTTATTACGATTTAAATAATCATAAAATTCAACCCAGTTATTGGGATTTTTACCTTGAGCTTGCAAGCGTTTTTGAATCTGATTGACTGCTCCGGGTCCCATATTATAAGCCACTAAAGCGTACCAATTACGATCTGGGTAAGGAATATGCTCATATTGGCTCAGCATCAAGTCGTAATATTTTGCACCACCTTGAATGCTTTGAACTGGGTCAACACGGTTGGTCACACCCATGGCACGCGCTGTACTGTTGGTCAGCATCATTAAACCTCGAACACCTGTGGGAGAGACAGAGTTCGGTTTAAGATAAGACTCCTGATAGCCAATTGCTGCCAATAACTGCCAGTCAAGGTCATAACGTTCAGCAGTCTTTTTAAAACTTGCCTTATAAATCGGCAGGCGATTGTTTAAATCCCGTTGGATGGTGCTCCAAGATTCTGGCTTAACCACATTGCGGTTATAAAAAGACGCAAGTTGACCCGTCACGCCAGTTTGCTTACTTTGACAAATAAAACCACTTGCAGTTTGAGCCAATGGATCATCTGCGTATTTAAATACCCAATTGAGTTGACTATTTAAGCCATTTTTACTGAGTTCAGCATCACTACCACAACTGGCTGAGAAAGAAATCAATTGATTTTTTTCAATCGTGTTCATACTGGCAGTAGTCATAGCAAAGTTAGCTTTGCCTTGAGCGACCATATTTAAAGCTGTAGCATTATCTTTTACAGTTTTAAAATTGAGTTTAACATTTAAACTTTTGGCGTACTGGCGGCTTAGATCATAACCGAAACCATGTAAAAACTGACCTTCTTTAAATACAGTGGTTGGCGATTCGACTGCAACAACAGTGAGGGTATTGGTATTGACGACAGCATTGTATTGGTGAGTTTTACTGGCATTAATACTATGAAACGGAAACAATGCTGTACTTAATGCTAGGGCCTTAAATGGCGTTGAAGAAAAGAAAGAACCTAGGCCACGCCTCGATCCAGTGGTTGAACTACTGTGCATGTTGTCTCCGCTACAGATAATTTACGCCCTAAAAAATCCAGACAATAATGCTTCCAGATTTTCAACAAGTTGGTAAATCCAAGAGGGTGGGCAGTCATGACGTCATTCAGAAATGACAATGAAAAACTTGACTTTGTAGAAAAACTACATAGTTTAAAAAATGATCAATTTTGGATCAGCGCGAATAATAAACACATAAAAATAGAATGTCAAATATTTTGTACAAAAAACACCCTCCTTAATTTCTAAGATATTGATTTAAAAGATGGAGTATTTTATACACTTTAGCAGTGTGGCAATCAGGGATAAAATGCTATTGTTTGTAAATAGAATGTTGTGTTTCGGTATTAGAGGATCATGAAATCAAACTTAATTACACGTTCAGGGCACGATAAATTAGTCGCTGAGCTGAGACAGCTATGGCATGAGGAACGTCCAGAAATTACCCAAAAAGTGAACTGGGCTGCGAGTTTAGGTGACCGTTCTGAAAATGCAGATTACCAATACAATAAGCAACTTTTGCGAAAAATCGACCGTCGTGTTCGTTACTTAGGAAAACGACTTGAGGAACTTAAAATTATTGATTATTCACCTGAGCAAGATGGCAAAGTTTTTTTTGGTGCTTGGGTGGAAATCGAAAATGACCAAGGTGAGAAAAAAACTTTAAGGATTGTTGGTGTGGATGAAATTTACGATCATCACCCCCAGCATATTTCGATAGAATCACCGATGGCTCAGGCTCTTTTAAGAAAAGAAGTTGATGATGAAGTGGAAGTGTTGACTCCTCAGGGGAAAAAACTTTGGTATATCAATACAATTCGATATGAATAAATGATAATTCATGATCTGGACTAATTTGCTTTAATTTTGAGCTATTGAAGAGTTTTTTGTTGAAATCGTTTGCCAAAAGCGGCTTTTATTTATATGATAGCCGCCATTGGAAGCGTGGCAGAGCGGTTTAATGCACCGGTCTTGAAAACCGACGAGGGTGTGAGTCCTCCGTGAGTTCGAATCTCACCGCTTCCGCCAAATATTTAAAAGGGGATCAAATATATAGTTTGGTTCCCTTTTTCTTTGGCACAATTTTGACACTATTCGAAATTTTAGCGATCTCTTCTTTGTTTTTATCCGAGTCAAACTAAGACTTTTCTCAGGTACTTACTTGACTGCTTCGGTTTTTGAATTCTTCAACGTATGTTTTACTGCTCATAAGTACTTAACTAATTAGCTATTTTATCTAAATAAAAGGTGTTTACAAAAGTAGTGGCTATTCATATTAACTTGACTTCAAACACTGACTTAAGTGTTCTGAGGTCAAGTTTTTTTTAAGAGACTTAAGCAATATAGTTTACGTAACTTCAATTAGATATCTAAATATATCGAATCAGCGCATGCCATGCCTGAATCATTAAATATCTTGTGCAGAAGCATGCTGAATAAAAACAGAGGAGTCATTCATGGGTACGCGTTCAACCATTATGGATACCAATAGCTTTCGGCCAGAACATGCGGCTGAGCTAGATCATGACACCCGAAAGCTGACCGATAAAAGGAATAAAATTTTAGGCGAATCCTACCGCTTATTTTATCGAAATCCTGTGCATTTGGTGAAAGGTCAGGGGCAATATTTGTGGGATGCGGCAGGTCACCAATATTTAGATGTCTATAACAATGTGGCGAGTATTGGTCATTGTCATCCTGCGGTGATTGAAGCGGTGAATGAGCAAATGAAAATGCTGAATACTCATACCCGTTATCTACATGAAAATATTTTAAATTATACAGAAGCATTATTGGAAACTACGCCTGACGAAATTGATCGTGCCATGTATATGTGTACTGGTTCAGAAGCAAATGATTTAGCAATTCGCATTGCTCGTGAATACAGCGGCGGGACAGGAATTATTGTCTCTCAAGAGGCGTATCATGGAACAAGTAGTTTAACTTCAGGATGTTCTCCAGCGCTTGGGACGGAACAACCTTTAGATGATACAACTCGTTTGGTTCCAGCACCTGATGATTATCGAATAGAAACTGATGATTTGGGCGCATGGTTTGCGCAGCAGATTCAAGCACAAATTGATGATATGAATGCAAAAGGCATAAAATTTGCGGGTTTTCTTGCAGATTCTATCTTTTCTTCTGATGGTGTCATGCCAAATCCTCTTGGCTTTTTACAAAAAGTAGTTGATGTTGTACATGCCAATGGCGGTATTTTTATTGCAGATGAAGTTCAACCTGGCTTCGCACGTACTGGCGATTCTTTTTGGGGATTTGGCCGCCATGGTGTTGTCCCTGATATCATTACCACAGGTAAGCCAATGGGAAATGGTATTCCAGTTTCAGGACTTTTAGCTAAAAGTGATGTGCTTGCTGCATTTAGCGATAAAATTCCGTATTTTAATACCTTTGGCGGTAATCCTGTTTCCATGGCGGCGGCACAGGCGGTGCTAAACGTGATTCAGGAAGAAGAATTGCAGACCCATAGCAAATATGTGGGAGGGCAGCTTCTCAAAGAACTGACTAAACTTATGGACAAGCATGAAGTTGTTGGTGATGTACGTGGAGCAGGTCTATTTATAGGATTTGAACTAGTCAAAGATAGAACGACAAAAGAACCGAATAAAGCACTGGCTCTCAACCTCATTGAGGAGCTTAGAAATACTCATCGGGTATTAACTTCTGTGGCAGGTCCTTATGGCAATGTATTAAAACTACGTCCACCATTGGCTTTTCAAAGCAAAGATATTGATTGGTTAGTGGGGGCTTTGGATCAATCTTTAACAAAATTAAAGTAAGACATTCACTCAAAATTTAAAAATACTCTTCAAATTGGATATGAAATATCTAATTTGAGGGGTAATTTTTTTGCCTAATGATTATTTTATAACCCTAATATTTTAAAGCTGATTTCTATCTTTATGAAATGAAAGCCTTTAATTTAGCATATTATTTTTCCTTGTATTTTAATGTCTTAATTGACGTGGCGTCACACCAAACCAGCGTTTAAAAGCACGAGATAAGGCGCTTACTTCTGAATAACCGAGTAAGAATGCCATTTCTGAAATCGGAATATTTTTTTGTTTAATATAATGTTCGGCGAGCTCACATCGTACCTGATCAACTAAATGGGTAAAGGTTAATGCTTCAGCTTTTAAACGCCGTGTCAGTGTGCAAGTGCTTAAACCTATATCATGTGCAATTTTTTCAAGGTTTGGTTCGCCATCATTGAGTTCAAGTTGTATATGAGAACGGACTTGATCCGCTAGACTTTGACTTTGAGAAGAGCGGTTGAGTAAACGTAAAGTATCCAGAATGACGGTTAACAAAATTGGATCACGTCCCGGCATAGGCTGTTGTACATCTTTTTTTGAAATAAGAATGGAATTAAAAGGTTGATCAAAATAAACAGGAGCGTTAAATAATTTGCTGTGCTCTTGCCAGAACTCAGGCCGTGTATGTTCAAAATGGATGGCTCGTGGTGAGTAATGAGGACCCATGACTTCACGGATCACATTCATAAACATACCCATGGTCAGTTCGGCATCTTGACGGCGAGTTAAAATAGCACCATGTTGAACTTGATAATCTATACGCCAACTATCACCCAAATCAACCATTCGATTTAATGTATCTTTTTGATGTAAATGAAAATGATGGGTTATATTGATCAGTGCAGATTCTAATGTCTCTGAACACAATCCAATGTAACCAATTAAACCAAGTGATTTAGGTTGAAACTGTTGACCATAGTGAAGACCAAAATTATCACAGCCTGAAACCAGAGCTGCCTGTTCCAGCACTTTGCAGTAATTAGGGAGTTGTAAGCTTAACGTAGGACTAACCAACAGTTCAGGATTAATACCACTGATTCCTAAAACATGATCAACATCAGCCCCCTTTTGATGAATAAATTCACTTAGACCTGATGCAGCCGCAGACAGTACACCCTGATTACACATCGTGGCATCGACAAGATGAGTTGGATTGAGATGTAACATGGCAAACTCTCATGATATTTATTCCTAACTATCATTAAGCAAAAGCCATACCACTTTCATTTAATTTCATTTAAATAAAAATATTTATAAAACATGCGCTTATATTTTATTTTTAAGGTTTGATTTTGCGAAGTCTGGTGTGGCCAATTCATTTTGTTACTATTTCTGATGATGAACTAAAAGGAGGCAATCAGTGTTCTAAAGACAGGCCAAAAAGTGAGGAATTAACATGAAAATAGCGCGATTTTTGATGCGTACAATCAATATTGTACGCTTAAAGAGATAAATCAATTATTGACCTTTTAAAATTTTTGTCGTTTTTGAACCATAACTTAAACTGGCCATAGACGGAATAAATTGACCTGTATTGGCATCGCGACCCTGTAGTAAAAACTTGGGATTGGCTTGACTATAGTTTTGCACAGCCTGCTGAGAAAACTTTCCAATATCAGAGCTTGGGTTGCGCAATCGGTTGATAATCAATACTTTTTGAGTTGATGTGAAATCCTGCATCATATTTTGATCACCTTCACTGTCACCCGCGATAAAAATTGGCCCATAACCATATTTAGAGACTAAAAAACGCTGGATAGTTGCGGTTTTGCCTTTACCTTGAGTTTGCGCATAGCCATGACGAAATTCGGGCAAAATTCGACCTTGTGCATCACGTTCTAACTCCATGGCGTAGGCATTTTTTTCATGAATGTGATAGCCGATCTCTGGATTAGAAATAATTTCCTTAATCACATCAATAAAAGATGCCGAACAGACATAGACATCAATGCCATTGTCCTGAAAAGCCTTGAATAGATTTTGCATTTCACGATAAGGTCTTAAACCATTTTCCCAAGTGGTTTTAACAACGCCTGCGTGGCCTGAAAGTGCTGCGGGAGAGGTCCATGTCACAGGTCCAATCGGTTGCTGCATTTGCCAAGTCACTGTTGCCTTTACCAAATTACGGACGTCTTGTTCGGTAAGCCCAGTAAATAAATAAGTGACCCACGGATATGCAACTTCATGATCAAAGGTGTCTCCAATGGCTGCATATAGATATCGCATTTTAGTAATGAAATCGAGATAATGCGGATCCTGCTTAATTTGATCCAGACTTTGTTTACCTTTTAGACCGCTATAGTGGTGATAAAGCCATGTGTAGCTGGCAATAATATCTGGAGCAATTTTATCAATATTGACGGCTTGACTTTGTTGGTTGTTGTAGGCCGCCTCAAAATTTTGTGGGCTAATTCCTTTACGAATAATCTGATTCAACTGCTCTGGCGTGACATTGAATGCTAAGTGTTCAAGTTGATAAATTAAGGTTGCTTCTTCGATGTCTAAGAATACTGAGGTATTGTCAAAGTCAGTGACAATATACGGGCGTTTGTCAGGATTATAGTTTGGGCTATCTTTTCCATAAGTAGCGATCAACTGGTTAAGCTGGTCATAATTAAACGAGTCCCATTGTCCTCTTTGTAAATATTCCTTTTGTGGAATAGTGACTGGGTGAGATGTACTTTGTAGAGGGGTGTAGTTACATGCGCTGAGCGCAATCATACTTGCTAGGCTAGTGGTGAGTAATAGTGCTTTGAAAACTTTGCTAATTTGAGGAGTAGCTTGCATAAAATCTTCCTTCACATTTATAAAAAAATCATATATGTCGTTTTTAAATTCCTACAGGAATAAGCCCATTTAAATATTTTTTACATAGACGTACAGTTTCATTTGACCATTGATCTCCTAGACTTTGCGCCATCTCAGTTTGGGCATGAGAACCATTCCAAGCCATCATTTGTATACGGCGTTGCATGATAAATGTCGGAATCATTTTGTATTCTTCAGATTGAATATGACCCACACGTTCATAGCCTTCTAACCAGTGCTCGATCCAATCAGGCGCATTTGCGTAATGCTCATTAAAGCTAATCGCAGCAGCAAGGTCATGCATAAACCAGCTCATGCCACAGTCATCGAAATCGATCACGCCGATACGTTCTTGTTGTAGCAATAAATTCGTTAAACGTAAATCGGCATGAATGAGACCGTAACGGTCTTTTGTTTTCCCAAAAAAATGTAAATCTTTAGCAATTTGTATTATGGCTTCTTCAATAATGCAGTGATCCTGCTGTCTTAAATATGGTGCATTTTTCCAGTTTCCCCAATGACCATCTGCACCGATCATGGTTTCATGATTCCACACAATGCGTTGAAACTCGCTAGATGCTTGCCACGTCTTGCTATGCTGATGCAGTTTTGCAGTAATTTGCCCCAATTGCTCAAATGCTGTTGGATCAACTTCAATGGTAGGCATATCACCATCGACCCAGTTGAAAAGTACCGCATAACGATAAATATCATTCGATAGTTTCAGGGTAATGACGCGTTCGCCGTTTTGATCCGCAATCGCAATAGGCACTTGGATACCATTGGCATTTAGGGCATCTAACCATTCAAGCTCACTTTGTATGTCGAGTTTGCTGTGGTAGTTCGGGCGATGAATTCGAAGCGCATATCGGGCAGATCGAGTCGAAACCTGAAAAGTTGCATTTTCAGACTGACAGAGAAGTTTTACCTGTCCTTGATATTCTAGCGGATATTGTTGAATTGCTTGTTCTGCAAGTATTTGTAATTGAACTTGGCTTAAAAATTCGTTTTGTTCAACAGACATGATCCGACTCCTCAATTTAATTTTTAAACACGTTCTGTGTTGAGATGAAGTCGATCTTATAAAAGAAAAAATGAATCAACTTGACTTCAAATGATTTTGCTTATGTTTTGCTGTCAAGTTTTAGCTCTATCTTTTGAGCAAATATGGATGGTGTAAATTTGGTCAAATAAGGCAACAGAACAATGAAAGAGTCAGAATTAGCTATAGATAGTGGTGCTCTGCAACAGGACGCTGATTATTTTGCGAAACGCCAGTTAAAAAAGGGGGCAGTGGGTTGGCTACTTTTAGTCGGGCTAGGCGTTTCTTACGTCATTTCAGGAGACTTTGCGGGTTGGAACTTTGGACTGGCACAAGGGGGATGGGGTGGACTATTTGTTGCAACAGTGATCGTCGCATTTATGTATCTTTGTATGAGCTTTGCTATGTCTGAGATGTCTACGATGCTGCCGACTGCTGGAGGAGGCTACAGTTTTGCACGTGTTGCATTTGGACCTTTTGGGGGCTATCTCACCGGTACGGCGATTTTAATTGAATATGCAATTGCACCTGCCGCTATCGCTGTATTTATTGGTTCATATTGCGAATCACTATTTGGCATAGGAGGCTGGGCTGTTTATCTGATTTGTTATTTAGTGTTTATGGGAATTCATCTTAAAGGTGCAGGTGAAGCACTCAAAATTATGTTTGGAATTACCGCGGTTGCTTGTATTGCACTGGTCGTATTCATTGTTGCGATGCTTCCTCATTTTGATAGTACACGGTTATTTGATATCCCTGTGAGTTCGCATGTTGGCGCGAATAGTTTTTTACCGTTTGGCTATGTTGGAATATGGGCAGCAGTCCCTTATGCTATCTGGTTTTTTCTCGCCGTCGAAGGCGTACCTTTAGCTGCTGAAGAAGCAAAAGATCCGGTACGGTCTTTACCACGTGGTCTGATCGGTTCAATGTTGATATTGGCCGCTTTTGCACTTTTAATTTTATTTCTGGGAGCGGGTGCAGCAGGTTCAAATGCGCTAAAAGATTCAGGAGCCCCTTTGGTCGATGCATTAATTGCGGTGTATGGTCAGTATACTTGGTTGGCTAGTTTCGTTAATTTTGTGGGTCTGGCGGGTCTTATTGCAAGTTTCTTTTCAATTATTTATGCATATTCACGCCAGATTTTTGCATTGTCACGCGCAGGTTATTTACCAAAAAAATTATCTCTGACTAATGAAAATAAGGCGCCATATTGGGCAATTATCATTCCGGGCATTATTGGATTTTTACTTTCCTTAACCGGTGAGGGTGACTTACTTATTTTAATGGCCGTATTCGGTGCGACAATTTCCTATGTCTTGATGATGCTTTCACATATCAAGTTACGGTTGTCTCGTCCTGAATTATCTCGTCCTTATAAAACGCCCGGTGGAATATGGACATCAGGTGCAGCCTTGATTCTTGCTGCTATTGCAGTCGTGGCTGGGCTAATGGTGAATCCAAAAGTTTGGTTTTTAACTGCTCTGATTTATTGTGGATTTATCATCTATTATTTAGTGTACAGCCGTCATCATTTGGTTAAGGGTACTCCTGAGCAAGAGTTTGCCATGATTAAAGATGCAAATGACTGATTTGATAGGCATTAGACTGAAACAGAGGCTTCGGCCTCTTTTTTTTATAAGTGATATTTTTATGTAAATCCAAAGAATTGATCCATATTTTTGACTTGAGTGTTTAGCAAAAATTCAAATTATTTATTCACTCTTGTTTTTAGCTTTTCGCAATTGTTTAAGGCTTAGCTTTGTCTATTTAGCTAGTGAATTTCATTCATATTATTGGTGAGAAGGATTGTTTTATTCATGTGATGATTCTTGTATAAATAGCTGCATATTGAAATATTTTAGAAATTAAAGTGTCAATTCTCAATCAAGTACAAAGTTGTCTGATACTCAAAGGCTGAACGCTAATCTAAGACAGTGGAATTTGGGGCAGTCCAAGAATAGACTAAATTTATCTAAAATTTTTTGGCTATTGAGCACTTTAAATTTTTTGATTCCAGCTAGATACAGCGTACAGCACAAATCACTTACTCTCTTACTGGTCGATATAACCCAGAATCAAGCCTAACCTATTTAAAAAATATGGAAGATGAATCACTTAGCCAATTAATCTACTGAATAAGTTTTTAATCCATTGTTTCTTTTATGGATTTTTTATCAAGATTCTCAATGTTTAGTCATTATTTAATTGTTTTATATCATGAGATATTTCACATAATATAAAAAGTATTATTTGTAAATAATTTATATTTATCAGCGTGTTATATATTTTTAACCAAATTATAATAATTCTTTAATAAATTGCATATGAAAATGTTAATTATTATCATTATCGTGTTTTTGCTGCCTATGAGCAGTTTGTAGTTTTAAGAAAAATCAAAAGCTAATTTAGGTGACTGGCGGAATTGTCACTTATTTTACTCTATTTTAGAGGATATCCCGATGAAAGAGCTTGCCAATCGTTTGGCGATGCAACATCTCGTCAATGCTTATACGCAGGAAACTGCGAAAGGGCATTTACTCGAAGACTTTCAACAAAACTCTCCCCAACAATGGTTTAGCCGAGGCTTGACCTTACTTGTTATTCCAATCGAAAGTTTAAACGCCCAAGTGCTGGTGGCTTTATCTTATGTCAGTCGAGTGGGGCGACATCGTTTAGCATCGCTTCCAAAACTTTGGATCAACCAGCAGATTCAAAATGTAAGTATGGTGACGATTGCTACAATTCTGTTGGAAGAATTGGTATCACATGCTGAAAATCAGCTTGATGCTGCCTCCCTTATTGAACGCTGGATACAAAGCCGTGATGCCTTACAACAGTTTTTAAGTTATCGAGCGGAAGATTTTGATGGATTAATTGCGGCTGAACAAAACTTTATCGAATCTGAACAAGCTTTGTTGTTGGGACATAGTATGCATCCCGCTCCCAAAAGTCGTACTGGTTTTATTCATGAAGACTGGTATAAGTTTTCACCTGAGTATCAAGGTCAAACACCGCTTCATTTTTGGTTAGTTCATCCAGATTTGATTGCTGAAGGTTGTGCAGAAGGCGAACTCATTTCTACCCAACTGAAAGATTATTTAAAATGGCAAATGTCAGAAGCAGATCTGCGGTTGTGTGAAAATTATGCGCATTATAAATTGTTGCCTTTACATCCGTGGCAAGCGCGTTATCTACAAAGTAAAAAATGGTACGGTCAGTTTAAGCAAAAATCTCGATTGATTGATCTTGGTTTACAAGGTGTAAATTTTTATCCAACCACTTCTGTTCGGACATTGGCCAGTTTTTCCTCGCCGTGGATGCTCAAACCCTCGTTGTCCGTGATGATTACCAATTCGATTCGGGTCAATCTGGCGAAAGAATGTCATCGTGGCGAGTTGACCCATCGTTTATGGCATAGCGTTTTGGGTGAACAGATATTAAAAAATTGTCCAACATTGAAAGCGGTCAATGATCCAGCGTGGATTGCGCTGAAACTTGATGATGAAGTAATTAATGAAAGTATTTGTATTTTTAGAGAGCAGCCTTTTCATAAGAATGATCAGATCACCTGCATCGCCTCGTTATGTCAGGATCATCCAGCTAAACCGTTGAATCGTTTTAATAGTTTATTTGACAAAATCCATCAGCAACATCCATTGCTCACACATCAACAGATTGCACGGGAATGGTTTAACGACTTTTTAGAGATTAGCTTACAGCCATTGATGTATCTGTACCATGAATATGGCATGGCATTTGAATCACATCAGCAGAATGTTTTGCTTGAACTGGAAAACTTTAAACCAAAAAATATCTGGTTACGTGACAATCAGGGATTTTATTATATTGAAGAACGGGCAGAAAAAGTGCTTGAACAGTTCCCTGAACTCAATGAAAAAGCACATGCAGTTGGGCCGCAAAGCTTTGTTGATGAACGTTTTAGCTATTATTTCTTTGGTAATACTTTATTTGGCTTGATTAATGCGATTGCTACAACAGGCTATGTGTCTGAAGATGATTTATTGGTAAGACTGCAACAATCCTTAATTATATTACTCCAGCAATATCCAGACAGTTCCTTATTAAAAGGATTGTTATATAAGGATAGTTTACCTTACAAAGGCAATCTGCTAACCCGTTTACATGAACTGGATGAGTTGATTGCGCCTGTTGAGCATCAATCCGTTTACGTTGAACTGCCGAATCCTCTCATGATCAAACAAGAGGATTTACGCTATGCTTGATTTTATTGGCATTGGCTTAGGGCCATTTAATTTAAGTTTAGCCAGTTTATTGCAAGATAAAACCCAGCTTGATTATTTATTTTTTGAGCAAAAAGATCGTTTTGACTGGCATGCGGGAATGCAATTACCCAACACCATGTTGCAAGTGCCTTTCATGGCCGATCTGGTGTCGATGGTTGATCCCACCAGTCCATATAGTTTTTTAAATTATTTGAAGCATCAACAGCGGCTGTATAAGTTTTACTTTCTTGAACAGTCGCATATTCCCCGACAAGAATACAATCAATATTGCCAATGGGTTGCGGCACAACTCGATCATATTCAGTATCAGTCTCAAGTCTTGGAAATTGAAGCAATGACTTCAGGTTTTCAGGTCACTGTTGAACAGCAAGGGATTAAGCAGCACTATCGCTGTAAACAATTGGTGATTGGAACGGGTCATGTTCCGAACTTACCTTCTTGTTTGACTGATATTGCAAAAAATCATGCCGAGAAATGCTTACATTCGGCGCATTATCTTTTTAAAAATAAAGCAGATGTGACTGGCAATGTGGTGGTGTTGGGTTCTGGACAGTCTGCTGCTGAAGTATTTCTGGATCTATTTGAGCTGCAAAATAATCAGCCGGATCAAAATATTGAGTTGCACTGGTTTACCCGTTCCAGCGGATTTTTTCCAATGGAATATGCGCCGTTAGGATTAGAGCATTTTAGTCCTGATTATCTACAACATTTTTATCATCTCGATGAAAAAGTCAAACATAGTCAGTTGGCACAACAAGCATTGCTTTATAAAGGGATCAGTGCAAAAACCATTCGTGAGATTTATCAAAAACTATATCAACGTAGTATTTTGAATCCATCGCTGAATACGCATTTGCACAGTTGCTGTGAGTTAGTGGAAGCGATGCTCATGCCCAATGAGCAAATCCGTTTGCACTTTGTGCATAAAAACACACAACAGACGTTTTATCTGGATGCTGATCATGTGATTGCGGCAACAGGCTATCGCACGCCTCATTTTCACTTTATGGAAAAAATTGCTGCATTTATTCAACGAGACCAGAAAAATCACTGGAAAATTACTCAAGATTATCAGCTTGAGCATTTCGCCAATGGCAATATTTTTGTTCAAAATCTGGAAATGCATAGTCATGGTGTGGGAACACCCGATCTAGGATTGGGAGCTTACCGTGCTGCGGTGATTGCTAATCAGTTGGCAAATGAAAGGCTTTATGAGTTGGGAGATCAGCCTCAAACCTTCCAGCACTTTCACTTAAGCCAGAATCCAAATATTCAATTTAATCATCCTGCTACAACAGTGGACGAGTCTTATCCAAGCAAAACCGATCATAGAATAGCAAATCTGGGGCAGCAGCGTAGACCTGCGCCTCATTTGCCACATCTTCAAAAAAATAGATCCAAGCTTAAACAAGTCTTATCCCATGTTTTTCAGCACGAGAAATCTTTATGAGTTTTGCACAGTTACAAATTAACCAGCAGCAATGGAGAGCGGCTGGACAGCGTTTAATCGAAATGGCAATTGCAGAGTTTTTATATGAAGAAATTCTGCAAGTCGAATCACTTGGACAGGGGCTCTATCAATTACAGTTAGCAGATCGTAGCTATCAATTTCGTGGGCATCGTTATTTATTGGGTCATTGGAATATTCAGTCGGGTTCTGTTCGTGATGTGAGTCAGGCAGATATTAACTCTTTAGACATGGATCAGAGTGCATGGAATTTACATGAGTTTATTGTTGCAGCAGCACAAGCAGCTCAGGTGAAGCCATTTACCCAAGCTTATCTGATTAAAGAAATGAACAATACATGGCTGGCAGAGGCGCATCTTTTTGATGAGAAACGCTTAAATAGTAATGCCGTTTTAACGCAGCCACATCATCAGATTGAAGGGATGTTACGTGGGCATCCATGGCTGATTATGAGTAAAGGTCGTATGGGCTTTGGCTATGATGATTATCTTAATGCTGCACCTGAATTGTCACCCGTAGTGAAAGTACTTTGGTTGGCAGTACACCGTGATCTTGCTAATTATCGATCTACCCAAGACTGGAATGCCAACACGCTATATCAACATGAGTTTGATGCCAAAGAACTACAAAGTTTTGTACAGAAGCTTGCTCAAAAAGGCTTAAATGCACAGGATTACTATTTAATTCCCGTGCATGCATGGCAATGGCATCAATGGCTGGTCGCCACTTATGCCAATGAAATTGTTGATCAAAAGATTGTGGAACTGGATATTAGCTCAGATAGTTTTGTCCCGATGCAATCGATTAGAACCCTATGCAATATCAGTAATCCAACAAGGCATTATATCAAACTGCCAGTCAGTATTTTTAATACCGCGGTTTATCGTGGCTTGCCATCCAAACGAAATCTGGCGGCACCAGCTGTAACCGGTTGGCTAAAAAATATTGTGGCAAATGATGCAGATTTACAAAAAAGTGGGGTGATTTTTCTGGGAGAAATCGCCACTTTAACCATTCATCAGCCATGTTTTGATCGTATAGACGGGGTGCCATATCAGTTTAAAGAGTTGTTTGGCTGTTTGTGGCGTGAAAGTGTTGATCCGCATATTGCCGCAGGTCAGCAAGTTTTATCTCAAGCCGCGTTATTACATCGAGATTTAGCTGGTCGCTCTATTCTACAAACCTTGATTGACGCTTCTCAACTGAGCCCAATAGCTTGGCTTAAACAGTTTGCCGACGTCTGTCTGACGCCACTTTTGATCTGTTTATATCGTTATGGTTTGGCATTCTCCCCGCATGGCGAAAATACCATGTTGGTACATGAAAATGGTGTTCCAAAAGCGTTGGTTCTTAAAGATTTTATTGATGATGTAAATCTGGTCGATCAGGACTTTCCTGAGCTGAATGATTTGCCCGAAGAAGGTTCGATTTTATTGCGACACAGTGCCTTAGAGTTGAGTCACTTTATTTTTACGGGCTTATTTATGGTGCACTATCGCTATATTGCCAATGTATTTTTGCAGGATTTTCCACAATACAGCGAGCTGGATTTCTGGCAAACCATTCAAGATAGTATTGTCCGCTTGCATGAGGCGCATCCTGAACTTGTAGATCGTATTGAACAATTTTCAATCTTACGTCCTGAGTTTGAAAAAATTTGTCTGAATCGGGTTCGTCTTTTTACAACAAGTTATAACGATGAAGCAGAGCGTCCTGTTCCTGTTTTTCTTGATCCAATGCCAAATCCTGTAAGTGAACAAACCTTGGCAGATTGGAAACATCAATTAAATACTAAATCTAACCATATTCAAATGGCTGAGGGATGAGATAAACATGCATACAATTTCAAAACAGCTCCCCGATTATTACGAATATTTTGAGGAAGGTACTCAATATTATTTGCGTCAGGTGCAGTATCCACAAGATATGGCGTTACTTCATAAATGGATGCATGAACCACATGTGATTCCACAGTGGCAACTCAACAAAACAGAATTAGAGCTAAGTGTGTATTTCGACAAAATGCTGGCTGATGATCATCAACGCTTATTGATTGTTGGGATTGACGGGCAAGATGTTGGTTATACCGAAATTTATGAAGGTAAACGTGATCGTCTGGGACGATACTATGACGGTCATGAGCATGATCTCGGTTGGCATTTACTTTTTGGTGAAAAGTCTGCTTTTGGTAAAGGCTATCTACGCCCCACCATCCGATTATTAAGTTTTTATATTTTTGAACATGCCCAATCAATCAAGATTGTGGGTGAACCTGACCATACTGTGAAGCCTTATGCGGCTGTGGTCGAAGGGCTGTGTTACGAAGCCCAGCGCTTGATTCCGATGGCGGAAAAAACAGCCATGTTGTACTTCTGCTATCGAGATAAATTTTATAACAAGTTTGAAGATGATCTTATTCGTTCGCAGCAGCATAAAAAACAGAATTTATCGGCTGAGTATAACGTATGACCTTGAGTAGTTGTTGTATTCAGATCCTCGATATGCAGTTTTCAGGACAGGTTTCAAGTGTCGAATTTGAAGATTGGTTGTCTCAGATACAGGTTTTGCTAGATCAGAAACAGAATTTTGTACTGGTCATGCACACTTTGCCAGAAACTGAATTTCCAGAAGATTATCGGGAAATTCAGTCGCGTTGGTACAAATGCTATAAGGCGCTTTTTTTTCAATATTGTCTTGGACTTGCTCGTATTGCCCAAGATGAAGAGGATCGTATTCGTCTGGATACGCCTGCTTTACAACAGGCATGGAAAGTTCCTTATTTTGTCAGTTTATCAAAAACAGATGCACTGCAATGGGCGGTGCAGAGGTCATTATGCACGACGCAAATCACATGACGAATTCAAAATCATTGACATCTGTCTCGGCATTGGGGCTCGGAGTCATTGTCATTTTATATCTGGCGCATGCTTTGCCCTTGTATTTTTACAATGTGGCATTGCCCGCCATTTTAAGGCATCAAGGTGTCGATCTGCGCTGGATTGGCATGCTTTCACTGCTTTACATACCGTGGGCGTTTAAATTCTTTTGGGCACCCGTATTGGATCGTTTTTATCTGCAAAAACTGGGGAAACGCAAAACGTGGTTGCTGTTTACACAGCTTGCGCTGGTTGCTGGCGTCATTATGCTTGCCATGACTCAGTTTAACTATGGCATCTGGGTATTCGTGCTTGTTGGTTTGTGGATATCCACTTTTGCAGCCACACAGGACATTGCCATTGATGGTTATACGGTAGAGACACTGGCGGAGTCTGAATACCGTTTGGGCAGTATGGCACAAAGTATCGGTGTGGCTTTGGGAAGCATGATTGGTGGTGCTGCAACTTTGTGGCTTTATCAACATTATGGTTGGCAAGTTGCGTTGTGCAGTTTGGCGGCCTTGACCGCGCTCACTATGCTGGCTATCTCGCAAATTAAAGAAGCTCCGCAGCAAACTGCATTCAAACAGCCACCCAGTTTAAAAAATGCGTTTAAACGCCCTGAAATTCGTTGGGCTTTGCTGCTGATCCTGTGTTATCGCTTTGTTGAAGCACCTGCCATGGCCATGCTGAATCCGATGCTGATTGATCAACACTGGTCTCTGACAGAAATTGGGGTATTGATGTCAGTGTTTGGGGCATTGGTGGGCTTATTGGCTGCGGTAACTGCGGCATTTTTACTGAAAAAATTAGCAGCGACTCAACTTCTGATTTGGGCAGGCTGGTTAAGAACCGTGGTCTACGCCGTAATTGGGCTGGCGATTTTACTCAGTTGGTTTGATGTCTGGCAGGGTTTGTTGGGGCTTTTTGTCATTGTCATTTTAGCCATTCGCTACATTGCTATGACTGCACTTTATGCTTATTTCATGCAGAACAGCTCGAAACAACAGGCGGGAACTGATTTCACTATTCTGGTGTGTTTTGAATTACTGGTTTATTTCTTAGGAGGTGCTTTTTCTGGCTTTTTAGCCAAAGGGCTGGGCTATGGCAATTTTTATATCGTGCTTGCCATTGCTTCAGTTGTGAGTGTCATTTTGTCTCAGATGATTGTTAGAAAATCAAAAACAAACCCCACTATTAATTAGGGATTATCATGAAACATCGTTCATTTGCTACATCAATCACTGTATTAAGTCTTGCTGTCAGTGTTCAGCTTTATGCTGATACACAAGTATCGGGGGATACACAGCAGACGCTACAGACCACCCAACAATTGGCGCCCATTGTGACGACCGCGACACGTTCGGCGCAAAGTATTGCTGAAATTGCAGGAACCGTTCAATCGATAGATCAGGCTCAAATCCAGCAACAGGCGGCGGCAGGACGTAAAATTGCAGATATTTTGGCGCAATTGATTCCATCATTAGGTGCAAGTAGTGGAACCACCAGTAACTATGGTCAAACCATGCGCGGTCGTCAGATTTTGGTAATGATTGACGGTGTACCACAAACAGGTTCGCGTGATTTGTCACGCCAATTCAATAGTATCAGCCCCGATATGGTCGAACGTATCGAAGTGGTTTCGGGTGCAACCAGTATTTATGGTTCTGGGGCAACTGGCGGTATTATCAATATTATTACCAAGCGTGCCAGTGACAAAGCCCTCAGCTTTGAAACCAAATTAGGTGTTACGGCGGGCGACGAATTCAATCATGATGCCTTAGCTTATGAAGCCATGCAAAGCATGTCTTTTAATCAGGGCGCGCTCAGCGGTTTTTTAGGTGCAACTTATACCAAACGTGGTGAAATTCAGGACAGTCATGGTGATCGGATTGCCCCAGAACCAGCACAAACAGATCGTTCAGACACTGAAACGATTGATGTTAATGGACGTATGACCTTTAAACTGACCGATCAACAATCTTTAAGTGTGGGTGCACAATATTATAATGATGAACAAGACAGCGATTACGGTCCAGATTATGGCAAGAATGTCGCAGTATTATTTGGTGCAAAGCCCTCACTAAAAGCCGTGAAAGGGTTGCAACTTGATGACCAGCCATTTACCGAGCGTTATGGTGTGAATGCACAATATCGTAATGAAAATCTGTTTGGTCAGATCTTAAATGTTGAAACCTACTATCGCAATGAAAAAGCAAGGTTCTATCCATTTGCGGCCGCTTATACACGTGCAGCACCGTATTACGCTGTTCTGCAATCTGAAAATGAATCCAAAGTAGCAGGTCTTCGCGCTGCGATGGAATCAAATTTTAATGTTGCGAACCGTAATTTAAAACTGACTTATGGTGTCGATTATGACCGTGAAGAGGGTAGTCAGGAAGCAGACCGTTATAGTCTAAATACATTTATTGCCAGTAATGGTTTAAATATCAGACCGACTGGAACCACTATTGCCTATGGTCCAGAAGTAACAGTTGAAAATTTGGGCACTTTTTTACAAGGAGACTATACGCTCACTGATCGCTTAAATGTACAGGCAGGCGTTCGCTATCAGCATATTAAAAGTGACAGTGACGCATTTTCACCAACTACAGAATTGCTAATTGCTGATGACCGTGCTTCAGCAGGTCAAAACTATAATCCTGCGGTGATTGCAGCGGGTTCAGTTAAACATGATGCGACACTCTTTAATATTGGGCCTGTATTTAAACTAAGCGACCAACAACAAGTTTTTGCCAATTTTTCACAAGGTTTCAGCTTACCTGATATGCAGCGCGTACTACGTGATGTGCAAGCAGGCTTTGTGGTGCAATCGAGCAATGTTGAACCAATTAAGGTCAACAGTTATGAGTTAGGTTGGCGTTTACAGGGAGATGACGGCCTGAATTTAGGTTTGACGGGTTTTTACAACACCTCTGATAAAGTGGTCCAGTTTAAATCTGATCGTAGCGTTAATGTGGCAGATACGGACCAGCGAATTTATGGGGCTGAAGCCAATTTAAGTTTTCCTATACTTGAACAATTTACTGTCGGCGGTACTTTAGGCTATACCCGTGGTGAATTTAAAGATGCCAGTGGAAAATGGCGTGAACTCAATGCTTTACAAGTTTCACCTATTAAGGGCACTGTATTTGGTGAATGGCAAGATGGAAATGGCAATAGCTTACGTGTACAAACCCTTGCGATTAAAGGTACAGACAAGGCTTATAAGGATTCACTCCAAGCCGTTTATGATACCAATGTACAACCGAATGCTGCTGCCAAAATTAAAGGCTATGCCGTTATGGATGTGATTGCAAGCGCGAAAGCAGGTCCAGGCACCCTCGGCTTTGGAGTCTACAATGTATGGAATACTGACTACAAAACTGTGTATAGCCAAGCCGTTGTACCTGTATATGGTGCAATTTCCAGCTTACCAGCACAAGGTCGTACTTATGGCCTAAGTTATAGTGTCAAATATTAATTTGGTCTACAGTCGTCATCCAGATGTTTTGAGCCAAGTCATTCAACTCATGTGGAATGAATGAAAAACCACCCCAGTCTTGACTGGGGTGATTTGGATTTTAATGAATACTACAATATCATTATCACAAAAATTAAGAGCACACCGCTCCCTGAACGTTTATTGTTCCTGATTCTGCTGCAATGACTGAATTGGCAATTGTATTCACAATTCGATTGAGAGATTGTCGGGATGCCTCAACGGCATTTGAAACTTGATCCAAACCTTTGATGGGTTCATTAAAACTCATACGGCAACTCAGTTGATGATTGAGTCCCAAGCTTTGATTGACGGATGAAGATTCGCTTTGCATTGGTGAAATCCGTTTCACAATCCAACTGACCACAACTTCGACCTGATGGGTATTAGAATAGGAGGACTGGACAATATCAAACCGTGAAAAATCAGTGGCAATACGATACGCCACTTTACCACCAGTCATGCCACTATTATAACGATCCACCGCACCGAGTTTTTGTTGTAGACCTGACGATAATCCATCGCGAAGCTCAGCTGCTAATGGAGACGTCCAGCGTTCATTGTCTAAAATTTTAGATTGTCCCTGTTCGGTACTTAGCACTAAAGGTGCTCGATTTAGTCGATCGGGTAAATTAACGGGTAATACTTCAATCACCCGGACATTGGAGCTGGGTATCGGGGTCACTTTGGGGGTCAGGGTATAATAATGCGGTGTCATGGAACTGGAGCATGCAGTTAAGCTTGCCACGCTTGCAGCCATAACACTAAAGCTGGCTATCTTTGTGCTTAATCCAGATAATATTGTAGAGAGCTGCTGCTTATTTGTCATTTTTAACCTCTCCTTTTTTACCACGAATTAAGGACTCAGGATGTTGTTCAATATAATCGGCCATGAGCTGTAAGGAAGCAGCTGTTCGGGTCATTTGTTGTAGTGCGCGGCGCACATCCTGTTGCATTGGCGCATCACTCGACAATATGGATTCGCTGGAACGTAAGGTTTTACGTGCATCATCAAGTGTTGCTTGTAAACCTGGCGCAACCTTGCCATCGAGCTGTTTCACCAGTTTGTCTGTCGATTCAATCGTGGTGTTCATATTGTTTAAGGTTTTACGAACATCCTGACCAATTTCAGTAATTGGGAATTTACTTAATTTATCCGCAATTTGAGAAACCTGAGCCTGTAATCCACTTAATTCTGAAGGACGAGTCGGAACTTCAACACTACCATCCGAATGCATAATTAAAGTAGCAGGAGGCGCTTTGGCAAATTGATCCAGCGCAATATAATTTTGACCTGTGAGCAAGTTGCCTGTACGCATTTGTGCGCGCCAGCCACGTTGAATAAAATTCTTGAAGATTTCACCACTTGGATCAAGTTCTTTACCATGCGCCAGACGTGACGGATAGATCATACCGTCGACTCGCATACGTAGTTTGCTATAGTTTTGATTAAATTCCACATTAATGGCTTTGATATTCCCAATTTCAATGCCCATAAAATCAATGGGTGCGCCAGCGGTTAAACCTCTTAAAGAATGATCAAAATACATAATCACATGACGCCCAGTTCCATCTGGTTCTTTGAGTGCGTCCTGACGAGAATTCCATAAATTAAAATGTGTGTTGTTAGGTGCAGTGGCAGCGTTTGAGTTTTCGGGATAACCAAAGGCTATGCCACCTGCCACAATACTGGCTAAAGACTGCGTATCCAGATTAAAACCTGATGCATTGAGAGTGACATCGACACCACTGGCTTGCCAGAAACGTGCATCGGTTGTGACAAATTTATCGTAAGGCGTGCGAATAAAGGTTTGAAGTTCAACATTTTTACCATCTTTGGATAAGTTGTAGGCAGTAATTTGACCAACATTAATACGTCGATAATAAATAGGAGCACCAATATCCAGAGAACCTAAATCCTGTGCCTTTAAAAAAAAGATCTTGCCGGGAACATCAGATGAAACTACAGGGGGCGTTTCAAGACCGACAAAATGACTTTGTTTTTCTTCCGATTTTCCACCATCTACTTCAATGTATGAACCCGATAGCAACGTATCAATGCCTGACACGCCACTGGTTCCGATCCGTGGTCGTACTACCCAGAAACGTGAATCTTTCACTGCAAAGTTACGATTGTCTTTGCCCAGTTCAATTTTAGCAATCACATGCGAATTATCTTCTGAAAGATCAATTTGACGAACGAGTCCAATATTGACTTGTTTATAGCGTACTGCCGTTTTTCCAGCTTCAAGTCCTTCGGCGGTTCTGAAAGAAACTTCAATGGTCGGTCCGCGATCCAAAATCGCCTTTACTGCTAGAGACAGTGCAATTAATAATGCAATAAATGGAACCAGCCATATGAGTGAAAAACGCCAGCGTGATTTTTTCTTCTGGGGTTCAGGCAAAGTCGGTAGAGACGAATCTACTTCATGGGCAGATGGAGGCGTTTGACCTTCGTTATTTATTTTATTGTCAGACATAGCTATCGTTCATTAATCAGTTGGGCGGTGAAAGGTGGGAGGGTGTAGCGATATGATTCATATCAGTTTTCATTGAGTCTGGATGGGGTGAATGTGTAGCTTGATTTGCATAATAATTATCCCAGATGATGCGCGGATCAAAACTTAAAGACGCGAACATGGTTAAGATGACAACTGCCCCAAATGCAACAGCACCTGGACCTGCCAAAATCGTGGCCAAAGACTGAATTTGAATAAGCGCGGTTAACATGCTAACCACAAATACATCAATCATTGACCAGCGCCCCACAAATTCGACCACACGATAAAGCAGTGTGCAATGTTTAGGTTGGAAATGCCAGCGACCCCAAGACTGCATAGACACGCTCATCATAAGAAAACACAGAATGAGTAGTTTCAAAATTGGAATAAAAATACTGGCAGCAAAAATTACTGTTGCCACCAAATAATCCTGATTTTGCCAAAAATAAATTACCCCGCTCATGATGGTGTCTTTTTGTGTATCAAATATAGAATCGGTAATGGTCATGGGCAGAACATTGGCAGGCACGTATAAAATGCTTGCTGCAATGACTAATGCCAAAGTGCGGTTAATACTTTGGGGTTTTCGGACATGTAAATGACTATGACAACGAGGACAGCGGGCAGTCGATCCTGAGTTTTTTAAAAACTCGGGCGATACTCGACTCAGTAATCCACAGCAATGACATGTGACCAAAGAAAAATCAATTGCTCTGGGCAAAGCAGGATGTTCAACATCAGTTGCTTCAGTTTGACCGTGATCAAGTGGCTGGAAATGGGTCTTGGTCATGGCAGCTTCCTGTCGATATCATTCCAGATATCCTTTACTTTGATGGAGTTCAGATAAACCATCAGCGCACTTAACATCGCAAATGCCCAGAGCGCAATTTCGGGAATAATAATGACCATATTTGCCAGTTTGACCAGAGTCACCAATATACCGATTAAAAAAACTTCAATCATTCCCCACGTTCGTAATAGATGTAAGGTTCTTAATGCAAACACCATATATTTAGGGCGGGTTTTAAAGGCACTCACCATGAAAAAAACATAGCTTAAAAGCAGTAAATCGAGCAATGGCACAACGAAAGTCGTCAAGAGTAAAATAATTGCAACGATGGGGCGGTCTATATGAAACATGGTCCATGCTGCACCGAGTAAAGTGGTTTCCTGAAAATGCCCTTGTACTTCAATTCGGACAATCGGGAAACTATTGGCAATGATAAAGACAATGATTGCTGTCAAAACTAGTGCAAGTTTTTGATTAAAAGACTTAATCTCACGATAAATTTCAGCTCCACAACATATGCAATAAGCTCTTTGACCTGATTTGAGTGGAACTCTACGATAAATCGTATCGCATTCTTCACAACTGGCGAATGCCATGACTGTGTGATGCTGAGCATTCAGATTGTTTAGTTGAGGTTCTAATTCGGGTGGGGATACCGATGATGAAGGCTGACTCATCGTGCATAGACCTTTATTGTTTATTTTAGATTGAGTGGAGTGCCATTTACTCCATAGTGCCGTATCAATTACGTTAAATCTAGACTTTATTTGAAACTTTTAAAAGATGAGTTAGGAAAGACATCGAATGTTCTTCATATTACTTTCATCTATGTAACCTTATAAATTAATGCTGTTAAAAGTTGTGTGAAAAAAACTCAATTGCAAGGATTATATTTATGATGAATTCAGGATTTGTTTAAATCGAGAATGACTCATGAAAAGTAATAAAAACCATGCATCTGTATATTTTAAAATATTCGCCATTTTACTGAGTATTGCTGCGGGTATCACCCATGCAAGTTCTGAAAAAGCATGGAACCAGCAAAATAAATCTATGCAAACCGCCTGTATTCAAGCCAGCCAGCTAAAAAATGTAAAAATAGTCAGTGATACAATGTTATTTGATGATCGCGTTGGATATTCCGCATTGGTTATGCAAGGTAATTATCCGCAGGCACATATGAAAAATAAGAAAGGACGAGAATTGTGTTTGTATCAACGACAACAGAAAAAAGCAGTGGTGACTGAAGCTGATACGCTACTAAGCACTAAAAAATAAAACCGAATAAAATCAAGATTTATTCGGTTAAATTTAATCGGACAAGCTGAGTCCGCACCAGCCAAATACACATTTTATTGAGTATCGGATGACTCAGTTTCATTTAAGAGCTGGGCTTGGGTTCTTGGTTTGACTAAAGGTGAAGTCGGTCGTGGATGATGTGAAGTATTTGAGAATTGGAAACCAACGCCTGCATCAACATCATCTGAGGCAATTTCAGTTTCAAAACGCTCTTTGTCTAACTCACGGATTTCCTTGGTAATACTACGAATTTCGTCAGCATCTACACCTAAGGCATCCAATGTTGCACCACCAAAGAGCAGCGCTGATTCGAATGTTTCACGTAATTGATAATCTACATCTTGTTTAACCAGCGTTAAGGAATGTTCACGGTCATAGGAACGCACCAAAAGCTTGGCCAAAGGAAACTCATGTTTGACCAATTCCACAATACGATTAGTCACCTGTTTATCATCGATACAGACCATAATTGCTTGTGCAGTCGCGGCACCAGAAGCATGTAAGATGTCTAAACGCGAACCATCGCCATAATAAACTTTAAAACCAAATTTGGTCGCGTTTTGAATCATATGAATATCGGTATCAATTAAAGTGACATCCACACCACGTGCCAATAAAAGTTGACTGGCAACTTGTCCAAAACGTCCAAAACCAATCAGCAATACACGTCCATGCAGATTATTAGCAATTTCGACATCATCAAGTGCAGACGTAGTTTGCGGTTTGCTCAAGCGATTGACTGCAATGCCTAATAGTGGAGTGAAAATCATGGAAAGAACCACAATGGCAGTTAAATTCGATTTAATCGACTCATCAATCACTTGTGCGCTTGCAGCCGCAGTGAATAAAACAAAGGCAAATTCTCCTCCTTGAGCCATGAGTACAGCACGATCCAAAGCAACCGCATGACTACTTTTGGTGAGGCGCGCTACGACATAAATCAGCACTGCCTTGGTTAACATCAGTGCAATGACACTACTTAAAATTAACAGCCAGTTTTGTTGTACAACAGATAAATTCAGTGACATGCCGACGCTTAAGAAGAACAAACCCAGTAAGATGCCACGGAACGGTTCAATATCCGCTTCAATTTGATGACGAAAAGTTGACTGAGATAATAAAACACCTGCAAGAAATGCACCCATCGCCATGGATAAGCCACTAATTTGCATCAAATGTGCAGCACCGAGTACCACCAATAATGCCGCTGCGGTCATGACCTCACGAGCTTTGGCTGCGGCCAATATTTTAAACAGTGGATTAAGTAACCAACAGCCAGCGGCAATAAGTCCAGCAACGGCTGCCAGTGCAATACCAATATCTTTGAGTCGTTCAGGTGTACTTTCTACGACCTGATTGGGTGACATAAAGGCAACGATAGCCAGTAAAGGAACAATAAGTAAATCTTCAAATAATAAAATGGCTACGATTTTGGTGCCATTGGGCTGATTTAAATCCCCACGATCCCCCAAAATTTGCATAACAATCGCGGTTGAAGTTAGCACAAAGCCAGCAGCCCCAATAAAAGCGATTTGCCACGGAAAACCATACAGTAAACCAATAGCAGTGAGACCGATGGTACAAAAAGTAATTTGTAAGGTACCTAAGCCAAAAATATCACGACGCATGCTCCATAAATGCGAAGGCTGCATTTCCAGACCAATGATAAATAGGTACATGACAATACCCAGTTCTGCGATATGTAAAATAGAGGCTGGGTCATGAATAAAGGCAAAACCAAATGGCCCAATAACTAAACCTGCAACCAAATAACCCAGAACTGAACCCAGTCCCAAACGTTTAAAAAGCGGAACGGCAATCACTGCCGCAGCAAGTAAAATAACGGGACTAAGTAGACCTAGAGAATGTGCTTCTGCTGCCATGAAAATATGCCCAAAGAACAAAATGGTTAGGAGAAAAGGATCATAATTGTTTAAATGTCACGTAGATCATAGCAATGTTTTGCTCTATTTTTACGAAAAGTTGATTATTTCACTCAAGTTTTTCTGAAAAATTGCTTAAATTTGAAATAAAAATAATTCAGCTAGCCATTTAAAATGAATGAAAGATATAGCGACAAGTTCAGTCGTTTAGTGAGATTAGAATGAGATAAATAGCGAATAATTATGCTAGATTGAGATTAATTTAAAATCATTTGATGAATAACATGGAACAACTCAATCCATCTGATTTAAAAGCGATTCTTCATTCAAAAAGAGCGAATTTATACTATCTTGAACATTGTCGTGTCATGCAAAAAGATGGACGAGTTTTGTATTTAACTGAAGCTAAAAATGAAAACCAATACTGGAATATTCCGATTGCCAATACTACGGTTATCTTACTAGGCACAGGAACTTCCATCACTCAGGCTGCAATGCGCATGCTGTGTAGTGCAGGGGTACTGGTGGGTTTTTGCGGTGGTGGTGGTACACCCTTATTTTCAGGTAATGAAGTGGAATGGCTGACTCCACAAAGTGAATATCGTCCAACGGAATATATGCAGGGTTGGATGAGTTTCTGGTTTGATGATGCTAAACGATTAGACGTTGCAAAACAATTTCAATTTGCCCGAATTGAATTTATTCGAAAAATATGGGCTAAAGATAAAGACTTAAAAGATGAAGGCTTTTATCTCGATGATGCTGATATTCAGCAAGCCCTAGATGGTTTTGAGAAGAAGATTCCCCATCAAACAAAAGTGGGGGATTTATTGCTGGTGGAAGCGATGACCACCAAACAGCTTTATAAAATTGCGGCAACACGCTGCAAACTCAGTTTTGAGCGTAATCCTGAACAAGGTGATTTAGCCAACGATTTTTTGAACCATGGGAATTATCTCGCATACGGTTTAAGTGCCACCACACTTTGGGTCTTGGGAATTAGTCACTCTTTTGCCGTGATGCATGGCAAAACCCGCCGTGGTGCATTGGTGTTCGATGTGGCTGATTTAATTAAGGATGCCGTGGTTTTGCCATGGGCATTTATTTGTGCCAAAGAGGGGATGACTGAGCAGGAGTTCCGACAACAGCTACTACAAAAGTTCACGGAGTATCGATGTTTGGACTGGATGTTTGAGCAGGTGAAGTTGCAGGCATGTAAAACTTTCTAAGCTTGGAGAGCGAACAATGATTGTGATTTTTGTTTCGCAATGTGAGAAAAAGGCACTTGCCCATACTCGTCGTGTACTGGATGCCTTTGCAGAACGGATCGGGGATAACACATGGCAAACCACAATTACTGAAGATGGTTTATTGGCAATTAAAAAACTACTACTTAAAAAGCCAAGTAAAAATGCAGCAATCGCTTGTCATCGGGTTGCCACACGTAGACGAACAGAATTGGTTTGGATTGTGGGGAATCGTAATAAATTTAATAGTGAGGGTGTCGTCCCTGTCAACCGGACAGCCAAGCCGATTAAACTGGATTATAGTGATAATGATTGGCAAACTGCTCCATTGATTGCTGTGTTGAGTCGAATTGCTGCACTATTCCATGACTTTGGCAAGATCAATCCGTTTTTTGCCAAGAAAATAGCCGATGCAAAATATAATAAAAAGCCTGTTGCTGATCCATTTCGACATGAATGGATTTCTTTAAGATTATTTGAGACCTTTGTAAAATCATGTGGTGACAAAGATGAGTTCTGGATTGAAAAATTAATCAAAATTTCACCTCAAAATGAGGATTACGTGTGGTTAGGAAATATGATTAAAGATCATTCTGACCAGACACAACATCAGTCACCGTTTCAGCAACTTCCTGATATTGCCAAACTGGTGGCATGGTTGATTGTTTCACATCATCGTTTACCGATTCCTAATTACATGTTAAGCAAAAATAAAAATACAGATAGGGGCTATGAAGCTATTAAATTTGCAACGGTATTAAATGACCTGAATTCTGAATGGTGTTATCCACACCATTATAATGCTGAAGATAAAAATAAGGACAAAGACATTCAGCAATGCTGGAAAATAAAAGCTGAGCATATTCCTTTTAACAGCCAGACATGGTGTAAGGAAATGAATAGTTGTGCAGTGAAGCTACTGCAACTCTATAAAGCCTATCCAGCGACTAATTTGTCTGATCCTTATTTAAGTCATGTTTCCCGTTTAGTTTTGATGTTATCAGATCATTATTATTCAAGTTGTGAGGCCACACCTAAATGGCATGATCCGAAATATCCTTGTTATGCCAATACCAATAAATTTGGTGAATTAAAACAGCCTTTAGATGATCATTTGATTGGTGTCAGTCAGTCTGCTCGTCAACTTATGGGCGCATTGACGCGTTTAGATGAGTTATTTAATCGTCTACCAAAACAACGGGCTTTAGAGGGAAAAACCAGCAATGCTTATTATAAATGGCAAGATAAGTCCTATCAGGAAGCGTGCAGTATTCAGAAAAACTATCCGAATCATGGATTTTTCGGTGTAAATTTAGCATCTACAGGGCGAGGAAAAACCCTAGCCAATACTCGAATTATGTATGGTCTGGCTGACCCTGAAAAAGGGGCACGGTTTAATATTGCGTTGGGTTTAAGAACCTTAACTTTACAAACAGGCAAAGCTTTACGGCAAAAATTAAATCTGGATGACACTGATTTAGCCATTATGGTGGGTGGCGGTGCGGTTAAGGAAATATTTGAACAGTATAGCCAAGTTGGTTCGGAACGACTTATTCAGGATGAAGAAAACCCTGATCCAATTAAAAACCCTGCCTTAGCCAAAATGATGGGTTCAGAATCTTTAATAGGGCTATTTGAACCTGATCTACAGGTTGATTTTGAAGATTTCGAACTCGACTTTGAGGGCATCCTCAATCAGGATCATTTATTTGCAAAGTGGCTTAAAGGCAATCATCAGGTCAAAAAAATGCTGATGAGTCCAATATTATGTTGCACCATTGACCATTTGATTCCTGCCACTGAAAGCACACGCGGTGGGCGACAAATTGCACCGATGTTACGCCTGATGTCATCCGATTTGGTTTTTGATGAACCCGATGATTTTTCGCCAGATGATTATTATGCACTGACTCGTTTGGTTTATTGGGCAGGCTTATTGGGTAGTCGGGTGTTATTGTCTTCTGCGACTTTAACACCTGCTGAAATTAATGGTTTATATCTGGCCTATAGTTCTGGACGCAAGTTTTATAATCTTCATCGTACCCAAGCCAATCAGCCGATTATTGCGGCATGGTTTGATGAAAATGAAAAAAGTATTACTCATCAAGTGATTCCATGTGATGGCACAGTCAAAAATTCAGAAGCCAATCCTATCTTTGAAAAAGCGCATCGGCAATTTACCAAAAAACGGGCAGTTTATTTAAATGAACATGCAGCAGCAACACAAAGACGTACTTTAGAATGGGTCGGTTTACCTAGACAAATTCCTGCACCTGAAAAATGGCAAGATGTATTTACTCAACAGATTTTGACTACTAGCTTAAAAGCGCATCAGCTAAATGCCATTACAGACCCTAAAACCAGTAAACAATACAGTGTGGGATTAGTGCGTTTTGCCAATATTGACCCAATGGCAGAGATTGCCCAACTGTTATTAAAACAAAAAATTGATGCAGATACTCGTATCCATTTATGTGTGTATCACTCTCGGTTTCCATTGCTGATTCGAGCCAATATTGAAAAATATCTGGATGAAATTTTAGATCGGAACAATGGAAAGCAACCACATGACCATCATTTAGTACAAGGCTGGCTGCAAAAATATCCTGAGCAAAAACAGATTATTCTGGTCTTGGCTTCGCCCGTCTGTGAGGTAGGTCGTGACCATGATTATGACTGGATGATGATTGAACCCTCCTCCATGCGTTCAATTATTCAGGCTTCTGGTCGAGCACGTCGGCATCGTACAGAACCTTATTGCCATCCTAATGTCTTTATTATGGAAACCAATATCCGACATTTCAGACATCCTCAACAAGCCTGTTTCTCTCGCCCTGGCTTTGAGGCAACAGGATTTGAGTTTAAGCAGAATCGACATTTTTTACGGGGAATAGATGATACAAAAAATGCAGGACTGATGAATCTTGAGCATTTTAAACAACTGGATTCAATTGCCCGACTCATCCAGCCGCCTGCAAGTTATCTAAAACAGTTCTATGAAAAGTCGGGTTATCCACGTTTAGCCGATTTAGAACATGATCGTATGCACCATATTTTGTTGGGGCATGGGATTTGTCCTGATATGCGTTCTACTCATATGTCACCGATTAAATTTCCTGCCTATAGTTTCTGGAATACGCCCATTCATTACACAGGCATTTTACAAACACTAAGCCGATTTCGGCAGTCACAGGCTGAATTCTTTACCGCTTTAAGAGCAGAGGAAGAAGAACAGCTTTTAAAGCTTTATCAATACAATGAAAAAACAGGAAACTGGTTACTGGTTGAAAGTTTGGTGAGGCGAATTGAATTGGCAAATAATTCACAAATTCATTGCTGGCCGAATCAGAAGCCTGAAATTGCTTTACAGAATTATTTAGATGCGACCTCAGTAGAGAGAAGCTGGTCTGAAAATTGTTCTCGCTATTTAAGCCTGAATTTACCCAAACTGGCAGAACAAAAGAAATGGCTCTATCACGATTGGTTAGGATTTATAAGGGAAAAATAACTTTAGTGACATGAATAGTCTATCTTCTCATTTGATTATTCTTCATTAATCATCTCATCACTAGGTAATTCCATTGGGTTATGCCAACTTAGTTCAAGTAGTTTTATATGGTAGTTATTGATTTTTTGAAAATGTAAAACCCACTCGGAAACTAAATATTGGTCATGAAGAGGTCTTTGCCATTTTGGTTCACCAATATGGACATGCCATAAATTATATTTTTTTGCTTTTGCAATTAGATTCTGTTGATTTGGATATGTATCAGGTACACGGTCAGAGGGAGAGATTTTACCTTTCCAGTCTTTTAGACCAAATTTTTCATAATGTTCGATAAAATCATCAATTTTATCAAGAGTCTTACTTGAGTATCTTTCAGAGTAATAAAGATTAAATGTTGCACCAAACTCAACCGTGTAGTTTATTTTGTTTTGAGGTTTTTCTTCGCCCACAATCGTCTTTGCTCTCGAGTTAATCCCTCAGGCATTATATAAGATTCTTCGTGAGTCAATGATAATAAGCGGTCAATGTGAACACCTAGATGCTCGTTTTTTGGACGCTCTTTGTCCAAAGTTTCTTTAGATTGGGTATTGCATATAAAATGCATCATACACACCTCCAGACTGCATATCACTCTAACAGCCTAATTTATGACGGGCAACACACTGCTCCCCTGTGTAGATTAATTATTTGAAAAAAATTAACCTATGATTGTTTAATATTATAGCTTTAATTCCAATACTTCAAGCTTTCTATATGGTAACAGATATGTTTGGTAAAGAAATATTCCTACTATACTAATTAGTAGGCAATAAAAGTGCTAAAATTAATATAAAACAAATAGATAAAAACTATATGTTTGGGTGAAGCTAATAAAGATACTTTTGTCTATTTACTTACATAAGACAAAAATATCTTGTGAAGGAGAATAATCTACCTGTGCGGTATTGAAATCAAATTTGAATCATTCATATTTCTAAGCTGTTTGTGTAACAGTAAAGAAAAGCATAGAAAGGACTTGCCAAAGTAACAAATCCAGTCCATATTACATTTCAAGCCTATGAGTGATTAAGTTAAGAATAGGCAAAATTTAAAAGATTGCAGTCTTTTAAATTGTTAAATACCGGTCTCGCCAGATCCCACATACCTCGATAGAGGAAGGAGAAAAATGATGTTTAACACACATTTGTTTAGAAGAGTCTAAACAGTTGGGTAACCAGCATCATTTACGGTAGTTAAACTATCGTAAATGATAACAAAGATGGCTTTAAAAAAATAATTTACTTTGTAAAAGTAAGGGAAAATAATGACAGAAGAACTCGGAGATGCTTCACCAGCAACCATTCGAGCCTTGATTGAGCAATACATTCAGGGGCGTTTAAATGAAAAGTTGGAGAAGTTGAAAGAAGATGACTTTACTGAACGTGAAAAACTGCTTGAAAAATATCAACCCGAAACATGGTTAGAGGATGCGAGTTTACGCATTAGTCAAATTCGTTTGGCAACTCATACGCCTAAACAGCATCATCCTAGTTCAAAAGCGTCGGCCATGTTTTATGCAGGGCAGAACAAGACTCATGATTTTGTCGGTTCACAAGGACTGGAGCATGAAGCTGATGTGATTGGTAATGCTGCGGTTTTGGATGTTTTTAAGCTGTTACGGCAAAAGTTTGAGGGTATCTCTTTACTTGAACGTTTACTAAAAGCCGATCAAGACCTTATCGCTGCACTTGCAAGCAATGCTGAACAGGCTGAGATTCGCTTTAAACGGTTTTTAGCATTTAGTGAAAACCCATCGGAATTAAATGCAGGGCGATTATCCAAGCAGGTTTATTTTCCTGTCAAAAAGAATGACTATCACATCTTGGTAATTTTATATCCAAGTGCATTGGTACATCGGGTTTATCAGCAAATTTCACATGATCGTTTTGGTGAGCAAAATAAGGCTTTGCGTGAAGCTCGCTTTAAGGGTTTGCATCATACGCAGGAAAGCCGAGAATACCCAAACTTACTGGTTCATAATTATGGCGGATCAAAGCCCCAGAACATTTCACAACTGAATAGCGATCGCCGTGGTTCGATGTGGTTATTGCCATCGTTACCTCCTGTTTGGCAAGGACTGATGGTGGAATTGCCAAAATCAGATTCAGTGTTTACAGGGTATTTAAGTAATCGTAAGGATGTAAAACCGATTTTAAGTTCTATTATTCGTATGTATCGAAAAGAGCATAAAAATAATGATGAATTTAGAAGTGAACGTGATGAATTAGTCGATCAGCTTGTGGATTGTGTCATTGATATGAGCCTTGAACTTCAACAAAGTGCAAATTCAGGTTGGACACTTGAATCACAACGTAAATTTAACCGTGCTGAAAGTTTTTGGTTAGATCGTGGCTATCGTGAAGAGCTTTTTGAGAAAGAAGATCAAAATACTTTAACTGATGAAGAACAGGAATGGTTAGACGATTATCGTGAGCGGGATTGGCATACTGAAGTGGGGTATAACTTTGGCAATTGGCTAAACAAGATTTTAACCACCAAAGGCAAATTAGCTGATCTGGATGATCATGAAGCTCGGGTATGGTCAATTGCTTTACGAGATAAGTTGCAATTACTCAAAGAGGAATTTGCCTAATGAGTTATGCCTATCCTAAAGCCTTATATATTGTTCGTTTACAAGTCGAAAATGCGTCTATTATCAGTAGCCATTTGACGTGGGGATTTCCTGCACCGAGTGCATTTACAGGTTTTGCCAATGCTTTGCAGCGTCAACTGAATGAACAAGAACAATATCGTCATCTGGAATGTTGTGGAGTTGGTATCCTGTGTCATCAATTTAGCCCACAAGTGACCAAAAGTAGCGATTATCGTTATTCACCGTATCAACTCAATCTCGCTCGTCATCCATTAGAGTCTGATGGATCAACCCCTGCGATGGTGGAAGAGGGTAAAGGGCATTTTGAAGTCAGTTTAATTATTGGTTTGAGTGGTGATAATTTAGATCAACATTTATCTGCCAATGATGAAGATTTAAATGAGCAAACCCAACGCTTAACTCAACAAATGAATCAGTTGATTTATGGCATGCGTTTGGCGGGTGGGGCAATTTTTCCTCATCGACGCATAAAGCCTAAATTGATCAATTGGTCACTGTCTGATGCAGTTGCTAAAACTAAAAAGTTGCGTCATGGGTTATTGCCAAGTTTTGCATTGTTGCATCGGCATGAAATATTGCTTGCCCATCAAAAATATTTAAGCAAGCAACAAACCTATTTAGAGACACAAGGAAATGAACCGAATGTCTTAGATACTTTGCTTGATATCAGCCGTCTAAATCTTTGCAGTATAGAACAGCCGCAACTCGGTGTTGATGGAGAGCGTAAAGGCATTTGGCAAGTACGGTCTCGTCCTGAGCATTTAAAAGGCTGGTTAGTACCAATCCCAATTGGATATGCGGCATTAACAGAACTGCAAGACAAAGGTTCAGTTACAGGCTTAAGAGACAACCGCTATCCAGCAACTTTTGTTGAAACTTTATTGAGTCTGGGGGAGTGGCAAAGCCCGCATCGGATTGAGGATTTAACCGAAATCTTATGGACATATAGTACCGAAGCAAAAGATGGTGTTTATCAACTCACTCAACCTTTCGCACCAAAACTTAACATTCAATTATTGTCAGATGACTCAGAAGAACAATCATTTGATGACTATACAAATTATGAAAATGAGGAATATTAATCATGGCTAAAGCTCCAGCAACTACTAAAATTAAAACTGCATCAGTATTATCATTTAACCGTCATTTAGATCCATCAGATGGACGTATGACCGCAGTCAACTGGAATGAAATTGAACAGGGTGCAGGTACAACGATTATCCAAATTCAGGAAAAATCAGTACGAGGTACAATTTCAAATCGCCCTAAAAATGCCAAAGAAATTGATCCTGCTTATATTGATGCAGCAGTGGAAAAAGCTAATTTACAAACCGTTGATATTGCAGCATTGCCACAAGGTAAAGATACCGTTGCTGTGACTTTTACTTTGCGTGTTTTACCGAATGTAGGACAGCCATCTGCATGTAATGATGAAAGTTTTGCTGAACGCCTTAATGCAGTGGTTTCAGGATATAAAGCTGAATCAAAGTTTAATGAACTTGCAGGACGTTATGCGGTAAATCTGGCAAATGGACGTTTCTTATGGCGAAACCGCATTGGTGCGGAAAACGTTATTGTGACTGTTGAACGCATTATTGATGGTAAATCAAGTGAAAAATTAAATTTTGATGCTTTGGCTAACCGTTTATTTGAAGTTAAAGTTGATTCAAATCAGCAAAAATCTTTAGATCAATTATCGCAATGGATTCAGGCAGGTTTGACTGGCGATGAACATGTATTGTTACGCGTTACTGGTTTTGCCCGTTTAGGAGAGGGACAGGAGGTATATCCATCTCAAGAGTTAATTTTAGATACAGGAAATAGCAAAGGAAAAAAAAGTAAAACTCTTTATGCGGTTAAAGAAAAAGAAGCAGGGATTCACTCACAAAAAATTGGTAATGCCCTGCGTACCATTGATACTTGGTATCCAAATGCAACTAAACCGATTGCAGTTGAACCTTATGGTTCAGTGACTTCCGAAGGTAAAGCATATCGTCAGCCCAAAGAAGGGCAAGATTTTTATAGCTTGTTTGATGGTTGGGTAAATACAGGCAAAGTTCCAGAAACTGAACAGCAACATTATGTGATGTCTGTACTGGTACGTGGTGGTGTCTTTGGTGAGAGTGATAAATAATGCAATATTATATTGAGCTTACACTCTTACCTAATGAAGATACTTCTGCGTATTTTCTTTGGTCAAAAGTTTACACCCAGCTCCATATTGCTTTTGTTGAACATATTGATGAACAGGAAAAAATACCCTTTGGTGTATCTTTTCCGCAATATCGTATCAATCAGCAAAAGAAACTTGGTTTTTTGGGGACAAAAATGCGTATCTTTGCTAATACTGAAGATCAGTTACAGCAACTTCATTTAGATAAATGGTTAGAGAGACTAATTGACTATGTGCATGTGACGAGACCTCGCGAAGTGCCTCAAGATAAAATTACCGAATATGCTCATTATTATCGAGTCAATCCTAAAATGAGTTTAGATGAAAGAGTTGCTCATCAGGCAAAGCGCCGCAATATTTCTTTGGATGAAGCCAAACAACATTTTAAAGAATATGTTGAACAACCTATATTTGAGCCTTATATAAGTTTAAAAAGCTTAAGTGCTAAACGTGAGGAAAATATAGATCGACCTTACAGGTTATATATTGGTAAATCTGTTGCTGATGAGGCAAAAGATGGAAAATTTGGAACATATGGACTAAGTCGAACAGCAACTGTTCCAGAGTTTTAACCCAATATTTTTTTAGTTCTTTAACAACTTAATAAAATCAATAAGTTACAATAGGTCGTTTTTTGATTGGGTAAATTGCTAAAACCAATGATAAATGCTTGTTGTAACTTATCTTTTTATATTATTCTTACTGTTCATGACGGCATACGTCATTTAGAAATTTCCAAAGGCTTTGCAATTAATACATTTGTGGTTCATGACGGCATACGTCATTTAGAAACACAGCCGCAGTTGCACCTGTAGGAACAATTAGTTCATGACGGCATACGTCATTTAGAAAAGTCTTCATAAGAGATATGACCGTGAAAACGTGTTCATGACGGCATACGTCATTTAGAAATTCGGCTTCATGGGGACTAAGCGAACCACAGCGTTCATGACGGCATACGTCATTTAGAAAACTCTCAAAAAATAACTTCGGTCGATCAGATAGTTCATGACGGCATACGTCATTTAGAAAACGCAACTTCACTTCACGATTGTTAAATTTTTGTTCATGACGGCATACGTCATTTAGAAAGGGTATGAACTATGAACGACCAAATAGCACAAGTTCATGACGGCATACGTCATTTAGAAAACTCTTTTCGCATAGGACAACCCACCAACCCCGTTCATGACGGCATACGTCATTTAGAAAGCTAAAGGTGAACTCTATGTGACGCAGACTGAGTTCATGACGGCATACGTCATTTAGAAACAGTGTTCAGCGCCAACGGAACAGCTTTGTCAGTTCATGACGGCATACGTCATTTAGAAATTAGAATTAAAACCGTGCGCGATTGCCACTCAGTTCATGACGGCATACGTCATTTAGAAAGTGATTCGGCAAGAGCAACGACAAGGGGGATTGTTCATGACGGCATACGTCATTTAGAAAATTCGGATCCAGTCGCAATACCCGGTAGAGTTGTTCATGACGGCATACGTCATTTAGAAAGCCTTATTGGGTAAAAACGGCACACCGCCTGCGTTCATGACGGCATACGTCATTTAGAAACGATCCAATGTGACTTGTTTGAGATCAGCCGAGTTCATGACGGCATACGTCATTTAGAAAAAATGATCGGCAATGCAGTTCGCGCCGTGATTGTTCATGACGGCATACGTCATTTAGAAAAATCGCGCCACTCGGTATCAAGGCCAGTCATTGTTCATGACGGCATACGTCATTTAGAAATGTCCGCGTGAGGTTACACCCCATGCATCAATGTTCATGACGGCATACGTCATTTAGAAATACCTCCATTACATTACCGGCTTCTACACCAAGTTCATGACGGCATACGTCATTTAGAAATGAAACCATCGGCATGCCGTCATCTTTAATGAGTTCATGACGGCATACGTCATTTAGAAAAACGGTTTAGCGACAATGCAAAAACCTTAAATGTTCATGACGGCATACGTCATTTAGAAAAGAAAAAAGGTTTTGCAGGTGTCACAGTTGAAGTTCATGACGGCATACGTCATTTAGAAATTTGAGCCATATTCTGTGTGAACTTTATGCTCGTTCATGACGGCATACGTCATTTAGAAAAATCATAATTTCACAAATATGCGGTAATGCAAGTTCATGACGGCATACGTCATTTAGAAAATAACCGCGCCTTTTGCATTTAATAATGCACTGTTCATGACGGCATACGTCATTTAGAAAAAACACAGCTCCTACAACTGGATCTCGCTGTATGTTCATGACGGCATACGTCATTTAGAAAAACCACATATGTTGAAATACCACTTGCAACGGGTTCATGACGGCATACGTCATTTAGAAAGCAACGTCTCGAATACTCGACAAAATCTGCGTGTTCATGACGGCATACGTCATTTAGAAAAGCCCCGCGGTTATCTCGCCACCATCTACGGTGTTCATGACGGCATACGTCATTTAGAAAAAAGATATTAACGAGATGTATATGCAGGCTTGGTTCATGACGGCATACGTCATTTAGAAAGTTGATGGCTTAAATGATGCAGTTAAAGATTTGTTCATGACGGCATACGTCATTTAGAAATACTGGCCAACAGCCAACAACAAGCACAACGGGTTCATGACGGCATACGTCATTTAGAAATTTTTGTTGCAGTGATTAGCCTGCTTTTTTGAGTTCATGACGGCATACGTCATTTAGAAATTTCATAACTATGATAATGATCTAATATTTGAGTTCATGACGGCATACGTCATTTAGAAATGATATTTATCTTCATTGCATTCATGCTCAACGTTCATGACGGCATACGTCATTTAGAAAATTACTTGACGACTGGAGAACAGTACCTGAAGGTTCATGACGGCATACGTCATTTAGAAAACTTTTTCATGCTCTTGCATGTGCCCCCCCGAGTTCATGACGGCATACGTCATTTAGAAACAATTCACAACTGATCTGTGTGTCTCATACATGTTCATGACGGCATACGTCATTTAGAAATAGAACGAATGACTTTTGGGAAGCAAATGCCAGTTCATGACGGCATACGTCATTTAGAAAAGATTTTAAACTGTAAAGACGTTGATACTGAGGTTCATGACGGCATACGTCATTTAGAAAAGAGGAAACGAGCATTAGCGATATTCAGGGCAGTTCATGACGGCATACGTCATTTAGAAATCAACGTCCGTATAGAATTTCTTTGCAAACTCGTTCATGACGGCATACGTCATTTAGAAAAATTACAACGCGCCACGTTAGTTTTTCCGTGCGTTCATGACGGCATACGTCATTTAGAAACAAAACAAGTCTTAAAAATCAGTTTAGCTATGGTTCATGACGGCATACGTCATTTAGAAATAACTGCGAATAACCATCCTGCTGTTGAGCATGTTCATGACGGCATACGTCATTTAGAAATGCGCTGCATTGCGAATGCCAGATGTTGTGATTGTTCATGACGGCATACGTCATTTAGAAATGATCATGATCACATTGCTGAATTACTTCATGGTTCATGACGGCATACGTCATTTAGAAACAAATGATCCTAGTAAATGGCCCTACTTTATGGTTCATGACGGCATACGTCATTTAGAAAGCCAACGCTCACCATACAAGCATAATCGCTTTGTTCATGACGGCATACGTCATTTAGAAAAGCAGGCTTTCCGTCCCCTGCTTCAGATTATAGTTCATGACGGCATACGTCATTTAGAAAATCTAACCCCTTTCTTTTTCCTGCGACCGATAGTTCATGACGGCATACGTCATTTAGAAACACCAAATGCGAGATAGAATACAAAAATGGATGTTCATGACGGCATACGTCATTTAGAAATCTATCGCATCAATTAAAGTATCCACTTGGTCGTTCATGACGGCATACGTCATTTAGAAAAAAAGCAAACCAAATATTGATTCCAAGAACGTGTTCATGACGGCATACGTCATTTAGAAATTTCTTGCCGCGCAATAATTCAATATGGCTCATGTTCATGACGGCATACGTCATTTAGAAAACAATTTGTAGTTCAACGTCAGACACTTGACCGTTCATGACGGCATACGTCATTTAGAAAAAAACCGCACCTGCGCCAAGTGTTGTAAATCCGTTCATGACGGCATACGTCATTTAGAAAATCTATCCAGCCGCGTAACGCGTGTTCTTTTAGTTCATGACGGCATACGTCATTTAGAAATGATGCTGACTTGTTTGCAGCAGCATTCATATGTTCATGACGGCATACGTCATTTAGAAAGCAAGGGCAGAAAGTTGAAGATATGCAACTGAGTTCATGACGGCATACGTCATTTAGAAAACGAACAGAATATAAAGTTTTACTATGCCTTTGTTCATGACGGCATACGTCATTTAGAAAAGATTAATTCTGATCAACTTGCAATGCAAAATGTTCATGACGGCATACGTCATTTAGAAAACAAGCTTGCATCGCATCGACCAAACGATTACGTTCATGACGGCATACGTCATTTAGAAACATACCCTTTTTGAAGTGACCACCCTCCCTATTGTTCATGACGGCATACGTCATTTAGAAAAAAAATGATTTGGTGCTGAACTGAGTAGAAATGTTCATGACGGCATACGTCATTTAGAAATGTAGCCAGAGCTAGTTTTGTATTTTCAGGCTGTTCATGACGGCATACGTCATTTAGAAAGCCGACATGATGATCAATCAGTCATTGCCAGTGTTCATGACGGCATACGTCATTTAGAAAAAGAAAAAATAGAAACTGTTTTGGATTTAACAGTTCATGACGGCATACGTCATTTAGAAAATGTAGTGCTACCTACCAAAGATCGCACCAAAGTTCATGACGGCATACGTCATTTAGAAAATCACGTTGCTCAGCCTTCATACCAAGCTTCAGTTCATGACGGCATACGTCATTTAGAAAGGGATGATTAATCAAGTTCTGATTGCTGCGGAGTTCATGACGGCATACGTCATTTAGAAAGCAATCCAGTTTTGCTGTTCAATCGGTACGCGCGTTCATGACGGCATACGTCATTTAGAAAATTGCAAAAAGATAAGCAAGTGCGAGTACGGCGTTCATGACGGCATACGTCATTTAAAAATATGGGTCAAAGCTAACTCTGAATTGTTTAAAGTTCATGACGGCATACGTCATTTAGAAATTAGCAACGATCTCGAAAGCTTGTTCTTTTTCCGTTCATGACGGCATACGTCATTTAGAAATTCTCCTCCAGTTCGTATAATGCAGATTGATGTGTTCATGACGGCATGCGTCATTTAGAAATCAATCTTATCCAGATCGCAATTCTGCATGTTGTTCATGACGGCATACGTCATTTAGAAAAATTAATCATCGGGGGCAATCCTGCTTATGAATGTTCATGACGGCATACGTCATTTAGAAAAAGGGGAAGGGGAAAATTTCAGAGTTCCAGATGTTCATGACGGCATACGTCATTTAGAAATAGCAAAAAATTTCTATAAAATATTTTTTCTAGTTCATGACGGCATACGTCATTTAGAAAAAAAGAAAAATGATTGATGCTGATGCCTTGAAAGTTCATGACGGCATACGTCATTTAGAAAGCATAGAGAAGATGAAATCAGACAACTCAAGGGTTCATGACGGCATACGTCATTTAGAAAAAGATTCTCCAAGGGCATAATGTCTACGGATCGTTCATGACGGCATACGTCATTTAGAAATAACGTATTCTTAATACAAACAGACGTTGCTAGTTCATGACGGCATACGTCATTTAGAAATGTACCGTCCGTTTTCACTGAGATTCCAGATGGTTCATGACGGCATACGTCATTTAGAAATTTATGTGCAATACCTATGAGTGTTGAGCCTGGTTCATGACGGCATACGTCATTTAGAAATGAGCTAATTAAGGAAGCCAAGGCTTTTATCAGTTCATGACGGCATACGTCATTTAGAAAGCCAATAACATGTATGTCAGCGGGGTTTATGTGTTCATGACGGCATACGTCATTTAGAAATATGGATATTCTCGAAGCGAAAAAGAATTTAAGTTCATGACGGCATACGTCATTTAGAAATCACTACGAAAACAAAATCAAGACAGGTGTTAGTTCATGACGGCATACGTCATTTAGAAAAAGATCTTCGATGTAATAATCTTCGTTTGAAGAGTTCATGACGGCATACGTCATTTAGAAAGCAAACTGCGCCTGATAAGCCTTAGCTTTGGCGTTCATGACGGCATACGTCATTTAGAAACAACTCAAAAAACAAGTCTTGAGCTTCTCGACGTTCATGACGGCATACGTCATTTAGAAAGTGACGAGGGCAACCACACGGGAAATCAGCATGTTCATGACGGCATACGTCATTTAGAAACAAAGACGATCACCCACTGCACCAAAAGGACAGTTCATGACGGCATACGTCATTTAGAAAAATCGTAATACATTGCTAAGTTGGCTATATGCGTTCATGACGGCATACGTCATTTAGAAAAAAAGCAGCGTGAACGGTTACTTGCAATGTACGTTCATGACGGCATACGTCATTTAGAAAGTTTAGGCAAAACTCTTACCTGCTCAGTTATTTGTTCATGACGGCATACGTCATTTAGAAAGAGTTCACGATGATTGTTGTATTTAAACCAATGTTCATGACGGCATACGTCATTTAGAAAACAGCCACCTTTTCGCCATTATGATAAAACTCGTTCATGACGGCATACGTCATTTAGAAATTAAAAATCAGGTATGAGAAAAAAGAAAGTGTGTTCATGACGGCATACGTCATTTAGAAATGTTATCAGGCTTTTGCGTTGTATAAAAAATCGTTCATGACGGCATACGTCATTTAGAAAATTGATTCTTAACAGAATTCTAGATAAACCCCGTTCATGACGGCATACGTCATTTAGAAAAACGTCAACAAAATGCGATTAATATCGCGACGGTTCATGACGGCATACGTCATTTAGAAAAAGTTAGTTTTTACGTCAATAAAATTAACTAAGTTCATGACGGCATACGTCATTTAGAAATTGTTATGAAAGCCGCCACCCTTGCAGATCTGGTTCATGACGGCATACGTCATTTAGAAAAATATCCACTGTTGTCGAAATGTGCCACCAAGGTTCATGACGGCATACGTCATTTAGAAATTGCCACTCGAAATCACCGGCATATGAACCAAGTTCATGACGGCATACGTCATTTAGAAAAAGACTAATAGGCTCTGGACAGGAAAAGTATTGTTCATGACGGCATACGTCATTTAGAAAACTGAATATTGTCGGCATCTTCATAAACATTGGTTCATGACGGCATACGTCATTTAGAAACTGCGGTGTTTCGTCTGACATTGTAGAAAGATGTTCATGACGGCATACGTCATTTAGAAAAAATGTTGATTAAAGTTTTATGCGTGTTGAGGTGTTCATGACGGCATACGTCATTTAGAAAGGTGATTGTGTGACACATACAAAAGTGGCTGCTGTTCATGACGGCATACGTCATTTAGAAAGCAAAAGATGCAAGACAAAAAGCAATCAGAACGTTCATGACGGCATACGTCATTTAGAAAGACCAGCGCAGATTGTATTGGATAGTAAGATTGTTCATGACGGCATACGTCATTTAGAAATCACCCACCCTTTCAATCACAGTCTTTATTGCGTTCATGACGGCATACGTCATTTAGAAAAGAATTTATTGAATATATTAATAATGATAAGGGTTCATGACGGCATACGTCATTTAGAAAAGCAATCTTGTAGCGTGTGCGTGATTTTTCGAGTTCATGACGGCATACGTCATTTAGAAAACCATTTTTTTAACTCACTCGTTAAAATATGCGTTCATGACGGCATACGTCATTTAGAAAATTAATTCCCATTCATTCCCCTTGATGTCTAGTTCATGACGGCATACGTCATTTAGAAAGCGCTGATAAGACTGCTCAACTTGCAACGCATGTTCATGACGGCATACGTCATTTAGAAAGACAAAGCGCATTACCCAAAAGCAGCGTGAAAGTTCATGACGGCATACGTCATTTAGAAAAAACAATCACAGCAGATAAGAATGCGAAGAAAGTTCATGACGGCATACGTCATTTAGAAAAGCAAACGGCACTGGCACAACACGATCATAAGGTTCATGACGGCATACGTCATTTAGAAAAACCCACGCTCATGTGCATGCAGCATAAATTTGTTCATGACGGCATACGTCATTTAGAAATGTGATTGCTCCCGACTCAGCGCAATCGACCAGTTCATGACGGCATACGTCATTTAGAAAAATCGATCATTTCACCATCTTCAAAATGCTGAGTTCATGACGGCATACGTCATTTAGAAAACATTTCTTGTATTTAATACCCGCTTTAAACAGTTCATGACGGCATACGTCATTTAGAAATATAGGTGAGTTCTCGGATCTACTCGAAGTGAGTTCATGACGGCATACGTCATTTAGAAATTGCATACCCTCAAGCAAATCAATATTGCAATGTTCATGACGGCATACGTCATTTAGAAAATGCTGCATTCGATCAATTCAAATTGGGCAACGTTCATGACGGCATACGTCATTTAGAAAAAGGTCAAACACCTGCTTTAGCAAATCCAGTAGTTCATGACGGCATACGTCATTTAGAAAAATGTTTTGGGCGGTGTTGATGCAACTGACGGGTTCATGACGGCATACGTCATTTAGAAATGATTTGACGGCGACCACCACCAGCCACGCTCGTTCATGACGGCATACGTCATTTAGAAAATATTGTGTATAACCATCATGGAGGTTCTTAGGTTCATGACGGCATACGTCATTTAGAAATTCAGGATCAGCTACTTTAAAAAATGGAGCATGTTCATGACGGCATACGTCAATTATAAATTCCAAAATAGGTAAAAATTTGCTAACGATATTTAGTATTTAGACATGCACAATATATGTTAAATAAAGATTTAAGGTGTTGAAAAAGTAGCTTATAAAATTTTCCGACTCAAAGTTGCTGTATCAACACGATTTGATCCACACAATGAATACCATTTTCAAAAATTGGCTCTGGATAATCTTTAAAAGCATCAGTTTCAATATAGCTCATTCGAAAACCACATTTTTGATAGAGGGCAAGTTGATTTAAACTTGAATTTCCAGTCTTTACAATCAGCGTATGTATATCCTGCTTCTGGCAATAATCAATTGCATAATGAATCAGTCCTTTAGCCAAGCCCAAACCTTGATACTCTTTAGCAATCGCTAAATTTTTGATTTCGGCTAAATGATTATCGGCAATTAAACAAAGTTCACCTAAAATATTCTGCTCGGAGTCTTGTACAAGAAAAATTAAAGAGTCATGAACATACTGTGTAATGCTTTGCCAATCAGGGTCAGCTTGTAATAACAATTGTTTTAATATTGGATGCATATCAAAAGATGTTATCTTGGAAATTTCTTTTATATTCAACGGTTGCATTGCATTTAAATTAAGAATGTTTAAGATGATCAAGCATGCCTGATCGGGTTGTCTCAGTCAAAAATAACAAAAACGCACTGCTTCTGACGAAACAGTGCGTATATTTGAGAACATTATGCTGGTAAGTCAAACCAGATCACTTCACTATCTTCAAGTGCATTAATCACGGTTTTCTCATCAAATAATAAAGCGTCACCTGCTTTAACAATTTGATTTTCAATCATGATTTGACCTTTGACCACATGCACATAATTGTGTTTTTGAGTGGCAACAACTTCAAGCTCTTTACCTGCTTCCAATACGGCAGTTTTGACTTCCGCATTTTGGCGGATCAACATAGGCGCATTGTCATTAGGTCCCACAATCAAGTGCCATTGATTCGGAGCTTCACGTGGGTCAAGTTTGATTTGTTGATAAGTTGGCTCAGCATCACGCACATTAGGGTGAATCCAGATTTGGAATAGATGAACAGGCTCATCTCCATTATTGATTTCACTGTGTGTAATACCTGTACCTGCACTCATTAACTGCCATTCACCAGCATGGATATATTCTTCATTCCCCATGCTATCACGGTGAGTGAGTCGGCCATCGGTCACATAAGTTAAGATTTCCATATTGTCGTGTGGATGTGTACCAAACCCATTATGTGCGGCAATGGTGTCATCATTAATCACACGTAGTGGTCCAAATCCCATATATTTCGGGTTGTACCAGCTACCAAATGAAAAACTATGATAGGTATTTAACCAACCAGCTTGGACATGACCACGGTTTTCACTACGATGTAGATATGCATTCATTCTGCACCTCCCAAATTCTTGTATTTATCTCATGGGCTTATACTAACAAGACCAAACCTGAGTAAAAACCTCAGAATTGGAACAAATTGTTCTATTTTTGAAATGATTTTTAATTTTAATGGATATTATTAAAAATAATGGAACAATAAAATGAATCAAAATAACTGATGAATATCTCAAATCATCATAAAAAAACCTGCACAAGAAATGCAGGTTTTTTAGTATTCAATACAGGTTAAATTTATTCTAGGAATTTTACAGTCACGCCACTACGTACTTTTTTACCTAAATCATTAGCATCCCAGTTGGTTAAACGAATACAACCATGCGATGCAGTTTTAGAAATTGTAGATGGATTTGGCGTACCATGAATACCGAATGATTTCTTGCTTAAACCAATCCAGATATTCCCAACAGGACCATTAGGACCCGGTGGTAATGATAGTGGTTTTAAGTTTTTACCCTGTACAAAGTTACTTGGTGAGTAGCTATACCACGGATTCGGTGCAACACCGACCACTTTATAAGTTCCTGTTGGCGATGGCGTATCACTGCTACCGATGGTTGCAGGGAATGAAGCAATCATCTGGTTACGGCTATTAAATAAGTACAATTGACGTGCGCCTTTATGCGCAATAATCAAATGAATATCTTCTGGCAGGTCATTACGCACATTGGCAACAATGATTTTTTCACCCGCTTTTTTAAAAGTAGCTTTTGGATTTAACTTTTTCAAAAAGTCTTCATCCATATGGAACTTTTCACCCAGCATTTCAGTCACACGTACATAGTACAAGCCTTTCATTTTAGCTTGTAGCGCATAGTCATGTGGAATAGAAGGAGCATAAGGACCTTTTAAATCTTCTTCAGTAATGGTGTATTCCACATAAGCAGGTTTATTTTGCTTGGCAACCAATGCATCCCAAGTTTCTTGGGTTAATTCACCTGTTGCTTTTAAACCGTTCATTTGCTGAAAAGATGAAAGCGCTTTCAATGTATTCATGCCACTGGTGCCATCAATAGCACCTGGAGACGCATGTGTATTGTTTAGCATGACTTGTGCGCGCGCATACACGGGAAACTGACCACGTCCGATATTTTCATACCAGTCTGCATGATTTAAACCATCAAGCGTCCAAGAGGCTTTGCCAACTTGAGTTTTTGATGCAGTTGTTGTGGCTGCGGCTTTTTGTGCAGCAGTAGGTGCGATGCCTGTATCTGCATTTTTAGTTTCACTGCTTTCAAGATTCTGCAAGGTGGCAGATGCCTGATTAAGGTCATGTTCTTCCTGAGCACTGACTTCTGCCTGATCTGAGCTTGCTGGGCTAGAGGCAGATGCAACATTTGCAGCAGGAGTTGAAGCTGCATTTGCAACAGGAGAGGAGACCGGACTAGATGCCGCCGACGTATCTTGTGAAAGAGGCTTACGTTCAATAGCAAGTGGATCGATCGGATCTTGAACAGACTGAGTGCGAATCACTTTAGGATTTAACGGTTGCTCGGCCGTAGGCGCAGCAAAGGCTGTACCAGTCATAATACAAGTTAGACTCAAAGCGAGCAAAGAGCGAACAAACATGTAATTCAACCTTAAGAATTATTCATATAGTTGGGATAGAAACTTGGCAAGTATTACAGAAAATACAGGATCATGCAGTAGTTGTTTTGTGTAGTTCCTCATTTTTATCTTGTCTAATCCGCATTTTATCGCACCAAGACGTTATTAAATCGCAACCCTTTTTGTTATGATGCATGCAAGAAAAAATTGAGATAGAGAAAGTAAATGACGACCTTAAAAAATGATCGTTTTCTACGTGCTTTATTGCGTGAGCCTGTAGATACCACACCTGTATGGATGATGCGACAAGCAGGTCGTTATTTACCAGAATATCGTGAAACACGCGGTAAAGCGGGCGACTTTTTATCGTTATGTAAAAATACTGACTTTGCCTGTGAAGTGACGTTACAGCCTTTACGTCGCTATGATTTAGACGCGGCTATTTTATTTTCAGATATTTTAACTGTACCAGATGCGCTGGGTTTAGGGCTGTATTTTGAAACTGGAGAAGGGCCCAAGTTCAAAAAGACCATTCGCACAGAACAGGATGTTTTAAATTTACCTCATTTTAATGCCAAGTCTGATCTGGACTATGTCATGAATGCCGTTTCCGCTATTCGTTCTGCTTTAGGTGGTCAGGTGCCTCTCATTGGTTTTTCAGGTAGTCCGTGGACCTTGGCAACCTATATGATTGAAGGTGGTTCGAGCAAAGATTTTCGCCATACCAAACACATGTTGTATGCACAGCCAGAAGTGTTACATGCCTTGTTGGATCGACTGGCTGTCGCCGTCATTGATTATTTGAATGCGCAAATAGATGCCGGTGCTCAAGCCATCCAGATTTTTGATAGTTGGGGCGGGGCGTTGGCACACCGTGAATATATTGAGTTTTCTCTCAATTATATGCAAAAAATTGTGGCAGGCTTACAGCGCGAAAAAGATGGTCGTTGTATTCCTGTTATTTTATTCACTAAAGGCGGTGGTCAATGGCTAGAGCCGATGATTGCAACAGGTGCAGATGCTGTTGGTCTGGATTGGACCACACCGTTGAATGTTGCGCGTCAAACGATTGCCGGACGTGTCGCGGTGCAGGGAAATCTGGATCCTGCCGTGTTATATGGCTCTCATGCATCCATTGAAAAGTCTGTTAAAGCCATGCTAGACGATGCCTATGCCAATGGTGAAACCACAGGTTATATTGCAAACTTGGGACATGGCATCACGCAATGGGTTGATCCAGCTCAACCCAAAGTCTTTGTCGATACCGTGCATGAATATAGTGCCAAATACTTGGGATAACATTTTTGTGTACATCCTGAGACTTGTATTTAATTTTTCTTTTAAGGCAGCTTCGGCTGCCTTGTTTGGTATTTTACTACTGTTGGCATTTGTGTTTACTGCGCCTATGGGCAGTCATGACTATCATGGTTTTTATCGTTACGACTATTTGCTTTTTTATGCACTCATCATTCAAGCCTGTTTACTTTACCTTAAATTAGAATCTTGGGCTGAAGCCAAAGTCATTGCGCTGTTTCATATTATGGCGATGCTGATGGAAATTTTTCTGACACATCCTGCAATTGCATCATGGCAATATCCACAGCCTGCCATCTTTAAACTCTGGACAGTACCGCTTTTTGCTGGATTTATGTATTCAGCCGTCGGCAGTTTTTTTGCCCGTTCCTTACGTTTATATCAGATATCATTTGAGGCTTTGCCACGTTTTGGCCATATGTTGGCCTTAGCATTGTGCTCATATATCAATTTTATGAGTAAGTTTTTTATTCCCGATTTGCGCTATGTTTTATTTCTCTGGAGTGCAATCATCTTCTGGAAAACCAAATTAAGGTTTTGTTTATCTGGTCAAAGCTTTCAATTGCCGATGTTGCCTGTACTTTTAGTCTTGGCATTTATCATCTGGATTGCTGAAAATATCAGTACTTTTTATAAAATCTGGCTTTATCCAAGCCAAGTTGATGCTTGGCACATGGTCGGTTGGGGTAAATTGGGTTCATGGTATTTATTATTGCTGCTCAGTTTGGTTTTAGTCCTCAAGATATTAGGAACGAGAGATTCTAACGGACATTGGAAATTGAATCATTTTCAATAGATTGTTGTCTAAGTCATTTATTTTTGTGCCTTAAGTAAAGATATAAAGTGGGTTTGAACAGCGATGAAAGCAATCGAATAGAAACCATCCATCATTTCAAAATAACCAAGATGATGTGCGGTTTTTAGTAACGATTTATAAAACGACATTTTATCAACAGCATTGAAAATAAAGGGGCAAAATGTGCCCCTGTGTTTATGAATTGTGTGCAAACTTTCGTGTGTAAATATTCATCAGGCAGCCTACAAGTGCGCAGCAACCAGCCGCAATAAATACCGAAGGATAGCCTAGATAAAGCGCGACTAAGCCAAATACAGGTGCATAAATTGCATAGGCAATGTCCTGAAACGCTGAAAAGACCCCCATGGCGGTACCACGAATTTGTGCAGGTGCACCTTTAATCAGTTCTACACCCAAGGCTGGGTAAATAAGAGAACATCCTGCTCCAGTGACGACTGCACCGACTAAGGCAATTTCTACACGTGGCGAAATAAATAATAAAAATAAACCCATGGCTTCAATCATTAAGGAGTATTTGACCAAACTAAAACCTGAAACTTTATCAGTTAAATGTCCACAAAAAATACGTACAGCCACAAAAGCTAGACCGAAAAAGGTCAATGCATAACCAGCATATTGCCACTGCTGCTGTTTAAAATATAAAGCAACGAAAGTTCCGATACAGGCAAATCCTACGCCTTGTAAAGCCAGAATCAGACCAAAACGCCATACATAGCGGATCACATGCTTAAGTGGCGGATAATGACCACTATGAGGTTGCGTTGCACGAATATAACCATCAATCATTAAGGAAAATAAAGGCAGAATGAGAATCAGTAATGCGACTGCTGCAAATCCGTAAAGTTCAAACAACCACAAACCCAAGGGTGCACCTGCTGCGAGCGCACCGAACATCGCCATGCCTGTCAAAGAGAGTAATTTACCTGCACGTGCTTGACCAACTAGACCGAGTCCCCAAGTTAAATGTCCACTCACCAATAAGCTTTCAGCATAGCCGTGAGCTAAACGCCCGACCAATAAAATCATAAATTTAATGCTAATGCTTGTTGGCAGAAAAAAGGCAAGCATATAAATTGAGCCTGCAACAAGTAGGGCAATCATACCTTGCAAGGTGGCACGTTTTGCACTGATTTGATCTGCGATACGACCTGCATAAGGACGTGTCAGGACAGTGGCAACGAATTGCGTCCCAACAGCAATCCCGACCCAAAAATTATTCAGATTTAGATTGTCATGTACATAAAGTGGGATCACTGCAAGTGGAGCAGAAATTGTTAAATAAGAAAGAAAAAGGGCAATAACCAAAGGATAAAGCGTTCTCATCTCTGAGTCAGTCTGAAGGGCTGAGCGCATATTGGTATTCTGATCAATCTGTGTCATTCGATACTCCAAGGAAGAGGATACCATTGACACATGCATCCACTTCCAAGATCTAAAAGATACTGGAAAAGATGCGTTGGCTAACGTGAACGCTTACGATGTAGCCAAGTGGAATACTTGCTGACGCTGCGAAAGAATATCCCATGTTTTATGGTCATGATCAAGTCACTTTTCTGATAAGCTTAGACAGCGTTATTCAATATCACCAATAAACATGACGGTATGACCCAATAAATAGCCTGCTGTAACCAAAACAGCAATCCAGATAAAAGCACCAATAATGTTGTAAATTGAAAATATGGTGTAGTTCATGCCACTTGAACCAGCTGCAAACGGTGCAAAAGAACGTACAAAGGGAATAAATCGGGCAACTAAAATCGTGATGGCACCACGTCGTCTAAAATACTCGTGCGTTTTGAGGAGATGTTCATGTTTAATAAAACGAGATTTTATTTCAAAAACACGAACGCCTAAACGACGACCAATCTGATAATTGACCATATAACCGAGCATTGCTGCTAATGACAGTAATAGGATAATAAAACCCAGATTCATCATGGGAACCGTGGCGCAAAGCGCACCGACGGCCAGTAAAAGACTATCGCCCGGCAAAAAAAACATAAAAATAAAGGCAGTTTCTGCAAAGATAATCAAAAACAAAATGGCATAAATCCATAAGCCATATTGTTGAATCAAAATAGGAAGATAATGTTCAAAACCAGTTAAAAACTCGAAAAACTCCACTAACGACCTACCTTTATCATGACTTCGTTAATGTCTAAAACCGCCAGATTTTAGAAAGTTTCTGGCTGGTTTTGATGAAATTGCCCAGAAATTAATAACTTTCTGGTACAGCACTTAAAAATTCACGACGGACTTCTTTGTCAGTTTTGAAGTCGCCTAAAAATGAAACAGTACGCGTTGTAGATTCCTGTTTGCCTACGCCACGCATCATCATACACATATGCGCTGAATCAATCATGACAGCAACGCCACGCGCTTGTGTCACATCCAGCACAGCTTGCGCAATTTGTTGCGTCAAATTTTCCTGAATTTGCAAACGACGTGCAAACATTTCGGTAATACGTGCGAATTTTGACAAACCTAAAACTTTACCTTCTGGCAAGTAGGCAATATGTACCCGACCATAAAAGGGAAGGAGGTGATGCTCACATAAAGAATAGAATTCAATATTTTTGACCAAGACCATTTCATGATTATCGGATGGGAAAACGGCACTATTGGTGACTTCTTCTAGTGTTTTCCCATAGCCAGAGGTCAAAAACGAAAATGCCTTGGCAGCTCGAATAGGCGTATCTTTTAGCCCAGGACGATTTAAATCCTCACCGACTGAGGTCAGAATATTTGCATAGGATTGCTGCATTGACATAAGACGTGTTGGCTTACTCTACTAAACAAGCTCGGCATTGTATCAGAAAACCGAACAAGTGGGTCATGCAACTTTGCCGTATATTTATTCTGATAGAGAGGACGAAATAAAAGCTGAATAATTTTCAGCTTGTTCATGGTCGATATTTCGTCAAATACAAACTTCTTATGCTTTTTTGCATCAAAAGTCTGTTAAAAATGATCTGAGCATGTGCAATTTCTAACTGAAACTTCGGATATATCTAAACTCTTATACAGGGTATCTGGTTGGGCGGAAATTCAACATGATAGAACGAAATGGCATTTTATTTGCTCATTAAACGGTATCTGGATGCAGAAAGAAAAAGGGATAGAAAATGTCAAAAGTGTCAGTACGTCCAATCACATTTTATTTTAGGGGACAAAAACAGCAAATTGATACGCTCTCTCCGACCACAACAGTTTTACAATATTTACGTGAATATGTAGGTTCAGACAAAACGCGTCAAACAGGAACCAAAGAAGGCTGTGCTGAAGGAGATTGTGGTGCATGTACAGTGGTCATTGGGGAGTTGGTCAATGACCAGTTACAACTGCACAGCGTCAATGCCTGTATCCAGTTTTTACCGACTTTAGATGGTAAAGCATTATTTAGTGTTGAAGACTTGCAAACACTTTCTAGCTCCACAGAAGCTCATTTACATCCTGTGCAGCAGGCCATGCTGGAATATCATGGCTCGCAGTGCGGTTTTTGTACGCCTGGTTTTATTATGTCGTTGTGGTCGATGTATGAAAATGAAGCAGAAATGCCAAGCAGAGCAACAGTGACGGATTATATTTCAGGCAATTTATGCCGTTGTACAGGATATCGCCCGATTTTGGATGCAGCACAAAAAGCATTTGATTATCCAAAAATGATGCTGGAACGTCAGAACATTATTGATGAACTGAAACAGATGCAGGATTTACCACCTTTACAGTTGTCCTATCTTCACCAACAGTTTTTTGCACCCAAAACCTTGCGGGAGTTTGCTACTTTACGTCAACAATATCCGCAGGCACGTATTGTCGCTGGCAGTACTGATGTGGGCTTATGGGTCACCAAACTTGGGCGTGAGCTTGGAGATCTGTTATATATCGGTCAGGTTCCAGAGCTAAAAAACATTAAAGTTCAAGCTGGTCGTTTAGAAATTGGCGCGAATGTTAGCCTCAGTGATGCCTTGAGTAAAATCACTGAAATTTATCCAGATTTCGCCGATCTACAACGCCGTTTTGCCTCTATGCCAATTAAAAATGCAGGCACTTTAGGCGGAAATATTGCAAATGGCTCGCCGATTGGTGATTCAATGCCTGCATTAATTACACTGGATGCTGCCTTACGTTTACGTTGTGGTGAGCAAACGCGTGAAGTGAACTTAGCGGATTTCTATTTGGATTATCAAAAAACTGCACTACAAACTGGAGAGTTTGTCGAAACGATCTTAATTCCAATTCGTGAACCCTCCACAGCATTTAAATTTGCAAGTTATAAAATTTCGAAACGTTTTGAACAAGATATTTCCGCAGTGTGTGCTGCTTTTTACTGCGAGTTGGACAAAAATAATGTGGTGCAATCTATAAGAATTGCTTTCGGTGGAATGGCAGCAATTCCTAAACGTGCCTTCAATGCTGAAAAAGTTTTATTGGGTCAGAGCCTGACACCTGAACGGATTGAACAGGCACAAGTCGCATTGGCAAAGGACTATCAACCGTTAAATGATGGCCGTGCTAGTGCCGCGTATCGTTTACAGGTAGCGCAGAACTGTTTACAGCGTTTTTATATTGAGAAAATCAAGCAATCATCTGTTGCCCGGCTGGATGATCTGATTGCTTTGGTGGAGGTGTAATATGAATCAATCGATTGATCATTTAACAGTGCAAAGACAATCTGCCAAAGCTGGAGATTCAATTCCACATGAAAGTGCACATTTACATGTAACAGGAACTGCAACTTATATTGATGATTTGCCAGAACTTGAAAATACCCTGCATTTGGCAGTCGGTTTTTCAAAGTGTGCCAAAGGTAAAATGAGTCAATTTAATTTGGATGCTGTGCGTCAGGCGGATGGCGTTTATGCCGTTTATACGGCGAAGGATATTCTGATCAAAAACAATTGGGGGCCGATTGTCAATGATGATCCGATTTTTGCTGAAGATCAGGTTGAATTTTATGGTCAGGCTTTATTTGTGGTCGCTGCCAAAACCTATCAGCAGGCACGTCATGCAGTACGCTTAGCACACATAGAATATGTCCCAGAAACGCCTATTCTCAGTATTCAAGATGCAATCGAAAAAGAATCGTGGGTATTGCCACCGGTTGATTTTTCTCATGGTGAAGTGGAGCAAGCGTTTCAAACGGCAAAGTATCAATTAAGTGGTTCAATTGAACTGGGTGGGCAAGAGCATTTTTATCTTGAAGGTCAAATTTCTTACGCTGTTCCCCAAGAAGACCATACTTTGAAAGTGTATTGTTCAACACAACATCCGACAGAAATGCAACTTCTGATTTGTCATGCCTTGGGTTTTGACATGCATCAGGTCAGTGTTGAAGCACGTCGCATGGGCGGTGGATTTGGAGGTAAAGAATCGCAATCAGCACAATGGGCATGTATTGCCTCACTGGCTGCACAGAAAAGTGGACGACCTTGTAAATTACGTTTAGATCGTGATGATGACATGAGCTCGACAGGCAAACGACATGGTTTTGCGTATGAGTGGTCAGTGGCGTTTGATGATGCAGGTGTATTACAAGGACTTAAAGTGCAATTGGCATCAAACTGTGGTTTTTCTGCGGATTTGTCTGGACCTGTGAATGAACGTGCCATTTGTCATATTGGTAATGCCTATTATTTAAATGCGGTACAACTACGAAATTTGCGTTGTAAAACCAATACCGTTTCCAATACCGCCTATCGGGGTTTTGGTGGCCCGCAAGGGATGTTTGTGATTGAAAATATCATGGATGATATTGCTCGACATTTAAAATGTGATCCTGTCTTGGTCCGTCAGCGTAACTTCTTTGCCGAAAAACCGGGCAATGGTCGTGATCATATGCATTATGGTGCAGAAGTTCGGGACAATGTTGCGCCGAAAATAGTCGAAGAATTATTGCAAAGCAGCCAATATTTTAAACGCAAACAAAATATTGAAATTTTTAACCAAAATAACGACGTCATTAAACGTGGTATTGCCTTAACACCTTTAATGTTTGGGATTTCCTTTAACGCGGTACACTACAACCAAGCGGGTGCGCTGGTGTATGTGTATATGGATGGTACAGTTGCCATTACGCATGGCGGTACGGAAATGGGACAGGGACTTTATACCAAAGTCCGTCAAGTGGCTGCACATGAATTAGGATTACCGATTGATCGGGTGCGTCTGATTGCCACAGATACGTCTCGTGTACCCAATACCTCTGCGACAGCAGCATCGAGTGGTGCAGATTTAAATGGTAAGGCGGTACAAAATGCCTGTATCAAAATTCGTGAACGTTTAGCTAAACTGGCAGCTGAAATTAGCCATAGCGATGCAGCGCAAATACAGTTTGAAAATAGCACAGTGATCACAGCAAATGGTCATTCATGGGCATTTGCTGATTTAGTGAATCGTGCTTATATGGCACGGGTGCAACTCTGGGATAGCGGTTTTTATAAAACCCCTGAAATTCATTATGATCAGGTCAATCATTTAGGTCGTCCATTTTTCTATTACGCCTATGGTGCAGCAGTGAGTGAAGTGGCGATTGACACTTTGACGGGAGAGATGAAGGTCTTACGTGCCGATATTTTGCATGATGTCGGACGTTCGATTAACCCAGCCATTGATATTGGACAGATTGAAGGTGGATTTATTCAGGGCATGGGTTGGCTCACGACTGAAGAGCTGTATTGGCAACCACAAGGGTCGCATGCTGGACGCTTGTTTACCCATGCGCCGTCGACCTATAAAATTCCAACCAGTGCAGACATACCCCCTATTTTTAATGTCAAATTATTTGATAATGAAAATCCATCGGATACCATTTACCGTTCTAAAGCAGTAGGTGAACCGCCGTTTATGTTGGGGCTTTCAGTGTTTTCTGCCATCCGCCAAGCGGTACAAGCAGCAATTCCAGAAGATGCACCACTTGAATTGAACGCACCTGCAACAGCAGAAGAAATTTTACGTGCGATTTCGATCGGTCGGGGTCAAGCCATGGCAGCTCGTCCACAGCCGCATCTTAGATAGTTTTTTCGATGGCAATACAGCATTTACAATGGTGGCGAGATTTAGTCGAATGGCAAGCGCAAGGTGTTGCTGCCGTACTGGTCACAGTCGTTCGAGCTGATGGTTCTACTCCGCGCGAAGTCGGAGCAAGCATGCTACTTCGACTGGATCAGCAACAGCAAATACAACAATCCGATACCATTGGCGGTGGTCATTTGGAGTTTCAAGCAATTGATATTGCAAAAAACATGCTGTTGAGTCTTGATGCACGACAACAGTTTGTTGAGCGATTTAATCTGAGTGCACGTTTGGGGCAATGTTGCGGGGGCGTGATGTGGTTACTGTTTGAAAAAATAGAGGCTGTGCATCATGATCTTGTTGCTTGTGAAAAGGCTTGGCAAAAAGGACAGCGTATTGTTCGACAAATATCGAATAAACAAACATCTATTTGGTCGATTGCAAATGATTCATCAACTGTACTGAATTGTGATTTCCAGCAAGTTGATACGGATTGGCAATGGGTTCAGACAGTTCAACCTTATGCCATGAAAGTCATGATTTTTGGTGCAGGTCATGTCGGTGAGGCAATTGTGCGTTGCTTACTGCCGATTGGGGTGCAGATTAGTTGGGTGGATAGTCGCGATGATATCTTTCCAGAGGATTTAACCGAGCAGATTGATTGTATTAGTACTGATTTACCTGAAACGGAAATTGCCCATTTTGACCGAAAGGGTGCAATTTTAATCTTAACCCATGATCATCAACTGGATTTACAATTGTGTTTTGAAGCGTTAAAACCCTCAGAGCAACCTTTTGCTTTTGTTGGGATGATTGGTTCAAAAAGTAAACGGGCAATTTTTGAAAAACGCATGTCTGCCAGAGGTTATACTCAGACAGATTTGCAGCGTTTGATTTGCCCGATTGGAATGACTGGAATCACTTCAAAACAACCTGCAATCATCGCAGTTTCAGTCGTGGCGCAGTTACTACAGGTTTTTGATATACAAAAATGATTGTATTGAATCATTTCTGTGCATCAAATTTCGGATTTTTCTCTGCACGTTTGAGTAGAACCAAAACTGCACCTGTACCGCCTTGATTTTCAGGCGCACTGATAAAAGCTAAAACATCACGATGCTGACGCAACCAGCCATTCACATAGGTTTTTAAAATGGCTTCGGGACCTTTGCCATGTACAATCTTGATGACATTTTGATTTTCAGCTTTGGCCATCTGAATAATCTGCAACACCGCAGAACGCGCTTGTTCTACTGTACAGCCATGTAAATCTACTGCCTCAAACCAGCGTAATTTACCTGCTTTTAAATCTTCAAAGACTTTGTGTTGTAAAGTCGCAATACGGTAACTCAGGCTTGCCTGACTCGCCACTGGGTTAAGCACCGCTTGAGTGTCAGACAGTTCAGCATCTTCAGTATCAGCACTACCTTCAGCCGCTGCGCGTTTGGCTAGGGTTTGCGCATCAACCTTTTTTGCACGGCTGGGTTTAATATCCGCGATATTACCAGTATCAATCGGTTTTACACCTTGCAATGCTTTACTCAACAATTGACTGTCATCTTCTGGTTCAGTTTGAGGACCATTATAAATGGGTTGTTTATTTGACGTTTGTTGTTTACTCACTTTTTCCTGACCATTTGAGATTTGTTTTTTAAACTGTTTTAACAAATCTTGTTGGGCTTTGGAGAGGGAGGTGTCGTGTTTGCTCATGACTGAAATTAAAGAATCACAATAAAAAATATTTGAGAGGATTATAGTATGAAAAACACAAGAGATCATAAGATCGGTTCGTCTTAATCACAATCTGCAACATATTTGTGAAAACAAAAAATGCTTAAGTGTTTAAACTTAAGCAGTTTTGAAGAAATGAAACAGTCGTCTGTTTCAACATTAAACTTGTTCTGGTACACCAAACAATGCCGTAAAGGCGTGGTCAGGTCGTGGTTGTTTCATAAAGCTTTCGCCCACCAAGAACGCATGAATATCATGATCCTGCATCATGGCAATATCATTCGGTGTAGCAATACCACTTTCAGTGACCAATAAACGCGAAGGATCAAGAAGCTTCTTTAAGCGCAAACTGGTATTTAAATCAACCTCAAAGGTTTTAAGATTACGATTATTCACGCCCAATAAACATTGCTCAGAAAGTTTAAGTGCGCGTTCCAACTCTTGTTCGTCATGCACTTCAACCAAAACATCCAAGTTATATTCAAATGCAGTCTTCGACATTTCTTCAAGTTGTTGATCAGACAAACACGCCACAATCAACAATATACAATCAGCTTGTAAGGCACGTGCTTCGATCACATTGTATGGATCAACCAAAAAGTCTTTGCGCAGGGCAGGAAGACTAGAATGTTCACGCGCGATGGCAATATTTTCATCTGCACCCTGAAAGAAATCGACATCCGTCAGTACCGATAAACAAGCTGCACCTGCCTGTTCATATTGTGCTGCAATTTCAGCAGGATTAAAGTCAGCGCGAATCACGCCTTTAGATGGCGATGCTTTTTTAATCTCTGCAATTACACTGGGACGTTTACTGTGTAACGATTGAGCAAAACCACGAACAGGTGTCGCTTGTTGTGCCCACTCTTCGACATCTTTCAGGCTACGTTGTTTTAAACGATCAGCCAATTCTTCATGCTTACGATCAACGATTTTACCCAAGATGGTATTTTGAATCTGGATCATTTGGATAACCTCAGTTGTTTGCGTATTGCTTTAATGCTTTGGTAAATTCAGACAAGATGCTCATCTTTTCAAGTGCCTGTCCGCCGTAAATAATATCATGTGCTAAAGCCACGCCCTGTTTATAGCTGGTGGCCAGCCCTGATACATAAATACCTGCCCCTGCATTCAGGGCAATCATATTGGCCGCTTTTTCACCAATGTCAGATTTTTTACGACCCAACGCATCTTTGATCAATTTTAGACTGGCACTAGAGTCTTCCACCATTAAACCGCTTAAAGTTTGAGAAGTGATGCCAACATCTTCAGGATTGAGTATCCATTCAGTCACTTCGCCGTTTTTGAGTTCTGCGATATAGGTTTGCGATGCAAGGCTAATTTCATCCAGACCATCTTTGGAGTGCACCACCATCACATGTTCTGCACCAAGTTGCTTCATCACTTCTGCAATTGGGCGACAGAGTTCATCTGAAAACACACCAATTACGAAACGTTTTACCCCAGCCGGATTCGTAAGCGGACCGAGTAAATTAAAAATGCTTCGAATGCCGAGTTCACGACGTGGACCAACCGCATATTTCATGGCTTTATGATGATTCGGTGCAAATAAAAAACCGACCCCCATTTCACGAATGCAACGTTCAGTTTGTTGCATGTCCAGATCGAGATTAATCCCTGCCTGTTCTAATAAATCAGAAGAACCTGATTTACTCGACACACCACGATTACCATGTTTAGCGATGGTTGCACCTGCCGCAGCAATCACAAAACTGGATGCGGTTGAAACATTAAACAGGTTTTGACCATCGCCACCTGTACCTACAATATCAACTAAATACTGGACATCACTGACATCGATTTTAATCGCAAGTTCACGCATAACACGCGCCGCAGCGGTAATTTCATCAATACTTTCACCTTTCATGCGTAAACCCATCATCAGCGCGCCAATTTGTGCTTCAGTGGCTTCACCTTGCATGATGCTACGCATCACATCTTCCATTTGCGCTTGAGTGAGATGAATATTTTTGGTGATATGATTTAACGCTTGTTGAATATTCATTTATGCATAAATCTCTAAAAAATTCTTGAAGATTTGGTGACCATGTTGGCTCAAGATCGATTCAGGGTGAAACTGCACACCTTCAACAGGGAGTGTCTTATGTTTGACGCCCATAATTTCTTCCATCGAACCATCTGCTTGATTGGTCCAGCAGGTCACTTCCAGACACTCAGGTAAGGTTTCCTGTTCAATCACTAAAGAGTGATAACGTGTTGCTGAAAATGGTGATGGCAAATCACTAAAAATGCCTTTATCAATATGATGCATATCGGATAAACGACCGTGCATCACGGTTTTGGCACGAATGATATGGCCACCAAAAGCCTGTCCAATCGCTTGATGTCCTAGGCAAACACCGAGCAGGGGAATTTTCCCTGCAAAATGGTGAATCGCTGGAATGGAAATCCCTGCTTCGGTTGGCGAACAAGGACCTGGACCGACCACCAAATACTTCGGCTGCCATCGTTCAATGTCCTCTAATGTGACTTGGTCATTGCGAACTACTTTAACGTCTTGATTTAACTCGCCAAAATATTGGACGATGTTGTACGTAAAAGAGTCGTAATTGTCGATCATGAGCAGCATTGTAAACGCAACCTATTGAAAAATATTTAGATATTTATTTAGCTTGTTTGTGTTACCTGTTTAGTAACCCGTTTTAAGATTTTCACTCAAAATAAAGCCGCCAAACTAAGCGGCTATAGTATCAATTTTCATCTTGTTTAACTACAGTTTGCACGCATGAGCACAAGCAGTAAATTTTTCATCAAGTTTTATTAAAATCTTTTTAGTTCACTGTTACATAAACCATGCTTGTCTGCTGTTGAATGTCACGTATAAATGCTTAAAGATTATATGATCTACATTCAATTCAATATAAGTGACGGATCGACCATGATAGACGAAGAAAAACCTTTAGATTTTAATGATGATGACGAGCCAATGGATTTTGCAGATGAAGAATTCATTGATGATAAAAAAGAAGATGAATTGTACAACACCATAACCAAAGATGGTTCAAGTGTCGATCCTGCGGAAGATGGTGAACCGCATATTCGCCCTGAAGATGGTGACCCTATAGAAATTGATGAGTGAAAAGGTTTTAACTTAAATCACTTATTGAGATAACAATCAAAAGCCCAACGCAAAATTGGGCTTTAATTTTACTTGGCAATTTTTGCTTAAATCATTTCAAATGCTTTTGCTAAATCGCCAACACAGTAGTGCGCCAAAACTAACGAGAAAAGTGCCCAGCCAGAATGTCCAAACTGGTATAATACCTAAAATGATGCTGCCAAATAAACTCGATAAAATCGGAGTAAAATAAGACGCGAGCAACAATAACTGAATCTGCCCAAATTGAAGACTTTGGTTCCAATTTTTATATGCCATTCCAATCAAGCTGCCCATCACGATAATCATCAACCAGAGTGAAGCTAAGGGTTGTTGCCAAGATTGATTAGAAATAAAAAATAAAACCCACAATGAAAGTGCAGTTAAACAAAAAAATAAGGGAACTGCATTGTGTCCTTGAGCATATTTTCGTGTAAATATACAGTAAAATGACCATAAAATTGCTGCAATAAAAGCCAGTGAATAAGCACTTGGGTTTTGGGCGATGGTCTTTAACAATAACGAAATATTTAAAACATTGGGGTTAATAACAAGAGCCAAACCAAAGATTGAAATCAGAATACCTAGATATGCAGCTAACTGAAAAGAAACTTGCCGAAACCAATAAGCAAATAACAACGTAAAGCTTGGCCATAGATAATTCACCATGGCTAAAATCAGGGCTTCGTCGCGGGTATGTGATAAGCCAATTGCGCTTAAAAACAAAACTTCATATAGGACAAAACAGCCCCCACAAACAATTAAATATGTCTTAGGTAAAGCAAATGTAATGGTTTTACGGTTTAAAATGACCATACTGATTGCACTGACGCTATAAAGCAGTGCAATCGCCAATAAGGGGGTTAATTGTTCTGTAATTAGTTTAACGCCGCCGACAATGCTGGCCCAAATCAAGATAGATGACAGCCCGAGTAGATTAGCGGTTGAGGGTTTCATGTAAAAATTCGTAGCTTTAGCAATACGGTCATATTAGCGAACTCAGCTTGAACATGCTATTCCGACAAAGATGCACTGGATTAATACATAAAAATAAAAATGCACCATTATGAAACATAAAAATAATTAGAAATCTAAACAAAAATGAAAATGATTGAATATGGTGCATTTAAAATTACACGCAGTATAATAGTTTAGTCACGATGAACTCTATTTAGGTTTTCTGCTAAGGAATTCAATAAATTAGAATAGTCTTTAAAAGTTGGTATGGGATTTGCTTTATAACAGCCAACGACTAACACGCACTTCACAAGTGCAATAATACTTCACTGGAGCATACAGAGCATGGCGAACAAGGTCCTCGAACTCATCAAAGAAAGTGGCGCAAAATGGGTCGATTTTCGCTTTACCGATACTAAAGGGAAAGAGCAACACGTTACTTATCCAGCAGATTCAATTGATGAAGATACTTTTGAAGACGGTAAAATGTTCGACGGTTCTTCAATTGCTGGTTGGAAGGGCATTGAAGCATCTGACATGATTTTACGTCCAGATGCAGAAACTGGCTTTATCGACCCGTTCTTTGCTGAGCCTACAGTTGTTGTCACTTGTGACGTCATTGAGCCTTCAACTGGTCAAGGTTATGAGCGTGACCCACGTTCGATTGCTCGTCGTGCAGAAGAATACCTAAAATCAACGGGGATTGGTGATACAGCATTCTTCGGTCCAGAGCCAGAATTCTTTGTATTTGACGAAGTGAAATGGGACATCGACATGTCTGGTGCTCGTCATACTTTAATTGCTGAAGAAGCGGCTTGGTCAACTGGTAAAGACTATGAGTCTGGTAACTCTGGTCACCGTCCACGTGTTAAAGGGGGTTACTTCCCAGTTCCACCAGTTGATTCTCATCAAGATATGCGTGCTGAAATGTGTGCAAAAATTGAAGACATCATGGGTCCAGGTCGTGTAGAAGTACATCACCACGAAGTTGCATCTTGCCAGTTAGAAATTGGTGTGAGCTTCAATACGCTTGTTCGTAAAGCGGATGAAGTACAACAATTTAAATATGCGGTTTGGAACGTTGCACATCAATATGCAAAAACAGCTACCTTTATGCCTAAACCAATGGTGGGTGATAATGGTTCTGGTATGCACGTTCATATGTCAATCTCTAAAGATGGCAAGAACTTGTTTGCTGGTGATGAATATGCAGGTTTGTCAGAAATGGCACTTTACTTCATCGGTGGTGTCATCAAGCATGCTCGTGCTTTGAATGCCATCACAAACCCATCTACAAACTCTTATAAGCGTTTGGTTCCTCACTTCGAAGCACCAATCATGCTTGCTTACTCTGCACGTAACCGTTCAGCGTCTATTCGTATTCCTTACGTGTCTAGCCCGAAAGGCAAACGTATCGAAGCTCGTTTCCCAGATCCAATGATGAACCCGTACTTGGGCTTTGCAGCATTGTTGATGGCGGGTATCGATGGGATTCAAAACAAAATCCATCCGGGCGAAGCTGCTGACAAAAACTTGTATGACCTTCCTCCTGAAGAAGAAGCAAAAATCCCAACAGTGGCTCATAGCCTTGATATGGCACTTGAAGCCCTTCAAAATGACCACGAATTCCTTCTTAAAGGTGGCGTGTTCACTAAAGAAATGTTGGATGCTTATATCGAACTTAAAACTGAAGACGTACGTCGTTTAAATACAACGACTCACCCAGTTGAGTTTGATATGTACTACAGCCTGTAATTCATATTAATTTAAAAAAGCTCGCTGAATGCGAGCTTTTTTATGCTTTAATTTGTATAGTACATTTTATGGAGACAGAAAATAGAATGGTAGTTGAGACCTGAAACATAAATTTTAGACGTAAAAAAAGCCCGCTTTAATGCTGCGGGCTTTTTCGTATTTGGCTCTCCCACCTGGGCTCGAACCAGGGACCTGCGGATTAACAGTCCGTCGCTCTACCGACTGAGCTATGGGAGAATCTGAAAGCGATTATAAGGGGATTTTAAACAGGGTCAAGCCTAATCTTTCATGTTTCTTTCATTTTGCGTGTGTATGTTGCTTATTTGAACAAATGTCACATCGGGTGTAAAAATACTTGTGCTTTAGATTATAGATTGCTATGTTTAAAAGCATAATTTTGTTTGAACTCAAATTCAAACTGTGTGGATTTAACCCAACTTGCCAGCACTAAATGGCTAAATCGGAGGGCAGTATCATGCCAACACTTCATATCCAAGAGATTTTCTCTCAATTTCAATATTATCAAACTCGCTATCTGGATATTTTGCGTGATCCAGCGTTGTACTATCAGTCTGTTGAAGATGCCCATATTCATTTTTCTATCGTAAGTGAAGAAAAAATTTATCTGGGTGATTTATTGCAACTCTGGTTGGGCGATAAGTGGACTGAGCATCAAGTTAAAATTTTGAGTCATGCTGATCAGAGTTTATGGACACACCTGACAGAATGTTGGCATAACTCACTTTTTCTTTTTGCAATTGAACGTAAAGGGCTTTTTGCAAAAACTTCTGCTTTGGCGTGGAGTACAGAAGAGCAGCAGGTTAAACAAATAAGCCTTGAGCAAACCCTGCCTTATTATTGTCATTATTTGAGTCTGGAACGACCAAAGCGTTTGAGTTAATGGGCTGAAGTATTTTATCTGGAGCTTTTACAGTTAAAGCTCCGCAATTGAAAGATCAAAATTACCGAGCACAATTTGGGTGGTCGTCAAAATATGGTCTCCGATATATTGTTGAGCCATTTTAATATTACGTTCAAGTACAGCATTAGCAATATGTTGATGTTCCTGTTTTAAATCACGATCATGTTGATCAAGTACAGCAGAAAGGCGGCGATAACGTTCATTCTGCACACTTAATATTTTACGAATATGCTGTAACCAATAGCTATCACATGACGCGATCAGTGCATTATGAAAGGCATTGTGCGCTTCCTCCCAAACATTGTCGGTCAGTTCGGGGGCATTGGCTTGTCGTTCAGGCAAATGATTCAATCGATGCAAGCTGGCGACAATATTGGATTCCCAAGATAAATCACCTTTATTAATGGCTTGTTCAAGGCACAAACTCTCAATATGGATACGGGTATTCGCTAAATCTTGTAGGTCTTTGGTGGAAATAGGTGAGACCCGAAAGCCTTTTTGTGCTTCAGAAATAATTAATTCTTCAGAACATAAGCGCGAGAGTGCCTCACGAACTGCACCTAATGAGGCTGCATATTTTTCACAAAGTTCATTGATTTTGAGTTTAGAACCCGGTGCAAGTTTACACGAAAGAATGTCATCGCGTATTGATCGATAAACAATTTCTGTTTGGCTTAACGTTTTTGAAGTCATCATTTTTATGGCTAACTTTTCTCTCATAGTTAAAAGTATACGCAAAAAAAAGTGGAATATAAATATTTTATAAAAAAATATATTTTTTGTTGAAAAAATATATTTTTAGATTATATTGAATGTATGCACACTTTTTAAGCGATACATACAGGGAGTAAAGCCATGCGATTTTTAAGTTATATGCAGGCAGGTAAAAAAGGATTGGCCATTCGGGTGGGTGATCAACTCAAGGGTCTTAGCGAAGCAGAAGAAAACTATCTGGGTAGTTTGGAGCAGTTGCTACAACAAGGCAGTGATGCATTGACACACGCCGCAGAAGTACTAAAACAAGGAAGTACAATTGACCTGAATTACGTCGAACTATTACCGCCTTTAAGCCAACCGCCAAAAATTATTTGTGTTGGATTAAATTATGCTGACCACACGAAAGAATCTCCTTATGAGCAGCCAGATTATCCAACTTTATTTTCACGGTTTAATTCTAGCCTAATTGCCAACGGGCAGCCGATTAAACGTCCTTTGTGTTCAGAGCAACTGGACTATGAAGGTGAGCTGGTTGCGATTATTGGTAAACGTGGTCGTCATATTTCAAAAGCAGATGCGCTGGATTATGTTGCTGGATATTCTATTTTTAATGATGCTTCTATTCGTGACTATCAGTTTAAAGCACCTCAATGGACGGTGGGTAAAAACTTTGATGACACAGGTGCTTTTGGTCCAGAGTTTGTGACCGCCGATGAACTACCCGCAGGTGCAAAAGGCTTGTTATTGACCACACGATTAAATGGCAAAATTGTGCAACAAGCCAATACCAATGACATGTTATTCGATATTGAAACCTTGATTAGTACGATCAGTGAAGCAATGACGCTCGAACCGGGTGATCTGATAGTTTCTGGTACACCTGCCGGTGTGGGTCTTGGTCACAAGCCACCTTTATGGATGAAAGAAGGTGATATTTGTGAAGTAGAGATTGAACAAATTGGCATTTTGCATTCACCTATTCGCAATGAAACCAAATAATGAACAAAAGAGCTGAATAGGACGCTTTTATTCAGCTACTTTATTATTCAGTTTCAATCCAGAGAGAAAGTAAGGATTACTTTTGATGACCTAGAGAGGATTGCAATGAAAACTACATTAGATACGCAACGACCTTTTGGCATACATTCAGTTGATCATTTTTCTATTGATGTTCCAGATTTAGCGGTTGCACAAAAGTTTTATCAGGATTTTGGTTTAAGGGTCGAACAACAGGCAGATCGTCTAGTTTTAAGAACATTTCAGGATGATCATATTTGGGCATATATCGGTCAAGCGGATAAAAAAGTTTTACGTCAGGTTTGCTTTGGGGCTTATCAACAAGATATTGATGCGCTAAAACAGAGAGTTTTGGCGGAAAATATAAGCATCACTGAACATGATCAAGGATTTACTTTTCAAGATTTAGACGGGATTTCAGTTGATATTCGTGTTGCGAATAAAGTGACACCTGATAGTAAAAAACCTGTGAGCTATGCAGAAGCACATGGGGGTGAACGTGGTGCACGTTATCGACGTTTAACCACTCAGGTAAGACCACAGCGTCTGTCACATATTCTATTATTTACCTCAGATTTAGCCCGTAGCATTGAGTTTTATCATCGGACCCTCGGTTTAAATCTGTCTGATTATTCAGAAGGCATTGTAGCATTTATGCATGCGCCACATGGTGCAGATCATCATACCGTTGCATTTGCTCAGTCGAGCGCAGCAGGATTTCATCATTGTAGCTGGGACGTCGGTTCACTTGAAGAAGTTGGACTTGGTGCAATGCAAATGTTTGCACAAGGCTGGAATCGGGGCTGGGGTGTAGGTCGCCATGTGCTCGGCTCCAATTATTTTTATTATGTGCGCGATCCGTGGGGCAGCTATTGCGAGTATTCCTACGATATTGACTTTATTCCTGCTGGTTTTGAGTGGCCCGCCGCCAATCATGATCCAGAAGATTCTTTGTACTTATGGGGACCGAATGTCCCAGAAGATTTTGTTGTGAATTACGAAGTCGTTTAAATCATTACTCGTCAAATTATCGCTCAATATGTGAAATGGAGTTTCATCATGAGTCATTCATCTACAGAAAATACAGCAAAATATGATATTGAAGTGCCTGTTCTGATTGTGGGTGGTGGTCCAGCAGGATTGGTTTCATCGCTATTACTTTCTCGGTACGGTATCAAGAATCTATTGATTAATAAACATAGTTGGACTGCCAACGGGCCACGCGCGCACATTACCAACCAGCGTACGGTAGAAGTCTTTCGTGATGCACAGGTTGAAGAGCAGGTTAAAGCCCTGTCTTTACCACATGATTTAATGGCCAATAATATCTGGGCAACCAGTTTTTCAGGACAAGAAATTGCTCGGCTTCTGACATGGGGTAATGCGATTGAGCGCAAGTCAGATTATGAAAAAGCCAGTCCATCAGAGATGTGTAATATTCCCCAACACATTTTAGAGCCAATTTTAGCCAATGAAGCATTACGAGCAGGATCACTTACACGCTTTAATACGGAATTGCTCGATTTTGTACAGGATGATCAGGGCGTAACCGCGACGATTTTAGATCGAACCACGCAACAAGAATTGACTGTTCGCTCACAATATATGATTGGAGCAGATGGCGCACGAAGTCTGGTGGTTGATCAATTAGGACTGAATTTACAAGGTGAAATGGGCTTGGGTTGCGCGGTCAATGTCTGGTTGAAAGCAGATTTAACCAAATATTGTGAACATCGTCCGGGTGTTTTGTACTGGATTGTTCAGCCGGGCAGCGATTACTGGGTAGGAAGTGGAACCTTTATTTGTGTCAAACCGTGGGATGAATGGATCATGTTATATATGTATGATCCTGCCGAAGGTGAGCCTGATTTGAGTCATGAAGCGATGATTGCCCGTACCAAAAAAGTCATAGGTGATGATGAAATTGATATCGAAGTTTTAACCACCAGTAAATGGCAAATCAATCATATTGTGGCAGAGCGATATTCCAAAGGTCGCGTATTTTGTATGGGAGATGCCGTTCATCGTCATCCACCCGCAAATGGTTTAGGTACCAATACATCGATTCAGGATGCATTCAATTTAGCATGGAAACTGGCGATGGTGTTAAAAGGACAAGCTGGTCAGGGCTTGCTGGAATCCTATACGCAAGAACGTCAACCAGTCGGCAAAGGTGTGGTTGATCGTGCCATGCAATCGGTTAAAAATATGCTGCCAATTTCTCAGGCTTTGGGTTTTAAACCGGGACAATCTGAACAAGAAGGTTGGGACAGTTTAAATGAACTGTACAAAGATACTGAATTGGGTCAGCAACGCCGCGACCAGTTGCATCAAGCCGTACAATTACAACATTATCAGTTTAATTGTCATGGTGTAGAGCTTGGTCAATACTATGCCAGTCAGGCCATTGTCAGTGAACCCAGCGCGCCGCAAAAAACTCAAGATGCAGATTTGTATTATCAACCGACCACAAGTCCGGGAGCAAAATTGCCACATGCATGGTTGCATGATGCCAAAGGTAATCAACTTTCAACACTCGATATCTGTGGGCATGGCCAAATGACCCTGTTAACAGGACATGGTGGAGCATGTTGGCTGCAAGCAGCACAATACGTTGAACAGCAGACAGGTTTCAAAGTATATGTGAAACAAATTGGTCTGGGGCTTGAGTATTTTGACTCTTATGGTGATTGGACGACTTTACGTGAAATTAATGAAAATGGTTGCGTATTGGTGCGACCAGATCATCATGTCGCATGGCGTAGTCATCAGGCACGTGAAAATGCAAATCAGCTATTATTGCAGATTATTGATCAGATTCTGGATCGTTCAAATATTGGTTTAGTACATCAGGAAAAATCAAAAAATAATGATTCAGTATTGGCAGCCATACATGAACTTTAAAACCCATATTTAAATAAAACCCCGTTAGATCACTCTAACGGGGTTTTATTTAAAAGCTTAAAAAACTTAAGCTTTTTTCTCAGCTTCAATGGATGCTATTGCAGCATCGATACCATCAATCGATTCAGCTGCTTTCTTAATACGGGCTAACGCATCAACAAGTACTTCGTCTGCTGTTGCATAGGAAATACGCATAAATCCACCTAGACCAAATGCATCACCCGGTACAACGGCAACACCAGTTTCTTCAAGCAACCATTCAGAGAACTCAGTGCAAGATTTTAAACCTTTAGCACGAATCAATGGACGAATATTGGCATAAGCATAGAAAGCACCATCGGCTGGTAAGCAGCTAATGCCATGAATTTCATTCAAACCATTTACCACTAAATCATGACGGCGTTTAAATGCTTCAATCATTGGCTCAAGCACATCTTGTGGACCATTCAATGCAGCTTCAGCAGCCACTTGTGAAATCGAAGTTGGGTTCGAAGTAGATTGAGACTGAATTTTTTTCATCGCACCGATTAATTTTGCAGGACCTGCGGCATAACCAATACGCCAGCCTGTCATGGCATAAGCTTTTGATACACCATTTAAAACAATGGTACGGTCATACAAATCTGGAGCAACGGTTGCAATATTGTAGAACTCATCTTCCCAACGAATCGGTTCATACATGTCGTCAGATGCGATATACACTTGCGGGTGTTTACGCAAAACTTCAGCCAATGCTTCAAGTTCAGCTTTGGTATAGATCATGCCTGTTGGGTTAGAAGGGCTGTTCAATACCAGTAAACGCGTATTTGGTGTAATTGCTGCTTCTAATTGTTCAGGCGTGATTTTAAAACGCTGGTCTTCACCACATTTTACAATGACAGGTGTGCCTTCAGCGATAATCACCATATCTGGATAGCTGACCCAGTAAGGTGCAGGGATAATCACTTCATCACCTTTATTTAACAAAGCAAGTGCCAAGTTAAAGAAAGACTGTTTCCCACCACAAGACACCAAAATTTGGTTGGCTTGATAATCAAGATTATTATCGCGTTTAAATTTTGCAATGATTGCTTTTTTTAGGCCTGGCGTACCATCAACTGCGGTATATTTAGTAAAACCATTGTTAATGGCTTCAATAGCAGCATCTTTGATGTGTTGCGGGGTATCAAAATCTGGTTCACCTGCACCTAAACCAATCACATTTTTACCCGCTGCTTTAAGCTCAGCAGCTTTGTTGGTAACAGCAAGAGTAGGGGACGGTTTGATGGCATTTACACGATCAGACAGACGTACGTCCACGGCAGCATTCCTTCTTATGGGATTAAAAAAATAAAAGCATACTATCTTAGCCCAAAATCTTGGATACATGTTTTATTATCCAAACAAATTTATAAAAAATATAAAACGAATGTCATCGAAATGATCGAATCACAATATGCTTTGTTATTTTTAGCGGCATCTCTGGTCAAAATCATTTAAGATATATAAAGATCACCCAATTTAAGTGAACATCATGAGTGAACAAAAGCCCAAAGCGAAAAAGGCGGCTGTAAAATTACCTTTTCCAATGCCTCAAGCGGCTGATCGCGATGACGAAGATGCCGTACATAATCAGGTTCGACCAAAACCTGAACAATATGCAGATCGTACTTGGATGCCACCGCGTGGTACACGTCGATCGATGGGAAAACGCTAGATTTCTGTCGACATTGAAAACTATGTATCAGAAAACCCTTTATTTAAACATGAAGGGTTTTTTTATAAATATTTTAGACTTGACGTCGCTAAATAAATATTTTAATGTAATGATATAATGTATCAAAAATAGGGCTTATTCATGCAAGTTTTATCTTCTCTTAAAAGTGCAAAACGACGCTCATCTGACTGTCAAATTGTACGTCGTCGTGGCAAGCTCTATGTGATTTGTAAATCTAATCCACGTTTTAAAGCGCGTCAGGGCTAAAAGCTATTTGAATGCTTTTAACTGGCTTCTTTATCCTGATAAAAATGTTTTTTGCGTTGATACATTTGTTGGTCAGCCCGTTTCAGCATAGATTCGATACTTTCATTTTCAAGTGTGGTCGCAGAACCAAAAGACATGCTAATCGGTTGGCTTGAATAATATTGGTTGTCGATATTAAACAGTTCCTGAATGGTCTGTAACATGACCAACACGGCTGTTTCATCTGTTCCCGGCATCAATACTACAAATTCATCACCGCCAATACGTGATGCAGTATAGGTGGTATTTTGAATGGCTTGAGTCAATACACTGCCGACACGACGCAATAAGCCATCACCCACATCATGTCCGAGTTGATCATTGACTTCTTTTAAGCCGTTCATATCTAAAAAGATACAGGAAACTGGTCGTAAAATACTGCGTTCCAGCCGATTCAGCTCTTCAGTAAAAAATGAACGATTATAAAGTTTAGTCAGCACATCATGCTTACCTAAATATTCCAGATAATTTTCGGCCTTCTTGCGTGCGGTAATATCAGTCAAAGCAACTTGAACCAGTCCCCAGTCTTCTTCATAGCCCGGAAATACCGTAAATTGTAAAAGCACATTGCGGATACTGCCATCTAACGCATAATTGATGGCTTCGCGCTGGTGATGAATATTGCCTTTCCAGAGCTCAATCAGTTGCTCACGAAAAGTATTTAACATTTCATTTGAAAAAACTTTGTGAATATTTTTAAGTAAGGTTTGTTTATCGGGTGCCTGAAATAAATCCAGTGTCGCCTGATTAATATCCAGTATTAAAATATCCTCAATACATTGATTAACAAACTCAGGATGGACATCTAAAAAAGTACGAAAATCATCAATTCCAATCTGTTTTAATTGATCGATTCGAACCTTCACTCGACTAAAATCTTCGACCCAAAGTGAAGCAGGTGAATAAACAAATCTTGCCTCAGCCAAGTGACGATTTTTTTCTTCGAGTCTACGTGCGTTTTGATAGGAGGTGACATCTTCCGTTGTGATTAACAAACGCTCAAAGCTTTGTTCATAACCCGGTAATATTGCCCCTCGTAATTGAATATCCAGACGTTTTCCAGATATCGTATAGTTGACTGCAACACTGGAAAAATGGGTTTTCCCTTGCCATAAATCGACTAATTCATGGATATGGGACTTAAACATATCTTCCTGAAAGATCCGATCCAGATTGCTACATAAATGTTCTTGAGAATTAGCTTCAAATAAATCCAGTGTTTGTTGATTGACCGAGATAATTTTTATTTTATGTGCACACTGGCGAACTCGATCAAGATCTTCACTTAAAAATGTGTACAGATCCTTAATGCCTTGAGCGCGCCACGCATCAAACTGGATTTTTATATCGCTGTAATCTTCCAGCCACATTGGAATTGGTGCAAGGTCAAAAATAGATGAATCTAAAGTCTGCATTCAGGAAGTTCCAATGAATGATTTGATTTTTAATGGAGTATAAAACCAAGCATGACGCTTTGAAATAGATGAGTGTAATAAACAATCAATTTAATGATGATCATACAAATTTGTATTAAAAATGCTTTGTATATCAATGCCAAAAATAAAAATCAAAAATGCTCTTTCATCTGTGCATGATAAAAGCGCATTTTTCAGGTTCTAAGGTTTAATTCGATTAATCGGATGCTGAATGGTGATATCACCACGCCAGAGTTTTATAAAATCCTGTTCATCAATATCATAAAGCTCCATCAGTGCAACAATGACCCCGACAAAAATCATCGCGCCTTCGCTATGACCATGAAAGTTAAAAATCTTACCATTTAACTTACTTAAAATATCTTCAAGTTCATTTTCACGTCCACGACCATAACGGTCACGTGGATACATCTCTTCATTTAAAACAATCAGCGCGATTGATTTTTCAGCATCGTTCAAATCAGTCTTATTTAATGCTTCCTCAAAAGAGTCACTTCCATGATCAAAATAGAAGATCACATCATCATGAATAAAAGACTGCACGGTATGCGAGGTCAAATCTGGAAATTGTGAAATGGCATTTTCATCAATATAAGGTTTAAAGGATTCTGGCAAAATCACATTGTTGTGAATGCCTTTAAATAAGGGCGCAATTTCAGAGACTTTATAACCTGCAATGCCACAGCCTAAAGCCGTAATGAAATATTTTATTTTCGGATGATGTTCGGCATAGATTTTAAAATCATCGACATAATGCTCAATTTGCGACAAGGGCATGCGCTGCAAATGCTCATTTAAAGTGGGAATGGCAAAGCTTTGACCCGCCCAGCCACGACCAACATGATTGACTGCGCCGAAATGCTGTGCTGCAACACGCGCTGCACCGTGTGTATGTTGTCCCGCCATATTACTACCAAAGACAAAAACCGTATCTTCAGGAAGTTCAGTGACAATGCTTTCGTCGTGATAATGATATGCCATGTCGTTTCAGTTCTGATTGTAATTTCTCCCATGTTGCAGAGGAAACGCAGATGGGTCAAGTCTAAAATGTGAAATTAAATTTACAGGAAAAGCCTTTAAATTGAGGGGGAATTGCCCCATAAAGAGCAGAGTGAATGACCATTTAGAAAAAGAGAGCGTGCGAGTGAGCGATAAGCAACCCTTTGATTTAGTGACCAGTTATCAGCCCGCGGGTGATCAGCCTCAGGCCATTGAAAAACTGGTGCATGGTGTTGAAAGTGGCTATCGCAATCAATTGCTCTTAGGGGTTACCGGTTCTGGTAAAACCTATACCATGGCCAATGTGATTGCCCAAACGCAACGTCCCACCATTGTAATGGCGCACAACAAAACGCTGGCTGCACAGCTTTATGGCGAGTTTAAGGCTTTTTTCCCTAATAATGCAGTGGAATATTTCGTCAGTTATTATGACTATTATCAGCCAGAAGCCTATGTGCCTTCGTCGGATACATTCATTGAAAAAGATGCTGCGATTAATGATCATATTGATCAGATGCGTTTGTCAGCGACCCGCGCGTTACTGGAGCGTCGTGATGCGATTATTGTGGCCTCGGTTTCAGCCATTTATGGTTTGGGTGACCCTGAAGCCTACATGAAAATGCTTTTGCATGTGGTTGAAGGTGATCGTATCAATCGTGACGATTTGATTCGCCGTTTGGTGGAAATGCAATACACCCGCAATGAGCTAGAATTCTTGCGTGGTACTTATCGAATTCGGGGTGAAATTCTGGATGTATTTCCTGCTGAATCGGATCAAAATGCCATTCGTATTGAATTATTTGATGATGAAGTTGAATCAATTCGCTGGTTCGATCCACTCACAGGTAAAATGTTGCGCCAAGTGCCGCGGGTGACCATTTACCCGAAAAGTCATTACGTCACGCCTAAAGACAATTTATCCCGCGCGATTGATACCATTAAGGTCGAACTGAAAGATCAGCTACAGTTCTTTCGCGAACATGACAAGCTCATTGAAGCACAACGCATTGAGCAACGTACCCGTTATGATCTGGAAATGATGCAACAGTTGGGTTATACCAACGGCATTGAAAACTATTCACGTCATTTATCGGGTCGACCAGCAGGCGAAGCACCACCGACTTTGTTTGATTATATCCCCGATGATGCTTTGTTAATTATTGATGAATCACATGTGACTGTTCCACAAATTGGTGCGATGTATAAAGGGGACCGTTCACGTAAAGAAAATCTGGTGAATTATGGTTTCCGTTTACCAAGCGCATTGGATAACCGTCCAATGAAATTTGAAGAATGGGAGCGAATTGTTCCGACCACCATTTATGTCAGTGCAACCCCAGCCAAATATGAATTGGAACGATCAGATCAGATTGTCGAGCAAGTGGTGCGTCCAACTGGTTTAGTTGACCCTGAAATAGAAATTCGTCCCGTGCTGACGCAAGTCGATGATGTGTTGTCTGAAATTAATATTCGCAAAGATTTGGATGAGCGAGTTTTAGTGACGACTTTAACCAAACGTATGGCAGAAGATTTAACCTCATATTTGAAAGAATATGGGGTAAAAGTCGCCTATCTACACTCCGATATTGATACCGTAGAACGGGTCAAAATTATTCATGAACTCAGAACAGGGGTTTATGATGTACTCGTTGGTATTAACCTGCTACGTGAAGGTTTGGATATGCCTGAGGTGTCGTTGGTGGCAATATTGGATGCAGACAAAGAAGGCTTCTTACGTTCGGAGCGTTCACTCATTCAAACTATTGGTCGTGCCGCACGTAATCTTAAAGGCAAAGCCATTTTGTATGCAGACCGTATTACGGATTCCATGCAAAAAGCCATTGATGAAACTGAGCGACGTCGTGCCAAACAGATTGAGTTTAATCATGAACATGGGATTACGCCACGCAGTGCAGTTCGCCAAAAAATCAAGGAAATTGATACAGGCGAAGTCTTTAATGATGATGAAATTGAAAGCAAAGTTTCAGCTCAGGCTAAAGCACTCTCTGCGGATGAACGACATATTCTTGCCGATCCAAAACTGTTTACCAAGCACATTTCCAAACTGGAAAAAGAGATGATCAAGGCATCGAAAGAGTTGCAGTTTGAACAGGCGGCACGTTTACGTGATGAAATTGTGCGTTTAAAAGCACAAATGTTGCAATAATAACGGTGAGTAATTTTGAAACAGTGACTACATTTTTCTACATAATTTGCATGAAAAACAAGCTAATGTGAATATTGATTACGCATTAACAATGAATTTAGGCAATTGATAGGGGAACAGAAATGTCATTAAAACAGAACCTGCCAAAAGCCAGTTGGACGTTGACCAAAATTGCTTTAGGCGGGGTCGTGTTGACTGGCTTGGCGATGGTGACCATGGCTTATGCCCAAAATAAACCTTTACCCACTGTAGACCGTGTAGAGCTGGATCGATACTTAGGGGTTTGGTATGAGATTGCACGTAAACCGATGTTTTTTGAAAATCAATGCGCACGTGACATTACCGCAACTTACACCCTGAATGAAAACGGCAATGTAGTGGTAGATAATAGTTGCTACAGCAAAGAAGGTGTACTCAAACAGTCTCTGGGTGAGGCATTTATTGAAAATCCACCCTTTAATACCAAATTAAAAGTCAGTTTTTTACCTGAAGCAGTTCGCTGGATTCCTGTTGCACGGGGTGATTACTGGATTTTAAAGTTGGATGAAGACTATCAAACAGTTTTGGTCGGCGAGCCCTCACGCAAATATTTATGGGTACTTTCCAGAACTCCTGATCTTTCAGAAGAAATTATCAATGAATATTTGAATTATGCAAAATCGTTAGGTTATGACTTAAGTGATATTATTCGAGCTCAACATACTCTAAAATAAACTGGATCATCGTAAGATAAAGCCATGCGGATGCATGGTTTTTTTATTTTTTAATATATGATTATTCAAGTATTTTTTATGAAAAGATTAAGAGCAAAGAATGTTTAAAGGCATTATGTTGTCAGTCATTGCATCGGTGACCTTTGGCGTATTGTATTTCTATACCCAGTTGTTAACTGGACTAGACAGTGAGCAGACCTTTGGTTGGCGGATGTTGGCGACTTTGCCATTTTTGACCTTATTGATGTGGTTATTGGGCGATTTAGGGCATATTAAAACCATTTATCAACGAATCATTGCGCGACCTGCATTTCTGTTGTTGTTGATTTTGTCTTCAGTGTTAACGTCAGTTCAGCTCTGGTTGTTTTTGTGGGGGCCAATGAATGGACGCGGTTTACAGGTTTCGCTTGGATATTTCTTATTGCCTTTGGTTTTGGTGTTAAGTGGCAGTTTGTTTTATGGTGAGAAGCTTTCTAAATTTCAGATTGTGGCTGTAACGCTTGCTGTGATTGGCGTAAGCCACGAAGTTTTTCGCTTAGGTTCTATTGCATGGGAAACCGCATTGGTGGCTTTTGGCTATTCAGCGTATTTTTTATTGCGTAAAAAAATTGGGACAGACAACTTGGGTGGTTTTTGGTGGGATATCGTGATCATCTTACCGATTGCTGTATTTTTTATTCAAAAAGGCGAGGGTTCTTTGGCGCTTATACAACAGCAGCCAGTGATGTTGTTGGTGGTATTTGGGCTTGGTATCTTGAGTGCAGTCGGTTTGGGAAGCTATATTTTAGCCAGTCGTTTTTTACCTATGATTCTGTTTGGTTTACTGAGCTATTTAGAACCGATTTTATTGGCCTTGGCGTCTTTACTGTTAGGGGAGAAAATTACACCGCAGGAATGGTACACCTATATTCCCATTTGGTGCGCAGTATTGTTGTTAGTGATTGAAGGAAGTTGGCATCTTTATCAACAACGCAGACATGCATTGGCCTTAGAACGAAATGTGCAGAACTATGAGCAACGGTTAACAAAGAAGTAATAAGTTATTGATTCAGTGTGCTTATTGTGCAATGAAAGCAAACAAAAAACTTCAGTGGGCTGCAAAAGCAAAGTGCTTTAAAGTTGGAGGTTTTGATTAAAAACAATACCAAAAGTCTATTTTTGTGCTTTAAAGATGAAATGATAGATAAAATTAAAATAAAAAATTATAAGTATTTTATAAATTTATAGTGAATATCATCGAAAATATGCGCTTCTCTCGCAGCTTTTGATTCAATCTTGATGATAATTCCTTTACAATTATGGGGTTTTAAAATTCACGCCTAGAAAATATTCATTAGAGGACGTATTTGTGAGCAAAGACACTATCATCGCCCTACACGCAGAACACCATGGTCGTTGGAAAAACCGCGAAGAAATCGCGGAACACATGATTGCTTTAATTGGGCAGTTATACCGCGAAAAAAATATTGTCGTTTCTGTTTACGGTCGTTCTTTAATCAACCGCTCTGTGATTCAGATTTTAAAATCACACCGCCGTACACGCATGTTGGATGTTGAATTATCTGTTGTAAATACATTCCCAATCTTGGAAGCTTTGGCAAAAGTTGAAAACATTGGTTCAGCAGAAGTTGATATCGGTAAACTTGCGGTTGAATACAAAGAAAAAGGCGGCGATATTGATGCATTTGTTGCACAAGCTGTTGAATCAATCAAAGGTAATGCAACGTCTGAACAACCAAAAGATGTCGTGTTGTACGGTTTTGGTCGTATCGGTCGTATTTTGGCGCGTTTAATTATTAGTCAATCTGGTTTGGGACGTGGCTTAAGCCTGAAAGCGATTGTGGTACGTAAATCTTCTGACGGTGACTTGGCGAAACGTGCATCTTTGTTACGCCGTGACTCTATTCATGGAACTTTTGCTGGTACTATCTCTGTTGATGAAGAAAATGAAGCCATTATTGCAAATGGTAACTACATCAAAGTCATTTACGCTTCTAGCCCTAGCGAAGTGGACTATACTCAGTATGGAATCAACAACGCACTTTTAATTGATAACACAGGGAAATGGCGTGATGCAGAAGGTCTGAGCCAGCATCTAAAATGCCCGGGTGTTGCTCGTGTAGTATTAACAGCACCAAGCAAAGGCGAAATGAAAAACGTGGTATTCGGTGTTAACCATACCGATATCCTTGATGAAGATAAAATCATTTCTGCTGCAAGCTGTACCACCAATGCAATTACCCCAATTTTGAAAGTTCTGGATGAAAAGTATCACGTATTGAATGGTCACGTTGAAACTGTTCACTCATTTACCAATGACCAAAACTTGATTGATAACTATCACAAAGCGGATCGTCGTGGTCGTGCTGCAACCTTGAACATGGTTATTACTGAAACAGGTGCTGCGAAAGCCGTAGCGAAAGCACTTCCTCAGTTAAAGGGTAAATTGACAGGTAACTCTGTTCGTGTACCAACACCAAACGTTTCTTTGGCCATTTTAAACCTGACTTTAGATAAAGACATTGATCGTGAAGAAGTGAACGAATATATTCGCCAGATTTCGATCAACTCTAATCTTCAAGGTCAAATTGGTTATACCAACTCGACTGAAGTGGTTTCAAGTGACTTTATTGGTTCACGTACTGCGGGTGTTTTTGATGCGCAAGCGACAATTACTTCTGGTAACCGTTTAACTGCCTATGTTTGGTATGACAATGAAGTCGGTTATAGCTGTCAGGTGTTACGTATTGCTGAGCAAATGTGTGGCGTGAGCTATCCAAAAGTTCCAGCGGAAACCAACGCTTAAACTTTTTACTGCAAAAGTTTCAAAAAAGCTCAGTTTCGACTGAGCTTTTTTACAAACGATACAAAACCGATGCTGAATATTTTACAAATTATGTGAACACTAGGAGCTTAGGAAAATTAAGACAGTTACTAAGGATAGATCATTGCAAGTCAAACATATGCTCAGCGGATTGGCATTTATTGTATTGGCAACACTGATAGGTGTCAGTGTTGCCATTTGGGTTTTTAAACATTTTAATATTTATATCCCACTAAAAGATCAAGCCGTCAATATTGATTTACAAGAGCCTTTACAGGCAAAGGTTAAAATTCAGGATGCTCTGGATGTAGATGTGACTGGGCGAGTCAATGCATCCATTCCGATTAAAGAAAACCTGAATATACCTTTAACTCAGACGCTGACTCCGCGTGTTTATTTTGATAATCAGGTGCCGATTAAAACCACTATTCCTGTCAAGGAAATTTTAAAGGTCAATCAGGATTTACCGATTGATACCAAAGTACAGGTCAAAGTATTAGGGAAGGACATTACCTTACCTTTAAAAGGAACTATTCCAATCAAACTCAATGTTCCAATTGATGTTCAGGTTCCATTAGAACAAAAAGTACATCTTAAATTTGATGCACCTGTACGTACTGTTTTAAAAGAAAATCTTAATATTCCACTCGATACTACACTCAAAACCAATATTCCCATCAGTGGTCATTTGAATGTACCTATTGAAACAGCACTTGCAGCTTCGGTGGATGTACAAAATACTTTACCGATTAAAATCCAGCAGGGTGAACTGAAAATTCCACTTTCGAGTGTTCGACTTCAACAAGCAGGTAACGCTCAGCCATCGACTGCTATTCCATCAGCTCAAAAGGAATAGCCCATGTGGATTTTTGCATCGGCTAAAAGAGCGATCATCACTTTTTTAAGTATCGTGATACTGGTGGCTGTTTTATTCTGGTTGTATCTTAATATTCAGGCCTCAGTTGCGGTTTCTTCTCATCATGCTCAAATTCATTTGCCAGAGTCCCTCCCGACCAAAATTCACGTGGGTAATTATCTGGAGGCACGTTCGATAGGTCAGTTAGACACCACCATTGATGTCAACAGAGAGTTAGCTGTGCCATTACGTGGTAAGTATCTTGCCAATTTAAGCTTTGAGGTAGAAACCCCGATTACAGTGGATATTGACTACTCAACCATGCTGAAAGTTGATGAAAGCATGTCGCTCGAAACCACGACGGACTTGATTTACCAAAACAAATTATTGCCCAAATTTCCTTTAAATTTAGAAATTCCTGTTCGACTGGATGTTCCATTCAATCTTAAGCGACGTTATACCTTACCTGTAAAAATTGCATTTAGCGGTCCTGTTTATTTTGAATTTAATGAACCACTTGATTTGCATGTAAAGCATCAATTTAAACCGACTTTAGATATTAATGATCCGATGACGATGCGTAAAATTGCGACATTTAATGCCATCATGTACAACGAAGTTCAAAATACACAAGCTAATCTTGAAATGAAGATGCAATTGCCTTTAAAAAATGTAAGACCCTAATTTTTCTATAGTGATAGAAAATTTCAGTATTAACTTTACAATAGAATTTCTTGAGCTGTTGATAAACCTTAAAGGTGGTACAGAAAATGAAAAAATATTTGTATTGTTTTTTGCTGGCTATGGCGGTGATTCCAACGTATAGCCATTCAGCAGCATACGATCTTCAACAAGTCATGCAAGATCGTTATGAGAAGGATTGTGCCATTCGGGATAATTACGATTTATATGAATTTCCAAATATTGCCAAAGTGCTTAGACCTTATGTGATTAAGAATAAATTTGTAGAAGAACAGGCTTATGTGAGCAATACGTTCTTTTTAAAAAATGTTGAATATAAAGGTATTCCAGTGAAGAGCATCGAATTTTCTTATGGAAATATGGCAAAGCAAACCAATCAAACTCTTTACTTTGATTTATCAACGGCTAAGGCACAACATAACTTTGCAAAAATCAAATTCAATTTTAAGCAACCGAAACAATCTGCTGGACTTGATATTGAGAAAAAGGGCAAATTTGCAACCGTGCAATGTTATTGGTCAGATGTTAATTTTACCAACCAATAAGCAATCCTTTTAAATAAGTCAGTTTGTTGCTTTTTCTATTCGAGAAATCTATTAAAATATGGCAGAATAGGCGGTTTTTAGAGATTTCAGAGGATTGGCACATGCGCTTTGTTGATGAAGCAGTCATTACCGTAGAGGCTGGCGACGGTGGCAATGGCGTAGCCAGTTTTCGCCGTGAAAAATTTGTACCTTTCGGTGGGCCTGATGGCGGCGATGGCGGTCGTGGTGGCAGCGTATATATTCAGGCAGATGACGACACCAGTACATTGGTTGACTATCGTTATACCCGTAAATTCCGCGCAGAACGTGGTAAAAATGGTTCAGGTGCGAACTGTTCAGGGCGTGGCGGTGAAGATGTAATATTAAAAGTTCCAGTAGGAACCACCATTGTTGATACCGATTCAGGCGATATTATTGGTGATTTGGTCAAAGACGGTCAGCGTGTTTTAGTTGCAAATGGCGGTGATGGTGGTTTGGGGAATACCCATTTTAAATCATCAACTAACCGTGCACCGCGTAAATTTACCACTGGGGTAAAAGGCGAATTTCGTGAAATTCGTTTAGAGTTAAAAGTACTCGCCGATGTGGGTTTACTCGGTATGCCGAATGCAGGTAAATCAACCTTTATTCGTGCGGTGAGTGCGGCTAAACCGAAAGTAGCGGATTATCCATTTACTACGATGGTGCCGAATTTGGGCGTGGTCGATGCCGATCGTCATCGTTCATTTGTAATGGCAGATATTCCGGGGCTTATTGAAGGTGCAGCAGAAGGTGCAGGCCTTGGGATTCGCTTCCTGAAGCATTTGGCGCGTACTCGTATTTTATTGCATATTGTGGATGTACAACCGATTGATGGTTCAGATCCCGCGCATAATGCCAGAGCGATTATTGCTGAACTGGAAAAATTCTCTCCAACATTGGCAAAACTTCCAATTGTCTTAGTACTTAATAAACTGGATCAACTGGACGAAGACAGTCGTGACGAATGGTGTCAGCATATTCTTGATGAGTTGCAGTGGACAGGGCCAGTATTTAAAACCTCGGGTTTATTGGAAGAAGGCACTAAACCTGTGGTGTATTACCTCATGGATCAAATTGAACAACAACGCGAGCGCGAAGTTGAAGATCCCGAATATGCAGCAGAAGTCAAAGCATTCCGTGAACAGCTTGAAGCTGAAACGCGTGAACAAACCATTGCGGCAAAAGAAGCTTATCGTGCTATGCGTCGGGCGCAACGTCTGGAAGGCTTGCTGGCAGGTGAAGATGATGACGACTTTGATGACGAAGATGATGATAACGATGTAGAAAGTATCTATGTACGTGACTAACATGCGTCATTAGATTTTTCACAAACCCCTTTAATTCCTTCTGTGAAGTGATTGTTCGCTTCGCAACAGGGAAAATAATTTGAGGAAAACATGATAGAAGTGGTGGATGGGCAACGTCAGCTCAATGAGTGTAAACGAATCGTTGTTAAAATCGGATCATCGCTACTCACAGCAAACGGGCAGGGTTTAGATTTAGATGCTATTTCGCATTGGGCAATGCAAATTGCCGATCTACACGCAGCTGGACACGAAATTATATTAGTGTCATCGGGTGCTGTTGCAGAAGGCATGGTTCGAATGAAGCTGTCAAGCCGACCCACTGATCTACCCAGTTTACAAGCCTGTGCTGCCATTGGGCAAATGGGTTTGATTCATACTTGGTCTAGCGTACTTGAAAAGCATGGTATACAGACTGCACAGGTGTTACTAACGCATGATGATTTGGCAGATCGCCGTCGTTATTTAAACTCATGTGATGCTTTACAAAATTTGATCGACTGGCGTGTGATTCCCGTGATCAATGAAAATGATACAGTGTCTACTGATGAAATTCGTTTTGGTGATAATGATACGCTGGCTGCCATGGTGGCGGGACAGGTACATGCTGAACTGCTGATTATTTTAACGGATCAGCAAGGGATGTTTGATTCTGATCCACGCAGTAACCCAAATGCCAAATTATTTAGTGAAGTTAGAGCACTGGATGATGCCTTGTTTGACATGGCTGGTGGAGGCGGAGTACTTGGACGTGGTGGAATGCTGACCAAGGTTCGGGCAGCTCGTCTTGCGGCTAAAGCAGGTTGTCCTACACTGATTGCCAGTGGTGAAAGTGATCGTGTTTTGTCACGTTTAATGGCGGGTGAAATGCTGGGCACTTTATTTACAACAGATAAAGACAGAATGACTGCGCATCAGCAATGGTTAGCGGCACATTTACAAACCGCGGGGCGTTTAATTATTGATGATGGTGCTGTTGAAGCGATTAAAGAACGGCATCGTAGTTTGTTACCTGTGGGAGTGAAAGCAGTTGAAGGCCATTTTGATCGTGGCGATGTGGTTGAATGTGTCGATAAATCGGGTAAACGTATTGCAGTTGGACGTGTTAATTTTAGTTCGCAATCTGCTGATATCATTAAGGGCTTAGCCTCAGATAAAGTTTATCAAGTTCTGGGTGAAGCGCGTTCTCTGGAAATGATTCATCGCAATCATATGGCGATTTATTAACGCAAACCCGCAATGTGATACTCTGATTGAAAAGCTTGAACTGTAAGGGTTTAAGCTTTTTTTATATGTGCCAGACTGACTAAAGTTATTTTACTACTTCTGATTTTGAGGTTAAAAGTAAGTTCAACTGTACTGAAAAATTATAATAAATAACAGTATTGAGCTCTTCTAGGCAGATTTTATAGGTGTGATCTTTAAAATTGATTGGACAAAAAAATGGCTACTTTATAGTAGCCATTTTTAGATCTAGTCCGATTAATTGGATTAGCTTTGCTGAATACCAGCGACCAACCAATCTTGAGTCGAACCTGCAGGTTTAACAAAATGCCAAATTTCAGAGAACGGTTGTGGAAGGCTATTTAAGTCTTCACTCACAGTACCTGTAAAACGAACACTGACCACATATTGACCATTTTCAGTTGCACTATCGACCACCATCGCATTTAAGTTACTAAACTCTGCAACATCTTGATCCTGATTGGACATGATGTCTTGATGCATAGACGCATAAAGTTCTGGGGTTAAATAACGACGAATTTCTTCAATATTGCTTGCAGAATTTACTGATTGAATATGGTTAAAACGCTGACGAGCAATTCTTAAGAATGTAGCAGGTTCAGTTCCGTCTGGAAGCTGATTGCCACTGTTGGTATAGGCGTTGCCAAAAGGTGCAGAAGTAGGAGCAGCTTGGTTACTACCACCTACATTCTGACCAAAAATATTGGTATTGTCACTCGTGCCAGAACGTATTGTTGCAGTGTTCTGCGCAAACGGTGATGAACCACCCGCATTATTCGGTGCGTATGGATTATTTGTGGCTAATTTTTTTTTTGCACTAAATTTACGAAAAATAAAGAATGCAGCAGCGGCGGCAAGAATAATCCATAACCAGCCAAAACTACTCTTTTTCTCTTCCTGTGCCTGAGCTTGTGCAGCATCTTGTTGGGTTGCCTGTTGCTCAGGTGAATTTGAATGTCGATCATCTGCTAGCGCATTTGCTGCAACTGCACCCACAGCTGCACCTGCAACACCTGCTGCAACCATAGAACCTACACCCGGACCAGAACGCTGTGGAGCAGCACCAGCAGTAGGAGCAGCTTGTTGCGCTGGAGTTGTTTGCCGTGGTTGTTGATAAGATTGGCTAGGTGCGGCTGACCGCGACATTCCGTGGCTCTTGCCACCACCTGCACGTTTTGCTTCAGCAAGTGGGGCAACAACTAAAGCTGCCATCATGATGCCTGCTAATAAGCCACGCTGTCGTACTTCCATCGAAAATTCCTATATAAAAAATCAATTTACCCTTGTATTTATGCAGCCTTTTTAAGGGAATTTCAATATTTAATACATATTTTTTTATGTCAAAACATATCTCTGCTCTTAAACCAATTCATCACTGAGTTGCAAAGCCTCACTCAATGCTTCGTGTAAACGTGCAACAGCAATAATTTGCACACCTGCAATCGATTTTTGTGGCGCATTTCCACGCGGTAAAATGACATACTTGAATCCATGTTTTGCGGCTTCTTTGAGGCGTTCTTGTCCATTTGGTACAGGGCGAATTTCGCCAGAAAGTCCGACTTCACCAAATACAGCAAGCTGTTGTGGCAAAGCTTTGCCGCGTAAGCTTGAGGCACAGGCCAAAAGCACCGCTAAGTCTGAGCCAGTTTCGGTAATTTTTAAGCCACCTACCACATTCACGTACACATCCTGTCCCGAGGTTTGTACCCCCCCATGACGATGCATGACTGCAAGAAGCATATTCAAGCGATTTTGTTCCAGACCTAATGCAACGCGACGTGGTTGACCATGAGCATCATCGACCAGTGCCTGAACTTCGACCAAAAGCGGACGTGTTCCTTCACGGCTAATCATGACAATTGAACCGGGAATCGCTTCATCGTAACGACTTAAAAAAATCGCGGATGGATTGGCGACTTCACGTAATCCTTTATCGGTCATGCCAAAAACGCCCAATTCATTGACCGCACCAAAACGGTTTTTGACTGCGCGAATCATGCGGTAACGTGAATCGGACTGCCCTTCAAAATACAACACACAATCGACCATATGTTCAAGCACACGTGGACCAGCCAAAGCACCTTCTTTGGTCACATGACCGACGATAAAGAGCGCCGTTCCGCTATGTTTGGCAAAACGAGTCAGTAGGGCGGCAGATTCACGAATTTGTGAAACTCCACCGGGCGCAGATTGTAGGGTTTCGGTATATAAGGTTTGAATCGAATCTAAAATAGCTACCGCAGGGCGTTCATGTGCTAATACTTCACAAATTCGCTCAACACAGGTTTCCGCCATGACTTTCAATTGATCTGTGGGTAAATCCAGTCGCTGGGCGCGTAAAGCAACCTGTGATAGAGATTCTTCTCCAGTCACATAGAGTGCAGTACTTTTGGCATTTGCCATATAGGTTGCGGTTTGTAGCAAAATGGTGGATTTACCAATACCGGGGTCACCGCCAATTAAAACCACAGAACCGGTGACCAGTCCGCCACCCAAAACCCGATCAAATTCACCAATTCCAGTTGCCAAACGAGTTTCATTGGAAACCGAAATTTTATTAAGCGTTGTTACTGCTGTGGTTTGACCTGCATATCCACCTAACTGTGGTTTGGCACGATGTGCACTCACAGGTTCCAGACGAACTTCGGTCAAGGTATTCCACTCACCACATTCTGAACATTGACCTGCCCATTTAGGGTGATCTGCACCACATTGTTCACAGCGATAAACGGTTTTGACTTTGCTCATATTCGGTGCATCTGCAAATAAAATGAATCAGGGCAATGTAACAATTGAGGACTTTAAATACAAATTTTGCCTGAAAATATCGCCAAAAAACAAATTGGCACGTAAACTGCAATCTCAGGGATCATGTCAAAACGTAAAAACGGAGTATGTATGTCTAAAAAAACATCTTATAGGTGCCTGATTTAACAAATATGAGGCAATAAGTGAAAAAAACTATTTTGTTTTAATGGTTTTGAGCTAATTTAAAAACACAAAATTTGAGAGTTTAAAAAAACAATGTCAAACGAAAATTTTGGTTCACATTCTGGAGAAGGTGAACTGTCACGCAGTTTATCGAATCGCCATTTACAATTAATTGCAATTGGTGGCGCGATTGGTACAGGTTTATTCATGGGATCAGGCAAAACCATTAGCTTGGCTGGTCCTTCGATTCTGTTTATTTATGGTTTGATTGGCATCATGGTATTTTTCGTGATGCGGGCACTGGGTGAATTGCTGCTTTCAAACCTTAACTATAAATCTTTCATTGACTTATCGACCGATCTGATTGGTCCTTGGGCAGGTTATTTTGTTGGCTGGACCTATTGGCTGTGTTGGGTCACCATTGGAATTGCGGACTTATCTGCCATTATTTACTATCTGGAATTCTTTAATGGAGGGGTGTCATTCTCGCCATTAGGTGGTTTGCTCATCAGTATTGTTGCCATTTTATTTGTACTTGGCTTGAATCTGGTCACGGTCAAATTATTTGGTGAAATGGAATTCTGGTTTGCCATGGTAAAAATCACCGCGATTATTGTTTTAATTTTGGTGGGCTTGTGGATGATTTTTACAGGCTTTACCAATGCAACAGGTACAACCGCAAGCGTTTCCAATCTATGGACACATGGCGGCTTTTTCCCTAAAGGGCTGGATGGTTTTCTGGCAGGTTTCCAGATTGCAATTTTTGCTTTTGTGGGTGTAGAGCTAGTGGGGACGACTGCGGCTGAAACTCAGGATCCGAAACGTAATTTACCAAAAGCGATTAACTCGATTCCAATTCGTATTATCATTTTCTACGTTTTAGCATTATTTGTCGTAATGTGTGTGACACCATGGGATCAAATCAATCCTAAAGTCAGTCCATTTGTGAATATCTTCTCACAAGCAGGTATTGCTTCAGCTGCAATCATTATGAATCTGGTGGTACTGTCTTCAGTGATGTCATCGATGAACAGTGGGGTATTCTCGACCAGTCGTATGTTATTTGGTTTATCGACAGATCGAAAAGCACCAAAACTATTTGCGATGTTGTCTAAGTCAGCGGTTCCAGCCAAAGCACTTATTTTCTCTTCTATCTGCATCTTTATTGGTGCGTTTGTTCAGTTCATTTATAAAGTACAAACAGGTACCAATGATGAAGTGACTGCGTTTACCTTGGCAACGACCTTGTCGACCATTTTGTTCATCTGTGTGTGGATTATTATTATGTGGAGTTATATCAACTACCGCAAGAATAGACCTGAACTCCATGAGCAATCGATCTTCAAATTACCGGGCGGTGTGTTTACCTGTTGGGTGGTGATTATATTCTTCCTTGCAACGATTTATTTCCTTGCTTTAGATGAAACTACGCTGGAATCATTAAAAGTCAGCCCAATCTGGTTTGTTATTCTTGCGATTGGCTATTTCTTTGCTAAAAAGAAATAGGCTTCAATAAATCCAAAGAACGTCAGTATAAACTGGCGTTTTTTTATGTTTGCACTTTAGCTGCTGTGTTGATCACGCTATACTGCTCCGAATTGTAAAAGTTCGGTGTTCAGATGCTTAAAGTCATTTGCTCTATCAGTTTATTCGTGAGCGGTATTGCGCTTACGGCATGCGGTCAGTCTGGTGCATTGCAGTTGCCGTCTGATCCAAATTATGACAAGCGTGCCAAATATTTACTTTACTCCTCAAAAGATGCTGAGCAACAAGCACAGCAACATGCGAATGAGGCAAAAGAAAAAGCTTCAGCTTCAGAACCAGCTACATCCCCTTAACGTCTCAAAGATAAGGATACATTCATGAGTTTCTCCCGCATTCAAGGGATATTGCATGCTGAGCAATGTTCACTGCTTCAGCTTGCCCAGCAGTTTGGCACACCGTTATATGTGTATTCAAAAGCCGCTTTTGAAAAACATTATCTGGATATGGATCGTGCATTTGATTTTATCGATCATCAAATCTGCTTTGCGGTAAAGTCAAACTCAAACCTTGCGGTATTGAATGTATTAGCCAAGCTTGGGGCAGGTTTTGATATCGTCACTGGTGGTGAACTTGCGCGTGTATTAGCCGCAGGTGGAGATCCTGCCAAAATCGTATTTTCTGGTTTAGGAAAGTCAGAAGCAGATATTGAAAAAGCATTGCAGGTTGGTATTGCTTGTTTCAATGTCGAGTCTTATGCAGAATTGGATCGGATTCAAAAAGTTGCTGCCAAACTTGGCAAAAAAGCACCAATTTCATTGCGCGTCAATCCAGATGTCGATGCTAAAACGCATCCTTATATATCAACTGGATTGAAAGAAAATAAATTTGGTATTCCAAGTGATACCGTCTATGAAACTTATCAATACGCGGCATCTTTGTCTAATCTGGATGTGGTTGGTATAGATTGTCATATTGGTTCGCAACTGACAGAAACCAAACCTTTTGTGGATGCTTTAGATCGTGTCATGGTCATGATCGATGAGTTGAAAACACTGGGGATTAACCTCAAACATATTGATATCGGTGGTGGTTTGGGTGTTTGCTATAAAGATGAAACGCCGCCAACTGCTGCAGAATATGCCCATGCCTTAAAGCCTGCACTGCAAAAATTGGGCTTGAAAGTGTATATGGAACCAGGGCGTAGTATCAGTGCCAATGCAGGTGTACTGCTCACCAAAGTAGATTTACTTAAACCGACCAATCATCGTAATTTTGCGATTATTGATGCAGCCATGAATGATTTAATTCGTCCATCTTTATATGAAGCATGGATGGATATCCAGTCGGTTGATGCCAATAGCGACGTCGAAGAAAAAGCATGGGATATCGTAGGTGCAATCTGTGAAACTGGTGATTTTCTAGGTAAAGACCGCACGTTGGCATTAAAAGAAAATGATGTATTGGCAGTGTTGGGTGCAGGTGCTTATGGTTTTGTGATGAGTTCAAACTATAATAGCCGTGGTCGTGCGGCTGAAGTGATGGTCAATGCAGATAAAGCTTACGTGATTCGTGAACGTGAAACCATTGAATCATTGTGGGATAAAGAGCGTTTATTGCCTGAGGAGTAAAACATGTTGCTTGAATTTACAAAAATGCATGGTTTGGGCAATGATTTTGTCGTCATTGATCTGATTAGCCAACGAGCATATCTGGATACCACCACAATTCAACGCATGGCAGATCGTCACTTTGGCATTGGTTTTGATCAATTGTTGATTGTTGAACCGCCTGATTTTCCAAATGCTGATTTTAAATATCGTATTTTTAATGCAGATGGTTCTGAAGTCGAGCAATGCGGTAATGGTGTGCGTTGTTTTGCGCGTTTTGTCCATGATCGCCAACTCACCAATAAAACCAAAATTAAGGTGCAAACCAAAGCGGGTATCGTTGAGCCTGAACTTGGGCCAAATGGATTGGTTCGGGTCAATATGGGTTTGCCGAAATTTGCCCCAAATGAAATTCCTTTTGTTACTGAGGAGTTTGAAGCGCTGTATACTCTTGAACTTGCCAATGATCAAAGCTTAAAAATTGATGTGGTGAATATGGGTAATCCGCATGCGGTTACCATTGTGACAGATGTCTTAACAGCAGATGTCGCAACTATTGGCCCTCAAGTTGAATCTCATGCGCGTTTCCCACAACGTGTCAATGCAGGTTTTATGCAAATCCTTGATGAAAAACATGTACGCCTACGTGTTTTTGAGCGTGGTGTTGGTGAAACCTTGGCATGTGGTACAGGGGCGTGTGCCGCAGCCGTGAGTGGTATGCGCCGTGGTTTACTTGCTAATGAAGTTGAGGTTGAGCTTGCGGGTGGTAAGCTACAAATCGCTTGGCGTGAAGGTGAAGTGGTCTGGATGACTGGACCGACAGCAACGGTGTATGAAGGCCGTCTGGATTTACGTTATTTTCAAAGCTGATGTGCATTAGATCATCATCAAAACACGATCTTTCAGGGTCGTGTTTTTATTTTTATGATCATTTAAACTTAAACAAATTTAAAGAAAGCACTTAAATGACGCCACATCATCTTATTTTCCTTCCCGGCGCATCAGGCAGTACAGAATTTTGGCTGCCATTAATTGAAAATCTGCCTAAAAATATCACCACGCAAATTATTGCTTATCCTACTTTTGGTCATGAACCTGCTGATCCTGATATTCATAATTTTGAGCAATTACAGCACTATGTACTCAATAAAATTGACCGCCCTTGTATCTTGGTTGCTCAATCCATGGGCGGAATTTTTGCAGTTGCAGCGGCGTTGCAAAAACCTGAATTAATACAGGGTGTGGTGCTCATCGCGACGTCAGGAGGCATAGATTTGAGTCAATTTAAAGCCGTGGATTGGCGACAAAGTTATGCTAACGAGTTTTTAAATTATCCAGACTGGTTTATAACGACGAAAATGAATTATGAACCTCAACTTGCTCAGATTCAGCAGAAAATTTTATTAATCTGGGGTGATCAGGATTTTATTAGCCCTGTCGCTGTAGGAAAATATTTACTATGTTTATTGAATCAGGCTGAACTTAAAGTGATTCACGGTGGAGAACATGATTTGGCGAATCGTTATGCAGTTGAAGTTTCACAATATATTCAGCAATATTTAGACAGCTTAAATTAAATCTTTATTGAGACGAGGGCATTCAATGTATAGCAATGAGCAACTCCTCGGCATGTGGCTAAAAGAACGTATTATTCAAAACCAATCTGAGCATACCATTACGGCTTATCAGCGTGATTTAGGCGATTTCTTTAGCTTCTGTGAGCGACAAAAACTGTCCCTGACCGAAATAGAGGCATCTGACTTACGTGAGTATCTGGCATACAAAGTAGAGCAATCAAATTTAAGTAGTAGTAGTATTCAACGACATTTGTCTGCCATACGTCAATTTATGAAATGGGCGCAGCAAGGTCACTATCTTGAGATGAATCCGACAGAAGATTTTAAGCTTAAACGTAAAGCACGTCCTTTGCCCGGCATGATTGATATTGAAACAGTAAATCAAATTCTGGATCAGACCGCACCAGAAAAACCAGTAGATCAGCAACTTTGGTTGAGAGATAAAGCCATGTTGGAGTTGCTTTATTCTAGTGGATTGCGTTTAGCCGAACTGCAAAGTCTGAAAATGAATGACATTGATTTTAGCCGACAACTTTTGCGAGTGACAGGTAAGGGCAATAAAACTCGAGTGATCCCTTTTGGAAGCAAAGCAAAGCAAAGCTTAATTGAGTGGTTGAAAATCTATCGGATTTGGAAAGGCAATTTTTCTTCGGAAAGCGCCGTCTTTGTTTCACAAAGAGGTGATGCACTGACACCGCGTCAAATTGAGTCGAGAGTAAAAATACAGGCACAAAGGGCAGGCGTGAGTGTGGATTTACATCCACATTTATTACGACATTGTTTTGCCAGTCATATGCTATCAGCGAGTGGTGATTTACGTTCAGTACAAGAAATGCTGGGACATAGTAATTTAAGTACGACCCAAATTTATACTCATCTCGATTTCGATCGTTTGGCGCAAAGTTATGATCAGGCGCATCCTCGTGCGCAAAAAAAATAGTTGCATGATTTAGCTGGCGTGATTAACTGATGCAGAATTGTGCATTTTTTTTCTTAAATTGATTCGAGAATTTATCGCTGAACAATTGACTTGCATTTTTGATCTGTAGAGTCAGTATTTGTCTCTGTTGTACATTTGTTCCGAGTAATCGTCATTTTTTAGGCAACTATCAGGCATTCTGATGAGTAAAATCAAAATAAAACATATTTTAAATCAAAGGCTAACAAAAACTAAAAAATAGTGTAATTTCAGTGTGTCACACTCTAAGTGAGAAAGACTGAACTGATCATTTCTCGATTTTTTAGCTTTTTTCGCCATGTTGACGTAATTGTGACTTGACCGAAATGCCCAACACATTGCAAGATAAAGCACCTAAAAAAATTGAAATGAAGCGTTAATATAACTCTTCTCAACATTTACTTGCTGAAACAGCCGAGGATTACATGAAGGCTCTTGTTGCTGTAAAACGTGTGGTTGATGCCAACGTTAAAGTTCGCGTTAAGCCGGACAATAGTGGGGTTGACCTTACTAACGTTAAAATGTCAATTAACCCATTCTGTGAAATCGCAGTGGAAGAAGCGGTTCGCTTAAAAGAAAAAGGAACAGTATCTGAAATTGTTGTTGTTTCTATTGGTCCTAAAGAAGCGCAAGAACAAATTCGTTCTGCAATGGCTCTAGGTGCAGACCGTGGTATTTTGGTTGAAACTGCTGATGAAGTAGGTGCTTTAGAAGTTGCCAAGATTCTTAAAGGCATTGTAGAGCAAGAAAAACCAGAACTTATCCTTCTAGGTAAACAAGCGATTGATGACGACTCAAACCAAGTCGGTCAAATGCTCGGTGCTCTATTGGGTGCAGGTCAGGGTACATTTGCGTCTGAAGTGAAAGTAGATGGCGGTAAAGTACAGGTTACACGTGAAATTGACGGTGGTTTACAGACTGTTGAACTTACACTTCCTGCGATTATCACCACTGACTTACGTTTGAATGAGCCACGTTATGCGGCACTTCCAAACATTATGAAAGCGCGTAAAAAGCCACTTGATACTAAATCGCCTGCGGATTATGGCGTGGCGACAGGGACTAAACTTAAAACTGTTAAAGTTGAGCCACCTGCGGAGCGTAAAGCTGGCGTACAAGTGAAATCTGTAGATGAGCTTGTTGAAAAATTGAAAAATGAAGCGAAAGTCATCTAATACAGAAGGATAAAATCATGAGTATTTTAGTTATCGCTGATCATAACAACCAAGCATTAAATGGTGCGACTTTAAACGTTGTTGCGGCAGCACAAAAAATCGGTGGTGATATTACTGTATTAGTTGCTGGTTCTGGCGCTCAAGCAGTTGCAGATGCAGCAGCTAAAGTTGCTGGTGTCAGCAAAGTATTACTTGCTGACAATGCACTTTATGCCAACCAATTGGCTGAAAATGTTGCTAAATTAGTGGCTGATGTTACCAAAGATGGCGGCTACAAATATGTATTAGCTGCATCGACTACTACAGGTAAAAACGTTTTGCCACGCGCTGCTGCGTTGCTTGATGTGAGCATGATTACTGACATTATTGCGGTTGAATCTGCGAACACCTTCAAGCGTCCAATTTATGCAGGTAACGCAATTGCGACTGTTCAGTCTGACGAAGCGATCATTGTCGGTACTGTTCGTGGTACAGCATTTGATCCTGTTGCTGCTGAAGGTGGTTCTGCTGCGGTTGAAACTGTAGGTGAAGCGGCTGATGCTGGCGTTTCTTCTTTTGTAAATGAAGAAATCGTAAAACTTGACCGTCCTGAATTAACTGCTGCACGTATCGTCGTTTCTGGTGGTCGTGGTGTTGGTTCTGGTGAAAACTACCATAAAGTCCTAGATCCATTAGCTGACAAACTTGGTGCTGCACAAGGTGCATCACGTGCTGCGGTTGATGCTGGTTTCGTTCCAAACGATTTCCAAGTCGGTCAAACAGGTAAAATCGTTGCGCCTGATCTATACGTTGCTGTGGGTATCTCTGGTGCGATTCAGCACTTGGCAGGTATGAAAGACTCTAAAGTGATTGTTGCGATCAACAAAGACGAAGAAGCTCCAATCAACAGCGTTGCTGACTACTGGTTAGTGGGTGATTTGAACACTGTTGTACCTGAGTTAGTGTCTAAGCTTTAATTCTGTATTGAATTAATCTTAACTGATGCCTTTGGGTGTAAATAGCAATGTCTGTTACATTGTTATTATGCTCAAGGGCATTTTTATTGAAAAACAACAAGAAAAAGATCATGGCAATAGACTTATCCAAGTCAATTCACGCTAAAGCAACGTATTGCATATAAACTTCAATATTTAAAATCTGCTTATATAAATTTCAGTTTGGAACTGTCTGTTTTTTCAACATAAAATAAGCCAAATATAACGCGATACAGTACTTTAAACCGTCACATTCTCAGCATCATTTATGCTATAATTTTTAGCTATGTTTTTTACTTTTAGTTCAGCTTTTTGAGCTAAGTTTAGCGAGATTAATACATAAATTGTGGTGAGCTTTCGAGGCTTGCCATATAGAAAGGAGTATGCATGAGCGTATCGGAAATCCGACCGATTGCCATTGAAGATGAGCTCAAAAACTCATATCTCGATTATGCAATGAGTGTCATTGTTTCACGTGCATTACCTGATGTGAGAGACGGCCTGAAACCCGTGCATCGTCGTGTGCTTTATGCGATGCATGAGCTAGGTAACGATTATAATAAAGCCTATTTGAAATCTGCGCGTATAGTGGGTGATGTAATCGGTAAATATCACCCGCATGGTGATACTGCTGTTTACGATACCATTGTTCGTATGGCACAGGATTTCAGTTTACGCTATATGCTGGTGAACGGTCAGGGTAACTTTGGTTCAGTCGATGGCGATAGTGCCGCCGCAATGCGTTATACCGAAGTCCGTATGATGAAACTGACCCATGAACTATTGGCCGATCTTGAAAAAGATACCGTCGATTGGGTCGACAACTATGATGGTACCCATCGTATTCCAGATGTACTGCCTACTCGTGTACCCAACTTACTCATTAATGGTTCTGCTGGTATTGCCGTAGGTATGGCAACCAACATGGCACCGCATAATCTGACTGAAGTCATTCATGCCTGTCTTGCGTATGCTGACAATCCAAATATTTCAATTGAAGGATTGATGGAGCATATTTCAGGACCTGACTTTCCGACTGGAGGGATCATTTACGGAAAATCTGGCATTGTTGATGCCTACCGTACAGGTAAAGGCCGTTTGCATATTCGTGGTAAATACCATTTTGAAGAAGATGCTAAAACAGGTCGTACCACCATCGTATTTACTGAAATTCCGTATCAGGTCAATAAAGCACGCGTGATTGAACGTATTGCTGAATTGGTCAAAGAGAAAAAACTCGAAGGAATTTCTGAGCTACGTGATGAGTCTGACAAAGATGGTATGCGTATTGCGATTGATTTAAAACGTGGTGAAAACGCGGAAGTCATCGTTAATAACTTATTCTTAAATACTCAACTTGAGAATTCTTTTAGCATCAACATGGTCTGTCTGGATAACGGACAGCCTAAATTGATGAATCTTAAAGATATCATTGCGGCGTTCATTCGTCACCGTCAGGAAGTCGTGACGCGTCGTACCATGTTCGAATTGCGTAAAGCGCGTGAACGTGGTCATATTTTGGAAGGTCTGACCGTTGCCCTTGCCAATATTGATGAAATTATCGAAACCATCAAAACTTCATCCAATCCTGCTGAAGCGCGTGAGCGTCTACAGGCTGGTGAATGGGCAGGGGGTGGTGTTACCGCTTTACTTGAAAAAGCTGGCGCGATTTCGGTACGTCCAGATGAGATTGAAGGTGAAGATCCAAATCGTCCATTTGGTCTATCTGGTGATCTTTATCGTTTGTCACCAGCCCAAGTCGCTGCCATTTTAGAGCTTCGTTTGCATCGCTTAACAGGTCTTGAACAAGACAAGTTACATGCTGAATATACTGAGATTTTAGGTCAAATTGCTGAATTAACTGCCATTTTAAATGACTTTAATTTGCTCATGGGTGTGATTCGTGAAGAATTAGCCCAAATTCTTCAGCAATATGGTGACGCACGCCGTACCGAAATTATTGAATCACGTGTTGATTTTTGCCGTGAAGATTTGATTCCAGAAGAACAAGTGGTGTTGACTGTTTCACAAACAGGTTATGCCAAGACACAGCCATTGTCAGATTATCAGGCACAACGTCGTGGTGGTCGTGGTAAGTCTGCCACGTCAATGAAAGACGATGATATTATTCAACATTTGATTGTAGCATCAAACCATGCAACGGTGTTGTGTTTCACCAATGTTGGTAAGGTTTATCGCTTAAAAGTATTTGAAGTGCCACAAGCATCACGTGGCGCTAAAGGTCGTCCAATGGTGAATTTATTACCATTAGACGCCAACGAAACCATTACGGCGATTTTGCCATTGACCGATTTCCCTGAAAATCATTATGTCTTTATGGCCACTGCGTCGGGTACGGTTAAACGCGTAGAACTTGAGCAATTTTCTAATATTCGTACCAATGGTTTACGCGCCATTGAGTTGAATGAAGAAGATACTTTAATTGGCGTAGCCATTACCGATGGTCAGCAACAAATTATGTTGTTCTCTAATGAGGGTAAAGCCATTCGTTTTGCTGAAACTGATGTTCGTGCCATGGGACGTACCGCCAAAGGCGTGCGTGGTATGCGTGTGATGTTGGCTGCGACCTTAGATACAGAAGATGCGGAAGTTGAAAATGATGATTCAGATGAAAATGATGACTCAGATTCAAATGTGGTCAGTCGCATTGTCTCGCTGGTCGTTGTTCCTGAAACAGGTGAAGTACTTTGTGCGACGGCGAACGGTTATGGCAAGCGTACTCCTGTCGATGATTTCCCAACCAAAAAACGCGGTGGTAAAGGTGTGATCGCCATTAAAACTTCCGAACGTAACGGTGAATTGGTGGGTGCGGTTTCAATTGATGAAACCAAGGAACTGATGTTGATTTCAGATGGCGGGACTCTGGTTCGTACGCGTGCTGCTGAAGTGGCGACGACTGGACGTAATGCACAAGGCGTTCGTTTGATACGTTTAAGTGATGATGAAACCTTAGTGGGCGTCGTATCTATTGAAGCAGTTGAAGTCGAAGATGATGAAACGCTTGATATTATTGAAGGTGATGCTGTAGAAGGTGAAGCTATACAAGCTCAACCTGAAGATGTTGTTTCACATAATGATGATATCACTGAAGAATAATGAACTGAACGCTTCTTAGATGTAAAAAAACCTGAGTTTTCGAACTCAGGTTTTTTTTGACTAAGGCTACGATGCTAAAGAAGTTATTATAAGCGTTGCTGTTTTAAATCTAGCAAAATAGGACAACCGTCCGATTCAGTCGATTGGCATTCATCAATCCAACTGCTTAAACGTTTTTTTAACGCTTGTAATTCCTGAATACGGATATCAATTTTTTCTAATCGATGTGCGATGACATGCCGAACCTGTACTCGGTCATCCAGTTGTAATTGTAACAGTTCTTTAATTTCAGTGAGTTGTAACCCTGCATCTTTGGCTTTTTGTATAAAACTTAAAGTTTCGATATCTCGATGATTATAATAACGATAATGATTAATTGCTTCTGGAGTCCGCATGAGTCCAATGCGTTGATAATAACGGATGGTTTCAACATTTAAATTTGCCTGTTTAGCGAGTTTACCAATTGTCAACATGCACAACACCTCTCATGTGTATCAATAAAAAGCTTGACTCCGTACCTAGGTACAGAGTTTATCTTAACATAATCCTAAAAAATATGAGAACATCACCGTGAACGAGCAAAAGAAAGCTTCATGTTGTTCTAAACCTAGTTTACAACCTCAAGAAATGATGACGACTGATCCTGTCTGTGGCATGACAGTTGCTGATGATAGTCAACACTATGTCGATTTGAATGGAGTTCGCTATTTATTTTGTTCAGCTGTGTGTAAACAAAAATTTGAGCAACATCCAGAACAATATCTACATAAACACGTGGAAACTTCTGCATCTGGTTGTTGTTCAAATAAAACAATTGGAAAAGCAACATCAGAAAAAAGCAGTGTGAATGATGATGGCACTCAACTAACTTCGACAGCATCAGGCTGTGGATGTTCGAGCAAAGAGGAACCTAAAGCTGTTTCGAATTGTTGCGGTCACGATTCAAAACCGCTGGATCAGAAAAATGAACTGATCCAAGCAACAACTATGTCGTCATGTTGTGGAACAAAGTCTGTTGAAACGGTTGCCTCTACGGAAAAGACTCAGCCTCAAGCCAAAAGTTGTTGTGGCGGCGGCCAGCATCAGCATACTGATCATGAAAGTTCGCAAACTGAAATAGACCCAGTGTGTGGGATGAAAGTCAGTAGTAGTAGCCCTTTACATACGGATTATCAAGGCAAGGAATATTATTTCTGTAATCCTTCTTGCCTCGAAAAATTTAAAAAAGATCCTGAAACTTATCTGGTTCCCTTAGATCAACGTGCTATACCCGAAGGGGCCATGGACATTGATTATACCTGTCCGATGGATCCTGAAATTGTACAAAAAGGGCCAGGAACCTGCCCAATTTGTGGAATGGCTTTGGAGCCGATGCAACCGACACTGGATGAAGGACCAAACCCCGAATTAGTGGATTTTAAAAAACGCTTTTGGACAACCTTACCTTTAACGTTGCTGGTGGTGGTTCTGGCGATGGGTTCACATATCCATGCCTTTATTTCACCACATATACAGCCGTGGATTGAGTTAGTTTTAAGTATTCCAGTCGTTTTATGGGCAGGTTATCCTTTTTTACAAAGATGCTGGATATCTTATAAAACCCGTCATTTAAATATGTGGAGTTTGATTGGCGTCGGGATACTGGCTGCTTTTATCTATAGTGTAATTGCGACCATTTTTCCATCCATTATTCCTGTGCAGGCAAAAACAGGACATGGTGTGGCGGTGTATTTTGAAGCCGCTTGTATGATTGTGTCCTTAAGTTTGCTTGGACAAATCATGGAACTTAAAGCTCGCGCACAAACCGCTGATTCCCTGAGAGCCTTGTTACGCTTACAACCACATACAGCCAAACGGGTTGGTGAAAATGGCATTGAAGAAGTGGATATTGGCCTGATTCACAAAGGTGAGATTTTACAAATTTCATCAGGCGAACAGATTCCGCTCGATGGTGTGGTGATCGAAGGTCAAACCTATGTGGATGAATCGATGATGACGGGTGAAGCTGTTCCTGTCAAAAAGCAAAAAGATGATCATGTAATTGGGGGAACAGTGAATCAGCAGGGCAGTGTTCGCATAGAAACGACCGCGGTTGGAACCCAAACGACTTTAGCAAAAATGATTCAGGCAGTGGCAGAAGCACAACGTTCCAAAGCACCCTTGCAACGGATTGCCGATGTCGCGGCAAAGTACTTTGTCATGGCTGTACTTTCCATAAGCCTCATCACTTTTGTGGTTTGGATGCTGTTTGGACATGCGCAGTTTGATCTGGCTCTGATGTGTGCGGTTGCGGTGTTAATTATCGCTTGTCCATGTGCACTCGGTTTGGCGACGCCAATGTCAGTCATGGCGACGACAGGTCGTGCGGCACAAAAAGGCGTGTTATTTAAAGATGCCGAAGCGATTGAGGCCTTAAGCAAAGTGAACGTCTTGATCATTGATAAAACAGGCACCTTAACTGAAGGTAAACCGAGCCTTCAACAGATTAAGGTATTGGATCAAACACAAGACCAAAAAACCGTTGAGCGTTATATCGCTTCGATTGAACAATATTCGACCCATCCGATTGCACAAACCTTGACCAAATTGGTGGGTGCTGAACAATTGCTTAAAGTTGATGATTTTGAAGATGTCACCGGCTTTGGAGTCAAAGGGCAAATTGAAGGGAAAACCTATTATGTGGGCAGTCAAAAGTTAGTTGATCAACTTGGCTTAAACTTGGATCCTGCTGAGAATGCTGAACTTGATCAACGACGTGAACAAGGTGATGTCATCAGTTTTCTCATGAATGAACAAACAGTATTGGCATATATCGTGATTCATGATGCGATTAAAGACAATGCCAAAGTGGTGATTGATCAACTGCATCAGGATGGTATTGAAGTCATTATGGCAACAGGTGATCATGATAAAAATGCGCAAATGGTGGCTCAACAATTAGGCATAGAACATGCTTATGGCAACCTTGATCCTGAACAAAAACTGGAGATTGTAAAACGCTATCAATCACAAGCTAAAGTTGTGGCTATGGCAGGAGATGGTATTAACGATGCGCCTGCATTGGCACAAGCCAATGTTGGAATTGCCATGGGAACGGGGACTGATATTGCCAAACAAACTGCTCAGATTACCTTGGTCAAAGGCGATATACAGGGCGTTGCTCAAGCAGTACACATGGCCAAACAAGGGGTGAAAAATATGAAACAGAATCTTGCATTTTCATTTCTCTATAATGGTTTGGGTGTGCCAGTTGCAGCAGGCATTTTCTATCCACTCACAGGCTGGCTTTTAACACCAATGGTTGCAGCCATTGCCATGTCACTCAGCTCACTGTCAGTGGTATTGAATGCCTTAAGATTACGCAAACTTTAACTGGATATAACAACAGCAGGAGTCAAAATGACTCCTGTTTTATTTTAATTTCAATCATTTATGTTTATTTAAAAAGATTAGATACTGTTGTGCCACAATTTGATCGGCTTCTAAAATAGGCATATGTCCTACATTTTTTAGAATTAAAGGTGGCTGGGCATTTTTGAGTAAATCTTTTAATTCTTGCGCTGCTTCAACATTAATAATTTTATCTTGCTCCCCCCATACAATAAACGTTGGGGTATCAATGGATTTGGCTGCAATTGCAAATGTTTCAGGCGTGTAAATTTTAGACATCTCAACTAACTGGTTCACCATGCGCTGCGTACTTTTAGACTGAGTAATCATAAGTTTTTCTTGCTCAGTCTTTAATTCAACAGGAATAAATGGCGGCGTAGTAGTTGCTAGTTGGAATAACTTGTCAAAATCGCCAGACTTTTTCACCACTAATTCATTGAGTAAAGCTGGATTTTTCAGATAAGCTGTATTCGCTGATTTAAAAACACCCGCGCTATCGACCAATAACAATGTTTTGGTTTCAGTCGGATATTGTGCCGTGTATAACAGCGCAATCACGCCGCCCATACTATGTCCTGCGATATTTACATCTTTTTCAAAATGACCAGCTTCGGCAAAACGTCTTAATTTTTCAGTTAAGTTGGGAATCGAGAGATCAAAGTCGTCGGTAACTTGAGTATCGCCGTGTGCAGGTAAATCAGGAATGATGACATGATAATTTGGCGTTAAATATCGCGCAACGCGATTCCAGTTATCACGACTGCCTGCTAATCCATGAATTAAAATAATGGTCGGTTTTGTGGCTTGACCGCCTTCACTATAGACCCACTCAATTTCACCCACTTTGAGTTTTTTAGTTTGTAAACCTGCCCATGCACGTTCCTGTTGCAGTACGGTTTGAATATTTATGCTTGGAGCAGCAAAGCTATTGGTTGGATAGGTGGTCATGGTTGCAGTTGTCAAGCTTAGGCTTAAAGTAAGGCATAGCTGTGATAAAGTCCGTTTCATTTGAATATGCTCTTGTTTTCATAATAATGATCGTGCGGAACAACCGATTTGAAAGCATTCGCAGCACTTAAAAAATATAAACATTATGGGTCAATACGCTCAATCTTATCTTAAGAATACTTTGAAAAGAATGAAATTAAATGAACTATATGAACGTCAACAGCCTAGAAAAGTTAAAAGTATCTTAATATGCATATAACTAAGCAGACATCTGGAATTGTTTGGCAAAGATATTATTAAAATAAGGACGTCTATTTAATATCTTGAACATCTAATCAGGTTTTATTGAGCATTGACTGCTAAATATTTAGTAAATTTAATATGAGTCGCCATTTCTTTAAACAAACTGTATCTAGCAATATATAACAATACAATAGTTATGAGGTCTATTTGCAGGCTATTTTTGAATGTGGAGTGAAAAATATAAATAGTAATTTATTGATGCAAGTTATTGTTATAATTAAAAAATAAATGCCTCCGAAGATGCCGCTGCATGTCGTTACCCTTGAACCCTTAAGTTCAAGGTGGAAGCGACGCGTACTTGCTGGGTTTCCTGCACGGAGCAGGCATACGCTCTAAATACGCAGAACGCTATCCTAAAAAGATAGTATCGGCTCAGGGGAATCAGACGCGCTGGCGAACATCCCAGAGACAGCTTTAGTATAACTCATCTCAATATTATGGCAATTACTTGAGCCAGTCGTTATGTAAACTTAGTTTTCAAATGGTGAAGCTTTACGCAAAAACTTGGCTAACTTATACGATTTGTTCGACATCGTTTAAGATTGTGTCAAGTAAACGCTCACAGTGTGCATATTCTTGTAGAGATTTGTTCATACTCAATACATCTTGCATCAGTTGCAATGCCACCATAATCACCAGTTTATTATGCTCGACCCGAGGCGCATTGCGACGCATTTCATTAAACTTGTCATTGAGCATTTGGCCTGCACGTTCAAGTTCTTCTTTTTCAGATGCCGTTGTTGCCAAACGGAAAGTTTGTTCAATCAAGCGCAACTCAACCATTACCTGCTCGCTCATGATTGTGCCTCCTCATCATGTTCAGCACTATTTTCAACACTTGGGTCGGCCAATTGCTGAATTTCTTGCGCATGTTGATCCTGTTCCGTTCCTAAAGTCGCCAGACGTTGAATAATCGCTTCGACTTTGGATTTAGCCAGTTCATTTTTTTGCAGTAAACGTTCGCGTTCTTGCTGGGTATTTTGTAGATCTTGCTGGGTTTTATGCTGTTGTAACTGAAGTTTTTCTTTGGTGACACGTAAATCATTACGTTCTGCCAGAATCTCCTGAAAACGATTTTTTAGATCAGTACAACTTTTTTCCAGACGGCTATAACGGTCAGCCAGCGCTGATGCATCAGTATTCAATTGTTGAAATTGATTTTGCAGTTGCGACAGTTGCTCAGTCAGACTGTCAACTTCTTCCTGTTTGGAGGTAATGATCCCATTTTTTTGCACAATTTGAGCATGATGTTGCTCATCATCCTGTTGTTTTTTTTGGGTCAGTGACTCATTTTCACTTTCAAGGTGATGTAAACGCGTTTTTAAAACGCCAATATGCGCCTGTAGACGCTGTAATTGTTCTAACATAACGTAGTCGCACAGAATTGCAATCAAAGGTAATATATACGAAGTATAGAGATTGGATAAGCGAATGCAAGACGATATTTCAGGTTGGAATGAATGGTTCACAAATTTTAACGGAATTGAGGAGATTTCAAGCCCAAGTGAGCTGCATGGCTTACTGACAGGCATTGTTTGTGTGACTGAAGCCCCGAGTCGTGACGAATGGGTACAAATTTTAACCACACTGAATGTACCTCATTTAACAGATGAAGCACTTGCGCTACTGAGTGATGAAGCAGAAGATGTAGCACATGCTTTATCGGAAGACGAACTGGATTATTTACCGATGCTTCCAGATGATCAACATTCTTTACAAGAGCGCGTTCAAGCGTTGGCAGACTGGAGTGCAGGCGTAGTGCTTGGTTTTGGTTTGGCGTCAGGTCATATTCGTAGCGATGAAATGGAACTGATTGAACATTTACAGGATGTGGCAGCAGTTGAATTTGAAGATTCAGATGATGACGAAGAAGGCGAAAACAGCTACGAAGAACTGTATGAATTTGTACGTTTGATTCCTGTCAGCCTTTCAATGGGTCGGAAAAAGATTGCTGTAGAAGAAAGTTCATTGTTAAAAAATTTTCATGCCAAGAGCCAAAATGACCCTGCACGAAAAGATAACCAAAGCGTAGTTGAAATGTTTACCCCACATCGTCCAAGCTAATTGGGCGATGTTGTTGTTTAAATTTTATTTTACCACTTGATAATTAAAGACTTATAGCCTCATGAAATTGACTCAAGCAGATTTTGAACTTCGTCGAGACCGCCTCGCTCAACACATGGGGCCAAACAGTATTGCCATTATTGAAACCAGTCCTGTTGCGTACCGTAACCGTGATGCAGACTATAAGTTTCGTACCGATAGCAGTTTTTTTTATCTCACAGGTTTTGCTGAACCTGAAGCGGTAGCAGTGATTGAAACTTTCGATACGGTGGAAGATTACACCTATAGTTTGTTTTGTCGTGAACGTAACCGCGAAATGGAAATCTGGAATGGTTATCGAGCGGGCATTGATGGTGCAATTGAAGACTTTGAGGCAGACGAAGCTTATGCGATTGATTTGCTCGATGAAGAAATTGCGGAAAAATTACTGAATAAAGAGCGTCTTTATTATCGCATTGGACATCGTGCTGAATTTGATGCACGGGTGAGTCAGTGGATTAAACAAGCCGATGCTCAGCAGCGTCGCGGTAATGGCGCACCTTCACAAATTTTACAGCTTGATCGTATTGTCGATGAAATGCGTTTGATTAAATCCAAGCAGGAAATCGAACTGATGCAAATTGCATCGGATATTAGTGCCGCTGCACATACGCGTGCCATGCAAAAAGTTCGTCCTGAAATGATGGAATATGCGCTTGAAGCTGAATTGAATTATATTTTTGGTCAGCATGGTTGTGTGCCATCCTACAACAGTATTGTCGGTGGTGGAGCCAATGCTTGTATTTTGCATTATGTCGAAAATGACAAAGCACTCATAGATGGTGACTTGGTTCTGATAGATGCTGCCTGTGAATATCAATGCTACGCATCCGACATTACTCGTACTTTCCCAGTCAATGGTAAGTTTAGTCCTGAACAAAAAGCACTTTATAACGTCGTATTAGCAGCACAATATGCCGCGATTGATGCGGTGCGTGTGGGAAATTCCTATCGTGAGCCGCATGAAGTGGCGGTGCGTATTCTCACTCAGGGCTTACTGGATTTGGGCTTGCTCAAAGGTAATCTGGATGAGTTAATTGAAAGCGAAGCTTTCCGTCAGTTTTATATGCATGGTACAGGACACTGGTTAGGCATGGATGTGCATGATGTCGGTAACTATAAAAAAGAAAACGAATGGCGACCCTATGAAGAAGGCATGGTGGTCACTGTTGAACCAGGACTCTATATTGCACCTGACGATGAAACTGTAGATGAAAAGTGGCGGGGCATTGGCATTCGCATTGAAGATGATGTGGTTGCCACTGCGCAAGGGCCTCTGGTTTTAACAGGTGCTGTCGTCAAAGAAACTGACGACATTGAGCAACTGATGGCGCAAGTCAAAATATAACGATAAACGTATTGAGGAGTTTTACCGTGCAAAAAGTCATTATTGTCGGTGGGGGAATGGTCGGTTTAAGTCTAGCACTCATGCTGGCCAAACAAAATATTGCTGTTCAATTGCTAGAAGCGATTCGATACCCGAATTATCAAGATGATCAGCTTGCACCGTATCACTCCAGTTTTGATGCCAGAAATACGGCCTTGTCACGTCGTAGTGTCATGATTTATCAACAGCTTGGTTTGTGGGATGCTTTGCAACAACATGCGACCCCTATTCTTCAAGTGCACATCACGGAAGAAGGTAGTTTTGGTAAGGCACGTTTAGTGGCAGAACAGGAAAAAGTCGAAAGCTTTGGTCAAGTTATTGAAAATGCATGGTTAGGTCGGGTGTTATTAACGCAAGTACGCCAGCAACCGTTGATTGAACTCATTGATGGCGTAGAAGTCACTGCTCTGGAACAAACTCAAGAGCAGGTGACCATTCAGGCAAAACGCGATCAAGAAACATTGACCTTAACATCAAAATTACTCATTGCAGCGGATGGTCGTGATTCTTTCTGTCGTCAAGCGATTGGCGTTGGCGTCGATGTGCATGACTATGATCAAGTGGCGATTGTGACCGCGGTGCAGACATCCAAACCGCATCAGCATGTAGGATTTGAGCGTTTTAGTGCACTTGGGCCATTAGCGCTATTGCCTTTACCGGGAGAATACCGCCGTTCTGTGGTGTGGCCTGTCAAAAAAGGTACAGAAGCAGAGTGGCTAGGTGAGGAAAATGATCAGCATTTTCTGGATGCGTTGCAGCAGACTTATGGCGATCGTGCTGGAAAATTTGAAAAAACCGGCAAACGATTTAGTTATCCATTGTCGCAAGTTTTGGCACATAAGCAGGCGGTTGGTCGTGTGGTATTGATGGGTAATGCTGCACATACCATTCATCCTGTTGCAGGCCAAGGTTTTAATCTATGTCTGCGTGATGCAGACGTGTTAGTGCGTTTTCTGACCCAGCATTTAACCCAATCGGATGATATTGGCAGCCCTGAAAATTTATTAGCGTATGAACACTCTCGCTTAAAAGATCAGCAGCGTGTGATTAAATTCTGTGATTCTGTGGTGCGTGGTTTTAGCAATCAAAATCCAGTGCTGAAATTATTGCGAAACACTGGATTGGTCGCGTTTGACGTCATTCCGGGAATTAAACCTCTCGTTGCCAACTATGCCATGGGATTAAAAGCATGAGTGATATTCTGGATGTGGTGATTGTCGGTGGTGGTTTAGTCGGTGGTCTGACTGCTTTATTACTTGCCAAAGGCGGTGTGCAGGCCACAGTATTGGATGCTGCGCCTGTACTTGATCCTGAACAGGTTAAAAATATTTTAAATCCGCGTGTTTTGGCACTGAGTCAGGCGACGATTCATTTGTTGAAAATGGTTGAGGTTTGGGAGGATTTACCTCGGCAGATGCCTTATACTGGCATGCATGTCTGGAATAAAAATGGTTATGGCGAAATTGAGTTTGGTCAGGAATCGACCACTTTTCCTAGACCAGATCAAGCTTTAGGTTCAATGGTTGAGCCAAGCTTACTTAATCTGGTGATTCAACAAAAAATGCTACAGCAGATTAAGGACTACCGCACCCAAGTCAAAGTCGCTCGCGTTGAACAGCAGGTGCAAGGCTGGACTGTTGAATTAGCAGATGGTCAGATTTTAAAAACCAAATTACTGATTGGTGCTGACGGTGCAAATTCGTTTGTGCGTGATCAGGCGTATATTGGTTTAGATATCTTGGATTATCGTCAGGCAGCGATCAGTTGTGCCATTAAAACCACTCGACCACACTTGTATGTGGCACGACAAATCTTTTTGCCTACAGGACCTTTGGCTTATCTGCCAATGGCAAGTCTGGATGAGCAAGAAAATGGTTATTGGCAATCGATCGTCTGGACATTGCCTGATGATTATGCCGAAGAATATTCAAATCTGACCGATGCTGAATTTATGCAGCTTTTAACTCAAGAAAGCCAGCATATGCTCGGTCAGGTGATTGATGTCCGATCTCGCGCACAGTTTCCACTCAAAGCCCGTTCCGCACAGCACTATGTCAAAGCGGGTCTGGCATTGATTGGGGATGCTGCGCATGTGATTCACCCTTTGGCAGGACAAGGTGTGAACATTGGCTGTCTGGATGCCGCAGTATTGTGCGACGTATTGCTGCATGATCTAAAGCGTGGTGTATGGGCGCATGAGCAAACTTTGCGCCGTTATGAGCATGAACGTAAGGGACAAAATGCAGCGATGATGCATAGCATGTCTGCAATCGGCTGGCTTGAGAGTAGTGAATTAAGACCTTTAATTTTTGCTCGGAATTTTGGTTTACATCAGGTGAATCAATTGAAAATTTTGAAAGATGCATTTATGCAACAAGCCAATGGTTTACAAAGTTTAAAGAAAACCCAGTATGCGATTTAGTCAGCACTAGATATTTTTTAAACAATCATTTATAAATTATTACCAATATGGTTAAAAAAAATACGAATTTGAAGCAAAAGCCTCTTTGCGAATGCCCAAGAGATTGCTACATTTCTTCGTAATTTATGATGAGTTTCATAAAACATTTGCTGATCATTATGGGGAGCAAAAAATGACAGATATGAATGATTATGATGAATCCGAAGATTCAGCCGTAGATGAAGATGAAGCCAAAGCTGCTGAACATGGCGCAAGCGACAGCGAAGAGGAGGGTGGTAATCTAAGTGATACTGACCTTGCTGAGGCAGAAACCTTAACCGTAACTGCCAAGCAAAAACAACGTCAGGCCTTGGAAGATGAAATTGCGGCATTTCTTGCTCAAGGTGGAAAAATTACCGAAGTGCCAGCTGACGAAGAAGCCAGACATTAATACAAAGCATCACTTCGGTGATGCTTTTTTTATGACTCAAGTTTGATCTTGAGTGAGCTCTAATGCGCGTTGATACGCGACTTTCTTTTTTATGCCTGTTAAGTCTGCTGCCAATTGAGAGGCTGCTTTCACTGATAAATCCTGTAATAAACGATTTAGTAACTGATCCAGCTTTTCCTGATCAAGATCTTTTTGCTCAGGATTTCCCCCCACAACCAACACAATTTCACCTTTTTGTTGATGATGATCTTGTTCAATGAATGCCACTAAATCTTTTAAGGTCATTTTTTTAATGGTCTCAAAAGTCTTGGTAATTTCACGGGCAAAGCCGACAGGACGATCTTCACCAAAAATAGCCATCATATCTTTCACACAATCTAGAATTCGATGTGGGGCTTCATAAAAAATTAGGGTTTGAGTTTCATCTTTCAGCTTTTCAAGCTGGCTCATACGCTGAGATGATTTAGACGATAAAAAACCTTCAAAACTAAAACGGTCACTAGGCAGACCTACGGCACTCAGTGCTGCAATCGCAGCACATGCACCGGGAACGGGCGTGACACGAATACCGTGCTCCTGTGCTGCACGTACCAGTTTAAAGCCGGGATCACTAATGAGTGGTGTACCTGCATCACTAATCAGGGCGACATTTTTGCCTGATTTGAGCATTTCAATCAGTTGTTCAATTTTGTTACTTTCGTTGTGATCATGACATGCAGTAAGCGGTGTTGATATATTATAATGCTTAAATAACTGAGCAGATTGACGAGTATCTTCTGCGGCAACAATAGAAACTGATTTTAGTGTAGCAATTGCTCTAAAAGTCATATCATCCAAGTGCCCAATCGGGGTTGCTACAACAAATAACTGAGCACTCATAAGGTTTACTCCATGTTGAATAATAAAAAAAGATTACTGCTGGCGTGTTTCACTGCTTTTGTCACCCAGACGCAAGCTGAAGTATTGGTCATTCTACCCGAATCAGGTCCTATGGCGCGAGCGACCAGCAGCATTAAGTCGGGTTTTATGAGTGCGTATGCATTGTCAGAAGAAAAAGTACCACTTAAATTTATCAATTCAGATCAACAAAGCATCAAAACCATTTTGGCAAAGAACTTAAATAAAAAGACACAACTGATCGTGGGGCCATTGGCTAAACATGAGGTTGAACAAGTTGTGGCGATGAATCCGAAAATTCGTGTGTTGGCATTAAATGAAGTTGATAGGCAGGCGGCAAATGTCATTCAGTTTAGTCTGGCAAAACAGGATGATGCTTTTGCATTGAAACAGATTTTACTCAAAGACAAAGTGTCGCAGTTATTTGTACTGCGCCAAACTGGTCGAGAGCAGGAAAGCGAATTATTTCTGATGTCGATGATGTCTCAGTTTGGTCAAGCGGTTGAAGTGGTTCAGGAGATGCCTAAAAAGCTTAAAAAGGGGCAGGGATTATTACTCTTGGGAGATGATGCATGGATGAATCAGCTTTCTCATCTGCCTAAAAACAATGTTTATGCCCAAGCCACTACCATTGAAGAAAATCAGCCCATTCCCAAGGGTCTCAAATTTTGTGATGTACCGGCCTTATATGAGCATCAATGGAGTGACGTGGCACATGCTTATTTGCAACAACCCGTCAGTATGCCTTATCAACGTCTGATCGCTTTCGGCGCAGATGCATGGATGTTAACTGAACTTTATTTAAAAACGCCCAAAATTAAAAATTTTACTTTGCAGGGTCGAACAGGTGATCTGGATGTGAATGCACAGCGCGTGACACGCATTCCACATTGCTATCAAAAACAGAAAAATAACATCGTACGACTTGAACAATAAGCAAATTATGACGCTTAATCATCAACATGCGCTTGGTCAATGGGCGGAACAGCAGGCATTACATATTTTGCAGCAACAGGGTTTCCGACTGGTACAGCAGAATTTTCACTCTCGATTTGGAGAGCTGGATTTGATTGTGCAGCGTGGACAGGAGCTTATTTTTGTTGAAGTCAAAGCACGTTCACTTGGTTCTTATGGACAGGCGAGTGAAATGATTCGCCCAAGCCAACAACGTAAAATTATTCGTACTGCTGAATACTTTTTAATCTGCTATCCATCCTATCAGCAGTTTTATTGTCGTTTTGATGTAATTTGTTTTGATTTTCCACAGAAAATTGCAAAAACAGTACAGCAAGATTTTTCCAAACTTCGATATGATCAGCAATGGATTGAAAATGCATTTACTTTGTAATCAGAGTTCATTACTCTTGAGACAAGGTGCACATATGATTTCAAAAGAGTTTTCAGGGAGCTTTGCTGAGTGTTTAAACGTATTGCAATAACGGCACTATGTGTCGCAAGTTTGTCTGGATGTGCCAGCTTTATTTCGGGTGGAACAGGGTCTGCACCAGTCGGAACAGAAAGTGGTGCACGTAGTCTGGGTCAGGTGTTTATTGACTCTTCGATTAAACGCACCGCCAGTATCAATCTTTATAAACTTGATCCACGTTTTAAACAGTCGCGTGTCAACATTGAAAGCTTTCACAGCAATGTTTTGTTGACAGGACAAGTGCCTGATCAGCATTTGCGTCAATTGGCAGAAGACAATGTCAAATCAATGAGTGACGTCAAAACCGTTCATAACTATATTACAATTGGCCCGCAAGCCAGCTATTCAACTATCATGCAAGATTCAGCAGTGACGGCCAATACGCGTGGTCTACTGGTGCGTGCGCCTGTCGTTTCCGATACCAAAGTACTGGTTCATACCGAAGATGGCGTATTGTATGTGATGGGTCGTTTAAACAGTGCTGAAATTAATGACTTAAATGATGTGCTACAAAAAGTAGGCAATGTCACTAAAATCGTGACGCTGATTGATAATATTGAGCAACCTAGTGCCGGAACCACCACCAGCTCCTTGGTTGCCAGTCCACTTGTAGGCAATGCAACAGCTCAGCCTGATGTACAAACTCCTGTTGCCATTGATCCTGATCAGGGTGAACCCGTTAATGCTCAATAATTCAACGGAGATTGTTAAACAACTGCAACAACGGTTGGAACAGGTTAAGCACCGTTACCGTGAGTTTCGGTTGTATGATCTGGGAAGTTATGCATTGAATATGTTGACACCAAAATCGACATATCATGTTCAGAAAAATATCGCTTACGGTTTGAAGTCGAGACAACGACTGGATATTTATCGTAGTAAAAAAGCTGTGGCTGGTCGCCCTTTGATTGTTTTTATTCATGGTGGGGCTTGGCAACATGGCGATAAGAAAGAATATGCTTTCATCGGCGAGAGTTTTGCGCGAGAAGGTTATGATGTTGCAGTCATTAATTATCATCTCGCTCCAGAGTATATTTTCCCAAGATATGTCGATGATCTGGCACAGGCTTTAAATTTTCTGGATCAATATCAAAATAAATTAAAGATATCGACTGAACATTTAATTTTGATGGGGCATTCTGCGGGTGCTTTTAATGTGATGTCGGTGGTTTATCATCCGCACCCAAATATTGTGCATTGTCGTGACAAAATTAAGGCCATTATTGGGATTGCGGGGCCTTATCATTTTGATTATAAAGGTGACCTGTTAGCACAGCATGCATTTAATCAGGAAATCCCTTATGAACAGGTGATGCCTTATTATTTTGTCGATTCTAATCAAATTCGGCATTATCTACTCATGGCTGAAAATGATCGGATTGTGGCAGCATCGAACAGCATCGATTTGGATCGTGTACTCAAACAACATGGCAACCACAGTCATATTGCGATTATTGCAAAGACTGGGCATATCTCGATTGTTGGCACTTTATCGAGCTTATTTAGCCGTTATTTTAAAACCAAACGTACTATTTTAAGTTTTATTCAAGAAAGTCTGGACGTTTGATTCATTCAATAGTTGTTGGTCATATGATGTTCTAGTCTAATCTATCTACATCTACCTACAGCTTTAGATGAGAATGGACTATGTGTTTGTCGCGGGTTGGATAATCTGCATAATCATGCTGTGTGCAATACTGCCCTGAAATGGAATTTCTGGCAGTTGATCAAACTTAAAAAATTGCGCATCGCTAATTTCTTCTTCCTGAAGTTGTATCTCCCCAGATTCATACTCGGCCTGAAAAGCAATCATTAAATTACTCGGAAAAGGCCAAGGCTGACTCGACATATAGCGAATATTTTTGAGTTTTAAACCGACTTCTTCGAGTGTTTCACGTTGTACGGCTTCTTCGAGTGTTTCACCCACTTCGACAAAGCCTGCAATTAAGCCATACATGTTACTTTTGTTGTTGGCATTTTTAGCCAGCAAAACCTCATCTTGACCTTTGGTAATGATGGTAATGATGCAAGGTTGTACACGTGGGTACTGATGATAACCACAAGCAGGGCACACCATGGCATATTCAGTAGCATGAACGTGTGTTTCATGTCCACAGTGACTACAGAATTTATGGTTGCGTCGCCATTCGAGGAGCTGAACTGCACGACTTGCTCTTTGAAACTCATCAACAGACCATAAGCTAATCAGTTGTCGAATCGGAACAAGCTGCAAATGCGCTGGAATTGGCTCATGCTCCATCAAATCCCGCGCAATCACTTGATCACCCGCATGAAATGTTAAATCAGTTGCCAGTACTTCAACTTGAGGCAGTTGATAGTGTTCATCGACTAAAAGTTGATGATGATGAAAAATATAGGCAATTGAAAGTTGTGACATTAGGCTGCCGTCTGTAGTTTTTGACTGTTTTGTAATGCTACATCAAACATCGACTGTAAAACAGGCTGTTTGTTTTGCAAATTATCAATCAGCATGTCCATACTCGCCAATACATTCAAAATTTGACTCACTTGTTCAGTGTTCAGCGTTTGCTGAGTGTCATGATAGGTATTTAAGAATTTTGCAGTTTGTAGTAAAGCAAGTTGCTGCTGTTCACTACCTAAAAATAACGCTGCACCAGCCAATTCTTTCATGTGCGTTACCAGCGATTCGAGTGGTTCTGCATCTGGCTGCTGATGTAGTTGTAATAAGGTTTGAATGACGACTTCCACCAAGGCCTTACTTTCGCTTAAAAGTGCGTCATGTGCATCATCTAGTCGATCTAAAGAGATATTCATGTTGTTGACACGAAGTTGTAAGCGACTGGATAGATAATTACGTTCCAGAATTCCAATCGAATTCATAGCTGCCAGAATGCTTTTCATCAATTGTTGAGCGTAATTGGCATCATTCAACATGGTAGGCTGATTGAGCGTTTCAGCTTGACGATACAACTCCTGATACGCTTCATTTAAATTCAATACTTTAAAGACATGTGCCAAGTTTTTAAGGTTTTGCTGTAATTCCTGCACTTTTTCAGTCGACATATTTTGATAGTTATATTCAATATCATTACGAATCTGAGTCATTGCATCCGTAATTAATTCACTTGCAGTGTGAATGGTATTGTAGTCTGGACCATATAAATGGCGACTTAATACTTCAAGTTGGGTATCTGTCAGTAATTCATCGCCAATGCTGAGTTGGTGACGAATATGTTCTGAGATTTCATCTTCCTGACTGATACATAAACTCAGGATATCTGCTAGGTCTGCGGTATTTGCATGAAATTGGGAAGCTTGTTCAAGATATTGACCGATGTTGGTTTCGAGCTGAATCAATACTTTTAAGCGCGCATTATTTAGAATCATACGCTCAATGCGACTACATGCGACATTGACCAATTGCCAGTATTGCTGACTCGGCTGTTGCTTGGAAAAAGAAGCAAGGTAAGCGCCAATTAATTTAATCGCCTGAAAGTCCAGTGCTGTTGCGCGATGTTGCAACAGCTTGTTTAAACATAGTTTATACAGTTGGTGCACATAGCGACTTTTTTCAAGTTCGGGGACTTGAGGTAAATCAAAATTAGGCTGAAAACAATCCAGTAACGGCAGAATTTGATCACCTTCACGTGTTTGTGGCTTCCCTAATGCAATTTCCAGACGATTTAAGGTATCAATCAGAAATTGAGGGACTTTTACTTCACGCAAGCAGATAAATTCAATATAACGTTTCAACATGGCAGTGCCTTCGCTCAACGCCTCCACATCATCCATGTGGATGTGTTGAGGATCTGCCATAATTTTACGCATGAGCAAAGCAGAGTAGTGCGTAATGAGGGACAGTCGTGGCATATCAATCAGGGCCAAGATGCTGGCACACTGTTCAAACTGATTCAGCGCATCATCAATCCCAAAAGGCAGCGCGTGTTCTTCAGCAAGTGTGGTGACTGCATTTTCAACATGTTTGATCGAGTTATCAATTTCATTTTTTATTATGAGTAAAGCTGTTGGATCGAAGTGAATAGAGCTTTGATAAGACATGTAAGCTGCACCTTTCCTTTAATATTTGTGCTAGATAACCAGATTAAGTGTAAACCAAAGACCTGATTGGATTTGCACATGCATCCCCATTAATACGCTGCATGTCTAATTTCACAAATCATCAAAAACAGGTAGGTTCAAGCTTTCTCTTGCTCAATTGAGCAGGTTAAATGATTTATCAACTAATATAACTGAACTTGAGCATGTTGGAATATCTAAACAGAAACTTCCCATGAATTTTATTTGACAAAAAAGCAGGGTTTTCCATGTTTTTCCTCAAATTGTTTGACCCATGTCTCATGTCGTTCTAATTCTTCTGGCTCAGGAAAAATGATCGGTAGATCAACCTGTACCCGCTGTCTACTATTTTGTTGTCCGTGACTTTCATGTTGTGACAGGGCATCCATATCAAATGAAACCTGTCCACCCGTCATGGCAAGATAAACGTCAGATAAAATCTCGGCATCTAGGAGGGCGCCGTGAAATGTACGATCACGGGCAGGGATGTCATAACGTCTGACGAGTGCATCCAGTGAATTTTTTTGTCCCGGATGTTTGCTTTTTGCCAATGCCAAGGTATCTGTAACTTCACACACTTCTGACAGTCTGCCCAAACCTGCGCGTTTAAACTCCATGTCTAAAAAGTTCATATCGAAGCTTGCATTGTGCGCAATAATTTCTGCACCTTTCAAATATTCAAAAAGCACGTCTGCAATTTCAGCATATTTCGGTTTGTCTTTTAGAAAGTCATCACTAATGCCGTGAATATTTTCAGATTCTCCAACAGGTTTTTCGGGGTTGATATAAATATGAATAGAGCTACCTGTGAGTTTGCGATTGATCATTTCAATCGCACCCACTTCAATGATGCGGTCACTATCCTGAAAATAAAAACCTGTGGTTTCTGTATCCAGAATGAGCTGACGCGGTCCTTGAATATTTAAAGTTGCTGGCGTAGTCACAACATGCGGATGCGCTGCTGTAGTTGATTGGGCAGAATCACTTGAAATTATGTCTTGTTCAGCTGAGTTCGCAACTGTAGCATCTGAGGCCAAGATTGTCGCATCAGATTCAACTTGAATCTGCTCTGGGAGGTCTTGTGAAAAATCATCCTCTGGCTCATGTGTATCTGTCATATCAAATCCAAAGGGATCATCTAATAACCAGTCATTTTCAGATTTTTTTTTTGTTTCTGGCGTAGATAGTTGATGCCCAATCCATTCAGATTCAGGTACAACGATGTGTTGCTTATCTGGTTGTTGCACCCCTAAATTTGCCAATTGGTCTGCCATTTCATTGCCTGCATGACCTGCATGACCTTTAATCCAGTTCCATTCAATGTTTCGATCTGCACAAACCTGATCAAGTTGTTGCCACAAATCTGGGTTTTTGACATCTTTCCAATTTTTCTTTTTCCACCCATGAATCCACTCGGTAATACCTTGTTTAACATAGTTTGAATCCGTCCAGATGATCAATTTTGCATGTTGTGGACAGAACGAAATCCCTTCAATGGCAGCAGTGAGTTCCATACGGTTGTTGGTGGTATTGGCTTCGCCCCCATAAAGTTTGTGCTCAGCCTGTTCGGTAATGATATATGCACCCCAACCACCCAAGCCAGGATTACCCTTACAGGCACCATCAACATAGAGCGTGATTGTTTGTGACATCATATAAATCCCAAAACTAAAAAATTAACTTAACTGACGGTATTGTATATGTAAATAGGCTGTTCCGAGCCGTTGATTGAATGATTTCTTTAATTTCTTGTAACATTTCCACGCAAATCACGTTAAATTATTGCCTTGTCTAAGCGACATGCTTCACTACAATGGCAGATCAAAGAATTAAACTTTACGCGAGTTGTTTGGAACATTTTATGTATAAACCGACCAATATGGTGTGGCAATTTCCCGCAGCATCACTTTTTAAAATTACGATATTGGCTTCTGCTTTAGCAGCACTAGGTATGACCACGGGCTGTTCCTCAACTCCACAGTCTGCAAAAACAACAACAAGCAAACAATTAGGTTCGGGCTATCTGGATGCCAGTAGTCTGGATTCTCTCGAAGACTTACTTTCTGCCACAGATATGCGTGCGGTAGAGGGTGATCGCTTACTTATTTTAAAACACGGTGATGTCTGGAAACGCATGACGGTCGGTTTTAAAATGGATTTAAATCACTGGGATCCGCGTATTGAAGCGCAGCGTAGCTGGTTTATTTCACGTCAACCTTATCTGGATCGTTTAAGTGCGCGTGCCAGTCGTTATTTGTACCATACCGTGAAAGAAGCAGAGCGTCGTGGTATTCCGACAGAACTAGCACTCTTGCCTGTAATTGAAAGTTCTTATGACCCCGCTGCTACCAGTAGTGCAGCCGCAGCAGGTTTATGGCAGTTTATTCCAAGTACGGGGCGTATTTATGGTTTGAAACAAACCAGCCAGTATGATGGCCGCCGTGATGTGGTTGAATCTACTCGCGCTGCCTACGAGTTTTTAGGAAGTTTATATAACCAATTTGGTTCATGGGAATTGGCATTGGCTGCATATAATGCAGGTCCGGGTCGTATTCAACAGGCAATTAACCGTAATCAGGCAGCAGGCTTGCCGACAGACTATTGGTCATTGAAATTACCGCAGGAAACCATGAACTACGTTCCACGGTTTTTGGCAGTTGCCCAGATTATTAAAAATCCTAAAGCTTATAATGTAAATTTACCCCCAATTGCCAACCGACCACACTTTAGAGAAGTCACTTTAAATACGCCAGCCGATTTAAATCAAATTGCCTCCATTACAGGTTTAAGTCGTGCCGAGCTTTATGCACTGAATCCGGGCTATCGTGGTGAGCAAATTGACCCAGAGAGTCCAATGCGCATTTTAATTCCAGCAGATGTGAATCCATCGGTCGATACCAAACTGAAAGCTTTAAAAGGTGCTTCAGGTTTGTGGGCCAGCAATACTACGCCAGTTCCTTCTACGAATTCTACGGTAAGTATTAATACCACAACACGCAGTTCTTCTCAGACCATTAGTCCAAGTCGTACTACGCCTCCTGTCATGACAGCAAGCAGTATTACTCGCCCGACGACGTCAACAAGCACTGTGACCTCATCTGTAACACGACCATTAAAAACCACCCCACGCAGTGCAGATGAATTAGCGGCGTTTGCTGCAAGTGCAGATATTCCGAGTGCGCCACGTATTCCTGTAGCAGTAACTCCTTCAAGTAATGTCAAACCTGTCAGTGCTGAGCCTCCAATTTCCAAGGCAGAACGTGAACAGATTGTGGCTTTGGTACAGCAGGATGGCGTAAAGGAAACCGTCAAACAGGCATTGGAACCTCAACCAACTCAAGCTGAAAAGGATCAGGTGGTCGCGGAGTTACAAGCGATTGCACCGAAAGGAACTGAAATTGTTGATCCTTATGACGGCAAGATTAGATTAACTGCTATTCAGACCAGCCAATCGGTTGCGGATACAGAAGGCAAGGAAGTGACCAAAGGCTTTGCTTATCCGAAAGCAGTTGCTGAAACGGTAAGTTCGAACAGTTATGAAGCCCAAAATAATCAGGGCAAACCGTATATTAAAACCGATACGGATATCGTCGTGGTGCAACCTTCAGGTAAGCGTTCTACGTATACCGTTCAGCCGGGCGATACTTTAGCCATTATTGCGGCTAAAAATGGCGTAAGCTGGCGTGATATTGCCAAGTGGAACCAAATTGATCCGAACAATACTTTATTTGTAGGGGCATCTTTATATTTATATGATGCCAAACCACAGGCGATTGATCGTCCGGTCAGTACAAAAACGGAGTCTAAACCTGAAAGTTATACAGTTAAGGCGAACGATAGCCTTACTGGAGTGGCAGATCAGTTTGGTCTGACTGTAAAACAGTTGGCGGATTATAATAATTTGTCTGTGACCAGCGGACTTTTTGTCGGGCAAAAACTTTCTTTGAAAGAGAACGCTTCAGCACGTAGTACAGTTTCTTCGAATCGTAATGAAGTTAAAGCAACTGATTTAAAAAATGCGCGTGTTGCTACCAAATCATATACTGTGAAACGTGGTGAATATCTCAAGCTGATTGCAGACCGTTATGCTTTATCGAATCAGGAATTAGCAGATTTAACTTCAGGTTTAACGGCCAGTAGCAATCTATTGGTCGGTCAGAAAATTAATGTCCCTGTCCATGAAGTAACTGCGCAAGGCAATGATAAATCCGATGTGAAAGAAACACGTAACAGCGTTGCAGCTAAAACTGATGCAATTAAAACCGATACAATTAAAACGGAAAGTTATCAGGTGCAGCGTGGAGATACCTTATCCAGCATCGCCACTAAATCGAAAATAAGTTTGGCAGAATTGGCAAGTTTAAATAATATGGCAGCCAATAAAGGCGTTCGCGTTGGACAGAGCTTAAAAATTCCAGCTGGTTCAAGTGTTCCTGAACAATATACGGTTCAAGCGGGAGATAGTTTAAATAGTGTTGCCAGTAAGTTCGATCTGGATTTGAATGATATTGCCGAACTTAATGGTTTAAGCCGCACTGCGGGCTTAAGAGTTGGGCAGCGTCTAAAATTGACAGGTGAAGCCGAAGCTTCTTCAAAAGTTGAACAACAAGCCTCATCAGATGTGCATACGGTTAAATCAGGTGAAACCTTAGCCAGTGTCGCCAGCCGCTATCATTTACAAGTAAATTATCTTGCCGCTTTAAATGGTTTAACTCGTAGTTCAAATATACGAGTAGGACAAAAGTTGAAGTTAACAGGCGATGTGCCAAAAGCTGAAACGGCAAAAGATGAAAGCCCAAAAGTAGCACCTAAAAATAAATCATCGGCTAACACTGAAACTTATACCGTTAAATCTGGTGAATCATTAAATAGTATCGCTAGCCGTTTGGGTATAAGTAGTAAAGAACTTGCAGATTTGAATAAACTAAATGCGCGAGCCTCGTTACAGCGTGGACAAAGCTTGCAAGTGCCTAAAACTATTACAGAATATACGGTAAAACGTGGTGATACTCTGATTGGGGTGGCGAGCAAATTTGGCATGGCGATAGCGGAGTTGGCGGATTTAAATGATCTTAAACAAAATGCACAATTGCGTATTGGCGATGTGATTAAAGTGCCTAATTTATAACGTTGGAATCTGATCGTGGATTTAACTTATGGACGAGGTCGTATTTTAAAAAGCCATATTTTAAAAAGCTTGATCCTGACAGGAATGGTGTACTGCGGCACGAGCAGTGCTGCAGTACAAACCACGCCATATATCGCGATTCATACCACGCCCAAATATAGTGGTTTGAGTCATATGCCTTATGCCAACCCTCAGGCACCCAAAGGCGGAATCATGAGTCAGGCCAGTAATGGCACTTTTGATAATTTAAACAGTATGAATGGCAAGGGCAGTTCTACAGCCGGTAGCAATTTTCTGTTTGATAGCCTGATGTCCACTTCAATGGATGAACCTGCCGTTTTATATCCCTTGCTGGCGAAGACTGCTACGTTTGACCCTGAGCATACCAATTTTGTAATTTTTGACTTAAACCCTGCTGCCAAGTTTAGTAATGGTCAAGCAGTAACGGCTGAAGATATTAAATTCAGCTTTGATACCTATCAAACTAAAGCCAATCCTGGATTGCAGATGTATATTGCAGATTTGGCAAAGACTGAGGTGTTATCAAAATATCGAGTTAAATTTAGTTTTAAATCAGACAATAATGCAGAAATGCCTTTGATTTTAGCGACATTGCCGATTTATTCAAAAAAAGATTGGCAAAATCGAGACTTTACCCGAGTTTCACTTGAACCGATTTTAGGGTCTGGTCCTTATTTGATTGAACGTATAGATGCTGGGCGCAGCATTAGTTATAAACGTAACCCTCACTACTGGGGCAAAGATTTACCCGTCAATCGGGGGCGTTATAATTTTGATCGATTAAAATTTGTTTATTATCGCAATATGGATATTGCATTTGAAGGTTTTAAATCGGGTCAATATATGTGGTATGAGGAGTTTACTCCGCGTAAGTGGGTGACTGCATATAACTTTTCTGCCATTAACGCGAAAATGATTAAAAAATACGAATTTCAGCACCGCAATCCGATTACCACACAAAGTATTGTACTGAATAGTCGTCGTACGCCTTTAAATGATATTCAATTTCGACGTGCCATAAGCTATGCCTATGATTTTGAATGGCAAAATAAAGCACTATTCTATGGTAAATATCAGCGATTACAGAGTTATTTTGATAATAGTGAATTGGCTGCTGTGGGAAAACCATCTGCGGCTGAACTTAAAATATTACAACCCTATTTAGCCAAACTTGATCCAATTGTGAAGCAAGGCGTTTTGGCTGATTGGAAATATCCTGTTAGTGATGGCAGTGGCTTTAATCGAAAAAATTTATTGACTGCACGGCAGTTATTGTTGAATGCAGGCTATAAAGTTGAATCAGGTCAATTGCGTGACCATCAGGGCAAACCGATCCAATTTGAGCTCTTAATTCATCAGGATGGCTTACAACGAACCTTGATGCCTTTGGTTCGTAACCTGAAACGCTTGGGGATTAATGTGTCGATTCGGCAAGTCGATGTTCCACAATATCTGGAGCGCATGCGTCGTAATGACTTTGATCTGACCACCTTGGCATTGCCTCAATCTTTAACACCGAGCAATGAACAATTTCAATTCTGGAGTAGTTCTGCTGCGGATCAGGTTGGAAATTATAACTTTGCTGGCATTAAAGATCCTGTGATTGATGCCGCGATTCAGCGTCTGGTGAAATCCTCTAGTCGTGAGGAATTGATAACCAATACCAGAGTGTTAGATCGTTTGTTACGAGCAGGCTATTATCAGATATTAACCTATGGAAAAGGTGGAAACTGGTATGCTTATTGGGATCTGTATGAGCATCCTCAGACTTTACCCAAACTTACAGTCGGACTGGATTATTGGTGGTCTAATCCACACAAAGCTCAAACTTTAGCAAACTATTTGCGCAGACAATAATTAAACCAAAAGACGCCAAAGGAACCGAATGATGGGCACCTATATTATTAAGCGACTTTTACTGATTATTCCTACTTTGTTTCTCATTTTATTGATTAACTTTTTGGTGGTTCAAATTGCGCCGGGTGGGCCTGTGGAACAGGCGATTCATCAGGCCGAAACCTTTCAGGGAATCAATGCGACCGGGGGCGGGGAAACGGTCAGTGTCTCCTCGGATCGTTCCTATCAAGGCGCACGTGGTTTAAGTCCCGAAATGATTGAACAGATCAAAGCGCAATATGGTTTTGATAAATCTGCACCAGAACGCTTCTGGTTAATGCTTAAGGGATATTTAACGCTTGATTTTGGCACCAGCTTTTTTAAAGATAAACCCGTTACCCAACTTTTATATGAAAAAATGCCCGTGACGATTTCACTGGGGCTGTGGAGTACCTTACTGATTTATCTGGTTTCGATTCCACTTGGAATCCGAAAGGCCAAACAGCACGGATTATTTTTTGATAAATCGACTTCTATTTTATTGGCCGTTGGTTATGCCGTTCCGACCTTTGTTTTTGGCGTTTTGTTAATTGTATTCTTTGCTGGTGGTTCATATTTTCAATGGTTTCCATTACGAGGGCTGGTATCGGAAAATTTTGAAAGTCTTAGTCTTTTAGACAAAATCAAAGATTACTTTTGGCATATGACACTGCCACTTTTAACCATGGTTTTAGGTGGTTTTGCTGGTCTGACTTATTTGACCAAATATTCATTTATGGAAGAGTTAAATAAACAATATGTATTGGCAGCCCGATCTAAAGGATTGACCGAAAATCGAGTGTTATATGGTCATGTTTTTCGCAATGCGATGCTGATTGTAATTGCAGGTTTACCTGAGGCTTTAGTAGGTATTTTCTTTGTCGGTAATCTGTTTATCGAAATTATTTTTAATCTGGATGGTATTGGTTTGCTAGGCTTTGAAGCCATTACCCAGCGTGATTATCCAGTCATTTTTGGAACTTTGTTTTTATTTACCTTGCTAGGATTAATTTTAAGATTAATCAGTGATGTGATATATCAGGTGATAGACCCTCGAATTAATTTTGAATCGCGGGGAGCAAAATAATGTCTCCGATGATGCAAGCGCGTTTCAGACGATTCAAACAAAATCGTTTAGGTTTTGCTTGTTTTATTCTGTTTATGGTCATTTTTATTCTGTCTTTGGGCTCAGAATGGATTGCTAATGATAAACCGATTTTAGTGAAATATGATCACAGCTATTATTTTCCTGTGGTGAAAGCCTACCCTGAAACAACTTTTGGCGGTGTGTTTGAAACTGAAGCCGATTATAAAGATCCAGCGGTGCAACAGTTAATTGAGGATAAAGGTTGGGCAGTTTGGCCATTAATTCCCTTTGCTTATCAAACCCCGAATTTGGATTTAGCTGTTCCTGTTCCTTCCGCTCCAAGTCCACAAAACTGGCTTGGAACGGATGATCAGGGGCGCGATGTGCTGGCACGAATTTTATATGGTTTACGCGTTTCGCTTATTTTTGGTCTAGCCTTAACTTTTTTTGCGGCACTGATTGGAATCGTGGTCGGTGCTATACAGGGCTATTACGGCGGCTGGATTGATTTACTTGGGCAGCGTGTACTTGAAGTGTGGGGGGGGCTGCCTATGCTGTTTATGGTCATGATTCTGGTCAGTATGTTTACCCCAAGCGTGTATTGGTTATTTTTAATTATGCTGTTATTTGGCTGGCCAGCTTTAGTGGGACTGGTTCGTGCTGAATTTTTAAGAGCTCGTAATTTTGATTATGTACGTGCCGCACGTGCATTGGGGGTTAAAGATCGAACGATTATGTTTCAGCATATTTTGCCCAATGCCATGAGTTCTAGTTTGTCTCAGCTTCCATTCATGTTGACTGCCAATATTACTGCCTTAACTGCACTGGATTTTTTAGGGTATGGATTGCCGCCTGATGCCGCATCTTTAGGGGAGTTGTTATTACAGGGCAAAAATAATTTAACTGCGCCTTGGTTAGCATTATCAGGATTTTTTACTTTGGCACTGGTGTTATCGTTACTTATTTATGTCGGGGAGGCGACGCGAGATGCATTCGATCCAAGACGACAATAACCTGATTCAAACTCAGCCTTGCCTAAAAGTTGAAGGGCTTCACATTGAAAATGAACAGGGGCAAGCCTTGGTTCAGCAACTGGATTTTGAGCTGAAACAAGGCGAAACACTGGCAATTGTGGGTGAAAGCGGGTCAGGTAAGTCAATCAGTAGTCTGGCACTGTTAGGTCTATTGCCACAGTATTTAAACATACAGGGACATGCCTTTTTTGACGGGCAAGATTTACTGACATTAAATCAAACACAATCTCGGCAAATTCGTGGTCAAAAAATTGCCATGATTTTTCAGGAACCGATGACAGCGTTAAATCCCTTGCATCGGGTTGAGAAAATTATTGGGGAAATGCTGATTCTACGGGGCTGGTCAAAACAGCGCGTACGTGAACGAGTCATTGAATTATTAAACGATGTGGGTATTCCCGAACCTGAAACTAAACTCAGACGCTATCCACACGAATTATCGGGTGGGCAACGACAACGCGTCATGATCGCAATGGCGCTGGCGCAAGAGCCTGAAATTTTAATTGCAGATGAACCGACTACTGCGCTGGATGTAACCTTACAGGCCCAGATTTTAAACTTACTTAAAACCTTGCAGCAAAAGCGCAAAATGGCCATGATTTTGATCAGTCATGACCTGAACTTAGTGAAACGCTATGCCAATCAAGTAATTGTAATGAATAAAGGTGCAGTGGAAGAGAAAGGGCAGGTTGAAGAAATATTCAATTCACCCAAATCGGCTTATACACAACATCTTTTAAATCATGATTTTGGTCAGGCATTAACGCTACAGTCTGATCAGCCATTATTACAACTTGAACAATTAAGCGTGAAATTTCCCATCAAAAAAGGTTTATTTAATCGAGTTCAGGATTATGTCGTGGCACTGGAGGCGATGAACCTGTGCTTGAATCAGGGAGAGTCCATTGGAATTGTGGGAGAAAGTGGCTCAGGTAAAAGTACATTGGCTCTTGCCGTAACCCGCCTGATTGAAAGTGATGGAAAAATTGTCTTATTAGGCACAAATTTAAACGAGTTAAGAGAAACTCAATTACGGTCTTTACGGACAAATTTTCAGATTGTCTTTCAGGATCCGTTTAGTAGTTTAAATCCGAGGATGACCGTTGCACAAATTATTGGTGAAGGTCTGGTTTTAAAGCAGCTTCAACGTGCTGATATCGATACACTCATTGAGGATGCCTTGCTTAAGGTAGAATTGCCAATAGAATTTAAACATCGCTATGCACATGAATTATCTGGTGGGCAACGACAACGTATTGCTTTGGCACGAGCTCTCATTTTAAAACCCAAATTGATTATTTTGGATGAACCTACCTCTGCCTTAGATCGAACGACGCAACGTTCAATTGTTCAATTATTACGACGACTACAGCAAGAACAGCAATTAAGTTACTTATTTATTAGTCATGACTTGCAAGTCGTCCGTGCACTCTGCCAGAAAGTTTTGGTGCTACGTCATGCAAAAGTCTTTGAATATCAAATAACTGAACAATTATTTTTATCGCCGAAATCGGATTATACCCGTCAGCTTATTGCAGCAAGTCAATATTAAACTGTTGCAGATAATTGACATGTGATATTGTCAAGTTGTAATAAAAGAATGATATTCACTATTTGTTAAATTTAAATTAGAGTGGTTGCTCTAATTTATCTCAGGATAAAAAATGACTCAAATTGCCAGTTCGATTCAAGTTAGAAATACTACATTTAAAAACCGAATCATTAAAGGAGCCATGAGTGAAGCGCTTGCCAATGATGCAGGACAGCCAAATCAATTGCACTTAGGCTTATATGAAGCATGGGCAAAAGGTGGTTTAGGTTGTGCGATTACAGGCAATGTCATGGTCGATATTCGTGCCAAGAACGAGCCGGGCGTTGTTGCAATTGAAACTGAGCGTGATTTGTCTGAGCTGAAGAAATGGGCAGACGTCGGGAAAAAATATGGCATGGTGCAATTAATTCAGTTATCGCATCCTGGTCGTCAATGCCCTAAAGGCTTAAATAAAGAAACAGTCGCACCTTCGGCTGTACCTTTTAGTCCAGTCTTGGCATCTATGTTCGCAACCCCACGCGAGCTTGGTCATGAAGAAATTTTGGATATTATCCAGCGTTTTGCCAATGCTGCACAAATTTGTGAAAAGGCAGGTTTTGAAGGGGTACAGTTACATGGCGCGCATGGCTATCTCATCAGCCAGTTTTTATCTCCTCTGACCAATAAGCGTCAGGATCAATGGGGTGGTTCAATTGAAAATCGTATGCGTTTTTTAATTGAAATTTATCAAGCAGTTCGTGCAGCAACATCAGAAAATTTTATTATTTCAGTGAAACTAAATTCGGCTGATTTCCAACGTGGCGGTATTACTGAAGAAGATGTCATTACAGTATTTAAGGCAATGGATGCAGCTGGCATTGATCTGATCGAAATTTCTGGTGGAACTTATGAAGCACCTGCTATGGCCGGTGTAAAAGCTGAAAAACGCAAAGCCAGCACCATCGCACGTGAAGCATACTTCTTAGAGTTTGCTGAAAAAATTCGTCAGCATGTCAATTGTAAATTGATGGTCACTGGTGGTTTTCGTACAGTTGAGGGCATGAATGCTGCTTTAGCCAGTGGCGCATGTGATTTTATTGGAATTGCACGCCCATTTGCTGTTGAAACTGATTTGGCAAATCGCTTAATTGCGGGTCAGGATGTAAAATATGCCGTGAAGCCGATTAAAACAGGTATCCCATTTGTAGATAAAATGGCGATTATGGAAATTATCTGGTATGCAGCGCAGTTTAGAGATATCGGTAAGGGCAAAAAGCCAAATCCTAAATTATCGCCACTTTTGGTTTTCCTGAATTATGCCAAAGGTAATATTAAGGCGGTCATTAAAGGTCGGGTGAATTCACGTAAATCAGCATAACACTTGTGAAGGGGTTCAAATGAATCTCTTCATTTTATTGCAATAAAAAAGCCACTATCATAAGTTGATAGTGGCTTTTTCGAATTTGGCGTCCCTACGGGGATTCGAACCCCGGTTACCGCCGTGAAAGGGCGATGTCCTAGGCCTCTAGACGATAGGGACTTATAGGTGAGGCAGTATCTGAAAATTGGCGTCCCTACGGGGATTCGAACCCCGGTTACCGCCGTGAAAGGGCGATGTCCTAGGCCTCTAGACGATAGGGACGTTTCAGAGGTGGGCGTATATTAGGTTGAATTTATAAGTGTGTCAAACAGTTTCGCCAAGAAAAACGAGAAAAAGATTTTGAACGTTTAAAATTAAATCAATAACATGCAAATTGCTATAAAAGGAAAATTTATTTAGAGAATAATGTTGTAGCGACTTGGGTTAAATGGTGAGTTATATTTAAATTGGATTTTAAAAGATGCAAGTATCAAATCGCATTTAATCAGTATAATAAATTTATCAAAATTGCGATGTAGGCATTGAATTAGCTAAATAAACCCTCATATGAAAAGAAACATGATTTTAGTCATGATGTAATATTGAAGATGGAAAATTTTAGTCTTATGGTCAGAACTGATTTTTAAATTAAGCACCTACTATTTTTTGGCGAAATGTCGCTATCACTGGATATTACGTTGACTGAAATGTAATGAGAGTCGATACTCTCAGGGTTTTATTTAAGCATATCGGTTCAAAGGAGCGGGTTATCCACTTGCTCTTCAAAACTCAGTCCAAAGCAGGAGATAAATATGGCTGGTGGAAAGTCAACAATCATTTACACACTGACCGATGAGGCACCGCTACTGGCGACCTATTCACTGCTTCCGATCATTGAGACTTTTACCAAGCCCGCTGGCATTGAGATCGACAAAAGCGATATCTCCGTGTCTGCCCGCGTACTCGCAGAGTTCTCTGAGTATTTAAGTGATGAGCAGAAAGTACCTAATAATCTTGCAGAGTTAGGTCGTCTTACACAAGACCCTGATACGAACATTATCAAATTACCGAATATCAGTGCGTCAGTTGCACAGTTGACCGCATGTATCAAAGAGCTTCAGGCAAAAGGTTTTCCAATTCCTGACTACCCTGAAAACCCAACGACAGAAGAAGAAAAAGCAATTAAAGCGCGTTATGGGAAATGTTTAGGTTCAGCGGTTAATCCTGTATTACGTGAAGGTAACTCTGACCGTCGTGCGCCTGCTGCAGTAAAAAACTATGCTAAAAAGCATCCACATTCGATGGGTGAGTGGAAGCAATGGTCTCAAACTCATGTTTCACATATGGAAGAAGGTGACTTCTATCATGGTGAAAAATCCATGACGCTTGATCGTGCTCGTAAAGTGAAAATGGAATTGATTACTAAAAATGGTGAAAGCATTGTGCTTAAACCTGAAGTGGCTTTGCTAGAAGGCGAAGTGATCGATTCGATGTTTATGAGTAAAAAAGCACTGTGTGATTTTTATGAGAAACAACTGGATGATTGCCGTGAAGCAGGCATTTTGTTCTCATTACACGTTAAAGCGACTATGATGAAGGTGTCACACCCGATCGTATTTGGTCACTGCGTCAAAATCTATTATAAAGATGCGTTTGAAAAACACGGTAAATTATTTGACGAATTAGGTATTAACGTCAATAACGGTATGGCAGGTCTTTATGAAAAGATTGAAACATTACCGACTTCATTACGTGAAGAAATTATTGAAGATTTACATGCTTGTCAGGAACACCGTCCTGCACTTGCCATGGTCGATTCAGCAAAAGGTATTACTAACTTCCATTCTCCAAATGACGTGATTGTCGATGCTTCTATGCCAGCCATGATTCGTGCGGGCGGCAAAATGTGGGGTGCAGATGGTAAGCAATATGATGCTAAAGCAGTTATGCCTGAGTCAACTTTTGCCCGTATTTATCAGGAAATGATCAATTTCTGCAAATGGAATGGCAATTTTGATCCGCGTACCATGGGTACTGTGCCAAACGTTGGTTTGATGGCGCAAAAGGCAGAAGAATACGGTTCTCATGACAAAACCTTTGAAATTTCAGAAGCGGGTGTTGCCAATATTACCGATCTTGAAACTGGCGAAGTGTTGATGTCACAAAATGTAGAGCAAGGTGATATCTGGCGTATGTGTCAGGTGAAAGATGCACCTATTCGTGACTGGGTAAAACTTGCGGTAACGCGTGCTCGTAACTCTGGCATGCCTGCTATTTTCTGGCTTGACCCATACCGTCCTCATGAAAATGAGCTGATCAAGAAAGTTGAAAAATACTTGAAAGATCATGACACTGAAGGCCTTGATATCCATATCATGTCTCAAGTTCGTGCGATGCGTTATACCCTAGAGCGTGTGGCTCGCGGTCTGGATACAATTTCTGTCACTGGTAACATTTTACGTGATTACCTGACTGATTTGTTCCCGATCATGGAGTTGGGTACTTCAGCGAAAATGCTGTCGATTGTTCCGTTAATGGCCGGTGGTGGCATGTATGAAACTGGAGCTGGCGGTTCAGCACCAAAACATGTTCAGCAGCTGGTTGAAGAAAACCATTTGCGTTGGGATTCTTTAGGTGAATTCCTTGCGCTTGCTGTTTCTTTAGAAGAGCTAGGCATTAAAGAAGATAATGCTCGTGCGAAATTGTTGGCAAAAACTTTAGATCAAGCGACGGGTAAATTGCTTGATAATGACAAGTCACCATCACGTCGTACAGGTGAAATTGATAACCGTGGTAGCCACTTCTATTTATCTTTGTATTGGGCAGAAGCATTAGCTGCGCAGAACGAAGATGCTGAGTTGAAAGAAAAATTTGCGCCTTTAGCGAAAACCCTAGCTGACAATGAAGAGAAGATTATTGCAGAACTTTCGCAAGTACAGGGTAAGCCTGCGGATATTGGGGGTTACTATGCCATTGATCCAGCTAAAGTGAGTGCGGTCATGCGTCCTAGTGCAACCTTTAATGATGCGATTGCAAGTATTTAATTGCACGAAGAACTAATGTCAGTTCTTGATGTAAAAAAACCGATGCAAATGCATCGGTTTTTTATTTAATCTGAATGAGTTGAGCTTTAAAGAAACACTCTTACTTAGCGACCATTACGGTTGCGACCACGTGGAGCTTTGGTATTTGGACGTGTTGTGCCATTGGTTTTACGGCGCGGCTTCTCACTTTCATCCATTTGCCAAATGCGCTTGGTTCCTGACTTTTTCTTATTCGGATCTTTTTTCTCACCTTCTTTATGTTTGTGCTGCATCGGTTTACCACCTGTGCCGCCCGGTTTTTTTACATAAGAACGTGAACGATAGGGTTTATCCTCTGGCACATCTTTAAAGTCTGGATAGAGCAAAGGTTCAATCTCAGTTTGTTCACCCGGTTTTAAACCCAGTCGAACCAAGTCAATTGATCCGATTTTTGTGCGAATTAAACGTAAAGTGGGAAAACCAACGGTTGCAGTCATACGTCGAACCTGACGGTTACGACCTTCACAAATCGAGATTTCCACCCAAGAAGTTGGGATATTGGCACGATAACGCACAGGCGGATGACGTTCCCAAAGCCACTCTGGTTCTGTCACTTTCAGTGCTGTGGCAGGTAAGGTTAAACCATCAGCCAGCTCTACACCTTTACGCAATTGTTCCAGAGCATCCTCAGTGATATCGCCATCAACCTGAACCAGATAAGTTTTGTATTTTTTATTACTTGGATGAGTAATAAATTGATTTAAACCACCATGATCGGTTAGGAACATCAGACCTTCAGAATCTAAATCTAATCGTCCTGCAATACGTAACTCAGGATCATTGATAAAACTGGAAACAGTTAAATGTGCACTGTCTTCACGAAATTGTGACAGAACATCATAAGGCTTATTGAATACAACAATTTTCATATCAATTTACTGCTTTAATTTAAGTGTTTTCAAAAAGTGTTTTTATTTAAATGAGAAATGTTGCTATTTCTGCTCAAAATCTCATCAACAACAGTTTTTCAATTACACTGGTTTTGCATTAATAAAAATAGAAGGTATGTCCCAAGTGGCATACATGCATTTGCCAGCGACAAAAGGGAGAACCAATACAATGGGTTATCAGAAGATCGTAGTTCCTGCGGATGGTGACAAAATCACAGTCAATGCAGACCTGTCACTTAATGTTCCCAACCATCCGATCATTCCTTTCATTGAAGGTGACGGTATTGGTGTGGATATTACACCAGCAATGAAAGCAGTGGTAGATGCTGCTGTGCTAAAAGCGTATGGTGGCAAGCGTTCGATCGAATGGATGGAAGTATACTGCGGCGAGAAAGCAAATACTATTTATGGCACCTATATGCCAGAAGAAACTTTTGAAGCATTACGTGAATATGTGGTGTCAATTAAAGGTCCTTTGACCACACCTGTGGGTGGAGGCATCCGTTCACTCAATGTTGCATTACGTCAGGAACTCGATTTGTACGTATGTATTCGTCCTGTTCGTTGGTTTAAAGGCGTACCAAGTCCAGTGCAACATCCTGAACAGACCAATATGGTGATTTTCCGCGAAAACTCAGAAGATATTTACGCAGGGATTGAATGGAAAGCGGATTCACCCGAAGCCAAAAAAATGATCAAGTTTCTTCAAGAGGAAATGGGAGTGACCAAAATCCGTTTTCCAGAAAGTTGCGGTATAGGGGTTAAACCTGTCTCGAAAGAAGGCTCGCAACGTTTGGTGCGTAAAGCGATTCAGTTTGCGATTGATCATGACCAGCCAAATGTGACTTTGGTGCATAAAGGCAACATCATGAAATATACCGAAGGTGCATTTAAAGAATGGGGCTATGAACTCGCAATTGAGCGATTCGGTGGCGAATTGATAGATGGAGGGCCGTGGGTCAAAATTAAAAATCCCAAAACGGGCAAAGATATTATCATTAAAGATGTGATTGCCGATGCGTTCTTGCAGCAAATTCTATTGCGCCCGACCGATTACTCCGTGATTGCAACATTAAACCTAAATGGTGATTATATTTCTGATGCATTGGCTGCTGAAGTCGGTGGTATAGGCATTGCACCTGGTGCAAATATTGGCGGATCGGTTGCAGTGTATGAAGCAACGCATGGTACAGCACCAAAATACGCAGGGCAGGACAAAGTGAATCCGGGTTCAATCATACTTTCTGCGGAAATGATGCTACGTGATATGGGTTGGACAGAGGCAGCGGATCTGATTATTAAAGGGATTTCAGGCGCGATTGCAGCCAAAACGGTCACTTATGATTTTGAACGACTTATGCAAGGCGCTACATTATTGCGTTGTTCTGAATTTGGACAAGCGATTATTCAGCATATGGATGATGAATAGTCTAAGAACAGCCTCTCAGTATTGAGAGGTTTACGGTTTGAGAGATCATGATTTGTTGATGTTTTGTTGAATGATCACTCAAATCAATCACGAATAATTTTAATATATCGATCTAAATGAATGGATTAGATTTTAAAAATATAAAGATAGACGTTATTGTCTGATCAATTAAATCACGAGGGGCTGGTGTCGTGACAAGTATCTATGCTCCAATATTAACAACGCATTTATTTAATTTTCAGGTGTCCGTATGAACTGGCCCTTGCTGATCAATATTATTATTTTTATTGGGCTGATTATTTTACTGGCTCAAACACGTAAGACCAACTGGAGTCTGGCTAAAAAAGTGCTGAGCGGTTTATTGCTTGGTGTGATTTTTGGATTAGGCTTACAACTGGTCTATGGTGAATCGAGTCCTGTTCTTGCTGAGTCAATGCAATGGTTTAATCTCGTAGGCAATGGTTACGTTAAACTATTACAAATGGTGGTAATGCCGCTGGTTTTTATCTCAATTTTAGGGGCTGTGGCTAAACTGCATAATGCTAGTTCTTTAGGCAAGATCAGTTTTTATACGATTGGGATTTTACTATTTACAACCGCTATAGCTGCATTGGTGGGTGTTGGTGTGACCCATTTATTTGGCTTAACTGCTGAAGGCTTGATGCAGGGAACACAGGAAACTGCCCGACTCAGTGCACTGCACAGCGACTACATGGGCAAAGTGACTGATTTAAATGTACCACAGTTGCTGTTGTCATTTATTCCGACCAATCCTTTTGCAGACTTAACCGGAGCAAATCCGACGTCGATTATTAGCGTTGTTATCTTTGCTGCTTTTTTAGGGGTTGCGGCATTAAAACTGTTAAAAGATGATGACGTTAAAGGTCAGCGAATTTTACGTGGTATTGAGTCTTTACAAGGCTGGATCATGAAACTGGTTCGTTTGGTCATGACCCTGACACCTTATGGCGTATTTGCTTTAATGACCAAAGTTGTTGCTGGTTCTAATATGGCAGATATTTTAAAGCTCGGCGGATTCTTGGTTGCCTCTTATCTCGGACTGGCAATCATGTTTGCTGTACATGGTATTTTATTGTCACTTTCAGGCATCAATCCATTACGATTTTTTAAAAAAGTCTGGCCTGTATTAACTTTTGCATTTACCAGCCGTTCCAGTGCAGCGAGCATTCCTTTAAATATCGAAGCGCAAACTCAACGTCTCGGTGTCCCTGAGTCAATTGCCAGCTTTTCGGCTTCCTTTGGTGCGACTATAGGACAAAATGGTTGTGCAGGTTTATATCCTGCCATGCTTGCGACTATGGTTGCGCCAACTTTAGGTATTAATACCTTTGATCCTTTGTGGATTGCAACCTTGGTATTGATTGTGACTTTAAGTTCGATTGGTGTTGCAGGTGTAGGGGGTGGAGCAACCTTTGCAGCATTAATTGTATTACCTGCCATGGGATTGCCTGTGACTTTGGTTGCACTATTGATTTCAATTGAGCCTTTAATTGATATGGGGCGTACTGCATTGAATGTGAATGGTTCTATGACCGCAGGTACAATTACCAGTCAGTTCATGCACCAAACCAATAAAGACATTTTACAAAGTGACGATGATCCTGAATTGAGTCACGGTTAAATTTAATATTTTAATAAGGCAACACTAACCATGAAAATGTATCAAGTCGATGCTTTTACCCAGCAATTATTTAAAGGAAATCCTGCTGCGGTTTTGGTTATAGAAGATTGGCTAGATGATGGATTAATGCAATCGATCGCGTTTGAAAATAACCTCTCGGAAACCGCATTTGTTAAACAACTAGAAAATGACAACTATGCCATTCGCTGGTTTTCACCGACGGATGAAGTGGCTTTTTGTGGTCATGCAACACTGGCAAGCGCATTTGTACTTTTTCGTGATTATACTCAAGCAAAGACCTTACAATTCCATGTAAAAGATTTAGGGATCTTTATCGTGACTCAAGCGGAAGATGGCAAAATTTTGATGAATTTTCCGATCCGCCGTGCCCAAAAGCTTAGTGAATATCCTGCTATTTTAGATGAAGCATTGTCTAAACCATTTAAAGCAGTATATGCCAATCCACAGGCCTATATTATCGAATACCACAGCGTACAGGATGTGCTTGATGAACAGCCTGACTTAAGTAAACTGAAAACATTGGGTAAAATGCGTACTGCCATTACAAGCTCAACACTGGACGTTGCGATTACCGCCTCTGACAGTACGCAATACGATTGTGTATCACGTTATTTTGCCCCCGCAATCGGAATTGATGAAGATTCTGTTACAGGTTCCATTCATACCGCAATCGTGCCGTTATGGGCAGATCAATTGAATAAAACCGAATTCATTGCTTATCAAGCTTCAAACCGTGGTGGTGAATTATATTGCCGTATTTTAGATCATGAACGAATCGAAATTTCTGGTTATGCAGTGTTATACATGCAAAGTCATCTTGAAATCTCAAGATAAAATGCTAAAAGCTTGAACTGATATGGCATTGATTGCTCAGAAGGTTTAAGCTTATTTTCATTTGGTCGTGACTATAATCACGATAAATTTCCCCTTTCATCCCATAGCTATAGCCGTAAGTATTATGAAAGTTTTTCCATCTTCAGAATACACACAGATTTTTCGTTACACCGCTTATTGGGTCGTTGCTTCTGTCTTGATTGGGGTGATTTCTGGTTTATCCTCTAGCCTTATTTTTGTGTGCTTTGATATTGCCAATCAAACTCGAATTGTTTATCCGTGGCTGGTCTATTTTTTGCCTTTTATTGGGCTGTTGATGGGTTATCTGTTTTATTACTATGGCACACCAATTGAAAAGGGAACGCATTTACTGATTGATGAAATTCATCATCCTAGAGCATTTATTCCAAAACGAATGACTCCTTTGGTATTTTTCAGCGCGATTTTAACCCAGATTTTTGGAGGCTCGGCTGGACGCGAAGCTCCGGCAGTTCAACTTTCAGGTGCATTGACCGATCATATGACGCAAGTCTTTAAAGTACCCGGAGATAACCGTAAGATTTTTCTCATTGCCAGTATTGGTTCAGGTTTTGCGGCTATTTTTGGATTGCCGTTGGCTGGTGCAATATATGGTCTGGAAATTACCTCACTGGGTAAATTACGCTATTCAGCAGTCTTTCCTTGCTTTGTTTCTGCGCTGGTGGCTTCACAGATTCCTGAACTGTTTCATATTAGTCATCCACATCAGTATTATGTGGTTTCCAGTTTCCCAGATTTAAATTTCAGCACCATCTCAAGTCTGATTGTGGCAGGTTTATTATTCGGTTTTGTCGCTCGAATGTTTATTGCTTCTATTTTATATGTGAGTAAGCAACTCAATCGCTACATCCGTTTTATGCCGTTTCGACCCATGATTGGTGGTATCTTAATTATGTTGATGACGGTGTTGGTGGGTCATCAGAAGTTTAATGGTTTAGGTGTCGGCAGTATTATTTCTTCATTTTATATTGACCTTCCTATTACTGATTTTCTCGGTAAAATCATTTTTACCGCCACCACGCTTGGTTCAGGTTTTAAAGGAGGGGAAATTACCCCGTTGTTTTTTGTGGGTACGACCTTTGGCAATGCTTTGGGGCAGTTTTTACCTTTACCTATTTCATTGCTTGCAGGCTTAGGTTTGGTGAGTTTATTTGCTGGCGCGAGCAAGGCACCATTGACCTCCATTGTTTTGGCAATTGAGTTATTCGGCGCAGATATCGCACAATACGCAGTCATTACCTGTTTGTTGGCTTATCTTTTTTCAGGGAATTGTGGTTTATATACTCAGCAAAATCTTAGATTACGTGCTGAAGATTGAATCTGAAATACACATTTATCATGTTATTTAGTTGAATTTTGGGGACAATTGAACTACAGCATAATGTGACGCTCGTTTCAAAACTTCACTATAAAAAAATCAAGTATTTTCATACTATAGCGACGTTCAAATAATTCATATGATTTAAATTAATTTTGGAATTTTTATGTTAATTCGGTTTAAACAACTTACTCTCTCTTTGTGTTTTATTGGTTTAAGTGCAGGTGCTTGGTCACAAACCGTATTGGTCAAAAGTGAAAAGAATATTGAAGAATATAAACTGGATAATGGTTTTCGGGTGGTGCTTGCCCCAAACAATAAAGAAAATAAAGTCTTTGTAAATACCATCTATTTTACAGGGTCTCTCAATGACCCAAAAGGTAAAGGTGGGCTGGCGCATTTGTTGGAACACTTGGCGTTTAAAGGTACTCAAGATGTGAAAGGTGATGAGTTTCAGCGCCGTCTGGATCAGTACACACTCATGACCAATGCCAGTACGGAATATTACTCTACGCGCTATACCAATATTGTTCGTCCAGAACCGCAAGCCTTAAATGAAATTCTGTATTTAGAATCTCAACGAATGGATAAATTGGTCTTACAGGAAAAATTTGTTCCTTCTGAGATTGAAATTGTTAAACGCGAACGTGAAATCCGTATGGATCAGCCATTCTCGGTCCTGATGGATCAAGTGTTTAAAGCGGCGTATGGCAATCAATACTTAGGTCGTTTACCAATTGGGGATTTACCCGAACTTAAATCGATTCAACTCGATGAAGTCAATAAGTTCTATCGAACATGGTACGCGCCAAATAATGCCATCATGGTCATTTCAGGAAAATTTGATAAAGCAGAAGTATTGAAAACGATTGATAAAAACTTCAGTCCAATTGCTGCTCGAAATATTCCAGCCAGTGTACAAGTGCCAAAACTTGATTCCAGTAAAATTAATCCACGTCACTTTTTAGTACAAAAGGGTAGTGATTTAGCCAAGTTTCATATTTATATGGACAGTACAAACAAAAAAGTGGTGCCAAGTCTGGCACTTTCGCCGTTACTGTATACCATGCAACCCAGTGGACATTTGTATCAGGGATTAGTAGAAACAGGCATCAGTACCGCAGTTCAGTCCACGACATGGCTTGATCAGGATTTTAACTTGGTATTTCTAGGGGCAATTTATGCACCTAATCATGATGAAAAAAAAGTTGAATCTACGCTGATCTCTCAGGTGGAAAATGGCAAAGCATTTAATGATACCGAATTAAAACGGGTTAAAACCCTGATGCAAAATCAGGCTGATTTAATCTTGAATGATTCAACGGCTTTAGGGTCGCGTTTGAGTGATTATATTGTGTCTTCAAAAGGGAATTGGGGGCAATATTTTAATGATCTGGATGCCGTGCAAAAACTTAATGTCAGTGAAGTTAATCAAACCCTAAAACAATTTTTAAGTGCCGAACATCGTATTTCAGGCGACATTAAACCCACACCAGAAGAACAGAAAAAAGCACTGGAGCAAAAAAAACAGCAAGAAAAACCAAAAACGCTGGATCAACACCCCACTGCTGAAGAGCCCTTAAAAGATGCCAGTGTGTATAAGCAGGAAGTCAGTCAATATGTAAAATCATCGGCGGATTATTTACAAAATACCGAGAAGAAAATTCAGCGTGGTCAGCTTAAAAACGGTATGCAATATGCGCTATTTCCAACACAGACCCGAGATGATCGAGTTTACGCCACCATCACGCTCGACTTTGGTACGGAAAAATCGTTATTTGATAAGGGCACTGTTCTGGATTTAACCTCTTATTTGTTACTGCGTGGTTCAAACCAATACAGCTTGCAGGATGTTGCCGACAAATCAATCGAGGCGGGTGGCGCAGCCACTGCAACCAGTTCAGAAAATGGCATCACCATTAATATTCAGGCACGTAAAGATAAATTTGAAGACTTTTTTAAATTTGTGGTAGATGTAATGAAGCATCCAAGCTTTGAAAAAAGCCAGTTTGATTTAATTAAGTCACAAAGTCTGGCAAGTCTGGATCGACCATATACCGAGCCTGAAACCGTGGCAGCATTGAATTTGGCACGAATTATCGAAATTTATCAACCGGGGGATTTGCGTTATCATTTTGAGCCCGAATTTGCTAAAAAGCAGTTGAACCATGCAACGAAGGCGCAAGTCAAACAATTGTATGATCAATTCTTTGCCATGAATCATGCCCAGATTGCCATCACAGGAGATTTTGATGCTAAAAAGATGCAGCAATTTGTAGCTCAATCTTTCGGTTCTTGGTCAAGCTCAGAACCTTATCAAAAGATTTTATCCACTGATACTGACTATCCAGCACAAAAAGTACATGCCTTGTCTGAACAGCGCGAGTTTGGTAATTATCAAAGTATTCTGACTTTCCCTGTCGGTATAGACCATCCTGATGCACCTGCATTAATTGTGTTTACCCACATTTTGGGTCAATCACAATTATCTTCACGTTTGGGGCAAGAACTTCGTGAGAAAAATGCGCTGGTTTATGGTTTTGGTAGCGATTTGCAATTAGACAGTGACACCAATGTTGGCGCACTCACGATTGAAGCGAACTATACCGCAGGTCGCGGTGAACAAGTGTCGCAAACGGTGCATCACGTGTTGCAAAAGTTATTGCAAGGTGGTGTAACTGAACAGGAATTGGAATCTGCCAAAGCAGATATTTTGAAAAAACGTGTCACCACATTAGAAGATGAACGCAGTATTCATCGTATGCTAAATAGCCAGTTGGAGCGTGGTAAAAATATGCTGGATCGCGGGCAACGTGACCGTGATATTGCCAATTTAAGCAAGGCAGATGTAGATGCCGTGATCAAAAAATACATCAAGCTTGACTACTTTGTTGAGGTGATGGCAGATCAATATGGTCAAGTTGCAAAGAAGCAGTAAAGAGAGCGTCAACCTACATAAAGGCTGCTTCGGCAGTCTTTTTTATATTTGGGCTTAGATTTGACTCAAGAGTAAAAAAAAGTCTATGTTAGGCTTGTTAAAAATATAAAGGTTTAAAACAAAGGTCAATTATGTTGAATAAAACCAGAAAATTATTTGTTTATAGCGTATTTATGGCATTGTTGAGTAGTTCAACTTTGATTTTGGCTAGCACTGAAACTAACTCAATGCGCAGTCAAAGTGGTAATTTGGTCTATGTAGGGGATAGCTATGCTAATCTGATGCAAAAAATGCAACAAGCACCTATTTCGCAGCGTAGCTATGAATGGCAAGAAAATCGAAAAACGCTAAGTGCAGTTGACTATATTTACTTGATTGATAACACGTACTATACCGTGACAGTGGTGAATAATCAGGTGAAAAAAATTGTTTGGGATCGTAAGATTTAATGGTTAAATTTCATCGAATTTTTTCCCGCTATTTTTGATTCTCTTTATTTTCTTCCAAATGCGATAATAAAAGCACTTATAAAAGCAATCTTTAAAAAAAGACGATTAAAAAAAGCCCGTAAAGGGCTTTTTCTCAATGGTTGTGATCGTGTTTATGTTCATGCTTGTGGGTATGAAATTCTTCATTTTCACGAAAGCGCAAGTAATTATCAAACTGCTCGCAATACTCATCATAATTATCTTCAAGCATCATTTGAAACTGTTGCAGGACATAAGACATCACTTGCTCTTTCGCATCACGCATTTCATTGCCATCTTTAAAGTTATTGGCCGCCACCCATGTATTAAAACGTGCGGTTCCAAATAACATGGCAGCACTGACCTGACCACGAACTTCCGCAGGATTGGGCTTTTCACCTTTCTTCGGGCGGCAGAACTCATTGGCAAGTTTAATGAAATCATCAGCACGCTCAAAAAAGACGGCATTTAACGCTTCTTCTTCAGTGATATCTGTGGCATCAATTTTTTGAGACATGGCTTTTTCCAACACAAACGAATACCCGTATTATACGTGAAAGCCTTGCATAAACTAAACCTTTGATCTAGGCTAAAATAGCCTAAGTGGATTTGAAACAGGTGCTTTATGCAAGATGCAATTGAGATTCAGCGTTTAAAAACCGATATTGCGCTATTGCGTCAGCATTGTTGGCCGCCTGAACATCTTGAACATGTCGAAGGTTTACCGATTTATTATGGTTTACAAAGCGAAGTCGAACAATATTATCGCGAATGGAAAGAATTGATCGAAAGGGCGCAAGTACTTTGTCAGCCTTTTATGCAAGACGAAGTTTTAGATGCAGTTCACTTACCCAGTCATCTCAATCTGCCACTTTTTTTCTTTCATGTAGATCGTATTCGGATTAATAAAACTCGAGCAAAAGAATCTAAAACCTTTAGAGGCGTTGCCAGCTTAATTGAAAAATGCGGGCAATTTGACACTGATCAAGTTTTTGCCATGCAACAATGGCTTGAAAGTGATGACAGCGCAGCTTTAGTGGCGCATCGCGAATTTATTGATTTACGAACTTATGTGTTTCAGCATGGACAAAGTGATTACACCCGAACCCGATTTTATGTCAATGGGATAATTTTAGGGGTTGAGCCACATTTTAAACTGGTCGATGCTCGCGACAAACCACGTAAACAACGTAATGATAGTTACCAAGACCCGATTGCGGACAATGGCATCTGGAAAGTGTTCGGTAAATATCGTTAATCTTACATGAGCGTTAAATTGAAAATCTTAGTGCTTTTGGGCTTACCAAAAAATATGAATATCAGCTAATTTTCTGAGTTCTTGTTCTGACTCCAGTAAAAGTTGCTGTTGTTTCGCTCTACTCCAGCCAATGGCAAACCAATATTCCGCTTGTTGGTCGGCAGATTCAATAAAAACATGTTCAGTCACATGTAAATCATTATATAAACCAAGTTTGTCCTGAACTGCTTGCAATTGCTTTAAGTATTTTTTGACAGACTTCTCATCATATAAGCTTGCCACAAACTCGATGCAATAACGTAAGCGTTTACAGTTTTTACGGGTGCGGTGCCTTTGCTCAATTTCAAGCTGGCTAAAATGATCGGCATCCTGAATAATTTTTTTGTGCAATTGATTCAGTGATTTGTTGATTTTTTTCTTAAGTTTAGCTGATTTTTTATGATCTGATTGTTCATGATAACTAAATGCTAAAAGCTGCAACAGCAAACACATGGTTTCTGGTTTTTGAAACAGCAGATGAACATGATCCTCGCTTTTTGCCGCTTCAGGTAAATCCTGAAAGGGTGCATCTGCCTTTAATAATTCAGGTAATATTTCATCCCGAATCACATCCAAATCGCGTGTTGTGCCTAGCGTTTGAAATATTTGCTTGAGTTGCGTTTCCCATAAAGAATCAATGTCATCTGACCACGACTTAAAACTTTTAAAAATGCTGCGCATACGCCGAATTGCAATACGTGCCTGATGAATATGTTCAGGGTTTGCAACGCCATCCGCTATGACTGCAACATTGGGCAGCAACTGTTGCAATACATTCGCCACCATTTTACGAACTGCAATATCAGTAGAATCGTGGTTATTTAATATCAAGGGTTTGGCTTTCACCGCTTGTGATGCTTTTTGTTTAATTGATAATAAATTGCCACGTTCGGCTTTACTACGCACATCCAGCCAAAGTTGATATTTTTTCACCCAGTCTTGGGTAAATAAAATTAATTGTTCAGGTGAGCCTTGTTTTAATTCAAACTCAACTTCACAAATTTTTTCTGATTGTTCTGCGGTGGAAACGATGCCATCATCCAAGCAGACTTCAATATCGGTTTCATCAATTGAAATAATTCTAAAAGTACGATTCACATCTGTTTTGAACTGTAGCGTTAATTGATCCTGTTGTTCACCTAATACCTGATCAAGCAAATTTCTAACCGCTTTATTTTCAAAAAATAGATTAAGATTTAATTCGGGTTCAACGTTACATTGTCCCAAATGAACTTCGTGCTCAATACGTTCCAGATGATTTTTGCCAGATGCTTTGAAGGTTTGAACCCAGTTGTCACCTTCCTGACGCAAACGAATGGCCATATGATGCTGTGCAAGTAAGCGATCTGCTGTGTCATAGTACTTGGCTTGTAAACGAATTTTCTGTGCGGTTTTGGCTTTCAGTGCTTGCAAAACACTTTTTTTCTTATTTTCAGGAAGCTGAAATTTTAATTCGATTTCGACCATGAATTTTCTCCTGAAACATACTTATAATTTAAGGGTTTAGTTTTATTTAGCATAACATTAAACATGTGTTTTAAAAGATATTTTGAGTAAAGCCTGTGTAATCAACGCACGTTTAAATTGGCATGAAGTAGGCTATAAAGTTTTAAGTAGATCCAATAGACTTTTTTTTAAACAGTGTTTAGAGTGGTTAAATAAATAAACGGTCTCAGGATGAAGACGATGAATGCGCCAGTAAAATTTCCAAAAAGTTCAGTTAACACACCCAATGTTCAATTACCAATTAAAAATTATCAGGAATTTTATCATTTCTATTTAACAGAGCATCGTGACATTCTGAGCCGTCGTTTGCATGTGACAGGTAGCAGTTTAGGACTTTATTTTCTAAGTAAGGCGATTCGTAAGCGTCAATCGAAATATGTCGCTTATGGTTTGCTATCGGGTTATGCCTGTGCATGGGTGGGGCATTTCATTTTCGAAAAAAACAAGCCAGCTAGCTTTAAGCAGCCACTTTATAGCTTTATTTCTGACTGGAAAATGTTTTCTGATGTGCTCAGAGGTCGATTAAGTTTAAGAAATCGTAAATTTGACAAGATTGAAAGTTAATATTGAGTCCACTTTAATTATTGCAAAATCACCTTTTTAGGTGATTTTTTTATTGCGGTTAAATCTAATAAAAAATAATTGTAAACAAGATGCAAAGTTGATCACAAGAATTGAAATTTAAGTGAAAATTTAAGTGAAAAGTATAATATATTTTCTTGAATTTAGAGTAAATATTCTAATATCCTACACATGGTTTTAGAAAGGGGTTCTAAGACCAGAAAAATAATGAACGCTTTTATGGATAGTTAGAATCATGAAAAAGTTATTGAAAACGGTCGTACCTACGGTATTTCTTTTATCTACACATTTAGCCTATGCCGATAGTGGGGATTTTAAACGTTGGTCTGTTTCTGCGGGTTGGTTACATGTCATGCCACAAGGAAAGGCGAATTCAACTCATATTAATACAGCAGTTGAAGAGGGTGGCGCGTATAAAGTCGGAGATATTAAGGCTTCTGATTTGACGGAATATGGTACCAACTTTCAAGAAAAGTATGATGCGATTAAACCAGGTTTTATAAAAGGTTTAGTAGATACTTTCATAAAGAATGATAAATTACCCGCAGCATTTAGTGGAAATGCAAATGTTAGTGGAATCAGTGAGTGGACAAATAATGCTGGTTTAGAGGCTGATGATGTAGATACACTCGGTTTAACTTTAAACTATTTTATTAATGACAATGTCTCATTGCAACTCATAGGTGGTGTGCCGCCAAAAGTGGATATTGATGGAAAAGGTAAAATTGTAGCAAGTGTTTCTGCTGATGCTTTTGGCACTACAAGTAAAGTATTCGATGGTCTCCATTTAGAAAAAGATATTTTAATCACAGATCTTGATGCACATGGCAAAGCCGCAGAAGTTCGTGCTTGGACACCAGCACTAACTGCGCAATATCATTTTGGTAAATCAGGCGTAAACAAATTAAGACCTTATTTGGGTGCAGGGATTGTTTATGGCTACTTTGATAAAATTAAACTAAATGGTGGTGTTGAACAAGATTTGATCAATGCAGGACATATGGTACAAAACGTACTTGACGGTAAAGCAGGCGAAGCTTTACAGAATTCAGGTAAATCTTCAGCTGACCCTCACGTAAAAGTAGATACTGATGATGCTTTTGGTGCAGTAGTTACAGCAGGCTTTACCTATGATTTCACTGATCGTTGGTTTTCAACTATGTCTTTAACTTATATGCCGAACTTTAATAACAAAGCAACCATTAGCGTCACGGACAGTAAAACAGGAAAAGAGTTAATTCATGCAACGACTAAAGTTGATCTAGATCCATTAATTACTTATGTCGGTGTCGGCTACCGTTTCTAAAATTTAAACAAAGATGAGCAATATGATATTGCTCATCACATTTATCTGTAAAAATTATAAAAAGAATTATACGAAAATTCATATAATTATAAATAATTGAACTTTCAAGTTCTAACTCTGTATTGATCTTTTAAGTATTTATTCTAATAATTGTCGAACAATAAGGTTTGGATACCTTAGACCTTATCGTATTTACGACAAATAGACAGGATTTCCCATGAGAAAATTAACAACAGCACTCCTCCCAATTGCTTTATTGGCGACCAGCTTTGCAGCACAAGCAGCAACTTCAGACGGTAAAACTTTTGGGGTATCCGCAGGTTGGATGCACATTATGCCTCAAGGTGAAAAACAGGGTGTTGCTGGAGCATTAAATTTAGGTAAAACTATTACAACCTCAGATCCTGATGCAGGTTTTGAGATAGATGATGCTGATACTGCTGCGATTCTTTTTGACTATTATGTGAATGATAATGTGTCACTTGAATTTGTTGGTGGTTATCCTCCAAAAATGAAAATTGATGGAAAAGGAACGATTCTTAAAGGTATAAATTTAGGTGGTGCTTCTCTTCCTGGACCATCTGTTGATTTAGGAAAAATTGGTGAAGTGGGTGATGTTGATGCTTATACACCAGCATTATTAGCAAAATATCAATTTGGTACTGTAAATAGTAAATTCCGTCCATTCGTGGGGGCGGGTATTATGTATGCGCACTTTTCAAATTTTAAATTGGATAGTGATGTAAACCCTGCATTAAATGCTTCAATGACTGGTTATTTAGCAGGTCCATATGGTCAAGGAATTGGTAAAATACTGGCTAATTCTGGTCCTGCTGGACAAGCTGCGGCTGCTGCTATTCAAGCAGCTCAAGGAAATTTAGGGCTTGCAGTATCAAAGGTGAATATTGATGATGCTGTAGCTCCAGTTGCGACCATTGGCGCAGACTATAACTTTAACAAAGATTGGTTCGCGACAGCTTCTGTATCGTATGCACATCTTAAAACTAATGCAGAATTAGATATTGTTTCTAATACATTAGGTGGTGCTAAAGTTGTAACTGGTAAAAGTGAGATTGAAATCAATCCAATCGTGACCTTTGTTGGTTTGGGCTATCGTTTCTAATTTATTACGATCTCAAAAAACCTCGATTTATCGGGGTTTTTTTATCTTTTTTACTGTCTGAGAAATAGAGAAAATAAAAACCTTAAATTTAACTGAATTGATTTTTCCTGATTTGTTCTTTGTTATACTATTGCATATTCAATTTTTCATATAAACGAGCATGCAAATGTCAGCTAAACCTAATCGTCAAGCTTTATTCTTTATGGGATTAGGTCTGTGTTTTCTTTTCTTCATTCTTAGTATGGCATTTTTAGCAGCTAAAAGTGATGCTGAAAATCAGAGAAAATATAAACAACAACACGAAGAAATTGCAAAAAAGCATAGTTCATCCGCTGCTGAGTAAATTAAAATTTCATGAGTTAATGACTTAAATTTACAAGATATCTTTTTGCAATTGGCGAATATTTGGAATTTCTGTATATCGAAATACATCATATCCAGCTTCTTTCAACATCTTGTCGCGTAATTGATCCTCTTGCATCTTTTCTAAATGACTTGGATCATCTAGCTCAACAATGGCAATCACGTCTAGTGTTTCATTAAGAATGACAAAATCCGTGACCTTCCGATTAAATTTACGTCTTATTTTAAGATGGTCATTGGTGATGAGCGCGCTAAATGCAACCTGAGCCAAAATATGGTGATGCGGCAGTGCAGTCTTCAGCCGATAAAACATTTTAGCTTCAAATGCTGTCATGGGAGCACGTGCAAAAAATTGTCGCTTAGAAATAAAAAAAGATTTTAAACAAATAAAAATCAGCACTAAGCTGGCGATAGAGCCAAGACTCAAAAAGAAAAATTGAGATGAACTAAACACGCTCTGTAATCACTCAAAAGAAAACCCACTCATATAGAGTGGGTTAAAAATTTGGCTCTCCCACCTGGGCTCGAACCAGGGACCTGCGGATTAACAGTCCGTCGCTCTACCGACTGAGCTATGGGAGAATCTGGTGTAGGATTTTAAGTGGCTAAAGAGCATTGGTCAAGCCTCAATAGTATGAAAATATTAAAAAAATGGCAGATGGTTTAAATTTAGGCAAATTGAGTAAGATCAACGATTCAACTTTATCTTGGATGGAACCTCAACAGAACAGCCATTTTTTGGATTTCACAGTAGCAATAGAAGTTTTATGCAATATTTGCCCTTATTTTTTTGTTAATTACATTTTTATTTCTTCTATTAATATTCTATACAATATTATTGCATGATACTCGCTTAAGCGTTTATGATAACTGGGTACTTGTCTTATCCATGAATCTTAGTTTTTTGTTGAATGATATCTCTTTTACACAACACTAAAGATGATGACGAGCTGATCATGTGAGTAAAACTGCAATGAATGATTCCCTTGATGAATATGATTATAAAATTTTACAGCATTTGCAATGCAACGGCCGATTGAGTAATCAGGAACTGGCTGAAATTATTGGGCTTTCAACTTCGCAGTGTTCTCGTCGTCGAATTGCATTAGAACAACGCGGTATGATTCAAGGATATTATGCGCAGCTCCATCCTGAGGCTGAGCTACAGCCGATTATGGGCATTATTGAAATTAAATTACTGCAATATAGTGATGAAGTCTTAGCAAGGTTTCTGGATTTTGTACGTCATGAGAATATGATTCGTGAAGTATATAAGCTGACTGGAAACTTTGACTACGTATTAAAAGTCATGGTGCGTGACTTAAATGAAATGAGTCAACTGATCAACAAACTAACCACGCTTAAGATTGGCGTCAGTAATTGTCATACATCTATTGTGCTTGAGCGCATTAAAGAAAATCATCAAATGATGAACATGGATAAATTACATGACTAATATGACGGCTAAAGCAGATATGATTCCATCCGTAAAAGAGTCGTCCCATTCCCATATCGAAGATGGTCTAGCCATGATCATTGCGACATTTATTATCTCATTTGGCATGATGCTGATGCAGCAAGCGGGAACACTTACAGGTGGAACAGCAGGTTTATCATTACTGATTCATTATGTGACAGGACTAAAATTTGGTCTGGTTTTTTTTCTGATTAATATTCCATTTTATTACTTGGCTTATAAGCGGTTAGGTGTTCAGATGGTGATAAAAACCTTTTTAGCTGTTGGATTACTGTCTGTTTTAACGGAGATACATCCTTATTTTATTCATGTGGATGGATTAACCCCCCTGTATGCCACCATCCTTGCCAATGTATTGATGGGATTAGGTTTTCTAATATTATTTCGTCATCGCTCGAGTTTGGGTGGGTTTAATTTATTGGTACTCTTTTTACAAGAACGTTACGGTGTGCCAGCGGGTAAAATTCAGATGGGTTTGGACATTACCATTTTATTGGCTTCAATTGCCTTTGTGAGTTGGCCATTATTGGCGATCTCGATATTAGGCGCAGTCATTCTCAATTTGATATTGGCTTTGAACCATCGTCCTGACCGCTATGTGGTTTAACCTAACTGAAAGATAAAACAGCGAGCAGAGCCAAGCTGTTTTTCTATTTTGTGTAGAACTGAAAAAATCATAGCAATAAAAAAAGCCCACATAAAAATATGTGGGCTTTTCGAATCTTGGCTCTCCCACCTGGGCTCGAACCAGGGACCTGCGGATTAACAGTCCGTCGCTCTACCGACTGAGCTATGGGAGATTAGTTTTGGCTCTCCAACCTGGGCTCGAACCAGGGACCTGCGGATTAACAGTCCGTCGCTCTACCGACTGAGCTATTGGAGAATCTGATGCGCATTCTAGGCACATCTTGACATGAGGTCAAGAATAAAAATTCAAAACATGGGTTAAATGACTTAATTATCATCAAAACAGAAACTTATGCTGTTTTATTCATCAAAATAGGTATTTGTCATTTTAATTACGTCAAAAAAAACCGCTCAATGATGAGCGGTTTTTGAAAAATAAAACTTATTTTTCTACACCTGCTGGTTGACCCGCAAGTTTTGCATTTGCGTAATCCCAGTTCACCAGACTTTCAAGGAAAGTAGAAATGTATTTAGGACGTGCATTACGGTAGTCGATATAGTAAGCGTGTTCCCAAACGTCAATCGTCAATACAGCAACTTGACCATGCGCAAGTGGAGTATCTGCATTTGAAGTTTTAGTAATTGAAAGTTTACCATTGACTTCGTCAGCCACTAACCATGCCCAACCTGAACCGAATTGAGTCGTTGCTGCATTGGCAAATTCTTCAGCAAATTTTTCATAAGAACCAAATGCTTCATCAATTTTTGCTGCAATCGCGCCTGTCGGTTTACCACCACCGTTTGGAGCAATTGAGTTCCAGTAAAACGTATGGTTCCAAACTTGTGCGGCATTGTTAAAGATACCTGCTTTAGATGAGTCACCCGCAGATGCTTGGATAATTTCTTCTAAAGTTTTACCTTCAAGGTCTGTGCCTTTGATCAGGTTATTCAGGTTAGTCACATAAGTTTGATGATGTTTATCGTGATGAAATTCTAAAGTTTCTTTAGAGATATGTGGTTCAAGTGCATCATAAGCATAAGGTAAAGCAGGTAAAGTAATGGTTGTCATGTTCCTATTCCTTGCGTTAGCTGGGTAGTAGAATAAAGTGGCTTCATTGTAAATGATTATTTATGCAAAAGGTGATTGTTTTAAATAACAATACACAATAAAGCTCGAACTAATACGTATATATAAATACTTGTAATAAATACGACTTAAACTGGATTATTCAACTCAACATAATGATATTCGAGTGAAAATTGATCAGCTAATGCTTTCCCTAAACGCTGAACACCATAACGTTCTGTGGCATGATGTCCGCAGGCAAAATAGTGTACATTTAACTCTTGGGCTTCATAGAAAGTTCTTTCACTGATTTCACCAGACAAATAAGCATCACAATTTTGCAGTGCAGCTTTGGCAATAAAATCCTGAGCACCCCCTGTACAAAAGCCGACTTTGTGAATACTGGATTTGTTGGCAGGTAAATGAACAATATTAAAGTCGAAAACCTGTTGTAATTTATGCTGAAACTCTTCAGGCGAAACTGCCTGTTTTAAATAACCAATATTGCCGATGGGATGTCGTTCACTGCTGTCTAATGCTTCAATATCTTGAAGCTCTAAAAGGTCGGCAATTGCGACATTGTTGCCTAAAGTTGGATGTGTATCTAAAGGTAGATGATAAGCCACTAAGGAAATATCATGTTGAATCAGTTTTTTAATTCGATTGCCGCGCATCCCTGTAATTGGATACGGCTCACCTTTCCAGAAATAGCCATGATGAACCAATAATAAGTCTGCTTTTAGCTCAATGGCGGCATCAATCGCTGTTTCAGATGCGGTCACCGCAGACACAATACGTTTTACATCCGCTTTACCTTCAATTTGTAAACCATTGGGCGCATAATCTTTAAACTCTGCACTCAATAACGTTTGATCGCACCATTTGATAATGTCATTTAAATTTGCCATGAATAACTTGACTCTGAATCTATTCAACCAAGTTCATCAAAACACATTTTGAATGGTAACTAAAGCTAGACAAATCTTTTTTATGTTTTTCAGCTATCGATAAGCTTATGCTTTACAATAAGTAAACTCTTTTTTCTTCAATAAATTAAATCATACTTAGAGGATGTAAACGTGCGTCGTGCTTTTACATGGTTACCGTGGATACTTCTCATCATTGTCATTATCAGTTTTCTTTCATGGCAAAAATTAAACCAGCCTAAAGCGCCTGTGGCTGCTGATGGCGTAAAAATGCCCGCTGAAAATGTCAAACCTTTGGTTGATACGTCACGTGCAGGGGGAGTGGTTTCATATAGTGCAGCTGTAAAAGTAGCTGCACCTGCCGTGGTTAATATTTTTACCACACAAAAAATAAAGCAGGCCGCAAATCCTTTACTCAATGATCCAGTTTTTCGTGAATTTTTTGGTAATCAGTTGCCGCAACCGCGTCAGGAAAATGAAAATAGTTTGGGGTCGGGTGTGATTGTACGACCAGATGGCTATATTCTAACCAATAATCACGTGATTGCGCAGGCAGATCAAATTGTGGTTGGATTGAATGATGGTCGTCGTGCGGTTGCAAAAGTGATTGGAACAGACCCAGATACCGATCTGGCAGTCATTAAAATTGAATTGGATAAACTCCCTGTTCTGCCTTTTAAGTTAAGTGGTAATGAAGTGGGTGATGTGGTTTTAGCCATCGGCAATCCATTTGGAGTTGGCCAGACCGTCACACAAGGTATTATTTCTGCCACAGGTCGTTCTGATTTGGGCATTAATACTTATGAGGATTTTATTCAGACTGATGCTGCAATTAATCCGGGTAACTCTGGTGGAGCGTTGATTGATGTCGCAGGAAATCTGATTGGGGTAAATACCGCGATTTTTTCGCAGTCTGGTGGTTCTTTAGGTATTGGCTTTGCGATTCCTGCGCAGGTTTGTCAGCAGGTGCTTAATTCAATTTTAAAAGATGGTCGTGTGATTCGTGGCTGGTTGGGTATTAGTCTGGTTGCGCCCAATCAGGATCAGGATGATGTGTTAGCACCGCGTCAGGCTGGCGTAGTGGTGGCCGATGTATTACGTGGCGGTCCATCCGATCAGGCTGGTGTCAAAGTGGGCGATAAAATTTTAAAAGTGAATGATGAAGTGATCGATTCAGCGTCGCATTTAATTAATTATGTGGCACTACAAGCACCGAACACGACAGTGAGGCTGGAAGTGGAGCGCAACGGTCAAACAGCGACATTGGACGTTAAAGTGGGTGAGCGTAAGAGCCAGAACCAAAGCTCTCAATATATTCCATTACCAAAACGTTAAGTTTTATGCCCTAAAAAACAAGCCTCGTGATGAGGCTTGTTTTTTTATGGATTATCTTATTTTCTGCGACGTCTAAAGACAGGATGTAAAACCGCAGCTTCTTCTACAGCAGTTTCATTTTCCACATCTTCATTTTTTGCCTTTTTCTTCTTTTTTTTCTTTTTCTTTGGCTCGTCATCAACTTCGTCACCATCTTCAATGGCTTGCCAGTATTCAAGCTGCTCCATCACCGCAGCGTATATTGAACCTTTGCTATAACGACCTTTTTTATCCAGTACGCCTACAGGTCGAGCCATCAAAATTTCTAAAGCCTGATCAATGGTTTCAATCGCATGGACATGGAACTGACCTGCTTCGACTGCCTCAATCACATCCTGACGCAACATTAGATGTTGCATGTTTTGGCGCGGAATAATGACGCCCTGTTTGCCCGTCAAACCTTGTAGTTTACAAGCATCATAGAAGCCTTCAATTTTGGCATTGACACCGCCAATCGGTTGAACCTGACCAAGTTGGTTCATCGAACCTGTAATCGCCCATGATTGATCAATGGGGATCTGGCTAATCGCTGAAATTAAGGCCGAAAGCTCTGCAACGGTTGCACTGTCGCCATCGACCTGTCCATAGCTTTGTTCAAAAGCCAATGCCGCAGAAAAATGTAAAATTTGCGAACGACCAAAATGCGCTTTTAAGAAGCTCGACATCAGCAACACGCCTTTGGCATGTAATGAACCGCCCAATTCTACGCTGCGTTCAATATCCAGAATATCGCCACCACCTTGATACACCGAAGCAGTTAGGCGTGAAGGTAAGCCAAATTCAACATCTGCATAGTGAATGACAGATAATGCATTGATCTGACCCAAACGATGACCTTGAGTTTCAATCAACTGAGTACCGCGTGATAAATCTTGCCAGTACAATTCGCGCAAATACCCCAAGCGGTACTGACGATGATGCAGGGCTTGATTCACATGCCTATCAGAAACGGTTTTGTCACCGGCAGTAAAGGCATGGTGATGCGCCTCACGGATCAAATCACCCAATGTAGATGCATGTAAAGACAAGGAACTTTGATCTTCTGCCTGACGGCTTGAATCGGTCAACAATGCTGATAATGCTGAACGATCAAAAGGCAAGAGCTTGTCGACCTGAACATAATCGGCAATAAGTTGCATATAAGCCTGCTCATTGCTGTCATTACGTTGTAATGTATCGGTGAAGTCGGCGCGAATTTTAAATACGCTGCCGAGCTCAGGTTCAACTTCTAAAATTTCATAATAAATTTCAGGTTCCGCTAATAAAACCACTTTGATATCAAGCGGTATTGCCGCAGGTTCAATTGAAATACTACCTGTCAGGGTCAGCATATGCTCAAGTGAAGAAAGTTTGAGTTGTCCAGACTTCAACGCACGTTTTAGCCCTTGCCATGCATAAGGTTGCTCAAGCAATTGTTCCGCTTCCAGCATCAAAAAACCACCAATGGCTTTATGCAAAGAACCAGGACGAATTAAAGTAAAATCAGTAGTGATCGTACCATTTTGAGTAAGCTGTTCAACATGCCCCAACAAATTGTAATGGGTTGGGAAGTCTTCAAAAATCACTGGTGCGCCAGCGTTGGGCTTGTTGGTTACAATGGCATTGGCTTGATAGCGAGCGGGAACTCGATTAAACAGTGCAGGGGAAAAATCATCTTCTTCCTGCGCCAAAATGGTTTCGACATTCTGGATAATATCTTCAGCATAACGTTGTAAGTAATCTTCAAGTCCGACCACGCTCTGATTTTTTTTAATGAGCAGGTCAATTCGAGGTAAAACCACTTGTTTGGCAATGTCACGATTCAATTCAGACACCTGATCACGTGCATCGTCTTCAAGATCACCCAAATGCAGTCCTAAGCGTTCAAGTTTTTTATCCATGTAACGCATGTTGGCTGCAATTTCAGCACGTTGCTTGGTGGTCAGCGCATTGATTTCATTTTGCGTCATTTCCTGAACTTGGTCATCTTTTAGATGTACAGGTACAAAGCAATGTTCTTCATTGCGAGAAATCAGTTTGAGGTCAAGTGTTTCGCCTTCTTTGGTCAGTTCAACCAAAGCCTCTTGTTGTTCGTCACCTGTTTCCTGACGAATCTGTTCAATACGATTGTGATAGGTTTCAGCGGTAAAACGTCGTTCAAGTTGTTTTAAGATGGTTTGCCATGCCTGATGTAAGGCATTTTGAAATTTTGGACCTTGACCTGCTGGAAAACGAAGCGCAAGTGGCTGACGCGCATTTTTAAAGTTATTGACATAGACCCAGTCATCTGGGGTCGGCATATTTTTGGCATGTTGTTGGAGCAAACGCTTGATCATGGTGCGTTTGCCTAAACCTGCTGTACCGACTGCAAAAATATTATAGCCTGAATAAGGTAGAGAGATGCCTGCCTCTACAGAAGCACGGGCGCGATCCTGACCCAGAAAATTATTCAGTGGTTTGATACGACGTGTAGATGATGGAATTTTGTCCAGATCTGGCGTATGTGTCAATTGCTCAGGTTTAAGTGTGGTTTTGTCTAATGTCGCTTGAATCTCTGTTTGCTCAAATGCTGTAGGTAGGTTATTGGTTTTTAGAGTTGTCGCTGTGGTTGGAGTTGAAGATAAAGTTGAAGCCATTTGATCGTGTCTTTGGGTCACAGGTGAAATCCAAAAATAAACTAGAGGTAAGATTTAAAGGTATACAGGTTTAGGACAAAATATCAAGCTTCAACGCATTTTTTATTGATTAAAATGTTCAGCTTTTGATAAACCATATTGAAAGCTTGCTCAGAACGCGATTGAATAGGCTGTTTTATAAAATCTTTGGAAAATAATAACCGAATGACCACACAAACTACTGGATGGAAAGCTGCTTTTGAAGCCTTTCTCGATCGTCGTGCCCTGATTATGTTATTTCTGGGATTTTCAGCGGGGATTCCCATTCTCCTGATCTTTTCGAGCCTATCTTTATGGCTTGGGGAAGCCGGTATTGATAAAAGTGCAGTGACTTTTTTTAGTTGGGCAGCGTTAGGCTATTCTTTTAAGTTTGTATGGGCGCCCTTGATTGATGAACTTCCGGTTCCTGTTCTGACTAAAACATTGGGTCGGCGTCGCGCGTGGTTATTGATTGCACAAGTACTGATCGTGATTGCGATTTGTATTATGGCTTTTTCTGATCCATCGCTTGGTCAAAGTTATTTGATTCAGATGGCTGTTGGAGCAGTATTGCTTGGCTTTTCTGCTGCTACACAGGATATTGTGATTGATGCCTATCGGATTGAGCTTGCCGAAACGCAAATGCAAACGGTTTTAGCCTCAACTTATAACGCAGGTTACCGGATTGGGATGATTGTAGCGGGTGCAGGTGCTTTATTTTTAGCAGCATATTTGGGCACCTCAAAAGGTAATTATATTTATGAAGCTTGGAAATATACCTATTTAACCATGGCAGCAGTCATGTTGGTGGGAATCATCACCACTTTGGTTGTTCGTGAACCGCAAGTCAACCGAGTATATAAAGACTATAAACGCAGTGATTATTATCGTTTGGTGTTTGTGTTTTTTGTCGCCGTGGCAAGCTTTGTGGTGACTTATATTTATTCTGGAAATGTCACCGATTTAGTGACCAGTGCTGCAAATATTACCGATACCGCCGCTTTATTTGGTTTGGAAGCTTTACGTTTTTTAACGGCCGCTGCATGTGCTTTGTTGGTTGGCTATCTGTTGGTACGGGTAGGTGTTGTGAACCGACAGATGGCAATGGAAACATGGGTTGCACCTGTTCTTGATTTCTTTAAACGCTATGGCGTAAAACTTGCGCTGGTATTGTTGCTGTTAATTGGGTTTTATCGGATCTCAGACATTATTGCGGGTGTCATTTCTAATGTTTTTTATCAAGACTTAAATTTTAGTAAAGAACAAATTGCTGAAGCGGTAAAAGTTTATGGGGTTATTTTTAGTCTGATTGGTGGTTTTTTGGGTGGTTTACTTGCACAGCGCATGAACATTATGAAATTGATGTTTGTCGGTGCTGTGCTGGCGAGTTCTACCAATTTAATTTTTATTGGTTTGGTTAAATCAGGTCAGCCTTTGGCAGATGTACAGGTTCAGATTGGGACACACCACTATACGGCACAAACCGATGAAGTCGGATATTTTAAGTTATCCGTTCCAAATTCAGTTTTAGCGGAAAATCGTCAAATTCAGGTTCAAAGTCAGTTTGCTCAAAGTCCGGCAGATTCGGTTTCTGTCAATTTGCCTTATTTAAGTGCGAAAGTAGGCGAACCCCAAATTCAGCTTTTACCAATAACCAGTGATAATCAATTATCGACCGAAGAATTAAAACAAAGTGTGGTGGTCAAAGGACAAGTTTCGGGCTTAACGGTTGATCAGTTAAGTACCGAACAACCGATTATGTTAAAGCTAGATGGCAAAAGTTTTAAAACTAAACTGGATGCAACGGGTAATTTCAGCGGAATTATTGATTCTCAGGCTTTAAAAAACTCATCGACTCAAGTGATTTCAGCGGAAGCGATTTCGTCCCAAGGTCAGAGTTTAATTCAAACTCAACGACACTATACGCTTGCTGATTCAGGTCAAGGTCAGGCATTGAATATTGAACTTGAATCGATTACACCTGTACAAATCGACTCAAATGCAAGTACAGAGCTGAAGGGCAAGGTAATTAAGGCGTATAGTGCTCATTGGCTTTACTTTGCCATTATTGTGGATAATCTGGCGTCAGGACTAGCGGGCGCGGCGTTTATTGCATTTTTATCGAGTTTAACCAGTGTGTCGTTTACAGCCGTTCAATATGCGATTTTCAGTTCTTTAATGACCTTAACGCCTAAATTGTTGGGTGGATATTCAGGTACGATCGTGACTCACATTGGTTATCCAAAATTTTTCCTCATGACCACGCTGATTGGTATTCCAATTCTAGTTTTAGTGGTGTGGGTGGCAAAATTGTTGAAAGAACATCAGGCACTTGCATCCAAGAGCACTGATATATAAGTATTGGTGGTTTATATGTAGCTTATTCAGGCTTGAATGAAGCAGTTTATCTTGGGTTAAGTGTGTTTAATTCGAGTGAAAATGCATATAATAGCCGAGTGTATCTATCTGATTTAGAAGTTAAGTTTTTAAAGAAATACTGAACATTTTATTTGAAAACTGGCTTTATCAAGCAAGCTCGATAACATGACAATTTACTTCTCGGTAACTTTCATGTATCGGGCTTTGTTATGAATGACTTATGGGATGTCATGCGATGTTCAAATTACTGGCGTTGGATCGTTTTACTGTTTTACTGATCTTGATGGTGACTCTGGCAAGTATTGTTCCTGTGTCGGGTCATGCGGCCAGTATTTTTGAAGTGGTAACCAATATCGCCATCGCGATTTTATTTTTCTTGCATGGTGCCAAACTTTCAAGAGAAGCCATTGTTGAAGGGATTTTACACTGGAGACTGCATGTACTGGTTTTTGCTTTTACTTTTGTCGTGTTTCCGATTCTGGGTTTAATGGCAAAACCGCTGCTACTTCCTGTATTGGGGCAGGAATTATACTGGGGCTTTTTGTTTATGTGCTTTTTGCCATCGACAGTTCAGTCTTCTATTGCCTTTACCTCTGTGGCGAAAGGTAATGTTGCGGCAGCGGTATGCAGTGCTTCATTTTCAAATTTAATCGGTATGTTTATTACGCCTGTATTGGTCAGTTTTTTTATTTTTGGTCAATCGAAACATAACTATGATCCGACTACATCGATCATACAGATCACGTTGTTATTATTGGTTCCTTTTATTTTGGGACAGGTATTTCGTTCTAAGATTTTTCCTTACATGAAAAAAGTGCCAGGTATTGTCAAAGCATTTGATCAAGGCACCATTTTGATGGTGGTTTACGGTGCTTTTAGTAGTGCTGTAGTTGCGGGGCTTTGGCATCAGGTGAGCCTAGTGACATTATTCTATCTGGTCTTGGCGTGTTCGGTTTTACTGACCATCATTATGCTGCTTGCATTATTTGTACCTGTATGGCTTGGATTTAATCGAGCCGATCAAATTACCATTTTCTTTTGTAGTTCCAAAAAGACGCTGGCGAGTGGTGTACCCATGGCGCAAATTTTATTTAGCGGACAACCGTTGGGGATGATTGTGCTACCGATTATGATCTTTCATCAAATTCAATTGATGGTGTGCGGTGTTATTGCAAATTATTGGTCAAAAAAGCATGAACCAGTCGCACCGAAAGATAAAACAGTTCTTGAATAATTCGCCATCTGGCTTTTTTAGGTATATAATAATGCCCACTTGTTGTGCTTAGCTCTGACGGATTCGTCTCGGTGGGCCAAGAGAAATGGTCTGTTATGGTGTTGATCTGCTGTGTAACCTCATTGAGTCGACCAGCCTTTTCCTTAGTGTTGGATTCATTGGAATTGAATATTAAGAGTGATCAATTGCGATAACAGCTTAAGCCTTTCTTCAAATTAGGAGTCATCGACCATGCGCGCCGATATTCACCCAAAATACGAAACATTAGTTGCAACTTGCTCTTGCGGTAACGTGATTGAAACTCGTTCTGCTTTAGGTAAAGAAACACTTTATCTTGACGTATGTTCAGCTTGCCACCCATTCTATACTGGTAAACAAAAGAATGTGGACACTGGCGGTCGTATTGACAAATTCAAACAACGTTTTGCTGGTATGTCACGTTCTATCAAACGTTAATAGCAGAAAATCTGAAACAAGAAATTTATCTGGTTTCAGTTTTCCAAAAAAAGAACCGCAGATTGCGGTTCTTTTTTTATGTCAATTTTAGCCAATAACAATAGATTTCTTTTATACGCCCTTTTTATTTCTCCCTTAGCGAGAAAAATAAAGAGGGTCTAAATCGTGATGAAGAAAATTTTATAATATCTGATTATTCATCAGGATAAGCCACTTTTTTGAGTGCCTTAATATCTGCTTCTGGTGAACAGAGCGAAATAAACTCATAGCCATAGCCACGCAGCAAATGTCCTTTACGCACTGCAATCCACGTGGTATTTAAGCCAAAAATAGCGGTCTTAATTTGTTTTAAGCGATAATCACGCTCTGCATCATAAGCAACATCATTGACAATGCCGACTCCCATGCCTAGTTCAACATAGGTTTTGATGACATCGGCATCCAGAGCAGACATGACCAAATCGACATCAATACCTGCATCTTCAAAAGCTTTGTCAATTTTTGAACGACCCGTAAATCCACCGTGATAGGTAATAATCGGGAAGTTGGCCAAAGCTTCTAATGTGATATCCGTGGTCGTGCTTAATGGGTGGCTTTGCGGCACAATAATGCTATGTTGCCATTGATAATACGGAACACTGGCCAGATTTTCCTCAGTGGTCAGAGATTCTGTCGCAATACCAATATCAGCTTCACCTTGCAGCAGCATTTCAGAAATTTCTGTCGGACTGGCTTGTTGCAAAACTAAATGCACTTTTGGGAAAAGCTTTTTAAACTGATTGACGATTGGGGGAAGGACATAACGTGCCTGAGTATGTGTGGTGGCAATGGTTAGCGTACCTTCATCGACTTTATTAAAATCATCAGCAAGACGCTTAATATTTTCAGCATCGACCAACATTCTTTCTACGATACCCAACAATGCTTGTCCCGGTTCAGTTAAACCGAGCAAACGCTTACCTTTACGAATAAAAAGCTGAACGCCCAGCTCATCTTCTAAATCTTTAATGTGCTTACTCACACCCGATTGAGAGGTGTAAAGCGCTGCCGAAGCTTCGGTCAAATTAAAGTTTTGACGGACAGTTTCTCGTATGATTCTTAATTGTTGAAAATTCATAATTTTTATCTCTCTTTTGAGGATGCATACACAGCATCCTCAAATTGAATCTAGGCAACTTGATCGGCAAATAAGTGAAGCTGCGAAGCGCTGACCCAGACACTTTGATTCGGTCTGAATTGATGCTGTCTGGCTTCTTCAGGGCTGAGTGCAATTTCAATCAAGCGACCTTGACGATCCTGTAATTCGGCAATCACTTTTCCTGCAATCCATAGTTCACGTACAAAAATAGCTTCGATACTATTTTCATGCGGTTGGGCATGAATATGTAACTCATCTGGGCGGGCAAAAGCAATGACTTTACCTTGTGGCGCTTGAGCAGTTGAAGGCAGGATGATCTTATTTTCACCAATCTGTACGATGCCATCGTGATGTTCACCATCAAAACGGTTGGCTTGACCTAAAAAGTCAAATACAAACGGGGTAGATGGTTTTTCATAGACTTCGCGTGGTGAACCAATTTGTTCAACATTACCTTTATTCATGACAATAATCTGATCGGCAACTTCAAGTGCTTCTTCCTGATCATGGGTTACAAAAATAGAGGTAATATGCAATTCGTCATGTAAGGTTCTGAGCCAGCGGCGTAATTCTTTACGCACTTTGGCATCCAGCGCACCAAAAGGTTCATCTAGCAATAACACACGTGGTTCAACCGCCAATGCACGAGCAAGCGCAATACGTTGACGTTGACCACCAGAGAGCTGTGCCGGATAACGATCTGCTAAAAAACCAAGTTGAACCAGATCCAGCAAACGCGTGACTCGTTTTTTGATTTCAGCTTCATTTGGACGGGTATTACGTGGACGAACACGTAAACCAAAGGCAATATTGTCAAATACGGTCATATGACGAAACAGCGCATAATGCTGAAAGACAAAACCCACCTGACGTTCACGGACATGTACTTTAGTTGCATCATTGCCTTCGAGTAACACTTGACCTGAATCTGCGGATTCCAAACCTGCAATAATACGCAGTAAGGTCGTTTTACCACAGCCAGATGGGCCAAGTAGTGCCACCAATTGTCCTTCTGGAAAATCGAGTGAAATATCTTTCAGTGCGTGGAATGCACCAAAGTGTTTTTCAATATGTTTAACTTGAATACTCATGGGTCATTCCTCAAGAAGCTGCTGAATCATTTCGGTTGTTTTGTTTTTCCTGACGTATTTCCACCCATGTTTTTAAAATGAGGGTAATAATGGCCAGAAATGCCAGTAAAGATGCCACTGCAAAGGCTGCGCTGTAGGTATATTCGTTATAGAGAATTTCGACATGTAAGGGCAAAGTATTGGTTTCACCGCGAATATGACCTGAAACGACTGAAACTGCACCGAATTCACCCATTGCGCGGGCATTACACAGAATCACACCATACAGCAGTCCCCATTTGATATTGGGTAAGGTCACTTTTCTGAAGGTTTGCCAACCAGACGCACCCAAGACAATTGCCGCTTCTTCTTCTTCTGTGCCTTGCGCTTCCATTAAAGGAATCAATTCACGTGCGACAAAAGGAACAGTAATAAACACAGTCGCAAGTACAATAGCAGGCACGGCATACAAGATTTTAATATCGTGATCCATCAGCCACGGTCCAAACCAACCCTGCATACCGAACATCAAAACCAACATTAAACCAGCGATAACAGGTGAAACTGAAAATGGTAAGTCAATCAGCGTGGTTAAAATGGATTTGCCACGAAATTGAAATTTGGCAACTGCCCAAGCTGCCGCAACACCAAATACCACATTTAAAGGCACAGCAATTGCGGCAGTAAGCAGTGTGAGTTTGACCGCAGATAAAGTATCTGGATTGGTGAGAGCATTTACATAAACATCAATTCCTTGACGAAAAGCTTCTACAAAAACCAAAACCAAGGGCAAGATCAGACAACTTAAGAAAAAGATCAAAGCGATGGTCAGTAGGGTATAACGTACCCATGTTGGTTCACGGGTAGAATCACGTGATTGTAATTTGACTGCAAGTGCATTGCTGCTGGTCACTAAACTCATTTCACGGTTCTCCCAGTACGACGGCTTGCCCACGCCTGAATAAGGTTAATCAGGAGTAAGATTACAAAGGAAATCACGAGCATGACCACTGCAATCGTTGTGGCAGCAGGGTAGTCGTATTCTTCCAAACGAGAAATAATCATTAACGGTGCAATTTCAGTTTTAAATGGCTGATTACCTGCAATGAAAATAACCGAGCCATACTCACCGACACCACGTGCAAAGGCTAAGGCAAAACCTGTAAGTAATGCAGGCAGTAAGATCGGAAAAATAATTTTATTGACAATCTGCCAACGATTCGCACCTAATGCAGAAGCAGCTTCTTCCAGTTCTGTTTCGATATCCGAAAGTACAGGTTGTACGGTCCGTACCACAAACGGAATACCGATAAAAATCAGGGCAATGGTAATCCCGATTGGGGTATAAGCCACTTGTATACCTAAGGGTGCCAAATATTGGCCAATCCAGCCGGTAGGCGCATATAACGAAGTGAGGGCAATACCTGCAACTGCTGTTGGCAAGGCAAAAGGTAAATCTACCAATGCGTCAATTAAACGCTTACCGGGGAAGGTATAACGTACTAGGCACCATGCCAATAGAGAGCCAAAAATAACATTGACTAAAGCTGCAATAAGAGCAGTACCAAAACTAAGCTGCAATGACTTGAGGATTCGTTCTGAACTCAATATTTCCCATAAACCATCCCAGCCAACCCCAAAAGATTTGATAAAAACGGCTGAAAGCGGAATAAGGACAATGAGTGATAAATACGCTAGGGTAAAACCTAGTGAAAGACCAAATCCTGGCAGCACTCGGGATCGCTGCGACATGAGAACTCCTAAAAGAGTACGCCTGACAAATAGCAGGCAAATCTAAACAAAATCTAAATAAAAAACTAAATCGCGTATTTGATCATTGAATATTGATCACGATAGGGCATGAGTCGATGTGGCTGTTTTTCCTGAAGAATATAATCGAAAATTTCTGGAAAAGGACCAAAGCCTGAAGCCACATTAATATGACCGACTTGCCCAAGATTGACAGGTTTGATCTGCCAAGCCTGAGCCAGACGCATGGCATCATCAACATGTAACCACGGGTCGTTTTCACTGATGATGAGTTGGGTCGGTACATCAATTTTTAACTGGTGAAAGTAATGGGCATAATCTTGAGTACTGTTGCGAGCGAATCCGGCTTCACCAAAACGTGCTGGATTAGCAGGCGCAACCAAGGTTAAATGCTTGACTCTTTTTCGTAGCTCAGGATGTTCAGCCAATGCTGCGACACTGGTTAAACAGCCAAAACTATGCGCCACAATTTGAATCGGGTGATCAATCAACTGGACAGTTGCAAGCAGTTGATCAACCCATTCATCCAAGACTGGATGATTCCAGTCTTTTTGTTGCACACGGGAGCAGTTGGTCAGTTCACGTTGTAACCATGATTGCCAGTGTTGATATTCACTACCTCCAACCCCCGGCACGATAACTGTATGTAACATGCGACTGCTCCCTTAAATACACCGATTACTTGGTATTGTTTTCTTTGACGATTTGGTCAAAAACGCCACCATTGTCAAAGTGTTGTTTTTGCACTTTAGCCCAGCCACCAAATTCTTTATCAATCGTCACCAGTTTTAATGGCTTAAAGGTACTGCTGTAACGTTTTAAAATGTCTGCATTACGTGGACGATAGAAATTTTTCGCGGCAATATCTTGGCCTTTTGGTGAATACAGGAAATTTAAATAAGCTTTGGCTAAGTTTTCATTGCCATCTTTTTTCACATTCTTTTCAACAATGGCTACAGGTGGTTCTGCCAAAATTGAAAGTGATGGTGTGATGATTTCAAACTTACCCGGTTGTTCACGCTGTGCTAAATACGCTTCGTTTTCCCAAGCCAGTAACACATCGCCAATGCCACGTTCAGCAAAGGTCGTGGTTGCGCCACGTGCACCAGAATCTAAAACTTTGGTCTGTTTATAAATCTGACGAACAAAGTCACGTGCTTTGGCATCAGAACCATATTGATGCTTTGCCCAAGCCCATGCAGCTAAATAGTTCCAGCGCGCACCACCTGATGTTTTTGGATTCGGTGTGATAATTTCAACGCCTGGTTTTACAATATCAGCCCAGTCTTTAATGCCTTTTGGATTTCCTTTACGCACAAGGAATACAATGGTTGAGGTATAAGGCGTAGAGTTCTGTGGAAATTTCTTTTGCCAGTCCGCCGGGAGCAATTTTGCATTTTTAGCGATTTCATCAATATCCGCTGCCAAAGCCAAGGTCACGACATCTGCCTGTAGGCCATCAATGACTGCACGGGCTTGTTTGCCTGAACCGCCGTGGGATTGTTTAAAATTGACATCCTGACCTGTACGTTGTTTCCAGAACGCACCAAATTCTTTATTAAAGTTTTCATATAGTTCACGTGTTGGATCATATGAAACGTTTAAAAAGTCTGTGGCTGCAAAAGATGACACTGAGATCAACGTCGCTAGAATCCCCACCTTTAATTGTGCTAAACGCATGTTTTTTCCCTCAAATATATCGAAATGTTTTGAACATGCGTGCAGCATACTGCGAGTTGTTATCCATAAAAAATAATAAAAAATGAATTTTATATGAATAAAAAAGAAATAGAAAAAGCTTAGGTGTTTTTAAACTAAGCAAGAAAATCAACGGGATGTTTGGACATGTGGTGTTTTAAAAATGCAGAACAAGTGGAAGCACTGGATTTACAAGATCGTGCCTTTCACTATGGTGACGGATGCTTTACCACAGCACGTATTTATCAGGGACATTTTGAATTAAAAGCGCGACATCTGATGCGTTTAAAAAATAGCTGCGCGTATTTATATCTCAAAGCAGATTTGTCGTTCATTGAAAAAAGTCTGCAACAACTACAGGATCAATTCGATGTTTTGGATGGTACGCTAAAAATTATCATTAGTCGTGGAGTGGGGCAGCGTGGCTATAGCTTGCCAGAGCAGCATGCCGATGTGTATGTCTGGTTTTATCCGAAACATCAAACGTCATTTCAACCTGAATTGATACCAAGTGGTGTTTTAAATCAGGTGATGGGCATGAGTATGCCGCACTTGGTTGGCTTAAAAACATTAAATCGGCTAGAACAGGTTTTACTTAAACAAGAAGCCGATCAACGACAATGGCTCGAGGCCTTAGTCACCGATGTACAAGGTTTAATTGTGGAAGGTGTGAGCAGTAATTGCTTTATTTATTTAAAAGATACATGGATTACTCCTGAACTTCGTTATAATGGCGTGCACGGTGTGATGCGAGCGGAAATTTTATCCCGTATGGAAAAACTTAATGTGCCTGTGGCTCATGGTTTTGTCGATATGGATGAGATTGCCAATATTCAGGCACTGTTTTTTTGTAATGCTCTCAGCCCGATGAAAGCCGTGACCCATCTTGATGGAAAATCCTTAGACGCCCAAATTTGTGTAGACCTTTTTCATACCCTTCAACTGAACCAGATTCACTGATATGTCAAAACCTTCGAACAAAGCTAAAGCCAAGAACAAAAAGAAGCCGCCAAGTAAAATCGGTTTTTTTGCGAAAAATAGAAAATGGCTGCTGGTCTTTTGCATATTGGTGATTGCTGTATTTAGCCTATTATGGATGAATCTATTTAAAAATTATCCTGTCAAAGGTAAAAAGGAATTATTGGTCGTTGCGAGTGGGGATACGTATTCGCATTTTATTGAACGTCTGGCAAAGGAAAATCAGGTTTCAATTCCATTAATTTTAAAGATTTATCAGAAATTTTTTATTCATGACACCATGAAAGCCGGCGTGTATGAAATCCCTCAAGGCATGAGTATTCGACAAGTTCTAGTGATGTTGTCCAATGCTGAAAATGCACAAATGATTCGGGTTCAGGTCATTGAAGGAACAACCTTTAAACAACTCATTGCCAATCTAAAAAAAGATCGGTATATCACCAAATCAGTTGTAAATTTACCTGAACAACACATCGCAAAAGCATTGGGATTGCCGTATTCACATCCTGAAGGTTTATTTGCCCCGAATACTTATTTCTTTTCCAAAGGGGAAAGTGATCAAAAAATTCTGACCGATTTATATCATTATCAGATGAAAACTTTAGATGCAGCATGGCAAAATCGCGCAGCCGATTTGCCTTATAAAAATAAGTATGAAGCCTTGATCATGGCATCCATTATTGAAAAAGAAACCAGTCTGGACCGTGAGCTTGAGCAAGTGTCTGGAGTATTTGTACGCCGTTTAAAACTGGGAATGCGTTTGCAGACCGATCCAACTGTGATTTATGGTATGGGTGATCGATATCAAGGAAAAATTAGTCGACAGGATTTGCGTACACCGACTGCTTATAATACCTATACCATGTCGGGTTTGCCGCCAACCCCGATTGCAATGCCAGGCAAAAAAGCGATTGAAGCTGCGATGCATCCTGACAACTCAAACAATATTTATTTTGTGGCGACGGGGAATGGCGGACATAAATTTAGTGCCACTTTGCAAGAACATAATCAGGCGGTTCAGGATTATTTGTCCGTGCTTCGATCAAAAAGCGAGTAGCCAAAAACATGAGTATTCAAAATTTAGGAAGATTATATGTTCATTAGCTTTGAAGGCACGGAAGGGGTGGGCAAAACTACGCTCATTCGCAAGATTTATGAGTATTTTGAGCGTCAGGGTGAACAGATTGTATTAACTCGCGAACCCGGCGGCACGCCACTGGCTGAACGCGTCCGAGATTTACTGCTTGCAGTCAATCATGAAGAAAAAATGTCGCATGACACCGAACTTTTATTGATTTATGCTGCGCGTGCGCAGCATTTGGAACAGGTGATTATTCCCGCTTTGCATGCTGGAAAAACAGTCCTCAGTGATCGTTTTACCGATGCCAGTTATGCCTATCAATGTGCGGGGCGTGGTTTAAGCAAAGAAAAACTGAGTATTTTAAATCAAACTTTTGTCTCACAGATGCCAGATATTACCTTTTGGCTAGATGCGCCGATTGAACTGGGGATGTCGCGTGCGCGTGAACGTGGCGCGTTAGACCGTTTTGAACAGGAAAAAGTCGAATTTTTTCAGCGCGTGCGTGAAGGCTATCAAGAGTTACATCAGTTATATCCAGAACGGGTCAAACGTCTGGACGCGACACAAGCCCCTGAATTGGTGTTTGAGCAAGCACTAAGCTATTTAAAATAGAATATTTGGAATAGAAAATGCGTGGAAAATATATTCCACGCATTTATTTATTGATGTTTGGCGTTTAAATCACATTCACCAACGGTTGTTCAACTTCAAAACTTGGCGGAGTCAGTACGGTTTTGCGTAGTTCTGTTCCTAGTTCAGGATAATCTAGTGTGTAATGTAAGCCACGAGATTCTTTACGTTGCATGGCGCAGCGCACAATCATTTCTGAAACTAAAACCAAGTTTCTGAGTTCGATCAGGTTTTTACTGACCCGATAGTCCTGATAATACTCGTTAATTTCCCGTTTCAGCATTTCAATACGATGTAAGGCACGTTCCAGACGTTTGGTCGTGCGTACAATCCCCACATAGTTCCACATGGTCGAACGCAATTCATCCCAGTTTTGCAAAATTACCACGTCTTCATCTGCATCTGTGACCTGTGATTCGTCCCAAGCGGGAACATTGGGCAATTTAAAACTTGAATCAAATTTATTCTGAATATCCTGTGCCGCACTCATGCCATAGACAAAACATTCGAGTAGTGAATTACTGGCCATACGGTTTGCGCCATGCAAACCTGTATAAGACGTTTCACCAATCGCATATAAGCCTTCGATATCCGTCTGGCTATGCTCGTCTACCACCACACCACCACAGGTATAATGTGCCGCTGGAACCACTGGAATCATATCTTTGGTGATATCAATGCCCAGTTCAAGCAAGCGAGTATAAAGTGTTGGAAAATGTTCCTGAATAAACTCGGCGGGTTTATGGGTAATATCCAGCCAAACATGACGAATCCCTAAACGTTTAATTTCATGGTCAATCGTTCGAGCTACAATATCACGAGGTGCCAATTCAGCACGCTCATCAAAACGCAGCATGAAACGCTCGCCATCAGGCAGGCGTAAATACGCGCCTTCGCCGCGCATGGCTTCAGTAATTAAAAAAGATCGTGCTTGTGGATGATACAAACAGGTTGGATGGAATTGATTAAACTCCATATTCGCCACGCGACAACCTGCACGATAAGCCATGGCAATCCCGTCACCCGTGGCAATATCTGGATTAGACGTATAAAGATAGGCTTTCATTGCACCGCCACAGGCAAGTGCGGTAAATGGCGCTAAAAAGGTGTGCACTTTTTCAGTTTTTTCGTCGAGCACATACAGTCCAATGGCACGATTACTTTGATCTTTTCGCCCTAATTTATGTAATGTAATGACATCAATGGCGATGTAATTTTCAAAAATTGTGAGATTTTTTTGTTCTTTGGCGCGTTGTACCAATGTGGTCGAAATGGCTTTGCCTGTTGCATCGGCTGCATGGATGATACGACGCTGTGAGTGACCGCCTTCACGAGTCAGATGAAGCTGATCTTCTTCATCAAGAGTAAATTCAACCCCATGATTTAAAAGAAAATAAACTGATGGACGTCCACCTTCAACCGTTTGTTTGACGGCATCAAGTTCACATAAATGTGCGCCTGCAATCATGGTGTCATCAATATGCTGTTGAATGGAATCTGTTTCATCCAGTACCGCAGCGACACCGCCTTGTGCATAAAAAGTACTGGCTTCCGTCAACGTGGATTTTGCGAGAACTGCAATGTTGTAATGACTTGGTAATGACAAAGCGAGGCTTAAACCAGCGCCGCCACTCCCCACAATGATCACATCAAAATGATGAGTTGTGTTTGAATCAGGCATGTCCATCAGCTAATTTACAAAAAGTTTGCTAATAACACGCTTTTTTTTAAGAAAAGGCAAGACTCTATATGCTTAAATCTAACTCGAAATTTCAATAAAACGTTCAAACGTTTGAAACTGAAATGATCAAAACGCAAAAAATTGAATGGAAGAATACATTTTTTCATTGCTAAAAATAATACACATATTATTACGGAAATGAAAAAAAAGTTGTGCTAAAACAATTGAGTTAAACCTAGAACCAGTGTGTGAGTTTGTGCTACATGAAAAGTCGCTATTTACAAAATGGAATGTATGCCATGGTATTTACTATGGCTGCTGTACAAGCGGATGCTGCAACCCCTGTTGATTTCTCAAGTTTGGTCGAACAAGCCAGTCCAGCAGTGGTGAGCGTGAATGTTGTGAAAAAAATGACTCAGGAAGAGTTATTACAACAACAAGTACCAGAAATTTTGCGTCGTTTTTTTGGCAATCAGGTGGTGATTCCACAACAACAAACCCCGCAGGAAAAAACTGGCTATGGCAGTGCTTTCTTTATTAGTAATGACGGTTATTTGCTGACCAATCATCACGTAGTAGAGGATGCTTCACGTATTACCATTACATTGCAGGATCGACGTGAAATTGATGCCAAAGTGATTGGTAGTGATGAACGTACCGATGTGGCGTTACTTAAAGTGGATGGAACCAGCTATCCATCTTTAAAAATTGGTAATGTTGATCAGCTTAAAGTGGGGGAGCCTGTTTTGGCAATTGGCTCGCCATTCGGTTTTGATTATTCTGCATCGGCAGGGATTGTCAGCGCAAAATCACGAAATATGATGGGTGAAACCTCAGTTCCATTTATTCAAACCGATGTCGCTTTAAATCCGGGTAACTCAGGCGGACCACTGTTTAACCAGCGTGGCGAAGTCGTTGGTGTGAACTCGCGTATTTTTAGTGGGACAGGCGGTTATATGGGCTTGTCATTTTCCATTCCGATTGATGTCGCGATGGACGTCGTGCAACAGCTTAAAACCACGGGTAAAGTCACACGTTCCTACTTAGGTGTAATGCTACAGGATATCGATCGTAACCTTGCGGATGCTTACAATTTACCGCGACCAGAGGGTTCACTCATTACTCAAGTTGCCCCAGATTCACCTGCTGCCAAAGCGGGTCTAAAATCAGGCGATATCATTATGAAATATAATGGTTCTGCAATTTCACGTACATCTGACCTTTTAAACTATTTGAATCGCACCATGCCAAAACAAACGATTCAGCTAGATGTATTGCGTGATGGAAAACCACGTACTATTTCAGCCACTTTAACCACTGCACCAGATGATACGCCAGCAACTTCAGAACGTGCCACACAACAAAATGGTCCAGTACTGGGTATGGCAATTCGCAACCTGACGCCAGCCGAACAATCACGTTTAGATGTACGTGGTGGTATTTTGGTGCAGGATGTAACACGTGGTGGGCTGGCAGCACAGTCCAATATTATTTCAGGTGATGTGATCACTCAGATCAATAACACAGCCATTCTAAATACCAATGATTTTGCTAAAACTGTCGCTGCTTTACCGAAAAACTCAGTTGCACGGGTTTCAATTATTCGTCAAGGGCAAAGTGCGATGTTGGGTTTACGAATTAAATAAATGCTCATTAGGATTAAGAAGAGTCACTTCATTTGAAGTGGCTTTTTTATTGGATATTTCAGGTAAAATACAGCGTATAAGTTGAATAGGGATGAGTCCGATGAAACGTGGAATAGCGAATTAATGAGTGCGATTTTTGATTTAAAACTCAAGGTTCAACCTGAACATATTGATCAATTAGGGCATGTCAATAACGTCAAATATGTACAGTGGATGCAGGATGTTGCAACAGCACATATAGATCGGCTGGGACTAGGCTTAAAACAGTATCTGGAAATGAATCATGCCATGGTGGCGGTGGAGCATCATATACAATATCGCAAAGCCGCTTTTGAAGGTGATGAAGTGATCCTTCGCACATGGTTGGATGCGATTGATAGCTTATATTTATCACGTCAATATGTGTTTTATCGTCCTAAAGACCAGAGCATCTTATTCGTTGCTAAAACCAAATGGGCTTGTGTGGAAATTAGTACGGGTCGACCAAAACGTATGTCGCCGACCTTTACCCAAACTTATCAGCCTTTAGCTCAAGACATCAATGCAATTGATTTCACCATCAGCTATGACTAAATCAATTGCATTGTGTTGTGTTTTTAAATCATAAAATTTATGTAGGTCGTATATTTGCTGATGATTACATGAATAGTTTTAAAAGCGGAATGATCGCACTATATTTTTAATGTGTGGTTGCTTATACTGTGCAGCAATTTAGGACAGTCCTTTTACATCTTGCATACTGTGTGAAGTATTGCGTTTAAAGATGTACTTTTTTTCAGAGTAATCTATGGCGTCGGCTAAAAAATCCGTTGATATCAAAAACATTCGTAACTTTTCGATCATTGCCCACATTGATCACGGCAAGTCAACTTTGGCTGACCGTTTTATTCAGATGTGCGGTGGTTTACAAGACCGTGAAATGCAGGCTCAGGTTTTGGATTCAATGGAGCTTGAGCGTGAACGTGGCATTACCATTAAAGCGGCATCAGTCACGCTGTATTATACTCATCCCAATGGTCAGGAATATCAACTGAATTTTATTGATACACCGGGACACGTAGATTTCTCTTATGAGGTATCGCGTTCTTTGGCGGCTTGTGAAGGGGCATTATTGGTTGTGGATGCAGCGCAGGGCGTAGAAGCGCAGTCTGTTGCCAACTGCTATACCGCAATTGAACAAGGTTTAGAAGTTCTTCCAATTTTAAATAAAATTGATTTACCGCAGGCAGAACCTGAGCGTGTGATTCATGAAATTGAAGAAATTATTGGAATTGAAGCCACAGATGCGCCAACCTGTTCTGCAAAAACAGGTTTAGGGGTTGAAGGCGTACTTGAGCGTTTGGTCGATGTGATTCCACCGCCAGAAGGTGACCGTGATGCACCGTTGCAAGCCTTAATTATCGACTCATGGTTCGATAATTATTTAGGCGTGGTGTCTTTGGTTCGGATCAAGCAAGGTCGCATTCGTAAAGGCGATAAAATGCTGGTCAAATCCACAGGTCAGGTTCACCCGGTTACCTCTGTCGGGGTATTTAACCCAAAACACACTGAAACCGATATTCTCGAAGCAGGTGAAGTGGGCTTCGTCATTGCGGGGATCAAAGATATTTTTGGTGCACCAGTGGGTGATACCATTACCTTGTCTTCAACACCTGAAGTTGCGACTTTGCCGGGTTTCAAAAAAGTTAAACCACAGGTCTATGCAGGTTTATTCCCGATTGACGCCAGTGACTTCGAACCATTCCGTGAAGCCTTACAAAAACTGCAAATTAATGACTCTGCTTTGTTTTTTGAACCTGAAAGTTCAGATGCACTCGGTTTTGGTTTCCGTTGTGGCTTCTTGGGTATGCTCCACATGGAAATCGTACAAGAGCGTTTAGAGCGTGAGTACGATCTGGATTTAATCAGTTCTGCACCTACGGTTGTCTATGAAGCCTTGACCAAAAAAGGGGATACGATCTATATCGACAGCCCTTCAAAAATGCCAGACGGGAGTTTGGTGGAAGACTTACGTGAGCCGATTGCTGAATGTCATATTCTGGTTCCACAGGAATATCTGGGCAATGTCATGACCTTGTGTATCGAGCGTCGTGGTGTGCAAAAAGACATGAAATATTTGGGTAATCAGGTGTCTTTGACCTTTGAAATTCCGATGGCTGAAGTGGTCATGGATTTCTTTGATAAATTAAAATCCTGTTCACGTGGTTTTGCATCTTTAGATTATAACTTTGTGCGTTTTGAAAGTTCATCTCTGGTTAAGGTTGACGTGTTAATTAATGGTGAAAAGGTCGATGCCTTGGCTATGATCTGTCACCGTCAGGATGCACGTCATCGTGGAATTGCGCTGGTTGAAAAAATGAAAGATCTGATTCCACGTCAAATGTTTGATGTTGCCATTCAGGCTGCGATTGGTGCACAGATTATTGCGCGTTCTACCGTAAAAGCCATGCGTAAAAACGTATTGGCAAAATGTTACGGTGGGGACGTGTCGCGTAAGAAGAAATTACTTGCGAAACAAAAAGAAGGTAAGAAACGCATGAAACAAGTGGGCAGTGTTGAAATCCCACAAGAAGCGTTCTTAGCGGTTTTAAAAGTCGATAGATAAAGGCTGGCAAGCGTATGCTTTGTCCAGCCACAAGGCGAGCAGCAGTGCTGCGAGTGAGGTTTTGTGGATTTTGATTTTAATTTGATTCTCGTTCCAGTCACACTGTTGTTTTTTATCGTGTGGCTGCTGGACAAGCTGGTTTTTAAACAGCGTGCAAGCAAAGGACGAGAGAATGAAAATTTTCTGATTACTTGGGCATATGACTTTTGGCCTGTTCTGGCTGTTGTTTTAATTTTACGTTCTTTCTTATACGAACCATTTAATATTCCATCAGATTCCATGGTACCTACACTGGAAACGGGTGATTTTATCTTGGTGAATAAATTTGACTATGGCGTACGTTTACCAATCATCAATAAGAAAATTATGGATGTCGGTGAACCTAAACGCGGTGAAGTGATTGTATTTCGTTATCCACCACAACCGACCATTAGCTACATCAAACGTGTGGTTGGTTTGCCGGGCGATCATATTGTCTATGATCATGGTAAGTTGAGTATTAATGGTCAAAAAGTTCCTAAAGTGGCGACAGAATTCCATCGTGAGAAAGACATTTTAGACACACCAACCTCAATTTATCATAAAGAGACATTGGGGGATCATACTTTTACCATGCGCGAACTTGAAGGTGTAAATGTTGCACGTCAGGCACCGTTCATCAATTATGTAGAAAATGGTAAATATTCGAATCAAGATGGTTTATATTGGGAAGTGACTGTTCCGAAAGGGCATTATTTTGCAATGGGGGATAACCGTGACCAAAGTGCGGATAGCCGTTTCTGGGGATTTGTTCCTGAGGAAAATTTAACAGGTCGCGCATTTTATATCTGGATGCACAAAGAACCTGGTTTGAAAATTCCATCGTTCAGTCGTAATGGGAAAATTGACTAAAAACACGACTAGGAATATTTAAAATGCGTAAGTCTCAGCAAGGTGCTTCGTATTTAGCGATTTTATTTGGGGTAGTTTTATTTGCATTGGCAGTCAAGGCTGCCGTTGCATTATGGCCAGCCTATTGGGATGACCGTGTGATTAATAACCAAATTGAAGAATTGGTGAAAAACAGTCCTTCAGACATCACACCAAGTAAGTTTGATACACAAATGGATCAACGTTTGCAAATGAACAATATCCGCGATTTAAATTTTAAGGATATTGTCAAAGTCACAACGAACAATGGTCTCAACGTCAGCAAGAAATATGAGATAAGAAAACCTTTCTTATTCAATATTGATTTAGTTCTAACATTCGAGAAAAATTTTGATCAAAGGTCAGTCCAAGCTAAGTGATCCTCGATTACCGAGCAGGATTGGTTATCAGTTTCAACAAGCTGAGTTGCTTCAGCTTGCTTTAACACACCGATCTGTCAGTCACAAATACAATTATGAACGTCTGGAGTTTCTGGGCGATTCATTACTTGGCATGATCATTGCCAATTATTTATATCAAGCTTATCCGCATGAAAATGAGGGTCGGCTTACCCGTATGCGTGCTACACTGGTACGTCAGGAAGCTCTAGGCAAAATTGCAAACGATTTGAAACTTAGTCGGTGTTTAATATTAAGCACGGGTGAATTAAAATCGGGTGGACATCATCGCGAATCGATTTTAGCTGACACAGTAGAAGCCATTATCGGTGCAATTTATGTCGACAGTGGTGATTTAGAGCTACTTAAAAGTATTGTTTTAAAATGGTATACGCCATATCTGGATCATATTGAGCCAAGTGATCAGCTTAAAGATCCTAAATCGCGTTTACAAGAGTATCTACAAGCACGTAAAAAACCTCTCCCTGTTTACGAGGTTGTAGATATTCAGGGTGATGCACCTCATCAGCACTTTAAAGTGCAGTGTACGGTAGATGGTCTGCCGAATATACTAGGTGAGGGGTCAAGTCGACGTTTTGCTGAACAGGCAGCGGCGGCAGAAATATTAAAGTTATTGGAGCAATAGCCTGCATGTCCATGCATTCTGATCAAGTCAATCCAGATTCAAATGAAAATCCTGAAACTTCAAACACTGAAAATCAGGGCAATCAACTGATTGATCAATTCTTTAGTGAACAAGGTGTCACTATTCCTAGTGATTTTAGAAGCGGCTTTGTTGCGATTGTTGGACGTCCAAATGTTGGTAAATCCACGCTGATGAACCATTTGTTGGGACAAAAATTGTCAATTACTTCGCGTAAGCCACAAACCACACGTCATAAAATTGTGGGGATTGATTCACGTGAAAAGTCGCAAGCGGTCTTTGTCGATACGCCGGGCATGCACAAAAAAGAAGTCCGTGCGATTAATAAAATGATGAATCGTGCGGCACATTCAGCTTTACGCGATGTGAATCTGGTTTTATTTGTGGTGGATGCACAAAAGTGGACGCAAAATGATGAACTGGTTTTGGAAAAACTGAAACATGCAGATATGCCAGTTATCCTGGTCATTAACAAATTAGACACTTTTGAAAACAAGAATGAAGCCTTACCGCTGATTCGTGAACGCGAAAAACTCATGAATTTTGCGGAAATTGTACCTGTTTCGGCATTACGTGGTGCAAATCTGGATCATTTACGCGACACCATTGAAAAATATTTGCCATTCCAACCGCCACTTTATTCAATGGATCAAATTACTGATCGTTCAGAGCGTTTTCTGGCCAGTGAGATTATACGTGAAAAAATCATGCGCCAGTTGGGTGAAGAATTGCCGTATGATTTAACGGTTCAAATTGAGTCATTCAAAACCGAAGAAGAAACCATCAATGAAAAAACAGGTCGCTTAAAGCCTGCCTGTACTTATATTGATGCCACTATTTTTGTAGAGCGTGCGGGTCAAAAAGCCATTGTGATTGGTGAAAAAGGGGCTAAACTGAAACGTATCGGCATGGAAGCGCGTACAGACATGGAAAAGATGTTTGAACAGAAAATCATGCTCACGCTTTGGGTGAAGGTGAAAGGTGGCTGGTCAGATGATGAGCGTGCACTGAAAAGTCTGGGCTATAGCGACATTTAAAATAAAAACGGATTGAGATAGACAATGACAGTCATGATACGGTGTTTGAGCATTTTAGCCTGTGTAATGATGCTACAAGGGTGTATTACTAAAATCGTGACTGTCCCAGTCAAAGTTGCCTACGGCACGACTAAAGCTGTTGTGAAAGGCACTGCGGCTGTAGTAGGTGCAGTTGTTCCTGATGGCGATGATGATAAAAAAAAGGATGACTAACTTCGTTTATGCGTAATGAAGTAATTCATGGCTATCTGGTTCATCATCGAAAATATCGGGAAAAAAGCCATATCGTGCATTTGTTTACTGAAGAATATGGTCGTATGGATGGTATTCTTAGACAAACCCCGCCCCCTCAGTACCAGCCGATTACTTTACAGGCAACCGGCAAAGGCGATTTAAAAAATTTCACGAAGCTTGAAATTTTAAATCATCCTGTTTTTTTTCATGGTGATGCATTTTTTGCAGGATTTTATCTCAATGAAATCCTGCTGCGTCTGTGCCCTTTAGAAGAGGCTATGCCGCACACTTTTAGTCAATATCAAAAAACGCTGGTGCAGTTGCAACTTTTATCGACACATACACAACCTGCATTATTTTTAAGACAAATTTTGCGTCAGTTTGAACATGCATTATTGCAAGAATTAGGCTATGCAGTTGATTTTCATGTAGATTGTAATCAACAGCCGATCAGTTCAATGATGTCTTATCAGTTTCAGGCAACGGAAGGTTTTTTGCCTGTTGCCAGTCGGAGTTCTACCACCTTATTCGGTGAATTGATTTGTTGTATGCATAATTACGTCGAAGGCGACGAATTTTCTGCCGAACAACTGCAATTATTAGGTAAACTATACCGCCAAATGCTGACCTCCTTGCTAGGAGACCGACCTTTAAAAAGTCGCCAGCTCTGGATACAAAGTACACAATCACATTCTTAATTTTTCTCTCAGGACTTATCTATGGCTGCTTTACTTGGTGTGAATATTGATCATGTTGCGACCTTAAGACAGGCGCGGGGCACGACTTATCCAGATCCAGTTCAGGCAGCGTTGGTTTGTGAACAGGCAGGTGCACAAGGTATTACCTTGCATCTGCGCGAAGATCGCCGTCATATTCAGGATGATGATGTACGTCGTATGCGTCCTTTACTCAAAACGCATATGAATCTGGAAATGGCAGTCACCGATGAAATGGTGGAGTTTGCTAAAGAAATTAAGCCACATCACGTTTGTTTTGTACCTGAACGCCGCCAGGAAGTGACCACTGAGGGTGGTCTGGATGTTGTAGGTCAATTGGAAAAAGTTAAAGCCGCGACTCAGGCTTTGGCTGAAATTGGTTGTGAAGTTTCTTTATTTATCGATGCGGATCTGGCTCAAATTGATGCTGCAATCGCTTGTGGTGCGCCTACCATTGAGATCCATACGGGTGCTTATGCCGATGCTGAAAACGATCAGCAACAACAAGCCGAACTTGCCCGCATCATTCAGGGTGTAGAATATGCAGCCAGTAAAGGTTTAATTGTGAATGCAGGGCACGGTTTAAATCTGGACAATGTCGCGCCAATTGCTGCGATTGCACAGATTCATGAGTTAAATATTGGTCATTCGATTATTGCGGATAGTATTTTTGTTGGTTTGGCTCAAGCGGTACAACAAATGAAAGCTGCAATTCAGGCAGCCCGATAAGAGTTTTTGACATGTCAAATCCCAACTATGATGAACTCATACAGCCAGTAATCGCATTTTTAGGCTGTGAAACTCCCCAAGCATGGTTAGATGAAGCGATGAATCATCTGGATTTGTTGATGCAAGACCATGCCAATTGTGAAAAAAAAGCAGCAGGCACCGCGATGAACCTGATGTTTCGCTACAGTTTTTTTACTGAGCTACAGGTCAAACTGGCGCAATTGGTGCGTGAAGAAATGTTGCATTATGAGCAAGTGCTTGAGTTGATGAAAAAACGAGAGCAGCAATGGCAAGCTGTAAGTGCAGGGCGATACGCAGGGGAGTTACGTAAAGAAATTCGAACCTATGAACCTGAAGCACTGATCGATGTCATGATTGTCGGGGCCTTTGTCGAAGCCCGTTCCTGTGAGCGTTTTCATGCACTTGCTCCGTTGGTCGATGACGAACTAGGACGTTATTATCGGTATTTATTAAAATCAGAATCCCGTCATTTTGAAGATTATCTCGCTTTGGCAATGGATGTGGCGACCACCGCGAAAATGAAAAATCCAGAAGAAGATATTCAACAGCGCATTGAGCATATTCGTGAAGTTGAAAAAAATCTAATTTTGACACCCGATGACGTTTTTCGTTTTCATAGTGGTGTGCCTGCAAAAGTTTCGGCATCTGCCTGATTTGATCAAATGCTAAAAACACAAAAGCCAGTTTAAAAACTGGCTTTTACACTTTTCTGAACAATCATTAACTGACTATTTTCTTTTGAATATCATGATGAACTAAACTTCCCCATACCAGTCCTGCAATGAAGCAGATACTAAAATAAACAGCGAATGCTGTAATTGGTAGGCTTGGTTGATTCAAAAAGAAATAGCGATAAAGTAACATTAAAATAGTGAAACCACAGCCCCAGAATATTCCACCATACATCAAAATAAATCTGAATTTGTCATTCATCATAATGGTCTTAAGCTATGCCTGCGATAAATGCCCTATATGATATATGAAAATTTTCTCAAATGGTGAAATTTATTACAAATTTATGAATAAAAGAATGTTGCCTAAAAACACAGCATCTTCACAACAAAAATTCAGTTAAACTAGCCTTTCTGATCAAAGTGAGCGTGTTATGCCAAACATACAATCTAAACTTAAGCAGGAAAAAATTTTAACTCCTGAATTAAAAAAATGGTTGTATGCATCGGGCTCTTTAACTCAACAACTGACCGACTTAGCATCGGGTCAATTTAAAGTTGTACCGACCAAAGAACATTATCAACGATTAAATTTTATAGATAGTCAGTGGATGAAAATGCCACATGCACATACTGCATGGGTACGGGAAAGTTTGCTCTATGGCTGCGAAGCAGAACCATGGGTCAAGGCAAAAAGTATTTTTCCTATCCTTAGCTTACAAAAAAAAGCTCGAATCTTTCAGCATATTGGTACAAAACCTATCGGTAAATTGTTATTTCAACGCACCAATCCTGATTGCGAACGTCGAGTCATTTATTTAGAGGATGGCTGGACACGACAAAGTTGCTATGTCTGGCATGGTTGCAAATTTATAGTACAAGAAACATTTCTCAAAACTTTTGAAAACTTTATCCAAAAGCAGAACGAGCAGGGGTAAGACATGGCAGCAGTACAATCCATCACTTGGCGACAACGTTTAGAAGCTTATTATTATTTATGTCGTTTTGATAAACCGATTGGTACTGAGCTAGTTTTTTGGCCTATGATGTGGGCACTCTGGATTGCAGCAGAAGGTATTCCACCCTTACATATCTTGTTGGCTTTTGTATTTGGTACCATTTTTATGCGCGCGGCAGGCTGTGCCATTAATGATTATGCGGATCGCAAAGTGGATGGTCATGTTGAGCGAACTAAAACTAGACCGCTCGCGACTGGTATCATTCAGCCCAAAGAAGCAATTGCGGTATTTTCAATCTTGGTGGCTGCCAGTGCCTGTATGTTGTTTTTCTTACCGATTGAGACCTTTTATTGTGCCTTTGGTGCACTAGCACTTGCCTTTATTTACCCGTTTATGAAACGTTATACCCATTTACCACAAGTAGTCTTGGGTATGGCATTTTCATGGGGGATCCCTATGGCGTTTACAGCCATGGGTAAGCCGCTAGATTGGACATGTTGGCTACTTTATTTTGGGAATTTATGTTGGACGGTTGCTTTCGATACTCAATATGCGATTACAGACCGCGAATATGATTTGAAGATAGGGGTGAAATCGACCGCGATATTGTTTGGAAAATACGATATCGAAATTATTTCATTGCTTCAATTGATGAGTATTATTCTGATTGGAGGCTCCTTATATTTAGCTGATATTTTGTATCCATGGGGGCTGATCGCTTTGCTAATTGTTGCTGCCGATTATTTTTATCAATGGTCAAAAACTCGAACACGAGAGCCTCAAATGTGCTTTTGGGCATTTCGTCATAACCGTTGGGTAGGTGTGATTATTTTTCTCGGTATTTTTCTTGCTTATTGGATTTAAAAGTTGATCATAAAAAAAGCTCACCGAGGTGAGCTAAAGGGCTAAACTGATATAACGTTAAGAAATACAATATATTTCTTGTGTGTATCTATAATACTGTGAATTTTTAAAATTGGGTCTAAATCTTTAGTCGTATTTCTGCTTAAATAATAGACTAGCTAGTCATCAAAGATGGGTTGTTTATTTTAAAATTCCACTAAAATTTGACTGTATGGTAAAAATAATAAGCTATGATTGAGTTAAAATTTAATTATTTTGAAGATCATGTAAAGCATAGTTGATCTGCTGTAAGGTATGATTCAATTGCTGAGGTGGAATCCGGCTTTCCTGCAAATGTGTAATCCATTGCATTTGACAAACTTTTAACTGTTTAAAATGATTAGCCGCTTTAATTTGTTCAACCAATTGTTGCGCCAGTAAACCACAGTATTGAGATAAGGTGTTAGTCATTAACAGTTTGATCTCTTCAATAGTCAATAGGTTGAAATTGGCTATATTTTCGCCATTAGCACTCTGTTCAAATGAAATGAAGTGAGTTTGTGACGTAGAAGGACGCTGAACGGAATGACTCATACGTTTATTTGAAATTTTTAACGGTATTTTTTGAGTATCGTCTGGGGTAAATTTATTTCCTTGATGATGACTCAGCTCAGAATCAAGTGGAATTGTCTGAGATTGGTGCTTAATAGAACAATGAATTAGCTCCATTTCTTCAAGTTGTAGAACTAAATCCGGTGGGGCAATTTTATGTTTAAGTTCGTCACTGAGTCGATGAAAATCATCTGTGCCAATTAATAATAATAGGCGACGTTGCCTGACATTAAGCATGGGATGACGATGGTTAAGTGCATGATGTCCTTTAGCTGTTTTATCATAGTGAGACATGCCCCATTTATCCTGCTCTTATAAATTGGCAATTAACATAAAACGAGAAAATTACACTAATATGAAAATAGTCGAATAATCATAAGCTTATTTTTTAAATCACAGTGTTTTCCAATGCTTTCTTTAAATAAGGATCCAGCTCATCCTGACGTAATAACCAGTTGACATAGTCATTTGGCAAGTCCTGAATCAGCGTACCTTTATGTTTACCAAAATTGATTTTGCTTGGAATTCGCGCTTGTTCAGAGGCTTGATACAGAGCTTCAATATTCTCAATATTTAAATGATGAACAATATGCATCAAAATATTGGCCGTCAGAATAATATCTGCATCCGCGCGGTGTGCGCCTTTTAATAATTCTCTGGCTTTTTCGCTTCCTTTGGAAATTAAATAAATTAAGGCTGAAATATTATGTGCATCTGCCTGTGGCCAAACTTTGCGCGCAAGTGCCAAAGTACAAATAGGCTTAATCTGTTGCGTGTCGACACCACATTTTGCAATGGCATTTATGTCATAGTCTACATTATGCCCAATAATATATTGTGTTTCGGAAGGTAGTTCAAAAGAAGTAAACAGGGGTTGCCCTTCAAGATCCGATTCTAAAATATGATGCACCGCCATGGCTGCGTATGAGATTGGTTGGTTGACTTGATATAACTGATCAAATAATTGACTTTTATCCAGACTAATTTTGCCGTCATGAATGATAATAGGGGCATAGGCAATTTCTATCGGTAACCCATTGAGCGTATGGGTTTCAGTATCCAGAATAATAGCAGTCATTGAATAAATGATCTCAATCATACAACGTGATGCAAATGTAACATTGCTGACGATCTGAGAAAAGCATCAGATTAATGCCTAAGCTTATGTATCACTTTGTATCTCAAACTTGTTTCAATCATTTAAAAAGCATAATTTATAATTTGCATCAAAATGCAACACAACAAGAACGTTGAATACATTTAAGGATAATAAAGTGAACAAGACATTACTCACGGTTTGTACAATTTCTTCGGCAATATTTTTATCAGCATGTAATGATGACAACGATTGGGATGATTTTTTTAAACCGCCTTCAGATATTCCCGAAAACAATATATCAAATCCGCTTATTCGAATGGATGCTTATAGCGCAACTGATATGAGTGCTGTTGCAAGTGAAAGCCTAGTCATGACTTATAAGATGTTGGGTGTGAATAATAAGGAAGTTCAAGCAACTTCATTGGTTTTTACGCCTAAAGGTGCTGCACCTGTAGGTGGATGGCCAGTCGTGGTGTGGGCGCATGGAACAACAGGTGTTGCAGACCAATGTGCGCCAACCAGACTGCCAATGAATGAATTCGTCAAAAATATGATTACTCAATTTTTAGAGAAAGGTTATGTGGTGGTCGCACCTGATTATGAAGGACTAGGTGAACCAAGTGGTCAAGAATTGCATCCATTTTTAAATGTAAAAAGTGAGGCTTTTTCCATTACCGATGCCGTTGTTGCTGCACGAAATTATTTGGGGAGCAAAGTCAATAAAAAATGGGTGACTGTTGGGCATTCACAGGGTGGGCAAGCAGCTTTGGGGGCAGCACAATATGCATCACGTGCCAAACTCGACTATAAAGGAACCGTTGCGGTGGCACCGGCATCGCATTTGGATTCGATTTTAACATTAGGTGAACAGTCAGTTGCCAATCAACCTGCAAATGTTCAAATTCCAGTTTATGCAGGTTTGGATATGTTTACCGCCTTAATTAGTGCAGGCTTGCGTAATCCAAATCCAGATTTAAAATACACCCAAATTTTTAAAGAACCTTCAGCAAGTATTGCTGCTACGGCAGAAACGGCGTGTGCTGATGCGGTGGCTTATAATTTTGCTGGTGGAATGACTCGATATGCAACGACCAATAATAACAGTTTAACTGGTTACGGACGGACTCAGGATAATTTCCTGGATATTCCTGTGGTCAAGAACTTTATCAGTAAGGATGCTCAACCGTTAACGGTTAAAGTATCCACTCCAATTACGATATATCAGGGAAGCAATGATACGACCGTACCACGCTTGGCAACCAATGCTTTGGTAAATTCCGCTAAAGATAAAGGTACATCCATTCAATATATTACCGACGATACTAATTCAGTGAAATGGGATCATGGCACTGCGTATGCATTGAATATTTCAAATATTGTAGTCGATGTCGATAATATGCTGGCTAAATAATCTACACTTTTATTTGGAATGGCTTAGGTAGATAACCTGAGCCATTTTTATTTCAAACTGAGTAAAGTTCATTCTGCTTAATGTCAAACTTCATGCTACAATAGCGCCCAATCTTAGCACGGCTTAAAAGCCCTACTACATAGGACCCTCGCTAATGTTTGCCAACATTTCTCTTTCTGAATTTGATCCAGAATTAGCCAAAGCAATTGACGCTGAAGACGCGCGCCAAGAAGCACATATTGAGCTGATTGCATCTGAAAACTATTGCTCTCCTGCGGTGATGGAAGCGCAAGGATCAAAACTGACTAACAAATATGCGGAAGGTTATCCTGGTAAACGCTATTATGGCGGTTGCGAATATGTAGATGTGATTGAACAACTGGCGATTGACCGTGCTAAAGAACTTTTCGGTGCTGATTATGCCAATGTTCAGCCGCATGCGGGTTCACAAGCTAACTCTGCTGTCTATTTGGCGTTGCTTAATGCTGGTGATACCGTATTAGGTATGAGCCTTGCACATGGTGGTCACTTGACGCATGGTGCAAAAGTGAACTTCTCTGGTAAAACTTACAATGCCATTCAGTACGGTTTAAATCCTGAAACTGGCGAAATTGATTATGAAGAAGTTGAACGTTTAGCTTTAGAACATAAACCACGTATGATCGTGGCAGGTTTCTCAGCATACAGTCGTGTGGTAGATTGGCAGCGTTTCCGTGATATCGCGGATAAAGTTGGTGCTTATTTGTTTGTTGATATGGCGCATGTTGCTGGTTTGGTTGCAGCAGGTGTTTATCCAAGTCCAGTTCAAATTGCGGATGTGACGACAACTACGACGCATAAAACACTTCGTGGCCCACGTTCTGGTTTGATTCTTGCCAAAGCCAATGAAGAAATTGAGAAAAAACTTCAATCTGCTGTGTTCCCGGGTAATCAGGGTGGGCCATTGGTTCATGCAATTGCAGCGAAAGCGGTTTGCTTTAAAGAAGCGATGGCACCTGAATATAAAGCATATCAACAACAAGTGGTAAAAAATGCTCAAGCGATGGCGGAAGTATTAATTTCACGTGGTTATGATATCGTTTCTGGTGGTACAGATAACCATTTATTCCTATTGTCTTTAATTAAACAAGACATCACAGGTAAAGATGCGGATGCATGGTTAGGCAATGCCAACATTACGGTCAATAAAAATGCAGTTCCGAATGATCCACGTTCTCCATTTGTAACTTCTGGTATTCGTATTGGTACACCAGCAGTCACCACTCGTGGTTTCGGTGAAGCTGAAGTCCGTGATTTGGCTGGCTGGATTGCAGATGTACTTGATAGCAAAGGCGATGAGAAAGTTATTGCTGATGTTAAAGCCAAAGTAGAAGCTGTGTGTGCAAAATTCCCTGTATATGCGAACTAAGCACATTGCTTGAGAAGAAGCTCCCTCAAGGGAGCTTTTTTTTATATGTGAATATTTTAAGGATCAGAACTAAAATCTGATAGAACAATAAGATTATATTTAAGTTATTTATTTTTAGGGTCTTAGGAAGCAAACATATTTCAATTTTATGGTAACTTCCTAATATGAATATAAAAAATAGGTACTATTGTCGTTCTAAAATCACAGAGGCTAAATTCAGACAACTCATTCGTTGTTTTGCCCTAGATTTAACTGCTTCTAACACAGCAGAATTGATTGGTATTTCAGTCCGTTCTACTAATTCTATTTTTCTTAAAATCCGCCATCGAATCGCTGAGCATTGTGAACTCATTTCACCTTTGCAAGGTGATGTAGAAGTTGATGAATCTTATTTTGGTGCTCATCGTGTAAGAGGTAAACGAGGACGAGGAGCCTATGGCAAAACCATCGTATTTGGCTTATTAAAACGCAACGGTAAAGTATATACAGAAATTGTCCCAGATTGCTCCAGAACTACACTACAAGCTATTATTCGTGGGCATGTCGATTTAGGAACAATCATTCATTCTGATGGTTGGCGTGGTTACGATGGCTTAGTCGATATTGGTTATGATAAGCACTTTCGAGTCAATCATGGAGTGAATGAATTTGCTAATGGAGATCGACATATTAACGGCATTGAATCCTTCTGGAGCTATGCCAAAAGGCGATTAGCAAAATTCAATGGAGTAGCCAAACATACGTTCTATTTGCATTTGAAAGAAACCGAGTATCGTTTCAATCGCCGGCACGAGAATGTGTACCTTGAACTACTCAAATTATTACGAAATAATCCTCTTTAGATTCCTAAGACCCTATTTTTAAAATTGATAAATTCAAGGAATTTATAAATGAAACAACCTAATATTATTATTTCCTCACAGGATTTACATCGTTTGGAAACGATGCTTGAACATCAGCCAACTACGACAGTTACTATGCAGCATTTGGAAAATGAACTGGCAAGAGCAGAAGTCGTTGATCCCGATCAAGTACCAGCTAACGTGGTCAGTATGAATTCTCGAGTCAGTATGACCATTGCACCTTCAACGGAGTCTATCGAAATTGTTTTGGTCTATCCGCATGATTTTACAGGTGATAAAACTCAGGTCAATATTTTAGCACCTGTTGGTGCTGCGATTTTGGGACTTGCAGAAGGGCAAAGCATTGAATGGCCCCAGCCAGATGGCCAATTCATGCAAATTAAAATTGAAAAGGTCATTTATCAGCCTGAGCGAGAAGGCAAATATTTGTAATACATAGTGCTTTGATGGTTGTATGGAAAATTTAAGATTTAACATAAAATCATCAAGTTGAAATAAAAATAGACTTTGCACCTCCTTGTTTTTTACCTATGATAAATTGACGAAAAACATGGCTTGATTATGACCCAATTTAATTCATTGATTCCGCTGGATCAGATTGAGGTTGATCCAAAAGCAATATTGGCGGTTAAACGCAATGATCTGGTACCTCTACTGGATAACCAATATCAACTGAATCATTATGCCGATCAACTGATTCAAGCGCAGTCCGTATTACTTAATGGTGTTGACCCCAAATTGAATCAAGAATTGAGTCAGATCATTTCTCAATTAATTAATAAGTTAGCGCAATCTAATAAAGTGCTTAAAAAACGTAAGTTTAATGGACTGCAAAAATGGTTAGGTATTGATATTGAACATGATCATGGTCAGTTGAATTACTTAAATGAATTGGAAGGTCTGATTGATCAAGCCAGTTTTTTGAGTCAACGTTTGCAGATCGAAATTCAAAAATCACAGGCACGCGTGCAGCAGGTATTAGGTTTACGAGAGCAAATGGCAAAATACATTGTGGCCGCTCAAGAGTTTTTACATGAATATCCTGCGTTTATGAAACAGCAGCACCCACTGGATAATTTTGCTGAAAGATTATCCAAAAAAATAAATACCTTGCAGACTTTACAGGCAAGTAATGATATTGCCATTACCCAGATGCAACTGGCTGAGCAACTTTCCTTTACACTATTGGATCGTTTTAAAGAAGCTCAACAGGTTTTAATTCCTGCTTGGCAATATCATTTGCAGCAAAGCATGCAAACACATTCAGTTGTAGAGTTGCAAAAGCTGGATCGTAGTCGTGAAATATTGATGAATACTTTAAGAAAATCATTAGAGAAAAATAGGAATTAAGCCATGACAGATGCTAAATCAGACCATCAAAATATATGGGTTGAACAGTCCACCGAGCTTCAGCAACAGAAGTTTGAACGGCTTAATTTAAAAGAGCTCGGTTTGCAACCTGAAGACTTTGCTCAGGTGATGGATGCACATCAGGCTTTGGCGGACATGACGCATAGTCGCGTTTCAGAGTATGGAAAAGATATTGCAAGCAAAACTTCAACCTATACCGACGAGTTACTGAATCTGGTTCAAAATAAAGACCTCGATGCGACTGGGCAAAAGTTAAATGAAGTGGTTCAGGTTGCTCAGCAACTCAATACATCCAGTATATTAAATAAACCGAAAGGCTCATCGATTCCAATTTTGGGCGGCTTGCTCAACAAAATTAAAGGTGCCAAACAAAGTTTTGATCAACATTTCAATACCACCAAAGAGCAGATTGATGCTTTGGTTAAGGAAATTGAACAGTCGCAGAATGGACTCAAAACACGTGTCAACACCTTGGACAAAATGTTTGGTGCGGTTCAAGATGAATATAAACAACTGGGTGTTCATGTTGCTGCGGGTAAAATTAAACAACAGGAGCTTCAACAGCAGATTGCCGATTTGAGTCAGCAAGAACAGGATCAACATAGCACACAGCAGATTTATGATTTAAACCATCTGGCGAATAATTTAGAAAAACGGGTCAGTGATTTACAGGTTCTTCAGCAGTCTGCCATGCAAACTTTGCCCATGATTCGTATTATTCAGTCCAATAATCTAATGTTAGTAGATAAATTCTACGCGATTAAAAACATCACTTTACCTGCATGGAAAAACCAAATTAGTTTAGCAATTTCATTGCAGGAACAGAAAAATAGCGTGCAATTGGCCAAGAATATTGATGATGCCACCAATGAGTTATTGCGACGCAACGCAGATTTATTGCATCAAAATTCAGTCGATACAGCTAGAGCAAATCAACGCGCTGTGATTGATATTGAAACCCTTGAACATGTACAAAATACCCTCATTAAAACAGTAAATGATGTGATTCAGGTTCAAAAAGAAGGCATGCAAAAGCGTGATGAAGCGGCAACCAGATTGCGTTCACTTCAAGAAAATCTAAATCAATTGGTGATTGAGTCGAGTCAGAATACTGTTTCAAAGCAGTAAAAAATATCAACAGTCATATGTGAAACAGCGATAGGAGAGTAGGTTGCCACCCATCGAAAATGCTCCGATGAATGTTCAATCGATACAGTTTCGGTTGACCCAACTCAAAAAGCGTCAACATCGCGTGATGCTACTGACGCTGACAGCAACTGGAATTTTTATTGTTGCGTTGCTTGCTTCGTTTACTCAACAGACATTGGTGTTTAGTTTTTTTGATCTAAGTCAACAAGTTGAGCAACTTCACATTCCTGTGGCAATTGGCGACCAACTGTTGACTCATCAGCAACCTGATTATTTTAGCAGTCTGTTGTCTTGGTTTGGCTGGTTGATCTTAAAGCTTTTTGCTGCATTCTTTGGTGCTTTTGTTTTTGTCCGAATTTTAAAAAAATTTAGATTTTTTCAGTTACGTTTAGGTTCATTGATTTTACGCTTTGTGGCGTGGTTAATTGGATTTATTCTGATTTGGTCAGGTTTAACTTATTTACAATACGACCGCAGCAGTGATGAAGCCAAAGCTTACACAGAATTAGTGGCTTATGATCACAACATTCAAAATAGCCCAATTTTTCATGAGTTGAAAAATATTAATCCGCCAGATGCAGTGAAAAATTATCTTCTGGCGCAAACGGCGCTATTACATCGACCTGTAGATAAAGACACTGCATTGCCGTATTTAACTCACGTAATTCGTGCGGAAAGACAAGATCCACATTTTATGGAATACGGTTTTAAGCCTGAACAGCTTTGGAGTATGCAACAGCAAATTTATGGGAAAGCGGTTACTCCATTGGCACAAAATGTTCAAAAGCAGGCTGATCAAGCTCACCAACTCTCTGAAATAGTCAAATTATTGTGTTGGGGAGTCAGTTTATTGGCTTTACTGATTGCATTGATGAGCTACGTCTTGGCTCAGAATATTAAACATCGAGCCATGAGAATTGGACAGAAAATCTAAGAATAAATTTTTTTGTTCGGTAAAACCGATTAAATTCATAAAAACATACTGTTTTACCTATTTTAAGTTTTATCGTAATATTCTCAACAAGTTAAAAATTTACTCCTTTGGAGATTTAAAATGTTAGACCAAAACATCAAAACTCAGTTAAAAGCCTACTTGGAACGTTTAGAAAGTCCAATCGAATTGGT
>NZ_LR130760.1:1024996-1251122 GCF_900625095.1 Acinetobacter ihumii | reverse complement strand
TATTACCGAACACCGATTTCTTAAAAGGTTCGGTGGAGTTAAGCCCACGTGGTGAGATTATCATCAATGAGCGTAATGAAACCAATGTTGCAGGGGTATTTGCAGCGGGTGACTGTACCACTGTGCCTTATAAGCAAATCATCATCGCTACAGGTGAAGGAGCGAAAGCATCGCTTTCCGCATTTGATTATATTATTCGGAATAGTTGATCGTTCTTTTATTTACTCGCAAAAGCAAAGCAGTTTCGACTGCTTTGCTTTTAAGTTTATAAGCTTTTAAATAGAAAAGTGTTGAGATTTAAGCGCTTTCAAATTTAAGAGTTTTTAAATTTAGATTTACTTTTTAGGAACTTGATCCTCTAACAGTCAAGTTCCTTTTTTTAATTTTTTCAATCAATTCGAAATTATATTGAGTTGTTGAAACTTTTCCAGCAACTGTGTTTGCTCTTCAGGATGAGCAGGGTCTGGAATAATGCAATTAATCGGACACACTGCAACACAAGTCGGTTCAGGATAAAACCCGACGCATTCTGTACAGCGATTGGCATCAATTTCATAGAACTTTTTTCCTTCAAAAATTGCGGTGTTGGGACATTCGGGCAGACACATATCGCAATTAATGCATTCAGATGTAATCAATAAAGCCATGATTACTCCGCAGCATATGCCAACGCAGCAGATGAAATTTGCTGAGTGGCATGTGGTAAGTTTCTGACTAAAAGGGCATATTTGATATTTATGCTGGAATCTAATGGAATTTCAACCAAATGACCTGAGCCTTTGGCACTGTCAATTTGACGGCCTTTGCTGTCCAGAATTTCAGTCAAAATAAAGCTGATATTTCCCTGCGGTGTCATCAGTTCTAAAGCATCACCGACATCAAAACGGTTTTTAACATCAATTTTTATATAGTCACCATTGCGACCCAAAACTTCGCCGCAAAACTGTTGATAATCAAAATGTGATGATCCATCGGCATAATTTTGATAATCACTATGTACGTGACGACGTAAGAAGCCTTCGGTGTAGCCACGGTTTGCTAAACCTTCAAGGAGTTTCATTAAACTCGCGTCAAAAGGTTTGCCTGCTACGGCATCATCAATGGCTTTGCGATATATCTGAGCAGTTCGTGCGCAATAAAAATAGGATTTTGTACGCCCTTCAATTTTTAAGGAGTGAATGCCCATCTGACTTAAACGTTCTATATGCTGTACTGCACGTAAATCTTTAGAGTTCATAAAATAGGTGCCGTGTTCATCTTCTTCAGCAGCGAACATTTCTTCGTCATTGCGTTGAACTAAAACAGGTGGTAACAGTGATGTTTGAGGACGTTGCGGCTTGCAACATTTTTCTGTGTGGACAAGTTTCTGGGTGGGAATGATATCTCCGGTTTCATTTTCAATAGCTTCATGAATCTTATATTCCCAGCGACAGGCATTGGTACATGCTCCCTGATTGGCATCACGTTTATTCATATAGCCAGATAGGAGACAACGACCTGAATACGCCATACATAATGCGCCATGTACAAACACTTCAAGTTCGATATCTGGTACATGCTTTTGTATTTCCGCAATTTCTTCAATCGAAAGTTCGCGAGAAAGAATGACACGGGTTAAGCCATAATCTTTCCAGAATTTGACTGTGGCCCAGTTAATGGCATTGGCTTGTACCGATAAATGAATGGGCATCTCTGGAAAGTGTTCACGTACCAGCATGATTAAACCTGCATCTGACATGATCAGTGCATCAGGCTGCATTTTGATAATCGGTTGCAGATCGTTGATAAAATTTTTGAGTTTACTGTTATGTGGCTGAATATTAACAACGACGTAAAATTTTTTGCCTAAGGCATGTGCTTCAGCAATTCCAATGGCTAAGTTGTCATGATCAAACTCATTATTTCGTACGCGTAAGCTATAACGTGGTTGACCTGCATATACTGCATCTGCACCATAGGCAAAGGCATAACGCATATTTTTTAATGATCCAGCAGGAGAGAGCAACTCAGTTTTCATGGCAATAAAAGGCATAATAAATATAAGTGATTATTTTAAATTTTGTCGGCTTTTGGCTCAACCCAGCATTTTGGTCAGGATTTATCGTTCTAAAAATGCATCTGGTTGTTCTATTTTGATGATTGTTGTTGCATCTGTAATTCTATTAAATAATGATCATGAAGTAAGCAAATTTTGAGGGGATTTCCATGACGACATTCAATCATCGACAGCCTGTATTTTTTATTTCGCATGGCGGTGGACCATGGCCGTGGATGCCTGATTATTTAAATACGGTATATGCTAATCTGGCACAATCACTGGGCAGTCTGCTCAGTTCACTAACAGTACGTCCCAAAGCAATTTTAATGATTTCAGCGCATTGGGAAGCACCTATCTTTACCGTACAATCGACAGTAAAACCTGACATGATTTATGATTATGGTGGTTTTCCTGCACATACTTATCAAGTGCGTTATGAATCATCGGGTTCACCTGAACTGGCTGAACGTGTTGTCGCATTACTTGAACAAGCCAATATTGCAGTGGCGACAGATGCACAGCGTGGTTATGACCATGGCATGTTTTCGCCTATGCAAGTGATCAATCCTGCTGCGGATATTCCAGTGGTACAGTTATCTTTGAAAAAAGGGCTTAATCCACAACAACATATCGAAATGGGTCGTGCTTTGGCACAACTGCGTGATGAAAATGTATTGATCGTGGCCAGTGGACTCAGCTATCACAATTTGCGTATGTTCAATGCACATGCGGCTGAACCTTCACGCGCATTTGACCAATGGTTATTTGAAACAGTGGTTGAACATCAGGGTGATACACGTAATGAGTTATTGAATCAATGGGAACTTGCCCCAGCAGCGCGTATAGCACATCCACGTGAGGAACACTTACTTCCATTGATGGTGGCAGTGGGTGCGGCAGAGAATGAGGCTGCTACACGTAATTATCAGGAAGCTCAATTTATGGGTGGTTTATCGGTTTCCAATTTTGCTTTTGGTGAGCTTTGATAAAGCCCAAGCGGTGGTTTGTGATGGTCCAGAAACTAACTTGGATAAGTATCAGTAAGATAAATTAATTTGATTATAGATCACATGATGAACCCAAATTCTCGTGAAGAATTTGGGTGTTTATTCAATATTGGACAGTGTAGATAATATTGATAATGCCCTATGAATAAATTAATTTTTAAGATATTGATCTAAAATAAATAATTATTAACTTTAAGAGTTAAATTATTTGCGAATGGGATAATTATAGTCGCCCCATTTGCTGGTTTTAAGACCAAGACCATGCAACCCTTCAAGCAATTTGACCGCAGCAGTAACTCCATCAATGACTGGAATTTCAATTGCTTGAGCAACTCGTTCAGCGAGTTTTGCCATGCCGCCACAACCAAGTACGATGGCACCAATATTGTCTTGCTGTTTGGCCAATAAACAATGTTGAAGAAGTTTTTGATAGGTTTCTTCAGTGTTGCTTTCTAGTTCAAGTACAGGTAAATCAATACAATGAATATTTGAACATTTGTGTGCAAAACCATATTCATGTAGTAAATGCTCCGCAATAATTCGTGTGCGACTTAATGTAGTCACAATTGAAAATTTGGTTGCGACCAATGTGGCGACATGAAAAGCGGCTTCTGCAATACCAATGACAGGCGCATCTGCAACTTCGCGCGCAGCATGTAAAGCAGGATCACCAAAACAGGCAATAATATGACCATCGACCTGATTTTCACGACCTTGTTTAATCAACTGCAATGTTCCTAAAGCTGAAATAGCTTCATCATAATGTCCTTCAATAGAAGGCACTCCATGATCTGGTGAAATCGCAATAATTTCGGTGGTTGAGGCAGCAACTTTTCGGGCACTTTCACCAATCGAATGCGTCATTTCAATGCAAGTGTTGGGATTGATGACTTGGATTCGCATAAAGTATAACCTTGATATTGAAAATAAAATTCAAATATATTTTTCAGAAACTGAAAAATTTAATCAGACTTCTACAGGCCTTTTAATGATGTATGTAGAAGTCTTAAAGCTATAGGGTTGTAATCAAACCGATTTTTTAAATCAGGGATCTAATTTTGACACTCTGTTTCAAGCACAGCAGGCTATAAATCACCAATCCTGCAAACATCCCAATAAACCAAGAGAAATTTGCCAGTGCATGTAACTGTGGAATGAGTACACATAAAATTGGAATAATTGCGGCAGGAATGAGGGCTGCTATTGCCTTAGGGTTGTAACCATTGTGATACCAGTATTCACCATGAGGATTTACGCTATACAGATCATCAACCACAATTTTTTGCTTTTTAACGATGTAGTAATCTGCGATTAAAATACCAAATAATGGCCCAATCAAAGCACCTAAAACATCAATGGTGTAATGAATGACTTCTGGATTATTAAATAGATTCCAGGGGGTAATGAAGATTGAGCCAACCGCAGCAATCATGCCGCCAGTACGCCAACTGATTTTATTCGGTGCAACGTTGGAAAAATCAAATGCAGGAGATACAAAGTTTGCGACAATATTAATGCCAACAGTTGCAATCATCAGGGTTAAGCAGCCAAGAACCACCACAAAAGTATTATTTAACTGGCCGACCATTTCGACAGGATCTGTAATGAGTTTGCCATAGATCGGTAATGTTGCAGCGATGCACACCACTGTTAATACTGAGAATGCTAAAAAGTTGACAGGTAAACCTAAAAAGTTCCCTAATTTAACCGCTTCAAAGCTTTTACCATAACGCGAGAAATCACCAAAATTTAAAACAGGTCCAGAAAAGTAAGAAACTACCAATGCAATTGCACCAATCATGACAGGTACAACTTCCCAGCCATCGTATTTGATTCCACCTAGATTCATATCGATATTGTTCCAGCCTGCTTCATAAACTAACCAAGCTGCCATAGTAAACATCACCACATAAACCGCAGGACCAGCCCAGTCAATAAACTTGCGAATACTGTTCATCCCTGACCAGAACACCACTGCTTGCAGTACCCACAGCAGCATGAAACCGACCCAACCCAGATACGACAAGCCTAAAAATGAATGTTGGTTGACATCGGCATAAGCTGACATTTCTGGCCAAAACTTTAAAATGATAATGATGAATGCGCTAGAAGCCAGATAAGTTTGAATGCCATACCATGCAACTGCGATCAGCCCGCGAATCACAGCAGGTATGTTTGCGCCAAAAACCCCAAAAGTTGCACGACAAATCACGGGAAAAGGGGTGCTGGTTTTTTGGCTGGGTTTGGCAATCATATTGGCAAAAAATTGTACAATCACAATGCCAATTAACAGTGAAACCAGTACTTGCCAGCTATTGAGCCCAAGTGCAAATAAACTTCCTGCCGTGACATAGCCACCGACACTGTGGACATCAGACATCCAAAAGGCAAAGATGTTATACGAAGACCACGTTTGCTTTTTCAGTGGTGCGAGGTCAGAGTTGGTTAATTTGGGATCATAGCTGGGTTTGATCAATGCTTCAGATTCGTGTTGCATGTTAGTCACTCACTTTTTATTTGGTCATAGGGTCGTCATACAAATGGCATGGGTACTAGAATTAAAAGGTCAGTCGGATACCCACAGCGGTGGAAAGTTGATCCTGATTGACATAGCCACCACCTGCCAGATCAGAGTCTGTATTGACCAGACTTTCACTTGAGCCATCTGAATTTTTGAGATAGGCAATATTGGCAAGCAGGCTTAGGGGTTTTCGAATTTGATAGATCGCTAAAGCTCGATACACTGTTGCATGATGATCAAAGGTCGTATTTTCTTTATAAATAATGTCGCCTGATACAGTCAGTTTGGGGGTAAACAAATAATCCACACCGACTTCAGTTGCCCAAGCTTTTTGTTTAGCGGAATGACTTGCAATTGCTGCGTATTGACCCGGACCATCAATATCTGCATAAGCCATGCCTAAACGCGTGGATAGTTTTGAAAATTGATAGCGTGATGCTAGTGTTGAAAGCTGGTAATGGTGATCATTGTCTTGAGCTTCGTGGTCTTCATAAGCTCCACCGATCATCCATTGGTTGGTATGATATTTGAACGCACCTGAAAAGATCTGACCGTGTGTATTTTTACTGGAGTCATCTTTTAGTCCATAAATTGCACCAAATTGCCAGCCATTGAGTTCAGGTGACGTGTATTTTACGAGATTTGAGTAGATTTCACTGACTGCATCAAATTCAGAAAATTTGAAGATGGCACCCGAGTTATAACCGCCTTTAAATACAGAACCGACCAGCCAATCGTCGTTAAACGTCCACTGTTTACCAATACTGAAGGCGCCATAAGGCGTTTGCATACCGATATAAGCATTGCGATCAAACAATTCACCGTCTTTACTTTGTTCGCCTTTTGAAGGATTAAATCCAGCTTGTAATTTAAAGAATGCCTGATAGTCCTCATCAATTTGATAATCCCCGCTGAAACCAAGATTGGATACACCCAAAATACTATCAACACCCGTTGTCTTGGTTTTTTTACCTTCCTTTACGTTGCTGACAGAGGCGATACCTGTATCAATCACACCACTGAGTTGTAGATTGACATCATCCGATGCGAGACGAATTGCTGCATGCGTATGTAAAGTTAAACCTGTCATGCTGATTAACATCACCAGTTTTTTTAGATCAAACATTGTTATTACCCCAAGATGTCGAGAATTGTTTTCACAATTCAATAAAATTGTTTACTAAATAAAATAAAATTGTGCACAATTTTAATTAAGCAAAATTTGAACCAACTTTTGAAAATGGATTGAAAATTTAAAAAGTCGAATGTACGAAATGAGATAGAAAATATGATTTTTAATTTAAGATTTTGAAATTATTTAATTTTATATTTTTATAAAATAAAATTTGAAATAATTAAAGTTGTATCGAATATATAAAAATTGTGAACAACTTGTTAAACTGTATATCAAATAGAATATATTTTTTTCTATTGTATGGTCGAGCATATCTGTATTTTTGCCCTTTATGAGGAACTCATGTCATTATCTGCACCAGAAAAAAGCAATAATATGTCCAGTAATGAAGAGACGGATCAGCATATATATAATGCCATTGTAGATGCCATTATGAATCGGCAAATCGGGCCGGGGACTCGTTTGGTTGAAGCACCATTATGTGAAGCTTTTGGAGTAACGCGTGGCGTATTACGCCGTGTATTTGTCAAACTTGCCCATGATCGGGTCATTGAAATTCAGCCCAACCGTGGTGCAGTGGTTCCCGAACATGATTTTCAGGAAACGGAAGCGATTTTTGAAGCGCGCAGTATGCTTGAAATTGGAACCGTTAAAAAATTAGCGCGTAAACATCAGCAGCTCGATTTATCCGAATTGAGAGCTTTAATTAAAAAAGAAGAAAATGTGCGTAGTGCAGGTAATCTTAAAGAGTGGATTAAGCTTTCTGGTGATTTTCATATTTGTCTATGTGAAGCCAATCATAATCCCATTGTGACTGGCTATTTACAGACTTTAATTGCCAGAACTTCGTTATTAATCGGCATGTACGAAACCAAACCGAATCATTGTTCAGTTGAAGAACATCATGCAATTTTGGATGCGATTGAGCACGGAGATGAACACAAAGCGATTCAATTAATGGAAGCACATCTGGGTGAATATGCACGTAGCTTTCTGGATGATCAACCCCAAACGAGAGCACCTAATTTAATGGACATTTTTCAGAATAAGAAACTTTCAAAGTAATTAACCTCAATCATAAGACCTAAAAAAACCGAGAAAATTTTCTCGGTTTTTATTGTGATGCCGGCAGATTATTTCTCGACGAAAGCACGCTCAATCACATAATCACCTAGAACGCCCATACGTGGCGATTCTTTCAAACCAGCTTTGTCTAAAAGTGCGGCGACATCGGTTAAGAAATGTGGGCTACCACATAACATCGCACGGTCAGTTTCAGGGTTAAATGGCGGTAAACCAATTTTTTCGAATAATGCGCCAGTTTCAATAGCAGTCGTTACGCGACCTTCATTTTCAAAAGGTTCACGTGTTACAGTTGGGTAATAGATCAATTTATTTTTGATGTCTAATTCTTCGAACCATTCGTTATTTGGCAATTCGGTCAAGATCAAATCTTGATATGCCAATTCACTAATCCAGCGTGTACCATGAACTAAAATAACTTTTTCAAATTTTTCGTAAGTTTCAGGGTCACGAATTAAAGATAGGAAAGGAGCAAGACCTGTACCTGATGAAAGGAAATAGAGATTTTTACCCGGATTAATATCATCATGTACCAAAGTACCTGTCGGTTTTTTAGAAATCAGAATTTCATCACCAACTTGTACCTTTTGTAAAATAGAGGTTAATGGGCCGTCCTGAACCTTGATTGAGAAAAACTCAAGTTCTTCTTCGTAGTTGGCACTGGCAATTGAGTAGGCACGCATTAATGGTTTGCCATTGACCTCAAGCCCGATCATGACGAACTGACCATTTTTAAAACGTAGTGCTGTATCGCGTGTGGTTTTAAAACTAAAAAGAGTGTCATTCCAGTGGTGAACATGGGTGATGCGTTCAACGTTAAAAGCAGCCATTAAAGGTCTCAATCACGATCAAAAGAAAACAGATTGCTATTCTAATCTAAAATCATTCTCGATAAACTGAATATATTTAATTGTGTTTATAAGAAAAAGTGATGATGACTTCTGTAAATTTGCCTATCATCGGCAGCATGCATTCACCATATCGTGAAAAGTTTGGCATTCCGCGCCAGCCCAATCTGGTGCAGATTGAGTCTTATATTGAAATGTATGAACCGTATAATGACCCTTTGGCATTTGAAGGGATTGAGGAGTTTAGTCATCTGTGGTTGATCTGGCAGTTCCATGAAAATAAAAATCAACAAAATACTGAAAAATTTCGCCCACAAGTCCGACCACCACGTTTGGGGGGAAATAAAAAAATAGGGGTATTTGCGACACGTAGTATGTATCGACCAGCACCCATTGGTTTATCTGTGGTGCAATTTAAATCGATTGAGAAAGTTGGAAAATCACTGCGTATTTATGTCATGGGAAGTGATTTACTGAACGGAACCCCTATATTGGATATTAAGCCCTATATTCAATATTCTGATGCAGTTGAAAATGCAGAGAGTGGTTATGCGCAACTTGAACCACTTAGAAAATCTGTCATTTGGACGGCTTTGGCAAAGCATCAGCAACAAGTATTACAACAGCAGAAGAAAATGAGTGAACAATTCATCAATGAATTGGAACAGGTTTTATCACTCGACCCTCGTCCTGCCTATCAGGAAGACGCAGAACGAATTTATAAGATGAAATTCGCTCAGTTTGATGTCAGCTTTACTGTGACGGAACAAGCTGTTGACGTGTTAGAAATTGTGCAAGTAGAAGCTTAATTGAGTTTAATCTTGATGATCTAATTCATTCATATTAATTAAATTTTGCATTGGCGTTTGTGAATGTACATTTGCTCATCCGCATGTTTGCACGCATGTTCGAGTCCGTAACTTGGATGACGTATGGCATAGCCAATTGCTGCACTGATTTGTGCATCAGCCAGATGTTCAATTAAACGTTGTTTAAGCTGCTCAAGACTGTCATGGTCGTGACTTAATATCAGAATCCCAAATTCGTCGCCACCCAACCGTGCCAGCAAGTCTTCCTGACGCAAGGCGCGTTTTAAAATCAGGGCTGCCTGTTCAATAAACCGATCACCCTCGGCATGTCCTTGCTGGTCATTAATTGCTTTTAAACCGTTAAGATCAATCATTAAAATGGCAGCAGGATGACCGTAAATTTTACAGCGTTCTTCCTCTGTACAAATAAATTGGTTCCAGCCACGACGATTATAAACGCCAGTCATGGCATCCATAACAGCCTCATTTTGTAAACGTTCATGCAAACGAATTTGTTCATTTTCACGGATTTCACGTTGTAAAATATGGCTCAGTAAATGACCAAATAATTCAACGAGTCCACCATCTTCAATAATTTGTTCAGATTTTGGCTCTGGGTCAATTGCACATAAGGTTCCAAAAAGGCTGCCATCTTCCTTGAGCAAAGGCTGTCCAATATAGGCTTTAATATTGACTTGTTGAGCAATAGGTGCAGAAGCATATAAAGGAATATCTTCAGAACGCGGGGCAATACGTGGTGCATGGCCCAAGACCATGTGTGAGCAAAATGAATCTGCCCAGTTAAACACCCGACCGGGTTTGACATCATAACCTTGATCTTCTGATTGCAAGACAATCCAGTCATTGCCTTCGACGCGCGTGATCATCCATAGATCGAAACCAAACTTTTGTTGCAAAAACCGCAATACGGCTTGTCCTGCTTCATGAAAATTTTTAAATGCGATAGAACTCATTTCTCCGCCTATAACGCTGACATTCTTGGTGATTTTTATGTCACTTTAAAACAATTTTTCTGCGCTGCCTATCCCTGTTTTATAGGCGCATTGAGTTGACTAAAAAATACATTACAAATGAACTCTGTTATATTGTGCAGAGTGTTTGGGGTATAACAATGAAGTTTAATTTTGAAATCGATACGATTTGGTGTTTAGAACAATTATTAAAAGACGGGCGCATCACAGAGCGCGATAAATTATTGATTCAGACCACACATCGACAAAAACAGCAACTAAAATGGCATCCCATTCAATGGATTGCTCAATTTAATCTAAAAGATCAACAATCAACCGATAAGGTTTTAAATGCAACGCGTTTAAGTCAGTGGCTGGCTGAAAAATCAGGGCTAACATTTTATGTGATTGATCCCTTAAAAGCGGATGTGGGTAAATTAACGTCAGTCATGTCACAAGAATTCGCTTTGCGTAATAAAATCTTGGCGGTTGAGGTGACAGCAGATTCGATCCTCATAGGAACAGATCAGCCGTTTATGACTGATTGGTTGGTGAATCTCGAACGGAGTTTAAGTCCCAAGAAAATTGAACGGGTGATTTTAAATCCTGAGCAATTACACCGCTATCTGGTGGAATATTATCAGGTCAGTCGCGCAGTCAATTCATCGCAAAATTCGGGTAGTTATGATCGGGAAAATAAAGGGGTAGAAGCACTTTTACAACTCGGTGATACGCAAACACCCGATGCCAATGATCAACACATCGTGAAACTGGTTGACTGGATATTACAATTTGCTTTTGAACAAGGTGCGAGTGACATTCATCTTGAACCCCGCAAAGACACGGGTAAGGTGCGTTTTCGTATTGATGGCGTGTTGCATACCATTTATAACATGCCTGCCAATACTTTAACTGCGGTAATCGCGCGTATTAAAATTTTGGGTCGGCTCAATGTTGCAGAAAAACGCAAACCACAGGACGGACGATTAAAAACACGTACACCAAAAGGTCAGGAAACGGAAATGCGGCTTTCGACATTGCCAACTGCCTTTGGTGAAAAAATGGTGATGCGTATTTTTGATCCTGAAGTTTTGGTGCGCAGTTTTCAGCAGTTGGGGTTCGAAGGGCGTTTACTCCATGACTGGAATAGCCTGACTCAGCATAGTCATGGCATTATTTTGGTCACAGGTCCAACAGGCTCAGGTAAAACCACGACACTTTATTCCTCACTCAAGCAACTGGCGACTGAACAAGTCAATGTCTGTACCATTGAAGACCCAATTGAAATGCTTGAGCCGAGTTTTAACCAAATGCAGGTCAATCCTGCCATTGAGCTTGGCTTCGCTGATGGAGTTCGCGCTTTAATGCGTCAGGATCCAGATATTATTATGGTGGGAGAAGTCCGTGATCAGGATACTGCCAATATGGCGATACAAGCCGCATTAACTGGTCATTTGGTTCTTTCCACTTTACATACCAACGATGCGCCATCGAGTTTGACGCGTTTGCATGATTTGGGGGTTCAGCCATTTCTAACGGCTGCGACTATTTTAGGTGTACTAGCACAACGATTAGTACGACGGCTTTGTCCACATTGTAAGCAGGAAACTCAGATTAATGAACAGGAATGGGAACATCTGACTTTTGATTACATTATGGAAATGCCTGAAAAAGTTTATCGTGCAGTAGGATGCGAAGCTTGTCGTAATACAGGTTACAAAGGTCGGGTTGGAATTTATGAGTTTATGCCTGTGAGCACGGATGTTAAACATTTGATTAGTGCTCATGCGAGTTTAAATGAACTACGCGCTCAAACCAAAAAAGAGGGTGTCGAACCGTTACGCATTGCGGGTGCACGTAAAGTGATTGAAGGTGTGACAACGCTTGAAGAAGTGTTAAGAGTCGTGCCTCTAAGCTAAGGTTGGCCTGAATTTACAGTCTTAAGATTCACCTCATCTTATTTGTTTAATTTATCTCTATCGAATAAACAAAGCCCATACACAGGCACAGATGAGGTAATTTATATGAAAATGGTACGCAATGTTTTAGTGGTAGCTGCTTTAACAACGACGGCTTATGCTACGGCTCAAACGCCAGTGAATCAGGCTGCTTTAGCACCGACGAGTGTCAGTAGTGTTAAACAAGCCTTGAGCATGAAAGATGATAGTCCAGTGATGCTTAAAGGTCAGGTGGTAAAATCTTTAGGTGATGAAAAGTACCAATTCCGTGATGCTACAGGGACCATGACTGTTGATATTGATGATGAGCTTTGGCAAGGACGTCCAATTTCACCGACCACTACAGTGACATTGATCGGTGAAGTGGATGTTGACCGTTTACCGACCAAACGTGTTGAAATTGATGTAGATCGTGTTCAATTTTAACGCCCTAAGTTAACCCATTTTGTTGCAGAAACCGCATGTCTGATTTTGGATCTGCGGTTTTTTTACATTATAGTGAAAATAGAAAATTGACTGATCATTAAACACTTGAGTTAGCCCATGCGTATATTAATTGCAGAAGATGATCGCTCCCAAGCCGAAAGTATCAAATCATGGCTAGAAATGGACGGTTATAGTGTCGATTGGGTGGAACGAGGCGACTACGCAATCGCCGCCATAGAACAACATCGATATGATTGTATTTTACTGGATCGTGGTTTGCCTAAATCGACGGGAGATGATGTTTTAACAAGTTTGCGTCAGCATCAACAGAATACGCCTGTTATTTTCATTACCGCAAAAGATAGCATTGATGACCGTGTGAAAGGACTGGATTTGGGCGCGAATGACTATCTGATTAAACCTTTTAGTCTGGAAGAATTATCTGCACGGATTCGGGCTCAACTCAGGATACAACAAAAGCAAAATACTTATATGTTTGAGTGGAAACAACTGCAACTGGACAGTCAAGCCAAGTCGGTTCAACTCAATGGGAAAAACATTGATTTGACTGCAAGAGAATTTCAAATTTTATATAAACTGATGCAATATCCTGAACGAATTGTGACACGTGAGCAACTGGAAGAATCACTCTATGCGTGGGGAGATGAAATCGAAAGTAATGCCATTGAAGTTTACATTTACCAACTACGTAAAAAAATAGGCGCGCCGACGATTAAAACGCTACGTGGTCTTGGTTATAAAATGGGCGAATAGCACATGTCTCACCCTACATCCACATCTTTACAGTCAAAATTACTCAGAACGACATTGTGGAGTGGCGTTATCGCAGCAGCCATTGCATTTGTATTGCTGGTATTTTTAAGTTGCTATCACAACATGACCGTACAAGATGAAATCATGGATGAAGTCTCCGATATGTTGTTATTGTCTGATCAACATTTGCCTTCTGGGCAGCAATTGGATGAACTCAGTGATGAGTTTGACTTGCAATATGCATTGTACTGGAACAATCAATTGCTCACTCACTCAAAAGCATTTGACACGGTTTTGTTTGAGCAATACGTGCAGCCTGAATTTTCATTGCTCTGGAGGCAGGGAAAGCTATGGCGCGTGTATGAACAAAGTAAAACTGAAGCACATTTAAAAACGATTGTTGTCCAACCTTTATCTGCACGTTTTGATGAAATTTGGCAAAGCCTGATTTGGTATTTGATCGTGCTGATCGTTTTATGGTGCTTGCAATGTGGACTGGTTCGATGGGGAATCCGACGTGATTTAGCCGTACTACGGCAATTATCCCACTCGATAACCAGCAAATCTCCTCAAGATTTACAGCCAATTTCGAAACAAAAGATGTTATTAGAAATTGAACCTGTGATTGATTCTTTAAATCAACTGTTGCAGCGATTGAATCGGGCACTGCAAGCAGAGCAATCATTTACCGCGGATGCTTCGCATGAGTTGCGCTCACCGTTGTCTGCCATACAAATGCGCTTACAACTGATTCAGCGGAAATATCGAGATTTACCTGAATTGAGTCAGGATTTAAGTCAGATACAAACTGATGTAAAACGAAGTACGCTTGTACTGGAAAATTTGCTGTTATTGGCTCGGCTAGATCCGACACATGAACAAGAGCTAACCAAGTCTCGTTTGGCACTTGATGAGGTTGTGATTGAGGTTATTGATAGCTTGTCTTTATTTGCACACAGTAAACATATTGCGGTGCTTCAATCATTCAATGCAACCAATACGCACATCTTTGCAAATCGAGAGTTAATCTTTAGTTGTATCCGCAATTTACTGGACAATGCTATTCGTTATTCCCCTGAATTTGGGCAAGTTCAGATTCAACTGGACAATCTCAAATACAACCATCAACATTACATTCAACTGAGCATCATGGATAGTGGAGATGGTGTTGATGATGAAGTCTTGCAAAGGCTTGGACAACGGTTCTTTCGGGGTTTGGGAACAGGACAGCAAGGCTCTGGTCTAGGACTCTCAATTACTAAAAAAATTATAGATTTGCATCAAGCAGAGTTAAATTTTAGTCGTTCTAAGCAAGGCGGCTTGAACGCTGAAATTAGATTTGAGCTAGCTGAATCTTTCTCTATATGAGTTCAATCTGTCCGTTCAAAGACCCATATCCAGTTGATAACATCAAGGCTAAACAAAGAAAAACAGTATGATTTTCACCATACTGTTGATTGAGTTACATTGTCCACGAGTGTTGTTATTTTAAACGATTATTTTAATTATTTAGTCAAAATTAAGCGGTTATTACGAGTTAAACGTAAGCGGTATTCTTCACCTGCATGCATGATGCGAATTTCACGGCCTAAGGCAAATAGATTGTTTGAATGCAACATGGGTAAAGATTGTGTTGTTTCGTTGCTACGGGTAAATAGGTTAAAAGGTGCGTTCATTTGTTGTGCTCCGTGGTGTTTTAGCTAACGAATTAAATGATAATCATTATCGAATAGACCTGTCAATCAAAAAAACAGCATTTTATAAAAAATAAAATTTGCTTACACTTGGGTAAAATTGAAAAAGACTGAAAATTTATGCCGAAACCCATTATAGATATTGCGATTGGATTACTTTTTTATCATGGAAAAGTGCTCGTCGGCTGGCGTGAAGCAAAACAGCATCAGGGTAATAAATATGAATTTCCTGGTGGTAAAGTGGAGCAGGGCGAAAGTCCAGAAGATGCATGTCGTCGTGAGATTTATGAAGAAGTCGGGATTGGATTAAAACAATGGTATCCATTTGATCTTATTCAGCATGAATATGATGATGTTATTGTAAATCTTCATTTGTTTTATACCTATGTTCCTGAAAATTTATTAGGTTTAATTCAGCCACCATGGACATGGTACAGTCGTGATCAACTCACTCAACTTAATTTTCCTAAAGCCAATGAGGCGATTATTCAACGTTTAGTCTGGCCGCATTTTATTAAAGTTGGTTCTCATGTGCATGCCTTGAATTTAGCACACGACTCTTTATTGTACTGGCGGGTTGATACAGAACAGTTTCAAGCGCAAGATTTACTTCAATATTCGCCAAGTGTTTTAGCCAAGCTCATTTTAAATGTTGAGCATTTTCAACAACTACCCAACACTTTAAAAATCATGATTAAAACCCTGCATCTAAAGCAGCATCAATTAATGCAATTGAAAAAAGGGGATTTAAACACTGGAAAGCGTTATATCGTAGCATGTCATGATCGTGTTGCGTTACAGCATGCCGAGCATGTCGGCTGTGATGCCGCGTTTATTAGTCCAATTCAGACGACCCAAACCCATCCAGACACGAAAGCCTTAGGCTGGCAGACATTGTCAGAATGGAGCACATCCAGCAATCTACTGATTTTTGCACTGGGCGGTTTGCATCCTGATGATTTGATTAAAGCGCAGCAGTCGGGTGCTTATGGCATTGCAGGGATTCGTCATTTTTAAATGAATGCGAATATAAAAGATAAAATCGAGTTATCGTTAACAGGTCTTAAAGAGACTTTAAGGCCTGTTGAGCTTGTTGCACTGTTTGAGCACGATTTTGCTTTTGAGCTGCTACTAAAATGGCTTGCCAAAGCTGTTTTTTCATGGGATCAGATTGAGCATAACTTAAACCACGACGGGCTAAAGATTCAGCTGAACTGTATTGTCCTTTCTGATTGGCAATTAAAGCCAGATACATAAAAGTTTCAGCCGCCTGAGGTGCTAAACGTTGTGCTTGTAAGGCAAAGCGCTCTGCATCATCCCATTTTTTCTGAGTATAGGCCGATTGAGTCTGTTGAATCAGATTTTTAAAGGCAGGCAGAGTTCTTCCGTCATTAAACTGTTGTTTGGCTTTTTGCTCAGGCACTACCACACGCATGGATTTACGTTTAATTTCATCCTGTTCATACGGCGTGATTTTGACACCGTCTGGTGTTTCAACAGTCTTTTTAGCAGGCTCGCTTGGCTTTTGTGGTGCTTTCTTCTGCTCTTCCTGCATCGGCAATGTCGAACATCCCACAAAAGCAACCATGGTTAATGCTAAAAAACTTTGCTTCCACATAGGTCTAAAATCTCTTCTTACCAATTCATTCATATCATTAATTTGAATAGCTACCGCTTGAAATTACACGATGATTAGATAGATCATTTTGCATTTGATCTTCACTGTCGCGAATGTAGTTGTCGATGCTATCGTTTGATGGTGGATTTGTATCAGCATTTTCCGTATCGGAATTGTAAGTCGGTTCAACCTGATAATGAGGCAATCCACACAATGTTGCCTGACGGGGAACATTATGCCGCAACATTGGGATATACATGGCGCCTTCGCAACCCTGAGCGGATAAATTACCTGTAGCAGAATCAATCCATTGCCATTGAACTTCATCAGGTTGACGTAAATTCACGGGCTGCTGACGTACTTGTTTCATGACATTGGTCCATACAGGTAAGGCACCTGAAGAACCAGTTAACCCCGTAACTTTGTTGTCATCCAGACCGAGCCATACCACTGCCAGATGATTACCTGAATAACCTGCGAACCATGAATCACGTGTATCGTTGGTGGTTCCGGATTTACCGGCCAGATATAAATCTGAGGACAAGCTACTATAGGCTGCTTTCCCTGTCCCAGAACGCATGACCTGTTGCAAGCCGTAATTCAAAATGTAAGCGGCTGAGGGATCAATGGTTTGTTGAACATTCAAACCGAAACGCTCTAATACATGACCATTGGCATCCACGACTGAACGAATAGCGCGAGTCGGGTATTTAAAGCCGCCTGTTGCAAAGTTGCCATAGATACTGAGCATTTCCATCGGCGACATATTGACTGCACCTAAAAATGCCGAAGGATAATTTGGAATATCTGAAGTTACGCCAAATTTCTTCAAATGATTACTAAAAGACGATAATCCAAATTCTTGTCCTAAACGTACCGCAGAAAGGTTATATGAGTTTGCCAAAGCTTGTTGCAATGTCACAACACCATGTTCACCGCCACTATAGTTTTTCGGAGTCCAGCTTTTGTCACCGCCAATAGGAATATTAACTGCGGAATCCTGAATTTGACTGGCCCATGTATAGCGACCTGATTCAATTGCACTTAAATAAATGACAGGCTTAAGTAAGGAACCAACTTGACGTTTGGCATCAACAGCACGGTTAAATCCTGTGAAATCTTGAGTCGAGCCTACCGCTGCGATCAGCTCCCCATTTTCTGGATGTGAAACTAGCACAGCACCCTGTAAATCCTTCAAACGTGCTGGATTACGTTTAGCCAACTGTTCAACTGTGGCTTTAAATGAATTCTGGATGCGTGTCTGAGCAATCGGATCAAGTGTCGTAAAAATACGCAAGCCCTGATTGGTTAAATCATTTTCCTGATATTCAGAACGGAGTTGACGACGGACAATATCCAGAAAATCAGGGAATTTAGCTGGCCCTAAACTTGGCTTGGAGACAATTCCTAATGGACGAGCAGTTTCTCGTTCATACTCATCCTGCGTTAAATAACCCATCACCAGCATATTATTCAACACGATATTACGACGTTTTAAAGCCCCTTCAGGATTACGCCATGGATTATAAAGAGAAGGGCCTTGTACTAAACCCACCAAGTAAGCCTGTTGAGCAATATTTAATTCACGTAGTGGTAAACCAAAGTAGAACTGTGACGCTAAACCGTAACCATTAATGGAATAACTGCCATTTTGTCCAAGATTGACTTCATTTAAATACGCTTCCAGAATTTCATCTTTACTGTAATGCAACTCCAGTAACATCGCCATTAAGGCTTCATTGACCTTACGCTTTAAGGTGCGTTCAGGACTGAGATAAAAGTTTTTGACCAATTGTTGAGTCAGGGTTGACCCCCCTTGACGTTTACCACCCGTAACATTACTGACCAAAGCGCGAGCCGTACCGCGCACTGAAATCCCATGATGCTTATAAAAATTACGGTCTTCGGTCGCAACTAAAGCTTCGATGAGTGTTTTTGGCACTTTATCCAGTTTAATCAGCACACGATCTTCATTGTGTTGGGGATAAATTCCGCCAATTAATAACGGTTCAAGTCGGGCAATGCCAGTAGACGAAGGCTTAGTGGCACGAATATCAGCAATTTGATCATTGGCAAAGCTGACTTGTAAAACTTGCTCAGGCTCAGTGCTGTCACCAAAATCAAAACCACGGGTATGCACATAAACGGTGTTGCCTTGAGTGACATAGCTTCCCGACTTGGTATAGTTTTGCGCACTTTTATAACCCAACAAGCCCAGTTCATTACTAAAGTCTGACTGCGTTACCGGTGCATTGGTATAAAGTTCTAATGGCCGCGCAAACACTTTTGCAGGAATGTCCCAACGCTGACCTTCAAATTTATCGCGAATGATATTATCTAATCGAACCAAATAAATACTGAGCGCAAGAAAACCGCCAATCACAATCACTGAAAAAATAAGCGCAAAAAAGCCTATGCCACGTTCAAACTTCATAAATCTGTCATAAAAGCCAACAAAGTGTGCTAATCATGCGATAGCTTTTATATATTTTGCAATGCTAAATCTGTGAACAAGATGAAAAAACTGAATTTAGGCATTTAACCATATTGAATTCACTGTTTTGATAATCTTCAATTTTTTCAAGCCTACTCGTTCAAATTGATTCGACACGATTTTAGAATTTGTGTGTTATATTAAGCTGATTAAAACCATGCCACTGGTTATGATTTTAATATGCACTGTGATTCTGGGGTTTAACTGATTTGCAATAGGCAACTGTTAAAAGTCCTCAATGTTGCGATAACGGTTATTTAAAATCCGTAAAAATGCATTGATCAAACTTGATCAAAGATAAGCGATGGTTCACAGACCAATCCTATACTGGTTTTAACTTATAGGCATCCAATGCAGTCTGCACATATTTCAGCTAAATCTTTTCGTAATATTGGCCTTATTGGTCGTCCTGATAAATCATCAGTTATTGAAACTTTAAGTCTTATTCATGACCATCTATTGCATTTAGGTCTGCATCCAGTATTTGATCAGGAAACGGCCAAGCTGGTTTCCCAGAGCAATACCCAAAGTGTAAGTCGTAGTTTACTGGGTGAAGTGGTTGACTTGGTGATCGTGGTGGGTGGAGATGGCTCTTTGCTACATGCGGCTCGTGCACTGGTTCGGCATAATACGCCAGTAATTGGGGTCAACCGCGGACGTTTGGGTTTTTTGACTGATATTACGCCTTCCGAAGTGATCTTTAAGCTGGATAAGGTATTACAAGGCCATTTTCAATTAGATCGCCGTTTTTTACTGGAAATGGAAGTTCGCTCTAAAGGTCAAACCATTTATGATGCGATTGCACTCAATGATGTGGTTTTACATTCGGGTCGATCTGTCCATATGATCGATTTTGAACTCAATATTGATGGCCAATACGTTTACCGTCAGCACAGTGATGGCTTGATTGTATCGACACCGACAGGTTCAACTGCTTATGCATTATCTGGTGGTGGTCCAATTTTACATCCGGGTATGGATGCCATTGCTCTTGTTCCGATGCATCCACATACATTATCTTCACGCCCCATAGTGGTCAGTGGACACAGTGAAATTAAATTGAATATTCGGGAAAATCGTGTTTTACCTATGGTCAGTGCAGATGGGCAAAATAGTATTTCTTTGAATGTCGGTGATACGGTACATATCCGAAAACATCCATTTAAGTTAAACTTATTACATCCACCCGGTTATGACTTTTATATGGCTTGCCGTACAAAGCTTGGCTGGAATCAGGACTTTGACTCTTTCCAACAGCAGGATGATGTATGAACATTGAACAAATGCTGGCTGTTTTAGACCCAGATATTGTAGAGCGTTTAAAAACCGCAGTCGAAATTGGTAAATGGCCTAATGGGGTTGCTCTCACACAAGAGCAACGTCAAATCTGTATGCAGGCAGTCATTGCATGGGAGCATCAACATGTTCCAGCAAAAGAACGTACAGGTTATATCGACAAAGGTAAAAAACAAGAAGGCGAGGAGTGTGATTCACATGAACCGCAACATGATGCTGAATTTAAACCAATTCGCTTTATTTAAACCTCATGGGTTGTGAGCAACTCTCACTCAAGCACTTTGTCGAATCGAGTATTCCAAAGTGCTTTTGCTTTTTTCATGGCATCATCATACTGATTGACCACACCCATGGTATAAAGTGCAATTCCCATGGTTTCAATGATGGCCATTTCACCATATTCGTGCGTCTGCTGTCCTAGCCATACTTTTTTAAATTCAGCTAAATCCAGTTCTTCTTCAGTAGGACTGCGTTCCGGCGTTAGCTTCAGTAACTCATGCTCATACAATTCACCATTTTGAATGCCGCAAATGAGCGTTTTTGCATCAGGATTGCGTTCGAACTCTCCACCTTCGCCTTTAATAACCGCACTATTTTGATATCCAAGTTGATAAGCCGCTTGTTGATGTGATGTGCGATAAGCAGGATGAAAGATGGCCTGTAAAGTCGCTTTGGCGTTAAATGGATTAATCAGCCGTGCCAAAGTATGTACTGGTGAACGTAAGCCCATGACATTGCGTAACGCGATCATGTCATTTAAGACGGGTGAAATTGCTTCAAGTGGTAAATAGGCAAAATGTTGTTGCTGTAATTGTTGATGAACATCTTGTTCGGACTGACAAATTGGATAATCTAAATATTCTAAAACTTGTTCAGTATACACCCGATTGATGGTATGTCCTGCTGCGCCATGCATGACAATAATATAACCCTGTTTTGCCAAAGTTAATGCAGCCAATAAAAACCATGGATAATGTTTACGTTTACCCGCATAGGATGACCAGTCCAGATCGACGTTTAAGGGTTGAAAATTAAGTTGATCCTTAGTGGCACGAACAAAACCTGTAAGCTCTTCAACAGATTCTTCTTTAACCCGCAAGAGCATTAAAAATGCACCCAATTGTACGTCAAGAACTTCACCTTTTAAAATCATTGAAAAGGCTGTATAGGCTTCATCATGCGTGAGCGAACGTGAACCTGTTTTACCTTTACCTAATATGCGTACATATTGAGCAAAAGGATGTTCACTATTTTTATACAGATTTTTCTTAGTATTCATGTGTGATCAACATTTCTTAAATAAATGAATGTTAGAACTATGACATAAAAATAAAATGAAAAGATCAATCTAAAGCATATTAGACTAATGTCTAGACTATTATTGATTAGTAATTGTTCAAATGGAAGCTTAAATGACCAGATGGAACTGGATATGCAGTAAACTTTGCACATTTTATGATTGTTTAATTTTTGTTAACGCTCCATTCTAATTATTTCAGCACTTTAATAAGCTCTTCGCTTTTAAGTGGAAGTTTGTGTCGTGCAATTTTTTTGAAAAGCTTTTTGTTTTTCACTTCGAGGAGAGTTTTTTTACAAAAAACTCTTTCCATTCTTCTTTGTGTGACGAATGGACTAAAGGGCTGTCTGTAAACTCTTTATAGACATTTTTATAGATATATTTCTAAGGGCTTAGAAATATTAGTTGACGTAAAGTTATGGCTAAAAAACCGATTTATAAATCACTTTATTTTCAAGTGATCGTTGCCATCATCGCAGGTGTTTTGGTTGGACATTTTTATCCAAGCACAACGCAAATTGTAGATGGTGTAAAAGAGAATATCCCAGGATTAGGTGAGCAACTCAAACCATTAGGCGATGCATTTATTCGTTTGATCAAAATGATCATTGCCCCTGTGATTTTCTGTACCGTCGTCAGTGGTATTGCGGGTATGGAAAGCATGAAGTCTGTTGGAAAAACAGGTGGTATTGCACTACTTTACTTTGAAATTGTTTCAACAATCGCACTTATCGTGGGTCTTTTGGTGATTAACATTGCCAAACCAGGTGTAGGGATGAATGTTGATCCAGCGTCACTAGATACAGCAGGGATTGCAAAATACGTTTCATCTGGACAGTCTCAGTCTACCATCGATTTTTTGATGCATATCATTCCTGAAACTGTAGTTGGAGCATTCGCAAACGGTGAAATCTTACAGGTTTTACTCTTTGCCATTTTATTTGGTTTTGCATTGCATAAATTAGGTGATGCAGGTCGACCAGTATTGAAATTGATTGATCAAATTTCGCATGTGTTCTTTAACATTGTAAATATGATCATGAAGCTTGCGCCAATTGGTGCGTTTGGTGCAATGGCATTTACCATTGGTAAATATGGTGTTGGTTCTCTGGTGCAATTAGGGCAGTTAATTATTTGTTTCTATGTGACCTGTTTGCTGTTCATCTTTATTGTACTGGGAACCATCAGTCGTATTGCAGGTTTTAGTATTTTCAAAATGTTGCGTCTGATTCGGGAGGAGTTACTGATTGTATTGGGAACTTCATCTTCAGAATCAGTTCTACCACGTATGTTGAAAAAGCTTGAAATTGCGGGTTGTGAGAAATCAGTCGTGGGTCTAGTTATTCCGACAGGTTATTCATTTAATCTGGATGGTACTTCAATTTACTTGACCATGGCGGCTATTTTTATTGCGCAGGCGACCAATACGCAACTGGATATTCAGCATCAGATTACCTTATTGTTGGTTTTGCTGATCTCTTCTAAAGGCGCAGCCGGTGTGACTGGTTCGGGCTTTATTGTGATGGCAGCTACGCTTTCAGCAGTTGGACATATACCTGTGGCAGGCTTAGCACTGATTTTAGGTATTGACCGTTTTATGTCTGAAGCTCGTGCTTTAACCAACTTAACGGGTAACAGTGTTGCAACGATAGTTGTAGCGAAATGGGTTGGTGCGCTGGATATGCAAAAGTTGAATGATGCATTGAATAATCCTGAAGAAGTCGATCGTAAAATGCTTGAGGAAAATAATCAGGCACATGCTTAACTCGATTTAAATTGCTATAAAAAAGAGATGACGCGTCATCTCTTTTTTTGTCTGAGTTTAGACTTTGGAATGTGTTCCATATTTATCAATCATAATGGAACTGGCTTCATTTAAACCTACGACTGTGACGTGTATTCCATTTTTTTGAAACTTATCGACAATACTGTCCAGTGTTGCCACGGTTGTAACATCCCAAATATGCGCATGGGTAAGATCAATCACCACCTGTTTAATCGTTTCCTGAAAATCAAAGGCATCAGCAAAGCGTTCAGATGAACTAAAAAACAATTGTCCTCTGACATCATAGATGCGAACATCCCCACGTAGCATGGTTTCTACATGTACGTTGTTTTCAAGTTTATTGGCTAAAAATAATGCGGAAAGTAAAACACCAACCAATACACCCCATGCGAGATTGTGTGTTGCAATGACCACAATCACCGTTGAAATCATGACTATATTGCTGCTTTTCGGATTACGTCTGAAATTTTTAATTGATCCCCAATCAAAAGTACTTATGGACACCATAATCATAACTGCCACTAAAGCCGCCATGGGAATGACACGCAACCAGTCACTAATAAAGACCACGAGAATAAGTAAAAATACACCTGCCACCAACGTTGAAAGACGTCCACGTGCACCTGATTTTACATTAATCATGGATTGCCCGATCATGGCACAACCTGCCATTCCGCCCATAAATCCAGTCACAATATTCGCAAGACCTTGACCTTTACATTCACGATGTTTATTACTTGAGGTTTCTGTGAGGTCATCAATAATAGTGGCTGTCATCATCGATTCAAGTAAACCTACTGCTGCAAGCGCACAAGAGTAGGGCAGAATAATCCATAGAGTTTCGAGATTAAAAGGAATATTTGGAATAAAAAAGTGTGGCAAAGTATTGGGTAAATGTCCCATATCACCTACAGTGCGCACATTTGAGTCTAAAAATAAGGCGAGCAATGTAATGACAACAATACATACCATCGGTGAAGGAATTTGTTTTCCAATTTTAGGGAGATAAGGAAACAAATAAATAATCAGTAAGCCCAGTATGACAAAGATATAAACTTGATGAGAAACATGAATCAGTTCAGGAAGTTGAGCCATGAAAATAAGAATAGCCAACGCATTTACAAAACCGATGACCACCGATTTAGAGACAAAGCGCATGAGTTTTGCAAGTTTTAACTGACCCGCAATAATCTGAATGATTCCAGTTAATATGGTCGCTGCAAAAAGATATTGAAGACCATGTTCCTTAACCAAAGTGACCATCAATAAAGCCATGGCACCTGTGGCAGCAGAAATCATGGCAGGTCGACCTCCCATAAATGCAATGACAACTGCCATAGAGAAAGAGGCATATAATCCAATTTGCGGATCAACTCCTGCAATAATAGAAAATGCGATCGCCTCAGGAATTAAGGCGAGGCCTACGACTAAACCTGCAAGGACATCTGCACGAATGTTAAATAACCACTCTTGGCGAATTTTTTGAAACATAAACAGCCTATTCAAATTATTATCGGAGATCTGCTGACTAGTATTGCGGTATTTACAGGCGAAAAAGCAGATGACTAGACAACCATTCAGGGAATAATGACGAGGGAGAAAAGAGGAATTAAGGTGGTGTAAGTGGCATAAAATCGAATGAGCTTGGAAAAATTGGGTAAGCATATCATTTTCATATCGCAAACAACACATCTTGAAATTGATTTAAAAAGCTGAGTTTGAAAATAAAACAATTTAAGTTTTGACAAAAACTGTCAGCTTATGCCAATCTGAGGAAGTTTAAAAATATATTGATCATGCAAATGGTTTATCGACTAAACTAAGTTGCTCACACATACATTCATTGTTTTGTCACATTATTCCAATAGCTTAGTAAGATAATATAAGTCATGAATAATAAATAAAACCTCTGGTTTAATTTCAAAGTTGAGTAAAATGAATTTTATTATTGAAAATAATTCAATTAAATAATCTGAAAATGATGATTTTAATACTTAAACGGCTGAATTATTCAGTGTATCATGATAATGTTAGTGAGAAATTGGTAGGTAAATTTTAAAATACTTTTAATATTCATGAGGATATTTTTAAGTTTTCCTATATGGTTAAAGTGCTGGAGTAAGTGCGGTCTTTTATCAATCCATTTTTTTAAACTATCATGTTAAAGGGTCATCAGAATGACAAAAAGGTTGATGAAGTGATCACCATTAAATTACGTTGGTGTAATGAGAATGGTAAATTTAATCCTCTTATTGTTTTTTGATCAATTTAATTATAACTAAATCAATATAAGAATAGCGTATGAAAAATATCATCGTATTGATTTTTATAGGCCTCGTCATCTTACTTGGCTATAGTATTTATCTCGATTCAAAAATGAAAAAAAAGGAACAAGTGACAAAAATTGTAAGTGATGCGGAACAAAGTTTGAAGCTATTAGAAAATAATCCGAACTATAATCAACGTTCTTCGCTTTATCAGGCCAATCATCCGAATGTCGTGCATTAGCCCATTGATGATAACCTAATTGAATGATTTAACTCGGTTTTAGCTATCAAGCTGGTTCGGTTCGAGCGAAGAAAACATGTATTTGTTGTGCTATACTACTGTACTGGAAAATGCTGATGAAGTTCATTTTCCTAAAAGTGTATGTAAAGCTGCATATTTTATGCAGCTTTTTTGTGTTTTGATGATCGGGATAAGTCCTATGTCACAATACATATATACCTTATATTCTATGAAAAATATGATCATGTGAGCATTGAGGGTGGCATATTGATTGCTTTGCCTATCATCAGATCAAGCATGCTTTTAAAGTGTATTCAAATAAATTTTCACTTTAATACATGCAACATGAGCACATCGTATGCTTAAACTTTTAGTAGGGACTTTGTTATGTCAACTCCGACCTCTTCAGTGGGCGTATTAGAACGCTTATTTAAATTAAGTGAAAATAAAACAAGCTTTAGAACTGAAGTGCTTGCGGGTGTAACTACATTTTTGACCATGTGTTACATCATTATTGTCAATCCGTTGATTCTTGCTGAAACCGGTATGGATCATGGTGCGGTTTTTGTTGCGACCTGTTTGGCTGCGGCAATTGGCTGTCTGGTTATGGGGCTAATCGCCAATTATCCAATTGCATTGGCACCGGGTATGGGACTGAATGCATATTTTACCTATTCTGTGTGTTTGGGAATGGGGGTTCCTTGGCAAACAGCATTGGCCGCAGTTTTTGTCTCTGGACTGGTTTTTCTGGCAATTAGTTTTCTTAAAATTCGTGAAGCCATTGTGAATGCCATTCCGATGTCACTCAAATTTGCAATTGGTGGCGGTATTGGTTTATTCCTTGCGCTGGTTGCTTTGAAAAATGCAGGAATTATTGTTGATAATCCAGCGACGCTGGTTGGTTTGGGCGATTTAAAATCCCCGAGTGTACTTTTGGCTTTCTTGGGGTTATTGATTATTGTGGTATTGCATCACTTTAAAGTTCGTGGCGCCATTATTATCAGTATTCTTGCAATTACTGCTATTTCAACTGTGATGGGAATTAACCAATTTAAAGGCGTGGTGGGTGAAATTCCTTCATTAGCACCGACCTTTATGCAAATGAATTTTGAAGGCTTATTTACTGCAAGTTTAATTGGGGTAATTTTCGTATTTTTCTTGGTCGATTTATTCGATAGTACAGGTACTTTGGTGGGTGTGTCGCATCGTGCTGGTTTGTTGATAGATGGTAAGTTACCACGTTTAAAGAAAGCATTATTTGCGGATTCCACTGCAATTGTAGCAGGGGCAGCATTAGGCACATCATCGACCACACCGTATATTGAATCAGCTTCTGGCGTGGCTGCGGGTGGACGTACTGGTTTAACTGCGGTTGTCGTTGCATGTCTGTTTCTGGTGTGTTTGTTCCTTGCACCGCTTGCTCAGTCTGTACCGGGTTTTGCTACGGCTCCAGCACTTTTATTTGTTGGGGTGTTAATGATTCATGGAATTACCAATATTGATTGGGATGATATTACCGAAGCGGTTCCTGCCTTTTTAACGATTGTATTTATGCCATTTACCTATTCAATTGCTGATGGTATTGCGATGGGTTTTATTAGTTATGCGTTGGTAAAATTATTGACAGGTAAAGCAAAAACAGTCCCTTATATGGTCTGGATTATTGCTGCACTGTGGGTATTTAAATTTGCAGCATTTGGTGGTTAATTGTTGTGTTGAAAAAAAAGGGTGCAGAGCAGATGCCTGCACCCTTTGTTATTTTGGAGTTGATATGAATCAGATTGAGTTAATTCGCGCTTTACCAAAAGCAGAATTACATGTGCATATTGAGGGAACATTTGAGCCCGAATTGATGTTTGAGATTGCACAGCGCAATCATATTCAAATTCCGTATCAATCTGTTGAAGAAATTAAGCAAGCCTATAATTTTCATAATTTACAGTCTTTCTTGGATATTTATTATGCAGGAGCAAATGTGCTACTGCATGAACAAGATTTTTATGATCTGGCTTGGGCGTATTTTGAAAAATGTGCAGCGGATCATGTGGTTCATACAGAAATGTTTTTTGATCCACAAACGCATACCGAGCGTGGAGTTGAATTTGCAACGGTACTGAATGGTTTAAAACGCGCTTGTGTAGATGCAAAAATAAAATTTGGTATTAGTTCTCAACTCATTATGTGTTTCCTGCGTCATTTAAGCGAAGAAGATGCACTAAAAACTCTTGAGCAAGCATTGCCATTTAAAGACGATATTATTGCGGTTGGATTAGATTCAAGTGAAGTTGGCCATCCACCTTCTAAGTTTGAACGTGTGTTTGCTAAAGCACGCGAAGCAGGGTTCTTAATTGTCGCACATGCAGGTGAAGAAGGGCCGCCAGAATATATCTGGGAGGCTTTGGATCTGCTTCAGGTGAATCGTATTGATCATGGTGTGCGTTCGGAAGAAGATCCAGCCTTATTACAACGTTTGATTGATGAGAAAATGCCTTTAACCGTCTGCCCATTAAGTAATTTAAAACTTTGTGTGGTCGATGATATGGCTGAACATAATATTCATCGTTTGCTGAAACAGGGCGTGCATGTCACCATTAACTCTGACGATCCATCTTATTTTGGGGGTTATATGAACGATAACTTCATTGCAGTTCATGAAGCGCTGGATTTGTCTCATGAGGAACTGAAACAATTGGCAATCAACTCATTTGAAGCATCATTTATAGATGCAAGTGAAAAACAAAAATGGATTAAAACAATTCATCAATTGTCTTAATTCTCGTGACTTATTCAATAAAAAACGCATCAAAAATGATGCGTTTTTTATTGCTTGATTCAGCATTATGATTTGGGCTGTTTAGTCATACTGATCAATACATGATCTTTATCAACGAAATGATGTTTAAGTGCTGCCAAAATATGCCCTACTACCAACAAACCTGCAAACCATGACAAATAAATGTGTATCGGTTTAACGATTGCCATCACGTCAGGATTTTCACCAATCAACTGCGGAATATTAAACAAGTAAAGTACGGGTGCTGGATGTCCTGCGCTCCAACTAAATAAACAACCTGTAATCGGCAAAGCCAACAAAATAAAATACAACGCTAAATGACCTGCATGCGCTAAAGTCTTCATGAATGGCGACATGCTATCAGGGAGTTGCGGTGCGGGGTGCGTGTATCGCCAAAAGAGACGAATCATCACTAGGAAAATAATCGTTGTTGCAATGTTTTTGTGCAACGTAATGACATCGCCTTTAAAACTACCATCAGTATCGTAGCTTAAAAAATTACCACTATAAAAACCAATCAACCATGCTGTTATAAAAATAATAGCCATGATCCAGTGCAAATATTGTGCTGTTCGAGTGTAATACTGGCTAGAATTCGGCATAAAACGTTCTTTCAATTGCTGATTATGCCGCGAGCATAAATCACAACGAGACACTATAAAACTGGTCTGCCGTAACGAAGCGTTGTTTTATTGGAACGATACCATCGCTTTTAGAGTCAGGATGGTGGCTGTAATTTCAGGCTAATCGGATAATTTTGTGAAATTTTTGATTCCAACACTGCTCATGTTTAGGCAAAATAGCAGCAAATTTAATAAAGGAAATTATGATGAATAAAGCTTTTGTTCTTTGTTTACCGGTCATATTGGCTTTTTCTGGTTGTGCAACAGATGGCTCAATGAATGGCACATCTGCAAATACCACTGAGCAGTTAGGTATGACCGCATTAAAAATTGCGGTGAATGCAAAATGTTTAAATGAAATCAATACAATTCCTGCTTGGCAAACAGCGTCTAGACTGATGACAGCAGAGCAAAAACAGGACATTCAAACTGAAATTTGTGGCTGTGTGAGTGAAAAAGCACCGTATAGTGTGACCGCAGCAGATGTGGCAACAGCCACCTTTGATCCAAATGCACGTGCAGCCATGGTAGGGCAAGTAGTTTCTAAAACAGTGACTGCTTGTGTGAATGAAACCTTTCAACAAAATTTAGTGAAATAAACCATTATGATTGCAGGTGTGGATGAGGCAGGGCGAGGACCATTAGTCGGTTCAGTGGTTGCTGCTGCTGTGATTTTAGATCCGAATAAGCCAATTGAAGGTTTAAATGATTCTAAAAAACTGACTGAAAAGAAACGTGAACAACTATTTATCGAAATTCAGGAAAAAGCTTTAGCGTGGTCGATTGCTGAAGCGACACACAGTGAAATTGATCAATTAAATATTTTACAGGCAACTTTTTTAGCCATGAATCGTGCTGTCGATGGTTTGCACTTAGCACCGAGCAAAGTATTGGTTGATGGTAATCAGATTCCAAAAGGCATTTGTGTGAGCTGTGAAGCAATTGTAGGAGGGGATGCCAGCCATGCAGAAATTAGTGCGGCGAGTATCTTGGCAAAAGTGACACGTGATCGACAAATGAAAGAGCTGGACGACAAATATCCTGTATTTGGTTTTGCCAAACATAAAGGTTATCCAACTAAAGCACATTTTGAAGCGATTGCGAATCATGGTGTGATTGACGAGCATCGTCGTAGTTATGCACCTGTTAAAAAAGCACTGGGTCTTTTATAAATACTGTTTTAAAAATATTTAAAGCGGCTAGTGAGCCGCTTTAATGAAAAGAAACACATCTTCTTAACGATTAAAATTGTTTTGAGAAAAATTATCGTCTTCAAACGAAGGTTGATAATCTTGATCAAGATGTTGAAGGTGTTCATGCATGGCACGTTCGTGTTGAATACGCTGGTAGATTTCTTCACGGTGCACAGATACTTCTTTTGGCGCATTTACACCAATACGAACCTGATTACCTTTAACGCCAAGCACAGTTACACTGACTTGATCCCCAATCATTAATGTTTCTCCGACACGACGGGTCAGAATCAGCATGTTTATCTCCTTGCTAAAACGCTAAACCTGCGAGAGTGGTTTAAAAAACCGAAAGTACAACCTCACAACTAGCTAAATATTTAACAGAATCAATAAAAAGAGTGATATATTTAAAGATACTGCTCAAAATTCTACTAGATATACGCCTGTTAATATAACAGAGCCACTATAGAAAAAACTACAGTGGCTCTAGTTTTTTGGCACAATTTGTTGAAAAGTGATCTAATTCACAGTTTGTTTGGTCAAAGTTTATGCACGAGCACTACTTTCGCCGTGTTCACGATCTAGACCGAATGCAGTATGTAAAGTACGTACAGCCAATTCTAAATAGTTCTCTTCAATAAGCACTGAAATTTTAATTTCAGAAGTTGAAATCATCAGGATATTGATACTTTCATCAGCAAGCGCAATAAACATTTTGCTGGCAACGCCTGCATGTGAACGCATACCAACACCCACGATGGATACTTTAACGATATCATCACGAGTTGCGACTTCACGTGCACCAATATTCGCTGCTGTTTCTTTTAGAATCTTTTCAGCTTTGGCAAGATCACCACGATTGACGGTGAAGGTGAAATCAGTTGTTCCATCTTCTTCGACATTCTGGATAATCATGTCAACTTCGATGTTTGCAGCACTGATCGGAGCTAAAATTTTAGCAGCAACACCCGGCTCATTCGATACACCTAAGATGGTGAGTTTGGCTTCGTCACGGTTAAATGCGATACCTGAGATAATAGGTTGTTCCATGTTGTCTTCCGCCTCAGTCGTAATTAATGTACCTACGTTTTGTTTAAAGTCTTCATCAAATGCACCATCATCATCATTGTCAAAACTAGACAATACACGCAGTGGAACCTGATATTTACCTGCAAATTCAACGGAACGAATTTGAAGGACTTTAGAGCCTAAAGAGGCCATTTCCAGCATTTCTTCAAAAGAAATGCGATCCACTTTTTTGGCTTTTGGCGCAACACGTGGGTCAGTGGTATAAACACCATCTACATCGGTGTAAATCTGGCATTCATCCGCTTTTAATGCGGCTGCCAATGCAACGCCTGTGGTGTCTGAACCGCCACGACCAAGCGTTGTGGTATTACCTTCGTCATCAACACCCTGAAAACCTGCAACAACCAGTACACGACCAACATCAAGATCGGCTGTCATCACGTCGGTATCAATCGCTTCAATACGCGCTTTGTTGTAGGCACTGTCGGTTCTGATTCCAACCTGACGACCTGTGTAGGATTTAGCTTCTACACCAATCGAATTGAGTGCCATTGCTAACATGGAAATCGTCACCTGTTCACCTGTAGACACCATTTGGTCTAACTCACGTGGATCAGGTGTTTCAGTAATGGCTTTGGCAAGTGCAAGCAAACGGTTGGTTTCACCGCTCATTGCAGAAACCACCACTACAACCTTGTGGCCGTGATCATGCCAACGCTTCACACGACGAGCAACATTTAAAATGCGCTCAGGAGTCCCCATTGAGGTCCCGCCATATTTCTGTACGATTAATGCCATAGTTGTTCCATATAAGCCATGACCCTGAGAGGCTTAATTCAGAGTCAGTTACACAAAAGTGAAGTCTTAGTGCTGTTCAAGCCAGACAGGGAGAGCTGTCATAACCTGTTCAAACTTCTCGTTTAGTGGCGCGCCACCTTGTGCTAAGTCAGGTTTACCACCACCTTTACCACCAAGTTCGGTTGCAAGATGTTTGATGATATCGCCTGCTTTTAGATGTGCCGTATATTGTTTGGCAACTGATGCAATCAGACTGACTTTGTCGTCTTCAACACCGGCCAATACAATCACAGCATTCTCTAATTTTGATTTCACACTGTCATGCAGGTTGCGAAGTGATTTCGCATCCATGTTTTGAACAGTGGTGATCAGGGTAGAACGACCTGCAACGGTTTGAACTTGGCTTAAAAGTTCAGCCGCCTGAAAGTTTGCTAACTTTTGGTTGAGCTGTTCAATTTGCTTTTGCAAAGCTGAGGTATGTTCTACCGCAGCCTGAACACGTTCTACTGTTTGATCTTTTTGTGCTTTTAATAAGCTATTGATCTGTTGGATGTCAGTGTCGGATTTTTGTACCACTTCAAGTGCTTTAGTACCTGTGACCGCTTCAATACGACGTATACCTGCAGCCACACCACCTTCGGACGTGATTTTAAATAGACCAATATCACCTGTACGTTGGACGTGAATACCGCCACACAGTTCAATTGAGAAGTTGCGCTCGTCGATCACGGAACCCATGGAAAGTACGCGAACTTCATCACCATACTTTTCACCAAATAGCATCATTGCGCCTTTGGCTTTGGCCGATTCTATATCGAGCACTTCAACGCCAACAGGAGTATTGGCAATCACTTCACGATTCACCAATTGTTCTACTTGTTGCAATTGTTCAAAAGTTACAGGTTGGTCATTGGCAAAGTCGAAACGTAAAATATCGCTGGCAACCAATGAACCTTTTTGTTGAACATGCGTGCCTAAAATTTGACGTAGTGCAGCATGTAGGAGGTGAGTCGCTGAGTGATTACGTGCAGTTGCCGCACGAATATCTGCTTTCACAATCGCGTCTACATGTTGAGTTGCTTTTAAGCTACCCATGGTCACGATACCCTGATGAACAAATGCACCACCCGATTTTTTGGTATCTTGAACTTCAAAAATACCTGTATCGTTTTTGAAAATACCCGTATCGCCAATCTGACCACCGCTTTCTGCATAGAAAGGGGTTTGATTAAGCACGATTAAGGCTTCATCACCTTCAACCACTTCTTCGACTTGTTCGCCATCTTTATAGATAGCAATGATTTGACCCTGACCCGCAGTAGCATCATAGCCGTCAAATTGGGTTTCGCCATCAACTTTAACGATACTGTTATAATCGACAGCAAATTTACCTGCGTCACGTGCGCGGCGACGTTGTGCTTCCATTTCGCGTTCAAAACCGATTTCATCAATTTCTAAGTCACGTTCGCGGGCAATATCAGCGGTTAAATCGGTTGGGAAGCCGTAAGTGTCATACAGTTTAAATACGGTTTCACCCGGGATCACTTTGCCAGAAAGTTGCGCAAGTTCACCTTCCAGCAGTTTTAAACCTTGTTCTAATGTTTTGGCAAATTGTTCTTCTTCTTTAATTAAAGTCGCTTCAATACGTGCCTGAGCATTTTTAAGTTCAGGGTAAGCCTCACCCATAACATCGATTAAAGGCTGAAGCATTTTATAGAAGAATGTACCTGTTGCGCCGAGCTTATTACCATGACGTACTGCACGACGAATAATACGACGTAACACATAACCACGACCTTCATTGGATGGGTTTACACCATCGGCGATCAGGAAGCAGCAAGAACGCGCATGATCCGCCACAACACGAAGTGACGGTTGCCCTTCATCTTTAACGCCAATAATTTCACATGCAGATTTGATCAGATGTTGGAATAGATCAATGTCATAGTTGGAATTGACATGTTGTAAGACTGCGCTAATCCGTTCCAAGCCCATGCCTGTATCAACAGAAGGGGCTGGAAGAGGATGCAATACACCATCCGCAGTACGATTGAACTGCATAAAGACGTTGTTCCAGATTTCAATAAAACGATCGCCATCTTCTTCAGGTGTACCCGGCAAACCACCCCAGATATGATCACCGTGGTCAAAGAAAATTTCAGAACAAGGTCCACATGGCCCAGTATCACCCATTGCCCAGAAGTTATCCGATGCGTATTTTTCGCCTTTATTATCACCAATACGAATAATGCGTTCAGGCGCTAAACCAATTTCTTTGTTCCAGATGTCATAGGCTTCATCATCGGTATGATAAACCGTGACATAAAGTTTATCTTTCGGTAGGCCTAACCATTGTTCGCTAGTTAAAAAGTCCCACGCAAATTTGAGCGCATTTTGTTTGAAATAATCACCAAAAGAGAAATTACCGAGCATTTCAAAAAAAGTATGATGACGCGCGGTATAACCGACATTATCCAGATCGTTATGTTTACCACCAGCACGTACGCATTTTTGTGATGAAACCGCACGGACATAATCACGTTTTTCCAGTCCTAAGAAACAATCTTTAAACTGGTTCATGCCGGCATTGGTAAACAGAAGAGTGGGGTCGTTGGCGGGTACAAGTGAACTCGACGCGACACGTGTGTGGCCTTGCGATTCAAAATAACGCAAAAAAGCTTCACGAATTTCAGCAGATGTCATAAAACGAGTACTCACAACCAAGTCACTCCATAAATTCAAATAGGCTATATGCAGACAGCAGACCGTTTAAATAAAAACGATAAAGGATGAATGCGTGGCGTAGATTTCAAAAGCGCCAAATTATAACGGAAAAACCCTGTACAACCAATGATTTTACCGAGAAATGATGACAATTCTATGCAATAGTTTTGTCAGTAATTGTCAGAATTCTTGATTAAAAATCGAGTAAATTTCCATAAAGTCTCTATTTGCAAAGACAATACAACTGAAATTAATAAAATTTTATAAGAAAGTTGATGGCTGTTGATTGGTTAAAAAATAACAAACTCGTCGAAACACGCGATGGAATTGTATCATCGGGATAATCAATGTTTTAACATAGGGCCAGATCGCTTATAGAAAAGGATAAATCATGCAACGTATCGCCATTAATGGATTTGGTCGAATTGGCCGAAATGTATTACGTGCATGGTTTGAAAATCCTAAACAGTTCAACTTTGATATTGTGGCGATCAATGACATTGCGGACGTCGAAACACTAGTGCATTTGTTTAAATATGACACCACACATGGTCGTTTTCATGGCGATGTGACAATCAATGTTGAAAATGAAAAGATTATCTTACATATCCGAGCGTTTGGTCGTGAACTCGCAGTTCAGGTTTTTCGTGAGGAAGCCCCTGAAAATCTGTCATGGAAAGCATTGGATATTGATGTGGTTTTAGAATGTACAGGCTTATTCCGCTCACATGCCGATGCAATTCGACATGTGGATGCAGGGGCGAAGCGCGTCATTATTGGTGCTGCGCCATTTGATCAAGTCGATGCCGCGATTGTGTATGGTGTGAATCAATCTGAAGTCAAAACTACAGACCGCATTATTTCTAGTGTCTCGTGTACCACGCAAGCTCTAGTGCCCTTGGTGAAAATCATTGATGATGCATTTGGTATTGAAACTGCACTGATGACGGAAATTCATGCCGTGACGGCAGATCAGTCGGTACTCGATCACGCACATCGTGATTTACGCCGTGCCCGTGCTTCGGGTCAAAATATTATTCCGACCACATCTAGTGCATTAAATGCATTGAAAAGAGTGATGCCTAAAATGGAAAACCGAATTGATGGTTATTCGATTCGAGTCCCAACGATTAATGTAGCAGCAATTGATCTTAGTTTTGTCTCGCAAAATCCAATCCATGTACACCATTTGAATGAAGTATTAATCAGAGCTGCGAAACATGATTATGCAGATATTATGTCTGTGACAGATGAAGCACTGGTTTCCAGTGATTTTAATCATTCACCCTATTCACTAATTGTCGATTTGACTCAAACCATGGTGGTGGGTCGCCAAGCCAAGGTTTTTGCATGGTATGACAATGAATGGGGCTATGCCAATCGTTTGCTGGATTTGTGTCAATCATTTAATTAAGTTAAGTTGCTCATTGAGGTTGATGCAGAATTTTGGTGCTTTGGCTGCATGCGTAAACTTAAAAGCTAGATACGGTTTTATTGATCATAATGCCTACTTTTAGGCTGTCTTCATCAACATAACTGAACAATACAAGGATGAGGAGATAAATATGTTGGTCTGGTTGTTTATTATCATTTTAATGATTGCGGTCATTATTTTAGTGGTACTTCAATTTCGCAAAGAACAAAATACATTACATGACCAAAGCCAGTATCAGGCACTTGAAGATAAAGTGATCCTGTTAGAAAGTAATTTAAAAAAGACGCTGGAGATTATGCAGGATTTGGCAAAAAATGTTCAGGTTGATCGAGAACTACTCAATCAAACGGTACAAAAATCGAAATTGCTGGAACTGCAAAATGCAGAATTGATTGCCTTACTTACTCAATATGTCGGGCATGCAGAAGATTTTAAACGCATCAATCAGTTTGAAGAAGACGATTTAAAATAATAGGCAAATGAACAGAAAAGTCATAAATCTAATTTTCCTAAAAATCTCAGGTGCATGGCAACAACTATCGTGTTAGACTTAGAGGAATCGGGTGTGCTCCCGATTTTTTTATGCGGATTGATTCCGCCTTGAGCAAATTTTAGGTTTGAAACATGCCGATTTCAGAGACATGGTTGTTACCTGATGGGGTAGCAGATGTATTACCAGAACAAGCGCAAGTAGTAGAGACGCTTCGTCGACATGCACTGGATTTCCTCGCAAGCCGTGGTTATCAATTGGTGTATACCCCATTTATTGAATACATTGAATCGTTGTCTTTATTATCTGAATCAAATCATGATTTGGATTTAGTCACCTTTAAAGTGATTGATCAACTTTCTGGTCGTCTACTTGGTGTTCGTGCTGACATGACTCCACAAGTGGCTCGTATTGATGCTCATGTCCGTTCGATTGAAGGCGTGGCGCGTTATTGTTATGCGGGAACTGTGCTGCATACCAAGCCACAAAACTTTAATTCTTCTCGTGCGCCGCTTCAGCTTGGTGCAGAGCTTTATGGTCATGACAGCATCGAAGCAGATGTGGAAATGATCAATGTCATGTTAGGTCTCATCCAGCAAGCCAACGCTTTAGAAGGCGTTCATCTTGATTTGGGTCATGTTGGACTGTTCCGTAGTCTGGTTGAACGTGCTGGTTTGAGCAAACAGACAGAACAAGATTTATCTGATTTGTATCAACGCAAAGCTCTTCCAGAGCTTGAAGAATTTACTCAAGATTTATCTTTCGGATCCGATTTCTATGCACTGGGTCGTTATGCCAGTGATTTAGATGCGCTTCAACAGCATTTAAGCGATGACGTGTTGAATGATGTTGCATTCCAAAATGCGTTAAACGCGCTAAAAACTACATTCGTCCAAATTCAGGCGCAATGGCCAGAGCTACATATTGGTATTGATGTGGTTGAACTTCGCAGTTATCACTACCACACAGGTTTAATGTACGCCGTTTATGCACCTCATCGCGCTGCACCACTGGCACAGGGTGGACGCTATGATGGAATCGGTGAACATTTTGGTCGTGCACGTCCTGCAACGGGTTTTAGCTGTGATTTATATGCGCTTTGTGCAGGGCAGTTTAAACAGATTGAGACGGTTGTTGCGCCAAATGGGCATGATGAAAATCTGCTTAAAGCAATTGAGCAGGCACGTCAACAGGGCGTCGCTGTGATTCAGTTGTTAGGTCATGACAATTTAAGTTCGGTTCCTTATGCAACACACCAACTGGTCAATGCAAACGGTACATGGCAGGTCGAAAAGATTTAAGGGTTTATTTGTCAGACATGCGCAGCAAATAAACGTTCAATTTTAACAGCATGATGTAATGAGGCTATTATGGGCAAAAATGTTGTGGTACTTGGTACCCAATGGGGCGACGAAGGTAAAGGTAAAATCGTCGACCTGCTCACAGATCAGGCGGCAGCTGTAGTTCGTTATCAAGGCGGACACAATGCAGGTCATACTCTTGTCGTAGGTGGAAAGAAGACTGTTTTACACCTCATTCCATCAGGTATTTTACGTGATAACGTATTGTGCTTAATTGGGAATGGTGTGGTGCTGTCTCCAGCTGCTCTCATTGAAGAAATGGATATTTTGGAAAAAGAAGGCGTTCCAGTCAAAGAACGTTTACGTATTTCTCCAAACTGTCCTTTGATTTTGCCAAACCATATTGCACTGGATCAGGCGCGTGAGAAAAAACGTGGCAATGCCAAAATTGGCACAACTGGTCGTGGTATTGGCCCAGCGTATGAAGACAAAGTAGCTCGCCGTGCGGTACGTGTGGCGGACTTGGTTCGTGGTGGTGCTGCACTTGAAGAAAAACTTCAGGAAATGCTTGAGCTACATAACTTTCAATTGACTCAATTTTACGGTGTAGACGCGGTTAAATTTGAAGATGTTTTGGCACTGTGTAATCAATGGCGTGAAGTTTTGGCTCCATTAATTGTTGATGTCACTCAAGTTTTGCATGACTATCGTAAAGATGGTAAAGCCATCATGTTTGAAGGTGCGCAAGGGTCTTTACTTGACATCGATCATGGTACTTATCCATTTGTGACCAGCTCAAACACTACTGCGGGTGGTGTAAGTTCGGGTTCAGGTATGGGTCCATTACATTTAGATTATGTATTAGGCATTACCAAAGCTTATACCACTCGTGTAGGTGCAGGTCCTTTCCCAACCGAATTGCATTATGATGCGGCAACGGATACAGGTGACGCGATTGGTCGTCATTTGGGTACAGTAGGGCATGAGTTTGGTGCTTCGACTGGCCGTCAGCGTCGTTGTGGCTGGTTTGATGCTGAAATTCTACGCCGTTCCGTTGATGTTAACTCATTGTCTGGTATTTGCTTGACCAAACTTGACGTATTGGACGGTTTGGAAGAAGTCAAAATCTGTGTCGGTTACGAAAATACCGATTCAGGTTGTGTGGGTTCTTCTGATGCGATTTCATTTGAAAGTTTAAAACCAATTTATGAAACCATGCCAGGTTGGTCTGATTCAACAGTAGGATTGACCAGTGTTGATCAACTTCCAGCAAATGCTTTGGCTTATGTGAAGCGTATTGAGCAATTGATTGAATGTCCAATTGATATTATTTCAACCGGACCAGATCGTGCTGAAACTATTGTGTTACGTCATCCATTTTCAGCATAATCCATCGTTTTTACGACTAAAGAAAGCACCTATTTAGGTGCTTTTCTTTTATGATCAAATTGATTTTATACAAAAGGGAAATCCTGTTCGGCATGAAGCTTCAACCTCAAATTGCACAAACGATTTTTTATTCTCTCTTATTTGCAATTGGTGGTGCACCCACGATTGCGATGTGGATTATTGCTTTACAGACTCAGGATCCGCATTTATTTATGGCGGCTTTTATGGGTTTGACCGTTATCATTGCCTGTGTAATTGTGCCCTTGATCTTGCTGCAAAATGCATATTTGCTATTCAAACGGAATGATTCAAATCTTGAAGACAAAGTTAAGCCCTTGTTACGTTTCTATTTTATTGTGAATATCATTTGTTTAATTTCATGGATTTTATTTATTTTTAGGTAGAATTACACAAATGTAATGATATTTATATAACGCAGTTCCAACATTTATCTATAATGCACGTCAAAACAGTGAGTTAAGTCGTTTTGCCCTGAGAGGAGTAGTTTTGATGAATAAAAAAATAGTGATAAGTTTTTTAACCGCAACAATGATGACACTTGGCGGTTGTACAACATTTGCTGATATGGCAGGGGCCGATTCTGCAACACTGAACGCCACAGCCGCTCAAGGCTTTAGCAAGATGACAGCAGAAGCACGGCAAAAAAGACAACTTGATACATCGTCTACGACTTATCGTAGAATTAATACAGTGATGCAACGTTTAATACCGTATGCAAATCAGATGAACCAGACTGGTCAACCGTTTCAGTGGCAATTGGCTGTAATTAAATCGGATACGGTCAATGCCTATGTTGCTCCCGGCGGTAAGGTTGTGTTTTATACCGGGATTGTCAATAAGCTCAACCTGAGTGATGCTGAAATTGCGGCGGTAATGGGACATGAAATGACGCATGCACTTGAAGAGCATGCAAAAAGTAAGATCGGTGCAGAAGCACTGACAGGTTTGGCACTCAATATTGGTAAAGCTTATGCAGGTGATAGCATCGGGCAATTAGGCTCTGCTGCATTGGATTTAGGCAGTCAAGTGGGTGTGGGTTTGCCGTACTCTCGTAATCTGGAAAGTCGCGCCGACTTTGGCGGTTTAATGATCATGGCAAAAGCGGGTTATAATCCACAGGCTGCGATTAGCCTTTGGGAAAAAATGAATAAATTAGATGGAGCAGGTGCAGGACCATCATTCTTATCAACACACCCTTCAAATGCACAACGCATTAATGATATGCGCAAAAATCTGCCAGCCGCCATGGCGGTCTATAATAATCGCCGTTAATTTTATTCAAGGTTAGAGACAGAAAATAGGACGCCTAATGGCATCCTATTTTTATTTTTTAAGGTGCAGGGTTGGGTTGTTGGGTATGAATATCTTCTATCCCTTTTAACACTGCCTCATCCAGCGTAATGTCGAAAGCCTGAATATTTTCTTTTAACTGGTCCAGATTGGTCGCCCCAATAATAGTACTACTGACAAAGAATTGTTGTTTGATGAAAGCCAGTGCCATTTGGGTTAGAGTCAAACCATGCTTTTCAGCCAATTGCGCATATTGTTCGGTTGCCCATTCGCTTTGCGGATTACTGTAGCGGGTAAACCGTGAAAACAACGTTACCCGAGCATTGGCTGGACGTGCCCCGTGACGAAATTTACCTGTTAAATAGCCAAAAGCCAACGGTGAATAGGCAAGCAGTCCAACACCTTCAAACTTTGCAATTTCAGACATGCCAATTTCATAGGTTCGATTTAAGAGACTATAAGGGTTTTGCACACTGACGAATTTATCGACGCCCAGTTTTTCAGCAAGTTGAAGAAACTTCATGGTTCCCCATGGTGTTTCATTGGATAGACCAATATGACGGATGCGTCCACGATCAATTTCCTTTTGTAAAGCCAATAAGGTGTGTTGCATGGCTTCAATTTCATAATCTGTAGCAGCCTCTGCATTGGCGAAACCTAAACTACCAAAGAAGTTGGTATGACGTTCTGGCCAGTGGAGTTGGTATAGATCAATATAATCGGTCTGTAAGCGCTTCAAAGAGCCATCGAGAGCTTGTTCAATATGTTGGCCAAATTGAGTTTTGCCTTCACGGATATGACTGCCGCCAAAACCCGGCCCTGCAATTTTAGAGGCTAAAAAAACTTGGTCACGCCCAGCATGTTGTGCAAACCAATTCCCGATAATAGTTTCTGTTGCGCCATAGGTTTCAGGTTTGGGTGGAACCGAATACATTTCTGCGGTATCCCAGAAATACAAACCATTTTCAAGCGCATAGTTCAATTGCTCAAAAGCTTCTGGTTGAGAGTTTTGTTCACCAAAGGTCATGGTGCCTAAACAAATTTCAGGAACCTGAAGACCTGAATCGCCCAATGCATGATATTGCATAACCTGATCCTTAAATTTGATTGAAAAGTGTCATTTTTGAACTTAAATGATTTGCTTTAAGCTGTGTGTATGTTTTTGTACTTTAAATATTTTTCATAAAAAAAAGCAAACGATTAAGTTTGCTTTTCTTATCAGATAAACAGATATCTTATTCTTCGTCATCGAAATCGGTATCATTTAAAGAATTCTCTTCCAATGATGCATCAAAAATCAGAATTGCTTTTCCATCTGTTTCAATCATGCCTTGTTCTTCAAGCGTTTTTAGAACTCGGCCAACCATTTCACGCGAACAACCTACGATACGCCCAATCTCTTGACGAGTAATACGGATCTGACGTCCATTAGGTAAAATCATGGCTTCTGGTTGAGCAGATAAGTCGATCAGGCAGCGCGCAATACGACCAGATACATCAATAAAAGCTAAATCGGTGACTTTACGTGTCGTATTTTTCAGGCGACGTACCAATTGAGCAAATACGGCATAGCTTAAATCGGGATATTGCTTACTGAGTTCATGGAAATTGTCATATGAAATTTCAGCAATTTCACAGACATCACGAGTACGTACTTCTGCCGTACGTTGTGGATTTGCTTCAAAGAGACCCATTTCCCCAAAAAAGTCCCCAGGATTTAAATAAGCAACCACAATTTCACGTTCATCATCTTCACGTAAAATAATTGAAACAGAACCCTTCAAAATCAGGTAAAGCGACTTTGATTCAGTTCCTGCGTCAACAATCGTCGTGCGTTTTGGATAGCGATTAATATGTGCACGTTTTAACAGTGCTTTGACTGACTCGGGTAATTGACCTGGAGACAAAGCATCAGTGCTAAGTTGTGAAAAATTTGACGTCATGCTTAAGTTTTCCAATTAGGATAAATAAAAAAAGATCGCACAAGACCTAAATGAGCGTATTCACACACAAGAGATGAAATTCCTTATCAACTCATTTTATGCTAGTGTACAAGAACTCTGTAAATTTATAATTTTTTTTGGGTAGTTGCAATGCAAACAAGTGTTCATTGGCTAGAGAATGTTGCTTTTGAAGCGAAATCTGAAAGTGGTCATCAAGTGGTAATGGATGGCTCTGCCGCATATGGCGGTGAAAACCGTGGACCACGTCCTATGGAGTTGATTTTAATGGGACTTGGTGGGTGTGCTTCGTTTGATATTGTGACCATTTTAAAGAAAGCACGTCAGGATGTGACGGGTGTTGTATGTGAGTTAAAAGCAGAACGTGCCGATGCGATACCTGCTGTTTTTACCAAAATTCATTTACATTTTGTAGTGACTGGAACTGCTGTGAAAGAAAAACAGGTTGCCAAGGCTGTTGAGCTTTCAGCAGAGAAATATTGTTCAGCCAGTAAAATGCTTTCCGATGGTGGTGTTGAAATTACCCATGATTTTGAAATTATTGAAGCAGCTTGATCCTGTCGCTGAATAATGAAATTTAAAGCTGGCATAAGTCAGCTTTTTTTTATGGGATTGAGCAACTTTACCTATATATGAAATATTGAGAAATTCCGATGGTTATTGTACGAAAAGCACACCTCAAGGATGCACCCGTCATCAAGTCTTTATTGGCACAGTTAGGATATGATCAGGATGTCGCTTCAATCGAAAAGAAAATTTCAGAATTTGATCAAAATCATGATCAATATATTCTGGTCGCTGAGTATCAGCAGCAGATTGCTGGATTTCTGTCATTGAGCATGATTCCTCAGTTGGCGCTACAAGGCGATTTTGCACGTATAGCTTATTTATGCGTGGATGAAAAGTTGAGAGGTCAAAAAGTGGGTCAAACTCTATTGGCATATGCAGAAGATATTGCAAAAGAGCGGGGTTGTGATCGTTTAGAGTTACATTCGAGTGATCATCGGAAGCAGGCACATCAGTTTTATCTTGCACAAGATTATGAAGACTCGCCGAAATATTTTCGTAAGTTTTTAAAATAAATAAACTCATCTTTAAGAAGATGAGTTCAGAACATTTAGTCTAAAACGAGATGGATATATTTTGAGCATTTACGATAAAGATCGTTTTCGCGAATAAGATAAGAGAAATCCATGCTCTCCATCTAGCTGATTTTGCCTTTTCACAGTAGAATATGCGCTCTCTCTAAAGTCACATTGCGGTAAAGTTCAAAAGACTTGCCCGTGGAGCCAAAATCAACATGTTTATCGTGGCCGGTGCACCAGCACATTCTTCATTCAAGAAAGCTCAACTATTAACACGTTTATCTTCAATCAGTTCTGTCCAAACCTTTGACAGTCAATGGATTTACCTGTTTGATCAAGCGCTCGACGAGCAACAGCATCAATCTGCATTGCAACTTTTAAATGATGGTACATCGTTTGAATTACGCCAAGTGACCAATGATGAAATACAAGTCTTGGTGACACCACGTATTGGAACCATTTCTCCATGGTCATCTAAAGCAACAGATATCTTTAAAAACTGTAATACGCCAGTGCATCGTTTGGAACGCGGTATTTTATATACATTAAAAGGTGTGTCCCAACTCAGCAATGAAGTTAAGCAAGTGTTGCATGACCGCATGACTGAAACCGTGTTTAGCCAGATTGAAGATGCACATCGTCTATTTTTAGAAACAGCACCTAAGCCATTAAACTCGATTGATATTTTAGGTGAGGGAAAACAAGCTCTAGTCAAAGCCAATAATGAATTTGGTTTTGCCTTGTCTGACCAAGAAATTGACTATTTAACTCAAGCCTTTACCGATTTGGGGCGTAATCCAAACGATATCGAATTGATGATGTTTGCACAGGCGAACTCTGAACATTGTCGTCATAAAATCTTTGGTTCAGAATGGACCATTGATGGTGAAAAACAGCCATTATCGTTGTTCCAGATGATTAAAAATACCTATAAAGAGTCGCCAGATGAAGTGTTGTCAGCCTATAAAGACAATGCATCGGTGATCGTGGGTTATGACACGCAGCGTTTTTATCCAAAAAAAGACAACGAAACTGGGCATTTTGTTTATAAGTATAAGAGCCAAGCCGCGCATATCTTGATGAAGGTGGAAACCCATAATCATCCGACTGCAATTTCTCCATTTGCAGGTGCTGCAACAGGTTCGGGTGGTGAAATCCGTGATGAAGGTGCAACAGGTCGTGGTGGTAAACCCAAAGCAGGTTTAACGGGCTTTACTGTATCTAACCTGAATATTCCAGGTTTTGAGCAGCCGTGGGAAGACAACTACGGTAAACCTTCACGTATGGCATCGCCATTACAAATCATGATTGAAGGGCCATTAGGTGGTGCAGCATTTAATAACGAATTTGGTCGTCCAAACTTAAATGGTTATTTCCGTACCTTTGAACAAAACGTCAATGGTGAAGTCAAAGGTTTTCATAAGCCAATTATGATTGCAGGCGGTTATGGCAACATTCGCCCTGACCATGTAGAAAAAGATGCGATTCAACCGGGTGATTTACTGATTGTACTCGGTGGTCCAGCCATGTTGATCGGTTTGGGTGGTGGTGCTGCGTCTTCTGTAGATAGCGGAACCATGGGCGAAAACCTTGATTTTGCTTCAGTACAGCGTGAAAACCCTGAAATGGAACGCCGTTGTCAGGAAGTCATTGATAGTTGCTGGCGCATGGAAGATTTTAACCCAATCGTTTCAGTCCATGATGTCGGTGCGGGTGGTTTATCCAATGCCATGCCTGAACTAGTGAATGACCATGAGTTAGGTGCGATTCTAAATCTACGTAAGATTCCTTCACTTGAACGTGGCATGAGCCCAATGGAAATCTGGTCAAATGAAGCACAAGAGCGTTATGTACTTGCGATTCGTCCAGAATCTTTAGAATTGTTTGAAGAAATCTGTGCGCGTGAGCGTTGTCCATTCGCCGTTTTGGGTGAAGCAACCGAAGCGCGTCATTTGACGGTTGAAGATCCATTGTTCCATGACAATGCAGTGGATATTCCAATGCAAGTCATGCTCGGTGGTACGCCACGTATGCAGCGTTCGTATGAAACGATTGAACGTCAAGGCAATGAATTTGATACCTCAAGCATCGATCTCAAAGATGCGATTTTCCGTGTGTTGAAAAATCCAACTGTCGCATCAAAATCATTTTTGATCACCATTGGCGACCGTTCAATTACAGGGATGGTGGCACGTGATCAAATGGTCGGGCGTTGGCAGGTTCCTGTGGCAGATGCGGCAGTCACCACGACTAGCTTACAAGGTTATACAGGTGAAGCGATGGCAATGGGTGAACGTCCACCTGTAGCATTGCTCAACCCTGCGGCTTCTGCGCGTTTAGCGGTTGCCGAAGCCATTACCAATATTGCCTCAGCCAATATTGAGCAATTGGGCGACATCAAACTGTCTGCAAACTGGATGGCAGCAGCAGGTCAACAAGGTGAAGATCAAGCCTTATTTGAGGGTGTAAAAGCCATTGGGATGGAAATGTGTCCAGCATTGGGTATTGCGATTCCAGTCGGTAAAGATTCACTTTCAATGCGTACCACTTGGAATGATGAAGGTGTTGATAAGGCCGTTACATCGCCAATGTCAGGAGTCATTACTGCATTTGCGCCTGTGAGTGATGTGCGTAAAACGCTGACACCTGAGCTTAAACAGCTTCAAGATTCAGTTTTAGTCCGTATTGATTTGTCTAAAGGCAAATTCCGTATTGGTGCATCGATTTTAACCCAAGTGTATAAAGCGATGGGTACAATCACGCCAGATGTGGATAGCTTTGAAGATCTAAAAGATTTCTTCAATCTAGTTCAAGACTGGAACAATCGCGGCTTGGTTCAGGCCTATCATGACATCGGTGATGGTGGTTTATTAGCCACTGTTGCTGAAATGATGTTTGCAGCACGTTTGGGTGTTGCTTTAGAGCCACAAAGCATTGAAAGTTTGTTTGCAGAAGAAATTGGTGCAGTTTTACAACTTAAAGCTGCTGATTGGGATACTTTACAAGCTGAAATTGAAAGCTCAAACTTAAAAGATGCGATTAGCTTGGTTGGACGTGTCAATACTACAGACCAATTGACTGTGAATGGTTTAACTTTGGCACGTGCTGAATTACAACAGGCATGGGCAGAAGTGTCTCATCAGATCCAGCGTTTACGTGACAACGTTGAAACAGCAGATCAGGAATTTGCTTTAATCGCAGATCAAAATCATCAAGGTTTAATTGCACAAGCGACTTATGATTTGAACGAACCTGTAGAAGCGCCATTTATTGCAACACGCCGCCCAAATATGGTGATTTTGCGTGAACAAGGGGTTAATGGTCATGTTGAAATGGCAGCGGCCTTTGACAAAGTCGGTTTCAACACTGTTGATGTGCATATGAGTGACTTACTAGCAGGTCGTGTTGATCTTCAAGATTTTGAAGGTCTTGTGGCTTGTGGTGGTTTCTCTTATGGTGATGTGTTGGGTGCAGGTGGTGGCTGGGCAAAGTCAGTGCTATTTAATCCAAAATTACGCGATCAATTTGAAAGCTTCTTTAATCGTGACAGTACTTTTAGCTTGGGTATTTGTAATGGTTGCCAAATGCTTTCACAACTTGCGCCATTGATTCCGGGTGCAGACAACTGGCCACGTTTCCATCGTAACGTATCAGAAGTGTTTGAAGCTCGTGCGGTCAATGTACGTGTAGAAAAATCGGTATCGGTATTGCTGCAAGATATGCAGGGTTCGATTTTACCAATCGCCGTCGCACATGGTGAAGGTCGTGTGGTTGCTAGCAATGAATACTTGGCAAGCTTAAATAGCAATGATCAGGTGACTTTGCGTTATGTTGATAGTTCAGGTCAGCCGACGCAACATTACCCACTGAATCCAAACGGTTCACCAGAAGCGATTACGGGCGTGACTTCGAAAGATGGTCGAGCTACGATTATGATGCCGCATCCAGAGCGTAATTTCCGTGCTTTACAGCATTCATGGAAACCGGAAGACTGGACTGAAGATGGTGCATGGTTGCGTATGTTCCGTAACGCACGTAAGTTTATTGGTTAATTACAATTAACGATTAAACATCACCACCTTTGATTAAGTTAATCAAAGGTGGTTTTTTATTGGGTTGATGATGATTAAAAAAGTTTTTCCCATTCTCAAATATTGTTGATGAAAAATTGTTTGGTTTTATAAATCTTGAGCCAGTTTGGATTGGTACAAATTTTGCTTTTATTTTAATCATTCATTACCAATCTTACATTGGAGAAACAGTATGAAAAATAATGGGCAAGATATATCACGAAAACGTAAGGGGTGGATGTGGTTCGGTGCAGTCGTGACAGCAGAATTATTATGGATGTTAGGCAATTATCTAGTTTTACAGTCATAATGGCTTCACTACTCAAGATTATTCGGTAATATGTTTTTAAGCATCTAACAACATATTGATTATGCTAAAACTGATTTATTACGTACCAGAATCTCATTTGGAATCGACTAAACTTGCTATTTTTGAAGCTGGAGCAGGGGGTATTGGCAACTATCAACACTGTGCATGGCAAGTGAAAGGAATAGGGCAGTTTAAGCCAATTCAAGGAGCTAAACCTTTTTTAGGGCAACTGGATGAGTTAGAACAACTTGAAGAATGGCGTGTCGAAACCATCGTTCCAGAAGAAAAAGCTAGCGCTGTCGCAAAAGCATTAAAGGCAAGCCATCCTTACGAAGAGCCTGCCTTTGAATTTATGCAAATATTAGATATTCAATAAAATTAAACTTTTTGAATAAATAAATTGCGGTCAAAACGATATTGCGGGAAAAATACACCATCTTCAGCACGTTCACCAGCACCTATCACCATAATCGGAAATTGCTGGTCATTCAGTTTTAAGATTTTACGTACCATTGGCTCATCAAAGCCTTCCATCATGCAACTATCAAAACCATAAGCACGCAATGAAAGGACCAGATTTTCACAGGCCAAAGCGGTGGTTTTACTCGCCCAAAGCTGTGCATCGGCAGGGTTAAATGCGGTCACAGGCAGTTGTTTATCTAACGTTCGCGCCACTTTAAAAGCAACCTTTTTAAAGTTGCCGAGCGCATTGAAATAACCTGTTTTGTAATTATAAGGAATAAAGCGATAATATTTTTTGACCATTTCGGGTGCTTCAGGAAATGGAAACTCGCTGATATTCTTTTTCGCCATTTCATCGACACGATCGGTTCGTGCTACACAAACAATCAGTTCTGCCGCAGTTTTTGCTGCAAGTTGACCTAAACAGGCTTTCACCAATTGTTTTTTCTTGGTGGGATTTTGTACTACATAAAACGTCCAAGGCTGTAAATTAGACGAATTGGGCGCAAGTAATGCCAAGTCTAAACAAGCATCAAGCACTTCTGCTGGAATGACTTTATCGGTAAATTTACGTACAGAGCGACGGCTTTCAACCACTTTACGAAAATTGTCGACATCTATATCTTGTGGGGCAGGCTCAAAATAGCGTTTTTTTTCGGAACCTTGTGAAGAGTTTTGAGAAGGTTTTTCTGAATTGGTCATAACTGTTCAAATATTTAATAATTAAAGATCATAAGTGAGGATATCACTCGATGCTTTTATGCTGGTAAAAAAGTGCAGTTCCTGAGATAAAATGCGTGTCATCCACTTGTATTCAGATGCAGTATTTTATGCTCAGGATGTTTTTTAGCCAGTTTACGATTGGTAAATAGGGTTTTAATCAAACTGAGAAAAATCAGGCTTACGTTTTTCCATAAAAGCTTGAACTGCTTCTTTCATTTCAGGCGAACGTACACGTTGCATGAAAATTTCGGCTTCATCATCAACACATTGTACAATCTCGGCAAGGTCTTGCTTCATTAATGCCTTAGATTGCTTAATGGATGCAAGCGGTAAAGCAGCCAATTGTTGGGCTGTCTGTTCAGCCAGTGTATATACATCATCACTGATTTGATTAACCAGACCTGCTTTTTCAGCAACTTCTGCATTAAATTTCTTGGCTGTAAACAAAAGCTCTGCGGCACGATGGTAACCTGCCTGTTTGACCAATAAACGACTGGCAGCACCTTCAGGAGATAAGCCTAGGCTGACAAATGGAATCTGAAACAGGGCAGTTTGGTCTGCATAAACAATATCAGCATGTAATAAAATCGTGACTCCAATACCAATCGCAACACCTTTAATGGCAACAATAAGTGGTTTTGAAAGTTTGGCAGCAGATTTAAGTAATACAAATGGCGGTTGATCACCAGCTTTACCTTCATGAGGTTTTTGAATAAATGACATGAAATCTTTCATATCATTACCCGCTGAAAAGTCGGCATCAGCACCACGTAAAATCACCACACGAACCTGACTGGACTGATCAGCTTCATCCAGAGCTTGGGCAATCCATAAATACAGTTCACCATACAACGCATTTTTGGCTTCAGGGCGGTTAATGGCAAGCGTCAGAATGCCATTTTCTAATTTTGCATTTAAATGTTGATGCGGTTGTTGAATACAGCGAAGTGTCATCGTACTATCCTTGCTTTCAATCTTGGGTTTATGTTTGCCATTATGTCGTAAAATGAATTGTAAATGACTACTGGTGAGTTCATAAAAAATGAAGTTGGTTTATGTATACATTTGATTATCTCGTTTTCATTGGGCGTTTTCAGCCTTTTCATCTTGCGCACATGCAAACCGTTGAAATTGCCTTACAACAAAGTCAGAACGTCATCTTGGCTTTAGGGTCTGCACAGCCAGAACGTAATATTAAAAATCCTTTTCTGGCCTTAGAACGTGAAGCAATGATCTTATCTAATTTTTCAGAAGATGAGCAAAAACGGATTCATTTTGTACATATTGTGGATGTTTATGATGATGAAAAATGGGTACATCAAGTTAAAACCTTAGTGAATCAGATCACACCACCTCATGCAAAAATTGGCTTGATTGGGCATTTTAAAGATGAATCTTCTTATTACTTAAAGCTTTTTCCTGAATGGACCATGGTCGAGTTAGAAAGTTTGAAATCTTCCCTGTCTGCAACGCCAGTCCGAGAAGCATATTATCGTGGTGAAATTCAAGCACAGGCTTTTCCACAAGGTACAATTGATTTTTTACAAGCCTTCCAAAAAAATCCGATATATCAGGAACTGCAAAATAAGTACGTATTAAATGACAAGTCGAATCTGAAATAGTGAATTACAGGAAGTAATCTGTATTCTTATTTGGGGGCTTGCAATGACTTTGGCTATACATCAATTGCGAAGAAAGTTTCTTTGCTTAACTGGCTTAATCTGCCTGACTATAACTCAGAGCTATGCAACCAATTGGGTATTAACACCAACAAGTTATGTTGGATTGCATATTGACTCAGCCAATATGTCGACTATCAAAGCAAAATTTAATAGTGTTCATGCAATCATGTATTTTGATGTAAATTCACCACAGCAAGCGTCGTCACGGTTTATTTTAAATGTAGATAGCCTCAGTCTTAATCAACCGTCTATAAAGAATATGCTGTTGGGTAAGGATTTATTTTATGCGGCTCAATATAAAACGGTGAGCTTTAAAAGTGATCAATTCAAATCATTAGGAAATCATCAATATCAAATTTTGGGACAATTAACCATTCGAGGTGTAACACGTCCTGCTGTCTTCGATACGACTCTCCAACCTGTTCCCAAGACTGCTAATTTGATGAATATTGCTTCTAGCAGCAGCGTCGATCTTAGCGATTTTGGAATGAAAAAGGCATCGGATGGGATGGCTGAAAAAGTTAATATTCAGATTAACGGTCAATGGAAAATAAAGCCTTAATCTTGTTTGATCTTTCTGAGTTAAATCAAGATGTAGCTTTCATTAAAATACTCCAAGCTACATCTTTGTCTAAAAGCATCACGACTGTTGTAACATTTTTAAATCTTCTAAAACCTGTTCTGCATGACCTGCGGCTTTGACTTTGCGATAACTTTTAACCAGTTGTTGATTGTGGAAAATAAAAGTTGAGCGTTCAATGCCCATGACTTTTTTGCCATACATGTTTTTTTCTTTAATCACATCAAAATGTTGGCACAACATTTCATCTTTATCACTGATTAATTCAATACTCAAAGATTGTTTTTCGGTAAAGTTTTGGTGCGCTTTGACTGAATCACGAGATATACCAATAATACTTGCATCTAAGTCATCAAATTGATCTTTCAAACAAGAAAAACCAACGGCCTGTGTAGTACAGCCTGGTGTGGAATCTTTGGGGTAAAAATAAATAATTAACCAAGGGGAAGTAAGTTCCGTTAGATTGATCTCTCCATGTGTTGCAGGGAAAGATTGATTCGGTAATGAAATATTCTCGCTGCTCATTTATTTTCTCTCCAGAAAAAACAAGCCACATAAAGTGGCTCGCTTATTATAAATTTTACTTATTTCTTACTTTGCGCAGATTTCATGGCTTCTTCAGTCAAGCCTTTCAATTTACCAGTCAATTGAGGACCAAAACAAGCCTGTAAGTCTTTGTTTTGTTGTTGTACAAAGGCTAAACTACCCGGACTTTTCTTGGCATTAATCGCACTTTGTACTTCCCATTTTTGAGCATTGGTCATTTTACCATCTGCTTCAACGGCACATGTACAATATTTACTGACTTCAGCAGCAGATAATTTATTTCCTTTTGCTGTTTCATCTTTACAAAGATTGATGAGAGCACCTTTGACATTGGTACTTTTATAAGCCTGTTGCAGTTTGTTTTCATCCGCGGCATGAGTCATGGTTGCAGTAAATGCAGCAGCAGCCATAATTGAAGAAAGGATAAGTTGCGTGTTCAATAATTTCATAAATAGTACCTGATTATTATGGTATGTAGCGTGTTGGATCTGCGACGCCTGCTTCAATAAAGCCTTGTTTACGTAAACGACAGCTATCACATTTCCCACATGCACGACCTTCAGCATCTGCTTGGTAGCAGGAAACAGTTTGACTATAGTCTACGCCATGTTCAAGCCCTAAACGTATAATATTCGCTTTGGATAAATGTAACAAAGGTGTTTCAAATGTAAGAGGTTTACCTTCAACGCCTGCCTTTGTTGCCAAGCGTGCCATATTTGTAAAGGCTTCAATATATTCAGGACGACAATCTGGATAACCTGAGTAATCTACAGCATTAACCCCAATCACAATGGCTTCTGCTCCAAATACTTCTGCCGCAGCCAGTGCATAAGATAAAAATATTGTATTACGGGCAGGGACATAGGTAATAGGAATACCTTGTTGCTCGTGATCGGGTACTTCAATGTTATGATCTGTAAGCGCAGAGCCACCCAGATTACCCAAGTCAATATTAATGATGCGATGTTCAACACCAGCAGCTTGTGCTAAAGCTTTGGCAGCATCAAGTTCGGTAGTTGAGCGTTGCCCATACATGAAACTTAAAGCCATGCATTCATAACGCGCTTGTGCCCAAGCTAAACAAGTGGTTGAATCTAAGCCGCCTGATAATAAAACGATGGCACGAGGGCGCATACGATGTTCTCCAAAACAAAAAATAAGACAATTGCGGATTAACGACCTGTTTCGTCATTCCAGAGCAGTTTGTGTAATTGCAACTGGAAGCGAACTGGGAGATGGTCATCCAGAATCCATTGCGCCATATCACGCGCAAGCTGAGGTAGTTTAACTGAACCTGTTTCAACTGCAAATGCAGGAGAAAACCAAACGGTACTGACTTTCTGTTCCAATTGATAATCTTTTAACTGTTTCTTAGACCATTCATAGTCTTCACGGTTACAAATTACAAATTTGATTTGGTCATGTGCAGTTAAGTAATCCAAATTACTTAAAAGATTACGCTTTTCTTCCCCAGAAGTGGGGGTTTTTAAATCCAGTACTTTTGATACCCGTGGATCAACATTAGACACATCAAGTGCACCACTGGTTTCCAAAGAGACTTGGCAACCTAAATCTGATAACCGCGTCAATAAATGCAAACAGTTAGGCTGAGCAAGCGGTTCACCGCCTGTCACACAAATATAAGGTGTTTTAAACGATAACGCTGTTTCAATAATTTGATCGAGTAACTGACGTTCACCGCCTTCAAAAGAATATGTGGTATCACAATAGGTACAGCGTAAGGGACAGCCCGTTAAACGAATAAAGACAGTAGGTAAACCTGCGGTATTGGCTTCTCCTTGTAAGGAATAAAAAATTTCCGTAATACGGAGCCCCGCAGATGGGGCTGATACAGGAATATTTGTTGAACGTAAAGAAGTCATTGCAGAAATACCACACCTTAGAAAACAAAAATCTCTACGATCAGATTTGAACTTAGAGACGAGGAGCGTTTTAAGCTCCAAAGAACGATTAAGTTCTTAAAATAAATCGAATTAATCAGCGCGTAACAAATCGTTTAAGCTTGTTTTTGCACGAGTTTGTGCATCAACCTTCTTCACGATAATTGCAGCATATAAGCTATATGTACCATCTTTTGATGGTAGGTTACCCGGTACAACGACAGAACCTGCTGGTACGCGGCCATAGTGGATTTCGCCAGTTTCACGGTCATAAATACGAGTCGATTGACCAATATAAACGCCCATAGAAATGACAGAACCTTCTTCAACGATCACGCCTTCCACGATTTCAGAACGTGCACCGATAAAGCAGTTATCTTCAATAATTGTTGGATTTGCTTGTAAAGGCTCTAATACACCACCAATACCTACACCGCCAGACAAATGAACATTTTTACCAATTTGCGCACATGAACCAACCGTTGCCCATGTATCGACCATCGTGCCTTCATCTACATATGCACCAATATTGACATAAGAAGGCATTAGCACGACATTTTTTGCCTGAAAACTACCACGACGTGCTACTGCTGGAGGTACAACACGAACTCCCGCAGCTTTAAACTGTTCTTCAGTCCAATCCGCATGCTTGGTTGCAACTTTGTCATAAAAACGTAAGTCACAAGATTCAATCGGTTTGTTATCGTTCAATTTGAAAGACAAGAGCACTGCTTTTTTAAGCCATTGATGCACAACCCATGCGCTATCAATTTTTTCAGCAACACGTAAAGTACCATTGTCTAAGCCTGCAATGGCTTGTTCTACGGCATCACGAATTTCAGTTGGGCATTCCGCTGCACTATAATTTGCACGATCTTCAAAGGCTTGCTCGATGATTGTAGAAAGCTGAGACATGTTCTTCCTTCCAAAAAAATTTGAACAATTTTACACGAATTCTGATGAATAATCTTGTGAAATAAATTTTCGGCTGCATTATTTAGAAATAAAAAGATTAAGTTTTAACCAGATAATTGTTAATTGCAATTACAACAAATGTCTTTAAAAACAATAACCAAACTTATTTGTATCAAAAGTTAACAGAAAATGATCAATTCTCTTATAAAACCTTTTTTATGTTTCTCATAAGATAGCCCTACGCAATAACAATTTATTTAGATGCAAAGAAAGTCTTTTTGAGGAGAGAAATCAATGAAAATGTTAAAACTTATTGCAGTTGCTGGTGCTTTAGCTGCTGTTGCGGGAACAGTAATGGCGGATGATGCTGTTGTTCAGGATCATTACCAATTCGATCAAAAACAACTTCTACCAGTAGGTGTTCGTGCTGAAGTCGGTACCACAGGTTATGGTGGTGCATTCTTATGGCAGGCTAACCCATATGTAGGTTTAGCTCTAGGTTATAATGGTGGTGACATTTCTTGGACTGATGATGTATCTGTAAATGGTACAAAATACGATCTTGATATGGACAACAACAATATCTATTTGAATGCTGAAATCCGTCCTTGGGGTGCAAGTGCCAATCCATGGGCTCAAGGTCTCTATGTCGCGGCAGGTGCAGCTTATTTAGACAATGATTATGATCTTGCTAAACGTATTGGTGATGGTGATACGTTATCGATTGATAACAAAAATTATCAGCAACTTGTACCAGGTCAAGAAGGTGGCGTTCGTGGTAAGATGAGCTATGAAAACAACATTTCTCCTTATGTTGGTTTCGGTTTTGCACCGAAATTTAATAAAAACTGGGGTGTGTTTGCAGAAGTAGGTGCATACTATACGGGTAATCCAAAAGTTGAATTAACTCAATATAATCTTGCTCCAGTAACAGGTAATACGACTGGTGCTCAAGAAGCAGTAGATAGAGAAGAAGATAAAATCCGTAATGATAACAAGTATGAATGGTTACCTGTAGGTAAAGTGGGTCTTAACTTCTACTGGTAATTTAACAGTTAATAATCATACAAAAAAAGAACCGCACCTGCGGTTCTTTTTTTGTATTTTCAAATAATAATAAAAGCTCAACGGTTTAAACCGTCGACTGGTTTAAATCTTATTGATCTTGCACATCAGTTAATTGATCCAGTTTTTTCTGAAAATAATCACCTTGCAAATATCGAGCCTCAATGTTCCATGCATTTGCAAACATCGTCATATCATTTAAATCTTTGACTAATATTTCTACAGGTTTGACTGTGTGAAAATGTTCAACCTTTTCTTGAAGTTGCGACAACTCACGATCAGAACTTAACATCTTACAGAGCTTTTCATTCAAGCTGATATAGTTTAAATCGATCTGACTTAGAATTGATTCGCTATACATGGAAAGCCCAAAATCGCGTACCGAAATTTCCGCATCAAGCTGTTTTAATCTTGCAATTTGTTGTTGCGCCACATTTAAATTTAGACTAATTGATTCTTCAGAAAATTGCAGGATAAGTGGCGATTTATTTCGACTACCTACAATGGTTAGAAGCTTGGAGATTAAATCGGGTAGTTGTTGGTCATTTAATAAAACATGACGATTTAAATTAATAATAAGTTTGGCGTTTGGATATTGAATAAGGAAATTATGTAATTGTTTACATGCTTCCACCAAGATCCAGCGGTCTACCTTGATTGAAAGCTCGGCATTTTCTCGTAAATCAGGAAGATGATGAACATTCTGCCAAGTATTGTCGTAAATAAATCCACTGGTCACTTCATAGATATAAAGGTTGGTGTCTTGTTTATCATAAAGTTGCTGGTATTTTAAATGAATATCGCCTACATCCAATTTTTGCTGCAAAACCTGCAAAATGGATTGTTGAGCTTTCGGAATACTCGAGGTATCTAAGTTAATTTTATCCAGTTTTACTTCAGGTTGAGTTTTACTGAGTTCACCTAAATCTTGTTGAGAAATATTCTGGATGATGGTCGGCAAACTTTGACTAAAAGCCTGTTCCATTAAAGATTCAAAAGTTTTTTCATCTTTTAATGATGGCTCTGGCAGCGTGAGATAACCTAAGCGAAGATTTAAAGAAAAAGTCAATTTTCCAACGCCTAACAGTTGTGGCTTTTCTAAAGATTTTAAACTCATCAACTGTGATTGAAGGACTTGCTCAGATTCGGCTTGAAATAGACAAATATAAACAGCCGCATTTAATTTATAAACGGAACTATTCACTTGTTCTTTAATAAAATCATGAATATTTAAAAAATAATCTTTTATTGTACTTAAATGTTGTTTAAATACTTCATCTGGACAATGGGATAAACTAATCACAACTAAGGCATTTGCTTCTGCCGGTTGTTTGCTCAATTGACGACTCACTGAATGATATACATTGTTTAAAGAAGAGCGTCTTTCTAATTCAACAGCTTTTAAGCCTGTTTCTGAAAACGTCGGTGCGACAGTGGACACATCGCAATCGATCACCAGTTGTATGGCATCTTCTTGATCGGAAGGTAAAAATTCGATTTTAAGCGGATTTTTCACATCAATGGATGTGTTTTTAGAGACAATATCAAATTTTGATTGATCAAAAATATGTTGAGAAACACGTTTAAATTTTTGCTTGAAGGTATTTAAATCTGTGGGTTGTAAAATATCCAGAATGGGTAAACCAATTAAATCCTGTTCGTTGTTAATTTTAAACAGTTCAAGATATTCTGGATTGGCTTGTATATGAATACCTTCCTGAATAATCGCAACAGCTTTATTACTTTCTTGTACCTGTGATTGCACATGTAAATGAATATGATCGAGTTCGTCTGCAAGGCGTTGCTCATTTTGTTGTAAGCGACTATAGGACAATGTTCTAATGAGCGAAATATAGACATTTTCAGGATTTTTTAGATCAATCAGATCATAAATGCCTTTATGAATATAACTGGTATATTCAGATAAATGATAGTTTTCAGGCGTTAGAAGTAAAACAGGTAATTGAGGTTGTGAAGATGCCTGAATAAGTGAAATCACTTGTTCAAACTTTAAGTCATAAGCACGACCAAAAATAACGATATCCCAACCTGTATTTAATTGTTTCTCAAAACTTTTTAGATCATCAAGTAAGGTTGCTTGAACCTGATGATTTTTAGAGGTAAAAATTTCAATGATTTGATTATAACGAAGCTGATTATCATCAATAATGAGTAAGCGCGTCTTCGTTAATTTTAACTTTTTAGAAAGTAACGAGTTTCTCATTTTAAAGCTTCCCATACATCTTGGTTATTTAAATCTTTTGTCTGCTTAAACATAAAGTTTTTCAGAATATTTTGTTGCCGATCATCTAAGAACTCGAAATCAAACTGTATAAAACTTTGAGTAATCAGCTGGGCTTTGAGTAAATACAGCTTAAATTCCTCTTTATCCAGTCTAAGATGAACACCTTGTTGTTCTCTAAAAATCTGCGAACCCGGTAAAATTAGACTGTTTTTGACTTGATCCAGATTTTGACTTTGCATTAACAGGGCAGGGTGATAATTATGACTATGTTGATCTGCTTGTACCCGTACAGCGCATGGGAAAATTTCTTGCGCCAAAATTTCCAGACCAATTTCCAGACTTTTTTCACTGGACTGTTTAATCCAGCGAATTACACCACCACGCCACTGGTTATGCGTATTTTCTTTCACTAAAATGAACTCACCCGTTCTTAAATTTTTGGGTGCTTCTTCAGTCCATTTGATGCGATAACCATTGACACTTATATCTAAAACTTCAGTTTGATAGATGAGTTTAGCTTCACGGTTTAAACGCTGATTATTAGGCAAACTTGATGTTTCTTGTTGAGTTAAACCAGAGGCTACTCTTGAACTGTTTTGTAAAGCATAGTGGTTATCGAGCTGTAGCGTTTCACTAAAATTTTTGGCTTTGGATAAATAAAAATGTGCAGTGAGTAAACTAAAACAAATTTGTAGTTGTGCTGAATATTCATAACGTTCGTGCTGACGTTCTGCCACAGTACCTAAAATATTTTGAACATGAAATTTTAGGGCAGGGCTTAAATAAATTTTTTCAGTTTGCGAAAGATAATCATTGCTACGATGCAACGTAGAAGTAATATGATCGAGTAAGCTTTGAATAACGACATAGATTGAAGGAGAGTAACCCTCATTTTGTTGTTTATTATAAACAGGTGGCTGATCCTTTTGTGTGTCGATGATATATTTTGAAAGTGAAGTTTCTTTGGGAAAAATCTGTAATAATTTTGCCCAATCATAACTGCATTGATACAGTGCCTGAATTTCTGTCTGACGAATCTGATTCGTATTTAAAATATCCAGCAAAATTAAGCGAGCATACGCTTGGGTAATATTATTTAACTGGTTTTGAGTGCCTTGTAGCTGATTAATATTGGTAAAATGAATGTTGGATTTTAAGGCGATTTCATACAGATAATGTGCAATAAACCATTGCCCAATCATAGGTTCGCTATAGAGTAAATGTTCTTGGTATAACAATTCGGTTAGTTGCTCTAGCGCATAAAAAATTGCAAGGATACGTGCAGTTTGTAAATTCTTTTTTTTATGTAGCGCAAAAATAGAAAATTTATTTTGTTCGAGTTGTTCGGTACTACGTCGAACGATATCAATGTATATACCAGCAAAATGTTTACGCAGTAGAATCGCTAGCTCAATAATATGTTCATTACGGTCAGTCGTAATTAAACCTTGATTCACAAAATGCTTTTCAAAACTTCCTAAAACGTTCTCCAGCATTGGATGCATGGTTTGTAATAAATCAAAGCGCAAGGTTTCAGAACATTTTAATTCAGATAATTCGATGAGTGCCGAGAATAATGCTTTGGATGTATCCCCCAGTTGCATAATGGATAATGAAGACACCCATTCAGAAATATCTTTAACATTGGCATCACTAAAGCTTAACGCATCTCGACTTAAAATAGTGGAAGCTTCGAAAATATCCGTAAATGTTTGATTCATCATGGCTTATTATTCAACTCAAAATGTTGAAACCCCAAACAGTGGTGTTTTATTTTTCTCGCCCGCGATTTCCCTAACCAGCTTAGGCACCAGATATCCTGATAAACTCGCTAAGACTTCCTGATATATATGATCAACTTTTGATGTCTCAACATCAAAATGTTGGGCACCTTTTACTTTATCTAAAACATGTAAGTAATAAGGCAATACTCGTGCTTCAAACAAACGATGACTTAAATTGATCAACGTTTCTGCGTCATCATTCACACCCTTCAGTAAAACTGCCTGATTTAACACAGTAATACGTTCAAATGATAATGCTGCCAGCTTACTACAGGTGTAGTCATCCAGCTCTAAAGCATGGTTTGAGTGTACCACTACTACTATGCGTAGCCTACTGTTTTTTAATAAAGAAATCAGCTCATCATCGACACGGTTGGGGATAACAATCGGAACTCGTGAATGAATTCTCAAAATTTTAATTTGAGCAAGAGATTCGATTCGTTCTAACCAGATTTTTAATTTACGATTGCTCAAGGTCAGGGGATCACCGCCACTTAAAATGACTTCCTCGATGGCAGGATGTGACTCAATATAATTTTGAATGTTTAACCAATCTTCATTTTTAGGTAAATTTTCCTGATAAGGGAAATGTCGACGGAAACAATATCGACAATGAACCGCACACGCGCCTGTAAGTGTAAGTAAAAATCTGGAATGATACTTATGTAAAACGCCCGGTAATTGATTGGCATCTTCTTCTGCAAGCGGATCAGTCACAAACTCTGGATATTCTTCTAATTCTAAATGATGAGGTAAAATTTGTAAGAGTAGTGGGTCAGCCGGATTTCCCTTTTGCATTTTGTCAACAAAAGCACGTGGAACCCGCAATTTAAACTCATTTGACGCAAGAATTGCCCCAGATAAGAGCTGATCTGGAGAGAGTTGCAAAATATTTAATAACTCTAAAGGATCTGTGATGAGATCATTGAGTTGCTTTTGCCAGTTTTGCTCTTGATACAAATAGTTTATCATGCGACACGGAAAAAATAATGCTAGTCTAGCATTAATACATTTAAGTTAGTAAGTTTGGAGTTTGCCAGTCATGGCTAGTTATTCTACAAATGAATTCAAGCAAGGTCTTAAAGTCATGCTTGATGGTAACCCATGTTCAATCATGGAAAACGAGTATGTTAAGCCGGGTAAGGGCCAAGCATTTAACCGTGTGAAACTTCGTAACCTAAAAACAGGTAAAGTTTTAGAAAAAACATTTAAATCTGGTGATTCACTAGAAGCAGCTGACATCGTAGAAGTCGAAATGGACTATCTGTATAACGATGGTGAGCTTTGGAACTTCATGGATCCTGTATCTTTTGAACAAATTGCAGCTGATAAAGTGGCAATGGGTGATGCAGCCAAATGGTTAAAAGATGACTCAAATGAGAAATGTACCATTATGTTGTTTAATGGCGTTCCTTTAAATGTCAGCGCACCAAACTTTGTGGTATTAAAAATTGTTGAAACTGATCCGGGTGTTCGTGGTGATACTTCAGGTGGTGGCGGTAAGCCTGCAAAACTTGAAACAGGTGCAGTTGTACGTGTTCCATTGTTTGTTCAACAAGAAGAAAGTGTTCGCGTAGATACTCGTACAGGCGAATATTTAGAACGTGCATAATGGTTTTAAAATAGACTATCATGCAAGGGATGATCACAATCATCCCTTTTTTTATGCCAAAGTATTAGATGAAAATAACAAGATGAGGAGTAAATTCACCGTAGGAAATTACACACAATAGATGGATCTATATTTTAGGGCGGTTATTCATAAATAATGAGGTCATGAATGGAAACAATTCAAAGGAAATCGACACTTCCCTCAAAGTTACTCTGGAGTCTCGTCGCGATTGTAGGTGCAATATCTTTCGGGATATTGGCCGTAAGTCGTGGGGAACACGTCAATGCAGTATGGATGGTTTTGGCTGCAATCTGTGTTTATAGCATTGCATATCGGTTTTATAGTTTATTTATTGCAACACGAGTTTTCGAACTCAACGCCAGACGATTAACCCCAGCACATCGTCTGGCTGATGGTCTGGACTATGTACCAACCAATAAATACGTTTTATTTGGACATCACTTTGCTGCGATTGCTGGAGCAGGACCGCTGGTCGGGCCTATTTTGGCTGCTCAAATGGGTTATTTGCCCGGTACCATTTGGCTCTTGGTCGGCGTGGTAATTGCTGGTGCTGTTCAGGACTTTTTAGTTTTGTTTATCTCAACACGCCGTGATGGTAAATCACTGGGTGAAATGGCAAAACAGGAGCTCGGTTCCTTTGCCGGTGTGGTGGTCATGCTGGGTGCATTGGGTGTCATGATCATTATTTTGGCAGTATTGGCACTGGTGGTGGTTAAAGCACTTGCGCATAGTCCATGGGGTGTATTTAGTATCGCCGCTACGATACCGATTGCATTGTTTATGGGCGTATATATGCGCTATCTACGTCCCGGAAAAATTGCTGAAGTTTCAATTATTGGTTTCGTATTGATGATGCTGGCCATTGTCTATGGTGGACATATCGCTGCTGATCCATATTGGGGACCATTTTTTACCCTGACCGGAACACAACTGACTTGGTGTCTCATCATTTATGGCTTTATTGCGTCTGTTTTGCCAGTCTGGCTCCTGCTTGCACCTCGTGACTATTTATCAACATTCCTTAAAATTGGGGTGATTGCAGGTTTAGCCATTGGAATTATGGTTGCTTTACCAGAACTCAAAATGCCAGCAGTGACTCATTTTGTCGATGGTACGGGGCCTGTATTCGCTGGCAGCATGTTTCCGTTTCTGTTTATTACCATTGCCTGTGGTGCAATTTCTGGTTTCCATGCATTAGTTTCCAGTGGTACTACACCGAAACTGATTGATAATGAAAAAGATATTCGTGTCATCGGTTATGGTGGCATGTTGATGGAATCATTCGTGGCGATTATGGCCATGATCTGTGCGACAGTGCTTGATCCGGGTGTGTATTTTGCCATTAATGCGCCAGCTGCTGTACTCGGTACAACGGTAGAAAGTGCTGCTGAAGCTGTACGTAATATCGGTTTTGTAGTGACGCCTGAAATGCTAACTTTGTTGGCGCAGGAAGTGGGTGAGACTACAATCTTGTCACGTACAGGTGGTGCACCAACCTTTGCGATTGGTATGGCACATATCATTTCGGAAATTTTTAATAACCGTTCAATGATGGCATTTTGGTATCACTTTGCGATTCTTTTTGAAGCCCTATTCATTTTAACTGCGGTTGATGCAGGAACACGTGCTTGTCGTTTTATGGTGCAGGATACAGTCGGTATCGTGATTCCAGCGATTAAAAAATCAGGTTCATTTATTGGAAATGTGATTGGTACGGCGGTTGCAGTAGGTGGCTGGGGATTCTTTGTTTATCAAGGGGTGGTTGATCCTTTGGGTGGGATTAACTCCTTATGGCCGCTATTTGGTATTGGTAACCAAATGCTGGCAGCGATGGCATTGATTTTAGGTACAGTCATTCTGTTTAAGATGAAGAAAGAAAAATATGTGTGGGTCACCATTGTGCCGACTATTTTCTTACTGATTACCTGTATGACGGCAGGTTGGCAAAAGATTTTTCATGAAAATCCAAAAATTGGTTTCTTGGCACAAGCGAATCGTTTTTCAGATGCCATTGGTCGTGGTGAAATGTTAGCTCCAGCCAAAACCATGGCGGAGATGCAAACAGTTGTGTTGTCTAATCAAATTAATGCAGTACTTTGTGCATTCTTTATGATTGTTGCAATTATTATGGTCATTGCATCGCTAGGTGTGATTCGTCGTGCCTTGGCGAGTCGAGAGCCAACTGCAAAAGAAGCACCTGCCATTTATGCTGATCCTGAAACGGTTACGCCAGTGACCACAAAAGGAGAATGACTATGAATCTAAAAATTGCTCAAAATGGTCGTGCGGTCATTGTTAAAATTATCAAAATGACCATTATGTCGCAAAAAGATCTGTTGTTGTCTCCAAAAAATTGGTCACGTATTGCAACCTTATTCAAACGTTTACAGCAGAGTTTCCGTTTGATGGTGGGTGTGCCTGATTATGAAACTTATTTGGAACACATGCATAAACATCATCCAGATCTGGAACCGATGGATGCCAAAACGTTTTATCGGCATTGTGTGGATGCACGTTATCCATCCAGTGGAAATTTAAAAAAATGTCCGTGCTGATAGGTTTTTAATTTCTTTGGAAAAAAACAAAAACGGTGTATGTTGATTCATATGCCGTTTTTTATTTGGAATCTGTGTCATGTGGGGAATGGAAAGAATAACAAAACCTGAACAACGTCAAGAAAATGCCAATCTGGAACGTATAATCAGGGATTATTCTCCTAAAATTGATGTATTTCTCAAGCAAATTAACCAATTGATTTTAGATAAATCGCAACAAACGCAATTGGCTTTGGCGTGTTTGTTCGCTGGTGGACATGTTTTGTTTGAAGATTTGCCGGGTTTGGGTAAAACCACATTAGCTCATGCTTTGGCACGTTTGGCAGGACTTGATTTTGGCCGTATTCAGTTTACAAATGATATGCTGGCCAGTGATGTCATCGGCATTAATATGTTTAATCAGAAACAACAGCTGTTTGAGTTCAAAAAAGGTCCAATTTTTACCCAAATTCTATTGGCAGATGAGATTAACCGTTGTAGTCCCAAAACCCAAAGTGCTTTGCTTGAGGCGATGGAAGAGGGGGCAGTCACTGTAGATGGTATCCGTTATTCCTTACCGCATCCATTTTGGGTGGTCGCGACACAAAATCCACTCTTTCAAAGTGGCACTTATGCTTTACCCGAATCACAGCTTGATCGTTTTTTAATGCGATTGTCTTTAGGTTATCCTTCACGTGATGCTGAAAAATTATTATTACAGCAGCAATCCAGGCAAGATTTACTATCACATATTCAGGCGGTATTTAGTGCATCAGAAATTGTCGAAATTCAGAATATTATCCCAGAAATTCATAGCAGTGATCGAGTTTTAGAATACATACTGGATTTGGCTCAACAAACGCGCAAGCACCGTCATGGTTTATCGACACGTGGTGTTTTGGCACTGAAAGTCGCTGCTCAGGCATTTGCCTTTATTTCCAAACGTAGTTATGTCATTACAGACGATATACAAGCAGTTTTTGTTGCAGTGGTTTCACATCGTATGAATGTGAATGAATATGAAGCACAACAAATTCTGGAAAGTGTGAACGTGTTATAACGATTTAAAAATATGGAGAGCAAACAATGCAAACTGCTGTGCAAAAATGGTTTGCAAAACGTTTTCGAGTAGACCAATCAAAGATTTTGAAACAAAGCGATATTTTAGTTTTTTGTTATCAGCAAGGTTTTTTGTATTTGGTTTTAATTGTCATTACATTTATTGCAGGTATTAATTATGCCAACAACCTGATTCTGGGCTTTTGTTTTTTAATCAGTGCAGTGTTGTGCATCAGTTTTTATCTGACTTTTAAACAATTACATCAATTAAAAGTCGAGATTATTTATCCAGAAGTTGGGCAAGTGGGGCATTTTCTGGTGCTTAAACTTCAGTTTAGACAATTGCACATGTCGACACGTTTTTTGCAAATAAGGACAGAGCATCAGCAACAGCATATGTTGTTTAACCAGCATGACCAGCAGTTTGAACTTATTTTTGAACCGAAGCAGCGCGGTGAATTTGAGTTACCTGCGATACACATTTATTCGACCTATCCATTTGGTTTAGTCCGTGCGTGGACTTATTTTTATCTTCAGCGGAAAATCTGGATTGCACCGAATACGGTCAGCATTGAACTGGATGATCAACAGCAAAGCCAAATGAATCAGCATGATTTACATGAGTTTAGAGAGTTACGTAATTTTAGAGAAGGGGATGGTCTTCAATCTGTTTCATGGAAACAATTTGCACGAGGGCAAGGTTTATTTGTCAAAGTATTTGAAAATGAAATGGATCAGCAAAGGTTAATGATTGATTATGCTGATATTCCCTGTCAGGGACATGAACAAAAACTAAACTGGATGATGAGCTTGGTCGAACTTTGTGAGCAGCGTCAGGAGACTTTCGCACTGGTTTTACCACATGCATCGCTTGAATATGGTTCTGGGGAAAAGCAGAGTATACAAGCCAGAAGATTACTGGCGCAGGCTTAGTATGACCGCTATTCTATATTTTTGTTTAATTCCTTTACTGATCATTATTCTATTGGCGCAATTGGTTTATTTGCCGATCAGTCTCAGTGCGTTGTGGTCGGGGGCACTATTTTGGCAGATTTGGCGTTATTACCGTGGCAAAATTGCACCCATTTCCAAATGGATTTTGCTTGGTTTTGTCATGCTATGTCTGCTATTTATCTACTTACAATATCAGAGTTTTTGGGGAGTTGAGGCTGGTGTTGCATTACTCAGCAGTTGTCTATTTGCCAAATGTCTTGAAAGTAAAAGTGTTCGCGATTTACTGATTGTTTTTAATTTTGGATTATTTGTTTGTGCCAGTTTGTTTTTGCATAGTCAGTCGTTCTGGATGACCTGTCTGGTTTTGATCGGGCTTGTATTTTGTTTTATAGGTTTATATCGGATTCAGACCTACAATTTTGAGCATGTTCAAACAAAAAAAATATCTATAAAAAATGATGCTCAACACGTATTAAAATTCATTGCTTTTGCACTGCCTTTTTTTATTATTCTTTTCATTTTTTTCCCAAGATTACCACCATTATGGCGTGTTCCAATTGCATCTCATCAGGGGGTGACAGGGATGAGTGATCGAATGTCGCCTGGAGATATTGCAGAGCTTTCCCAATCGTCTGCATTGGCATTTCGTATTATTGGTCATTTAAAACAACTGCCTCCTGTGCAGAAGATGTATTGGCGTGCAATGGTATTGGATCACTATGATGGTGCAGTGTGGACAAGCCAGCCATTCAATCAGTTGCCGTTGCCAGTGCATGAACCAGTTGATACGGACAAAACGGTCAAATATCAATATCTGGCAGCCGAGCCACAGCCATGGGTGATGTCATTAGAACAATCATTTCCAGTTGATTCTTTTTATCAAACTCATATGGATGGAAGTGTCAAACCACGCCGATTGATACAACAAAACAAACCAATTCAATTGCGCTGGAAGGCGGATCAGAATCGTATTTATCCAAGTGATCAACAACAAATTAAGGCGGCTCAACAAACCGACTTTACTTTACAACCTAAAACTCAAGCGTTGGCACGACAGTTATGGGCGCAAAGTCAGTTCAATCCTGAACGTTATGTGCATAAAGTGCTCGATTGGTATCGTCAACAGGGCTTTGTCTATACTTTATCGCCGGGTCATTTAACTGCAAACCGAACGGATCAATTTTTATTTGAAACTCAAAAAGGCTTTTGTGAACATTATGCTTCGAGTTTTGTCATATTAATGCGTTACGCGGGGATTCCTGCACGAGTGGTGGTGGGCTATCAAGGTGGACAATTGGCTCCTGATGCCCAAAGTTGGGAAGTCAGACAGCTTGATGCTCATGCATGGGCAGAAGTTTATATAAATGGTCAATGGCAAAGAGTTGATCCTACATCTGCTATTGCCCCGACACGTCTGGATATGGGCATGCAACAATATTTGCAGCAAGATCAACGTGTGTGGGGAGAGCAATCTGGGCTAATCTGGAAACACCAGTTTAATCTTCTAAAACAGACACGTGTTTGGAGTGATTATTTAGCTTATCAGTGGCAGAGTAAAGTTGTCGGCTATGATGTAGATCGCCAGCAAAGCTTTTTGTCCAGACTTGGGCTACACTCATTGTATAGTTCTGTTGTGGTCATGCTCGTTGCAATCGCAATTTTGATTTTGTTTTATTACTTAAAATGGCGGATGGATCGGCGAAGAGAACTTTCAGTACTTGAACATGAAATTTATAGCTTTGAAAAAAAACTATCAGTTGAAATGAAAAAAAGATATGCAGAAACCTTTAAACAATGGATGCAACGTCTGGCTGAACATGTAGCGTACAAACAGGTATTTTTTGAAGTCATTCATTTACAGGAAAAAATACGATATGTTGAACAATATCATGATCAGGATATTGTGAAATTCAGGCGATTGCTTAAAGACTGTTCATCTGAAATCAAGCGAGCAGAAAAAAACTTGTCATCTTCATGAAAACTGAATATGATTGCTCACACTTAGGCGTATAGCTCAGTTGGTTAGAGCGCTACGTTGACATCGTAGAGGTCTCCAGTTCGAGTCTGGATATGCCTACCAAGATATACTGTTAAATCAGTAACTTAAAACCCACCATCAAAGGTGGGTTTTTTGTTTTCTAAATTTTCATCTTGGCACTATATGGACACCAAGTTTTAACATGGGGTCTCTCATTGGTGCTGCTATGACACCAAGGCAATTGGGTCGCATCGCTTAGGTCATCGAAATCATATTCATGAGTAACACCGCTACCTGCTAGGGCTTCACTGTTATGTATAAATTGTAGATCGTGCAGGGATACATTGATTGGTTTGCCATAATTATGGTCTTAGATAATATCTACCCCTAAACAGGGAAGACCATTATTGTTGATGTTAAATTGAAACCAAAATCTCTCTGTTTCGAATAATTAGATAATAACGGTAAACGACACAAAATTTTGAAGAATTTAAGTCACTTTTAATAATAATGAGAATCGTTTGCAAAAATAATATACAATTCCTTACATGAAGATTGATCCTTTTTTGTTGATTCAACCGTCTTAGTTAATACAAATACAATTTTCATCCCATCACAGATGCTTTAAAGGGGAAGCGGGATGAAAGGGATTTGATCAATATTGATATCGATTTAAGTGAATGTAATGATAGAACAACCGTTAAATGTTGAAAAAAAATCTCGAACTCTCCCAAAAAATACAAAATGGTTTGTGCTATTTGTAATTGTTATTGTGGCGATTGCACTTGCAATTTACTGGTGGAAATCGAGCCAAGTTCCGACACAGGAATACAGCCAGTGGAGTAAGCCTGTTCCTGTCAGAGTAATTGCTGTACAACGAAACGATTTACAGCTAGAAATCAAAGCGATTGGTACAGTGCTTCCGACGCATTTGGTCAAAGTGCAAAGTCAGATAGCGGGTGTTATACAAGAGATTTATTTTAAAGAAGGTCAATACGTCAGCAAAGGTCAACTTCTGGCACAAATTGATCCAGCGCCATTTCAGGTGGCTTTAGCTCAAGCACAAGGGACACAGCAACAAAATCTGGCTCAATTACGTAATGCACAAAGTGAACTTGCTCGCTATCAATTGTTATTTAAACAGGATTCCATCGCCCGACAACAAGTTGAGCAACAACAGGCTTTGGTCAATCAGCTCAAAGGTCAAATTCAAGCCAATCAAGCGCAAGTTGATGCCGCAAAATTACAGCTTTCCTATACTAAGATTTATGCGCCAATTGAAGGTCGAGTCGGTTTCAAACAAAAAGATACAGGAAATTTGATCCAAGCCAACGAAGAAGCAGGGCTGGTCAGCATTACACAGGTACATCCAATCTATGTTCAATTTGCAATCGCTGAAAACTATCTGGACACTTTACGTGCAAGTCTGAAAAAGGGGCAAAAAGTTGAAGTCAGCGCTTGGGATCGTGCAGAGAAAAAACAACTTGCAACAGGATATGTGGAAGCGCTTGATAATCAGATTGATACCAATACAGGCACTTTAAAACTCAAAGCCATTTTTGAAAATCGTGATGATGCGTTATTTCCAAATCAGTTTGTCAATATCCGTTTAAATGCTCAAACCATTCAAAATGCAATCAATATTCCGACCGATGCGATTCAAAATGGCGCGAAAGGCACCTATGTGTATATCATTAATAAAGACAGTAAAGCCGAAATTCGAATACTTAAACTGGGGATGAGTTCGAATGGCCAGACCGAGATTTTAGCGGGATTACAAGGCAATGAACGTGTCGTTTTAGAGGGAATCGATCGCCTTTCGGAAGGTAAAGAAGCGCAAGTGGTTCAGGATGGCACCGTTTCATCGGCATCCACACCAACAGTACGTGGATAAGTTCAATGAATATCTCCCGATTCTTTATTTTACGTCCCGTTGCAACCACACTATTGATGCTGGCACTTTTATTCAGTGGCTTATTGATTTGGCGGCTTCTTCCTGTTTCTGCTTTACCACAAGTCGATTATCCAATTATTCAGGTCTATACCTTTCAACCTGGTGCAAATCCAGATACGGTTCAGCGAACCGTTACTGCGCCGCTTGAGCGTGAAATGGGCAAAATTGCTGGACTTAAACAGATGTCCTCCAATAGCTCCGTTGGTGCATCAGTCATCACTTTACAGTTTGAACTCAGTGCCGAATTAGGTGTAGTTGAGCAAGAGGTACAATCTGCGCTGAGTACCGCAAGCAGTAAATTGCCCAATGATTTACCCACACCACCTGTTTATCGAAAAGTAAATCCCGCAGATGTGCCTGTAATTACCTTAGCGGTAAGTTCAGATACTCTGCCGCTCACCACTGTTTATGACATGGTTGATACGCGGATCGCGCAGAAGTTATCGCAATTATCTGGTGTGGGAATGGTGAGTTTGGCAGGTGGGCAACGTCCTGCCATCCGTGTGCAAATGAATCCAACTGCTTTGGCCGCCTATAAAATGAGTGCTGAGGATGTGCGCTCAGCAATTAATTCTGCCAATGCCAATCAGCCCAAAGGCAGTTTTGATGGGCCATATCGAACCACGATGCTCGATGCCAATGACCAGATTCGCTCTATTGCAGATTATGAAAATTTGATTTTACGCTGGAATAATGGCGCACCGATTCGGCTTAAAGATGTCGCGCAGGTGAAGCAAGGCAGTGAAGATCGTTATATGGCAGCATGGGCAGACCAACAATCTGCCATTTTGATTAATGTACAACGACAACCCAATGCCAATGTGATTCAGGTTGCAGATCAGATCAAAAATGTTTTGCCTGAACTGCAAAAAAATCTGCCTGAAAATGTCAAGATTCGAGTTTTAACAGATCGTACCGAAAGTATTCGTAGTTCCATTCGTGATGTACAAAAGGAATTGGTTTTTGCCGTGTGTCTGGTGGTGATGGTGACTTTTCTGTTTTTACGGAATCTGTCAGCGACCATTATCCCAAGTATTGCCGTGCCTTTATCGATTATTGGCACCTTTGTACTGATGTATTTTCTGGGTTTTTCAGTTAACAATCTCACGCTGATGGCGCTAACTATTGCCACGGGTTTTGTGGTTGATGATGCCATTGTCATGCTAGAGAATATTACACGGCATCGTGAAGCAGGAGAAAGCCTGCTAGATGCTGCACTGAAAGGATCGAAAGAAATTGGATTTACTTTGATTTCATTAACGATTTCTTTAATTGCAGTTTTGATTCCCTTACTCTTTATGGGCGATGTGGTCGGACGTTTATTCCATGAGTTTGCCGTGACCTTAGCGGCAGCCATTGCACTTTCGTTGGTGGTGTCTTTAACCCTTACGCCTATGATGTGCGCTTATTTACTTAAAAACAATCAACATACTCACAAGCCTAGTCGCTGGAGTCTGGATCAAATTATTGACCGCTACGCAAAGGCATTACAGTGGGTGTTTAAGCATCAGTCGTTGATGCTCGGGATCATGCTCAGTACGGTAGTTTTAGCAGGCGTTTTATATTGGATGATTCCTAAAGGATTTTTTCCTGTACAAGATAGCGGTGTGATTCAGGTGGTGACTGAAGCACCCGATGATATTTCTTTTCAGGCCATGAGCGAACGTCAGAAAAACGTAGCCGCACAAATTTTAAAAGATCCATCGGTTGCCAGTTTGTCATCTTTTATTGGTATAGATGCCAATAATCCTAAACTCAGCAATGGCCGTATTTTAATTAATTTAAAACCCCATGCAGAGAGTGATTCGGCGCAGCAGGTGATCGATCGTTTACGAGATCAGCTTAAAAATGTACAAGGAATTCACGCTTGGATGCAGCCTGTTCAGGAATTGAGTATTGAAGACAAAATCAGTCGTACCCAATATCAAGTCAGTCTGAGCGCAGCGAAAGCTGAGGATTTACAACAATGGACACCTGTTGTTGTGGATGCTTTAAAGCAGCAGACCGAATTTTCAGATGTGACCAGTGAAGATGGTGGACAAGCATTGCAGGCCTATATCGATGTTAATCGAGATGCCGCGGTGCGTTTAGGGCTTTCTATTGAAGATATCAGTCTGGCATTGCAGAATTTATTTGCGCAACGTCAAATTGCCACGTTATATACGCAGTCTAATCAATATCGGATTGTATTAGAGCTTGATCCTGATCAGGCACAAGGACTTGATGCCTTAAATCAAACCTATATTCACAATGCCAATGGTGAGGCAATCCAACTCAGCGCGGTGGCAACAATTGAGCAAAAAAGAGTGGCGAGTGTCTTGCAACAACAAGCGCAATTTCCTGCCAATAGCATTTCATTTAATCTGGCTCAAGGAGTTTCACTTGGTGAAGCGATTCAGGCGATTGATCGAGTCGAACAGCAACTCAAGCTACCTGCTGAAATTAGCCTGAGTTTACAAGGGGCAGCAGCAGCATTTGAAAACTCACGACAGCATACTTTTTGGCTAGTGATTGCTGCCATTGTGACCATGTATATCGTATTGGGTATTTTGTACGAAAGTTTTATTCATCCGATTACTATTCTTTCGACCTTACCATCTGCCGCGATTGGTGCGTTATTGGCGCTGTTTATGGTCAATCAGCCACTCGATATGATCGCACTGATCGGGATTATTTTGCTGATTGGTCTGGTGAAAAAAAACGGCATTATGATGGTCGATTTTGCACTGGCAGCACAGCGCAATGAAGGATTATCTCCTCAGCAAGCAATTTATCAGGCTGCTTTAATGCGCTTTCGCCCGATTTTGATGACCACATTAGCGGCTTTAGTCGGGGCAATTCCACTGATGTTGGCTTCTGGTTCGGGGGCTGAATTACGTCAGCCACTTGGTATTGTGATGGTCGGTGGACTCATTTTAAGTCAAGTTCTTACATTATTTACCACGCCTGTGGTTTATCTATTTTTTGATCGTTTGCAAGGAAGCAAGTATCAACACAAAAAAGCGACTGCGCCGATGGATGAGTCAGGGGCAATCACGTGAATATCTTTGCTTTATTTGTGCATCGTCCTGTGGCCAGTATTTTACTGGGAATTGCCATTACTTTGCTTGGGATATTGGCCTATTTTCGTTTACCTGTCGCGGCTTTACCTCAGGCAGATATTCCGACGATTGTAGTACGGGCAAGTTTACCAGGGGCAAGCCCAGAAAGTATGTCCGCTACTGTTGCGACTCCATTGGAACGCGCCATGATGGGCGTGTCTGGGGTCAAAGCGATTAATTCATCGAGCAGTCAAAATTCAACACAAGTGACTTTGCATTTTGATCTGGATACAGACATTAATGAAGCAGCGCGAGAAGTACAGGCCGCTATTAATGCTGCAATGTCACAATTACCATCAGGAATGCCAAGCCCACCTGAATATTTTAAGGTCAATCCAAGTCAAAGTCCGATTTTTTATCTGGCACTCAGCTCCAAGTATTTATCGGCAGGTAAATTGTATGAATTGGCAAGCAATCAATTACAGCCCAATCTTGCCCAAATTAGCGGTGTGGGTGAGGTCGAGATTGATGGTGCCTCAATGCCTGCGGTGCGGATTATTCTCAATCCCAATGCCTTGATCTCGCAAGGGGTTTCGTTGGAACAAGTACGCGAGGCAGTTGAAAAAAGTAATGTAGTTCAGTCTTTGGGTGTAATTGAAAATCAAAACACTCGTTGGCAAGTGGCACTTTCAACCCATTTAAAAGATGCAGCAGATTTTTCAAATTTAATTGTGCATCAAACAGCGCAAGGCGTTGTTCGACTTAAAGATGTCGCAGAAGTAGAAGATTCAGTTGAGAATCGTTATGTCAGTGGTTTTCATAATGGCGAACCTGCGGTGATTCTTAAAATCAGTCGACAGCCCAATGCCAATACCATCGCAACGATTGAAAAAATTAAAGCAAAATTACCTGAATTAAATTCGATGATTCCTGCCGATGCCGAATTAACCACGGTGATGGACGGTTCAGAGGTGATTCATGCGGGTTTAAAAGAAGCGCGTAATACCTTGCTTTTTTCGATGTTATTGGTGGTGATTGTGGTTGCGCTGATGTTAGGCCGCTTACAAAGTGCAATTGTACCGAGCATTGCAATGTTGGTGACTTTGATTGGTGCAACCAGTCTGGTTTATCTGGCCGGATTTTCACTGAACAATTTATCCATCATGGCGGTGATTGTTGCGATCGGGCTTGTGGTAGATGATGCCATTGTGGTGCTTGAAAATATTGAACGACACATCGAACAGGGTAAACATCCATTTCATGCCGCGATTCAGGGCGTTCGAGAAGTCGGATTTACTTTGATTGCCATGAATCTGGCACTGATTGTGATTTTTATTTCCGTGCTATTTATGGGCGGTGTGATCGAGCGACTATTTCGTGAATTTTCACTGACACTGGTGTTTATTGTAGTTCTTTCTGTTTTTGTGTCTTTGATCTTGACACCAAGCCTATCTGCACATTGTTTACGACCACTTAATGAGCAGCATAAACAGCCGTTATACGATTATAGTCAACGCATGATGCAAGCCTTGACGCATTATTATCTAGGTTCATTAAAGTGGATGATGCGTCATACTTATTTGGTGATCTTACTTTGGTTGGCTGCAATTGCAGGTTCTGTTTATTTATATCAAAGCTTGCCTAAAAAGATTTTACCTGAACAGGATACAGGTCGAATCGAAACATTTATTCGCGGTGATGATGGTTTTTCCTTTCAGATTATGCAGCCTAAAATTTTGACCTTTAGCCAAAGTTTGCTCAAAGATCCAGCAATCAAAGATGTCATTGGAACTTCAGGCGGCGCAGGCGGAACCACCAATTCCTTTTTTATGGTGAGTTTGAAACCTAAAGCACAACGTGATGGCAAAACCACGCATGAAATTGCTGAACGGATTCGCCAAAATGCACCTTGGCTCGCAGGTGCAGTCTTCTCGGCACGTGTTCAACAAGATCTGGATCTGGAAGATATGTTTTCAGCCAGTGGCGGGCAGGATTATTTACTATTATTGCAATCTGATGATGTGGCTTTACTCAGAAAATGGGCACCCAAAGTTGCAGAGGCCATGCAAAAACTCCCTGAGCTTGAAGAAGTTGAAACTTTAGGGGATGAGGGCGCACAGCATGTCACACTTGACATTAACCGAGAAGCAGCACGGCGTTTAGGCGTTGATATCGAAAGTATTTCCAGTGTCCTGAATAATTCGTTTTCACAACGACAAATTTCTACGATCTATGATCAAACCAATCAGTTTCATGTAGTCATGGAAATTGATAAACGCTTTACCGAAAATCCCGAAGCTTTGGCGAATATTAAAGTTCCAAATCAAAACGGCGAATATGTGCCTCTGACCAACTTTGCCACGTGGTCATATGGAATCACCAATGATCGCGTACATCGACGCAATCAGTATGCCGCAATGGGCATCGGTTATGTGCTGAAACAAGGTTATACCGCAGAACAGGCAGAGCTTGCGATTCGGAGTGTGTTGCCACAAGTCATGCTTCCTAATCAGATTTTTGTGGCGACAGATAAAGACGTAGAAGCTGAAAGTTTACAAGCAGGTTTAAGCACCCCCGTGTTGCTATTGGCAGTCATTATATTGATTTATATCGTGTTAGGGGTGACTTATGAAAGTATGATGCATCCTTTGACTATCTTATCAACCGTACCTGCTGTGGCTTTAGGTGGCTTAATCACGCTTTGGTTATTTAATTTTGAATTTACCCTGATTGCATTGCTTGGCATGTTTTTATTGATTGGGATTGTGGTGAAAAATGCCATTTTACTGATTGATTTTACCTTGCAACAACGTCGTCAGGGCAAAACAGCATTTGAATCGGTAATCTCTGCGGCGACATTACGCTTCCGCCCTATTTTAATGACCAATACCGCAGCGTTATTAGGTGCGATTCCTTTGGCACTCAGTACCACTGAAGGCTCCGAATTAAGACAGCCTTTGGGTCTGGTGATTGTTGGCGGTTTGGCATTAGGCCAGCTCTTAACCCTCTATACCACACCTGTCATGTATCTTCTATTAGAGAAACTGGCTCAAATGTTTAAGCAATTTAAGATCAGTCATGCCATCGGCTATAGAAATAGATAGGAAAATATAAAAGTGATCAGTTCGGATTTATCTAAATATCTGGCAAGTTTTGGATGTGTTGTGCTTTTTACTGGATGTAGTTCAACGATGCTGATGCATCCACCTGTATATCAACAACCCATCATTCAAGCAGATTCACAATATAAATATGCCTCACTCAACTGGGTGCAAACCCAAAGTTTAACGAGCCAAGGCTCCCAATGGTGGCAACTTTATCGGGATGACAAGCTGAATCTTTTGATTCAACAACTTAATGCAGAAAATCTAAGTTTAAAACAAGCCGAAGCTCGTTACCGTCATGCCAATGCGCTGTTAAATGTACAACGCTCAGTACGTTTGCCTACACTCGGTGTAGAAGCAGGCGCAAATCGTAATGGCAGTAAAGATAATGACTTAAAGCATCAATCCAGTGCGCAATTTAGTGCAGGATTGCAAGCCAGTTGGGTGCCTGATCTTTGGGGCAGGGTTGCTAAAGCCATAGAAGGGCAACAAGCCAATCTAGAGGCTTCGCAGGCAGATTTAGCTGCGATTAAACTCAACCAACAATTACTAGCTGCACAAAGCTATTGGAATATCCGACTATTAGATTTACAACTTACTGTACTGCAACAAACTGAGCAAAGTTATGCGCGTTCTTTACAGATTTTAAAAAATCAATATCAGGCAGGAATGATTGCTCGTGCAGATGTGATTCAGGCCGAAACTCAGCTTAAACAAGTTGAAATCCAGCAAATAGAACAGCAACGTGAGCGAAATTTACAAGAGAATATTCTTGCGGTATTACTGGGGCAAACGGTGGCTCAGTTTCAACTGACTCAACAAACAGCTCAATTTCATCTGCCTGAAATTCCTGTTAAGATTCCAAGCCACTTATTGATCCAGCGACCTGATGTGATTCGTGCCGAACGTGAACTTGCTGCCACACACGCACACCTGGGTCTGGCACAAACCACATGGTTGCCTGATGTCAGTATTGGTCTAAATGGAAGTCTAAATAACAATGTATTTTCGCAACTTTTTCAGTCGCCTAACTATCTCTGGTCAATCAGTTTAAGCACCGTAGCCACCGTATTTGATGGTGGAAAACGTAAAGCTGAAATAGATCAGGCTCAAGCCAATTATGATGAAAAATTAGCAGCGTATAAGCAAAGCGTGTTGACAGGATGGAAAGAAGTGGAAGATAGCTTGCTGCAAGCAGCAAGTTTAAAACAACAAGCCTCGGAGCAAGCTCAATTGTTAAATCTGGCCCATGAAAATGAGCGAGTGGTGACGCAACGCTATAACGCAGGAATGGTCAGTTATCTCGAAGTCGCCATTGCTCAGAACTTACGTTTACAAGCTGAACAAGATCGATTAGCGTTACAACAACGTCAAATGATGAGTTCAATGCAACTGATTGCAGCTTTGGGAACAGGATGGGATAACGACCAAAGTCGTAAAAATTAATTTTAAATAAAATTGATAGTAATTCTCATTACTGTTAAATTAGCCACATTTCTGACGATGTGGCGTTACTCTCATGACGGCAAATCAACAAATCATCACGCACTATATCGCCGAGCTATATAAAGCCCACTATGGCTGGTTATACGGTTGGTTATATAAAAAATTAGGATCGGCTGAAAACGCTGAAGATGTCTTACAGGATACGTTTGCTAAACTGATTCGCAGTCAGGGATTACTTGATATTCAGCAGCCTAAGGCATATTTAACCACCACTGCAAAACGGATTTTGATCGATCGAGCACGTCATCAAAAGATTGAGCAGGCGTATCTGGAATATTTGACTCAGCAAAATTTAACTTACGACATTAGCCCCGAACAAACCATTATGGCGATTGATATACTCAATCAACTTGCTCAAGTTTTGCATGGTTTGCCTGAACGTCAGCAGCTCGCGTTTCTCATGCATTATATTGATGGTTTAAGTTTAGTTGATATCGCCAAACAGTTAAACGTGAGTAGCAAAACCATTCATCATGATTTAGTCAAAACATTAAGTCATTGTTATTCTGTGATAATATCAGATCTATAAATTTATCCTTATAATAGCCAATTTTCATGTCAAAACCTGATCAACAAATTATAAACGAAGCATCAGAATGTTTGATTACATTAAGTTCAGGCGATTTTTCTCAGGATGATTTAGCTCGATTGGAACAATGGAAACAACAAAGTCCTGAGCATTTAAAAACCTTTGAAGAATTACAACAATTTTTAAGTCAAATGGATCTCCTGAAAGCGCAAAGTCTGCAATCGCAACATCCAATTGTTCAAAAGATGATTTTAAGAAAAACCACAGCCAAGAAAAAATCGGCAAGTTTATTGTGGGGAAGCAGTTTAATCATTGCCATGATTGCGGTTTGGATCGTTTCCCAACTACCTTATCAACGCTGGAATGCAGATCATTCAACACAAGCACAACAATGGAAACAGAATATTTTATCGGATCAAAGTGCGATTGAGATGGCAGGACAAACCGCTTACAACCAGCAATACAATTTGGATCAAAGAAAAATACATTTGTTTAAAGGCAACATTTTGGTCAATGTCGCTAAAGATCATACCCGTCCTTTTGTCGTTGATTTGGGTGATATTCAGGTGCAGGCACTGGGAACCCAATTTATTGTCAATTATGATCACAATCAGGCGCATGTCAGCATGATTGAATCGAAAACCAAAATTTATTCGGTGCATCATCAGTTTGAGCCGATCGTGCTTGAAACAGGACAAAGCTTTAATTTTGATGGGAAGCAGGTTCACATCGAACCTGTTCATCCAGATATTCTACGAAAATCATGGCAAAGTAAAAAACTGGTGGTCAATGATATGGCCTTAGATCAGGTTTTAGATATGCTTGAGAGTTATCAATCTAGCCGATATATTTTTAATCACAAGACTTTAAGCCAATATCGTGTTAATGCGGTATTACCTTTGGATGACCCAAATGCAGCCATGCAATTATTGAAAGAGCAACTTCATCTCAACACCTATGCGGTAGGAGATTTGTTTACTGTCATCCAAAAAAATTAAAAAATAGAAAAATTTTTTCCTGTTTTGATTTCTGAAACGTCTTAGTTAATAGGCAAATACAAATGATGTAAGGAAATTAAAATGGGGTCTTTTCGTCGTCCATTTCTCAATCCAAAACCTTTGGTTTTAGCGATTCATATGGCAATTTTTTCTGTGGCTGCATTGCCTCTGATTGCTCATGCAGCGCCGACTCAAGTTAATATTCCCGCAGGAAATCTGGCGCAAGTGCTGAATCGTTATGCCTTAGAGCAGGGTGTCAATATTGTTTTCGATAGTCGCTTGTTTTCTGGAGTACAAAGTCAAGGAATACAAGGTGCTTATGACATCAATGATGGTTTTGCAGAGTTATTAAAAAATACCAATTATCAAATTAAACAAACATCGAGTGGTTACCGATTAGAACAAAAAAGTCAAAATGATAAAAAAGAAGAAGTAGTAAAACTTACCCCACTTCAATCTAAAGCCAATCAAAGTGGCCGATCTTCTTTAGAGGCATCTTCAGGTTCGGTATTACCGACGATTACACTGGAAGCTGACAATCAAAATGTACCTTTAAAACGAGTGAACACTGTAGGTGTATTAGGCAATAAAAGTGTGATCGATACACCTTATTCAATTACTACAAAAACGGCTGAAGAAATTGAAACTAGACAAACTAATTCATTGGGCAAAATTTTTGTCGGTGATCCAAGTATTGTCACAGAAGTTAATTCATACAGTAGTGGATGGAGTACACCTGTTTCTATACGTGGTTTAAAGCTCGATGAAACGAATGGTTATAAAGTCAATGGTTATTCAGTCAGTGCATGGGGAGGAGAGTTCCCTGTTGAGCTTGCCCAGAATGTAATGGCATTAAAAGGTTTGTCTGGTTTAATGTATGGTTTTGCTACACCAGGTGGGATTATTAATTATCAAACAAAACAACCCACTGAAGAAACTTTGCTGAGTACCAAAATAGGTTATCGAAATGCAGGCATTCTATCCGCAAGTTTGGATGCTGGAGGCCGTGTAGGAGAGGATAAGCAATTTGGTTATCGTTTTAATGTGGTGAAAGAAAAAGGTGAAACATACAACGGTTCAGATGCTGACAATACTGCTACATCATTGGCTTTGGATTATCGAATTTTACCAAATCTGATCTGGAAAGGTGAAATCATTTATCAGGATCGTCATTTAGATAATGAAGCATGGCAGAGTAAAACTTGAAGTGCGACATAAACCACCTAATTAATTTAAAGGGTTTATGGAGTATATAAAATTGTCATACCATCATCTTAACTTTGAAGATCGTACTGCATTAATGCTTGAGTCAAGAACTCGATTTATTAATGCACTGTTATAAGAAGACCAATTGGTTGTACGATAGATTTTAGGTGTGGGCTTATTCATTTGAGAATTATATTGTGGAATAAGCCTTTAGAGATAGGTTTGTGCAACAAAGCCAAACAGATGTAATCATTCACATGAAATCTGTCATAAATATTTTATAAAATTGAGCACACTTGCTTTATTTTAGAATGAAGTCTCAATACTGAGAGCAGCTTATGAAAATTTAGGTTTACGAATCAAGAAAATTTGAGTGACTCTATAAGTTTGTTGATGATCTTGAATGATGTCATCAATTTGGGCACGATCTAAACACTCCCATAACTCAAATGGGAAGAATTCGTAGCTTTCAGCATAAATCCATAACCATTGATAAGTGTTCATCAAGGTTTGGCTATTAAATGAAACATCATGCACCCTGATAATTTTATGGCGTTTTTGATGCTCATCTTGAAGAATGATTTGATGATTCTCGATAGTCAATCTGCCAAAGTTAATTGATTCTTATTCATTATTAAACCATAAAAAAATTAAGGTAATGTCAGTATTTTAATAAAAATTGTATAATCTTGATCACCTTGTGTAGAGCAATGTCCAAAAAAAGCTATTCAAGAAAAGATCAGAGAAGGGAAAAATAAGGCTCGCAAAACATTTCATAATCGCAAAGTAAAGTTAATCATTTTTAATTAAATTTTATATTAATGAGTTAGAGTTTTTTTATTCTATTGTAGAACTAAGTTGTTCCAAAAATTTTTTATTTTTATAAAGTTAAGTCAACTACTCCCAGCCTAAACTGGGAGCATTTTTAAATTATTTACTTTTTAATTCAACTAGGACTTTACCGTCATTGTTTAAAAGTTCTAACTTTTTCTCAGACACTTTATAGCTTGTAGTTTGACCTAGAGCATTCGAGAATTTTTCTGGAACATCTGTTGCAGATAAACAAGCCATTTGAGTTTTTGCCAACTGAGTGAAAGCAATCTTTGTACCTTTGACTGTATATCCGCCCATTAGACGATTACATCCATCAGAACCGCTCAATGCATTATTATCAAACATAAGGGCAGCAACATTGGCCGTTTGGGCAGGGTTTGCTTTGTATTCTACGCCATTGATTTCAGTCACTAACCACAGCTTATTTTGTAACATAGATAGGTTACGATCTGTCGATGGATTACTCATAGTGGCACAGCCGACCATAGTCAAAGCAGATACAAAAGTTGTTGTTACGAATAATTTCTTCAACATTTTTTTCTCCAAATCATTTTTAAGCACTAAAGTTGTATAATAAATTTCTTAAATACTTTAACGAACAACATGCGTAGTTTATTTGAAAAATATGCTTTTAATTCATTATTTTACTGATTAAGTACAAATTTAGAATACTCTATAAAAAATAATGCTAAAGCGTAATATTAGGGATACGTTTTTTTACAAATCATGAGCAGGTAAGGGGTGTTTAAATATTGATCAGTCGAAGAGTAGCTGTTAATCTATTTATAAGGTATTCACATACTGCTTGGTTTACAAGAGTTGATTCTCGGCTAAGGTGAAACAGATGTGGTAACCTTGATGCGTTATATGCTAACAACGAACCATTTGAGGATATTCACTCAATAATTGTTCAAGTTCTAGAAAAGCCCGTAAAAACGGGCTTTTTAGTGTTTAAAAATTATTTTTTTACAATAAGAACGGGAAGTTCGGTATGTCCTAAAACTTCTTGGGCAAAACTACCTAGGAAGAATTTTTGAAAGCCTTTACGTCCATGTGAACCCATGACGATTAAATCTACTTTTAAATCTTCTGCTGCCTGTAAGATTCCTTCTGCTGAAACTTCACCCTTAACGATTTGAGTCTCAATGTCTACACCCAGCTCAGCACCAATATTTTTAGCTTTTGCTAAAGTTTCTTCTGCTTGAGCATGTGCTTCTACAAAGTAATCTTTCATCACAGGAGAAACATAATAAAAATCGACACCACTAAAAGGATCTACAGCCAATAAACTAATTGCCGTAATTTTGCTCTCAAAGGCTTTAGCAATAGAAGCCGCTTGCTGTAATGCTGCAAGAGAAATGTCAGAACCGTCAACTGGGACTAAAATGTGTTGATATTTCATAATATATTATTCCTATGTAGCCAATCATTCTTATAAGTTAATAGCGAATAACACCTGAATTATTTCATGAGTCTCCGCTTTCAATTCCATCATAAAAATAAATGAAAACAAGTACAAGGCGAATTACAAATCTAAAATAATGTTTTGCAGTGAGATGCTTGAATGATTGATCATTAAAATTACATTCACTTATTTTCCGAATAAAATTTTATGCTGCTATCACGTATGAAACACTCTGTATGACATGATTGCACTTGGTTCAACATCAATATTTAAGGTCAAGACATCATTAAAAAAACCGTCTTTTGAGTAATCAAAAGACGGCTTCTCGAGGGATGAATATATGAAAAAATCATAATTCGATTAAAAATCTAACATATGTCACAATATTGGTCAATAATTGTGATTTATTCATCATTAATTTGATTGATTAAATCTCCATTTATTTAAACTTGATTTTAATTTAAATAAAATCAATTACTTAATTTTGATTTCGAACGTAGGCGCGCCATACTAGCATGACAAAATCTGAAAAAATTAAACTCTTTTTGATTGCCATCAGGCGATATAGATGAATTGTATGTTTGATTAAATCTAAAGAAGCAATAATAGTTGTATTTAAGTTCAAATTTATGCCCAAGGGCAATTTCAATAAAAATAAAGCAAAGTCGAAACTTTGCTTTATAAAATTAGAGCGTCACAACAATCATAAAATTTTATGATTAGTGGTGGTGACCACCCGCACCATGTACGTGACCATGATCAAGTTCTTCTTGAGTTGCATCACGAATTTCAACGATTTCAACTTCAAATGTTAAATCTTGACCAGCAAGTGGGAAGTTTGCATCAACCACAACGTTATCGCCTTCAACTGCTTTAACGGTTACGATTTGCACGCCATCGTCAGTTTGAGCTTGAAATTGCATACCAGGTTGAATGTTTTCAACACCTTGGAACATTTGTGCAGGAACTTCCTGAACTAGATCTGGGTTGTATTCGCCATAGCCTTCAGCCGCAGGAACATTGACTGTAAATTTTTCACCTACAGTTTTACCCAACAATGCATTTTCTAAACCTGGGATGATGTTACCTGCACCGTGCAAATAGGCAAGTGGTTCACCTTGTGATTGGTCAAGAGTTTCACCCTCAGCATTAGTCAGCGTGTAGTGGAATGAAACCACGTGGTTATTTGCAATAGCAGTCATGTTATTTGATCCATTCAATCAATTTAAGTACATATCATAAAGTGAAAAATTCGTTTTGTAGATTAAAAATCGTAAAAAAGCACAAGTTTTCACATTTAAATATTCATTTTTTCATAGATCGGGGTGTTTTTTTAAATTTCAATGCAAAACTACTTTTTTATGCTTTAAATATCAGCACATCGTTTCAAAAATGAATAACTTCAAAAAGAAAAGGCAGCTTAAAAGCTACCTTGTCAAAAATCTATGTGACTTGTCTTAGTTGAGTGGGTAAAGCTTTACGCTTGGTTCATCGTGTCCAAAAAGTGAGAAAAGACTTTTGAACCACATGAAGAAACGTTCAAAAATATTGGCTTCTTGTATTTGCACATTGTCATTAATTTGAATGCTTTGAATCAACTGATTGTTTTGATAGACCTGAACCGTTGCAAGGTTAACTGCTTTCATCAGGGGGGCAGTCAGTTGTTTTTCGTTCAGTTCAACATTGACATGGGTTTTTGTGGTTTGCAAAGGTTCAATGGTGGTCATAATTCCATTGTCATAGGTCACGTGCAAGCGTTGAGTTTGCATATCAAACTGATTCAGATCAATCGCTTGGGCTGAGTCATACAATGACGTGGTGACAATCGTAGGTTGTTGGGTTTCAACCTTAAACATTTTTAAGGTAGATTTCACCACGGGTAATTCTGCAATTAGTTGTTTGTCTTTAATGACTTCTTCATCACGTGTATAGGTGTAGGCCAGATTCATTAATTTATGTGCAACTTCTGCACGTTTCAGCGCACTTTTGGTGCCTAAAACCACCACAATCAAACGACGCTCAGGCAGGTCAGGATTGAGGGTTGGGCGTTTTGCGGTAAGAGCAAGATTATAACCTGCGGCTTTGGTAAAACCTGTTTTTAAGCCATCTACGCTTGGGTCATTTTTAAGAACCAAATTGGTTGCACGGTGAAAACGCTGGTTATAACTAAAACTAGGCAATTTTGAATAGTTTAAATAATCAGGAACCTGATTCACCAGTGCTTTGGCAAGCAAACCCAAATCATGAGAAGTCGAATAATGATCTGGCATGGTCACACCAGCAGGATTAGAGAAGTGTGTATCTTTCATGTCTAACGCTTGAGCTTCCTGATTCATACGCTGTAAAAATGCAGGAACATTGCCAGAAATGCGTTCAGCTAAAGTTACCGCAGCATCATTAGCTGACATTACAATTAGACCTGCCAAAAGTTGATCAACAGAAATCTGTTCACCTTCTTTTAAGTACATTTGAGATTCATCCCACATCACCATTTTAACCACAGGTGTTGCAGTTAAAATTTCGTCCTTACGCAATTTACCCGCTTTAATTTCTTTTAAAGCAATATACGCCACCATCATTTTGGTTAAAGACGCGGGTGCGCGCTGAGCATGACTATTGTATTCAGCAATGGTTTGTCCTGATTGAGCATCAATAATACTCCATGCCTGAGCTTCCACACTTTCGGGTGCAATATTCAGGAGTTGTGCATGGGTAACTGTGGTACAAAACAAACTAAAAAGCGTAAAAAGTGAAAGAAAAAATCTCACGTGTTCACCTGCATGACCATCCCGTGGTGTGAAATGCTAAAAATAGTTGCATGCTATGCCTTTTTTTTCATGAAGGCTAGTGGCTTTTGTAGACAAATACGACAATTAAAATCTACTTATATTTTAATGATAGTTCATTTGATGATGAAAGGAGTGCAGACTTTATTGATGCACTGTTAAGTAACTTCTAAACGGTGAAAAAGTCATGCGCTCTTAAAAAAATGTTAAGCTAAGTGAAATTGACTCATTTGATCTCTTAAAAATATGTTGCATTACCAAATTGAATTTGATGATTATCGCCAACACCTGATTCATGTCACGATGCGTTTTCTAGCCAATCCCAATCAGGAACTTTGGCTACCGACGTGGATTCCTGGAAGTTATCTGATTCGAGAATTTGCAAAGCATATTGAATCGGTTAAAGCCTATGATGAAGCCGGTCGATTATTGTCGATTCGAAAAGATCAGAAAAATAGATGGCGTTTGTTTAATACCGACCATGAACTGATTACGGTTGAATATGATGTCTATGCTTACGACCTTTCTGTTCGTGGTGCCTATGTCGATCAAACCCGTTTATATGTGAATCCTGCTTGTGTGTGTTTAGGTCTACAAGATCAGGAACAATCAGCCTGTGAAGTTGAAGTTTTTTTACCAGATGAACTTAAACATTTTCAGTTGGCGACAGGTTTAGGCTCGAAAAGTCTAGTCAAAGGACGTTTTACCTTAAAAGCGGACAATTATGATCAACTGATTGATAGTCCATTTGAATTGGCAGAACAAACGCGCTTTAATTTTGAAGCAAAGGGCATTGCGCACGAGTTTGTGGTGTCAGGTCAGCATCAGACCAATGTTGCACGTTTAAAGTCTGACTTAAGCAAAATTTGTGAAACAGAAATTGCAATTTTTGGTTCTGCACCATTTAAAAACTATACGTTTATGACCATGGCAACGGGCAATAGTTATGGTGGATTGGAACATTGCAACAGTACCAGTTTGATCACACCGCGTCATGATCTACCAAAAGCCAATGAGCCAGAAGAACCATCGGAAGATTATCAACGCTTTTTAGGTTTGTGCAGTCATGAATATTTTCATTCATGGTTGGTTAAATTTATACGGCCTGAAAATTTTGCCCAATACAATTTACAGCAAGAGTCTTATACGTCTTTACTGTGGATATTTGAAGGTTTCACTTCATATTATGATGACTTGATTTTGCTGCGTAGCGGCGTGATTTCTCAGGCCTCTTACCTTAAATTATTAAAAGCCCAGATTGATCGTTATCTACAAAATCCGGGACGTTTTATTCAATCTGTGTCTGAATCAAGTTTTGACGCATGGATCAAGTTTTATCGTCAGGATGAAAACTCCAATAATGCAGGCACCAGTTATTACAACAAAGGTGCTTTGGTTGCGTTGTGTCTGGATCTTGGTTTGCGTACTTATGGCTCAAGCTTAGATGCTTTACTGTGCCGTTTATATGACAATACCCAAAACGGTATTCAGGTCAGTGAACGAAGTATTTTTGAGTTAGCCAAAGAACTCACAGGACAGGATTGGACAGAACGCTTAAGTTTCCTGATCAATACCACAGAAGAATTGCCACTCAATGAGTTATTGCCATCGTTTGGACTCAGCTATGAGTTTAAACATGATAAAGCATTACCTTTTGGTTTAAAGCTGCTAGATAAGCCAGAAGGCGTCTTCATTCAGCAAGCCAATCGTGCAGGAGAAGGGGCAAAAGCAGGTTTATCGGCTCAAGATATCATTATCTCGATTGATGGACTTAAAGCTTCTGAAAAACTATTGGCGCAATATGCAAAACAAAAGGGTCAATTTACCGTGTTTGCATTCCGTCGTGATGAGTTGTTGCAGTTCAATGTGATAGCTGGCGAAATTCCATTACAAACAGTTGAATTTAAGATTGAAGATCAATCCAAACTGGATTCATGGCTTAAATAAATCATGGCGGTATAAAAAATTTTGTTTTTTTATACCTGATTTCTTTCATCAGTTCCTTCCATTCTCTTTTGGCGAGAAAAATAAACAAGGACTAAATCTTGATGAAAGAAATCTAGCGTTACTTATACTTTGCTTTAAAAATGCATCAAGAGATTGAAATTCAATGCGTGGTTTATATTTAATTACCAATGATGATCCGATTGAACTCTTATTGGAAAAGTTAGAAGCTGCTTTGGCAACGGGTCAAGTGGCAATTTTGCAGTATCGTCGTAAAAAAGTTGCGCCACTGGATCAACCTGCCGAAGTCGATGCCATTAAATGGCTGTGTGAAAAATTTCAGGTGCCTTTGATCATCAATGATGATTTGATGTTAGCGGCTCAATTTCAACTGGGTGTACATTTGGGTCAATCCGATGGTGAAATTATCGATGCCAAAGCTAGATTAGCGCCCAATGCGATCATTGGTCGAACCTGTGCCAACTCGATTGAACTGGCTGAACAGGCGATTATTGACGGCGCAAGCTATGTGGCATTTGGTGCAATTTATGCGACTACGACCAAACCAGAAGCAGGCAATATTGGTTTAGAAACGCTAAAACAGGCACGTAAGAAAATCAATGTGCCCATCTGCGCCATTGGTGGTTTAACTGTTGAAAACTCCAAAGAGGTGATTGAAAGTGGTGCTGACCTGTGTGCCGTGATTAGTGATATATTAGGTTGTTCGGTTCAAGACATTCCTGCGCGTGTACATGCGTGGGCTGCGTTATTTGCAGAAGATTGATCTAAAAATTCTAGGCTTTTGATCAAAGCCTGATTTAAAGAAAATGTTCTGTATTCTGATTTTATACAAACTTAAAAATATCGAGAGTATTCATGAGTTTATCTCCAAAACAAGTGCAATTATTTGAGCAAGCCAGCAAACATATTCCTGGTGGTGTCAATTCTCCTGTTCGCGCATTTAATGGTGTGGGTGGAACTCCGGTATTTATCAAAAAAGCCAAAGGTGCTTATCTTTGGGATGAAGATAATCAGCGTTATGTCGATTATGTGGGCTCTTGGGGACCGATGATCTTGGGTCATGCTCATCCTGATATTATTCAGGCAGTACAAACCGCAGCCGAAGATGGTTTGAGTTTTGGTGCGCCAACAGTCCATGAAACCACTTTGGCCGATATTATTTGTGAGATCATGCCATCGATTGAATTGGTGCGCATGACCAACTCAGGCACTGAAGCCACCATGACCGCAATTCGTCTGGCGCGTGGTTATACTGGTCGTGACAAAATCGTCAAATTTGAAGGGTGTTATCACGGACATTCAGATTCACTTTTAGTCAAAGCAGGTTCAGGTTTACTGACCAAAGGCGAAGGTGAACCGACCTCAAAAGGTGTACCTGCTGATTTTGCCAAACATACTTTAACCCTGCCTTATAACGACATTGCTGCCTTAAAACAATGTTTTGCCAAATTTGGTCATGAAATCGCAGGGGTGATTGTAGAACCTGTCGCGGGCAATATGAATTTGGTAAAACCAATTGACGGTTTCTTACAAGCGATTCGTGATGTCTGTGATGAATACGGTTCAGTGTTTATTATTGATGAAGTGATGACTGGTTTTCGCGTGGCACTAGGTGGTGCGCAAGCGCATTACAATGTTAAACCAGATTTGACCACACTCGGTAAAATTATTGGGGCAGGGCTACCTGTTGGCGCCTTTGGTGGTAAACGTGAAATTATGCAATGCATCGCACCTTTGGGTGGAGTCTATCAAGCAGGTACTTTGTCTGGTAATCCATTGGCAATGCGAGCAGGCATTGAAATGTTTAAGCATTTACGTCAGCCTGATTTTTACCAAAACCTCAATCTAAAGCTTGAAAAATTGCTTGCAGGTTTACAAGCGGTGGCGGATGAAGCAGGCATTGCGTTTAAAACCCAACAAGCAGGTGCCATGTTTGGATTGTATTTTACCGATCAAGACGACATTACCAGTTTTGATTCAATGCTGGCCTGTGATACTGAAGCGTTTAAAAAGTTCTTTCATGGCATGTTAGATCGTGGTGTGAATTTTGCGCCGTCCGCATTTGAAGCTGGATTTATTTCGGCAGCACATAGCGATGAAGACATTGAATTTACCATTCAAGCGGCGAAAGATACCTTTCAATCAATGAAGTAATGATGTGAGAGCCCGTGGTTACGGGCTTTTTTAATGGAGAATATTGAATGAAAACTAAACATTATCTTACATTGACTGATGCAGACGTTTTAATGAATCGTGCCATCGAATTATCCTATGAACGTGGTTTTAATATGAGTATTTCGATTGTCGATGATGCTGGTGCTCTAATGATGATGAAACGTATGGACGGTGCAACACCGTTAACAGCGCATTTAAGTCTGGAAAAAGCCAAATGTTCAGCCATGAGTCGTCGTCCATCTAAGTTTTATGAAGATATTATCCGTAATGGTCAAATGGGTTTCTTAACGCTTGAAAGTGTGTCGGGCATGCTCGAAGGGGGTGAGCCAATCATTTATGAAGGACAATTGATTGGTGCAATCGGTATTTCGGGTGCGAAAGCTTTTGAAGATGCAGACATTGCACAGACTACAATCTGTGATTTTTTTCAGCAAATCTGATCAATGCTGAGCAGAACTATTGCGACTGAGTATGAATTTAAGTTTTGATCGAAGATACTTTTAAAACTTGATGAAAAATGCAGATTTTTGATTGTATTTCTGGCTCAAGATTTTTATTATTGCCCGCTGATTTAAAAATCACTTCTGGAATAGACTTTGAGTAATTTTCTAAGCGATCACCTGATTCATCGTGATGATGATTTTATTGTCATTCACAAACCAGCAGGCATACTTAGTGTTCCGGGTAAGGGTGATTTATACGATAGTGTTTTAACACGTCTGGTTGCAATTGAACCACGTAGCTTACTGATTCATCGTCTGGATCGGGATACCTCTGGAATTTTAGTCTTTGCTTTAAACAAAGCGGCGCAAACTCATATTTCAAAACAGTTTCAGGCTCGCCAGACAGATAAAATTTATCAGGCTGTGGTTGCAGGTAGCTTGACTGGCGAAGGTTCAGTCGATATTCCAGTCGTTTATGATCCGGATCGACCGCCTTTGCATGTGGTCGATCCAAGCTATCATAAACCAGCATTAACACACTGGAAGGTGATTGAAAATTTTGAATTACAAGGTCAGCCCGTGACGCGCGTAGAATTGACACCCATTACGGGGCGTTCTCATCAGTTAAGGGTACATATGCAATATTTAGGTCATCCAATTGTAGGGGATACCTTGTATGCAGATGAACAATATCAGCAACTTATGTCTCGTTTGTGTTTGCATGCGATGACTTTAAGTTTTCAACATCCCAAAACGGAACAACAGTTAACATTTAGTTGTCCAGTTCCGTTTTAAGGTCAAAACTTTTTTAACAATCGCGAAAAGCTCATTCTTTTTAATGAGCTTTGTGTCAAAATATGTGATGAAAGACTACACAAAATGACTGCCATTGATTTCAATGAACAGCGTAAAATGTGTGGTGCAAATTTGAGATAAAGGTGGAAAAATTGCAGCAGTTTGCTATTGGTCAACGTTGGTTATCAGATACGGAAACTGAACTCGGCTTGGGTGTTTTGATTGATGTTGATGAGCGTTCAATCAGCATTTTATTCCCCAAAAGTGATGAAACTCGTGTCTATGCACGCAACAATGCACCTTTATCACGTATTATTTTTAATATTAATGATGAAGTACAAGATCAAGAAGGCAATAAGTGGCTGGTTGAATCGATTGAAGATCGCCATGGAGTACTGCGCTATAACGTAGTACGTCATATTGATGGCGGTGAACAAGAGCGTAAAGCGCTAAATGAAACTCGTATTGGTGCTCAAATCCAGTTATCCAAACCTGTCGATCGCTTGCTTGCAAGTCAAGTGGATTATAAGGAATGGTACGACTTACGCATCGAAGCGTTGATTATGCAAGCGCAAATGCAAACCAGTCCTTTGCGCGGTTTGATTGGCGCGCGTGTCGGTTTAATTCCGCATCAGTTGTACATTGCACATGAAGTTGGTCAGCGTTTTGCACCACGTGTCTTGCTTGCCGATGAAGTGGGTTTAGGTAAAACCATTGAAGCAGGCTTGATTATTCACCAGCAACTTAAAACAGGACGCTCCGAACGTATCCTGATTTTGGTGCCAGATTCATTGCAATATCAATGGATGATTGAAATGCGTCGCCGTTTCAATCTGCATTTTTCTTTATTCGATTTGACCCGTACTGCGTCGATAAAAGAACATGATCCTGAGTTAAATCCATTTTCGACCGAACAATGCATTATTGCCAGTATCGATTTAATGATTGACCATGAGGACCTGCGTGAACAAGCACTTGAAGCGGGCTTTGATCTGCTTGTGGTCGATGAAGCGCATCACTTAATGTGGAGCGAAGAAGAAGGTGGTAATGATCGTTACGATCTGGTCGAAGAATTTGCACAACAAACCGCAGGTGTATTGTTACTCACTGCAACGCCGGAACAGCTTGGAGTAGAAAGTCACTTTGCTCGTTTACGGTTGCTTGATCCACAGCGTTTTAGCAGTCTGGATCGTTTTCTGGATGAAGAAGAACAATATCAACAAACGGCAAAAGTCGCTGAAGTGCTGATGTCGGATGAAGCATTAACCGATCAACATATAGATGCTTTGGAAGGTTTACTCAGCCATCGTATTCAGGATCAACCTGAACAGCGTTATCAAGCTATTCAAGAATTATTGGATCGTCACGGGACAGGTCGTATCTTGTTCCGTAATACGCGTGAAGCGATTCAGGGCTTTCCGGGACGTGATTGTCAGCCAGCCGCTTTGCCAGCACCAGCCGATTGGTCAATGGATGGTAAACTGCTTGAGCAAATGTGGCCAGAAGAAGCTCAACTTGATGGTTCATGGATGCAAACTGATCCACGTGTTGCATGGCTGATGGAAATTTTGCGCAAGGATTTAAAACACGAAAAAGTGTTGTTGATTGCGCGTAGTGGGCCTGTGGTAGAAGCGCTAGAAAATGCGCTACGTTTGCATGCCGGTATTCGTACTGCGATGTTCCATGAAGGCATGAGTCTATTGGAGCGTGATCAGGCGGCTGCATATTTTGCTGAAGACAGTTATGGTGCGCAGATTTTACTCTGTTCAGAAATTGGTTCAGAAGGGCGTAATTTCCAGTTTGCCAGTGATCTCATTTTATTTGATTTGCCAGCCAATCCTGATGTGTTGGAACAACGTATTGGTCGTCTGGATCGTATTGGTCAGGAAAACCGTATCCAGATTCATGTGCCTTATTTAATTGGAACAGCACAAGAGCGTATGTTCCGTTGGTACAACGAAGCTTTAAATATTTTTAGTAGTATTTCGCCAACCGCGCAAACGCTACAGGAAAACTTTATTGTCGATTTAAAAGAATGCTTACTTGCTGACTTAGGTCAGCGTTTTGAAGATTTACTCGAAGAAGTGAATGTTCAGCGTCAGGCATTAGAAGGGGAGCTACAAGCAGGTCGTGACCGTTTACTTGAATACAATTCTTGCCGTCCAATGGTCGCGCAAAAAATTGTCGAAGCGCTTGAAGATTATGATGACAACACGACATTGCCGATGTTTATGAAGCGTTTTATGTCATCGACCAATATCGACTTTGATGAGCAAAGTAATGGTACGGTCATTATCAAGCCAACTGACCAAATGCAGGTACAGGGTCTAACGCTTGATGAAGAAGGAATGACCGCTACATTCTATCGCGATCAGGCACAGATTCGTGAAGATGCGCAATACCTGACTTTGGAACATCCATTTGTTGAAAGTGTCATGGAAATGATCAATACCCAAGCTTTTGGGAGTACCAATGTTGCGGTCTTGAAGTCAAATGCACTGAAACAAGGTTCGGTACTGATTGAAGTCTGGTTTAAAGTGGATGTGGTTGCACCGAAAGCTTTGAATTTGCCATCAAGTTTGCCAAAGCAATTGATTCGCGTATTACTGAGTGAAACAGGTCAGGATTTATCTGAAAAAATTGATCCCGCTATTTTAAAACCATATTTGCATCATCTGGATGGTAATAGCTGTCGTCAAGTCGTGAAAGCGCGTCGTGAAGTGATTGAGCAACGTTATACGCAGGCACTTGATATTGCCAAAACATCATTACCAAGTTTAATTGAGCAAGCCAAACAACATTATGGTCAAAAGTGGCAATATGAAATTGAGCGTTTAAGCTATTTAAAACAGTTTAATCCAAGCATTCGTCCTGATGAAATTGAACGTCTACAAAAATTGCAAAAAGAAGGTTTAAATCTTCTGGATGGATTATCGGTGACTCCAGAAGCGATTCAGATCATGGTGGTGGTCAAACCATAAGTGATTTGATGGAATAAAAATATAAAAAAGGAGGAATTTAAATTCCTCCTTTTTGATTAAAAAGCGTATGTTTTTAATTTATTTACAAAGATCACTATTTACAAAGCTCGTTACGCTGTTTTGTCTTGATCAATATTGGCTTCAAGGAACCATAAATATTGATCTAGATCTTCCAAAGCAGCATGAATAATGTCTTCAGAAATTGGATCTTCAATTTTTTCAATCGTATCGCGTAAATGGTTGGCAACAATTGCATAACGATCGGCTAATTCTTTTAAATGATCCTGTACATCATGAATTTCGACAGGATAAGCTTTTAAATGTGACGTATTGCTGACCGCTTGAGTTGTACCCAGTGCTGTACCACCAATCTGTACCGCACGTTCAGCGACATTATCCAAATGTGTAATCAACGATGTTCTAAAGGTATCTAACATTTCATGTACGGCAATAAAGTTACTGCCACGCATGTTCCAGTGCGCTTGCTTGGTCAGCAATGAAAGATCGATTAAATTCGCCAAAATTTGGTTTAAAATTTTAACGGTGGCTTCTTTGACAGAAGCATCAAGATTATTACGTGTATATACTTTTAATACTTTTGAAGTCGATTTGCTCATCATAGTCCCAATTTATAAAAGGTCAGTCCTTGCAAGAATTGAAAGGTCTGACTAAATGAATGTTGTCTATTTAAGCTAGCACATAATGAGAGTGAGAATTGTTTTTATTCTTCAAGTTTTGTATTAGAAGTTTTTCTTGTCATTTTGTCCGTAAAGTCAACTAATTATCAAATTTTTGATTCGTCCAGATGACGTGCGCCTTGTAAAATCATACGGATCATAATCATGGTTTGTTCAGCCACTTCTTCACGTTGTTCAATGGGCAAATCAATCACTTTTGCGCCCATATTAAATACCAGTTGTGTAATTGCCTTTGCCACAAGATCTGGATGATAGAGTTTATTGCGATTTAAACGTTCTAAGCGAATGAGATCTTCTTGTAATTCTTGCTGGAAAAAAATTAATTGGCGTTCAACCGCTTCTTTATAAGATTTTGACCCTGTAAAACCTTCACGCAGTAATAAACTTAAATTACCTTCATCAGTATCAAGTTGCTGAATAAACACTTCAACCGAGCTACGGATAATACTGTTTTGCTTGGACGCTTGTAACCGGGCTTCACGGATAATTTGACGTAGCACAATTCCTGAGCGATCAATCAGGGCAATTGCAAGTTCGTCAACATCCTTAAAATGACGATAAAAACTATTTGGAGCAATACCCGCCTCGCGAGCCACTTCTCTAAGGCTTAAAGATGCAATACTTTTTTGTGGTCCAATCAAGTTTAATGCGGCTTCAAACAATTCTTCCTTAGTAATTGTTGCTTTACGACCTACCGTACGACTCGGGATTTTCTGATTAAATTCAGATACATCAGAATGAGCGTCAAGTGTTGTAGAAAAAGAGGAAGCAGTCATATTTTTCAATACATTGTAGGTATTTCGTCATTATAACCACAGTATGAGCCATTGTGAAATGCAAATAAAAATACATATATATACACAAATTTATATACATGTGTATAATAATTGGAAAGCAACCTAGAGTGGCATTCCTATGCAAGCAATTCAAAAGAGTTCATCTCTCTTTCGTACATTGACACAATCTGTGTTCGATCCGCATGCAGCTGATTTTTGGCTACAAAAAATAAATCCAATTTGGTCAACTTCACGTGCTTTGGCACAAATAATAGAAAAAAAACACGTCGCCAAGGATACTGTAAGTTTAACGCTGCAAACCAATCGTCACGTAGAATTAGGGAAGGCAGGGCAACATCATCCTGTGAAGGTTAAAATAGACGGCCGTTTATATGAGCGCAGCTATAGCTTAACTAAACATAATGGCAATTTGATTTTGACGGTAAAAAGAATTGCAGATGGAAAAGTCAGCACTTGGTTTCATGAAAAAAGCCAAGTGGGCGATATCGTAGAGTTAGGTCAACCCTTTGGTGAAATGCAACTTACTCATCAAGCCAATATTGTACTGTTGGCGGCTGGGAGTGGTATTACTCCAATGTACAGCCTGATTAAGCAGCTTAAAGACAATCAGCAATTGGCTCAATCACAGGTCAAACTCTTGTATTGGGTCAAACACCGTGATGAAGCCGCTTTTGCAACTGAGTTTGAACAACTTGCACAGCAATATCCTCAGTTTGAGTTGAAAATTTTTAGTACCCAAGACCACCAACATGATGCTCGTTTAAACGTGACACATTTGGCTGATATTGAACATCTGGAAAATACAACGGTTTATGCTTGTGGTCCTTCAGGGTTTGTGCAAACAGCAGAAGAGCTATTTGGTCATGCTCAAGTTTTTATGAGTGAAGCATTTAGTTTGACTCAGATCTCTGACAATGACACCGGATTTGTGAATGTCACCTTAAGTCGTTCCAATCAAATCATCGCGATACCCAAAGGACAATCCATTTTGGCTGGTTTGGAACAAGCCAATATTAAACCAACTTATGGCTGTCGTATGGGAGTTTGTCACAAGTGCGTGTGCCAAAAAACGCAAGGCACCACCAAAGATTTACTCAATGCCAGTGAAAATAGCGAACCTAAAAACCTCATCAAAATTTGTGTTAGTTCAGCCAAGTCTGATCTTGTGATCGACCTTTAAAGAGAGCACTCCCATGAATATGCCTGTCAAAGTTGAATATTTTAAAAATCCAAAAAATAGAGAGTTGACTCAAGCAGAGTTAGACCAATTTGCTCAAGAGTTGGATCAAATTAAGCAGGAAGTACTGGATGATATTGGCGAAAAAGATGCTGCATATATTCGCCGTGTTTATAGTGCGATCCGATATACCAGTTTTTTTGGTCGTGCGTGTTTATTTGCAGGCTGGTTTCCGCCTGCGTGGCTTTTAGGTACAGGACTTTTAGGCGTTTCAAAAATTCTGGAAAATATGGAATTGGGTCACAATGTGATGCATGGGCAATATGACTGGATGAATGATCCTAAATTTAATGGTCAAACCTATGAATGGGATACAGTAGGAACTTCTGACAACTGGCGACAAACGCATAATTTTAAACATCATACTTATACCAATATCAAAGGGATGGATGATGACATTGGTTATGGACTATTACGTTTATTTCCAGAGCAACGCTGGAAACCGGGTTTTTTATTACAACCGATTTATAGCATTCCATTTTGTTTATTATTTCAATGGGGTGTTGCCATCCAAAATCTGGAAATTGGGAAAGTGATCTACAAACGTAGAACATGGAAACAGTTTATGTCAGATTGGAAACCTGCTCAGAAAAAAATGGGTAAACTCCTGTTTAAAGATTATGTATTTTTCCCGTTGATTGCTGGACCTGCGGCTTTGCCTGTATTTACTGGAAATCTTGTAGCGAATGGGATACGTAATATCTGGACGTTTAGTATTATTTTCTGTGGTCACTTTACCAAAGATGTGGAAGTCTTTCCAAAGACGGTTCTACAAAATGAAAGCCGTGGACATTGGTATATGCGTCAGATTCGAGGTTCTTCAAATTTGACAGGTTCAGAAGTTTTTCATATTTTGACAGGGCATTTGAGTCATCAAATTGAGCATCATTTGTTCCCTGATGTGCCTGCGCGCCGTTATCGTAAAATGGCACCCAAAGTTGAAGCGGTCTGTAAAAAATATGGTATTCATTACAACAATGCGAGTCTGGTTAAACAGTACGGACAGGTGTTAGGTCGTATTGTGAAATATGCGTTTCCGTTTAAGAAATAGTTTTTAGTTCTTCATTGTAAAATAGAGAGTCTAAACTCTCTATTTTTACCACTTTAATCCAGCCATTATTATTTAAACTGAATCGAACCATTGGCATTGACTGTAATTTTAGATTCACCCGCAGCAACATCCTGTGCTGGGGCAGCTTCAGCCGTCGCAAATTTTGCCATACTGGCACGCAACATGATGGGTTGTGGAAAATAATTATTGGTATTTAAATTGAGATTAACCAAATTGTAGCTTGCTTTGTTCCAAGCCTGTGTAATGACCTGAGCACGTTGCTGAAAATTTTTTGATGCTTCAACCATAAGCTCATTTTCAACTTTTTTACGTTGTTCATCCGAAACAGTAAAATTAACCGATTGAGTCTGGAAATTTTGTTGTAACTCACTCATCAGTTGGCTCGCTGCTTTAAAATCTTTACTTTCCAAACGGATTTCAGCACGTCCACGCCATTCTTTAAACTTACTGCTGTCATTGTCATAAATTGGATAAGTACTTTGTGCGCCTGTTTCAACTTTTACCTGAGGGTATTTACGTGAAACAGCCATGGCCTCGTTCATCAGTTGATTAATCTGTGTCGCCAGAGCAGCAGGTTGCTTATTACTCTTTTCAATATAAAGTGTGGCATGCATTTCATCATTGGACACTTGACGGGATGCTTCTGCCTGAACATTGACCACATTATAGTGAAGTGACTCATTTTCAGCTGCAAACACAGCAGGGCTGATACTTGCTGAAAGTAATAAACTGCCCAATAATAAATGACGCATAAAATCTCCTTAGAATATAAAAATAAAAACTTGTTTTTATCTGAATCTATCTTAATGATCAGTGATGTAGAACTTAAAAATCTTTTGTGGCAAGTTTGTAATAGTTTAGATGAAATTAGAATCCAAATATTGACAGATAAGATATTAAAAATCATGTATTTAATATTTTTATTGCAGCGCGAATATGATAAATAGGTAAAAAATGATTTTTTGAAGAAAAAAAGCGTATTTTCTTTCGTCTGTCACATAGTATGATTATAAATTGTTCAAGGAGTTAGGCATTTATTTTTTTTGATCAAGTTGCATGAAATTATGGACCAAAAGGTCTTTATTTTTATACAAAAAAGGGTATCATCGCCCTCCTAGTGATAAGAAAGCAAATGTTGCCTAACTAGAATCCTACAAGCACCGAGTCAAAGGACCGCAAGTCACCAGACTTATTTCTTTCAACCCATATCAGAGATGGTAATTCGATATGAGCGTTAATTCCGTAAATCCTGCCACCCATTCAACTAACGAATACTACTTGACTCGCCAAAGTCAGATGGAATCGAACGTTCGTAGTTATCCACGCAAGTTACCACTCGCCATTGCTAAAGCACAAGGTTGTTGGGTAACAGATGTGGAAGGTACACAATACCTTGATTGTTTAGCAGGAGCAGGAACATTGGCTTTAGGCCATAATCATCCTGCGGTCATTCAAAGTATTCAGGACACGCTTGCAAGCGGTCTTCCATTACATACTTTAGATTTAACCACTCCTTTGAAAGATGCATTTACTGAAGCATTACTGGCTCATCTACCGGGTGGTCAGGAAGAATACTGCTTACAGTTCTGTGGTCCATCTGGTGCAGATGCGACCGAAGCTGCGATTAAACTTGCCAAAACTTATACTGGTCGTAGCTCAGTGATTAGTTTCTCTGGCGGTTATCATGGTATGACGCACGGTTCACTTGCGATGACAGGTAACTTAAGTGCTAAGAATGCAGTCAACAATTTAATGCCCGGCGTTCAATTTATGCCATATCCGCATGAATATCGCTGCCCATTGGGTTTAGGCGGTGAAGCGGGTGTTGACGCATTAACCTATTATTTTGAAAATTTAATTGAAGATGTTGAAAGCGGTGTGACTAAACCTGCTGCCGTGATTCTTGAAGCGATTCAAGGTGAAGGTGGTGTGGTCACAGCACCAGTAAAATGGCTGCAAAAAATCCGTGAAGTGACTGAAAAGCATAATATCGTGCTTATTCTGGACGAAGTTCAGGCTGGTTTTGCTCGTTCAGGCAAAATGTTTGCGTTTGAACATGCAGGAATTGAACCTGATGTGGTGGTGATGTCAAAAGCAGTCGGTGGTGGTTTACCACTTGCCGTATTGGGTATTAAACGTAAGTTTGATGCATGGCAACCTGCGGGTCACACGGGTACTTTCCGTGGTAACCAGTTAGCAATGGGTACAGGCCTAATGGTTTTAAAAACCATTAAAGAGCAAAATCTGGCTCAAAATGCACAAGAACGCGGTGACTTCTTACAGGCTGAACTTAAAAAATTGGCTCAGGAATTTCCATGTATTGGCAACGTGCGTGGTCGCGGTCTCATGATTGGTATCGAAATTGTCGATGAGCGTAAACCAGCAGATCGTATTGGTTCACGTCCTGCCGATGCACAATTGGCTGCTGCCATTCAAACAGCTTGTTTTAACAATAAGCTTTTGCTTGAAAAAGGTGGTCGTAACGGTACAGTCATTCGTCTACTTTGTCCGCTTATCATTAGTCAAGATGAATGTGTTGAAGTGATTGCTCGTTTTAAACAAGCAATAGGTGAAGCACTGAAAGCAGTTCGAGGCTAAGCGCATGGTTGATTTTGCAGAACATCGTAAAGCGTTACTCTGCAATGATGCGGGTTCTATAGCTGATTATCAGTCAGCTATGGATGAGGCGGTGAAAGCCGTCGCTGCATGGTTGCAAAACGATAAAATGTACACAGGTGGTAGCATCAAGGAATTGCGTTCAGCGATTTCTTTTAATCCTTCAAAAGAAGGATTAGGTTTACATCAGTCTTTAAGTCGTATGGTTGAGTTATTTCTCAACAAAAGTTTGAAAGTGCATCATCCGTATTCACTTGCGCATTTGCACTGTCCAACCATGGTGACTAGCCAAATTGCAGAAGTGCTGATCAATGCGACTAACCAGTCGATGGACTCATGGGATCAAAGTCCTGCGGGTTCATTGATGGAAGTGCAGCTCATCGATTGGTTGCGTCAAAAAGTCGGTTATGGATCGGGTCAGGCGGGTGTATTTACCTCAGGTGGTACCCAGTCTAACTTAATGGGCGTTCTACTGGCACGTGACTGGTGTATTTCCAAAAACTGGAAAGATGAAAATGGTCAGCCATGGTCAGTACAGCGTGACGGCATTCCAAGCGATGCGATGAAAAATGTCAAAGTTATCTGTTCTGAAAATGCGCATTTTTCTGTGCAAAAGAACATGGCGATGATGGGCATGGGTTTTCAGTCTGTGGTGACTGTTCCTGTGAACGACAATGCCCAAATGGATGTCGATGCACTAGAAAAAACCATGGCACATTTGCAAGCTGAAGGCAAAATTGTGGCGTGTGTGGTTGCAACTGCAGGGACAACGGATGCTGGTGCGATTGACCCTCTCAAGAAAATCCGTGAAATTACGAACAAATATGGTTCGTGGATGCACATTGATGCGGCTTGGGGTGGTGCATTAATTCTGTCTAATGCACATCGTGATATGTTGGATGGTATTGAGCTTTCTGATTCAATCACACTGGATTTCCATAAGCATTATTTCCAAAGCATTAGCTGTGGTGCGTTCTTACTCAAAGATGAAGCCAATTACCGCTTTATGCACTATGAAGCAGAGTATTTAAACTCAGCTTATGATGAAGAGCACGGTGTTCCGAACCTTGTGTCTAAATCATTGCAAACGACACGTCGTTTTGATGCTTTAAAGCTATGGATGACTGTGGAAGCACTCGGCGAAGAACTTTATGGTTCGATGATTGATCATGGTGTGAAGCTAACCCGTGAAGTGGCCGATTACATCAAGGCGACTGATGGACTTGAATTGTTGGTTGAGCCACAATTTGCTTCGGTATTGTTCCGTGTTGTGCCAGAAGGCTATCCGGTTGAATTTATTGATAGCTTGAATCAAAACGTGGCAGATGAATTATTTGCGCGTGGCGATGCCAATATTGGCGTCACTAAAGTCGGCCAGGTGCAGTCTTTAAAAATGACCACACTGAGCCCAGTGGCTACACTGGATAATGTAAAAAGCTTATTGGCAATGGTTGTTGCTGAAAGTGATCGCATTAAAGATGCAATTGTTGCGGGAACTTATACGCCTGCGATTGACTAAATCTTGTAATGGTCACAAAAAGGTCACTTCGGTGGCCTTTTTTATGACAAAACAATGAAATATTACATTTTCATTGGTAAATAAAAATAAAAAGTATGTCTTGAAAATTGAAGTTACATATTGAAATTAAAAGAATTTTATAAAAATCAAAGTTTAGGCGGTAATTATCATAAAAGCGTCATGTAGCTGTCACTTAATTGTCACATTTTAAAATCAAAATGCTGTTATCCAAAGTACAAACACTGTTTCTAAAGTGATGTACCCACATTACGCTAAATAAAGAGAGAAAAGCATGCGCTTAAATTCACGCCAACTTGCCATTGCACTTGCAGTTTCTGGGGCCGCTGTAGCGACAACTGCAAATGCAGCCCGTGATACCATTCAGATCGCTGGTTCATCAACTGTTTTACCTTATGCAAGTATTGTTGCAGAAGAATTTGGGAATACTTTTCCACAGTTTAAAACACCTGTTGTTGGTTCTGGTGGTACATCGGGTGGTCTAAAGCAGTTTTGTCAAGGTGTTGGTGATAACACGATTGATATCGCAAACGCGTCACGTAAAATCAAAGATACTGAATTAGCGGCTTGTAAAAAAGCAGGCGTGAACCAAGTACAAGAAATTAAAATTGGTTATGACGGCATCGTCTTTGCATCAAATTCAAATAAAGCTGCATATAAATTAAAACCAGCATTTGTATTTGCTGCACTTGCAGAAAAATTACCATCAAATGGTCAGCTTGTTGCAAACCCGTATACGCGCTGGAATCAGATTGATAAGTCACTGCCAAATGAGCCAATTACTTTAGTTATTCCAGCTTCTAACCACGGTACACGTGAAGTGTTCCAGGAAAAAATGGTAGAAGCAGGCTGTGAAGCGTATGACTATTTCAAAAAATTGGATAAAGATGACCAGAAAAAAGCCTGTTCAGCGTTCCGTAAAGATGGTCGCGTCATTGAAATCGCTGGCGATTACACTGAAACTTTGGCTCGTTTAAAAACTTCTCCAAGTGCAGTCGGTGTTTTTGGTTTAGGTTTCTATGATCAAAACCGTGACAAGTTACGTGTTGCCACTGTAAACAATGTTGCACCTTCTGAAAAGACAATTTTGAATGGCAGCTACCCGGTATCTCGTCCATTATTCTTTTATGTAAAAGGCGAGCATTTGAAATCAATCAAAGGCTTACCACAATATGTTGAATTTTTCTTGAACAAGAAGACTTCAGGTAAAGGCTCTAAGCTGGAAAAAGCAGGTTTAATTTCGATGTCTGATTCAGAGCGTTCAAAAGTTCTAGCAGACTTTAAAGCGGGCAAGTCTGTTAAGTAATATATTTGAATCGAAGGCTGATGGTGGGTATAGACCTCCATCAGCTTTTGGTCTAGCAAGATTTTAACTGGGTTTTTTCAAATCATGAAAATTGAGAAAACGGTGGAGATTACATGAATCTGCTATTGATTGGCGTGCTACTGGCACTCATCGCCATAGCTTATCAAATCGGGCTATCAAAAAGTCGTAGCCTAGCAGGTAAGGGAAATAATACTGCGGTATTACATTCGCGTCCGGGTTACTACGGTGCGCTGGTTGCGCTGTGGTGCGGGATCCCTGCTTTTTTAATTTTGATTGTTTGGAATTTAGTTGAACCTAATATTTTAAAACATGTGGTATTGGATCAGGTGCCGGCGGCAACTTTAGCCAGTATGGATCAGGCCAGTATCGAAGTGCTGATGAATCGTGTCAAAGCCATTGCTTCTGGTTTTGGGGTGACAGATCAACCTGCCGTCTATGAGCTCGCAGCCGCTCAACAGCTTGCCAAAATTCAGACCATTGGTTCATATGCTAAATTTGCAGTGGTACTTTGTGCTGCAATTGTGGGATTAATCTGGGCAAAAAAACATGTGGCAGGGCAGTATCGTGCACGTAATAAAGTAGAACGTGTCATTAATATTGCATTGGCATTATGTTCGGGTGTGGCAATTTTAACGACACTGGGCATTGTCATGTCAATGTTTAGTGAGGCATTACGCTTCTTCTCATTTGTTAGCCCACTAGACTTTTTCTTTGGAACTGAATGGAATCCGGGGTTTAGTACATCAGGTAGCGCAGAAGGCAGTTATGGTTTACTTCCATTGCTCTGGGGTACGCTGATGGTGAGCGCGATTGCCTTACTGGTTGCGGTTCCAATTGGTCTAATGATTGCGATTTATCTGGCTGAATATGCATCTTCTACATTACGCTCTTGGGCAAAACCCGCTATTGAAATTTTGGCAGGTATTCCGACCATCGTATATGGTGTATTTGCGTTAATGGTTATTGGACCTTTCTTCAAAATGCTTGGAGAAATGGTCGGCATTAATATTAATGCCACCAGTGCGCTGACTGCGGGTTTCGTGATGGGGATCATGATTATTCCGTTTGTTTCTTCACTTTCTGACGACATTATTACTCAAGTGCCACGTGCATTACGTGATGGTTCACTTGGACTAGGTGCGACTAAATCAGAAACAATTCTTCAGGTGGTTATTCCGGCTGCATTACCGGGAATTATTGGTGCATTCTTGCTTGCCGCGTCTCGCGCAATTGGTGAAACCATGATTGTGGTGTTGGCAGCAGGAAATAGCCCATTATTACATGCTAATCCGCTCGAAGCTGTTTCGACCGTCACAATCACGATTGTAAACCAGTTAACCGGTGATACAGACTTTGCAAGTCCGCAGGCATTGGTGGCATTTGCCTTGGGGTTAACACTGTTTGTGATTACCTTGGGGCTTAACATTGTTGCACTTTATATCGTGCGTAAATATCGCGAGCAATACGAATGAGTACATCAAATACATCTACATCAATGGACCAAAAAGGTTTTGATCCTGAAGTTGCCGCTGAATTACGTGCAAAACGCAAAGATAAAATTGAAAAATCTTTGGCAAAGCGTCATCGTAAAGAAACAACCTTTCGATTATTTGGCTTTTCGGCTGTTGTGATTGGTTTGTTCTTTGTGGCGCTTTTATTTGGCAGTATTTTGTCAAAAGGTTTGCCTGCTTTTTGGCAAACCAGCATGAAAGTTCCTGTTTATTTTGATCCGACTGTCATTGATGCAGGCCCTAAACCTGTACAGGCAGCAGGAGAAACGCCCGCACATTTTCAGGAGCGTTACATCGACTGGCAAACTAAAATGGGCATGGTGGATTGGGATGCACTGATTGTGAATGGCTTGATTGCCAAAGATCCAGCTTTAGCCGCAAAACGTGATGACTTGAGTAGCTTATATACCAGTTCAGAAGCTTATCGATTACGGGATATGGTGTTTAAGGATCCATCTTTGATTGGTAAACGCGAAGAAATTAAGTTTTTGGCAGATGCAAATATTGATGTCTGGCTCACGGGGAAAATTGACCGTAGCTTACCTGACGAACAACAACAACTCAGCCCAGAAATACGTCAATTGGCCGATCAATTGGATAAAAATGGAGTCTTAACGCATTCGTTTAATACCAATATTTTTACCAATCCAGACTCACGTAGTTCACCAGCGACCAGTGGGTTAGCCGGCGCATTTATGGGTTCATTATTCATGATGCTGATCGTGATCTTTATCTCGATTCCAATTGGGGTGGCCAGTGCGGTCTATCTGGAAGAGTTTGCCAAGCAAAATGTGATTACAGATGTCGTCGAAGTCAATATTAACAACTTGGCAGCAGTTCCATCCATCGTATTTGGTTTATTGGGTGCGGCCATCTTTATTAACTGGATGCATTTACCATTGTCTGCACCTTTGGTCGGTGGTTTGGTTCTAAGTTTAATGACATTACCAACCGTGATTATTACTACACGTGCGGCACTCAAAGCCGTGCCGCCGTCGATTCGTCAAGCTGCTTTAGGTTTGGGTGCTTCGCGTGTACAAGTGGTTTTTCATCATGTATTACCGCTTGCTTTACCGGGTATTTTAACAGGTGCGATTATTGGTGTGGCACAAGCTTTAGGTGAAACAGCACCGTTACTTTTAATTGGTATGAGTGCTTTCGTCGCCAGTGTGCCGACCAGTCCTTTAGATCAGTCAACTGCGTTACCCGTGCAAATTTTCTTATGGCAGGGTAATGAACTACGTAATTTCTTTGAAGGACGTACCGCAGCAGCAATTATCGTTTTACTGGCAATGATGATTGGTTTGAATAGTTTAGCCATTTGGTTACGTAAAAAATTCGAAGTGCGTTGGTAATAGAGGGTAAGATGATGAATATTGATACAACTGATACAGCAAACGCCTTAGAAAAGGATACAGCCGTGACTTCTGAGCAAAAACAATTTAGCGGTGTTGAAACTGAACAAAAGCGTCAAACTTCATTTGTTTCTCAGTTTGATACTCAAGTCAGTACTAAAAAAGAAACAAAGACCAAAGTAAAGCTAAGTACCAATGATGTTCATGTTTATTATGGTGACAGTGAAGCCATTAAAGGCATTGACTTAGAAGTCTATGAAAATGAAGTGATTGCATTTATTGGACCTTCGGGTTGTGGTAAATCGACTTTTCTGCGCACACTTAACCGTATGAACGACACCATTGATAGCTGTCGAGTGACAGGTAAGGTGTTGTTAGATAATCATGACATTTATGATCCAAATCTGGATGTGGTGTTATTGCGAGCGCAAGTGGGCATGGTTTTCCAGAAACCTAATCCATTTCCGAAATCTATTTTTGACAATGTCGCTTATGGACCAAAACTTCATGGTTTGGCGCGCGATAAATACGATCTGGAAGAAATCGTTGAAAATAGCTTACGTAAAGCAGGTCTTTGGGACGAAGTCAAAGATCGTCTAAGCCAGCCGGGTACAGGTTTATCAGGTGGTCAACAACAGCGTTTATGTATTGCGCGTACGATTGCGGTTAGCCCAGAAGTTATTTTGATGGATGAGCCTTGTTCGGCACTTGATCCGATTGCAACGGCTAAAGTAGAAGAGCTGATTTCAGAGCTTTCTACTCAATATACCATTGCAATTGTAACCCACTCGATGCAACAGGCAGCACGTGTATCAGATCGTACAGCGTATTTCCACTTGGGTGACCTGATTGAAGTGAACTCGACGGAGAAAGTCTTTACCCAACCTGATCATCAGTTAACTGAAGCCTATATTACAGGCCGGTTCGGTTAGTTGCTAAACGTACAGAGAAGCACCTTGGGGTGCTTTTTTTATTGAAAAAAAGCTTATATATCATCTTGTTTTCAAAAGTCATATTGAAATTTTTATGATTAACCCTCATCTTTTGTTCATAAATAGGAACTTTAGAGAACAAACAGCTTATGCTATTTCATTTGCCCAAATTACCTGCCGAACTTCATGTCAGCCATTTAAATGCACGAGTCAATGAACAGCGTAAAAAAATTGCGCAAACGACTGCATCAAAATTTGAGTTGCTACAGTTAACTCAACAACTGGCAAAAGAATCCAGATCACGCAAAAAGAATAATCAAAAAGTTTTTGTACTTGATTTCAAGGGCGACATTCAGGCATCGGCTGTTGAACAATTACGTGAAGAAATTACATTGGTGTTAGCCACAGCAAAAGCAGGCAAAGATCGTGTAGTTGTACGTCTGGAAAGTCCGGGGGGGATGGTGCACGGTTACGGCTTGGCAGCAGCGCAACTGGTTCGTTTACGTGATGCAGGTTTTCACGTCACTATCGTGGTCGATAAAGTCGCTGCCAGTGGTGGTTATATGATGGCTTGTATTGCCAGTGAAATTATTTCTGCACCGTTTGCCATTTTAGGTTCAATTGGGGTAGTGGCTCAGGTTCCAAACTTTAATCGTTTGCTTAAGCAGCATAATGTTGATTTTGAACTTTATACCGCAGGGGAATATAAGCGTACCGTGACCATGTTTGGTGAAAATACCCCAGAAGGAAAAGCTAAATTTGAAGAAGAGTTACAGCAAACGCATGCGCTGTTTAAACATTTTGTAGAAAAATACCGTCCACAACTGAATGTTGATAAAGTTGCAACAGGCGAACACTGGTACGGTCAGGATGCTTTAGATCTGAATTTAGTAGATAAATTACAAACATCAGATGAATATATTTTAGGTTTATTGCCTCAGCACGATGTGTATGTAATTAGCACACGCAAGCGTCCAACTTTGGGTGAAAAGTTAGGATTGCAAGCTGCACAATTGGCAGATAACTTAATTCCAGCCATCATGAATAAAATGATCGAAAGTTTAAGCAAAGCCAATAGTCATCTGGTTCAGATACGCGACCCTAAGCTTTGATTCTGTTTGTTTAAATTCAAAAGCACTCATTTAAGAGTGCTTTTTATCGAGCAATAATTGTCCCAAACCAAATATTAGGGCTCCAATCGTGGCTAACAGCATATCTTTATGGGCATCCCATATGTCACCTTGTTGTCCATTATATTTTTCAGCCGCTTCAGGTGACATGCCAATTGCGATTAGCCATTCAATCAGTTCATACGCCATACTGGATGCCATCACAAACTGTAAGACCAGCAAGAATAATGTACTGGGCTTTGATTGTGGAAACCAAACCTGAAAGCAGCGATAGAAAAAAGGGTAAAGTAAAAAGCCATAGCTAAAATGCACTAGACGATCATACATATTACGCTGCCAGCCAAACAACTGATTAAGATCAACATGGAAAATTGTTTTAATCCACTCATTATAAGGCACATAGGAATATAAATAATGGGCGGCCAGAATATGAATAAAAAGAAAACCCAGATATAAACTAAAACTTTGAAAATCTAATCCAATTTTTTTAAAGCTCACAAAAAGTAGAATGAGCATCAATACCGTGCCCACTTGATGTAATAAATAAGATTCCAGCTCTAACGGCTGAATACTTGCAATGACAATTTCAACAAAAATAATAAGAATGGCAAGGTAGTGTTTTAAGGTAAAATTTTTTTCAATCATATACGGTCATTCTTTTTGTTTGTAATAGGCGATAAAAAGCGGAACCATTTATAAAATGATTCCGCTCTAGTTTAACTGATATTGATTAAAGTTTATTGATCAAATCATTGATTTGTTTAGCTTGCTCTGTGGCATTACCTGTGTAAGTTGCAGGTGTCAGTTCAGCAAGACGTGCACGCTCATCTGTTGGGACTTGTGCAAGCTCGTCACCATTCACAAAATTAACCATCATGTCACGTGTCATGGCTTGACCACGTGTGAGTGCTTTCAATTTTTCATATGGTTTTTCAACATTATAACGACGCATCACTGTTTGAATCGGTTCTGCCAGAACTTCTTGCGCTTGGTCTAAATCTTCATTCAAACGGTTGGCATTGAGTTCAAGCTTACCGACACCTTTTAAGCAAGCATCAAAAGCAATCAAGCTTTGCGCAAAACCAACACCCATATTACGAAGTACGGTTGAGTCAGTCAGGTCACGCTGCCAGCGAGAGATTGGCAATTTTTCACCTAAGTGAGCCAAGACGGCATTGGCAATCCCCAAGTTACCTTCAGAGTTTTCAAAGTCAATCGGATTGACTTTATGTGGCATGGTGGAAGAACCTACTTCGCCATCTTTTAATTTTTGCTTGAAGTAGCCCAAAGAGATATAACCCCAAACGTCGCGGTTAAAATCAATCAGAATGGTGTTATAACGACGTAAAGCATCAAACAATTCAGCCATATAGTCATGTGGCTCAATTTGAGTGGTGTATGGGTTAAAGGTTAAACCTAAAGACTCAACAAAGGCTTGTGCATGTGCTGCCCAATCAATGTCTGGATAAGCTGATAGGTGGGCATTGTAGTTACCTACCGCACCATTGATTTTGCCAAGTAATTCAACATTTTCAAATTGCTTGATTTGACGTGCCAAACGATAAGCAACGTTTGCCATTTCTTTACCCAAAGTGGTTGGGCTTGCAGTTTGACCGTGTGTACGAGAGAGCATTGGTTGTTCAGCGTGTGTCGTTGCCAAAGCTGCAATCGCATTTAAAATTTGCTTCATGCTGGTCAGTAAAACTTCACGACCATTTTTTAGCATTAATGCATGAGACAAGTTATTAATGTCTTCAGAAGTACATGCAAAGTGAATAAATTCACCTGCATTTTTAAGTTCGTCGATGCCTGCGATTTTTTCTTTAAGGAAATATTCAACTGCTTTAACATCATGATTGGTGGTACGTTCAATCTCTTTGATACGATTGGCATCATCTTCAGAGAAGTCGCTTACAATCGCATCTAAGGCAGCATTGGTTTGACTTGAAAATGGAGCAACTTCAATGATTTCAGAATGGTTAGCAAGTGCTTGTAACCAACGCACCTCAACAGTCACGCGAGCATGAATTAAACCAAACTCAGAAAGATATGGGCGTAGAGCATCACATTTGCTTGCATAACGTCCGTCAAGTGGCGAGAGTGCGGTTAAAGCATTCATACAGATTCCTTAAAGTTAGTCTCTCTTGCGGAACTTTAGTTGTTCCTCAGGGAGAGATTTAGAGAGGGTATAAAAATATAAAATAAACTCGTTGCAGCATCAGGATTAGACCATTTGATATTGCAAACGAGCGAGAGTTTGAATGTCCTGTAGCAATTTACGTTTGCTAAAAATCATATTCCAAGAGCTACCACCCAACTGCCGCCATAGATGTGCCATCTGTAAACCTGTAAATAAACAGGCGCGAATACGATTGGTATGATGACTATCTTTAAAGGCTTCAGCATTGCCACGCACCATAATTCGTGGATTAATCTGACCCGCTGTATCTACATAAGTTTGAGCAAGATTGGCAATAATACTGGGGTGCAAGTAGTTGTTATCGAAAAAAGACAGTTGTTTTAGAATTTTTTGCTGTGATTTTTCAATAATTTCAACAAATTCTGGGTTTTTATAAACTTTCTTTTCCAGTTGTAGCAGTGCCATGGCATAGGTCATAGGCAATTTGGCATTGGAAAGTTTGGGCAGGCGCGATTTGGGTGTGCTACTAAAAGGTTGGGTAATACTACTTTCTAGTGTTTTTAAGCCCAATGAAATATCAGCAAGTTGATTAAAAAAATCGAGTGTTTGAGTTGTAGAATTAACGGCAGGTCGAATATTGAGACACGCTTTAATCAGTTGTTCGAAATAAAAGTTTCCACTTTCACCAATGCTTTGCTGACCAGTCATGGCTGTCATGTGCGTCAACTGTGCGGACTGAAAGACACCCGCAAGCGCCAATGCACGGTTTTGACGTACATTGAGTGCTTGAGGCTGTTGAAAAGGAATATCAACCATGCCTAAAATTCCTTCAAATACACTTTAAATAAAATCGGGTTTGGGTGCATTGGTGTGTAAAATGACACCACCACCTAAACATACATCATCAGCGTAAAACACCACACTTTGACCTGGAGTGACAGCGCGTTGTGGTTGATCAAATTCTACGCGAATCCCTGTTTCACTATTTTCATCACGATAGATTGTACACGCTTGATCAGGTTGACGATAACGAGTTTTCGCCGTGCATCGGAAACCCGTTGCTGGAATCTCTTGCTCACCTGCCACCCAGTCAATCGACTCACTCCAAAGTTGTGTACTTTGCATGAGTGGATGTTCATGACCTTGACCAATCACCAGTCGATTATTGGCAATATCTTTATGCAGTACAAACCATGCACCTTCAGGTGCATTTTTAAGACCACCTAAACCAATACCACCACGCTGACCCAGCGTATAGTACATTAAGCCATGATGTTCACCAACCTCTTGGCCATTATCCAAAACAATTTTTCCGGGTTGTGCAGGCAGATATTGTTTAAGAAAATCATTGAAGCGACGTTCTCCAATAAAGCAAATTCCAGTCGAGTCTTTTTTCTTGGCAGTTGCTAAATCAAGTTGTTCCGCAATTTTACGCACTTCAGGTTTTTCAATTTCACCCACAGGAAATAGCGTCTTATTAATTTCACGACCATGAACTGCATGCAGAAAATAGGTTTGGTCTTTATTGTTATCTGCACCACGCAATAACGGTGCATAGCTTTCACCACGTGAATTTTGCAGACTCTCACCACGACGTGCATAATGACCCGTGGCAATAAAGTCTGCGCCCAAAGTCATCGCATGATCTAAAAACGCGCGAAATTTAATTTCTTTGTTGCATAGAATATCTGGATTCGGGGTACGTCCCGCAGCATATTCAGCAAGAAAATGCTCGAATACGCGATCCCAATATTCCATGGCAAAGTTAGCCGTATGGAGTTTAATGCCAATTTTATCGGCAACGGCTTGCGCATCTGCTAGATCTTCAAGTGCTGTACAGTATTCCGTTCCATCATCTTCTTCCCAGTTTTTCATGAAAAGACCTTCAACCTGATATCCCTGTTGAAGTAAAAGTGCAGCAGAAACCGAAGAATCGACTCCGCCAGACATCCCGACGATGACGCGTTGTGACATAGGATTAAGCATCCAGATTTGAAGTGAAAGAAGGAGAGTGATGTTCGTATATCAACGATAAAGGATAACGTTGACCGCTTAAAGCATCTTGAATGGCTTTAGTAACTAAAGGACTACGCGCGCGCGCGGTTTCCTGTAATTCATCCAGATTCATCCAGACGGCACGCACAATACCTGTATCTAACGTTGCATTTAAATCAGCATTGACACTGTGCGCTATAAAACAAAAGCGATAATAGGTACGATCTGGAAACATGGGTGGGGTATAGGTGTAGACACCAAGCAAGGCATCAATCTCAACTGTATGTCCTGTTTCTTCCCGTGTTTCTCTAATCGCGGCTTGGATCAGGGTTTCACCATATTCGACATGACCCGCAGGTTGATTGAATACAGTATGGGTCACGCCTTCGGTATGTTCTTCGACAAATAGAAAACGTCCATCTTTTTCAACAACTGTGGCAACGGTAACGTGCGGTGTCCAAGTGGTCATAAAAAGCACCCTGATTTAAAAGCAGTATGATACAAAATTTGAAGCTTGGTGGCTAGGTGATGTTGTCTTAGATAAGTAGGCTATTCAATCGTTTCCTAAGCGTTATCTTGTAAATCTTTTCTTATAGCACTAATTAATTGTTTGAAAAATATATCTCTTTCATGGCGCTGGTTAGGTTCATTGGTATTAACCATCCCTTGTACGCCATTTGCTATTTCTTGTGTGCCAAAAACTTCTACACGAGTTTGCCATAGGGCAAAATACTTTGAATTTTCCATACTAGGTTGAATAGCTGCTTTATGTAAGGCATCTAGTAAACCAAAATAAGCCTCCCTCTTTTCTTTATATAATAAGGTTTGCTTGGCTGACTTTCTATTAATAAAATGGTCTAATAATTTTGTAATTATTGCTGTAAGTACAGAACCTATACCAAGGTCACCTAATAGTGGAATGATCCAATTTTCCATAGCAATTTAATTTTGATTAAAATGTAATTAAAAGGGATTTTATTAAAAATATCCAATCAAAAAATTAAACTTTCTAAAAAGGTAAGAGTTAGACATCCTTATTCTTTTAAATAATTATTCTTCACCTTCACATAATTCTGCGCTGAATAAGGTAAAAAGGCTTTTTCTTTATCGGTTAAAGGTCGTACTTTTTGAATAGGACTTCCGACATATAAATATCCACTTTCCAAAACCTTACGTGGTGGAACCAAACTGCCCGCGCCAATCATCACATCATCTTCAACAATCACATCATCCAGAATCACAGTATTGATGCCGATTAAAACCCGATTACCAATGGTGCAGCCATGTAAAGTCACATGATGTCCAACTGTGACATCTTCACCAATAATTAAAGGAGAACCATCAGGTTTGCCTGTTTGCTTGTGGGTCACATGCAGCATGCAGTGATCTTGCACATTGCTGTTTTTACCAATGCGAATATGATTAACATCACCTCGAACCACCGCAAAAGGCCACACAGAAACATTCTCAGCTAAATGAACATCTCCGACCACGACGGACATCTCATCGATATAACAGCTTTCATCAATGTGTGGATAGTGATCTAAATAGGGACGAATGTTCTTGGTCATGGCTAGTTTCAAAATCAGAGATTAAAGAATTATAAAATAAAAAAGCATTCAGACTAAAGCGCCTGAATGCCCGAATTGCTTATTCTAAAAATTAAAATAAGTTACTAAAAAACATTTTGATATGATCAATCATACGTGCGAAGAAACCTGCTTCTTCCACAGGCTTTAAGGCAACAAGCGGTTTTTCAGCAATGACTTTACCGTCAAGGCTCGCCACCAATTTACCGACGACCTGACCTTTGGCTAAAGGTGCATTCAGTTTTGGCTGAATCACCAGTTGCGTTTTGATGTTATCTGCTTGACCTTTAGGCATCGTAACATTGAAGTTTTCAGCTAAACCAATCTGTACTTCATCTTGCTTACCAAACCAGACTTTCGCTTTAGCCAGCACTTGGTTCGCAGGTTGAACATTAACCGTTTCAAAATTTGCATAGCCCCAAGCCAGTAAAGTACGTGTTTGAGCAGCACGTTCATTCATGCTTGGTGTACCAAAGATCACTGAGATTAAACGCATAGGACCACGTTTACTTGAAGTGGTCATACAGTAACCAGCTTCGTTGGTATGACCTGTTTTTAAACCATCCACACTTGGATCGGTATAAAGTAAGGCATTACGGTTACCTTGTTTAATACCGTTAAATGTAAATTCTTTTTCAGAATAGATTGGATAATATTTTGAACTGTCTTTAATAATATGTTGTGCAAGAAGTGCCATATCTTTGGCAGAAGAATAATGACCTTCAGCAGGCATACCCGTAGAGTTAATAAAATGGGTATTGCTCATGCCAATTCGTTTGGCTTCCTGATTCATCATGTGGGCAAAAGTACCTTCATTGCCCGCAATGTGTTCAGCCATGGCTACAGAAGCATCGTTACCTGATTGAACAATAATGCCACGTAGCATTTCCAGTACGGTTGCTGTTCCGTTTAAGGGAACATACATACATGATTCTGAACTACTCCCACGACACCATGCTGATTCGTTCATACGAACATTTTCGTTTTCTGTCAGCTCGCCCTTTAAAAGTTTTTGCTCAATGATGTAACTGGTCATCATTTTGGTCATTGAAGCAGGGGCGAGGTGTTCATTTTCATTTTTCGATGCGAGAATTTGCCCCGTCTCATAATCCATTAATACATAAGCTTTATTATTTAATTCTGGGGGTGAGGATAAAACAGTTGCTGCATATGAAAATGAAGGTAAAAGTATGAGTGCAGCAAAGGTGCTTTTTTGAATCATTCTAGGCGGTTCCGATAACTTGTGTGAAGCAGACGAGCCTAGCATTTTAGGATAAAGCCAAGCCGACTTCTACGGTTTCAGTCGGCTTATTTCATACATATTGTAAATAATTGACTACTTGGAATAATAATTACGAACATCATCGCAAATTTGACGATTATCATCATCAGATGCTTTTTTGGCATCGGCACGTGCTTCTTTTAATGCAGGCTGAAACTCTTTGGTTTTTACACGTTTTTTCAAGATTTCAACAGCGTTTGGCTCGTTGTTCAAATAAGCTTTGACCAGATTCTCGTAAGCTTTATTAAACTTCAAATCTTTGCCAATCAGAGTTGGGCAGACTTCAGAAAGTACATAAATGGCTGCAAGTTCTTGGGGGGTCACATTATCTGAACTAGGTGTAACTTCAATTTTTTCAGCATCAGTTTTTTTATCAGCTGCAAATGTTGAGGTTGCAGTAATTAGCGTACTGGATGCGATAAGAAATGATAAACCTGCTATTTTAAAAAGATTTTTCTTCATAAAAAACTCAAACTCAAAACAAGACTTAAACAATTTGAACCACTTATAGCATAAAATTAATTTCTGAATTGTATCTTTGCTGTAGAGCATGAAAGGGCTAAAGACTTTAAAGACAGTGTTTAAAGTCTTTATGAGCATTGAAAAGAGCTGAATTAGTCTTCAAAATTCAGCACATCTTCACAGACTGATTTTTGTTCGTCCGCTGGAGTTTCTTTGACTGCTTTATGGGCATCATCCAGCAATGCTTTGTATTCAGCATCATTTTGTAATACTGAAAGTGTCATGGTTTGACCTGTATATTGTTTTAAGTTCATTTGAATCAATTTTTGAATATTTTGTTCAAACTTGGCATTTTTTCCGATAAGGGCAGGGCAAACTTCACTTAAAACCTGCGTTCCTGCAATATCCTCTTTTACCAGCGCATTATTTTCATCAGAATTTAAAGTTGCTGCCGCAGAAGCAGTTTGATTAAGTGTGATAACCGTTAAAGTAATTAAACAAAAGCGTGATAGAAGGGACATTCTCATGATTTCACAAAATTATTAATGAATTTAATCGTTAAATATATATAATTTAATAAATATTTCAATTGATTAACCTCAACAGTCATTTATCGAGATCTTGTTTTGTGAATATCCTTATAGCCAATGATGATGGTGTTTTTGCACCTGGCATTCAGGCACTTGCTCAAGCTTTAAAACCTTTAGGTCGTGTGGTCGTCGTTGCTCCAGAAAGTGAGCGAAGTGGATTTTCAAGTGCATTAACACTGGATCGTCCTTTACGCCCAATTCCAATTGCAGAGGATGTCTGGGCTGTAAATGGTACACCCGCCGATTGTGTCTATCTTTCCATGAATGGTTTGTTTGATTTTGAGTTTGATCTGGTGGTGAGTGGCATCAACAGCGGTGCAAACTTGGGTGATGATGTACTTTACTCAGGGACAGTCGGGGCAGCATTTGAAGGACGCTTGATGAAACAGCCCGCAATTGCGGTGTCATTGGCAGGTAGTAATGTTCGTTCGTATGAACATGCAAATGATTATGCTGTTGCAGCAAAATGGGTACATGATTTTATTGCACGAGGTTTGCCAAGCCTACCACCGCGACATATTTTAAATATTAATATTCCAGATGTTGCAGAGCTTCAAGGCGAAAGAGTGACCTATCAGGGGCTTCGTGCCCAATCTAAGCCGATTACCAGTCATGTTGATCCGCGTGGTCGGCAAGTTTACTGGATTGGGTTAGCTGGCGAAGCAGTCACAGATCCAAAGAAAACACGAAGTCATATTCAGTCTGATTTTTTTGCTGTTGCTAATGGCTATGTCAGTATTACCCCGATCCAGATGGATGCCACCAATTATAGTGTGCTTGAAGATTTACAGCAGAACTTGAATTTATCTTTGTGAAACGGTTCTCTGTATGTTTAAACAAAATGTTATAACTTTGTGAAAATTAAGACGAGGAACGTGCGTCTTCGTCCTTTTTTGGTACTCTTAGCGAAAATATCTGTTGTTTTATATTATGAGAGAGGGAGATCGATGCGATTGCTTCGACTAAATGACCAGATGCTGACTATTTCAGACCGTAAATTTTTAAAAACAATAATAATGTCGGTAGCTGTTGTCTCAGCCATGGCGATAACAGGGTGTGCTTCCAAACCTCAAATTAATGGTCATTCTACTCGTACCATAAATTCACCAGATTATTATACCGTCCGTTCAGGCGATACGCTAAGCGGGATTGCAGCACGTTATGGTTTAAACTATATCAATGTTGCTGAACTTAATGATATCGCGCCGCCGTATCGGATTTATGTAAATCAATCATTACGACTGAAAGGCACTGCAACCAAGCGTACAACCACGACTCAAGCCATTACCCAAAGTGCTCCAATTCAGCGTCAAACTATTGCGTTGCCAACAACAACTGCCCCAACCACCACGACACGTCCAGCGCCACAAACCGCTGCTCCAGTCACAACTGCACCGCCTATTACAACCACACCTACCTCAACGACATTACGTTGGGTAAAACCATCAACTGGACCGGTGATTCAACAATTTAATCTGGCAAATAACATCAAAGGTTTGCGTTACGGTGGAAATGTGGGTGATCCTGTCTATGCAGCAGCAAATGGGCAAGTGGTTTATGCCGCAGATGGACTGAAAGAATATGGTAATCTGGTTTTAATTAAGCATATTGATGGTTACATCACTGCATACGCACATAACAGTAAAATGCTGGTTAAAAGTGGTGACAACATCACAGCAGGGCAAAAAATTGCAGAAATGGGCTCATCTGGCGCAAATAGTGTGATGTTGGAATTCCAGATTCGCTTAGATGGAAAGCCAATTAACCCTGCAAATATTATCCCAATTAACTAATTCTATATTCAAATTAGCTAATGCAAATCGTAAATTTCTCCGTATAATACAATGAGATGATTTTATCAAATAATGATAACTGCATCTCATAAGTTTAGAGGGAAATTTATGTTAGATCAACTTCGAGCAATGGGAGTGTTTGCTTGTGTTGTAGAAAAAAGCTCGTTTAGTGGTGCAGCCCGTGATTTGGGTATCACTACAAGCGCAGTGAGTCAACAGATTCGGTCGTTAGAGCAGGACATGGAGGTTACACTTCTACATCGTTCTACCCGTAAACTTAGCTTAACTGAAGCTGGACAGGCTTTTTTCCACAGTTGTCAAGAAATGCTTGCCGCAGCGGAACGTGGTAAAATTCGAATTAACGAATTGCGTGATGACTTGGTGGGTGATTTGCGTATCGCAACGACACCAGAACTAGGTGCATTACACATTGTTCCAGCCTTATCTCACTGGATGTCCGCACATCGTGGATTATCTATTAATTTTGAAGCAGACCATCGCTATATTGACCTGATTGAAGGTCGTATTGATATTGCCGTTCGTATGAGTGCAAAAATCGAAGATCAAAATTTAACTATCATTCCGATGGCAAGAGTTGATCAGGTTTTGGTTGCTTCACCGAGCTATTTAAATCAGTCTGCTCCCATCTCGCGTCCTGAAGATTTGAAGAATCACGATCTGATTCCAGTAAATCTGATGAATAATTATCAGCACTTTTCATTTCAGCATGCGTCAACGGGCGAATCCGTAAATATTGACATGAAAACTCGTCTACAAACGAACAATGTTTTTGTAGCGAAATCTTTATGTCAACAAGGCCATGGGCTGACCCGAATCCTTTATCTGGATGTACAAAAAGAACTGATTAATGGTTCTTTGGTTGAAGTGTTGCCTGAATGGAATTTACCGCATTTCACACTCTATGCCATGACATCTAAACGTGAACAGCACCCGATGAAGATCCATCGTTGTCTGGATGCGTTAAAGCAATATTTTAGTCAGTTACCCGGTGGGAGAACATTTCAGGAAGTATCCTAATTACTTTTAATCTGTCTTAGTTAAAATGCAATAGTGAAAAAAATCGAGTTATGCCAATAGCTCGTTTTTTGCTTTTAAGATTGAAAAAAGCCGCAACATTGATTTTAAGCTACAACGTTGCGGCTTTCTTATCAAAATGTTGAACTCAACATTTTGACTTGGAATATTAAGCTAAAAATTGCTGAATAGCTGGCACTAAACGAGATAATAAATCATCTGCTTGTTGTTGCGTCATATTCAGTGGTGGCAATAAACGCACCACAGAACCTGCGGTCACATTGATAATTAATTTATATTCATCGCGCGCAATGGCAACCATTTCAGGGCAGGCTTTTGGTAATTCAACACCAATCATCATACCAAAACCGCGAACTTCAACATTTAAACCAGAAAGTTTTTCACGCAATTGTTCAACAATATATTGTCCGACTTTTGCAGCATTTTCTACGGCATTCTCTTTTTGAATGGTATCAATAACCGTGTAGACCACACGGGAACCTAGCACAGTTCCGCCATAAGTTGAACCATGACTTCCCGGGCCAAGTATCCCAACTGCTTTTGCTTGAGTCATTACAGCACCAACAGGGAAGCCATTTCCCAAGCCTTTGGCGGTTGTTAATACATCTGGAATAATATTGGTATGTTGATAAGCAAAATATTTGCCTGTACGACCATTACCTGTTTGAATTTCATCCAGCATCATCAGCCAATTATGTTGAATACATAAGGCACGAACATCTTCTAAATAACTAAAACCTTGCGGTGCAGTATTAATACCGCCTTCACCCTGAATCGGTTCAATTAAAATCGCGACGATATCAGGATGTTGCAATGCAACTTCCTGCAATGCTTCCAAGTCACCAAAAGGCACACGAATAAAACCTTCCACTAAAGGGAAAAAACCTTCCTGAACTTTCGTGTTACCTGTTGCAGATAACGTCGCTAACGTTCGACCATGAAAGGATTTTTCAGCAACCACAATTTTGGGGTTTTGAATACCTTGCTGGCTGGCATATTTACGTGCAATTTTAATTGCACCTTCGTTGGCTTCAGCACCGCTATTAGAAAAGAACACTTCCTGCATACCTGAAACTTCAGCCAGTTTTTGTGCAGCAGCCGTTTGCCAAGGAATTTCAAATAAATTGCTGGTGTGAACAAGAGTGGCGGCTTGCTCCGCAATCGCTTCTGCAATGACAGGATGCGCATGACCTAAACCACAGACTGCAATACCTGTCAGTGCGTCCAGGTACTCTGTGCCATCTGCTGTGTAAAGATAAGAACCTCGTCCTCGCACAAAACTGATCGCTTGGCGGCCATAGGTTGCCATCAAATGTGAAGGTTGATCAGCTTGTACAGGGGCGAGAGTAATGTGATTCATAACGAACTCTTATCTGTTGAATAAATGGAAAGGGTTTATATAAGCAAAAACCATTACAGAATGAAAGGGCTAAACGAAATTAAAATAGAATTATCGTATTGGATCATAACAAAGAGACTGGTTTTAGGTATAATGCATGCAGAATAGTTGAGGATTTATCTATGACTGAACAAGCACGTGATACCGAAGCACTGATTCGCGATCAAATTGCCAAGCACTCGGTTTTACTTTATATGAAAGGCACTCCACAGTTTCCACAATGTGGTTTCTCTGCGCGTGCAGTTGAAGCACTCAGTCAAATCGGTCGTCCATTTGCCTATGTGAATATTTTGGAAAATCCAGACATTCGTGCAACGCTTCCTCAAATTGCCAACTGGCCAACTTTCCCACAACTTTGGGTCAATGGTGAACTGGTTGGTGGTAGCGACATCATGTTGGAAATGTTCCAAAATGGTGAATTAAAACCTTTAATTGAGCAACATAGCCCAGCGCCAGAAGCTTGATTTGAGTGATTGAAAAAACCTGAGATTTTTCTCAGGTTTTTTTTATGAAGTTGAAATATGTCTACTTAAATATTACTCGTTAAACATGGTTTTCATATTGCTGTTTAAGATGAGCCAAAGCATCAATACGATATTGAATCAGCATTTCACCAATTTCAGGTCCCTGAATATGATCAGGCAAATCTGATGCCTTAATTGAGCGGACAATGTTCATGGCCTGACGCATATATTCTGCTTGAGGATATTCTCGATGTTCTAGTCCCAAGCGTCCACGTGCATCACATTCACAGGCTTGTATAAAAGCTTCGACCCGTTCAGGTCGTCTTAAAACATCCAAACGTTGTAATAAACGCCATAAAGTGCCTGGTTTCAGCGTCATGGCTTGATGACATTTTAAATGTTCTTTACAGACTGAAACTGCTAATTGTTTGAGTTGGGTGGGGACTTTTAAACGATCCGATAAAATCTGTACAGGTTTAACCCCTCGTTCTTCATGCATAATATGCCGTGGAAGTTCATCTTTAGGTGTCAGAGCTTTACCCAAGTCGTGAACCAAAACTGCATAGCGTACATCAAGCGAATAATTAGCATTACAGGCTTGCTGCAAGGCCATGAGGGTATGAATGCCGCAGTCAATTTCGGGATGATATTCTGGACGTTGCGGTACACCAAATAGTGCATCTATTTCTGGGAATAGCACCTGCAAAGCACCACACGCACGTAAAACTTCAAAATAGACCTGAGCATTTGTTTCCATCAGTGCTCTGTACGTTTCTTTCCAGACACGTTCAGGTGTGAGTGCATCGAGCTCGCCTGATTCACTTAATTTTTGCATTAAACTTAGTGTTTCTGGTGCAATGCTAAAACCATATTGAAAATAACGTGCTGCGAAACGTGCAACCCGAAGTACTCGAAGTGGATCTTCTAAAAAAGCATCGGAAACATGGCGTAAGATTTTCATTTCCAGATCTTGACGACCACCATAAGGATCATAAATCTGACCAGAACCTTCATCCATTGCAATAGCATTGATGGTGAGATCACGACGAATCAGATCATCTTCAAGGGTAACACTTGGGTCAGTAAAAAATTGAAAACCATGATAACCGACACCAGATTTGCGTTCGGTACGTGCCAGTGCATATTCGTCTTTGGTTTGCGGATGTAAAAATACGGGGAAATCTTTACCAACGGGCTGATAACCCTGATCAAGCAATTGCTGTGGTGTAGCTCCGACCACAACATAATCTTTTTCGTGATAGGGATGCCCAAGTAAATGATCGCGTACGGCACCGCCTACTAAATAAACATGCATGAAAAAACCTCTGTTCTTATCAGCATCATGCTACAGAACAGAGGTTTTCTCAAGTCACAAAGTTAAGCTTTTCTTTAAACTTATGTTTAGAGATTAGCCACCACTTTGTTGAATTTCAGCCACAGTCAGGGCTGTCATATTTAAAACCCGACGCGTTGTTGCCGTCGGAGTAAGAATATGAACAGGTTTTGCTGCACCTAGTAAAATAGGGCCAATGGTCACATTGTTACCAGAGGTTGCTTTTAATAAGTTAAATGAAATATTTGCAGAATCAAGATTCGGCATAATCAATAGGTTAGCAGAACCTTTGAAACGTGAATGTGGGAACGCGAAATGACGAATGTTTTCATCAAGCGCAGCATCACCATGCATTTCACCTTCAACTTCAAGTTCAGGGGCACGTTCAGAAAGTAAGCGGTAAACTTCACGCATTTTTTTTGCGCTCGGATCATTCTGGTCACTACCAAAACTTGAGTGAGAAAGCAAAGCAATGCGTGGGGTAATACCAAAGCGACGTACTTCTTCAGCGGCCATAATGGTCATATCAACCAACTGTTCTGCGGTTGGATTAGTATTGACGTAGGTATCTGCAATAAACAGATTACGATCTTCAAGCATTAATGCATTTAAAGTAAAGAAGTTATTTACACCTTCTTTAAGTCCAATCACATTGCTGACAAAATCTAAATGGATGTCATAACTGCTGTATGTACCGCACAGCATACCATCTGCTTGACCAAATTTAACCAGTAATGCTGCAATTAAAGTCGAGCGACGACGTGCTTCACGTTGAGCATATTCAACCGTCACACCTTTGCGTTGCATGGTTTGATGATAATCTTTCCAAAAATCTTCATACTGAGGATTATTTTCCTGATCAACAATCTGCATGTTTTTGCCGTTTTCTAAACGCAAACCTAGCTTTTTAATGTTTGCTTCAATGACCGCAGTACGACCAACCAGAATCGGGTAAGCGATACCATCATCAACTGCAATTTGTACAGCGCGAAGTACACGTAAGTCTTCACCTTCAGCATAGGCAATTCGTTTAGGATTGGCTTTGGCTTGTGAGAAAATTGGCTTCATCATAAATGCTGAGTTATATACAAACTCAGATAATTTTTGACGATATGCAGAAAAATCTTCGATTGGACGAGTCGCTACACCAGAATCCATTGCTGCTTGCGCTACAGCAGGCGCAATTTCCAAAATCAGGCGTTGATCTAATGGACGTGGAATTAGGTAATCACGACCAAATGAAGCCGATTTTTCGCCATACGTCGCAGCATCAGCTTCTACATGTGCCATACGTGCAATCGCATGAACACAGGCAATTTTCATTTCTTCATTAATCGTGGTTGCACCTACATCTAAGGCACCACGGAAGATGTATGGGAAACATAGGGCATTGTTCACCTGATTTGGATAGTCAGAACGACCAGTCGCCATAATCACATCAGGGCGAACTTCATGTGCGTGTTCAGGTAAAATTTCTGGATCTGGATTTGCCAATGCGAAAATAATTGGATTTTCTGCCATGCCTTTCACCATTTCTTTGGTGAGAATACCCGCCGCAGAAAGACCAAGGAACATGTCCGCACCTGCAATCACTTCATGTAATTGGGTCTGTGGAATATCTTGAACATAACGTTTTTTAGAATCATCCAAGCCATCACGTGAGGTTGTTAACAAACCACGCGAGTCAGCAACTGTGATATTTTGCTTATTTACACCAAGCGCGCAAAGTAAGTCGAGGCAAGATAACGCAGCAGCACCTGCACCTGATGCCACAATTTTAATGTCTTCAATTTTTTTATTCACTAATTGTAAGGCATTTAATAAGGCTGACCCGACAATAATACTGGTTCCATGTTGATCATCATGGAACACAGGAATATTCATGCGCTCACGCAGTTTCTTCTCAATATAAAAACATTCAGGTGCTTTAATGTCTTCGAGGTTAATACCGCCAAAAGTAGGTTCTAACGCAGCAACGATATCGACAATTTTATCTGGATCATTTTCTGCAATTTCAATATCAAAAACGTCCACGCCTGCAAATTTCTTAAACAGTACGCCTTTACCTTCCATGACAGGTTTTGAAGCCAATGGACCGATATTGCCCAGACCCAAAACAGCAGTACCATTACTGACAACGGCAACCAGATTGCCACGTGCAGTATATTTGGCAGCAGCGGAAGGATCGCGTTCAATCTCTAAACACGGAGCTGCAACTCCCGGAGAATAAGCAAGTGCCAAGTCATGCTGATTGACAAGCTGTTTACTTGGAGTAACGCTGATTTTTCCTGGGGTAGGATGTTCATGGTAATACAAAGCAGCTTGTTTTAATGATTGATCGTCCATCTGAATCTCGGTTGTTACAGAATTTAACTAATGAATACTGGGGTAATTGGTAAATCCGTTCGAATATACCACTAGTTCGACCTTACGCCCAGACAAAAAAGATCAATTTCCTTTAAACATATGGGTTTTTGCTTATTTCTACTTATGAATTGAGTGAAGCGTGTTTTTTTAGAAAAGCGGTGCTTTTCTCGGCACATAAAGGTTTGGAAAATAAAAAACCTTGTAAAATATCGCATTTTTGTTGGCGTAGAAAATTGGCTTGTTCTTCGGTTTCTACCCCTTCGGCAACCAATCCTAAGTTCATCGCTTTACCCATCGCAATCATGGCACTGACTATGGCTTCCTGTTTAGGATTACCAATATTAGAAATAAAAGCTCGATCAATTTTTAAAATATCAATTGGATATTCTGTAAGGTAGGCCAGCGATGAATAACCTGTACCAAAGTCATCCAGTGAAATTAAAATATTACGCTCTTTAATCTCTTGAAGCATTTCCTGAACAATTTCAGAGCTTTCCATGAGTGAAGATTCGGTAATTTCAAGTTCTAAATTTTTTCCATCAATATGATAAAGTTGCATCGCGTCATCCAGATCATTGAGTAATTGACCGCGATGAATTTGTTGAGCCACCACATTCACAGATACACAAATATTTGGATAACCTTGATCTTCCCATGCACGAATTTGTTTTGCTGTTTCTAGGATCACAAAACGACCAATGTCTGAAATCAGACTAGTTTCCAAAGCGATCGGAATAAATAAATCAGGAGAAATAATGCCTTTAACTGGATGATTCCAACGTGCAAGTGCTTCAAAACCATAAATTCGATTATTTTGTGCACAAATTTTAGGTTGGTAATACACAATCAATTCATTATTTTTAATGGCATTACGCAATTCGCGTTCAATATTTACCCCTTGCGTCAACAACGCTGCTTTTTCTGGGGAGTAGTAGCAAACGGTATTGCCGCCCAGACGTTTGGCATCATTTAAAGCCTGTTCTGCATGACTATTTAAGCTATCAATCTGGCGACCATGTTCGGGGTAATACGCCACTCCCATCGATACAGTAATAACAAATTCCTGATCCTGAACATGAAAAGGTTCCAGAAAACTATTAAAAATACGCGCACAATGTTGTTCTATCGAAGGGCGAATGTGGGAAATTTCGTAAATAATTGCAAAATTATCGCCATTAAGATGAGCCAGTAACAGTGCTTCAGAATTGGTAATACGTAACCGTTGAGCCACTTTTTTTAATAATTCGTCTCCACCATGATTGGTTAAAAATTCATTGAGAGTACGGAAACGGTCAATATTAAAACGAATAACCGCAAATTGTTTAATTGGATCTTTCTGGCTGACTAAATACTGATGCAGTTGATAGTTATAATAAAAACGATTCGGTAGGTCGGTTAACTTATCGTAATTTTCAAGATAGGATAGACGCTGTTCCTGACGTTTACGTTCGGTTTGATCCGAAACAATACCGATATAGTTCATGATTTGATCATTATCATTTTTAACCGCATTAATATGGGTCCATATCGACACTTCACGTCCTGATAAAAATAACTCATTTAACTCACCATCAAACTCACCCTTTTGTAAAAGTTGTTTGGTGATATTTAAATGCATATTTTTTTGTTGGAATTTATCATTACTGGTAATGTCAAATAAGTGTTTCCCCAAAATTTCGTTCTGGCTAAATCCGGTTAATTGCTCATAACATGGATTGGCATCGATATAACATAAATTTTCATCCAGTACGAAAATTCCTTCCGCAGCTTGTTGCACCACACTTGCTGCAAGTTTTAGGCGGTCCTGATCTTTTTTCTCCTGACTAATATCACGACGAATACCAACCATACGTAAAGGAATATTCGTTTTAGCTTGTCTTGCAACCACTTGACCTACTTCTTGTACCCAGCACCATTGATCATTTTGTTGAATGCGAACCACAACATCAAAGCGTGGTGTATAACCGCGCAAATGACGGTACAGCGCTCTTTTAACAGGAAGTAAATCATCAGGATGGACAATCTCTTCCAGATAACGTTGATGCAGTTTCCAGTCTTTAATAACTTTATCTTGTTCAGGGGTCGTGATTTCTATTTTTCTATGTTCAATGTCCCAACTCCATGGACGAATTCCTGCAATCTCGTGTGCAAGTCGTAAATTTTGTGCATGATTTTCAAGACGATCATTCATCTTCTCAATATCATAGGTTCGTTCTTTTACTTTTTGTTCAAGTAACTGATTATGTAATTGTAGTTGTAATTCAATTTCCTTGGATTTTTCCATTTCCAACTGAAGTTGTTGATACAGCTCATCAGTCCATTTTACTTGTTCTTCAGCAGTTTTTTTAAGCTCTTTATTCTTAAAAAACAGAAGTGACATATTATATTTATTACGGTGTGAATTGATGGCACTGATGATCAGAATAATGACAATAAAATTATAAGCAATATAAAATAAGGCATAATCATTTTGATGGTGACTAAACTGAGAAATAAAAATTGGAATAATGCTAGGGATAAATAATAGAAAGAAATAACGTAAAGAATAGGTTAAATATGTAAGACAAATCACTCCAGTTAGAATGTACAAGAGCGAACTCAATGTTAAAATGTGTGCTGCTGAAATAGGCGGAATGAGTTGGGTTAAATTATATAAAATGAGTAAAATGCCTGTACCAATAATAGAGCCACTACTCAAACACACAAATTGCAACCAGCGATGTGCGACTTTAAAGTTATAATCTTTATTTTGGAAAAAATGAGAGTGAATATAAAGACAACTCATAAAAAACACACTACTGATAATAACCCATAAATTAAAGCCAAATGAAGAAACAGGGCTGTAAAATACACGGTAAAGTAGGTAATCAAATATACAGAGTAAAAATAAATTAATTAATAAAGCTTTGCTATGTCTGATTGAGCTTTTAATATGCACTGTATCGACATGGTCGAACAATTCAGTTTCTTGTATTTCAGACATATAAATATGACCCGGCCAATATATAAATAAAAATAAATAACTACAAAAATAAAAATAATCTGCTTTTTAGTGTTGATTAAGACGTTTGTTAATATGCTTCAAAGTTGTCATACCTGACACAAAAAATCAATGATTCTTTCTACAAAATCAGTCACCTTCTGACAAAAAATGGTGATTTAGAATCGAAAGTGCCACAATTGGAGCTGTTTCCGTACGCAGGACTCGTTCACCTATACACCAATTCACAAATCCATGTTGGTTGGCTAACATTATTTCATTTTCGCTTAATCCACCTTCAGGCCCAACTAATAATGCGATTTCTGACTGCGCATGCTGTAATACTTGCTGCAGTTGTTTTTCTGGGGCAAGAACTAATTTCGTCGCTGGAAGAGAGGATTTTAGCCACTCGTTTAGATTTACAGGTGCCAAAACTTGAGGGACACGATTCATGCCACATTGTTCGCATGCGGCAATCGCAACGGCTTGCCAATGCTCAATTTTTTTTTGATCACGCTCGTATTTTAAACGCATTTCACAACGTTCACTGGTGAGTAATTGAATAGTGCTTACCCCCAGTTCCGTGGCTTTCTGAATGGCGTAATCCATTCGATCACCTTTGCTCATGACTTGACCAAGTAAGGCTTTAAATGCAGGCGTTCGATCGACTGGATTAAAATGGTCGACCGATACAATCGCATTTTTTTTATTCATTTCTTTCAGAGTCACGGTGTATTCACCGCCTTGACCATGAAAGAAAATCGCCTGTTCATGAGGTTGAGCACGCAGTACCCGAATCCAATGATGGAAAACTGATTCGGGTAACGCTAAATCAGTTCCGACTTCAAGTTCTGTTTCAACATAAAAACGGTTCATTGGATTTTTGCTCTCATTTACAGCACAAACAAAATTAATTTAAGCCGAGATCAAGTACCAACTGTTTGGTTGGTTCGGTATTATTCATGGAGTAAAAATGCAAACTTGGTGCTCCACCTGAAATCAGACGCTCACACAACTTGAGTATGACTTCATGTCCAAAGGCTTTAATGCTTGCACTGTCATCACCATAGGCCTGGAGTTGCTTACGAATCCAGCGTGGAATTTCAGCACCCGTTCCGTCTGCAAAACGAATCAGATTACTGGCATTAGTGATTGGCATGATGCCTGGTGCAACTGGAATATGTATCCCTTGTTTTTGAAGGCGTTCAACAAAATAAAAATAGGCATCTGGATTAAAAAAGAATTGGGTAATTGCAGCATTCGCACCGGCATTTACTTTTTCTATAAACCGTTTGATATCGTGGTCAAAGCTTTCCGCTTGTGGGTGCATTTCAGGGTAGGCTGCGACTTCAATCTGAAAATGATCACCTGAATGTTCACGAATAAAACGGACTAGATCTTGTGCATAAGGTAGCTCGCCTAAACCCACTTGACCAGATGGTAAGTCACCACGCAAAGCAACAATTCGGTTAATCCCTTGCGCCTGATATAAATCTAACAGTTCAGCAATACGTGCTTTGTCATCCCCAATACATGAAAGGTGAGGCGCAACAGGCGTTCCTTTGCCATTAAAATCATGAATGGCCGCTAAAGTACGCTCACGTGTTGAACCACCAGCACCATAAGTAATCGAGAAAAACTCTGGATTGAGTTGTTGGAGTTCTTGATGAACCACACGTAATTTTTCTGCACCTGCATCAGTTTTAGGTGGGAAAAACTCAAAAGAAATAGGAACACGTTTTGTCATTTCAAATCCTTTTTAAAATTGCTTAGACATTAAAAAAAGGGCAGCATAAAGGGCTGCCCAGTTTTGTTTAATATTTATAAGCTTCAGATTTGAAAGGACCTTCAACAGGAACGCCTAAGTAATCGGCCTGAACTTGAGTCAATTGCGTTAAGACACCACCAAAACCAGCAACCATTGCCGCAGCAACTTCTTCATCTAGTTTCTTCGGAATCAGTTCAACACGGATTTTTGCTGCTTTTTGATCTTCTGGAAGATCAGCAAATTTTTCAGTAAATAAATGCATTTGACCGAGGACTTGGTTGGCAAATGAACCATCCATAATCCGTGAAGGATGACCGGTTGCATTACCCAGATTGACTAGACGGCCTTCAGAAAGCAGAACCAAATAATCATTTTCGTTTTCTGAACGATAGACCTGATGTACCTGAGGTTTAACTTCAACCCATTTGTAGCCACGAAGGTAGTTAGTATCAATTTCGGTATCGAAGTGACCAATATTACATACAACTGCACCCGCTTTAAGTGTATCGAGCATCGCAGCGTCACACACATGGTAGTTACCTGTGGTGGTAACAATCAAATCTGTGTTTTGTAGAAGATCAACATTGATGTCTTCTTTGTTGCCTGTTTGTACACCATTTTTATAAGGTGCAACAACTTCGTAACCATCCATACATGCTTGCATTGCACAGATTGGATCAACCTCAGTGACACGTACAATCATGCCTTCCTGACGTAAAGATTGCGCAGAACCTTTACCTACATCGCCATAACCAATGACTAAGGCACGACGACCAGACAGCAGCATGTCTGTACCACGTTTGATGGCATCGTTAAGTGAATGGCGGCAACCATATTTGTTGTCATTTTTAGATTTGGTCACAGAATCATTGACGTTAATCGCTGGAACTTTAAGTGAACCATCTTTCCACATTTCAAGTAAACGTGCTACGCCAGTCGTGGTTTCTTCAGTAATACCATGAATTTTTGCCAAAACATTTGGATATTTTTCATGAACAAGTGCGGTTAAATCTCCGCCGTCGTCCAGAATCATATTGGCATCCCAAGGAGTACCATTGATATTAATTTGTTGTTCTAAACACCAGACATATTCTTCTTCTGTTTCGCCTTTCCATGCAAAAACAGGAACACCACTTGCTGCAATGGCAGCCGCAGCATGGTCTTGTGTAGAAAAGATATTACAAGAAGTCCAGCGAACTTCTGCACCAAGTTCAACCAGTGTTTCAATTAATACCGCAGTCTGGATGGTCATGTGAATACAACCCAGAATCTTTGCGCCAGCTAAAGGTTTTGCTTGTGCATAACGTTGACGTAAGCCCATCAATGCTGGCATTTCTGCTTCAGCAAGTTTAATTTCTTTACGGCCGTAATCTGCCAGAGAAATATCGGCAACTTTATAATCTGTAAATGAAGCAGTAACCGCGTTCATCACGATCTCCTTTTATAAAACAAATATTGATCATTCAGTTCGCGGATGCCGTTGTTGATTAAAGATCAGAGCTTTAACCGAATCGTCGAGCCTAGCGGTTTCACATATATGCTTATGAAAACGTCGCAGCATCCCTCGACTAGTGGCGTATTGTACTTGGAAATAGGTATAGTGCCAACGCTGTTTTGTGTATGATTCGCATAAATATACAACGAGCTCAGTGTGATGGCTGTAAATATTCCCGAATCTTTATTAAATCTTGAAGCTAACTGCGGCGTTTTTGCGTTATGGATGTTGTTTCAACATCATGGCATTGAAATAAATATTGCTGAACTTATACAGGCAACTCAGCACGATGAAGAACACGGAACTTTTACGATTGCTTTAGCAGTTGCATTAAAAAACTTTGGGTTCGATGTATCTTTTTACACAGATCCTGATCCAGATATCGATGACAGTGAGCGTTTGACTTATCAGCAAGCCCAAGCTTTGAATATTCCAATACATTCGGCACTTAGTTATTTAGAAATTCAGACAGCAATTGAAAATGGAAAAATGGCAATCGTTGCTTATGACACCTTAGATGGTGTAGGCAATCAGTCGTTGGTCTATTCAATAGATAAACAAGACATTTGTTTTTTTGATAGTTTTGAGCCGATGCCTGCTGCTTTATTTGAGCAACAACGTGCTGCAGAAGGAATTTGCCGACAGGTCATTTTGATAGATGATCAACATATACAACCGATGCAATCGGTAAAAGTGAGCTAACAATCTCAAAAAAGACCATGAGATTTAAAGTATGATGAATAAATAACAGGAAAATGTAGTCTATTAAAAAGAGAATAAAGGGGTTTTCATAATGATTAAAAAGCTCATTGTTATTGGTTTATTCAGTATTTTAAGTTTTTCTAATGTACACGCCAATGATTCAACTGGATATGTCGCAACAGGTGGGGTTGAATATATTAAAAATCCTAATATTCAGATGCAAAAAGAAAATCTATTTATAAGTAAGCGGCAAATCCGTGTTGAATATGAGTTTAAAAACTTAACTTCTCATAATATTCAGGAAAACATCGTATTTCCCTTGCCCAAAGTTGCAAATTCACGTGAAAGCGATTTTGCACACACAGAAGCATTGATCAAAAGTTTTAAGGTCAAGGTTAATCAGCAGCCTGTGGATGTTGTAACACATGTCCGTGCTTTTTTATTAAATGTAAATCAAAAGGGTGAACTTGATTGGAAACGTGATTCTGTTGATGTTACTCAGGCATTAAAGACATGTGGTTTGACCGATCAGGAATTGATGAATCCGTGGACACAAAAACTGAATGATGAAGCGATAAATCAACGTATTTATCAATGCCAACAACCAATGATTCAAAAATTAATCAAACCCTATCATCAAGATGAACAAATCTATTGGGAAGCACAGATCATTTATAGTTGGCCACAAGTTTTTAAAGCGAATAGCGTGACAGATGTTCAGCATCAATATCAGCCATTGGTCGGTGGTTCAGTGTATCTTGATGATGAGGTTGCAAAAGATCATTGTGTTGATCAGAGTTTTAGGAATGCACTCAATAAAATGCAAAATAAAAATCCACCATATATGGGACTGAGTTATATTTTAAAAACATGGGCAAATTGGGCGAGTTCCATTAGAAACTTTAACATGCTTATCGAGCGTGATAAAAATGAATTGGTTTCGTTATGCTGGAAGGGAAAAATACAAAAAATAAATACGACTCAGTTCAAGGTTTCTGAAAAGAATTTTAAGCCTACTCAGAATATTGATATTATTTTTGTGCCAATATTGAAATAAAAATTCTACTACTTTGATAAATATTATTTTTATGACGAGAATTTAAACTCTGAATAATATATATGGTTAAACTTGACTTAAATACACGGATTTAAAAGTTGAAGTGCTGAAATACAAACTTAATACAGAACTTGGCTTAAAATAGCAGTTGATATGATCATACTAATAAGCTCATAAATAACATATTTCAGATAATAAATCCGAAGAGGAACTCATGAGTAAAATTACTTCAAAATTTGACAAGGTTCTTAATGCATCTACATTTTATAAAAAAATGGTTCATGAACCAGATTCAAGTACAGAAACCTACCAAAATAGGCCAGACATTACCACTCCTCCGGCAGACTATATCGGAAACTATCAGCGCAATAGAGGAATTGGTTCAGAAGAGTACAAGCAGAGTAAAATTTATATTGTCGGAAGTGGTATTGCTGGATTGTCCGCAGCATATTACTTTATCCGAGATGCGCAAATTCCAGCATCTAATATTGTTTTCCTAGAACATTTGCATGTTGAGGGTGGCTCTTTAGATGGTGCAGGTAATGCTGAAGAGGGCTTTCTCATTCGCGGTGGACGCGAAATGGAATTTGCCTATGAAAATATCTGGAACATTTTTCAGGACATTCCAGCGTTAGAGTTACCAGAACCTTTTAGTGTGCTGGATGAGTATCGATTGTTAAATGATAACGATCCAAATTATTCCAAAGCACGTTTAATTCATGAGCAGGGCAAAGTTCAAGACTTTAGTAAATTTGGTCTTACAAAAAAAGATCAACTTGCCATTGTTAAGCTTCTTTTAGCTAAAAAAGAAGATCTGGACGATGTCACCATTGAACAATATTTTAGCGAGTCTTTTTTGGCTTCAAACTTTTGGACACTCTGGCGTACTATGTTTGCTTTCGAAAACTGGCATAGTTTGTTGGAATGTAAACTGTATATGCATCGTTTTTTACATCAGTTTGATGGTTTTAAAGACATGACAGCATTGGTTTTTCCAAAATATAATCAACATGACACCTTCGTTAAACCTTTAGGACAATATCTAAAGAAACAGGGTGTTTCGATTCAATTGAATACATTGGTCAAAGATGTTGAGCTTGAAGAAAAAGGGCAGAAAAAAATTGTTAAATCACTTCTAATTGAAAAAGAGGGCAAAGAAGAAAAAATTAGTCTCGGAGATCATGATTTTGTAGTCATTACCACCGGTTCAATGACCGAAGATACTGCTTATGGAAATAACACTACACCAGCCGTGAGTCAAATTGATAACCAAAGTAGTGGGCAAAGTGCAGGTTGGCAATTGTGGAAAAATCTGGCAGCCAAATCTCCGGTTTTTGGTCAGCCAGAGAAATTTTGCAGCAATATTGAAAAATCATCATGGTTATCGGTGACCTTAACGTGTAAGCCTTCAGCATTTGTTGAAAAACTTAAAACCTATTCAGTCAATGATCCTTACTCTGGAAAATCCGTAACTGGGGGAATTATTACCATTACTGATTCAAATTGGCTCATGAGTTTTACCTGTAACCGACAACCGCATTTCCCTACACAGCCCGATGATGTTCTGGTACTTTGGGTTTATGCTTTATTTATGGATAAACAAGGCAATTATGTGAAGAAAACCATGCCTGAATGTACAGGCAATGAAATATTAACAGAGTTGTGTTATCACTTGGATATTCTGGATCAAGTAGAAAATGTGATTGAAAACACCATTACCCGCATTTCTTTTATGCCTTATATCACTTCCATGTTTATGCCACGTGCTAAAGGCGATCGTCCAAGAGTGGTGCCTGAAGGATGTAAAAATCTAGCACTGGTGGGACAGTTTGTCGAAACCAACAATGATGTTGTATTTACCATTGAAAGTTCGGCCAGAACAGGTCGCCTAGCTGTCTATAACCTGTTGAATATAGATAAGCAGGTGCCGGACTTATCACCACTCCAATATGATATTCGGCATCTTATTAAAGGCGCGAAAACTTTAAATGATGGTGGTCCATTTCCTGGTGAGCGTTTGCTACGCCATGTGTTAAAAGGCACTTACTATGAACATATTTTACCAACGCATGTGGATCAGCCTGAAGCAGAATCCTTTTTGGCAGAACAATTCGGATATTTTAAAGACTGGATTAGTTCGATCAAAGACAAAGTAAATAAAACCTGAAACAGTTGTCCTATGGGTTTTCATGACAAGACCCATAGGGCAATGATATGATGATAAGATTTAAATATGTGATATATTTCACATTTTTTAAGTTAAATTTAGATTGGAATATAGATTATTAATATTCGGTTTAAAGATATTTAATATTAAATGGAAAATATTTTATATTTAAGATTAGATTTATAAATTATGGAGAAAATGTGGAGTATATGTTTATTTGATTTTTTTGTCGTATCCTTTTTATTGTATTGAAATTAAAATATATATTTTCATCGCATTAAGAAGTTGAGTTCTTGAGTCAAGATAATAAGAAATGTAATAACAAAATAAAATGAGCATTGATTTATTCACGTATTTAAAAAATTGGTATATTAATGCATTATATTAAATTGAAAATAACGTTAAAATTAATTCAATCATGATTTTAATAAATGTTGCTCATGCAAAAGCATGATAACGAAGCCTTACAACGATAGCAATCCAGAAACGACATATGACCATGCCATATATAAAAGCGGATGAATCCATCTTACTTGAGCGCAGTAACCGCTATGTTTCTCGTATTTTTATCATGAGACAAATGGGCACGACGCTTTGTTTTCTTTCAATTTCAGCTGTTTTTCATTTTTTAAATTATCCTTTTTTCGTCTATATTCTTCTTGCTATCAATGCTTTTTGCTGGCCAGTCGTGGCTTATTTCTATGCAAAAAATAATTCTGATGCTGTAAAGACAACAAATTTGAGTTTGGTCATTGATGCGGCTTTGGGCGGCCTCTGGATTGGTGTTATGGCAATTAGCCCATTTCCATCCTTAATCATGATAGCTATTTTAGTGTCTGATCGTTATGCTGCGGGTGGGTGGGTTATTTTAAAACCCTCTTTGATTGCAATGTTAAGCAGTTTTTTTATCGTCTGGGCAATCCTTGGCTTTCAAGTCAATATACAGTTTGATCGCGCTATGATTTGGTTATCCTTACCGCTGGCGACAGTTTATATTATGTCTTTAAGTGTACTGACTCGAAATTTGGCCGTGCAACTGATTGATAAAAATCGTGAATTTGAACGTATTGCACTGATGGATCCGCGTTTGCATATTCCTAACCGCCGCTTATTTGAGCAGCGATTGTTATCAACTTTTATGCAAGCTCAGAGAAATCAAGCACAAGCACATCTGATGTTATTAGATGTCGATCATTTCAAATATATCAATGACACATATGGACATGAAGCAGGCGACTACTTTTTGTCAGAAATCTCTACAATTTTAAGGGGCATGATTGGACCCAAAGATATTCCAGCACGTTTTGGTGGAGACGAGCTCGCGATTATTGTGGTGGATCAAAGTGATGAAGAAATTTTGCAATTAGCCCAGAATATTTCAAACTGTATCAAGCAGATTCGTTTGCAAAGTGACCAAACATTTTTTGCAAGTATTAGTATTGGTATTGCATCTATAGAGACTGTTAAAACAGTCTCAGAATGGTTTAGTCTGGCAGATAAAGCGTTGTATTACATCAAGCGTAACGGTCGAGATGGTATTCAACTGCTATAGTTAAAATTTATTTAACCTGATTTTGTTGATATTCCTGAATCACTTCAAGTGCTGCACGAAATGCTTCTTGAGTGGCTGGTGCGCCACAATACGGTAAGCTATGTAATAGCGTTTCCTGTATCTCTTCGACCGTACAGCCATTATTGAGTGCACCTCTCACATGTCCTTTAATTTCTGTGGGTGCTTTTAATGCAGTCAGCATCGCAAGTGTAATCAGTGAGCGGTATTTGCGAGGTAATACACCTTCGCGTTGCCAGGTTGATCCCCATGCATGTTCATTAATCCAGTCCTGAAGGGGAGCTGTAAATGGTACGGTATTGTCTTGAGCGCGTTTGACAAAACTTTCGCCCATAACTTCAGTGCGAACTTTTAATCCATTTTCATAATCTTGTTGAGACATAGCGTTTCCTGTATCAGTAGCAAAATAAAAGCGTCTTGAGACGCTTTTATCATATTGAGTAAGTGTCTAATAGCTTACTTTAATCCAAAGCTGCTTCACCGGTAATGGGCATATGTGGATTTTCCAGTTCAAGATCTTCATTTAATTGCATGTCGAAGATGTCAGTCAACATGCTGTCGAAACGTTTAGCGTTATAAAGAATCAAGCTTTGCGCTTCTGATTCAGTGATAAAGCCTGTTGCAACCGCATCTGTGATATGTTCTTCAAAACTTAAACCTTTAAACTGATCTTTGGATTCAGCTTTTTTAAATTTATGCCACAAGGGTTCAATTTGAAGCAGCATTTGAAAAGCAGATTCCATGCGCCCTGTAACATCATTGGCATCTTGAGAATAATACACATGCTTTTTAAGCTGCTCACGGAACGGATTTTCCTGCATAATCAGCTCTGCAACTTCTTGTTTTAACTCATCACTCGGTTTCGCAATAGGTTGACCCAATGGAAAGCAAACAAATTTAACCAATGCTGCGCCCAGTTTGATTGGAAAGTTTTCAAACAACCCATAGAAAGCTTCCTGAACATTATATAGGGCTTTTTCTAGTGCTAACTTCGCATGTAATTGTTCAGCTTCAGATTTGGTTCCGTGTGCATAATATTTTAAAATTGAACTCGCAATAAAGAGATAAGCATGAATATCGGCCAAACGACCTGACAGCATTTCTTTACGTTTAATATCACCTGCGAGTAAACCCAGCGACATATCGGCAGTCAATGCTAAATTGGCACTTAACCGGTTGATGATTTTGTAGTATGGCTGTGTAAAATCATCGGAAATGACGGGTGCATCATTTGATCCACCAGTAAAACCATAAGCAAAGGAACGTGCGCCACGATTAAAGGTATAGCCCAGATGCTTAAACAAGATCTCATGAAATTGTTTTAAGGCGCTTGGTTTATCGTCCGATTGCAACAATTGAAGCTCGTTAAATAAATAAGGATGACAACGCATCGAACCTTGACCAAAAATCATGAGGGAGCGGGTGAGAATGTTGGCACCTTCTACAGTAATCGCAACAGGAATCGCTTGATAGGACAAGGCTAAAAAGTTACGTGGTCCAAGCTGAATCGCACGTCCACCCACCACATCCATACCGTGATTCACGACTTTACGCATGGTTTCAGTCGCATAGTATTTTGCCATCGCAGTCATGACTGCTGGTGTTCCTCCTTGATTCAGCCCACAAGTCACCATATAACGGAATGACTCCAGCATATAGGCATCACTGGCAATATCACTGGTCGCTTCTTGTACACCTTCAAATTTACCAACAGGAAGCTTAAATTGTTCACGGACTTTGGCAAATGCGCCGACAGTTAAGTAGCTCATTTCACCAGCTGCGGTGGAAAGTGCAGGCAGTGAAATACCACGACCAACCCCTAAACATTCCATCAACATGCGCCAGCCTTTACCTGCATTTTTAGGGCCGCCAATAATCCAGTCAATTGGAATGAACACGTCACGTCCTTCAACTGTACCATTCATAAACGGTGAGCCCGGATAATGACGTGGTCCAATTTCTACACCTTCGTGACTGGCTGGAATGAGGGCACAGGTAATCCCATATTCAGTTTTTGACGTGTCACCCATTAATCCATCAGGATCATATAATTTAAATGCTAAACCGACTACAGTTGCAATTGGAGCAAGCGTAATCCAGCGTTTAGAGAAGTTCATGCGTAGCCCAAGAACTTCTTGTCCCTCAAATTCGCCGTAACACACTACGCCAGTATCTGGAATTGCCCCTGCATCTGAACCCGCTTCCGGACTGGTTAAGCCAAAACATGGAATTTCCGTTCCTGCGGCTAAACCGGGTAAGTAGCGTTGTTTTTGTTCATCAGTACCGTAATGCATCAGTAACTCACCCGGTCCTAATGAGTTAGGTACCATACAACTGACAGCCGCTGTGAGTGAGCGTGAGGCAATTTTGCTCATGATGCGGCTTTGTGCAAATGAGCTAAATTCTTTACCACCATAAGATTTTGGAATAATTAAGCTGAGAAAACCCTTATCCTTAATAAATTGCCAAACATGATCGGGTAAATCTTTCGCTTTATGATGAATTTCCCATTCATCTAGCATCGCGCACAATTGTTCGACTTCATGATCAATAAAAGCTTGTTCTTCTTCTGATAATTGTGGAAAGGGATAGGCATTAAAAGTGTCCCAATTAGGCGCGCCTGTAAATAATTCTTTTTCCCACCAACTGGTTCCTGCTTCAAGGGCTTCTTGTTCTGTGGTACTAATACTCGGCATTGAGTTACCTAAAGTATTAAATGCAGGTTTAGTAATGAGGTTAAAGCGCAATGGATCAATCAGTATAATCAAGCTGATCAAAATGAGTGGAAGACCAAGTAATAAAGACCATGCGGTAAAAATAAAGGCAGATAAGACAGTCACAACGATGGTGACAATGCTTCCAACAGTTCGCGACAGACCAAAATAAAACACAGCCCAAATGGTGAATAGCTGTACCAAAATGGCAACGATAAACAGGAAAAAAGTCATACTTGCTCCTTTGAGTGTTGCACTTCACATCAAATCAATGTGTTAAAAGTGATAGAGAGAGGTTTAACTTTTTATTTTGATCAATGACGTATGCATGTCGTTATAGGAAAAATCTTTATAAAATGAGTAGCTTAATTTCCTAGTTGTATTGATCAAGCTAAAAAGTAATTTTTTGTTCTTCCTATAAATAGTGTATTTTTTCAGTTTTTCGGAGGAGAGTTAGGTTATTGATTTGTCACAAAAGGTTATTCTTGAAATTTTTGACTTTCTCATAAAAAAACCTCTCAATGATGAGAGGTTTTTTATTTTGAAGTTGAGTTAAATCAAGCTTCAATCGTTTGTACAGCGATTTTTTTAGCTGGATCCACTTTACGACGAACGGCTGGTACAGGCTCACCATAATATTGACGATCTGCAAAGTAACTTGAACGAACCATCGGCGCAGACCAGATATTACGAAAGCCAAGTTTGCGTCCGTGTTCTGCATAACGCTCAAATTCTTCTGGGCTGACAAAACGGTCAATAGGTGCATGTTGTTTGGATGGCTGTAAATATTGACCAATCGTGACATAGTCAACATCATGCGCACGTAAGTCATTCAGCAAAGAAATCACTTCTTCTTCAGTTTCACCAATCCCGACCATTAAGCCACATTTGGTTGGAATGTCAGGGCAATATTCCTTAAACATTTTAAGTAAATTTAATGAATGCTGATAATCTGAACCCGGACGCATGGCTTTATAAAGACGTGGCACAGTTTCGATATTATGGTTAAACACATCTGGCGGGCATTCAGTCATAATACGTAGCGCAATATCCATGCGGCCACGAAAGTCCGGAACTAAAATTTCTAATAAGGTGTTTGGACTTAAAGCGCGTGCTTCTTTAATACAATCGACAAAATGCTGTGCACCGCCATCGCGTAAATCATCACGATCCACCGACGTAATCACCGCATATTTCAGTTTAAGATTGGCAATCGTTTCCGCCATGTGACGTGGCTCGTCTGCATCAAGCGCATTTGGACGACCATGTGCCACATCACAAAAAGGACAGCGACGCGTACAAATATCGCCCATAATCATAAAAGTGGCTGTACCACCACCAAAACATTCTGGTAGGTTAGGGCAAGCTGCTTCTTCACAAACGGTATGCAGTTTTTGCGCACGAAGTGTAGTTTTGATACGTTGCACTTCTTCAGGCGCAGTCATTTTTACGCGAATCCAGTCGGGCTTACGCGGCACTTCAACCGTAGGAACAACTTTTACAGGAATTCGAGCAACTTTTTCTGCACCACGCAGCTTTACGCCCTGTTCTGGTTTACGGTTTTCAGACATAGTCAACTGTTCCACTGTGATTCGAGAGGATTTCATATGACTATTATAACGGACTTCGCTGTAAATTGGGCAAATTCACTATTCATTTAAAAAATGTCGTTATTCAAAGATATTGGCTTGAGAAATACATTATTGCACAGCATATTAGGCATAGTTTGTTATAAAATAGCACCATAACTAGATTGCACAGGAGCTTTAAATGCCACGTAAGAAAGAGGTCATTAGTGGGAATTTCGTTAGATATGATGCGGTAGTTCTCGGTTCAGGACCTGCGGGTGAAGGCGCGGCAATGAAGCTTGCAAAAGCGGGTAAGCGCGTTGCAATTGTGGATATTCGAGAGCAGTTGGGGGGTAACTGTACTCATGTAGGAACCATCCCGAGTAAGGCACTTCGACAAACCGTTTCCAGTATTATCCGTTATCAACGTGATCCGATGTTTCAAAAAGTAGGTGAGTGGAAAAAATTCACCATGAAACAAGTGCTGAGTCATGCACATCGTGTTATACAACAGCAAGTTGCGACACATACACGGTTCTATGACCGCAATAACATTGATGTATTTCATGGTCGTGCTTATATTCAGGATAAAAATACTGTCATCGTTTTTAACCCTGAAGGGGTTAAAGAGAGCATTGTATTTGATCAATTGGTCATTGCAACGGGTAGTCGCCCATATCAGCCACAAGGTCTTGATTTTAAACATCCACGTGTGTTTGATTCGGATAAAATTCTGGATCTGGATTTCACTATTCAAAAAATCATCATTTATGGTGCAGGTGTAATTGGCTGTGAATATGCCTCTATTTTTATTGGTTTAAATCATAAAGTTGATTTGATTAATACACAGCACAAGCTACTCAGTTATCTGGACGATGAAATCGCGGATGCCTTGTCTTATCACTTGCGTGAACAAGGCGTATTGATTCGTCATAATGAACAAATTGATCACCTTGAAACCCACGATGATTATGTGGTGTTACATTTACAAAGTGGTAAGAAAATTAAAGCTGATGCGATTCTTTGGTGCAATGGACGTTCGGGCAATACCGATGGCTTGGGACTTGAAAATGTCGGTGTGACGCCAAATAGCCGGGGTCAGCTTGCAGTGAATGAAAAATATCAAACCGAAGCTGACAATATCTATGCTGCGGGCGATGTTGTTGGCTGGCCTTCACTGGCTTCTGCGGCGTATGACCAAGGTCGCTGTGCGGGTGCCAACATGAGTGGTGAGGAAAATGTCAAACCTGTGACCGATATTCCAACCGGGATTTATACCATTCCAGAAATTTCATGTTTTGGTAAGACTGAGCAGCAATTAACGGAAGAAAAAATTCCTTACGAAGTCGGTCAGTCATCATTCCGTCACTTGGCACGTGCGCAAATCACAGGTGATACAGTCGGTGAGCTTAAAATTTTATTCCATCGTGATACTTTGGAAATTTTAGGCATTCATTGTTTTGGTAATAATGCTTCTGAAATTATTCATATTGGACAAGCTGTCATGCAAAGTCCAAATAATTCGATGAAGTATTTTATGGAAACCACCTTTAACTATCCAACCATGGCAGAAGCCTATCGTGTGGCAGCGTTAAATGGTTTAAATCGACTGTTCTAAGCAAGTTCATTAAAAAATATTCATGAAAAAAATCAAGCCCGTCAAATGACGGGCTTTTTTGCGATGACCCTTGATTCTTTTTGTTTTGTGTTTTTGTTTTTATTAAAGCAGACAAATTTGATCATTTTATGACAGCCTAAATTTTTTATTAAAAAGGACGACTGCCTGCCAAACTAATTCTTTTCAATAATCGTCTTTGATCGGCTGGAAAGGGTTCTCTGGCGTGTAAAGTCGCCTGATTATCCCAAAAAACAATATCTCCAGTTTGCCAGTGATGTTGATAGCGAAATTCTGGTTTTTCGATATGTTGACGTAATTTTTCGATGAGTTTCGCACCAGCTTGATCATCATAATGAACCAATTCAACTTCGCTTTTAGTATTGAGCCAGAGTGCTTTGTGTCCTGTTTCAGGATGTGTGCGAACCAAAGGATGCGGATAAGCGTGACCTAAAATGGGTTGATCTTTAAAACGATACAGTGGACTGTTTGCATAATTGCCAGAGCCTTTGTTGCTTTGTGCGCGGACAAAAGGATTATAGGTAATCAACTGCAACTGATCGATATGCGCTTTAGTGGTCTCATCCAGTGCATCATAAGCGGCAATGGTATTAAACCATGAGGTTTTTCCTCCATCTTTGGGTAATTCAATCGCATAGAGTAAAGAACCAAAAGAGGGAAGTGGTGTCCATTGATGGTCAGCATGCGGGGCGAGTTCGCCATGACCTGTGTAATCGCCTTGACCAACAGCATTAGAAACAGGAACCACATCGGGTGGCACGCCTGTTTCTAAGTCATAGCCCAGCACAGGATTGTCTTTACTTGGGCGGAAAATGGAACCGAAATAACTGGCAAATGCCAAAAATTGTAAATCATCCAGACTCTGATCTTTGAAAATTAGAATTAAATGTTCAGCCAGCGCACGTTTGAGTTTAAAAATAGTTTCGCCAGATTGTGCCTTACGCGCATCCAATCCAGTAACGATCGCACCAAGAGCTTGATCTTTTTGAACCTCAATTTGAATTTCATCAATATGTTGAAAATGTTCAGGTTGGTGCCAACGCGGTGCATCATGAATGGCTTGTGAAAGTTGGCTGAGGCTGCTCATGAAAATCGTACTCTTATAATTTTAGAATGTTCCAAGCATAGAAAAGATAAAGCCAATGTTGAAATGAGAAAAAATGCAAAGCTTATGATTGATCTATTTTTAATAGCTATCCTATTGTTTTATTTATTTTTAGCTGTTTATGATAAATAAATATCTGAATTTAATGAGGACAGAAGGCCTGATTGAAATAATGAAATAATTCAGGCGTTTGTGACCATATATAAATCGCCGCAATCATCGCAGTCAGTACAAATAAACCGATCAAATATTTAAGCGTGTTTAGGCTCATCATCAATCACACTCCGCTCATTAACAAAGAAGTGTACACAGACACCTAATATACTTAATGCAATTGAAATCATCCACATCGCATTATAGTTTCCAGTCATATCGTGATTAAGTCCACCTAAGTATCCACCAAAAAATGATCCGACCTGATGAGTAAAAAACACGATGCCACTGAGCATAGATAAATATTGGACACCGAACATATTGGCCACGATACCATTGGTTAAGGGCACGGTGGATAACCAGAGCAAACCCATCACAATACCAAATGCATAAACGGTGAGACTTGAGAGAGGGAGCAATAGAAAAGCGATAATTGCAATGCCACGTAAGCCATACAAAAGCATTAATAATTTGGGTTTTGAATAACGATCACCTAGCCAGCCAGCAGCATAAGTTCCGAAAACATTAAATAGTCCGACCAATGCCAAAAAGATGGTTCCTGTGGTTGCATCAAAACCATGGTCAATGAGATAACCCGGTAAATGTACACCTAGAAATACTACCTGAAAACCACAGACTAGAAAGCCTAAAGCTAACCACCAAAAAGGTTTATGATTTTTGGCAAGTGTTAAAATTTCTTTAAAACTCTTACTGGGTTGAGTAACATTTAAACTTGCTGTTCGATAAGCTGGTGCATTTAAAGTGAATGCCAACGGGATGATAAGCGCAATTAAAATGGCGCTAATCATTAAAGTCGCTGACCAGCCAAAATGCTGTAGTAGTAAAAGCGTGGTCGGTAACATAATGAATTGACCAAAAGAGCCCGCAGCACTGGCAATACCCATTGCCATACTTCGTTTTTCTGGTGCGGCTGCACGTCCAACGGCTGAAAGCAAGACTGAAAAAGACGTTGCAGAGAGTGCCATACCTAGTATCAGGCCTAAACTGAGATTAAGCAGTAATCCAGTTGAGCTAAATGCCATAAGCAATAAACCTACGGTATATAATAAGCCTCCACAAGCAACGACTTTTTTACTGCCGTATTTGTCTGCCAAAGCTCCAGTAAAAGGTTGTACCGCGCCCCAAATTAAATTTTGCATGGCAATGGCAAGGCTAAAAACTTGGTGACTCCAGTCAAATTCATGACTCATAGGTACCAAATACAAACCAAACGCATGTCTCGTACCTAATGAAAGTGCCAAAATACAGGCACTGCCAATCAGCATATAAATCATGGTTTTGGAAAATGTAGTATTGGTACTAGACATACTGATTAATGAAAACTATGGACTTGGCTCTATTGTAGATCACAAATCGAAAATAATCGATATAATCAAGTCGATATTTGAAAAGTAAAATAATAAAAAAGCAGCCGAAGCTGCTTTAAATCAGATCAAACTGATTAAAATCGATAACCTACACCGACATAGGTAATCACAGGATCAATGTCAATTTTGGTTTTGGCATTAATCAATTCTTTACCCGTGTTATTGTCCGTTACACTAATTTTGGCTTCATTGTTCATTTTTGAGTAAGACACAGAGCCTACTGCAAACCAGTTTTCATTAAAGTCATAAGTTGCACCTACAGTAGCAATCGGTGCAAAAGTATCGGTTGCTTTAACTTTCACTCGCGGATCCGCAGAAGAGGTTTTACCATCTAATGCTGCGCCTGCCTTTCCATCTAAAACGTTTTGTACCATATGACCTGCTGTAACCAAATCCGACTCAATCCCTGAGTTAAGCTTCACATCGTTAAAGTAGGCATACATAACCCCGACACCGACATAGGGACGGAATTTATTTACACCAGATTTACCAAATTGATAATGAATTTCGGCAGCAGGTAACCATGCTCGGGCGGTTGCAGCTTTACTGCCTTGAGTTAAATCCGTAATAGGAATTTGAGTATCCAGCGGTATATTACCGATGCCATTAATAAGATTATTGGCAATTCCACCGATTATAGGCGTATCTATTTTACCTTCTGGTGTGGCGACACCAACCACAGGCGCATTAATTTGTCCTTTACCTTTAATATCGACTTTAGGTGGGATACCTGCCTTAATTTCAAGTGAAACGTTGTCGGTAAAGTTGTAGTTAAACATCATCCCGACAGTGTCAACATCATCTGCTTCCAGTCCTGTATTTGGGTTATCCCAACTTTCAAGACTGTTGATTTGAGCTTTACCACTCATATCTGCGGTAAGTGTACCATCTTTAATCAGACCTAATGCTTCACCAAGCTTTGCAACACCCAGTAATTTATCTTTGGCTTTATTGCCTGCTTCGGTATCGGCTATTGCTCCTGTTACTGTATCCAGTTTTACATCGCCTACTGCATAGGTTCCGCTTTTGGCACTGGTATTGACCTTTACGTTATTGGCTTTACCTTGCGGCATTGCATGCAGCCAACCAGCGGAAACAGAAAAGCGTTTAAACCCATCACCATCTTTAAAACTAAAATAGGGTGAATCGGCATAAGATAAAGTAGGAAGTACAATAAGACTCGTCGCTATTCCTAGCAAAGACTTTTTCATCAGCGGGACTCCATGTCCGATTAACATTTGTAGATAATTTTTATGCGCTCACCATAACGCTTTTTTATTTTTTACATTGTTCAAGAAAAATTACTAAATGTAATGAAAATGAAATACTTGGTATATTTTTTGAAAATATGCATCAGAAATACTGTAAAAATACACAAAAAAGGCTACAAAAATGTAGCCTTTATGGAGAAAAAAACAAATTTATCTACTTTTGAAAACGTGATAAGTCTTCTTCTGGACGTGCAGTTAACACTTCAAGACCAGTCTCAGTGACTAAAATGGTATGTTCATATTGAGCAGACAATTTATGATCCTTGGTCACAACTGTCCATTTGTCACCTAAAAGTTTTGTCTGCCAAACCCCTGCATTGACCATCGGCTCAATGGTGAACGTCATACCGGCTTCAAGTTGCATGCCTGTGCCTTTTTGACCATAGTGCAAAACTTGCGGTTCATCATGGAACACTGTACCGATGCCATGTCCACAATATTCACGTACCACGCTAAAGCGTTCTGATTCCACATATTTTTGGATGGCATAACCAATGTCACCAATATAAGAACCCGCTTTTACCGTTTCCATGCCGCGATACATCGCTTCTTGAGCCACTTTACATAGGCGATTTGCCAGAATTGAGGTTTCACCACCCACCACATACATCATATTGGTATCGCCGTGATAACCATCTTTAATGACTGTCACATCAATATTTAAGATATCGCCGTGTTTAAGTACTTTATTTTCAGATGGAATACCATGACACACTACATGGTTGACCGAAGTACAAATCACGTGCTGAAAGGCAGGACGCCCAGGTGCTGCTCCATAACCCAGACAAGCGGGAATGGCCTGCTGTACATTGACAATATAATCATGACAGATTGTATCGAGTTCAAGCGTGGTGACACCCGGCACAATATGAGGCTTGATCATGTCCAATACTTCAGCCGCCAGTTTTCCTGCAATGCGCATTTTTTCAATTTCATCAGGGGTTTTGATTAATCGGCGAGGGGCTGTATAAGTCGTATTCATGATCTCTAAAAACTTTTGGTAATTTGTAGGTGTCTATGGTATAAATAGCCGCCCATTTTATCAAATGCTTTTCGTGAATATCCTTTACGAAGAAATTTGATGCAATGGAAAAATCCGCACATATGTCGTCACGTTACTCTGGGTGCCTTTTATAAGGTGGAGAATGCTGGACATATGGAGGCCTAACCCAACTTTAAGGTAAAGAAAAATGGCAGATTACAACGTAAGCATGCGCGACCTTCTTCAAGCAGGTGCGCACTTTGGTCACCAAACTCGTTTCTGGAACCCAAAAATGCGTCAATACATTTTTGGCGCGCGTAACAAAATTCACATCATCAACCTTGAGCACACTGTTCCTGCGTTAAATGATGCTTTGAACTTTGCTAACCAGTTAGCAAGCAAAAAGAACAAAGTTTTGTTCGTTGGTACTAAACGTGCTGCTTCAAACATCATCCGTGAACAAGCTCAACGCGCTGGTCAACCTTATGTAGATCACCGTTGGTTAGGTGGTATGTTGACGAACTGGAAAACACTTCGCCAATCTATCAACCGTTTAAAAGACCTTCAAACTCAATCTCAAGACGGTACTTTTGCTAAACTGACTAAACGTGAAGCATTAGAACGTACTCGTGAGATGGACAAACTTGAGCGTGCTTTAGGCGGCGTTAAAAACATGGGTGGTTTACCTGACGCATTATTTGTAATTGACGTTGACCACGAAGCAATTGCAATTAAAGAAGCTAAAAACTTAGGTATTCCTGTTATCGGTATCGTTGATACAAACTCAAACCCAGACAATGTTGATTACATTATTCCTGGTAATGACGATGCGATCCGTGCAGTAACTTTGTATGCTTCATCAATGGCAGATGCAATCATTGCTGGTAAAGAATACGCTCAAACTCAAGCGAATGCACAAGCAAAAGGCGAAGAAGCGAAAGAAGCTCCTGAGGCTTAATGCGTTTTGACGCAGGCTTGTCATTTTTGCGACATGTAATGGTGGCAAATTAAAGCGTCGAAAAGCAAACGGCCCGGGTTTTACTTTGGGCCGTTTTTGTTGAACAGATTTATTTTCTACCGATTTAGGAGAACAACATGACTGCAATTACTGCAAGCATGGTAAAAGAATTACGTGACCGTACTGGTCTTGCGATGATGGAATGCAAAAAAGCATTAACAGAAGCGAATGGTGACATTGAGCTTGCAATCGACAACCTTCGTAAATCTGGTCAGGCAAAAGCTGCTAAAAAAGCAGGTAACATTGCAGCTGACGGTGCGATCACAATTGTTCAAGACGGTAACAAAGCCGTATTGGTTGAAGTCAACTGCCAAACTGACTTCGTTGCAAAAGACGAAAACTTTGCTAACTTCTCTAACAAAGTCGCTCAGGCAATTCTTGCTTCTGGCGAAACTGATCCTGCAAAAATTGCAGAATTAAAGTTAGAAGATGGCCAAACTGTTGAAGAAGCTCGTATTGCGCTTGTTCAAAAAATTGGTGAAAACATCCAAGTTCGTCGTGCAAAAATCGTGAGCGGCGATGCTTTGTCTGTTTATAAGCACGGTCTTCGTATTGGTGTTGTCGTTTCTTATACTGGTGATGCTGAAACTGGTAAAGGTATTGCAATGCACGTTGCTGCGTTCAATCCAGTTGCGGTAAATGCTGAAGCGGTTTCTGCTGATCTTATCGCAAAAGAGAAAGAAATTGCTGAAGCAAAAGCAATTGAATCTGGTAAGCCTGCAAACATCGTTGAAAAAATGGTATCTGGTTCAGTTGAAAAATACTTGAACGAAGTTGCGCTTGATCGTCAAATGTACGTAATTGACAATGACAAGAAAGTTGCTGATGTACTCAAAGCAACTGCTACAAATGTTGTTGAATTTGTACGTTTTGAAGTGGGTGAAGGGATTGAGAAAAAAGCAGAAATGAGCTTCGCTGAAGAAGTTGCTGCTGCTCAAGCCGCTGCAAAATAATTTTTTTGCAAGAAAAGCCCCATCTGGGGCTTTTTTTATAGCTGTTTTATCTACAGGGTGGAGAACAAAACAACAATGAATAAAACATTAACTTATTTACTGATTGCCATTATTGCGTTTTTGGCTGGCTATTACAGTTATACGCTCAAAAATCCACACTCGAAATCTCAGTCTGAAAATGCCCAACATCCATTGCAACATCAGATTGTTCTGGGTCAAGCACAGAACCCAAAAACGCAAGACCAGAAAGGCCTTGAAGCGATTTCCAATGCTTTTGCTCAGCAACAAAGTAATGTACAGGTTCAGGCAAGTGGGCAAGTCAAAGCCATTTTAGCAGATGACAATGATGGTTCACGTCATCAAAAGTTTATCCTAACTTTGGGCGATGGTTTAACGGTCTTGGTTGCACATAATATTGATTTAGCACCGCGTATTGATCAGTTAAAAAAAGGGGATAGGGTCGAGTTTAATGGGGAGTATGAATACAATCCAAAAGGGGGAGTCATTCATTGGACGCACCATGACCCGAAAGGAATCCATGAAAATGGCTGGTTAAAACATCAGGGACAAATTTATCAATAATTCATGTATTCAATTGTGCCATACAGTTGTGATCTATTTTTTGGTAATTTGCATGACAGCAATTTTATTCTAGACAGCCATCATCAACATGTTAAGGTTTCATGTAGAGATGGATGAGGCTGGGTATGTATCAAGAGCAAGCCAACTATTTACATTTACGTGAATTAGGTGGTTTAGAATTATTAAAAGCGCATTATCACCAAACGCAATTTTCCAAGCATGTGCATGAAGGCTATTGCATTGGGGTAATTGAAGATGGTGCACAGTCCTTTTTTAGGACAGGCGAGCTTCATGTCGCGCCCAAAGGCGATATTATTTTAGTCAATGCCGATGAAATTCATACAGGTTCATCTGCGGTTGAGTCAGGTTGGCGTTACCGCGCGATTTATCCTACCCCAGAAATGTTGACTGAAATGGGGGGGGATATTTTTGTTAAACATCAGGGTGCGCCATGGTTTCCTCAGGCCGTCGTGCGTGATGAGGGATTGGCTCAACAGCTGTGTCTACTATTTGATTTACTTGAACAAAAAGATAATTTTCTTTTGAAAGAAACCATGTACTTATCGACTTTAACTTATCTAATGTCACGTTATGGGCAATCTCAGCGAGATCTGGTTCAATTACCCGAAGCTCAGAAAAAAGTTCTGATGATTAAGGAGTTATTAGCCAGTTCTCCCGAGAAAAATTATAGTTTGACAGAATTGGCAAATTTGGCGGGTTTAAGTTCTTGGCATTTTTTGCGTCAGTTTAAAAAATATGTGGGATTGCCACCGCATGGCTGGTTGATACAAGTACGACTACAGTTGGCCAGACAAATGTTAAAAAATGGACATTCAATTTTGGCAGTTTCTTTGACATGTGGTTTTTCTGATCAGAGTCATTTTAATCGTCATTTTAAAAAAGCAATGGGCGTAACACCTGCACAATATGTCTCTAGCCTCAAATAAAGCTGAGTGTAAACACCGCAATTTTATTCAAGATCAAGTCTTTAAAATAGTAGAATATTCAACTTTATTCATTTTGTAACCTTATTGGGAATCCAGCATTCAATGCCTATAAAAGAAGTAGACTCATCTCTTTTTCAGTCGAAGCGATTTTTTCAGGGGACAATGGCAATCATGCCATTGTCAATTGCGGTTATTCCGTGGGCAATTTTGGCTGGTTCGATGGCAATCAATGCGGGTTTATCCTTTGCCAAAGCATTGGCAATGTCATCAATGGTGTTTGCAGGTGCCGCTCAGTTGGTCAGTTTGAGTTTAGTGATTGAAGGTGTATCAAAACTAACCATTTTGATTACGATTTTTTTTCTAACCGCGCAACATTTTATTTATGCCTTAACCTTCAGAAATAACATCTCGATTCTTCCGTTGAAACAGCGTTTAAGTTTAGGTTTTTTACTTACAGATGAATTATTTGCTATCAGCTTATCGCCCGACAAACGTCATCCAGATTATATGCTGGGTGCTGGTTTATGTTTTTATTTATTTTGGGTGATTTTTAGCATTGTTGGAATTGTTATGGCAAACATGATTCCAAACTTAAGTGATTATCATCTGGATTTTTCAATTGTTGCCATTTTTATTGCCATGGTTGTGCCATTGATTAAAAACTTTAAAGTCGTGATAGCGGTATTAATAACGTGTTTAAGTGGCTTCATGTTACGTTTTTATCAGGTTGAGGGTGCAATTTTAATTTCAGGATTATTGGGAATGTTAACGGCTGTCACTTTGGAACAATTTGAGAAGGAGTCGCAAACATGACTTGGCTGATGATTTTCGCATTGACAGCAATCGTATTTTTTAATCGTTATGTGTTTTTATCGCCAAATATACAAGTACGATTACCGACTTTTTTAGAAAAAATGCTGAAATACTCAGCACCTTGTCTTTTAACTGCGATCTGTTTACCGATCATTTTCTTTGATGGTCATCAGCTTCGTAACATGGCCAACAATGCATATCTTTATGCGGCGATCTTATGCGTGATCTTGGCTGTTTGTCGAGTCAAAATTATTTACAACGTCATTTTCAGTCTTTTATTTTTTTATGTACTTCAATATTACCTATCAGTTTAAGTTAATTGGGGATGGTCAACTTAACCACCCCAAATGATTATGATTATTTAGGATGATGTGTTTAGAGTTTGACGGCTTTTCCAGTTCGGAAAAATTTTAGCCAAGTAAGCATCCATACACCAAACTGGACCAATGAGTAAGAACTGTAAATCTTTAAAAAATGAGGGTTTCTTACCTTCAACTTTATGTCCATAAAATTGACCAATCCATGCAACTACGAAAATGCCAATATAAAAACCGACCCCTACTGGCAATATCACAATCAGCCATGCCATCACGGCGAGTAAGGCAGCCATTGCGACAGCAAGCACCAAATCCAGCCGTGCATAAAAAACCAATGTCAGTACAAGTAATAAGGCAGTTAATAGCGCACTAAAGTGAGCCAAAATTCCAATAATTGAAAAAAGGATGGCGGGTACACAGACCCAATGAATCGCTTTGTTGGTTTTATTTTGGTGGCTGTCACTATAATCGTCAAACCACGCTTTAATTGTTTTCATAATGCGCTCCATGCACGTTAAAACCATTACTAAGATTGAATATAGAATAGAATATTGATCAGGTCAAAACTCAAGTTGAATGAGCCAGTCATTTTTAGAGTTTTCAATGCTCAAATTTGTGCTTTTTTTAGAAAAAAATACTTTTAGCTAAAATTCGTAAAAAAATGATGTTTATTTAGTGCCTTAAATTGCGTTTAAGCGCATGTTTATGAAAAAACAATACTAGGGTAGCTTTTTCTAAAATAAACCTTGCTAAGCGCAAATGAGAGCGAAATAAGAAAATTGAGTGAATTGTAAAAATAATTAGACTGAAAAAAGCTTTTTTTGAGTTCTATTTTTATGAAAAAAAGGAAGTGATGAAAGCAAAAGAGCCACAATAAAGTGGCTCTCTAAAGCAGTGAATAGGAGTTTAGATCTTATGAATTTGGACCATCAACACGTTCAATGCTTACTTTTGCAGTACCTGCGTTGGTAATACCAATGCGTTTTGCTGCACCATAAGATAAATCGAGTACACGATTACCATGGAAAGGACCACGATCATTTACTTTAACCACAACACTTTGACCATTATCCTTGTTGGTTACGCGGATATAACAGTTTAAAGGGAGGCTACGGTGAGCAGCAGTTAATTCATTCATATCGAATGTGTCACCACTGGCAGTTTTACGACCATGGAACTGACGACCATACCAAGATGCAACACCAGTTTGAGTAAATTTACGAACGGTGTTCGATGCAACAGTATTTAATTTTTCAATCACTGAAGGCTCATCTTCAGGAATTTCAATTTTTGCCGCAATTGTTTGACGACGAATTTGGTCACCCGAACTTTCGGTGATTGAAAGACTATTTAAATTCGAAAAATGCGAATTAAAACTTTGAGACTGCTTGTTAAGCACTCGTGCAGCAAGACTTGAACTTTCAGTATCATTAGAAAGTGTGCTTGCTGGCATCATTTCAGCCTGTGACTGAGTTACCGTCAGCCCGACTGTTAGAGCGAGTGCATATTTTAGCGAAAACTGCATTATTTAAACTCCTACGAATACCAAAACACTTCTTTATTCAGGCGGATTCCTAAAAAAATAAAGCGAAAAGTATCCAAATTATTCACTTTTGCAATTGCTTTATGGTTGTGGATAATATTCATCGCTTAACAAGAGTGTCTAGTCTTTATAAGAAAATAGTTACAAAAAGGACAAAAACTCACAAAAATAGATTAAAAAATAATCAATATTGTAACAATTTATTTAAAAAGACGTTTTTGTGAGCAATTCGTCAAAAATATTTGTTGACTTTTGTATTGTAGTTAAAATTTCATGTTAACGGCTGGCAACTTCGCTACCTAATAACCATACCGCAGTCGCATACATTCTGCTTCTATTGTAGGTGGTAATCACTTGAAAATTTGGATAGGTGATATAGTACATAGGACCATAGTTTTCTTGCAATTGGATGACATTCACTAAATCTAAATTATCGATTTTAATCACTGGATTAAGGGGAGTAATACCTTGTGCCTGAAGTGTGCCATAAGGTACAGGCTGAGTTAAATCTTTGGCAATCACGCTGTCTGGGGTAGTGCCTGTATATCGGGCTGCAAAACCAATTGGGCGGTTACGCTGCCAACCATTTTGAGCCAGATAATTGGCAATCGAAGCAATTGCATCTTCTGCGGAATTTCTGAGGTCAATATGACCACTGCCATCGTAATCAACCCCAAATTTAGTAATATTACTCGGCATAAATTGTGGATAGCCAATCGCACCTGCATATGAGCCCACAATGCTGCTGGTTGGATATCCTTCTTTATAGGTCCATGCGAGTAAGGCACTCAATTCATCACTAAAATAGTCCGCCCGACGAGGATAACCAAAAGCAAGAGTTGCTAGGGCGTCACGAGTAATAAAAGAACCTTTATTTGCTCCATAGCCTGTTTCAACCCCTAAAATTCCTAAAATAATGGATTGAGGTACACCAAACTGTTGTTCAGCACGGTTTAAAACATCCGCATATTGGTTTTTAAAGCGTACACCACGTTGAATGGTTCCCTCACTCAGAAACATGGCTTTATAGTCGTACCATGGTTTACTTTCACCAGGACGGGTCATGATGGTTAAAATATTAGGCAAGTTTCGCGCGCCATTCATCGCGATATCAATCTGCTCTGCACTTAAACCATATTGATTCATGGTCTTTTGTTTAAATGCTAAATAATTAGGAGTATTTATAAATTCATTGGCATTTGCACAGACTGCTGCGGCAAAAAGACCGCTGAAAAGACAAAATTGTTTCAATGGTTTTTGTAATACCAGTTTCAACATGATTTAAAATTTTCCTAATGATTAGTTTTTTCATCAACGATGCGTATGAATGGACATGACCAAGCCAAAAGTTGCCATCAAAGTAATGATCGCGGTACCGCCATAGCTCATAAAAGGTAAAGGCACACCCACTACTGGTAAAATACCACTGACCATACCCGCATTTACAAATACATAAACAAAAAAAGACAAACCTAATGCACCCGCGACTAATCTGCCGTAATTGTGGAAACAATTCATCCCAATCTGAAACGTTCTAAAAATGATGGCAAAGTAAAGCAGAATTAAAATTGTTACACCAATTAAGCCAAACTCTTCGGAAAAGGCAGCAATAATAAAGTCGGTATGACCTTCGGGTAAAAAGTGAAGATGCGACTGAGTTCCTTCAAGGAAACCTTTGCCTGAAAATCCGCCAGAACCGATGGCTGTTTTGGACTGAATAATGTTCCAGCCCGTACCCAAAGCGTCTGCTTCTGGGTTTAATAAAGTCAAAACCCGTTGGCGTTGATAGTCATGTAATAAAAATTCCCATGCGATTGGAATTACAATGCCTGCCCCAAGCGCGGCTGCACCAATCATTTTCCATGACAAGCCACTTAAAAACAGCACGAAGACACCACTGGCTAAAATTAATAAGGATGTGCCCAAGTCGGGTTGTTCTGCAATGAGTAGGAAAGGAACACCAATCAGTACCAGTGAAATAATGACATTAATTAAGCTAGGTGGGAGTGGTTTACGTGATAAGAACCATGCAATCATCATGGGCATACCAATTTTCATAAATTCACTAGGTTGTACGCTACCAAAACCGGGAATATCAATCCAGCGTTGAGCGCCCATGCGTACTTCGCCAAATATCATCACCGCCAGTAATGACAATACGCCAAACAGATAAAAGTAAGGAGAAAACGCTTGATAGACTTTGGGAGGGATCTGCGCCAGAGCAAACATGACGGCAAAACCAATTCCAAAGCTTATGGCTTGTTTGGTCACTAAGCCGACATCTTGTGCTGAAGCACTATAAAGTACAGTCAGCCCTAAACAGGCGTTTAAGATCAGAAAAAAGCATAGCCAAGGGTCAATATGTAATTTTTGAAAGCGTGAAGGCTGCATTGCGGTGCTTAAACCATCGCGTGGTGCCTGACGTAGAAATTTGTATTGAGAACTTGGAGACATGCGATTTCATACACGGTCAATCAATGCTTGGCGCATGCTAACATAATTGCTATTTTAGGCAATGAATATCAATATTTTGCAATAAAAAAACCCGACTTTTGTCGAGTTTTCGATAGCACTTAAACTTTATTGATCTATCAATGGAAAAATAAGGTGTCGTGATACTCTGCCAAGGCTTTGATTTCTTCTTTATGTAGATGAGGAATCAATTTATCAATTGCAATATGCACGGCTTTTGTCACCGCTGCGGCACCAATGTCTGCACCTTTACGTTTGATCATGCCCAAATCAAGGGTCTTATTAAAATCAATCATAAAATGGCGAATGGTGGCATCAGCAAATTGTTTATACAGTTCAGATAAAGCATGGCGATCCACGTCATTGCCTGCTTTAATTTCTGCAAAACTATTTTTGAGATTCGTGACCAGTGTCGCATCCAGATCTTCACCGACACGATAACGACCTTCTGGATCTTTGTGTAAACTACGTTCAGAAAACTCGATCGATTGCTTCACGACATCGTTAGGCGCTTTGCTTAAGAGTTGTTTCAATAACACTGCAACTGTTGATTTTACATACCCAGCAAGTTTTTCGGCTGTTTCACGTTTATCACTTTCGGGAAAACGACGAACCAATTCAAGCAAAATGGCATCCAGAATTTCATCATTAATTTGTAATGCCACTTCATCACGTAATGGATAAAGTGGTTCACTTGAGTTTTTTTTCTGAATACCCGTTTGGATGTTATTGAGTAATGATTCAGATGGAATAAAACCAAAAAATGGCATGTGAGTTCCTCAATTATTCGTTTTATTGTCGAGCCAAGCGAATAGGGTTTGGCATCCATGACAAATCCGATACACGACATGGATTAATATCCAATCCTCCACGGCGTGTATATGCTGCATATACCATCAGTTTGTCTGGCTGAAGTTGAGTCCAGATGTCGGCAAACATCTGTTCTACACACTGTTCATGAAAGCCATTGTGCTGACGGTACGAGATAATATACGCCAAAATACTACGATAACAAGGCTTAAGTCCTTGAAAACGTATAAATACCGTACCCCAATCTGGTTGCCCTGTTACAGGACAATTACTACGCAGTAAATGTGAAAATAAACTGATTTCCACATGCTCTTGCTGTTCTGTATCGTGTTTTAACAGTCCTGCGTTGGGATGATTTTCCAAACGTTCAGGCGTTAAATCATCAATACAAATGCCTTGGGGGCGGCTAATTTCGAGCGCATCTACATCAAACAATTGCAGTGTAACTTTTGCATTGGCAGCTTGACTTAAATCTTGTTCTACAAGGTCAATTAATGCTTGTTTTGAGCTAAATTGATGAAAATTCAAACTATTAAAATAAAGTTTGAGTGATTTCGACTCAATTAAATAGTTAGAGGTCGCGGGTAGGGTAATACGACCAATCGCAACTTGTGGAATACCTGCGCTATTTAGCCATGACAATTCAAACACATGCCACCAGTCTAAACCTTGAGAAATACCGGCTAGATCTGCGTAGTTTTTACGAGATTCGGCACGAGCAATTGGAAATAATACGCTCGGCTGATATTCGGTAGGATATTCAGTTTCTTTACCCAATAAAGATTGTTCGACACTCATTCACGCATTCCTGAACCACGAGCCAATAAATAGTATGCAACTACATATAAAACAGCACAGCAAATAGTAACTACAATTAAAGAGATGGTCACATTGACATCACTTTGCCCCAAAATGCCATAACGGAAGGCATTGACCATATACACAATTGGATTGATTAATGATAAATGTTGCCAAAATGGGCCCAAAGCACTAATTGCATAAAACACACCACCTAAGTAAGTCAGTGGCGTAAGTACAAAGGTGGGAATAATTGAAATATCATCAAAGGATTTGGCATAAACCGCATTGATAAATCCTCCCAATGAAAATAGAAATGAGGTCACTAAAACCGTATAAATGGTGACAAACCAGTTATGAATATAGAGGTCTGTGAAAAATAAACTCATGATTGTGACAATAATGCCGACCAACACCCCACGACACACGCCACCAATGACATAGCCCCATAAGATCAAATGCAAAGGCACTGGACTCATAATCAATTCTTCAATGCTTTTTTGGAATTTGGCACTGAAAAAACTGGAGGAAACGTTAGAATAGCTGTTGGTGATAATCGCCATCATAATTAAACCGGGCACGATAAATTGCATATAGCTAAACCCAGCCATTTGACCAACGCGTGACCCCACCAGATTACCAAAAATCACAAAGTACAAGCTCATGGTAATGGCTGGTGGCAATAAGGTTTGTGGCCAAATGCGCATAAAGCGACGTATTTCTTTGCGGACTAAGGTCCAAAGTGCAGTTTGAAGTTGACTAAAATTCATGATGCTGCCCCTTGAAGATTTTTTTCAACCATTTTTACAAATAGTTCTTCAAGGCGATTTGATTTGTTACGCATACTACGTACAGTGATTCCTTGGGCTTCCAGTAACTGAAAAAGATCATTTAGAGAGTGACCTTTATCCATGGTAACTTCTAAAGTCAGTGGATCAATCAGGTTAAAGCGTACCCCGATAATGTTCAAATCTTCCAAAGCTTGAATCGGTTCGATCAAATCAAAAATAAAAGATTCTTCACTTAACTGATTCAGGAAGTTTTTCATTGAAGTGTCTTCCTTGATTGTGCCGCGGTCAATAATCGCGATACGACGACACAGCATTTCTGCTTCTTCCAGATAATGCGTCGTCAAAATGATGGATGTTCCATTATTATTCATTTCAACCAAAAAATCCCACATAGAGCGGCGCAGTTCAATATCTACTCCTGCCGTGGGTTCATCTAAAATCAGTAATTTAGGTTCATGCATCATGGCGCGAGCAATCATGAGGCGACGTTTCATACCGCCAGAGAGCATACGTGATTGAATATTACGCTTTTCCCAAAGACCCAATTTTTCCAGATAATACTCAGCGCGTTGTTCCGCTAATTTCTGAGGAATACCGTAATATCCTGCTTGAGTGACCAGAATATCGAACGTCTTTTCAAATTGACCGAAGTTGAACTCTTGGGGGACGACACCCAGACATTGCTTGGCTTGAGATGGATGTGTATCAAGATTATGTCCAAAAATTTCGACGATACCTGAAGTTTTTTTTGTCAGTGAACTAATAATACTGATCGTGGTCGATTTTCCTGCACCATTAGGCCCTAACAATGCATAAAACTCGCCTTCAGGAACGGTTAAATCAATTCCTTTAAGTGCCTGAAATCCATTGCGATATGTCTTGGACAAATCGTGTAACTTCAATGCATCAGTCATGAAAATCTCACATTACGAAATAATAGCGGTATTTTGATTGATCTGAAAATATAATCCAAGCCCATTGATAGGATTTAGTCGAACTAAATTTGCAACGATGTGATGCATCAATTTTTGCATATCGTATAAATTGTATCTGCCAAAGCTTATATAAAACACGGCGATCATCTTTAAACTGATGATTAATTAAACATAAGTAGCCTTTGAGTCGCTTATCTACTTTACCAGTTGAGTTTTTTTGCCTATGATGTGCCTCGCATGCGCTCATAGCTCAACTGGATAGAGTACAGGTTTCCGAAGCCTGTGGCGTGGGTTCGAGTCCCGCTGAGCGCACCATTTTTCTATTTTACCCTGCCCGATAAAATCCTAAAAACATTAAAAATCATTAGATTAGGTTTAAACTCTCTCCATTTTTGTCCGATACCGTTTTAGGATGTCTTTATTTTTAACGGTATATTTTACGGTATGTTTAATTACAAATGAAAATATACCGTAAAGTTATGGCTCAATCTGTTAGGAGTTTGACTGACTCAAAAGTAAAGTCTGTAGTATCAGTGCACAAGAAATCACTAGAAAAGAGTATCAAGCTTTCAGATGGGCTTTTGGACTGTATCTTCTAATTGATGATGGGAAATATTGGCGTTTTGATTATGTTAGACCGCTTTCAAAAAATGCCTGATAATCACTTTACGAATGTGGTTTGAATAAATAAAATTTCATGTTTCAAATCCTATAAAAGCTTTTGCATGAGCTGAAACAAAAAGACAAAATAACTTAAATTGATATAGACAGGACGTTCTGGTAGCCTTTTTCGATCAATAATAAGGCTACTTATAATAATGTTGAATCATATTTTTGGCATTCTTGATCAACTGGGATTTAACCAACAAAAACGTGCAATCAGCTTTCAATTTTCAAATCAAGAACTGAATCATCAAGTCATGCTACAACGCATTGACGGTTATCATGCCATGAATGAAGGGCTTTCTGCCGAACTGATTTGTCTTTCAACCAATCCTTATATTCCCCTCAAACAATTCATAGGCTGTCAGGTTGCAGTCGATCAAGTCACTGATACAGGACAACTGTATCGAACTACAGGCATGATCACAGGTGCGAGTCAAGGACAAAGTGATGGAGCACTGAGCTTATACCGTATCACCTTACAAGATGCCACCAGCCTATGGCATAAACGCCGTAACAGTCGTGTCTTTATGAATAAAAGCGCGATTGAAATTATCGAAATCATCTTTAAAGAGTGGCAAAACAAAAGCCCGTTATTTGCTGCCAGTCTTAAACTTGACAGTAGTGGACTCAATAAAGACTACGACATCCGCCCATTTTCCATGCAGTCTAATGAGAGCGACTACGCATATCTAACACGCTTAATGCGTGAGGAATCCATTAACTGGCTGATTGATGAAGATCATTATTTGGTTGCTGCACAAGGGCAAAAAATTCAGGCACAAAAACTTCGCCTCATCGATGACAATAGCCACTTTCAAGCATTGCAACGCCGTACCATTCGTTACCATCGTAGCAATGCCACCGAACAACAAGACAGCATCACCAGTTTTATCGCACAACGTCAACTGCAACCGACCGCCATATATGTACAACGCTGGCAAGCCGATAGCTTGAGTCAGGAAGATGCCAGTGGCTCAGTCTTAAGTACCCACCAACATAGTCAACAACGCGATAACGAAAGCTTAAGTCTGGAACAGGCATGGAACATGTCCCCAGCATGGATCACTGATCTGAATGGTGAAGACCAAGCCACTGCTTCGGGCAATAGCCAACTCGAAAAACTCAACAAACAATTGAATCAATATCAAGCATTACAAGCCAAATCCTTTATTGCATACAGCAGCGTACGCGATATCCAAGTCGGATACTGGTTTCAACTCATTGATCATCCTGAATTAGAAAAAAACCACAGTCAAAATGACAAAGAGTTTCTGATTCTGAGCAAACGCTTTTACAACCAGAATAACTTGCCCAAAGACATACACAACCAAGTTGAACAACTCCTTAAACTGAGCCATTGGCAAAGTAGCAAAGACAGCCAACAAGAACGTCAAGCCAATGAACTGACTTTAGTCCGCCGCAGTATTGATATTGTTCCAGAGTATGATCCACTACAACATCGTGCGACTGCCCATGTGCAACGCGCCAGAGTTGTGGGTGCAGAGGGAGAAGAAATCCATGTCGATGAATGGGGACGTATTAAAGTCCGCTTTCTCTTTACCAGAAATGAAGACCATCAACACGATGGTGGTGCAGGCAGTAATGACAGCGATACAGATTCAGCATGGGTAGATGTACTGACCCCATGGGCGGGTGAAGGTTATGGCGCTCGTTTCTTACCTCGTGTTGGTGAAATCGTAGTGATCGACTTCTTTGATGGCAACATTGACCGTCCCTTTGTCACGGGAAGAATCCATGAAGCCCAACGATCACCGACCAAATTTGATATCAAAGGTCAACTGCCTGATACCAAAAAACTCAGCGGCATTCGTTCTAAAGAAATCGGTGGTGAGGGCTACAACCAACTCAGATTTGACGATACCACAGGACAAATCAGTGCCCAACTACACAGTAGTCATGGTGCTACGCAATTGAATCTAGGAAACTTAAGTCACCCTAAAGAACGTGCGACAAGTGAAGGGCGTGGAGAGGGCTTTGAATTAAGGACGGACCAATGGGGGGCTGTAAGGGCTGGAAAAGGTCTATACCTGACGACGCATCGACAAGAACAAGCACAAGGTCAGCATTTAAAAGCAACAGAGGCTCAACAGCAAATAGAAGGCAATCTTAACAATGCCAAAGCTTTAAGTGAAGTTGCGAAAAATCAGCAAACCGATCCGCTGGACGTATTAGAAAATATACAGGCTTTTCTCAAAGATCTTGAAATAGAGCATCCTGAGAAAGCGGTTGATTTTAAAACAGCCGTCATGTTACTGGCTTCACCACAATCAATCGCGATGTCTAGCAATGCAGATATTTACGTCAGTGCAAATGGACAATTCAGCCAACATGCGGGCGAAAGTATTAATCTGAGCACACAAAAGAGTATGATTGCACATGCACAGGAGAAGATAAGCCTGTTTGCAGCACAACAAGGTGCAAGATTATATGCAGGCAAGGGAAAAGTAGAGATACAGGCACAAGGGGATGGCATTGATCTAATTGCACGTAAAGATGTGAAGATTATCTCTACGGAAGACAAAGTTGAAATTTCTAGTCCAAAAGAGATCGTGATTACGTCAGGTGGTTCACAAATCAAGATTAATAGTTCAGGTGTTTTTCCAACGACAAGTGGCAAATTTGAGGTGAAGGCAGGGCAGCATTTGTTTGTGGGGGGAGCGCAAGTGAATGCACAATTACCAGCTTTGCCTAAATTTGATAATAAAAATTGGATTGCTTTAGAACATCTAGATGTTGATCAGGAGCCATTCGCAAATTTGGGTTATAAAATCTTTTTTGAAAATAATCAGACTATTGAAGGGAGATTAGATGAGCATGGTAAAGCTCATCATGAAAATGTTCCAGAGAAAGCAATTAGAGTTGAGTATGAACAACCAAAAATGGAAGAAGATAAACCTTGGGATCGGTTTGATACAGTAATGGCTGAGTTAAACAAGATTGATAAGAATAAGGGGCAATTTTAATGCCAGATTTTTTACCATCTAAGAAAGAGTTAACCAATGCGTTAGCGTGGTTTACAGCCCCAGTAAATGATGCAATCAAAAAAGGACAAGAGACTGCTGCAGATATTGCAGAATGGCTGTGGGTTGTATTACAAGGAGACTTTGCTAAGGATCAAACCACTGCACAAATTGTCACTGGTACAGTGATTTCAATGATCCCTTTTGTAGATCAGGTTTGTGATGTTCGGGACCTTTGCGCTAACGCAACAAAAATAAAAGAAGACAGTAATAATCCGTGGGCATGGGTGGGGCTGATTCTAACACTGATTGGCTTATTTCCTGTATTGGGTTCATTATTTAAAGGGATTTTTAAAGTTATTCTGGCACCTATTAGACGCTTTATGCTTAAGCCTGCAACTAAAGGTTTGAAGTTTACAGGTGGAAATATTTATAAGTTTGCTGAACCTGCGATTGAAAGTGGTATTACAGAGTTAAATAAATTTCTTGCACGCCCGGCGGTAAAAAAAGCCATCAAAAACGCAAAAATCACCAATATTTATAAAGCTACTGCGAGCAAAATTCGAGAAGTTAAAGGGATATTGACAAAGCAGGCTTTGTTAAGCGTGTTTGATCAACTTGTAGGGTATTTAAGAGATACTGTTAAATTTATTGATAAATATGCAAGTAAGGCGATTGGTGAGAAAGCACGCCAAATGTTGCAAACCGTAATTGATGTCCGTAACTTGGCGAATCAAAAACTTGGTGAGTTTTTAAAACCTGTACAAGAGTTTTTGGAAAGATTGGCGGTTAGAATCGAGAAAGAGAGTGATCAGGCTTTTAAAGCGACGACTAATGTTAAGAATATTCATAATTTTAAGAAAGTAGGAACAGATGCTGAGTTAAAAAGTGTTTTAAACAATAAACCGAATTGGGTTGATATAGCAGCGAAAGAAAAATATACAGCTTTGAAAAAATCACCAAAAATTCTAGAAGGCTATCCTGATATTTCTAATAGTTCTAATAGTTATGCTTTAAAAGGTAAATTTGATACATTTCATGACCTAGAACCTATAGACCTTCCTGAGGGGACGATTTTATATCGTGTCCTTGATCCTAGCAGTTATGATAATAGTATTTGTTGGATGCGTGAATCTGAATATAAGAAACTTAAGAGTAAAGCCGATTGGCGACGCTATTTTGCGGTATTTGCTTCATGGAATCACAATGGAGAAATGGTTAAATATAGGGTTCCTAAAGGCGGCTTAAAGGTATGGGAGGGTCCAGCAGCGAGCCAAACTTTTAAAAATAGTGCTGGCAAAGTTGAGAAGGTAAATAGTAAAGGCGAGATATTTGTGCTTGAAGGTGGTGGGATGCAGATTGTTCTTGATCCCAAGGATTTGGTACGAGCAAATATAAGTAAACGTGAAGCAACCCCTTGGGGCTATGATAGTGGTTTAATTGGTGAAGCTAGAACCATTATGGTGGGTGTACCTCGTTTAGAGCAGAACTGGTATGGAGATAAAAAGTAATGTTGCAGTTTGAAATTCGTCCACAGGAAATTTACTTACTTGAACGCTATAGTTCGATTGAATACTTTAAAGAACTGGTAGATGCTTTTAAAAATATGTTGGATGCAGCAGAAAATGCACTTGAGCTGTTTATGCAAGATTTACCTTATGATTATCGAAACCGGCATATTTCACAACAACCTGATGTAGTTTGGGGGGAGCGAGTATTGCCTAACTTTAGATCAACTCTTGAAGCATTGAATTATGGCTATAAGTGTTTACTAGAGGGTGATTTATCTGCTTTGCAATATGCAGGAAATGTGAAAAGTGATTTTAATGCTCAGACTACTGATTACTTGCCAGATTGGATGGATGAAAGTAATTTTGCATTGTTTGATCAATGGCAGAGCAAAGCAAGATTATTAGCATCTAATATAAAAGCCACGGTTTTTAGCAGTTGGCCTATAACCTTTCTAACAGAAAATTATGACACGGATTGTTTGGGCGAATTAAAATTGCCACTTTCTTTACCTATTTATCAATTAAGCGCTGATATTAAAGTAGAGACAGGAGAAACAGTACCACAGAATGGTATTTACATTCCTGAAATATCTGAGGCAAGTGCACAGCTGTTGCTTAAAGGGTACGATGCTATTGAGGCTCTGGTGGGATTAAGTCGTAGTGGTTTGCAATACGCTAGAGAAGAGAGTACAACGTGGTTACTAGTGAAACGCATTGCAGATGAAGGTGGTTCATCTGAGACAATTCAAATAGAAAACTTAAGAGGTTTTGCTGGTCAGACTTGTCCACGAACAGGCAATTGGTGGAGCCCTGCAAATCAATTGCAATCTCGTCATTTTGAACAGGGAGAGGTGTTTCCTGAGGTAGGAAATAATAGTTGGGGTGAAACGATTTGGTATTTAGAAGTAACGAACAAAAAGTAATGTCACAATCATCTGAAATTCGTCCGCAGGAAATTTACCTACTTGAACGCTATAGTTCGGCGGAATATTTTAAAGAACTGGTAGATGCTTTTAAAAATATGTTGGATGCAGCAGAGAATGCACTTGAGCAGTTTATGCAGGATTTACCTTATGATTATCGAAACCAACATATTTCACAACAACCTGACATAGTTTGGGGTGAGCATGTATTGCCTAATTTTAGATCAACTTTTGAGAGCTTGAATTATGGGTATAACGTTTATTAGAGGGTGACTTATCTGCTTTGCAATATGCAGGGAATGTGGTTACTGACTTTAGAAATCAAAGAATAGACTATTTTTCTGATTGGATGGATGAAAAAAATTTGTCATTATTTGATGAGTGGCAAAGTAAAGCTAGTAAATTATCATCTAATATTAAAGCTACAGTTTTTGGTAATTGGCCTATGACTGTTTTTAACAGAAGACTATGATGCAGAGTATTTAGGAGAGTTAAACTTACCATCATCTTTACCAATGTATAAGTTAAACCAAAACGTTACAGTAAAAACAGGCGAAACTGTGCCACAGGATGGTATTTACATTCCTGAGATAGAGGAAGCAAGTGCACAGCTGCTGCTTAAAGGGCATGATGCGATAGAAGCATTAGTCGGACTTGATCCAGATTGCCCACAATATGATCATGAAGAAGATACTGAATGGGTATTGGTTGAACGCATTGGAGATGAAGGCGGCTCTGCTGAAACAATTCAAACTGAAAACTTAAAAGGTTTTGCTGGTCAAACTTGTCAACGAACAGGCAATTGGTGGAGTCCTGCAAATCAATTGCAATCTCGTCATTTTGAACAGGGAGAGGTGTTTCCTGAGGTAGGAAATAATAGTTGGGGTGAAACGATTTGGTATTTAGAAGTAACAAATAAGAAGTAAATATGTGTTATTACATAAATCCTAAAGCTATTGCTTCACATGAATAAGTTTTAATAAATTTGGTATCAGAATATGGTAAAGATATATATATAAATAGTGAATTGAGGTTCTCAAAATAAAAATAGCTAAATGTCATATTTCAAGACTCAAATCATCTCAAGAATCGCAAACTGCACAAAAAAGATGCAAGATAAGTTCTTTTGGCATCGATGAAAAGTTTTTGACCATTATAGATATTTATAAATGCATCATGACATTGATCCATTTTCAATCGCACACCTGATAAAACATCTTGTATTAAGTCCTGATCAAACTCCTAAAAGATTCTATTTTAATAAATAATTTTTATTTCATTGATAAATAAAAACAAAATTAAATATTGCTATTAAGGTTTTATCTTTTTTTAGAAAATCATTATATAAATTTTCTTATATTGCATCGATTCATTCCGATTGGCATAACGCTTGCTAATATCTTGATGAGTATAAGCGGTTAGTGCGATCAGTCGCATGGGACATTGCTCTACAGCATCAGCTGTTCCTCTTAGGGGGACAATACCTTTATAAAATTTAAAAGGTATTGAGAGTTTGTCGACATTTAGAAATTACTCAAACTCCCTCCTTGGAATGAATAGCAAAAAGATTTCACCTATTCATCAGGGATTTATTATGAAAATTTATAACCGTTTAGGCACATCGCGTCTGGCTGTCGTTGCCGCTTCTTTACTTTTCACAACTCTTGCTCAGGCAAATGACAAACTTGTTCTACAAACCACATGGTATGCACAGGCTGAACAAGGTGGTTACTATCAAGCTTTAGCAGAAGGCATTTATAAAAAACATGGTCTGGATGTCACCATTAAAGTGGGTGGTCCTCAAGTCAACAATATGACTTTACTTCTGGCAAAACGAGCCGATGTCATTATCAATTATGACTTACAGGTACTCAAAGGAATCGAAAGTGGTTTCCCAATTAAAGCCATTGCTGCACCATTTCAGTTTGATCCTCAAGGGGTAATCACACATAGCGATGTTAAATCGTTGGCAGATTTAAAAGGCAAAACTGTGCTGGTATCGACCAGTGGACAAGCCAGCTGGTGGCCTTGGTTACGTGGTAAATACAATCTAGATAATGCTCAGGCGCGTCCTTATACCTTTAACATGCAGCCATTTTTAGCGGGTAAAAATGTGGTGCAGCAAGCTTATGCAACATCTGAAGTCTTTCAGGCAAGAAAAGCAGAGCCATCGAGTAAATTCTTTTTATTCGCCAACGATGGTTATCCAGCCTACGGCGGTATTTTAGTGACCCGAAATGATGTTCTACAAACCAAGCCAGATGTGATGCGCCGTTTTGTACAAGCATCTATGGAAAGCTGGAAAAGTTATTTAAACAATCCTGCTGCGGGTAATGCCATTATTAAAAAAGAAAATCCAAACATGGATGATCAATTACTTGCTTTTGCGCTGTCTCAAATGAAACAACTGAGCTTAATTGATGGTGGAGATGCCAAAAAAATGGGTATCGGTGTCATGACAGATGCACGCTGGAAGAAAACTCGTGACTTTATGGTACAAGCCAAATTGCTGGATCCTAAAGTAGATTGGAAAACGGCTTATACCACACAATTTGTGAAGCCAAGTGCCAAGAAAAATTGAGCCAATCTATTAGGTAGTCAATAAAATGCCAGAGGGGGAACCTAATATGAATTCAGCAATATCAATTGCGGCACAGCCTGAAACCAGCACGAGTTTTGCCAGCCCAATGTTAATGGTTCGTGGGGTAGAAAAAATCTATCCCAATGGAACACATGCACTACAGCGTTTTGATTTAGATATCCAGCGCGGTGAAATTGTATCACTGCTTGGACCATCTGGCTGTGGCAAGAGCACCTTGCTTAAAATGTTTGCAGATCTGGAAAAACCTTCAGCAGGACAAGTGCGCTGGAATGGTAAAACCGATATGCAGTCACAATGCAAAATGGCCATGGTCTTTCAGGAAGCGACTCTGATGCCTTGGGCTAATATTCAGGACAATGTGCGTTTACCGTTAGACTTGCGCCATGTTTCGAAAAATATAAGCACAGCCAAAGTCGCCGCAGCACTGACTTCTGTAGGGTTAGGAAAATTTGGTCAATCCTATCCCAAAGAACTGTCTGGCGGTATGCAAATGCGTGCTTCGTTGGCAAGAGCTTTGGTGACTGAGCCTGACTTGTTGTTAATGGATGAACCCTTTGGCGCACTAGATGAATTTACCAGACATCGTTTGGATAGCGATATCCGTACCTTGTGGTCTGAACGTGATTTGACCATTGTTTTTGTGACACACAGTATCTATGAAGCGGTGTTTTTATCTTCTCGTGTCATTGTCATGGGTGCACGTCCAGGGCGTGTGGTTGCAGATATTCAGATTGAAGGGCCACAGCATCGTGATGAACATTTCAGAACGTCTGATGTATTTATGAAGCAATGTGCTCATTTATCAGATGTCTTAGAACAAGCAAGTGGAGGAGAACATCATGGTTAAGCCTTTAATGAATCATCCAAAGTTTCGTCGTATTGCAGCTCCTTTAGCTTTGGGTATCTTACTACTTGTGGTGTGGCAAATTGTGCTGCAACAATTAAATGTACCTGTATATCTCATTCCAAAGCCGACGGATATAGGTCATGCACTGGTTGAAAAATCTGATTTATTGTTTGGTAGTTTATGGGTCACCTTAAAGGTAACCCTGTTGGCATTTATTTGTGCGGTGGTGATTGGAACTTTAATTGCATTTTTATTTGTGCAAAGCCGTGTGATTGAAGCCTGTTTTATGCCTTATGCAATTTTATTTCAGGTTACACCCATTGTTGCCATTGCACCCCTAGTGATTATCTGGATTCAAAATACCACCTTGGCCTTAGTGGTGTGTGCCATGCTGGTCGCGATTTTCCCGATCCTGACCAACACCACACTGGGTTTACGTAGTGTGAATGCAGGCTTACTGAACTTGTTTCACATCAATAAAGCCAGTCGTTTGCAGGTGCTCATGCGTTTGCGTGTGCCGAATGCATTACCTTACTTTTTTGGTGGATTACGAATTTCCAGTGGCTTGGCATTGATTGGAGCCGTAGTGTCTGAGTTTGTTGCAGGTACAGGCGGAACCAGTGCAGGATTGGCGTATCAGATTTTACAAGCGGGTTTCCAGCTCGATTTACCTTTAATGTTTGCTGCATTGTTTCTGATTACCTGCACAGGTTTGGTTTTGTTTATTGTGATGTCGATGCTGAGTCAGGTGTTTTTGAATAAATGGCATGAGAGTGAGCAAGCCTGATGAATTATCTTATTAAAAATGCGCATACCATTTTAACGGGTTTGACAGGTGATGCAGCACGTTCAAATGCCAGTGCAATTCGTATTCAAGATGGTGTAATCACTGACATGGGCAATTTAACTGCCCTAAGTGATGAAAATGTGATTGATGCCAAAGATTGTGTGGTCTATCCAGCTTGGGTCAATACGCATCATCATTTATTTCAGTCTTTGCTCAAAGGTGAACCGCAAGGCTTGAATCAAAGCCTGACGCCTTGGCTGGCATCGACGCCATATCGTTTTCGTGGGGCGTTTGATGAAGAAACTTTCAGGCTTGCTGCCAGAATTGGTTTAATCGAATTATTGCGTTCAGGTTGTGCGACGGTTGCAGATCATCATTATCTTTATTGGCCAAATATGCCGTTTGATGGCGCTGAAATTTTATTTGATGAAGCGGATCAATTGGGCTTACGTTTTGTACTTTGCCGTGGCGGGGCAACTTTGACGCGAGGGCTTGAAGCTGAGTTGCCACAAGCATTACGTCCAGAAAAGTTTGATGAATTTACGGCGGATATTGAGCGTTTGGTCAGTAAATACCATGACCACAGTGGTCAGGCATTTAGACGGATTGTTATGGCACCTACAACTGCACTACATTCCACCACACCCGCACAACTGCGCGAGACGGCCCAACTTGCGCGTCATTTAGGTATTCGCTTACATAGTCATTTGTCAGAAACGGTCGATTATCTGGATGCTGCACGTGCCAAATTCGGCATGACCCCTGTACAGTTTTGTGCAGAACATGACTGGATTGGAGAAGATGTCTGGTTTGCACATCTGGTCAAATTACTCCCTGAAGAAATTCAACTGCTGGGACAGACTAAAACAGGGATCGCACATTGCCCACAAAGCAATGCACGACTCGGTAGTGGCATTGCAGATTTAGTGTCGTTAGAACAGGCAGGCATGAACATCTCGATTGGGGTAGATGGAGCTGCATCTAATGAAGCCGCAGATATGCTTTCAGAAACTCATGCGACATGGATGCTACAACGCGCCCGAAAAGGCATGTTTGCTCAACCTAAATATGAAGGTGGTTTATTTGAAGGGGGTGCAGATGCCGCAACCATTGAAGATGTTATTCGCTGGGGAACGAAGGGCGGCGCGCAAGTACTTGGTTTATCCGATGTTGGCACACTTCAAGTTGGTCAACAAGCAGATTTAGTGGTTTATCAGCTGGATGACCCACGATATTGGGGCTTACATGATATCGCGATTGGACCGGTTGCCAGTGCTGGACAAGCCAATATCAAACATATGTTAATCGGTGGCAAAACGGTGATTCAACATAATCAAATACCTGATCTTGATATGCTTGAACTTGCTGCGCAGGCACGTGTAGCGGTACAAAAACTTCAGCAACGTGCACAACAAATAGCATGGGCTTGTTAAATTAAAAAATTTAAGCCTAGTACTTGTGTTAAAAATATACAGCTCTCTTCGGAGGGCTTTATATTTGCTATTGAAATGTAGTTGTTGCTTGAATCCTGACATAAAGCCAAGCTAGTCTAAACGTTAGAGCAAAAATGACTTGGAAAACTTTATGATACTCAATACCCACATTGTTGAAGCCGATCACGCCAGCATGAATAAACCTGTGGTTTTGTTACATGGTTTATTTGGAAGTTTATCCAATCTTGGCGTGATTGCTCGCGCGCTCAGTACCAACCATAAAATTATTCAGATGGACTTACGTAATCATGGTTTATCACCGCATAGTGATGAAATGAATTATGAAATTATGGCGCAGGATGTGGTGGATACACTTGATGAACTTGGAATTGATCAATTTTCACTGATTGGACACTCTATGGGTGGCAAAGTCTCTATGAAAATAGCTGGGCTTTATCCAAATCGAGTGGATAAACTGATTATTTTGGATGTGAGTCCTGTGGCTTATCAGGGACATCGTCATCGAGATATTTTAGATGCGATCAATGCAGTTCGCGCTGAACCTCATGAACTCAGTCGTAAGCAGGCGACTGAAATTATGAAAAAATATATCCCACAAGATGGTGTGATCATGTTTTTATTGAAATCATTTAATCAGGGGCATTGGTTGTTCAATGTAGATGCACTCGAGAAACAATATCCCAATTTAACCGGATGGAACGATATTCAAGCTTGGAATAAACCATGTTTATTTATTCAAGGAGCAAAATCTGAATATATTCAACCTGAATATGAACAGGTCATTCGTGATCAATTCCCCAATGCTGAAATTAAAACCATTGAAGGTGTAGGGCATTGGTTGCATGCTGAAAAACCAGAAGAAGTTGTGGGTTTGATTCAAACTTTTTTATCTGAACAAGGTGAGTCGCGTAACTATTAGGTCTCTTTCATCAGCGCTTTTTATTTTTTGACCAAGAGAGAAATAAAAAGCGCTAAAACCGCTATAAAAAAGCCCATAGATTGATCTGTCATCGTTTAGATCGCTCAAAAGAAAAAATCGAGTTAATGACTTAACTCGATTTTCGTATAGGAGGATTGGTAAACTTAGCGTTCTTTGGTTTTAAAAACTACTGAATGAGCCAGAGATAATAGCCAACACACATCAATGGCCACGCTACAAACGGACTAAATAGCCATTTCCACAACCAGAATTGGGGAATAAAGCCGACACCATGAATAAAACCGCCTGAAATGCCAAGCATTACCAGCATTAATACACTGTGATTATAATGACCATGTTCGTCCAGCATCAGTGCAGGATGAACCAACAAAACGGCTGCAAGCGGCAATGCCAACAAGAATGAAATAGCCATCGCAATCGTTTGCATTTTACTTTTCTTTGGTGTCGACATTGCTTGTGCCATGATGTTATTCCTCATCTAAATTTTGATGATGCTCTATATAAAGTGCACTGAGAACACCGGCAAAACAAGCCATCAATACACCAAGAATCCATGCGAAATACCACATCTATAATTCTCCTTGTCAGCTTAGTACAAACTATGTGAATTAGCTTGAATGTCTTTATTGGTAATAACGCCCCACATTTTATAGTAGCACCAGAACGTATAACTCAATACAATCGGCACAAAAATACAGGCAGCTACAGTCATTACACCCAGTGTTTTATGGCTTGAAACCGCATCCCACATGGTCAAGCTTGAAACAGGGCTGATGCTTGATGGCATCAAGAATGGGAATAAAGCAAAACCGGCGGTTAAGATCGTACCCACAATTGCCAAGGCAGAACCAGTAAAACTCAAACCTGCTTTGTTTCTACCTGCAGAAATTGCCACGATAATTCCACCTAAAATACCAACAATAGGCGCAAGCATGGTAATTGGATACAGGCTATAGTTGTTTAACCAGCCATGATTACCTGTAGTCAGCACTTCTTTGGCTAAAGGGTTTGCAACGCCGTTAGTATTAAATGGTTGCGCAAGGGTATAGCCTTCGATATTGCCAAAATATAGCCATGCTCCGGCAGCAATGAAACATAACAGATAGACTGCAGCCATAATTTGAGTGGCTTTTGCTGCACGACGGTGCAATGCGCCATCGGTACGTAGCATTAACCAAGCACCACCATGCGCACACAGCATAGCCACACTGACCAGACCACAGATCACAGAGAATGGGTTGAGTAGTGCAAAGAAACTACCATCATAATGAGAGCGAACGGTTTCATCCAAACTAAATGGCACGCCCACTAGCATATTACCAAACGCAACACCGAACACTAATGCTGGAACGAAGCTACCGATGCACAGACCCCAATCCCAAGAGTTACGCCATTTGGTATTTTCAAGCTTAGAACGATAGTCAAAACCTACCGGTCTTAGGAATAAACCAAATAAGACCAATAATAATGCCCAATACATGCCAGAGAAGGCAACGGCATATACCATCGGCCATGCGGCAAATATGGCACCACCCGCAGTAATTAACCAAACTTGGTTACCATCCCAGTGTGGGGCGATGGTATTGATGGCAACACGACGTTCATCATCTGTTTTACCAACAAATGGCATCAGAATCATTGCGCCCATATCAAAACCGTCAGTCAGTGCAAGTCCAATCAGAAGTACGCCAACCAAGACCCACCAAATAATTTTTAGGAGTTCATATTCGATCATGATTGATTCTCCCCACTCACCAAATGAGAGTTTTCTTGTTTTTCAAAATGGTATTTACCAGTATGAAGTGAACTTGGACCCAAGCGCGAAAACTTGATCATCAGATACATTTCAATCACGAGTAATACAGTATAGAACGCTGCAAGTGCAATAATTGAACCCCAGACATCGCCAGTACTTAAACTTGAAGCAGAAAGATGTGTTGGTAATACCTCACCAATGGTCCATGGTTGACGACCGCCTTCTGCAACATACCAGCCAGTTTGAGCTGCAATCCATGGTAATGGTAATGCAAACAAGGCAAACTTAAGTAACCAAGGTTTATCTTCAGCATTGCGTTTAGCAACAGCCCATGTCGCAAGGATGAAAAGAAGCAACATTAAGAAACCACATGCAACCATAATTCGGAAAGTAAAGAACAGTGCAGTAACGTTAGGAATACTGTCTTTAACCGCAGCTTGAATATGCGTTTCAGAGGCATCTGTGACGTTTTCTGTATATTTCTTCAATAACAAACCATAGCCAAGATCTTTCTGATTTTCTTGGAAAGAGGCTAAAAGCTCAGGAGAACGATCACCTGCACGAAGCTTTTCAAGCTCACTATAAGCCACCATACCATTACGGATGCGTAACTCATGTTCTTTCATCAAATCGATAATACCCGTCACTTCTTTGTCCGTTGAGCGAGTGGCGATTAAACCTAATGCATAAGGAATCCTAATGGCATAGTCAGTACGCATTTCTTGCTGGTTAGGAATACCAAATAGGGTAAAGCTTGCTGGTGCTGGTTGAGTTTCCCATTCAGATTCAATGGCAGCCAATTTTGCTTTTTGCACATCGCCGAGTTCATAACCAGATTCATCACCCAATAAAATCACAGAAAGAACCGAGGCCATGCCAAATACTGCGGCTATTGCAAATGAACGACGCGCAAATGGTAAGTCACGTTTTTTCAATAGGTAGTAACTTGAAATCGCCAGTACAAAGATCGCACCTGTCACATAACCTGCTGAAACCGTATGGACAAATTTGACTTGGGCAACGGGGTTAAAAATCAATGCTGCGAAATCGGTCAATTCCATACGCATGGTTTCATAGTTAAATGCAGCACCTACCGGGTTTTGCATCCAGCCATTCGCCACCAAAATCCAGAGGGCAGACATGTTTGAACCAATCGCCACCAGCCAAGTTACACATAAGTGTTGAACCTTGGAGAGTCGATTCCAGCCAAAAAAGAATAAACCAATGAAGGTTGACTCAAGAAAGAACGCCATTAAGCCTTCAATCGCGAGTGGAGCACCAAAAATATCACCGACATAATGTGAGTAATATGCCCAGTTTGTACCAAACTGGAACTCCATGGTTAACCCTGTCGTCACACCGAGAGCAAAGTTAATACCAAATAGTTTTCCCCAAAATTTGGTCATATCTCTATAGATTTCTTTACCAGAAATAACATACGTTGTTTCCATAATGGCAAGAAGAAAAGCTAGGCCTAATGTCAGAGGAACAAAAATAAAGTGATACATCGCGGTCATAGCAAACTGGAACCGCGAAAGATCGACCACGCTTTCAGATATCATCAACGTGTCTCCTTGATTTGGGAATTTGTGCCAGCTATACGCTCGGCAACTTGATTGTCAAAGTTTTTAGGGATGGTAGGTGCGTCAAACCAGATATGTTTAATAGTAAGTAGAATAACAATCTTAATTATTAATATGATTGCAATTTCTCTAACTAAACGCTGGTTAAAATCTTTTTTCATTAAGCTCATATATACAAGCCTATTTAATTCAATAATGTATATTATTAATGACAACAATGAAAAAATAAACAACTAAAACAGTTAAAATAAAAATATATTGTTAATTACATATTTATCAATAACTTGTGTTTTTAATTTCTAATGAATTAAAATAAAATAAAGTTGACTAAAATGCTTGCATTTATATCAATAAAATCCCGACCAAAACAATTGTATATGGAATTTAAATCCGACTAAAACGCTTATAATTAATTTTTGGACGAATTAAAATAACCAACTAATTTGGTCGGATTATAAAAATAGATATATTTCCAGTGAAGCAATATATTTCTAATATATTTTCTAGGTTTTGAATTATCCTATTGTGTTTTTTGTTATTGATTAAAATGTATACACGATTATTCTGTTGGTGTAAATAAGTGATTTGATAATGCAATTTTTTTAGCAATGTAATGCGTTTGTTTAAAGCGAATTAAAATAACCTGTGAACGAAATTCAAGTTCACCAAATTCTGGTTCAACTTGCACATAATGCACTTGACCATATTCATCACGAATACGTGCTTGCGCAGAGAAGCCAGGTCTGGCATTGCCACTGGAAATCGTTGCCAGTCGCCCCAGCAAACTGGTGTTATGGTGTTCAAGCTGTGGTTTGATGACCTGATCCAGACAGTGGATCATGAACACAGTAAAAAAAATAGCAATAATGAGCGCAGGTAGAATCAGATAGAAAGGGGATACGAAACTATGTTGTTTAGCAAAAAAAGCAAGCTGTAAAAAATAGCCCGCAAAACTGAAATTAATCAGTAAAAAAACCAGAATCAGGATCTTGGAAAATTTGACATTGAATAAGGGAGAGTGAACCAGCCAATCTGGTGCGATGTGACGAATGAGTGTACTCGGTCGAACACCCGCATAGATGCCGACGGTTTCTGCCATGCTCAGAACAATTAACGCGATCACACTTAAATGAAAAGGCATTAAGTCATAGTTAAGAAAAAAATCTGACATGGCAAAACCTGAGAAATTATTCTGTTAAGTAAATCCCACCATCTGAATGTACCTGAATTTTAACTTTGGTTAAAAACTCACCCAGACAAGGACCAGAAATACATTCACCATTTTCAACATTAAACAATGCACCATGCGTTGAACACTGAATAAACTCTTGATCCTGATCTAAAAACTGGTTTTCAAGAAATTCGAGTTCAACTTGCAAATGTGGACAAATATTTTGATAGGCGTAAAATCCACCATCACGTTGAGTAATGAATATGATTTCTCCCTGAGCAGTTTCAAAAGAACGTGCTTCACGCTCGGGAATATCATCGGTATTGCAAATTTTTTCCATTGTTATGCACATTCTGTCTGGAAATTTTTTAACAGTTTAGCATAGTTTTCTATATCTAAACGTGGACCATACTGAGCAACGACTTCACTTGAAACCAGAATAGCCAGTTGAGTCGCATCTTCTAATGACATGTGCTGATTAATCGCATATAAAAATGCACCTGCAAAAGCATCACCCGCACCATTGGCATCCACAGCATGTACGCGACGCCCACCTAAATGAAAATGATGTTTTCCTGAACTAACTGATGCGCCTTTGGCACTTTGTGTAATGACAATGGTATGATTTTTTAATTTCAATTGCGCAAAAGCTTCATCAATAGTGTGCGTTTGAGTGTACATTAAAGCTTCTTGTTCATTACAGAACAATAAGTCAACGCCATCATCAATGAGTTCATCCAAACCTTCACGTGCATATTGAACCATCGCTGGATCTGAAAGCGATAAAGCAATTTTTACTCCGTGTTCACGTGCAATTTGACGTGCTTGTTTGACTGCTGCGCGAGCAGAAGGGCTGGTCGATAAATAACCTTCAATATACAGCCATTTTGCTTTTTTTAAGGGTTCATAATCGACTTGTTCAGCAGAAAGCTCGGTGGTAATACCCAAGTAGGTATGCATGGTGCGTTCTGTGTCAGGGCTGATCAGTACCATACAGGTTCCGGTTACACCCTCAGTTTTTGATTTTTCTGAGGTATAAATATCTGCATCATTTAAACCATCCAGATAAACTTGACCTAACTCGTCCTGACCGACACGACAAGCATAAAAAGCAGGACTTCCAAGGGTACTAAATGCCACCGTGGTATTTGCCGCCGAACCGCCACTGGCTTGACCTTTATAATCCTGCGAAGCTAATAGATTTTGGTAAAGTGTTGCTTGAGTTGGACCATCGGTCAGCTGCATGGTGCCTTTTTGCAAGCCTTGCTGGCTTAAAAAATCATCGGAAACTTTAAATTCCTGATCAATGAGTGCATTGCCAATTGCAAAAAGGTCAACAGTTGCCATGATGATGGTCTCATCTAAAAAATCAAAGTCGATATTTTACACTATTGTTCAGTTTCGCTGTAGGTAAATGAGTAAATTTCATCATTTAAGTAGATGAATTAACGTCATTTGTAATTTGTTAAATCAAATTTTTATTTTGCATTTAAAGGTGAAAATATGCTGACCATTAATAAAATTTTAAATTTACCTCATGATTTCAATATATTGGTCGAATGTTCAGTGCATGAAAGGTTTCGTTTTCTAAAACGTTTAAAAGAGGAGTTTGAAACTGAGAAAAATCAGTATTTAAAGGTTGGAGAAGCTTTATTTGAAGCACGTTGGAATCAAGAACTGATCGCGATATGTGGTTTGAATTGCGATCCGTTTGTTAAAGGAGATATAAGCGTGCAAAAGAATCAGATTGGTCGTTTAAGACGTTTTTATGTACATCCAGACTATCGTAAACAAGGGATTGGTCGGACATTGCTTGAAACTGTAGAAACTCATGCGATGGATTATTTTAAAGTATTGCACCTGTATACAGACACTGAAGATGCTGCTCAATTTTATTTAAAAATGGGCTATGCTTTTTTTGTGGACGAACAAAGCAATTACCGAAAGAATCTTTTGAATTTTAAACAATTTGCTTAGATATTTGTTAATGAATAGAAATATGGAGTTTGAATTTCAATAATCTTTTTAGCATGCGCACAAAAAATAGCAAATCTCAGGGCTGGTGTCAGATTAAAACTACCAATTTTATGGATGACTAAGGCTATAATGGGACTCAGTTAAAATTTGAAATTTGTAGGAGATCACATGACTGTAGATGTCACTGAAACCATTAATCAAACTGTACATCCTGCGTTTCAGTTGGTACGTCAACACCATGTTGATGCTTTGGATATTTTAGTTTCTGAATATCGACATAAAGTCACAGGAGCAATTCATTATCATTTGGCGACTTCGCATGATGAAAATGTTTTTCTTGTTGCTTTTCGTACGCAGCCGATGGATTCAAAAGGCACGGCTCACATTCTTGAACACACTGCGCTGTGTGGTTCAGAAAAGTTTCCAGTACGTGACCCATTTTTCTTGATGATTCGACGTTCACTTAATACCTTTATGAACGCATTTACCTCAGCAGACTGGACAGCGTATCCATTTGCCACTCAGAATAAAAAAGACTTTCAAAACTTACTTTCCGTGTATCTGGATGCGGCGTTTGCCGCTAATTTAAATCCGCTAGATTTTGCACAGGAAGGTATTCGCATTGAGCTTGAAAATGGCGAACCTGTATATAAAGGTGTGGTATTTAATGAAATGAAAGGTGCGATGAGTGCACCATCAGATCAGCTTTATCATCAACTGGCCTATCATTTATTTCCAGAAACAACCTATCACTATAATTCTGGTGGTGACCCAAAAGACATCCCAGACCTAAGTTATGAACAATTGGTCGATTTTTATAAGACGCATTATCACCCAAGTAATGCGGTATTTATGACCTTTGGCAATCAAAATGCGTATGAGCTACAAGAGCAATTTGAAAAATTAGCTTTAGCTAAATTTGAAAAGGGAACCACACTTTACTCTAAACCTGAAAAACGCTTAGCCGCTCCGATGAGTGTCACTGAGACTTATGCGGTTGATAGTGAAGATTTAACCGACAAAACCTATCATGTGCTGGCTTGGCTATTACCCGAAGCAAGTGATATTAAATTGCGCCTAGGCATGCGTTTGGTTGAAGGTATTTTACTTGAAAACTCAGCTTCACCATTACGTCATTACTTGGAAACCTGTGGTTATGCACAGTCTACAGGGCCATTAATGGGTGTAGATGATTCCAATTTTGAAATGACGTTCTATTGTGGTGTGCAAGGGTCTAATCCAGAACATGCCGAAGCGTTTAAAAATGGTGTGCTGAATATTTTACAGGATGTGGCTTCACAACCGATTGATCAAGCGATGGTCGATGCTATTTTGCACCAGATTGAACTGCATCAGCGTGAAATTAATGGCGATGGTATGCCCTATGGTCTTAGTCTGATTTTAAATGGTTTGAGTAGTGCAATTCATCATAATGACCCAGTCCATGTCTGGGATGTTGATACTGCGATTGAACAAGTCAAAGAAGAACTCAAAGATCCAATGTGGTTGTCGAACCTGATTCAGACTTATCTCTTGGACAATCCACATCGTGTGCAAATGACTTTGATTCCTGATGCTGAAAAATCTGCAAAAGATCAGGCGGAAGAAAAAGCACGTTTGGCTAAGATTGGGGCGAAACTTACGGACGCTGATCGGGCTGAAATTGAAGCGCATACCGCAGCGTTAAAACAGCGTCAGGATACGCCAGATGATTTAAGCTTATTGCCAAAAGTAGGTTTGGAAGATGTGCCTGCGGAATTACATATTGTACAGGGGCAACTGAGAGAGATTATTTCCAACCGTCATGATTATCCACTCAATTTATATCATGCTGGAACCAATGGAATTTATTATCAACAGGTGTTAATTGAAATTCCTGATGAAGTGGTTCAATCGCCTTATTTCAATTTATTGTCTATTTTAATGGGTGAGGTGGGTGCAGCCGACTACAATTACCTGACTTTACAACAGTTACAGACTGCGGTGAGTGGTGGTTTGGGCATGGGAGCGTCACTACGCAGTAAAGTCGATGACAAAGGTAAAATAAGTGCATGGTTAACCCTGACCACTAAATCATTGAACGAAAAACGTGATGCGATTGAGTTGTTAAAACTTGCCTTTGAAAAATTGCGTTTTGATGAAAAAGACCGAATTATTGAGCTTTTACAACAACGAACCACGCGCTGGAAGTCGCGTTTATCGGGCTCTGGACATAGTTATGCCATGCAAATTGCCTCGCGAAATATGAGTGCTTTGGCACAGCGTGATTACCAGAATACAGGCTTAGGTGCCTTAAACTGGTTGAGTGATCTAGTAGATCAAATTGAGCAGGATGAGTCTGCTTATGAGTCATTCATTCATCAATTAAAAGCGATTCATTTAAAACTTTTACAAGCACCAAAACAGTTTTTGTTGGTTTGTGAAGAACAATTGTCAGATCAACTCATTGAAGACATTCAACAGGTTTGGGACAAGGTTAACATTGATCATCAAGATCCTGAGATTCAAAATATTTCACATCAAGACCAAGACGATGATCAGGATGAAGCATGGTTAATTCAGACCAACGTTCAATTCTGTGCCTCTGCTTTTGCTGCTGTTGAAGTTTCACATCCTGATGCAGCACCGTTGATGGTACTGGCTGCTTATTTACGAAATGGTTATTTGCACAGTGCAATTCGTGAGAAAGGCGGGGCGTATGGCGGCGGAGCAAGCTACGATGGCAATGCATGTTCTTTCCGTTTTTATAGCTATCGTGACCCGCGTCTGGCAGAAACATTTAAAGATTTTGAAGCCAGTGTGGAATGGTTATTGCAAACTGAACAACAAGCACATCAGTTAGAGGAAGCCATTCTAGGTCTTGTTTCAAGCATGGATAAACCAGGCTCTCCAGCTGGAGAGGCGATTACAGCCTGCTATGCACTGTTACATGCACGTACACCTGCATTTAGAAAGACTTTACGTACTCGCTTGTTAAATGTAACGCTGGATGATTTAAAACGTGTGGCAAAACAATATCTAATTGATCAAAAATCAGTTAAAGCAGTTGTCGCGCCTTTTGGTAAACGTCAAGAGCTTGAGCAACTTGGTTTTAAAATTAAACAAGTCAACTAAAAAAAGAAACTGGAGAAATTTATGTCGTTCAAATCTTTTGAACGATCGCCATTACAACTGAGTGTGCTTGGCATGCTCAGTTGGATGAGTGTATCTGCTGCAAATGCTGAAAGTGCGAAGCTGACTCAGACCACCACGGTGATCAGTACTCCCACTGAAATGCCTGCCAGTCCTGCAAGCGCACAAGCTTGTGTTGCACTTGACTCAAATGCAGAACGTTTGGCCTGTTATGATGCGCTTTTTAAAGTGCCTGTAGATACTGTTAAGGCGATTGCAGCACAAGCTGCGGCACCTGTCCAACCTATGCAAGAAAAAGTGCAGCCAACTTCTTTAAAAGAAAAAGTTGAAGAGAAAGTGGGTGCCTTGTTTGCGCTGGAAGCTGAACCATTTGATCCAAATGTATCTTTATTGGATAAGCGTTGGGAGCTCTCTGAAAAGGGTAAATTGGGAACATGGAATATTCGTGGCTATAAACCTGTATATTTATTGCCGGTCTTTTGGACGACTGAGAAAAATGAATTTCCATCTAGCCCGAATCCCAATAATACGGTCAATCAAGATCAAAACTTAAAGTCGCTTGAATCAAAATTTCAGCTTTCGCTTAAAACCAAGGCGTGGGAAAACATCATTGGCAATAATGGTGATCTCTGGTTGGGATATACCCAGTCGTCACGTTGGCAAGTATATAATGGAGATGAGTCGCGACCATTTCGTGAAACCAACTATGAGCCTGAGGCAAGTCTGATTTTCCGAACCAATTATAAAGTTTTTGGTCTGGATGGGCGTTTACTTGGAGTGACCTTAAATCACCAATCTAATGGTCGTTCAGATCCTTTATCGCGTAGTTGGAACCGTGTGATATTTAATGCAGGATTTGAAAAAGACAATTTTGCCATAATGCTACGACCTTGGATTCGTATTAAGGAAGAGCGCAAAAATGACAATAACCCTGATATTGAAGATTATGTGGGTCGTGGTGACTTAACTGCATTTTATAAATGGAATGATCACGACTTCTCTCTCATGCTACGTCACTCTTTAAAAGGGGGCGATGACTCGCATGGTGCAGCACAGTTTGATTGGACATTCCCGATTCACGGCAAACTGCGTGGCCATTTTCAAGTCTTTGATGGTTATGGTGAAAGTCTGATTGACTACAACCACAGAGCCACTTATTTTGGCCTCGGAATTTCCTTGATGGATTGGTACTAATCCAGATCAATAAAAAATGTATCCAAGTTCAAAGAAAAGCCCAATAAGTTGATTGGGCATTTTTTTAAAGTTTAATGTCTTATTGATTAGCCGATCTGGATATCAGCACTTGGGTGTTTGAGTCGGCTTTTCTTGGGTGTGGCAATCAAATAAGCCAGCGTAAGCGGTCCTAAACGACCAGCAAACATGAGTAAACTTAAAACAAACAAACTGCCATTATGCAATTCACCTGTGACACCACGAGATAAACCTACTGTACATGCAGCAGAAACCACTTCAAAAAATAAATTCAGAAAATCTTTATGTGGCTCTAATATTAATAGCGTGATCAAACCGACAAAAATTAAACTTAAAGTAATGACTACGACAGCTAAGGCTTTAAAGGTATTGGCATACGAAATGGAGTGATTAAAAGCCCGAATTTCACCATTTCTACGTAAAAATGAAATCACACTCAATACCAAAATAAAGAAAGTTCCTACCTTAATACCACCAGCGGTACTTAAAGAACCCCCGCCGATAAACATGAGAAACATGGTAATCAGTGTGGAACTATTCATTAAAGACGCAGTATCGAGGGTGTTAAAACCAGAAGAGCGGGGAACAGTCGCCTGAAACCATGCATTAAGTGCCTGCTCACCCAGATTCATTTGGCTTAAGGTTAAAGGATTATTGGCTTCAAGCAGCCAGATCAGTAAAAAACTACTGATATTTAAAATGGCAATGGTCGAAAGCACAACTTTGCTATTTGTGCTCAGCCTTTTCCAGCGTTTATTTTGTTTAATATCCATCAACACCAGAAAGCCAATGCCGCCTAAAATATACAAAAAACTGATCGTTAAACAGGCAAAATAATGACTTTGAAAACTCATTAGGCTATCTGGAAATAGCGAAAAGCCTGCATTGTTAAAAGACGAAATGCTGTAAAAAAAAGCATAATATAATGCATGGGCAAAGCCAAATTGTGATGTCCAGATTGTTGTTAAAACCGTAATACCAATGATTTCAAAAAAAAGCGTATAGAAAAATACAGATTGCGCGATAAACGTGACTTTGGAAAGGCTGGTTTGCCCTAAAGAATCCTGAGCCATCATTTGTTGTTTTAAACCAAGCTGTGGGGCAAGACTCAGCGCAGCTAAAATCGCAAAGGTCATAAAACCCAGTCCACCACACTGAATAAGAAACAGTAAAATAATTTGCCCTGTAGTCGTAAGAGATTGACCAATATTGACCACAGATAAACCTGTAATGGTAACGGCTGAGGTTGCAGTAAAAAGCGCATCCATCCAGCTAAAATGTCCATTATTGGATATTGGTAACTTCAGTAAAACTGTTCCAATCGCAATAAAACTCAAAAAGCCCAACGCTAGCAGTGAAGGCGGACTCAAATTAAAAGTCTTGTTTTTAAGAGTCTTTTTGATCATGGCTTAAAAATCTTTTTGCGAGTTTTTTGAGAGGAACTATATGACCTTCCAGAATTAGGATATCTTTGGATTGAACAACGCAAGCGGGATCAGGGTCATAAATAATATCTTTACCACGTTGCAATAAAATGGTTTTAACGTGATGGGTGGCATCAATCAGCCCCAATAAATGTACGCCATTTAAATGCTTGGGAATTTCAACTTTAACAATAAAATGGTTGCCCTCAAGCATCATATAACGGCTCACCATTGGATAGTTAAGTGCTTGAGCAACCCGAACCCCCATGTCTTCTTCGGGATGAATGATTTTATCGACATGCAAATGCGATAAAATCATATGATGCGATTTATTTTTAGCTTTGACCCAGATTTTGGGGACACCCATATTTTTAAGATGTAAAACACATAGAATACTGGCTTCAATATCATCACCTATGGCCACTACGACGGCTGCACAGTTTTTAATATTGAGCTCTTCCAGCACATGTTCATCACTGGCATCGGCAATGACAGCATGGGTTAACTGATCACTTAAATCTTCAACATTACGTTTGACGGTGTCAATTCCAATGACCTCGTGATGCAGTTGCATCAGTTGTACTGCCACCGTTGCACCAAAACTTCCTAAACCAATGACAGCAAATTGAGCCATAATGAACCTGAATTTATGATGTATTTTTAAAAATGAATGTGTTGTGTGTCGCTTATGGTTTGAGTTTATTATTTTTTAAATATTTTTACAGCAAAGAAGTGTTAAGGTCAGGTGGAGATTTAATCTTTTAAAATGGCTGATCCATATTTAATTAGTTTGGCATTACATTTCAAAAATACTGCAAACAGCCAAAACAATAATCGTTGTATTGGCTGTTTGCTTGCACTTTATTTATTGCATTTTATTTAAGGAAACGTTTATAACCAATATTGTTGGTGATTTCCTCATATGGATAAGTGATATTTTCTAGCGTTTCAATCAATACATCAGGATTTTCCTGCGTATCGGTTGCTTGCAGACCTACCAATACACGTCCTTCAGCAGCACCATGATTACGATAATGAAATAGGCTAATGTTGTGAGAAGGACCTAAACGCTCAAGGAAGGTTAATAATGCCCCGGGACGTTCAGGAAATTCAACACGAAATAAGCGTTCATTTTCAATATTGGCATGGCCCCCAATCAGATAACGAATATGTAGTTTGGCGACTTCATCATCTGAAAGATCATCCACTTCATAGAGTTCTTTGAGCGTGTTAAATATTTCATGGCGTTCTGTTTCGCCTGATTTAAGACTAATGCCGACGAACACCTGTGCGTCATCACTGGCACTTGCACGATAGTTAAATTCGGTAATATTGCGACCATGTAAGGCACGACAGAAATTTAAAAATGCGCCTTTTTGTTCAGGAATGGTGACAGCAAAAATCGCTTCTTTACGTTCACCAAGTTCAGTGCGCTCAGCAATATAACGTAAACGGTCAAAATTCATATTTGCACCACAGACAATGGACACGATGTTTTTGTCCTGAATCTGATGCAGTGCTACATATTTTTTGATCCCTGCCAATGCCATCGCACCTGATGGCTCGACAATGCTACGACACTCATCAAAAGTATCTTTTATGGCAGCACAAATTTCATCGGTATTTACTAAAATCACATCAGGTTCCACAATCGGCCCTGAGTTATCCGACTTTTGGAGTTGAATGACTTCAAACGGTTTTTCACCAATTTGCGCGACTGCTGTCCCGTCAGCAAATAAACCGACATGCGGTAAAATGACGCGTTCATTATGCTCAAATGCTGCTTTTAAACAGGCTGACTCGTCATATTCAACAGGAATAACTTTAACATGGGGTGCTACATCGCCCAGATAAGCCGCAACACCTGCAATTAAACCGCCACCACCTACGGCTACAAAAACATATTCGACATCACGCCATTGACGTAAAATTTCATTGGCAATGGTGCCTTGACCCGCCATGACCAGCTCATCGTCATAAGGTGGAATAAAGGTCATACCTTCATCTTTTGCACGTTGAATGGCGTATTTATTGGCCACATCAAAAGAATCACCATGTAAAACAACTTCACCACCCAGACGTTTTACCGCTTGTATCTTAATGTCTGGTGTGGTTTTGGGCATCACGATAATGGCACGTATTCCTAACTTCTGACCAGATAAGGCAACCCCTTGCGCATGATTACCTGCTGATGCAGTAATGACACCACGTTCTAATTGAGTTTTTGGAAGTTGGCTAATGCGATTATAAGCACCGCGCAGTTTGAAAGAAAAAACGGGCTGTAAATCTTCACGTTTAAAGCGAATATTATTATGAAGTTTTTCACTAATTCGTGGTGCTGCTTCGAGTGGGGTTTCGATTGCAACGTCATACACCGTTGCTTGTAAAATTTGTCGAACCAAACGAGACAGCATGTTAATCTTCCATCTAACAGTTTAAAATAAACGATTATTGTAACAAACCCCTAGGCATTTGCGCCGATTAATTCGCCCAAATGTCAAAAATAATAGTTGAGTGATGTCATGAGTCTTTATGCAAGTCAAGATGAAAAAAAACAAGCTGCTGCCCAAGCAGCTTTAAAACATTTGCCAAGAGGTGGCATTTTAGGGGTGGGGACAGGAAGTACAGTCAATTTCTTAATCGATTTATTACCTGAATTGCAACTTGAAGCTGCGGTGGCAAGTTCTCAGGCAACTGCTGAGCGTTTACAAAAACTGGGCATTGAAGTAGTCGATATGAATCATGTGGGTGGGCTCGATGCTTATGTGGATGGTGCGGATGAAATTGATCGTCATATGCACATGATTAAGGGCGGCGGTGCAGCACTGACGCGCGAAAAAATTGTCGCATCTATTGCTAAAAAATTTGTGTGTATTGTGGATGACTCTAAATGGGTGGAACAACTGGGTCGTGAATTTCCTTTGCCTGTCGAGGTTATACCCATGGCGCGATCTGCCGTTGCACGCAAAATTGTCAGTTTAGGGGGAGATCCGGTTTATCGTGAAGGTGTGGTCACAGACAATGGCAATGTCATTTTAGATGTGTATAACTTGAATATCTTAAATGCCATTGAACTTGAAAAGACCTTGAATGATATTCCGGGAGTCGTTACCAATGGTATTTTTGCGTTAAATCCTGCTTCGATTGCAATTGTTGCGACCAACACTGGCATTGAAGAGCGCACTGCAATTTAATGAGCGTTGAGCTACCCGAAATTAAAATTGTTAGGCACGTAAGAGCAAAACATTTGCGCTTACGTGTCGAGCCAAATTTGATTCGTCTAACTGTTCCAGTATTTTGTAGCAAACGACAAATTCAGCAATTTTTAGATCAATCACAGACTTGGTTGATCGAAACATGGCAAAAACAAAATCAGCAGCAACATGCAAATTTTTCTGCTTCAGACAATATTCGATTTTTTAATCAAACTGCACCTTATCCTGTCATTTTTCGTCAACAGCAAAAAAACTTTGTCATAGACCATGCACTAGGATGTATTTTTATTCGGGAAGACAAGGACACGCTGGTACTCAAAGATCTGATTTACGAGTATGCAAAACAGCATCTTCCTGTATTTTTGAATGAAATTAGTCAGCAAATTGGTTTACCATTTCTTGATTGTACTGTGCGCCGTCCTAAAACACGCTGGGGAAGTTGTAGTGCGCAGCATAATATTATGCTTCATGCTGGCTTAGTGCTTATGCCGCCAGAAATCGTGAAATATGTCTGTATCCATGAACTTGCGCATACGCGTTATTTCAATCATAGCGCGATGTTTTGGGCAGAAGTTGAAAAATATGATCCAGATTATGTGACCCATCGCAGACAATTAAAAAGCTTTCAACTACCTGCGTGGTGGTATACGCACTAGTTAAAATTGACAAGTGAGTTGTTCGGTTTCAAGTTGGACTGGTGAGCTACGTTTATCCAAACCAGCACTGGCAGAGAGGATTTTATTGGCTTTAATTTTTAGCTGAATAAAAGGGTATTGCTGAGTGCTATTACTTGGTTCTGCTGAGCCGCTATTTAAAATATATTCCTGCGTAGTCGCATCGACACGTAATAAATTATCGGTATTGCCACCATTTAAACTTGATTTATAAACCTGATTGTCCTTACTCAATTCAATATCACCCGTGGCACGTACTTTTAAAATACATCCATTGGCTTCAAAGCGACCCACTAAATATTCAATACTTGGAAATTGAATATCTTTATTGTCGTTATTGATTCCATTAATGCCGCGTTTACACGGGTAAATTGTATCATCGCAACTGCCAGCACTATTAAAACCCACGGCACGACGATAATCACCAGCACCGCTTGTGCGTATATTTGCTGAGTTATATGCTGAATTTGGTGTACCACTGTAAGCACGATCACTCAATGCTTTATAGGCTGAACCATTTAAACTAGGTTGTAGCTGGCGTTGTGCAAGGTCAAGCACAGCGGTTCTTAATTCAGCGGCGAATTTTTCACGTGCGTTCTTTTGATTTGCGCCAATGTCTGGTGCAGTATTGAAACGTGCATCTGTATTTTCAACTGTATTTACCAGCGCAGAAAAAGTGGTTGTGTTGCCCGACACAGTTTTTCCATCCAGATAGCCGTCAGCCAAATCCAGAGCGATATTTTGGGTCAATGCTGCATAGTAGTCGGTTGCCTGATCATGTGTATTGTACCAGTGCATAAAATAGCCAAAGCTTAAATAACTATCTAAATAAAGACTTTGCGATGACGCAGTTGAAGCAAGATAGGCAAGGGCGGTTGCATTATTAACGGTCGGTATTTTCTCATTTTTAAACGCATTTAAAAGTGCCGCGTTTACGTCTTCCATTGCCATAATAAAATGTGAATCATCAATTTGAGCATGATCTAAATTTTCATTAGGTAATTGACCGGCACGAACAAGAGCGCGTTGATAAACTGCTTCGGAAACAGGACTGACCAAGAACACACGAGATTCAGTTGATGTTGGCCAGACTAAAGCGTGGTATGTTCCTGTAAATGTAACATATTGATCATTAATAAAATCATAAATTTGAGAATTTGGATGAGTGCTGATTTCCAGACGGTAAATCCGATTGGCTTTCTCTATTGGAAATTTGAGTGCTGATGAAACACCATTAAATGAAGCAATTTCAGTCACGACTTGGTTCGAGGTATTGTCGTAAAGTTTGACGGTTACATTGCGCATTTCTAATGGAACTTTAATCAAGACTTCATTGGGCTGTAATTTTGTAGACTCTGAATCGTTATTATTGGATTCTGGTGTCGGTGGTGTATTTGAACTACCGCCACAACTTACGAGAAATGCGCTGAGCATGACTATGCCAAATGTTTGAAAAATAGTCGAATAAAAATTTTTTCTGCTTTTTAAAAAAGGCATTCCTTCACCCCTGAAGTGATTAACTCATCCAGTTCAATGCGGATATCTATCGTGAATCAGCACTATTGAAACTGAGCGACTTTCCTTAAAGTCCTTAAGTCCTTAAGTCGTTATTTAAATCCATGTTATCCAACACAACAAAAATACTTTTAATAGGCATGATGAGTTGTTAAAAGTTGAATGTCTTTTTATGTTGGCTTTATTTCATTTTATGCCATCTCAATATAACCACTAAAGCACTTTTTGACCAGTGGCATACGCATGAACAAATATTTCATTTGATTATATTTAAGCAGATGCGGTTGATTGTAGAATCCTGAGTAAACTGCCATACTATCGCCATTCGATAAAATTTTAGAGGTAATGATCGTGGTATCTGTCGGAATTGTTGGGGGAACAGGATATACAGGCGTTGAATTATTGCGTCTTTTACTACGACATCCACAGGTTACAGTTCGTACTCTTACATCGCGTACAGAAGCAGGAAAACGTGTCGCGGACATGTTTCCTAGCCTTCGCGGTCATACCGATCTTGAGTTTTCAGATTTGGATCTTGAGCAACTCAAACAATGTGACGTAGTGTTTTTTGCAACACCGCATGGCGTTGCAATGCAACATGCTGAGCAATTGGTTGCGGCAAATACCAAAGTAATTGATCTTGCAGCAGATTTCCGTTTGCAGGATTTAGAGCAGTTTGAAAAATGGTACGGTTTACAACATAGCTGCCCACAAATATTAAAAGATTCGGCTTATGGTCTCACTGAATTAAATCGTGAAAAAATCAAGCAGGCCAGTGTAATTGGTAATCCGGGATGTTATCCGACTACAGTACAGTTAGGTTTGGCACCGTTATTGCAATCTAAAAATAACTTGATTCAACCCTCAAGTATTATTATTGATGCGAAATCAGGTGTATCAGGAGCGGGTCGTAAAGCCAGTCTAGGCATGATTTATTCTGAAAATGCGGACAACTTTAAAGCCTATGGTGTTGCGGGTCATCGTCATCATCCTGAAATTGTAGAAGCACTGGAAAATATTTCGGGACAAAAAGGCGTGTTTGATAGCATTATTTTTGTACCACATTTAGTGCCCATGATTCGCGGAATGCTCAGCACCATTTATGTTGATTTAACTGATGAAGGCGCAAATACGGATCTTCAGTCATTGTATGAACATTTTTATAAAGATGAGAAGTTTGTCGATGTGATGCCTGCAAACAGCTCACCAGAGACACGTAGCGTTCGTGGAGCAAATGAATTGCGTATTGCATTATATAAACCGCAACCCAATAAACTGATTGTTTTATCTGTACAGGATAATCTGGTCAAAGGTGCAGCAGGACAAGCCGTGCAAAATATGAACTTAATGTTTAATTTTGCTGAAGATGCTGGTCTGACGGGTATTGGTTTATTACCATAAGAAACGCTTTTTGGCTTCACACACATTTAAATATCGATTTAAATGTGTGCTTTAGTTCTATCTTTAAATAGAGATGACGATGCAGAACGCTGAACAAACAAATAATGATGATTTAAAAATGCCAGCACCTTCTTTTTGGCAAACCAATAGACCCTTAGTGATAGGTGCGGCTGTTCTGATTTCTGGCAGTTTTTTACTGGGTTATACCGTGGGACACCGTCAGGGGCTTACAGTGGTCGGCTATGATGCAGATGCAGAACAATTGGTCGAAGTCGTGCAAAAGCAGAAAACAGCACTTGACGCGGTGAATAAAAGTTTAAATGCAACTGTACAAGAACGTGATATCGCAGTCAGTAATGCGAATGAGTTATTTCAGGGAATTGCACAGGCAAAGAACGATAAAACTCAAATGGAAGGTATGAGTGCGATTTATCGGGAAGTTTTGCGTCAACGTGGTGGTTTAAGTTTAACCATTCAAAATTTGGCGATTAAACCTTTACCTGAAAATGCCTATGAATATCAGCTTGATCTGGTACAGGTGAGCCCAAATAAACGCCGTGCAGCGGGTTCGGTGGAAATGCGTTTGATACAGGGTGATGAAATATTGGTTATCCCGTTGCAAGACAACAATTTTAATTTTGATGATTTTGAGCGTTTAACAGGACGTTGGACCATGCCTAAAGGCTTTACACCACAATATATTGAGGTGCGCCTAAATGGAGCTGCAACGCCAATTGTGAAACGTTTTAGCTGGCAGCGTGGTAAGCCAGTCGAAGCTGAGTCAGCTTTTGTTGCGGAAATTCCGCAAGCAGAAGCAAATGCAAATTAACTGTGAATCCTAGAGTATATGCGAACCAATAAGCGACAAATTAGTTTAAAAGACGTGAAAGCATCCTTTTACCAATCTGGCTACGTAGATTGGCATGTTAATCCGCGCTTAAGTGATTCGCAAAATAATGAGCCAGAAGGTGATATTGCCGTCCAAACTGCTGAGCCTCAACTGAAACGTCCACCACTTTATGCTGTAGTATTATTGAATGACGATTACACGCCAATGGACTTTGTAATTGAAATTTTACAACAATACTTTGCTTTGAATCTTGACCAAGCCACTCAAGTAATGCTAACAGTACATTATGAAGGTAAAGGTGTTGCTGGCGTCTATCCAAGAGATATTGCAGAGACTAAAGCAAACCAAGTCAATAATTACGCTCGATCTCAAGGTCATCCATTACTTTGTCAGATCGAACCCAAAGATTAAAGGGGGTCGTATGCTTAGTCGTCAACTAGAAGTATCCTTGCGTTTGGCTGTAAGCATGGCTCGTCAAAAACGGCATGAGTTCCTTACGGTGGAACATTTATTGCTGGCTTTGCTCGATAATGATTCGGCTGTGAATGCACTCAAAGCATGTGGTGCAGATATTGTTCTATTGCGTAAAGAATTAGAAGAATATGTAGAGCAGCATACGCCTAAACTCAGTGAAAATAACGATCAGGCACCGCATCCAACGGAGAGCTTTGATCGTATTTTACAACGTGCGATTTTCCATGTGCAGTCCAGTGGCGGTGACCGTACTGTTGAAGGTGCTGATGTTCTAGTCGCCATGTATTCTGAACGTGATTCTTTCGCAGTCTATTTGCTAAAACGTCATCAAATTAATCGTTTGACTTTAACGCAATATCTTTCTCATGGTACTCGTAAGGAAGATGTGCAAGCTGAAGAAGAAGTTGAAGACATTGAAGGCGATGCTGCATCTTCCTCTAATGCTGGGCCACTTGAACAGTTTACACTGAACTTAAACCACGAAGCTTTAAAGGGTAAAACAGACCCTCTTATTGGGCGTGAAAAAGAGATTGAGCGTACCGCACAAATCCTTTGCCGTCGCCGTAAAAACAATCCACTTTTAGTGGGTGATCCGGGAGTGGGTAAAACCTCAATTGCAGAAGGTTTAGCGTGGCTGATTGTAAATGGTAAAGCCCCAAAACCATTAGCCAATGCAGAAGTGTATAGTCTGGATATTGGTGCACTGGTTGCAGGAACAAAATATCGGGGTGATTTTGAAAAGCGTTTAAAACAACTGTTAAATGCACTTAAGAAAAATCCAAATGCGATTTTATTTATTGATGAAATCCATATGATCATTGGGGCTGGCTCAAGCATGGGCAGTACCATGGATGCCTCTAATTTGATTAAACCTGCACTTGCGAATGGAACCTTGCGTTGTATTGGTTCAACCACATTTCAGGAATACCGTCAGGTTTTTGAGAAAGATCATGCATTATCAAGACGCTTTCAAAAAATTGATGTCAATGAGCCAAGCGTTTCAGAGACCATTGAAATTCTACGTGGCCTAAAAACCAAGTTTGAAGATTTTCATCATGTCGAATATGAAGACAAGGCTTTAGTCGCAGCGGTTGAATTATCGTCGAAATTTATCAATGATCGTTTTTTACCAGATAAAGCCATTGATGTGATTGATGAAGCTGGTGCACAACGTCGTTTAAAAGCCGATAGTGAAGACAGCTTAATTACCGTTGAAAACGTCGAAGATATCGTTTCAAAAATTGCGCGTATTCCGCCAAAAACTGTATCGAAAGATGACAAGGCGGTACTTGAATATCTTGAACGAGATTTGAAACGAGTTGTCTTTGGGCAAGATGAGGCAATTACGGCATTAGCTTCTGCAATTAAATTGTCTCGTGCAGGATTAAAAGCACCCGATAAACCAGTGGGGAATTTTGTTTTCGCAGGCCCTACAGGGGTTGGTAAAACTGAAGTCACCAAACAACTGGCGAAGTTACTTGGTGTTGAGCTGGTCCGTTTTGATATGTCAGAATATATGGAACGCCATGCGGTATCACGTTTAATTGGTGCTCCTCCAGGTTATGTCGGTTATGATCAGGGTGGTTTGCTGACCGATGCAATTCATAAAAATCCACATTGTGTATTGCTGCTGGATGAGATTGAAAAAGCGCATCCAGATGTCTTTAACTTGTTACTTCAAGTGATGGATCATGGTGCGCTGACGGATAACAATGGTCGTAAGTCTGATTTTAGAAACGTGATTATTGTATTGACCACCAATATTGGCGCAGAAAGTATTTCTCGTACCAGCATTGGTTTTACCGAACAAGACAATAGCAATGACAATCAGGAAGCCATGAAACGTGCATTCTCACCGGAGTTCCGCAACCGTTTGGATGGTGTTATTCAGTTTAAAGCTTTACCAACTTCAGTCATTGAGTCTGTTGTTGATAAATTCCTCACAGAATTGCAAGCGCAACTGGATGATAAAAAAGTTGTGATCGAAGTGGATCAATCAGCTCGTGACTGGCTTGCAGCCAATGGCTATGACCGCCTTATGGGCGCGCGTCCAATGCAACGTCTAATTCAGGAACATTTGAAAAAGCCGTTAGCTGAGATGATTCTATTTGGTGAATTGGCTGATCATGGTGGTAATGTCGCTGTTTCAGTGAAAAAAGAAGATGGAAAAGAGGTTGGACTACAACTGTCTGTCTTTGAAGATCAAACTGCTGAACCTGCGTAATCGATGTTGGAAGATTTTACGATAACCCGAATATTGAGTGTATTCGGGTTATTTTTATTGACCGCGATTGCAGAAATACTAGGCTGTTATTTTCCTTACTTAATTTTAAAAGAAGGAAAAAGTGTTTGGTTATGGATGCCAACTGTGATTAGTTTAGCCATCTTTGTCTGGTTACTTACATTGCATCCTGCTGCTTCGGGTCGCATTTATGCAGCCTACGGTGGAATTTATATTTTCACAGCACTGATGTGGCTACGATTTATTGATCAAATTCCTTTAACTCGCTGGGATATCGCAGGGGGTGTTGTGGTTTTAATTGGCGCAAGTTTAATTATTCTACAGCCACAAGGCTTCATTCGATAATTTAAAGATTTTTAAATCAAAAAAAACGCTGTTTGAATACAGCGTCTTTCGTCGAAAATTTTATTTCAGTTGTTCGTTCAGTAAAAATTCCATTAATGCTTTTTGTGCATGCAAGCGATTTTCAGCTTCATCCCAAACTACAGAATTTTTATGATCTAACATATGTTCAGAAATTTCTTCACCGCGATGTGCAGGTAAACAATGCATAAATAAACAATCTGGATGTGCAATATCCATGAGTTTTTCATTGACCTGAAAATTGGCAAACGCCTTTTCACGTAATTTTTGTTCTTCTTCCTGACCCATGCTGGCCCAGACATCAGTCACAATTAAATCAGCATTTACCGCAGCATCTTCAGCATGATTAAATACTTCAACGCAGTGAGCAAATTCAGATAAAAATTCTGGTTTTGGTTCATAGCCTACGGGAGAAGCAACCTTTAACTTGAAACCCATCATATGTGCAGCTTCAATATATGAATTACACATATTATTGCCATCACCAATCCAAGCCACTGTTTTACCTTTAATACTACCGCGATGTTCCTGATAGGTTTGTAAATCTGCTAGAAGCTGACATGGGTGGTGGTCATCAGTTAAACCATTGATGACAGGAACTTTGGAATAAGACGCAAACTGCTCCACGATGTTATGCCCAAAAGTACGGATCATGACAATATCCAGCATACTGGAAATAACACGAGCAGAGTCTTCAATTGGTTCTCCACGACCCAACTGTGTATCTCGTGGAGATAAAAAGATTGCACTACCACCAAACTGGCAGATACCAGCTTCAAAGGAAATACGGGTACGGGTACTTGATTTCTCGAAAATCATTCCTAAAACTTTACCAATAAATGGTTGGTAGATCTGCTTATCGTGTTGAAGGCGTTTTAGTTCACTCGCGCGATCTAAAATCTGCTGAAGTTCTAAAGAAGATAAATCACGTAAAGTCAGGAAATGTCGTAGTGCCATAGTTACCCCACAATAATTGTTTTAAAAAACAATTGATTGTTGATAATTGAAGGAAAAAAAGAATCAAATACTATACTACAAGCATTAAAAAAAGCAAAAGAATTAGTGGATTTGATGACCGTTTAAAAAAACATCAACGCAATATTCGATATGATCAATAATTTCAGCATGATCTAAAGTGATAGGAACACCCATAATGACCTTCCATTCAAGATTTCTTAAAATACCAAAATACATCACAGCAGAGTGTAAAGGTTCACGGCACTGAATTTGACCTTGTTGTGTTGCTTGTTGCAATGCACAGGCAATGGTTTTTTGCACATATTCTGGACCACGTTCATGCAGATAAACCGCTAACTCAGGATCTCGCTGAGAACGGTCAATGACTAAGCGCATAAATGCCGCATTTTCAGTACAGGTGATTTTTTGATAAAAGCCAATCAGGGTTTGAATCAGATAAGTTCTTAAATCATGCTGATGACTATTAAATGCCACACACATATTTTTGAAAAAAAGCTCACGACGGTAGTCGCAGATTGCTTTGAACAAACCTTCTTTATTACCAAAATATTTGTATATAGCAGCTTTTGAACCCCCTGCATGATTCACAATATCATCCAAAGAAACGGCATCGTAGCCGTTTTCTAAAAAAAGCTCTGTCGCGCTAATGAGCAGTGCCAAACGTCTTTCATGACCACGTTTGGTATGCGGAACCTCACAGCAAACGGATGGATTAAGCGTAGTATTGGTTTTCTGCATTGAGGATATATGTTAATTCGGACTCGTATCAGTATATCAAAAAATAGCATAGGTTTCTTAGTGGGAGTGTTGTCGTCGATTTTAGGCACTAAATTTGAATGGTAGCCTTAATAGAATTAAGAAAATAATTCATACAACTTCTTTACTATAATTCATAAAAATAACTAAATAATATCCATTTAAAAAATTTATGAAGCGATGTGATTTAAATTTTTGCTATTCAAAATCAGTTCAAAAACATTTGAACCAAAATAATGCATTGATTTTCACAAGATGCTCGATTTAGTTTCATAAATAACAGGCTTTAATGTCTCTAGGGCGAATTTACAAACTTTTGTGCATTAAATTGGTTAAAAAATATTCTTTTAAGATTGCAAATAATGATTATTAGAATAAAAGTATAACAAAAAGAAATCTTTTGCCTTTGCAAATATTTTTTAATGGCGTATAAATATATAAATTATCAATGGCTGATAAGCAATAATTAAAAAGTTGGCGTGATAATTGCAAATAGGAAAGCAAGCTTATTATTTAGCCTCACTGAATAATATTAAATGACGCTAAATAAGAGTATTTATAATCAAGGAGTTTTTATGAAACATTCTGCAACCTCACTACTTGTATCAGGATTCATGATCTTTGCAGTTGGAGGAGCGACTCAGGTTCAAGCTGCAGATACTCTGGCTAAAATCAAGAGTAGCGGAAAAATTATCATTGGTCATCGTGAATCGTCAGATCCGATTTCTTATGTTGTAGGCGGCAAACCAGTAGGTTATGCAGTAGATATCTGTAATAACTTTGCGAATGAAATCAAAAAAGACCTTAAGATGCCAAATCTTAAAGTTGAGTATAAAGCAGTAACTTCTTCTACACGTATTCCTGAACTTTTATCAGGCAATATTGATATGGAATGCGGTACCACTACAAATTCTAAACAACGCCAAGAACAAGTTGGCTTCTCGACCAACTACTATGCAACAGAAGTACGTATGGTGGTGAAGGCCAATTCTGGTATTAAAAGTCTGGCTGACTTAAATGGTAAAGCCGTAGTAACGACACAAGGTACGACTTCAGACAAATACATTAAAATGAATGAACGTGGTCAAAACATTAATGTACAAAACATTTATGGTAAAGACCATGCCGATTCTTTCGCGATGGTAGCATCTGGTCGTGCAGCAGCATTTGTTATGGATGATAATATTTTGGCAGGTTTAATTGCCAAATCTTCAAATCCAAAAGAATTTGCCATTGTTGGCCCAGTCCTTTCATCTGAACCGTATGGCATTATGATTGCTAAAGATGATCCAAAATTTAAAGCGATTGCAGATCGTACTGTGAATGCAATGTGGAAATCTGGCAAGATGGATGGGTTGTATAAAAAATGGTTCCAGTCTGCTATCCCGCCAAAAAATACTAATTTGAACATGCCTCAAAGTTCGTCCTTCAAAAAATTAAAAGCAAACCCGACTGACGCAGGTATCTAATCCTCAGGATTTAGAAACTGTATAGATAAATCAATCGTTGGCTCATGTAGGTTTTTTCTACATGAGCTTGGCTTTTAAACTTTGATAAAAGGGGCAGCTATGTCAGTTGGCTCATTAAACTGGACTGCATTTTGTGCTGAATCCAATGAATTCGGACTTGATAAGGCTGCATGGGCCGAATCAGTTTGTAAAGCCATTGGTAGTACAAGTTATTCTCCTTATGCTGATGCTCCCACATGGCTTCAAATGCTGGGTTCTGGCGTATTTACCATGATATGGACTGCATTCATTGCATTTTTGATTGCATTCTTTTTGGGTTCATTGCTTGGTATTATCCGAACATTACCAAATAAGCCTTTGGCATTTATTGGTAATTGTTATGTAGAAATTTTTCGTAATATTCCTTTGATTGTACAACTTTTTTTCTGGGCTTTCGTTTTTCCTGAGTTTTTACCTGACAGTTTAAGTGCTGGCAGTGGCGATGTCGTTGCAGGTGGTTGGTGGAAAGATCTGCTTAACACTCATCCTAGTGTTATTGGTGTATTTGCGTTGGGGTTATACACCGCAGCACGTGTTTCTGAACATATTCGTGCGGGGATTAGCACGGTTTCTCGTGGTCAAAAGTATGCTGCTTCAGCACTCGGTTTTACCACAGGGCAAAGTTACCGTTATGTGGTATTGCCTGTTGCCTACCGTATGGTGTGGCCTACCATTACCTCAGAGGCAATGAATGTCTTTAAAAACTCGGCTGTGCTTTATGCTTTAAGTGTTCTTAACTTCTTCGCATATACTAAAACCATGCGTGAAGAAACATCACAGGACATTGTGATTCTAATTTTATCTACACCTGTCTATTTGATTATCACCTATATGATTAAATTCATCATGGCTTGGATTGAAAAAAGAATGGCAGTGCCAGGCTTAGGTTCGGGAGGTAAGTAGTATGGATTTTAGTATATTACAACACCCTGATGTGACACACGCTCTCGCGCAGGGCTTTGTGTTTACCCTAACTGTTACAGTTTTGGCAATGATTGGCGGTATCTTAATTGGTACACCACTTGCAATGATGCGCTTGTCTAATAACTTCGTGGCACGTAATTTTTCGAAGTTTTATGTGGATGTGTTTCGTGGCATTCCCTTAATTCAGGTCATTTTTATCTTTTATTTCTTGATGCCGAAATTTTTTGATTTTCAGTCAGATACCTATTGGGGACCACTATTTTCCAGTGTGATTACCTTTGCTATTTTTGAAGCAGCCTTCTTTTCAGAAATTGTGCGTTCAGGGATTCAGTCTGTATCAAGAGGTCAGGTGAATGCAGGTTATGCATTAGGCTTTACTTACGGTCAATCGATGAAGTTTGTTGTGTTACCACAAGCCTTTCGTAATATGCTGCCTGTGCTGTTAACGCAAACGATTATTTTATTTCAGGATATTTCTCTAGTTTATGTGATTAGTGCGCCAGACTTCTTGGGTCGAGCAGATACTTTAGCCAATACTTATGGTCCTGAAACTAAAGCAACTTTTTATTTTATTGTAGCAGTGGTTTATTTCTGTAGTTCGTTCTTACTATCTCGATTAGTTAAACGATTACAGCAGAAAATTGCCATCATTCGCTAATTGGAGATTTTTAAATGCCAATGATAGACATCAAACATATCTCTAAATGGTATGGTGATTTTCAGGTTTTAACAGATTGTACGACCAGCATTGAAAAAGGCGAAGTAGTTGTGGTCTGTGGTCCGTCTGGTTCAGGTAAATCGACCTTGATTAAAACAGTCAATGCGCTTGAGCCTATTCAGGAAGGCGATATTTTTGTAGATGGGATTTCTTTACGTGACCCGAAGACTGATCTAGCAAAATTCCGTTCAAAAGTGGGAATGGTGTTCCAGCATTTTGAATTATTTCCTCATATGACCGTACTTGAAAATTTAACCATTGCTCAGGTTAAAGTGTTAAAACGCTCAGTTGCAGAAGCGCGTGAGAAAGGTCTGAAATATTTATCACGTGTTGGATTATTAGCCCATAAAGATAAGTTTCCAGGGCAACTTTCAGGTGGTCAACAGCAACGTGTCGCGATTGCTCGTGGTTTGGCGATGGATCCGATTTGTATGTTATTTGATGAGCCAACTTCTGCACTTGACCCTGAGATGGTGGGTGAAGTTTTAGAAGTGATGATGCAATTAGCCAATGAAGGGATGACCATGATGTGTGTAACACACGAAATGGGCTTTGCTAAACGTGTTTCTAATCGCATCATTTTTATGGATGAAGGTAAAATTCTGGAAGATTGTGCAACCAGTGAATTTTTTGGAAACTTAGAAGCTCGGCATGAGCGTGCTAAATTATTCCTAGATAAAATTCAAATGATGCATTAATCATTGTGTGTTAAAAAAGAGCTGATTTTCAGCTCTTTTTTTATATCTATAATTTAAGCATTGATTGATTTTAATCGATTTCAACTATGTTTGCGGCAAAGCAATTGTCAGGCGTAGAAAGTACAAGATGACTGTAATACAGCGAATGATCAGGGTTCTTTCAAAAATGCCTAGATCCTCTCTATTTTCTTTCTAAAAGGAAAAAGAAAAGAGACTTATCAAGTAAATCTACTCTATAAGATAGTATAAAGAATTGCTTTATTTCTTATTAACTATTGTAAGCGATTCCAGATGATGCTGGCTTATAGATTAAAACTATTTGACTAATTTTAATGCATAAAAAACCACAGATGAATCTGTGGTTTTTTTAAAGCAGTTTGAGTAAAACTTAGAGACTCAATTTAGAAACTATATTTTGCCATTAAGTTTAGACGTGAATAATCACCTTTGTTGTCTTGAGTCGCAGTTTTGTCTGCAAATATTTCACGTTGACCATAAGTATATTCAACGCCTAAATCAATATTTTTTGTTGGTGTATAGAAGCTATTAACCAAAATGTTATAGAGCTGTTTGTTTAAAGTCGGTGCCTTTTCAGCAAAAGAATTGTCGTCTTTATACCAAATGGCTCCTGCTGCTAGAGTTGAACGCCATTGTGGTGACCATTTATGTGAATATCCAATAAGGCCAGAATTAAATTCACTTTCGTAAATAGAAAGGTCTGTGGCATTTGCAGCATTTGTGGGATTATTTTGATAAGCTACATAAGCTGAGTTACCGTATAGTAAATAACGGCTATCACCTTTCACATGATAGTAGTTAGCAAATAAAGTATCATCTGGTGTCAAACTATATTTTCCACCAACCCCAATTCCCCAGCCTAGTTTTGTTTCGTCGACATCATCGCTGACAGAGATACGATTTTCATGTAATAAACCATGAACTTGGATTAAACCTTTTTTATCTGCTGTAGCAATATCATAACGTGCCGTTAAAGCAGGGAAACGGTTACCACCAGAACTTGTAGTCTGAGTAATCACGTTACCACTACTATTTTTAAAAACTGCCGTAGCACTACCACTATTGATATTATCAACATCACCACCTTCTAAAGCCAGTAGTAATTTTTGGTTGGTATTAATCGGTTGAGTATAACGCACTTGAACGGTACGGGTAGAGCCATAGCCCATTGGACCATTAAAGTCGACTGTTTCAGGTGCAGTATCTACGTTGACAAACGGAGACGTGGTTTGACCTGCAAGCCATTTTCCTGCTGAAACATAGGCATGGCGTACACGTAGAGAACCTGTACCATTGGTACCACTCGATCCCATAAAGTCAGCTTCAATTTTACCTGTAATTTCACCAATTGAACTTGGACGTGAGAAATCCAGACCAAAACGTGTGGTTGCTGCTGTAACATTTAATGCGTCTTCAGTCGCATTGGCAGAGTTAAGCGGAACTTTGTTGGTTGGGTTATTAATATTGGTTGTATCTGCGTTTGTACCTTTAAAGTCATAAGTTGCATCTGCACGAACACTACCATATAACTTCACTTGGGTCTGACCATCTGGCAGTGTTAACCAGCCCGGCTTGGCATTGGCTGGAGCAGGTGGTGCAGCTTGCGCAACCACAGGAGCTGGAGTAACCACCACTGGCGCTGCTTGTTGCTGTGCAATGATATTTTTCTGAGTCATGGCTTGTTGCTGAATCAATGCACGAAGTTCTGCGACTTCTGCACGTAATTGTTTGATTTCTTGTTGATCACTTGTTTGTGCATATGCTGGAAGAGTCATTGCAGACAGCCCAAGAGTACTCATGGCAAGTACTAAATTCGTTAATTTGATCACGTTAACTCCGATTGTTTATTGTAAAAGCTTCAGTAAAGCCCCCTGAACTACATAACAAGAATGATGCCAATAGTTTAGAAATATTAACCAAAATTATTTTTTTGTTCGAAAAATAGTCATATTGAAATGGTTATGATTAAAAGTAATTAATAATAATGACTAACTTTCATCTATAGAGCAGACAGAATTTCTGATAGATCTATTCAAAAAGTAAACCGCCCTAAAAAGAATCAATCATGTACTGTTTTATGGCAATTATGATGTAATGGAGATAATCATTATTATGATATTTAAATATTTATTTTTGGAAAATAATATGAATAAAACCTTAAATATGATTTATAAATACTACAAATAAAGTTTAAATCGGAAATAATTTAGTTAATTTATTTAAAATGTGAGAAATATTTTAAATTTATATTGTTTTTCATGTGTTTTAGGGAAATAATCTCTACAAGATATTGGTACTTTATATATCAGGGTGTGATGGGGATTGAGAAGAGTGATCAGCGGATTGGGAGATACGCAGATCTAACCCACAAGGTCTCAACTCAGCGAGGACACAATTGACCACAAGTTAATTGCAAGATGCAGCCACTTACCAGTGAATGAATCGTTACGAGTAAACAGAAGTTTTCCCTTGACCCTGTAAAATTGCACGATGATAAAAAGTTCCAATGCAACTCAATATCCGCATTAAATTTTGGAGCAGTGATGGAACTGGATCGTTTTGACAAGCAAATTTTAGAAATTTTAACGCATGAAGATGTTAATCTGAATGAGTTATCGGAGCGAATCAGCCTTTCCGTAAGTTCGGTGCATCGGCGTATTAAACATTTAATAGAAGCCAATGTAATGGGGAGCTTAAAGCGAGATATCAATTTTGCTAAGCTTGGCTTTACTTTACATATTTTGCTACAAGTTTCATTAAGTAAACATGATACTGAAACCTTTGATAAATTTTTAAATGAAATTGAAGATATACCCGAAGTCACCAATGCTTTTCTAGTCACAGGGCAGAGTGCTGATTTTATTTTAGAATTAGTGGCACGTAATATGGATGATTATAGTGATATCTTATTACGTCGCATAGGAAAGATTGACAATGTAGTCGCACTGCATTCAAGTTTTGTGATTAAGGAATACAATGTATTTAACTGCTATAAATTATTAAATAAAGTATAAAAAAACGCGCTTTGTAGCGCGTTTTTTATTAGACATTTTAGGCATCTAATTGCGCTAAAACATCTTCTGAAAACTCAACATTGGTATAGACGTTTTGAACATCATCCAAATCTTCAAGCATATCAATCATTTTCATGATTTGTTTGGCTTGTTCAACGTCAGTGATTTCCGCTTTGGTTGATGGGCTCATGACTACTTCTGCATTGTCAGATTTCAGACCAGCTGCGGTTAATGCATCCTGTACTTCACCAAAGCTTTCAGGTGAAGTAATGACTAAAATGCCATCTTCTTCAATTTCAATGTCATCTGCACCAGCTTCGAGTGCAACTTCCATGATTTTGTCTTCTAAAGAGACATCTTCAAATAAAATTTCACCGCGTTTGGTAAATAGATAAGACACTGAACCTTTGGTTCCCAAGTTACCATTGGTTTTACTAAAGCAATGACGAACATCAGGTACAGTACGATTTAAGTTGTCGGTCATGGTTTCAACCAGAACGGCCACACCACCAACTCCGTAACCCTCATAGGTCACTTCATTTAAATCATCATTGTCTTCACCACCAGCACCACGCTGAATAGCACGGTTAATCGCATCACGGGTCATGTTTACCGACAATGCTTTTTCAACGACAGCACGCAAGCGTGGATTACTGGCAGCATCTGCGCCACCCAGTTTAGCTGCGGTTACAATTTCACGAATATATTTAGTAAAAACTTTAGCACGGCTGGCATCTTGTTTTGCTTTACGATGCTTGGTGTTTGCCCATTTGGAATGACCTGCCATGTTGCAATATGCTCCTTAAGGATGGGGATAGTGACCCGATCAAATTGTGCAGATTCTACCATAAGCACATTTTTTTGAGAAAGAGGCTGGCTTTTGAAAAATCGACAGTTATTCAACTTTTGTTGAGGGAATACAAATATCCAGTCCAACTTTTTCTTTATAAAGACGTTGAATCAATTGTAAATCCTGCTCAAGATTACTTGGATAAACTTTGCCAAGTATGCCTCCTTTCTTCGTTTTGGCATTGGCGTACATTAATAAGATTGGCACATTAGCCGCTTTGGCGATATGCCAAAATCCTGTACGAATAGCGTTACGTGCTTCACCATTTTTTGCGCGTGTGGCTTCAGGCGCAATCACCAGATTAAAGCTGTCGTGTTGGGAAAATAATTCAACCATTTGAGACACAATGTCTTTGTTGGCTTTGCGGTCAACTGGGATACCGCCAATTTTATCTAAAAGTGGTTTAAGGGGGCCTTTAAACAATTCTTTTTTTATAAGCGTGTGGATTTTGAGATCTAAAATTTCAAAAAGTGCCAGTGAGAGAACAGCATCCATATTGGAAGTATGTTCAAAACCGATAATCACTTGTTTATTTTCAACAACATTGGGTTCGATATGATATGACCAGCCAGAAAGTTTAAAGATTGTCTTGGCAAGTTGCTTTTTCATAAATGCACATCCTCAAAAGATCGGGATATTTTAGTAGTGCTCAATGAAAAGACAAGGGCTAAAACTATTTTTATAAAAGCCAAAATCATTCATATCAGAAATTAAAAGGTAAACTTAAGTAAGTAAGCGTGACATCCAGTGAAATAGTTTAAGTTACTTTTCAGTGAAATTTCGCTAAGCTGTTATAGTTTAAAAATAATACGCATAACCTCATATTTTGTGTCTTACATAACTTTAAGCGATTTTACAGACGGTATTATTGTAAAGCGCATTTATGTACTAGCATGATTGAACATCTTAGGGTTTTAAACGTTATATCTAATGTTTAGGTATATTCAATGTCTAGGGTGAGACTTCAAAAGGAAAATGAGGAACATACTAATGTCAAATCAACGCCAACAAGGTCAACAGCAAGATCAACAATCAAACCAGTCTAAACAACCTCAACACAACCAACAGTCTGACCAGCAACGTCAGCAAGAACAGCAAAATCCAAATCAACAAAACAATCAGCAAAAACAACCGAATCAACAGCAACGTTAGAAATGAATGACTTCTAACAAGAAGAAAATGGCACAATCAATTGTGCCATTTTTTTGAAATTTTTAAGTGATCAAGTGCTTAAATGATTCATTTAATATTTGAACTTAACTGTAAAATTAATTTGACGTGGATTTCCTAAGGTCACCATATTGGCATTTAGCAATCCTGCACAATAGTCTTTATCAAATAAGTTACGAATGGAGAGCTGTGCACCCCAATGTGCTGCGTCATAACCAGCTTCAGTGTCGTATAGCGTGTATGAAGGTGTTCGAGTATCTAATCCTTTATAGGATTTTGAACTTTCACCTCTTAGTCCTGCACCTACATACCACCCCAGATCAGTTTCGCTAAGATAATAACGTGAAGACAAGCTATAACTATTTTGAGGGACATTATCCAAGGCTAAACCAATGTTACTGGCAACGGTATCTTTTGTAATTTCAGCATCAAACATATGGCTGTAACTGGCAGAGACTCGCAGGCGATCCATTAAAACAGCATTCAGCTCTGTTTCCAAACCACGTGTTTTCTGCTCACCATTTAAAACATAATAACCTGCATTTACTTGATCTGTAACGGCGACATTTTGGCGACGTAAGTCATAAACGGCAACACTTGCTTGAATACGTTGATCAGGGCTTTGTAACTTCAAACCGACTTCAGTTTGTTTGCCTGTTTCTGGTGCTAAAATATTGCCTGATACAGCAGTTCGTGTATTGGGTAAAAATGAGGTTGCATAACTTGCATAGGGTGCGATCAGGTCATTAAATTTATATAATAATCCGACATTTCCTGTAAATTTTTCATTCGAATCTTTCACTTGTGGAGCATTGGTTGTTATTCCAGCTTTAGATATATTTTGTGTAGATGTTTGTGCCCAATCCTGTCGTCCAGCTAAACTCAAAATCGTATTTTCTGTGATATTAATCCGATCACGAATATAGAAGCCGGTGTAGCGTAAACGATTGGTGTCTTCTGTACTGTTTGCTTTTACATAATTAACCGCCTGACCATATACTGGATTATAGATATTAATATTGCCAGTGGTGTACCGATCATTGACATAGTCATCTTTAGTCTGCATCGCATCGACACCAATATTTACATCATGAACCATATTGAATAGATCAAAACTGCGTTGAAAACTATTGTCCATGGAGTAGGTGAGGGTATCGTGAGTTTGATATCGACCATTGTTATTACGATTTAATGTAGTAAAAGCAGGCGTGTTGGCTGCCCAAAAAGACGATCCAGTTTGAGTAAATACGACATGACCTGTCGACTCAAGTTTCTGAACTGCCGCATTCTGGGTAAATTTCCAGCCATTATCGAAAGCGTATTTGTAAGTCCAGCCAGTACGATATACGTCACCCTCATAACCGCCAAATGTTGGTTCACCTATATACAAATCACGATCAATAGGACCATTGGGATTGTCTTTTAATGTACCAAGCACAGGTAAACCCTGCTGGCGCATATATTCTCGACGCTGATAGCTTGCAATAATGGATAAATCAGCTTTATCGCCTAAATCAAAATTATAAGACGGAGAAATATAGTAGTTTTTGAAATAGACATAATCTGTTGGATCATCCTGATCAGTAACACGTCCTGTAACACGAAAAGCACCTTTGGCACTTTGTTGAGGTGCATAATTTAAGTCAAATGTTGCCTGTTTAAAGTTATAGCTTCCGTAACTAAACGCTGTATTAGCAAAACTTTCTGCCTGAGGACGCTTAGTCACTAGGTTGACCATTCCTCCCGGTTGTACCAAACCAAAATTAACAGAAGCAGGGCCTTTAATAATTTGAATTTGATCCATACCAGAAAGTTCAACCGCAACACCTTCTGAAGCTGATTGACTTTGTTTAAGACCATCAATAAAAATTTGATCAGAAGCATTTTGCCCCCGAATCATAAAATCATCCCAGCCACGTCGTCCTAAATAACCTGCACTTACACCTGCGACACCATTAATGGCCTCTGCCAAAGTGGTTGCCTGTTTTTGATCTAATTGTTCACGTGTAATGACACTGACAGATTGTGGGGTTTCAAAAAGAGCGGCATCTGATTTGAGTGCAGAATTTGCTTGAGTTGCAGCAAATTTTTTTGTGTCTGATTCTGCTTTGAGAGAAATAACTGGCAGTACATTTGAGTTTGAATCATCAATTATGTCTGTTTCAGGACTCGCATATAAGGATGAGGAAATTCCTGAAAATAAGATCAAAGAAATAGCGGAAGAAAGAGTGTGTTTGCGCATAAAGATGCTCAAAATAAGATTAATCAAGAGTGATTATTATTATCTTTATTTACGCACAATTTACAAGAAAAAGATGGATTGAATAGTTCTTTAATTACTTGATTTTTCAATAAAAATTGAAAATTTAAACCAACTAAAATCAACAGGATAAAATACTTTATGTATAAATCTATGAATTACAAAAATTAAAAAGTTGAGCAAAGTTAAACTGCTTTATTTGCATTGGATTGAAATTGGAACCGCATGAATTGAAAAGCCAAGATATTTAACATCAATTGGAAGATAAATATCTTGGCTAAATCACGATGAAATAATTCAATAAAAATGAATGAATTTAAATCAATCTTTTAAAGGTCAGTTAAAATATCAGCCATATCATCGGCATGTTCCTCTTCCTGAGCCAGAATATCTTCAAGAATTCGACGCGTCGTTGGGTCTTTATCACCGATATATTGAATAATTTCGCGATATGAATCAATGGCAATACGTTCGGCAACTAGATCTTCTGTAACCATTTCCTTGAGTGTTTTGCCTTCAACATATTCAGCGTGGGAACGTTCTTCGAGACCACGTGGATTAAAATTAGGTTCACCACCCAATTGTACAATACGTTCTGCAAGATTATCAGCATGTGTAGCTTCCTGATTAGCATGCTCTAGAAACTCAGCAGCAGCTACGGATGCTTTTACACCTTGGGCCATAAAATAGTGACGTTTATAACGAAGAACACAGATCAGTTCTGTCGCTAAAGCTTCATTAAGTAGTCTTAAAATTTCTTCACGATTTGCGGTATAGCCTTCGGTGACTGCACCTTCTTCAACATGCTGACGTGCTCTTTGGCGTAATGTTGCAATATCAGTTAATTCTGCATTTGACATGGGTATGTTCCTCAACTTGTTGAATTAAATATGAATAATTTAATGTATTGTGTTATGACGCAATTTAAGTTTTTATCAACCGAAAATTAGAAATCTTGTATTGCATTTCATATTGATTATTTTTGATGAAAATTAAGAAAAGAAATAGAAGAGAAAAGCTGCAAATTTGTAAAAAAAGGAAACACAAGTATTTGATAATAATTATTATTTTTATTTTAAATTAAACATTAGTTAAACTGCTTACACAATGCTTATTTAGAGTCTAAAATTAAAAAACCACTTAGGATTAGTACACCTAAGTGGTTGATTTATTTGGTGGGCCCACCGTGACTCGAACACGGGACCAATGGATTATGAGTCCACTGCTCTAACCGACTGAGCTATAGGCCCAAATAACGTAAAATATTGAATAGTCAATAATTTTAAGTGAAACGATGGTATCTAATTTCAACTTGAAACACAAGATATTCTTAATGTTTTGAAGAATATTGCCTGTAATTTTACCGAAACGATTCTATCCGATATAACTCAAAAGAGTAAAGTTAAGATACTGATTTATTGTTCATAAAAAAAACAATCGAAGCCATTAAGATGTTATGAATATAACTCTCATATTCAATAGATATTAAAGCCCAGCACATTTTTAATTAAGTAATAAGAACAATTTTTATACTCTGCAATGGCTAAAAAGCTACACAGCATAATTTACATTTTACCCATAATAACTTGAATAGTTGAGTAAAAAACCAAGCCTTAAAATGATGCTTAACTATATATTTCCTATTATCTCCAATAAAATTAAAAGGTTATTTGCATGCAATACTCTCAGCAAAGAAGTGGCATTCTCTATGCCATATATATGTTACTCAATCCCATACCCTTTGGTTTTTTTGTTGCTGGACTTATTTTTGATGTAATTTACAATCAGACCGCAGAAATTCTTTGGAATAAATCTGCAAGTTGGGTTATTACCATCGGTTTGGTGATTGCCATTATTCCGCGACTTCTTAACTTGTTTTATGTCTGGTTTAGACCCGTTGCGAATCAAAGAAAAGCTGATATATGGGGGTTTTGGCTGTACGGCTTTGCAATTATTGCTGCTATTTTTAATGCATTTGTCCATAGTCGCGATGCATATGCCATTGCACCCGCTAATCTTATGCTCTCCATTCTAACTGTACTTCTCATTTCTTTGCATTATTTATATCAATCTACAGCCATGCACAATCAATTGGTGGGAGACTAACATGAATAAGGCAAAATATGTTTTCATCCTAAGTGTTCTAGGTATTGCATTAGCAGGCTGTAATCAAAGTCAGCCCGTCGATCCAAATAAACAATATGGCCAAGATCCAGTTTTACCTGATCCGAAAAACTTTTTAGTTCCACCCATGAAAGTACCCAAAGGTGTAGGCTGGCAGGCAGACCAAAAACCTCAAGTGATCCAAGGTCTAAAAATTGAAAAAATTGCTGATCAGTTACAACATCCGCGTCAGTTATATACTTTACCTAATGGTGATGTATTAGTTGTAGAAGCAAACAGTCCGGGAGAAGAAGCAACCACCACGCCAAAACAGCTGATTGCCAATAAAGTCAAAGGTATTTCAGGTAAGGCATCTAAAGGTGGAAATAAAATTACCCTATTAAGGCAGCAAGCAGATGGGGGCTGGAAAAAGTATGATTTTCTGCAAAATCTGCATTCACCTTTTGGCGTACAGCTAATCGGGAACACGTTATATGTTGCCAATACAGGCAATATTATGAAGTATCCCTATAGCAATGGTGCAACGAAAATAGAGAGTCAAGGTGAAGAGTTAACTGATTTGCCCAATACTGTAAATCACCATTGGACTAAAGCATTGCTTGCCAGTCCTGATGGAAGCAAACTTTATGTCGGCGTAGGATCAAATAGTAATATTACTGAAAATGGTCTGGAAATAGAGTATCGACGTGCAAATATTTTAGAAGTGGATGTAACATCTGGTGCTAGTCGTATTTTTGCAAGTGGCTTACGTAATCCAACGGGAATTCAATGGGAACCTCAGACTCAAAAATTATGGGCAATTGTGAATGAACGCGATGAAATTGGAGATAGTTTGGTACCAGATTACTTAACTTCTGTTCGTGAAAAAGGTTTTTATGGTTGGCCGTATAGTTATTATGGACAACATATTGATCAGCGCGTACAACCGCAACGACCTGATTTAGTTGCAAAAGCAATTAAGCCAGATTATACGTTGAGTTCACATGTGGCACCTTTAGGATTGTGGTTTGCGACACAAAATATTCGTTTAACTGATCAATTTAAAAATGGTGCCTTTGTGAGTAATCATGGTAGTTGGGACCGAAACCCTTTAAATGGTTATGATGTGATATTTATTCCATTCGAAAATGGTCAACCTGTAGGTCAGCCGATTCCCGTGGTGACAGGATTCTACTCTCAAGATCAGAAGAAACTTTATGGTGCACCCGTCGGTTTAACCGAAGATAAAAGTGGGGCATTGTTAATCGCTGATGATGTAGGTAATACCATCTGGAGAGTTTCTGCAAATAATTAATATCAAGAAAATGATGTATACACGATATTAAACCAACACCTTTTGATCAATCTCGATCAAAAGGTTTTTGAATTTAACGGATACAAGTCTGACATTTTGGGCCTATGTCGAGATATCGTTTTTTTCATGTTTAAGTGAAGCAAAACAACTTATCGTTTGAGAAAATAAGAAAAAGTAGTTTGAAAGATTCCTTTAAAATATTTCAGACTTATAATGAAAAAATCTATTTAAACTGAAAAAATAGGAAACTTAATCGCTTTATGACCTCTCATTCATTACCTCCAGATCAGCATATTGTGTCCGATCAACTTGACCAGACTATTCTCTGGTTAATGCAACATCAGGATATATTTGATTCATTGAGTTTTGATGTACATACGCAACAACTTGTTGTTAAACATGTGGCAGGGGAAGATATTCTTCGTGAAGGCATGTACTTAACTGCGCAATATGGAATTTTAGTGACATCATAAAAAAGCCCTCAAAGAATGAGGGCTGGGATCATATTAGACTGGGTTATTATGCGCTCATCGCATCGACAGCCATTTCTCGCACAGATACTTTCGGTTTTTCCGCGACTAAGCCTAATTTAGCAAATAACTGTTGATCACGACCTTCACCTGCATTGGGTGTGGTCAATAATTTATCACCAGAAAATAATGAATTTGCGCCAGCCATAAATGCTAAGGCTTGATCAGAATCACTTAAAGATTCGCGTCCAGCAGAAAGACGAATATAACTTTGTGGCATAATAATACGCGCAACAGCAATGGTACGAATCCATTCGGTCACTTCGAGTTTTTCAACATCGGCCAGTGGAGTTCCTTCGATTGGAACCAACATATTAATCGGGACAGATTCAGGATGAATTGGAAGTGTTGCCAGCTCATATAACAAACCAATACGGTCTTGTTTATCTTCACCTAAACCGACAATACCGCCACTACATACTTTCATACCCGCATTGCGTACATGATCGAGTGTATTTAAACGATCATCAAAGGTACGCGTACTGATGATGTTGGTATAGTATTCACGCGAAGTATCCAGATTGTGATTGTAATAATCCAGACCTGCATCATATAAACGTTCAGCTTGTGATTGATTCAGCATGCCCAAGGTCATGCAGGTTTCCATGCCTAAAGCTTTAACTTCACGCACCATTTCCAGTACATAAGGCATATCGCGCTCGTGCGGATTACGCCATGCAGCACCCATACAAAAACGCGAAGAACCTGATTCTTTGGCGGCTTTTGCTTCTGAAATCACTTTTTCAACAGCAATACGTTTTTCTGCTTCAAGTTTTGAGTCATAACGTGCCGATTGCGAACAATATTTGCAATCTTCAGGACATTTACCTGTTTTAATGGATAATAAGGTACTGACCTGAATCGTATTGGCAGAAAAATATTGACGGTGCACTTGTTGCGCCTGAAAAACCAGATCTAAAAATGGCTGATCATAAAGTGCTTGGATTTCGTTACGAGTCCAATCATTACGTAAGGTCATTGTCATAATCCATGATGATTGCTTTTACTAGCAACTTATCATACAGAATTCATGCCAAAGCCATAGGGCAAAAAACATCATTTTTGCTGACTTGCGCGTTGCTTTAATAATTGTTGCTCAATTGCCCAGTCAATATGCACATTGACCATGTCATCATGATGGGATTTTGCGTGTATAAGCTGTTCTACAATGAGGGCTGAATAAGGTGCATTACCTAGACCAATCGCGATATTACGTTTAAAAGATGGGTAACCTGTGCGACGAATTGGACTGCCTTCGGTGTTATTTAAAAATGTAGCTTCATCCCAGTTCCAGATTTCCAATAGGGAAATATCGTCTAAGCCATGTCGTGGATTAAAATCAGGAATTGAGGCTGTTTTGGCAAAACTATTCCACGGACAAATGAGCTGACAATCATCACAACCAAAGATGCGATTACCAATTCCAGCACGTAATTCTTCTGGAATAATGCCTTTATATTCAATGGTGAGATAAGCAATACACTTACGCGCATCCAGCATATAAGGTTCAACAATGGCTTGGGTCGGACAAATATCAATACATGCGCTACATGAACCGCAATGCGCTGTAGCAGGTTCATCAAAAGGCAAATCCAGTGAGGTAAATAATTCACCTAAAACAAAAAATGAACCTGATTTTTTATGAATCAATAAGGTATGTTTTCCTGTCCAGCCCATACCCGCACTTTCAGCCAGTGATTTTTCAAATATTGGGGCAGAGTCGGCAAAAGGACGTGATTCGAAATCGCCAACCTTATCTTTGATTTTTGAAGCAAGGGTTTTTAGGCGACCACGCATGATTTTATGATAATCGCGACCGCGTGCATAACGCGCGATAATCGCGGAGTTTGGTTCATCTGGGACATAACGCGCTTTAGGTGTTTCTACCAGATAATTCATTCGCACACAAATGATGCTTTTGGTTCCGGGAATGAGCAATTTTGGGTCGGCTCGTTTATCCAGATTTTCCTCTAAATAGTGCATATCCGCATGATAACCACGTTTCAAATATTCTTTAAAACGTGGCATTTGCTCTTGAGCATCTGGTTTGGCAATGACACAATCAGCAAAACCCAGTGCCAACGCCTGTTGTTTGATCCATTGTTTAAGCTCAATGGCATCGTATTGAAGAACAGGAATAGAAGCTTTTGAAGAAATAGATGACATATGCCAAGAATAATGAGGAAGAAGAACAATGCGAAGCACAGTTTACCATAGCCCTGTTTATAATCGTGAACGTATTCAAGCATGGGAAAAACGTTGGTTTGAGCAGCACAATTCTTCTTTAGGTCTTATGCAGCAAGTCGCGTGGTCAATTGCAGAGCGACTGGATCAATATATTCTGAAAAATAGCCTAAGCATTAGAAAAATTGCAGTCTGGTGTGGTTCTGGAAACAATGCAGGAGATGGCTATTACACTGCCGCTTATTTGACTCAAAAAGGCTATGAGGTTCAAATATTTGCAGCACCCATGGGTGACTCGTTAGACTTAAAACAGGCAGTGCTTTACGCACAAACCAATAAGATTAATATTGAATCAAATTTTTCAGTTCCAGATCATTTTGATGGTCATATTGATGCTTTATTTGGGATTGGTTTAAATCGTGAGTTGGATCAAAAATGGCAGGGTATTATCCAACATTTTAATCAATTATCGGGTTTAAAAATTGCCATTGATGTGCCGAGTGGATTGAACGCAAATACAGGGCAGGTTTTACCAATCGCCATAAAAGCCGATATTACATTTACAGCATTGGCCATAAAAATGGGATTGGTAACAGGTCAAGCCAAAGAATATGTGGGACAGCTTGAAGTTATTTCCTCGATTCCTCATGACAATGAATTAAAACCGATCGCATATCTCACATCTCCAGACATTTATTTACCCAAACGTCAGGCTTTCGGTCATAAGGGCAGTTATGGGCATGTTTTGGTGGTGGGCGGTCATGCCAATATGGGGGGCGCAGTCATCATGGCGGCAGAGGCGGCTTTTCATGCAGGTGCAGGCAAAGTCACCGTGATGTGTGATGCATCACATCACTCAGCCATATTGTCACGTTCCCCCAATATTATGCTGCAAGATATTGATCAATTCGATCAAGCAAAAATTGAGGAATTATTAACTCAAATCGATGCTGTTTGTTTTGGCATGGGCTTGGGACGAGATAATAAGTCAGTGCAGATTTTTCAGCGTTGGTTTGAAATCTTAAAAAACCAGACTCAGCTTGAAATTGTGTTGGATGCAGATGCGCTTTGGTTTTTAGCAGAAGAAAAAAATACTGATTTGCATGAAAATATCTATTTAACCCCACACTCCGCAGAAGCAGCGCGTCTACTCGATACGACTGTGCAACAGGTTGAACAGGATCGAGTAGCGGCAATTGATCAGCTTCAAAAAAAATATCAGGGCAATTGGGTACTGAAAGGGTCGGGTAGTTTGATTCTGGAAAACGATGAATTATTTGTTTGCTCAACTGGCAATGCTGGTATGGGAACAGGTGGGATGGGCGATGTATTGGCTGGCATGATCGCGAGTCTAAAAGCACAGTTTCATACTGAAATTGCGCTTTCAGACATCGTCACCTTACATGGTAAGGCAGGTGATTTACTGGCGAGAAAAGGTCAACGTGGTATTCAGGCACAGCACATGGCAGATGCCATTTATCAGGTGGTGAATATTTAAAATAATTTAACGCCGTCTACTGTTATAACGACTACGGCCTCGCGCCATTCCACCTAGCGCATTTAAAACCGCCATTTTGCTCATGCTACCTGAGACATGAGCGTGGCAAATCGCAGCGGCCAATGCATCGGCAGCATCGGCTTGAGGTTTGATGGTTAAACTTAAAATTCGCATCACCATCATTTGGACTTGCTCTTTATCTGCTGCACCATAACCGACCACAGATTGTTTAATTTGTCGTGCGGTATATTCGGCAACTTGTAAATCCTGATTAACCAATGCCGCAATTGCCGCGCCACGTGCTTGACCGAGTTTGAGTGCTGAATCAGGATTTTGTGCCATAAATACCTGTTCAACTGCGGCTTCGGTTGGGCCATGAAATTTTACGATTCGTTCAACCCCAGCAAAAATTCGCTTTAAACGTTCAGGCATATCCTGACTTTCAGTACGGATGGTTCCGGCGTCAATAAAACGTAACTGACCGCCATCTTTTTCAATGATGCCATAACCTGTAAGACGAGAACCAGGATCAATTCCTATAATTAATGGCATAACAGACTTTAAAAATAAAAGATTGCCCATATTGTTACATAACAGCTTTAAAAAATCTTGATTCAATTGAGATCAGTGTTTAATACTGCTGCAAACATTTACTTTTGAGATAGATACGTTTTACATGAATTTATTATTGATTGTTGTTCTCGGCGCGATTCTCGAAATTGCTGTATGGATTGGTATTGCCCAATTTATAAGCGGTTGGTACGTGTTTTTCTGGTTCATTATTGCATTTTTCATTGGGTTAAATATGCTGCGTTCCAGCACTTCTGGAATTATGCCGCAACTACAACAAATGCAAATGACAGGACAACTCGGCACTGATCCCGCAGTGAGCAAAAAACTCGCGATGGCAATGGCAGGATTTCTGTTAATGTTACCGGGGATTATTTCTGATATTTTAGCCGTTTTGATTTTAATTCCAGCGGTACAGAAAGCTTTCCAAAATGCATTAATGAAAACGATGGCAAAGCGTCAACAAGCCATGATGGATAAAATGATGGGCGGCATGATGGGAAATACTGGCGGTCAGGCGGGACAAAATCCTTTTGCGGATATGATGCGTCAAATGCAGGATATGCAAAATCAACAGTCAGGCGGTCAGTATCGCGATTCAAGCGTGATTGATGGTGAAGCGCGTGAAGTGACACCAGAAGTGAAAAAAATCGAGCATAAAGATTAACATTTTAATGTTGTTCGAAAAGCCGAATCATATATTGATTCGGCTTTTTTATTGAACATGATTTTATTGAATATGGATCGCTACACGACTTTTTTCAAAGATGCTACGGTTTGAGGACGATAATTCGCACCACGATGCCAGTCTGGTAAATGTGCATCGGCATGAAATAACTTTTCTCTTAATGTTCCTTCACTATATTGCTTTGGATAAACTTCGCGTTTTTGCAATTCTGGCACGATAAAATCAACCACATCCTGAAACGTTTGATGCGCCAAAATATAGGCCAGATTAAAGCCATCAATATCGGTATCTTCAACCCATTGTTGTAACTCATCTGCGACAGTCTGGGCTGAACCCACTAAAACAGGGCCATTGCCACCGACACCAATCCAATTGGCAATTTCCTCAATCGTCCAGATACGATTTGGATCTGCATTAACATAAGAATCAAGTAGAGATTGAATTGCATCCGTCTGAATATACTCAACTTTATCATGAGCTTGGTATTGATAAAAATCCACACCCGACCAGCCAGATAACAACGTTAAAGCACCATCATAGCTCGCATAGGATTGATACTCTTTAAACTTTCGTTGTGCCTTTTGATCGGTTTCATCGGTAACAATCGAAAGAAGGGCGTAAATTTTTGCTGAATAAGGATCTCGACCATTCTCTATCAATTTTTGGCGAATACTTTTTACAATACTTTTGGTCGCTATTTTTGATGGCGCGGCAATAAAAATACATTCTGCATTTTGACTGGCAAAGGTCTGTCCGCGTCCAGAAGCGCCCGCTTGATATAAAACGGGTGTGCGCTGTGGAGAAGGTTCACAAATATGAATGCCAGGGACATCAAAATATTTGCCTTTGTGTTGAATAGGATGAACTTTGTGAAAATCCGCAAAAATTCCCGATTTTTTATCTGCAATAACAGCATCACTTTCCCATGACCCTTCCCAAAGTTTATAAAGAACTTCCAGATACTCATCTGCGATATCATAACGTTCGTCATGGCTGACTTGATTGGATAAACCTAAATTTTTAGAACCACTGGCCAAATAGGATGTCACGATATTCCAGCCGACACGTCCTTTGGTTAAGTGATCAAGCGTGCTCATACGCCGTGCAAAGGGATAAGGGTGTTCAAAAGAAATGGAGGTGGTAACCCCAAAGCCCAAATGTTGAGTCACAGCCGCCATGGCAGGTACGACTTGCAAAGGATCATTAACAGGAACTTGTACTGCGCATGTGAGCGCATGTTCAGCACTTTGATGATAAACATCATAAATACCGAGTACATCTGCCAAAAATACGCCATCAAAAATGCCTTTTTCCAAGATTTTTGCTAAATCTGTCCAATATTCCAGATCTTTATATTCACGGGAGCGATCTTGTGGATGACGCCATAAACCGGGAGATTGATGGGCAATACAATTCATTTCAAAGGCATTAAATCGTATTTGTTTTGACATAACTGAACTCTATATTCTTAGACCTTATATGAGCTTAAGCCAAACAAATACGATTCTTTATACAAATTCATTCATAGCTTTGATCATTATTGTTTAATGAAAAAACATGAATTATTCATCAATATAATGACTTATTATTCTGTCTTAACATTATTATTTTGTTCGGCTTCATTTACCACATGATGACTTGGTTGCTGATGGGAATTAGGCTGATATTTATTGGAAACCAGAGTGGTTTTTTCGTTTTCAGAATCTCTATATTTACGACTACGATTGGCGCGCTCGCGGAAGCCACCTTTACTAATTAACTGGCTCATATCTTCAACTTGCATAGGGTTCTAAATAAATTTTAACAATATTTCTATAGATAATTCTATTTTTTATAGGATACAAAACATTAAAATTAACCTATATTTATGATAAATAATAAATTTTAACTTTATATAATTTCATTGAAATCGTCATCTGTTTCACATAATATAAAAAATATAAAGCATAAAATGAGTTAGCATCCATTAAATAGAATAGAAAAACGATTCAAGATGCTACAGAGGAGGGGTGATTATGCTATATCAATATCATTGTGCATGCTGTAATAAGGTTGTCGAATCTACAGACAAAGAATGCCCTTATTGTGGTTCGCAACACATACGTAGTCCTTATGGTTGGTGGATTTTCTGTTTAGTCGGTTGTCTCGCAGTAGTGATGGTATTTAAAACCGTACATTTTTACATCCAGACGCATGAAGATGACACGCCTACACAAAAATCTATTTTTGATGTATTAAATACAAATGATAAAAAGACTGAATCCTAATTTGGGATATGACAGTTAGTATTTATTCAATCTGCTATTTCTTATATGGTTGATGATTGTAAAGTTTAATAACACATCAACGTTTTTATGAACTAAAGCATGAAATTTATATAAAAAAGTCCGCAAATTGATACAATGCGGACTTTATATGCTCTTTATTTGATACGACAGGATTTTTATAAACCCGCAGCATCCTTCAGAACATCAACTTTATCAGTTTTTTCCCAAGTGAAAGCGATGTCTGATCCTTCGCGACCAAAGTGGCCATAAGCCGCCGTTTGTTTATACATTGGCTGTAACAGATTTAACATGCGGGTAATCCCGAATGGACGTAAATCAAAATGTTCACGGACCAAAGCAATAATTAATTCATCATCGACTTTTGCGGTATTAAAGGTGTTAATTGAAATCGAAGTCGGCTCTGCCACGCCAATTGCATAACTCACCTGAATTTCACATTTATCTGCTAAACCGGCTGCGACAATATTTTTTGCCACATAGCGACCTGCATAAGCAGCAGAACGGTCAACTTTTGATGGGTCTTTACCAGAGAAAGCACCACCACCGTGACGAGCCATACCACCATAGGTATCCACAATAATTTTACGACCCGTAAGACCACAGTCACCAACAGGACCACCAATCACAAATAGCCCAGTTGGGTTAATGTGGAATTTGGTTCCAGCATGGAACATGTCCGCAGGAATCACAGGTTTTACAATTTCTTCAATTACAGCTTCTTTGAGCTGAGTTTGAGAGATTTCAGGATCATGCTGGGTAGAGAGTACCACCGCATCCAGACGAACAGGACGACCGTTTTCATAGGCAAAAGTGACCTGACTTTTGGCATCTGGGCGTAACCACGGTAACACACCTGAGCGTCGTAATTCAGCTTGACGCTCCATTAAACGATGCGCATAAGAAATAGGCGCTGGCATCAATACATCGGTTTCACGGCTGGCATAACCAAACATCAAACCCTGATCACCTGCACCCTGATCTTCTGGCTTTTGACGGTCAACACCTTGTGCAATTTCTGGAGATTGCTTACCAATCATGTTGATTACGGCACAGGTTGAACCATCAAAACCTAAATCAGAATGATGATAACCAATACCATTCACAGTTTGGCGCACAATCGCTTCGAAATCGACATTGGCGGTTGTTGTAATTTCACCAGCAAGAACCACAGCACCTGTTTTTACTAGTGTTTCACAAGCCACCCGTGCATATGGGTCTTCTTTTAAGATCGCATCCAAAATAGCATCACTAATTTGGTCAGCCATTTTATCTGGATGGCCTTCGCTGACGGATTCAGAAGTAAAAACAGCGTACTCGCGCATAATGTCCTACTAATTTTTAAAGATTGGATATGGTACAACTAGATTTTGATCAAAACCAGCCATACTGACATAAAAATTAAAGATATACACCATAACTTTAACTAATTAACTTGGCTGTAAATCAATAGCTTTCTTGGGCACTAACGTAGCAAATAGGTACGATATCTTCTCGTTTTCCATTGCCAACATACAAAGGATGATCTGTATCATTATCACATAAATAGAGCTGATAAGTTTCTGGGAACATGTGAGAATAATAAAGATCGACATGATCAAAAAACTGACGGTATCTATCGAAATAATCGAGTCCAGATTGGTGAGTCCAGCGAACATTCTCACCAAAATCATCGACGGTTTTTTCTGCAAATATAGGCATTGGTAAAATCGCAATACCATTTGGTTTTAAAATTCTTCGAATTTCAGAAATCGCTTTTATGTCATCATGAGGATAGAGCAAAATATGTGAAGCATAGACCACATCTACACTGGCATCTTCTAGTGGTATCTCTTGTACATCAAATTGCATATCGACATCTTGCCGAAACAAATCTGCGGAAACATATTTTCCAAAATCCTGTTTAAAAAAAGCAGATAAAGATCGTTCAGGTGCGATATGTAAAATAGTACTGTTTTTAGTATCAATCTGATCAAAAACTTTTTTATAGACTAAATATTGCAATCTGACTCGTTCAAGTTCACCACATTTGGGACATTTGGCGTGTAATCTACTTTTTTTATCTTTAAAAGGTCCATGATAATGACAAAGTGGACATATAAACTCTGGCTTGCCTTTTAAAAAAAGTTTAAAAAAGGGAGCCCTTAAACTTTTAATTTTGCTGGAAAATGACATGTGAAGCTAACTTGATACAGCCCATAAATTTCGAAGATATTAGTCTAAATCATGCATCTGAACAATGCAATAAATGGACTATTTATGTACGATTGATGTGTCATTTCATTAGAATCCAATGTAATTCAGGTGATGACGTGATTTATTAAAGTGAATTTACTAAAAAAAAGGACAAAGTCATGATATAGGCTTTACCCGTGCCTATTTTTTTAAGACAATATAGCCTGTTTTTGAATCCCGATTCATGCTCATCTTTTTCATTCTATCGATTTATTTTGGACGCTGACCTATGACGACCCCTTTAAACGAACGTCGTATTGCAAACGCAATTCGTGTATTGGCTATGGATGCTGTACAACAGGCAAACTCAGGCCATCCTGGTGCGCCAATGGGTATGGCAGACATTGCGGACGTCGTTTGGCGCGAGTTTTTAAACCATAATCCAGCCAATCCTCAATGGGCTAACCGTGACCGTTTTGTGTTGTCTAATGGTCATGGCTCAATGTTGCAATATGCATTGCTTCATTTAACGGGCTATGACGTTTCAATTGAAGATATCAAACAGTTTCGTCAGCTTCATTCTAAAACGCCAGGCCATCCTGAACTAGGTTATGCACCGGGTATCGAAACTACAACAGGTCCTTTAGGTCAGGGGATTGCCAATGCTGTAGGTTTTGCATTAGCCGAAAAAACGCTAGCAGCACAATTTAACAAAGCGGATTTAACCGTTGTTGATCATTTCACCTACTGTTTCTTGGGTGATGGTTGCTTAATGGAAGGGATCTCCCACGAAGCTTGTTCACTGGCAGGAACATTGGGTCTAGGTAAGTTGATTGCTTACTATGATGACAATGGTATTTCTATTGACGGTGAAGTTGAAGGCTGGTTTAGTGATGACACTGAGCAACGCTTCAAATCGTATGGTTGGCAAGTATTGCGTGTCGATGGACATGATGCAGATGCAATTCGTCAGGCAACGCTTCAAGCACAAGCTGAAACTACTAAACCTACTGTTATTATCTGTAAAACCATTATTGGTTTGGGTTCTCCAAATAAACAAGGTAAAGAAGACAGTCATGGCGCGCCATTGGGTGCTGATGAAATTAAGCTCACTCGTGAAGTGCTAGGTTGGGAAGAAGAGGCTTTCGTTATTCCTGCTGACATTTATGAACATTGGGATGCCAAAGCAAAAGGTCAACAAGTTGAATCGGCTTGGGACAAAGTTTTTGCAGCTTATCAAGAAAAATACCCAACCGAAGCAGCTGAATTATTACGTCGTGTTTCTGGTGATTTGCCTGCTGATTTTGCGGCTCAGGCAGATGCGTTTATTGCACAAACCAATGCTAAAGCTGAAACCATTGCAACCCGTAAAGCGAGCCAAAATACCTTACAGGCATTTGGACCATTATTGCCTGAATTATTGGGCGGTTCTGCCGATCTTGCAGGTTCAAACCTAACTTTATGGAAAGGTTGTGTCGGTGTTCAGGACAATCCGGCAGGTAACTATGTACATTATGGTGTACGTGAATTTGGCATGACTGCAATTGCCAATGGTGTTGCATTACATGGCGGCTTTATTCCTTATGTTGCGACATTCTTAATGTTTATGGAATATGCACGTAACGCGGTGCGCATGTCTGCACTCATGAAACAACGCGTGATTCATGTATATACGCATGACTCGATTGGTTTAGGTGAAGATGGACCAACGCATCAACCTGTAGAGCAAATTTCATCGTTACGTTCTACGCCAAATTTAAATACATGGCGTCCAGCGGATACAGTTGAAACTGCAATTGCATGGAAATCTTCTTTAGAGCGTAAAGATGGCCCTTCTGCTTTGATTTTATCTCGTCAAAATCTTGCATTCCAAACTCGTACCGATGAGCAAATCCAAAATGCTGCAAAAGGTGGTTATGTATTGGCTCAGGAAAAAGGTGAGTTAAAAGCCATTATTATTGCAACAGGTTCAGAAGTTGAACTGGCAATGAATGCTTATGCTCAACTTGAAGGTGTACGTGTAGTGTCTATGCCATGTGCCGAAGAATTTATGAAACAGGATGCGGCTTACCGTGAAGCGGTGTTACCAGCACATATCCGTGCGCGTGTGGCTGTCGAAGCTGCTCATGTCGATTATTGGTGGAAATTTGTTGGTTTAGATGGCAAAGTGATTGGCATGACCACTTATGGTGAATCTGCGCCAGCCAAAGATCTATTTAAATTCTTTGGAATTACCACTGAAGCTGTGGTAGAAGCCATTCAATCTTTAACGGTTTAAATATATACGTTTAAAAGCATTTAGCTTTGGAATCCCAGTCCATCACACGATTGACTGGGATTTTTTATTGAATAGATTGCTTTGATCAGTGTTTTTATTTCATTCTTAGAAAGAAAAATAAAGAAAGTCTAAATAGTGATGAAAAAAATCTCATACTCCTGTGATATATTTTTTAATCGTATCAGTTTAACTGGATTTTTTTATGAAATTTTCATTTGTTGATTTAAATGGACAAACTGTGACAGGCGATTGTGAGTTGATTAACAACCCTGCGCAATATATTTCTAAAATCCTTGAGGCTAATATCCAAAACTCTGTCGCCTTAGAGGGTGTGCTTGGTGAGTTTAGTTTTTATCAAAAGTTTAATGCAGAAAATGAGAGTAGTATCTCCAGATTTGCCGTTGATAATGAAAACAATGTATTCCATAGTGACAAATTGCCTGATTTTGTACAGATTGGGCGTCATTGGAAAGAAGACGTATAAAATTTATAATTTGAATTGCTTGTTTTTGTTGATGTAAATGTAAGCAACTCAGAAATACTGATATTTTGAATAATATTTCTGAGTTGAACAAAACAACTAGTTTTACTTTTAAAAAACTTAGAATGTCATTTCAGTCTGAATCGAGATATTTGAAGTCAAAATTTTATGCACAGGACAGCTTTCTGCTACTTTCAGTAAGCGTTTGTGCTGATCTTCTGTAAAATTTCCTGTCAGTTTAATTTCGCGTTCAATCTGATTAGAGCTTGACGAAACTGCTTCTCCTTGCGGATTTAACACTAAATCGACCTGTACATGCTCAAGTTGTATTTGCTTGTGGTCGGCATACATTTGCAAGGTCACTGTGGTACATGCACCTAATGCAGAAAGTAAAATTAAGATAGGATTTGGTGCAGTATTTTGCCCACCTTTTTCTATTGGTTCATCGACATACCAGACATGTCCAGAAGGATCGGTTAATGTGACACGATAAGGGGTTTGAGTACTTTGGGCTTGAGCAGTATAAGACATGAAAGAGCCTGAATAAATCATCGATAAACCACTATCATTAACATAAAGCGTGTGTTGCTTGTTGTTATTTTGTATGTCCTTGTTCTCAAATTGATGTCACTTATTAAATAATAACTTCACAATATAAGGTTTTATTTAAAATTATTTAATTATAACGTTCAAATACTTCAAGTTGGCATGGTTTTATTAAGAAAATTTAATCAAATTGGAATTGTTGCATGCTTGCAACAATTCGTCTTATAAATAACAGTGTATTAAAATCAGCAATGTATAAACTTATAACTATCCACCGAATAGGAAAAAATCATGCGTTTAAAAACATTATCATTGGGTTTGGCGGTTGCAGTTGCAAGTACTTTCACTTTAGCAGCACCTGTAGATTATAAAATTGATCCGACCCATACTGCGACTGTATTTTCATGGAATCACTTTGGTTTTTCTACACCAAGTGCGAACTTTACAGACATTCAAGGTGTCATTAAAGTTGATAATGCAAAACCAGCGAACTCTTCTGTAGACGTTACCATTCCAGTCAGCAGTGTAAATTCAAACGTTGCAGCATTGGATAAAGAGTTTCAGGAAGAAGGTTGGTTTAATGCCGCTAAATATCCAAACATCACTTTTAAAAGTACTAAAGTCGAAACCAAAGACAAAAAACATTTCAAAATTACAGGTAACTTAACCGTTAAAGGGATTACCAAGCCTGTCGTGTTGGATGCCGTATTGAACAAACAAGGCGAACATCCAATGGCGAAAGTGCCTGCAATTGGTTTCAATGCAACAACTTCATTTAACCGTTCTGACTTTGGTATCGCAAACTATGTACCAAATGTAGGTGATAAAATCACAGTAAACATTACCACTGAAGCAACTGCTGCCAAGAAATAAGCGTTTACAGTTTCATTCAACCCATCATGTAATAAAAAACATGGTGGGTTTTTTATTTTGTAGAATAGGATGTATAAATAAGGTTTAAAAAATAATCATATTATCTCTGTACACGACAAAAATAGATAACTCATTGAAATAATGTCACAATAATTGTTTTCTAACGACGAATACTATGACACATCTCAATGAGTTATATCTTATCTTAAACAAATCTCTAAAATGGAACA
>NZ_LR130760.1:614416-1024895 GCF_900625095.1 Acinetobacter ihumii | reverse complement strand
ATGCACCAGTTGCACAAACGATCACAGCAACAGGAGCAGAAGACAGCATCATTGCGGTGAGCCTCAGTGGTACCGATGTAGATGGCACTGTAGCGAGCTTCAAACTCAGCACACTGCCAGCCAATGGTAGCTTCTACAGCAACGCTGCTGGGACAGGCACTGCATTAACGACCACAGATGTGATCACAGCCAGCTCAAACGGAGCGACGATCTACTTCAAACCGAATGCAGACTGGAATGGCAATACCAACTTCCAATACAGTGCAACCGACAACAATGGTTTAGTCTCAAGCAGCACAGCCACAGGCACCATTACTGTGACTGCGGTGAATGATGCACCAGTTGCACAAACGATCACAGCAACAGGAGCAGAAGACAGCATCATTGCGGTGAGCCTCAGTGGTACCGATGTAGATGGCACTGTAGCGAGCTTCAAACTCAGCACACTGCCAGCCAATGGCAGCTTCTACAGCAACGCTGCTGGGACAGGCACTGCATTAACGACCACAGATGTGATCACAGCCAGCTCAAACGGAGCGACGATCTACTTCAAACCGAATGCAGACTGGAATGGCAGCACCAACTTCCAATACAGTGCAACCGACAACAATGGTTTAGTCTCAAGCAGCACTGCGACAGGCACCATTACTGTGACTGCGGTGAATGATGCACCAGTAGGAATATCTGAGACTTATTCTGTTACTGAAGGTTCAAGCATGATGCTTGGTAATGTATTGAGTAATGATACAGATGTTGATAGTACAACTTTAACCGTTGCAAGATTTGCCACAAATATAAGTGGAACTGGTGCACAGACAGCCGATGGAACTCATACGATTACCACCACTTTAGGTGGAACTGTAACAATGAATAGTAATGGTACGTTTACCTATGTTGCGCCAGTATTATCGAACAATGCATCTATACCTGAAGATAATTTCTATTATCAGGCAACTGATGGTGCTCTATCATCAGCATGGACAAAAGTTGCGATTAAAATCAACGATACTGTTCCAGTTGCAAAAGACGATATTTCAACAGTTTCTGTCGGAGATAAAGTTACAGGTAATGTGATTGCTGGTATTATCGATGATAGAACTGTTACAGCAAGTATTGATACGACGAGTTTGGATACACCAAATAAAATTAGTTCTGTCACATTTGGATCGACCTTATATACGGTTGCAGCTACAGGTATAACGACCATTACCACTGATGATGGTAAATTGGATATTCAAAGCAACGGTGATTATACCTATACTTCGAATTACCATAATATTTATGTTGATCGAAGTGGTTCAGATACTCCGCCAACGTTGGAAACCTGGAAAGATACCACTATCTCAGGTGTGAAAAACATTTACGGTTTTGATGGTTCTTCACCGATATCAGGTACAACGCTTAATCTTGCTGCTTTGACTTCAACCCTCGATCCTGCCAATGCTGTTCGTATACGAGATAATACAGGCAATAATAATGATGGTTTGGGTGTCGAAACAACAACAGGTACATCTAATAATAATCGCGTGGAGAATGGTGAATATATTGTTTTTGATTTAGGTGCACCATCTAAAAAGGCTGTCGTGACGTTAACAGATGTGGCTGATACAACAGAGGCTGGTAGGATTACGTGGTATGCGTATGATACAGCAGGAGTTCAGGTCGGCACAGGTACTTTGACGACTGGAGGTGCAAGCACTAGTATTTCAAATAATGTTGCAACAGTTACATTACCAACTACAATCGACTACCAATACCTTGTATTCACTTCAACCAATAACGCTGCTCATTTCCGTGTTAATGGAATCAAGGCAGAGGCGGCAATCACAGGTAATGCAACAGATGAATTTACTTACACCTTGTCAGATAGTGACGGTAGTAGCTCAACAGCCAAATTGACTGTCAATACCACAGCACTCACTACTTTCAATGACGCAGCAACTGTTTATGAGGCAGGTCTTTCAACTGGTACATTGCCTGCAAATGCAAATAAACCTGTGACTGTAACTGGTAACGTATTTGCAAATGATAGTGTTTCTAATACAAGCAATATATCTGCAATTACTATGACGAGTGGTGTCAGTGGAACTGCTTCAACCACAACATCTTCAGATGGTAATACTGTCACGATTACAGATGCGGCGGGTAGCTTGGTGATTAATAAGGTAACAGGAAGCTATACCTATACATTAAATGCTGCGACCACAGAAGGCGTAAATGATGTCAAGAAATTTAGCTATACAGCGACAGACATCGTAACGGGTACAACGAGCAATGCATCTGTATTAACTGTTCAGGTTATGGATGATGTACCTGCGGTATCTTTTATTAATAAAACTTTAATTTCAGCGACAACACCACAAACCTTTAACCTTGTGATTACTCTGGATGTATCGGGTAGTATGGCATTTGATGCGAATGGAAACTATTCAAATGAGACAGGATTTGATGCATCAACTGTACGCTTGACTCTAGCCAAAGCCGCAATTGAACAATTGATTAATAGTTTTGATGCATTGGGCAATGTCAATGTTAAAGTGATTACATTTAGTAGTTCAGGTTCTGAAGAGGTGTCGCAATGGTATTTGGACAATACTACTAAGGCGATTAATTTTGTTAATACCCAACAGGCGGATGGTGGTACTTCTTACAGTGGTGTCATTAATAAAGTGATGGACACATGGGGTACGCCTCCAACAGCTGATAAAACCTTAGTTTATTTTATCTCTGATGGTCAGCCAGATAGTGGACAAAATGTTAACTCAACATTACAAACCACTTGGCAAAATTTCATTACTTCTAAAGGTATTAATGAAGTATTTGCAATTGGTATGGGCACAGCAGGAACAGCTTCATTAACACCGATTGCATCTGAGACTGAAAATACCATTGTTATTTCTACACCAGCAGATTTGGCAGATACTTTACTTTCTACAGTCAATGATGGGGTGGTATTAGGTAATGTTTCTTTATTATCGAGCAGTGGAAATGCAGCAGGTATATTGTTTGGTGCTGATGGTGGAAAACTAACTAGCATTGTTGTAAATGGAACGACTTATAGTGCAACCAATGGTAATCAGCAAACGATTCAAACCCTTAAAGGTGGTGTTTTGACCATTAATTTCACCACTGGTGCTTATAAGTATGAGTTACAGGTAAATAAAACGATTAAAGGTGAACAAGAACAGTTCATTATTAATGGTGTCGATGGTGATGGTGATTCAACTTCGGTACAACTCAATATTACTCTGAATTATACAGCTCAAGTAGATGCCAACAGAGATACGATTATTACCAATGTTCAAAATGGACAGGCAATTACAATATCTGCTGACGCGATCACTCATAATGATAAATTTGGTGATTCGACGACCTTAACTGGTACATCAAATGTTGTAAATGGAACGGTTTCGGGTACAAGTACTATTACCTTTACACCAAATGCTTCAGCGATTATTCCTGCCAAGCAAATTCAGGTGATTGAAGAAAGTGCTTATACAACGGATGGTACAACTTGGTCAAATAACGATTCATCTGGTTCACCTAAAAATGCTATTACGGCACTTGCTATCGATTTTACTGACCGTAATCAATTTGGTAAAACTGGGACAGCTGCAACGATTAAAGGCAGTAGCTCTGGTAGTACAATTTCGGGCTGGGCCGTTGATTCTGGTATCAACGGTTATACAAAAGTGTTGAATGGTTCTGTTTCCAATAGTTCAGATATTGATTTAGTAAAAGTCTATCTTTATGCGGGTGAGCGAATCTATATTGATGTCGATGGTGTTACAGGTAGCAATAATAATCCATCGAATAATGTCACTAGAGCAGTATTGGATAGTAGCGGTATAGCAACGAGTTTTAGTCAAACTTCTGATGGTTGGTTCACAGCAACATCTACAGGTGAATACTATATTAAACTTACCGCTACAAATGGAACTGATTATAACCTTGTATTGACCGTTGATGATGGTACATCAACTGCTGGTGGGGGAACTTCTGTTGCACCTAAAGGCTTGATTGGAGACGCTGCAGCAAGCTTTGACTATACTTTGACAGAGGTGGGTACAAGTGGGACATTGACAACAGGTGCTACAGCAAATATTTATCATGTCTCAGGTACGACTCTTAACGGTACAACAGGAGATGATATTGTAGTAGGCGCTGCAACAAATGACACTTTATACGGTGGTGCAGGTAATGACTCTTTACAGGGTGGTGCTGGCAACGATATTTTGAATGGTGAAGCAGGTAATGATCTCTTAAATGGCGGTACAGGTAATGACACCTTAAATGGTGGTGCTGGGAATGATACTTTGATTGGTGGTACAGGCAAAGACACAGCTATATATAATGTACTGACATCTGCAAATGCAACTGCTGGGAATGGTATTGATACATGGACAGATTTCCATGTGGGTAATACGACCAGTGATGTAAATGCTGATGTCATCCAATTCTCAACAAATTTCTTTATTGGCTTAACTCAAGCGATTTTAGCAACAGACAATATTACGACGATTGGTAAGTTCATTTCTGTAGACTATGATGCAGATAAAGATATCGCAACAGTTAAAGTGGATCGGGATGGTGATAGTACAACTTTTACAGCACATGAAACTCTGTTGATCTTAACCAATCAAACATCAGAGGTCACTTTAGAAACCTTGCTTGCAAATGATCAAATCATTATTGGCTAAGCTCTATTAAAATCTTTAAAAACTGCTTCAGTCATGAAGCAGTTTTTTATTTTTTAGATGCAATAAATTTTTAAGGAGTATAAAAATGTTTGAATAAATGGAAGTTGGTAATTGAATCAGCTATAAAAATATTTCATCAAAAAATGATAATAAAAAATCATAGAATGCAATTTGAACATTACTATGTATAAATCCAAGTTATAATCATGCTTTGATTATTTATTTTTTTCTGTTATGCCTTTTACCATTGCACAACTGGTTTGTTTTGAAGAAGAAATCAAAAAAAGTCGATTTCAGGCATTTGCCACTCCTGTTGAAAATGAAGAACAGGTCAAAGCTTTTTTAGAAAGTTATAAAGATAGCACCACTACGCATCAATGTTGGGCTTGGAAAATAGGGCATCATGTGCGCTTTAATGATGATGGTGAGCCTTCTGGTACGGCAGGTCGACCAATATTGGCCACCATAGAAGGCAATGAACTGACCAATACTTTAGTTTTGGTTAATCGCTGGTTTGGTGGAGTAAAGCTAGGAACGGGTGGTTTGGTACGAGCCTATGGTGGCTGTGCAGGACAATGCTTAACACTGGCAGAAAAAATAGAACTGATTGAAAAAAAACAGATCATATTTTGCTGTTATTTTAATGAATGGCCGATTCTACAATATGAACTGAAACATCAACAGATTGAATATACAGAAAATTACACCAATGATGGGGTAACTGTCGAAGCCGCCTTACAGATTCATCAGCTTGATCCGTTAAAATTGAAACTTCAAGATATCACACGTGGACGAGAACAATTAAAAGTCGTGGAGCCTGAGCATGAATGACGAGCGATTGCTTAAATATCGAGAGCAACATAAGCATCGGCTCAATTATATGCCATGGTTGTATTGGAGTTTAAAATCCAAAAATCGTGAGTGGGCAGAAGCGTGGCAGCAGGAGTATCAGGCTTATTTAATGGAAATGGAAACCATTGAAATTGGCAAAAACTGTTTCATATCTCCTTTAGCACATATTTTTGCTGAACCTGGGCGTAAAATTAGTATTGGTGATCATAGTTTCATTGCAGCAGATTGCACCTTACATGGGCCTTTGACTATTGGTAATGAAGTGGCAATCAATCATCACTGTATTTTGGAGGGTGGGCGAGCCGGTATTATTTTACATGACCAAGTGCGTATTGCAGCGTATTGTCATTTATATGCTTTTGATCATGGTACAGATTTGTCACGTCCGATTTATCAGCAAGCGGTGACCTCTAAAGGCATTGAAATTGGTCGAGATGTTTGGCTTGGTGCACATGTGGGAGTAAAAGATGGTATTTCAATTGGTGAACATGCGATTGTTGGCATGAACAGTATGGTCACTAAAAATGTTGAAGCTCGTCATATGGTTGCTGGAAACCCTGCGCGCTGGATTAAGCACAGAGAGTAGGCTATTTTTTAATCATTTGATTGATTTTTATAGAAAATAATTGAAACAGCATAAAAAGTTACCGTAGGTTTAACTAAATTATGCTAAGTTAAAAATAACAAAAACGAAATCTCCAAGGCATTAGACCTTAATGAAGAGAGGCGAATATGAGTCGTGTCATCGCATGTATTGATTCCTCACCCTGTATTAATGCAATTGCAGAAGCAGCAGCTTGGGTGGCTAAACAAACCAAGCGTGAATTGGTGTTGTTGCAAATACTGGATTACTATCCTGCCAGTTACCATCTCGGAGAAATTAGTGGCGTTATTGGTTTTGAAAGTAATGCCATGTTACTCAAAGAGCTTGCAGAGCTTGAAGAAAAGCAAAGTGAATTGGCATTAGACTATAGTAACAATTTACTCAAACATATTTCCGTGATGATTGAGCAAAAATACGATTTAACCAGTTCCAAAATTCAGGAAAAAGGTGACTTTTTAGAACAAAGCTTTAACCTTTTAAAAGAAGATGATTTTGTAGTGATTGGTCGAGTTGGAGAACGTGCGGCCGAAAAAAATAAACCGATCGGAAGTAATGTGGAAAACTTTATTCGCGGGGCAAACTGTACCGTAATGACGGTAGGCGAAACATTTAAAGCACCCACACGATTTATCTTTGCTTATGAATATTCTCCAACGTGTATAAAAATGATGCATCGTATTGCACAGAGTGATTTGCTTAAAACATTGCAATGTCATTTACTTTATGTAGGGGATCATCCGCAAGTTTTAAAAGATCCTGAAGAATTTTTAAGCCATGCAGGCATTGATGTAGTCAGTGTTTATCGGTATGGCGATGTTTCAGAAAATATTTTGGAATATCAGCGAGAGCATGGTATTCAGATGATTGTATTGGGGGCATTTAGCCACAGTAAAATCCATCAATTCTTTTTGGGTAGTATTGCCACCTCGATTTTCCGTAATGCTTCTGTGCCGCTTTTGGTCGCAAAATAAGCCCAGTCATTTTAAATTGTAGTTATCCGCAAATCTTGTGGATAACTATATGGACAAGCAATGTAAATATAAATAGGCTTTTGATTTTAAAATAAAAATAGATAAAGATTATTTTTTAATCATCACTTTACAATCGCAATTGCAAAGCCATCATGGCCTTTACTTCCGACTGTTTGTAAGGCAGTACAAGATAAAATTCGAGGATGATTTTGCAAAGCTTCAAAGGTTTGACGAATCCCTTCTATACTTGGTTTTTTATTATTTTCATCCAGAATATCACCTGCACGAATGACATTATCCAGTACCAGAATCGTACCCGAATGTGAAAGATTGAGTGTTAATTCTAAATACTCAGGATAGCTTTGCTTATCTGCATCAATAAAAATAAAATCAAATGGCTCAAAGCTAGTCGGGTCTATTTGTCGCAAAATATCTGCGGCGCGTCCGACTTTAAGCTCTACAGGGACGTCAAACTTTGCATGATCAATATTTTGCTGCGCTAAAGCTGCATGCGTATCACGACCTTCAATGGTGAGCAAATAACCGTCTTTAGGTAAAGTGCGCGCTAACCAGACTGTACTATAGGCTGCAAATGTTCCTAATTCCAAAACCCGTTTACATTGATTCATCTGAATCAACATTTGTAAAAGCATTCCCTGATTTGGTGCAACTGCTAAATGATCTGGAAATCCCTGCTGAGCAGTATTGTCCAGTGCAAACTGAAGTTTTGGATCATGGGGAATTAAATGTGAATCGATATAATCATCAATGTCTGTCCACATCTGTTGCATAACGGGCGTTACCTGTACTGAGATAGCTGCATTTTAAACATTTCTATTGGATGTGCAATTTTATCTGGCTTAAAAATGAAAAGTTCAATATTCCAGATATAAAAAAAGAGACACCATGATCTCTTTAGAATAAATTTTTAGTAAAGGGTTTAATAATTACACATTGAACTATTGCGACTGTGATCTGGTCCCCAGGTTCGATAGCCTTGAGTATCAATATGAATTTGTCCTGAAGCGTAAATGCCAATACCCATATCTAAACTTTGTCCATGTTGTACCCAAAATTGGCAGAGCTTGAACTTGGTGTTTTCGATAAATGCATAATCTTGCGGTTGAGGAAATTCAGGACCAATCCTAAAATCCATCGCAGAGTTAAATAAATGCCGTGAAGAATTGGCTCCACCAGCACACTGATTTAATGGTAGGTCACGATAAACTGAAGTCACTTCAAAATCAGTCAATACTTTTTGTGCAACCAAAGCTTTAAAAATACGCAAAGTCGGAATAGCATTATTCCATAATTCGCGGTTAGGCACGGCATATTGAGAACGACCACATTTTTGCCAATCTCTGGCTGTTTTGAGTAACTCAAAATTTGGTACTACATTGGCGACATTGTTACGTGCTAGAAATTGTTCATATTCCTGCACACGCGCACGATTGTCTCCCATACTGAGCCAAGTCAGATAGGAGGCAGGAACAGTTTTCACTGGAATAGGACGTTCTAAAATGACTTTTTCCTGAGGAATGAAAATGCGGTGTCCAGTGGAAGAGGGTTTTCCAGTTTTTTGAGGGGAGGTCGTACAAGCAACTATGACAATAGGTGCAAGGCTTACGGCAAGCAAACCCTTCAAAAATTTCGGCATAATAGAATCAATTGCTTACTTTAAATTGGAGTTATTCTAAACCAAAAGAGTGAATAAAATGAGGAAAAATTGCAATCAAATGTGAGTTTCTGATACAAAAAGACCAGCTTTTGCTGGTCTGATATGGAATTATTTCTCTAAATATTGAAGCTTATCAGGCTTACCGTTCCATTCTTCGCGATCCGCAGGCTGCTCACCAATTTGAGTGATATTATTGCCCGCCCATTTTTCAGACAGTTCGGCATTAAGCTCGATGAAGACTTCCTGACCTTCTGGCAATTCATCTTCAGAAAAAATGGCATTGGCTGGGCATTCTGGTTCACACAGCGCGCAGTCAATACATTCATCTGGATTAATGACCAAAAAGTTTGGGCCTTCGTAGAAACAATCGACTGGGCATACTTCTACGCAATCTTGGTATTTACATTTAATACAGTTTTCAGTGACAACGAAGGTCATGGCGACAGCTACCTAAAAATATGGTTCTAATTTCGAATGCTGTATTTTAGGCAAAAAAGGGCGAGACTAACAATTCCTTTTATTGATATTTATTATTCGGATTGATGAAAAGGATTGATTTATATCACTCTAGTTGATAGTAAATCTCAATTGAAGCTGAATTAACGAGTTTTGTTCAATTTTTTCAGTCCGCCGCCATCTTGCTTGTTGACCGTTGCCCATGCGATGCGTTCGGCTTCTTCCTGAGAATGACCACGTTCTCGCTCACTTTCTTCAATATGTTTGGCTTGTCTTTTCTGTTTTTCGGTATAAGCCGATTTATCGCCACGAGACATTGTAATTGACCTGATTTAAGTATCTGATGTTTATTTTTATCATGATGCTTATTTTCTGAGCGTAAAAAGTTGTCAAAAATTGGTCATCGCATGTAAATTTAAAATGATAAAGGGAGAATCATGTGAATATCTTCAGGCTCGTTATGCCATAAGTATTGATCAGGTTCAAATAGTAATTGAGCACCTTGTTGAAGATAAAAATCGACTGTTCTTCGGGTGGGGGTGGCTGAAATATATAAAGATTTTTTCACCGAGCTGTTTCAGTAAAGAAATAGAGAATTGCATCAGTTGAGTACCAAGACCTTGACCTTGCTGATCCGCATCAATATAAAAATAAGCCAATAATTTTGCGTCTGGATAATCATGAATTACTTGATCAGAAACTACACTAATCCCAACCATTTGATTAGATGCATTGAATAGCCCGACAAATATGGCACCAGCTTGAAAAAGCTCTTTTAATTTGGGTGGATCATATTGCAAATGATCATTATCCCAATTTTTTACATCATAAAAACAATCTTTTAATTTCAGTTGATGTTGTTCATTTACATAATATTGGGTAATTAATTCACGTCGGCTAATCTGTTGCCAAATTAAATCTATGTCTGCGTAATCCAAATATTTAATGTTGATCAATAAGATATTCCTAAACTATTCTTTTAGATGTGAATGTGTAGCGCTCAATAAAATTTAATAAATTTAGTATGATCTCAACTGGAATAGACCTAAAAATGGGATCTATTCCATATGGAAAATCAGGAATTGAGAGTTGCTTTTAACGAATAAAGTTGTTCAAGTGCCTGACGAGGACTCAGATTATCTACATCGAGTTGTTTGAGCATTTCCAGAGCGGGGGAATGGGCTTCGACTTCAATCACTTTTTCAATGACAGGCGTTTCAATTTCGTGCTCAACCGCATTGAATAAGTCATTTTGTACTGCGGATTGAATATGTTGTTGCTGCTGTTTTTCCAATATTTTTAAGCGTTTTTGTGCTTCTTTAATTACAGTAGCAGGGATTCCTGCCAGTTTCGCCACCTGTAAACCATGACTTTGACTAGCAGGGCCATGTTGTACTTTATGCAGCAAGATCAGGTTGCCATTCATTTCCTTGGCTGTCACATGATAATTATCAATGCCTGCTTCACTACCGAGTTCGGTTAACTCAAAATAATGTGTAGCAAATAAACATAAACATTTGATACGTTTGGTCAGGTCTAACACACATGCCCATGCCAATGATAAACCGTCATAGGTACTGGTACCGCGTCCGACTTCATCCATCAATACTAAGGATTGGTGAGTGGCATGATGCAGAATTTGCGAGGTTTCGGTCATTTCGACCATAAAGGTCGATTTACCTGTCGATAAATCATCCGCTGAACCAATTCGGGTAAAAATTCGATCAATCGGCCCCATTTTGGCAGATTTGGCAGGCACATAACTGCCGCAATAGGCCAATAAACTGATCAATGCCGTTTGGCGCATAAAGGTCGATTTACCGCCCATATTGGGTCCAGTAATGATTGCCATGCGGTGATAACTATCTAGGAATGTGTCGTTTGGGGTGTAAGGTGTTTTGTTTAATGCTTCGACCACAGGATGACGACCTGCCTGAATTTTAATGCCAATTTCTGGACTGAACTCAGGACGATTCCAATTTTGTAAACGTGCTTGATGAGCGAAATTTGCTAAAACGTCAATCTGGGCAATCGCCGCACTCATCATTTGTAAATTGGCAATATTCTGTCTGAGTGTTTCAAGCAGGTTTTCAAATAATAATTTCTCTCGGGTGAGGGCGCGTGATTCACTAGATAAAACTTTATCTTCAAAACCTTTGAGTTCTGGGGTGATATATCGTTCGGCATTTTTTAGGGTTTGGCGACGAATATAATGCTCTGGCGCTTGTTGTGCCTGAGCGCGAGTTAATTCAATATAGTAACCACTGACACGGTTATAGCCGATTTTTAACGTTGGGATACCACTAAGTTCACGTTCTTTAATTTCCAAATCAATCAGAAACTGCCCGGCATGATCACGAATTTTACGTAGTTCATCTAGTTCGCCATCATAACCTTCTGCAATGACATTACCATCACGTAATAACACAGGCGGATGTTCCACAATGGCTGATAAAAGTAATTGATGCAGCTCTTTAAAATCACCCAATTGTTGATCGAGATCGGTCATTAAAGTTGATGATTTGGCTTGAATCACAGGTAGCAGAGCATGGCGTAAAAATGGAACTTGCGCACAAGCATGACGCAATTGCACTAGATCACGCGGACGTGCACTGCCTAACGCCACACGACTCAGGACACGTTCAATATCACCAATTTCTTTGAGTACCAGACGTACAGGGGATTCGTGATAACCTGTTAATAATTGTTCAGTTGCATCTAAACGTGCATCTAACAGGGCAGTATCACGAATAGGTTGCATCAGAGTACGACTGAGTAAACGCCCACCCATGGCAGTTTGACAATCATTGATTAAATTAAACAGTGATGTACCATGTTCAAATAATGGCTCGATAATTTCCAGATTACGGCGAGTAATCGGATCAAGTGCAATAAAATCCGAACTTTGCTCAAGTTGAATTGAACGAATATGCGGAAGTGCCGTTTTTTGGGTTTCTTTAGCGTAGTGGATCAGTGCAGCAGCAGAAGCTTTGGCAAGCGGTAAATGATCAATCCCAAAACCAGAAAGGGTCGCAACACCAAACTGATCACATAAGGTTTTTTGGGCATTATTTAAATTAAAGTCAACATTGGGACGTTTGGTAATGGGGCAGTCTAATAGTTTCTTAATGTGTTCCAGAATATTTTGATCAACTAAATCTTCATCGACGACAATCTCACTTGGCATTAAGCGTGAAAGCTCAATCGCTAATTGTTCAGTTTTAAACTCGTGTTCTTGAACCTTAAATATACTGGCACTTAAGTCAAGTAAAGCCAGTCCAATTTTATTTTGCTGTATACATAGTGCGACCAAATTTGAAGACTGATAACTGCCGAGTAGGGCATCATCGGTAATGGTACCTGGCGTAATAATACGAACGACTTTACGCTCAACAGGTCCCTTGCCTGTAACCTCACCCACCTGCTCACAAATTGCAACTGTTTGTCCTGCTTTAACCAAACGTGCTAAATAACCTTCTGCTGCATGATAAGGCACGCCCGCCATTGGAATGGGTTGACCATGGGCTTTACCACGGTGAGTGAGGGTAATGCCTAACAACTTGGCTGCTTTATGTGCATCTTCAAAAAAAAGTTCATAAAAGTCACCCATGCGATAAAAAAGTAAAGCATGCTGATGTTCCATTTTGACCTTGAGATATTGTTGCATCATAGGGGTATGGCTAGAAAGATCAGTCATGATTTCTTTCATATTCATGTAGCTTAAGTCCTTGAATTAATAATTTGACTCTGAAGATTTACCTAATCAGTAAGTTCTGTAAAAATTTGGTTTAATCTAAAAATGGATTCTAAGGCATGACCTTTTGACGCCAGATTTCATAGATCCCCAGATTCTACATCTTAGCAAATTAAAATGGACTGATAAAAAGATTCTGGAATGAATGAAGAAATAAACGACGATAGCCCATGATTGTATGAAATGGTTTATTGTGAAAGCCGAAAGTTTAGATATTCATATTGTAGATAACGCGAATCTCAAAAATGCTCACACCGCAATGCCACGGATTTATGTCAATATAAATGTGGCGCAGCATAAGACGCTTGTGCTTAAAGACGATTAAATCTTCTCCAATCGCTTCGGCATATTCAGTACTACCTGAGCATCTTCAATCACATCCAAACGTAGAATAGTGGAGGTCTTTAACTCATCAAGTAGCTGGCTGACAGGGCCACCATGACGAGTCAATTTCACTTTTTTAGGGAAAAGTTTCTGTGCAAATGAAAGCATATTCGATTGAACTAGCGTTTGATTCCACGCTCCGTCGACTTGATGCAGCATCGTGGCTTGACTCATTCGTGATTCAGATTTCACATGTTTTAACGGCGGTGTGAATGCATGTAGGCTGAGATCCGATTGACCTTGCGTATCTTTCAGCCCTGCATTGACCTCGTTTCGGTTAATATCGACATTAATCTCAGTTAACCATTTAGGAAGTTGATAGCCATAAACACCGCGTACTCTGGCAATTTCAGTGTCTACGGGTAAAGCCAATACATGTGCATAAAAATGACGATCACGAATCGAATTGATTAGTTCTAAGGCGTGTGATCCTTTTACTTCTGGTTTACGCACAACGATTGCAACAGATACTTCGCGATAAGGATCGTTATCACATACACTATAGCTAAAGAAGGTCACTGCCACTAAGCCGTAGCCGGGAAATGCTTGTAGAGCTTGCAGTGGTGCAGGAAGTTTTTTCTTGAGTTGTTTGAGCGGGGCAAGCATGAGTACCTGTACATGACTGGTACGATAATAAAAATTAGGCGCCCAGACTTTGCCCACTCTGGAATCCACTAATTTTTTGGGTATTTTACGAAAAAAATCAATATTTCCAGCAGCAGGATCTTTGGCAACTTCATTCAGATCTGGATTCATGCGAAAGCGATCGTAGTATCCATTTTTAGGGACTTTAACTTTTTGCTGACCAAATTCAACTTCAATCAATTCATTATTGCTATTCATGTTAGCTCACCTTTAAATAGATAAAATTAGGTCGTCTGATAGCAGTAGAACAAACGACTGCAAAACATAAAATAACTATAAGGTTAAAGCTCACTTTAGAGTCAATAGAGAAAAATCTAATTTTAATCGCAAGTAGTAAATTTGTTAGAAGTCGGTAAGTGAACAATTTTATAAATAATAAAATGAATAGTTAAATCTTTGAATTAAAAATTTATTCTAATAAATTAACCGATATAAAAAGTTCAAAAAATTACATTTATGATCAGCTTTTTATCAATTGGGTGGTTGACCTTAAAGTGAGCTTTAATCTTAGAATGATGAGGCAATTAAACGATGAATTGCACAATATAAGAGTGGATTAAAACATAGATAACTCATCAAAAGTGTATATCTTTACACAGGAGAGACAATCATGGCTTATGTGACGACAAAAGATGGTGTTGAAATTTTCTATAAAGACTGGGGCCCAAAAGATGCCCAAGTTTTATTCTTTCATCATGGATGGCCGCTCAGCTCGGACGATTGGGATGCGCAATTATTATTCTTTTTAAATGAAGGTTTTCGTGTCGTTGCCCACGATCGCCGAGGTCATGGTCGTTCAAGTCAGGTCTGGGATGGTCATGATATGGATCATTATGCCGATGATGTTGCAGCGGTAGTCCAACATTTGGGGCTAAAAAATGCAATTCATATTGGTCACTCGACCGGTGGCGGCGAAGTTGCACATTATATTGCCCGTCATGGTGAAGCAAATGTATCCAAAGCGGTACTGGTCAGCTCAGTTCCACCGATCATGGTCAAAACCGAAAACAATCCTGACGGTTTACCTAAGGAAGTATTTGATGACTTACAAAATCAGCTCTTTAAAAATCGTTCTGAGTTTTACTACAACTTACCTGCTGGCCCTTTCTATGGTTTTAACCGTGAAGGGGTAACACCCTCTGAACCTGTGATCTGGAACTGGTGGCGTCAAGGAATGATGGGAGGAGCGAAAGCACATTACGATGGTATTGTTGCATTCTCACAGACGGATTTTACTGAAGATTTGAAAAAAATCTCTGTTCCCGTTTTAGTCATGCATGGCGATGATGACCAGATCGTGCCTTATGAAAACTCAGGATTACTTTCTGCCAAACTTGTACAGAATGGCGCGTTAAAAACCTATAAAGGTTTTTCACACGGCATGTTAACTGTAAATGCTGATGTTATTAATCCTGATCTTCTAGATTTTATTCGAAAATAAGTTTTTATCGGTTAAAAAATAGAGGCTTTCATGCCTCTATTTTTTTATTTTAAGTATAGATTTAATCAGTCAATATAGATGAATAATACAAAGAGTGCGCTAAATAAATAAAAACTATTGACATTAAAGTTGGCTTTAATCTTAAAGTATAGACATAATCAAACGAGGACACCGAAATGAAAGTGTTTGAAAAGTTAGTTCTACCGAATGGCTCACAAATTTTGAATCGTATCGCTAAAGCTGCAATGGAAGAAAACATGGCTGATTTGGATCAAGCACCCTCTAAACAACTGATGCGTTTATATCAGGCATGGGCAGATGGTGGAGTCGGCTTAATCATTACAGGCAATGTGATGGTGGATCGTCGTGCGATGACTGGGCCTGGCGGTGTGGTGCTGGAAGATGAACAACATTTAGATACTTTCAAACGCTGGGCAACGATTGCTCGTTCACAAGGTGCGCAGGTTTGGTTGCAGATTAATCATCCTGGTCGTCAAATGCAATCGAACTTAGGACAGCAAACTTGGGCACCTTCTGCGGTGGCACTTGATCTGGGCAAAATGTCAGACCGTTTTAATGTCCCTGTTGAAATGACAGAAGATATGATTAACGAAGTGATTCAACGTTTTGCCAATACTGCACGTTTGGCTGAAAAGGCAGGTTTTACTGGCGTGGAAATTCATGCTGCGCATGGCTATTTACTCAGTCAATTTCTTTCACCCTTAAGTAATCAACGTAAAGATCGCTGGGGTGGTTCATTAGAAAATCGGGCGCGTATTTTGATTGAAATTGTGCAAGCGGTGCGGGCAGTGGTTTCACCTCATTTTGTGGTCGCGGTAAAGCTAAATTCTGCTGATTTTCAGCGTGGTGGTTTTAGTGCCGAAGATGCACAGCAAGTCATTCAAATGTTAAACGGATTGGCTGTAGATTTGGTTGAGCTTTCGGGCGGCAGTTATGAAGCACCCGCGATGCAAGGTCAATCTCGTGATGGTCGAACTTTAGCACGTGAAGCCTATTTTCTTGAATTTGCACAAGAGATTCGCAAAGTGGCGCATATGCCAATTATGGTGACAGGCGGCATACGCCGTAAACAAGTGGCTGAAAAAGTCATTGCAAGTGGAGTGGATATGGTCGGTATCGCGACAGCCTTAGCCATTGATCCGAATTTACCCAATGAATGGAAACAAGGACAAAATACTGCACCTGAGTTACAGCCGATTACTTGGAAAAATAAAACCTTAGCTTCACTCGCGAACATGGCAACCGTGAAGTTTCAGCTTCGTAAATTGAGTCTTGGCAAACAGCCAAATCCTCGTGTTTCACCTTTATGGGCTTTGATCTTACAGCAAGCCGCGATGTCACGTCGTACGCGCCAATATAAAAATCGCATGCGTCAATATTCAGTTGCATCTTAAATACTGAGGATATCTTTATGAAAAATAAACAAAATTGGATGATTTATGGTGCAAATGGCTATACGGGCGAGTTAATCGCTCGTGAAGCTGTACGCTTAGGTCTTAAGCCCATCTTGGCTGGACGGACTCAAAACAAAGTGCAACAACTTGCTCAAGAATTGGGGCTTGAGTTTAAAGCCTTTGCTTTAGACGATGTAACGCAACTGAGCGAACAATTAACTGGTATGAAACTTGTTCTACATTGTGCAGGGCCATTTTCCGCGACATCTAAACCGATGATGCAAGCTTGTATAAAAGCGGGTTCACATTATCTGGATATCACGGGTGAAATTGCGGTGTTTGAGTTAGCGCAATCTTTCAATCAAGATGCTGAACAGGCCAATGTGGTTTTATGTCCGGGCGTGGGTTTTGATGTGATTCCAACAGATTGTATTGCTGCTGCACTCAAAAAGGCTTTACCCGATGCGACACATTTAGCATTGGGGTTTGACTCAAAAACGGGTCTTTCTCCGGGTACAGCAAAAACCAGTATAGAGGGAATGGCTGATGGCGGGAAAATCAGAAAAAATGGTAAAATCATCACGGTTCCGTTGGCACATCAGGTGCGTCAGATTGATTTTGGCGATGGTCAAAAAAGTGCAATGAGCGTCCCGTGGGGAGATGTTTCAACTGCATTTTACACCACAGGGATTCCCAATATTGAAGTTTTTGTACCTGCCCCATCTTCTATGATTTTTGCGGCAAAAATGTTGAATAGTATCCGTGCAGTATTCAAATATAAAGCGGTTCAAAATTTGATGAAACAGGCCATTGAGAAATGTGTCGTTGGGCCAGATGAGGAACTTAGAGCAAAACTACCGACTTATGTGTGGGGGGAGGCCAAAAATGCCAAAGGTGAAATTAAGACGGCCAGAGTACAAACTCAAAACGCATATAGCCTAACTATTCACGGCTCTTTAACTGTCGCACGTTATTTACTTGAACATGACGTCAAAGGGGCTACTTATACACCAGCCAAGTTGATGGGTTCTCGCTTGGTCACTCAAATTGCGGGTTCTAGTGATATCGTGATTTCTTAATTTTACTGATCGTATTTGATTGTATTTTACCTCAATATTGAATCATGAATTTAGCATTGGCTTTTTTAAAGCTTTTATTTTATGTCGATAAGACAATCTAAAAATAATTTGTCTTCGAGTGTTCTTATCCAATCTTTATGACAGTGAAATATTAAATAACAAGTACTCCCCCAGAGAAGTACTTGTTATTCAGGTTTATTTTTTATTATCGTCATGATCCAAAGATTTCATTGGTACTGGCATATTCAAAGCCAGTTGAGCATCCTTCACTACATCTAAACGTAATATTTTACCTGCTTCCAATTCATTAAGTAGTTTTGTTAAAGATCCACCACGATGAATCAGTTGAACATTTTTTGGAAATAATTGTTGTCCAAATGCAAGGGTATTGGATTCTACAGATGTGCTGTGCCATTGACCGTCTACTTGATGATACATAGTTTTAGTTTCAATACGTGATTGAGGTTTGACATTTTTAATTTTGGGTAATGGTGCGATTAAACTCAAATCTGGCGTTCCATCTGTATTAAAAATATCAGCGTGTACCTTTTTATCGTCAATCGACATCTCAATTGGTGTCAACCACTTAGGTAATTGGTATCCATATACACCACGTACACGAGCAATTTCAGTATCTACAGGAAGTGCAAGTACATGACCATAGTATTTGTGATGACGCATTGAGCTGATTAACTCTGTGATACTCAACTTAGGGGCGTCAGCTTGGTGTACAACGATTGCAACAGATACTTCATTATATGGATCAACATCGCCGACAGCGTAGGAGAAGAAAGTAACAGAGACTAAACCATAACCCGGAAAAGGTTGTAAGGGTTGAAGCGGAGCAGGCAGCTTGGCTTTTAACTTGGAAATGGGTGCAAGCATTAAGAGTTGTATATTGCTTGTGCGATAATAAAAATTGGGCGACCAGACTTTACCCACACGAGTTTCTACCATTTTTTTGGGAATAGTACGGAAATAATCAATATTTCCAGCAGCAGGGTCTTTAGCAACTTCATCGAGATTGGGATTCATACGAAAGCGGTCGTAGTAACCACCTTTGGGTACATTTACCTTATAAGGACCAAACTCTACCATCGTGGTTTGCTGATCATTTTTTGCAGTATTGACTGAAGCAGAATCTGCTGCTGTAGCATGTACAGATAAACTGAATAATAAGCCAATTGAAACAGTTGAAATTGAACGATGAACATTAAATTGATTAAACATAAGGATTTTTCTCTATAAATCATGATCAAATCCTAAGATTAAAGTTAGGTTTAAGGTCAAGTATTTTTATTGCTATTTTTATAATTTATGGATTCAACATAAGATAAAACCAGATAATGAAATCTGGTTTTAATGATTATATTCAAGATGGTTAATGATCAGTTTTTTCTAAACGTTTCATCACTGCTTCAGCAATTTCTTTACTGGATTGAGGATTTTGTCCAGTAATAATTCGATCATCAGAAATGACATAAGAAGTAAATGGAATCAATGCTCTTTTATATTTTGCGCCATGTGCGGCTAAACTATCTTCGAGTGAAAAAGGAACCTGTGATTTTATACCTGATAAGCTTTCTTCTATGTTGGCAAATCCAGTGACCGTTCTACCCGAAATAAGGGGTTTTCCTTCTTGAGTTTGTAGGGGTAATAATCCTCCTACGCCATGGCAAACTGCTGAAACAATACCCCCTTGCTGATAAATTTGTTCAGCAATACGTTTTAGCCCCTCATTGTTTGGGAAATCCCACATCGTGCCATGACCCCCTGTGTAATAAATGGCTTTATATTTCGAGGGATCAATGGCATTGGGAGCGAATGTTGTTTTAAGTCGTTGCATAAATTGAGCATCAGCCAAATGCGCTTTTGCTGATTTATCTAAATAGATGGGTTTTAAACTACGCTCATCCAAAGGAACAGATCCACCATTTGGACTGACAAAATCGATCTCATAACCTGAAGCAATTGCAATATCATAAAAATGAGTAAGCTCAGTCAACCATAAACCTGTGGTATCTGAACGGCTTGGATAGGCCGAATGATTGGTCATGACCACCAGAATCTTTGCCTTTGGTGCATGAGTTGATTGATCTAAAAGGGCGGCATTTGCATACGAAACGCTGCTCGACAATATGCTCATGCATAAACCAATGAGCCAGCTTTGAAAATTCCAATACTTCAACATGGTAGGTTCCTGATTGACGGCCTATACACCATGTTAAGCTTAAAGCTTGGTTTAAGGTCAAGTGCTTTATGCTTTGAACTCACGACTATTTTGAATCCTTATCATTATTGTAATAAAGATTCAGTAACCTCTGGGCATTTTGTTCACAGGTAATTTCATCGGGTTTGTTATTAATGGCATTAATCATCGTTCGCAAATTATTTTTACTCATCGATAGTTTTTGCTCTAAATCTTCAATATCCTTGATTTTATCTTCAAGTAGACCAATGAGAATATCGTGATCCCATGTGGTGACATTGGATGGTAAAAAAGCTTTTATTTCCGATAAAGAAAATCCAACTTGTTGTGCTTGCTGGATCAAATACAACTGTTTAAGGTCATTTTCATTGTATTCTCTATAACCATTGGCTTTACGTTTTGCTTTAGGGAGTAGTTTAATTTGTTCGTAATAACGAATAGTTGGAGTGCTTAAACCACTGAGTTTTGATAATTCACTAATATTCATTTTACCTATTTCCCTTCATTATTAAAGTTAACTTTAGACTTTAAATATTTCAAAAGCAAGATTGTGATGACTTAAAAGTTAGAGGAGGCTAGGACGTAAAAGAATTTTATAGCTTGTGACTAATCTTATTGAATATAAGAATATTATCCGCTAGAGAGTTTCGGGTTAAATCATTCTACTGTTTTAGCTCAAATTCGTGCTTTACGCATAATTCTATGTATAAATTACTAAAAAATTGCTCATTTAATGACAAGTATAGAAGTGCTAGTGCTGACGAAACTTAGCTGCAAATACAATCATGAATACTAAGATTCTGAAACTGACGTGGATGCCTATTTAAAGGATGTGCGTTTAGAAAGGTTTATAAAAACTGAACTGCACCCTTATTTATTGCGAAAAGTAAACTTGTCATGATGTTTGCTAGATTTTATCTCATACGATGAGGTTTTCATGGCATGTTCACAACTGATTATAAAATTATAAGAAACTTCAATTAACAAAAACAACGCATAGACTGACTTGAAAATATTTTAATATGAACCCATATTACAATGGAGATCTATATGGATTATTATTAATATAAGACTATGAAAAATATAGTGAAAATTTATAAAAATTGTTTGAAATTTATAAAAGCGTTCCCATGTATTAAGCAAGTAACAAATTGATATGAGGAATAACAATAATGCGTTTTGAAAAATTTACCAATCGCCTGCAACAAGCTTTGTCAGATGCCCAATCCTTAGCTACAGGAAAAGACCATACGGCAATTGATGGCATTCATATTCTTTCAGCTTTGCTGCAAGAGCCCTCTAACCTGAGCCTGTTACAGCAAGCTGGTGCAAGATTAGCTGAGTTAAAGCAAAAACTGGAACAAGCGATTCAGGATGCGCCAACCATCGCGAATCCAACAGGTGATGTTAATTTAAACCCAGAAGCCGTCAAGGTATTGAATCTGGCAGATCGTCATGCGCAAAAGGCAGGCGATGAGTTTTTATCGACAGATTGGGTACTTTTGGCATTAACGGAAACTGGTAGTACCAAAAGTTTATTAAACAGTGTAGGCGTAACCACTGATGCGCTACGCAAAGTGATTGAATCCATTCGAGGCAATGATAAAGTTATGAGTAATAATCACGAAGATCAACGTGACTCATTAAACAAATACACGATTGATTTAACCGAACGTGCTTTGGCTGGTAAGCTTGATCCTGTGATCGGTCGTGATGATGAAATTCGTCGTACCGTTCAGGTTCTATCGCGCCGTACCAAAAACAACCCTGTTTTAATTGGTGAACCGGGAGTGGGTAAAACCGCCATTGTGGAAGGTTTGGCACAGCGTATTGTGAATGGTGAAGTACCAGAAAGTCTGAAAAATAAACGGGTTTTATCACTGGATTTAGGCTCACTACTTGCAGGTGCAAAATATCGTGGTGAGTTCGAAGAACGTTTAAAAGCTGTGCTTAATGATCTAGCCAAACAAGATGGCAATGTCATTTTATTTATTGACGAATTACACACCTTGGTCGGTGCAGGTAAAACCGATGGTGCGATGGATGCAGGTAATATGCTGAAACCTGCATTGGCTCGTGGCGAATTACGCTGTGTGGGGGCGACAACGCTCGATGAATATCGTCAGTATATAGAAAAAGATGCCGCACTTGAACGCCGGTTTCAAAAAGTGTTGGTCGATGAACCAAGTGTTGAAGATACCATTGCGATTTTACGTGGATTAAAAGAGAAATATGCTGCGCATCATGGCGTACAAATTCTGGACTCCGCGATTATTGCAGCGGCGAAAATGTCGCATCGATATATTACAGATCGACAATTGCCCGATAAAGCCATTGATTTGATTGATGAAGCTGCATCGCGTATCAAAATGGAAATCGATTCTAAGCCAGAAGCCCTAGATCGTTTGGAGCGCCGGATTATTCAGCTCAAAATGCAACTTGAAGCGGTAAAACGTGATGAGGATGCAGGCAGTAAAGCTGAAATTAATCACCTTGAAGAGCAGATTTCAACCATTGAGAAAGAATATAACGATATGGAAGAAATCTGGAAGGCTGAAAAAACTTTAGTTGAAGGTGATAAAAAAGCCCAGATTGAACTCGATCAGGCACGTATTGCTTTTGATAAAGCGCAACGTGAAGGTGATTTAGCAGAGGCAGCACGTCTACAATATGGCGTGATTCCTGAGTTACAAAAACGTCTGGAACAAGCTGAAGTTGCCGAGGAAAATGAAGAGCCTAAACTTATTCGTACCAAAGTAACTGAAAACGAAATCGCTGAAGTGGTCAGTGCTGCGACAGGCATTCCTGTGGCGAAAATGCTACAAGGTGAACGAGAAAAACTTTTACATATGGAAGAGTTTTTACATAACCGTGTAGTGGGACAAGATGAGGCTGTGGTGGCGGTATCGAATGCGGTACGTCGTTCACGTGCAGGATTGTCTGATCCAAATCGTCCAAGTGGATCGTTTCTGTTTCTCGGTCCAACAGGGGTAGGTAAAACAGAGTTGACCAAAGCTTTGGCGAATTTCCTGTTCGATAGTGACGATGCCATGATTCGTATCGATATGAGTGAATTTATGGAAAAACATTCCGTAAGTCGTTTAGTGGGTGCGCCTCCGGGTTATGTCGGTTATGAAGAAGGTGGTGTGCTGACCGAAGCTGTACGTCGCAAACCGTATAGTGTGGTGTTGTTTGATGAAGTAGAAAAAGCGCATCCCGATGTATTTAATATTCTGCTACAAGTCTTGGATGATGGTCGTTTGACTGATTCACAAGGTCGTATGGTCGATTTTAAAAACACGGTGATTGTAATGACATCTAACTTAGGTTCTCAAGATGTTCGTGAGCTGGGTGAGGGTGCAACAGATGATGAAGTACGTTCGGTGGTGATGGCTGCGGTGAGTCAACATTTCCGCCCAGAGTTTATTAACCGTATTGATGAACTGGTGGTATTCCATTCATTGCAGAAATCACAGATTCGTGGCATTGCCGATATTCAACTGGATCGTTTACGTACCCGTTTGGCAGATCGCGAAATTGGTCTCACTGTTGATGATAGCGCGTTTGATATCTTGATTGATGCTGGTTTTGATCCAGTATATGGTGCACGTCCGTTAAAACGTGCCATTCAACAACAAGTTGAAAATACTTTGGCTCAAAAAATTCTGGGTGGAGACTTCCAGTCAGGTGATAACATCATTATCAAAGGCGATCATGGTCATTTAGTGTTTGATAAATTAAAACTCAGTTAATGTCTGGCTGAGTATTTTGTTCAAGCAAAGAGGGCGTACAATACGTCCTCTTTTTTTAAGATGTTGAGAAAATGAATCTACACGACAGATTATCGGGAAGTGACATCTAGGCATTGCAGATTCTACCAAATCTTGTTAGCGTGAAAAATCCAATAAGAAGAACTCAGTAAGTAAAGGAATCATCACGTGAAGCAACCTAAAGGATTTAAGCTTTATACAATCTTTGTTTTTCTGACAAGTCTAGGATGTGTAAGTTATACGATCGCTGCGACACCACTGAATGAAGGTGGCATGCGAAATGAAAGTGATTCACTGGAACGTGTTACTCCACCTGTGGTTAAAGCCGTGGAACAAGATGTAAAAAAATCGGTACCAGAGCAAAAAAATCTAAACCAGAATCTTGCAAAAAAACATACCAAGCAACTGACACAGAATAATCTGGATGCCAGTGTTTTATCTGAACATGAGGAACAAAAGAAAATTACAGAGCCGACCCGAACCAGTGTGTATCTGCAACAACAAATTCCTGAATTACCGCCTTATCAGGAAAAAGTCCGCCTAGATAAATTAAATTTGACTGGACCTCAACTGGGAAATGTCAAAGGGGATGTCACGATTACCATTAATCAATAAATAAAGCCTGAAGAAATAGCTCAGCAGGCTTGTGAGATTGGATTAATCTGTACTAGCTCAAATCTATCCTATTCTAATTTTGTAGATGTTGAATTTTCCATGCACGGTGAATTTTTTGATTACGTTTAAAATCTGACCCAATCGTATCATGGGTGATTTCTTCGGCATCAAATAAAGCTTCAATTTCTTCGTCAAGCTCAAAACCACGATAGTTATTGGAGAAATATAAGGTTCCTCCAGCACTTAAACGGTTCATGGCACGTTTGAGCAAGGAAACATGGTCGCGTTGAATATCAAAAGTCCCATAAAACTTTTTCGAGTTTGAAAAAGTTGGTGGATCAATAAATATCAGATCGTATTGCTCATGACCTTCTTTCAACCATTCAAAACAGTCACTGGCAAAGAACATATGCTGTTCATCGGCATGATCAACGGTTAGACCATTTAAAACAAAATTCTCTTTTGACCAGTTCAAGTACGTATTGGACAAATCTACACTGGTGGTACTGGCAGCACCGCCAAGCGCAGCATGTAAACTTGCAGTAGAGGTGTAGCTAAATAAATTCAGGAAGTGCTTACCACGCGCTTCATTGGCAATACGTAAACGCATCTGACGGTGGTCTAAAAATAGACCTGTATCCAGATAATCGGTCAAATTGACTAAAATCTTGGCTTGACCTTCCTGTACGATAAAGCGCTTAGAAGCAGTACTTTGTTTAGTGTACTGATTTTTGCCTTCTTGTCGTGCGCGAGTTTTAATAAAGATGGCTTCACGTGGTAAACCTGTGACTGCACGAATCGCAGCTAAAGCCAGATTAAAGCGTTTTTTAGCTTTTTCAGGGTCAATACTTTTCGGTGGTGCGTATTCTTGTACATGCAATCGATCACCATACAAATCTACTGCGACATTAAAGTCAGGTAAATCAGCATCATAAAGGCGTAAACAAAATACTTGATCTTTGACAGCCCATTTTTTTAATGCCTGCATATTTTTTTGCAAACGATTGGCAAAATCCTGTGCACCTTCAATTTCGACTGGTTCAGCATGCCAGTGAGTCAGGAATGGTTGATGATTTGCGACAGGTTTGACTTGCCCGAAACGAATGTAAATAGGTAATTTACCGTTCATCAAACGCAATGTTTCAGGCTGATTAAAGGCCAGTACATCGGCTTGTTCAATCTGAGCAGCAATCACGGCTGCGTGTTGATTTGGAAAATGTTGCTGTAACAATGCCGACAAACCTAAATATAAAGCGCGGTTTGAAGCTTTATCACCTAGACGTTCACCATAAGGTGGATTGGTCACGACAAATGCAGTGCTATAGCTATTTTCAAATGACGGCCAGTCTGCAAGTGGACGCTCTTCGATCTGAATCTGATCCAGCAACTTTTCAAAACCAGCCGCGATGATATTTTGACGTGTGGCTTTGACCGCTTCCCAGTCTGCATCATAAGCATAAAATTTCGGTAAGGTCTTTTCCAATGCAGCTTCATGACGTTGTGCGGCCTCGGCTTTAATTTCCAGCCAAAGTTCACGGTCATGTCCATGCCAGCCATTAAAGCCAAAGCGACGAACTAGACCGGGCGCACGATCAGTTAAAATCATGAGTGATTCAATAATAAATGTTCCTGAACCACACATTGGATCAAGAATTAAATCAGGCTTTAATTCTGTAAGCTTTGCTTTTTGCAAGATGGCTGCTGCCAGATTCTCTTTAATTGGCGCTTCAGTCATATAGCGACGATAGCCACGTTTATGCAGTGAATCGCCCGATAAATCTAGGCAAAAGGTATGTTCAGTCTTTCCTGCCAAAACAAATAAAGTAATTTCTGGTTGTTTGGTATCAATGCTTGGACGACGCCCAACCGCTTCCATAAAGGAATCCACCACGCCATCTTTGGCGCGAAGTGTCGCAAACTGTGTATTGACCTTAATATCACGTTCCACATGTAAACGAATGGCAAAGGTACTTTGTGGTGCAAAAATGAGTGACCAGTCAAAGCTTAAAGCACCTTCGTATAATTCTTCTGCGACATCACGAGCGTCATGACTAAATTCGATTTCATAGCTATGAATGGGTTTAAGTACACGGGAGGCCAAACGTGACCACATACAAATTCGATACGCCTGCTCCAAAGATCCCTGAAAAATGAGACGACCTGCAAAGCGTTCAGTCTGCGCAATGCCTAAACCTTGTAATTCTTGTTGTAGTAAGGTTTCAAGTCCATCTGCACAGGTGACCCAATATGTAGAAAGACGTTGCGGTGAATTCATTCAATTTTCCAAGAGCAGCTAAAGCAATCGGCTATTTTAGCGTATTTTACCGCTTATACGTTACGGATTATGGCTATATCCATTTAATTTTTACGATTTCAATGAATAGATCTTTTAATTAGTTGAACTTTAAACAATAGTCCCGATTAATCCAGAGAATAAAAACACAGGAATATAAAAATGTTTGGCCTTTTTTTGTCAATGTTTACTTTTTCTTTATCCATGTCAATTTCACCCGGTCCAGTCAATTTGACTATTTTGGGGAGTGCAATGAATTATGGAGCTAGAAAGACTTTTGCTTTTATCTTCGGTGCAACAATTGGATTTACTTTACTCTTGGCTGCGGTCTGTTTTGGGCTTTATCAGATTATTCTTTTATACATAGGTTTACTCGATATCATTACAATATTGGGTACTTTATTATTGGTTTGGATTGGATTTAATATTTTAAGATCCGCAGGTCAGAAAATCAGTATCTCAGAGATAGATCAAACAAAAATTCCAACATTCTTGCAAGGTTTTTTAATGCAATGGTTAAATCCCAAAGCATGGATTGCTGCTGTTGCAGGAACAGCTCTTTTTTCGATTACACAAAATGCTCTGCATTTAATTTTCTTTGTGATGATTTATTTTGTGGTGTGTTTTATTTCTCTATTGATCTGGGGTATTGCAGGTGAAAAATTGGCTAAACTTTTGAACACACCACAGCGGGCAAAGGTTTTTAATATTGTGATGGGAGTGGTACTTATTGCGATTTCTTTAGAGATGTGCTGGCATCATTTTGCATAAATGCGGACAATAAATCAAAAAGCATGAGAGTGCGATAAATTTTTGAATGATGAAAACATCATCTGCCAAAGGAATTCAAAATCTGTATAATGCCTTAACTTAACGTCTAAGGAATCTCTCATGCACTTGGCGGCATTGCATACACCGAGTCAGATTCAGCTCAATCAGCAGGGCAATTTAAAGCACTTCTTGACCATCGAAGGTCTTTCCAAAGAAACACTTACAAAAATTCTTGATACCGCACAATCTTTTATCAATGAGCAAAATCAGTTGATCACTACGCCTTTACTTGAAGGGCGCACGGTGATGAATTTATTTTTTGAAAATTCAACCCGTACCCGTACCACTTTTGAGGCAGCAGCGAAACGTCTGTCTGCCAATGTATTAAATATTGATATTGCGCGTTCCAGTACATCCAAAGGCGAAACACTGCGCGATACGCTCTGGAATTTGGAAGCCATGGCGGCAGATATTTTTGTGGTTCGTCATTCATCTTCAGGTGCAGCACATTTTATTGCCAAAGATGTCTGTCCTAATGTAGCAATCATTAATGCAGGGGATGGTCGTCACGCGCATCCAACCCAAGCCATGTTGGATATGCTTACTATTCGCCGTGATACCAACAAACCATTTGAAGAGCTAAGTGTTGCGATTATTGGCGATATCAAGCATTCTCGTGTGGCTCGTTCAGATATTGCAGCTTTGCAAACTTTGGGTTGTAAAGATATTCGTGTGATTGCCCCTAATACCTTATTGCCAGTTGGGTTTAGCGAATATGGTGATCATGTGCGTCTGTTTAATAAAATGGACGAAGGGGTCAAAGACTGCGATGTGATCATCGCATTACGCATTCAAAATGAACGAATTGATTCGCCTGCACTGTCTTCTCAAGCAGAATTTTACCGGATGTATGGTTTAAACCAGGAGCGTTTGGCCTTGGCGAAACCTGATTGTATCGTGATGCATCCGGGGCCGATGAACCGTGGTGTTGAGATTGATTCTAGTATTGCCGATGGCCCACGTTCTGTGATTTTGCATCAAGTCACCAATGGCATTGCGGTACGAATGGCGGTCTTGGCACTTGCGATGCAAGGGCAGCTCCAGCATCAAGGTTTAATTGAAGCAATCGCGGTATAAAGGATCAACATTATGAGCAATATCAAACTTGAAAATGTCCGTTTACTTGATCCTATAGAAAAGATTGACCGTATCACGACTGTTTATTTACAAGATGGAAAAATAGTCGAATCAGTAGATCATATTGACGAAACGATTGATGCACAAGGTAAATGGTTGATGCCGACGATGGTGGATTTGTGTGCGCGTGTACGTGAGCCGGGTCAACAACAGCACGGCACATTAAAATCTGAAGGTAAAGCTGCACGTGAAAATGGTATTTTGCACGTGATTACTCCGCCAGATTCTAAGCCAATTGTGCAGGATAATGGCGCATTGATTCATGGCTTGATTGAAAAGGCATGGACAGATGGTCAGTTTCATTTACATATTATTGGCGCGCAAACGCAGGGCCTCATGGGTAAACAACCCGCCAATATGGCAGCACTCAAAAAAGGGGGCTGTACCGCAGTTTCCAATGCCAATGCATCTTTTGAAGATGATGACGTGGTCATTCGTACATTAGAATATGCAGCAGGTCTGGGTTTAACCGTGGTGTTTTATGCAGAAGAAGCACAAATTGCCAAAGATGGCTGTGTACACGAAGGTTTTATTGCATCACGTCAAGGGTTGCCGATGATTCCTGCGATTGCGGAAACCATCGCGATTGCTAAATATCTGATTATGATTGAAGCCACAGGCGTGCGCGCACACTTTGGGCTTTTATCTTCTGGAAAATCCATTGAGCTCATTGAAGCCGCTAAAGCCAAAGGTTTACCAGTCACTGCCGATGTTGCCATGCACCAGTTACATCTTACTGAATCCCTCATTGACGGTTTTAATTCACTGGCACATGTACGTCCACCTTTACGGTCTGAACAAGACAAAGTGCAATTACGCCAAGCACTAAAATCCGGGGTGATTGATGCGATTTGTACGCACCATGAACCTTTGAGTAGCTCTGCGAAAATGATGCCATTTGCAGAAACACTACCGGGCATGAGTGCTTTTGATACCTATGTGGCTTTGGGTGTGCAATTGGTGAAAGAAGGTCTATTTGAGCCGCTTGAGTGGGTGGAAAAAGTCACGATTGCACCTGCGAAAGTTGCCAATATGCAAGAGCGCTGGCAGGCTGAGAAAGGTTGGGTATTGGTAGACCCAGATTTAGAATGGACAGTGGACAAACAAAGTATTCTGTCGAGTGGTAAAAATACACCGTTGTTAAATCAGACTTTGACTGGGAAAGTCCTACAAACATTCTTGCTTTAAATTTTAAACGATCTTAAAAAGACTCGGTAAAATCATTGCCGAGTTTTTTAAAAATACACTGAACATTTTAATAACTAAACCGATGAATGCATCATCTCTTTAAACAATCTATTTAACTAAAAGCTATTCTGCAAACGATAGTGGGACTCAAGGGCGATTGATTCGCCCTTTATTTATTGGCATGCTTCACTCAGTTACGATCAACGAGTGAAGTTATGCGTATTAGTTTTGTGGGTTCAGGAAAAGTGGCGACACATTTAGCCAGAGCATGTGTACAACAACATCAAATTGTACAAATCATGAGCCGCGATTTGCAGCATGCAAAAAAACTTGCCGATCAAGTTGAAGCAGAAGCGATTAATGATGAGGCGCAACTCAATACTGAAATAGATTTACTTATCCTCGCGGTCAGTGACCAATCGATTGCAACCGTGATCCAAAACATTCATGCACGATTATCCAATGTCTTGATTGTGCATACTTCAGGTAGTACCGATCTTAAAATATTGTCTGATCGACATCCCAACGCGGGCGTATTTTATCCGTTGCAAACTTTTAGTTTTGAAAGAGAAGTGGATTGGACGGAAACCCCTATATTCATAGAAGCAAAACATGATGAAAGCTTGAACATTTTAAATCAATTAGCAAATAGCCTAAGTAACAGAGTTTATGCTTATTCATCTTCACAACGTTTAAGTTTACATCTGGCTGCGGTGTTTGCCTCTAACTTTAGTAATGCTTGCTATGACATGGCAAAGCAAATTGTTGATCTGGAGCGGGTTGATTTTTCATTGCTCTATCCTTTAATGCTGGAAACTGCCAAAAAAGCGACGCAATATGATCCCGTGCAGATGCAAACTGGTCCAGCGGTAAGAAATGATCACAATATACTGGCAATGCATCAACATTTATTACAACAAGCAAACCGCTCAGATTTAAAAGAAATTTATGCAGTTTTAAGTCAAGCCATTATGACCAGACATCATCGTTAAAAATATTCATTGAACTATAAAAAGGCATATATACGATGGCAAAAGATTTTACTGCACAGCAAGTTGTAGAGGGGTACGATGACCATATTCGTAAACTGATTCCGGGTTATGAGGTGGTACATCAACAAATACAAGCCATTCTTAAAGCTTATTTACCCGAACAGGCGCATATTTTAATTGTCGGTTGTGGTACAGGTTATGAGCTTCGCTATTTATTAGAAAATTTTCCAAATTGGCAATTTACCGCAACCGATTTATCTGCCCCGATGCTTAAAAAAGCAAGGACATATATTCAGGATATAGATTTGCACAATCGAGTCCGTTTTGTTTTGGGGGATATTCAAGTTTTAAATCAAACGATTCGGTTTGATGCCGCACTTTCTATATTGGTGACGCATTTCGTTTCTTTCCAGCATAAAGCCATGTTTTTACATGGAATTCATCTGCGTCTAAAAGAAAATGCCTTATTCTTAACCTTTGATTTAGTACGAATGCAAACAGACAAAGAAAAATGGGTCTTAAAAAATATATGTGAAAGTAATGGGCTTACTGAAAATCAAACGACTGCGATGCTGGCAAGACTTACAGATGATTTTTATCCACTGTCAGAATCGCAAAGTTTTGAACAACTTCAACGGGCAGGATTTAAACACATTTCACGATTTACACAAATTTTATGCTATCAGGGCTTTATTGCTTTTGCTTAGGTAAAAGTCACTTAGCTTAAATAGTAAGCCAAGTGACTTGAAATATTATTTGATTTTTTTGAAAATAAAATCGTTAATTTTATGACCAGATTCAAGACCACGACGTTCAAATTTAGTTTGAGGGCGCCATTCAGGACGAGGATAGCTATTGCCTTTACCTGCCAGATTTTCAAGATTTTCTCGCTTGTCTAAGACGTCCAGCATCCATTCAGCATACGGTTCCCAATCCGTTGCGGCATGGAAAGTGCCACCAAGTTTAAGTTTTTGTTCAACCAGTTGCATACGCTCATGGATGACAAAACGGCGTTTAAAGTGGCGTTTTTTCTGCCAAGGATCTGGGAAATAAAGCTGAACACAATCAATGCTGTCATCTGGCATTTCTCGTAGCACCTGAATCGCATCTGCATCCAAGACCCGTAAATTGGTGAGACCGGACATACCTGCTTCATAAACACATTGCGCAATACCGGGTACATGAACTTCAATGCCGACAAAGTTACGTTCAGGATTAGCTTTGGCCATCAATACCAAAGAGCGTCCCATACCAAAACCAATTTCAACGGTTAAAGGACGTTCAGGATGCTCGAAATGTAGACGCAAATCTGCAACAGGATATTCCAAAATTAAATGCTGATATTGTTCCAGCGCGGTACGTTGTGAGGTATTTAAAGGCGCAGAACGGCGCATAAAAGTCACGATTTCGCGATGCTCAGGCAAATTATCCAATTCAGTAATTTGCGTTTCTAACTGATCAGTCGACATAATTTTGGAATGGCTCAAAAATCTGAATGCCGTATTTTAAAGGCTTCATAGATGAAGTCAAACTTAATCTGGAAAATGCCTAAACTTCATAGGAAATTTTAGGGTTTGATTCAAACTAGCATATTTCCACTTTTTGAATGAATTTTAAAACATACTCAAAGCCTTTTTAGTCACTTTGATTAAACTATTGATAAAAATAATATTTAAAATCTATGAGAATGTTACCCTCGATTTATATCATCTTTTTTCTACTAAAAAGCATGGCGCGATCTAAAAATTTCTTTTATGCCTTTACATGACTGGTTTTCTTTATTGATGAATGAATAAATCACTCATGTTCATTTTTTCGTCATACACATACATAAATATAAAAGACAACGTTTTTCACTTGAAAAAACTGGCATTTTACTCAATAGTCTAATGATCTGTATTTTCAGGTAGTTACGTTTTTTTAAAATTTAAAAACGGCTAGAGCTTGAAAGTTTGAGTAAAGCGTTCTACAACAGTGAAGAGAGCTATAACAAGGATTATCTATGAAGTTGTATTATTCCCCTGGTGCATGTTCATTGGCAGCACATATTCTTTTGAATGAAATTAACGTTGATTTTGATCTTGAACGAGTTGATCTAAGAACACATAAAACTGAAAAAGGTGCGGATTATTATGAAATTAATCCAAAAGGCTATGTACCTGCACTTGAAATTACCCCTGGACTAGTACTTACTGAAAATGTCGCAGTACTTCCATTTATTGCCCAGCATGATCCAGCTCAAAACTTGATTCCTCCATCAGGTTTAGGTCGTGCCAAAGTATTGGAATGGCTAGGTTATTTAAACTCAGAATTACATGATGCTTATGCGGTGTTCTTTGGAGGCGAATTAGACGCCGATGCAAAAGAAAAAGCCTACGCTGAAATTGACCGATTACTGGCTTATATCGATAAAGCGATTGGAGAGTCAGATCATGAATATCTGGTAGATGATGGTTTTGGACCAGCCGACGCTTATCTGTTTGTTCTTACAAATTGGTCAAATAGCATTGAGCATGATTTAACGCCGTACACCAACATTGTGGCGTTACGTAATAAAGTCGCTGAACGCCAATCAGTCAGTATTGCCATGCGTGATGAAGGTTTGATTCCGTAAATCTCAAAGCGTGAATAAAAAATGCCTCATATGTATTGAGGCATTTTTTTATTCAAATTCTGGTGGTTCTTTAAAATCGATCGATTCCAATTTTAAATCATATTGTTTCTTTAGATTTTTCCATATAGTTTTTGCAGGTTGTGGAGTGTCTTTGAATTCATTTTCACCCGATATCTTTTTTAATTTTCCTGTAGAAAAGTTAATGCTCAAATGGCTTTCATCGCCAGAAGCACGGTGAAAACTCATCTGGTCAAAACCGATTAATTTAAATGCTCGGTCTTGGTAACGAAAGCTAAAAGTATTGTTTGTCACATACCATGAGCCGCAACTGAGCCAATAGTTTAGATTGATTTTCAGAATCCCTTTTGAAATGCTGACTCCACCATCTTCCAATGGATCGGCTAAACAAGGCGACTCTGCATCATTTGCACTCGGCAGTTGCTGGTTTTTGCTGATCAATTGATAACCCTGATTTGTTTTGAATAAAACCAATAAAACTCTAGGGTTGATATTTAGCTTAGGACTGCCCAAGCGATCATTGGTCAGAATATTTTTCGGATTATTCTCTTCAATCACTAAAACAATATCTTCTTGACCATCTCGATTTAAATCGCCTTTCACTGTTTGAAGTATTTTCCATTGCTTCGGAATAAATTGTTGGTATTGTGCGGGGGCAGGACTTGCCATTATAGAAGTTGCAAAAGTAGAACCCAAAAAAGCAATCATGATTTTAAGCATATTGATTTACGCCGTTTATTTGTTTTTAAATGAAAAAGGATTCCGAAGAATCCTTTGAAAATAGTCGATATAAAATATATGACTTATTTAAAAAAATATCCAGTTTCTGGTGAGCTCGCATTGGCCATGCGTTTACGTGGCATCCGACCAGCCAAATAAGCTTCTCGACCAGCTTCTACTGCTTTTTTCATGGCAGAAGCCATTAATACAGGGTTTTGCGCCGCTGCAATTGCCGTGTTCATTAGCACGCCATCACAGCCAAGTTCCATTGCAATGGCAGCATCACTGGCAGTTCCAACCCCTGCATCCACCAAAACAGGCACTTTGGCATTTTCTTTAATGATTGAAATGGTATGCGGATTTAAAATGCCTAAACCTGAACCAATTAAACTCCCTAAAGGCATAATCGCAACACAGCCCATGCTTTCAAGTTCTTGGGCAACAATTGGGTCATCCGAGGTATACACCATAATTTCAAAACCGTCATCAATCAGGGTTTGAGCCGCTTTCAGTGTCGCTGTAATATTCGGATATAAAGTTTTTTCATCGCCCAAAACTTCAAGTTTAACCAGATTGTGTCCATCGAGTAATTCACGTGCCAACATGCAAGTACGTACGGCACTTTCTGCATCAAAGCATCCTGCGGTGTTGGGTAAAATAGTATATTTCTCTGGCGGAAGAACAGAAAGTAAATTCGGTTGATCTGGATGTTGCCCAATATTTACACGGCGAATAGCAACGGTCACAATTTCTGCACCACTTGCCTGAATGGCTAAATCTGTCTCATTTAAATCTTTATATTTGCCTGTGCCGACTAAAAGACGGGATTGAAATGTACGTGAACCGATAATTAAAGATGAATCTTGCATGGCTTGCTCCATTTAGCCGCCGCCAACAGCGTGAATAATTTCAATACGATCATGATCTGAAAGGGGAGATTGTTCGAGTTTACTTTTAGGCACAATGTGCTCGTTTTGTTCAACGGCAAATCGCTTACCTTCAAGTGAAAGCGCTTGAACAAGTTGTAATAAGTTCTGACAAGTAGTTTGCTGAAGCTCACCATTTAAATAAATCTGCATATGCCTTTCCATTTATTTTGCGTATTTGACGCCATTCCGAGCCAACACTAACCAGCCTAAAATCATGAAAACCCCTCCCATAGGGGTAATCGCACCAAGACCACGTGGTAAGCCGAGTGCCATGATATATAAAGAACCACAAAACAATAAAATACCGATTTGAATCAGAATAAAAGAAGCTTTAATTGGAAATTGAGGACTGACTTTTGACAAAATGCCCAGTGCAAATAAACCCAGTGCATGATAAAAGAAATATTGTGTTGCGGTTGCCCACCAAACCAGTTGTTCTGGGGTGGCAAAAGCTTTAAGGCCATGAGCACCAAAAGCTCCTAACATAACAGCCAACGCAAGATTAATAGCTGAAATTGCGATCCACATAAGCAAAAAACACTTAAAAAAGACCTCAGCACCTTAGCATAAATTAGCTAGACTAAACATAGTTTAAATCGACAAAAAAGAGGCAGAAGCCTCTTTTAATGAAAAGCAGGGTGTTAACTGGCTGACATCGCCACTTTAATCTTTTCCATTGCATTTTTTTCAAGCTGACGAATACGTTCTGCAGATACATTATATTCTGCGGCTAACTCGTGCAGAGTAGATTTATCATCATCCAGCCAGCGGCGCTGTAAAATATTACGCGAACGATCATCCAATTGATTCATGGCTTCATGAAGGGCTGAACTGCTTTGTTCTTCATAATCTTCATTTTCAACCAACCGTGCAGGATCGTAGCGATTATCTTCCAGATACAAGGCAGGAGCAACGTGAGTAGACTCATCGTCATCATCGCCTTGGGCTTCAAATGCTGCATCATAGGCAGTCAATCGCCCTTCCATTTCAAGCACTTGTTCTGGGGTAACATTTAAATCACTCGCAATTGCTTTGGCTTCTTCAAGCGTAAGTTTCTTGCTGGATTTTTTTAAACTGCGTAAATTAAAAAATAATTTACGTTGTGCTTTGGTGGTGGCAATTTTAACAATACGCCAATTACGAATCACATATTCATGAATTTCGGCTTTAATCCAGTGCACAGCAAAAGAAACCAAACGAACGCCCATATTTGGATCGAAACGTTTCACAGCTTTCATTAAGCCAAGATTGCCTTCTTGAATAAGATCACCCTGAGGCAGACCATAGCCTGCATAACTACGCGCGATATGCACCACAAAACGCAAGTGTGACATCACCAGCATTTTTGCCGCATCCAGATCCTGATCGTAATAGTAACGTTCAGCCAGTTCTTTCTCTTGTTCAGCGGTCAAAATAGGAATTTGATTCACAGTGCTGATATAAGCACCGAGATTTACACCGGGCGCAGATAAGGACAGGGGCATCAATTGATTGCTGCTGTCACTCATGAGTTCTCCTTATAGGATGATGGTATAACCAATATTTCATCTTAATGCGAAGCAGGTCCATAATTAAGGGAAATTGGGTAGAGAAATGTAAAATTTTATACATGAATTGCATAAAGTTTTAAAGTCAAATCTTTAAGACTGAATCAGATAATGAAATTCATGTGCTGAAATTTGAGTCATATCACATTTGAGCTGATGTAATTCACAATAGCGTAGGACATCAATTTGACTATGCGGATCTGATGACTTAAGCAAAAAAAGCGAATGTGAAGAAGATACTTGCTTTAAACTGCGTTTTAACATGAGTAATGGCATCGGACAAGGCTGCCCCATGGCATTGATTTCGGTGGGGAAAATGGGACTTGAATCACACATCCGTAAAAATATTCTATGGAACCAATGAGGATTTATTTTAACAAATAATTTTATAATTGTGAAAAAATAGCTGTGATATAAAAGATATATATTTTATCAATAGTCAAAATTGCAAAATAGTTTATAAATTAAGCAACATTTAATATGGAATTATCTAAAAAATTTCTATTAATTGTCATAAACCCATGTTAAGCTCGAAGCGTTTTAGGATTGATGAATATAAACAAATTCCTGTTTTATTTAAGCCTATAACAAATGGATGTAACCGGAAATTGTTGATAGTTTTACAGAATGATTACAAGCTTTGAAATAATAACGAATTTTAAACTTGTTTGCTCTGCTGTTTGCAACACCGGAAGGTCCTTTATTTTCACTTCTGAGGATTGACTTATGACAGCTCGCGAACAAGGCGTTGTTAAATGGTTTAACGACACTAAGGGTTTTGGCTTTATTCAACGTAACGGCGGCGACGACGTATTTGTACACTTCCGTGCAATTATGGGTGACGGACACCGTTCTTTGCGTGACGGCCAACGCGTTGAATTCAGCGTCGTGCAAGGACAAAAAGGTTTTCAGGCTGAGAATGTACAGCCTTTAGACTAATCAACATTTTATGTTGAATGACGCCTCAATTTTTTAAATTGGGGCGTTTTTGTTTTATACTATCGCTCTTATCAGAGTGATTAACAGTTAGAGCACGAGTTTATGGTATCTGGTTTTGAAACCTTGAATCTACATCCGCAACTAAAAAAAGCGATTGATGCATTGGGGTTTACACAAATGACTCCAATTCAGCAAAAGGTTTTGAAATATACACTGGCAGGACACGATGCCATTGGTCGCGCACAAACAGGCACGGGTAAAACCGCTGCTTTTTTAATTAGCGTGATTAATGATTTGCTGAATAATCCCATTCAAGGGCAGCGTTATCGCGGTGAACCGCGTGCTTTAATTCTTGCACCGACACGCGAACTGGCGATACAAATTGAAAGTGATGCCAAAGAGCTGACCAAATTTACCGATTTAAAATTGCTGACACTGGTGGGTGGCGTCGATTTTGATAAGCAGAAAAAACCATTAAATGCCAACTTTCTGGATATTTTAGTTGCAACTCCAGGACGTTTGATTGATTTTATTGAGCAAAAAGAAATTTGGCTCGATCAAATTGAGTTTTTGGTCATTGATGAAGCTGACCGCTTGCTAGATATGGGGTTCATTCCTTCAGTCAAGCGCATTGTGCGTTACTCACCACATAAAGAACAGCGTCAAACTCTAATGTTCTCAGCGACTTTTAGTTACGATGTGTTGAATTTGGCGCGTCAGTGGTTATTTGAGCCAGTGACTGTTGAAATTGAACCTGAGCAAAAAACCAATAATGACGTTGAACAACGTGTTTATGTGGTTGAGAAAAAAGATAAATATCGTTTGCTACAGGATATTCTACGTGACGAACCGATTGATAAAGTCATGATCTTTGCCAACCGCCGAGATCAAGTCCGTCGCCTTTATGATCATCTTAAAAAAGATGGCTATCGGGTTGGTATGTTGTCAGGTGAAATTGCGCAGGACAAGCGTCTTAAGATGCTTGAGCAATTTAAACAAGGCAAAAACAATATCATGATTGCAACCGATGTAGCAGGTCGCGGTATTCATGTTGACGGTGTGTCACATGTGGTGAATTTTACTTTACCAGAGCAGTCCGATGACTATGTCCATCGTATTGGTCGTACAGGTCGTGCAGGTTCGCAGGGGGTAAGTATTAGTTTCTTATCTGAAGATGATGCTTTTTATTTACCTGAAATTGAAAAAGCCATTGGTAAGAAATTACCATTAACCCGTTTGGAAGGGTACTGCTAAAACCAGAAATCTATCTGAATGTTTATAAAAATGCGCTCTTTGATTCAGAGCGCATTTTTTATTGATTGAGAAAATTAGCTTACTTTTCTTAGTTTGCTTTACAGTAAAAAGTGAGTGTGGTTTGGTAATCATCATCTTTAGCTAAAGAAGCATTTCTACCTGTAATCGACCCGATAACGCCTGCGGCTGCTTCGACCATTTTCCCAGTTTCATCATCGACCACACCTTTGAGTACCCCGTTATAAGTGGTTTTTTCATCGACCACCACGGCAGTGCTGCTTTTACAGGTTTTATTGGTAGCATCTACCGCATTATTTTTCGCGATCAAATTAGTTTTGCCTACTCCTGTGACTTCAAACTGATTATTTTCTCTTTGAATGGCAGTGCTGGCTGTTGGATTGGATGCACAGGCTGTTAATAAAAGTGCCGATACAGTCAGTGCGCTGGCGATCATTTGTGTTTTCATAAACCAGTTCTCATATATATCAATTAGAATAGGCATTTATTTGAACATAACTTTTTTCATTTAATTTGAGTAAGTTGTATAGATTTTGATTGATTTATGCATGAATGATGTCAAATTTGTGAAAAGCTTAGAAATACTCACAATGACGTGGTCGAAATAAAAAAGAATGTGCTACTCTATTTTTGGTTAATTTTTTATTAGATCAATGTTCATGACGGATTTAGAAGTAAATACAATTCATCAAAATATTCATCAGCGTCAATCTATTGGGCATCTTGTTGAGCCTGCACCCTCTTCTGAACAGTTAAACAAAGCATTTGCGGCGGCATTGACGGCACCTGATCATCATCGTTTAAAGCCAACACGTTTTATTGTGATTCAATCTGAGCAACGAGCAGCGTTTGGTGAAAGCCTATCTCAAGCGCTGGCAGATTTGGGTGAAACTGATCCAGCACAGCTTGATCGAGTGAAGCAGCATCCGTTTCGTGCACCATTATTAGTACTCGCTGTTACACAATTTCAGGATCATCCCAAAGTTCCATTCTTTGAACAAACTTTGAGTTCAGGGGCTGCAATCCAAAACTTTTTATTGTCATTACAGGCGCAAGGTTTTTCCAGTATGTGGCGTTCAGGAGCTGTGGTGGAATCGAAATGGTTGAAGCAACATTTAGGTTTAGCTGAGCGTGATTTGATCTCTGGTATTATTTACATTGGTACTGCTGCAAAAGCGATTGCACCACGTGCAGACTTGGCGGTAAATGACTTTGTTCAAGATTGGCAAGCTTAAAAATAAGATCAGCATTGATGTAGCGGGAATGAAAAGCACATGACGGAATTAAATTTTTCAGATCTGGTTAAACCTGTTGAGGTAGATCAAAAAACAGCACTTCGGATTACGGTATTGGGGGGCGGTAGCTTTGGTACGGCCATGGCTAATCTGGCAGTGCGTAACGGCTGCGATACCATGATCTGGATTCGTGATCAGGATGCGGCAGATGATATCAATCAGAGTCATGTCAATAAACGTTATCTTGCAGATTTTACACTTGAAACGGGTTTGCGTGCGGTGTGTGACCTTGAAGAAGCTGTGTGTAATCGAGACATTATTTTGGTTGCAATTCCTAGCCATTCATTCCGAAATGTACTTAAACAAATTGCTCCGTTTATTACGTCTCAGGCAGTAATTTCACTGACCAAAGGCATTGAAGCCGATACTTTTAGTTTTATGAGCGATATTATTCGTGAAGAGTTGCCAGAAGTACCGTATGGCGTGCTATCTGGGCCAAATCTCGCGAAAGAGATTATGGCAGGTATGCCTTCTGGAACTGTAATCGCCAGTCATTCTGAGTTAGTACGTTATGCGGTACAACACGCCTTACATAGTGCATTATTTCGTGTCTTTGGGAGTGATGATGTGCATGGTGTGGAGTTAGGTGGTGCACTGAAGAATATTTATGCTGTCGCGATGGGAATGGCGGTGGCTTATAATATTGGTGAAAATACCAAGAGTATGATTATTACCCGTGCTTTGGCAGAAATGAGCCGTTTTGCTGTCGAATTGGGTGCGAATCCTTTGACTTTTTTAGGGCTTTCAGGGGTGGGTGATTTATTTGCGACCTGTAATAGTCCACTTAGTCGTAACTACCAAGTTGGTTTTGCCTTAGGTTCAGGTAAAACACTTGAGCAGGCGACCACAGAGTTGGGGCAAACCGCAGAAGGCATCAATACTATTGTGCAAGTGCGTAAACGTGCGCAAGAGCTGGATGTCTACATGCCAATTACCAATGCTTTATATGAGGTGATTTTTGAAGGTGCGCCGCCTTTAAATATTGCGCTTTCTCTCATGAAAAATGGACATCGTAGTGATGTTGAGTTTGTATTACCACATCATCAAGTATAACTGGCGACTGAATCAAAACCGTCATAAAGACTTGTTATTATAAACAAAGATGAATAAGGAATGGATATGCAACTGACTCTAGTTCGTCATGGCGAGGCAGCACCGCCCGTAGATGGTAATGATATCAAACGTCCTTTAACTGCTTTGGGACATGCTCAGGCTGAACAGACAGCACAATACTTAAAGGATATCGTGAAACCTGAAGTGTTTGTGGTCAGTCCTTTACTTCGTGCGCAAGAAACACTTGGTCATATTCAGACATATTTTGCTGATGTTCCTGTTTTGCTTTGTGATAAGATCAAACCTGATGATGATGCGAAAGATGCGATTGACTGGTTGTCTCAACTTCCATTTGAATCTGTGGTGGTGGTTTGTCATATGAATGTTGTGGGGCATATTGCTGAACAATTGACACATGAAAACTTTAACCCTTTTGCTTTGGCTGAAGCACGTATTTACCGCCAAAGTGTGATTGCCAATGGATTGTCAACACAAGAACATCATTTTATACCTACGCTATAACGAAAACACGGTACTGACAATTTATGCTGTATTTATGGATGCCTGAAGCCAATGGGGCTTGGTTTTGGTCAACAGGTGAAAATTGGTTACAGGCTTCCAGCCTTGAACAGCTCATTCATGATTTGCAAGTACATCAGGGTGAAGAAACGGTCGTTTTCTTTTCTAGTCGCCATATTCAGATTTTACAACAACCAATGAGCAAAGCTCATGTGAAGCAATTGGGCACAGATGGTGTGAAATATCTCATGGAAGAGTATGTCACCTTACCCATTGATCATATGCGAGTGGTTCAACACTTTGAATCGCCAGCTCAGCTTACGATATTGGCTGTGGCACAAAATCAGGTTGAAACATGGCAACATGCCTTAAATTTGTTACCGATTAAACTGGTCGCGTTATTGCCTGATTTTCTGATATTGCCAATACCCGAACAGGGTAAAGTGAATATTGCGCATCTACATGGTCAAACCTTGGTGCGTGAAAACAGCAATAAAGGAATGGCAATTGATGATTTGGCGGTTTATCTCGGTTTTCAACCTGCTGATACGTTCTATCATTATAGTAATTTGACTGCACAACAACTCGATGATCTGGCCAACGTCTCCACAGCAGAAACTCGCCAACCTTTTGATTATCAATTTCAAAAAATTCAAAAGCCAAAACAGCATCCCTTTAATGTTCTACCCAAAAGTAAAAATGAGACTCAGGTTTCTGGGTATTGGAAAGCTTGTGTTGCGGTACTACTCGCTATTTTCATTGTTCAATTCAGTTATGATGCGTTGCGCTGGATAAAGCTCAAAAAATTGGCCAATCAAACTGCTGTGCAGGCCGTTGATCAATATAAATACTGGTTTGGGGCCAATAGCCGAGTGACTGAACAAAATCTAAAAAGTATGTTTGAGAGCCAGCTTCGCATGAGCCAAAATGGGGATATCACGGTCTTAAATCTTTTAAGTCGGGTTGGACCGATTTTAATGCAGCGTCAAATTGTGGCGCAGCAACTGAGTTATGAGTCATCTTCCTTGAGTATGACCTTAAAAGCAAATTCGGCGAATGATTTACAGGCCCTTACAGAACAACTCAACCAACAGGGCTTTAAAGCGCAACTGGGGAATGTACAGGCAGACGGTGCAGGGGCAATTGGAATGGTGAAATTACAATAATGAATGGCTTTACTCGAGTACAACAGTCTATAGATCAAAAAGTTGAACGTATGATTGATGCGTTACAACAGATGTCTGCACGCGAACGTTATATGGTCATTTTCGCCAGTATTCTTGTTGTGGTTACACTGATTGGTTTCTCTCTGTGGAAAATGCATAGTCTGGCTGATCAGCAGCAAAAACGTCTCAATGGCTTAAAAGACTTGATGGTCTGGATGCAAGGTAATGCAGCGACCATGAAACCTGCTTCAGACACTCAATTAAGTGCGGCTGAAAAAGTGCAACGTGTTTCACAACAACAAGGATTAACAATCGCGTCTCAGCAAATGGGGGAGCAATTGCAAATTGTTGCAGAACATCAAAATTATGCAGTCTTGGCTAACTTTGTAACACAACTGGCACAAATGGGTTTATCCATAAAAAAAATGGATATGGTGTCGAGTAATAACCAGATTAAATTAACGGCAATAGTGCAGTAAGGTTTTAAAATAAAAGGTCGCTAAGCATGGTGTTTTAGTATACCTATGCCTATAATATGCCTACCTGAAAAAGCAGTAGACTTGATAGATATGTTATATTCGCTTGCTCGCCCGTTGTTGTTCTCTTTGTCGCCTGAGCGTGCACATGAACTGACCTTATCATTACTCAAATCTACACATAAAATAGGATTATCGCGCCAGCGTATTGCACCTAAGCCCGTAACTTGCATGGGCATTGAATTTCCAAATCCAGTCGGTTTGGCGGCTGGTCTGGATAAAAATGGTGCTTATATTGATGCGTTAGCAGGTCTGGGCTTTGGTTTTATTGAAATCGGAACCATTACTCCACGTCCACAAGCAGGTAATCCACAACCACGACTATTTCGTATTCCAGAAGCAAAAGCCATTATTAATCGGATGGGTTTTAATAATGAGGGTGTCGATCAGCTCGTTGAAAATGTCAAAGCATCTCAGTTTAAAGGTATTTTAGGCATTAACATTGGCAAAAATGCCGATACTCCTGTTGAAAACGCAGTCGATGATTATCTGATCTGTCTGGAAAAAGTTTATCACTACGCTTCGTATATTACGGTCAATATCTCGTCACCCAATACTAAAAATTTGCGTAGCTTACAAAGCGGTGATGCGCTCACCGAATTATTGCAAACCCTAAAACAACGTCAGTTAGAGTTAGCAGAACAATATCATCATTATGTTCCATTGGTTTTAAAAGTTGCACCTGATTTGACCAAAGAAGATATCGAATTTATTTCAAAGCAATTATTGCAGTTTAAAATTGATGGACTCATTGTGACCAACACCACTTTAGCGCGTATTGGTGTAGAGAATTTGCCTTATGGCAATGAAGCAGGCGGTTTATCTGGTGCGCCAGTATTTGAAAAGAGTACGGAATGCCTGCGCCAGTTTGCGACATGTTTAAATGGACAAATTCCTCTGATTGGCGTTGGTGGCATTACTCAGGGTGAACATGCGCTTGCAAAAAAAGATGCAGGGGCCAGCCTTGTACAAATTTATAGTGGCCTCATATATACAGGTCCAACCCTGATAAAAGATTGCGTGAGTGCTTTCAACTAAGTGATGAATACACTGGATATCATTATTCTGATACTCCTGCTCATTGGAGGGCTAAACGGTTTGCGACAAGGATTCGTAAAAGCCTTTGCGAACTTGATTGGTTGGATATTGGCGTTAATTGTTGGCGCGAAATATGCAAACTTTTTAGCGCCAAGCATGGTGGTATTGAGTCATGATCCAGTCGTGCAAAAAATTGCTGCCTTTGCATTTATTGTGCTCATAATTATTGTACTGACCTGGATCGTCACGGGTTTACTCAATCTAATGCTAAGAAGCATGAGTTTGGGACCGCTCAATCGTTTGGCAGGCGGTGCATTTGGCACGTTAAAAGGTTTATTAATTGTGCTGATTACCATGCAAGGGCTTGGGCCGTGGGTAGAAAGTTCACCTCACTGGAAACAGTCCAAATTTGTTCAGGTTTTATTACCTTATGCGCCATTAGCCACAGAGTTATCGAAAGATGCTGCAAATGAGGCGATGCAACATGTGACATCTGAAGGGAGTGTGTTTCATCGCCCTTCAAAAGAAATGGCTGAATCAGATCCAGTAAAAGATCGCTCCAGTCATTCAACCCAAAATCCTTTTTATTAATCCTAGCTTGTCTGCGAGGTTGCTATGTGTGGAGTAGTTGGTATTGCCGGTAAGGCGCCAGTTAACCAAATGTTATTTGATGCATTAACGATGTTGCAACATCGTGGACAAGATGCGGCTGGAATAGTGACTTGCCATAATGGTCGTCTATTTTTGCGCAAAGACAACGGCATGGTGCGTGATGTATTTCATACTCGCCATATGCGTGCCCTGATTGGTAATTATGGCATCGGTCATGTGCGTTATCCTACCGCAGGTTCGGCAAGCAGCGCAGAAGCCCAGCCGTTTTATGTAAACTCGCCATACGGTATTACGCTCGCGCACAATGGCAACCTGACCAATGCTGCTGATATTCATGATGATCTGTTTAAAACAGATTTGCGCCATATGAATACCGATTCTGATTCTGAAGTTCTGCTGAATGTATTTGCGCATGAGCTACAAAAAAGTGGCACTTTAAACCCGAGTGCAGAAGATGTTTTTCATGCAGTGAAACGTGTCCATGAGCGTTGTAAAGGGGCTTATGGTGTGGTGGCGATGATCACGGGTCATGGTCTAGTTGGTTTTCGTGATCCGAATGGTATTCGTCCTCTCATCTATGGATCGCGTGAAACAGAACAGGGTACCGAATACATCATTGCATCTGAATCCGTTGCGATTACCGCACTTGGCTTTAAGATTGAGCGTGATATTCAGCCAGGTGAAGCGATATTTATTAATGATAAAGGTGAGCTTTTCACCCAACAATGTGCGGCTGAACCGCATCATCGTCCATGTATTTTTGAATACGTCTACTTTGCACGTCCAGATGCCATTATTGATGGTATTTCAGTGTACAAAGCACGTTTGAAAATGGGTGAAAAACTGGCCTATAAAATTTTGCGTGAATGGGGTGAAGAGCACGATATTGATGTGGTGATTCCAATTCCAGATACCAGTCGTACTTCGGCACTTGAACTGGCGAATATTTTAGGTGTGAAGTTCCGTGAAGGGTTTATGAAAAACCGTTATATCGGCCGTACCTTCATTATGCCCGGTCAGCAACAACGTAAAAAATCAGTACGCCAGAAACTGAATCCAGTTGAACTTGAATTTAAAGGCAAAAATGTACTACTTGTCGATGACTCAATTGTTCGCGGTACGACATGTAACGAAATCATTCAAATGGCGCGTGATTCGGGTGCCAAAAAAGTATATTTCGCTTCGGCTGCGCCAATGGTGAAATATCCAAATGTGTATGGAATTGATATGCCAGCCAAAGCTGAATTGATTGCTTCACAACGGAGTGTTGAAGAAATTCAGGATATTATTGGTGCAGATCGTCTTATTTTTCAGGATCTTGAAGATCTTAAAAATGCTGTTCGTACCAGTAAGGTTCCTGATTTAACTGAATTTGATAGTTCAGTGTTTGACGGGATATATGTGACGGGTGGTATTGATCAAGCTTATCTTGAAAATCTTGAGCGTCAGCGTAATGACACTGCAAAGAAAGGGCAGGATGGCTATATTGATGTCAATATCGATGCTGCTTCAGTGGATTTGACTGGAATTAAAGAAGAGTTGTAAGCTAAATTCTTCACTAAAAAGCGGGTTTTTCCCGCTTTTTTAATTTATGATGGGGCAACAATGTAATCAGGACATATTTACATTGAAAGAAGTCAGTCATTATCTGGTTGAAAATAAAAATATGATGTGGTCTGCCAGCATGTGTTTGGTCGCAATGCTGCTGACAGTATTTATTTTAAATATTACCCTTGGACTTTTAGTCCATTATTTTGACTATAGCCAATCGATTTTATGGCACAGTCTAAGTCCGTATCTGATCATTTTATTATTTGCGATTGCAACAAGCTCTGCCTGTTATGAGCTTTATGTATTGCGTGAAGGAGGGCATTCTCTTGCGAAGCAGCTCAAAGGACGTCGCCTTGAGCTGTTAGAGAGCACACCTGAAGAAAGCACTGCACTAAAACTTTCACAGCAGTTGGCTGAGCGTTTTGGAATTGAAACCCCTATATTATATGTATTGCCAGATGAAGTCGGTGTAAATGCGCTTACCGCAGGTTTTGATCAAAAAAATGTGGTCATTATGTTGACTTGGGGAGCCTTACAAAATCTGGATGAAGTTGAACTTTATGGTTTGTTAAGTCATGAATTTAATCAAATTTTATCTGGTGAAGCCGTTGAAAATACCAAACTTAAAATTTTATATAGTGGTTTAATCACCTTTAGCCAATTGGGAAGTCGTATTGCAAAACGTGGTTTTAAGCCGTATCAGAAAAATAAGCAGCGCAAGTTTGAAACTTTTTATATTGCTCTTGGTGGAGTGATTTGGTTATTAGGTAGCATGGGTGTTTTAATTACACGTTTAATCAAATACTTAACTTTAAGTGGACGCACTTTTAGAAATGATTATAAAACCATGCAACTGATTCAAAGTAATGCCAATACCCAGACGCTACTCAGAATTTATGTGCATCATGCTGGTTCACAAATTCATAGTGTATTTTCTGAATCTATCGCGCACATGTGCTTTGCTAATTCTTTAAGTCCGCAAAGCTGGTTAAATATTCATCCAAGTATTGAAGATCGCATTTATGAATTAAATCCGGGTATTTTGCAGGAACTGCAACTTGAAAATTTAAAAAAATTACGTAACCGACCGTTGTTTAGTTTGTTTCGTTCACTTGAGGAAATGGATGGGAATGCCTACACGCCATGGGTGTCACCACAGCCTTTGCCATTATTGCGCTTATCTCCCATCAGTTTTGCTTTAAATGATGCCATTAAACCCCTTAAAGCTGAAATTCGTCAGAATATTAAACGTCCTGAATTAATTCAACGGGCTTTACAAACTGCAACGGGCTCACGTGAAGTGATGGTTGCCATTTTGATGATTCGACAATACCGTGAATTTGTACCATCAAATGCTCAAGTCAGCCGTGCGATTATTGATGCCTTGTTATATCTGGATGGTCGTGTTCACGTTCAAATTTTTCATGAGGCTTGCCAAAATATTGGCGCACTTCCTGCGACCATTGCCCGACAATTTTTAACGCGTTTGGCCTTAATTATTCAGGAAGATGGTGAAGTGGGATTGCTGGATGCTTTGTTACTTGAGCGGGTAAAGTTTGAACTGGATTTAATGCCAGTACATATGCCCACTTCAATTGAAGAGGTTAAACCGCAAATTGTACGTTTAATTGATGCGCTATTGCATGTGCAACAGATTAATAGCCCTAATCAACTCGAAGTGCGTGATCGTATCCTCACCCATATTTTAACTTTAGAAGAAATGGCGTTGTATCAGGAAATCTCAGATGAGCCGATTGATTTGGCAGAAATCTTAAATGATTGCGCAGGACTATTATTACGTGATCGACTTAGCATATTGGGAATTGCAGAAATGTGTCTATGGAGTGACCGTATTATTACCCAAGATGAGCTGGATGTTTTAGAACTATTGTATTGGCGATTTGGCTTTAAAACAGATGATATTGTCGATCAAATGCAAAAGAAAAACACCCTCATGATTATTTAAACTACGTTCAAAATCTGATTTGCTAAAAACTCTGAAAAAGCGGAAAAAGCAGAGTAGAATAGGTTTTGAATATGGGGGTGATCGTATCAAGATGACAGGGCAGCAGCGAAATATTTTGGCAGCAATGGGGGTGGATCTGTGGGTTCCACGAACCGTATCATGCCAAAAAAAACAGACTGCAAGCCTCTGGCGTGACCAAGTTGCAGATATTAAAACTACGAATAATGATAATACAACTCTAGATCAAATCGCGAATATTTCCCCAGTAAAAACTATATCTGACTTAAAATCGACCCTTCAGCCGACAATTGAAGAGACGACGGCAGTCAATGTGTCCAAAACGGATGTGGATATTCCGTCGGCATTGCTCCAACCTGTAAAAAATGTTGAAAATCAAGATTTAGCTGTAGTTCAAACTGAGTTTACATTAGAGGCGTACTGTCTTGATCAAGTGGTTTTGATGGTTGAAAGTTCACAATTATCTAAACAACAGCGGCAACTTTGGCACAATATTCAGGCTGCTTTAACGGGTGTTTATAATGAACTTAAATGGCCATTTCCTTTAGAGAATTTTCGCGATGCTCGTGGCGTGCAGACCTATGTTCAGGGGTTTCTGGATGCTTTGGCGACAGATAAGCGAATTGTGATTTTAGGAGAACTTGAGGTGGTTCAACATGCTCAGGTCATGCAACTCGCAAGTTTACAAGACATGATTGATCAGCCGTTACTCAAACGCCGTTTATGGCAACTCATGTTAACCCCATAACATCTCTTTTCTTGATATTTTAGTCAGTAGATTCCTTTTATAAGTCCTTTTTATTTCTTTCTTAATGAAAAATAAAGAGGAGTTAAACAGTGATGAAAGACATTTGGTATGTCTCCGATTTTAGATATTTAAGCAATTCAATAAGGACGTCTAATGAAAAAGAAAGTCGTGGTATTTAGTCAAATTGACTCAACGGTTTTGGCGCAACTTGAACAAGATTATCAGGTCGTACTCTTAAATCCGAAGCAGGGTGATATCAATGAGCAAATTCGCAAGGAAGTGGTCGATGCCGATGCCATGATAGGGGCAGGGCGTTTATTGAATGAAAGTAATCTTGCACCAGCACAGCAATTAAAAATTATCTCAACGGTTAGTGTGGGCTATGATAATTATGATGTCGATTACCTCACCCAAAAAAAGATTTGGTTAGCGCATACACCGCATGTTCTCACTGAAACCACAGCTGATCTGGCTTTTACCTTATTGGTCAGTGCTGCACGTAAAGTACCTGAACTGGATCGGTGGACAAAAAACGGTGAATGGAAGCGAACTGTAGGACCTGCGCAGTTTGGACAGGATATTTTTGGTAAAACACTGGGTATTATTGGTCTGGGCAATATTGGTGCAGCTATAGCAAGACGTGGTTTCTATGGCTTTAATATGAATATTCTTTACCACAACCGCCGTGAAAAGTTGGAGTTGGCACAACCTTTAAATGCACGCTATTGCACTTTGGATGAGTTGTTGAGCCAATCTGATTTTGTGGTAGTTGCGGTCGATTTAAATGCTGAATCTAAAGCACTGATGGGGCAGGCTCAATTTGAAAAAATGCAATCACATGCGGTGTTTGTCAACATTTCACGTGGTTCAGTAGTGGATGAAGAGGCTTTAGTTGATGCCTTGCAACAGCAGAAAATCTTTGCGGCGGGTCTGGATGTTTATCAAAAAGAACCGTTACAGTCATCACCATTATTCAACTTAGCTAATGTGGTGACCTTGCCGCATATTGGTTCTGCAACAGCGGAAACACGTTTGAAAATGGCAAAACTGGCATATAAAAATCTCGTTGATGCACTGGAAGGTAGAACACCACAATACTTGGTAAATGGCTAAATTTGCCATAACACTTTATTGCAAATTACGCATATTTTCAGTGCTATATTGGGGATAATTGATCATTGATTCTGTGGTCAATTATCCCTTATTTTTTGATGAGAGATCGTGATTTGAAACATGTGGCAACGGTATTGGCTTTAAGCATGGTGACTGGAGTTACACAGGCACATTCCGATTATTTGTATCAATCTGCCACTACGCAAATTGAAGTGCCAGAAATTGGCAGTGGTGTTGGACTCATTGACCAGCAAAAAGAAAAAATGATTGGGGAAAAAGTTTACCGCCAAGTTCAAAGACAATTGCCTGTTTTGCATGATCCTTGGCTTGAGGATCAGTTTTTTCGAGTTTTTGCGCAGATATTGAGTCAAACTCAATTAGGACAACCCATTGGCATGGTCGTAGTCAATGATCCTCAGATTAATGCTTTTGCGGTTCCGGGCGGATTGTTTGCTTTAAATTCGGGTTTGATTGCATCTGCACATAATATTGACGAAGTTGCAGGGGTGATGGCACATGAAATTGCCCATGTCAGTCAGCGCCATTATAGCCGCTCTCAGGAAGCCTTTAAGGGGCAAGGGTTGTTGGCTTTAGCGGGTATTTTGGTGGGGGCTGCCATTGCTGCACAAACCAAATCGGATGCTGGTGCAGCAGTGATGTTAGGTACACAAGCCGCTCTCATGGATAATCAATTGACTTATAGTCGTAATCAGGAGCGCGAGGCTGATCGAATTGGTATGCAATATATGTATGCGGCTGGCTATAATCCGCAGAGTATGGCAGATTTTTTTGAGACGATGAATCGGTCAATGAGCCGATTGAGCTATTTACCTGATTTCTGGATGACGCATCCATTGACATCTGAAAGGATGAGCGAATCACGCTTACGTGCTAACCAGTTTCCTACAGTAAAGTCGAAACTTTATGATCCTGATTTTCAGATTTTAAAATGGTATACCTTGGTCGAAACGCATCAGGTCACCGAACAGTTGTTACAGATTCAGGTAAATCAAAATAACAAACCTGCCCAATTGGCGATGAGTGCTTTTTATAACAATCAGGGAGACTATGCCAAAGCTCAGGAAATGCTGGAAGGAGTTAAGACAACTTTCCCGAGCAATACATTAATCACCATTTTACAAGCGGATATTTATTTAAATCAAAATAAACTGGATGATGCTTATCAGGCCATTATTAATACCCAGCGTACCATGCCTGAGAATCGCCCTTTAGCGTATAAATTAGCTGAAATTTTGATTCGACAAGGGAAAAGTGCTGAAGCACAAAAACTGGTACAACGATTTATTCAGCATAATAATAAAGATATCGAAGGCTGGCGGCTTTTACAACAAGCAGCCAATGTCGATACTCAATCACCTTTAAGAACGGTCAATGTGTTGCGTTATCGGGCTGAGGTTGAATATTGGTCGGGTTATGAGGAAAATGCCATTAAATCAATGCTACACGCGCAGCGTCTAGCAAAGGGCAACAATGCGATGAGTGCAACGATTGATCAGCGACTTAAACAAATGCAGTCAGAACGACTGCTTAAAATATAAGATAATATGTAAAGGTGAGAAATATGCAAAATAAAAATATAAGGGGTAAATGTCTATGTGGAGCAGTTCAATACCGTTATGATGCTATAATTGAAAAATCGATTCTTTGTTATTGTATGGATTGTCAGCAGGCGCAGGGTGCACTAGGTGGATGGAATAGTCCTATTTAAAAGCAAGATTTTATATTACTTCAAGGTCAAGAGAATCTGCATGAATACTTTCATACGCCACAAAAAGCACGTGTATCATGTAAAATTTGTGCAAGCCCTATATATTCTTATCGTTTGGACTTACCTGAAATAATTCGATTGCGTTTAGGAACCGTAGAGCAGGGGCATATACAAGCTCCAACAGAAGAGTATTTTATAGAACATAAGCCTGCATTTATTCATTTGATTAAAGAATGAAAAGCAAGCCATTAAATTCTCTTTTAACTGAAATACTGTATTGATTATATTTATGAAAAAGATCACCTTATTGTTGAGTTTAATGATTTTGGGGCAATCCGTTTTGGCAGCTCCACCTGAACGCTACGTCCGTTCTGTAGAGAAAATCTCAAATACTTATAATACAGATATGCGTAATTTTTTACGTTCACTTAATCCACAGCAGACACAATTTACGCCTGTGCAGCAGACACAATTTTGTGGCATTGTGAATCAGTATGTGCAAGATTTATACCAGGTTAATGATCAATATCGATCTGACTTGCCACTTTCTTACGCTAAAATGACCAAACAGGATTTTATTAATCAGGTATTGGCATCCAAAGAAATGCAAATATTAAAGAAATATAATATTCAATGTCATTTACAGTAAAAAACTGACGAAAAGATCAAATAAATATAGACGAATCATGTGAATGTTGAAATCTATTCAATCACATTGATTTAAAGAGAGAAAAGAAAAACTAAGTTGAATAAGAAAGATCAGCTGAGTTTGGCTTTAATTTTGGCAGAAACTTGTGCAGGATCGGCACGTCCGGCTATGATCGGACGTAGAGAGTTCATCACCTTACCCATATCTTTCATGCTAGTAGCACCTTGAGCAGCAATCGTTTGCTCAATGAGAGAATCAAGCTCTTCCTCAGTCATAGCTTCTGGTAGAAATTGGGATAACACCTCAATTTCGGCTTGTTCTTTACTAGCTAAATCATCACGGCCTGCGCCTTCAAAGGCTTTGACCGATTCTTTACGCTGTTTAATTTGCTTTTCAATGACCGCAAGAACTTGCGAATCGTCAAGCTCTACGCGCTCATCGACTTCGATTTGCTTAATTGCTGCCTGTAAACCACGAATCACCGTTAACTTGTCCATTTCTTTAGCACGCATAGTTGCTTTTAAAACTTCAGTTATTTGGCTTTTCAAAGTAGTCATTTAATTTTCCAGACAGTCAATCACAAATTAATTAGTAAAGGCGAGTAGTACGTACAGATTCGCGTGCCAATTTCTTTTGGTAACGCTTAACAGCAGCAGCTTTTTTACGCTTACGTTCTTGAGTCGGTTTTTCGTAGAACTCGCGCTTACGAACGTCAGCTAAAACACCTGCTTTTTCGCATGAACGCTTGAAACGACGGATTGCTACGTCTACTGGTTCGCCTTCTTTCAACTTAACTTGTGGCATGTAAAATCCTCTAGATTATGGATAACATCAAGCGCAGGATTGCCCTTGATGACAAGTGAAGGTCAGTATTTTACTCATTTACAACTGATATCACAAGTCTATAATAGCTCTGGCAGAATTTTAGTCGTAAAAATATAGGCATTTTAATGATTGTTTTAGGCTTGGAAACCTCTTGTGACGAAACTGGCTTGGCGATTTATGACAGCGAGCAGGGACTGCGTGGACAGGTGCTTTACAGTCAAATTAAACTTCATGCGGAATATGGGGGGGTGGTACCAGAACTGGCTTCACGTGACCATGTGCGTAAACTGATTCCATTATTGAATGAATTGCTTGAGCAAAGTCAATTGAATAAGCAAGATATTGATGCAGTCGCTTATACACGTGGACCAGGTTTAATGGGTGCACTGATGACAGGAGCCTTGTTTGGACGTACATTGGCGTTAGCGTTGGATAAGCCTGCAATTGGGGTGCATCATATGGAAGGTCATATGTTGGCACCTCTCTTGTCTACCACACCACCCGAGTTCCCATTTGTCGCGTTACTGGTATCTGGTGGACATACGCAGCTTATGGCCGCCTACGGTATTGGACAATATGAACTATTAGGTGAGTCGATTGATGATGCAGCCGGTGAAGCATTTGATAAAGTCGCTAAAATGATGAATTTGCCTTATCCGGGTGGGCCAAATATTGCAAAACTCGCTTTGCAAGGTAACCCACAAGCGTTTGATTTTCCACGCCCAATGTTACATCAAGGTTTAGATTTTTCATTCAGTGGTTTAAAAACAGCAGTTTCGGTTCAGCTTAAAAAATTGGGTGAAGAAAATCGGGATGCGGATATTGCTGCATCCTTTCAGGAAGCGATTGTCGATACTTTAGCTAAAAAATCAGTCAAGGCATTGAAGCAAACAGGTTTAAAACGTTTAGTGATTGCAGGTGGTGTGAGTGCTAACTTGCGTTTACGTGAGCAATTAGAAACAGCATTGAAAAAAATTAAGGCTCAAGTCTACTACGCTGAGCCTGCGCTATGCACAGATAATGGTGCCATGATTGCATTTGCAGGTTATGAACGCTTAAAAGCGGGGCAGCATGATGGTCTGGAAGTGACCACGACGCCAAGATGGCCGATGACGGAATTAAAAAATCCAAACGAAGTATAAGACTAAAAAAATTGAGTAAAAAATAAAAGGGCACAACGCATTGATTGTGCCCTTTTATTTGGTCGCGATTTAGAGATTAGAAGTTATATTCCATCCCTACACCCACGACGGTTTTCTTGTCATCGTCTGATACCCAATCACGTTTTTGTTGAGCCAATACGCCATAAAAACGGGCTTGTTTATTAAAATTATAGTCTACGCCTAAACCATATTGAGAAATTTTACGGTGAGATTGATTATCGACTGATGTATTTGATTCCAGGTATTCGCCTTTAATCTTCCATGGGGTAGACGGAATGATATACGCAGCAGTAATAGCATAAGCATCTTCTTCCAAGCCCTTAAATGATTTTAAAGCAGTACCCGTACCAGTGGTCACAGTATCATCAGTAGGTTGGGCATTTTGCCATAAAGCACCCAATACCAGACCGCTTACACCAGCTTTTGCAAAATCAAATGATCCTGTAATACGGATTGCATCTGAGTAAATGCCCGAAAGACTGTGAGCATTATATTTTCCTGCAACCCCGAAATTGCCTGCAATGGCAGCAGCCAAGCCATAATCTTTATTTTCGTAGGTTAACGAGGTTGAGATTCCATCGCCAAAACCATCACGCTTACCCTCCTGACCATTGGCAGTATTATCGGTTTTAGAATCTTCACCTTGTTGTGCCATGATGTTAAATTGTAAACCCGGTACGATCAGCTCTTTGTCTGTTTCAAAACCAATGGCATTGTTTGAACGCTCTTCACCATGAAGTACAGCCGTCATATCCAAGATCGTGTGATCGTTATAGATATCCTGATTATTGCCAGCAGCAGTTTTTAGATAAGTATCATAACGACCTGCTTTTAGTGTCCCGATTTTATTGAACTTTAAACCCAGAAAACGGTTACGCATGCTCAAGTCGGTATCTGAACCTGAACCATCTGTCGAAATTGCCCATTCTGCCAAATAAACCGCAGATACTTTATCTGTTAATTTTTCTTCACCTTTTACCCCGATACGTGAAGCATTTGAATTGAGTGCAGTGACATCATTGCCTGCAAAATCGTTATTATCAACTTGGTCTAAGGTAACATTAAGTTTACCGTACAAAGTTGGCGCTGCTTGCGCTGCGGTGATGCTAAGTGTTGATACTGCGGCAGCGATAAGCAATTTTTTCATTGAGATTTCTCCAAAACACAAGTTCAGTGGCATATGCCTAAGTTCACTATTTTTTTAAGTTTGCTTATGTACAAAAAATTACAGAAGCTCACCAACTTGCTAAGCAGTATCAATAAACTTTGTTACAAAGGGGTGAATAACACATGACAGTTTGGTGACAAATGATCAAATAGAGTGAATTTTAGTTATTGATTTTATTGTTGTTATATAAAAAATGGAGCCGAAGCTCCATTTTTGTTGAATGACGATCTAATTAAAGTTGCGCTTTAATTTTCTCTGCCAGTTGTTTAATTTTTTCCTGATCACCCATTTGTGCGGCGTGACGACCCAGTTGATGAATTGAACTTGGAATTAAGTGAAAATGTACATGAGGAACAGTTTGCCCCGCAGATTCACCAGACAGTTGCATCAATACAATACCTTCTACATCCAGTGCTTTTTTCATGGCTTGCGCCACTTTTTGTACGATTTGAATGGTATAGGCAGCAGCTTCAGGCGGTAAATCCAATAAAGTCACCGCAGGAACTTTAGGAATGACTAAAGCATGACCATCTGCTTGCGGCATAATGTCCATAAATGCAAGTACTTGATCGTCCTCATATAACTTAATCGCTGGTAGTTCACCACGGATAATACGCGCGAAAATATTCTGATCATCATAGGTCATATTACTATCCTTCAAACATCTGACTATGTTTTTATCTTATTTACAGTTCAGTTCTTTCTGACGCTGTGCAATCTGGTCAAGACGTTGCTGTTCTTTATCTGAAAATTTTGGTTTGGTGGTATGACAGTTTTCATTGCCATATTTTGCCTTGGCTTCTGGATCTTTAAAGCAGAAACCTTTTGCTGCATAGATAAGGTTAGAGTCATCCTGAAGCTGTTTACACTCTTGTTCAGGTGTTGCAGCATGCACTGAAACTCCAGCAAGTGTGATCATGCCAGTAAAAAGTACAATAGCAAACTTATTCATATGAGTGTCCTCTTTTTCAATCGGTATCGATAAATGTAACGACCTATTTCTAAATATAGGGGTATTACAATAAAAAGCAATGATCAATCCTTATTCAATTGTTATTTTGCTCCATGATTCATACATTTTTATGGCAGCCGAAAAGTCACTATTGTCTTCGGCAGTTGCACTGGCAGCCTGAATTAAGCTTTGAGTGAGTGCGATCACAGGTGCAGGAAGATTGGCTTCACGGATTAAATCCAGTGCGATACCTGTATCTTTAGCCAATAGTGGTAAACCGAAGGTTACAGGAAAGCTACGATTTAAAATACGCTGCGGCAAGACCGTTTCAGTGACACCACTTTTACCACTCGATGCATTAATACAATCGAGGGCTTCATTTAAGTTTACACCGTGCGCTTTTAAGGTCGTAAAACCTTCTGCAACAGACCATAAGTTCACTGCGAGCAGCATATTATTCACGGCTTTTACTGCAAAACCTGCTCCAGATGTACCGACATGTTTGATGAGTTTGCCAAAAGCCTGAATGGCAGGTAATGCTTTTTCAAAAGCGAGCTGATCTCCACCCACCATCACCGTTAATGTTGCATTATCGGCACCGATGGTTTGCCCACTAACGGGTGCATCCAGATAATCAACGCCTTTGGCTTTAAGAAGTGTAGAGAGTGTACGTGCTGAATCCGGCACACCGCTGGTACAGTCAACCCAGATACTGCCTGATTTTAATTCCACCTGCTGAATCAGATTTTCCACATCATGGCTGGTTGGCAAACATGAAAAGATAATATCTGCTTGTACTGCTTGAGCCAGATCAACAGCCTGAGTCCCATATTCAGTTGCATGTTGCTTGGATTTATCGGTATTTCGATTCCAAACATAAACTGTATCGAAATGTTTAGGTAAATGCGATGCCATACGATAACCCATCGCGCCAAGACCAATAAATGCAACTGATTGAATCATAATCTACTCATTTTTGATGTGTGTTGAACGTTGTGCTAACCAATCTTTAAACATTGGCCAAAATTCTTCTGAACTGGCCTGACTGGACATGAGCCCTAAATGCCCACCGGGAATTAGAGTAAACGTGACATCACTACTCTTTGTCAATTGGGTCAGTGGTTTTACTGCGTCTGCTGTAACCAACTGGTCACTACGACCTGCGCCCACCAATAAGGAAGATTGAATATTTTTTAATTCGATGATTTGATTTTTAAGTTGAATTGAACCATGTTTAAGTGGATTTTGTAGCCAGACATTAAATAGCATGTCCTGATTAATGCCTCCGGGATAATCAATCATGTTATTTAAAAAGTTTCCAAGCGTTGCATGTTCCTGAACCAGTTTTTTATTTTCCAGATTTTTAAGTAGTTGGATATGTCCGACGATCCAGCCTTTCGGGTCAAGAATTTTAAAACCCAGTGCATTTAAAATGCCCGGACTATGAATGAAACGTTTTGGTAATCCATTATAAATACGTTGCTGAAGTTTCTTATTGCGATCAATATTTTTATGCACCCATTCATAGAGCTTACCAATACGTCCTGAGGCATAGCTGTCAATCGGGCTGCCCAATACAATCAAATTTTTAACATAATTCGGCTGATTTAATGCACTGTAGAGCAAGACAAAAATTCCAGCCATACTCCAGCCATGCAGTGAAATTTCATCGCTTTGCGAATGCTCACGAATGACTTGAATATATTTTGGTAAGGCTTGACCAATAAAAGATAAGAAATTGAGATGGCGGTCGCGATAGGTTAAACGTCCCCAGTCGATCAAATAAACGTCAAAACCATGCCCTTGAAAATATTGAATTAGAGAGCGATAAGGATAAAGATCGTAAATCGCCATATTAATGGCAAGCGGAGCCACAAAGACCAATGGCTCTTTATAACGTTTTTGAGCGGCCGCATAATAACGAATTTGTGTTTGTTCAAACTCCGCAATCACTTGATAAGGGGTGGTTTGCGATAAAATAAGTGATTTTTCGTTGAAAATACGTGCTGAAAGATGCTTGAGTTTAATCTGCTGTTGATGGATAACTGATTTAAATGACTCCATTCTTTGCATTTTTTTCCTCATCCGACAAAGTTTGACTGAAGTCTAAGCGATAATTTGATCTTTTACCTTGACCTTAAATACCCTAGACGCTCAAAATATTGGCAGTTTCCCAATTGAGCGGTCTTTTGACTGAGAATAGAGCAATGCATAGCCAAAACGATGAATTAGAATACCAGTTAGATACCTTAGCTATTCGCACAGGACATACTCGCAGTTTTGAAGGGGAACATGCTGAACCGATTTTTCTAACTTCGTCGTTTGTGTATGAGAATGCAGCAGAAGCTGCGGCAAAATTTTCTGGTGAAGTGGCTGGAAATATTTATTCTCGTTTTACCAATCCAACCGTTGCCATGTTTGAAAAACGTCTTGCTGCAATGGATGGAGCAGAACGTGTTGTTGCTACCAGTTCAGGTATGGGCGCAATTTTGTCAGTCTGTATGGCATTTTTAAAAGCGGGCGATCACGTTATTTGTTCGCGTGCGGTGTTTGGTTCAATTGTGGCATTGTTTGAAAAATATGTTGCCAAGTTTGCAGTCGACGTCACTTTTGTTGATTTAAATGATCTGGATGCTTGGAAAAATGCTATGCGTCCAGAAACCAAAATTTTATTTATCGAATCTCCATCGAACCCTCTGGCAGAGATTGCAGATATTCCTGCATTGGCTGAAATTGCACATTCACAAAATGCAATGTTGGTCGTTGATAATAGTTTTTGTACGCCAGTGTTACAGCAACCCCTAAAATTGGGCGCAGATTTAGTCGTATATTCAGCAACCAAATATCTGGATGGGCAGGGACGTGCTTTAGGGGGGGCTGTGACTGGAAGCCATCAATTACTTGAAGAAGTGTTTGGGGTCGTGCGTACACTGGGTCCTTCAATGAGTCCATTTAATGCATGGGTTTTCTTAAAAGGTCTGGAAACATTACGTTTAAGAATGAAAGCACATTGTGAAAACGCGCAGCAACTGGCTGAATGGCTGAATCAACATGAAAAAGTTGAAAAAGTGTATTATGCAGGTTTGCCTGAACATATAGGGCATGAACGTGCCGCCAAACAACAGCATGGCTTTGGTGGGATTGTTTCCTTTGTGGTTAAAGGTGGTCGTGAAGGGGCTTGGAAAGTCATCGACAATACCCAATTTATTTCAATTACGGGTAACTTGGGCGATGTCAAATCGACAATTACTCATCCTGCGACCACCACCCATGGTAAATTATCGCCTGAAGCGAAACAGGCTGCGGGAATTCAGGAAGGTTTAATTCGGGTATCTGTAGGCATTGAAGATATTTCAGATATTATTCGCGATTTAGAGCGTGGTTTAGCCCTCATTTGATTTCGGTAAATTTCATTTCAATTTTTTGGAGAAAACTTGATGAATATTAATATGCTGATGCAGCAAGCACAGCGCATGCAAAAAGATATGGAAAGCAATGTTAAGAAAGCGAAAGCTGAGCTTGCTACCACAGAAGTTCAGGCAGAAGCGGGCAATGGGTTGGTTAAAGTCACTATGACCGGTCGTTTTGTGGTGAAACGTATCGAGATTAGTTCTGATCTACTTCAAGATGAGCCAGATATGATTGAAGATTTGATTGCTGCCGCCGTCAATGATGCAGTACGTCAGGCCGAAGCAATTGCCGATGAAAAGCTCAAAGGTGCAAATTCAGGTATGGGTTTACCACCGGGTCTTTCAGGCTTATTTTAAGTTTGAAATTAAGCCATTTCTTTCAGAGGAACCTCTGTGTTTAGTGATCGATTTGAACAGTTGGTTCAAGCTTTACGAATTTTACCCAGCGTTGGGCCAAAGTCGGCTCAACGCATGGCGTTGCACTTGCTCATGAAAAACCGTGAAGGCGCATTTGGTCTTGCCCATGCGTTACATGAAGCATCTTCACATATTCACGAATGTAAAATTTGTCATTCACTGACTGAAAACGAAATTTGTGATATTTGTTTATCCAATGATCGTGATTCACAGCTTTTGTGTGTGGTGGAGTCACCCGCCGATGTGATGGCGATTGAGCAAAGTGGTAGTTTTCGCGGTAAATACCATGTATTAGGTGGGCATTTATCGCCCCTTGACGGCATTGGTCCTGAAGAAATTGGTATTCCCTATCTGATTCAGCGTTTAAGTGAAGGACAGATTGAAGAAGTTATTTTGGCGACTAATGCCACGGTAGAAGGACAGGCAACTGCCCACTATCTGGTTGAAGCAACTAAACATTTACCAATTCATATGACCCGTATTGCCCAAGGCGTACCACAAGGTGGCGAATTGGAATATGTCGATAGTCATACTTTGAGTCAAGCAGTGCATAATCGTATGCGTATGAAATAAGCATTTCTTATTTCATACTGTGAAACGTGCCAGAGGTGGCGAATTGAGTGACAAAAATTAGCACCATCGTTTCGTAAAAAAAATTAAAAAATAAAGTATTGAATCGGATCGTCATCACTTTGTATAAAAATTAAAGCATTAATAATGCTTTAGGTGGAATATACTGAGCGTGTAGTGTTATATATACGGACGCAGTTAACTGCGCCAGTTGTTAAATCGAGAAAACATGTTTCATTTTATCCAGCAGCAAGATGATTTTGCTCACGTCCTTGAGCAAATGAACCAAAGTTCAGTGTATGGTTTGGATACTGAATTTATTAAAGTGGATACGCTTTGGCCTAAGCTGGGTGTATTTCAGGTGAATGTCAATCATCAAATCTATTTGTTGGACGGTACAACGCTTGATTTAAAGCCTTTTTGGCAACAGCTATATGCTGCAAAGCAAAATATTTTTCATGCTTGTGGCGAAGATATAGATCTGATTTATCACTATGCCCAGCAAGATGCCTTACAAAACGTATTTGATACTCAAGTTGCACTGTCTTTTCTAGGACATGGTTTACAGGTGAGTTATCAAAATGCCTTGAAACTCATTTTAAATATTGAAATTGATAAAGACCAAACCCGTTCAGATTGGTTGGCACGACCATTAACCACCGAACAATTGAATTACGCTGCAAATGATGTGATCTATCTGTTACAACTTGCAGATCAGCTTAAACAGCAGTTACAGCAAAAAAATCAATATGAATTTGTATTGGAAGACTGTCAGAGTCTGACCAAGGAAATTGCCAAAGAAACACCTACTCATTTGTTATATACCGATATTGGTAATTATCGTCATTCGCGCAAACAACTGATGCAGCTCCAGCAACTGAGCGTATGGCGTGAGCAATTGATTAAAGCTTTAAATCAGCCGCGTAGTTTTATTTTGAAGAACTCAACCATGATCGATCTGGTGGAGAAAAATCCTAAAAATAATTTTCAGCTCTCTCAAATTAAGGATATTCGTCCTAACATCATTCGTGAACATGGTAAAACTATTCTGGATTTGCTCAAATTTCTACCCGCAGAGAGTGAGTGGCCATTACGTTTGGCACGACCAATTAAGCAATGTTCAGAACATGTCAGTATAAAAATGCAGCAGTTAATTCAAGATGTCGTGGATAATACTCACATTCCCAAAGAAGTCCTATTGCGAAAAAAATGGATGAATGCGCTATATCAACATGTCGTTTTTCATGGCGATGAACAAGATTTGCCAGATTACTTAATGGGTTGGCGTTATGCACAATTAACTCAACCCATGATTGAAATTTTGCGTGAAGATGAGCATTTTTTGATGACGCAAATGCAGGTGGAACGATAGACTATATCCGTCAATGATCTTTCAGCACGACTGATGGGTTACGATTCGCTAATGTCCCGACCAATTTTTTGATGTATGCTTTTTAGTAAGTGATGAGAGTTAAGTGAACTATGCACTGTGATATTTATAGATCGAGCAAAAAAGATGAAATGTACATTTATATTGCTCGTCCAGACTATCCAAATGATGAGATCGAAGCTAAAGATCCTTTAGAAAATATTCCTGAAGGTATTCGTCAGGTCTTTGGTCGTCCTACATTCGTGATGCATCTTGAGCTTTCTCAATCACGTAAACTGGCGCGTGTAAACGTGTTACATGTGATTGATTCATTACATACCAGTGGCTTTTTTATTCAAATGCCACCAGAAGGATTTATTAATCCGACGGATGAACCAGAGGGATTAAGAGGTGCTTGAACAACTTGGTACAATTTGGAACAGTTTATTATCTACCCTCGATTCAGTACCTGAAGACAGTATTGCCGTTACCGTATATGTGATGGGAACCATTATTGTATTGTGGTGTTGGTATGCTGTGGCAAAGCGTCTACCTAATTTGATTGGGGGGATCACTTGGATTGTTCTTTTTGCTATTTTAGCAACGCCTACAGTTTCTGATGGTGCCAATGCAGAAATTGCCCCTGCCATTTTCGGCTTGCTTTTTGGGATTTTGACCAAAGAGCAACCGCTGGTGTGGGCAAATGCCTCACTGATTCTTTTGGTGACGGGTGTTGGTCTAGTCATTGGTTATTTGTGGTCTAAATATCGCATGAACAAAATTTCTGCTGACAAAAGCAGTGCGCCCATTTAAGTAAAAAAATAAAAGGTTAGAACATGGCTGTAGATGCTCAACAATTTACTGGAACAGATCAGTATATCGCCACCGATAGTTTAAAACTTGCGGTGAAAGCTGCACGTGCTTTGCAAAAGCCGTTGCTGGTGAAAGGTGAACCAGGAACAGGTAAAACATTGCTTGCTGAGCAAGTGGCGCAAAGTCTGGGTTTAAAACTGATTACATGGCATATTAAGTCCACCACCAAAGCACAACAAGGCTTATATGAGTATGATGCTGTATCGCGTTTGCGAGACAGCCAGTTGGGTGATGACCGTGTTTATGACATTAAAAACTATATTAAACCGGGTAAATTGTGGGAAGCTTTTACCAGCGAAGAACGTTGTGTTTTACTGATTGATGAAATTGATAAAGCAGATATTGAGTTTCCAAATGACTTGTTACATGAACTCGATAAAATGTCGTTTTATGTTTATGAAACAGGCGAAACGATTACTGCAACGCAACGTCCAATTGTGATTATTACTTCAAATAATGAAAAAGAATTACCAGATGCCTTTTTGCGTCGCTGCTTCTTTCATTATATTGAATTTCCTGATGAAGCAACCATGCGCGAGATTATTGCGGTACATTTTCCAAATATTTCAAGCACATTGGTCAGTGAAGCATTGCAGATTTTCTTTAAGCTGCGTCAAGTGCCTAGCTTAAAGAAACCACCATCGACATCTGAGCTGATTGACTGGTTAAGCTTACTCATGGCAGATGATATGCCAGAAGATGTACTGCGTAATCATGACAAGTCCAAAGCCATTCCACCGCTGTATGGCGCACTGATTAAAAATGAACAAGATGTACAGTTACTTGAACGCCTTGCCTTTATGTCACGTCGTTAAGGATGGTCGCTTATGTTTGTGCGACTGTTTTATACCCTAAGAAAATATGGTGTTCCTGTTACCACACGCGAACTGATTGATCTCAATCAGGCTGTGGCACAAGGACTGGTATTTGCAGATCAGGATGAATTTTATCAGCTTGCCAAAACCATTTTGGTCAAGGATGAACGTTTTTTCGATAAGTTTGACCGTGCGATTAAGGACTATTTTGAAGGGATAGAAACTTTTGATCTGGATGAACTGCTTAAACAAGTTCATAAAATTCCGAAAGAATGGCTGGATTTAGAACTTCTTGAAAAACACCTGACTCCTGAACAAAGAGAAGCTTTACAAAAAGCAGGTTCTCTGGAAGAACTGATGAAAATGCTGGAAGAGCGTCTACGCGAACAGCATAAAAAACATCAGGGTGGAAATCGCATGATTGGTACGGGAGGTACATCGCCTTTTGGTGCTTTTGGTGATCATCCCGAAGGGGTTCGTATTGGTGGGCCAGGTCGTAAACGTTCTGCGGTAAAAGTCTGGGAGCAACGTAACTATCAAAATCTGGATGATGATCAGATTTTGGGCACACGTCAGATGCAGTTGGCTTTACGCCGTTTACGCAAATTTGCGCGACAAGGCGCAGCAGAAGAGCTAGATGTCGATGGCACAATTCGCGAAACGGCAAAGCAGGGCATACTGGATGTACAGTTAGTTCCTGAACGTCGTAATCGTATTAAAGTGCTGATGTTGTTTGATGTAGGCGGTTCAATGGACTCTTACATTGCGCAGTGTGAAAAACTGTTTAGCGCAGCCAAAACTGAATTTAAGACGCTTGAATATTTTTATTTTCATAACTGTCTTTATGACTATGTCTGGAAAGATAACCATCGTCGACAAGCCAGCCGTTTAGACACGTGGGATTTGTTTCATAAATATGGACGAGATTACCGTGTGATTGTGGTTGGCGATGCCAGTATGGCGCCATATGAACTTCGTTCGGTCGGTGGTTCTGTGGAATATATGAATGACGAGACTGGAGAAGTCTGGTTACGTCGATTGCGTCAGCATTTTGAAAAAACTGCGTGGTTGAATCCAGAAGAAGAAGGTTATTGGCACTATACCCAGACCATTGGCTTCATCAAACAGATCTTTGAAGATCATATGTATCCGATGACTTTAAAAGGCATTGAGGATTTAACACGTTATCTTTCACGTTAATTTGTGTTCATGCAAAGAGACGTGGCTGAGTGAAACAAAAAGGGCATCTGATTAAGATGCTCTTTTATTTAGGATGCCCTTTTATTTAGCCTGAAATATATTGCTGTAACTGATCAATTAAATTTTTCTGATCCTGCATGGCTGCTTTAACCAAATCCCCAATTGAAATCAGTCCTACCAATTTATTGTTTTCGACCACAGGTAAGTGACGTAAATGACGATCGGTCATCAGTTGTAAGCATTCTTCAACCGTATTTGAACGAGTAATGGTTAATACCTTGGGCGTCATAATTTCACTCACGATGGTGTCATAAGATGAACGTTCCATCAAAGCCACTTTTCGGGTGTAATCACGTTCGGATAAAATGCCAACCACATCTTCCTTTTCTGTGACGACCAGTGCTCCAATACCTTTATCTGCCATGATCGAAATTGCTTCAAGGACAGTTGCATCTGGCGAAATAGTATAAATGGCTTGTTCAGCTTTATCTTGTATCACTTGAGCCACGTTTGTCATCTTTATATCCTTTTGGCGAGTGTTATCGTTTTAATTTAACTTAGCGCGATTTAATGAAATTGCAAAGACTTTGACGCAACAAATGGATAATATTTTGTCAATTCAAATTGTCATGCAACGTCCAATACCTTGTTATATCTTTAAAAGATATGTTCTGTTGCCGATTTAGGCAGTTTTAAAATTTGCTGGTGCAAAGAAAAAATGACGCATCTGGTGTGTAGACAGTTTAAATTTATGCTGACATGAGTTAAACAAAGCAGGAGTCACTTGTAGACGGCTTAGAGTGGGCAATAAAGATTCCTGAAAATCTTTCGGGGTAATTTTTCGGGGTACATAATTTGGCCAGTGCTTTTTGGCATAACGATGTGCTTGCAGCCCATTCAACCAAAAAGGAAAAACAAAATCTCCCTGATCTGATTTAATCGCCCAGCCTTGATGGTAAAGTCCCCAAACAGCACCACAATACATCATGGTTTTTAGAATAGAAATTTTTATAATTAAATCTCTGGAAACAGGATGGAGCTGCGTATAAGTTTTCATGAGTATGCTGCGGTTAACATTCAGCTTTATTATAAAAAATAAATACTTAATTTCAGTTACAGCTTTGCATTAAATCGTAATAAAGTTTTGCATAGGCATTAAAAAACGCCACCTGAGTGACGTTTTATTATGCTTGCATCGTGGCCATCTTCTGCCAATACTGTGCTTTCAATGAGTCGCGTTCTACACGGAAACCTTGATAATAAAGTTCAGCAAGAAACATGGCTGCTTTACCATGTCCTGCACGCGCAGCTTCTTCAAGCTGTGTCACAGCATCTTGGAAGTTCATCTGTGATTGAATGGTATTCACCGCAGAAGCATACACATGTTCTAAGTCATGATGGGAAATTTGTTGAATCATATTAAAAACTCCTTATAGTTGTAATTATGATCACATCAACTCGGCTTTATCGCCTTGTTAAATTATTTTAACAGTTGATTGTTAAACTAATATTACAATAAGCGTGATAAGTCAAGTATTAGATGGGGCATCATTCTCGAATTACAAGCTTACATGTTTAAACATTAAACAAAAATATTTTTTAGTAAAATCAATATAACAATTAAATATGACATTTAATGATGACATGACAAGGAGAACAATATGCTAACAACGATAGATAGTTTTAATTTTGATGTTCCACCCGATGAATCACAAATTATTGCTTTGGCACAATACCACCGTAAACAATTGGACGAGGCGGTTTTTCATCAAGAAATTCATTTGGGGGATTATTGTTTAGCGCAGCGAAAACGCGTTTATGATTTTACCCGTCAGCTTGAACCGCAAACCAAAGCACAGTTTTATCGTGTATATGACGGTGAGTTATTGCGTTTAGCCGATGAAGAAGATTTGCATCCAGCGGATGCTGAAAGTGGAGTAAGTTACTTCGCTATTGTGATTGTGTTGGTCATTATCGCCTTTATTTTATATTTCGCTTTTGTACGTGGTTTAATGAGTTAATTAGGCTGGTAATTTTAAAGTTTTTTAATTCTATCAGGATGTTGCAAGCTATTTTATTCTACATTGGCTTAATTAAATCATTTAACTGATTCTGCTTGATAAACAGAATTAGTTGCTGCGACTTGTGTAAAAAATCAATGGGTCATACACTACCTATATTCGAGGTCGTGTATGCTCATTTCAAAACAAAACTTTCTAAAACTTAGACATGAAATCAAGTTAGAACGCATTTACAACGTTGTGGTTGCGGTCATGATTATTTTTATACTTGCATTGGCGTATATTGCATTACAACGTCCTATTTCTGTTTCTCAGCATCAAATGATGCTGAATTTATCACAAATGGCAAATAATCCCGAAACGCAAAAAATGGCGTCCCAGTTATTGCAACAGCAAGTCATAAAACGTAGTGAATATTTTAAATTGATGCGGGCGTATCAGTTTGAGAATGCGAAGGCGAAACATTATCCTGCGATGGCGTTGGAAGACCAATAGCATCTGAGTCAATTTGAACGGGTTGTGTAGGTCCCAGATTTTCTTTTAAATCCTGTAAGAGTTGTTCTTTATCTAGTTTTTCACTTGCAACTATCAGAGTTAAATTTTCGGGATGAATATGCTTTCTAATGGCTTTTTGTACATCTTGTACAGTCAGTTTTCTCAGTTGTTCTGGATATTTAGACAAATAATCGGCAGTTAATCCATAAAATCCAATTGAACCTAGCTGTGCATTAATATTGGCATTACTACTATAGGTCATGGGAAAAGCACGCAACATTCCACTTCGTGTTTCTTCAAGCTGTTTTTGATCAAGCGGTTGTTTGACAAAGTTAATCAGGGTCTGGTGTGCAACATGGATGCTTTGCATGAGCTGATCTTGTTTGGTCGAATAATTTAAACTAAAGATTCCATTGCTTTGGGTAAAATTAAATGCACTATACGCCCCATAGGTATAACCTCGTTTCACTCTAAGCTCTTTCATGAGTAAAGAATTAAAACCAGAGCCTCCGAGCATTTGATTGGCCAGTTCAAGTGCAAGTTGATCTGGATCATTTCGACTTATGCCTAAATGTCCGAAAGTGACATAGGCTTGCGTAGATTGATAGGGAATATGCTGAATATTAATTCCTCCTTGCGGCTTGGGAGCAGCAAGCGGCATAGCTCGTTGACCTTGCGGGAGCGATTGAATAATTTTTAGGCTCAGATCATTGGCTTGTTGGGGGCTTAATTGTCCTGTTAAGGCAATATTCATGTTTTGTGCAACTAATAATTGCTCACGAAATTGTTTGAGCAGAGCAGGGGTAATTTTTCGGATACTGGCATTGGTTCCAGTGATTGGTTCAGCATAGGGATGTGTACCATATAAAGTACGATAAAGACGGATATCAATCAGTCGATTTGGATTTTCCTGTAACTGACGTTGCCCCACTTGGGTGTTGCTATACACCAGATTTAAACTAGAGGTACTAAACGTGGCATGATTCAAGATGTCCAGCATAAGATCGACTGCTGTATTTAGTTTTTGTGGATCTGACATAACGCGTAAGCGAACAACAAACATATCTCGATATGCTTTCACACTAAACTGTGCACCAAGTTGTTCAAATGTATTGGCAATTTGGGCGGCAGTGTATTTTTCAGTCCCTTCGGTCATTAAGTTTGCTGCCATATTGGCGATGCCAAATAGACCTTTACCAATGTTTTCATCACGTGCTGATCCTGCATTAAAGGTCAACTGTATATCGACAATCGGTAATGCTTGGGATTCAACAAATAGTGTACGTACTTGTTCAGCATTTTTTAGGTCATGAACATAGGGTGCTTGTTCTGTTTGTTTTTTAGAAATATGTTTAAGGCTGCTCAGCTGTGCAATAGACTTTAAAGGAGACGAGTCATCTTGTTCAAGCAGGTCTTGATCTGCAACGTCTGCAAACACTGAAACAGAGAACAGAGAGACTGTCATGATTATGAATAAGGATTTTTTCATCATCTTTCCTTTATTTTTTCTGTTCCTGTTCTGGTTCTAAATACAATGTCGTCAGGTTGCTTTTGATTAAGTAAGCATTGGCAACACGTTGAATATCTTGTGGGGTGACGGTTTGATAATGCTGTGGCAAATCGTCCACCAGTCGGTAGCTCAAACCATTGACCTCCAATAATCCGATCAGATGTGCCTGACCCACAATATCGTCTTGGCTATAGATGAGATTGGAAACAAAATTATTGCTGACACGTTCAAGTTCGACGGGTTCAACCAGTTCAGTTTTGAGTGCATCGATTTCTTTTTGAATAGCCTCTTGAGCGGAGGCTAGGCTGATACCATCCGCAGGCAAAGCAGTAATGGTAAATAAACTGTCACCGCGATTATACGGATCATAATTGACACTGATTGACGTTAGAATTTTTTTGTCTCGTACTAAACGTTGCTGTAAACGAGACGAAATATTGCCATCAAGTAGAGCTTGAATGATGGTGAGTGCATAGGCATCTTGTGGATTTTTGGCGGTCTTAATTGAGCGAACATTCCAAGCCATATACAAATTCGCTACATGTACAGGAAGCTCAACCTCCATATGCCGATATCCAACCCGATCAAATTCAAGCACGTCATTGCGTTCAGGAGTCATTTGTTTGGGAATGTGTGCAAAATATTTTTGAACCTGTTTGAGTGTTGCCTCTGCGTCTACATCACCAATGATCACCAATGTCGCATGATTGGGGCTGTACCATGTTTTGTACCATTGCTTGAGATCATCGAGCTGGATATTTTGCAAATTTTTCATATAACCAATCACCGGCTGTCGAGCATGACTGGTTGGATAAGCCAGCCACTTAAACCGCTCAAAGGCAAGCGAACGTGGATTATCATCGGTTCGTTGTCGGCGTTCTTCCATGACCACATTGATCTCAGTTGAAAAATCAGGTTGCTGTAAGCGCAAATTGGTCATGCGATCTGCTTCTAATTCCAAAGCCATAGGTAAATAAGCTTTAGGATAAAGCTGGTAATAATTGGTATAGTTGCTGGAAGTGGCAGCGTTGACCCGACCTCCGTAGATGCGGCTTAAACGGGTAAATTCATTATCGGGAACTTTGGTCGTGCCTTTAAACATCATATGTTCAAGTGCGTGTGATACCCCTAAAATATTGCCTGATTCATCACTGCTACCGACTGCATACCAAATCTGGGCAATCGCAATGGGTGCGCGATGGTCTTCACGAATAATCACCTTTAAACCATTGGCCAGTGTCGTTTCAAAGGTGGTACGCCCAAGCTGACTTTGCGTTTCTGCGTGACTTTTGGTCAGACTTAATAACGATAAACAAGACATGAATAAGATGAATTTAGAATGTTGCAGCCACAGTTTGAACACAAGCCGTCCATAGGTATTTCTCATATTTCAATCTATTCTTAAAAAAATAGCGTTTAAACTCAAGAATATCCTGTTGTGTTTTAGTGAACTTTGTTTGACTGAAACTGGGTAAATCCTTTGAAACTAACATGATCAGCAAGGCCTGTTGATATCTTCATCAGGCTACACAAGCCGCTTGAATAAGCTCAGGCAATACCATGAATCTGTGCTAAACTCTTTGTTTTTTAACCCGCTGCTTTTCAAGGGAATCGGTATGCAACAGCAATCGAATATGCAAAATAAATTCTTGATTGATGCTGACATTGGGGATGACGATGTCACATTACCTAACTTACCTATTATCAATGTTCCTATTATTGATGATGCTGTAAAAACACAAGAATCCGCTTCAACGGTTGCTGCTGAATCTGAAACTGCTGATATTCAAGAAACTGATCAAAATGCAGTAGAAACCCAATCTAAAGGCGGTTTCTTCAGCCGCATGAAGGATGGATTAACCAAGACCCGCCGTAATTTGGCAGATGGTATGGTGAATATCCTGATCGGGGGGAAAGAAATTGATGACGAACTTTTAGAAGAAGTTGAAGAACAACTATTAGTGTCTGACATTGGGGTGGATGCGACCAAGACCATCATTGCCAATCTGACTGAACGTACCGCGCGTGGTGATTTAATTTATTCACATTCACTTTATAAGGCCTTACAGGAAGAACTGGTGGCTTTACTTGCACCACGGGTTAAACCTCTGCATATTGATCCGAATAAATCTCCTTATGTAATTTTAATGGTCGGTGTCAATGGTGTCGGCAAAACCACCACTATTGGTAAACTGGCGAAGCGATTACAAGGTGAAGGCAAGAAAGTCATGTTAGCGGCAGGTGATACTTTCCGTGCTGCGGCGACAGAACAACTACAAATTTGGGGTGAACGAAATCATATTCCTGTAGTTGCACAGGGTCATGGTTCTGACAGTGCGTCGGTTATTTTTGATGCTTTTGAAAGTGCGCGAGCCAAAGGGATAGACGTCCTGATTGCAGATACCGCAGGGCGTTTGCATAACAAAAGTAACCTGATGGAAGAGCTTAAAAAAGTAAAACGTGTCATGCAGAAAATAGATGCGACAGCACCACACGAAATTATGCTGGTGGTTGATGCGGGTACAGGTCAAAATGCGATTAATCAGGTACAAGAATTTGATCAGGCAGTGGGCTTAACAGGGATTACCATCACTAAATTGGACGGTACAGCCAAAGGGGGCGTATTGTTTAATATTGCGAGCCGAACCCATGTGCCAATTCGTTTCATCGGTGTGGGTGAAAAAATTGATGATTTGCGTCCATTCTCGGCAAAATCGTTCGTAGCAGCCTTGTTTGAGTCAGATAAATAATTCAATTAAGCTGATTAAAACTCCACACCATGTGGAGTTTTTTTATCGCGACGAAAATGAATAGAGTTCTTTCATTTATTTGTGCTTTTGGCGTGTGGCTTTGGTGAAGACACATAAACAGGGTTTTCAATTAGTCATGCAAGAACTCTTGTAAATTGTTCCAAAAATAAAACAGTATGTAATAAATATAGTAATGATGCGGTCGTAGGTTTTCAATAAACTGACAAGCATTCCAGATCACGACCGAACAGGTCATATGTATATAGGACACAAAAAATGACATCGTTTTTAGAGAAAATTAAAAATCGTCGTAGTATCTACGCCATTGGAAAAAATGTGGCATTAGAGCAAGCTGAGATTGATCAAATCATTAAAGATGCAGTAAAACACAGCCCATCTTCATTTAACTCTCAATCTTCACGTGTCGTGATTCTTTTTGGTGATTCACATCACAAGTTCTGGGAAATCGTGCGTGAGACGTTAAGAAATATTGTACCTGCTGAAGCTTTTGCAGCGACCAGTGGTAAACTTGACAGTTTTGCCGCAGGTTTTGGTACGGCATTGTTTTATGAAGATCAGGCGGTCATTAAAGGCTTGCAAGAACAATTTGCGTTATATGCAGATAATTTTCCAGTATGGTCGGAGCATTCAACTGCAATTGCTCAGTTTGCAGTGTGGACAGCATTGGCTGAACATAATATTGGTGCCTCATTACAACATTACAATCCAATTGTGGATGACCAAGTCGCTGCAACATTTGGCATTCCAGCAGACTGGAAACTGCGCGCGCAATTGGTGTTCGGTTCAATCGAAGCACCTGCTGGCGATAAAGACTTCATCAGCGATGACATTCGTTTTAAAACATTCAATTAATTTACAGTTTTATTCAAAATGTTCATCAAAGAGTGCGGTTACGCACTCTTTTTTTGTATGACGGATATCTACAAAATAAGCTGTAAAAGCTTTTTTCTTCATTTAAATATCATGAAAAGATTGAATGACTTAGTAAAAACTTTGAAATATTTGTCATAAAATTGTCATAACCGCACTGCATAGTGCTCATGATTTAAAAATGAAAAGAGAATTAAGTAATGGCTTTAAGATTGGGTATCGCTGCATTCAGTATTTGTTTAAGTGGTTCAGTTTTTGCGGCTGCTACCATCACTGCGCCAGAAGAAATCGTTATTTTGGCAGTGAATGATCAAGAGGTGAATTCAGGCTTACTTCGTAGTAAAAAAAATGATTACAAAGTCGATGCAGGTGAAATCAGTCTAAGTGTTCGCTATCAGGAATTTTTTCAACATCAGGATGGTGAGCATGATATTGTAAAATCAGGAATTGTTACCATTAAAACGCCAGCATTAACAGAGGGTGCAAGTTATAAGCTGGATTTAGTCAATGCACCTAAAAATTTTGAAGATGCGAAAAAGTATGCAGAGCAACCGACCATCGCGCTCTATAATGCCAAGCAGCAAGTGCTAGTACAACAAACAGGCGCAAATACTGAAGCTAAGCCATGGTTTAGCAAAGGTCTTTTTGGAAAAGCCTATGATTTAACCCAGAATAAATCTGCATCGCCTCAGCCAGCAGCCGTATATACCACGCAGCCAAACACAACATATGCACAATCAGTAAACTCCCCAACGGCTGCCACTGTCACTCAAACTGTCAGTACACAGCAAAGCTTAAATCAAAATAATGAGCAAAAGCTGGTCGAACTTTGGAAAAAATCATCAAAAACAGAACGCCAAAAATTTATGGCGTGGTTGGCAGAACAGTCGAATTAAGTGATAAATCGGCAAATACACTAGATAAAACGACGATCTATTGATCAAAAAGCAACTGAACGTAGTTGCTTTTTTTAATAGCGATTGGAACGCGTTGTATTTTCATAAAGCGATTCTGCTACAAAAAAGCATGACTTAGAGAAATTAAGGCCATGTTTTGTTTCTAATTTTAAGCTCAGCGCAGAAAAATCCACAAAGCATTCATAATTTTATTATACTATAACAATTAATAATGATTATTGTTATTATTTTAATTTTTATCCATCCAGACATATCAGGGGATTTGAATATGTCTACGTCTGAACTGACAAATGAGCTGAATATCCAGCCCGAACCTGCAAAACCTGCTTCTACTAAAAGAAGGACCAAAGTCGTTCCAATCCAATATCGTATTCAGGTTTTTATACGTTTTGCTTTTGCGTTTATTGGAGGTTATGTTGTTTCAGCATTGCTCGCCATGGTCATTAGTCTGGGGTTTAAAGAAACACCAGTCAGTGCTGTTATAACAGCAACAATGTTGGCATTTATATGTCACGTGGGTATTTTTATCTGGGTGTTTATGCAACGAAGTTTGCTTAAATCAATTTCTGGTATTGTTATTTCTTTGGTTGTTCTCTCAATAGCTTATTTTGGCTTGGGAGGCAGCATTTAATGCGTATAGATGGAAAGGCGGAAGGCCCGCGCCAGTCGATGTCTTGGCTGCATACATGGTCAAGCCTGATTTTAGGCTGGTTATTGTATGCCATATTTGTAACAGGCACGCTTAGTTTTTTTCAAAGTGAAATGACGGTCTGGATGAAACCAGAACAGCATCAATCATTACCACCTCAGTCCCAGCTTGAGCAACTTCAAACCGCATTGGTCTTTTTACAAAATAAAGCTCCACATGCGGGTGCTTGGAATATTAATTTGCCCTCCAGTCGACAAACCACCACGGAGTTAAATATTCGCGGTGAAAATGAAGATCCACGTGCTCGTCGTGGAGGAGAAAGAATCACGATTGATGCAAAAACAGGTGAAGAAATTAAAGCACGTGAAACGCGGGGCGGTGGCTTTCTTTATCGGTTTCATTTTGAACTTTATGGCTTACCAAGAATTTGGGCACGCTGGATTGTGGGAATCGCAACCTTACTGATGTTCGTCGCAATTATGAGTGGTGTTATCACCCATAAAAAAATCTTTAAGGACTTTTTTACTTTTCGAGCGGGCAAGGGACAGCGTTCATGGCTGGATGCACATAATGCAACCGCAGTTCTAGCATTACCTTTTCATATTATGATTACTTTTAGTGGCTTGTTGCTGTTGATGTATGTGCTTATGCCATGGGGGATTTCCTCAGTCTACACCGAGGGTCGTGGAGAGCTATTGCAGGCACAACGTGCAGAAATGTTAGGTGAACCCGCTCCACAGGCACGTGAAGGTATGAACCGAGAGGAACGTGGTGAACGCAGTCAGTCTCAAGGTCATCGCAATACAGGTGAAGCACAAGCCAGTCAAATGCAACACATGCCGCGTGGTGAACGTTCAGCCAACCAGTCCGAACAAGGTCGGGCACAAGGAGGCGCGCATCGAGATCATGATCAACATACCCAAGCTGCGACCCTGACAGATATTGCACCGCTGATGCAATACGCACAAAAGCAATGGCCGGATAATAAAGTGGGAAGTGTGACAGTTGTGCAACCCAATACTAGTAAGAGTCAGATTGAAATTCGAGCTTTGTATGCCGATAGTGTGTTACACCGTAATGTTTTGCCGACCTTGGTTTTTAATGGTGTCACTGGTGAGCTGATTTCAGGGCCGCAAGCTGTTTATGTTTCTGTACCTACTGGAATTTACAATGCGGTCACTGTGTTACATGAAGGACGTGGACTTGACCTTGGTCTAAGATGGTTATTGTTTATATCTGGTGTGGTGGGGACGCTGATGGTTGCCACAGGATTAATTCTTTGGTGTGTAAAACGCGCCCCACAACAGGAAAAACAAGGTTATAAAAGTTTTGGATTTCGTTTAGTAGAAAGTCTCAATATTGCTGCAATTATTGGTTTACCGATTGCTATTGCAAGTTACTTTTACGCAAATCGAATTATACCGAGTGAGCTTGCTCAGCGTTCTGATTTAGAAATTAAAGCGTTCTTTCTGGTCTGGTTGCTGGTTCTGATTTATGCAGTAATACGTCAGGCACGCAAAGCATGGTTAGAGTTACTTTTACTTGCGACTTGTCTTTATGCTTGTATCCCATTACTGAATGGACTTACAGGTGGTCGTGGATTATGGAGTAGCGTGTACCAACAGCAATGGATGGTGGCAAGTTTTGATTTAATCTGTATTTTTCTGGCTTTGTTGTTTTTATTTAGTTTTCTTAAATTAAAACTACATAAAACGCCAGCCAAAGTGAAAAAGAATAGTAAACGTCCTCAAACTTCGACAGTTGTTGTGGAGGATGGATTATGATTTTCTTAATGCTATATGTGTTATGCCTATGGGGATTTATTGCTTTGGCATCTTATTATGAGAAACATCAGAGCCAAATTTATCAAAAAAACTTATCTGATCGTACTGCTAAATTCGCAGTATTTATCGGCTATATACTTTTAATCATTGCGTTGTTACTCGCTATCATAGTACTAAGACCATCTATAGGCATAAGCTATTGGTTTGGTATATTGACTTTAGCAGGACTGACTGTCGGCTGGACTTTAACTTATCATGCACCACGTTTTTTCAAAGTGATGGCAGCCCTTAGTTTAGGCAGCATGTTTACCATTTTGATGCTTGCCTTGGCGTAGTACCCAGTTATTTGTTGGAAAATCTATTTAAAAAAACGCCCTTTTGAATCCGTTTAAAAGGGCATTTTTTATAGGCATCAAGTCATCTATTTATTGTTCTGGCTGAACAGATACTGTGATAATGGTGTAATACTGATTTTGTGGTTTTTCTGCTGGATCAAGGCTCTTGGTCACTTCAATTAAATACTCACCTGAGTGAGGAAAGCGTATCGTTGCTGCACCCTGTTGATCAGATTTAAATTGAATCGACTGTTTATCTGTTGCACCTTTCGCACGTAAATGAATTTCAGCATTGGTGAGCGCTTGTTGAGCTTGAGTCAACTTAAGCTTAACCGCTTGGTTGGCTTTAAGCTGAGTCGGATTCTGATCAAATACCACTTGAATAGCCGCTGTACCTGCTGTAGAAACAGGAGTGGCTTTATTTTTAGTGACGTAGCTTTGTAAAGTCCACTCACGGGTCACTTTTTCTACATTGTATTTTTTATTTTTAAAGTCATCTGGAATGAGATAGTCGCGCTGTGATTTGGCACCTGCTTTATCGGCAGGGACTTCAAATAAGAGTTTCCATTGTTTTTGATCTTTCACATAATTCAATGGGAAACTGGCTTTGGTTTCCAATAAATATGTTCCAGAAATGGGTAGTCCAAGATCAGCAACACTTGCCGATTTTAATTGCGTGGAAACATTAATTTGTGAACTTTGTTGCTGTGGATTAATCACTGTGATTTTTGCATCTTTGAGCGGATGCTCACTATTAAGCGCTTCTTCTGCATAACCTGCAATTAAAGCAACTTGGGTATTTTCAGTATGATAACTCAATGGGGCTAAATAGGGTTCATGAGCAAAAGTAGATGTGGTCAATAGCAGACAGGCAAGTAATTTAAATTGTTTCATTTTAAAACCTTATATTAATTTGGGTAGGATATCTAAAAGCAGCATATTATAACTAATAATCATTATCATTAAAAACCTTAATGATTGAATTTTTTAATTTTTATCATGAAAAGGCTCTGCTATTGAGCAGAGCCTAGATATATTCGCAATGAAAAAATTATTTGATTTGGTGGTCAACCAGATGCTGTCTAAGAATTCGTCTGAGTTCGAGCACAGCTTCAGGGGTTTCCTGAATTGAATGGCCACCTTTGATGATAATTTCCGAAGTTGCACCATCAAGATGAGCACTTTTGTACGGAACAATGCCATCGGTCATTACGTTTGGATCCTGACTATTGGTTTTATTGCCAATAATTGAGTGGAAAACTAAGTCCTGAGGAGGATTAATATTTTCTGTCAATGCCATAAATTTGGATTGATGACTTAAATCACTTGGACCATTTTGAATTAATCCTTTATCAATTCGACTGAGTAAATCTTTAGCATCAACATCCTGACTGGTAATGGTATCTGTCACTGCACCCAAGAATGCACCCGGTAATTTAATAATTTTCCTTGCTGCTCGGGTAAACCAAAGGTCAGCAAAATCAGTACCTTTATGTGGAGATGACATAAAAACCGCACGATCAAAATTAGCAATCGGCTGCATTCTTAAACGTTCATATACAATTGGCTGACGTTTAAGTTTTGCTTGCTGATAAGGGCTCATAATGGACAAGGCTTTTTGACTGACATCGGCCTTGCTGACCAATAATCTGCTAATAATGCCGCCCATACTGTGTCCAATTAATACAGCATCTTTTGCAGCGGGATCATTTGGACCAATACTGGCAAATGCCTGTTTTAATAAGGCATAAATTTGAAATCGACTTTCCAGAATTGGCATATTGGTTGAATAAAACACTTGCCAGACCTGATAGTGTTCCCGCAAGATGGTATCCCCCATAATATCATTGGTCAGGGCAATCCATGCTTCAGGGCTACTGGCCAAACCATGTACCAGAACAATGACTTTTTTATTTGGATTATAAGGTTCAAGCATATATAAATGCGGCATGGTCAAACGTTCTTCACGGTCGATCAAACTTAAATATGCAGCTGCGCCTAAATTATTTTCTGCCAGCCATAAACCATATGGAGCGGAAAAATTTGCAGCAAGTGGATAATTTTTTCCAGCAACATCTACGTTTTCCGTGCCATAAGGATCATAGACTTGCACAACAAAATTAGGTGAGTTAATAATTTCATCGACACTATTGGCTTTGACTGGTCGAGCAATCATGGTGGCAGATAAATAGCGTGCTTTATGAATGTTGGGGTTTGCTTTCTTTTGATAAGCGTCATCCAGCGGATTAATAACATATTTGTTGGTTGTTTTTGCATCTGAATCAGGAAAAACTACTACAAATTCAGAGCCAAAACCATCACGACGGTTAATGGTGCGAAGTCCAGAAAAATTGAGGTTATAGGTCGAAATAAATCGATCCAGCTCTTTATTTTTCAGTAAAGTGTAATGATCCAGATCAATATTATAGGTGCTATTACCGACTTTAAAGCTATCTGTAGCTTTTTTAGTGGTCGAGCGCTTGGCACTTATGGTGACCAATTTTGCAATCGCCTGATTGTAAAAATCCCGAATTTGAACCTGACGGTTATCAAAAATACGATCTACAGGTTTGCGTTTAGTTTTAAATAAGTAGGCGTAACTATAACGAATACTTTTATCCAGCATTTCTAACTGCTGTGTCTGGCAATCATTAAAAGCTTTATGGACTTGTTGCTGATGTTCTTCTGAACGGTATTTGGTCACAGTACTGGTGGTACAGGCGGCTGATTTATCCAGTTGCATGGATTTGGCTAAATATAGCTCACTGGCTGTCGATAAAAATTGTTCATCGACAATTTCTGGAATCATCTTGAGCTCATCGACGCAAGCAGTTGGGTTATCCATACATACTTTCGCTTCACGTCCAGACATTGACAGAACATTCAGGCTCGCTTCACTTAATTTGTCCTGCATCAGGATGCTATTACGTTCATTGGCGATACTGACATTTAATGCCTGTTGCTTAACGCTGACCACCTGACATCCACTGAACATGCTAAGAGATAGGGCAGAGATCAGAAAGAGGGATGTATTTTTTTTTCTAAGTTTCATAGAGTTCAATCGATAAAAATTGATTTGATCATGGTCTGATCATACGTGATCTGAATGAATTTTCAATTCAGTAAAAAATAATTATTGAAAAAAAAAGGCTGTAAAAACAGCCTGATTTTAAATGGGGATATTTACGATGCAGGTTTAGCTGCAATCGCAGGATTATTAAGAACCTGCCAGACATTCCAGCGACCCTGTTTTTCAATTTCAGTGAGCAAGCGATCTGCCACTTCTGCCTCATCAGGATATTTGATTTTGTAGTTTTTGAGGGTCTGAATTGCGTTTTTCTTTTGTTCCATTGCAATGTAGTTATTAACAGAAGCCAGATACGCCTCTTGAACACCACCTTGCATGGCTTTATTTAAATATGGAATCGCTTCACTTTGACCGCCACCTTCAGACAGACCAAAACCAAACCAGAAATTTGCTTCAGCATCTTCAGGATTCATTTTAAGTAAACGTTGCGCGTAAGTGAGGGATTTAGTGGTATAAGCTGAGCCCAAATCCAGATTACGACCTAATACGCTGGCTTTGAAAGCACGAATTAAAACGTCAAATGATGCATTTGGATTAGTCGCCAGTGTATCAAGTTGAGACGAGACTTCCTTTAACTTGCTTTCATAGCCTTTACGTTCCTGACGGTCAGTAAAGCGGGGTGGGTAATGACGGGCTTTACCTTCAACCAGTTGTAAGAAATCATCTATATCTGTCACATCAAGCTCATTTTCACCAGCTAAAGCAGCGTATTTCATGGCTCGGGTATTGTTGTTAGCAGTTGGAATAATCAGTTTGTTGACATCAAGTGTAATGCTTTTAGACGGATCATCTGGATGCGTAATGACCATTTTAGTCACAGGTTGTGCAGCAGCTTCTTTGAGTGCAATTTCAAATGGAGGTGGTGCATCGTAATTAAATGGATTGAGCGCATAAAAAGGAGGTGAAACCTCAGGTTCTGTAAAAACAAAAGGTTCAGGTGCATTATTTTTTTTGACAGCAACGGGACTACAGGCGGTTAATACTGAAGCTGCAAGTAGGGTATATGCCAAAGGCTTAAGCATCATAGAAACGTCCATTCTTTGTTGTTTAAAGTTAAAAAGCTGTTTGTCGAGCCAGTCTAAAAAAAGCCAGACAAACATGCAATGAGAGACGTGTTACAGTATTAAACCAATTGTTTATGCTTTAGACGATTGACTTTGTGCTTCACATTCACGACGCACTTCTTCAATGATTTTCAATTCTTCATCACTAAAAGGTTGTTCATCCTGTTTTTGTTGATTAAAGGTCGGATCAAGTAGTGATAATCGCTGACACAAGGTATTCATCCGCGCTTCATTGTGTTGAATACGGTCCAGCAATACGCGCATGCCTTCTAAAATCGGATCAGTCTGGTCAGTGGTCGTTGCATAGGGCTGAAAACCAATACTTTCTGCATAATTGCGACGACGTTGTTCTTCTTCATTTTCAGTGATCTTATCTTTATAGATAAAGCGAGCAGGATTGCCTACTGCGGTAACACCCGCAGGAACCTCTTTGGTCACGACGGCATTTGAGCCCACTTTGGCATTTTTACCGACGGTAAAAGGTCCCAAAATTTTTGCGCCAGCACCGACAATCACACCATCTTCCAAAGTGGGATGGCGTTTACCTTTATTCCATGTAGTACCGCCTAAAGTGACGCCATGATATAAGGTTACATCATCCCCAATCTCAGCCGTTTCCCCAATAACCACACCCATACCATGATCGATAAAGAAACGTTTGCCAATTTTAGCGCCGGGATGAATTTCAATGCCTGTTGCAAAACGGCTAAAAGTTGATAATAAGCGTGCAGTACTTTTACAGTCTTTTTCCCAGAGTTTATGCGCGACGCGATGCATGAACAGTGCATGAATACCCGGATAGTTGGTAATGACTTCTAAAGTATTGCGAGCTGCTGGATCACGCGCAAATACAGCCTGAATATCTTCTTTGAGCTGTTTAAGCATTGGATTGATCCTCTTTATCCATTGATGTTTTTTTCCATGTGCCCTGACTTAAGGCTTGGACACGGCTAAATATGCCACGAAGTAAATGATATTCCATACGATCTAATTGTATACGTCCGAATAAACGACGCAAGCGTAAAGGTAACAAACGCGGATTTTCTGGATCAAGAAACTCGATATCGACCAGCATTTTTTCTAAATGTGGATAGAATTCCTGCATTTGTTGATGATTGACTAAAGGTTCATCCCATTCCATTGCCGTGTCAGCGGTGACAGGCATTTGCCCAACATTGGCATTTTCTTGTGATTCAGTCTCTTGTTGAAGCTGCTGTAAAGTTGCCATGCGCATTTCATAACACACGACTTGAATGGCTTGCGCTACATTCAATACACCGTACTCCGTGTTCACTGGAATGGTCAGATGATAATTTGCTAATGCTAATTCTTCATTGGTTAAGCCACGGTCTTCACGACCAAATACAATCGCAACTTGCTGTTGCTTTTGTACTACAGCTTGCATGGAAAGTTCAGCAGCAGGGCGGACATCAAGCAATGGCCACGGAATAGTACGACTGCGCGCACTGGTACCAAACACAAGATGACAATCCTGAATGGCTTGTTCCAAGGTGTCTACAATTTCAATCTGTTCAATTAAATCTTGCGCGCCCGCTGCTAGGGCGTCGATATCTGGATGCGGATAAGTTTTAGGTTTAACTAGAACCAGTTTGCTCAGTCCCATGGTTTTCATGGCTCTAAGCGCACTACCAATATTCGCAGGCAATGTGGTATTCACCATGACGATTTTTACATGCGACAAAGACTGTGAAACTGACGCATTGTCAGATGTATTCATAAATGATCCAGATCTAAAATTTTAAGAATATTGCGAGACTTCTGCCTGATACATGTCCATGGCTTCATCCATAGACAGGTCCGTTGGTGGTGGCGCAAGAGGCGCATTGCGTATTGGCTCGGCTGCTTTTGCGGCTTTGGACTTGACTTGATATTCGATATAAATCGATTCTTTTCCAAAATAATCACGCAATTTGACCAGTAGTTCATCAAGCGGTGCGACTTTCCAGTTTTGTCCAAGATAGAGTTCAGCTGTGGCGTAGTCTTGTTCAATCGCAATTTGTACAGGAATATGCTGACACAGATCAATATTACAAAACGGCAAAATGATTTGTTGTAAATCATGAGCCAATGACGCACTCATTAAGTCCTTAGTCGGTTGAATCCGAATATGATTGGCACGTTTTTGCCGAATTTCATTGAGGCTAAAGGCTTTACTTAAACGTGCCATTGGGCGGTCAAAGCCTTCACGTTCATAAATTTCGGCTTCAATGACGACGACTTGTTCAACTTGAATAATATCTTTAAAGCGTTGAAAGCGTTCATGATTACAGCTGACTTCAATTCGGGCAGTACCATCATCTAGCGTAATCATGATCCGATTTGGGAAGTTGGCAACATCGACCACCAAACCTGCAATAACCGTGGTTTGACCACGGCGAGTTGGCGTTAGCTCATTAATTTTGGCTGGGATAAATGCTTTGAGTTCTGGACGATAAACATCAATCGGATGACCAGTCAAATATAAGCCAAGTGTGTCTTTTTCACCTTTAAGACGAACTTCGTCTGACCAAGGTTTGACTGGTTTTGCTGGTTTACGCTGAACTTCTTCAACCTCACCAAACAAATCCATAATTCCTGTTTCGCGATTTTGCCGTGCCTGTTCAGCGGCTTGTACTGCTTCAGGCAATTGTGCCATTAAACTTGAGCGTTCAATACCCAAACAATCTAATGCGCCCGCACGAATTAACGCTTCAAGGGTTCGTTTATTGATTTTTTTCAGGTCGATACGATGACAAAAATCAAAAAGGTCAGTATAAGGGCCATCTTTTTCGCGTGAATCAATCACTGATTGCATGGCTTGTTCACCCACACCTTTAATGGCACCCAAGCCATAAACCACAGTTTTTTCATCACTGGCGTGAAAGCGATAAATCGACATATTGACTGAAGGCGGTAAAACTTCCAATCCATTACTACGGCAGTCATCAATTAAAAACACGACGTTATCTGTGTTTTGCATTTCCGATGACATGACCGCTGCCATAAACTCCGCAGGATAGTGTGCTTTCAACCATGCAGTATGATAGGCGACAAGGGCATAGGCAGCAGCATGCGATTTGTTAAAACCATAGCCTGCAAACTTTTCCATATAGTCAAAGATATGATTGGCTGTGGCTTCATCAATCTCTTTTTCAGCAGCACCCGTAATGAAGATCTGGCGTTGTTTCACCATTTCTTCAGGTTTCTTTTTCCCCATCGCACGGCGCAACAAGTCCGCACCGCCAAGTGTATAGCCTGCACAGAACTGTGCCGCCTGCATCACCTGTTCCTGATAAACCATAATACCGTAAGTCGGTTCAAGCACACTTTCAAGTAGAGGATGTAAGTATTCAAACTCGCCACCGTGCATACGATGGATAAAGTCAGGAATCAGATCCATTGGACCTGGACGGTATAATGATACGAAAGCAATAATTTCTTCAAACTTACTTGGACGCGCTTCTTTAAGCATGCGTTTCATACCGACGGATTCAAACTGGAATACCGCTGTAGTATTGGCATCCGCGAAGACTCTGTATGCATCAGCATCATCGAGTGGTACGCGTTCAATGACTAAAGGTTCCTTAACATCAGCGCGTTTATTAATATTTTGAATCGCATCCTCAATCACGGTCAGGTTACGTAAACCCAAAAAGTCAAATTTTACCAGCCCCGCAGCTTCTACATCGTCTTTATCGAATTGCGCAACACGGTTTGTTCCGTCCGCCTCACACATCACGGCTGAATAATCGGTAATTTTACCCGGTGCAATGACCACGCCACCCGCATGTTTACCTGTATTACGGGTAATCCCTTCGAGTTTAAGTGCCATTTCCCAGATTTCACTGGCATCATCATTATCTGGATTGGACGGATTGGTGACGATATCTTTAAGTTGCGGTTCCATTTCAATGGCGGTGGCTAAATCTACGCCAAGCGGTTTGGTCGGTACCATTTTTGAAATACGATCGGCCAAACCATAGGATTTCCCTAAAACCCGTGCTACATCTCGAATGGCACCTTTGGCCGCCATGGTACCGAAGGTTGCAATCTGCGATACCGCTTCACGACCATAGGTACGTGACACATAGTCAATGACGCGGTCACGACCTGCAATACAAAAATCGACATCAAAGTCGGGCATTGAAACACGTTCTGGATTTAAGAAACGTTCAAAGAGCAAATCGTAACGTAGGGGATCAAGATCGGTAATTTTTAAACTATACGCCACCAATGAACCTGCACCTGAACCACGTCCCGGTCCCACAGGGACACCGTTATTTTTGGCCCATTGAATAAAGTCCATGACGATCAGGAAGTAACCCGGAAAACCCATTTTGAGAATAATATCAACTTCATATTTGATACGTTCATCATAAGGTTTACGAATCTCTGACCAGTCTTCGTCACGCTCTGCAACAGGATAAAGTAATTCCAGACGTTCCTCTAAACCGACTTTGGACAAATGCTCAAAGTAGCTATCAATGGTAAAACCTTCAGGAATCGGATAATCAGGCAGGAAGTAGGTGCCCAGTTGCAAGCTGACATTACAACGCTGGGCAATGTAATAGGTATTTTCTAAAGCACTTGGAATGTCTGAAAATAATTCAGACATTTCTTCGGCAGTTTTAAAATATTGTTCTGGACTATAGGTGCGTGGACGACGATCATCCGCCAAAACATAGCCATCTGCGATGCAGACACGTGCTTCATGTGCTTCAAAATCATCACGCTCAACAAAATGCACATCATTATGTGCGACCACACCGACATGATATTTGGCTGCAAGCTTGACCGCTTCCTGAATATAATCTTCTTCACCAACACGGTCTGTGCGAGTTAATGCAAGATAAACGCGATTGCCAAATTTTTCTTGCCAAGCTTGTAGTAAAGGTTCTGCTTTTTGTGGGTTGGACGAACACAGCATTTTGCCGACATCACTATGTTGCCCGAGTAAAACGATCATGTCTTGATGTTGGTCTAAAACCCATTGTTTTTGTACACAAGGAATACTCAGTTGCTGACCTTCAATAAACCCACGTGACACGATTTCAGTCAGGCTACGCCAGCCATCATTGGTCATAGCAAGTAAAGTCACTCGATGCTCGGCATCATTGAGACGAATTTCACTACCTAAAATGGGTTTTATCCCTTTCGAGAGGCAACTTCCATAAAATTTGACGGCAGCATGTAAATTGGAAAGATCAGTCAATGCCAGCGCAGGCATGCTTTCATTCACCGCAGCTTTGATAAGATCAGGTATCCGAACAATCGATTCGGTAATCGAAAACTCTGTATGAATACCAAGATGAACAAACTGCATAAAACGATCCTGACCAAGTTCGTCGATGATTATAAAGTCTGAGTAGTTTAACACGCTCTGAGTTGAGCCGTTGTCTATTATTTTTCCAATAACACCATAATCTGTTTGGGCTGAAAATATATTTCACAAAGAAACATCATGAAAAGAATAAATATAAAAGCCCTATTTGAAAATAAAATGTTTTAGAGCGTCTTAATTTAAAACGTCATCATCTTGTGGATTGAGATAACTGCAATATGCTTGGATTCGACTTGGGAAGTAAAGCTTAGCAAGAGGTGGGCTAGCCAAGTGAGGATGACGCAAGAATTTTGCTCTTGCGTCATCACATTATAAAACGTGCAATATATTTGTGGTTATCTAATACATTGCACGCATATCATTTTTAGATGCTGTTTGAGTTCGAACAGTTGCGAAAAGATAGTCTCGCTTAACCTGTTTGTGTTAAAAAACGGCATCAATTTATTGGATTAATACTGCCAGAACATGCGTTGAATTTCTTTGGCATCATTAGTCTTGGTCAATGCAAGCGCAGCTAAAAGACGCGCTTTTTGTGGGTTTAAATCATGTGCTACGACCCAGCCATATTTATCATCAGGCTGTTCTGCATTGCGCAATACAAAGCCTTGAGGCACTCGAGACGAGCGAATAATCTGGATGCCTTGTTCATCATGTAATTGTTTTAAAGTTGGAACAATATAATTAGCGACCGAACCGTTGCCTGTACCTGCATGAATGATGGCTTTAGCGCCTGCTTTGGCATATGCTGAATAGGCATCTGGCAGCATTGAATCTGAACCATAGACAATTTGAACCAATGGCAACTGATCGCCCTTGATATTTTCAATATTAAATTCAGAAGCATTGTTAAAGCGTTTAACCGAATTTCTGAACCAGTACGGTTTGCCCTCTACTAAGGTTCCTAAAGCTCCCCATTGACTTGCAAAGGCATTGGTATGAATGTTAATGGTTTTAGTCACATCCCGTGCGGCAAAAATAGAGTCATTCATCAGCACCATGACGCCTTTATTTTTTGCTTCATCTGAAGCAGCGAGTGCGACGGCACTATAAAGGTTAAGTGGGCCATCGGCTGAAAGGGCAGTAGATGGGCGCATTGAACCGACCAAAACAATCGGTTTATCAGTATGAATGACCAAATTCAGGAAAAAAGCGGTTTCTTCTAGGGTGTCTGTTCCGTGAGTAATCACGATCCCATTCACCGAGGGTTTTTTGACTAAGTCGTTGACCTGACGTGCAAGTGAAAGTAACTCTTTGTCAGTAATACTTTCAGAGGCAATTTGTAAGGCCTGAACGCCACTCACATTGGCTAAATCTTGAACTTGAGGGACCGCATTGATTAACGCATCGACTGGAACTTTAGCGGCTGTATACGTTGCGCTATTGGTTGAACTTGCACCTGCACCGGCAATGGTTCCACCCGTTGCAACCACCACCACATTATTTTTTGCATATAAAGAAACTGATGCAGCAAGTAAAGTCAGTGCCAAACCACATGATTTAAAAGTTTTACTTATCATTAACCGTTTTCCTAGTTGTTAAAATTCCATTTAAAAAGCAATGTCTGTGCCAGACATTGCTTTAATTTAATGTTTTTTAACCAACCAAGTCATTGGCAAATTATTATGTAGTCATTATTAACGCTTTGTGGCCAAGAAACGACCTAAACGGCTAATGGCTTCACGTAATTCATTTTCTGCCGGTAAAAAGACTAAACGGAAATGATCATGCGTTGGCCAGTTAAAGCCTGTACCTTGCACCAAAAGAACTTTCTCTGCACGTAAAAAGTCCAGCATCAGTTGTTCATCATCTTCAACATGATAAATATTTGGATCGAGTTTAGGGAAGCAATACATCGCACCTTCAGGTTTGACACAGCTCACTCCCGGAATCTCATTGAGCATTTGCCATGCAATATTACGTTGCTCATATAAGCGACCATTTGGACGGATTAAGTCATTAATCGATTGATAACCGCCCAAGGCTGTTTGAATGGCATACTGTGCCTGATGGTTAGCACAAAGACGCATGGAGGCGAGCATGTCCAAACCTTCGATATAATCTTTGGCACGGGACTTATCACCTGTAATTGCCATCCAGCCTGAACGATAGCCTGCAATACGATAGGATTTAGACAACCCATTAAAGGAAATACAGAGTTGATCACCTGCCAAAGCGGCTAAAGCCACATGTTCAATACCGTCATAAATGATTTTGTCGTAGATTTCATCAGCAAATAAAATCAAATCATGCTTTTTCGCCAAAGCCACTATTTGCTCTAACACATGGCGTGGATAAACCGAACCTGTTGGATTATTCGGATTAATCACCACAATGCCACGAGTATTTGGCGTAATTTTACTTTCCATATCCGCAATGTCCGGATACCAGCTATTTTCTTCATCACATTTATAATGAATCGCCGTACCGCCCGACAAATTCACGGCTGCTGTCCAAAGTGGATAGTCAGGCATTGGCACTAGCATTTCGTCACCATCGTCCAGCAAGCCTTGCATTGCCATGACAATCAGTTCAGACACGCCGTTTCCGATATACACGTCATTGACATGCATATCGCGAATTCCTTTTTGTTGATAGTACTGACAAATCGCTTTGCGAGCAGGAAAGATGCCTTTAGAGTCAGTATAACCAATAGCATTCGGCAAGTTTAATGCCACGTCATTGATAATTTCCTGAGGGGCTTCAAAGCCAAATGGGGCCGGATTACCAATATTGAGTTTAATAATTTTATGACCTTGCTCCTCCATCTCGTTGGCCGCTCGTAACACAGGTCCACGAATGTCGTAGCAAACATGCTCGAGCTTAGACGATTTTTTAATTTGTCGTGGAGTTTGAAGTGTACTGTTCATTTTAGGGCTCTCAGAAGGAGTGGCGTTCACTTTTGCATAACGATATAAATAGCTTTTAAATGTTTCCGTTGTTACCAAATCAAGACCGTGTTGGTCTCTGAGCAATGCAACAATTTTTTCATGCGTAAAGCCTGCCTGTTGATATTGTTTGATCACAGGCAGTAGATTTTTAAAAACAACGCTTTTTTTCTGCGACATTTTTTAATCCTGAGCAAGAATAGGACAAGAGTATCATTTTTTTTGCTTACGAAAAAGCATTGCAATAAGAAAATTGCTTTCTTTGTTTTTATTATTGCTATCTTTTTGCTTTCATCTCCAATTATGAGTGTTTTGTAAAATGTTGAGTAAAGACTAGAAATTTTAGAATGAATCACGTAAATATAGAATTATCCTAGTTGAAACAGCAATATAAGCAGGGAAAAGATCATGGGAAAGCTCAATAAAACAGAACGAGAGTGGCAAAGAGAGTTATCACCTGAAGAGTACCGCATTACACGGCAAAAAGGCACTGAGCCAGCATTTACAGGACAATACTGGAACAGCAAACAACAGGGAACCTATGTGTGCCGTTGTTGTGGTACAGAATTATTTTCATCAGAAACTAAATATGACAGTGGTAGTGGCTGGCCAAGCTTTTACCGACCGGTAAGTGCCGCAGTTATAGATGAAAATGAAGACTCGACACACGGTATGACGCGAACTGAAATTGTTTGCCATAATTGTGATGCTCATTTAGGGCATGTGTTTGAAGATGGACCGCAGCCGACAGGACTTCGCTATTGCGTAAATTCGGCTTCATTACAATTAAAAACTAACGAAAAGAATGATGAGGAAACTTATCCATGACCAGCCTTTATCAATTTGAAGCTGAATTATTAGAGGGAGATACGAAGTCTCTTGCTGATTTTGAAGGCAAGGTACTTCTGATTGTAAATACTGCCAGTAAATGTGGATTTACTCCGCAATTTGCAGGTTTAGAAAAAGTATATGAAAAATATAAGGATCAAGGCTTTGAGGTGCTGGGTTTTCCCTGCAATCAATTTGGTGGACAAGATCCGGGTTCAAATGATGAAATCGGTGCTTTTTGTCAGCGCAACTATGGCGTAAGTTTTCCAATGTTTGCCAAAGTGGACGTTAAAGGGCCAGAATCACACGCGATTTTTCGCTACTTAACTCGTGAAGCAAAAGGAATTTTGGGGAGTGAAAGCATTAAATGGAATTTTACTAAATTCTTGGTCAGTAAAGATGGAAAGGTGCTTAATCGTTACGCACCGACCACGAAACCAGAAAGTATTGAAGCAGATATTGAACAAGCATTGGCACAATAAGCTGCGCTTTTAAAGAGCCTGTAAGTTATTTATGTCTGATGTCGATGTAGTATTTTGGAGTGATCCTCGAATGCCTTATGTGGAAACACGTAAGGCATGTCAAAGTCGTATTTGCTATAAATCACATAGTCATACAACGTTTTCTATTGGTGCTGTGGATCAGGGGCAAAGTTGCTTTAGTAGTTATTTACATACAACAGTGAATATTGAATCAGGTTCAATCGTCAGTATTCCTGCCAATATTGAACATTCTTGTAACCCGTTACCTCATCAGACATGGAGTTATCAGATGATGCACCTTGATCTGGATTGGCTCAATCAGTTACTTGAAGAATCCTTGACAGACATTGTGTGCCAACAGAGGCCTAAATTAAAACCAGAAATTATAAAAAATCCTGAAATTTATCAGCAATTTTGTTTCTTAAATGATAGTTTGTTTGATTCGGAGCGAACCATATTGGAAAAAGAACAGACTTTGGTTGAAACGCTGAGTCAGATCATATTTCCATCATTACAATTGAAACGACTAGATGAAAAAAATTATCTTGAACAGCATTTAAAAAATTTAGTTGATATTCTTTCTCGACATGAGCATTTTCTCTCACTTGAGCAATTGTCTCGCCAAAGTGGAATTAGCCGTTATGCAGTCATACGTCTGTTTAAACGAAATTTTGGTCTGACTCCTCATGCATTTCAACTTAATTTGCGGATTAATCAGGCGCGAGAAAGGCTTAAACAAGGCAAAACAGTGGCTGGCATTGCTTATGATCTGGGTTTTAGTGATCAAAGTCATTTCCATCGGGTATTTAAAAGCCTGACAGGTGTTACACCGAAACAGTATCAAAGTGGTTGCTAAACGCAATTTTGTACAATAACCAGATTTACTATTTCCATAAGCTACGGTTTTTATTTGATTGAACTGTTTTTATGGAACTTTTTTTTGCGATTGCGTTTACTCATTTTGTTGCTTTACTTTCTCCAGGCCCTGACTTCTTTTTGATCTTAACAACATTACTTAATCAAAATAAAACAGCTGCACAGAAAGTCTGCTGGGGAATTGCGCTAGGGAATGCCTTTATTTTATTAATGGTTTTTTCTGGCTGGCATTTGCTTGGAAAAATAGATGTTTGGATTTTGACTTGTTTAAAATGGGTGGGAGCATGTTATCTAGTATATCTGTGTTACTTGTGTTTTCGTTATGCACATATTCGTCTTGATCTTAAAAGTCAGTGCCAACATACTAATATTTCTTCTTTAAAATCCATATTATTGGGACTTCAATCCAGTTTACTCAATCCTAAAAATATATTTTTTTATAGCAGTCTGACTTTGTTGGTTTCAGAAAAATTTAATATTTATCAAAAAATTGCTATCTCGCTTTGGATGGTGTTAGTCGTTTTATTCTGGAATATGTTTTTGCTTAGATTACTCTCGCATCCACGTTGGATTTCTGCTTTACGCAAATATTCTCAATGGCTGTATTATCTTTCTGGAATCTGTTTTTTGGGCTTTGCGAGTCTTTTGATATATCTCTAATAGATGCAATTATGAACGACCAAGCATTTACGTTCTGGAAAATGCTTGGTCGTTGACTAAAGCATTACAAAATACTCTTTAATCGCTGCACCACTTGTTCACATTGTGCGAGATCTGCGACCAATGCCATGCGTACATGGTTTTCACCGGGATTGCCTAGTTCGGTTTCGCGGGATAAATACCGACCCGGTAACACTTTAATATGTGCTTTTTCCATCAACATTTTTGCAAAGGCTTCATCATTGTTGACCTGCAACCAATAATAAAATCCTGCATCAGGTTTTTTAAGCGGTAGTAAAGAGCCGAGTTCCGATTGAAATAAGTTAAATTTTGCACGATATTGCTGGCGGTTTTCTTCAACATGCGTTTCATCATTCCATGCTGCAATAGAAGCAAGTTGATGCTGTACAGGCATTGCAGCACCATGATAAGTACGGAATTTTAAATACGGTTTTAATAGCTCAGCATCACCAGCCACGAAGCCAGAACGCATTCCGGGTAAATTGGAACGTTTGGATAGCGAGTGAAAAACGATACAGTTTTTATAATCATCACGCCCGATTTCTGCACAGACTTCCAGTAAGCCTACAGGCGCTTGATCGAACCAGAGTTCTGAATAACATTCATCTGAAGCGATCACAAAATCATATTGATCAGAAAGTTGAATTAATTTTTTAAACTTTTCTTTTGATAATACCGCACCCGTTGGATTACCCGGTGTACACACAAACAATAAGGCAGTTTTCTCCCAAACTTCGGCAGGAACAGCATCAAAATCACCCAAATAATCATTGTCAGGGGTGCAATTGATAAAATACGGTTTTGCACCTGCGAGTAAGGCTGCACCTTCATAAATCTGATAAAAAGGATTTGGCATCACAATATAAGGGGCATCTTCACGCTTAATCAATGCCTGAACAAAAGAGAAAATCCCTTCACGAGTACCCGTAACAGGTAAAATATGATCTTCAGCACTAATATGATTAAGCTGAAAACGTTGCGTTAGCCAGTTTGCAATACTTTGGCGTAATTCTGGTAAGCCCTTACTATTGGGATATGTTGATAAATGCTGAAAGTTATCAATAATCGCTTGTTTAACAAACTCAGGAGCAGGGTGCTTGGGTTCCCCAATAGAGAGTGGAATTAACGGCAAATCTGCCGGTGTCACATCTTTAAAAAGCGCATTTAACTTTTCAAAAGGATAAGGGTGTAATAAGGACAAACTTGAGTTCATTAAACAATTACCGATTCGTAAAAAACTACGTTAGTTTTGACTAACTACTTGGTTGGACGCTTCATCGAGTGCAGATTTTAATTGCGCTGCAAAAATTTTCGCTTCATCTATATTCATGGGTTGACCATCTTTTTTGGTGACAAAGAAAATATCTTCAGCACGTTCACCCAATGTTGCAATTTTAGCTGAATGAATATCTAAACCCTGCATCATAAATAATCCACCGACACGCGCCAATAAACCGGGCTGATCCAGAGTGGAAATTTCAACCATATTCTGTTGAAGCGCAGGGTTTAGGGTAATGTCAACCGTATTTTCCACGTCAAAATGGCGAAGCTGTCGTGGAATACGGCGTTGCATTAACCCCGGATATTTATCTGACTGGCTCAAGGCTTTTACCAAAGCTTGTTTCACTGTCGATTGGCGTTCAGGGTCGGTCAGTAATGTACCAAAACGATCCAGCACTACATAAGTATCCAGACTAAAGGCTTTGGTTGCTGTAATAATTCGCGCGTCTTGAACATCCAGATTCATGCGATCCAGCACAGCAACAGTGGTTGCAAATAAATTTGGTTTATCTTGCGTGTAAATAAAGATTTGGATGGCATCCTGCGCTTGTGTTGACTGACGATGTGCGCGGAATAACACTAAAGGTTCGGCATTGTCACCATGTTGTAAGATCGCACGGGTATGCCATGCAATCTCGTCAGCAGATTCTTTGAGGAAATATTCATCTCCAAGCTCCTGCCAGACTTTTTCAACGGCATCCAATGAAAATTCATTGACCAATGCTTCACTGGCAATAAATTTGGTGTCTTCAATCAGCATTTGATAATCGACAGGACGACCTAAACCTGAACGAATAATGTCACGGGAATAGGTATAAAGTTGACGCATTAAGGATGCACGCCACGTATTCCATAACTTAGGATTGGTCGCATTAATATCAGCCACAGTCAGACTATATAAGTAATCCAGATGCTCCATATCACCGAGTTTTTCGGCAAATTCTTTGACGACATCAGGATCAGAAATATCTTTTTTCTGGGCAGTCAGTGACATCAGTAGATGATTTTGAATCAGCCATGCGACCAGTTTGCATTCACGTTCGGTAAAGCCATGTTTACGACAAAATTCAATCGCATCTTCCGCACCGAGTTCACTATGATCGCCCCCACGACCTTTGGCAATATCATGGAAAATCGCAGCAAGATACACAATATCGCGACGTGCCAACCTTTGAAATACGGAGCTAACCACTGGAAAGTGCTGGGCAAATTCAGGCTCTTTAAAACGATTTAAATTGCGAATAAGTAACAGCGTATGTGCATCGACGGTGTAAATATGGAATAGATCATATTGCATCAGCCCCATAATTTGACCAAAAGCCGGGATGTAATTACCCAAAATGCCGTAGCGTTTCATATCCACCAAAGTGTCATAAAGACGATACGGTGAGCGCAAAATTGCCATAAATAAGGCTTGATGCATGGGATTGTCACGAAACTCCTGATCAATCCGTTTTGCAGCCATAATGAGTAAGCGCAAGGTTCTTGCGCGAATGCCCTCAATTTCAGGACGATTTGCCAGTAAATAAAATAATTCTAAAATTGCACTTGGATGTTCCGCAAATATTTTATGCTGCTGAACAGCAAGTTTGCCATCGACCAGCTTGAAGTTTTCGTTAATCTCTTCAATTTTACGCTCATAGTTGGGTAAACGCGGCGTAATGACCGATTCATTGAAATATGCCAGTAGCATTTCATTTAAGGTAGACACTTGCTGCGCCGTACGATAGTAACGTTTCATAAACTGTTCTATGGCATAGTTAGCAGGTTTGCCTTCTTCTTGTACGTAGCCAAATTTTGCCGCGATATCACGTTGATAATCAAACAACAGGCGATTTTCATCACGTTTGGTGAGACGGTGCAAATGTGTGCGAATTTCCCATAAAAAGCTTTCTGCTTCTTCAAGTACGCTCAGTTCAAATTCAGAAATAAAACCCAGATGAACTAAGTCATAAATACGATTGACCCGAAAATGGCGTTTGGCAATCCAGCCGATTTGATTCATATCCCGAATGCCGCCCGGCGCATTTTTGATGTCTGGCTCTAGGTTGCTTTCGGTATTATTATGTTGAGCATGGCGTTTTTCCTGCTCTTCCATTTTTGCATCAAAAAATGTTTTATCAGTCCATGTTTGAGAGACAATGCGGCGTGGCCATTTGGCAAGATGTGGATTACCCTGAATAAGTCGAGCTTCAATCAATGTCGTGGCAACGGTCAAATCATTGGTGGCTTCTTCAAAGCAATTACGAATAGTACGAACGCTAATGCCGGGCTTAAAATTTCCAACATCCCATAAAGATGAGACAAAAGTAGAGATCTGCTTTTCCTGATCAGGTGTGATGTCCTGTTCAGACAAAATCATAATATCCACATCTGAATAGGGCAGCATTTCACGGCGACCATAACCACCGACAGCAAATAATCCAAGTTCAGTTTGATTCAAACCCGCATGATTCCATAAAAAAATCAGAGCTTCATCAATCAAATTAGAACGCGCTAAAACGATATCTCGTATCGGAGATCCATTTTCATAAAACTCCTGTAGCTGCTGTTCAACGTCATTTCGCCATTGATTAATCGCTTTGATGTCATGGTGACTAGTGACATAACTCAGCAGCGGAGAAGTATTGAGCATAAAAATAGACCTAGCTTAAATAGATTAATTTGTTTTGACTTGAACCAGATTCGCGGCGTGTGCCGCAAGTTCACGCGCTTGGTCGGTAGTTTCTGCTCGTGCAGTTGCTACCCCCATACGACGGCGTTTAAAACCTTCAGGTTTACCAAACAAACGTAAGTCAGTGTCTGGATGTGCCAAAGCAAGATTAAGTTGGCCAAAGCTTAGATTATTGGCATCGACACCTGCATAGATCACGGCACTGGCTGCAACACTATGACGTGTGGTATTGACAGGTAAACCTAAAATAGCACGCGCATGCAGTTCAAATTCACTTTGAAATTGGGAGGCTAAAGTCACCAGACCTGTGTCGTGTGGACGAGGGGAGACTTCACTAAACCAAACTTGATCACCTTTAATAAAAAGCTCTACGCCAAAAATACCGCATCCGCCCAATGCAGTTGTGACTTTATGAGCAATGCGTTTGGATTCAATCAATGCTGCATTAGTCATTGCCTGAGGCTGCCAGCTTTCGACATAGTCACCTGAGTCTTGACGGTGTCCAATAGGGTCACAGTATTGAGTTTCAATTTCACCTGTTTCAGGATTTTTGGCGCGAACGGTTAAAAGCGTAATTTCGAAATCAAAATCAATTTGTGATTCTACAATCACTTTGCCTTGATTAACTCGTCCACCGGTTTGAGCATATTCCCAAGCGGCATCAACCTCGGCAAAACTTTTAACACGAGACTGACCTTTACCAGATGAAGACATCACAGGTTTTACAAAATTAGGATAACCAATGTCGTCACATGCGGCACGGAAACTTTCTAGCGAGTCTGCAAAACGATACGCAGAGGTCGGTAGTCCTAATTCTTCAGCAGCTAAACGACGAATGCCTTCACGGTTCATCGTCAAATTAACTGCTTTGGCAGAGGGAATTACCGTAGCAATGGCTTTATTTTCAATCTCAAGCAATACTTCAGTCGCGATGGCTTCAATTTCTGGCACAATCAGATTGGGTTTAATTGTTTCAATCAGTTGATGTAATTCGTTGGCATCGGCCATATTGAGGGTATACGAATAATGTGCAACCTGCATTGCGGGAGCATGATCATAACGATCTGCGGCATGCACCTCGACGCCTAAGCGTTGTAAAGAAATAACCACTTCTTTACCCAGTTCTCCTGAACCTAATAATAAAACTTTAAAGGCAGAAGATTGGAGGGGAGTACCAATAGTCACGCTCATGCGAATCATCCGTGCAAAAGTTGGGTCTTAAGCATAGCAGAACTCGAACTTGAATTAAGCCTTGTTTCACATAAAAATATACTTTTGTTTGCCAATAATAAAAACTAAAAAATCTCAAATCTAAATTAAAATTAAATGCTTACTTTATAGTTAAGTTGTAGTTCATCGGCATGTTGTCCTCGAATTCCCCAGTTTTCTCTAGGCGTTTCAAAAATGGTAATTTCTACATCTTGCGGACTAATTTTACATTGGTGCTCGATATTGTTAAAAATCTGCCGAATGAGCTGTTTCTTAGTTTCTATTTTACGACCTGAGAACATTGAAATCTCGATAATGAGGTAGTTATCACTTCGGTCAGTAGGGTATATAAAGTTCTCGGCTGACAAATCGATAAATCGTTGAAAGCGTTTATCTGATGGATATTGCAATGCACTAACTAAAGCGTCATGAATCGCATTTGAAAGAGAAACTCTATATTTTTCAATAGTGCAGTGCTGCGCATAAATTTTAATTTGAGACATTTTAAATATTCATTTTGGGCGGCTAAAAACAGTAAATAGTGATGATGCCAGTACAGATTTTTATCTTATCAAAAAAACAAAATATCAAACATTGTGTATTTTGAATGAATTCACTAGCATAGTGCCGAAATGTTGAGACAGGTAATCGTGGATGATCACTTCAACACCAAAATTTTTGATGTTTATGCCTATACTTTTAACTTTGACCTTACTTTCTGCTTGTCATCAACGTGATCCTGACAAAGCCGACAAGGTTGAAATTAAAGCTGCGCCGACTCTAACCAATGATGCAACGACCTATGCCCATCAAGCGTGGGAGTTGATTAATCAAATTGACCCAGTGGTATATACTCAAAAATTGGATCAGATTGATGAACAGGTCAGAAAGCCATTACGTCAACTGAGTACAGACTGGCGAATTAATGTCAAAATGACAGATTCAGTCACAGAAGGTAAATATGCGCTGTGCCGCAAAGCCTTAACCTCACTAGACACTTGGGCACGAGAAACCAGAGACCATAGTCCGACAGTGAGCCAAAAACAGGCAGAATATGAACGTGATAAAGCTCAATGTAAAGATGCGATTGATAATCCAGTCTTAGGCAATACCGATCCGAAACGTTAAGCAAACACAGCAGGAAAGAACAAAAAGCGAAATTGATTTGAATTTCGCTTTTTCATTGAAATAGATTTAGTGTTGTTGATGATTGGTTGTTGTTGAAGTTGTCGTGGTTGCTGTTTTCACTTTTTCAGTGGGTTGGGGGCTTTTCACATTTGCAGCTTTCACTTCTGTCGCTTTTACGGTTTGAGTGGTTTTCTTTGTGTCAGCTTTTTTTGCAGCTTTTGCCTGTGTACCAGTTACGGCAACACATTTACCACCTTTATGATTTGGACCTGTTCCACCTTGCAGAGACGTTCCTTTTGGGCAGGCAAACGCGGTTGCACTGAGTAATGCCAAGCTACTACTGAGGATGATGACCGAAATTTTTTTCATAGTGTTCTGGAGAATATCAGGCATTAGTGCCTGATTAAAAAATAGTGGACTGTTGCATAACTCGAAAGACAGGTTATGTGTTGTATTTACTTAAAAATATTAAGATTTATAGTCATAATTTTATTTTTAATTGAGGTTTAAGTTTTAAGGCTTTAATTGGCAGATTAGTCCTTTGATTTCGTTTACCCCACAGTCAGTGCATGACAGCAGGGCACGGCCTTGTATTTTGACAACTATTTATTTTGACGACTATAGAGATAGATTTCTTTCATGCGTCCTTTTTATTTCTGCCTTGATAAGAGAAATAAAAGAAATCTTTAACCGTTATGAAAGAAATCTAATCATATAAAATTTAGACCTGTAAAAAATGGTGTAAAACAACCATTAAACCTCCACACAATATTAAAATACCAATTGTGTAACGCAACAGTGCAGGAAAGGACATGTCATAAGAACCTGTGTGCAAAATAGCTCAACCTCTTATTGAGTAGCCGTTTGATAACGACGATTCACTTCATTCCAGTCCACGACATTATAAAATGCAGCAATATATTCAGGACGACGGTTTTGATATTTCAAATAATAAGCATGTTCCCAGACATCCAGACCTAAAATTGGCGTATTGCCATTCATGAGTGGAGAATCTTGATTGCCACTACTTTCTACGACCAGTTTTTTCTCAGGGGTGACACTGAGCCAAGCCCAACCACTGCCAAAACGACTAATTGCTGCTTTGGTAAAGGCTTCTTTAAAAGCATCAAAACCGCCAAGCTCTTGTTCAATGGCTGCTGCAACTGCGCCTGTCGGATTTCCGCCGCCTTGAGGACTCATGACTGTCCAGAACAATGAATGGTTGGCATGTCCACCACCATTATTAATGACCACATTTTTGATATCGGCAGGTACTTCATTAACCTTTGATACCAATTCTTCTACAGGCAATTTTTCCCACTCAGTCCCTTCAATGGCAGCATTGATGTTGTTGATATAGGTTTGATGATGCTTGGTATGGTGGATCTCCATGGTTTTAGCATCAATATTGGGTTCAAGAGCATTATAGGCATAAGGCAAAGCAGGTAGGGTGTACGCCATGAGAATCATCCTTTTTTAAAATCAAATCTTAGAATTAAAGTGTCTTAATCTGCTTTAGTGTAGGGGATGCAAAGATTTATGTAAATATAATGATAATTATTATCGTTATATTTATTATTCATAGTATTTAATTAAGCACAAAAAAACCAGCAGATGCTGGTTTTTTATATAGGATGAGGTCAGGCGGTTACACGTTGAAACGGAAGTGCAGTACATCGCCATCTTGAACGATATAGGTTTTACCCTCTAAACGCCATTTGCCTGCTTCTTTGGCACCTGCTTCGCCGTTGTATTGGACAAAGTCATCATAAGCAATACATTCTGCGCGAATGAAACCTTTTTCGAAGTCAGTATGAATCACGCCCGCAGCTTGCGGTGCAGTTGCGCCTACTTTGACTGTCCATGCACGGACTTCCTGAACACCCGCAGTAAAGTAAGTTTGTAAACCGAGTAGGGCATAACCCGCGCGAATCACTACGTTTAAGCCAGGTTCTTCCATGCCCATCGCTTCTAAAAATTCAGCACGGTCTTCATCTTCAAGCAATGAAATTTCGGCTTCAATCTGGTTGCATAAAGGTACGACAATCGCATTTTCTTCTGCTGCTAGTTTCTTGACTGCATCCAGATGTGGATTATTTTCAAAGCCATCTTCTGCGACATTGGCAATATACATGGTTGGTTTTAAAGTCATTAAACCAAAACCACGAATCAGTTTACGTTCATCATCACTTAAATCAGCCGCACGAGCAGGTTTACCTTCATCCAGTAAAGGCTGGATTTTTTCTAATACCGCTTTAGTCGCAATCGCTTCTTTATCACCACCTTTGGCAGATTTAGTCAAACGTAATAGTGTTTTAGCTACAGTCTCAAGATCGGCCAATGCAAGCTCGGTATTAATTGTAGCAATATCATCTAATGGATCAATTTTTCCATTCACATGAATCACGTTTTCATCTTCAAAACAACGCACTACATGTGCGATTGCATCAGTTTCACGGATATTGGCTAAAAACTGGTTACCTAGACCTTCACCTTTCGATGCGCCTGCGACCAAACCTGCAATATCTACAAATTCCATCGTGGTTGGTAGTATGCGCTGTGGTTTTACAATCGCTGCTAGTTTATCCAAGCGTGCATCTGGTACAGGAACGATACCTGTATTCGGCTCAATGGTACAGAACGGGAAGTTTTCTGCGGCAATTGCAGCCTTGGTGAGTGCATTAAAAAGTGTTGATTTACCAACGTTTGGAAGGCCGACAATACCGCAATTAAAACCCATGAGATGACTCACAAAATATGTAAATTAAAAACTGAGGCTGATTTTACATGAAAGCCATGACAAAGTCAGGTCATGGCGAAGTGTGATTGATCACAAGTTTAAATTTTACGTTTATCTAACTGTTGAGAAAGTGCATCTCCTGTGGCTTGAATCAACATGACTAACACGATAAGAACTAAAATTACGGCAAACATAATGGTGAGGTCAAAACGTTGATAGCCATAGCGATAGGCGATATCGCCTAATCCTCCTGCGCCGATTGCGCCTGCAATCGCCGAGGAATTAATCATGGTCACAATGGTCACAGTAAAGCCTGCCACAATGCCGGGCAGTGCTTCAGGTAATAACACATGCCAGATAATCTGATGGCGATTACAGCCCATGGCTTGTGCCGCTTCAATGAGACCTTGATCAACCTCGCGTAAACTGACTTCGGCAATTCGGGCAAAAAAGGGAATCGCGGCAAGGGTCAGTGGCACGACCGCAGCCCAAACCCCATAACTTGTTCCCACAATCCAGCGCGTGATGGGAATCAATGCCACCATTAAAATCAAAAAAGGAATAGAACGCGTGACGTTAATCAGCCAGCCAATCGGTTGATTAATTTTCTGAGAAGGATAAATACCCTGAGCAGACGTGCTGACCAAGATCACTGCCAATGGTAGTCCAATCAGAAAAGCCAGTAAGGCAGAAACACCGACCATAATGAGGGTGTCGAGCGTTCCTGTCAGTAATAAGTCAATGAGTTGGTCGTGCATAACCGATCACCTCGATATGTTGAATCAATGATTTAAGCTGTTGTTTTAATTGGTTTAGATTAAGATCAAGTTGTGGTACACCCACAATCAATGATCCAATGAAATGCTGTTGAATGCTGTCCACATGACTTTGATATAAATATACAGGGGCAGCAAAACTGGCTAGAATTTGAGTCAGATCAGGCGCATGCTGCGCTTCACTCTCATATTTAAGTTTGACAATCGTCTGGGTTGAATCTGTCTGAACAGATGGGTGAATCTGAAAAGGTAACTCTAGTTGTTCCAGATTTAAAAGTTCTTGTGTAATGGGTTGTTTGGGGTTGGAAAATACTGACCAAACTTGCCCTGACTCCACGATTTGACCATGATCAATCACGACAACTTGATCACAAATTTCACGAATGACCTGCATTTCATGGGTGATCAAGACAATTGTAATACCAAGTTCACGATTGATCTTTTTCAATAAAGAAAGAATCACAGAAGTGCTTTCAGGGTCTAAAGCCGAAGTGGCTTCATCACACAGTAAAATTTCAGGATGATGTACCAGCGCACGGGCAATCCCCACGCGCTGCTTTTGCCCCCCTGAAAGCTGAGAAGGGTATTGCTCTGCTTTATGGCTTAAACCGACTAACGATAAAACTTCATCCACACGACTTTTAATGTCAGATTTGGCATAACCCGAAATTTTGAGCGGCAATGCCACATTTTCCCATACCGTCTTAGCCGACATTAAGTTAAAGTGCTGAAAAATCATGCCAATACGCTGACGCAACTGAATCAGGTGATGATGATCCAGTGTGGTGAGTTCATCCTGATGAATTTTAATTGAACCAGAACTGGGTTGTTCCAGTCCATTCAATGTCCGTAATAAAGAGGATTTGCCTGCACCACTTTTACCAATAATGCCTACGATTTTACCTTCTGGAATATCCAGATTGATCTCTTTTAAGGCCTGAACTTGTTGACCTTGACTCTCATAGGTTTTATGAAGTGAGCGAATTTGAATATGTGGAACTGCAAAATTCACCTGAGCACCGAAACTGACCATGACCTAACTCCTTAGACTTAACCTATACCCAACCTGGGAACCAAAGTTTGGGTCCTAAATCTTCATTAAGCGCTGCTTTTACAGCAGGAGAAGTTTGATAAATTTCGACAAATTTTTTCAATTTATCGTTTTTATCCTGATAATCATCACGCACCACAAATAAAATCGCATAGCGTTTATTGGTGGTATCGTCTAACACTAAGGCACTTTCAGGATCTGCGGTTTTGGCCAAACGTAAATAATGTGGATAGCCAAAAGCCAAATCGACATCATCAATTGCACGTGCAGTTTGTGGACCTTCGACTTCAATAAATTGTAATTGCTTAGGATTTGATGAGATATCACTCAGTTTAGATAAATAGTTCTTCGGATCTTTCAATTGAATTAAATTGGCTTGTTGTAACAATAATAAAGCGCGCCCTTGATTGACCGGATCGTTCGGAACAACAACGCGAGCATTTTGAGGTAGCTCATCCAGACTTTTATATTTTTTAGAATACAGTCCAACATGTGATGCAGCACCCACACCAAATGCTTTTAATGTATAGCCACCTTCTTTAATAGCGTTATCCAAAAAAGGTTGGTGCTGGAAAAAGTTGGCATCAATATCGCCATTATTCAAAGTGATATTCGGGGTATTCCAGTCAGAAAATTCCACAAGTTTGACATGAATACCTTGTTTTTCTGCTTCTTTAGCGGCGGCTTGAAGTGGATGAGCAAAAGGAGGACTAATGCCGATGACCAATGCTTCATTCTGGCTTTGGCGTTGCTGATTCCAGATCAGTAAACCAATAATCACAATGACAAAAATTGCCCCGAAAATAATCAGTTTTTTCTTGCTTGAAGGTGTTGTAGAAGTAGTTTGCGTCATTGGATACTCCAAAAATTATGCGCTAATCTGTTGTGAAAGAGTTGAATTTTTTTCTTGTTGTGAAGGTCGACATCGGAAGGCATTCGCAGGGTGCGATGTAGCAAGACGATCACCCTGATGATGCAGTTTGTGTCGTAAAGAACCCGCCTGATATTCGGTTTTATAGCGTCCACGGTGTTGTAATTCAGGAATTACCAGACGAATAAAATCTTGATGAGATTCAGGCGCGACAGTTCGGGTTAGATTAAAACCATCAATGTCTGTTTCATCCAGCAAATGAATCAGTTGCTCTGCGACACTGCTGCCACTTCCTACAATCAATGGATAACGTCCACCCAAAACATGCTGATTTTTTAAATCATTTTTGCTGATTTGTTGGGTTTTGAATTTCTCATTGACCGAAGCAATGCTATTACTTTTCTGATAGGGGATGATCTCATCATCGGCAAATTTGGATAAATCAATTCCGACTGAACTGGCATAATGCGCAAGTCCTGCTTCGGGGCTGGCGTATTGACGATATTCGGCCAATTTGTCTTGAGCGATTTGCTCAGTTTCCCCAGTGACAACCGTAATACCGAGAAAAATTTTAATATCACTGGCTTGGCGACCTTGTTGTACGACCTGCTCGCGAATTTTACGCACTTGTTGGCGAATTTTTTCAGGTTGATCACCGCCAATAAAAATACATTCAGCATGCTCAGTTGCAAACGTTAATCCACGAGGGGAAGCGCCTGCCTGAAATAAAACAGGCGTACGCTGAATAGATGGCGCGACCTGAAACACGCCCTGACTTTGGTAAAACTGCCCTTGATGGTGAATTTCATGCACTTTTTTTGGGTCAGTAAAAATGCGCTGAATTTTGTCTTTTTGAATTGCATCATCTTCCCATGAGCCTTCCCAATATTTATAGCAAAGCTGCAAAAATTCTTTGGCTTGTTCATAACGCAAGTCATGATCTTTTAAGCCGGAATGACCGATCAAGCGTTCAGCACTGTCCAGATAACCTGTGACGATATTCCAGCCGATTCGTCCTTCTGTGAGATGATCCAGTGAGGCAAAGCGTCGTGCAAATTGATAAGGTGTTTCATAACTTAAATTGACGGTAATCCCAAAACCTAAATGCTGTGTGACGGCAGCCATGGCAGAAACCAGTGTGCTCGGATCATGACTCGGCAGTTGAATCGATTCACGCAAGGTCAGATCGATATTGTTTTGATAGACATCATAAACCCCTGTAATGTCTGCGATGAACAAGCCATCGAAAAGACCTTTTTCGAGCGTTTTTGCCAGTTCTGTCCAATAACTGAGTTCATTAAAACGATGCGATTGATCACGAGGATGGGTCCATAAACCATGATTAATATGACCGACACTGTTCATATCAAAGGCATTTAGCAGAATTTTTTTTGGTATTGCATTTGTCATTACAATGTCCCTCTGCGTGGTGGGAGTACACCATTTAAAATGTAGTTGCCAATAAAGTAATATTTCCAGCGAGCAGCATCATGTAAAGTATGAACACGTGCATTACGCCAAAAGCGATCCAAGCCATCTTCTGTCTGACTGCCACGACTGCCTGCCAGTTCAATCAGCTTTGAAGAGGCTTTAAGCGCTGTATCGGTGCTATGTGCACGGACTTTAGCAACATCAATGGATGCTTGGGCAATGCTTTCTGAAGTTGTATTGAGTTTTGCAGCATCTATCGATTGAGCGGCTTGTTTCAGTAAGGCTTCACTGGCACGTACATCGGCGGCAATCCGACCAATTTCATAAATACTGAGCGGATCTTGTGCGGCTGTTTCGACATCTGAGTCAATCCACGGACGTGCCTGATGCACCCGTTTTAAGGTTTCCTCAAATGCTGCACGAGCAATGCCGACTTCAATCGCTGCATGCATGATTTGTGCAAATGGCCCAACCAATGTGGGTTGATGAAATGCGCTATCAAAGGGGATTACATCTTCAGCAGCGACAAATACCTGATGAAACTTGACACTGCCACTGCCTGTGACACGTTGCCCAAAACCAGTCCAGTTATCAATCAGGGTTAAACCTTCACTATCGCGTTTGACAAAAGCTAGATATTCACGACCTTCAGCATCGACGACCAATGTAGGAATGCGGTGCGCAAACAAACTGCCTGTGCAATAAAATTTTTCACCATTGATCCGGTAGCCATCTTCAAACGTTGTGAGTGCAGTCTGTTTTAAACTGGCATTCTTGGGTTTAAATTCTGCCAAGGCATTACCCAAACGAGCACCTTTTAAAACCTCTTGATATAAGCGTTGTTTTTGTTGTTCTGTACCCGTATTGCGTAGCACTTCTAACGCATAAAAATGGTTTTGTGGAATTTGCCCAATCGAGCCATCGACTCCGCTAAAGAGCGCAATAATTTTGGCAACAGTGAAACTAGAGACTTCTGCACCGCCATAACGTTTCGGTACAGTAATTGCCCACAGTCCAGACTGACTAAAGGCTTCAATCTCATCAAAAGGTAAAAGACGTTCGGCATCACGCGCGATACTTTTCTCTTTAAATTGCTGGCTAAGTTCTTTTGCAATTGCTAAAGCTTCCGCATCATTTTGAATGACACGTAACGCTGAATAATTTTGAGTACTTGGATGTCTCAATGTTTTATGAATTGCTTGGTGTGCTGCTTGATAAGATGTCATGATTGTGATCCTCAAATTTAGAGCTTAAATCCACGCATGACGCGCAGGAAAAACACCATTCAGGTAGTAATTTCCAATCGCATGGATTTTCCAGCGCACAGGATCGTGCAAGGTATGTACGCGTGCATTGCGCCAGTGCTGATCGAGATTGAACTGACTTAAACTGGCACGGCTGCCGCCAAGTTCGAGTAACTTTTCAGAAATCTGTAAAGCAGCATCATTGGCATAGACCTTGGCTTCTGCGACTAAAATAGAAGCTTTGGCTGCTTGCTCTTCTGTAATGTGATCTAACTGATCCAGTTCATCCAGATATTCCGCTGCTTCGTCTAGCAGTAAAATGGCAGCGTTCAGTAAAATATCGAGCTTGCCTGTTTCCTGTAAGGTGTAGTGTTCCTGACTGGATTTTTCGACATGTGCATCAAGGATAGGTCGTGCTTTTTTTATGGCTGAAACTAAATCAGCGAAGGCAGCTTCAGCAATACCCACATCAATAGCAACCTGTAATAATTGTGAATAAGCACCCCGATAAGTCGGTGCTTGAGTGAGCAATCGTTCGTCAAAAATTAAGTTTGCGTCAACTTTGACTTGATGCAATTTTACAGTGCCACTGGCCGTCGTTCTTTGTCCAAAACCGTTCCAGTTATTAATGACTTCAATCCCATCACTATGTCGATTGACAATTGCCAATACCACATGACCTTCAGGATGAATGGCTTTAATGGCAAGCCAATGCGCAAAAATACTGCCTGTGGAATAAAACTTTTCGCCGTCTAAAATATATTGACCATTCTGCAAAGTTAAACGGGTATGCAGTGTTTTGGAGTCTTTGGTATTGCGTTCAGGTCCACCATTTGCCAAACGTTTGCCTGATAAAATTTCATTAAAAATAAATTGTTTTTGTGATTCTGTACCCATTAAATCAATTAAATTCAATAAACTGATTTGATTCTGTGGAATTTGTCCGACACTTGAGTCGGCTTTATTTAAAATACGGAAAACCTGTGCCAATGTTTTATTGGAAACAAAAGCACCGCCATATCGCTTCGGGATACGAATTCCCCCCAAACCTTTGAGGCTAAACTGATCAATTTCTTCGAAAGGTAAAATCCGCTTTTGATCACGTTGGTCACGACCTTCCAAAGCAAAATCGGCGACCTGATAAGCCGCATTAATGGCTTGTTGATCGTTTTGAATGATCTGAGCTAATCGTGGGGAGGAAGAATTTAACACTGACATAATGATACCTACTTGAGATATCACTACCTTAGAGAACTTGGTAAAACAGGTTAAACGAAGTATTGTTCAAAGTTTATCAATAAAAAATCTTAAAAATTTTTAAGCTAAATGGTTCACTTTTCAATATATATTTAAAATGATAAGAATCAGGGGTTTGTTATTTTTTAATCAGTGATGCTGCTGTCTCAAATAAGTGCATTATTCAATTTATGCATAATAACCGCATGAAAACATATAAATTGTGATATGTATTTTTTACTCAAAAAAAGAAATCAATAGGCGATTTAGACAAATCTTTGGCACAAAAAGTACATTGTTTTCATGTTCGGTTACTTCTAAAGTAACAAAAACAAGAGGTTGTTTTTTACATTTGGTTTAATAAAAAAATAATTTGGAGCTTTTATGCGGGTTTTATACCAGTTTCCTTTATCTCATTATTGTGAAAAAGCTCGCTGGTTACTAGATCATAAGGAACTGGATTATGTTGCGCATAATCTGATTCCAGGATTCCATCGTGCCTTTGCCCAACTCAAAACGGGTCAAAACAAACTCCCGATTTTAAAAGATGATAAACAATGGATTGCAGAATCAACGCAAATTGCCTTGTATCTGGATGATCATTATCCTGAACATTCATTGTTAAGACGTGATGTCCATCTAAGAGATCTGGCACTTGATATCGATAAAATTGCGGATGAGCTTGGCGTACATGTTCGGCGCTGGAGTCTCGGACATGCTTTAACCCATGGCGATGAACCCCTTGAAATTATGATGGGTGAGCAAGGTTATTTACGCCAATTTCAAAAATTTTCAAAACCGTTCTTAAAAACACTCGTGACCAAAAGTTATGAGTTAGAAGAGCAGAAGATTGCACAGTCCAAATTACGGATAGATGAATTGGTGCTGGTTTTAAACGAACGCTTAATTGACAACTTTGGGCGTTATTTGGTCAGTGACCGTTTAGGTTTGGCCGATATTGCAGTTTGTTCCATGTTGGCCCCCATTTTAGAACTGTCAGGGACGCCTTGGGAGCGTGAAAATAACGAAGTGAGCTCTCCAGAATTACGTCAATATAAAGAATATTTACTGAGTCTGCCGCTAGGTCAGTATGTACAGCGTATTTATGCTACCGAACGAAATGCACGTGTCGATTGGCGTGGTATCTAGGTATCACACTAATTGTTGCGAAAAGCCTTATTTTAGGGAACTAAAATAAGGCTTTTTTTTTGTCTTATCACATACAAAAACCGCGGTTTTATTTACTCAAATACTATGTAGAAAGCGCTTTTGTATCAATGAGTGAGGCTTTAGCGACATTTTGCTGCAAAGCCTGTTCAACCCATTCAACTGCATTTAAGGTGGAACAGTATGTTGTAGGTGTCTAGTGGTCGATATTTAAAGCAGATATTTTTAGAAAATTTACTCATGCATGTGAGTAGTTTGTTTAGAACCGGTTCTTTAGAGTCAGTCGTATAGCTAGACATCGCTCAAGTCATTCAAAATGAAAGTGTAGATTTAGATAAAGCATGTATATAAACACAATTATTGGAGATTTCCATGAGTTACCAATCGGTTAACCCTTATAACGGTGAAATTTTAAAACGCTATTCTTCTCATGATCAAGCTAAAATTGATCAAAGCCTTGACGCTGCGGAAAAGCTACTCAACTCTGATTGGTCAAGAAAAAATCTTGAAGACCGTCTTGCGTTATTAAAAAAAGTAGCTACACATTTACGTGAGCAAAAAGAACCGCTAGCGCAATTGATGTCTCAAGAAATGGGCAAACTGATTAAACAAAGTCGTGGCGAGATTGAACTTTGTGCCAACATTGCAGAATACTACGCTGAACGTGCTCCTGAGTTCCTGAGCCCTCAAAAATACCCTTCAGAATTAGGTGAAGCATGGGTTGAACATCATCCTTTGGGAGTCATTATGGCGGTAGAGCCGTGGAATTTTCCATTCTACCAACTTATGCGTGTATTCGCACCGAACTGCGCAATTGGTAATCCTGTATTACTCAAACATGCCAGTATTGTTCCACAGTGTGCGGAAGCCTTTGAGAAGATTATTCACGATTCAGGTGCACCCGAAGGTGTCTGGACAAATTTATTTATTTCAACCGATCAGGTGGCTGACATTATTAAAGACCCACGTGTGCAAGGGGTTGCATTAACTGGCTCGGAAGGCGCCGGTAGTAGTGTGGCAGAGCAAGCGGGTAAGTATGTGAAAAAATCGACGCTTGAATTAGGTGGTAACGACGTTTTTATTGTACTGGATGACGCAGATCTTGAACGTGCGATTAAAGTGGGCTGTCAAGCGCGTTTAAATAATGCAGGTCAAGTCTGTACTGCTGCAAAACGTTTTATTTTACATGAAAAAATTGCAGAGCAATTTAAGCAGGGCATGATTGAGGCATTTCAAAAGCTGAAAATGGGCGATCCATTGGATGAGTCCACCAGTTTAGGCCCATTATCGTCTTCATCCGCAGTTGAAAACTTACATAAGCAGGTTGATCAAGCTGTGAGTGCAGGGGCAACACTGGTTTTAGGCGGAAAACCTGTGGAAGGTGCTGGAAATTTCTTTGAAGCCACTATTTTGGAAAATATTCAGGAAAGTAATCCAGCATGGTATGAAGAGTTTTTTGGACCAGTAGCACAACTTTATGTCGCCAAAGATGACGAGGAAATCGTCAAAATCGCAAACCAATCGCACTATGGTTTAGGTGGGGCAATTCATTCTCAAGATATTGATCGAGCTAAAAAATTGGCATCAAGCGTTGAAACAGGCATGATCTGGATTAATAGCTTAACCCAAACTGCACCAGAGTTACCGTTTGGTGGGGTCAAGCGTTCAGGTTATGGCCATGAATTATCTGAGCTGGGCTTCAATGAGTTTGTACAAAAGAAACTTGTCGTGATTGGTGCTTAAAGCATTCATGATTCAGACATTTTAAACAGTCTGTTGTGGCATATTCACAACAGACTGTTTAAATCAGATCGATGATTAATCGACTATGTTAAGTTATTACCAATAACCGAGGAATTTCCACCAGATTCCACCAATTAAAATAAAAATCACAATATTAATGACACTCATGACAAATCCAGTTTTCCACCATTCGCCTAGCGTGGTATATCCTGAACCATAAATAATTGGTGAAGTTCCTGTTGCATAATGGGTAAGCGTCATCATGATGCTGGAAGCAGCAGCCATGATCAGGGCAAATAACATTGGTGGCGCACCCAGCGCAATACCCGCGGTATAAAAAGCAGCAAACATGGCAGTAATATGTGCTGTGGTACTGGCAAACATATAATGAGCATATATATATGTCAGCATCAGTAATAAACTGGCAAATACCCAACTTAAACCCAAGTGTGCAATGTTGTTTTCTAATACACCAGAAAACCAAGTAATCAGTCCGAGTTTATTAAGATAAGTTGCCATCATGACCAGTGCTGCAAACCAAGTCACAGTATCCCAAGCACTTTTTTGATTAAGAATGTCATCCCAAGTCAATACTCCCGTCAGCAATAACAAACTTAAACCAATAAAGGCTGTGGTGGTTGCATCGACAGCCCATGCAGGCCCCAAGATCATGGCAGGAATACCCGCCCAGAGTAATAACATAATGCCAAAAACACCCAGCATAATGACTTCATGTACTGTGACAGAACCCATTTCTTTTAAGCGTTCTTTAGCAAACTGCGCTGCATTGGGTGTTCTCTTAATTTCGGGCGGATACATAAAATAGATTACAATCGGCATAATCACCAAAGCAATAATGCCCGGCACCAGCATGGCGATTGCCCATGTGCTCCAACTAAGAGAAATTTCAGAGTTGGTGGCTTTGGCAACTAGATCAACCACTAAGGGATTTGGTGCTGTTGCGGTAATAAACATGGCAGAAGTAATTGGGTTGGCGTGGTAATTGACTAATGCCAGATATTTACCCATACGACCTTCCGTACCTTTGGCTGGGTCAGAGTCGTAACTAGTCGCAATTGCACGGACTATCGGATGAATAATCCCACCGCCACGTGCAGTATTACTTGGGGTTACGGGAGCTAGAATCAGCTCAGACAGCACCATACTATAACCAATGCCCATGGTACGTTTGCCCCAGACTGCAATAAATAAATAGCCTAAGCGAGCACCCAATCCAGTTTTTTGTAGACCGCGCGAAATCATGATTGATACACCAATCAACCAGATGAGCGGGTTGGAAAAACTACTTAGCGCATCTTTAATTGCTTCACTAGGCTGATCATTGGTGACTCCTGTGACTGCCACCAACGTAATAGCAAGCATAGCAATTGCACCAATTGGTAAGGCTTTACCAATAATTGCTGCAATCACCCCCACAAACATTGCAAATAAATGCCAAGCATCAGGTTGAACGCCTTGAGAAACTGGCACAAGAAACCAGATAATGAGTGCTAAAGCACAGGCAATGGCTGCTGGAATTGGTTTAAAACCCATAATGACCGCCTTATTATGAATATGATTAAGTTTTAATTTATGTGTTGAACAATCTTGTATGGAGAACGATTGTTTTATGTTTTATAGATTGATTATGAAAGATGATGAATCAGGCGACAAACACAGAATTGTTCGTCATCTGTTAATCTGGCATTTTTCAATGCTCACATTTAAGGTGATATAAATTTTTAAAAGACGTGATAAATTGAAGGAAATACGAAGTATCACGATAAGTGTCGATGGTTATGGCTACATTTTCAATCCGTTATTTACGCCGTTTCATTTTTAATCATTTACATAATAGTGATTATGAAAGTCCACTGAGTCGTTTGATTAACTTTTTTTTAATTATTTTAATTGTTACCAATGTGCTCGCAGTCATGCTGGAATCGGTCGATTCAATTTATTGGGCATATAAACCTTTTTTTGATGGTTTTGAATTTATTTCAATTGGATTATTTAGTATCGAATATCTTTTGCGGTTATGGTGTGTGCCTGAAGAACATCCTGAGCAAAAGGCATGGAAAACACGATTGCAATGGATGATGAGTGGCGGCGCAATTATTGATTTACTGGCAATTTTGCCTGCGTATTTAAACTTTATTGTCCCGATAGATTTGCGTTTCCTTCGAATTTTACGCTTACTTCGTTTACTCAAACTCACACGTTATTTTGTATCGCTTCAAATTTTGCTAGCCGTGATTGAACGTGAAAAAGGTTCATTTCAGGCAGTTGTTTTTATCTTGTTGATTATGATTGTGATGGCAGCAGGTGGAATCTATGTTGTTGAAAATAAAGCCCAGCCGGGTGTATTCAGTTCAATTCCACAAGCCATGTGGTGGGCAGTGGTTACTCTCACGACAGTAGGTTATGGCGATGTCACACCTATTACCAATATTGGTAAGTTATTAGGCGCAGTGATTACAATATTAGGGGTAGGCTTGGCAGCTTTACCCGCTGGTATTTTGGCAACAGGTCTTGCCAATGAGTTGAGTTTACGTAATCAACGGCTGGTTCAGGAGTTTAGAAATATGCTACTGTCCAATCAAATTGATTATTTACATGAAAATGAACAAATTGAAAAAATAAGGAAAAAAATCGGTTTAGGTAAAGAACAAACCCATGATGTCATTATGCAACTTATTCGTGAAAAGGATCTGGAAGAAAAAGAACAGAGCCAAGCCAGTTTTCGATATTGCCCGCATTGCGGGGAGAAACTGCCAGAAGGTTAAGTTTTGTATCAGCCCAGTTTGATGATGATCATATATCACGCTGAATATAAAGAGATATATCAACATCATGATTTGACTCAGAGTTGACTTGAATGATGAGCTTTTATGCTAAATTCTGATTACGGCTTGTTTCTTGCTAGAAGAAGTGAAAGATAAGGAGTTTCTATGCAGATTGCGACTATTGATTATCAAGCTCCTCATGCAGCTCAGCTTTTTACACAGTCACTTCGTCAGACAGGCTTTGCGGTGATTGTGCATCATCCTTTAGATTGGGATTTAATTCAGTCTATTTATGTAGAATGGCTGAATTTTTTCCAATCAGAGGGAAAACATCAGTATCGGGTGCGTCCTGATATGAAAGGAGGATTTTTTCCAGCAGATTTATCTGAAACTGCGAAAGGGCAAACTGTCAAAGATTTAAAAGAGTTCTTTCATATTTTCCCCTCAGGCGTTTTTCCTGAACATTTGTCCAATCAGACTCACCAATATTATCAACAAGCACTATTATTGGCGAAACAGTTATTGCAATGGATTCAGGACTTTTCTCCTGCCGACGTTCAAAAAAACTATAGTGAGCCCTTACCTCAAATGATTGAGGGTTCAGAGAGTTTATTACGCATACTTCGTTATACACCCATAGATACTCAGGATGATTATGTGCGTGCAGCAGCGCATGAAGATATTAATTTAATCACCATTTTGCCTGCTGCAACTGCTCCGGGTTTGCAGGTAAAAGATATTTCTGGGCAATGGTACGATGTCCCTGTAGAACCTAACTCGATCATTATTAATATTGGAGATATGCTGCAAGAAGCCTCACAGTTTTATTATCCTTCCACTACCCATCGCGTGGTGAAATATAAAAATCAGGATTTAGAGCAAGAACGGATTGCGATGCCATTTTTTTTACAACCGCGTAAAGATGTAGTGTTATCAGAACGTTATACTGCGGGAGCTTATCATACACAGCGTATGCAAGAGCTAAAGGTCATTCAGGATGGAAAAATTTTACTGTAATAGTCGATATAAAACATAGAAAGATAATGCTTAATATTTTAACTTTTAATATCTGGATGCATGGCATCAAGGCGGCTCTATGACACATTTTCCTCGTCAAATTATTATTGATACAGATCCTGGACAAGACGATGCCGTTGCAATCTTGCTGGCTTTGGCAAGCCCTGAATTAGAAGTGTTAGGAATTACCACCGTTGCAGGCAATGTGCCTTTGGCACTGACCAGTTTGAATGCGCGTAGAGTGTGTGAATTGGCGAAACGATCTGATGTTGCAGTATTTGCTGGGTGTCATCAACCACTTAAACGTGCATTGGTAACGGCTGAAAATGTGCATGGCAAAACAGGACTGGATGGTATTGAGTTACCTGAACCCATTATGCCGCTACAGTCCATGCATGCCGTGGATTTTATGATTGAAACCTTACGACAAGCACCCGAAAAAACCATTACCTTGTGTTCTTTGGGGCCAATGACCAACACAGCCCAAGCACTTATGCAAGCCCCAGACATTGCATCCCGCATTGAACGAATTGTGCTGATGGGTGGTGGTTTTTTTGAAGGTGGCAACATTACACCTTCCGCAGAATTTAATATGTATGTTGACCCTGAAGCGGCACAAATTGTGTTCGCATCAGGTATTCCTTTGACAGTTATTCCTTTAGATGTGACGCATCAGGCGTTAACTTCTAAACAATGGCTCGATGATTTGCGCGCTATGAATAATCAGGTCGGAACCGCTGTCGCTGCGTGGACAGATTTTTTTGAACGTTATGACCGAGAAAAATATGGTTCAGAAGGTGCGCCACTGCATGATCCTTGCGTGATCGCTTATTTGATACAGCCAGAATTATTTTCTGGACGCTGGGTGAATGTTGAAATTGAAACCAACAGTGCACTTACACTAGGAGCGACAGTAGTAGATTGGTGGCGTGTGACTGATCGTAAAGCCAATGCAGAATTTCTACGTCATATTAATCGGGATGGTTTTTTTCAGTTACTTTCACACCGTCTTGCAAGTTATGAATAAACAATTAGATGAATGCAACCTAATATTTATGGAGATTAAATAAGCGCGAGTCCCTCATGCAACAAAGCCCAATGTAGATATACGTGAATATAAACATAGGCTTTGCTGCTGAGTTTAAATGCGTATTAATTTATACTTCACCGCACTAGTTTAATAGATTCACCTTAAACTTTTGCCTGAAATTGCTTTTTCTTCTCTACTGCAAAAGCCAATAATAATACGATTAATCCTGCAAGGCTGAGAACAAAACCAACCCAAATTGGCGCAATCCAACCCATTTTATGACTCAAAACCCATCCGCCAAGAAATGCACCCAATGCATTTGCCAGATTAAATGCTGAATGATTGAGCGACGCTGCCAAACCTTGTGCTTCACCGGCCACATCCATTAAACGCATTTGTAGTGTACCTCCTAAGCCCATGACAGTTAGACCGATCAGAAATAACGCCAAGATGGCAGTATATATTTGACTCATCATAAAACTTGCAAAAACAAACGCCAGAGCAGAACAGATGAGCACTCCGACCATTGTTTTATTTAAATTACGATCTGCGAGCCATCCAGCAGCCAGCCCCCCAATCACCATACCAACGCCCCAAATGGCCAGTGCAATCGGAACGATATCAATATTCACTTGAGTGTATTCAGTCAAAATCGGTGAGACATAACTATAAACAGAAAACATGCCACCAAACCCAATTGCACCTACAGCAAGGGTTAACCACATGTTGATATTTTTCAGTCCAGCCAATTCGGTTTTGATACTGGCTGTAGCACGTACAGGAATTGCAGGCACAAAAAATGCGATCGCGAATAAAGTCAAAAAAGCAATAATGGAAGAAAACTCAAAACCCGAACGCCAGCCAAATTGCTGGCCAAGCCATGTTGCCAGTGGAACTCCAAGTACAGTCGCGACTGTTAGACCCATCATCATTTGTGCAACTGCCGAAGCTCGTTTTTTAGGCCCTGCCAATTCTGCAGCGACCAAAGCACCAACACCAAAATATGCACCATGAGGAAAGCCAGCGATAAACCGGGAAAGTAAAACTGTTTCAGGAGTATTTGCTAAGGCTGTGAATGCATTGGCAATGCCATAAAACAGCATGAGCCCAAGCAATAGTGACTTACGCGGAATACGCGCACCCAGAATTGCAATGACAGGCGCGCCAATGACCACGCCTAGAGCATAAGCACTAATAAAATGACCTGCATCCGGAAGACTGATGTGCAAATCAAGCGCAATTTCCTGAATAAGTCCCATCGCTACAAATTCAGTGGTTCCTATACAAAAACCACCCATGGCAAGGGCGAGAATGATCCAAAATAATGAACGGTGTGGCGAAGGAGAAATCGAGTTGTTCGATGAAGAAAGCATAAAAATTTTAAATAGGGAGAGAAATATCCTTAATTATTATAGTGGAAATTGCGCCTAAAAGTTTAGCAATTTACTTGGAATTGGTTAAGTTTTTGTTGAAGTTTATTTTAAATAATCATTGAAAAAAACTTTACTTATAATATATTTAGCTGCTGCATTTGCTGGAAATAATGCGGTTGGGGAATTGATCAAAATAATGAGTATTTAAGATGTTAAAAAATATGCTGGTGGTGGGGTTAGCAGTTTGTGTGTTGGCAAGTTCTGGTTGTGCCGTGGTAATGGCGAGTAATCAGCCAAGTAAGAAAAATTTGACTGTACTTAATACGGGTATCCCACGAAATCATGTCATTGCGGAGTTTGGCGCACCCGTGATGTCAGAATATAAAGATGGTCAGCGTGTAGAAATTTATACCTTTCAACAGGGTTACTCTAAATTAAATAAAACCAGTCGTGTGATCTGGCACGGTTTGGCAGATGTAGCATCGGCAGGATTGTGGGAAGTGATTGGCACACCTGCCGAATCTTATTTTGATGGAAAAAAACTGTCATATCAGATCGTATTTGATCAGCAAGACCATGTGGCAAGTCATCAATTACTGTCGGTACAGACTCCATCTCAAACTCAAACCACGACAACTGCACAATAAACGAATGCTTTAAGATGATTCTTTTATCAATGCTCTAGATCAAATTTGATTTAGAGTAGTGAACACTGAAGCTTATTTGCTTTTTTATTCAGATTGATGGCTAACATGAAGCCTGTCTATGACTTTAGGATGAAATCGCCAAGTAGACACCAAGCACAAGATATGAGTTTTCATGCAAGTTTATTGCTCGCTATGACGTTGATCATCAGCAAATTTTATCTTCATCTGCTTTTAGTTTAGCCTGATTTACTTCATCCATCGAAGAATGAAATAAATAACGTATTAAAGAAACTCATTAATTTTATGTTAAGATGAAAAGTATTCACTTTTATCTCGTAACTTTAGTTTTTTACATTGTATGCAGTATCTGCAATGACGAGACCTTAAAGTCATCTTACTGGATATTGATCATGCTTGAAATTCGTCATCTTAAAACTTTATTGGCTTTACGTGAGCATGGTTCGCTGGTTGCTGCGGCAAATGATCTGTGTTTAACACCCTCAGCCATTTCGCATCAACTTAAAGAGCTGGATCATTGGTATGGGGTAGAAGTGGTCAATCGACGCAGTCGTCCAGTGACTTTTTCCAGTGTAGGACAACGCTTATTAAAACTTGCAGATGATGTTTTGCCACAAATCCAGATTGCACAAAGTGATATCACTCGTATTGTACATGGACAAACGGGGCGCATTATTTTTTCATCGGAATGTCATAGCTGTTTTGACTGGTTAATGCCTTTATTGAATCAATATCGCCAACAATATCCGGATGTTGATTTAGACTTTGCTTCGGCTTTTGAAGCTAATCCACATGAGCTCTTACAAACAGGTGAATTTGATCTGCTCATTACCGCAGATCCGATTGCATTAAAAGGGATTGAATATTTTCCAATTTTTGAATATGAGTCGCGTTTGGTGCTTTCAAATACACATCCGTTGGTTCGCGCTGAAACAATTACCGTTCAGGATTTGTCAGAACAGACCTTGATTACCTATCCAGTCGATAAGCATCGTCTGGATATCATGGCGCATTTATTTATTCCTGCAAATATACAGCCCAAAGAAATACGAACTACTGATTTAACTCAAATGTTGATACAACTGGTGGCAAGCGGTCGAGGGATCTCGGCTTTACCTGATTGGGTGGTTAACGAATATGAGCAAAAGGGTTGGGTGACCAGCCGCCGTCTGGATTGTGTGTCAGCCCATGGATTACGTCGTACTTTATATGCAGGCTATCGAACAGAGGAAAAGGAAAAAAGCTATTTTGAAGGCTTTTTAAAACAGCTCGAAAAATTTTCTCAAAAACGAACCAATTTTTATACCGCTTAACTGGATCGGATGATTACTCAAGCTGATCTTTCCCGATCAGCTGAGTTTGAGCTGAATCAGTTCAGCAAATATTTGCGTGACTATGTATTTCATTCTTTGCTATGCATTTATTTTTAGAAGACGTAAAATTAGAAACATACTTTCACGACTAAATTCAAAAGCTAAAATTTTTACAATCAATTAAAACAAAGCTCAGGGGTCAACATGTCAGGTCAAGGTCAACCCACAGTTGAACAGCTACTTTTAGTCATCAAGACACAGACCGCCATTGCAAAATTAGGTTTGGACTTAAATGCAGTGATGATGATGGTCACTCAGCAGGCACAGACCATCATTGGGGCAGATGGAGCAATTATTGAACTGCTAGAAGCAGATGAAATGGTGGTGCACTCAGTGGCTGGCAGTGCCTCAAATTTACTGGGGCATCGTATCAAAATTAAAAATAGCCTATCTGGTTTATGTATTGAAAAAAAAGAAATTTTATATAGTTCCGATACTGAAGATGATGCGCGAGTTGACCGTGAAGCTTGTCGTTATGTAGGGCTGCGATCAATGGCAGTCGTGCCACTTATTCATTGTGATGAACCCATGGGCGTTTTAAAAATTTATTCAAAACGCGTAGAAGCATATCAATCGGGTGACTTACAACTACTTGAACTCATGTCTGAATTGATTGCTGCTGCCATGTATCATGCCACACGTTTTGGCACACAAGAACTGTATCGGATGGCAACACAGGATGTTCTGACTGAACTGTCCAACCGTAGTCAATTTCTAGATCGTTTTAGGCAATGCTTAGCAAAAGCACAGTCTGATCAACATTCTTTTGCTTTATTTATTATTGATATGGATGAATTGAAACCAATTAATGATCAATATGGGCATCGTGTCGGGGATGCTGTGCTAAAAGAGTTTGCAAAACGATTGAAATTAGTCATTCGTTCGCAGGATCATATTGCCCGTATCGGGGGAGATGAATTTGCGATTATTTTAACTCAGTTAAAAAATCCCGATTTAAGTACACAGGTTTTAAAGCGGATTGAGCAGATTTGTAAACCAAAATTTATCTTTGAGGATAAAAATCTCAATATTCGCTGTAGTACAGGCATTGCAATTTATCCTACCGATGCACGTTCTGTTGAAGAACTTTTAGAATTTGCGGATCAACAAATGTACTTATCTAAAAGACTAAAGAAGCAAGATAAGATTTCAAACAAGTTAAATTTTCTCTAAATTAATAGCGAACCAGTAAAGATAAAATTCCAGCAGCAATGAGTGGTCCTACGGGAACGCCTCTTAGCACAGCGACACCAGCAACTGTTCCAATTAATAAGCCTGCGACTACATCAGGTTGATTGCTCATGAGTTTGACACCACGTCCACCCAGCCATGCAACCAGTAAACCCACTGCAATTGCTAAAATTGATTTATAGCTTAGAAAGGATTTAAGAATACTTTCGCCACTTAATTTGCCGCTCGCAATAGGCGTAAGTACACCAATGGTGAGGATTATCACGCCTATATTTAAGCCATGTTCTTGTAAATAAGGGAAATATTGACTGAGTGGTGTAAGTTTAAACAAAATCAGTACACCAGCCGCAATCGTGACTGCTGAATTTTGGCTAAAGATCCCGCAGGCTAAGAGGATGAGTAAAACCAACAGATTGATATCAAGCTGGGACATAATGATGGCAAATATCTAAGAGGGAGAGGGTGTATTGTATAATGATTTTAGCAATGGTTGAAAAAGATCATTTCTCTTTGAGTACAAACTATTCGAGATAGATTTTCTTATGTACTCATCTAAAAAGATCATAGTCTTAATCATTTAACTGATTCAATGGATTAGAGTATTCTTTAAGTTTTTTGGATAATAAGTTGCTCCAATGATGGATGGGACAGCGAATCTTGGTAGTTCCAGTTGTGATGTCGCTACTCAAGCTTTATGAAAATCAGTTAAACTATCTCATCGCTGATTTAGGATGTGGTTATGCTCTTGGAAAAAATGTTGCAGTCACAAGGTTTTGGTTCACGTAAACATTGCCAGCAACTGATTAAAAATGGAGCAATTTGCATTCAAGGTGAATTACAAACCGATCTGAAATTGCGGGTAAATCTCGAAAATTTACATTTTTCCGTATTTGGTGAGGACTATATTTATCGTGAAAAAGTGTATATCGCATTGAATAAGCCGCAAGGCTTTGAATGTTCACATCAACCTCAACATCACCAAAGCGTATTTCATTTATTTCCAGATACACTGCGTGAACGTGGCTTGGCTGCGGTAGGTCGGCTTGATCAGGACACGACAGGATTATTATTACTGACAGACGATGGCCAGTTTTTACATGGACTCACGCATCCTAAACGTCATGTGCCCAAGGTTTATCATGTCACAACAGTTGATCCCATTTCGGAACAACAATTAATTGCTTTAGAAAAAGGTGTCGAGTTACATCACGAAAAAGGCATATTCGTTGCTACCGAAGTTCAACTTTTAAATGAACATCAACTCAGTATGACCATTCATCAAGGGGTTTATCATCAGGTTAAGCGTATGCTGGCTGCGGTCGGCAACAAAGTGGAAAGTTTGCATCGTCAGCGTATCGGTTTGCTGGATTTACCAGAGCTTGAACAAGGAGAGTGGATTTATCTTGATCCGCAACAAGTGATGGCGGCGCAACAAGGTGGCAATTCATAAGTCAAAAAGTGTTGAACATCATTGATTTCAACATAATTTTAGCCAACTTGTTTGGAATATTGGCTTAAAAACTCAGTTAAAAAATCTATTTCAAAAAACAGTGATATGTACTAAATTCATCATCTCTGATAAAGCCCATAGATTCATATAAGCGATGTGATTCAATGTTGGTTCTTTGGGTTTCTAAGCTAATTCTGAGCGCATTTTCATGACGAGCAAAGAGAATAGCGGTATCAATCAGTTGTCGAGCTGAACCTTGACGTCGATAGATTGGAGTTACATAAACATCGTCTAAAATATAATAGTTGGCACAAGCTACAGATGAAAAGCCTAAATACAGCAGCACGAAACCTGTAAATACATCATCTTTGACATGGATAAAAATGACACTTTGTTTGTTTTCAAAACGTTGTTTAAGAAAATCATAAGATTGTTTAAGATTGGAGGAAGCTCCATAAAATTGACGGTATTCATCAAATAACACGGCAAGCTGATTTAAATCTTCTAATGTTGCCCGACGTACAATCATTTAACTTCTCCATATATTTATATTGATTATCCTAAACATGGAGAGCATAACGAAAAAATGAAAACAATAACGTTAAAACTTGTTTATATTTATAAGCACTTATAGATCAATTTAAATTATAGATGATCACTTTCCCCTAGCAGTGCATTCAACTCTTCAAAAAATGCATCATCATCAAGTTCATTTTCGGTGCCGTTATGGTTGGGCTGAGTCGTCGATGATTTCATTTTTCTGAGTTTAAGCAATTGTTCCATATTGATGCTCTGGTTCTCAATGGCAAATGGAATGGACTTGGTCAACACCACTTGTTTAAAGAAAAGACGAACCGCTTGCGCAGGCGTAATCCCCAATTGTTTAAAAACAGCAAAAGCCTGTTTTTTTTCTTGCGAGTCAAGACGAACTTGATAGACTTCAGTTTTTCGCATGAATATTAACCAATTAATATTTTAATTTTTAAAAATTCATTTTAAACCAAGAAATTGTAATTTCAATATTTTGCATATAAAAAATAGCGCATTTGTCATTACATTGAGGTTACAAATCAAGATTATATTGAGATTCTATACAAATTTTTTCATGGCTGATGGGATCTATAAATTCAATGTGTTTGGCTAACAGTTGTAAGGGGGCAGAAAAATCGTCGTGCTTTTTATGTAAAACCGTCGGGTAAAACGGATCATTTTTGATTGGAACACCTAAATAATTCAGATGAACCCGTAATTGATGTTGCTTACCTGTAACGGGTTTAAGCCGATATTTTGCCCAGAACTGGTTATGTTCCAGACATTCAATATAAGTCTCGCTATTCGGTTCACCGTGCGCATCAATTTGCATAGTGTAAAAGGGCTGCCCTTTTTGCATGCATAAATTTAATGTTCGGGGAAAACTTAATTCAGAACGATAAGCTGCAATTGCATGATAAGTTTTTTGTACTTGGCGGTTGGCAAAAAGCTGTTGATACGCATGTCGTACTTGAGTTTTTTTACTCAATAATATAATTCCTGCGGTTTCCCGATCCAAACGATGAATTGGACTGAGTTCCTCAATTCCCGTTTGATTCTTTAAGCGCACCAGCAATGTTTCCTGAACATATTGTCCTGTAGGGCTTATAGTCAAAAAATGTGGTTTATCCACAACCAGCAATGCATCATTTTCAAATAAAATATGATGTTGAAAAGGGACAGGCTGTTCGTGTGCTAAAAAACGATAATAAAAAATATGAGTATTTGCCTGATAGGGGCTATGAACATTCAGTATTTGTCCGCTTGCATCATAAACTAAACCATCTGCAAAGCGTTGTTGCCATTCATGCACTGAAATATGGGCAAACTGTTGGCAAACATATTTAAATATCGTTGTCACCACTGGATCTCTGTGAGCAGGCAAAAAGGCCTTACTGGCACTTACTCCTTTTATCATCGGGGGAATAAAATCAGTTTTGATCATTGGCGCTAATTATTGGCATTAACAGTGAAAGATAAAGAAGCATGACGTGGAAACTCAACAGCTTTAAGCAATGGCATGGGTTTTAAAGCCCGAAAATGTTATCATATTCCGTTCTTCGATTCATGTCGTGTGTGCTATGCAATATTCCTTATCCATACAGTTAAATAGTGAAGATGATACTCAACGTGTTGCACAAAATCTGGCGAAATGTGTGCAGTCTGGTGTGATTTATTTAATCGGTGATTTGGGAGCGGGTAAAACCACCTTTACGCGTTATTTATTGCAGCAATTTGGGCATCAAGGTGCTGTCAAAAGTCCGACTTATACTTTGGTTGAACCATATAAAATTAATCAGATGGAAATTTTTCATTTTGATTTGTATCGTTTAAATGATCCATATGAACTTGAGTTAATGGGAATTCGTGACTATCTGGATGTGCCAAATGCTTTATTTTTGTTCGAGTGGCCGTCTAAAGGTGGCGATGAAATTCCAGCGGCAGATTATGTGATTCAAATTGAAAAATCTCAGGATGATTTGCAAAGAGTGTTGACACTGTCTTTCAATGATAAAAATACTTATGAGATTTTACAGGAACAATTTTCATCATGAATGATTCCATCAGTTTACGCCGTATTCATACATTAAATCCTGCCTTGGCGAACCAGATTGCCGCAGGTGAAGTGATTGAGCGACCGTCTTCTGTGGTCAAGGAGCTTTTGGAAAACTCAATTGATGCAGGAGCAACTGAGCTGATGATTCGTGTTGCACAAGGCGGTGCAACCTTAATTGAAATCATTGATAATGGTCATGGTATTCACCCAGATGATTTAGCCCTTGCAGTGATGCGTCATGCCACCAGTAAAATTCAGACTGCTGAAGATTTACAGGCCATTATCAGTTTAGGTTTTCGTGGAGAAGCACTGGCATCAATTGCTGCCGTATCACGTTTAACATTATTGAGTAGCCAAAGTGAAGATGGCATTGGTTATCAGGTCGAAGTCAATGGAACTGCTTTTGATCATCAACAAGTACAGGCAGTAGCGGCACAAAAGGGGACACATATTCGTGTACAGGATTTATTCTTTAATGTGCCAGCGCGACGTAAATTTTTAAAAAAACCAGGTACTGAGTTTGGGCACATTGAAGAAATTGTTCGTCGCTTGGCTTTAACTCATTTTGATATTCGCTTTGTCCTTGAGCATAACGACCAGATCCGTTTAAATTTACCTGTTGCAGACAGTGGTGCTTTACGTTTTCAGCGTGTTCAACAATTATTGGGACAACAGTTTACTGAAAATGCGTATTGGATCGACGCTGAAAGTATCAATATGCGCTTGTCAGGCTGGCTTGGCCATCCTTCAGACGCCCGACCACAGGCAGATTTACAATATGTCTATGTCAATGGGCGTATCGTCAAAGACAAAACCATTTCTCATGCTTTACGTATGGCCTATGATGGTATTCTGCATGGGCATCAACATGCCGGTTATTTGTTATTTTTAGAAGTTGACCCAGAACAAATTGATGTCAATGTGCATCCAACCAAACATGAAATTCGCTTTTTGAATCAACGGGAAGTGCATGAATTTGTACGTCATTATGCCAAAGAAACTCTAGCGCAGTTTCAAACAGCGCATACTGAGTTGGCACAAGCCATGAAAAGTGACGAACAAGTGTCAACTTCGTTCAGTTCTGTGGTACAGCCGCGTTATCAGGAGCAATTTGCACTACACAAGACAGTGCAAGAAATGTCTTTGTCTGGGTCGAATGAAAAACCTGATGTCGTCAATGAAAGTCTTTCAGTTGATTTATTAACCGACTTCAATTCAAGCCGACCACAAAGCGTACAATATGCGCCGCAAAGCCAGTATAACGGTTCAAGCCAACTCAATAATGCACTAAAAAATTATCTATCGCCTTTACGCGAAGACAGTGTTCCCAAACAGGATCAGCCAGCTGATATTGCACATTCTGTAGATGAATTTCCATTAGGCATTGCCATAGCACAATTGCATGGAATTTATATTCTGGCACAAAATACTGAAGGTTTGATTATTGTTGATATGCATGCTGCGCACGAGCGGATTCTGTTACAACAAATGAAAAGTGCGTGGGATAAACCTGAATTTTGGACATCTCAACAACTACTTATTCCGAAAATTATTTCGATTAGCCGTATGCAGGCAACGCGCATTGAAGATTTAAAATCGCAACTTGCGCGTTTAGGACTTGAAATTGACCAATATGGTGATGATCAAGTCATTGTACGCGGTGTCCCTGCTATTTTGCAAAAAGCTGATTTTGAAAAACTGATACCAGAATTGTTACATGATCTGGATCCTCTCGATGAAGCACAAGCATTATTGCAAAAGCGCGATGCAATATTAGCAGGCATGGCGTGCCATGGAGCTGTTCGTGCACATCGAATGCTCAGCCTTTCAGAAATGAATGCCTTGCTTCGACAAATGGAACAAACTGAATTTGCCAGCCAATGTAATCATGGTCGTCCAACATGGCGTGCATTTCCCTTAAATCAACTCGATAAACTTTTTGCACGAGGAGAATAATTTTAAAATGTCATCTACTTTGCCCGTTATTAATCTTATGGGACCGACAGCAAGTGGTAAAACCGCACTGGCATGTGAATTATATGAGCGTGGTCATTTTGAAATTATTTCAGTCGATTCAGCGTTAATTTATCGAGATATGGATATAGGGACAGCAAAACCCACTCAACAAGAGCAGGTACAGTATCCACATCATTTGATCGATATTATTTCACCACTTGAAGTTTACTCTGCCGCACAGTTTGTCGAAGATGCCGTTCAATTAATTGATCAAATACATGCGCGTGGTAAAACTCCAATTTTGGTGGGTGGAACCATGCTCTATTACAAAGCATTACTTGAGGGATTATCGAGTAATTTACCCAATGCGAACCCGCAAATTCGGGCTGAAATTGAACAAAAAGCAGCAGAACAGGGATGGCAGGCTGTTTATGATGAGTTAGTGCAGGTTGACGTATTGGCAGGCGAAAAGTTTAAGGTTTCGGATAAGCAAAGAATTATAAGAGCATTGGAAGTTTTTAAAATTACGGGTCAACCGATCACCAAATTACAAGCAGAACAGCCTAAAAATTTACCATATCGCTACAATTTTCATAACTATGCCTTGTTGCCTGATCGGGTAGAATTACATCAGCGCATCGAACAAAGATTGCGTAAAATGTGGGATATTGGTTTTTTAAATGAAGTTGAAGGCTTGATTGAAAAATACGATATTAACGATGATTTACCCTCAATGCGTTGTGTAGGGTATCGTCAAGCTTTAGATTTTCTTTTAAAAAGTGATAGAAGTCACAAAAATAGACTGGAGATGGAAGATAAAGCATTATTTTCGACACGACAACTTGCAAAACGTCAATACACTTGGTTACGTTCTTTGCAAGAAATACACTGTTTTAGAACTTATTTAACGATTAAGCAGGCTCAAGAAGACTTGCGAAACTTTTATGGATAAAGCAAAATTTACATACTATCTTTTTATAATTTTTAATTTTGAAAACTAAAGATAGTTTTTTGCGCTGATTTTTAATTTTTTTGGAGTTATAACATGTCTAAAGGTCAAACTTTACAAGATCCGTTCTTAAATTCTCTCCGTAAAGAGCGTATCCCTGTTTCTATTTTTCTTGTGAACGGTATTAAATTACAGGGCCATATCGAATCTTTTGACCAATATGTTGTTTTATTAAAAAATACCGTAAGTCAAATGGTTTATAAACACGCCATTTCTACAGTTGTTCCTGCTCGTAATCCACGTCCTGCTGGCGCGCCTGCTGGTGCTCAAACAGGTGGTTTTGGTGGTGGTCAGGGCGGCGGCTTTGGTGGTGGTCAAGGCGGTGGCTTTGGTGGTCAAGGTGGCTTTAGTGGCGGTCAGGGTGGTGTTGGCGGTCAAGGTGGCTTTGGTGGCGGTCAGGGCGGTTTTGGTGGTCAAGGTGGCTTTGGTGGTCAAGGCGGCTTTGGTGGTGGTCAAGGCGGTGGCTTTGGTGGTCAAGGCGGTGGCTTTGGTGGTCAAGGTGGCTTTGACGGTGATAGCAAATTTGAAGACAATCAAGAAGACGAAAATAATCGTTAATTGATTTTCAATAAAAACCCTCAAATATTGAGGGTTTTTTTTAATCTAAATTTTATAATTGCACCATAAAAAAATAACCAGCTCAGTGCTGGTTATTTTTCAGTGGTCATTTAAACCTGAGGCTTATTTTGTTGCTGAAGTGCTTTTTTATCAAGATTAGGGTCTTTAATTTCGACATAGGCATTTGAGCGCACTTCACGTAACCAGCTATCGACTTCAGTATCAAATTGGCGTTCGCCTAAAATTTGACGCGCCATACGTTCCTGATACTCATGCGTCATATCCTGATTACGGGTATCCTGCACCTGTAGAATATGCCAGCCAAACTGTGTCTGGAATGGCTCACTGATTTGTCCTACTGGCGTATTCTTCATCTTATCGTCAAACTCAGGCACCATCATACCCGGAGTAACCCAGCCAAGACTGCCACCGTCGCGAGCCGAACCCGGATCATTAGAGAAAGTTGCTGCTAGAGTTGCAAAATCTTCGCCCGCTTTTAAGCGGTTATATAAACTGGTGATCATTTGCTTGGCGTTTTCTGGGCTCACGACTTCTGAGGGTTGAATCAGAATATGGCGTGTCTTATATTGCTCAACCATCGCTTTTTTCTCGCTGGTTTTGCGGTCAAGCAGTTTTAATACATGAATACCATCTCTTACATTGATAAGTTCAGTCGTTTGACCTGCTTGTAAGCCACTGACACGTGCCGCAAGTTCAGCAGGGATGTCTGCTAAATCACGGTAGCCCATGTCTGCCACTTCTACTTTAATGTCTTTATTAGAATATTGTTTGCCAATACTGGTGGCATCATCGCTACCGTTAAGGGCAACTTTGACATCCTGAGCAACTTGATTAAGCTGAGCAGGGTCTGCGTTCGCACCTGAGATACGTGCATGTAATACGCGTACCTGACTACCCAACATGGCTTGCCCTTGCGGGGAATTTAAAAAGTTGCTGACATCTTGATCACTAATTTTAATACGTGACATAACCTGTTGCTGACGCAAACGACTAATTGCTAAGTCTTCACCAATTCGGTCACGCAGGGCTGCATAAGTACCCGGAGCCATCGCATCTAATTTTTGCTGAAAGGCTTCTAGTGATTTACTTCCAGATTGGTTGGCAACTTTAAGAACCGCTTCATTCAACGCCTTTTCATCGGGTTTAATGCCATAACGTTTCACTTGTTCAAGCTGAGCTTCACGCAGGATTAGATTGTCCAAAACCTGTAATTGTAAGTATTGCTGAGGCGGAATTTCTTTTTTCTGAGCTTGCAATTGGTGGGTTGCTTCCGCTAAACCTTGTTCTAAATCACTTTTTAAAATAACACTGTTGTCCACAACTGCAATGACTTCGTCTGAAGGAGTTGCCGCAAAACCTTGCATTGATGAAGAAACAACTACTGCAAGAGCAGTCGTTTTAAAAAACTGTTTCAAATACTTTGTCTTCATTAACGTTGTGTCCAGGATTGATTAATTTGGTTGAAACCTAAAACTCTATTTTCCAAAATAGATGCAAGTTTATTGTTTACGCTGCCTAAACCTTTCAGTGTCAGCTCGACCATCACTGCTTTTTTTACATTGACATTTGGATCATTTGGATCATCTAAATCATTGTAATAAGAGCGACCATACACAGAAACACCCCAACAGCAAGACTCGTAATTTACACCAAGTAAATACTCGCGCGCGACACTGTTGTCGAGATCGTATTGTACATGCCCCATAATACGCCAATTGTTTTTGATGGGTTGTATAAAGGATGCAACCACTTGATCATAGGTATTTTGACGGTCAGGAATATCCTTGCGATAAAAATAGCCTAAGTTATACAGATTTCCTTTGTCGCCTGTGTAGTACATTTGAAAATCACGGTGTGAATTTGTACCGTTAGACATCCAAGCAGAGTTACCACTAATGGTAAAATGCTGCGATAACTGGCTGGACAAACTAACAATTGGCCCGGTATTTTTTTCGTTGTCAATTTCGTCATTACTGATCAAGGTAACACGGCGGTCTTCAAAATAATAACTCTGACCGACACTAGCACGTAAACGTTCCAGACCTTCTGGATCAAATAAACTATAACTTACGCCTAAAGATAAAAAGTTATTATCTTCTAAACGGTCATGTCCATAAAAACGATAAGGGTTAAACAACTGATCGTAATTAATGGATGCAGTAGTGGTATCAAAGTTTGGATAATCTGTCTGATTTTCATACGGCGCATAAGCATAAAATGCACGTGGCGTAATGGTTTGCAGATACTTACCATCTTTTTCAAAAGTTAAACCTGTATCCAGTGTAAACTGCGGAACTACAACAGATTTATTTTTGTCATCGGAACTGGCACCGCCTTGAGAATTCAAAGCATCGATTGTATTTTGATCATAAAAGGTATTGATGCTACGCACGGATACTTCAGGAATTGCAAAGGCATAGGTATTTCTAAAGTTATAACGTGCAGCTAACTGGTTATAGATCCGTGTACCGCTAGGTTGCGTTAATGGTTGAGTAGTATCATTAATATCTTTTTTAAAATAAGCTGTATCGTTATTAAATTCGTATTGTAAGCCGAGTGGATTGCCAGTGACATAGTTAAGAAGGAACTGCGGTAAACGCGCATAAGGCTTATCAACATCTGGGACTGTTTTGTCCAGCGTTTGAAAGTCTTCAACTTTGAGTTGTGCTTTTAAACCGGGAATCTGATCTTTGTAGTTTAAAACCCACGCACGGCGTAAGTTCAAATAAGTTTTAGAGTCAGGATTTGAGTTTAAATCCGCAATAAAATCTTTATCTGATGCGTAATTGTATTCCAGATTGGTTGACCAATAATCATTGATATCCCAGTTATGTAAGAACGTTAAATCCTTACGATCTTCATCATTATATTTTTTATCGTTTGGCAGATAGCCGCCCGCGATTCTTCCTTCACCAAAATTTTCAGTGATGTAGCGGAATTCACCTTCAAGCATTGCACCACGATCAGCATAATAACGCGGGGTAAGGGTTGCGTCGTAATTAGGTGCCAAGTTGAGATAAACAGGAACAGAAAGTTCGACACCACCATCATTAGAGAAACCAAAGGTCGGATTTAAAATCCCTGTGGTTCTACGGTCATCGATTGGAAAATTGAAATAAGGCACTGCAAATACAGGAACATCCTTAACATACAGCTTGGTGTCCTTAGTAACACCACGTCCCGTGTCCTGATCCAGCTTGATTTCTTTGGCTCTAAGCTGCCATGTTGGTTTTTCTTCAGGTGGACAGGTGCTATATGTCGCATCTTTCAGCACCATTGTGGTAGGTGAGGTGCGATTAATTTGCTGGGCATGTCCGTGCGCATGTTGCTGCTCGGAAATGTAAAAACTGTTGTTCAGATCACCTGTTTGGGTTTTTAGGTTGTAATTGATCTGATCACTTTGTGATAGCAGTCCACCCTGAGCCAATTGCACCCGGCCTTGCGCATTGGCATAAGTTTGGGTTTGATCAATGGTGACTTTATCAGCACGAATAGTACGACCTTCCTGATCAATCACCACATTACCACTCAGTTCAGAGTCGCCTTTGGGGTTGTAATGTCCATAGTCAGCTGTCACGACCGAAGTCGCTTTTTCTGGATCAACCGCCTGCGCTGTCGGGCTAATTGGAGTAATCCAAGTGCCTGTACAAAATGCTGAACTTAATGACTTTGTGTCTCTAATTTGTGCTTCAGGGGCAGATTTATCGACATAATATTGTTCAAAAAACTCTTGACCGGGATAAGCTTTTTGAATGCTTTCCTTGAGCTGTTTGTTATCGACTTTAGAAATCGCCTGATCCGACTCAGCATAACTTGATTGTATGGAGCCACCACATAAAAGTGTCAAAATAGCGGTCGCTAAAGGATTAAATTTAAACTGATGCTTCATTGTTTCATTAACCAAGTATGCTAATTCGCAATTAATTATTGTCGCATCATAGAGAAAAAGTTTATAAGTGGCTACACTTATGACTTCAAAATCTCAGCTAGTTTTAGATTTTATTGCAAATGAATACACAACGTGAACAATTGATACAATCATGGATTGCCTCTGCTTTGAATACTGAAGATTTTCAGGTTCACTTTTTAGCTGGAGATGCGAGTTTTAGACGCTATGCACGCGTCACTAACCAAAATCATACCTATATGTTGATGGATGCGCCACCTGAAAAAGAAGATTGTGCTCCATTTGTGATGATTGACGAGTTTTTTGACCAACATGAAGTACGGGTGCCGCATATTATTGCCAAAAATTTAGAGCAGGGCTTTTTATTGCTTGAAGATTTTGGTGATGTACTGTTATCGACTTTATTGAATGATGTCTCGGTCGATCATTATTATCTACAAAGTTTTAAACAGTTGATTCAATTGCAATCTATTCAAGGGCAACATCAGTTTCCAGCGTATTCGTATGAAAAGCTGATGACTGAAATGAAATTGCTAACCGATTGGATGTTGCCATCTTTAAAGATTAATCCAAGCCCAGAACAACAAGCAGTTATTGATCAAGCTTTTGATTTACTAGCAAATACTGCGCTTGCACAACCTCAAGTGATCGTACATCGTGATTTTCATAGCCGTAACTTGATGAAAATTGCAGGTGAAGAACAACTCGGTGTGATTGATTTTCAGGATGCGGTGATTGGCGCAGACACTTATGATTTGATCTCAATTACGCGAGATGCCTATGTACAGTGGAATGCAGATCGAGTTTATCGCTGGTTCCAGCTTTTCTATGATTTACTACAAGATGAAGCCAAACTCAACCGCAGCTTTGAACAATTTAAAAAACAAGCTGATTTTATGGCAATTCAGCGACATCTCAAGATTTTAGGTATTTTTGTACGTTTGTTTGAGCGTGATGGAAAATCGGGTTATCTCAAAGATTTGCCACGTGTCATGTGGTATTTACTCGAAGAAAGTAAATCCTATCCAGAGTTAGATGCATTCATGCACTTTATACACCAAACGGTGATGCCGAAATTTGTTGAAAAATATGGTAAGTATGAGGTCGCAGCCTAATGAAAGCCATGATTCTTGCGGCGGGTTTGGGTAATCGTATGCGTCCATTGACCTTGCATACCCCAAAACCATTGTTGCCAGTAGGTGGGAAACCATTGATTGTCTGGCACATTGAAAAGCTAAAACAGATTGGTGTTACTGAGATTGTCATCAATACGGCATGGTTGGCTGATAAGCTGGTCGATGCTTTAGGTGATGGTTCGACCTTGGGTGTTAAAATTTTATGGTCACACGAAGGTGAAGGGTTAGAAACAGCAGGAGGTATTATCAATGCCTTAGCATTGCTGGGGAATGACCCTTTTATTCTAGTGAATGGTGATGTCTGGACGACGATGGATTTTTCATCATTGTTAAATATTAATTTAGCGGATGATTTGGCGCATTTGGTTTTTGTTCCTAATCCAGTACAGCATCCAAATGGTGATTTTATTTTGTCAAATCACAAAGCTTATACTTTTGAACAGCAACAAAACGGCGAAGCCTTAACTTATAGCGGTGTAGCGGTATTATCGCCGAAATTGTTTGAAAATTTAGAACAAGGTAAACGGCCACTTGCTCCATTGCTGAAACAGGCGATGCTCAATCAACAAGTCTCGGCTGAAAAAATGCAGGGTATTTGGGTCGATGTAGGTACGCCTGAGCGATTAAATGAGCTAGATCAACAAATTAAAGCAGGTTTGTACATTTAACTGTGTAAACGCTAATCGTTGACCACTATTTTTGAGTAGAGAAATAGGTATACTGCAACTAACTTTTTAGAGATGTTCCACGGATATGCATCCATTTTTCCACGAATTAAAACAGGGTAGCCAAGCTTTGGGTTTAAACTTGAGTGATGAAACCCTGAGTCTATTGTTGAAATATCAAGATGCATTGGTGCTCTGGAACAAAGCTTATAATCTGACGGCAATACGCGACCCGAAAGAAATGCTGGTGAAGCATTTGCTCGATAGTCTGAGTATCTTAAAAGATTTGCCACAAGGTCGATTGCTAGATGTCGGAACAGGTGGCGGCATGCCGGGCATGATCATTGCTTTATGTCAGCCTGAACGTTCTTGTGTATTGTTGGATTCCAATGGTAAAAAGATTCGTTTTTTAAAACAGTTTATTGCAGATTTAAAATTAAAAAATGTGATTGCGGTGCAAACGCGTGTAGAAAATGAAGATTCGATTGGTGAACTCGGGCAGTTCGACGTCATTACCAGTCGCGCCTTTGCTTCGCTGACAGATTTTGTCGATGCGGCTCGACCCTATATGCACCAAAGCAGTATTATTGCTGCGATGAAAGGGTTAATTCCTTCAGAAGAAATACAGCATATGCAGCATGAATTTTCGTGTCAGGTAATCGAGTTGCAAGTCCCGCGTCTGGATGAACAGCGTCATTTGCTTTTACTTGAACAAAAACAATCTTAAGTTGGGGTAAAGATGGCTCAGATTATTGCAATAGCCAACCAGAAAGGTGGCGTAGGTAAAACCACGACAGCCGTGAATCTGGCTGCCTCATTGGCTGTGTTAAAAAAACGTGTACTTTTGGTGGATATGGACTCGCAAGGCAACGCCACCATGGGTTCAGGCGTACAAAAAAATGATTTGTTGTACTCTATTACTGATGTACTGCTTGGTGAAGTTCCGGTTGAAACTGCCATTACAAAATCAGAAGTAGGTTATAAGGTAATTGGTTCAAACCGTGAGCTTTCAGGTGTGGAACTCGCGATTGCGGATCAGCAAGGGCGCGAATTTATTCTCAAAAAAGCACTGGATAGTGTGCGAGATTCTTTTGACTATATTATTATTGATTGCGCGCCGAGTTTGAGCCTGATTACCGTCAACGCACTGGCTGCGGTAGATGGTGTGATGATTCCGATGCAATGCGAATATTATGCACTTGAAGGTTTGGCTGATTTAACCCAGACCATTGATCGTATTCAGCAAGCATTGAATCCTGATCTGCAAATTATTGGGGTTTTGCGTACGATGTACGATGCGCGTAATGCTTTAACCCGTGATGTTTCAGCGGAGCTTGAGCAATTCTTTGGCAAAAAACTTTACGATACGGTTATTCCCCGTAATGTACGTCTTGCCGAAGCACCTGCCCATGGTTTGCCGATTATTTATTTTGAGAAAAGTTCAAAAGGTGCAGTGGCATATTTAAATCTGGCTGCCGAAATGTTGAAAAAAAGTAAAGTGAAAAAAGGGAGTCATGCATGACCACAAAAAAACGCGGATTAGCAAAAGGTCGTGGTTTAGATGCACTTCTAGGCTCTATTCAAAAAGAAAAGTTACAAATTGAAGCGCAGGCAATTGATCACGGTCAATTAAAACAGATTGATGTCAATGTGTTGAAACGTGGTGAATATCAACCTCGTCGTTTTATACAGGAACAAGATTTAAAAGAGTTGGCAGCATCTATTGAAAAACATGGTGTGATGCAGCCGATCGTGATTCGTCCGATTGATGATGAATTCTATTCCTATGAAATTATTGCAGGTGAACGTCGCTGGCGTGCGGCACAGTTGGCAGGTTTAAAAGAAATCCCAGCCATTGTTCGTGAGCTGAATGATCAGGTTGCGATTGCCTTGGCGTTGATTGAAAATATCCAGCGTCAGGATTTAAATCCAATTGATCAGGCATTGGCATTGCAGCGTTTTCATGATGAATTTGGTTTAAGCCATCAGGAAATTGCAGAGACAGTGGGGAAAGCACGGACTACAGTGAGTAACTTGTTACGTTTACTCAGTCTGGATGATGCGATTAAAGACCACATGCAAAATGGTCAACTGGATATGGGACATGCTCGCGCAATTTTGGCACTTAAAGCAAAAGATCAAATTGCGGTTGCCCAAATTGTCATTGAAAAAAGTCTATCTGTGCGTCAAACCGAGCAGTTGGTTCGCGAATGGAATGAGCCTAAACAGGACAAAACCAAAGCTGCTATTTCGCCTGATATTGAACAGTTAACACAAAAATTATCAGAGCGTTTCGGTGCAAATGTGAAAATTGATCACAATAAACAAGGAAAAGGCAAACTCGTCATTCACTATCATTCACTGGATGAGCTGGATGGTATTTTAAATATTTGCTTAACAGATTAGTCTATGCTGACTTTTTAATTTTTTTGTGGTTATTGGGGAATATCAGCATGTGGGAATTAGTAAAAGCAGGGGGCTGGTTAATGCTGCCCCTTATTTTGTGTTCTATTTTTACAGTGGCAATTAGCATTGAACGTTTTGTACGACTGAAAAGGTCGGCTGTCCTTCCCAATGCCTTAATTTCCACCAGCTCACATTCAGTTAATCAAGTGGCAACTCAGCTTGAGCAAAGCCCACAACTTCAAAATAGTCCACTTGGAAGAATTTTAAAAGCTGGAGTGGATAATCAAAATTTAGGCGAACAATTTGCCAAAGCGCAGATGGAAGTGACAGCTTCGCAGGAAATTGGGTATTTAGAACGTCATATCAATTTCTTGGGCACCATGAGCGCAGTAGCACCCTTGTTGGGATTGTTGGGAACAGTGATTGGAATTATTGAATCCTTTCTAGTGATTGATCTAGGGTCAAGCAGTAGTCCAACGCTGATGATACCTGGGATCTCTAAAGCTTTAATCACCACAGCAGTCGGCATGCTCATCGCGATTCCAGCGTTGATGGCTTATCGCTATTTTCAACGTTTAGTCCATGAATATATTGCTGAATTTGAGCAGCAAGCGACTTTGTTTCATGCTGCACTGTTTTATCAAGTGCCTTCATCCAATGCGATTGAGCAACGCCGAATAGGCTAAGGTGGTGGTATGAAATTTAAACGTCCACAAGTTGAAGATATTCATATTAATTTAACGCCCATGATTGACTGTTTGTTGTTCATACTGGTGTTTTTACTACTTTCAACGACTTTTGCACAAAATAGTCGTATTAATTTGACCTTGCCAGATGCGCAAGGTGTTCCACCAAAACAATACGATCAGAAAATTGAGGTCATGGTAGACTCTAGCGGACATTACATGGTCAACGGTCAGGCAATTTCAAGTCAGAGTGCTTCTGATTTGAGTACTGCGATTAAACAGGCGTCGCATGATCGTCGGGATTTAATGTTTGTCATTGCTGCTGATGCGAAAGCGACGCATCAGGATGTGATTCGTGTGATGGATGTTGCAGGTCAGCTTGGCTTTGTGAACATCAATATTAGTACCAAAGTTCCTTCCAGAGGTTTTACTGAGTGAAGCAAGATTTTAAGGTTTATCTTCGTCTCCTGTCCTATTTAAAACCATATTGGGGTATTGCACTATTAGTATTGACCGGTTTTGGGATCAATGCTGCAACTGAGGTGTCTGTTGCCAAGTTGCTTAAATATATTATCGATGCCATTCAGGAAGGGAGTCGGGCTAACCTTGATTGGTTCCCTGCATTAATCGTTTTACTGATATTTTTCCGTGGTCTGGGTTTGTTCATGGGCGGATACTATACCGCCGTGATTTCACGACGATTGGTCTTTAGCATTCGTCAGGAAGTGTATGCCAAACTTTTGTGTCTGCCTTCTCAGTATTATCTGGATAATTCCGCGGGTCATATTACCGCTAAAATTATGTATAACGTTGAGCAACTGACCGCAGCATCTTCTGAATCATTCAAGATTATGGTCAAAGATGGTCTAGTGACTTTAGGTTTGCTCGGTTATCTACTGTATACCAATTGGCGTTTGACACTCTGCATTATTGTTTTTGTTCCATTAATCGGCTTTTTAGTGCGTAAAGCGTCTAAGCGGATGCGTAAGCTTTCGATACAAGTACAAAATACCATGGGTGATGTGAACCATGTGGTGCAGGAAAGTATTAATGGTCAGGCGGTAGTCAAAAGCTTCTCTGGTGAAGCGTCGGAACAAAAGCGTTTTTATGAGTCTTCTGAAGAAAACTTAAAACGCGGTCTTAAAATGGTGGTGGTACAAAACCTGAATAGTCCGCTGGTTCAATTGGTCATGGCGATTGCCATGAGTCTAATTGTCTGGCTGGCATTGCGACCACAGATTTTAGGCAATACCACCGCAGGTGAATTTGTCGCTTATATTACCGCTGCCGGTCTACTGGCTAAACCCGTTAAGAACTTGACCGATGTCAATGAAAAATTACAGCGCGGTATTGCGGCGGCTTATTCAGTATTTGAGCTACTTGATTTGCCTGAAGAGCAAAATACGGGTGTGCAAAAGCCTAAGTTACATGGTCATATCCGTTTTGATCATGTCAGTCTGGATTATGCAGATAAAGTACATGCTATTAAGGACTTTAATTTAAACATCAAAGCTGGCGAAACGGTTGCCTTGGTGGGTCGTTCTGGTGCTGGAAAAACATCGCTGGTCAATTTGCTGGTACGTTTTCAGGAAGTATCGAGTGGCGAACTTTATATGGATAATATTCCAATTAAAGACATCGACTTACCTTGTCTGCGTCAACAGGTGGCAATGGTGAATCAGCAAGTTGTATTATTTAACCGAACTGTGCGTGACAATATCGCATATGGGCAACTTGAAGGCGCAAAAGAAGAAGATATTGTGGCTGCTGCAAAAGCCGCCTATGCACATGACTTTATCATGAACTTGCCACAAGGTTATGACACGGTATTGGGCGCACAAGGCCTGAATCTCTCAGGTGGCCAGCGTCAGCGTATTGCGATTGCCCGTGCCATTTTAAAAGACGCTCCAATTTTAATTTTGGATGAAGCCACCAGTGCGCTGGATAATGAATCTGAGCACTTTATTCAACAGGCATTTGATCAGGCGATGCAACAAGACCGTACCACCATTGTGATTGCACATCGTTTATCTACGATTGAAAATGCAGATCGAATTGTGGTCATGGATAAAGGTGAAATCGTTGAGCAAGGCACACATACTGAATTGCTCAATTTACGTGGTGCATACTATCAGTTACATCAACGTAATTTTGAGGAATAAGACAAATGTCTTTTGCTCAGTTGATTCAAGAGGCGTGGTCGAAACAGGCAAAATGGCTGATTGTGCTACGTCCATTGTCATGGTTATACCGAGCGGCATCTGACTTTAATCATCAGCTTTATAAACATGGGATTAAGTCTGTTTATACTGCTCCAGTTCCTGTTTTAGTTATTGGTAACATTACGGTAGGGGGAAGTGGTAAAACACCTCTGCTGATTCAATTGGTCAATTACTTACAACAACATCAGATTAGAGTTGGCGTGATTAGTCGAGGCTATGGCGGCGAAGGTCCTTTTCCTGCTTTGGTTAATTCTGATGCACTACCCAATCTTGTTGGTGATGAACCTTGCTTGATTGTGCAATCGACGCAAGTACCCATGGCGGTTGGACCCGACCGTAAAGCTGCTATTGAATTGCTCTTAAATGAGCACCAGCTTGATTTGATTATCAGTGATGATGGCTTGCAACATTGGGCACTAGATCGGCAAATTGAATGGATTGTACTGGATTTGAATCGTGGTTTAGGTAATGAAAAATTATTGCCAGAAGGGTATTTACGTGAACCAAAGCAGCGATTAGCCTCTGGAACTGTGATCGAACATGGTGTTAACAGCACATCTGCACTGCATATGCATTTACGCGCAGGCGAACCTTATCTGCTTAATCCAAAACAGGATCATGCCTTAACATTTCAGGCGAATGACGCTTTTTACGCAGTCGTGGGGATTGGTTACCCTCAACGTTTTTATCAAACGCTTGAATCTATTGGCGTGACAGAATTTCAATGTCACGAATTTCCCGATCATTATGATTATGACATTCAGGATTTGCAGTTTGAGGATCAAAATCCAATTATTACCACTGAAAAAGATGCGGTAAAAATTTTAGCTTTGCTTAAACAATACCCTGATTTCTCTACCGAAATTTGGGTCGTGCCTGTAGAGGCAGTTTTATCAGAGCAATGTTATCAATTACTTGCACAGCAGTTGAATCAATTTGGCATTCACTTGTCTTAGGTCTTAGGAAAGTTAAATGAAACATATCGTCATTCCCGCACGTTTTGCCAGTTCACGCCTACCGGGAAAACCACTTTTAGAGATTCATGGTCGCCCGATGATTTTACGCGTTGTCGATCAGGCGAAAAAAGTGCAGGGTTTTGATGATCTATGTGTGGCAACCGATGATGAGCGGATTGCACAAGTCTGTCGTGCTGATGGGGTGGATGTGGTATTAACCAGTCCTGATCATCCATCTGGTACTGATCGCTTGAGTGAAGTCGCACGAATAAAGGGCTGGGCCAGTGAGGATATCATTGTCAATGTACAAGGGGATGAACCCTTGTTACCTGCCAAGCTTGTACAACAGGTGAGTCAATTATTGGTCGATAAGCCAGATTGTTCAATGTCTACCTTATGTGAACCGATTCATGTATTAGAAGAATTCCAGCGCGACAGTATTGTCAAAGTGGTGATGTCTCGCCAACATGAGGCATTATATTTTAGCCGTGCCACTATTCCCTATGATCGTGATGCGGCTCAACAGGCTCAAGCCGCACTGCATTCACATGCCTACCGTCATTTAGGTCTCTATGCTTACCGTGTTGGGCTGTTACAAGCTTATGTGAGCTGGGAAATGGGAGTGTTAGAGAAACTGGAAAGTCTTGAACAATTACGCGTGCTTGAAAATGGACACCGCATTGCAATTGCTGTTGCTGAATCCAATTTACCACCTGGAGTAGATACCCCCGCAGATCTGGCAAGATTAAATGCTATGCCTTTGTCTAGCTTTGAATGATATTTGGATAAAACCATGCAAAAAGTTTATCCATGGCAACAAAACGTTTGGGAGACCTTAACCGGGCGTTTTCCTGAAATGGGTCATGGTTTATTGTTTTATGGTAAGGCAGGTTGTGGCAAACACGAATTTGCCCAGCAATTTCTGGCTTGGGTATTATGTTCAAACAAGCAGTCTCAAGCAGCTTGTGGTGAGTGTGTAAGTTGTCAGTGGCTTAAATCAGATACACATCCGAATTATGTCCACATCAGCACAGATGAAGACAACAAAAAACAAAATGCCAAAATTAAAATTGAAAAAATACGTGAGCTGTTACCCTTCGTACAGCAGACTGTAGATGGTTGGCGAGTCATTGTGATTGAACCTGCCGAAGCTTTGAATATTGCCTCATCTAACGCATTGTTAAAAACACTGGAAGAACCCGGTGAAAGAGTCATTTTAATTTTATTGGCAGATCATTATCTTAAACTGCCAGCAACGATTCGCAGCCGTTTGCAACATTTTGCCTTGGATCGGATTTCGCCTGAGCAGGCGTTACAATATATTCAGACTAAGCAATCTGAGCTTTCGGTTGAACAGATCAATTTATTACTCAACCTCTCGGGTGCCATGCCACTAAAAGCATTGCAATTGGCTCAAAGTGACTGGCTTGCAAAACGGCAGGATTTTCTTTTGGATTGGATCAATCTTGTCACGCAAAAGAATAAACCGATGTTGTTTGCGACCAAGTGGAATAAAGAGCTTGCATTTACAGACTTTATCAGCATGTTTGAATACTTGTTGGGTGACTTAATTTGTGTCAAGCTAAATCAGAGCATTAAAAATATCGATTTAAGTTTTGATCCATTGCTACCTGCGTATACGCTTGAATATTTGTTTGGAATTTACGTTGAAATACAACATGCCAAACGATTAGTTGAGCAAAATGTACAAAGTAATTTAGTGATGGATCAATTATTTATAAAATTAATGAATGTGACTTAAAGGGGAAATAACATGGAACCACGTATGATGGGCGGTATTATTCAGTTAAATATACCTGATCGTGCAACTTTACAAGCCAGTTATATGAGTTTCGTACAAGGTGGTGGTTTATTTATTCCTTCAAAACAAGCGGTCAAACTGGGTGATGAAGTGTTTGTATTGGCAACTTTACCAGAACAAGCGCAGAAAATCCCTTTAACAGGAAAAGTGATCTGGATTTCACGTAAACAAACGGGGGTTAAACCTCATGGTTTTGCGATTCAACTCAGTGGTGAAAAAGGCATCTATTATAAAAATGAGGCTGAGAAACTACTGGCTGGAAGTGCATCGGATCGTCCAAATTTCACCATGTAAACTTAATAGGAAAATTTTGTGTTTGTAGATACTCATTGCCATTTAACCTTATTGGATTTAAGCCCTTATGAGGGTAATTTAGATCAGGCTTTGGCTCAGGCACGTCTGGCAGGCGTTTCTAAATTTATGAGTATCTCAGTGGATTTAGATGACCATATTGCCCTTGCCGAAATTGCTGCGTGCCATGATGATGTTGGCTATACGGTAGGGGTGCATCCCTGTGAGGATGCCAGCACCATGGCACGTGCAACCACGGAGCTTTTGGTCGAATTGGCACAGTCAGATAAAGTTTGGGCACTCGGTGAAACCGGACTGGATTATTATCATAGTACCGATTTTGTAGAGGCGCAAAAACACTGTTTTGCCCGACACATTGCAGCTTCTAAAATTGTCAAAAAACCTGTTGTGGTTCATACCCGTTCGGCTAGGCAGGACACCATTGATATTATTCGGGCTGAAGGTTCAAGCCACGGTATATTGCATTGCTTTACTGAAGATTGGGACACGGCTAAAGCAGCGCTTGATTGTGGTTACTATATTTCTTTTTCAGGCATCGTTTCATTTAAAAATGCGCAGGACTTGCGTGATGTGGTTAAACAAGTACCTCTTGATCGGGTGTTAATTGAAACAGATAGTCCTTATTTAGCGCCTGTACCGTATCGTGGTAAATCAAATGAACCAAAATATGTGCCATTTGTAGCCAAAGCTTTAAGTGATGTATATGATAAGCCTGTAGAAGAAATCGCGGCGATTACTCGTCAAAATTTTGAAAATCTTCTCAATATGAAGTAGTTGCATTAAACTAAAGCTTAAGTATGAGAGTTATTGCGTGAAGATGGATCGTCAGGCTCAGTTTCGAGCGAGAGAAGTACAAATATTTCAGGTTGCTCAAGATCTGCTACTGGAAAATGGTGAAGCTGGAATGACGCTTGATGCGTTGGCGGCTGAGCTGGATCTGGCAAAAGGTACACTGTATAAGCATTTTCAAAGTAAAGATGAACTCTATATTCTGCTGATAATCCAGAATGAAAAAATGCTGCTGGAAATGATTCAGGATACGCAAAAGACCTTTCAGGAACATCTGGCTTTTTTTATGTTGCATCATTTACATCATCCTGAACGCACGGTCATGTTTCATCAGATTGAAGAGCGACTATCCACTACAGGACAGGGGATACAACAGTTTTTTCAGGAATTGTACCAGATTAGAAAAAAGCGTCTGCGCATTATTATTGGTATGACAGATACCTATCTTGAATCCATCAATAGTCAAATGACGACCCGCGATTATTTGGCTGGAATATGGTCCTTGACTCATGGTGGCGCCGCTATTTTAAACTCAAGTTTTTATCAGCGTTATCTCGGGTCGCGTGATACTTTGCGCATTGCCTATATTGATCAGGCTTTAGCTATGCCTCATCTTCTTCAAGAACAGTATGCCTAAGCATTGCTTGTGGTCTTATGTTCGTAGTGGAAGCCAAGCTTCTCAGTCTTGTTGTGAAAGGGTGCTTGTTAGATCGAGAGATGCTCGATTAAAACCTCATTATTCAAAACATAGTTTCTCGTCTTGCGTAGCGGCAAATGAGAAATACATTTCGCAAGACGTAGTAAAGCGAAGTGGTTTTGCTTATCGCACCTCAAACAAAGTTTTCGGTCTTGCGGTGCGACCGAGTTGCACTCGGTTTAATCTCTGCCACTCAAAGCATAGCTTTTCGTCTTGCGCAGCGGCAAAACGTTGTTTTGCTGATCGCTGCTCAGGATTTACGTTAATTGAGCTGATGGTGGTCATTGTGATCATCGCGATTTTAGCATCACTGATTCTGTTAAATATTGATGGTGTTGATCAACGTAAAGCAATGCAAGCGCGTGAGTTTTTAATATTAGATTTAAAAAAAATAAATAAAGAGGCAACTGATCAGTCTCGTATTTTGGCATTAGCAACGCGCAGTGCAACAGATGTTACGCCATTTACTTACCAAGTTTTGCAGTATCAGCAGCAAAGCAATCAGCGTATTATTCAGGAAGATAAAAAGTGGCAGCCTTATGCAGAATTTCCGGTTCGCACTTTACCTGAGCATGTGATGTTTAATGTCGAAGCAAAGGATTGGAACGAGCAAACGGGCACAAATCAGGATTTAATCAGCCAACAAGCACCTAAACTAATCTGGCTTGGAAATGGAGAGGCAAAGCCAGTAACAATTCAGTTTTATTTTGAACAACAGCCTGTCGGCGAACCAATTGAAGTTGATCATTTGGGTAATATTAATGAAAACGAATAAGCCCAGCATAGATGAATCAGGCATTGCTCGATTTAAACTTTGCGACACGAAAAAAAGTTTCTCGTCTTGCGCAGCGGCAAATGAGAAATACATTTCGCAAGACGTAGCAAAGCGAAGTGGTTTTTTTAGTCGCTGTACTCGAAGTAGGAGTTCTCGCCTTGCGGCAGGATCGAGCGTTGCTCGATTAAAACCTGCCTCAGGATTTACCTTGCTTGAAGTGATGGTGGCTTTGGCGATTTTTGCAACAGCGGCTATTGCGCTGACTAAAGTCGCGATGCAATACACTCAGTCTACGGCGAATGCCATGCTAAGAACCAAAGCACAATTCGTCGCGATGAACGAAGCTGCTCAGATGGAAATTAATAAACAATGGCTTACTGGAACAGAATCCAAACAAGTGACTTCGCAAGGCGAAACATGGCAAATTGATAAGCGTTCTGAATCAACCATTAGCCCTAAAGTACAGCGTATTGAAATACAAGTCAGTTTATTTAATACAGAACAAGGCAAAGTGGGATCTGGGGTTGGTAACGTTGTATTTTTTAATTATATCAACCAAGTTAAGACACAATGAAAAATAATCAAAAAGTGCCGTTATCTACTTGTAGCTCAGATCAAAGTTTTGGTGTCGCGGTGCGACCGAGTTGCAATCGAATTAAACCTTATCACTCGAAGTATAGTTTCTCGTCTTGCGCTCGTGCAAAGCTTCGCTTTGCTTACACTCGCTCAGGATTTACCTTGGTTGAGCTTTTGGTGGCAATTGCAATTTTTGCGGTTTTGTCTGCATTGGGTTGGAAAGTTTTCGATTATTTAGTTAAAACGAGAGATCGTAATAGTCAGCATGAACAACGGTTGTTTATTTTACAGGACGCTTACCAGCAGATTTTAAGGGATAGTTTGCAGATCATTCCACTGACTGCCAATATGAATGGACAAATAAGACCTGCACTTTCTCTCAATAATAATGTGCTCCAGTTTAGTAAAGCCGGAGTCACTGATCCACTTCAACAGGGTTTATCGCCCTACGAGCGAGTAGAATATCGCTATGATGCGGTACAGAAATTAGTGTATCGTTTGAAATATCCAGATTTAAATCTACCCAATCATGTTCAACCACAATCCAGTATTTTATTAAAAAATGTTGAGCAGTTTCAAATCAGTCTACTTAATCCGCAGCCTCTAACACAATGGCCAGATGCCAGTGTTGATTTAAGTCAGTCGGCAAATCTAAAGCAATTGCCTCAAGGTTTAAAAATCAATGTCACGATTGATGGTACTGAATATGAATGGATTTATAGTTTGCTCGATACCAAAGCGGTCGTTTCGAATTTACAGCAACATACAGCTCAAACAGGTGAAGATAACAATAATTCCTCAAATACAGATTCAGGGCAAAATTCCAGCAATAGTGGTGTAGGGGAAAATTAATCGCATGATCAGAAATAAGCGAAAAACTCAGCAAGGAATTGCGCTGATTACAATTCTGGTCATGGTGGCATTGGCGACCATACTGGCCGCAAGCATCGCCAGACATCAAAGTAATACGGCTGAAAATACAGCCTACTTGATTCGTCAAAATCAATCATTGTTATATGCGAAAAGTGCAGAAGCCTTTTTTTCAGAACTATTGGTACAAGATGCACAGGGTAGTGCACAAGTCGATCATATGGGTGAGACATGGGCAAAACCGATGCCCGCATTTCCTGTTGAGGATGGTTATGTATCAGGTTATTTGCAAGATGAGTCTGGAAAATTCAATCTTAATAATTTGGTTCAAGCAGATGGAAAACCTAATGAAAACGTTCAAAGATGGTTTGAAAAATTACTGGTTCGAGTGGGTCTGCCAGCCGAACTCAGTCAGGCAGTCATTGACTGGCAAGATCCAGATGATCAACCAACCGGGGCGATGGGCGCGGAAAGCTCGTATTATCAAGGTTTACAACGACCTTATCTGGCTCCAAATACCAAGTTTCACAGTATTGAAGAGTTGAAAATGGTACGTGGTTTTGAAGGCAAAAATTATGACTTAATTAAACCGTATATCAGTGCTTTGCCATCAAGTGATTTGACTAAAATAAACCTGAATACAGCGCCAGCATTGGTTTTAGCAAGTATGGATGAGAAGCTGGATGCGAATGCAATAGATCAGGAGATACAAGCAAAATTCGCCAAGATGGAATATTTTCAAAGTGTCAATGATCTTTGGTCTTTAGAGGCTTTTAAAAATATTGATCCGCAAAATAAACAAAGTGTAACCTCATTATTGGATGTTAAATCCAGTTATTTTCAGGCACGAATTGAAGTGATGCTCAGTGAGCGTAAACGTCAGTTTACCAGTTTGTTAATGCGTAAAGATCAACAGGTCTTTGTTTATTCAAGAAGTTTGGCGCCATTTTAAAATAGATTGGACAGATCATAAGTGCGCTAAAATTCAGCATTTTCTTTAAGTTTTGATACCTTTTTCCTATTGCTATTAACGTTAAAATAAATGTAAAGAGTTAACTTTTTCCTTTATAATTAAAACTTGTTGATCATCATTTTTAATTTGGCGCATGTTAATCCGAAAGTTATTTAAGTTTGAAAATGCTCATATCGTCAGAAACTGTACCTCCGATCGTTGCAAACGCTCGATTCATGGGCATAGTTATAAAGTCGAGCTCATCCTTAAAGCCTCCAAACTTGATCATGGGCAAATGGTGTATGACTTCGGTTTGCTAAAAGGCGTAATCAAAGAATTATTTGATAGTTTCGATCATGCAATTTGTTTTTGGCAAGATGACCAACCTGAATATATTCAAGCCTGTAAAACTTTTAGTGCGCGCTGGGTGGCTTTACCCGTTTCACCTTCGGCAGAACAATTTTCACGTATCTTTTTTTATTTGGCGCAGCAGGTTTTAAAGTCGACAGAAACTCAAAATGGTGAGGGCGATGTTGAGGTTTATTCTGTGATCGTGCATGAAACCGATACAGGCTACGCACAAAGTTTCTTGGAAGATATCGAAAATAAACAAATGGGTCAGCTTGACTTGGACAGTATCGTGTTTTCTGAACAGGTACAATCAGAATGGACTGATCCTACAATGTATGAAAAATTAAAGCATGGTAGTAAATTCCAAAATCCAAAAGTGGAATTGCAGGTTAGCCTTTAAATTATAAAAAAGAATTAGGTCATCAATTGTTTTCAGGATGGAAAAATGCAATTAACTGAGCAGCAACAGGATCAACTGGCGAAGGTTCAGTTAGAACAAAGCTGGAAATATTCACTGGCAGATTTTTTGCTCAGCCCACTGATGGATACCTTGCGTGATTTTCTGGTTCAGGAAAAACAGGCACAAAAAGTAGTCTATCCACCGAGTAAGCAGATTTTTAATGCGCTAAATACGACGCCTTTAGATCAGGTAAAAGTCGTTATTTTGGGGCAAGATCCTTATCATGGGCCCAATCAGGCCAATGGATTAAGTTTTTCTGTACAGCGCGGGATGGTTTTACCACCATCTTTACGCAATATTTTTCATGAGTTAAACACTGATTTGGGTGTGCCGATGTCACCTCATGGTGATTTAACCAAATGGGCAGATCAGGGCGTATTGCTTCTAAACAGTGTCTTAACCGTAGAGGCAGGGCAGCCAACATCGCATCAAAAACGCGGTTGGGAAGAGTTTACTGATCATGTTATTGATGTGCTTAATGAACAGCGTGAACACATCGTTTTCATTTTATGGGGTGCTTATGCGCAGCGTAAAGGACAAAGGATAGACCGAGAAAAACATCTGGTGTTGACCGCAGCACATCCATCGCCTCTTGCTGCAAACCGGGGTGGTTTTTTTGGTTGTAAGGTTTTTTCCAAAACAAATAATTATTTGAAACAAAATGGCATTGAGCCTATAGACTGGCAGTTGGACGCATGACAAATTCTCCCGATGTAAACCGTTATCACCCCGATCTTATTGTTGAAGAAGCAAAAAATGGCTGGCGCATTGTTCGGTTAAACCGTCCTAAATCGTTACATGCTTTAGATGAGTCGATTGCGACAGCATTGTTGCGTGTATTTGAAGATTTTCACCAAGATGACCAGGTAAAAGCGATTTGGCTAGATTCTACGACCCCGAAAGCATTTTGTGCAGGGGGTGATGTTCGTAAGCTTCGCCAACTGGTTATCAATAACGAAGTTGAAACGGCCAATGAGTTTTTTGAACAGGAATATGCGCTAGATTTACTGCTGCATAACTATGCAAAACCTGTGATTGTCTGGGGTGAAGGTTACGTCATGGGGGGCGGTCTAGGGTTATTTATGGCTGCACCATTTCGTTTGGTGACTCCTTATTCGCGTTTAGCCATGCCTGAAATCAATATTGGTCTTTATCCTGATGTGGGAGCGAGTCGCTTCTTGGCTGATCGTGGACCTATCGGTTTATTTACTGGTTTAACTGGCTCTATTATGACGGCAGCTGGTGCTTATAGCATTGGTTGGGCAACTCATATTTGCGATGCACAACGCGATAATGTGTTAAAGAAAGTAATTGATATCGACTGGAATCATTATCCAGCAGGTGATTTTAGAGCGATTGATGACACCCTGAATAGCTTGCATCGACCTGTTGCTGCTGGTCCTTTACAGAACTCCCTAGATGTTATTCATAGTGTTTGTCGTGGGATAAGTTTTGAGCAGGATTATCAAGCGATTATTGGTCTTAATGATGCGCGTAGTGACTGGTTGCGCCAAGCCAGTGAAAATCTGCAAAAAGGCTCTCCAAGTACCGCAGCCATTACATGGTTGTTATGGCAATGGGGCAAACAGGTCCATGCTTGGGATGAAGTCTTTAAGCTAGAAGCCCAGATTTCTGACTGGAAAATACGCCATCCTGATTTTGTCGAAGGGGTTCGTGCACGTTTAGTCGACAAAGACTTATCGCCTGCATGGGTCAACACGCAAGACTTAACGTTGAAAGGTATTTTGGGCAATCATCCGCCTGTGACCAACATCGAAAGCTGGAATCAATTACTTAAACATTATGCTGTAATCAGTTAAGCCATGTCTGAACAGAATTACCCTGATGAGTATTGGATGCAGTTTGCTTATGAACAGGCTGCATTTGCGGCATCGAAAGGGGAAATTCCTGTTGGTGCTGTTATTGTGAGCCAGAATAAAATTATTGGCTCTGGTTATAATGCGCCTATTGGCTTGAACGATCCTACGGCACATGCTGAAATTCGTGCAATTCGTATGGCGTGTGAGTCGGTTCAAAATTATCGCTTACCAGTCGATGCAACGCTGTATGTGACTTTAGAGCCGTGCACAATGTGTGTAGGTGCATTGGTACATTCACGTATCTATCGAGTGGTTTTTGCCACTCAAGAACCTAAAGCTGGATCCTTGATTAGTGCGCGTCAGTTACTGGATTCAGGTTATTACAATCACAAATTTATTATCGATCATGGCTGTATGCAGCAGCAATGCTCGGCACAACTAAGCCAATTTTTTAAACAACGTCGTGAACAGAAAAGATCAGAACGTGAATTATTTCAAAGTTTAAACGCAGTTGAGCCACAGAGCCTTAAAAAAAATAATAGTTAAAATATGATCATCTGATATCTGAATTTTTATGCAAGCAGTTCTTGATTCTAGTGGATAGATTAGATAATGTGCTTTGACAATATAAATTGTCAAATAAGCCAGAGGGATAATATGAATTCGATCACCATAAAAAAAGAATTTAACGTGCCAATTGATGAAGTATTTAATTTACTTGCCAAGCATGCCACTTACAATAAAGCGTTCGCCCCTTTACAGGTTGTAAGAGTGAAGGACTCTGCCGATCCTACCCGCCCTGATGGTTTGGGTTCGGTTCGTCGAATGGGATATGGTCCAGTTAAACCGTTAAAAGAAGAAATTACATTACTCGAAGAAAATAAACGAATCGAATATAAGCTGATTGATAATCCATTGATCAAACATCATCTGGGTCGAATTGATTTTCAAGAAATTTCCGCAGATAAAACCTTGGTGACTTATACGATTGAATTGACAGCAAGAATACCTTTCATTAGCAAATTAATTCTTGCACAACTTAAAGCAGCGATTACACTAGGCTTTTCAAAATTAGCAAAATCGATGACTTAGTGGGATTTAAATGACAGTTCATATTATTACAATCGATGGGCCAAGTGGTTCAGGCAAGGGGACTCTTGCAGCAAAGATGGCAAAACATTATGGTTACCATCTTTTAGATTCTGGCGCTTTATATCGATTGCTTGGGCTGTCATTACATCAAAAAGAGTTATTAGATGCGCTCGATACACGTTTGGATGAATGTGTAGAAATTGCCACTCATTTAGATATTAAATTTGAAACAAAAGATGAAACAACAGCCATTATTTTAGATGGTGTAGATGTTACTCAGACCATTCGGACCGAACGTGTAGGCGAGTTTGCATCTAAAGTCGCGACTATACCTGAACTACGCAAAGCTTTATTTGATCGGCAACGTGCCTTTATTCAGTCGCCGGGACTGGTGGCCGATGGACGAGATATGGCAACGGCTATTTTCCCTGAAGCGCAAGCAAAAATCTATTTGACCGCATCTGCTGAATCCCGTGCAGAGCGTCGGGTAAAACAGTTGCAGGCAATGGGGCTAGATGTTAAAATGAGCGACATTTTAGCCAATATACAGGCGCGAGATAAACGTGACATGGAGCGAGCAGTTGCTCCATTGCGACCAGCTCAGGATGCTTATCAGATTGACAGTTCTGATTTGTCAATCGATGAAGTCTTTGAGCTTATGACTCGTTACGTAAATAGCCGTATTGAAGCTTAATCAATTTTTAAAACCAGTTAAAGCATAGCTTGATCAGTTTATACGGACTATGTAGAGACTTAACTAAACCGGCCTTGTCTGATCCAAGACCGCTGACTTTATCAGGTATATCATGACCGAATCTTTTGCAGCCCTCTTTGAAGAAAGTGAATTAAACCTCAACGTTGAAAAGGGTGCAGTCATCCAAGGTGTTGTTGTTAGCATCGATAGTGACTGGGTAACTGTTGACACTGGCCTTAAATCTGAAGGCGTTGTTGACCGTGCTGAATTTTTAAATGAACAACGTGAACTTGAAGTTCAAGTTGGCGATACTGTTGACGTTGTTGTAGAAGCACTTGACAACGGTATGGGTCAAACTGTTTTATCACGTGAAAAAGCAAAACGTGCTGAAACATGGACTAAACTTGAAAAAATCTTTGAAGATGGCGAAATCGTTACCGGTGTTATCTCTGGTAAAGTTAAAGGCGGTTTCACTGTTGACATCGGTCCAGTTCGTGCTTTCCTTCCAGGTTCACTTGTAGACACTCGTCCTATTCGTGACACCACTCATCTTGAAGGTAAAGAGTTAGAGTTTAAAGTCATCAAGCTTGATGCAAAACGTAATAACGTTGTTGTATCTCGTCGTGCGGTAATGGAAGCAGAATCTTCTGCTGACCGTGAAGCACTTCTTGCACAGCTTGAAGAAGGTCAAACAGTTACTGGTACAATCAAGAACCTTACTGATTATGGTGCGTTCGTTGATCTTGGCGGTATCGATGGTCTTCTACATATTACAGATATGGCTTGGAAACGTATCAAGCACCCATCTGAAGTGGTTGAAGTCGGTCAAGAAGTGACTGTTAAAGTCCTTAAATTTGATCGTGAGCGTAACCGTGTTTCTCTAGGTCTTAAACAACTTGGTGAAGATCCATGGTTAGCGATTATGAACCGTTACCCTAAAGGTTCTATCGTTAAAGCACGTGTAACTAACTTAACTGACTACGGCTGTTTCGCAGAAATCGCTGAAGGCGTTGAAGGTCTTGTTCACGTTTCTGAAATGGATCATACCAACAAAAACATCCACCCATCTAAAGTTGTTCAGATTGGTGACGAAGTTGATGTTATGGTTCTTGAAGTTGACGAAGAACGTCGTCGTATTTCTCTTGGTATCAAACAAACTCGTGCTAACCCATGGGAAGAGTTTGCTAAAGCACATGAGAAAGGCGAAAAAGTTTCTGGTACGATCAAGTCAATCACTGACTTCGGTATCTTCATTGGTTTGCCAGGCGGGATCGACGGTCTAGTTCACTTGTCTGATATCTCTTGGAACGAACAAGGTGAAGATGCAATCCGTCGTTACAAGAAAGGTGACACTGTTGAAGCAGTTATCCTGTCTGTAGACGCTGAAGGCAACCGTATCAGCCTTGGTATCAAGCAATTGAACAGCGATCCATTCAATGACTTCTTGGCAGCGAATGAACGTGGTGCATTGGTTAAAGGTACTGTAACTGCTGTTGACGCTAAAGGCGCGACAGTTAAGTTGGCTGACGAAGTTGAAGCAACTTTGAAAGCATCTGAAATCAATCGTGATCGTGTTGAAGATGCAACTAAGTTCCTTGAAGTTGGTCAAGAAGTTGAAGCGAAAATCATCAACGTTGATCGTAAATCTCGCTCTATCAACTTGTCTATCAAAGCGAAAGACGAAGCTGAAGAGAAAGAAGCAGTTGCGAATCTTCGTACAGCAGCTCCAGCTGGTGCTCAAGACAATGGTCCTAAGACAATTGGTGACTTGATCAAAGCACAAATGAAGTAAGATCGGAAAAAAGACTACTTTTAGTGTAACTAATTAGTATTTTTTATACGATTACTGTAAACGGTAGCGTAGTATTAGTGTACTGCGCTACCGTTTTGTATTTAAACAGGTTATTATAAAAGTCATTGAAAACGAGCAAGAAATAAAGAGGTCATCAATGACGACTGAAGCACTTAATAAATCTGACTTAATTGAGCGTATTGCTTTAAAAAATCCTCACTTGGCAGAACCCTTGGTCGAAGAAGCTGTAAGAATTATGATCGATCAAATGATTGAAGCATTATCTACAGATAATCGAATTGAAATTCGTGGATTTGGTAGTTTTGCCTTGCATCATCGTGATCCGCGAGTTGGACGTAATCCTAAGACTGGACGATCTGTAGAGGTTGCAGCGAAGGCAGTTCCACATTTTAAACCTGGTAAAGCACTTCGCGATGCGGTAAACGAAGTTGTTGCAAAATAAAAATTAAGAAAAATGAGGTTGCCATGCGTATTATTCTTATCGCATTACTCGTTGTTTTGTTTGGTTATTCGCTTGCATTGGTTTTGCAAAATAGTACAGAACTTTCGGTAGATCTGTTATTTACTCAAATCCCTGCAATGCGTTTAGGTTTATTGCTTTTAATTACATTAGCTTTAGGTATCGTGATTGGACTTCTCTTGGGAGTGCTGGTATTTAAAGTCATTCAAAAGGGTTGGGAAATTAAGCGTTTACGCAAAGATATTGAACACTTGCGTAAGGAACAAATTCAAATGGCGCAAGTGGCAGCGGCTCAAGTGGCTGCAAGTGCGAAGCATGAAAAGACAGTATTAGATGTTAATACTAACACTGAGAATAAAAGCCCATTATAATATGGGCTTTATTTTTACTGGAAGAAAAGTCTCTTGAGTATCATTGTTGCCTTGGATGCTAAAAGCCAAAATGACGCGCTCGCAATAGTGGATCAACTTGATCCATCACTTTGTCGTGTAAAAGTGGGCAAAGAGCTTTTTACTCACGATGGACCTCAAACTGTACGAATCTTGCAGGATCGTGGTTTTGAATTGTTTTTAGATCTTAAATTTCACGATATCCCAAATACTACTGCGCAAGCAGTTTGTGCCGCAGCGGATTTAGGTGTATGGATGGTCAATGTTCACGCTTCAGGTGGACGTAAAATGATGGAAACCTGTGTAGAACGTCTAAAAGCTGGAAACTATCAAACACAACTCATCGCTGTAACCGTGCTAACTTCGATGGAACGTGAGGATTTACGTGATATTGGATTGGACATTGAGCCTTTTGAGCAAGTGAAACGTTTGGCACAGCTCACCAAAGACAGTGGTTTAGATGGTGTAGTGTGTTCTGCGCAAGAAGCGAAAATGTTGCGTGAGCTGATTGGTTCAGAATTTTCTTTAGTGACGCCGGGTATTCGTCCTGAAGGTTCAAGCGCGGATGATCAGAAACGGATTGTCACGCCTAAGCAAGCGATGCTCGATGGTGCAACGCATTTGGTGATTGGTCGTCCCATTACCAAAGCAGAAAATCCAAATGAAATGTTAAAAAGTATTTTGGCATCATTGACTTAAATCATTAAGAAAAAACTGATGAGTAAAGGTGCAAGCAAGCTTAATATAATACCGCTCATCATGGCATGTGGCACATAATGTGTGCCACATGATTGCTTTACCATTGCTAAAGTTACATCCATGGACGTGGCGCCCGCACTGGATATAGCGGAGCGTGGAAAACGCCAGCCGAGACAGTACATTAAAAGAATCGCAAAAATTTCTCTAAATAGATCAGTTAATAAGGCAATTCCACCGAGTTCTGTTGAATGTAATTTAGTAAATAAGATTCCTGACATGGAATACCAGCCATAACCTTGAGAAAGTGCAATCACTTCATTTAAGGTATAACCCTGTAATACGACATAGCAAATCAAGGCGGCCAAGAGTGAACCAATGATAGCGGCAACAGGTACGACTAAAATCTTCCAGCTTAGCCATGAGCGGTCAAAAGGAGTAAATGCGAGTTCGATTCCAATAAAACAAATAAAGATTAACAGCAAGTACCAACTGTTAAAGCGAACAGCGACATCCAAACCATGAACTATAAAACCTATTGCACTACCTAAACCAAGTGCAAGAAAGGCATAACTAATATTTTTAAGTGCATTCATAAATAAATGTAGTGAGATTTTACCTTGAATGCTGTCTTTATCTAAATATTTATAAGCAATCAGACAGACAAAAAAGGATGACACAGATGTTGAGAAGGCAATTAAAACTGCGGTAGGCAAAATCCGTTCAGGGTGTTCAAGATGCGTTAATGCCTGTGTAAATTCAAATGCAACACTGATTAATAGAAGGTATGAAAAGTAGGGCAGTGTTTTAAATACGAATTGTTTTAACCTAAGATTTAATCGAGGTGCAATAAAATAGCCTGAGCCGATCGCAACAAAAATTTGAAATATAAGAATAAAAGATTGCATAAAAATAAGTAGATTGCGCGCAACCCACTTATTATGATTAGAAAAAATTATGCAGCAACTGATTTTTTACCTTTTGATCTATTTTCACCAAGAAAAACATAATCAGATGCATCGACTTTACGTGTCTCTAACCAATATTTCCATGTATAGGTTGGCCATAAAGAAAAGTTTTTACCATCGGCAGTTTGATACCAACTGACACATCCACCTGACTGCCAAACGGTGCCTTTGAGTTGTTTTTGAATCTTGTTATTAAATTGATCCTGAATGTCTGCCTTGACCTCGGTTGCAAGCGTTTTAGTTTTATCAACTAATTCAATCAATTGAAGAATATAATTCACTTGTGATTCGATCATAAAAATAATCGAATTGTGTCCAAGTGCTGTATTGGGACCGACCAATTGAAATAAGTTTGGAAAGCCTTTGGTGCTAATACCATAATAACTTTCAGGCACATTCTTCCAGACTTGCTTGAGTTCCTGTTTATTTACACCAATACAGTCAAAATGTTTCATATAAATACGTGGGTCAGTAATAAATCCGGTCCCATAGATTAAACAGTCAATTTTTCTTTTTTTGCCATCTTTCGTGACAATACTATTTTCAGTTAAATGCTGAATATGATCCGTGACTAACTCAACATTTTTACGATTAAAGGTTGGAAAATATTTATTCGAAATCAGAATACGTTTACAGCCCATGACATAATCTGGGATCAGTTTTTGCGCAATTTTTTTATCTTTGACCTGAAAACGGATAAATGCTTCGGCAAGCTTTTGTCCAATTTTCATAATTTGAGGTTGTACGATCGGCACCACGCGCGACTCATTACTCCAGTATAAACGGGCACGATGCAACTGACGGTAAACATTGGATTGCTTAAACAGAAATTTACTCAAATCTGAATATTTACGTTCATCACGCGGAATGACCCATGCAGCGGTGCGTTGAAATACATAGAGCTGCTTTACGTGTTTGGCAATTTCAGGAATATATTGAATGGCACTGCCGCCTGTTCCAATTGAAGCGACGGTTTTGTCAGTTAGATCGTATTGATGATCCCATTCTGATGAATGAAAGACTTTACCCTTAAAATTTTCAATACCCTGAATATGTGGAATTTGTGGAACGTGCAAAGGTCCAGACGCAAAAATGACAAATTGTGCTTCAAGTGGAGCATGATCTTTAAATGAAAGTGTCCAGAGAAAACGTTGTTCATCATACTCTGCGCGTGTAACTTCATGTTCAAACTTGCAATATTGTCTCAGTTGAAATTGTTCTGTGACTTGCTGAATGTATGAATATATTTCGCTTGCTTCTGCATAACGCTTCGACCAGTCCGTTTTTGGCGCAAATGAAAGAGAATACATATGCGATTGTACATCGCAAGCCGCTCCCGGATATTGATTCTCACGCCATGTACCACCGACATCCTGTGCTTTTTCCAAAATTACAAAATCTTGAATATTCTTTTGTAACAGGCGGATCGCCATTGCAAGCCCACCAAAACCAGCACCAATAATTGCAACTTTTGTTTTTTGAATCGTATTTACGGTTGAAACTTGCATGACATTTATCCCGCGATTAAATCATGCTCATAAGCTTAATGAATTTGAAAATAAAACAACATGATTACGACGACAGAAAAATTGATAGATTCGGCAATTAATTTTATAGAGGGTTTATAGTACAACATCTGAGTCATTACAAAACAGGTTGGATGATGAAGCGATCTATCCTTGGACTCATGTACTTAATACAAGGAATGCGTAATTCTGGCATTGATGTCGATACACGGCTTGCCAATATTGGTATCAAGGTAGATGCACTCAATCCACACTCTATCATCCATGATAGTCTGGAATGGGATATTCAACAGATTATCAGTCAGGATGTGCCTTCTGAGCATGGGCTCTATATTGGACAACATTACGCGCTTGCTGGTTATGGTCCTTTGTTGATGTTATTGGTCACTGCGGATACGATTCGTCATGCCATTGATAAAGGGATTCAATACCAAAGTCTTACTCATTTATTTGGTCAGTTGAGCCTGATTGAAGGGCATCATAGTGCATCATTAATCTATTCTCCCGTTGATTTAAATACAGAAATGGGATTATTGAGAGCACAATGTGAAATATCTGGAACCTATAAATTTATTTTAGATATTTATAGAATGATGGGACTGGATGCGCCTGAAATTCGAGTGGATTTGCCATTCCCGCAACCGCAAAATTTAAATATGCTAGCGCAGTATCGACATTATTATGGCAATAATTTGCATTTTAATGCAGATCACGCCGTTTTTAGTTTGAATGAAACGGTTTTAGATGTAAAAATCCCATCTGTGGATATTATTACGCATCGCGTATATGAAGCAAAATGTCTGGATGAAATCAAACGTTTAAATGATGAACAAGCGCAGCAAGCTGATCTGGTACAACGGGTGCATAATTATCTTGAACTACAGCAGGGCGTCATCCCTACAATGGCGGAAACTGCAATTGCATTACATATTCCTGAACGGACATTAAGACATCAATTGCAACAACTGAATACGAGTTATAAACAAATTCGTGAGCAGTTAATCAAAAATAAGGCCTTAAAGCTTATGGAATACAAGGAATATTCAATCGAAATGATTGCAGAATTACTGGGTTATTCCGAGCCTGCTGCATTTAATCATGCATTTAAGCGCTGGTTTGGACAGAGTCCAAGACAGTATGGAAAATAGCGTCAATGTTATCGTCCAAAGTTTTATTTTCACTCGTCGAATCTTCGATATACTTTTCCTTACAAATACTGAAAGCATATAAACGACATGGCAAACATTCATTCTCATCATGGTACAGCGTTTACTCCCTTATCTCCAGCAGAGCGTTATGCACAAGCATTATCTTCAGGCCAATTTATGCCTGATGACGCACAGGCACAGGCTGTACATGAGCTAGAACGAGTTTGGCAGGATCTCATCAGTCGTTACAAAGCCTCTAAAAAAGCATTTCGTCGTTTTCGTCGTCAAACTGCGCCACGTGGTGTGTACATGTGGGGTGGCGTAGGGCGTGGTAAAACATGGTTAATGGATCAATTTTATGAATCTGTTCCATTTCGTCGCAAAACTCGAATGCATTTTCATCATTTTATGCAGCATGTGCATCGTGAGCTAAATCGCTTATCTGGTCAACGTAACCCGTTGGATTTAGTTGCTGATCAAATTTATAAAGATGCTGTCGTCATTTGTTTTGATGAATTTTTTGTATCCAACGTTACGGATGCCATGATTTTAAGTGATTTATTCCAGAAGTTGTTTGCACGTGGCATTACCTTAATAGCAACTTCGAATATTGCACCCGATGGTTTATATAAAAACGGGATTCACCGCGATCGTTTTTTGCCTGCGATTGAACAAGTGAAAAAGAATTGTGTGGTACTCAATGTCGATGCAGGAGTGGATTATCGTTTACGTGTGCTCAAGCAAGCGCAACTGTTTAAATATCCCCTGACTCATGATGCAAAAATCTGGATGGCGCAACGCTTTAAAGCATTAACCCAGACACAAAGTTATTCTGACGAACCTATTACGATTAACAACCGTGTTGTAGACACATTAGGACATACCGAAGACGTACTTTGGTGTGAATTTTCAGAATTGTGTTTTAAACCGCGTAGTCCTGCGGATTTTATTGAAATTGCAAATCTTTATAACACCGTTTTGGTGAGTAATGTACCGCACCTCACTGACAGCCTGTCTGAAGGTGTACGTCGTTTTATTTATCTGGTCGATGAATTTTATGACCGAGGCGTCAAATTGCTTCTGACTTCTCAGGATTCCATCATTGATTTGTATCAGGGTGAAAAGTTAGCCTTTGAAATTGAACGGACACGTTCACGTTTGCTTGAAATGCAGTCAGATGAATATCTACATTCTGAACATCGGCAAATTCATCAAACCGCAGAAAATAACTAATCCCAAAGGCGTTCAGATTGAACGCCTTTTCTTTGTATTAACGTATTGATAAAAGAATGTACAAATTTCTTTGAGCCTATGCTTTCAATGCCATATTTTTTTGTTATAACTATGGTTCATTATGAAAAGGAGTCGAATAGACTGACCTGAACTTAAGTCTAATTTCGACATTTTTAAAATTTTATACACTGTAATTGGGTATTCAAATTGCTGAAATGAAACTCCCGCATGCCTACAAGACCAAAACAAGATTGTTTGTTTTAGAAATGCTTGTTATTTAGCAGCGTGATATTACTATTCAGCAAAGTATAAATCGGTATACTTGAAACTCTTGTTATAAAAAGTAGCAACATCAGGAAAGACAATGACGGCACGTATTCAAAAAGGCAAGTTAGCGATTGCTAAAGAACTTTACGACTTTATCGAAAATGAAGCTTTACCCGTTTCAGGTTTAGACAGTGACACTTACTGGAAGAACTTTGAACAAGTCGTTGTTGATCTTAGTCCTAAAAACACGGCGCTTTTAGCAAAGCGTGATGAGTTACAGGCTAAAATTGACGAGTGGCACCGTAATAACAAATTTGAATTAGAAGCTTACAAAGCTTTCCTTACAGAAATTGGCTACTTATTACCAGAAGTAGAAGATTTCCAGATTACAACGGAAAATGTAGACGAAGAAATTGCATTGCTTGCTGGTGCACAATTGGTTGTACCTGTGCGTAATGCACGTTATAGCCTAAATGCTGCCAATGCACGTTGGGGTTCTTTGTATGACGCGCTATATGGTTTTGATGTCATTCCAGAAACGGATGGTGCAGAGAAAGGTAAAGGTTATAATCCAGTTCGTGGTGAAAAAGTTATTGCTTTTGCTAAAAACTTCCTCGATCAAACATTCCCATTAGCGCAAGGCTCACATGCTGATGCAACTCAATATGCCATTGAGAATAAAGCCTTAGTTGTGACTTTAAAAGATGGTTCACAAACCAAGCTTAAACAAGAGTCTGCTTTTGTTGGATTTAATGGCGAAGAATCAGCACCAAATGAAGTGGTGTTACTCAATAATGGCTTGCATGTCATTATCGAAATTGACGCAACCAGCCCGATTGGTCAAACAGATGCAGCTGGCGTAAAAGATTTAGTGCTTGAAGCTGCGGTGACTACGATTCAGGACTTGGAAGATTCTGTCGCTGCTGTTGATGCAGAAGAAAAAGTCGAAGGTTATCGTAACTGGTTAGGTTTGATGAAGGGTGATCTTCAAGAATCAATCGCTAAAAACGGTAAAACTGTTACACGTAAATTAAGCGAAGACCGTGTCGTCAAAAACCTGATTGGTAGTACGACAACTTTACATGGTCGTTCACTTATGCTTCTTCGTAATGTCGGTCATTTAATGACGAATCCTGCCATTTTAGTGGATGGGAAAGAAATTTACGAAGGCATTATGGATGCTTTGGTGACACCTTTACTCACAATTCCAGATATTCGTGGTGAAAATACATTGAAGAACTCACGTAAAGGTTCTATGTATATTGTGAAGCCAAAAATGCATGGTCCTGAAGAAGTTGCCTTTACAGTTGAACTATTTGAACGCGTAGAACAAGCACTTGGTTTACCTGCGAAAACTCTCAAAGTCGGTATTATGGACGAAGAACGCCGCACTTCTGTCAATTTGAAAAATTGTATTGCAGAAGCGAAAGATCGTACCATCTTTATTAATACTGGCTTTATGGACCGTACTGGTGATGAAATCCATACCTTTATGGAAGCCGGTGCATTTGTTCGTAAAGGCGAAATCAAAGGCCAAAAATGGTTCCCTGCTTATGAAAACCGTAATGTTATGATTGGCTTACAAACAGGTTTACGTGGCAAAGCACAAATCGGTAAAGGCATGTGGCCAAAACCAGATATGTTGCTGGATATGTACAAAACCAAAATTGAACATCCAGAAGCGGGTGCAAGCTGTGCATGGGTTCCATCACCGTCTGGCGCAGTGATTCATGCGATTCATTATCATCAGTGTAATGTATCTGAACGTCAAAAAGAGTTATTAAACACACAAGCTTTACTACTTGATGATTTGCTTACTCCACCTTTGGCTGAAAGCACAGACTGGACTACTGAAGAAATTACCAAAGAGCTTGAAAATAACTGTCAAGGTATTTTGGGCTATGTCGTTCGCTGGGTTGATTTGGGTGTAGGTTGTTCTAAAGTTCCAGACATCAATGATGTAGGTTTGATGGAAGACCGTGCAACATTACGTATTTCTTCACAACATGTAGCAAACTGGTTACGGCATGATATTGTGACTAAAGAACAAGTGGAAGAAGTACTTGAGCGTATGGCGAAAGTGGTCGATGGTCAAAATGCCAATGATCCAGAATACACGCCGATGGCACCTAAGTTTGTCAATGATATTGCTTTTAAAGCAGCTTCTGACTTGATTTTTAAAGGTGCTGAACAACCTTCTGGTTATACAGAGCCATTGCTACATGCTGCACGTTTAAAATTAAAAGGTTATACAGGTGATTAATCTGATCACTTGATGATAAAAAAGTCCCTGTGGGGACTTTTTTATTGAAAAATAAAAAATCAGCATTATGTAGATATAAGGTCAGAAAGAAATTTTCAATCAATGTGTGCCAATTTTAAGCCTTTAACTGTAGAGCAATGCCAAGCACTTAATTTGCCGCCTATACTATTTGAATATGTGGATGAAGTTTATCCTGCATATAAGTTACCTTTATTATTTAACTCAGAACAAGGGTTGCAGTGGCGTGAAGTAATGTTTGGTTTAGTGCCGAAATGGGCGACTGATTTATCGACTGCCAAGAAAACCTATAATGCACGTAATGAAACTCTTTTACAGCGTTCCAGTTTCTATGAAGCTGCAATTAAATGTAACTTTGGCATTATTCCGGTCACAGAGTTTTATGAAGCCAAATATATTGATGGTAAACCACAACGCTGGTGTGTACGCCGCAAAGATGGTCAGGCATTCTTTATTGCTGCAATTTATGAAATTTGCCAAATTGATGATGAAATCATTCGTTCCGCAGCAATGATTACCATGGACGCGATCGATCACCCGATGATGAGAGAATTTCACGAACCTGGTGATGTGAAGAGATCTGTGATTGTGATTCCACATGAACGTTTACAGGAGTGGTTAAACCTGAAAACACCGGATATCCATAGTTTTGTAGAAGGTTTTCCTGTAGAAGAGTTTGAATGCGAGTATAAACCTCGACAAATGAATTCGAAAATTTCACCGCAACTTAATTTTTTTGATTAATGCGATAAGTTTCTATATAAAACTTTCAAACTATCAATGGTTTTTTCTAATTGAAGGGGAGTTAAGCCTTCAAAAGATTGTTCTAGTACGACACTGGTAATATCATTAATTTTTAAAATCATATCTTTGCCTTTTTCTGTGAGTTCTACTCGGGTAATTCGGGCATCTTCTGAACATGAAAACGTATTGACTAAGCCTTCATCTTTTAAACGATAAACAATTTTAGTGGTCGTCGACATTTTAGAAATGATCATCTCTGATAAGTCTGAAATACTCGCTTTAGGTTTAGCACCTAACGCCAACAAAATACGGCGACGCGAATTGTCAAGACCATACTTTTTAAGGACATTATCTATGTTGAGCACATATCGTGCATGAACTTGAGTGATCCAGTAATAGGGAAATTCATTCAAATCAACCCCATTCGTGTTTGGTAAAAACTTCAGATATTTTTTGCTCATTTTAGAATTCCCAAGTTGGTTGGTTAATGAGTAATTATTGTTGCTATGTGGTGTTTTTCTTAAGTAGTTTGTGTTAGCGATTTAATAATAATATTGTGTGACTGAGTTTGCAATATTTTTTATAATTGCATAGTATTTTGCTTCAAGTTTCGAAGTAATCATTCAGAATATATAATTTATAACAATCGATAAGTTTATGTAAAGCCGCTATATTTCTAAAAAATAAATGTAATTCACTTTTTGTTTGATTTTTGTGCGATATGTTTTAAATTTAAGCGATGAAATACTTTGACCGAAAAAATTGAATTTCTCTTAAATTACAATTTAGGTAGAAAATTACTTTATTTGCATAAAAATACAAAAAAACAATGATAAGTCCCCAAAGTTAGGCATAATTAAAACCATGTTAATTGAAAAGGTACTCCTTAATGGATCCATCGCCGTCTAGGTCTGTTCTTATTTACTGCTCAAAAGTGTCTGAGGTGATCTAAAAATGGAATTTTTATTAGATCCCAGTATTTGGGTAGGCTTAATCACACTGATTGTGTTAGAAATTGTTTTAGGGATTGATAATCTCGTTTTTATTGCCATTTTGGCTGATAAGCTTCCTCCTGAACAACGTGATAAAGCACGTGTCATTGGTTTATCCTTGGCACTGATTATGCGTTTGGCTCTTCTTTCCGTTATTTCATGGCTAGTGACCTTAAGCAAACCCCTTGTCGAAGTGGCTGGAATGACCTTCTCTGGACGAGATTTAATTTTGTTATTCGGTGGTTTATTTTTGGTTTACAAAGCCGTCACTGAACTACATGAAAAAATGGAAGGCAAACCCGAAATTAGAACGTCCTCGTCTGTTGCCTATGCGAGTTTCTGGGCAGTTGTTGCACAAATTATTGTTTTAGATGCAGTATTCTCACTGGATTCTGTAATTACCGCAATTGGTATGGTGGATAATATTTATGTCATGATGACAGCGGTCACTGTTGCTGTCATTGTCATGCTAATTGCATCTAAACCATTGACTGCCTTTGTAAACCGTCATCCAACTGTGGTTATCTTGTGTTTAAGTTTCCTGTTGTTAATTGGTGTTAGTCTGATTGCCGAAGGTATGGGTTTCCATATTCCAAAAGGATATATTTACTCAGGTATTGGTGTTGCGATCTTAATTGAAGCATTTAACCAATTTTCGCAGCGAAATGTGGAAAAAAATCAATCCAAGATTCCATTGCGCCACCGTACAGCCAATGCCATTTTTAAAATGATGGGCGAAAAAGATACGATTGCTACCACAACAGAACGTGTGGATTCACAAAATCTTTTTGTAAATGACGAACGTTATATGATTGGTGGTGTACTGACGCTGGCAGAACGTAATGTTTCATCTATCATGACACCAAGATCACAAATTTCATGGGTTAATATTGAAGATGATCCTGAAAGTATTCGTCAGCAAATCTTGTCCGTTCCGCATAGCCTGTTTCCTGTGTGTCGTGGCAGTCTGGATAAAGTCATCACTGTTGCGCGTGCCAAAGATTTGATTGATGCACTGGAACATCCTGAGGATGTAAAACTCGTACTTAAACGTCAGCGTCCGATTTTTATCTTTGAACGAATGAAAGTGATTGATGCGATTAATACTTTGCGTTCATCTAAAGGCTCTCTGGTTTTGGTCACTGATGAGTTTGGGATGGTACAGGGGTTAATCTCACCGCTGGATGTATTTGAAGCAATTGCAGGTGAATTCCCAGATGCGGATGAACAGCCTGAACTGGTTAAAATTGATGAGCGTACTTGGCAGGCGACAGGTCTTTTGGATTTGTATCAGCTTGAACTTGAACTCGGAATGATTGAATTACTGCCTGAAGATGGTGAATATATCAGCGTATCAGGTTTAATTATGGACAAGTCTCATGCCGTGGTGAGTGTGGGTACGGTCATTGACTATGAAGGCATTCGTTTTGAAGTTTTGGAAATGGATGAAAACAGAATCAAGACTGTGAAAATTACTTATCCTGTCGATGAATAATGGCTTAAAATCTTTAATGTTCAACAAACCTCATCAGTTCTAAACTGGTGAGGTTTATTTTATTGAAGCTACAAAATAAAGTTGGTTTTTTAAAAATTGGCATGTACATTGCTTTTATAACAATATGAATTATTGCAGGAGAGATGTTCCTGTGAACACGCCGAAGGAGCAACGACCCCGGAAACTCTCAGGCAAAAGGACTGTAATAATCAAAATCAATCTGGAGAGAAGTATTGTCAAAATACTCACCGAAGGGGATGGTTAAAATAATTAATAGGAATTATTGAAAACCGAAGCTCTCAGGTACATAGACAGATGGGGCAATTTTGAAATGTGGTGGCATTTCAAGGAGCTCATATGTCTCATGTAATTGTAGTCGGTTCTGGAATCACGGGTGTGACTTCTGCTTATGAATTGGCGCTATTAGGTCATCAGGTTACCGTCATTGATCAGCATTTATTTCCAGCCATGGAAACTTCATTTGCCAATGGTGGACAACTTTCTGCTTGTAATGCTGAAGTCTGGAATCAAAAATCGACTGTGTTAAAAGGCATGAAATGGATGTCAAAAAAAGATGCACCATTATTGCTCAATCCTTCTTTTAATGTGCATAAATATAGCTGGTTGTTTGAATTCCTTGCCAGTATTAAACACTATGAAACCAATACCCTTGAAACAGTTCGACTGGCTTTGTTAGCGCGAAAGCGTTTATTTGAAATCGCTGAAAAAGAACAGATTGATTTTAATTTGGAAAAGCGTGGAATTTTACATATTTACCATAATGAATATGATTATAAAGTCGCCAATAGCGTCAATGATATGTTATGTCGTGGTGCTTTAGCACGTCATGCCGTGACTCCAGAAGAAATTAAGCAAATTGAACCGACATTGTCGGGTGAATATTTTGGAGGTTATTATACTCCCGATGATGCGACTGGGGATATCCATAAATTTACTGTTGGTTTAGCCGAAACTACTCAAAAATATGGCGTGAAATATCGTTTTGGGTTGGATGTCAATCATGTGCAACTTTTAGATAAAAAAGTGATTGTGTCTTGTCAGCCAAGTTCTGAAAACATGCTGGATCCTAAAGATCAGCCTGTGACAATAGAAGCAGATGCTATTTTAGTCTGCGGCGGTGTGGGCAGTTACCAATTAGCAGATATGCTCGGCGATCGAGTGAATGTTTATCCTGTAAAAGGGTATTCCATTACGGTACATTTAAAAGATGAAAAGAGTATTCAAAATGCACCTTGGGTCAGTTTGCTGGATGAGAGTGCTAAAATTGTGACCTCACGTTTAGGCGAAGACCGTTTTAGAGTAGCAGGTACAGCCGAATTTAATGGTTACAATCGGGATATCCGTGCCGATCGTATTCAGCCTTTAATTAATTGGGTGAATGCCAATTTCGACATTTCAACTGAGCATGCTGTTCCGTGGGCTGGGTTACGTCCTATGATGCCGAATATGATGCCTGTAATTAAACAAGGCAAACATTCTCGCGTGTTTTATAACACAGGGCATGGTCATTTGGGTTGGACACTTTCAGCAGCCACTGCAGCGATTATTAGTCAGGAAATTTCAGCTAAACTCGCAGCAGCTTAAGTAAACTGAGTTATTTTAACTTAAACAAGATGATGGGAGATGATCCTCATCTTGTTTAATCATACAGGCGATAGACACCACTAAAACGTTCACAGCCTTTTTGTTCAGTTTTAACGACTAAAATACTCTTTTGAAAATTAAAATCATATTGACAGTCATGTTCATTGTCATAGATTTGATTTTTCTTTTCAGGTGCAGTATAGGCTAAAAAAGAAATCGTCTGACGATCAGTTCTGTTATTAGGATTGCGATAGGCAATACCTTCAACCTTAATTTTATCTTTATTCAGTTGATGGACTTGTAAATGAATCGGCTGACTGGAGATTTTTCCATGCTCAAATTTTAAAAAATGTTGAGTCAGGCTCTGATTTAAAGAAGTATAAAAATTAAGGTCATCCTCGCGGATAGAGAACTGTTGATTGATACAATTCTGGCTTTTACATTGCTGTAAACGATTCAACCATGACATTTGTGTATCGTATAGCAATTTAACGGGTGCATCTGAAACGAGATAAGCCACTAAAAACTTATTGTTGAGTTCGTGTCTTTGTTCTTGAAAATGACTTGAACAGATTTTCTTCGAAACAAATGATGAATGTTCTGTTGAACAATTGAGAAGATCTGCCGCATGAGTCGATGAAAAGCAAAAACCGATCGCGAGCGCACAAACTACGTTTTTTAAAGAAAATCTATCTGTACGAACCATCATGATCGCTTATACTTCCTTTTCATTGGCTAAACGTACTATAGCGAAACCAAAAGCCAGAATACAAGTTATGTGATTTGTTTTGTAAAGGAAAATAAATGATTTTACCAATTCGCATCGGTCAGGGTATGGATGTTCATGCTTTTGAAGATGGAGACCATGTGACTTTAGCAGGCGTTAAAATTCCACATACGCACGGTTTAAAAGCCCATTCTGATGGTGATGTGGTACTACATGCTTTAGCAGATGCTCTATTGGGTGCTTTGGCATTGGGAGATATTGGACAACATTTTCCCGATACCGACCCAGAGTTTAAAGGTGCAGACAGTCGTGTATTGTTGAAACATGTTTATCAATTGATTCTTGATCGAGGCTATGTTTTAAATAATGCAGACATTACTGTTGCATGCGAGCGTCCCAAACTTGCCCCACATCACTTGCAAATGCGTCAAAGTATTGCGGATGTCTTAGACTTGGATATTACCCAAATTAGTGTTAAAGCCACGACTACAGAAAAGCTAGGGTTTACTGGCCGCCAAGAGGGCATACTCTCAACGGCGACGGTGCTACTGACGCATCAGCTAAATTGATTTGGGTCAATTAAAGACTGTTGTAAATCTTGAGTTGCCATGCGCCCTTGTAATTGTAGGGCAACACTATGCATCAGACCTGTCCATGTTTCATTGGGTTCCCAGATCTGGTGCAAAATTTCTTGTGCAGATCCTATATCCATTCCCATGAAATATTGACGATATAGTGCCATTAAGCAACTTACGCGATAGTTCTTGGCGCAGTGTACCCAGACGATCTCGTTTGGTACGAGATGATCAACCAAATCCAGAACCAATAAACACTGATCTGCTGCTGGCATGTCCCAAAGAATAGGCAACTGAATATAATTGAGTCCCAGCTCCAGACAAATCCGATCTTCATGTTCTAAACGTGGTGTGGCATCGCAAAGTGCGAGATTAATGACTGTACTGCAACCATATTCCTTAATAAGATGAAGCTGTTCAGCTGTAGGTTGTCCAGACGTGAGTAGATGTTCATGAACATGAGAAAAATTCAAGATTTCTGATAAAGATTGTTCTAAAGTGGTCATAGGAATACTGATATATCATTAGAATATAATGAAGTTATGCCTAGTCGCATAGACTTCGATTTTAACCGCCCAATTATATTGCTTTAAATTCCCTATAAAATCTACTGGATTCTATGAATAAATAGTCAGTTTTAAATGAGCCTAGTTTTTATCATAGAATAAAAAAACCCTTATGTTAAATAAGGGCTTTTGCAACTTCACAATTTAATCTTAACGATTTGGCAAAGTTTGTTTTAATTTCTCATGCATCTCTAGTAATACTTGTTCAGTCGTATCCCAATCGATACAACCATCAGTCACTGATTTGCCATATTCAAGATCACATAAGTTTTCAGGAATATCCTGACGACCACCTTTTAAATGGCTTTCCACCATTACGCCTACAATTGATTTGTTCCCATCGCTAATTTGCTCAACCACATTGCGTAATACTAATGGCTGTAAGTATGGGTCTTTGTTTGAATTGGCATGACTGGCATCAATCATGATTTTGTTGCTGACTTTAGCTTTGGCTAAAGCTGCCTCAGCTTCAGCAACTGAACCTGCATCGTAGTTTGGTTTACCATTACCGCCACGTAAAACGACGTGAGCATATGGGTTACCGCTGGTATGAATCACGGAAACTTGACCGTTTTCATTCAGACCTAAAAAACTATGACCATGTTTGACCGATTGCATCGCGTTGGTTGCAACCGTTAAGCCACCATCTGTCCCATTTTTAAAGCCAACAGGAGAGGAAAGACCCGATGACATTTCACGGTGAGTCTGGCTTTCAGTGGTACGTGCGCCAATCGCAGACCATGAAATCAAATCCTGATAATATTGTGGAGAGTTTGGATCAAGTGCTTCAGTCGCGCATGGTAAACCTTTTTGGTTTAACTCAAGCAATAGTTGACGACCAATACGCAAACCTTTTTCGATATTAAACGAATCGTTCATATCAGGATCATTAATTAATCCTTTCCAACCTACAGTCGTACGTGGTTTCTCAAAATAAACCCGCATGACGATATATAAGGTATCTTTAACTTTTTCACTTAAGGTTTTTAAACGATCCGCATACTCATGTGCCGCTTTGGGGTCATGAATGGAACATGGACCAATGACAACAAAGACACGTTTATCACTGCCATCCAGAATATTACGAATGGTTTCACGACCTTTTAATACAGTTTGATATGCATCTTCGGTAAGTGGTAATTCAGATTTTAATTCTGCTGGCGTTACTAAGGGCTGAATGCTTTTAATATTAACGTCATCGATATCTGGCTGTGAGACTGGATTGGACTGTAGACTATTCATTGCTGTCACTGATTCGATCATTGCTTGAAAATATTTGTTTAATGAATATACCATGAAATCAGCTCAAACTGGCTATATTTACTGCGGATTAATCGCTTAAATCAAACGATTAATCCGTTATATCGCTCATTTTGTAGCTGTATTATCAACAACTTGGGTTTGCTGAGTTTGGGTGATGGCTGGTTTTTCAACTGGTTTAGCTTTAATGGGATTAATCATAAAGTTGACACCTAATGCGAATAAGGTCACACCGAGTACTTTACGGATAATTTTTTCTGGTAAGCGAGAGCTAATTAAAGTCCCCACAATAATGGCAGGAATTGATCCGATTAATAGCCACATCAACAGACTAAAATCCACATTACCCGCACTCATATGGCTTAAACCCGCCACCAGTGTTAAAAGTACTGCATGGACTACATCTGAACCGATAATCCGGATCATCGGGAGGTTAGGGAACATGATAATTAAAGCCATAATTCCAAATGCACCAGCACCTACAGATGACAGAGTCACAAAGATGCCTAATACAATGCCCATAATCACGATATAAATACGTTTGGTTTCTGAAATATTTGCTGCATGCGTGACATTTGCAACTTCTTTTTTGCTCCGCAATCCCATAAAGAACTTTTCGATACTGGTGCGAAAAATAATGGAGATACCTGTGAGGGTTAACATGAACCCCAGCACCATGGTCAGTACCATTTTATAATGAGTAGACTGACTGAGATAATGTTCAAGCACCCAAGAGGTCGCAAAAGACGCTGGAATACTGCCAACCGCTAACCAAATGACGATTGGCCAGACGATATTCAGTTTTTTTGCATGAACCAGCGAACCACAAAATTTGGAAATTGCGGCATAGAGTAAGTCAGTACCAATTGCGATATGCGGTTCAATACGGAACAAACTGATCAAAATGGGCGTCATTAGTGAACCGCCACCTACACCAGTGATCCCAACACAGAAACCAACCAGAACACCTGCCAATATAAACTCAAGAGGACCAAACATGAACAAATCAGCCAAAGATAAAAACCTGCATATCTTATGACTTTTTAAGATAAAGGATTGTGAATAATAATGCTTTGCTTATGCAAAAAAACGCTAAAGAAATTTTTAGCGTTCTCTTAATTTCGTCATTAGACTTAAAACTAAAATTTAAAGAGTTAAGATTTTTGTGATTTTACAAGCTGCGGAATTCTTGAATTCTTAGGTTTTAAGTCATTGATATATAATATAAGTGTAAACACTAAAGGTGTTGCAAATAGCCACCAACTAATAAATCCGATGGAAGAGCCGTAGGCGGCAATAAAACAACTGCCTGCAATCAAGAATAAAATAAATGCGAAGAGACGCATTGCTGTTATGTAATGTGTGAGAAACTTAAATTGAGATTTTTTTGTTTTTTCAATGTGTTTGCTACTCAGCATGTATAAAATATACATGCCTATCCCAATCAATATCATGCCGAAAATAATACTCATGAAGCATTTACCTCCGTATTTTTAAGCGCTAATTTCTTTTCAAGTTTTTCTCGCGATTTAGTTTGTATAGGATGAATATTTCGAAGGATAAATACCGCTAATGCTGCAAACAACACCCAAAAAATATCGACTCTTAAAAATAACCAATAGCTTCTAAAATCTGAAACAAGATTATTTTGAATAAGATAGACACTATTTAACAAAGGTAGAGCAGCCGCTATAACGATAAAAATGCTGAGTTGTGAACGCCATAGCCATTGTTTTTTAGTCAACAGTGCAAATATAAAGCTGATGAGCCAGACGGTGAAAAAAGTATAAATTTCATAGTTAGGCAGATCTGGTTTTAGTTCGATAAAACGATTGCTATATAAATAAGCCAGCATGGCAAGCGGTAAACCCACAAAAGTCGCAACATTTAGGCGATCAACCAAATAATGTCCGAAATGAAATGTTTCTGTTTTATTTTGAATTTGACGTTTTAAACTCCAGAGTAAAAGCCCTGAGGCAATCATCAAACAGCCTAAAATTCCAGAAAAGAAAAAGGCAAGACGTAATAATGGCTGTGCAAAAGTCGCCATATGTAGCCCATAAACCCCAAAACTTAATGTGGCGATAGCACTATCATTTCTTGTGGCAGCCAACTGCTTGCCTGTAGTTGCATCAAATGTAATTTGTGGCTTATTGCCTGTAATAGAATGATCTTCAGTTTGAGTAAGGGTAATTTGAGCTTGATTTGTATTCGGTTTTTCCGCCGTAATCGAGTCAATTTCCTTTTGACCCCATTGAGCTTGTGCCTTTGCAAGCAAAACTTGAAGAGGTAGATTTTTCATCTCTTTGGGCGGTTCTTTATTTTCAAGGACATTGGTGCGAATTTCTTTAAAAAATTGAAAAGAATTCTCTGGATAAAGCTTTTTCATTCCAAACGGTAAATAGAGATAAAAGAAAATGGCTAAACCAGTAAAAGTAATCATTAAAAAAAATGGTAGGGCAATCACGGATGAAACATTGTGAAAATCTAGCCATGAACGCTGCGATTTAAATGTACGCAGCGTAAAGAAATCGGTAATGATTTTCTTATGTGTAATAATCCCTGAAATTAGGGCAATCAACATAATAAATGCGGCTAAACAAACGATGATACGACCAAGAATGATGGGAAAACCAAACAATTGATAATGAAAGGCATAAAAGAAATCACCGCCTTGCGTGGCAGAAAGACTTAGCTCTTTGCCTGTAGTGGCATCCAGAGTTTTGCTTTCATAACCACCATCTGCTTTTTGCCAGTAAATATTGGTAACAGGGGATTGTTCAGATGCAACACCGATATACCAGCTTTTAGCACCCACAGCATGTTCTTCTAAATATCGGTAGGCGGTTTTGATGGCAGTTTCTTGATTGACATCGTATTGAGCAAGCTTAGGTTGCATCCATAAATTGATTTCATGACGATAATAGGACGCTGTACCCATAAGGAAAATAGCAAATAGCAACCACCCTAATAGCAACCCTGTCCATGAGTGTAACCATGCCATCGATTGTCGAATACTCTTATGCATGATTTAACCCAATCCTATACTGAGAGCGGCACATATGCTTATAGTTACAACACTATAAACTGTGAGTTTGATGAGTGATTGAACACAAAATGCGATGATCACAAAAACAGCATAAAATAGAATAGAACAAAAAGCGGCTAAATAGACAGATTCTGCTTTGGGTAAAGCAAAATGAAACACATAACTTAAAGCAATGCTTAAAAAAGCTGTACCAATAAAACCAAGGATAAATGCCACCATAAAGCGATATAACACTGCAAACCGGTAAGTGGTAGAAAGAGGATGTGTTTTACTCATGTCAATTTGCTTCTTTTTTAAAATTAAAGCCAAGTTCTGGATTTAGAACTTGGCTGAATCTATTAATATTTAAATTTTACAGCCACGGTGTAGTTGGCAGGTGCTCCATAAAAGGCTTGCCCATCTGGAAAACTATTCAGATATTTTTTATCTGTAATATTATTTCCATTTGCCTGCAAGCTGATATGCTCATTCACATCATAACTAGCCATTACATCGACTAAAGCATATGCATCTTGTTTGATGAGGTTTTGAGTACCCAAACTAACATCTTGCAATTTAATTGCATCTTGCCAACGTAAACCTGCTCCAAGTTTTAGTTTCGGTAAAACTGGAACAGTATAAGTTGCAAGTAAATTCAATGTTTGAGATGGATTATAGGTACGAGCTTGTCCACCATTTTTTTTATCTTTAATGCTGAACTGAGCATAACCGAATGATAGATTGACATAATCTGTAAGCTGTCCTGCTAAACCAACTTCAACTCCTTGAGAGTCGAGATCACTGGTCAATACTTTTCGATTGAGTGGATTGCCATCTGAACTTCTTAATGGATAATTATTCTGCTCAGTTTTAAAAACAGCAAGTGTCCCTGTGAGTTTATGATCTAACCATGAGCTTTTCATGCCCACTTCGTAACTTTTTCCTTCAACTGCTTTTAAAGCCTGATTTGTTGTTTCATCCACACCTGTTTGGGGTCTAAAAATTGAAGTATAACTTGCATAGCCTGTATATTCAGGACTGAAGTTATAAGTAAGCCCAGCATATGGAGAAAACTTGTCTTTATCATAAGACATGTCTGAACCATAACTATCACCATTACTTTCGGCTTGTACATAATTACCGCCTAATAACAGTTTTAAATCATCTGTAAGATGCAAACGTGTAGCAGCATAAAATGAATCAATTTTTTGTTTGTAATTTGCAGCATCTGAAAAGTCTGACCACGTCACAGATTGAGGTGTCCAACTTGCCCAGTCTGTAGTCAATTGGCGAGGATACCCTAAAGAGTCATCGTTGTTGATATTTGTATCATTAATATATCCAGATGATTGTAGATCATGTTGTTTATTTTCAATGTGACTATAACCAAAAGCAGCTTCGTGTTCTTTTCCAAAAAGTGCATAACTGCCTTGCAAATCAAAATTAAATAGATTCTGCTCGTTTCTTTCTTTACCACCCCATGCAGTTAAAGAAACGTCACTCCCTTGTGCTGTAGGATTCCCATAGTAATAGAGTAATCTACTGTCATGGTCGGTTTTGGTATAATTATAAGTCAGTTTTGCTGTCCATTTTTCTCCAAGCTTTTGCTTGAGCTCTGCAAAAGCCTCTTGGGTTTTATGATCCCAATGGGTCCAGTCAGGATTTGGATTATATGAACGGCTATAAGAGATTTGCTGGCCGTTATGGTCTAAAAGTGGTAAAGCACCCCAGTTATTGGCATTGGGGTTATTTTGCTGTTCGCTGTAACCTACGGTTAGTGTAGTCGAATCCGTTAAATCGGCATCTAAAATACCTGCAAAACCATTTTTCTCTGATGAATAGCGGTCAAGGTATGAGTCCCCAGTTTGTTCAAAGCCCATAATTCGACCGCGGACACGATCATCTTTGGTTAAAGAACCAGATATATCCGCTTCATAGCGTTGAGTATCCCAAGAACCATAACTAATCCCACCATTGATCTGTAAGTCTTTCGTCGGTCGTTTGCGGATATTGTTAATGGTTGCACTAGGGTCGCCAAATGCATTGGTAAGTGCATCTGCGCCTTTAACTACTTCTACTCGATCATAAAAATAAGTATCTGGATTAGTATTGTTGTAATTATAATTTGACAGTGGAAAACCAACACCATCAGTCAAAATATTTGATATTTCAAAACCACGCGCCATATAACTGGTTCGTTCGGTTTCTTGATTTGAAACAGTGACACCAGGTGTGTTTTCGAGAACTTTTCGTGTTGAATTAAAATTAAAATCATCCATCTGCTGGCGAGTGACAACATTTATCGTTTGTGGAGTTTCTTGTGCATCAATATTCAGTTTAGTCGCGCTGCTACTCTTTTTGACGATATAGGATTTGGTCTTTTCGGAACTTTCGCCTCCAGCACTATCTGCCTGAAGCTCAATCACAGGTAGAGTAGTGTCTTCGGCATGTACCAAATGTATTTGAAAAATTGCAAGTGTAATTAATGATAATTTAAATATAGTCGGAGTAGATGGCGTCATGGGAGATAAGTAATGTTAATAATTCTCATTTATTTTATTATTTGTATTCTTTGGCTGCAATTCTTATTTAATAGTAAATTTTGATGGTGGAGACTTTTCTGAATGTAATTTTGAATGTGTTTTTGTAACAGAGCATCAAAATCCAAAAGGTAAGGATTAGAGACTCAAGCTACCTGACTAGATATGCTAAAATGGTTGTATTAAAAAATTCTTATGCAAGGCGATTTCCGTTGTCTAATCGAAAATTAAAAATTGGTATTGTGGTTGGTGAAGTTTCAGGCGATACATTGGGTGCAAAACTCATTAAAAGTTTTCGTGAACAAGGCGTTGATGTCGAATTTGAGGGTATTGGTGGCCCACAAATGATTGCGGAAGGTTTTAAAAGTTATTATCCCATGGAAACCTTGTCAGTCATGGGAATTGTGGAAGTTCTAAAAGACCTGAAAAAATTATTTGCGGTGCGTGATGGTTTGGTTGAACTCTGGACAGCACAGCCGGTGGATATATTTATTGGGATTGACGCCCCAGATTTTAATTTAAGACTTTCTAAAACATTAAAAGAGAAAAATCTTCCCATTAAAACGGTGCAATATGTTAGTCCATCAGTATGGGCTTGGCGACAAGGTCGGGTTCATGGCATTAAGAAAACCATCGATCTAGTGTTGTGTTTATTTCCTTTTGAAAAAAACTTTTATGAACAACATGGTGTACCCGCAGCGTTTGTCGGGCATCCTCTGGCAAAGCAATTACCATTAGATAATCCACTTATTGCTGCCAAACAGGCATTAGGACTTGATCCTGAAAAAACATATGTCGCTTTACTTCCAGGAAGCCGCAAAGGGGAAGTAGAACGGCTTCTTCCTATGCTATTAGGGGCGGCTCAGATTTTATCTACTAAGTACCCAGCTGTTGAATACTTGATTCCGGCAATTAATGATGCGCGTAAAACTCAAATTGAAGCTGGAGTCACCCAGTGTGATACGAACTTAATTCCTAAATTGCACATTCTTGAAAACACGGACACTGAATCAAAAATTGGTCGGATGGTGATGAATGCCAGTGATATTGTGGCTTTAGCATCAGGTACAGCAACATTAGAGGCAATGTTACTTCACCGTCCCATGGTGACGTTTTATAAATTAAATGCATTGACTTATTTTATTGCCAAGTTTTTGGTCAAAATTCCCTATTATTCTTTACCGAATATCATAGCAGGTAAAAAGGTGATTGAGGAACTGATCCAGAAACAGGCGACTCCTGAACGCTTGGCACAGGAAATTGAATCACTCATGGATATTGAAAAAGCACAAATTCAGGTGATGCAGCATCTTTGTATGCATAAGCGACTTATTTCAGGGGATACTCAAGATCCCGTTCAAGCAATTTTAAGTTTGCTTAAGCAGGACACTTAATAAAATGGAGCGATTACCACTCCATTTTTATTCAATAGTAGAATAGGCTTTAAGCACGGAGAATCAGCTCATAACCTGTATATTTACGTACATTGATTACTCCAATATCAAAAATTAGATATTGACCTTTAATGCCCTGTAACACACCACGAATTTTAGGCGTTTTATCTAGGTTTAAAGATTTAATTTTTTCAGGATATTGTTCTACTGGATAGACAAACTCGCGTGGCTGTTCATTTTCTAGTAATTCGACAGATTCATCAAATTCGAGATTTTGCCCAAACTCTTCTCGAATACTCTGAATTTTTGGCGCAAATTCTTCAATAATTTGATCACGTTGTTCAAGCAAATTTAAAGGTTCAGCTTCACCTTTTAACAGCTTACGCCAATCAGTTTTGTCCGCGACTTGTGTACCAAATAAAATTTCAAGTTGACCGGATAAACGCCGTGAACCCACTTTCAAAATGGGTAAAGCCTGAGTCGCGCCTTGATCGAGCCAACGTGTCGGCATATGACTCACACGGGTAATCCCAACTTTTAGTGCGCTTGAATTTGCCAGATAAACAATATGTGGCTGAAAGCAAACCTTGTGCGCGAAATCATCTTCACGGCAGGTGCCCAGATGATAATGACAGGTTTCTGGTTTCATGATGCACAGGTCACATTCAGCTTTGGTTTTAAAACATTTAAAGCAATGTCCCTGTGAATAGGATTTAGGTGTTTTTGCACCGCAAGAGGTACAATAGATATTTCCCGTCCATTCAATTTCAACTTCCTGACCCGGAACAAAAGGTAGGTCAATTTCTGAACGGTCTAATATAAATTTGTATTCAACATTTGCCTTGCTTGCTTGCTGATCAGTTACACTACAGTCTTTGAGCACTGCGTGCATTTTATGGCAAATGCCTTGTCGTTCCATTCATTTAACTCACATCAAAAAAGGTTGCAGTTATGGCTGAATTAAATGTCATCACTTCTATGCTAGACGATTTATCAAGTGAACAGCCCATACATACTGCACTCTGTATAGGTCAAAATATTGACCAAAATAGCGCAATCCAGTGGGACTATTTTAACGTAAATGAGTTTTTAAATCTGCCCTTTAGTCAACGTTATGATTTAGGTTTTGTGGTTTTTGATACAGCATTGATGAGTGAAATTTCAGACATAGAAAAGTCTCAAATGTTGGTCAAGCTGCGTGATTTGATGGCAAAACGAATTGTGGTCGTCAGTCAGCGTCAGGATGAAAAATTACTTCGTGCTTTGGGTTTTACTCAGTTAATTGATAAAACCTCCCATGAAGCAGATTTTGCGTTATGGCAGTTTAATATTTTGACCTATAAACATGTACCAGATTGGTTTAATTCAAAATTTTGGGCAAATCCTGAAAACTGGGATAAATTCCGTTGGTAAGTTTTCAATATATTTTACCTTGCAAAAATAAACAATTTGTCTTTTGGAATGACCCTAGAATTTGGTCTATGCTGATCATGATGTGGTTTTCTTTAGGATAAACATAACATGACGGATTTAACCAATATTGTTGAAATACTGGCAAAACAGGCATTAGGCGGTCAACAATCTTCACAAGGCGGTTTAGGTGGTATTTTAGGTTCTGTGTTGGGTCAGTTAGGTAACAACCAACAGACTCAAAATCAGCCGAATAGCCAAAATCAAAATACAGACAGTGGGCTAGGCGGTATTTTAGGTTCTGTGCTGAATCAGTTTGGCGTGGGTACAAATAATCCAGCTTCAAATAATCAAAACACAAACAATCAAAATACAAACAATCAAAGTTCTAGTAATCGTTCGGGTGGTTCGACACAGGCATTATTGATTGCTGTGGTTCCTTTAATTTTGGCATGGATTCAACAACAGGGCGGTTTACAAGGGGCTTTGGATAAACTGAGAAATGTCGGTTTAGGTTCGCAAGTACAAAGCTGGGTTGATCCTGAGCAAAGTAATAACAATGTCCCCGCTGCTAACGTCGAGCAATTGTTTGATGATCAACAAGTCGAGCAGGTGGCTGAGCAAACGCAAGTCCCTAAGCAAGATATTTATGGCGCAATTTCATCGGTATTGCCTCAGATTATTAATTCATTAACGCCGCAAGGTGATCAGACCAATCATCAGGAAGCCAATCAGGACATTCAAAATGTATTGAATATGGTGTCTGGTTTTCTAAGAAAATAGCAATAAAAACGCTCACGCTATGCTATAAAGGCGTTGGATCGAAGGATTCAACGCCTTTTATGCTTTATACAGTCAGCGCTGAATGGCGAGTATTTAATTCAGTCGTTTCAGCTTCTGAATATGGACAAATTTCAGTTTGTTCAACTATATCAATGTATTCCATATAACCTTGACCAGAATGCATATGCTCATCATTGAGAATTTTAAACTCAAAAGCAGCAACATAACCAAGGCCTAGACCAAATTGGTATTCAGTTTTCACCTCAGCCTGAATTTCGAGGAACAGATCGGCAGAATGATCAAAAATTTTCCATTCAAATGTTTTAGGCAGGAGTGTGTATTCGCCTAACCTTGACATGGTCGGTTTATCCAGATAATCGGTCACTTGAAACTCAACATCGTCAAAAACGTCACAAAGCCCACTTTTGTGACGAATATAGGCTTTGTAATTCATTGGTTTTCCAGCAATATCCACCTTATGCAAGATAAGCTGGGTTTGATCATCCAGATTCATAATTTGATAGGTCATAAAGTTGACAGGGATTTTATCAATCAAGGACAAAGGTTGTTCAATCAGCAAATGAGGCGTTGCTGCGCGGGCAAATTCAAAGCTGCCCATGCCAGCGACTTCAATCTGTTCACCTTGAAGATTAAAGTGACCTTGATAATGCATCATCAAACTAAAATGATCATACACAGGCGATTTCATTAACCATGAGGCTTGACGACCAACATTGATTTGTAATTGAAATTCGATATGATCGTAATGACCTTTAATTTGAAACTCCGGATAATTACCTTCAATGAGTAACTCACGACCAAACAGAATCTTATCAGGCGTTTGAATGACTTCATCACCCACTAATCCATAATGCTGAAGTAGTGGTTCATTATTTAAGCCTGTACTAATAAAAACATTGGCGTGCTGGCGTGGCGAGTGCTGATGCAATAGTGGAGAATCGTAACAGAGTAAACCCGTCATGCCGAAAGTCGCTGAAATATTCAAATAATGGCAGGGCGCAATCAGATTTGGAAAGTTGAAGCCATAACGGGAACATGAATAAAAAGGATGATCCACATATGGTTGAATGATTGCATCTTGTTGAAAGATTTGACGTGAAAAACTATTAGACTGATTGATCAAGGGAGCAAGATGGTGCAATGTTTTGGCGAATAATTCTGCACGAGGCGATAATTTAGGGAGAGAAAAAATATTCATAAAAAAATAGCCTGTTTAGTTATAAGTTATACACCTTAGTGTATAAAGCTCATCCACAGGCTATAGTCCTTATTGAGTCAGATTTAAGTCAGTAGAGGACATTCTTGTTATTTATTGTCTGACAATTTTTGTGCTAAAAGTTGAGCGCCAATCCAGTGTTTTGAAAATTGATAAGCGGCGCGTCCTGAGCGTTGTCCACGCAATTGACACCAACGTAAGCTTTCAGCACGTACTTCATCATTGAATGTTAACCCTGCTTTTTTAATGTAATGTTCAACGATTTCAACATATAACACCTGATTCATTGGATAGAAAGATAGCCATAAACCAAAACGATCAGATAAAGAAATTTTTTCCTCAATCGCTTCTTGCGGATGTAGCTCAGTGTACTGTGGAACATCAACTTTAGTTACTGGCGTATTTTCATGCATAAATTCGGGCAATAAATGACGACGATTACTGGTCGCATAAATAATAAAATTACTGGAACCCGATTGCAGTGAACCATCTAATACGCTTTTCAAACTCCGATAGTTTTCATCTTCTGCATTAAATGCCAAATCATCACAATAAACGATAAACTTTTCACTACGGTTTTCAATGATCTTTTGAATCAGTGGCAAATCAGATAAATCATCTCGTTCAATTTCTATCAAGCGTAGACCGTGATCGGCATATTGAGTGAGTAAGGCTCTTACCACAGAGGATTTTCCTGTACCGCGCGAGCCCGTTAAAAGTAAATCATTTGCGGGTAAGCCTTCTAAAAACTGTAAGGTATTTTGAATAATTTTCTGTTTTTGAGTTTCTATGCCGAGTAAATCATCCAGATAGACTTTTTTGGGTGCATAAATCGCTTTAAGTTGTTGGTCTTGCCATTTAAATGCAGGGGCATTGAAATCGGGCTGCTGATGAACGGCTGGCAAAGTCTGATGAAGTTGTTGTAAGACGGTTGAAAGGGTTTGGATCACGTCGTCAGGTAATTCAAAATGTGCCATGTTTGTTCCAGCATGATGATAACAGCAACGATCATACAGGCTCTTTCAGTATCTTTCAAAATAAGTCCTATTTGTTCCTTATACGAACATTTGAAGCATTGACCTTGTTCAACTTAATATTGCATATTGAAGAAATCGATCCCGAAGCAGAGTTTAGCAAGTATGTTTGAGAAACTTAAACAGGATATCAACTTAGCTCAGCTACATCGTATAAAAAAGCTGGAACATCAGTTAAAAAATGCTGAATCTTATGATGAATGGCAATTTATTGCGCTGAAATTAGATGAAGAAACAGGCGCACAAGAATGGAAATATGACCATAGTTCACCTTATTTCAATGCTGAAGTGCTTTCCTATCGATTTAATCTTTTACAAAAATATCGAACACAAAACCGTGTTTTGGATGCACTTTACCTGTTACAGGAAGGTTTAACTCACGACATTGCCAATATCGGTCATCCTATGTTGTTTACCGTGAGTTATTTGGGGACGAAACAGTTAATCGAGGATTATGTTGATGAGGTAAGCAAGTGTTTAATGTTTATTGCGGCGAGTACCTGTCAAACCCTCAGTATTAAACAAAAAATTCAGTTTTTTGAAAATTGCCAAAAAGCCTATGGTCAGCCTGCCATTATGTTTTCAGGTGGAGCAACCTTAGGTTTATTTCATACAGGGGTGTGTAAGGCCTTGCTTGAACAGGACCTTATGCCAAAAGTTTTATCTGGTTCAAGTGCTGGCGCGATTATGGCTGCATTGATTGGAACCTCACACATTGCCGACCTTCCAGAAATTTTAAAAGGCGAAAAATTTTTCAAGCAGGCTTTTCATTTCAGAAGTTTCCGCGAATTGTTAAAAGGAGAGAGTGGTTTTGCTGATGTAACTTATCTAAAAAACTTCCTGATAGAACACTTAGGTGATTTAACTTTTGCAGAAGCGTATAAAAAGTCTGGTGTACATTGCAATATTGCAGTTGCACCTTATGATGCTTCAATTAGCCCACGCATTATGAATGGATACACCGCACCTAATTTATTGGTATGGAGTGCAGTGCTGGCATCCTGTGCGGTACCTATACTGTTTTCTCCTATAAGTTTGACCAGTAAACGCTATGATGGTGTACACACTCCTTATATGGCCAATGCAAAATGGGTAGATGGCAGTGTGCGTAGTGATTTTCCACAAGAAAAAATGGCAAGGTTGTACAATTTAAACTATACCATTGCCAGTCAGGTCAATCCGCACATCGTGCCATTTATGCAAAATGATCAATCTCGTTACCGTAAAGATGTTTTAAGTTGGCCGCAGCGCATAATCAGGCGTCAGGGCAAATTCGTTGCGATGGGAATGATGGACTTTACCCGTGAACGTTTAGGTGCAGTCCCTCCAGTACGCCGTTTACTTGATCATGGCTACGGTATTGTGGATCAACGCTATTATGGTGACGTAAATATTATTGGTCGCTTTGACTTACGTAATTACGTGTATATGCTAAAAAATCCAAATCCAAAAATTTTCAAACACTTACAGCTTGAAGGTGAGCGAGCGACATGGCCGAAGATTTCATCTATTGAGATTCATGGGCGTATTGGCAAAACAATTCAGCACTGTCTTGAAATGTTAAATTTTCAAAATAATCAACATTTGCCAAAAAAGTATTAATGCTTTCATGATACAAAGATTCGGACAGTTAACTTTACACACCAAACCGAAGCAATTTGGGCTAGGTCGACGACTTTATACGGGTCATCTCGATCAGCAAAAATATTGGCTTAAAGCGCAGTTATTACACGCTGATCCAACCAGCAGCACAGGTTTTTTCAATGAATTAAGTTTTTATCGAAACTTGAATACAACTGCCCAGTTTATATTGCCTATGCAGATCATTGAAATTGGAAAAATTAACTCAGAATCGATTATTCCTCAGGTTCTTGTTGTTCCACATGCAGATTATTTCTTAAAGGAGCAGGTGAGTGGATTAAGTCTGAGTCAAATCAAAGATAAAATCGAAAAAATGTTGGATGTATTGGCTTTGTTGCATCAAACAGGTTATATGCATGGCGATTTAAAGCCTGAACATTTTGTGATGTATCAGCAGCAACTACATTTAATTGATTTTGAACACTCTCAACAGATCTCTTCAGACTATCAACAAGGCATACAGGATCAGCAAAGTATACAGGCAACACCACGCTATATGGCTCCCGAATTATTTCATGGCGAATGCAAAAGTATTCAAAGTGATTTATATGCCTTGGGCATCATCTTGTATGAATGGCTTAGTCAGCAGCGTTTAGAAGCGCAAACTTATCAGCAATGGGCAGTACTGCATTGCCAACAGCTTCAAATTCAACCCAATCATCAGCTTGAGTCTTTCGTAGCTTTGCTTGATGGGCTATTGCAAAAACGCAAGATCTCTCGTTTTTCAGATATTGAGCAGGTTAAAAACGCACTTCACAGTATAGAATGACGAGATAATAAACATAAGCATTTGATTTGTTTTTTATTTAATCAACCAATCGCTTTTTTAATAAAAACTACTTGTCACAATCCCACCTTCTCTATAATATACACAGCCATCGGGGGCGTGGCGAAATTGGTAGACGCACTGGATTTAGGTTCCAGCGCCGCAAGGTGTAAGAGTTCGAGTCTCTTCGCCCCCACCATATTAAGTAAGAAATTTTCTTGCTTATGCATCATGTAAAATTAGGTTTTACCTGATATGCAGTAGAGGATTGGTGTAATGGTAGCATGACGGTCTCCAAAACCGTTCGTCAAGGTTCGAGTCCTTGATCCTCTGCCAAGTTTATATAGATTGAAAGATCCCAAGTTTTGGGGGCGTGGCGAAATTGGTAGACGCACTGGATTTAGGTTCCAGCGCCGCGAGGTGTAAGAGTTCGAGTCTCTTCGCCCCCACCATATTGAAAAAACCTGCATATGCAGGTTTTTTTATTGCCACTTAAAAAGTTGGATGCAGCAACGCGTATGACTTCAATGCAGTTATTTCAGCGACTAAAATGACATAACATCAAATAAAAACTAAAAAAGATCTGAATTTTAATCCAGATCTTTTCAGAAATATCTTTTTTATGAAACGATGAACTTATCTATAGGCTAATTGACCAAATAAATACACCATGATCATTAGCGTAAAGACGGTTGAGGAGACAAGGACTACTTCAACTGATTTCATGACCCCACCTTATTTATAATTGTTGAAGTTTTTTTATACAGCATTTTTCTGAGAGAATCAATGAGAATACTTCTCAATACAATATATCAATAGCAAAAAATCTGCTAACAGTGGGTTGTACAATTTCAATATTGTTGTAAGTCGTTGTAATCATAAAAATAGCATCTTATAAGATGCTATTTAATAATATTTTTTGTTACCTTATTATTTTTTTAAATAAAACGGGAGTCGGTGTATCAGGAATTACAAAGATATCTTTAAGCTTAAGCTTTTAGATGATCTTCAAACTCTTCGCCTAACTGTATAGCAAGGTTATTGCCTGATAAATCACAAGTCACCAATCCATATTCTTTCTTAAAACTAAAGGTAAAGCCTTTTCCATCAGCAAGATTTTTTACTGAATAGCCTAATTTTTCTAACCAAATACGAAATGCAATTAAATTCTTTGCTTTGACCACTTTTCTCATTTTAAAAATCTCCATCTGTTCAACCAATAGATTATTAATAAGGGTATGAGTTAAATTTTTAAAGAGGCAAACTGTATATTAATTTTAAATTGTATAAAATATTTCCAAAACATGACCAAAGATGAAAATTTTTTAAAGGTTTAAAGCATACTACTTAGCTTTAAAAAAATATAAATATTATTTATCTATATGAATTTAATATAATTTATTGCATTCACTTGTTATGGTGCTTTCTCATGATAACTATGTATCCAAATATTTCAAATATAAAGATATCAAATAACGCTTTAATTCTATATTGCTTTTAAGTGATTCAACCGTTAGCCTCCAGCGTTTAGGAGGCTTCAGTTAAGTAAAATATTGCTCTAAAAATTATCTTTTAAAGTACGAATTCTTGCGAACTCATCGACACTGTCAGCCCGTAAAAAAGGGTTGGTTTCAAGTTCTAATTGTATGCTGCTCGGAAGAGTAGTGCGTTGTTGCGCACGTAAATGCTGCACTTCAGTGGCGCGATTTTGTAGAGCAAGGTTTTCTGGTTCAATGCTAAGTGCAAACTCAGCATTTGCCTGAGTATATTCATGTGTGCAGTAGACTTTGGTGCGCGGAGGTAATGCAGCGAGTCGATTCAATGAGTGATACATTTGTTCAAAGCTACCTTCAAATAGGCGACCACATCCCATGGAAAACAATGTGTCTCCACAGAATAGACTATCAATTTGATCAATAAAATAAACAATATGCCCTAAAGTGTGCCCTGGTGTAGCAATAACCTCGATGTTTAATTGATTAAATTTAAAATGATCTTCATGTTGTAAAGCATGGGTAATAAATGGAATTTTACTTAATTCTTCACGTGGTCCATATACAGGCACAGCACAATGGCTTAAAAGGGCAGGCACACCACCAATATGGTCTTTGTGCCAATGTGTTAACCAGATTTGCGCAAGTTTGAGTTGATGCTGTTCACAATATTGGAGTACTAGTGAGGCCTCTGTTGGGTCAATCACTACGATTTCATGCGTTTCAGTATCTTCAAGCAACCATATATAGTTTTTAAGATCATTCTGAACGTCAATAAAGTGAACCTGATAACGCATTTTTTTATCCTACACAATGAGCCAATGAAGATGATGAAAACCGCACGTAATTTTATTGATCATAGCAGATCTTTAACACCAACTTTGTCTTGCATCTGAATCGTTTTATGTCCCAATACTTTTAAGTCGTCTTAACATAGAGTGAAAATCATATAAGCTCTAAGATTTATAGTGAATAAAAAAGGAGCAATGTGCTCCTTTAATTGATTAAAAAATTGATTGATTCAAAAGTATTAACGTAGTTGGGATAACCAGTTGCCCAGCATTTGTACCAGTTGAACAAGTACCAGTAGCACCAGAACGGTTAATAGCATCACGCTACTATCAAAACGTTGATAGCCGTAGGAGTAGGCAAGATCACCAATACCACCAGCCCCTACAGCCCCTGCCATCGCAGTGGCACCAATGAGGCTAATAGTCGCTGTGGTCATATTTAATATAAGTGAACTGCGTGCTTCAGGTAAAATAAATTTCACCACGATTTGCCAAGGGGTAGCACCCATTGCCTGTGCAGATTCGATAATTCCATCATTTACTTCAAGCAATGATGTTTCAATTAAACGTCCCATGTATGGCCCAATATATATGGTTAATGGAACAATAGCAGCCCAAGTACCAATTGAACTTCCGACGATCCATTTGGTCAATGGAATCACAGCAATCGCAAGGATGAAAAAGGGCAGTGAACGCAACGCGTTAATGATTGGATTTAAGCCATGATAAATTGCTTTATTTGGCAGAATACCTTTGTCACGTGTTAGGACTAAGGTTACTCCCTGTATAAGTCCCCAGATTCCACCAAAGATAAAGGACAGAATCACCATCTGGAAGGTTTCTTGCATGGCATCAACAAATTGATCCATACCCAGTGGGCTTGTCCAGAAAGGTTCGACCAATACCGTCAACCAATGAACAATTAAATCTTTCATCGTTCATTCTCCGCTTGACTAATCAGAACCTCATGTTTTTTCATATAATCAACTGCTTGAGCAACTGTTTCAACACGTCCTAAAATTTGTACAAACATTTGCCCAATAACAGTTCCTTTAATTTCAGTCATGTTGGAAAAAAGTATATTGAAATCAATATCAAATTCGCGAATAACCGTTTGAATCACAGGTTGATGCGCTGATTGCCCCAAAAATTGTAAACGATAGATCGTTTCCATGCCTTGATTCTGCAAATTATCCAGAATTTTTCGGGGGAGTTGCTGTTGAAAAACCGTTTGAATAAAGGTTTTAGTGGTCGGATGCTGTGGGTGGCTAAAAATTTCTACAGTTTTGCCATGCTCAATGACTTTACCTGCTTCCATAACCGCGACCTCATCACAGATACGTTCAATCACATCCATTTCATGAGTGACGATGACAATGGTAATCCCTTGATCATCATTAATTTTTTTCAATAAATCTAAAACCGATTTGGTGGTTTGTGGATCAAGTGCTGAGGTTGCTTCATCACACAGTAAAATCTTAGGGTGATTGGCAAGAGCACGTGCAATGCCGACACGTTGTTTTTGTCCACCAGATAACTCATCGGGATATGCATTTCTTTTATGTTTTAAATCAATAAAATCAAGTAATTCTTCTAAACGAGCTTGACGTTTGGCTTTATCAATGCCGAGTAAAACCAGCGGCATTTCAATATTTTCTGCCACAGTTTTGGTTTGCAATAAATTAAAGTGCTGGAAAATCATCCCAATATGAGTACGTTCTACGCGTAGATCTTTAGCACTCAAGCTGGTCATCTCTTTTTGATTCACGATGACCTGACCTTCACTAGGACGTTCCAGTAAATTAATCAGCCGTACCAGTGTACTTTTTCCTGCGCCACTATAGCCGATAATTCCGAAAATACTGCCAGCAGGAATAGTCAGATTAATCTGATCCAGTGCTGGAATGGTTTGCCCATTTTGTGTATAGAACTTGGAGATATTCTTAAATTCAATCATGTGATCTTGAGTGCTAAAAAAAGAAAAACAGGCAACAGTGTGTGCCTGTTTGAGTGAGAGGTATTATATTACTGTTTTTCGCCAGTAAGGTAGTTGATTGGTTCATTCACATCAACTTTTGTACCTTGAAACTTTTCCTGAATAAATTGCTTTACTGGCTCTGAGTGATACAACTCTTTAAGCTTTAATAACTCAGGATCATTCTGACGGCCTTCAGCAACGGCCAAAACGTTAACATTCATTTTGGTCGATTGATCTACTGGCTCATGGAAAACTGAATCTTTCAGTACGTTTAGACCGCCTTCCATTGCCAAAACATTGCCCAGTACAATCGCATCAACTTCGCTTTTTACACGGACAGAAGTTGCCATTGGTACTTCTTTAATGACCAATTTCTTTGGATTTTCGATAATGTCGGCTGGAGAACCTTTTGCAACATCAAAATCAGGTTTAAGTTTGATTAAACCAGCAGTTTGTAAAAGTAATAGTGCACGTGCTTCATTGGCTGGATCATTTGGAACAGCAATAGTTGCACCATTTGCAAATTCTTCAATCTTCTTGATTTTGTCTGAGTAAATACCCATAGGCTCAAGATAAGTGGTTGCAAGTGGAGCAATTTTATCTTTATTGCCTGCGTTAAATGCAACCAGATAAGCGTAAGACTGAAAAGCGTTGACATCAATTTCTTTATTGGCAACCGCTGTATTCATTGAAACATAGTCGGTGAAGTTTTTTACATCAAGTTCAATACCGGCTTTTTGAGTTTCTGGCATTTTTGCAATAAAACGCCAAATATCTGTATCTGAACCGCTAGAGGCAAGCGTAATTTTATGCAAAACATCTGCGGATGCCGTAGCTTTGTTCTCTTCAGGTTGTTTAGAGCATGCTGCTAAAACAACGACTGCAATACTTAAAAAAACACTTAACAGTTTTTTCATTGCTTTAAGTTCCTGATCAATCTTCAGGCTCAATCAAAATAAAAGAGTAAGCCAAATAAGGGGTTGACTGTGCTTGAAATTTAAGCACAAAAAATGTTTTTAAATCAAAAAAAGTGAGTATAAAGATATCTTAATATATGTCAAAAAGAAAAAGGGGAATTCACGCACAATTTCTGATATGTTTATTAAGTTAAAGTATATGAATAGTGATGAAATTGCAGAATATTGAGTAAATTTAATGCAAGGAAATGTTATATTAAAAAGCTCTCCTTAATGAATTAAAGAGAGCCAAAAAGAAGAATTATAAAAAGAAAAGAATTACTTGGCTTGTTCGCGTGCAATCGCCCGATAACCGATGTCATTGCGATATTGCATACCAGCAAAAGTCACCTGACCACAGACTTCTAACGCATTGACTTGAGCTTCAAGAACACTGTCACCTAAAGCAGTGACACAAAGAACGCGCCCCCCTGCGGTGACAACATGACCATCATCTTTCATGGCAGTTCCGGCGTGGAAAATTTTTGTACCTTCCGGAGATTGACCTAAACCTGAAATCACATCGCCTTTACGAACTGTTTCAGGATAACCTTCAGCAGCAAGTACCACACCAATCGATTTACGTTCATCCCATTCTGCTTGGGCAGGAAGTTGGCCTGCAATGCCAGCTTCAACCAGATCAACCAAAGATGATTTTAAACGCATCATGATCGGTTGAGTTTCAGGGTCGCCAAAACGACAGTTAAATTCAATCACACGTGGTTGACCTTCATCATCAATCATTAAACCCGCGTACAGGAAACCTGTATAGATGTGACCATCACGTGCCATACCTTCAACCGTTGGGCGCATGATTTCAGCCATCACACGATCAAATACATCTGAAGTCACCACAGGAGCAGGAGAGTAAGCCCCCATACCCCCTGTATTTGGCCCTTGATCACCTTCAAAAATACGTTTGTGATCTTGCGAAGTCGCCATTGGTAAAATGTTTTGACCATCAATCATGCAAATAAATGAAGCTTCTTCACCTGCAAGAAATTGTTCAATCACTACACGCGAACCTGCATCACCGAATTTGTTTCCAGCCAACATGTCATCAATCGCAGCATATGCTTCGTCATTGCTCATCGCAACAATCACACCTTTACCTGCTGCAAGACCATCTGCCTTGATGACAATCGGTGCACCATGCTTTTTGATATAGTCTTTTGCTGGTTCAACTTCAGTAAATACGTCATAAAAAGCAGTTGGAATGTTGTGCTTTTTCAGAAAGTCTTTGGCAAATGCTTTTGAACCTTCAAGTTGTGCTGCATACTGAGTTGGTCCCCAGATTTTTAAACCTGCCAAACGCGCTGCATCAACAACACCATTCACCAATGGTGCTTCTGGTCCTACAATAATCAAATCAACATGATTGTTTTTGGCAAAATTGATAATTTCTGGATTATTTAAGATGTCGATTTGAACATTTTCGCATTTATCTTCTGTGGCTGTACCTGCATTACCTGGAGCCACAAAAACTTTGCTGACTTTAGCATCTTGCGCAATTTTCCAAGCAAGTGCGTGTTCACGACCACCACTACCTAAAACAAGAATATTCATTGGGTTCATACTCCATGAATCCATAAGCTGATCCTGACTTTTACACGATTCTTGATGTAGAAGACCCTCTTCAAAAGAAGAGGGCGATCAGCTTAAAGCTAAAATAAATTTCTTATACTTTAAAATCAGTCAAATTAATGACGGAAATGACGCATACCAGTAAAGACCATGGCAATACCATGTTCATTGGCTGCTGCAATCACTTCTTCATCACGCATCGAACCGCCCGGCTGGATGATACATTTAATGCCTGCTTTGGCTGCATTATCAATCCCATCACGGAATGGGAAGAAAGCATCAGATGCCATAACCGCACCTTCAACCACCAGTCCAGCATGTTCTGCTTTAATTGCAGCAATACGTGCTGAGTTAACACGACTCATTTGTCCTGCACCTACACCAATGGTTTGACGATTTTTTGCATAAACAATCGCATTTGATTTCACGTACTTTGCGACTTTCCAAGCAAAAATCAAATCATCAATTTCTTGTTCGGTTGGCGCACGTTCAGTCACAACTTTCAGATCAGCGGCTTTAATCATGCCTAAATCCTGATCTTGTACCAATAAACCACCATTCACGCGTTTATAGTCTAATTGTGGAGTACGTTCATCAATGGCAGGTAGTTCGCCGCACACCATCACACGGACATTCTTTTTCGCACCAGTCACTTCAAGTACGCCGTCTGCAATACTTGGCGCAATAATCACTTCAACAAATTGACGATCCACAATGGCTTGCGCAGTTTCGACATCTAACTCACGGTTAAATGCAATGATGCCACCAAAAGCAGATTCTGTATCTGTTGCATAAGCAAGATCATAAGCTGCTTTAATGCCATCTAATGACACTGCAACACCACACGGATTCGCATGCTTGACGATTACACAAGCAGGTTTAGCGAATGATTTTACACATTCAAGCGCTGCATCGGTATCCGCAATATTGTTATAAGACAGTTCTTTGCCTTGAAGCTGTTTTGCAGTTGAAACAGATGCTTCTTTGGCAGCAGGATCAACATAGAATGCAGCAGACTGATGTGGGTTTTCGCCGTAACGTAAGTCTTGAGCTTTCACCAATTGAGTATTAAAGGTACGTGGGAATAAATCTGCTTCGCCTTCCGCTTTGCCTACACGCGCACCCAAATAAGAGGCAATCATGCCATCATATTGAGCTGTATGTTCAAAGGCTTTTACTGCCAAGTCAAAACGTGTTGCATAAGAAAGTGCCGCAGAGGTTTTAAGTTCATCAATAATCGTATCGTAGTCACTCGCATTGACGACAATACCTACAGATGCATGGTTTTTCGCTGCTGCGCGCACCATGGTTGGCCCACCGATATCAATATTTTCAATCGCATCAGCCAAAGAGCAGTTTGGTTTTGCAACGGTTGCCGCAAAAGGATATAAGTTGACGACCACCAAATCGATCGGATCAATATGATGTTCTTGCATCACAGCTTCGTCTAAACCACGACGAGCCAAAATACCACCATGAATTTTAGGATGTAAGGTTTTCACGCGACCATCCATCATTTCAGGAAAGCCTGTATGTTCAGAAACTTCTACGACAGCAATGTTGTTGTCTTTAAGCAACTTATATGTACCGCCAGTAGAGAGAATTTCTACCCCTAAAGCTGCAAGATTTTGAGCAAATTCCACAATTCCTGTTTTGTCAGAAACAGAAATTAAAGCACGTTTAATAGTCATGATTAAATCAACGGTTTTAGTTTACAGATTAAAACAAATAGGCATAAAAAATGCCCACAGGACGTGAGCATTTTATCATTTATTCACTCATTAAGCCGTGAGCTTTTAACTTTTTGCGTAAAGTACCACGGTTTAGCCCTAGAATCTCCGCAGCACGAGTTTGATTACCACGGGTATATTCTAAAACGACAGATAAAAGAGGTTTCTCCATTTCTGCTAGCACCATGTCATAAACTTGTGATGGTTGCTCACCTTGCAATTGTGCAAAATAATGGCGAACTGCGCGATCCACATGGATGCGAAGAGCAACATCAGATTGTGCAGTAAAAATAGGAGATTTGCTATTCATGCGAGTTAATCCGAAAATCATATACCGCTTGGGTAAAGCAGTATGTAAATGTGGTCTAAATAATGAACCCCGTTTTAGATCCTAAAACAGAGGTTCTAAAACATGGAAACAACAGCTTGCCACAACTCTGTATATTGTGCGAAAAATAAGCGTAACAATAGTTTAATATTTGTTACAACCTAGATTCAAAAACAAAAAAGCCACGCAATGCACTATCACTAGATAAAGCACACATGACGACAGTAATTGTTGTGGATAAATCCGAAGATGTTGTAGGGTCAAGCTTTCGTGGCGCGTATGATACCATTGTCTAAGAAAAAATGAGCAAATTAACTGCAATTTTTTTCATTTTTTTTATGTTTTTTTTAGTGTTTAGGGCTGGACTATTTCTAAAGTATAGTCATCAAAGCTTTTTCGGGATTGATTGATGCTAAATTCAAACTTATAAGGGCTATCTTTCGGAATACGCTGGATACCACTTAAACTTTTTACCAAGTAATCTTGTGGCATTAAAATAATTTCTTTATTTTCATACTTGTTTTTAAGAGTCAACTTTAATCGCGGAAGCTCTAGGCTGCTGTCATGGTAATTCAGCAATATGCCAGAAAATTGAGTCTTATCACGCTCAATTGCAGTCACCTTGACTTTATTGATGGTGAGAAAGGTATATTTTTCTTCCAGCTTTTTACAACTCACGACACTACAAGCATGATTAAACAGAGAGCTTAAAACAGGGCTACTGTGCATCATTTTAGGGTTAAACCATAAAATCTGGAAAATAAAAATCAATAACAGCAGAGTATTGAGGATTCCCCAAATAAAATAATATGTCCAGCTATGTCGAACTGAATTGCCTGATGTATAGACAGCCTCTTTATTAATTTCTGCCAAATTTAATTGTGGAAAATTATTGACAGCATCGTGCTGGAAATAATTTAGGTTGTTGAGATAAGTAAGTAAGTCGATATTAGAGTTTTCAATTCTACGATTAAAAATATCTAATAGATTATGTTCATTGTACTGAACATTGGTGCTTGCCAATAAAGAAGACTGTGTACTGCTTACATTTACGGGCTCGTCATTGCTAAATAAATTAGACAATGCATTAAAATTTAAATCACATTTAGGACAACAAACCATACCCTGAGCGACAGTCAACTGAGTCATAGAGACTTTGTATAGGGTCAAACATTTCGGGCAGCGGGTTTGTTTTTCGCTCATAGTATTTAAATCTACGTTTAATTGTTATTGACGCTTCCCTGATATACGACACCAGTTTTCTTCGCGTTTCTCAATGGCTACTATATCAAAAAATTCAGAATAAACACCAGTAACATCAGCAACTTGCTCTTCAATCACACCTGCAAGTGCGAACTCGCCCTCAGTCTTGAGTAAAGTTGCGAACTCTGGCGCAAGTGCCATTAATGGCGCAGCTAAAATATTGGCAACCAATACATCGGCTTTTTGTGATTTAAATTCAGCATTAAATTCTTCAGGCAATCCGACAAAAAGACGATCTTGAACGCCGTTTAATTCAGCATTTTGCTTAGTTGCTAAAACAGCCTGAGGATCAATATCTGTCGCATAAACTTTTCTAGCACCTAGCAAGAGGGCAGCAACACCTAAAATGCCTGAACCACAGCCATAGTCAATCACGATTTTATCTTTAAGATCGGTCTGACCTAGCCACTGTAAGCAAAGAAAAGTACTGGCATGATTCCCTGTACCAAAAGCTAGTCCTGGATCCAGTTTGATGTTGACTGCATCGGCTTCTGGTGCTTCCAGCCATTCGGGAACAATCCAGAATTTTTCAGAAATTTGAATAGGTTCATAATAATCCATCCATGCGCGTTCCCAGACTTGATCTTCAAGTTGTTCATGGCGAATCGGTGCATCAGGAAGTTGCTCTTTTAAAAAGTCTTCAAGTTTTTCCACATCGATTGCTTCTTGTTCATCTTCCTGATAAATACCAGTCACAATGACTTTGTTCCACAGTGGAGTTTCACCGGGAAGCGGTTCAAGCAATGCCTGATCTTCAGCATCATCTAAAGTTACACTGACGGCACCTAAAGACATCAATAGTGTTTCAGTAAAATCAACTTGCGCTTGATCGACAGTAATGTGTATTTGTAACCACTTCACGGATATAAAACCTAAAATTGATATAAACCACTATTGTAACGGATAAAAGGATTCATCGAGCAATAATTTCGATTCATCGCTCGGTGAACCGAAAGTATCTATGTTAATCATTTTCTATTAGTAACTCTGCTTTGGAGCGCTCAGCATCATAACGATTTAGTAAGGTTCCAAACAATGCCGCAAATATATACATAAAGATAGAGTAGACTGCGGCTGGCATTGCCATTGCACTACTTGCCATGATGGTGAGGGCGATGGTCATGGCTAAAGTGCTATTATGAATCCCAATTTCAAAGGCACAGGCGCGTGCCTGAGTGCTATTAATTCCAAAAAATCGTGGTACAAAATAGCCAATCAGTAAACTACAGATACAGAATAATGAGGTTGCTAGACCGACTTGAGTAATATATTCAAGAATATTGTGACGTTCTTTTGCAACAGCACCTATAATAATGAGAACCAGAAAGATCACGGCAAAGCTTCGAACCGGTTTATGTAATTTGTCAGCAACAGTCGGTAAGAAATGTCGGATTAACATACCCAAAGTCACGGGAACAATAATAATTAAGAAAACTTGAATGACTTTAGAAAACTGAAGACCAATCTGCTGACCATCATTCATAAAGTGTTGAATCGCGAAATTTACGATAAGGGGGAGGGTAAATGCCGCAATTACGGAATTAATGGCGGTTAAAGTGATATTCAGCGCAATATCGCCTTTATACAAATAGCTAAATAAATTTGCAGTGGGTCCTCCCGGTGAAGCCGCTAAAAGCATGACACCTACAGCTAAAACAGGGGGAAGTGCGAAGAATTTACAGATTAAAAATGCAATGCCGACCAAGATTACCAATTGGCAAAAGAGTGCGACAAGTACGGCTTTCGGGTGTTTAGCAACGCGAGCAAAATCTTGCAGGCGTAACTCTAAACCTAAACCTGCCATAATAATTGCAAGTGCGAGGGGTAAAAAAACTGTAATAATTCCAGAGTCCATCTCTTATCCTTTTTTGTTTTATATATCCATATATGTATTTGATAGTAATTAAATTTTAAAAAGCTTTAAATAGAATTTTTAATTTTTATCATGCCAATAATTACTCAAAAAAATACAGACATGAGTCTGTATTTTTTATTTTATAACGATGTTAATTTATTAAGGTGCAGGAGCTTTAAACTGAAGTTTACCATCTGCATTGGTTTGGCATACACCATTAAATGTGACACCTTTATAACCATAAGTTGCCCAGTCACCTTCTTTTTTCTTGGCACAAGCTTTAATTTGTGCATTGGTTTCTGCTTTGCTTACGGTTGCTTCTTCAGCGTTTGCTAGCGTCATACCACCAATGATTAAAGCAGAAACAGTGATTGTTTTTAACATGATGTTTTTCATTTCAATACCTTTTTTAAAGTTGATTTTAGGTTTTAACTGTCTATAAAGCATTCACACAGTCTTATTCTAAGAGTCGGTTTTTAAAAAGTTAATTCGTTTTATGCAGAAATACTTATATAAAATGTCACATCTTGTATATTGCTGTAAATTTTGTGTCTTTATTTTTGTAAAAAAAACATGTTAATACCCAGTTTTTTGCTATAATTTTTCGTCCTTTTTTCTTGGTGTTTTTCAGCCATGCATTACCCTAAAGTTTATGATGTTATTGTTATTGGTGGTGGTCACGCAGGTACCGAAGCGGCCCTTGCTGCTGCGCGTATGGGGCGACAGACCTTACTTTTGACGCATAACATTGAAACATTGGGACAAATGAGTTGTAACCCAGCCATCGGTGGTATCGGTAAATCACATCTGGTACGTGAAATAGATGCGCTTGGTGGAGCAATGGCATTGGCTGCCGATAAAGGTGGTATTCAATTTCGTATTTTAAACTCACGTAAGGGCGCTGCTGTTCGTGCGACACGTGCGCAGGCGGATCGTGTACGTTATAAAGCAGCGATTCGTTATACATTAGAAAATCAACAAAACTTAGATATTTTCCAGCAAGCCGCAGATGACCTCATTGTTGAGGGTGATACTGTAAAAGGCGTGGTCACGCAAATGGGTGTTCGTTTTGAGACCAAAACAGTGGTCTTAACGACAGGGACTTTCTTGGGCGGTGTGATTCATATCGGACTAGAAAAATCCAGTGGTGGTCGAGCAGGTGATCCGCCATCTATTGCTTTAGCACATCGTTTACGCGAATTAAATTTACCTGTTGGACGTTTAAAGACAGGTACGCCACCCCGTATTGATGCACGTTCAGTTGATTTTTCTGTGATGATTCCGCAACCGGGTGATTTTCCATCACCAGTGATGTCATTTATGGGCGATGTTTCGATGCATCCAGAACAAGTCAATTGCTATATTACCCATACCAATGAAAAAACCCATGACATTATTCGTGCTGGCTTGGATCGTTCACCCATGTACACGGGGGTGATTGAAGGGGTTGGGCCACGTTATTGTCCATCGATTGAAGATAAAATCCATCGTTTTGCAGATAAAGATTCACATCAGGTGTTTTTAGAGCCTGAGGGTTTGGATACCCATGAGCTTTATCCAAACGGAATTTCAACCTCTTTACCGTTTGATGTGCAGTTTAATTTAGTTCGTTCAATTCGTGGTATGGAAAACGCGCATATTTTGCGCCCGGGCTATGCCATTGAGTACGATTATTTTAATCCGCAAGCATTGAAGTTTACCCTCGAAACCAAAGCAATCAATAATCTGTACTTTGCAGGCCAGATCAATGGTACAACAGGTTATGAGGAAGCAGGTGCGCAAGGTTTACTTGCAGGTTTAAATGCAGCACGTCGTGCGTGGGATCAAGAACAATGGACACCAAAACGTGATCAAGCCTATATGGGAGTTTTGGTGGATGATCTGATTACTTTAGGAACCAAAGAACCGTATCGCATGTTTACCTCACGTGCAGAATATCGTTTGATGCTGCGTGAAGACAATGCAGATCAGCGTTTAACCCCAATGGGTCGAGAGCTTGGACTGGTTGATGATACACGCTGGGCAGCCTATTGTGAAAAAATGGAAGCTGTAGAAGCTGAAACTGCGCGTTTGTCACATCTTTGGGCAGCACCTAATAATCCGATGGGTAAAAAGTTTGTTGAAATGACGGGTGCAGACTTAAGTAAAGAATCGAGTGCGATTGATTTACTTAAACGCCCGAATGTGAATTTTAGTCAAATTGCAGAATTAACCGATTCACAAGTATCACAATTTGTAGGTGAGCAGATTGAGATTGCGGTGAAATATGAGGGATATATTAACCGTCAGCATGAAGATGTGGCTCAGTTAAAGCGTCTTGAGGAAACTAAAATCCCAGCAGACTTTGATTATGACGTGGTTTCAGGTTTATCGCGTGAGATTACTCAAAAGTTGAAAGCCGTACGCCCTGAAACTTTGGCACAAGCCAATCGCATTCCGGGAGTTACACCTGCCGCAGTTCAATTGGTGATGATTACGATTCGGAAAAACAACCAAACCAAAAAAATTGCTTAATGTAGTTTAGATAAAATCTCACCCTATGAAAGTCCAGCCTCCACTGGGCTTTTTTATTTTATGTAAAATGATATATAAAAAAATCTTAAGAAATTAAATGTGATTACGTTGCTGATTTTGTTATTTCTCAGAATTTTCTAAATTGTCTATAGTGAGTTTACATTCAAAACATAGAGGTAAACCAAATGACAAAGAAATCGATTCGTTATAATAGCTTTGATTTAGCATGCTTATGTTGACACCAAAGCATTTATTCAGATTGATCGCTATTTTCTCTGGTATCGGGGCTTGGGAAAATAGAGATCATTATTCTTCTCTACAAAAAATAATAAATTGCGTTTAGAACAAAGCAAATAAAAATATTGAGAGAGCAAAATTGCTCTCTTTTTTATTTATGTAGATTCAGCATCAATTTCTCTTACAGCATGATGAACTTCAATGGGTTCAATATGCAGAATTTTTTTGCCAAAACTACGTAACCACCAAACCAGCTGGGAAGTGAAGGGAACACTAGCGGTAATTTCTACGATATTTTCATCAATATGTTGGATAATTTGATTTTTACTGAGTTGGCTTTCATAGAACGTCTGTGCAGTATTTTCGGTCATAGTGAGCTTAAGATCGATCATTTCTGTCGGTTTACTGTAATCTACACGAAAGCCGAGTGCGCCTGAATCGATATATTGATCAATATCGAAGTTAACAGGGTGCAGAGCGCGCGAATTTAATACATTTGCTGATTTAAAACGGTGCAAAGCAAAAGTTTGCACATCACTTTTATCATGCCGAGTACATATTAAATAAATAATCGCACCTTTTTGTACCAGTGCGAGAGGGTTGAGCACATAAGATTTTTCTTCAGCATGAATATTACGCGGACGATAAACACATTCAATTTGTTTATCTTGAAGTAAACCTTCATAAACTGCTTGTTGCGCCTGTTTATCGACAAGCGGTGGGATGAGCGGTTGGCTGGCAGGCACAATGCGTACACGATTAATCCATTGGCGCACGTTGTTTTGAGTGGAAAGACTACGTCGTGCCAGATCAAACCATGGGTTCATTTCCTCAATTAAACTTGGAGGAAGCAGATGTTTTAAATGTTCTTCTACCATCATAAAGGTGACCGCTTGTGAGCTGGTCATGTGCGGTAAACTTTGAATCGGAGCATCTGAACGCCAACGCCAGCCTTGCGGAACGGTTTTATTACTTTCAATGGGGAAGCGTTGTGCAATCTGGTTTAAATCTCTTTGAATGGTTCGTAAACTAATGTCAACGCCTTCGCGTACCAGCATTTCCTGTAGTTCGCGTGTTCCCAGCCATTTACCTGTGGAAAGCCGTGAAAGAATTTGCCACTGACGATAGAGACTGTTTGAGGTTTCTTTTTCTTGTAAAGACATAAGCAGTGAATCAGATAAAAAATGAAATTTGAATAGTTACACAATAAGAAAACTGAAGCCTTTTGGCAAGAATGTAACAAAAAGATTGCTATATCTCGATACATCTTACTACAAGAACACTGTTGAATGAGATCGTTGATTTTCCGATAAATAAAGAAAGAATTTGTCATAAGTGGCATCTTATTTGCTAGGTATAATCTGAAGCCAACAAGAAAAAAGGCAGGTCAATATGTTAGAAGAAGATAAAGAGATGAGAGGCGCAGGTGAGCAATATATGAAAGACAAAGCAACAGGAGTCTTATTGAATAGCCAATCTTCGTTTGTTGACCAATTAAGTGTAAGCACCAATCTTTTTGAGCAACTTAAATCGAAGTTTTTTAATGAAATGACGGATGATGTAACGTCGAGCGGAGAAGTTTCTAAAAAAATAGAGCAGTGGTTATCGGTTCATAGTTTAGACGAGCTTAAGCAGCTTAATCTACAGGCAAAACAACATTTTTTATATGAAGGTATTACCTTTACGGTGTATGGAGACGATGAAGGTACACAACGTACTATTCCTTACGATTTAATTCCGAGAGTAATCGAAAAAAAGCAATGGGAGAAAATTTCTCAAGGTTGTGCGCAGCGCGTTAAAGCTTTAAATTTATTTTTGCACGATATCTATCATGATCAACATATATTAAAAGAAGAAATTATTCCGCAAATGCAGATCATGACGCATGAGGCGTTCCAGCCGCATATGCTTAATCACGATTTAAAAGGAAAAATTTATTCTCAAATCAGTGGGATTGATATCATTCGTGATGGTAAAGGTGATTTCTTTGTGCTCGAAGATAATTTAAGAACGCCTTCTGGGGTGTCTTATATGATTGAGAGTCGTAAAATTAGTAAAGAACTCATGCCTGAGCTGTGCGCAGCTAGTCCGTTACAAGAAATTGAACAATATCCAACAATACTCAGAGCCATTTTAGAAGAAAATGCTTATGTAGATAATCCATTTATTGTGGTTTTAACGCCAGGTCGTTTTAATAGCGCATACTATGAACATGCTTTTTTAGCACGTGAAATGGGTGTGCCTTTGGTCAGTAGCCGTGATTTATTTGTTGAAAATGATCATGTCTATGTAAAAACCATACGTGGTCGTCAACGTGTCGATGTGATTTATCGTCGAGTTGATGATGCATTTCTTGATCCTCTTACTTTTAGACCTGACAGTACATTGGGTGTTGCAGGTTTGATGTCTGCGTATTTACAGCATAATGTTGTGATTGCAAATGCACCGGGAACAGGTGTTGCGGATGATAAATCAATTTATCCGTATGTCGATGATATGATTAAATATTATTTGAACGAAACACCGATTCTTAAAAATGTACCGACTTATCAGTGCCGCCGTGATGAAGAGCTGGATTATGTGATCCGTAACATCGAACAGCTTGTTGTGAAAGAAGCTCAAGGTTCGGGTGGTTATGGCATGCTTATTGGTCCTCAGGCAACTCAGGCTGAAATTGACGATTTTAGAAAGAAAGTTTTGGCACATCCACATTTATATATTGCTCAACCTACGCTTGAATTGTCTGTTGCACCGACGATGACTCAAGATGGTATTGCCGAGCGACATATCGATTTACGTCCATTTGTTCTGGCTTCGCCATATCGGACGGAAATTGTACCGGGTGGTTTAACTCGGGTCGCAATGAAAGCAGGTTCACTCGTGGTGAACTCATCACAAGGTGGCGGTATTAAAGATACATGGGTTGTAGAAGCACTTCATTCCTAATTTCAGGACAAGGACGGAACTATGATTTTACTTTGTTCAAATGCACAACATATTTATTGGTTAGGACGCTATTTAATGCGTGTTAATTTCTTTTGTAGTCGTGTTCCATTTACTCAGGATCAGGACGCGATTGAATTTAGCCATGCATTTTGTTTGCCTGCTTATGATGCGGCGTCATTAAATGAATTGGCACTTGATCCAGAACAACCTTATTCATTTGCCAAACAATTTAGTTACGCGCGCGATAATATTTATGAGTTACGTTCTGTTTTAGCTGCCAAAGCCTATTCTGAACTGAATGTGCTGATTAAAAATGCCAGTGAGCAGCCGGGCTATATCTGCGATATCGTGCAAGAATGTAATGAAATTCTGGAAGCTGAAACTGATCGAGATATTCTATTGTTCTTTAGCTTGGGACAAAAAATAGAATTACTGGATTCAGTTTTGCGCTTTAAGCAAGATCCAACCGCAGCAATGGCACAATTGGATGGCATTATTCATGCGCTTAGAAATTATGGCTGGGTAAGCTTGGAAGATGCTTGGCTTCAGTTCAAGCTAGAACCTAACTTGATTTCTTTTTATCATTTTCACGATCAACTGCAATTGATGTTTGAGGCACCTGTATGAAGCTGATGGTGAATCATCAAACGCATTATGCATATAGTGAACGTGCTTGTAATAGCATTCAATATATCAAGATGATTCCTCAAAGTTCAGCCCATCAACATGTTCATTACTGGGATATTAGTGTCCCAGGTGAACGAGTAATTAAAACAGATGTATTTAATAATGTGTGGATTACTTCATCACAGCGATTTGATTATCAGCATTTGACTATTATGGCTCAAGGCGTAGTTGAGTTATATGAAAATGATGCAGGTGCGCACCAACCAGATGTACCAATCAGTTTATTTCTACAGCCCACGCTGGCTACGCAGTGTGATGCTGAAATGCTAGATTTTGTTCATCAGCATGTGAAATATCCAAGTTTGGAAAGTTTGAGAACTTTGGCTGAACAGATTTTAATAAAGGTGGGCTATGCACCATTTTCAACCACGGTGCAATTTACAGCAAGGGATGCATTTCATACGGGTTCTGGAGTGTGTCAGGATCATGCACATATTATGATTGCCATGTGTCGTGCTTTAAATTTACCAGCCCGCTATGTTTCAGGCTATTTATACGATTCAAATGCACCTCATCTGGCTAGTCATGCATGGGCAGAGGTTTTTTTAGGTAAACAATGGTATTCTTTCGATGTAAGTAATCAATTATTTAGGCCTTCTTCACATATTTATATTGCGATTGGACGCGATTACTTTGATGTTGCGCCAGTTCGTGGAATGCGTGAAAGAGGTGGGGTAGAAAAAATGGTATCAACAGTTCAAGTATTGGCCTGTTGAGTGGAATGAATACGATGACCTATTGTTGTGCTTTACGTTTAAATGATGGATTGGTCTTTATCAGTGATACCCGTACCAATGCAGGTGTAGATCAAATTTCGGTGTTTAGAAAACTTTATACGTTTGGAAAACCGAATGACCGATTTATAGCTATACAAACTGCTGGAAATTTAGCCACCACGCAGGCAGTTATTGGGCATCTAAGGAATCAGCTTGAGCTGCAAGAACAACCTAACTTATATACGGTCAGTACCATGTTTGAGGTTGCTCAACTGGTAGGGCGTACTTTACGCGCAGTGATTGAAGATATTACTGAGGATACACTAGAGCAAAGTAACTACTATTGTAGTCTTTTAGTGGGCGGACAGATCGGTAATAGTGAACAGCAGCTCTATAATATTTATCCACAAGGAAATTTTATTTGCGCAACCAAAGACACGCCATATTTTCAAATTGGTGAAAGTAAATATGGCAAACCTATTTTAGATCGGGCATTGTCATATCATATGCCCTTGGATGAGGCACTGCGTTGCAGTTTACTTTCTTTTGATTCAACCCTACGTTCAAATGTCTCTGTCGGTTTACCTTTAGATGTATTGGTTTATCACGTAGATAGTTTGGAAATGCCGAAAGGCAAACGTGTCACACAAGATGATGCTTATTTTCAAAAAATTAGTAAGCAGTGGTCCGAAATATTACGCGCAGGTTTACACGAAATTCCAAAACCGTCCAACGAGTATCTGGAATAACGTCGACACACTGGCATAATAAAATAATCGAGGTAACACCATGATCTACCAAATTTGTTATGCCAGTGAAGCAACTTCTTCAAATGAACAGTTAATGGTTGATTTGCGAGAGATTCTGACGCGTGCCATGCACTTTAATTATGTGCACGAAATTCAAGGGGTGCTGTATTACGCAGACCGTTACTTTTTCCAGTGTCTCGAGGGTGAAAAAACACAAATATTAGATTTGCTTGAATCCATTCGTAAGGATGCTCGCCACGAAAACCTTAAGGTTCTTCAACAAAAAGATATCGAGCACATGAATTTTAAAGATTGGTCGATGAAATTTGTGCGAAAACGTAGTGAAGTTAAAGCATTCTTTGCTGAAATGGGAAGCGCGCGTTTTGACCCTTATTTACTGGAGGGTGAATCTTTAGAACATTTTTTGCTTATTTTAAAAGATACTGAAGCAGAAACTCCTGCCTAAACAGGAGTTTGAATATATTAAATTTCAATTTTACGTCGAATTGGTCGATTGCTTAAACGACAGAGTAACTCATATCCAATCGTTCCATTTGCTTGGGCAACGTCATCTACCAAACGATGTTGCCCCCACAGTTCTACTTCTTGATCCAGTGCTGCATTTAAGCCTGTTACATCAATGGCGATCATATCCATGCTGACTCGTCCAATCACACGTCTCAGCTTGCCATCTATTGCCACATAGTTTTGTGTAGTATAAGCGCGTGGATAGCCGTCGCCATAGCCAATGGATACAATGGCAATATCTATATTTTCTTCAGCAGTAAATAATGAACCATAACCCACAGACTCACCTGCTTGAATAGAATTAAGCGCAATAATCCGTGCAGTAAAGGTCATCACTGGTTTTAGGTCCAGTTCATGAATATTTTTGTCTGCAAATGGAGTTGCGCCGTAAAGCATGATGCCGGGACGTACATAATCAAAATGCAGTTCTGGCCAATTAAAGATCGCTGCTGAATTACAACATGACACCTCAATTGGTGCGCACATATCTTTAATCTTGAGTAGTTGTTGAATCTGTTGCTGATTCATAGGGTGAGCTGGAACATCAGCATTGGCAAAGTGCATGACCAATACACAGTGCAGACCTTCACGTTTTAAACGAGTAATAACATCAATAATGTCATCAATTTTAAACCCTAAACGGTTCATTCCGCTGTTTAACTTGATCCAGACTTTCAAGCCTTGTTGAATATATTCATCTTTGTAGTTTAATAGCCATTCGACTTGCTGATGATGATGTATCACACATTCAAGTTGATGTTTTAAAACAGCATCCATTTCATTGGCATTAAAAATCCCTTCAATCAGGGTAATTGGATGTTTGGCACCGTGTGAACGAAGCTCAAGTGCTTCTTCCAATGTAGCGACACCAAAAGCATCTGTGTTATTTAAGGCTGCTAAACAGTCTTTGACTCCATGTCCATAAGCATTGGCTTTGACCATACTCACAATTTTCGAGTGTGGTGCAAGTTGTTTGACACGGTTTAAATTATATTGCAATGCTGAACTGTCAATATAAACTGTTGCTTGGCGCACCCTTGTTTCTCCTTTGGGTTACAAATTCATTTAAATTGCGATTCAAAATTTAAGGGGCTACTCAAGTAACCCCTCAATATCATGGTCTGAATTCTAATTTATTCCTCATCATCATACTGACTATAATATTCAGGTGAGAGGTTACTAAAACGTGTGTACTGACCTTCAAATGCCAAACGTACTGTACCAATCGGGCCGTTACGTTGCTTACCAATAATAATTTCCGCAGTGCCTGCTTCTTTAGATTCTTTATTGTAGACTTCGTCACGATAAATAAACATGATCAAGTCGGCATCCTGCTCAATCGCACCAGATTCACGTAAGTCAGACATGACGGGACGTTTGTTAGGACGGTTTTCCAGACTTCGGTTCAACTGAGATAGAGCAATGACTGGACACATCATTTCTTTCGCCAGTGCTTTTAAGCTACGTGAAATTTCTGAAATCTCACCAACACGGTTATCGCCCATACCCGGCACTTTCATCAATTGTAAATAGTCGACCATTATGCAACCGATTTTTCCATCATGCATTTTGGCAATACGTCTTGCGCGTGAACGTACTTCAGTTGGTGGCAATGCAGAAGAATCATCAATATAAAGATGCTTTTCCTGAAGCTGTAAAATAGTCCCTGTCACTTTCGACCATTCATCGCCATCGAGTTTTCCTGAACGCAAATGTCCTTGATGCACTTTGCCATAGGATGAAATAAGACGCATGGCAATGGAGTCCGCAGGCATTTCCATGGAATAAACCAGTGCCGGTAAATTGCTATTAAATAACACACTTTCAACCAGATTCATGGCAAATGTAGTTTTACCCATAGAAGGACGTGCTGCGACAATAATCAGATCGCCCGCCTGCATACCATAGGTTTTGTTATCAAGTTCTAAAAATCCAGTGGAAAGTCCTGTAATATTGCCATCAAGTTTAGACAATTCATCCAGTTTGCTAATGACATCGGCAGTGACCGAACTAATCGATTTTGGACCTGCATCTTTCTTATTGTTATTGTGCTGTTCTGCCAAAGAAAAAATATTGGTTTCAGCCAAATCCAGAATTTCACTGACTGGACGACCTTTAGTGTCGTATGCATTTTGAAGAATATCACTACTGACTTTAATCATACTGCGTAGTGTTGAGAATTCTTTAATTTTACCTGCATAGGTTTCTAAATTATAAAAACTTGAAGGGGAGTCCGCCATCAGTTGCATGAGGTATTCTTCACCCCCGACAGCATCTAGCAAATTTTGTTTTAATAACCAATCATTTACCAATACGGCATCATAAGGTGAGTTTTCCTGTGCCAGTTTTTCAATCGCACGGAAAATGTATTTATGTCGAGTGGCATAAAAATCGCTTTCTTTGAGCAAATCACCAACTTGTTCAAATGACTCAGCAACCGTCATTAATGCTGCAAGAACGGCTTGTTCAATTGCCAAATTATGCGGGGGCGTGCGAAATTCCTTGAGTTGACTGCTTTCAGTAGTTTTTTTATCAGCATTAAACGTATTTGCAGGAATTGTGGCATTAGCCTGAGACATAGATAACCTTGATAATAAATAACGAATATAGTGAAACTTAATATTTTGAGTACGTACGTACTTCACTCAGCAACTATCTTAGTCCAAATGTCGCTAAGTATCTAACAGAATAAGTAGATTAGTCGTAAAGAAATAATAGTAAACTAAAATTTTAGAGATAAAAAAAGAGCATGCAAAAGCATGCTCTTTTTTCTTACAAAAATTACTCAGATACGATTGTAACGAGAACTTCTGCAACAACATCATGATGCAATTGAATTGCGATGTTGAATTCACCCGTGTGACGAAGCGCACCATTTGGTAAACGAACTTCTGCACGGTCAACAGTAAGACCAGCATTCGTCAATGCGTCCGCGATGTCACGAGTACCGATAGAACCGAAAAGTTTACCTTCATCACCCGCTTTTGCAGTGATCACGATATTAACTTCGTTCAATTGGTCAGCACGTGATTGAGCAGCAGCTAATACTTCAGCTTCTTGCTTTTCAAGTTCAGCGCGACGAGTTTCAAAAGCAGCAGTGTTAGCTTCAGTAGCAGCAACAGCTTTACCCTGTGGGATCAAGTAGTTGCGACCAAAACCAGCTTTAACTGATACTTTGTCACCAAGTTTACCTAGGTTCTTAATGCGTTGTAATAAGATAATGTCCACAGCTCACCTCACTTATGGTTATCAGTGTACTGAATCAATGCCAAGTAACGAGCTTGTTTAATTGCAAGTGCTAATTGACGCTGATAACGAGCTTTAGTACCCGTGATACGGCTAGGAACAATCTTACCATTTTCAGTAATATACTGTTTTAAGGTATCGATATCTTTATAGTCGATGTAAGCAACATTCTCAGCTGTAAAGCGGCAGAACTTGCGACGACGGTAAAAACGTGCCATTGATGTTCTCCTTAAGCTTCTTCAGCAGATTCGTGTGATTGCTGTGCTTCTTCACGTTGAGCTTTACGCGCACGTTTTTCTTCAGCACTTTTTGCAAGTAACGATTCTTCAGTGATGGCGTGATCGCGACGGATAATGATGTTACGAATAATTGCATCGTTATAACGGAACAATTCTTCTAATTCATCAAGCGTCGTTTGACCACATTCAACATTCATAAGAATGTAATGTGCTTTGTGAATCTTGTTAATTGGGTAAGCCAATTGACGACGGCCCCAATCTTCTAAACGGTGAATTTGACCATCAGCTTCTTTGATCTGAGAGATATAGCGTTCAACCATACCAACTACTTGATCGCTTTGATCTGGATGTACTAAAAGTACGATTTCGTAATGACGCATTGTCAGCTCCTTACGGTTTAGACAGCCCCTAACATAATGGTTAGAAGCAAGGAGTCATAACTTATAATAAGTTATGTCGCATAAATTGCGAAGGCTGAATTATAGAGAATAATATATATAAAAACAAATAGTTTTTACTGCGAAACAACGTGGGAACTAAACGCAAACACTCCTCTCTGTTAAAAGAGAGGAAGATGTGGGGCAGGTGAAGAGTAAGTAAAACTAAAGCTTAGACTAAGTATCGTGATTAAAATCACAGAGTAAAGAAAAAAGCGTTTAGCCCAGAGCTGATCATTTTCTGCTTTGAAGCCAATAATTGACAAATAGAGCCAATAAGCAGTCAGTGCATTAAAAGTAATCAGAAAAAAGATGTTGGTATAGCCGAAACAATATAGCCCATTTAGAACTGCTGCAAAAAGCACAATATAAATGACACATTCCACTTTGGTTCTGTAGATAGAGCGTGCTACGGGCAAAATAGGAATCCCTGCATTTTTATAATCATCAAAGCGGTAGATTGCAATTGCCCAAGAGTGGGGCATTTGCCATAAACCATAAGCTAGGAAGATAAGTAAGGCAGCAATATCAAATTCATTGGTTACAGCAACATAACCAATCACTGGCGGACTTGCACCAGAAATACTACCAATGACAGTTTGATGAATTGTGGTTCTTTTAGACCAAAGGCTGTAAAAAACTACATAAACAACAAAACCAATCACTGCAAATAAAAACGAATAGGCATTCACTCCGAACCATAAAATGCTAAAACCAATGACGCCAAGTACAGTCGCGTAAGTAAGAGCAACAGATGGAGAAATGGTTTTTTTGACTAAAGCACGATTTTGAGTTCGCTGCATTTTTTGGTCGATGTCTTGGTCAATAACATTATTGACAACACAACCTGAGGCAACAACAAACGTTGTACCTAAAAGAGTGAGGATGAGTAAGAGGAAATCTACATGTCCCTGAGCGGCTAAGAAAAAGCCGCCCAGAGTGGTAATGAAATTACCGAAGAGAATTCCTGGCTTGGTCAGGAATAAATATTTTTTCAACATGACAACCAGTTTAGATCATCATATTGAAGTGTAAGTAGTTCATGATCCATACAGAGCCAATCAAGAGAACAGCAATACATAGAATCGTATAAACAAAAGCAATTAAATTCCAGCGTTGTTCAGATGATGTATTCATGTGTAAGAAAAACACAAGTTGTACAAGTACCTGAGCAACGGCTGTAATACCAATCACAGTCATTAATAGACCACGAGAAAATCCGCCAGCCATTACCATTCCGAAAGGAATGATGGTGAGCAGAACTGAAAGGATAAAACCAATGGTATATTGTTTAACGTTACCGTGAGATGCACCAGCAGCATTATGATCGTGACTACTCATTAGAGAACTCCCATTAAGTAAACGACGCTGAATACACAGATCCATACGATGTCAAGGAAGTGCCAGAACAAGCTTAGACAAGCGAGACGACGTGTATTTGGAAGTGTCAAACCTTGAGTTTTGATTTGATACATCAACACAATCATCCACACCAAACCAGATGTCACGTGGATACCATGCGTACCAACTAAGGTAAAGAACGCAGATAAAAACGCACTTGTGCTTGGGCCATGACCTTCGTGAACTAAATGATGAAATTCATAAAGTTCCATACCAATGAATGATGCACCAAAGATAAATGTAACTAAAAGCCACATAATCACTTGATTGACATTCTTTTTATATGAAGCAAGAACAGCAAAACCAAAAGTCACAGACGAGATTAAGAGAGCAAAGGTTTCAGTTAAAACAAAACCTAAAGACTCACTAAAAAGCTCGTGTGCACTTGGTGTACCTGGCGGAACATGGCTGCTCAAAACAGCGAACGCGATGAAGAGTGTACCGAATAAAATCAAGTCACTCATCAAGTATGTCCAGAAACCAAAGACCGTTAAGTCGGTATCATCATGTTCATGATGACCGTCGTGGCCATGGTTGTCGTGATGAAGTACTTCAGCCATATCCTTAGTCCTTCTTCAAATGTTTTTCAAGTAATGCATAGCGTTCATTTTCAATGCGCTCAACTTCAGCAGCAGGCACATAGTAATCCACTTCTTTAGTGAATGAACTACGAATGAAGCTAATGATTGCTGCAATGAAAGACACTGCAACTAACCACCAAATATGCCAGATTAGTGCAAAGCCCATTAAGGTAATGAACATCGCAATAACAAAACCAGCAGCACGGTCAGTTGGCATATGAATGTCTTCATACTGAGCAGGACGTGCATAGGCAACACCATTTTCTTTGTCTGTCCAGAAACGGTCAACACCATTTGCTTCAGGAACTTGAGCAAAGTTATAAAATGGAGCAGGAGATGACGTCGACCATTCAATTGTACGACTGTCCCATGGATCGCCTGTGTGGTCCATGTTTTGATGACGTTGTAAGAAACCTACAATGATTTGCATCAAGAAACATGCGATACCAATTGCAACCAGCACAGCACCAAATAATGCAATTGCTAAGTACGGATCCCACTCTGGATTGTCATATGTATTCAAACGACGTGTCATACCCATGAAGCCAAGGATATAAAGTGGCATGAATGCAAAATAGAAACCAAAGAACCAGAACCAGAATGCTGCTTTACCCCAAGCTTCATTTAACTTCCAGCCAAACATTTTTGGCCAATAGAAAATGATACCGGCAAACATACCAAATACAACACCACCGATAATCACGTTATGGAAGTGTGCAATGAGGAACAATGAGTTATGTACAAGGAAGTCAGCAGGTGGAACCGCCATCAATACGCCAGTCAAACCACCAATACCAAACGTCACAAGGAAGCCTAGTGTCCAGAGCATTGGAGTTTCGAAAGTAATACGACCTTTGTACATGGTAAATAACCAAGAGAAAATTTTAACCCCTGTTGGGATCGCAATAATCATGGTCATGATACCGAAGAACGCATTGACGTTCGCGCCAGCACCCATGGTAAAGAAGTGGTGAAGCCATACCACAAATGCCAATACAGTAATGGCAATCGTTGCATATACCATTGATTTGTAGCCGAACAATGCTTTGCGAGAGAATGTCGCAACAATCTCTGAGTACAAACCAAAGGCTGGTAATACCAAGATATATACTTCTGGGTGACCCCAAGTCCAAATCAAGTTCACATATAGCATTGGACTACCGCCAAGCTCATTTGTGAAGAAATGGAAGCCGAAATAACGGTCAAGGGTAAGCATTGCAATGGTTGCAGTCAATACAGGGAATGACGCAATAATTAACACCGCTGTACACAATGAAGTCCAAGTGAAAATTGGCATGTCCATCAGTTTCATGCCAGGTGCACGCATTTTGATGATGGTCACAAAGAAGTTCACACCAGATAAAAGCGTACCAAGACCAGAAACCTGAAGTGCCCAGATATAGTAGTCAACGCCAACACCTGGAGAATACTGAATTCCAGAAAGTGGAGGATATGCCATCCAACCTGTAGCAGCAAACTCACCGAGTACCAGCGAAGCCATCATTAGGCCAGCAGCACCAGCAAATAACCAGAAACTTAATGAGTTAAGTAATGGGAATGCAACATCACGTGCACCAATTTGTAGAGGTACAGAAATGTTCATCATACCAACAACCAGACCCATTGCTACGAAGAAGATCATGATCACGCCATGCGCGGTAAAGATCTGGTCATAATGGTCAGGATGTAGATAACCTTCACCGCCACCTTTTGCTAGGAACAGTTGAAGACGCATCATGATCGCATCTGCAAAACCACGCAATAGCATGACCACAGATACAAGGATGTACATAATACCAATTTTTTTATGGTCTACAGATGTAAACCATTCTTTCCAGAGATATCCCCATTTTTTGAAATAAGTGATACCACCTAGAACAGCAATTGCACCAATAGCCATTAAGACCATTGTCACTAGTACAATTGGCTCTTTAGGGATAGAGTCCCATCCGAGTTTACCTAATAACAACATGGCTTATTCCTCTACAGAAGCAGTTGCATGTGCATTAGCATCATGAGCTTCAGAACCTTGTGCAGCAGTTGCTGAATGGTCTGTACCGTGATAGTTGCTCATGTATCTGTTAATGACAGTTTCAAACAGTTTTGGTTCAACTGAAGAATAGTAAGTCACAGGATGTGGCTTATTTGGGAACGGTTTCATGGCTTCGGCTTTCGCTAAAGCTTCTGCATCACCAGCTGCCTGTGCACGATGTACCAAAGCTTCGATTTGATGTTTAGAACGATCGCCATCTTTTAATGTTGCAAGCTCGGCTTGATCAAGTGCGCTCTTCTGAATAGCTTCAGCATTAATGCTTGTACCATTACCAGCTTTAACCGCTTCTACCCATTGAGCAAATTCAGCTTCTGTTACACTATACGCTTTAAAACGCATTTGTGAGAAACCATAGCCTGAGTAGTTAGACGAGAAACCACGATATTCGCCAGTTTCATTCGCTAATAAATGCAGATGGGTTTGCATACCCGCCATTGCATAAATTTGGCCACCTAACGCAGGAATGAAGAAAGAGTTCATTGTAAAGTTAGATGTAATTTTAAAGCTTAAAGGTGTTTTCTCTGGGAAACGTACTTCATTTACTGTCGCAATATTTTGTTCAGGATAAATAAAGATCCATTTAAACTGTTCAGCGATAACTTGAATAGTTAATGGTGCTTTATCTGAATCTAATGGACGGTAAGGGTCGTACTTGTGGGAACCCCACCAAGTTAACCAAGCTAAAATACCAATAATAATGACAGGGATACCCCAAACTACAATTTCAATTGCAGTAGAGTGTGCCCAAGTAGGTTTATAGTCTGCATCTTTATTTGACGCGCGATATTTCCAACCAAACCATAACGCCATAATGATTGAAGGAATTACAACCAATAGCATTAAGTAGATCGCAGTCATCATCAGGTTACTTTGACCTTCTGCAACTGGACCTTTAGAGTTTAGAAGTACCATATCACCACCACACCCGGTTAAAAGTGCAGTAATCGTCGTTAAAGACAACACAGCTAAAATTGTTTGTCTCATTTTACAACCTCGGTGAAGAGTCCCATTCCCTAAGTAAATTGGGGATAGCGATAAAAGTGTCGCATGATGGAGAAGAATAATCCTTGTTTCAGAACATATTTCTCAATCATGCGATACAGCTATGTTGTAGGGCATTATGCCTGATATCGTTAAAGTAAGCTACTTCAATGTTGAGTTAAATATTGGGTATTAAACCTGATTTTTTCAGTTGGTTTTAATCTTGAATCTATAATTTTTTTTATTTCTTTTCAGTAAGTTGTTTTAAATAAAGGAGTGAATAGTCACTCCTGATGTTATTTTTTAAGATTGATGACTTTCGTCTTGGCGAGTCTATCATGCAAACTGTTGTTTCCTTTGGATAAAAATAAAACAAGGTCTGCAATAAATACGATCACTAATAATGGAAATACACTAATGAGTTGAGAAATGATAATAAATAGAAAGGAACGTACAAAAAAGCCTCTAAATTGGCCCGGGAGTTGATTGGTCGTTACATCTACAATCTGTAAGTGAAATGCTTTTTTACCAATCGATTGACCCGAACGCGCAATAAAAAAGTTTTGTAAAAATAATAGACCGAGTGTGTAGACTAATAAAGCAATAGGGACCCATGCTGGCATATTGTCACGCATGGCTTCAGCAATTTTGATTTGCTCATCTACACTAAAACTCGTAGTTTGCTGTAACAGGTCATGCGGCAAAAACAGTAAGGTCACAATAATCTGAGGTAGAATGAGTAAAGTCAGATCAATCAGTTTTGCTGAAATTCGTTTGCTAACAGGCGCAGGTGTTTCTTTAGATGTGTGTTGAACTTCTACACTGCGGATGACATCATTATGGGAACTGGTCGGCGTGTCAAAAACGCTAGCGTTACTTGAATAATTCTGAGGCTGGTATACAAGTTTACCTTGAGTTAATTCCCCCAATGCTTTCCATTCAGTCATGCCTTCGTGCCATGCCAAGTCAGTAAGAAGCACTTGCTGGCTAGCGAGCATCTGGTTCAATTGATCAAGTGTGTATGGACCAGCTTGTTGGTTATTTCTTGCTAAGTAAATTTGCATAAGTTTTAAATCTCAACAGCTTAAAGATGAAAAAGACCCCACGCGAGGGTCTTTTTTATAAAATTAAGTTACGCTTGCTTATCTTTGTCTTCTGCAAGGAAGAACCATGTTTCCAAAACTGAATCTGGATTTAACGAGACAGTTTCAATACCTTGCTCCATCAGCCACTTGGCAAGATCTGGATGATCTGATGGACCCTGACCACAAATACCAATGTATTTACCTGCTTTACGACATGCATGAATCGCCATTGAAAGCAGAGCTTTCACTGCTGGATCACGTTCATCAAATAGGTGAGAGACAATACCAGAGTCACGATCCAGACCCAATGTCAACTGAGTCAAATCATTTGAACCAATAGAGAAACCATCAAAATGTTCAAGGAATTGTTCAGCCAATAATGCATTGGTTGGTAATTCACACATCATGATCACTTTCAGACCATTTTCGCCACGTTTTAAACCATTCTGAGCCAATAATTCAATGACACGTTTTGCTTCTGCTACTGTACGTACAAAAGGAATCATGATTTGAATATTGGTCAAGCCCATTTCGTCACGTGCTTTTTTCAAGGCACGGCATTCAAGCTCGAAACAGTCACGGAAGTTATCTGAGACATAACGGCTCGCACCACGGAAACCCAACATCGGGTTTTCTTCTTCTGGCTCGTATAACTTACCGCCAATAAGGTTGGCATATTCGTTAGACTTAAAGTCTGACATACGCACAATCACTGGTTTTTCAGCAAATGCCGCTGCAAGTGTTGCAATCCCTTCAACCAATTTTTCGACATAAAATTCAACAGGAGATGAATAGCCCGCAGTACGTGCCATCACTGCTGCACGGGTTTCACGCGGTAAGCTTTCAATATTGAGCAAGGCTTTTGGATGCACACCGATCATACGGTTAATAATGAACTCAAGACGTGCCAGACCAATACCACCGTTTGGAATTTGAGCAAAGTCAAATGCACGGTCAGGATTACCAACGTTCATCATAATTTTGAACGGAAGTTTTGGCATTGACTCAATGGAGTTACGTTGAATTTCAAAATCCAGCGCACCTTCATAAATAAAGCCTGTATCACCTTCAGCACAAGAAACAGTCACTTCTTGCCCGTCAGTTAATACTTCTGTCGCATTACCTGTACCTACAATGGCTGGTACACCCAATTCACGGGCAATAATAGCAGCGTGACAAGTACGACCACCACGGTTGGTCACAATCGCAGCGGCACGTTTCATGACAGGTTCCCAGTCTGGATCAGTCATGTCTGAAACAAGAACATCACCTTCCTGAACTTTGTCCATTTCTTTAATGGAGGTCACCACGCGTACTTTACCAGAACCGATGCGTTGACCAATTGAACGACCTTCACACAAGACTGTACCACGTTGTTTAAGTAAATAACGTTCCATGGTGCCAACACTTTGACGGCTTTTAACAGTTTCAGGACGTGCCTGAACAATGTAAATTTGGCCATCATCGCCATCTTTAGCCCATTCGATGTCCATTGGCGCACCGTAATGGTCTTCAATAATCATGGCTTGTTTGGCAAGCTCTTGTAGCTCATGGTCATTTAAAGCAAATTGTTGACGGTCTGGTTTTTCAACGTCTACCACCACCACTGATTTACCCGCAGAACCTTCTTCGCCATAAATCATTTTTTGGTGTTTAGAACCAAGGTTACGGCGTAGTACAGAATGTCTGCCATTTTTTAGCAACGGTTTAGACAGATAAAATTCGTCAGGGTTAACTGCACCTTGAACCACCATTTCACCCAAACCATAAGACGCAGTAATAAATACCACATCACGGAAGCCTGATTCAGTGTCCAGTGTAAACATTACGCCTGCTGCACCCGTTTCAGAGCGAACCATGCGCTGGATACCTGCTGAAAGGGCAACAATATCGTGTGCAAAACCTTGGTGCACACGGTAAGCGATCGCACGGTCATTATATAAAGAAGCAAACACTTCCTTAATTGCGATCAGGATGTTGTCAATACCACGAATATTCAGAAAAGTTTCTTGTTGACCTGCGAAAGACGCATCTGGCAAATCTTCAGCGGTCGCAGATGAACGAACGGCAACCGCGATATCTGGGTTGCCGTTGGAAAGTGCATTGAATGCGTCACGGACTTCTTTTTCTAAGGCTGGAATGAGAGGCGTATCTACAATCCATTGACGGATTTTGGCACCAGTTTCAGCAAGTGCATTTACATCATCGACATTTAATTGATTGAGTTCCGCTTGAATTTTTGCGTTTAAACCGCTTTGTTCAAGGAACTCACGATAAGCAGCAGCAGTTGTGGCAAAGCCACCCGGTACAGACACACCAGCATTGGATAAATGGCTGATCATTTCACCAAGAGAGGAGTTTTTCCCACCCACGAGTTCAACGTCGTGTTTCCCTAATTTTTCCAGACCGATTACGCGCGCTTCCAAAGTTTTCACTCCACTTTTCCAGTATTAATGACTATCTTGGCAAGAAGAAAAGATATCGATGTGCTTAGGTTTTGGATTTTACTCTAAGCGACAGTCATGTAAGATCAGATTACTATAAAGATTATATAGCACTAAGACAAATGTTTGAGGAGATTTTTCATGTCAGATGGTAAACAAATTAAGCGGAGTGTTTTTTTTATTTCGGATGGAACCGCGATTACGGCAGAAACCCTCGGACATTCTTTATTAGCGCAGTTTCCGAATGTTGATTTTGACATTCATATTATTCCGTATATCACCAGTGAAGAAGCTGCCATGAATGTGGTTGCAGAGATTAATAGTTGCCAGTCTAAAGACCAAAGTTTACCGCTGGTGTTTGATACTTTGGTCGATCCAAATGTGCGTGAAATTATTAATACTGCCAAAGCTGTGAATCTGGATGTTTTTGAAGGTTTGATTAGTAAGCTTGAACAGGAACTTGGAATACCACCGACAACTTTAGTCGGACAGACTCATGCGGTAACAGATTCTGAATATTATAAAGCTCGTATTGATGCTGTCCATTTTGCATTGGACAATGATGATGGTGCACGTACTCGCCATTATGATAAAGCCGATATTATTTTGATTGGGGTATCACGTTCGGGTAAAACTCCGACTTCAATTTATTTGTCGTTACAGTTTGGAATTCGTGTAGCAAACTATCCATTAACCGAAGAAGATCTGGATGATAATCGTTTGCCTAAGGTATTGAAAGAACATAAAAATAAGCTGTTTGGTTTAATGATTGATGCGGAGCGTTTGGTTGCAATTCGTAATGAACGTAAAGCCAATAGTCGTTATGCAAGCTTTAGCCAATGTCAGATGGAATTACGAGCAATTGAAGGAATTTATATTTCAGAAGGTATTCCGTATTTAAACGTCACTGAAATGTCGATTGAGGAAATTTCAACACGTATCTTACAGATGGCAGGCTTGAAACGTCGTATTGGTTAAGCAATTTACAGACAATATTAGATTTCTTTCATCATTGTTTAAACCCTCTTTATTTTTCTCCTATAGGCTTGAAATAGAAGGGATGGGTGAAAGAAGTCTATTGTCGATGATGTAAATTAGCCTTAATCGCATGAAAGGAAATAAATATAAGATATTTATTTCCTCTTTTAAATCTGAATGTTTTAACTATTTTTTATATCCATCAATAAACTAAAGTTTTCGAGTCGCTTTTCAGTGTCATAAATATCACACGTGAAAATAAACTCATCGACTTCAACATGATCTAACAAATCTTGTAGACCTGCTTTCACAGTTTCAGGTGAACCAATTTGTGCCAATGCATAGAAGTTATTGACTGAAATACGTTCAGCTGGCGTCCAGATATTTTCCATTGAATCAATCGGTGGTTTGAGTTTTAAACTTTGCCCACGCATTAAACCTAAGACACGCTGATAGGCACTGGTGGCTAAGTAGGCTGCTTCATCATCAGTTTTTGCCACAACGGTAGGAACGCCGATTGAAACATAAGGTCGCTCCAGATATTCTGAAGCTTGAAAATTTTCTCGGTAGAGTTGTACTGCCTGAGACAACATACGCGGTGCAAAATGTGAGGCAAAGGAATAGGGAAGGCCTAAGCGAGCAGCCAATTGCGCACTAAATAGACTTGAACCCAACAACCAGACTGGAACATGTGTGCCATGTCCCGGTGTCGCTACAATTTTCTGATTTGGTTCAGGGTCTTTAAAATATTTTAAAATCTCAAGCACATCTTGTGGAAATTGATCTTCAGTTTCCTGACGACCACGACGCAAGGCGCGCATGGTCATTTGATCGGTGCCGGGTGCACGACCTAGACCCAATTCGATACGGTTCGGATATAGTGTGGCCAGTGTACCAAACTGTTCTGCAACCACTAAAGGTGCATGATTGGGCAACATGATACCGCCAGAACCTAAACGTATCGACTGTGTATTTGCAGCGATATAACCAATTAAAACCGAAGTCGCAGAACTGGCAATACCATCCATATTATGATGTTCTGCTAACCATAGGCGTTCGTACCCAAGTTTTTCGGCGTGTTGAGCTAATTCCAAAGCATGCTGTAATGAAAATTGAACCGTTTTGTCATTTCGAATGGGAGCAAGTTCAAGAATAGAAAATCGGGTATCTTTTAAAGTCGACATAAGCAGTGCTCAAAACTATATATCGATATTTTACGATTTATGAATGGGGCTGTATATCGTTTTTCTTCGATTTATGATTTTATTTGTAAATATAAAAAACAAAGCACCAATTCTGGTGCTTTGTTTGTGATTCAAATATGAATCTAAACTTTTAAGTTATAGGCGTTAATAAAAAATTAACGGTGGCTACGGTAATAGCGTGAGTGACGATTCCACTTACGTGAGTTACTATAACGTTTTTCTTCGGCACGATCTTTGGCAATTTTATTACCTAAAGCTGAACCACCTGCTGCGCCCAGTGCTGAACCAATATATCCGCCACTTGTGCCGCCCATATTTTTACCTACAGTATAACCACCTACACCACCCAAGCCACCACCAATGGCTGATTCGGTACGGTTACGTTTATTACTGGCCACTGCGGCACCACCAGCACCACCAATTGCAGAACCAATCATAGCGCCTGTGTTACCACCCATTTGGTTCCCCAGCGCAGTACCTACGACACTACCTAATGCTGAAGTTGCTGCAACTCGTGTGGTATTGTCTGCATGAGCGTTGATTGCAAACATTGAAGAAATAGCCAATACACCACTCAATAATAAGTTGTTTGCTTTCATTTTAAATCTCCATGTCCCGACAACAGGACTTTATCTATTTCGTTGCAGCAAATGTAACAAAAGGATTCATGCAAAATATGGAGATTGCGGTGCTTATCTTTACAGTTTGGGTGTGTTTTGTATGCTTTCTATTAAAACTGTCTAATAAAGCAACTGCGATGCATAAAAATGGCTCAAATATGTAGAAATTAAGAAAATTCAGAGCTTAAAGATCATGCTCATACGCTCAAATCTGAGCTTATCTATGTTCTTTGATGCCCATAATCGGTAAACTATGCGCAATTTTAGCTTTGACTGATCACTTCTTCTTTAGCAAATACATGCTGCACAGCAAATGTAGGGTGGAGATGTGATCCTTTTATCTTGAGATGTTTCCACTTATGAAAGAGTCATTACGTTTACGACTGGATCAACTTTGTGATCGTTATGAAGAGTTGACTGCATTATTGGCAGATGCTGAAGTCATTTCTGATAATAAGCGTTTTCGTAAACTGTCACGTGAACATAGTGATTTATCTGAAATGGTTGAAGTCTGGGGTAAATATCGTCAGGCTGAACAGGATATTGTGACTGCCGAAGAGATGTTGAATGATCCCGATTTTAAGGATATGGCCCAAGAAGAAATTAAGGAAAACCGTGCCTTAATTGAACAGCTTGAAGCTGATCTCAATATTTTAATGATTCCCAAAGATCCGAATGATGCCAATTCTGCTTATCTGGAAGTTCGCGCGGGAACAGGTGGTGATGAAGCGGCAATTTTCTCAGGTGATTTATTCCGTATGTATAGTAAATATGCGGAGTCTCAGGGCTGGCGTATAGAAGTCTTATCTGAAAATGAAGGCGAACACGGTGGCTATAAAGAAGTGATTTGCCGTGTGGATGGTGATGGTGTCTACGGTCGTCTAAAATTTGAAAGTGGTGCACATCGAGTACAACGCGTACCTGCAACGGAATCACAAGGACGAGTACATACTTCTGCTTGTACAGTTGCGATTTTGCCCGAAGTTGATGTAGATACGACGGTTGAGATTAACCCTGCCGATTTACGTATTGATACTTATCGAGCGTCTGGTGCAGGCGGTCAGCACATTAACAAAACAGATTCTGCGGTGCGTATTACTCATATCCCAACAGGTGTGGTGGTGGAGTGTCAGGAAGAACGTTCGCAGCATAAAAACAAAGCCAAAGCGATGGCGCTGTTGGTTTCACGTCTGGAAAATGCCAAGCGCGCGGCACAGGAAACAGCGACTTCTGAAATGCGTCGTGACTTGGTTGGATCGGGCGACCGCTCAGAGCGTATTCGTACTTATAACTATCCTCAAGGTCGAATGACAGATCACCGCATTAATTTAACCTTATATAAGTTAGACGCAATTATGGAAGGTGATTTGACTGAATTACTGGACAGTCTACATCGTGAATATCAAGCGGATCAGTTGGCAATGCTAGCCCAAGAGAATGGCGGCTAATGAAGATTGGGCAAGCTTTAAACCTGCGCGGTGAGTCTGACAGTTATGAGCGTCAGGAAGCTACGTGGTTGCTTGAACATGTCCTCAATCTGAATTCGCTTGAATTAAAAATGCGTCAAATGCAAGTTTTGACGCATGAACAAGAACAAGCTTTTTTAGATGGTTTGATGCGATTATCCAAAGGTGAGCCGCTGGCTTATATTACGGGTTCGCAACCATTTTGGAGTCTGGATCTGACTGTCACCTCAGATACTTTAGTGCCGAGACCCGATACAGAAATTTTAATTGAAACGGTTTTATCTTTAGATTTACCGTTTCAAACTTCAATGGTGGATTTAGGCACAGGAACAGGTGCAATTGCTTTATCTTTGGCCAAAGAGCGTCCTGACTGGAAAGTTTTGGCAACCGATATTTATTTTCCAACGCTTGAAGTTGCACAAAATAATGCACAAAAGCATGGTTTGACTCAGGTTCAATTTGTTTGCAGTGCTTGGTTTGAGGCCATTCCTGCACAAAGGTTTGATTTAATTGTGTCCAATCCTCCATACATTGATGCAGATGATGAACACATGGTCAATCTGGGAACAGAGCCTCGTCGCGCGTTAGTCGCAGAGCATCAGGGGCTTGCTGATCTGGAGCTGATTATAGACCAAGCACCGAAATGGATGAATATTGATGCATGGTTAGTGCTTGAGCATGGTTATGATCAAGGAGACGCGGTTCGTCAATTGTTGCAAAAGCGCGGTTTTATTCAGGTTCAAACCCGAAAAGATTATGGTGGAAATGATCGGATTAGTTTGGGGCAATGGAAAGCATAAAAAACGATAAATTGTTTTTAGTTTGAAGACTTCGATCGATAAGCACTTGGATTGACCCCCGTCCATTTTTTAAAAGCACGGTAAAACGCACTCGGATCATGAAAATTTAAAGCATCACTGATGTCCTGAATACTATCTTGAGTTTTAGTTAGACGTTCAATCGCAATATCACAACGGATGTCATTTTTAAGTTGTTGATAACTGATATTTTCAGCTTTTAAACGTCGTTGAATAGTTGCTTCGGACATATTTAACTGCTGCGAAAGTTCTTTCAATTCAGGCCAAAGCGCGGGATGGTGTTGCATAAGATGTCTACGAATCATCAGGCTTAGCGCATTTTCATTTTTGTAGCGTACCAATAGATTTTGTGGGGTTTGTTTTAGAAATTCATGCAGCGATTTCTTGTCTTTTTTAATTTTAATCTGTAAATAATCTGCATTGAATTCCACGCGATTCGATGCTGCATCAAATTCGATATTTTCACAAAAACGGACATAATAATCTTGCGGATAAGCAGGTTTACTACATTTTAAACTGATTTTATCAATCGCAATGCGTTGATCTGCCAACCAGCACAATAAACCATGAATTAGCATTAAAAAAGTCGCGTAGCTAAACATCCGTTTGGTATGAGCTTGATCGTGGATGATCAGATATGCCAGATTTTGTTCGAGTCTAAGCTCTGCGCGTATATCATTCAGAAGAATAGAAAAAAACTTTAAAATATCAATCAATGCTTTTTCAATGGTTTCGGCATGCATAACCAGTTTTGCCAGTAATTGATAGCTGCCACGTCGCATTGGATGTGAATCCATGCCAAAAAATTCATCATCCATGTGATTGGCAAGTTCTATCCAAAGCTGAGCATAAGCTGAAACTGGGATTCTGGCTTTTGGAAAATTCAAAAGCTCATATGAAATACCTGCCTGTTGAACAATTTTTTCAATATTCAAGCCACGACTATGAGCCACACTCAAAGCTTCATTGACCAATGCAATGGAAATGGTTCCCTTGTTTGAAGATGAAATATTTGATTGTGCAATCCGTTGCATGTATGACCTAACATTAAGAATTAAAATCTTTTAAATGATCAAAATGTCCAAAAACCGCAGAACATTTGAAGTTTTTTGAAATTGTACTGTAAAAGTTGAGCTTTTACTCTGGGACTTATGTCAGATTAAATTAAATCACGTGGAAATTAGCAATGAAAATTCAAGGAAAACACTTCATTATTACAGGGGGCGCATCGGGATTAGGTGCAGCAACGGCTGAATGTTTGGTTGAACGAGGTGCTCGTATCACCTTAGTTGATATGAATGTCAATACTGGGCAGGCTCAGGCTGAAAAATTAGGGGAAGCAGCGGATTTTGTTGCATTGGATGTGACCAATGAAATTGAGGTTGCACAGTTTTTTAAGCAGACATTAGACAAACATGGCGCAATTCATGGCTTGATTAACTGTGCAGGAGTTGGCCCATCTGCAAAAGTGGTGGGTAAAGAGGGTATTCACGATCTGGCATTGTTCAATAAAGTCTTGAATATCAATGTGACAGGGACTTTTAACATGCTGCGTTTTGCAGCAGAAGCGATGACACATAATGCCGCAACACTTGAAGATGAAGACCGTGGTGTGATTATCAATACAGCATCGGTGGCTGCCTTTGATGGGCAAATTGGTCAGGCGGCATATGCGGCCTCCAAAGGTGCAGTTGTGGCGATGACTTTGCCCATTGCACGTGAGTTAGGTCGTCATGCTATTCGTGTGGTGACGATTGCCCCCGGTATTATGGAAACACCGATGCTCAAGGCTTTACCGCAAAATGTTCAGGATTCACTGGGTCAAATGGTGCCTTATCCTTCACGTTTGGGTAAGCCTGATGAGTTTGCACGATTGGCTGTACATATTATAGAGAATGCTTATCTGAATGGTGAGGTGATTCGACTGGATGGTGCGATTCGTATGGCTCCAAAATAAGATCATCATCATTGAGGTCAATATGCAGAATCCCTCAGCCAGATTGAGGGATTTGGAAATTGAAAAAATGAAGAAAGCGGGTTAAGTTGGATTTGATCACCCATACTAAAAGCATCATGTGATGTTTTACGATAATAAAAATGGATCGGGAATATAGATCAAATTTTATTGGTCCTATATATGAAAAACGGAATAAAAGAGGTTTTCGGGATGAAGACACTGACACAAGCCTATGCAGAATTTGATTTAAATCAAATTATTCAAGAGCAACTTCAAGGGCATAAAAATCAAATCAATGCTTATGAAGAATGTTGTGGTAGATATGTAGGTCATGACAAAGTGGCTTTAATCTGGGAAGGCAAGAATGGAGAACAGCAACAATATACATTTGATCAACTTGCTGAACATTCTGGAAAATTAGCCAATTACTTTAAGTCGGTTCATCTTCAGGCAGGTGATTGCATTGCGGGTTTATTACCTCGAACGCCAGAATTACTCATCACGATTTTAGCCACTTGGCGTATTGGTGCAATTTACCAGCCACTTTTTACCGCATTTGAATCCAAAGCCATTGAGCATCGTTTACAAACTGCACAAACCAAACTGGTGGTCAGCAATACCGAACAACAACCTAAACTTAACGATTTGGATATTCAGCAAATCTTGATGGTAAAAACTAGCAATGATCATCTTGGTCAGGGTGATTTTTGGAGTGTCATTCATACATTTGATGCAGATTGCCCAGTTGAATATCGTCACTTTGATGATGATTTTTTAATGATGTTTACTTCAGGTACAACGGGTTTAGCTAAATCTGTACCTGTGCCACTCAAAGCAATTCTGGCGTTTAAAGGATATATGACCCATGCGGTGGATTTGCGTGAACAGGATTCATTTTGGAATCTCGCAGATCCCGGTTGGGCTTATGGGCTTTATTACGGCATTACGGGGCCTTTAAGTTTAGGTCATTGTATTTTGATGGATGAACAAGCATTTAGTGTCGATCGGGCAATTGAACTGCTGAAGAAATATCAGGTTAATAATCTGACAGGTTCTCCGACTGCATTTCGCATGTTTTATGGTTTTAAAGAAAAGTTTGATGAAAGTATTAAACAACATCTAAGAGTGGTAAGTAGCGCGGGAGAGCCTTTAACTCCAGAAGTGATTCACTGGTTTAAGCATGATCTGGATGTCAATATTTATGATCAATATGGCCAAACTGAATTGGGTATGGTGATTGGCAATCATCATGCTTTGGCGCATGTGATTAAAATTGGTTCTGCTGGTTTTGCAATACCGGGGCATCGCTTTGTGGTATTGGATGAAAATTTTCAGGAACTTGCTCAAGGCGGAATCGGAATATTAGCCATCGATAGTGATGCATCACCTTTACTTTGGTTTAAAGGTTATGGTGGAAATAACAGAAAATCCTTTGTGGGAAAATACTATCTTACGGGTGATACCGTGCAATTAAACGAACATGGTGGCATTGATTTTGTTGGTCGTGCAGACGATGTCATTACAACGTCAGGCTATCGTGTAGGCCCTTTTGATGTTGAAAGCACTTTGCTTGAATGTGAGGAGGTTTTGGAATCTGCGGTAATTGGGAAACCAGACCCTACTCGAACTGAAATTGTAAAGGCATTTGTGGTTCTCAAAACCCAATACCCAGCGACTGAAAAACTCAAAGAAAAACTGCAAATGTATGTACGTGGGCGTTTATCTAAGCATGCTTATCCTAAAGAAATCGAGTTTGTAGAGGCTTTGCCTAAAACCGTGAGTGGCAAGATTCAGCGGGGTATTCTTAAACAACAAGAAATTGAAAAAATGCAACGGCTTTGTGCCAACTAAAATGACTTTATATAAATCGTGAATGATTTCATAAAAGCTGAATAGCAAAGACCAACGCGCTGTTTCTTGATTGAAGTCGCTCGTTGGTCTTTTATCTGGAATTATATAGAGTTTATAGACTGGTCTTGACTTCATCGCCAATCGTGTAAAATGTTCCGCCTGCAATATAATGTAAACTTTTCAAACTGTTATCGACATTTGAAAAATGCCAATGTCCATCACGAAATACCCGTGAATCTGCCCATGCACCGATCACAGAACCAATAAATAAATCATGCGCTTGTTGATTGTGGGGTTCAGGAATCACTTTACAGATCAACCAAGCGATACAGCCTTCAACCAGAGGTACGCCAGAATCATCTGGGTAAAATAATTCGGTTCCACAAATTTTTAATTTATCAGGCTCCTCAAACTGACTGATACTACCTAATTGATAAGTCATATCGATTTGTGCAAAGCAAGGAACTTGTAAAGCGAAATAACCATTTTGTTCAATGATTTGTCGAGTTTTGGTACTTTTATCTAAAACCACAGTCACTTTGGCAGGGCTAAATTCCAGCGCACATGCCCACGCGGCTGCCATGACATCCACATCTTTGCCATTTTGAGCTGAAACCAGAACAGTTGGGCCGTGATTGAGTAAACGATAGGCTTTTTCGAGTTCTACAGGTTTAATATTTGTATGGGTCATTTTAATAAGCTCATCATTTTACAATGCTTATATATTGGCAGAAGATGTTATGGAAATAACCTAATTTTAAAAGATCTATACAGTAAAAGGCTGCTATTTATTTTTTTGGGTGTCTAAAATTGGGGAATACAGGTCAATGCTAAGTTATAGAAAATCAAATGTTCGTCAAATTTATTTTAGGATGTATGTTCTGTTTGGGACTAATGGGATGTCATACATTGAACGTCAAACCTCAAACAGCTGAAGAAACACAGGAATGTCGGGTCTATCGAGCCATGATGACTGCACCAATGGATCCTTTGGCGATGCAGCAATTAAAAACAAAATGCTTGGAATCTCGAAAATAAATAAACCATCTATGCGATAGAAAACCACTACAACGGTGTATGTAATCTGGTGGATATTTTCTAAACTACCTGTGCGATAGCAAACCTGAGAAACGTAAGGCAAGATCGTTCCCTGTTTTTCTAAACTACCTGTGCGATAGCAAACTTTTCCGAAAATGTCAGGAGTGCGTCCATTTATTTCTAAACTACCTGTGCGATAGCAAACAAAATTAATCACAAACTTGAGAGCAATAAATGTTTCTAAACTACCTGTGCGATAGCAAACAGAATGGGAGCGCATCGTCGGTGCAGCGTCGCTTTCTAAACTACCTGTGCGATAGCAAACTTCGTAGCGTGATATAGCGTTAAGTGCAGAAATTTCTAAACTACCTATGCGATAGCAAACCTATTTCTATTAAAACTGGCGAAAATGCGAACTTTCTAAACTACCTATGCGATAGCAAACAGCATAAGCCCCCAGCAACGTAAAGCGTATCTTTTCTAAACTACCTATGCGATAGCAAACTCAAGGTTGGTTCATTCTTTATTGATGATAAATTTCTAAACTACCTATGCGATAGCAAACCTTTAACTTGCCCCGGAATTTCTGAGGTATAGTTTCTAAACTACCTATGCGATAGCAAACTTTTTAAATTTCATCACGCCACCTCAATTTACTTTCTAAACTACCTATGCGATAGCAAACCACCTGAAAAGTACGCAAGACGTTTACGTGAATTTCTAAACTACCTATGCGATAGCAAACCATTCTTATCGCGCAATACTGTATGAATATGATTTCTAAACTACCTATGCGATAGCAAACAAATAGAGCTAAATCCATAATTGCTTTTATTATTTCTAAACTACCTATGCGATAGCAAACGACTGGTAGTCAAACATCGCAGACTTCAAGTATTTCTAAACTACCTATGCGATAGCAAACTATACAATAAAAATAATAAATGTAATGATAACAATAGGTTAATAGTGCAACCTTTTACTTGGCCAAAGAAATTAATACTTACTCTAAGTTAATGATTTTATTAAGCTATTAAAGATCATTAAAAATTTTGGATCAGATCATATTATAAAGTCAAATTCATTAAAATTGAAGCCATTAGCTTTAGGCATTAAAAAGCAACACAAAACAAGGTATCATAAGCCGTTTTGCATCATTACCTTTTGGAGACCCCTGAGTGGAGCGACCGACTATTCAACCTGAACAATTACAGGAAGCAGCAGAAAACTTAACGACAATTCGTGATTTTATTCGTTTTGGAGTGACTGCACTACGTCAATATGATGCTCATTTAGGTCAGGGGACTGAAGACTATTTTGCAGAAAGTTCAGCACTGGTTTTACAAACATTGTCTCTGGAATGGGCGGCAGATGCTGAGATTCTGGACGCAAAACTACTGCCGAGCGAAAAAGCTGAATTTTTAAGTCTGCTGGAACGCCGTGTCAATGAACGCATTCCAACTTCTTATTTGCTTAATTTAGCTTATTTCGCCAACAAACCATTTTATGTGGATGAGCGTGTATTGATTCCACGTTCACCCATTGCCGAATTAATCGAACAACGTTTTGCGCCATATTGCCTAGATGAACATGGCAATATGCATGAGGCATTAAATAATTTACCTGAAAACTCACATCCTAAAACGCCGCACCGTATTTTGGATATGTGCACAGGATCAGGTTGTATTGCGATTGCTTTAGCTTATGCATTTCCTGAATCAGAAGTAGACGCGACTGATATTTCCAAAGATGCGCTTGAAGTTGCAGCGATTAATACAGAACATCATGATAAGCAATATCATGTCGCGCTATTGGAATCTGACCTTTTTTCAAAAATTCCTGCCGAAAACCAATACGATTTAATCGTGAGTAATCCGCCTTATGTCGATGCAGAAGACATGGCGGATTTACCTGAAGAATTTTTGCATGAACCAGAACTTGCTTTGGCAGCAGGTCAGGATGGGCTGGATTTGGTTCGTAAAATGTTGGCTCAGGCGGCAGATTACTTAACTGAAGATGGTTTAATTATCATTGAAGTCGGGAATTCTGAATGGGCGATGCGTCAAAATTTCAACACTATTGATTTCCACTGGCTGAGCTTTAAAAAAGGTGGTTCAGGTATTTTTGCTTTAACCGCAGAGCAATGTCGCCGTTATCAGCGTTTATTTCAAGAATCTTTAGAAGCTTAAAGGAGTTGTAAATATGGCAGGGAATAGTATTGGACAACTCTTTCGCGTAACCACCTGTGGTGAGTCACATGGTATCGGCTTAATGGCGATTGTAGATGGTGTTCCACCCGGTTTAGAGCTTTGTGCTGAAGATTTGCAAAAAGATTTGGATCGACGTAAACCCGGAACATCCAAGTTTGCAACGCAACGCAAAGAACCCGATGAAGTTGAAATTATTTCAGGTGTTTTTGAAGGTAAAACCACAGGCACTTCAATTGGTTTACTGATTCGCAATACCGATCAGAAATCGAAGGATTATGGCAATATTGCACAGACTTTCCGTCCGGGTCATGCTGATTATACTTATACGCAAAAGTATGGTTTCCGTGATTATCGCGGTGGTGGACGTTCAAGTGCGCGTGAAACAGCCATGCGCGTTGCTGCGGGTGCAATTGCAAAAAAATATCTGGCTGAAAAGTTTGGGATCGTGATTCGTGGACATGTCACCCAAATTGGCAATGAAATTGCAGAGAAACTGGACTGGAATGAAGTCCCCAATAATCCTTTCTTTTGTGGAGATGTTGATGCAGTTCCTCGCTTTGAAGCTTTAGTCACGTCTTTGCGTGAACAAGGCACAAGTTGTGGTGCAAAACTTGAAATTTTAGCAGAAAAAGTTCCAGTGGGTTGGGGCGAGCCAGTATTTGATCGTCTGGATGCTGATATTGCCCATGCCATGATGAGCATTAATGCGGTGAAAGGTGTTGAAATTGGTGATGGTTTTGCAGTCGCAGGTCAGTTTGGTCATGAAAGCCGTGATGAACTGACAACATCGGGTTTTCTTGCTAATCATGCAGGTGGTATCTTGGGCGGGATCTCCAGCGGACAAACCATTCGTGTGGCGATTGCACTCAAACCAACAGCAAGTATTACCACACCGGGTAAAACTATTAATCTGGATCGTGAAAATACAGATGTACTGACTAAAGGCCGTCATGATCCGTGTGTGGGGGTGCGTGCAACGCCAATTGCAGAAGCGATGCTTGCGATTGTATTGATGGATCATTTCTTACGCAATCGTGCGCAAAATGCTGATGTAGTTGCGCCATTTGCGCCGATAGAACCATAAGTCAGCCTACTTAGTCTGTTAAAAAACTCACCATTTCGGTGAGTTTTTTTATGATCAAAGCATAAGCTGTAAATTTATGAAGCATTGTAGACATTAATAAAATTTTGATAAGCGGAAGATGCTTTCCCATCTATATACATTGCTCGTTTAATTATGCCGTGATCTGTATGAATTTGGACATCAATACGTTTGGCATTTTTAAATGAAGCTAAAAAACTGTTAGGAACAATGATATGATTCGATGAGCGTTTAGGTGTTAAGCGACTGATAGACTGAAGTTCTGTAGGTTGCGTTGGTGTGTAACTTAAAGGCTTACCATCTATAATAAAAGTGATTTTTTTAATATCATAATAAAGATAACTACTATTTAAACGCACATCAATTCTGAGTTGTGATTTATCATTAGAACGCCATGAAGCTGCCATAATGGGACATTGTTCATTCGCTTTGCATAGTAACAAACCTGCTGTAGCAAGTTGATCTGCATCTTGCGTTTTTTCAGGAGCAGATGCGCAACCGCATAATAAACTTGAAAAAACTGCCAACAATCCAATCGCTTTTATCATTTTCAGATTCCTGTTCAATTTATAGATGACTATTTTGTGACTAAAATTTAAGCTAAGAAAAGGCAAGTATCATAAAAGATAAACTTTGTTCTAACATGACTTTAATAGATATTACTTTGATTTTTACTTAAATATCATGTGTATGTCACGTGGTTTTAAAATTAATTTTGTTTACATATATCAGTAAGCTTGGAGAAGTGCGGAAATATTATGATGAAATTCAAGCTATCTGATAATTAGTTCACTTAGCTGTGACTTTTTAAAATTTATGTAGACTGGTCTGTATGGAAAAGATATAATGACGTCAATAACAATATAAGCATCACGATTTGATTCTCATTTTATTGTTAAAGTTTTTATTTCAACAGTTTTTATGGATAGTTTTAAAGTTTCATTTTTAGTTAAGAATGATTAAGTTGTGCGTTTTACAGCCTGCATCTTCCCCAAGATGCAGGTTTTTTTATATTTTATTTAAAAAATAGGGTGTTAAAGCATATGACTAATTCAAAATTCATATATTTGTAAAAATTGAATGCTAAGTTACAACTATCGATCAAAAGTGATGTGTTGCTATGAAAAAAACGAATCCATCTGGTCTTGATGATTTAAATCAACTTATCGATAACTTTAAAGATCATAAAGAAAAACCGAGTAAAATTTTAATCGGGTATAAAATTTATACAGAATTAATGAATGACTCAAAATTTAAAAATGAAGTTTTAGAATCAGCTCTAGATCCCAATAAACGTAAATATAGAAAGCTGAAAATAAAGATTACTCAGGATGATTACCAATTGAAAGTAGAATAAATTTAATTGTGCGGAGAGTATGAAAATAAAAGTTTTTCTAAGCTGCTGAATATTATATATTTTTAAATTAATATAATACTGTTTTTAATTTTAATCAATTCATGCTAGATCATGATGATTGTTCATTTTGTATATTTATACGATGTAAGAAAGATTATTCAAATCAAGTGCTTGACGCTTTGAGGTTTAGCACCAGTGAGTTGTGCTCAGTTTTTGAGTCAAGATCAAAAATTATATGTTATCAATAAGAACAAATTGAACAAAAACTGTTTTGTTTATTCATTGTTTATAAGACTAGTCAAGTGTGAAAAAGCAGTAAAAAATACAATTAATAGCTTAAACAGTATGACGAACATAATGAAAACAACGGTAAAATATGTTGTCCTAAAAGGTGATGATTATCAGTTGGGTACAGCACTCCATGAAGAAAGTTTGGAAGCAGGTAGCACTTATTTTGATCACATTCCATCTGTCGTAACATTGAATGGGCGAGATTTTAGGGTGAAATATAAGGAGCTTATTCGTAAGCAAACTTTTGATGAAAATGATGAATCACAGCATATTGTAGTGAAAATGATTGTAATGAATTAACTAAAACTTAACAGTGTTGATGCTATTTATTTCAGATAATAATATTGTTAAAAGTGCTCTAACAGGATGTCATGATGAAGAAAAAAATATTTTTAATTTTAGGTGGTGGTGCAATGATGCTGCTGTTATTGGCATGTAGTACCACCCAACAGCCACCTAAAAAGATTGGTATGCCAAATCCAGCAAGTGAATATTGTATTCAACAAGGCGGCAAACTGGACATGAAAAAAGATGCAAATGGTAATAGCTACAGTAATTGTATATTGCCAGATGGTCGTGTAATTGAAGAATGGCAACTATTTAGACAGGATCATCCTGCAAAATAAAAAAAAGCTCAGTTATTCATGGATAACTGAGCTTTTTTCACTCTGCTGCTTAAAGCATAACAAAAATGATAATAATACCTAAAATAATTCGATACCAAGCAAACACACGTAAAGTATGTTTTTCTACAAAACGAACCAATGCTTTGACGACCACCAGCGCAGCGATGAATGCAGTGATAAAACCCAATGCAATATTCGTCATGTTATCTGCTGTCAGAATGCTTGCATTACGAACTAAATCAAAAGTTGCAGCGCCTAACATGGTTGGCATCGCCAGAAAAAAAGAAAATTCTGTCGCAGCCTTACGTGAAAGTCCTGCAAACATGCCACCGACAATAGTTGCACCAGAGCGTGACGTGCCGGGAATCATTGCAACACATTGTGCTAGTCCTACCAGCAATGCTTGTTTATAAGTAATTTGAGTGGCTTCAGTGGTTTTATGTTCAAATTTGATTGACTCAACCCAGAAAATAATTAAGCCCCCAATAATTAAGGCAATGGCAACTACAAGCGGGCTAAATAAAACAGACTTAATAAAATCGACTGCCAACACACCAATAATCACCGCAGGGAAAAAAGCGATGAGTACACTAATACAGAAGTGGCGAGCTTCGGCATCACCACTAAAAAAACCTTTGATGAGATCCACAATTTTTTGTCGATATAACCAGCATACCGCTAAAATAGCACCTAATTGAATAACGACTTCAAAAACACGTCCACTGTCAGAATGGAAGTCAATTATGTGTCCGAAAAGGATCAGATGGCCAGTACTAGAAATAGGGAGAAATTCAGTTAGACCTTCAATAAGACCTAAGAAAAGAGCCTTAAAGGCTTCAATATGTTCCATGCTTTTTACTCATGAATCTGGTGATGCTAATAATTTAGTCAATGAATTTTTAAAAAATGTTCTAATAAGATGCAATTCACATGCGTCATATTGCCAGACATTAAAATCTGGACTTATCTTAAAACAAATCCTATTTTTAATAAATCAGACATCGATTGTTGAATACAACTCTATCTTGTTTAAGTTATTCAAATAAACTATCTGATAATTTAGAAATAGGGCATGTTCTAATCGCTGAAAATTAAAACGTTAAGGATTAAACCAGCTTTTTCCAACTCATGAAAACGTCATTCAAATGAGTTTTTACTTTCAAGCTGTTGTTTTAAATAAAGATCAACATAGTGTTTTTCAGTGTAATCATCTGCATACTGATTCGCTTGACTACGAGTACTGGTTGCTTCAACTTTTTCGATCTGAGTCAAATCTGAAGTTGAACGGACTACCCACCATTGTCGATGAATACGCCTAACATTAAAAAGTTCTTTACTATATTTACGTTTTGCCATGGTGGGATCGATGCAAAAAAAGATGGGATCAGTTCTACGTCAGCAGGCTAGTGAAGTCAATAAAAACGATCGTGAGTGGTTAAAAATTAAAAAATTGACAGTTTTGTCTGGAGCATATTTAGAGCTTTTAGTGTTAAAGCACTAATTTAAAATAATGATAATACTAAGAATTTAATGTTAATGGCATGTTGTCTTTTGTTACGTAGATCAGTTTGAAATTTAATCATCATCTATGCTAATTACTTGATAAATATATGGAATAATAAATTAATGTATTGTTAATATTGTTTAATAAATGATCAAATGTAAGCTATTTCTCACAAACGTGTAAGCCAAAAGCGTATTCTTTTGAAAGTTATTCAACCTATACTCCTCTCAGCACATCAAAAAGGCCTCTTCACTATTAAATAGAAAGCTGAATATTAAATAAGAGATCTTGAAATAATAATAAAGATATCTTGATTAATATAAATCGTCTGAATAATAGAAAAGAATCTCAAACTATCAATTGATGTGTGAATATCTCTCCTCTGGGGGGCAGAGGAGAGATAATTATTTTACCTACTAGGAATCCAAAGCATGTTCAGCTTAAAAAATATCTTCGTATTTTTATTATCCCTAGTGAGTCTTTGTTTAAGCTTAATTGTATTAAATCATTTTGGAATCAATAAAATAGCTAATATTTTGATCACTTCATTGATTTTTGGTGGCTTTATTACACTCTATTTTAAAGATTTAAAATATTGTTTATTTTTATTCTTCATTTTTTATGGTTCATTGTTACTTATGATTCCCTCTATGGAAGTTGTAATTATGCTTACTACATCTTTATTTACTTTCTTTCTTATTAATAGTGGACAATACGCAGATTTTAGAAATATTGAGTTTGGTAAATCAAAAACAATCGAAATGGATTAAGTTCAGCTTCTCTTGAGTTTCAATTTTAACCTTTAATTTTACTTCAAACGACTTTACATCATTTAGCTCTAAAAATAATTATACATCATCACATTATTGTTCTTATTCAAGTAATTTTTCAGAGCACCACCTAAGTTACAAACTCTTAAAGTATTTTGAAGGTCATATATAGCTAAAATTAAAAAATTAATCAATAATGATTTGACTAATAATTATACGATGGGAGCGCAGACATGAAAGTTGTTGCATATTTGCATAATGCAGATTTGTTGCTCGAAGATACTAAAGGTGTAGCAGTCATTGGTGGTAGTCGCTACGTTTTGAGTGTGGGTGATAAAGTCTATATCAATGAAGTGATTGATGAAAAAGCCCGACTTTATGAAGTCAGTATTTCATTTGCCAGTGCAGACCATGCGATGTTGCATGAGGATGAAGTTCAAATCAAGTTCGAAGGAAGTCAAGAAGCACTCAATCAATATTTACAAAGTAGCACCGTCCACTAAGGTGCTATATGTTTTATCCATAATATCAGGCAACATGGGTTGCCTTTTTTATTGGTTCTCATACAGGCAAGACAAATTTTGAGCTTAACGCAGTATTTTCAATGATTTTACAGCTGTAAGTGTCAAGTACTATTTCGCTATAAAATAATGAGAATCACGAAGAAATACGGTACTTGCATTAACTTTTAACTTGATATTTAGTAAAATTTTACTGTCCATATTATTTACAAAGCTTTGCTAAGCAGGAATTTGTAAATAATTTTTTAAAAAAGAGGAATAACACTGTGCTAGAAGCTTACCGCCAACACGTTGAAGAACGTGCCGCACTCGGAGTCCCACCGAAGCCACTTGATGATGCGCAAACTGCTGATCTGGTTGAATTGCTAAAAAATCCACCAGCAGGCGAAGAAGCATTTCTTGTGGACTTGCTTGAAAACCGCGTTCCAGCGGGTGTTGACCAAGCTGCTTATGTAAAAGCTGCTTTCTTGTCAGCTGTTGCAAAAGGTGAAGCGACATCTCCATTAGTTTCTAAAGAACGTGCAGTTTACTTACTTGGCACCATGCTTGGTGGTTATAACGTCGCTCCTTTAGTTGATTTGCTTGATAGTGCTGAACTTGGTGGTTTGGCTGCTGAAGCATTGAAAAAAACACTTCTTGTATTTGATGCGTTCCATGACGTTGCTGATAAAGCAAAAGCGGGCAATGCCAATGCAAAAGCTGTTTTACAATCTTGGGCAGACGCTGAATGGTTCACTAGCCGTAAAGACGTTCCTGAAGAAATCAAGTTAACCGTGTTCAAAGTAACAGGTGAAACCAACACTGATGACTTGTCTCCAGCACAAGACGCTTGGAGCCGTCCAGACATTCCATTACATGCCAATGCAATGTTGAAAAACGAGCGTGATGGTATTAACCCAGAAAAACCGGGTGAAGTTGGGCCACTTAATCAAATTAAAGACCTTATCGCAAAAGGCAACCAAGTTGCTTATGTCGGTGACGTTGTGGGTACAGGTTCTTCTCGTAAGTCGGCAACGAACTCTGTGCTTTGGTTCTTTGGTGACGAAATTGCGCACATTCCGAACAAAAAAGACGGTGGTTACTGCTTAGGTTCAAAAATTGCGCCAATTTTCTTCAACACCATGGAAGATGCAGGCGCACTTCCTGTTGAAATCGATGTTTCTGATATGAACATGGGCGACGAAATCACACTGAAAATTGATCATGCTGCTGCTAAAGTAACCGCGTTCAAAAACGGTGAGCAAATCGCTGAATCTGAACTTAAAACGCCAGTTCTTCTTGATGAAGTACGTGCAGGTGGTCGTATTAACCTGATCATTGGTCGTGGTTTGACCACTAAAGCGCGTGAAGCTTTAGGTCTTCCAGCTTCTGAATTGTTCCGTACACCAGTACAACCTGCTGACACGGGTAAAGGTTTTACTCTAGCTCAAAAAATGGTAGGTCGTGCTTGTGGTCTAGCAGAAGGTCAAGGTATTCGTCCGGGTACTTATTGCGAACCAAAAATGACAACTGTCGGTTCTCAAGATACCACTGGCCCAATGACACGTGATGAGTTGAAAGACTTGGCATGCTTAGGCTTCTCAGCTGATCTTGTAATGCAGTCATTCTGTCACACAGCGGCTTATCCAAAGCCAGTCGACGTACAAATGCAACACTCACTACCAGACTTCATTATGAACCGTGGTGGTGTGTCGCTTCGTCCAGGTGATGGTATTATTCACTCTTGGTTAAACCGTATGTTGTTGCCTGATACTGTTGGTACTGGTGGTGACTCGCATACTCGTTTCCCAATTGGTATTTCATTCCCAGCGGGTTCTGGTCTTGTTGCGTTTGCTGCTGCAACAGGTGTAATGCCACTCGATATGCCTGAATCTGTCCTTGTGAAGTTCAAAGGTAAAATGCAGCCTGGTATCACTTTACGTGACCTAGTCCATGCGATTCCTTACTATGCAATTAAGGAAGGCGATCTTACTGTAGAGAAAAAAGGGAAGAAAAACATTTTCTCTGGTCGTATCCTAGAGATCGACTTGACTGAAATGGAAACTGACCTCACTGTTGAGCAAGCATTTGAATTGTCTGATGCATCTGCTGAGCGTTCTGCTGCGGGCTGTGCGATCACACTTTCTGAAGAGAAAGTTGCTGAATACTTGCGTTCTAACATTACCATGTTGAAATGGATGATTTCACAAGGTTATGGCGATGCACGTACTATGGCGCGCCGTATCGAAAACATGGAAAAATGGTTGGCTAATCCATCACTTCTTCAAGCTGATGCTGATGCTGAATACACCAAAGTCTATGAAATTGATCTTGCTGACATCAAAGAACCTGTTCTTTGCTGCCCGAATGATCCAGATGATGCAAAACTTCTTTCTGAAGTTCAAGGCGACAAGATTGATGAAGTATTCATTGGTTCTTGTATGACTAACATTGGTCACTTCCGTGCAGCGGGTCAGCTTCTAGACAAAGTGCCGGGTGGTTCACTTTCAACTCGTCTATGGTTGGCTCCTCCAACACGTATGGATGAACACCAGTTGATGGAAGAAGGTCTATATAACATCTATGGTAAAGCTGGCGCACGTACAGAAATGCCGGGTTGTTCACTTTGCATGGGTAACCAAGCACGTGTAGCACCGAATACCACTTGTGTATCGACTTCTACGCGTAACTTCCCGAACCGTTTAGGTCAGGGTGCAAATGTTTACTTAGCTTCTGCTGAGCTTGCTTCTGTTGCTGCTGTATTGGGTAAACTTCCAAGCCCAGAAGAATATCAACAGTATGCTGCTCAAATCGACAGCATGTCTGCTGACATCTATAAATATTTGAACTTCGATAAGATGGGTGAATATACCGATGCTGCAAACACTGTAGATACCAAGAAAATTGCTGCGGCTCAGTTGACTTAATTGATTGATTATTAAGTTTAAATGAGTAAAGATAAGGGTCGGGTAATCGGCCCTTTTTCTATAAAGATAAGATATAAATAGTTTAAAATAATTTTGGAAAAAGATTTATTAAACATTAAATAATAAAAAGCCCCGCATTGCGGGGCTAGTCGTATATGAATCAAGTCATATACTGTATGAGGCTCATCTCAAACTGAATGTATTAAACCACAACTTTGTTTGATTTGCAGTAAATATCTCTAAGCTATTCAATTTTCATTAAATCAATAAATTAAGAAAATCACCTAAAATTGACTTATTTTCAGATGGGTAATCGTTAAATTTCTATGTTTTAAAAACGGGTAGAATTTTCGATAAAGACACTTATAAAATCTATTCTCTATTACTAAAATCCTGAAATTCAGGAAAATATTTTATAAAAATTGAATACAGAGAAAAATTATTCCTAAAATAAAGAAAATTGGAAAAAATGGAGTAAATATTTCTTCCGTATCCGAGATAAAATCATTTTATAAATTAAAGGCATTAGGGTGATGACTTTGATCGTGCAACGAGTATTTTTAAAGTAAGGGTGACTTTAAATATGCTCGTTGCATTTTTATTTACAAACCTAAACAAAACAAAATTTTAATAAAATTATTATAAATATTTGAAAAATAATAATTAATTTGAATTGTGTTTTTATAATTAATGTTTGTGTTAATGATAATTTTTCTCATCTGTGATAGTTTAATTTTCATGTTTTAAGTTTTATTTAAGTTTGATATGAATTTTTTATTTGGTCGACATGGTTAAGCGACGCTATCTTTTTCTCCTGTTAATTCCATTGGCATTTATTTCACTCTTTGTAGGGGTGGGTGATATGACCTTATCTGGCTTTTTAGCAGGTCATGCGCATGATTGGCAATTATTCTGGACAAGTCGTTTACCACGTTTAATGGCAATAGTTGTGGCAGGTGCAGGCCTAAGTGTCTGCGGCCTAATTATGCAGTCTCTAAGTCGCAATCGCTTTGTTTCGCCGACGACAGCCGGTCTTTATGATTGCGCAAGGCTGGGGGTGCTGGTTTCCATTATTTTATTGCCAAGCGCTTCTATCTTTATGAAGACAGGCTTTGCGATCGTGGTGACTTTAATCGGTGCCATGATCTTTATGAGTATTCTGGCAACTTTAAAACATCGAGATACAGTATTTGTGCCTTTAGTGGGAATGATTTTTGGCAGTATTATTTCGGCATTCACCACATTTATCGCATTGCAAATGGATTTGCTGCAAAGTTTAGCGGGTTGGTTGCAAGGTGATTTTTCCACGATTTTAAATGGTCAATATGAACTTATTTATCTGAGTGTGCCTGTCTTGGTTCTCATTTATTTATTTGCAAATCGTTTCGTGCTGGCAGGTTTGGGCGAGGACTTTGCCACAAATCTGGGACTCAATTATAAACAAACCATGTTTGCAGGTTTGGCTCTTGTCTCAGTCATCACAGGCGTGGTCATAGTGACAGTGGGGGCTATTCCATTTTTGGGCTTAATCGTCCCTAATCTGGTGAGTATGTATCTAGGAGATAATATCCGTAAAACTTTGTCACATACTGCGATGCTCGGCGCGATTTTAGTATTGCTCTGTGATGTGTTTGGTCGCGTGGTGATTTTCCCTTATGAAGTATCTGTCAGCCTGATCATGGGTGTGTTGGGTAGCGTAATTTTCTTGTGGCTTTTGCTACGGAGATATCGCTATGCATAATCGCACTAAACTATGTTTACTATTGATACTTACGTTTTTCTCGATTGCATTGTATTTGACTTGGGGCTTAGGTGCGGGCTGGCAGTTTGCGCTCAATTTACGGTTAAAAACCGTTGCTGCCATTGTGGTTGCTGGAGTTGCAGTTGGGGTTTCAACACTGATTTTCCATTGCATTGTTAATAATCGAGTGGTCACACCGCAGGCTTTGGGTCTAGATAAATTATATGAACTTTCCAAAACACTGATTATTTATTTCTTTGGTGCGAGCGCTCTACTTTCCATGAATTTCATTATGGATTATGTGGTGAGTTTGGCACTCATGTTGGGTTTTGCGCTGCTGTTGTATCGCTTTATTTTTAAAAAAGTCGCCGAGCAAAATATCTATTTTTTGTTATTGGTCGGACTCATCTGCGCCACTTTATTTGACAGTATGACCACTTTTTTTCAGGTTTTGTTGGATCCTGATGAATTCCAAATTGCTGCCTATGCAGGTTTTGCAAGCTTCAATATTGTCAAAATCGAAATTGTTATTTTGGCTTTAATTACGATTGTTCCGATCCTGATCTATACCTTTAAAAATCATCATCGGTTGGATGTGATGGCTTTGGGGCGTGAACATGCGCTTAATCTGGGTTTGGACTATGACAAGACCAGTCGCACACTTTTAATTTTAGTGGTGATTGCATTGGCATCAGCAACTGCTTTGGCGGGTCCAATGATGTTCTTGGGGTTATTGGTTCTCAATATTACGCTGGAATTATTTAAAACGCATCGTCACGCTATGTTGTTAGTCGGCGTTATTTTGGTCAGTATTTTATCACTCATGATCGGTCAGTTTGTCGTGCTGCATGTGCTGAATAACAAAACTACGCTGAGTGTCATCATTAATTTTGTTGGCGGAATTTATTTCTTCTGGATTTTGTTGAAGGAAAATAAAAAGTGGCAATTGAGCTAAAAGGTTTATCTAAAAGTTATCACGGTCAAGAAGTGGTTGGTGATGTGTCCTTAAATATTACCAAAGGTCAATTTACGGCATTTATTGGGCCGAATGGTGCTGGAAAAAGTACAGTGCTTGGCATGATGAGTCGCTTAACTCAGCCTGATGCTGGGCAGATTTTTCTGGATGGGCAAGATATACATGCCATGAAAAGTAATGAAATTGCCAAGAAAATGGCGATCTTAAAACAGTCTAATCACACCGAACTGCGTTTAAGTATTGAAGATCTGGTGGCTTTTGGGCGTTTTCCTTATTCGCAAGGACGACTCAATGCTGAAGATCATCACATGATTGATCAATCCATTCGTTATATGGATCTGGACGAGTTGCGTCATCGTCAGTTGAGTGAGCTTTCGGGCGGTCAACGGCAACGCGCTTACATTGCAATGGTTTTAGCGCAGGACACAGATTATATCTTGCTGGATGAACCTCTGAATAATCTGGACATGAAGCACTCTGCACAAATCATGCGTGTTTTAAAAGATTTGGCGACGCATCATGGAAAATCCATCATTGTGGTGATTCACGATATCAATTTTGCTTCGGTATATGCCGATCAAATTATTGCCATGAAAGATGGACAACTTGCTTATGTCGGTTCGCCACAGCAGATCATGAATGAACAAATTTTGCAGGAAATCTTCGATTTTCGTATTCCGATTCAAGAGGTGAATCAACACAAATTAGGTCTTTATTTTATTAGTTAGGAGATGGCTATGCTGCTTAAAAAAACGCTGATTACAACCTTGTGTACCCTCGCACTAATAGGTTGCAGTAATTCTAATACACCTGCACAAACAGATCAGGCAAATATCACCACAAATGCAAATAGTGAAACCTTAAAATTTACAAGCAAAGCAGGTGATATTAGTATACCAGCAAATATTTCGCGGATTGCAGTTCTAGATACCAATGCGTTAAATACCATTCATGAGCTGGGTGCGGATGACAAAGTGGTTGCTTTGCCAAAAGGCACACCATTGCCCCAAGTTTTGCGGACTTTTAATGATGCGAAATATAGGGATGTAGGGACAGTTAAAGACCCAAATCTGGAGCGTGTTGCAGCCAGTCAGCCTGAGTTGATTCTCATGAGTGGACGTATGGAAAATGTAGTGAATGAACTTAAAACCATTGCACCGACTTATTTTGTAGATGTGGATTACAACGATCAATTTAATTCCTTTAAACAGCAAACTTTAAATGTAGCGGAAATGGTCGGAAAAAAAGCTGAGGCTGAGAATGAACTCAAAACATTAGAGTCTGATATTGCAGCGTTAAAGCAAAAGACCCAAGGTAAAACAGCGCTGATCATTATGGTGAATAATAGTAAAATTGCAGCCTATGGCGCAGGCTCACGCTTTGGTAATATTCATGATTTATATGGTTTTACCCCAGTCGATCCATCCATTAAAGTGGGTTTGCATGGTATGGCAATTTCTCATGAGTTTATTGCGCAAAAAAATCCTGACTATATTTTTGTAATTGATCGGGGAGCGGCTATTACTGAGAAAAAAGATGGTGCTCAACAGGTTTTAAATAATGCAATTGTCAATAAAACCAAAGCGGCACAAAACGGTCATATTGTGTATCTGGATTCGAGTAACTGGTATCTGATGAACAATGGTTTGGGTGGCATGAAAGCAATGGTCAAGGAAGTTTCTGATGCGGTAAATGACTAAAGTCACAGGGAAAAACGCAGAATATTCTGCGTTTTCTAGGTTTTAAAGGTTTAAATTTTCTTTGAATAGAGCATTAATTTCAGCACGATAAGGAATGGATGGTTGAGCGCCGTATCGGGTCACGGCAATTGCCGCCGCAGCATTGGCAAACTGGGCTGCTTCTTGATTGGATTGACCTTCCAGTAATGCTGTTGCAAATGCTCCGTTAAATGTATCACCTGCGGCAATCGTATCAACTGCATCTACCTTAAAGGCAGGGATCAATTGTCCTTGACCCGACTCACTCAGCCAGACACCTTGTGCACCCAAAGTAATGACAACCGTTTCAATACCGTAATTGTGAAGAACATGTGCAGCTTGTTGGACATCATCCAGATGATTAATCTTTAGCCCTGTTAAAATTTCTGCTTCAGTTTTATTCGGGGTAATGATATCAACGTTTTGTAAAAGCTCTGATGTCAAAGCTTGGGCGGGTGCAGGATTTAAAATAATTTTTACACCTGCATTGTGGGCAAGGTGAGCTGCGGTAAGTATGCTGTCTATGGGCGTTTCAAGTTGCAACAATAAAAGTTGAGCACTTTGAATTAAGCTTGCATGTTGTTGCACATATTCAACACTCAAGGCAGCATTTGCACCCGCATGAATACCAATAAAATTATCTGCCTGATGATTAACAAAAATTAAAGCAACCCCTGTATTCTGATCTTTAATGGATTGAACAGCCTGAATATGGACACCATCTTTTTCAAGCTGAACTTTCAGATGATGACCAGCATCATCATCTCCGACGCAGCCAATGAAGCTAATATTTGCACCACTTCGCGCAGCAGCCACTGCTTGATTTGCGCCTTTTCCACCAAACGCAACTTTATAATTTTTTCCTGAAACGGTTTGTCCTGAAGCAGGGAAATCATCAACATTTAAAATGTGATCGACATTGGCACTCCCTAACACCACCATATTGTTAAAATTATTTTTCATGATTTGAAATAAGCTGTTAGATGTATAAGTAAGAAATTGTAACCAGTATTGAGCAACTAACCTATTAAAAATATGTAAAAGCAAAAATATCTTCTTGTTTTTACATGGAATAAAACCAACTTAAATAGTTGGTTTTATTTTATTGATTTTTCATATTGTGAGAATTTGTATGATCAATAGCATTCTTTAAGAAAAAATTAAGCTAAAATTTTTAAAAATAAATGGTGACATAAAAATGAATGATAAACCTTTTAGGAGTAGATCAAGATGAATCTCGAGTATAGCCATAAACCAAATTATTATTTTTTTGCGCATAAGCTCGTTTTGTTTCTTGAAGGTGAGGTGAGAAAACACCCTGAGCATCTACGTGAAACTTATAATCTTCAAGAAATCTATGATTTGTTTAATCACGATTTCGCTTCTACAAGTACGAATCTTGAAGGAATTTTAAATATTGCAGATGAATATGTGATTGAAACCGCCTATGGCGCGCAGCCCCTGATTTCAAAATATCGCATTTCTGCGGAAAACCATATTTTAGAGCTTGATTTTAATAGCAATGCAGTGAATGAGCTGGTTGCAGGTAAGTCAATTCACTATCCTCAAGTTGCCTAAATGTTTAGATCAACATTAGAGGGCAGTCAATGTGACTGCCCTTTAATGTTTATACTTAATCATCAACCCTAGATTTCGGCTTCTTCTTCAGCATCATCTTCAGCAGCAATACCAAGTTCTTTTAATTTACGGGTAAGCGTGTTGCGACCCCAACCTAAAAGTTCAGCTGCGTGGCGTTTGCGACCACGGGTTTGTTGTAAGGCTGCATTAATCAGAGTGCGTTCAAACATTGGAGTGGCGATATCAAGAATCTTCATTTCGCCATTTTTTAGTTTTTGAATGGCCCATTGACCAAGTAATTCGTCCCAATGATGCAGAGAAATACGATCGACGCCCATTGGTGTGGTTGCCTGCTCGCCTGATTTTTGAATTGGAATCTGTTTTAATTCAGAAGGTAAGTCTTCTGGATAAACATCCCGTCCTGTGATCATCACGGTGAGCCAGCGGCAAGTATTTTCCAGTTGGCGCACATTCCCCGGCCAAGGCAATTGTTGCATATAGTCGGTTGTTTCAGGTCGAAGAATTTTTGGGCTCACGCCAAGTTCTTTACCTGCACGTGCCAAAAAGTGTTGCGCAAGCATTGGAATGTCTTCGCTGCGATGTGCAAGTTTTGGAATGTGAATACGAATGACATTTAAACGATGATATAAGTCTTCGCGGAAACGTCCTTCATTCACCAATTTTTCCAAGTCTTGATGTGTTGCCGCGACAATGCGGACATCGACTTTTACAGGGATGTGTCCACCAACACGATAAAACTCACCATCAGCCAATACACGAAGTAAGCGGGTTTGAGTTTCAAATGGCATGTCACCAATTTCATCTAAAAATAACGTACCGCCGTTGGCTTGCTCAAAACGACCCTGACGCTGGGTGTTAGCACCTGTAAACGCACCTTTTTCATGTCCAAAAAGTTCTGTTTCAATCAAATCTTTTGGAATGGCAGCCATATTTAAGGCAATAAAAGGTTTACTGCTGCGTGGAGAATGTTTGTGTAAGGCGTGGGCAACCAGTTCTTTACCTGTACCAGACTCACCATTAATCAGTACAGTAATATGTGACTGTGAAAGTCGACCAATTGCACGAAATACTTCCTGCATGGCAGGTGATTCGCCAATAATTTCAGTCGATTGAACCGGTGAAGTGGTTTTTGCTGCTTCTTGTTGCTGTAACTTATTCACATGTAAAATTGCACGATGAACAAGAGCTAAAGCTTCATCAATATCAAAAGGTTTTGGTAAATATTCAAAAGCACCAGTTTGATAGCTTGAAACAGCAGATTCCAGATCTGAATGTGCTGTCATAATAATTACAGGCAAATCGGGATAGTTATTTTTAACTTTACCCAAAAAGGTCAGACCGTCAATTCCTGGCATACGAATGTCGGTAAGAATGACATCTGGCGCATCTTCAGCCAATTGATCCAGTGCAGTTTGTGCTTCTTCAAAACTGGTCACATCCAAACCTTCTTCTTTGAAGGTTTTTTCCAGTACCCATCGCATGGCGCGATCATCATCAATTACCCATATTTTATTTCGCGACACGGTCTGACTCCCAAGGTAAATATAAGCTAAATGTGGTTTTTCCCGCGACGGATTGACATTCAATCATTCCGTTGTGTTGATGCATGATATTCTGTGCAATACTTAAGCCAAGTCCTGTTCCTTTAGCTCGTCCTGTCACAAGCGGATAAAAAACGGACTCTAAAATGTCTTGTGGTACACCGGGGCCGTTATCTTCAATATCGATACGAACCGCCGATTTATTTAATAAACCATTGATGGTGACCAGACGCTGAATACGTGTTCTTAAAATGAGTTCTGGATCATGGTCAACAAAAAATTCTTTGTTTTCGGTCATGGCTTGAATCGCATTGACACTAATATTCAGCATGACCTGAATCAGTTGATCACGGTCAGCTTTTACATCAGGCAATGACAGATCATAGTCCCGTGTAATTTTAATCTTTTTCTTGGTTTGGTTGACGATAAGAGAACGTACGCGCTCCAGAGGCTCATGAATATTGACATCTTCATAACTTGGCAGTTGGCGTGAGCCCAGCATGGTATCTGCCAGATTTCTTAAACGATCCACTTCATTAATAATGATATCGGTAAATTCTGTGTATTTGGGGTCATTTAAACTACGTGCTAATAGTTGTGTAGCACCACGAATTCCGCCTAAAGGATTTTTGACTTCATGTGCAACACCGCGAATGAGCTGACGCGCAACTTGGTGCTGCTGAATCAAATTTTCTTCTTTAGAAATTTTTAGCATCCGATCAATCGGATTAAGCTCTATTAAAAGCAGTGGATGATAGTTTTTACCCGTATTTAAAGCAGAAACAGAATAATCGACATGAATTTCTTTAAAGTTGACACTAATCACAGCTTCACGCCGTGTGTAGTGTTGTCCAGAATTCAATGTATTCAATAATGCTTCATGGGTATTGAAACTGTCATTTGGCGAATGTAATAGATTGAGCACCGGCAAACCTGATGCACGTAGCAAACTAATATCAAACAACGCTTCGCAAGAAGAATTGAGATAAAAAATATTCAAGTCGCTATCGACCAACAATATGGCTGTGGTTAAATTATCAACCAGTAGTCGGTAGTCAATGGTCGGTCTTTGATCCATTAGAAAATGTTTCCTGTCTTATAATAGCGCAATGACATTTACATTTAATCCAGTTTTTCCCTGTAATGGGACATAACATAAGCAAGATGTACGCCAACTTTATGTGAAAATGAACTTAATACATCGCTTGTATTAAAAACGAGCAAAAATGATTAAATTTGATCGATTTAAAAACAAAGTATGCATTTTGTTTGCTTAAATTGAATCATAATGGTGCAACTATGATTTTTGTAAGAAATATTGGTTGTATTTTGGTGCATTAAACGAACTGTTCATATTCCACCTGTTTTTATTGCGAGAAACGTCATACAATACGCGGATTCAAGTGGAGCGCAGATTCATGAAGTCCCCCAAAGTCGGTTTTGTCTCTTTAGGTTGTCCTAAGGCATTGGTAGATTCTGAACGAATTTTAACTCAGTTACGTACTGAAGGTTATCAGGTTGCATCGGATTATGACGGTGCCGATCTGGTTGTAGTCAATACCTGCGGTTTTATTGAATCTGCGGTACAAGAATCCCTAGATGCCATTGGCGAAGCCATGAATGAAAATGGTCGCGTTATTGTGACTGGGTGTTTAGGTAAGGACGAAGATAAAATTCGTCAAATGCATCCGAACGTTTTAAAAGTGACTGGTGCAGCAGCGTATCAGGATGTAATGGAAGCTGTACATGAATATGTACCGCCACCGCCAAAACACAATCCTTTTGTCGATTTAGTTCCTGAGCAGGGCATTCGTCTCACACCAAAACATTATGCTTATCTAAAAATATCTGAAGGCTGTAACCACCGTTGTACTTTCTGCATTATTCCAAGCATGCGTGGTGATCTGGTTTCACGTCCAGTGGGATCAGTGCTTGAAGAAGCGGCTGCGCTGAAGCGCGCAGGGGTTAAAGAAGTATTGGTGATCTCTCAGGATACCTCTGCGTATGGTGTAGATACCAAGTACAAACTGGATTTCTGGAATGGTCAGCCAGTTAAAACCAAGTTTTACGATATGTGTGAAGCACTGGGTCAATTGGGAATCTGGGTGCGTCTACATTATGTTTATCCATATCCGCATGTCGATGCTGTCATTGATTTGATGGCTCAAGGTAAAATCCTGCCTTATTTAGATATTCCTTTTCAACACGCCAGTCCGCGCATCTTAAAATTGATGAAGCGACCAGCCCATAGTGAAAATACCCTTGAACGCTTAAAAACTTGGCGTGAAAAATGTCCTGATTTGGTCATTCGTTCAACTTTCGTGGTTGGCTTCCCGGGTGAAACCGAAGAAGACTTTCAAATTCTTTTAGACTGGTTGCAAGAAGCGCAGCTTGATCGAGTGGGTTGCTTTACTTATTCGCCGGTTGAAGGTGCCACAGCAAATGACTTGCCAGATCATGTGCCTGAAGAGATTAAGCAAGAGCGTTATGAACGTTTTATGCAAGTTCAACAAGCCATTTCTGCGGCAAAATTACAACAGCGTATTGGACAGACTATGACGGTTTTAGTCGACAGTCTGGAAGATGAATATCCAGTTGCTGTGGCGCGTTCTTATGCAGATGCACCTGAAATTGATGGCAATGTCTTTGTAGAAGACATTGATAAGTCTAAAATTCAGGCGGGTGACTTACTTGAAGTCGAAATTACAGATGCAGACGAATACGATTTATTTGCAAAGTTGATTAAAATTAAATCAGCGAAATGATTTGTGTTGCAACCAACAAAATTTATTTTTAACACATTGTATTTTGGAGTTTAGCATGGCGGATTCTAACAGCCCCCGTTACTCACGCATTCTACTTAAGCTTTCTGGTGAGGCATTATCGGGCAATAAAGAGATGGGGATTGATGCACAAGTGCTTGATCAAATGTCATTATCTATTGCTCATCTTGTGGGTTTAGGTGTTCAGGTGGGCATCGTGGTGGGTGGTGGAAACCTATACCGTGGTAGTCAATTACAAAAAGATGGTTTGGTTGGGCGTGTAACCGGTGACCAGATGGGCATGTTGGCTACGGTGATGAATGGTCTTGCAATGCGCGATGCTTTAGTCCGTCGTAATATCAAAACCCGTTTAATGTCAGCTCTGTCGATTGGCACAGTGGTGGATCCGTATTCAAGCCGCGATGCGATTCGTTACCTGAGCCAAGGCGAAGTGTGTGTCTTTGTTGCAGGTACAGGTAACCCATTTTTTACCACCGATACAGCAGCTTGCTTGCGTGGCATTGAAATTGAAGCGAATTTGATTTTGAAAGCCACCAAAGTCGATGGTGTGTACAACAAAGATCCAAGCAAATACGATGATGCAGTAAAATATGATCATTTAACTTTTGATCAAGTATTGGATGAAAAGTTAGGGGTAATGGATTTGACTGCTATTTGCCTATGTCGTGATCATAACGTGCCTCTACAGGTTTTTGATATGAACAAGCCGGGTGCTTTATTATCCGTTGTGATGGGTGAAAAAGAAGGAACTCACGTTACGAAATAATGTACGTAACCTAGAAAGCTCTTTATACTACTCGACTAAATTTAGTAATTACACCTTGAATGAATAAGTAAGGAAGATCATATGATTAACGATCTCAAACAAGACAGCGAACAACGCATGCAAAAAACCCTTGAATCTCTTGATCAAGGTTTTGCCAAAGTTCGTACAGGCCGTGCTCATCCATCAATTTTAAATGGTGTCATGGTTCCTTACTACGGTTCTGATGTGCCTTTAAATCAAGTGGCAAACGTTGGTGTTGAAGACTCACGTACCCTAATTGTACAGCCGTTTGAACGTACAATGGTGTCTGCAATTGATAAAGCGATTCGTGAAAGTGATTTGGGTTTAAACCCAATTACCGCTGACGCAATTCGTGTACCTTTACCAGCACTGACCGAAGAAACACGTCGTGATATGCAAAAAGTAGCACGTTCAGAAGCTGAAAATGCCAAAGTTGCGATTCGTAATATTCGCCGTGATGTATTAGGTGATATTAAATCATTATTGAAAGATAAAGAAATTTCTGAAGATGATGAGCGTCGTGCAGGTGATGATATTCAAAAAATTACCGACAAATATGTGGCTGAAGTCGATAAACGTCTGGCAGCTAAAGAAGCTGAATTGATGAAGGTCTAAACCTGATGACTGCTTCTGAAGAGCTTCATCTTCCAAAACATGTTGCTATCATTATGGATGGCAACAACCGTTTTGCTAAAAAAAATCAAATGCAAAAAGGAGATGGGCATCGTGAAGGAAAAAATAGTCTAGATCCTATTGTGGAGCATTGTCGCAATAAAGGTGTTCAGGCGCTAACAGTATTTGCATTTTCTAGCGAAAACTGGAATCGTCCCCAATATGAAGTCGATTTGTTAATGAAATTGCTCGAAGAGACTATTCATGAGCAACTTCCACGCATGGAAAAATTCAATATCGCACTTCAGTTTATTGGTGATAGAGCACGTTTATCTCCTCAGCTACAACAATTAATGTTGCATGCCGAACAGCAGACTGCTAGTTTTGACAGCATGACGCTGACCATTGCAATTAGTTATGGTGGAATGTGGGATATTGCACATACTGCAAAACAAATTGCAAAAGACGTGCAAGCAGGAATACTCAATGCTGAACAGATTGATACACAGTTGTTTAATCAGCGGATTAGTCTGAACAATTTACCTGCTGTAGATTTGCTTATTCGTACAGGTGGTGATTATCGCTTGTCTAATTTCCTGCTTTGGCAGGCTGCTTATGCCGAATTTTATTTTACCGAAACACTTTGGCCAGAGTTTTCTGTTGCAGAGTTTGACCATGCATTAGAGGTGTTTGCAGGACGTGAACGCCGTTTTGGTAAAACCTCGGAACAAATTCACCAAGAGAAAATTGAGAATTAATAAATGTTAGAGCGGATAATTACCGCATTGGTACTGGTCGCAGTGGTACTGACCTGTATGTTTGCAACCAGTTCATATTATCCAATGTTTGGGCTAATGATTGTAGCAGCTGGAGTTGCTGGCTATGAATGGTTTAAATTAATGCCGCGAGAGACGGCTGTATTTAAACCTAAAGCATGGGCATATGGCTTAGCCGTAGCGGTACTGTCTGCTTTGGCACTTTGTTATAGTGAAATCGCGATTTTACTTTGGTGTGCCTCTATTTTGACATGGTTAGTCAGTAGCTTCTGGGTGAAAGCTTATCCTGATTATGATGGATGGTATAATGCAACCCTATATATTATTGGTTTAATATTGGTGGCAGCGGCTGTGACGGCCATTTTTGAAGTCTGGAAAAGTTCTCCGTGGTGGTTGATGTATTTGTTCCTGTTGGTATGGGGGGCAGACTCAGGTGCTTACTTTGTCGGGCGTAAATTTGGTCAAAATAAACTTGCACCGACAGTTAGTCCAAATAAGTCAGTTGAAGGTCTGATTGGTGGCGTGGTATTGGCCATTATTATTATTGTTGTTGTGCAAGTGAACTATCTGAATCTAACACTCGCACAGCATATGATGTTTCTCATTCTTTCCGTCTTGACAGTCTTTGCTTCTGTGTTGGGAGACTTGTTTGAGTCTATGATTAAACGCCGCGCAGGGATTAAGGATTCTGGTCGAATTTTGCCCGGTCATGGTGGTGTATTAGATCGTATTGATTCATTACTTGCCGCTGCTCCTATCTTTGCAGCAGGTATGTATTTATTAAAGCTTATTGGCGTAGACTTATAAATGACTCAATCTGTTTGTGTATTTGGTGTAACAGGTTCTATTGGGCAAAGTACTTTAAAAATACTGGAACGTCACCCTGATCTATATACGCTTTTCGCAGTAACTGCGCATAGCCGTATTAAAGAACTTGCTCAAATATGTAAACAGTTTCAGCCTAAAATTGCCGTTGTACCTGAATCCAAAGTTGACGAACTGCAAGCTGAATTAAATGCATTAACTGTAGATGATGTTGAAATATTGGCTGGTGAACACGGTTTAATTTCAGTGGCACAAAGCCCACAGGTGGATGTAGTTATGGCTGCCATTGTGGGTGCAGCAGGACTTTTACCTACACTGGCTGCCATTAAAGCAGGTAAGAGGGTCTTACTTGCCAACAAAGAAGCATTGGTCATGTCTGGTGAGATTATGATGCAGGCTGCACGTGATCACAATGCGTTGCTACTTCCAGTCGACTCTGAACATAATGCAATTTTCCAGTGCCTACCGCAAAATTATTTAAATATCGAACGTAATGGTCAGCCGCAACTAGGGGTTTCGCAAATTTTACTTACTGCCTCTGGCGGTCCATTTCTGAATCATTCACTCGAACAATTACATGCTGTGACACCACAGCAGGCCTGTAAGCATCCCAATTGGTCCATGGGCCAAAAAATTTCGGTTGATTCTGCTACTTTAATGAATAAAGGCTTAGAGCTGATCGAAGCCTGCCATTTGTTTTCAATATCTGAACATTTTGTTACAGTCGTAATTCATCCACAAAGTATTATTCATTCCATGGTTCAATATATTGATGGTTCTACTTTGGCACAGATGGGAAATCCAGATATGTGTACTCCAATTGCTCATGCGCTGGCATGGCCAGAGCGATTAGAGACGCATGTCCCAGCACTTGATTTGTTCACGCATTCAAATCTTCATTTCCAGCAACCAGATGTTGTGAAGTTTCCAGCGCTAAGTCTGGCACGACAGGCAATGCGGGATGGTGGACTTGCACCGACCATTTTAAATGCGGCCAATGAAGTTGCGGTCGAGGCATTTTTAAATTTGAAAATAAAATTTACCATGATCCCGGAAGTGGTTGAGCATACGCTCAATCACGTGCAAAATGGTTGCGCACAGAGTATAGAAACCATTTTAGATACGGACCGATTCGCTCGTGATGTAGCACATCAGTTTGTGGCTAACGCAGGAGGCTGAACATGAATATTCTTTTTATCATTGTTGCAGCAATTCTGTTGCTTGGGCCGTTGATTGCCATTCATGAGTTTGGTCATTATTGGGTCGCACGGAAGTTGGGTGTAAAGGTTCAGGTTTATTCAATCGGTTTTGGTCCTACTTTACTCAAATGGACTTCAAAAAAATCAGGCATTCAATATCAGCTATCTGCCTTACCGCTGGGTGGTTATGTAAAAATGCTGGATGAGCGTGAGGGCAATGTTGCTGAAGCTGATTTGCCTTATGCTTTTAATCGTCAGTCTCCATGGAAAAGAATCGCCATTGTTGCGGCTGGTCCATTGATCAATCTGTTGTTCGCGGTGGTTTTGTTCTGGATTTTATTTATTCCTTCTCAAGAACAATTAAACACACGTATTGGTAAGGTTTTACCGAATACGCCTGCTGCACAGGTCGATTTAAAAGTTGGCGATAAAATTCTGGCAGTTGATGGTCGTGAGACTGCTACTTGGGAAAAACTTAATTTTGCTCTGGTTGACCGCGCGGGTGAAACAGGCCAGATTCAGATGTTGGTAGATCGAGATGGTTCAGAAAAAACTGTGAATCTTCCAATTCACAGTTTTTTAAAAGATCAATCACAGTCTGCATTAGACGTACTGGGTTTCTTGCCGTATCGTCCTGAAATGCCTGCGGTTATTCATCAGTTAAGTGAAGATGGTGCAGCCGTTCGCCAAGGTATGAAAGTTGGCGATCAAATCATGGCAATTAATGGCATCAAGATGAAAGACTGGTTTGATGTCGTGGATGTAGTGCAAAAGTCACCAGAAAAGTTACTCAAGATAGATGTGCTTCGTGATGGACAAATGGTTCATTTGCAGGTTATGCCACAAGGCAAACGTGACAATATGGGGAATACGACTGGAATGTTGGGTGTGCAAAGCAACCCGGGTAAAGTCAACATTCCTGCCGAATATAAACAAACTATTCAATATAATCCTGCCGAAGCGCTCGTTATGGCGGTGGATAAAACCACGCAAATTTCTGGCATGATTTTAAATTCGATTGTAAAAATGTTTCGTGGTTTGATTGGGCTGGACAATCTTTCAGGTCCTATTACCATTGCAAAAGTTGCAGGGCAAAGTGCTGAGATGGGATGGCAAACCTTTATCTCATTTATGGCACTGATGAGTGTAAGTCTTGGAATTTTAAATTTATTGCCTATCCCTATGTTGGATGGTGGACATTTGGTTTATTATTTTGTTGAAGCAATTCGCGGTAAACCTGTTTCCGAACAAATACAAATGATGGGCTTAAAAATTGGTATGGTACTGCTCGGCAGTATGATGCTCTTGGCTCTCTTTAATGATTTTATGCGTTTATGACGTTTAGATGGAAAAATTAACTTACTGGAAAAATCTGGCATGCGGCACACACATTTATTAATGCCTTTGGCACTTGTTAGTGCTATGGCGGCAGTACAACAAGCATATGCAGCGAATGACTTCATTGCACGAGATATTAAAGTCGAAGGTTTAGTTCGCCTAACTCCTGCAAATGTTTATACCATGTTGCCGATAAACAGTGGTGATCGTGTCGACGATCCAACCATTGCTGATGCCATTCGTACACTTTATGCGACTGGTCTTTTTGATGATATTCAAACTTATAAACAAAATGATGTTTTGGTGTTTAAAGTTGTAGAACGTCCTGTTATTTCAAAAATTGAATTTAAAGGCAATAAACTCATTCCGAAAGAAGCCTTGCAAGATGGCTTAAAGAAGATGGGCGTTGCTGAGGGCGAAGTGTTAAAAAAATCGTCTTTACAGACTTTAGAAACTGAGCTTGAACAACAATATACTCAGCAAGGTCGTTACGATGCTGATATTAAAGTTACGACTACGGCACGTCCAAATAACCGTGTTGACTTGAATATCGAATTTTACGAAGGTAAGCCTGCAAAAGTTTTTGATATTAATATTATTGGCAACACTGTGTTCAGTGATGACGATATTAAACAAGTTTTTGCAGTGAAAGAATCTGGATGGGCATCGGTTGTTACACGTAATGACCGCTATGCACGCGAAAAAATGGCAGCCAGTCTGGAAGCTTTACGAGCGTTATATTTAAACAAAGGTTATATCAACTTCAACATCAATAACTCACAGCTCAACATTAGTGAAGATAAAAAGCATATCTTTATTGAAGTTTCTGTGGATGAAGGTGAGCAATTTAAATTTGGTGAAAGCAAGTTTTTAGGTGATGCACTCTATAAACCTGAAGAATTGCAGGCGTTGAAAATTTATAAAGATGGCGATACGTATTCGCAAGAAAAAGTAAATGCTGTCAAGCAATTATTACTACGCAAATATGGAAATGCCGGTTATTACTTTGCGGATGTCAATGTTGTGCCGCAAATTAATAATGAAACCCGTACTGTTGATATGAATTACTATATCAATCCGGGGCAACAAGTAACGGTACGTCGCATTAATTTCTCTGGAAATAGTAAAACTGAAGATGAAGTATTACGTCGTGAAATGCGTCAGATGGAAGGCGCATTGGCGAGTAATGAAAAAATTGATTTATCTAAAGTTCGTTTAGAACGTACAGGTTTCTTTAAAACTGTCGATGTAAAACCGGTGCGTGTACCAAACTCACCAGATCAAGTTGACCTGAATGTGAATGTTGAAGAACAACACTCTGGTACGACCACATTGGCAGTAGGTTATTCGCAAAGTGGTGGTGTCACCTTTCAGGCAGGTTTAAGCCAAACCAACTTCTTGGGTACGGGCAACCGTGTTGCGATTGATTTATCACGCTCTGAAACGCAAGATTACTATAACCTGAGTGTAACTGACCCGTACTTTACCATTGATGGTGTCAGCCGTGGTTACAACGTGTACTATCGTAAAACCAAACTGAACGATGACTATAACGTGAGTAACTATGTTACAGACAGTATTGGTGGTAGTCTAAGTTTTGGTTATCCAATCGATGAAAACCAAAACATAAGTGCGTCTATTGGTGTAGATAATACCAAAGTGACTACAGGTCCTTATGTATCGACCTATGTACGGGATTACTTACTTAAAAATGGTGGTAAGGTAACAGGTCAGGGACAATACTGTGATGGCGATTACGAGCTAAATTCAGAGACAGGTGAATACGAATGTAAAGGCACCATGAAACCTTTTGATAATGCATTCGAAGGTGAGTTCTTTACTTATAACCTGAATCTAGGATGGTCATATAATACACTTAACCGTCCAATTTTCCCTACTTCTGGTACTTATCATCGTTTAAATCTTGAAGTAGGTCTGCCGGGTGGTGATGTCGATTACCAAAAAGCAACCTATGATGCACAAGCCTATTTCCCAATTGGGCATGACTTTATATTACGCGGCTACGGTAAGTTGGGTTATGGTAATGATTTACCATTCTATAAAAACTTCTTTGCAGGTGGTTATGGCTCAGTGCGTGGTTATGACGTTAATACACTGGGACCAAAATATCCGGGTGTAACGTATAACGAGAGCAAAACCCGTGACTGGGATCCAGAAGAAGTGGGTGGTAATGCGCTTGTACAATTTGGTGCTGAACTTGCATTACCATTGCCATTTAAAGGTGATTGGACACGTCAAGTGCGTCCAGTATTATTTGCTGAAGGCGGTCAAGTATTTGATACTCAATGTAAAACAGCCTCTGGTAACCTATACTTAGATGGATCTAAAACACCTGTAGATGCAAAACAATACTGTAAAGATAACTATAATTTTGATTTAAGTAATCTTCGTTATAGTGTGGGTGTTGGCTTTACATGGATTACCATGATTGGTCCTCTGTCACTTAGTTATGCATTCCCATTGAATGATAAAGATGGTGATGAAACCAAGGAAATTCAATTTGAAATTGGCCGTACTTTCTAGTGCGGTCTTTATCTAATTGTTAGAAAATATCAGGATAAGGAAGAGAAAATGAATAAATTTGCAGCAATAACATTAGGAATTGGTTTATCGGTTTCAGGCTTAACTCAAGCAGCGGGTGTCGGTTTTGTTGATTTGGCAAAAGTTGTAGATAGTAGTACCTATTTAAAGCAACAAAATGCAAGTTTAAATCAGTCGGTAAAACCAACCACGACCAAACTCGAACAGTTGGGTAAAGAGCTGGATAGTTTGCGTCAAAAAGCGGAAACTGAAGGTCGCAATATGAAAGAGGCTGATGTACAAAAACTTAATCAGCAATATCAGACAAAACTGAGCGAATTTAACTCGACTCAACAGGGTTTGCAAACACGTGTGCAAGGTACATTGCAAACCATGAATAACACTTTTGAGACGCGTGTCAAACAAGCTGCGGAACAATTGCGTCAAGAAAATAATTTAGACTTCATTTTGAATAAAAATGCCGCAGTTGCCTATGACGCTAAGAACGATTTAACTGATAAAATGATTCAAAAGGTTAATGCAATTAAATAATCAATGAAAGCACGCAGTTATCGTTTAGAAGATCTGGCTCGCCTTGTTCAGGGTGAGCCTTTGGGTGACCAAAACCTTTCTCTTACTGGGCTTGCAAGTCTCGAACAAGCGAACTCAAACCAAATTTCATTCGTGAATGGCGATAAATATCTTGAAGCTGCGCAAAATTCGCAGGCGGGTGCCTTAATCGTTTCTGCTGAATTAAAAGATCAATTGACACAGCATCAAAATTTTATCGTCGTGCAAAATCCTTATTTGGCTTTTGCTCAATTGACCCATGTCTTTGAAAAAAAAGTGCAAGAAACAGGTATTGAAAGTACTGCACAAATTCATCCATCCGCGATTATTTCTGATACCGCTTATATTGGGCATTATGTGGTCATTGGTGAAAACTGCGTAGTGGGTGATCATACAGTCATATTGGCGCATGCGATTTTAGGTGATTTTGTCGAGATTGGTCAGGATTGCTTTATCGAATCCCATGTAACTTTAACTGGTGAAACCAAAGTCAAAAATCGGGTTCGAATTCACGCCAATACCGTTGTGGGTGGTGAGGGTTTTGGCTTTGCACCTTATCAAGGGAAATGGCATCGCATTGCACAACTAGGGTCAGTCCACATTGGCAATGATGTCAGAATTGGCTCGAATTGTAGTATTGATCGTGGCGCTCTGGATGACACAATTTTAGAAGAAGGCGTCATTATTGATAACCTTGTGCAAATCGCGCATAACGTTCGTATTGGTGCACATACTGCAATTGCTGCCAAAACAGGGATTGCGGGTAGCGCGAGCATTGGCAAAAACTGTATCATTGGTGGAGCTTGTGGCATTGCAGGTCACCTTAATATTGCTGATAATGTAACCCTGACAGGAATGTCAATGGTCACAAAAAGTATTTTTGAAGCAGGAACCTATTCTTCAGGAACTGGACTTTTTGAAAATAATCAATGGAAACGAACGATTGTTCGCTTTAGACAATTAGCAGATGTGCCATTGACCCAACTACTCAAACGACTCGATCATATGCAGACTCAAATTGAGTCTCTTGAATCAACCTTTAAATTGCGTAAATAGAAATATGATGACTGAGTCAAAAACTCCCGCGTTTACGATCCCTGAATTGCCAATGCATATTCAAACGATCCGTGAATATCTGCCACATCGTTATCCATTTTTACTGGTTGACCGTGTGGTTGAAGTTACTGAAAACTCCATTGTTGGTTATAAAAATGTTTCAATCAACGAGGAGTTTTTACAAGGACATTTTCCTGAATATCCGATTATGCCAGGTGTGCTAATTGTAGAAGCCTTGGCACAAGTTTCAGGTATTTTGGGTTTTATCATGAACAATGAAAAACCGAAAGCAGGTTCTTTGTTCCTTTTTGCAGGTGCAGAGAAAGTACGTTTTAAAAAACAAGTTGTTGCAGGTGATCAACTCGTCTTAAAATCAGAGTTAGTGATGCAAAAACGTGGCATTTACAAATATAATTGTACGGCTACCGTAGATGGCATTGTAGCAACGACCGCAGAAATTATGATTTCGCACCAGATAACAGAGCAGGCATGAGTAATAACGACTTCATTCATCCAACCGCTATTATTGACTCATCCGCAGTCATTGCTTCCGATGTTAAAATTGGACCTTATTGTGTGATTGGACCCAATGTAAGCATTGGTGCAGGGACTCAACTCCATTCACATGTTGTGATTGGAGGCTTCACACGGATTGGTGAACATAATGAAATTTTTCAGTTTGCCAGTGTTGGAGAAATTTGTCAGGACCTAAAATATAATGGTGAGGAAACCTGGCTTGAAATAGGCGATCATAACCGTATTCGTGAGCATTGCAGTTTACATCGCGGTACTATTCAGGATCAAAGTCTGACTAAAATTGGCAGTCATAACTTACTCATGGTCAATACGCATATTGCACATGACTGTGTGGTAGGTGACAACAATATTTTTGCCAATAATGTGGGTGTCGCAGGGCATGTTCATATTGGGGATTATGTTGTGGTGGGAGGGAATTCAGGAATTCACCAATTCTGTAAAATTGATTCGTTTAGTATGATTGGTGGCGCATCTTTAATTTTAAAAGATGTTCCTGCTTATGTCATGGTTTCTGGTAATCCAGCGCATGCATTTGGGATGAATGTAGAAGGGATGCGTCGTAAAGGCTGGTCAAAAAATGTGATCAATGGCTTACGCGAGTCTTTTAAAATTATCTATAAATCAGGTTTAACGACTGAACAAGCATTAGATCAAATTCGCGCTGAAATTTTACCTGAAGTAGCAGAAGTTCAATTATTGATTGATTCTGTAGCCTCTTCAAAACGTGGAATTATTCGTTAGTTCTATGTGTTCATGAAATAAAAAAGACACATTTCAGATGTGTCTTTTTTGTTTTTGACATTTTATTTCTTAACAAAACCTGCTTCCTCAGATTGAGGGTAGCTGGTAAGTAGTTTATTTTTATATTGAGTGGCTACTGTAGATTTGTGATCTACATCTTTTGCAATGCTGTACAGCTGATATAAAGAACGCGGTGCTTTACTCGATGTTGGATATTTATCTGCGACGATCTGATAATTCTTTTTTGCTTCAACATAATTGACAGGATCTGTAGCCAAATGAAATTCAGCTAACCAAAAGTAAGCATTAGGGGTATAAATACTATTGGGGTGATTTTTTATAAAGTTTTCCATGGGTGCAATGGCTTTTTTAGCACCGCCTTGTTTATACGCATCAAGCGCAACGGTATAAGCGGCTTTATCAAGTTCTGCTGAATCTTTATTTTGTGTTGATGCTGGGGCTGTATTGGTATTAGGGGCTGAGTTTACCACAGGCTGCGCACTTGTTGTTTGAGCCACCGCAGGTGTGGTCGTGCTGGTTTGTTGAGTTTCGGTATTGGCTGGTGCCTGTGTATTGTTGCTGATGGCTGGCGTTGCTGTACTTGTATCGCTAGAAGCATTTTCATCTGTTGCTGCACTATCAGGATCAACTTTTTGATTGAGTAGCTCCAGACGTTGATCTAAATCTGTATAACGGTTGGCTAAATCTTTTTTTAGTTGATCAATCGCATAAGCTTGCTCTTCTAATTGACCACGAAGCACACGTATATCATTTTCAAGCTGTTGGTTTTTTTGCATCAATTGCCAGTTGAGATTGGTCGCGACAGGTTGATCATCTACAGTTGCTGGTGATCCAGCATTGGATTGGCTTAAGCCACGAGATTCAATAGGTACATTGGCATAAATAGAGGAGCCACAGAGCAGGGTAATCGCGAATAAAGAATGCTTTTTTAGCATAAGCCACAATCCATAATTTTAAATATAACGTCAAGCCATTGTTTTTTATTCATTCAAACATAAAAAACAAATTCAAAGCAAATGCCATTAAAAACACCCTGCCATAGAATTGCAATAAGTAATTACAATATTTTAGCATTTCGGTTTTTATAGATTGAGCAAGCTTCGGTTGTATATCTCCAGTTTTTCATCGATAAATGAACTCATGAATAAGCTTAACTTGAAAATTTAGCGATGAGAAATTTTTCAAATCTTTAAATTTGTTGATGATTTAGTCAATTGAAACGAAAACTGGAGGAAAAAATGCGTTTGGACTTGCAACACATCTAAAAATCTCTATACTCTGTTCTTGCAATGGTAGCCCTGCTGGTGGCTTCGCAATTGTACTCTGTGAACCCCGCCAGGACCGGAAGGTAGCAACGGTAGCAGATCTACGATGTGCCGGAGTTTTGCTAGTAGGGTTGCCACCCATCATTCTTCTTTAGTCGTTCGACTAATCGCTTTCATAATAATATTCATGTCAAAACCACGGTACTGTAAAAAACGAATCTGTTTGGCTTTTTGTTTTGGATCTTTTTCAATTTGACTGCCAAATTTTTTAAGTTTTAACTGATAAGCCTGTTCTAGCCAGTCAACTTCCTGAATATCTTCTGAAATTAGATTACTATCGACTTGTTTGTGTTTAAGTGCCTGTTTAATTCGATTAGGGCCTTTTCCTTTACGTATTTGGCTTGATAAAACCATTTCTGCTACACGTTGATCACTTTGATATTGGCGTTCTGATAATTCCTCTACCAGTGCCAAAACTTCATTATGATCTTGTGCATACAAGCTTAATTTTTCGATGAGTTCTGCCTTTGCATATTCTTTACGTGTCAGGAGTGCAAAAGCATAAGAGCGTAAACGTGTGCCTGTTAGCTGTGTTTTATTCGGTAGATCATCTGAATGTGAATACATAAGTTTATTCCAAATGAAAAACGCCCCGTAGGGCGTTTGAGATCGGCTTAATTAGCTTTCTAAAAAGTCTGGTTGCTCTTCCTCATCATCTTCAGTGCTGTTGGCAACTGGAGTGCTGGTGAGTAATTGTTCACGAATCTGTTTTTCAATTTCCTGAGCAATCTGAGGGTTTTCTTCAAAATAACGAATGACGTTATTTTTACCCTGACCGATTTTATTGCCTTGATAAGAGTACCAAGCACCCGCTTTTTGTACGATTTCCTGTTGTACTGCTAAATCGACCACTTCACCCAATTGATTCGTACCTTTGCCATACATAATCTGGAAAAGTGCTTCTTTAAATGGAGGTGCCATTTTGTTTTTGACAACTTTGACTTTGGTTTCAGAACCAACAATTTCATCGCCTTCTTTGACCTGACCGACACGACGAATATCCAGACGCACAGATGCATAGAACTTGAGTGCATTACCGCCAGTTGTGGTTTCTGGGCTACCAAACATCACACCAATCTTCATACGAATCTGGTTAATGAAGATCACCATACAGTTTGAACGTTTGGCATTACCTGTAATTTTACGCAGTGCCTGACTCATTAAACGTGCTTGCAAGCCCATGTGTGAGTCGCCCATTTCACCTTCAATTTCAGCACGAGGCGTTAATGCAGCAACAGAGTCGACAACAATCAGGTCAATTGCACCTGAACGAACCAGCATATCGGCAATCTCAAGTGCCTGTTCACCATTGTCGGGTTGTGATACCAACAGATTATCAATATCGACGCCTAATTTACGGGCATACTGTGGATCGAGTGCATGTTCAGCATCGATAAACGCACAGGTTCCACCGGCTTTTTGGCATTGAGCAATCGCTTGTAGGGTCATCGTGGTTTTACCAGATGATTCAGGACCATAAATTTCAACGATACGACCTTTCGGTAAACCACCAATACCGAGTGCGATATCCAGTGTTAGAGAACCTGTAGACACGGCTTCTACTGCTTGCACAGTGTTATCACCTAAGCGCATCACTGTATTTTTACCAAATTGTTTTTCAATCTGACTCAAGGCCGCGTTTAATGCCTTACTTTTATTATCATCCATCTCACAACCTCAAAACTGTGTCATATCACTATCATTCAAAGTGGATGTATCGAATTTTAACCTCGTTCCACCTGTGTATAGTGACAGATTTATTTTTAATATTCCATGTCAAGATGATGTCAATACGACATGATCTGACGTGTATAAAAAGCCATTCAATCAATCATCATGATAAGACCATGACTGGTCAAACTGTTGATCATTTTCTTGTTTAAACTTACTGATTTGTCGACGATCTTTTTTAGAGGGACGATGATCAGGTCGGGCTAGATTATGCAATTTTCTTTGAGCTGCAATCAACTCCCTACGCGCTAAACTGACCTCAGTTTCTTCATACAATAATTGGGCGACAGGGGCAGGGCCACGGGTTGATGAAAGGGCTTTAATGACCACGGTTTTTTTCTCAAAACCTTGCATAATGGTCAGTTCCATCCCGACACGGATTTCTTTAGAGACTTTAACGCGTTCATTGTCATGATGGACTTTACCACCTTCAATGGCTGCTTTGGCAATCGAGCGGGTTTTAAAAAAACGTGCAGCCCAGAGCCATTTATCAACGCGCATCGAGTCATTGGTATTGTGTTCAAGCTGTTTTGACATCAACATCCTTAACATAAAATTGAGCTAAAAAAGAAAGCAATTCGATTAAATTAGCAATTGCAGGGTAGTTTAGTGTAGATGGATCACGCTCAGGTTTTAAACTCGAAGGCTGGGTAATTGTGATGAGTTGTTCAATTCCAAACCGTTTGGCACCTTCAAGTACCTGTGCAGTGTCATCGACCAAAATGACTTGTGTCGGATTAAATCCATGCAATTGCTGCAAGGCTTGCCAAAAGCCAATATCTTCTTTGGCAAAGCCTAATTGCTGGCTACTGACGATGACTTCAAAATAAGGGCGAAGCGCAACATTTTCAAGTTTAAGTTTTAGGCTTGGTTGGTCGGCATTGGTCACTAACCAGCACCGATAACCTTGTTCTTGAAGTTGTTCTAAAAGTTCAAAGCAACCCGGTCTGGGTTGAATTTTGTGCTGAAATTCTTGCTGTAACTTTAAGACATCAACCCCGACTTTTGCAGTCCAGTAGTCCGATGAGTACCAAGATAAGGTATGCTTGTGCTGTTGGTAAAACTCAGATAATGTCTCGTGGCTTTGTTGCAAGCTGCATTGATGAACTTTGGCATGGCGTTCAGGCAAACACTGATTCCAGATAAAGTCATCAAAACTTAAGTCGAGTAGCGTGCCGTCCATATCAAACAGGACAATGGGTAAAGTTGAAGTATTACAATTTGGCATAACAGGATAATCTATGTTTATTAAAACTCATGCGCCACAGGATGCATTGATTACACAATTATTGCCTGTGTTGCAGCAAGCGAGTCAAATTCTTTTTGAAGAATACCAAAGTTATACCGCAGGAAGCGAATTTAATATTCATCAGAAAAGTGATCAATCTCCTGTTACACAGGCTGATTTAAAAGTAAATCATTTTTTAATGAAAGCTTTAGCACAAATTCAGCCTATATTTCCTGTGTTATCTGAAGAAAGTGATAATGCTGGTCGGCATCAATGGTCAAGCTGCTGGATGCTTGATCCATTGGATGGAACCAAAGAATTTATTCATGAACGCGATGAATTTACCATTAATTTAAGTTTTATCGAACATGGTAAAACCATGTTTTCAGTCATTGTTGTGCCTTGTGAACAGCAAGTGTATTTGGGTTATGTGAACGAGCTGCCTTATAAATATCAGTTTAATGATGGGCAATGGTGGCGATACCAAGCCATGCAAAGCCCAGTCATTCACGAGTTGCAAATTGGTTTAAGTCATCACAGTAAAAATCCGAAGTACCAACAATTCATCGAGTGTATTCAGCAGCAAAATTATGTGGTGACTCGGCGCGAAGCGGGTAGTGCTTACAAGTTTTGTATGATGCTTGAAGGTGAGATTGACCTTTATCCAAGATTTCATCCAACTTCAGAATGGGACACCAGTGCAGGTCAGGGTTTGCTGGAAAGCATCGGTGGGGGGCTGATTACTCTGAACGGACGGCCTTTTGAATATAATAAGCGTGATACGGTCTTAAACGCCGGTTTTTTGGCGTTTACCACACCTCAAATAAAAGATTTAGCATTAAATGCGCTAAAGCAATCGCAGATTACAGATTGAGAGTTTTAACCTGCATGTTATAGTGGGCAAGTAATGAAAATGACAATATAAGATGATATATGGCACTTAAGCTATTACCTCCCAGCATGTTACAGGCCATGGATTTATTGCCTGATGACAACGTTCCTGTGACATTGTTTACACGCCATTCAATCCGTGAAATTGTTAATGGTCAAGGATTGGCAGGTTATGATTTACAACTGACCGAACCAGGTCGTGTATTGGCTCAGGAATGGGGAGCTTGCTTAATTGAAAATACAGGTCGAATGATTCAACATTGTATTTCAAGCCCAATTCAACGCTGTATTGATACTGCGGCTTTAATGATTGAAGGAGCAGATCGGGTTACTCCTAGTGGTAATACCCATACAATTGAAATTGTAGAGCAAGGCTTATTGGTCGAGCCGGGTAGTTTTGTATTGGATATCAAACAGGCGGCACCTTATTTTCGTGAACAAGGCGCGCTAGGGTTTATCAATAGTTTTGTCAATAACGCCTTGCCGGGAATGAAACATCCAATTACGGGCGTTTTTGATGTGTTAGAACTGATTTATAACACACATCCAAAGGCTGAAAATGGCTTGAGTCTGGCGGTGAGTCATGACACGATTATTGCAGCGATTGTTGCGGTGATTTCAGGTCGTAGTCAGATTAATAAAGAAGACTGGCCTGCGATGATGGAAGGCTTATTTGTCTGGTTTGAAGGTGATGACTTTATGAATAGCCAACTGAAATGGATTTGGCGTGGTGGAGTGCATCAGTTAAATGTCAGTGATTTTATTCAGCCTAATCAGCGGCTATAGAAAACTTTTATAGAAATAATGACCAGCTTTAATTAATAACTGAGTGATGTACATTGCTGTGTCTTGAATGATTTTGGATAAAACTTTCGCCTTTAAAATAGCACATAGTAGGGTGCTGATGAATAAACACCAAGCGACACTCAGCATCGGATTTTGTGTCGGTAACATGCTCAGTTTTGCTAACAGAATAATCAAGAAACCATGAAGTAAATAAATGGCTAACGTATTTTCGCCTAAACCACGAAAAATATTGGGTAGTCTGGATGCATAACTAACTAAAGCAATAATGCCGCAACTGGCTATGCAGAGTAAGAGTAGGCGCAGCAACATCCCCTTAACAGGGTCAATCTGTAGTTGTTGATATGACAAACTCCCATAAAGCCAATAATGATGGGGTTGTAACCAAGCCAATAATGCAAGCACTACCATCAAACTAATAAGGGTTATACATAACGGATAGCGTATCGTTTGAAAGTAGCCAAATAAGGATTTGCCATAGCATGCGCCAGCCACAAAAAAAGGTAAAAATACAAAGATCCGTCCCATGGAAAATAGATAATTATTCCAAGGCGATAATCCGATCGCTAAACTGGAGCAAACAGCGATCAATAAGGGATAATGTGTTTTCATGAGTAAAGGTGTGAGTAAACTCCATGCCACCATTCCCCATAAATACCAGAGTATCCAATACGGTTTGATGATCCAGCCGAGCCAGTATTGATGGATTGTCCATACTGATTCAAAGCAAAAATAGAAGAATTGAAAGACAACTGCGAGTACGGTAAAAAATACAGCTTTTTCGAAAAGATTTTTATTTTTAAACAGTAAGCCTGAAATAAAGATAAATGCAGGCATGTGAAAGCTATAAATAAATGTAAGTAATGCACTACTTGATGTTGTCCAGCCAATGAACCTTTCAAGCACATGACCAAATACCACCAGAAAGATCAGTAAACCCTTGGCTTTATCCAGACTGCTATCACGCATAGCGAAAAAGAAATGGAGTGTAGGAATTATTATTTTAAGACAATAAAAAAAGCCCAGTAGGGCTTTTTTTATTTATTGCTTAGTTAGAAGCAAGTGCTTTAACTTGAGCATTTAAACGGCTCTTATGACGAGCAGCTTTGTTTTTGTGGATGATGCCTTTATCAGCCATACGGTCGATAACAGGAACAGCTTTTTTATAAGCTTCTGTAGCAACAGCATAATCACCAGATGCGATTGCACTTACAGTACGTTTGATGTAAGTACGAACCATAGAACGCAAGCTTGCGTTGTGTTTACGCGCTTTAACGTTTTGACGCGCACGTTTTTTTGCCTGAGCAGAGTTAGCCACTCTTGCACTCCTTGAAATTTGATTGGTCTGGGCGGGCTGAAGTTTCACCGGTTATAGTTAAAACTATCACCAGCCCGTAAACAAGTGGCATATTTTGATGAATCAACGCGATGAAGTCAAGTCTTGAGACGTTTTTGCAACGGTTTTGATGCTGATAAATTGCAAAGAACACGTTAAATTAAAAACAAAAATAGCATGAGCAATTAAAATATGGAAAATCTACAGCATAAGGCACTTGTCATTGGTGCAACTGGATTGGTCGGTAAGGCCTTGGTAAAACAATTACAAGCAGCGCCTGAGTTCGATGCTGTGACGGTCATTGTACGTCACCAAGTTGATGAATTCGATCAGTTTTCTAAAGTAAATCAATTTGTACTGGATGATTTTTTGTTACTCAATGATCAGGATGTGAATGGTTACAGCCATGCCTTTAGTTGTTTGGGCTCAACCATAAAAAAAGCGGGTTCTAAACAAAATTTTTACGCAATTGACTATGAAATTAATGCCCATTTTGCTGATTTACTTCAGGATAAAGGCGCACATCTTTTATTGGTGAGTGCTTTGGGGGCAAATTCTTCTTCTATTGTTTTTTACAATCGAGTGAAAGGACAACTGGAAGATTATTTAAAAACACTGACATTAAGCAAACTTTCTATTTTTCATCCTTCGTTGCTCATTGGTGAGCGTGAGGAGCAACGAACACTTGAAGCTGCGGCACAAAAAATATTTTTATTGCTTAAAGATACCATTAAAAAACCATTTTTGTATAAACCTGTCACCGCCGAGCAAGTGGCACATAGCATGATTGTGGCTGCAAATACACAAATGGAAAATTTTAAAGTTTATGATAACTTAGAGATACAAACGACGCCTTAGATGGAGACAAATATGACAACAGTGCCTTTCGTAACCTGTGATTTACTTGATGATAACCCTGATAAAGACATTCAGGTGGTGACACCTTCACTGGATGGGCGTTTTTTTAAAAGTTATGGGGCACGTAAAACCTTTGGCGGTCAAATCGTGACTGTAAAATGTTTTGAAGATAATTCACGAGTTAAAGAGCTATTGGCAACGGATGGAACAGGCAAAGTGCTGGTCGTAGACGGCGGTGCATCCATGCGTTGTGCCTTGATGGGCGATATGATTGCAGAGTCGGCTGTACAAAATCACTGGAATGGTGTGGTGATTTATGGCTGTGTGCGTGATGTGGATGCAATTGCTGAACTTGATCTGGGTGTACATGCATTGGCTGCAATTCCACAAAAAAGTAATCGTAAAGGCATAGGCGAAGTGGATGTAAATCTGTACTTTGGTGGTGTGGCATTCCAGTCTGGCGATTTTATTTATGCCGATAATAACGGCATCGTGGTCGCGAAAGAACAACTCGTAAATTTATAATAACAGTAGGATAGCGGTATGGTGATTCATCAAATAAAAGTATTGCAATCAGTGGCTTCAAGTATTGCGGAAGCGGGGCGTGGTGTCAGTGGTACAGCATTTCCAATCCAGCCTGCAAAACCACTTAAATTGTATGAGTTTGAAGGATCACCATTTTGTCGTCGTGTTCGTGAAGTATTAACTTTACTGAATCTTGATGTTGAAATATATCCATGTCCCAAAGGTGGACAGAAGTACCGTCAAATTGTCAAAGAGAAGGGAGGGAAACTACAGTTTCCTTTTCTGATTGATGAAAATACTGGAGATCAGTTGTTTGAGTCTCAGCAAATTATTCATCATCTGTTTAAATATTATGGATCAACTGGAAAAACGCCTGCCAAATATAGTCATTATGCCAAATTGCCTTTGCCCGAATTTGCAGGAACATTACTGAATATGGCGCGCGGTGTCTGGATTAATAAAAAAGTGATTCATCGTGCTGCGCCAGAACAGTTACTTGAATTATGGAGTTTCGAGGCAAGTCCTTATTCACGCCTTGTACGCGGCGTTTTGACTGAGTTAGAACTCCCTTATGTATTGCACAATGTCGCTAAAGAACGCTGGCAAGATCAGGGACCTGCCATACTGCGTTTGAAACCGGGCAAATATGTACCCTTAGCAGGGGGAAAGCGTGAAAAAATGCTGCCTGACATGCAGGGAAGAATGCAGGTTCCTTATTTAGTCGATCCTAATACTGGGCTTAAATTGTTTGAATCGGCTAAAATTGTAAAATACCTCAAAAAACAATATGCGCATCCATAATTACCCTATATAAAGTGATCATATTTACTAAGCGTACAATGTTGCAGGCATTGTACGTTTTTTGTCTACATTTTATGCAACAAGTTGATTGAAAACAGGAAATGTAAACTCGCCTTTGTTACTTTTAGATACAATGTGTTAAATTAGTAACAGAATAAGATGTTCAGACAAGGCAAAGATTTATGACATTGACTCGAGTTCAGCCTGTTACCAGTCGTCCCGGTGAAAATGCTTTATTTATTGTATTGGGGCTTTCTTTAACAGATGGTGTAAAAGAAAAAGTAATTGATTTTGCAGCGAATTTTTCAGCATTAACGCGTAGTTTAAGAGCGCGATATCCCGATGATAATTTTAATCCAGTGTTGGGGTTTAGTTCCAATGCATGGGATATGTTGTTCGTTGGTCAGCCTAAACCACACGAATTAACCACGTTTAAAGAAATTAAAGGACCAAAATATACCGCTGTTTCCACGCCCGGAGATTTGTTTTTTCATATTCGTGCTGATCGACAGGCTTTATGTTATGAGCTTGCCAGTATTATTCATGAACAACTGAAAGATTTAACTCATCCTGTCGATGAAGTACACGGTTTTCGTTATTTTGATGGTCGTGCGATTATTGGTTTTGTCGATGGTACAGAAAATCCTGAACCTGAGATTGCGGCTGAATATGCGCTTGTTGGCACAGAAGACCCACTATTTACAGGGGGAAGTTATGCTTTTGTACAAAAATATATCCATGACATGGATAAATGGCGCAGCCTCAGTGATGAAGAACAGGAAAAAGTCATTGGGCGCAAAAAATTTAATGATGTTGAATTGGGAGATGATGTAAAACCCGGTACAGCACATAATAATGTCAGCAAAGCTTATGATGATGACGGCAATGAATTAAAAATTATGCGTGCCAATATGCCGTTTTCAAATCCGAGTAAGGGTGAATATGGTACTTATTTTATTGGTTATGCCAATAAGTTTAGTACCACACGTCAGATGTTAGAGCATATGTTCCAAGGCAATGCCGAAGGTCATTTAGATCGGTTACTGGACTTTAGTACAGCCCAGACTGGAACTTTATTCTTTGTACCCACAGTTGATTTTCTGGATGATCTCGGTGATGAATAAGTGATTTTCTGGTCGGAAAAATAAAACCCAAGTGATTCATTGACTTAGGTTTTTAATTGGGGTTGTTAATTAGGATCATTAAATAGACTTCTTTCATCATTGTTTAAACCCTTTTTATTTTTCTCCCATAGGGAGAGGCATAAAAGGGACTTGTGAAAGAAGTCTAATATTTAATGAGTTAAACATTAAAATCGTTCGGCCATGGCCATGTTCCACATCCGATAATAAAAGTTTTCCTCATCTTTTTCATGGCAATTCAAAAGCTCACCGCCTTTAAAGAAAAAGTGTAGTTGTGCATAGTTTTTAATTTCACGGTCATTCAAGCGTTGTGCCAAATGATGCGCCTTAATTTCCGATGGATGCTGTAAACCTGCTGCTGCAATCATTTCTGACAGCGCATGTAAGGTATTTTTTTGGAAATTAAACACTCGGTCGGCTTTGGTCGGGACATCAATGGCTTTTTGTCGGTCTTTATCTTGCGTCGCAACCCCAACAGGACATTGATTGGTATGGCAGCTTTGCGCTTGAATACACCCGACAGCGAACATAAATCCACGTGCAGAATTGACCCAATCTGCACCTAGTGCAAAGGTACTGGCAATATCAAAAGCACTGATAATTTTACCGCTCGCTCCTAATTTAATTTGATCACGTAAACCTGCGCCAATTAAGGTGTTATGTACAAATTGCAAGCCTTCGCGTAGCGGTGTTCCAATAAAATCACTAAATTCAACGGGAGCCGCACCTGTACCGCCTTCAGAGCCATCTACAACGATAAAATCTGGAATGATTTTGGTTGCAAGCATGGCTTTAACAATGCCCATAAATTGCCACGGTTGACCAATACACAGTTTAAAACCCACAGGTTTACCGCCTGAAAGTTCACGGAGTTGCTGAATAAAATGCATCATTTCAATCGGGGTGTTAAAGGCAGAATGCTTAGGCGGCGAAACACAATCACGGTCACGGGGTACACCACGAATTTCTGCAATTTCTTCGGTAATTTTATTTTTCGGTAAGATCCCGCCGTGACCCGGTTTGGCTCCTTGAGACAGTTTGATTTCGATCATTTTGATCTGGGGAAGTGCAGCTTGTTTTTTAAATTTTTCAGGATCAAATTTTCCGTCTAATGTACGACAACCAAAATAACCACTGGCAATTTCCCAGACAATATCACCGCCATTTTCCAGATGATAAGGACTTAAACTCCCTTCGCCCGTGTCATGATAAAAATGACCCATTTTTGCGCCTTTATTCAGTGCACGAATGGCATTAGCACTCAAACTCCCAAAGCTCATGGCTGAAATATTCATGATCGAAGCACTATAAGGCTGGCTGCATTGCTGATTACCAATTTCGATCCGAAAAGTTTTGGGGTCGGCAGGTTCGCATGGTGTAATCGAATGCACCATAAAACGATAATCATCTTGATAGACATTAATCAGCGAACCGAAAGGTTTATCCGCATTTTCATTTTTGGCACGTTGATAGACCAGACTGCGCTGCATCCGTGAGAAAGGTAGGGCATCCTGATCAGATTCAATAAAGTACTGACGGATTTCAGGGCGAAAATCTTCAAAGAAAAACCGAAAATGTCCCATGATTGGGTAGTTTCTTAGAATAGAGTGTTTACTTTGTAAAACATCATAAAGCCCCACCAGACTGAGCAATACTGTAATTAACCAGAGTCCATTCAGGACTGTATCCGATATAAAGTAATAAATATAATGAGGCGCATAAGAGAGGCGGAACCAAGTAATACTGATTGCGATAATAATGCACAAAAACCAGACGGAATGCCGCGAAAAAAAGGTATTGAGAAATTTGTGTCGGATACTTTGGGTGATGTTAGCCATTAAAACAATATTCCTGTTTTTATTGTGATCTAAATTAGCCAACAAGCCCACTTTAGCTCAAGTAGTGAATTGTTAGAGCTGAGAATTATTCTAAATTCCCAGCTCAAAAAATGACTTATTCGGTTTCTTCTTCAGGAGGAAGTAGCATCAAAACCGAATCATTGAGCAGTTGCGCAACATCTTCAAGGATATCTGCTGAATTAAAAGCTTGGTCGAAATTCAATCTTTCACCATCAGCAAGCTGTTTCAGCATTTTTTCAAAGATTTCAGAAATACAACATTCTTCGCCATTGGCCCAAAACAATAATTGACCATCATGTTCGGTGTAAAGCAGACGCGATGCTGGTTCTAAGCGCAATTCATATCCTGTATCCAGAATCTCGATCAAGTCGTCTGCTTCAAGTTCATCTGCTTCAGGAATATTGTCCGGATATTTCGGTTCAGACATCAGTGACATGAGGGCATGTTCAAAGTCACTAGAGTGCTGTAATTGATCAAGCACTTTGGTTTTGAGATAAGCCAGTTCGTTCGATGTAATTTCTCCAATCGCAGAACTTTGATCTCGAACAATATCCAATAATGGGTTTTTTAATAGACTATTATCTGCAAATTTATCGCTAACACGATCCATCATGGTGGCAATATTGGGCATACGAAAGCCAAAGGAAAAGGTTAGGCAATCATCTTCAGCAACACCGTAATGTGACAAACCCGGCGGAACATAAAGTAAATCGCCTGGCGCTAAGACTTCATCGAACTCAATTTCCATCTCTGGAAGAAGTTTTAATGGCTGATTCGGCACAAATTCAGTGGATGCATCACATATTTGACCCAGTTGCCAACGGCGATGACCATAGCCTTGCACCAGAAAAACATCATAAAAGTCAAAATGTTTACCAACAGAGCCACCTTTAGGTGCATAAGACACCATGATGTCATCACGTCGCCACTGCGGAATAAAAGGAAACTTTTTCCACAGTTCTGCCAAATCAAGAGAATAATGATCAACAGCCTGAACCAGTAAGGTCCAGAGTTTTGGCATCTTCTGGAAATCACCTTTGGTGAGGGGTGAAGATTTAACGCTCCATTGATTCGGATCTTTATCTTTTTGTTTGAGTAGACGTGCAGAAACGGTTTCTTCTAAAGCCAGTTCTTTGACATCGTCGGGTTCAAGAATATTGATAATTTCTGGCATGGCAGCCCGAACCAGAAGCGGTTTCTTCTGCCAATATTCCGTTAAGAATTGCTCTGCGGTAATTCCACCTAAGACATCAAGAGATTTAGACATAACACAATAACCATAATATTTTGCATATTGTTCAATAATCGTTATCAAGTTACAAGCCGATGTCAGATTGAGTCAGCAAACCAATTAAATTTTTAATGTCTTTATTGATCACTTATGAGAATGAATTGATCATTGTCGATTGGTTTTAAGTTTAATTGTGAATGATAATTCGCAAAAATCTGATGAGCGATGTCTCTAAAAGGCTCATTGTTGAAATGAGGTAAAGGATAAAAGTCGATTAAATTCAAGCCTTGAGTATTGTCAAGCTGTGGGGCTTTTTTTGCATCATCCATCAACTGGATATACGCAATATCGGGTGCTAAAACAATACTGCCTGCTGAGCTTCCTATATAGGGTTTACCTTGATGAATCCACTCAGAAATCAGCTGATCAGTTCCTGTACGTTTAAGTTCTTGCAATAAATAAAACGTATTACCACCTGAGATAAATAAGTAATCACTTTTCGATAATATTGTTGCAATTGATTGAAAAGTTAAAGTACTAACGTCTAACTCATTAATAGATAAACCTAATTGTTCAAATGCAAGCCTGTCATTGTCTACGTAGCCACGATAGTCTTCAACTAAAGATGCAGTGGGAATAAACGCAACTGCTTTATCATGAAATGATTCATTTAAAAAATGATCTAAGTGTGATGAAACATCAGCAAACGATGCGGTTAACAATATTTTTTTCATGATTCATTCCAGTGAGTTAATGTTATGGAATCACAATATTTAATTGCCTTAAAGCATAACATAACTGAATTAAAGGAAGTCCCATCAGTGTGGTCTGATCATTTCCAGACATCGATTCGAATAAACTAATGCCCAACCCTTCGCAGCGAAAACTTCCAGCACATTGTAGAGGCTGTTCTTTGGCAACATAACGCTGAATTTCATCAAGAGATAGCTCGCGAAATTTAACCTGATAATGTTCAACCAAGGTGCGCTCAAAACCACTTTGCATATGTTGAATACTCAGCCCCGTACTAAAATATAGTGTTTGAGCTGAATTTTGCATCAATTGTGTGATGGCGTTTTCAGTGGTTAATGGCTTACCAATAAAATCATGCGGTGTATTGAGTCGCCAAGCGACTTGATCAGAGCCAATCACAATTGCATCTGGATACTGTTCTGCAATCACTTTAGCTTTTTCAAAAGACAGACGATGCGCGAGGTCATCTGCATGGGTTTCAGCTTTGGGCGATTCGTCAATATCTGGGGAAATACAACGATAAGCCAGACCTAAGCGATCCATCAATGCTTTACGTGTTTGGCTGCTAGATGCCAAAATAATCTCAGAATGATTCATCAAACGGCATATTCCATTAAGACATCCAAAGGCACATAGCTTAAAACAGATTGATGGCATGCCTGTAACTTAATGGGCGGTGCAAAACCTGCCTGATAGGCTTCAACCCAGCGCGTCACACAAATACACCAATAATCACCCGGTTTCACGCCGGGAAAGCCGACTTCTGGAAGTGGTGTCGTCAGATCGTTACCGACTTTTTGTGAATAACTTAAAAATTCCGAAGTCATTTCAGCGCATACTGTATGTTGACCAAGATCATTCACTGCGGTATGGCAAAATCCATTACGAAAATAACCTGTAATCGGATCAAAACAACAGCTTGCAAGTGGCTCGCCCAACACGTTCAGGCGATTAATTTTTGGATCGGGATGAATAGACATAGGCCTTAATCGTAAAACTGCTGAAACTATCATAATCAAAAGTTTATCTTTCTACAGCTTTTCTGCAAAAAAACTAACTTTTTTTAGTGTAATCATTTAAAATTGGTGCGTTTTTAAAATCAATAAAGAGAGCAATACATGAATTTTCAGCGCATGACTGACCTAGATTTAGCAGGCAAACGTGTCCTTATTCGTGAAGATTTAAACGTGCCTGTCAAAAATGGGGAAATAACCAGTGATGCACGTTTACGTGCTGCATTACCGACGATTCAGGCGGCTTTGGAAAAAGGTGCTGCGGTCATGGTGTTCTCTCACTTAGGTCGTCCGGTAGAAGGTGAACCAAAACCAGAACAATCACTTGCACCTGTCGCAGCTTACTTAAGCAAAGCATTGGGTCAAGAAGTAAAACTATATACAGACTATCTGGATGGTGTTGAAGTTGAAGCGGGTCAAGTAGTTTTACTTGAAAATGTACGTTTTAATCACGGCGAAAAGAAAAATAACGCTGAATTGGCACAAAAATATGCCGCACTTTGCGATGTTTTCGTGATGGATGCATTTGGTACAGCACACCGTGCAGAAGCCTCTACTGAAGGTGCAGCACGTTATGCCAAAGTTGCAGCAGCAGGGCCATTGCTTGCGGCTGAGTTAGATGCTTTAGGTCGTGCACTAAAAACTCCTGAAAAACCAATGGTCGCGATTGTTGCAGGTTCCAAGGTTTCAACGAAACTGGATGTTTTAACTTCGCTTTCTGATATTTGCGGTCAATTGATCGTCGGTGGTGGGATTGCGAATACATTCTTGGCTGCTGCGGGTTTCAATGTTGGCAAATCACTGTGTGAAAATGATTTAATTGATACGGCTAAAGCAATTGCAGCGAAAGTTTCTGTTCCACTTCCAACCGATGTTGTAGTTGCAGATGCGGCAGAAATCGACTTTGCTGATTTCTTGGGCTCATTAGCAACAGCAAAAGCACTGGTCAAGAAAGTTGAAGATATTGCTGACAATGACATGATTTTAGATGTTGGTCCTGAAACTGCAAAAGCGTTTGCTGAGATCTTAAAAACAGCTAAAACGATACTTTGGAATGGTCCAGTGGGTGTATTTGAAGTGGATCAGTTTGGCGAAGGCACTAAAACACTGTCATTGGCGATTGCTGAATCTGAAGGATTCTCTATTGCAGGTGGCGGTGATACTTTAGCGGCAATTGATAAATATGAAGTGGCTGACAAAATTGGTTATATCTCAACGGGTGGTGGGGCTTTCCTTGAGTTTGTTGAAGGCAAAACTTTGCCGGCAGTTGCAGTATTACTTGAACGTGCTTAACCACGCGTAGATTTACTGTCATATATTTGAAATAGGTCGATTCATATCGGCCTATTTTTTCATTTTAGATTCACATAAATGTCACAAAGTTGAAATAAACTAGCCTAAATCCAGTAAAACTGTAGGATAAACGTGATGAAATTAAAACTTGCTTTGGCTGCATTGGTCATGATTCCTTTAACCTTCACTGCCTGTGCTAAAAAAAATGATGCACCCGCTTCTCATGAGGGGCAAACTGCACCCGTTGAAGAAAAAGTGACACCAGAACAGCAAGCTGCAATTGATGCGCTCGACAAGCCAGTGATGGATGAAAAAAATACCGATATTCCTGATGCTGTTGCCAATGCGCCAGCTGATGCAGCAACACCTGCAACTGAGCAAGAAACTACTGCAGTTGAACAGAAATAAGACAACGTATTCGAGCTTATAGAGTGAGTTATGTAGGCTTTTGTTAAAAGTCCCTGCTGATGCAGGGATTTTTTTTGAAATCCTGTGATTTGTTGCTGATTTGAAACAAATGACAAGGTAGAATATGCGCACTACCTGGGAGGATATTATGGCACTTATTTCACTGCGCCAGCTCTTGGATCACGCCGCAGAACACAACTATGGCGTACCAGCGTTTAACGTAAACAACTTAGAACAAATGCGCGCAATTATGTTGGCCGCAGATGCCACCAATTCACCTGTGATTGTGCAGGCTTCGGCTGGTGCTCGTAAATATGCAGGTGCACCTTTCTTGCGCCATCTCATTTTAGCGGCGGTTGAAGAATGGCCACATATTCCCGTGGTGATGCATCAAGATCATGGGACTAGCCCAGATGTTTGCCAACGTTCAATTCAGTTGGGCTTTAGCTCAGTGATGATGGACGGTTCATTGGGTTCAGATGGTAAAACACCAATGGATTACGACTACAACGTCGATGTCACTCGTCGCGTGGTGCAAATGGCACATGCGTGTGGTGTATCTGTAGAAGGTGAAATTGGCTGTTTGGGTAGTCTTGAAACTGGCTTGGCTGGCGAAGAAGATGGTGTCGGTGCAGAAGGTGTACTTGATCATTCTCAGCTTTTAACTTCAGTTGAAGAAGCTCAACAATTCGTTGCAGACACCAATGTCGATGCTCTAGCAATTGCAGTGGGTACTTCACACGGTGCGTACAAGTTTACTCGTCCACCGACAGGTGACATTTTAGCAATCGACCGTATTAAAGAAATTCATGCAGCATTGCCAAATACACATCTGGTGATGCATGGTTCAAGCTCTGTACCTCAGGAATGGTTAAAAATCATTAATGAATACGGTGGTAATATTGGCGAAACTTACGGCGTACCTGTTGATCAGTTGGTTGAAGCAATTAAACATGGTGTGCGTAAGATCAATATTGATACCGATTTACGTTTGGCTTCTACAGGTGCAATTCGTCGCTTTATGGCGGAAAATCCAGCCGAGTTTGACCCACGTAAATACTTTGCTAAAACCGTTGATGCAATGAAGCAAATTTGTATTGACCGTTATGAAGCGTTTGGTACAGCGGGTAATGCTGACAAAATTCGTCCAATCTCTTTAGAAGTGATGGTCGATCGTTATAAATAATTGATCCATTATTTATAAGATTTTGGAAAAGCCCATACATTGGGCTTTTCTTTTATCCATAAAAACAAAAGCAACTGCGAGAAAAATATGCAACTCATTATCTTTGCAGCATTATGTAGTGTCTCTGTTTCAATTTTACTGAAATGGCTAAAAGAAAAAGGTTTTGAGCCGGTCCAGATGATTATCTGGAATTATGTCAGTGCCAGTTTACTGTGTTTTTTCTGGTTTAAACCTGATCTTGCTCATTTGTCATTACAGCATACGCCGTGGTGGTTAATTCTTATATTAGGTCTGATTTTACCCAGTATTTTTTTGTGTTTAGCAAAATCACTTCAATTTGCAGGGATTATAAAAACAGAACTTGCGCAGCGTTTATCTGTGATCCTGTCTTTATTGGCTGCATATTTTATTTTTCATGAAAATTTTAATACGCTTAAAATGGTGGGTATAGGTTTAGGCTTAGCCGCAATTCTCAGTATTGTTTTGGCAAAAGGCAAAACCCAAAATTCCAGTCAATATTATAAATCAATCATGGCTTTAATCAGCGTATGGTTTGGTTATGCTTTGGTCGATATTTTACTTAAATATACCAGTAGCTTAGGTTTACAGTTTTCAGTTACTCTGAATTTGATCTTTATCGCGTCATTTATTTTTTCATTTATTTATGTGGGCTTTATTTTAAAACAAGCATGGCTAACCAAAAATATGATGGCGGGTTTGCTTTTAGGTGTTTTAAATTTTACGAATATTGCGCTCTACGTTAAGGCTCATATGTTGCTGAAAGATTCGCCTGCAATCGTTTTTGCAGGGATGAATATTTTAGTTGTAGTCTTTGGAATTTTCAGTGGATTGATTTTATTTAGAGAAAAAACCAACTGGATGACCTTACTAGGATTGGTATTAGGTGTGGCAGGTGTTATGTGTTTGGCACAAGCCATGTAAAAGCTGACAAAATATTTAAATTAATTGTGCATGTATTGAATAATAATGAGTCATCATGAAGCTTCACCAAGTCTAATGATGACTCACTCAAATTAAAGTTGAGTAAAAATCACGTCATCACTTAAACGTGATTTTGGTAATTTAGCATTAAAATCGGTTTCACTTCGATAACCTAAGGCAACAACGACAGAGGCGCGAAAACCTTTTTCGGTTAAAGCAAATTCTTCATTTAGAACATCTTCATCAAAACCGCCCATAGGGGTGGCATCGATGCCTTCTAATCCTGCTGCAAGGAGTAACTGACCAAGCGCGATAAAGGTTTGATTTTCCATCCAGCCAAACAGGTTTTTTTGTTCATTACGGTAAAAATCGACGTAGCCTGCGCGAGTTTCACGTTGTCCTTGTTTGGCTTTTTCATCTTTAAAACGACCATTTAAGTCATCTTGCTCAAGTAGTTGTTCAAGATGTTCTGGCGTTGCGTCGATACGAGTGCAAAATACAATCGTGTGTGATGACTCTAAGACTTTTGGCGCATTGTAGGCATAACGTCCAGTCATGGCTTTAGCAATACGTTGTTTGGCTTCATCACTTTTAGCAATTAAAAAGTGCCAAGGCTGAATGTTGACTGAAGAGGGCGTTAAGCGTAGTACTTCCAATAAACGCTCAAATTGTTCGTTTGGTATTTTTTTTGCTGGATCATAAGCTTTGGTGGTATAACGACTTTTTGCGGTATCTAATAAGTTCATGATCATTCACCTGATGTGTAAGCTATCAACATAGCTGATGATCATAAAGGGTATTGAAAAGAGATGAAATATTTTTAAATAAAAATCAACTGAACTCATTAAATTTGTCTTATTAGCGTTTGCAACGTCTTTATTTTTCTCGTTAAAGAAGAAATAAAAAGGGCGAATGAAAAAAATCTCATCCAATTGGCTCAATTTAAGCAATTTGCCATTTGATAAATTGTTGTTGTCCGTGTTCATCTACTTCTAAAATCATGGCTTCACTGCTTTGTTCGCGCCAGTCACCTAATACAATTCTGAGTTTATTTTGTTCATGATGAATGGCAGGACGATGTGTGTGTCCATGAATCAGATAATCCATATGTTCTAAAGCTTTGATAACAGCCTGATGATTCACATCCATGATCTCATAAGATTTTTGATGTTTGTCTTCACGGCTTTTTTTGCGAAAACCATTGGCAAGTTTTTGTCTAAAACTCAGTGGAGTTTTCTTTAAAAATGCAACAAGATAAGGGTTACGAATAATCTTTTTAAATCGTTGATAAGCAATATCGTCGGTACATAAAGCATCGCCATGTTCAAGTCGATAATGTCGACCTGCAATTTCCATGGTATAAATCTCTGGAAGTAAAATTCCATGAAACTGCTCTAAAAAATCTTGACCTAAAGCAAAATCACGATTTCCCACTTGGAAATAGATGCGGTTACCTGCGGCATCAAATTTTTTTAAAGCCTCAACAATTTCATCTAACCAAGGTGCGGTATAGTCGTCACCAATCCATGCGTTAAACCAATCGCCTAATATATAGAGGTGAGTGTTTTTATGCTGATAATGTTGCAATAAATCTAAAAACCCCCGAATGAGTCGAGGGTGTTCAGGTGACAAATGTAAATCGGAGATAAACAGATAAGTCACAAATGATTCCGTTTAAATTATTCAGAAATAATTTTAGCAGATTCAATCACAACATTTTCTAAAGGAACGTCGGCGTGATAACCACGGTTGCCTGTGCGAACATTTTTAATTTCGCTTACAACATCCATACCGTCAACAACTTTACCAAATACGGCATAACCCCAACCTTGAGCAGTTTTACCTGTATGGTTCAGGAAAGAGTTGTTTTTTACGTTAATGAAAAATTGAGCAGATGCAGAATGCGGTGCTTGAGTACGCGCCATTGCAATAGTGCCTTCGTCATTGCTTAGACCATTGTCTGCTTCGTTTTCAATTGAATCACGAGTGGCTTTTTCTTTGAAGTTTTCGTCCATGCCGCCGCCTTGGATCATAAAACCATCAATCACACGATGGAAAATAACACCATCATAGAAACCATCACGAACATATTCCAAGAAGTTAGCAACTGTTTTAGGCGCTTTTTCAGTGTTAAGCTCAAGAACAATACGACCTTTGTTGGTGTTTAATTCGACTTGAGGAAAACTCATTACATAATCTCCTAATCATGGACATGAAAGCCATGGGTTTTTTGGTTGAGAGAAGCATAAGCAAACTGTAAACTACATAGCAAGTAAAAAACGTAAATTTCTTTGATAAAAAATGAAGATTACGTTTCATTCAGTCAAATTTTAACTGTAAAGAAGTGAAATATTTATATGAAGCCAAATGATGTTGTTTCAACTGTGCCCAATTCTCCGACATCGAATACTCATGCATCTGTCGATTCTGCGCAGCAAGAACAACAGGCCGGCTTAGATTTTGTGCGTCAGGTCATTACTGATGATTTAGCCAGTGGTAAAACCAAAACCGTCGTGACCCGTTTTCCACCTGAGCCGAATGGTTATTTGCATATTGGTCATGTCAAAGCGATTTGCTTAAATTTTGGTGTTGCAGAAGAATTTGATGGCTATTGTAACCTGCGTTTTGACGATACCAATCCAGATGCCGAAGAACAAGAATATGTTGATGGTATCGAAAATGATGTGAAGTGGCTGGGCTTTGAATGGCAAGGTGAGCCACGTTATGCATCAGGTTATTTCGATCAACTTTATGCATGGGCGGTTCAACTGATTGAACAGGGTGATGCTTATGTGGACTTGCAAAGTCCTGAAGAAATTAAGCTTAACCGCGGTAACTTTGTAGAACCAGGTAAAAATTCACCGTATCGTGATACAAGCATTGCTGAAAACCTCGAGCGTTTTGAGAAAATGCGTAATGGTGAGTTTAAAGAAGGTGAAGCAGTGCTGCGCGCCAAGATTGATATGAGCAGTAACAATGTTCACATGCGCGACCCAATTTTGTATCGTGTCTTACATTCTGAGCATCACCAAACGGGTGATAAATGGAAAATGTACCCAATGTACGACTATGCACATCCATTGTCAGATGCGATAGAAGGGGTAACGCATTCACTTTGTACATTGGAGTTTCAGGATCACCGTCCGTTTTATGACTGGGTCATTGAAAAAGTACATTCACCAGATGTGCCACGCCAATACGAATCTTCGCGTTTAAATATTGATTACACCATTACCTCTAAGCGAAAATTACGTCGTTTGGTTGAAGGTGGCTATGTCAATGGCTGGGATGATCCGCGTATGCCAACCGTTGTAGGTATGCGCCGTCGCGGTTTCACACCTGAAGGTTTGCGTGATTTTAGTCGTCGTGTTGGCGTGTCTAAAACCGATGGTATTGTCGATGTAGCGATGCTCGAATTTTGTATTCGACAGTCTTTGGAAAATACCGCTGCACGTGGTATGGCTGTACTCAATCCACTTAAAGTCACCTTGACCAATTTGCCAGAAGAATTGGACTTGAAACATGCCCGTCATCCAAATGTAGATATGGGTGAACGTGTGATTCCATTAACCCGTGAAATCTATATTGACCGTAAAGATTTTGAGGAAGTACCGCCAAAAGGCTTTAAACGTTTGGTTCCTGACGGTGAAGTGCGTTTACGCCATGCCTATGTTATCAAGTGTGATGAAGTGATTAAGGATGCCAATGGTGAAGTGATTGAACTGAAATGTTCAATTGATCCTGAAACTTTGGGTAAAAATCCAGAAGGTCGTAAAGTAAAAGGCGTGATTCATTGGGTGTCTGCAAGCAAAGGTGTTCCTGCGGAAGTTCGTATTTATGAACGGTTATTTACTGAGGCTGCGCCAGATGCAGATGATGATTTCTTGGCAAATTTGAATCCTGAATCATTAAAAGTGGTTCAGGCTTATATTGAACCGGCATTGGCCGAAGCTCAACCAGAAGATCGTTTCCAGTTTGAACGTGAAGGTTATTTTGTTGCAGATCGATATGATCATCGTCCTGAAAAACCTGTGTTTAACCGCATTTTGGATTTGAAAGACAGCTTCAAACTTGAGAAAAAATAAGGCAACGCCTTATTTTTTCGTAAGGTCCCGCAGGGTAATAAGCGCAATACCTTGTTTTTTCGGAAAATCTCTTTTTAAAGTTCAATTTAGCCTCTATCTGTAGAGGCTTTTTCATGGTTATCACATGCTTATTGCTAAATTATTGATTGTTCCTTTTTTTATTCTTCTGGTGAGTCTGGCTGGTCGACGCTGGGGCAATAAAGTCGCAGGTATCTTAAGTGGTATGCCTGTGGTTGCGGGTCCTATTGTGGTGTTGATGGCCTGTGAACAAGGTGTTGAGTTTGGTTTACATGCAGCGACAGCAGGGATTTCCGGTGTTGTGTCATTACTTAGTTTTGGGATTACATATTGCTGGCTCAGTCGATCTTGTCACTGGAGTCTGTCATTTCTGGGTGGAATTCTGGTGTGGATGGTGACATCAGTTTTACTTACTTTTGTACCTCAAAATTTGTATGTGGTGAGTGTTGTCGCAATATTGGGTTTAATACTGACACCATTGATTTTGCCAAAATTATCCACGATTAGCCTACCAACGCGTCAATTTAATGACTTAGCACTAAGAATGCTGACGGGTGGAATATTTACACTTACAGTCACCACGTTGGCGTATGTATTAAATAGTCAATGGAGCGGATTACTTGCCGTATTTCCTATTATTGGTTCTGTCATGGCCATTTTCACCCATATTATGCAGGGCAGTGAAGCGGTAGCCATGTTGTATCATGGAACAGTCAGAGGCTTATATTCATTAACTACTTTTTTTATTGCTCTGGCAACTGGATGGAACTCTTTTGATTTTTGGTCTGTGGTTGTGGTTGGTGTTTTAATGGCGATTATGGTGCAGTTGGTTTTCTACTTTATAAGTCGAATATCAGTGGCAATAAAAATCTAAAATCTACCTCCGAGCTATTCTTTATGCCGCTGTTTATACAATAAATAGGTCGGCATTTTCATCTTGGCTTTGTCTCGTAATTTTTTCTTAATATAGAAGACTAAGGCAAAACATGTCGTAGCAATGGTCAGATAAAAACTATTCATATAACTCATCAGTGAGCTGATATAGCCTAATGTAGTGAGGCGATTCATCATTTTGACCACTTGCGGGCTACTTTCGATGCCAGTAATGGCCCAACTACACAAATGTTCGCAGTTATTCATAATTAAGTGATAGTTATTTTCATGCATACGTGAGCGAATACGTCTGACCACGACTCGTCCTTTATATTTCGGCTGGTGATAATAGCGAACATGGACTTGTTTGCCATGTGAAAACTTTTCTACGGACGTTATTTCAATGGGTTTCTTTTTGAAAAGATGGGCAAAACCAGAATAATGGATGACCCGTCCACGACCTGCATAAATCCCATGGTGACTATAGCCCATATGCTTCACGACAAGATGAGAACCAAGTGGAAATCGTTTAACTGAATGTTGCATATTCACCCGATCCAACAATCTACACAACTGTATTGTATTAGCATGATCATGACCAGATTATAACGATTATTTAATAAAAGTGCTTCAATCAAGTGCAATAATCAGTTCAGGTTCATTGTTAGTGGTTTGAGTCTCATTCATGATGAGGAATAAAATTGGTCGATCTAAAGCATGTTTAAGTTCAACAACCTTATAAGTATTGCCTTCATTTTTCCAGTTCTATCGAGTTTTGTGGCGTGTTCATCGTATGCAGATGAAACTATCAGCTATCAGGCAAGACAAATGGCTTCAGGGGCGAAAGTAGATGTGTTTCAGATCAAAGATTTATCAAAACTTAAATTATTTTGGCAGGATGAAACAGGGCATCCTTTCTTGAAGTTTGAGAAGATTACACAGCAGCTCACAAGCTGTGAAACGTTAATGTTTGCCATGAATGCAGGCATGTATCATCCAGATTATGCCCCCGTCGGTTTATATATTGAAAATGGTAAAGAGTTAAACACAGTCAATCAACAACAGGGCTTTGGGAACTTCTTTATGCAACCGAATGGTGTTCTGGCTTGGAATTCTCAACAAGCTGTTATAAAGAGCACTCAAAACTATAAAAATCTGCATTTTAATGCAGAGTATGCAACTCAATCTGGTCCGATGTTAGTATTTGATGGACAAATTAATCCTCACTTTCTACCCAACTCAAATTCTTTAAAAATTAGAAATGGCGTAGGGATAAAAGAGAATAAGTTATATTTTGCAATAAGTCGCAATCCTGTTAATTTTTACCAGTTTGCAGATTTCTTTAAAACAGATTTGAATATAGAAAATGCATTGTATTTAGATGGTTCAATCTCAAGTTTATATTTTCCAGAGATTAATCGGCGAGATCGGCGTTACAAACTTGGACCCATGTTGGCTGTGGTGACTCAACAAACATGTATTAAACCATAAAAAAACCGCCAAAATGGCGGCTCTTTTTACTGCACAGGATGATGATTTATTTCATTCAACTCTTTACGACTATAGCCACGAGATACTAGTACTTTCTTAATACCTTTAATCATATCTTCGTCAGTTGCTTTTGCTAAAGCAGAGACTAACTGCTCATTTGTCTTACAAGAACAATCATTTTCAACACAAGCAATTTGATTCTTATGCTCGTTGTTGATTTCATCTGCTGAAAACAGCTTTTGCCAAAAACTCATAGAGCCTTCACATTCAACCTAACATAGCTCGAAATATAGCCAAAATAAAATAAAATACAAGTCAACTAAAGTGATAAAAGCAACAATTGAACTCTAAATTTTCCGATGATAACACTCGGATTTAACGAAATTATGACAGTCTAAGGGGCTTGATCTTTGATTTATATCATCTTTTTATATTAAAATATTTATAAAGAATAAAGGGTTATCTCAAAACCCTCTATTCTAAAAGTTACATTGCAATAATTTGTTTAAATTAATTCGAGCAATACTCCAGATTCAACATGATGAGTAAATGGGAATTGATCAAACAGTGCAAAGCGGCGAATACGGTGCGTCTGGCTTAAAGTTTTTAGGTTGTCATACAGCGTATCTGGGTTACAGGAAATATAGAGAATACGCTTAAAACCAGCCAGAAGTTTCAGCGTTTCATCGTCAATGCCTGCGCGGGGAGGATCTACAAAAATGGTATCGAAGTCGTAGCTTTGAAGGTCAATATTGGCTTCTTGTAAGCGTCTAAATTCACGTTCACCTTGATATGCCTGAGTAAACTCTTCGGCAGAAAGTCGTGCAATCTGGATATTATCAATCTGATTTTGTTCAATATTCCACTGCGCAGCATAGACTGAACTTTTTGCCAACTCGGTAGCAAGCACACGGCGAAAATGCAAAGACAATGGCAGCGTAAAGTTACCATTGCCACAATACAGCTCAAGTAAGTCCTGATCTGAATCTTGAATGACATCGCATGCCCATGTCAGCATTTTTTGGCAGACTTGTGCATTCGGCTGAGTAAAGCTACTTTCAATTTGTTTGTATTTAAACGTACGACCATGCACATCGAGTTGTTCAACCACATAGTCTTCGCCAATAATGACTTTTTGACCGCGACTACGACCCATAATTTTAATATTGAGTTTTTCAGCCAAAGCCTTAGCCGCATTTTCCCATTCAGTATCCAGTTTTCGATGGTAAATGAGGGTCACCAGCATTTCACCGCTTAAAGTGGCTAAAAAATCCGCTTCAAAAATTCGCTGCGATAAAATTGGATGAGCTTTGAGTTCTTCTAATAAGCGTGGCATGAGTTGATTAATGCTTTTATCTGCAATAGGAAACTCATCCACACGAACAACTTCTTTTTGTTTACCATCTTCAGCACGTTCAAACATGGCATAAAACAAATCATCATCAGTATGCCAAAGACGAAATTCTGCGCGCATACGGTAATATTGCTCAGGAGATTCAAACACCTCAAGTTCTGGTGCATTAAATTCGGCAAATTGTTGTGTGATTCGTTCAATCTTAACTTGAAGCTGTTGCTGATAGGTTTGAGACATAAAGAGGAAAAATAACAAGACTAATCAAAGCGCAAATAGTAGCAAAAAAACAGATTGAGAGGGAGAAAACTTAGGTGGAAGCTGAATGTGAAGTTTATTCAGTACATGTAAATTTATAGATTCAATGAAATTAAAAACGCCCCAAATGTTAAACATCTAGGGCGTTTATATCGTTATACAGATTTGATTGATGTAGACATAGTTACTGAGGCATACTTTTACTCAGACATGGTCATCAAACTGGCATTACCTCCTGCGGCAGCAGTATTAACACTGATTGCATGTTCAATCACAAGACGTTCTAGTGGAATAACCTGTTCTGAATTTTGCATATGGGTAATGCCCACAATTGCACCTTTACGATTGGCAATTTGAGTTTGTAATATGTGCAATTCATCAATCGAACCGTGATGAAGCACTGCATCAAAATCACCATGTTCGACATGACCAACTTCAATGATTGATTGACGAACGGCTTTAGGAAGCTGCTGTGCAAACTTTTGCAAGAATGCATGACCTTCAAGTAAGGCAACCTGACTGTTGACTGCAAAAATTGCTAACATTTGATGGATCAAATCCAGTTCATTTTGCGCAAGAGCCAAGACACGTTTGCGCGGTAACATCATATAACCGTTATTTTCACCTGTTGGCCCTTGTAATTCAAAAGCATGACCGACATTCATTGGCACCACGTTCGGAAACTTATGCTCAGGGTAGTGCTGTTTTACCCATGCAAAAAATTCACGGAATAAGGCGAGTTGTGGTAATGGCTCAGAAACTTTCTCTATTTTTACTCCAAATGGAACCTGTAAGGCTTTTTCAGAACAATCTGCCATGAGACGGTAAAGATAGAGTGGGCCACCTGCTTTTGGTCCTGTACCAGATAAGCCTTCGCCACCAAAAGGTTGCACACCGACCACAGCACCCACGATATTTCGGTTAATATACAAGTTTCCAACTTCAGCATGTTCCACGACGGTATTGATGGTTTCATCAATGCGTGTATGCAAGCCCATGGTTAAGCCATAACCTTTGGCATTAATACGCTCAAGCAGTTGTTTTACTTCGCCGTGTTTATAAGTAATGACATGCAAAACTGGGCCAAAGACTTCACGCTCAAGATCATCAAGGTTTGGAAGTTCAATCAGTGTTGGTGCAACAAATGTACCTTGCTTGAATTCAGTTTGATCTGAGCTGTCATTGTTTAAAATGAATTGATGAACAGGGTAGCCTTTGCTACGCATTTTTTGAATATGCTGGTCAATGGTCTGTTTTGCCTCTAAATCAATCACTGGACCAATATCTGTTTTTAAGATAAATGGATTACCCATGATCAATTGCTGCATGGCACCCTTAAGCATGGTCACAAGCGTTTTTGCATTGTCTTCCTGTACACATAAAATGCGCAGTGCAGAGCAACGTTGACCTGCACTATCAAAAGCAGAATTCACCACATCAATGACCACTTGCTCAGTCAACGCAGATGAGTCGACAATCATGGCATTTTGACCGCCAGTTTCTGCAATCAGTGGAATCGGCTGTCCTGTAGGTGAAACACGTTGAGCAACGGTTTTTTGTAAAATCTTGGCAACTTCAGTTGAACCCGTAAACATAATACCCTGAATACGATCATCAGCACTGAGTTTTGCACCGACAGTTTCACCGCGCCCCGGCAACAGTTGTAGCACATCAGTAGGAATACCAGCTTCATGCAAAATTTGCACGGCTTGTGCAGCAATCAATGGCGTCTGCTCCGCAGGTTTGGCAATCACACAGTTTCCAGCCACTAAAGCTGCTGCAATTTGACCAGTAAAAATGGCCAACGGAAAATTCCACGGACTAATACACAACACGGTACCCAAAGACTGAATTTGGATAGTAGGATTCAGGCTTTCAATTTGAGTCGCGTAATAGCGTAAAAAATCTACTGCCTCACGCACTTCAGCAATCGCATTGGCATAGGTTTTACCTGCTTCACGGCACAATAAAATCATGAGCTCCTGCATGCGTGATTCCATCAAGTTAGCTGCTTGTTTTAATGCAGCTGCACGTTGATGTTTTGCAGTATTTGTCCAAGTGTGTTGTGCTTGAATAGCCGAATGCAAGGCAACTTCAACATGTTCAAGTGTTGCTTCCTGAACATAACCGACGATGTCTGAATGAATTGCAGGATTGAGCAAGGCCTGTGGACTCACTTCAATCTGATCAACAGCTTGGGCAACAAGGGCTTTACTTTCCCAGACTTTATTTTCAAGCTGTTGTGCTGTTTCATTTAATTCAGCCAATGTTGCATCATTGGCAAGATCAAAGCCTTTGGAATTTTGACGCAAGGTGCCATACAAATCGATTGGAAGGCGAATCCCCGGATGTTTTAAACCCGCTTTACCTTCACGTGTGGCAATGCTGTGTATCTCTTTAAACGGTGACTGAATCAGATCTTCAATTTTTAAATTTTGATCGGCAATACGGTTCACAAATGAAGTATTTGCTCCATTTTCAAGCAAACGGCGCACCAGATACGCCAGTAACGTTTCATGGTTGCCGACTGGGGCATAAATACGACATGGAACGCCAAGTTTATGATCACTGCGCGCGCCAACCACTTGTTCATACAGTGGTTCACCCATACCATGCAAGCATTGAAATTCGTACTGTCCTGCATAATATTTGCTTGGATCGGCCAACTGGTAAATGGTGGCTAGTGATTGCGCGTTATGCGTCGCAAACTGTGGATAGATCTGCTCAGGGGCTGCCAATAGCTTTTTCGCACAGGCAATATAAGACAAATCAGTGTGAACTTTTCGGGTAAAGACAGGGTAGTCATCCATTCCATCAATTTGGGCTTTTTTAATTTCACTGTCCCAATATGCGCCTTTCACCAAACGAATCATTAGGCGTTTTTGACTACGTTTCGCCAGATCAACGACATAATCGACTACATAGAAGCAGCGTTTTTGATAGGCTTGAATGACAAAACCAATCCCTTTCCAGCCTGCAAGTTCAGGCTCAAAGCAAAGGCGTTCTAGTAATTCAAGTGAAATTTCCAGACGATCTGCTTCTTCAGCATCGATATTTAAGCCGATGTCATATTTCTTGGCAAGTTGTGCCAGTTCAAAGACTTTACCATACAGTTCGTTGTGGACACGGGCAATTTGCGAACGCTGGTAACGTGGATGTAGGGCAGAGAGCTTGATCGAAATGCCCGGACCGTCATATACGCCTTTACCATTGGATGCTTGACCAATCGCATGAATCGCTTGTGTATAATCATTAAAATAACGCTCGGCATCATGATCGGTCAGTGCGGCTTCACCTAGCATATCGTATGAATAACGAAAACCTTTGTCCTCTAGTGATTTCGCATTGTCCAAGGCTTCTTGAATCGTTTCACCTGTGACAAATTGCTCACCCATCATACGCATGGCAACATCGACGGCTTTACGAATAATACCGCGGCCACTACGTGCCAAAATCGAAGTCAGTAAGCCAGACAAACTACCTTGCTTTGGTGTTTCCATCAGTTTGCCAGTGAGCATCAAACCCCATGCTGCTGCATTGACAAACATTAAACTACTTTGACCTAAATGGTCTTTCCAGTTGCCCTGATTGATTTTGTCACGAATCAATAAATCACGAGTGGCTGCATCAGGAATGCGTAGTAAAGCCTCAGCAAGGCACATGAGGGCAATACCTTCCTGAGATGAAAGCGAAAACTCTTGTAATAAACCTTGGACAATGCCTGCTTTGCCCGAAGAAGTCTTACGTTCACGTAACCCATTGGCAAGATCAAAGGCTAATTCATAAATTTTATGGTCAAGTTCATCTGAAATTGCAGCGGCTTCAAGTAGGGTTTCTACAGATTCAGGTTCTGGACGACGCCATGCAGTATTAATACGCTCTTCCAGTTCACTTTTTTCTTTAAATTCAGTGATATATCCGAAATGAGGTTTCGCTGTGTCCATCTTTGGGTCGGTATCCATCATATTCATGTCAAATTCCAGTGACGATCTCACTCTAATATTGTGAGATAGGTTTAGATAATTTATCATTGCAAAATAATTACCGAATAACTCACTATAATATGGGTATTTTTTAGTGAAATATTTTGTTTTGAGGGGTGTTTATGGCATTAGATCGTGTAGATTTAAAAATTCTTGATATTCTTCAAGAAGATGGGAAAATTTCGAATACAAAATTGGCTGAAGAAGTGAATCTTTCTGCAACGGCTGTAATGGCACGGGTACAAAAGCTGACCAAAGAAGAATTTATCATTGGTTATGAAGCAAAATTAAACCCAGAAAAGCTCAATGCCAGTTTTTTGGTCTTTGTGGAGGTGTTACTGGATAAAACCACTTCAAATGGATTGAATGAATTTATCGAAGCTGTGATGGAATATCCTGAGATTGTAGAATGCCACATGACCAGTGGTGGCTTTGATTTTCTCATGAAAGTCCGTAGTGCCAATATGGAAGAATACCGCAAGTTTGCAGGTGAAACGTTATGGCAACTTCCCGGCGTCAAAGAAACACGTAGTTATCCTGTCATGCAGGTTGTGAAAGATACCTCCAAGATTAAATTACCAAAGCGAACGATAAAAAAAGGGACTTCTTAAAGTCCCTTATTTTAAAAACTAAATTTTAATGGATTATTTTGTTTCATGATACAAGCGATCGGCTTCTTCAAAGCGTTCAGTGACTTCTTTGCCCGGTTGTTTACCTAATAAACTCACCACAATGATGGTGATCATTGCAAGAACGAAGCCCGGAACAATTTCATATAGACCAGTAGAAGCAAACAGGTTTTTCCAGCCAATGACCACGACTGCACCAACGATCATACCTGCCAACGCGCCGTTTAAGGTCATGCGTTTCCAGAACAGGGACAGAATAATTAATGGACCAAAAGCCGCACCAAAACCTGCCCATGCATACGCTACTAGACCCAGAACCTTACTTTCAGGATTACTTGCTAACCAAATCGCAAACACTGAAATGGCAAGTACCATCAAACGACCAACCCAGACCAATTCTTTTTGCGAGGCATTTTTACGCAGAAAAGATTTGTAAAAATCTTCAGTGAGTGTACTTGAACAGACCAGTAACTGACAGCTTAGGGTACTCATCACCGCCGATAAAATACCAGCCATGATAATACCTGCTACCCAAGGATTAAATAGAATCTGTGCCAATTCCATAAATACGAGTTCAGAGTTTTTACTGACGTTGCCTGCCAGTTCAGGGTGCAACTGGAAAAATGCGATACCGAAGAAACCCGCGCCCACAGCACCACCTAGGCATAGAATCATCCAAGACATGCCGATGCGACGAGCCGCTGGAATTGATTTTACTGAGTCCGCAGCCATAAAACGCACTAAAATATGCGGCTGACCAAAATAGCCTAAGCCCCATGCAGTTGCGGAAATAATCGCGATAAAACTCACTCCAGACAGCATATTCATTGCATGTGGACGTGCTTCCTGAATGAGTTGAGTCACATGTTGCTGACCATCACCAATGGCGAGATATGCGAAAATCGGAGTCAGCATCAAGGCAAAAAACATCATCCCTGCCTGAAAAGTATCTGTCCAGCTAATTGCGAGGAAACCCCCAATACACACGTAGCTGATCGTTGCAATTGCACTTACCCATAACGCGGTATGATAGTCCATGCCAAAAATGGTTTCGAATAAGCGCGCACCCGCAACCATGCCTGATGCACAGTAAATCGAGAAGAAAATCAATATGATCAGCGCAGAGGAGACACGTAATAATTTTTTGGTGTCATTGAAACGATTGGTAAAATAATCTGGAAGGGTCAACGAGTTTGACTGAACTTCGGTATGTACACGTAAGCGGCCAGCAACGAATAACCAGTTCAGCCATGCCCCGATAATCAGACCAATTGCAATCCAGGCTTCTGAAAGCCCAGACAAATAAATTGCGCCAGGTAAACCCATGAGCAACCAGCCACTCATGTCCGATGCACCAGCAGATAACGCAGTAACGAAACTACCGAGGCTTCGTCCACCTAAAATATAATCTGAAAAGTCTCTTGTTGCTCGGTAAGCGTAGAGACCAATACAGACCATTGCCACGATATAGAACACAAACGTGATAACGGTTGGGTTGATAGAATTCATGTGTGGGACCTATCCTTATGTGCATTTACGCGAGTAATCAACCAGTCCAAACAAAAAATTTGGTTGCCTAAAAATAAGGCGTTGATTCAAACACGGATGCCAAAATAATAACTGTTAATTTTACGTATATTTAATGTAAATTTGTGTAAAAATATCTTGTGTAAAAAATTTATTTAATATCTTATATTTTTCAATTGATTAGGAGTTTTATCTTAATTGGGTGTTTAAAAAAGCTGATCAAATGAACAAGAAAAGTTTAAATATGCAGCAAAATGCTCAAGATGTAGCCGATCATGTTAATTTGTGTTGCTTTAAAATTAGACAAATAAAAATTTGAACGCATCAAAAAAGAAATTTTGCTTATGTACTTTTAAAATTTCACGTTATCACAATGTAAAAAGCTGCCTTATATAATTATATAAAGAGTTGCCTTATGTAAATTGCTGAAAAAGTTGTGCCATACCCTCAGATGCTGTTTTTTTAATGAGCTGGTATTGAGTCGGTACGCGTGAGTAATCGGCTTTCGGGTCTATATAAAAAGCTTGGCAGTGTGCTGGAATTTCATGAATGAGACCTGCCACGGGATAAACAGCTAAACTTGAACCAATGACAATGAAAATATCTGCATCTTGTATAAGATCAATTGCATCTTCATAAGCGGGCACTGCTTCTCCAAACCAGACCACATGTGGACGAAGCGGATAACCTTGAGGGCATTGGTCATGTTTCAAGTCGAGTTCCCAACCCTCAATCGGATAAAACTCCTGTGTAAATTGTGCGTTTGGCCCAGAACTTTTAGCTAAACGAATATTGCCATGTAAATGCAATACATGACTAGATCCTGCACGTTCATGCAAATCATCTATATTCTGTGTAATGACTTGAACATCAAAAAAGGGCTCTAGTCTTGCAATGTATTGATGTGCAAGATTGGGCTCAGCAGTTAAAATATTTTTGCGTCGTTCATTGTAAAAGCGTTGAACCAGTTCGGGGTTGCGTTGCCATGCTTCGGGCGTAGCAACGTCCTCAATCCGATAATTTTCCCATAGCCCATCACTGTCCCGAAAAGTGCGAATGCCACTTTCTGCACTCATACCAGCACCTGAGAACACCACCAGTTTTTTCATATGGTCTCAATCCTTATTTATATTGAATTGCACTATATAAAGGTATAAACCAAGTGAGAGAATATTCAAGTGAGAATGTAGGCAAAAAATATCCGCCATATTGGGCGGATATTTCAAAGGACTCAATCAATTATTTGTCATGATGTAAATATTCAGGTTCTTTAGGTAATTTAAAACTACAAAAGAAACAGATAATTAGCATGATAATAACATAAATAAAGAATTCATTTTCCACACCGGCTTGTTTAAATTGTAAAGCAACTGCAGGAGCTGAACCACCAAAAATAGCATTTGCAACAGCATAAGAAAAACCTACGCCTAATGCACGAACATGCGGTGGAAACATTTCTGCTTTAATCAAACCACTGATTGAGGTGTAAAAACTCAGGAACATCATGAGGAAGATAAGCAACAGTGTGATAATAATAGGTGAATAGCTAAAATGACGCATAGCGATTACCATCACTGGATAGATTAAAATGGCACTACCAGCACTAAATGCCAACATGGAAGCACGGCGACCAATTCGGTCGGAAATTGCACCGAATAAAGGCTGTGCAATCATATAAACAAATAGAGCACAGGTCATCATGTAGCCAACGGTCTTACCTTCAATACCTAAACTGGTAATGTAAGTTTTTGAATAAACCGTTAAAACATAGAATGTCAGTGAACCTGCTGAGGTATAACCTACTACCAGTAGAAAAGTTTTCCAGTGATGTTTAAATAGCTCACGCAAAGAACCAGATTCTTTCTTTTCACTGTCTTCGTGTGAAAGCGTTTCTTCCAGTTTGCTTCGAGCCAGTAAGGAAACAATCGCTGCAATACCCCCAATCACAAATGGAATTCGCCAGCCACCATCCATCAGTTGTTGTTCAGACATGAATGCAAGCAATATCACTCCAACCAGACTGGCAAGTAATTGACCTCCTGAAAGCGTTACATATTGAAAAGAAGCATAGAAACCGCGATGCCCTTTAAGCGCAATTTCACTCATGTAGGTTGCCACAGCGCCGTATTCACCACCGACAGATAGACCTTGTAGCAGTCGAACTAATAATAGTAAGAACGGCGCAATCATGCCGACTTGATCATAAGTTGGAAGTAATGCAAACAGAAATGAACTGATTGCCATTAAAGCAATCGAAATGACCATAGATTGTTTACGACCATGTTTATCTGCAATTCGACCAAATAACCAGCTACCAATTGGGCGCATAAAGAAACTTGCTGCGAACACGCCCCACACGTAAATGCCTTGTGCGGTGGAATTCATATCTGGTGCAGTAAGGGCATGCTGAAAATACATGGCAAAAACTGCATAAATATAGAAATCAAACCATTCCACTAAATTACCTGATGATGCACCTACAATCCCGAGGACACGCTTCTTTTTTTCTTCTTTGCTATAAACTACTTCGGTTTCACTCATGCTTATATCCTTATGATTCAATTTTGGTCTTGTCATGGCTTAAACCTGACTTGACTGATCGCCCAAACTTATTCTCATATCATGAGAAAGATAAAAGCATACTCCTGTTGTAGATCGGCAATCTATAGTAAAAGTTTACATTTAAAGGATTTAAGGAAAGCCCGGAATCTCAAGGCTTATGCTATATAAGCTTAAGTATTTGATTTATATTTTTGTTTAAGCTGTTTATGGGATCTTATCTACTTGCACATAAAATCGGCATCTATTTTTAGCTGTCGTACGTAAAATATTCAGGAGGATGCAACTATGAAATTCAGTTGACTGCGCTACTTTAAGTTTTATCAGTTAAGTGTACAAATAAATGGCTTAGTGAGCAGAAGTCCAATCCGATAAAAAGTTGCGAATTTCCTGACTAAATTTTTTAGGTTCAGTAATTAATGGCGTATGACCCGAACGTTTAAAATAGACAGGTTGAGATTTTTTCACACTGTTGGCAACAATGGTTTGTCCTGCTTCGGGGTACAAGCTTGAATTTTTCCCTATAAAAAAGGTGGTTGGACATTGAAGCTGCGTCAATGCCTGCCGGTAATCCTCTTGGTGATAAAGATAGTTTTTAATATACCAATGTAAATAATCGACCCGTTGAATAGGCAATAAGTATTTCTGTAAAGGGGGCCGATTGAGTGCCATTTTAAAAATAATAGGACTGTACTTATTGCTTCCCTGAAGTTCGATAAATTCTGCCCAAGATTTGACCAAAGCTTGGCGATGTTCAAATTCAAGATCATCCAAATAAATTGCATCAGGATAAAGACTCAGTAAATGATCCAGCTTGGCCAATAAACTTTTAAACTGTGCGTGTTTCGCTCCAAATAAACCAAACTGCCATGAATCATCAACAACAATTTTTGGGGTTTGATCAATGTGTAAATATCCAGCCAATTGCTGGGTCAAATGACCATGTTGCATGCCATGCATGGCAGTCGTCGCGCCCATGGAATATCCAATTACGATAAAGTTTTCAAGCTTGAGTTGTTCAATTAAACAGGCTACATCACGCCAATGACTTGAAATGGCATCCATATTTTCAGGAATAGCACAGTTTTTAGAGCGACCAAAACCACGCCAATCGGGAATAATGAACTCAAACTTATTGAGCTCAGTAAAAATAAAAGGCAACCATTGCCAACTGACCATACCTAAACCTGATAGCACCAGAACAGGTTTGCCATGACCAATACGGCGTACAAATAACTGTTCCTGATCAGACATGGTATAAAAGGGCATGAATAATTCCTCTTTAGTCTACTGACTCATTTTCAGGTTGAACTTCAGTCATTTCAAATTGCTTGAGTTGCGGAATAACTTCTTCAAGCCAGTCAACCCAGCCTTGTTCTGAGTGTATACCAAGTTCCAGAATTTTTTTGTGAATAAATAACACCCGATTGTGATTGGTGGTATTTTTAAAATCCTTGTCGTACATGCTTTGGTAAATCGTTAATGTATCTTGATGTAAAGACAAGTGTCGCTGTAGCTCTTCAATAATTTGATGACTACCTAATTGTGCATCAGCGCGTAAACGTACCATTAAATCTTCACGTAGTTGAGCAGGTTCACTTTTCTGCATCAACCAGTCTGCCAGTTCAATTCGTCCGGGCTGTTCAACCTGATAGGTTTTTTTACGACCCTGATCGTGTTCATCCTCTATAGTGGAAATCCAGCCTTTACCAAGCATCGTATTCAGTTCACGATAAATTTGTTGGTGGCTGGCATTCCAGAAAAATCCCATGGAGCGATCAAAACGCCGTGCAAGTTCAAAACCAGTACTGGGTTTTTCTAGCAAGCTGGTTAATAAAACATGGGACAGTGACATGGTACTCTACTCACAAATTGTGACTGATCAGATTATGCAACATGTTGCATAAAAATCAAAATTTGATTATAAATTTATGCAACAAGTTGCATTAAGCAAGCATAAAAGCAAGCCAAGGAGTAGTTATGTCATCCTATCCACATTTATTAGCACCGCTGGATTTAGGTTTTACGACTTTAAAAAATCGTGTATTGATGGGGTCAATGCACGTGGGGTTAGAGGAAGTACCCGGTGGTTATGAGCGTATGGCTGCTTTTTATGCAGAACGTGCTAAAGGTGAAGTTGGCTTGATTGTGACGGGTGGTATTTCTCCCAATGATGATGGCGTAACTTTTGCAGGTGGCTCTAAACTCGATAGCTTAGAAGAAGCAGAACATCACAAGGTGATTACTCAGGCGGTGCATGAGGCTGGGGGTAAGATCGCCTTACAAATTTTGCATACAGGTCGTTACTCTTATCAGGCTGAAAATGTTGCACCGTCTGCTATTCAAGCCCCAATTAATCCTGTGAAACCTAAAGAACTGAGTTCTGCTGAAGTCGAACAAACCATTGCTGACTTTGTGAACTGCGCCAAGCTTTCACAATATGCAGGTTATGATGGGGTGGAAATTATGGGATCGGAAGGTTATCTCATTAACGAATTTATTGCGGCACGAACCAATCATCGTGATGATGAGTGGGGTGGCAGCTATGAAAATCGTATTCGTTTCCCGATTGAAATCGTCAAGCGTACCCGTGCAGAAGTGGGTGAAAACTTTATCATTATCTACCGCTTATCGATGCTGGATTTAGTCGAAGGTGGTTCGACGCTTGAAGAAGTGATTCATCTTGCTAAAGAAATTGAAAAAGCGGGTGCAACAATTATCAACACAGGTATTGGCTGGCATGAAGCACGTATTCCGACGATTGCAACTAAAGTTCCTCGTGCAGCATTTACATGGGTCACTGAAAAATTAAAAGGTGTAGTGAAAGTTCCATTGATCACATCAAACCGTATTAATACCCCTGAAATGGCTGAACATGTCTTGGCTCAGGGTCAGGCAGACATGATTTCCATGGCGCGCCCAATGCTTGCCGATCCTGAATTTGTTTTAAAAGCAAAAGAAGGTCGTAGTGATGAAATCAATACCTGTATTGGATGTAATCAGGCCTGTCTGGATCATATTTTTTCAATGCGTACCGCGACTTGTCTGGTCAATCCACGTGCTTGCTATGAAACAGAACTTATTTTTAAAGAATCAACTACACAAAAGCAGATCGCAGTGATTGGTGCAGGTCCAGCAGGTTTAAGTTTTGCAGTGTATGCCGCCAGCCGTGGTCACAAAGTTAAAGTGTTTGAAGCCAGTCATCAAATTGGTGGTCAATTTAATATTGCAAAAACAATTCCGGGTAAGGAAGAGTTTTACGAGACATTACGTTACTTCAAACGTCAAATTGAGTTACAGCCGAATATCCAACTGGTTTTAAATCACACGGCAACATTTGATGAACTGGTCAATTCAAATTTTGACGATATCGTGGTTGCTACGGGTGTCACACCACGCCAATTGCAAATTGAAGGAATTGATCATCCGAAAGTCTTGTCTTATATCCAAGTGTTAAGAGAGCGTGTGCCTGTTGGAAAACATGTTGCGATTATTGGTGCGGGGGGAATTGGTTTTGATACAGCAGAGTACCTCACTCAACATGGTGAAAGTGCAACCACCAATCCGGAAAAATTCTATGATGAATGGGGCATTGATACCTCATATGCCAATGTGGGTGGATTAAAACAGCCAACAGTTGAGCCTTCTGAGCGAGAAGTATTCTTATTGCAACGTAAGGATTCATCTGTTGGAGCGAATCTGGGTAAAACTACAGGCTGGATTCATCGTACTGGGCTCAAACATCGTCAGGTAAAAATGATTGCAGGTGCCCATTATCAAAAAATTGATGATGACGGCTTGCATATTATGGTTGCAGATAAACCAATGACCTTAAATGTAGACAACGTGGTGATTTGTGCAGGACAGGAATCCTACACAGCCATGTACGATGCGCTACGTCAAAGCGGAAAAAATGTACATTTGATTGGCGGTGCCAAAGAAGCAGGCGAGCTGGATGCCAAGCGTGCCATTCGTCAGGGTGCTGAGCTAGCAGCTACAATTTAAACATGATCAGGCTTAAGCATTGAGTAGACTTAAGCCTGATTTAACTATTCAGGATGAAGAAATGTCAAAAATTGAACAATCAGTACAACGCTGGCATGAGATGCTCGACACTCGTGATATAAGCATTCTCAACGAACTGTTGGCAGATGACGTTTGCTTTCACTCGCCCGTTGCATTTAAGCCTTATCAGGGTAAACAGGTGGTTTTCTTTATTTTGAGTAATGTGATTACGATTTTTGAGAACTTTACTTATCACCGCGAGTTTTATACCGAAGATGGTCAGAATGTCGTGCTTGAATTTAGTGCCAATGTGGGAGAAAAAAGTTTAAAAGGTATCGATATGATTCGTTTTAATCAGGACGGGAAAATGACTGACTTTGAAGTGATGATTCGTCCCATGAGTGGTCTACAGGCATTAGCTGAGAAAATGGGACAGCGTATGGCAAATTACACGCCATAAAAAAAGCAGATACAAATGAAGTATCTGCTTTTAGCTTGCTTTTATAGTACCGATGTTTAAATTAATTTTTTAAAGCAGGAGTAGCTGCTGCAATGGCTGCTGCAACTGCATCATCTTCACTTTGAGCATCACTATTATTCGTTGCAGCTTTGGTAGAAGACGATTGCTCAGTGGCAGGTTTAACCGAATCTGATTTACTTTCTTCTTTCTTCGGTTGAGCCGCCGTAACATTCGTATCGGTTGGCGTAGGTGGAGTTACTTCGCGACGCACTTCGGTCGTAGTGTGTGGTGTTTCTTCACGTTCAATCTGTACTTGTGCTGGAGTTTCTGGTTGTGTTTCAGCACTATCTAGTGATTTAAACTCGGCTGGTTGTTCGGGTTGATCCTGAGTGGTGGTTTCAACCTGTTCTTGCTCTTCTTCTTTCGGTGGTTCTTTTTTAACACATGCAGTGAGAAGGAGACCTGTTGCAATCAAGCCACATATTAGAAATTTCTTATTCATACTCGCACAAATCTATGCTTAATCAAGGTAAAGCTATTATAGCAGCAAATATGAGATTGAAAATCCTGCGCTATGTAGCTAATTTTTTATCGAAAATGCTGATAGAATAGCCAATTGTTTATTGTTCTATGAATTGCGGTGGATTGACTTTGCTTTATTGGTACAGAGTAAAGTAAAATTGCCCAACATTGTAGGCCGATTTAGGCTCGATTGTACGAGAAACTCAATGACCCATTTTATTTTCGTGACTGGTGGTGTGGTTTCATCACTAGGTAAAGGTATTTCAGCTGCTTCAGTTGCTGCACTTTTAGAAGCCCGTGGTTTAAAAGTGACCATGGTAAAAATGGATCCATACATTAATGTCGATCCGGGAACAATGAGTCCCTTCCAGCATGGTGAAGTTTTTGTCACAGAGGATGGTGCCGAAACTGACCTAGATTTGGGTTATTACGAACGTTTCCTACGTCGTGCGAAAATGACCAAATTGAACAATTTTACCAGTGGTCGTGTTTATCAGGACGTTCTAAACAAAGAACGTCGTGGCGATTATCTTGGTGGTACGGTACAAGTGATTCCGCACATTACCGACAATATCAAAGAACGCGTACTCGCCGCAGGCGAAGGCTATGACGTTGCGATTGTTGAAATTGGCGGTACAGTGGGTGATATCGAATCACTGCCTTTTATGGAATCTGTACGTCAGTTGATGGTAGAGCTTGGTCATAAACGTACCATGCTGATGCATCTCACCTTACTTCCTTATATTAAATCTGCTGCTGAATTGAAAACCAAACCAACCCAGCATTCTGTCAAAGAATTACTGTCGATTGGTATTCAGCCAGATATCTTAATTTGTCGTACTGAACACGATGTCGATGCGGATACCAAACGTAAAATCGCATTGTTTACCAATGTTGAAGCTCGCGCGGTTGTGGTCTGTAAAGATGCGAAAACCATTTACCAGATTCCTCGTGATTTTTATGAGCAAAACGTTGACGATTTAATCTGCGAACGCTTTGGTTTCAATGACTTGCCAGAAGCAGATTTGACCGATTGGGATCAGGTGTGTGAAGCATTATTTAACCCAGAATATACCGTTCGCGTTGCGATGGTGGGTAAATATGTTGAGCTTCCAGACGCATACAAATCAGTCAATGAAGCCTTGTTACATGCAGGTATTCAGAATCGAGTTAAAGTTCAGATTGATTATGTCGATGCTGAGAAATTTGAAGATTTAGATGTGTCTGTATTAGACAGTGCTGATGCGATTTTAGTTCCGGGTGGTTTTGGTGAGCGTGGAACTGAAGGTAAGATGAAAGCCATTCAGTATGCCCGTGAAAAACAAGTGCCATTTTTGGGAATTTGCCTCGGTATGCAACTGGCTGTGGTTGAATATGCGCGTCATGTGGCAGGTTTAGCTGATGCTACATCGACAGAATTTAACCGTACAACTAAATCACCTGTAATTGGTCTGATTACTGAATGGTTAGATGAACGTGGTGAATTACAACAGCGTAGTCTTGAGTCAGATTTAGGCGGTACCATGCGTCTAGGTGCACAAAAGTCTGAATTGGTTGAAGGCACCAAAACCCGTGAAGTGTATGGTAAAGCTGAAATTACCGAACGTCATCGCCATCGTTATGAAATGAATAACCGTTTTATCGAACCTCTTGAAAAAGCAGGTATGAAAATTTCAGGTTATTCAACGGCGCAGCATTTGGTAGAAACAGTCGAAATTCCTGAACATCCGTGGTTTATTGCTGTACAATTCCACCCAGAATTTACAAGTTCACCTCGTGATGGACATCCTTTATTTGCAAGCTTTATTGATGCTGCGAAAAAGCAGTACCAAAAGAGCAAGTAATCGACGCATAAACTAGGAAGTTTAAATGTCACAATTAAAACCACAAGAAATTGTACGTTTAGGCGATATACAAATGGCAAATCATTTGCCATTTGTATTATTCGGCGGTATGAACGTACTTGAGTCCAAAGACCTAGCTTTTGAAATTGCAGAAACCTATATTGATATCTGCAAACGTCTTGATATTCCTTATGTGTTTAAAGCAAGCTTTGATAAAGCCAATCGTTCTAGCTTGAACTCTTTTCGTGGGCCGGGTTTAGAAAAAGGCGTTGAATGGCTGGGTGAAATTAAAAAACAATTTAATGTTCCAATTATTACCGATGTGCATGAGCCTTATCAGGCAGAGCCAGTGGCTTCAGTCGCCGATATTATTCAGCTTCCTGCATTTTTAAGCCGTCAGACTGATCTGGTTGTAGCGATGGCAAAAACCCAAGCCATTATTAATATTAAAAAAGCACAATTTCTTGCACCACATGAAATGCGTCATATCTTGCATAAATGTCTGGAAGCAGGAAATGACAAACTGATTTTATGTGAGCGTGGTTCAGCGTTTGGCTATAACAATCTGGTGGTCGATATGCTTGGCTTTGACATTATGAAAGACATGAATGTTCCTGTGTTTTTCGATGTCACCCATGCCTTGCAAACACCGGGTGGTCGTGCTGATTCGGCTGGTGGTCGCCGTGCGCAAATCACCACTTTGGCACGAGCAGGCATGGCAACAGGTTTAGCTGGATTGTTTTTAGAAGCGCATCCTGATCCTGACGTTGCCAAATGTGATGGGCCATCAGCGTTACGTTTATCGCAACTTGAGCCATTTTTGGCGCAAATTAAAGAATTGGATACCTTAGTCAAAGGATTCAAAACCTTAGATACTCATTGAGTTGTTACATTTAGATTAAAAACGACCATAAATCAGTTTAGGGTTGTTTAAATTGTAAAAGACTTATTTCATATTCATTTAACCGAGGAATTGTTCATGAGCCAAATCGTTGACATTCGTGCACGTGAAATTTTGGACTCTCGTGGTAACCCAACCATCGAAGCTGATGTCATTTTAGAATCTGGCGTTGTTGGCCGTGCATGTGCACCATCTGGTGCTTCAACTGGTTCTCGTGAAGCTTTAGAACTTCGTGACGGTGACAAAGCTCGTTATTTAGGGAAAGGTGTTAAAAATGCGGTTAACAACGTAAACACTTTAATCCGTGACGCTTTAGTGGGCAAATCAGTATTTGAACAAAAAGACATCGATAACACGATGATCTCGCTTGATGGTACTGAAAACAAAGAAAAATTAGGTGCAAATGCAACTTTAGCGGTATCGCTAGCGGCTGCACGCGCTGCTGCGACTGAAAAGAAAATCCCTCTTTTCCAATACATCGCAGACTTACGTAGTCAAACTACATTGTCTATGCCTGTACCTATGATGAACATCATCAATGGTGGTTCACATGCAGACAACAATGTTGATATTCAAGAGTTCATGATTGAGCCAGTGGGTTTCACTTCTTTTGCTGAAGCGTTACGTGCGGGTGCTGAAATTTTTCATTCTCTAAAATCAGTTTTAAACAAAAAAGGTTTAAACACTGCGGTGGGTGATGAAGGTGGTTTTGCGCCGAACTTACGTTCGAACGAAGAAGCGATTACGGTGATTCTTGAAGCAATTGGTCAAACTGGCTACAAAGCGGGTTCTGACATTATGCTTGCACTTGACTGTGCATCGTCTGAATTTTATAAAAATGGTCAATATATTCTGGCAGGTGAAGGCAATAAAGCATTCACAAGCAACCAGTTCTCTGATTATTTAGCAGGTCTAGTCAATCAATATCCAATTATCTCGATTGAAGATGGTCTGGATGAATCTGATTGGGAAGGTTGGAGCTATTTAACTTCAATTCTTGGCGATAAAATCCAATTGGTAGGTGATGATTTATTCGTTACAAATCCAAAGATTTTACAACGTGGTATTGATGAGAAAGTGGGTAATTCGATTCTGATCAAATACAACCAGATTGGTACATTGACTGAAACCTTAGATGCCATTTACCTTGCCAAAGCCAATGGTTATACGACGGTTATTTCTCACCGTTCTGGTGAAACAGAAGATTCAACCATTGCGGATTTGGCAGTTGGTACTGCGGCAGGTCAAATCAAGACAGGTTCACTGTGCCGTTCTGACCGTGTAGCAAAATATAACCAATTACTTCGTATTGAAGAATTGACTCATGCTGCATATCGCGGTAAAGCTGAATTCAAAGGCCTAAACTAATCTTTGGATGCTATGTTAGAAGTATTTAAATCGACTTCGAACAAATTGATACTGTTACTCGCAATTATTTTAGTTGCGAGTTTACAGTACAGTTTCTGGTGGGGCGAAGGTGGTTACTTTGCTCACCAGACTTTACGTCAGCAAATTACTCAACAAGCTGAAATAAACGAAGAATTAAAAGAACGTAACCGTATATTGGCGGCAGAAGTGTTTGATCTTAAAAATGGTAGTGAAGCCATTGAAGAACATGCACGTTTAGATCTCGGTCTGATTAAGCCTCGTGAAACTTTTGTCCAAATGAGTACCATCAGTACCCATTATAAACCAATTTATATTGATCCAAATGCTAAAGTAGACTTGGAAACCAATGAAACCCCACCAAATCCAGATGTCCCAGACTAAGTTGTGGGCAGTGATTCCTGCTGCGGGTTCTGGAAGCCGTTTTTCAAAGACCGAACTTAAACAATATCAGACCATTCAGCATAAAACCGTACTTGAACATACGCTTGATCGGCTAAATACTTTGCCATTAGCGGGTTATGTGCTGGCAATTAGTCAGCAAGACACCGTTGCAAAAACACTGGATTTTACTGTGCCAGAGAAAGCGCATTTTTGTTTAGGTGGTGCTGAAAGGGTGCATTCCGTTTTAAATGCATTGTATTATTTGACGGGTATTGCATCCGATGATGATTATGTGTTGGTACATGATGCTGCGCGTCCATGTGTCAGTGCTGAAAATCTCAATACTTTGGTCAATTATTGTGTTGAACATGACACTTCCGCCATTCTTGCGATTCCTGTGCGTGACACTTTGAAGTTTGCAACGCATCAACGGATTCAAAATACGGTTAGCCGTGAACAGTTATGGCAAGCACAAACCCCACAAATGGCAAAGTTGGGCGTACTTCGAGAGGCAATTGAACAGGCACTTGTCGCTCAAGTGAATATTACCGATGAAGCCAGCGCGCTTGAACATGCTGGTGTTCCGGTGGATGTGGTACAAGGTCGTTCAGATAATATTAAAATTACTTATACGGATGATCTGGAACTGGCACGTTTAATATTGGCATCGCAACAGGCGTCATCAATCGGATAAAAAAATCTAAATTGTAATCCTGCGTGACAAGCCTTCACATAAAACGGCTTGTCATCAGTTCTGTTCAGAACTAATTTAAATAATAGGTTTTATTCAGCATGATTTGGTCTCTGTTTATTTTTCTTTCTAAGGGAAAATAAAACGGGACTTTTTGAAAGAACTCTCATCTATATTTTGATTATTTCAATTTGACTGACATCTTCACCATTAAAAATATAGAACATTTTAGTCTTTGTCATCGATAAAAATAGCAGGCCGTATATGCATATCATCGTGTTGGGCGCAGGCGTTATTGGAACCACTTCAGCATATTATTTAAGACAGGCAGGCCATGAAGTTACGGTCATTGACCGACAGCCGGGTGTGGCACTGGAAACCAGTTTTGCCAATGCAGGACAAATTTCACCGGGCTATGCGTCCCCATGGGCTGCACCGGGTGTACCGCTCAAGGCATTTAAGTGGATGTTTCAGCATCATGCTCCTTTAACTATTAAAATTACAGGAGATATGTACCAATATCACTGGATGGTACGCATGTTGGCAGAGTGTAATATTCATCGTTATAAAATTAATAAAGAACGTATGGTTAGAATTTCAGAATATAGCCGTGATTGTCTGGATGAATTACGTCAGGAAACAGGGATTCATTTTGATGAGCGGCAGTTGGGCACCTTACAGTTATTTCGTAAACAGCAACAACTGGATGCAGCTGAAAAAGATACAGTGGTATTAAAAGAAGAAGGTGTGCCTTATCAACTTTTGGACAAACAAGGCGTGATTCAGGTTGAACCTGCATTGGCTGAAGCAACAGTTGATTTTGTTGGTGGATTACGTTTACCTAATGATCAGACTGGAGATTGCCAAAAATTTACCGTTGAATTGGCAGAACTTGCTGCGAAGCAAGGTGTACATTTTATGTTGAATACCAGCATTCGTCATCTTGAAAAACAGGCTGACCAAATTGCTTCGGTGGTGTTACAGGATGGAAACAAGATCAAAGGCGATGCTTATGTCATGGCACTTGGGAGTTATAGTCATGAAATGCTGAAACAGATTGGGCTATTTGCACCTGTTTATCCGCTTAAAGGTTATTCAATTACCACCCCAATTTTAAATGCGCATAAGTCACCTGTTTCGACCATACTGGATGAGAGTTACAAGATTGCTTTAACACGTTTTGATGATCGTATTCGTGTCGGTGGAATGGCAGAAATTAACGGTTTTGATCGTTCACTGGATACTTCGCGTGAAGACACGCTTAAAATGGTCTTACATCAGTTATTTCCTTTTGCCAGTAGTTTGGATCAGGCCAGTTTCTGGACAGGTTTAAGACCTGCAACCCCTGATGGTACGCCGATTGTCGGTAAGACCAAGTATTCAAATTTATTTACCAATACAGGGCATGGCACTTTGGGCTGGACCATGTCATGTGGTTCTGCAAAATTATTGTCTGACTTAATTTCCCGGCAGACGCCGCAAATTCAAGCAGATGATTTAAGCATTGAACGTTACGAGAAACATATACATTTTTAAATTGTGTAAAATTCAAAGCAAGCAGATTTGGTCTAACAATTGTTCGTGGAAATTCAACGTTTTCGCTTTATGATGATTAAGCTCATTTTTGAAAATGGATGATCCATTCAAAGAAAAATAACGTGCTGATTTGGGGAAATGGCATGAATACAGGTGTGATGAATGTGTTTAAAATCATTTTTTTGACATCAATACTCATGCTTTCAGGTTGCCAATTGGTTGAGTTGCGTGAAAATCAGTTGAGTCAATCTTTAAATCATAAAGCCGCAAACATTTTAACCAGTCAACATTTAAGTTCGGCAACATCAAACATCATTTATTTGACTAATTTAAATCAAAGGACGTGTCTGGCTGAGTTTGAGGCTTGTTTAAAAGCCGTGGATGCAATTCATTCGAATGATCAAGATGCGTATCATGCAGCTTTAAGTGAACTTTATCTGGCAAAAGCACTCGAACAGTCATGTGATGAAAGGGCAGCATCAGTGACTTGTAGCGAGAAAGAACTGCAATATCTGGATCTGAGTCTGAGGCATAGTTATGCTTATTTATTTGCCTCTAAAAATACACCGTCGCATCGTGCCTTTGACTATCGTCAGAATCAGGTGCGTATATTTTACAATGTTGCCATTTCAAAATTATTAAGTCGCTACGATGAGCTTCACCCACAAACACTGTGGTCAGATAAAGTTTCGATTGCAGAACATGACTATACAATTGATGCTTCACAATTTCCGCATCTTAAAGAACATCGTATTATCAGTCTTAAATCCAGCTATAACATGAACTTTTCAGGCTTTCATACCGTCAACCGTACCGATGGTTTAGGTGCTGAGTTTGTAATTGAATTTGCTGAACATACTCAAAATAATGGTTTTATTTTAGATCCAGTCGAGTTTTATCAGGATGCAATTTCTCCCAATATTCATGCACCCAAAGTATTGCCATTAACAGCATTGATGGTGCCAGAAGATGAAAATATTCCTTTTGATGTCAAACATAGTCATTTTAAGATCAGGTTAATTGATCCTTATTTGTATCATCAGGTTGAGGTGAATCAGGCGGATTACACTTTAACTGCAAATTATTCTGCGCCTTATGGTTATTGGCTTTCGCAAAATCATTTGGGTAAAGCGGGTTATTGGACATTACTGAATAAAGAACATGATTTGTTAATGCCGCATGTCTATATGCTGGAACCCTATAACCCCAATAAAAAAGTGATTGTGTTTATTCACGGTTTAGCCAGCAGCCCTGAAGCATGGGTTTCTTTGACCAATGACATTATGGGAGATCAGGAACTTCGGGAGAACTATCAAGTCTGGCAAGTTTTTTATTCGACCAATATGCCGATCTTTGAAAGTCGTTATCAGATTTATACTTTACTCACACAAGCCTTTCAAAATATTCAGACTGTATATCCACCTGTAGAAAATGCGGTACTGATTGGTCATAGTATGGGCGGTGTAATTAGTCGTTTATTGGTGAGTGATCAGGATATTTCAGAAGCAGCGATCACCAAAATGACCAAATCACAATATGCGATGCTCAATGAACATCCTGTGATTCGTGAGCGATTTATATTTAAACCCATTCTAAATTTTTCCCGTGCTATTTTTATTGCTGCGCCACATCGGGGCACAAGTTATGCGGATCGCTGGTTTACGCGTTTAGCTCGTAATATCATTAAAATTCCCAATGAATTTTATGACAATGTGCAATCCAGCTCACTTTTGGATAAGACCAATACTGCCCGACATCATGGGTTGATTGAAAACGGAGCCAGCAACCTAAGCGAGCATTCTGATTTTATGTTGCTTACTCAAGCTATTATGCCTGCTCAAACCGTTGAGTATCATTCAATTATGGGTAATGCAGCACATTCAGAATTGCCTTCATTTATGAATGATGGCATCGTGCCATATAATAGCTCACATCTGGCTGGCGCTGCTTCAGAAAAAGTAATTCGTGGTGATCATTATGTGCAAATGACTACTTCAGCGATTAATGAAATGCGTAGAATATTATTGTTGCATTTAAAGCATGAATAGATGTCTTTGTTGATTGTTTAAAGCTTGTTGATTTTCACTTAGGTCGAAATAACAATGACCAAAGCTCATAGATGAATACATTTAGCGTTCAAGTTGTTTTAGTGCGTTTTTATAAATACTATGCTCAACACAGCTTTGACTCCATTGTTCAATAGAGTTTTGATCTAAAACAAGATCATGCGCTGAATGTGTCCATTTATGCATTTGCTCAAACAACCAGATAAAATCTGTAGCATGAGGTGCAGCATCTTCTACGAAATGACGAATAATAGATTCGATTTCCGCATATTTTTTCACATGAACCTGTGCCGAACATTGAAAACGAATAATATGAAATTCATGCAAAAGTTGCCAAACGGGTTCAAAATTTTCCAGAGTTTTTAATTCTTGCTGTGCCTTAAGCACCGCAGATGTTAAAGCAGTTAAGGTATTTGGATGTTGAGTGGCCCATTCTGCTGTGACAGCTAACACTTTATCAGCAATGGCTGGAATCACATCGCGGCTAGAGGCAACCACCTGACTCACACCTTCAATTTCACCTTGAGTATTCCATGGTTCACCTACACAAAAACCATCTATGGAGTGAGAAGACATCGCTTCAACCATGTAGGGAGGGGGCAGCGTTTTCATATTGATCTGCTGTGCCAGTGTTAAATCAGCCAAGGCCAGCCATTCACGTAGACAATAATGGTGGATAGAATGTTTAAACACATGGGCTAAAGTAACTGAATGCCCTTGCTGGATATATTGAACGAGTTTTTTTGCAGAATCCTGTGCAGAATCGGTCGTTTCAATGGCCAATGCATAACTTAAAGATTGGCTTAAACTGATGTAAGCACGGTTAACACTTAGTACCAATGGTGTTTTCAGTGGAATACCGATTTGGTCATCGGCAACCGCAGCAGCAGGTAACATGGCAGATAAACAATGGGCAGCATCTAACACACCAAATGCCAAACGATCTCTTAAACTTGCCCATGATGCTTCTTTAACCAGGGTTACATCCAGTCCAACTTCCTCAAAAAAACCACGCTGTTTGGCCCAAAGCAGTGCAATACAGTCTAAAAGAGGAATATAACCCAATTGAACTTTATTTATTTCAAGAGCTTGCATCTTAATCTTCCTTGAGTGGGTGGCTAAGTAACTGCTGCGCGTCAATTAAACGTCGAGCCATTTCGCCCATTGTGATGCGATGGCTCATGGCATTTTTGCGCAACAATTGAAAGGCTGTATCTTCACTCAAATGATGTAATTGCATGAGCAGCACTTTGGCTTTTTCGATGTCTTTACGATCGGCCAGTTTGAGTTTGGTTTCTTTTAAATCACTTTCAAGCTGTTTATGTTTTTTGTATTGTTCAATCGAAATTTCCAGAATGGTATCTAAGCGAGCAGGGTCAATGCCATCTACTATATAAGCTGTTACACCTGCTGCAATGGCCTGTTTAATGGTGTCTTTATTGGTATTTTTAGTGAATAGAACCGTAGGTAAATCGAAGTGACTCACACAGCTTTCAATCAAATCTCGGTGTGGATGATCCATATCCAGTAAAATGACATCTGCTTGTAAATCATGAAGCTGGAATTCGCTTAAATGGTCCAGCGTTAAGCAAGCCACCACATCAAAGTCATGCGCGCGTAAATTTTGTTGAACAAACTCAGCACGTTCAATGTCATCATCAATCAGTGCAATTTTTAGTTTTGGCATAATCGTGAATTAAACATAAGTATTAATCGCCCGATTGGGTCTAAAGATCTCGTAAAATTTTTCTGAAGCAAAATCAATGCCAGACAATCGATTGGTTTAGATGTATTTTATTCAACCCATATCTGGGTTTGACCTTTTATAGCGCATAACTGAATTATTTTGAAGCAGTATCAATCAGTATTTTATAAATCACTCAATTAAAAAAAAGAACCAAAAGCTTTCATTCAAAAAAAATTGAATCTATTTATTCTATAAAATTAAGTGAGTTACCCTAGGTAAAGGTCATTTTTTATAAACTGGCATAGCATTTGCATAAATTTAATCGAGTCAAAGATGACTCATTTTGAAAATTTGTAAGACGGCCAACGACGTCCGTTCTGATCGATTGCCATGCAGCATTGTGCTGTAAAGCCCATATTACGTTCAGTTCAGGAGAGAAGGCGATGTCTTCAAATTTAGATTTAACAGCTAAAAAAGCAACTAAAATAAATTTATTCAATTTTAGTGTTCCAGCGATGCGAGCCTTCCATATGAGTTGGCTCGCTTTTTTTGTCTGTTTCTTTGCATGGTTTGCACCTCTTATGCCAGTGATTGCTGGCGAGTTTCATCTCACTAAAGATCAAATTGCCAATATTAATATTGCTGCCGTTGCCATTACTATTTTGGTTCGACTGATTGTTGGGCCGTTGTGTGATAAATATGGCCCGCGTAAAACGTATACTGCTTTATTGTTAATCGGCAGTATTCCAGTCTTTGGTGTCGCTGCTGCCAATAGTTATGAATCGTTCCTATTTTTCCGTTTACTGATTGGGGCAATTGGCGCGAGCTTTGTCATTACTCAATACCACACCAGTGTGATGTTTGCTCCAAATGTCGTGGGGACAGCCAACGCTGCTTCTGCGGGTTGGGGCAATGCTGGTGGTGGTGCAACCCAAGCCATTATGCCATTGTTGCTTTCCGCGCTGGTGATGTTCGGTGTTGAGCAGGCAATGGGGTGGCGTATTGCGCTATTGGTTCCCGGTATCATGATGGTCATTGTGGGAATTTTTTACTGGAAACTGACTCAGGATTGCCCACAAGGTAATTTTAAAGAACTTCGTGCAGAAGGCATTCAAGTCGGTAATGATAAAAAAAGTGGTGTCGCAATTTTAATGCATGCGGCACGTAACTATCGCGTCTGGATTTTATTTGGTGCATACGCAGCTTGTTTTGGCATCGAAATTTTTATTCACAATATTATTGCGATGTATTACGTCAATCATTTTGAATTTGGATTAAAAGAAGCAGGTCTTGCAGCAGGTATCTTTGGTCTGTTGGCACTGTTTGCTCGTGCATTGGGCGGCATTGTTTCTGATAAAGTCGCACTTAAAAAAGGACTGGATGGACGCACCAAAGTATTGTTTGCCATGATTTTGTGTGAAGGTTTATTTCTGGTTTTATTCTCTCAAATGAATACCGCAGCATTGGCGATTATGACCATGACGGTATTTGCACTTTTTACCCATATGGCATGTGGTGCGACCTATGCGTTGGTGCCATTTATTGACCGTGATGCATTAGGTGGTGTGGCAGGCATCATTGGGGCTGGCGGAAATGTGGGGGCGGTTGCAGCAGGTTTCCTTTTAAAAGGCATGCTGGATATTCAAACCTGTTTGATGGTACTCGGTGGTCTGGTGGTGATTGCAGCAGGATTTGTCATGCTGATTCGTTTCTCACCAGAACATAAGGTGAAAGAGCAACGCTTATTTGAACAAGCCGTACTTGAACGAAATAACCTTGCTTAATTGACTAAACCCGAACAACACCATCGTCTGAGGAGATGCCCCATGAAACTTGTCATGATTGGCCATGGTATGGTTGGCCATAAATTTATCGAAAGTCTGTTGGAAAAAGCCGATGATGAACTTGAAATCACCATCATTGCAGAAGAACCCCGTATTGCTTATGACCGTGTACATTTGACCGAGTATTTTTCTGGTCGAAGTGCAAAAGATTTGTCATTGGCACGGACAGATTTTGCAGATGCCTATGGCATTGATTTGCGTCTAAACACCAAAGCCAGTGCAATTGACACTGTTGCAAAAACTGTCACGACTGATACTGGGGCTGTGATTGAATACGATAAGCTGGTACTGGCGACAGGTTCTTATGCTTTTGTACCGCCTATATCAGGGAATGACCGAAATAACTGTTTTGTTTATCGGACCATAGAAGATCTGGATGCGATTCGTGCTGCCAGTTTAAATGCCAAATCCGGTGTGGTCATTGGTGGTGGCTTATTGGGGCTTGAAGCTGCCAAAGCGTTGCGTGATTTAAATCTGGAAACACATGTGGTGGAGTTTGCACCACGCCTCATGGCCGTTCAGATTGATGATTTGGGTGGCAAAGTGTTACGCCGTAAAATTGAGGATTTAGGCGTAAAAGTGCATACCCAAAAAGCCACGCAATGCATTGAAGATGGTGAAACACAGCATCACATCATGAAATTTGCCGATGGCTCGGAACTCGAAACCGATATTATTTTGTTTTCTGCGGGAATTCGTCCACGCGATGAGTTGGCAAAACGCTCAGGTTTGGCGGTGGGTGAGCGTGGCGGTATAGTCATTAATGATTATTGTCAGACGTCTCATCCAGATATTTATGCCATAGGCGAATGTGCGCTTTGGAACAATAAAATTTATGGCTTAGTGGCACCGGGTTATGACATGGCACGTATTGCTGCCAAGCATGTACTGGATGAACAATGTTCGTGTTTTGCTGGTGCAGATATGAGCACCAAGCTTAAGTTAATGGGCGTTGATGTTGCATCTGTTGGCGATGCACATGCCATGACACCAAATTCACTGAGCTACTTTTATGCCGATGAAGATGCATTGATTTATAAGAAAATTGTAGTCAATGCAGAGAAAACCAAGCTACTCGGTGCTGTGTTGGTCGGTGATGCCAAAGAATATAATGACTTGCTACAAATGACCTTAAATGGTCTGGCTCTGCCTGAACAACCCGAAAGTCTGATTATGCCGGGATTTGCTCAGTCATCATCAGCGAAGTCTGGCAGTGGTGTCGATTTACTCCCAGACAGTGCCACTATTTGCTCATGTAATAATGTGTCTAAAGCAGATATTTGCCAAGCCATTGAGGATGGCTCAACGTCCTTGGGTGCTTTGAAAAAATGTACTAAAGCAGCCACGGCCTGTGGTGGGTGCGCGCCATTAGTGACTCAGGTTTTAAAATCTGAGTTACAGCGTCAAGGGGTCACAGTCAATAATCATTTATGTGAACACTTTGCTTATTCGCGTCAAGAGTTGTATCACCTAATTCGCGTCAATGAAATAAAAACCTTTGATGATTTGATTCAGCAGCATGGTCATGGATTAGGCTGTGACATCTGTAAGCCAACTGTTGCCAATATTTTAGCTTCTTGCTGGAATGATTTTGTGCTGAAACCGAGCCATGCAGGGTTACAAGACAGTAATGACTACTATTTGGGCAATATTCAAAAAGATGGTTCGTATTCTGTTGTGCCACGTATGGCGGGTGGGGAAGTAACTCCTGATGGTCTGATTGCGGTGGGTCAAATTGCCAAAAAATATAATTTATATACCAAAATTACCGGTGGTCAGCGCGTCGATATGTTTGGTGCGCAGGTGCATCAGTTACCTTTTATTTGGGAGGAACTCATTGCTGCCGGGTTTGAATCAGGGCATGCTTATGGCAAGTCGCTACGCACAGTGAAATCTTGTGTCGGCAGTACATGGTGCCGTTATGGTGTCGATGATTCGGTCGGTTTAGCCATCTTTTTAGAAAATCGTTATAAAGGTTTACGTTCTCCACATAAATTGAAAATGGCGGTTTCGGGGTGTACACGTGAATGTGCTGAAGCACAAGGCAAGGATGTTGGGGTAATTGCCACAGAAAAAGGCTGGAATTTATATGTCTGTGGTAATGGTGGTATGAAACCACGTCATGCAGAACTTTTAGCATCCGATTTGGATACCGATACATTAATTCGTTACATTGATCGTTTCTTTATGTTTTATATCCAAACCGCAGATCGTTTACAACGTACCAGTGTCTGGCGTGACAATATGGAAGGTGGTCTGGATTATTTAAAATCCGTTATTGTGGAAGATTCTCTTGGCTTGGCTCAAGAACTTGAACGCCGCATGTCACACATCATTCATACCTATCAGGATGAGTGGAAAACTGCGGTTGAAGATCCAAATGTGCGTAAGCGTTTTCAAACATTCATCAATCAAAAACAGCAGCCTGATCCGTATATTCAGTTTGCTCAGGAACGTGGTCAAATTCGCCCATTGAAAGCCAGTGAACGAGATGCAACCCGTATTCCTGTCGTTGAAGCATAAGGAGGTCATGTATGAGCAGCTTAGCAGAATTAAAACGATCAGCAGAGGCAAACTGGATTGAAGTCTGTGCACTTGATGATATTACGCCAAATACAGGCGTGGGTGCCTGGGTTGATCAACAGCAAATGGCCCTGTTTCGTGTAGGACATGAGAAACGAGTCTATGCTTTGAGCAATCAAGATCCTTTTAGCGGTGCCAATGTGATGTCACGCGGAATATTGGGAGATGTACAAGGGGAACGAGTTGTAGCTTCGCCAATATATAAGCAGCATTTTAGTTTAGCCACTGGACGTTGTTTAGAAGACAAAGACCAAAAATTGCGAGTATTCCCAACTAAAATTGAAAATGGTCAAGTCTATGTGTGTCCTGTGGCACAGAAAACCTATATTACCAATAATGGGATGGCACAGGATCAATTGAAACTGGTTCTTGTGGGGAATGGACTTGCAGGCATGCGCTGTCTGGAAGATTTGCTGGATATGAATGCTGATCGCTACGAAATCACAGTGATTGGTGAAGAACCATGGGGCAATTACAACCGGATTATGCTGTCGCCTGTGCTGTCAGGTGAAAAAACCATGAGCGAGATTATGTTGCATCCGCCTCAGTGGTATGCGCAAAAAAACATTCGATTCATTGCAGGTGATCCAGCCGTCAGTATTGATCGTATCTGTAAAAAAGTCATTACACAAAATGGTCACAAGGTAGAATATGACCGCCTGATTCTTGCAACAGGCTCTAAACCTTTTATTCCTCCAATACCGGGTACTGATTTAAAAGGTGTCATGAGCTTTCGTGATATGAATGATGTACATACCATGATCAACTATTGCCAAAGCCAGAAAAATGCAGTGGTGATTGGTGGCGGTTTACTGGGCTTAGAAGCTGCCTATGGTTTAAAACAGCGCGGCATGAATGTTACTGTATTGCATTTAACAGATCGAATTATGGATCGTCAACTGGATCAACGTGCCTCTGAAATGCTCAAGTTCAGTATTGAGCAAAAAGGTATTCGGGTGATGACCGAAGCCAATACCGATGTTTTACTTGGCAATGAGCAAGGACATGTAAGCCAATTACGCTTAAAAGATGGCACTTTACTGGATGCAGATTTGGTCGTGTTTGCAGTGGGAATACGACCTCATATTGATCTGGCTCAAAGTGCAGGACTAAGATGCAACCGTGGTGTATTGGTTAATGACACCATGCAAACATTTGACCCGAGTATTTATGCGGTGGGTGAATGTATTGAACATCGTGGTCAAACTTTTGGTCTGGTCGAACCGCTTTGGGGACAGGCTTTTATTTGTGCCAGTCATTTGGCTGAACATGGTCGCTTAACATTTAAAGCACCGACTGTTCCCACCCAGCTAAAAGTCAGTGGTGTCGATGTGTTTTCAGCAGGTCAGATTGAAGCTTCAAGTGATTGTGAAGATATTATTCTCAATGATGAAAAACGCCAGATTTATAAACGGATTATTATTCAGGATCAGCGTGTGATTGGCGCAGTTTTATTTGGCGATACTGACGATGGGGCGTGGTATGCCGAATTGATCGCAGATCAAACGCCCATCTCTTCTATCCGTAATAAATTGCTATTTGGTCGCGATTTTGCATTGAAAAAAGTAGGTTAAAAAAGCTGTGTCAATAGGCGATCAAGGAGTATTCATGAACACCATTCCCTGTGTGGAACTCCAAAGCGACAGTGCTGATGCAATGAATGGTTTAATTCAAACCACTCAAACCACCTGTCCTTATTGTGGTGTGGGTTGTGGTGTTTCAGCCACAGTTCAGCAGACTGCATCTGGTCAAAAGGTCACAGTGACAGGAGATCGTGAACATCCTGCGAACTATGGTCGCTTATGTATTAAAGGCAGTAACCTAGCCGATACCCTCGGACTAGACACCAGACTACTTGAGCCTATGCTCGGGCGTGGAGATTTACGTCAAAACACGACATGGGAGCATGTGACTGAGCATATTGCAGCACAATTTCAGCAATGTATTGATCGCTACGGAAGGGAAAGTATTGCCTTTTATGTGTCTGGGCAGTTATTGACAGAAGATTATTATGTGGTCAATAAGTTGGTAAAAGGTTATCTGGGAACCGCCAATATTGATACCAATTCAAGGCTGTGTATGTCATCTGCTGTCGCTGCACACAAACGTAGTTTTGGAGAAGATCTAGTACCTGCCAGTTATACCGACTTTGAACATACGGATTTGGTGGTTTTAGTCGGTTCAAATACCGCTTGGTGTCATCCCGTGTTGTATCAACGCATCATGCAAGCTAAAACTGAGCGAGATTTAAAGGTCATTGTCATTGACCCTCGCTTTACAGCAACCTGTGAACAAGCGGATTTGCATCTGCCTATTTTACCGGGTCAGGATGTGACGCTGTTTAATGGTTTATTGCAATATTTACACCAGCAAGGTCATCACGATCATGCATTTGTCAGTGCGCATACTGAAAATCTGGATGCTGCTTTAGTCGCGAGCCAGACGGAATCGGACATTACCTTAGTTGCAGAACAAACAGGGATCTCTCTGGAAAAGTTACAACAGTTTTATCAGCTATTCGCAGCAACAGATAAAGTCATGACTTTGTTTTCCATGGGAGTGAATCAATCCTCTCAAGGCGTAAATAAAGCCAATGCCATTATTAACTGTCATTTATTGACTGGAAAAATCGGAAAAATCGGCGCAGCACCATTTTCCATGACGGGTCAGCCCAATGCCATGGGCGGTCGAGAAGTCGGTGGTTTAGCCAATATGTTGGCTGCGCATTTGGAACTGGATCAAGCTTTACATCAAAACATAGTGCAAGATTTTTGGCAAAGCCCACGCATTGCAACACAAGCGGGTTTAAAGGCTGTTGATTTGTTTCAGGCGGTTGAGTCAGGACAAATCAAAGCGATCTGGATTATGGCGACCAATCCCGTGGTCAGTTTACCTGATGCGGATCAAGTTAGACGCGCTCTAGAAAAATGTGATTTTGTGGTGGTGTCTGATATTTGTCAGAATACTGATACCACTGCATTTGCAGATGTTTTATTGCCTGCACTGGGCTGGGGCGAGAAAGACGGGACTGTCACCAATTCGGAACGGCGTATTTCCAGACAACGTGCATTTTTGGGTGCGCCCGGTCAAAGTCAAGCGGATTGGTGGGCAATCTGTCAAGTCGCTAGGAAAATGGGTTTTTCAGGCTTTGATTTTGAAAATGCACATCAAATTTTTCAGGAACATGCAGCATTATCGGCCTATCAAAATTCAGAAGCTAGCCAGTGTGATCCGAAAAAAGCATTTCGTTATTTTAATTTATCAGGTCTGGTCGGAATTTCAAAAACTGATTATGACCAGCTCCAGCCCGTGCAATGGCCTGTTTTAAAACCGCTCAATGACCTTAATCTTCAGCAAAGTGAGCGTTTATTTACTCAAGGTCAATACAGTCACGCCTCTACAAAAGCAAAGTTTGTCGCAACTTCTGTTGTTGCTCCTGTTCACGCCACATCTACAGAATATCCGCTTATTTTAAATACCGGACGAATTCGTGATCAGTGGCACACCATGACACGTACAGGACTTTCAGCTCAGTTAACCACGCATCGTGCTGAACCGTATTGTGAAATTCATCCGCAGGATGCCTTAACATATGGCGTGAAGGAACATGGCTTAGTTGAACTACAATCTCGGTGGGGCACTTGTGTTTTGAGAGTGCAACTTTCTGAAGGCGTACGCCGTGGTCAAATATTTGCACCTATTCATTGGAGTGATCAGTTTGCGTCAGATGCACGTATTGGCAAAGTGGTTAATCCAGTTGTCGATGCAATTTCTGGCGAACCAGAGTTTAAACATACGCCTGTGATGATTGAACCATTTTATACACAATGGCAAGGAGTATTGTTCATTCGTGACGGTATGCAACATCTGATACAGGCAGGTTTAAAACAAATCACGTGGTGGACGACGCTTAAGATGACGCAGGTTCATCGTTATGAAATTGCAGGACGCAACAAATTAGAGCAAGTTTTACATGATCTTAAAACTTTTCTGCCTTTTGAAGATGCATCTTATGAATGGATGAGCCTGAATGATGCTTCTATGCACATGTCACATCACATTGTATTAAAAGATGGCATTCTAATTGCTAGTTTGTATATCGCTCCAATTGAAATGCTACCCGATCGGGATTGGGTGGCTCAATTATTTAAGCGAGAGCGTTTAAGCGCTTTGCATCGAAAAGCATTGCTTGCGGGCATGCCAATGAGCATGGCAAATCATGATGGTCCATTAGTCTGTAGTTGCTTTAAAGTGGGAAAAAATAAAATTATTGAAACAATCAAAACTCAAAAGATCACACATGAAAAACAGGTCACTGCATGTTTAAAAGCAGGTGGTAACTGTGGTTCTTGCTTACCTGAAATTCGTGGTCTCATTAAACAATGTCAGCAGGAGGCTGAGGTATGAATAAATATCCAAAAACCGATCTGGTGATTTTGGCCGGTGGACAAGCAAAGCGCATGAATGGCGTAAATAAATTACTTCAGACATTTGACCACCAGATGCAACTTTTAAAAATTTATCAGAAACTTGCCGATCAGGTCAATCAAGTCTGGGTCAACAGCCACCGTGATGAAACTATTTATAAGCAAATTGTTCCGAGTGTAAAATGCTTTAAAGATGATCAATCGGGTTTTCTAGGCCCGATGATCGGAATGCAAAGCGCATGGTCACATGTCAAAGCAGATTATGTATTGTTTGTCCCTTGCGATGTGACCTACATTCCAGCTAAAGTCATGAGCACTTTGCATGAAGCGTTACTACGAGATTCTGATAGCTTAATGTCATACGTGGCAATCAATGGTAAAGCCCTGTATCCATTTTGCTTAATGAAAAGACAAGCATTTTCCATTCTCCAGCAACATCTGCACCAACAGCAGTATAGTATAAAGGGCGTGGTGAAGGATTTGCATGCTCAGGCTGCTTATTTTCGTAAGCATCATTTATTCTTTCATAGTATTAATTCACTGGATGAGCTTCAACAATACAAGCAGTTAAGTTATCTTGCTTAACTTAACGGGTATCCAATGCAGTAAAACCCTTATTTAGCATAGTCAAGTCACTGCATTGCAAGATGACTTGAAACATAGATCATTTATAGTTTAAAGATAGATAGGTTTTGCACCTGAAAAGTGCCAAACTTCAACTGGAAATACAAAAGAGTGCAAAGGCATGCAAGATGTTGATTCGAGATTGCCCATGATACTCCTACAGGATCAATATGGGCGAACAAAACGGAAACTCAGAATTTCCGTAACGGATCGTTGTAATTTTAAATGTGTATATTGTATGCCCGAACATCCTGAATGGATGAATAAAAAAGACTTGCTTGGTTTTGAGTCGCTTTTTTACTTTTGTGATTTTATGGTGCAAAGTGGCATTGAAAATATTCGCATTACCGGTGGTGAACCTTTAATGCGACACGGTATTGTACATTTTATTCAAGATTTACAGTCCTTACGTAGCAAAGGGCTTAAACGGATTTCGATGACCACCAATGCGCACTATTTGGCAAAGTATGCACACGATTTAAAACGTGCTGGGCTGGATGATTTAAATATTAGTCTGGATAGTTTGGATCCTGCTCAATTTTTTCAATTAACTCAAAAGAACATACAGCCCGTACTTGAAGGCATTGCTGCGGCGAAACAAGCAGGGCTGCCATTTAAAATCAATACCGTGCTGATAAAAGGTAAAAATGAGAGTCAGATTTTGGCTTTAGTTCATTGGGCAAAAGCACAGTCGGTTCCTTTAAGATTTATCGAATTTATGCCTTTGGATGGTGACCAGCACTGGACACAGGCAGATGTCGTATCTGAACAGGATATTCTTGATGTTTTGGCAACTCAATTTCAGATTCAGGAATTAAAACAAGCGCATGAGCCTGCCAGATTATATCGTTTAAATGGAACATATGATGTTGGCATTATCTCGACCATTACCCATTCATTTTGTGGGGAATGTGACCGAATCCGTTTGACTGCGCAAGGTGAACTCTATAATTGTTTGTTTGCAACCCAAGGCTTAAAGCTAAAACCGATTTTAGATCAATTGGTTCAGCAAAATGATCAAGAGGTTCATCAGCATTTGCAGCAGCGACTTTCTGAGCAGACCACAGCGTATATCTGGAGAAAAGCCAAAGGTTTTCACAGTATTGATCGGCAACACCGAAAAATTAGTATGCACATGATTGGAGGATAAGCATGTCTGCGATTCAAATTAAAATTGAAGGCTATGGCGCGATACAACGACAACTTCCTTCCCAATTGGTGCTGGATTGTCCAACTGACATTCTGGTGAAGGATGTACTGGATGAAATTATTCTACAATTCCCTCAAGCAGAAAAAGCAGTGGAGCGATGTGCTTGTGCCATTGGTGAAGATATTATTGCACGTCAGCTGAGTTTAAAACATGACTGTACTTTAGTTCTATTATCGCCTGTGGCTGGAGGCTGAAATGAAAGCGTTTCAACGAATACAGCCGAATGAATTTGATCTGGATCATTTTGATTCAATTCAGCAGTTTCCTGAGTGCGGAGGAATTGGTATTTTTCAGGGCACGGTGAGAAATCATCATCAAGGGCGTGGTGTTCAAGCATTAAAATATACAGCTTATACACCTGTTGCAGAAAAAATGATCCGACAGATCGAACAGGAAATTACTGAAAAATATGGCGTATCCTATGTACGTGTGATTCATCGAATCGGTTATTTGGACGTTGGCGGCACCGCTATTTTAGCCGTTGCTTATGCGCCTCACCGCCGTGAAGCTTTTGCTGCCTGTGAAGAGGCCGTAGAGCGAGTTAAACACGAAGTTCCGATTTGGAAGGAAGAGTTTTATACCGATGGAAGCAGTCAGTTCGTAGAGGGCTGTTGCATTCGTAAAGATCACGATCATCATCATAGTGAACCACATATTGGACACCATCAACACGATCACCAGCACTAATTTTGATCAGCAGGATAATCAATGAAAAATGTAGGCATGAAACCTGAAAGTTATCGTGTTGCAGAAGCACAAGCAATTTTATATGCACCGCCACATTGTATCGAGTTACTACGTCAGGGAAATACTGAAAAAGGCGATGCGTTAAAAACAGGTCGTATCGCAGGCATTTTAGCGGCAAAACGGACAGATGAGTTGATTCCACTTTGCCATCCGTTGCCTATTTATCGTGCTGAAGTAGACTATGAATTGCACGAAAACTTTGTCGAAATTTTAACTACGGTCGAAACCATTGGTCCTACAGGCGTCGAAATGGAAGCTTTGACCGCAGCCAGCATTGCAGGACTGACCTTATACGACATGTTGAAACCACACTGTGAACCTGAAGATTTGGTCTTGGATCAGTGTAAATTATTAAAGAAAAAAGGGGGTAAATCTCATTTTAAACGGACTTTAAAACAAGCCGTTTCTGCTGCTGTGATTGTACTTTCCGACAGTGTTGCTTCAGGGAGAAAACCAGATACCGCAGGCAAATCAGTGGTTGATACGCTTGAAGAAGCAGGTTTTAGCCCTATTCATTATCAGGTATTGCCTGATGAATCTGATCAACTCAAAGATGTCGTGCTTGAATTCGCCCAGTCTTATGCCTGTGTGATTACGGTCGGCGGAACAGGCATAGGTCAACGGGATATTACAGTAGATACCCTTGAACCTTTACTGGAACGTAAACTTGATGGTTTGATGGAAGCTGCGCGTGCATTTGGTCAGCGTCGTACACCATATGCGGCAATGTCACGTGGTGTAGCTGGGTTTATTGACCGTTCATTGATATTGACTTTGCCGGGTAGTCGGGGCGGTGCAACAGAATCCATGGCAGCACTTTTGCCAGCATTGGTTCATATTTTTGAGGTCTGCCGTGATTTACCGCATCCTGGAGGTTACGAATAATGTCCGCATGTGGTTATGAGCATGGCTTAATGACAGTCGATGAGGCGATACAAAGCATTGTAAATACACCTGTAACGTTGCCAAGTGTGGCCATGCCCTTAAAGAATAGCCTAAGCAGATATCTATCAGGTACGGTTTATTCCTCAATTAATTTACCTCATTTTGATCAGAGTGCAGTCGATGGATATGCCTTATGTTCAGATCAAAGTGATGCAAGGCATCAAACTTTTGAACTCATTGGTGAGATTCGAGCGGGCAGTGCAAGCCCGTTGGTGCTGGAACATGGTCAGGCAGTTCGTATTTTTACCGGTGGTAAACTACCGCAAGGCACCACGACAGTTGCCCGACAGGAAATTGTAGAGCAGTTATCGAAACATCAAATCTGTATTACCGATCACTTGGCAGCAAATGTCGATATCCGAAGAACAGGTGAGGAATTGGCTCAAGGGCAATTATTGGCCGATGTCGGACAGTTTCTGAATATCGGGAGTTTAGCTGCGCTGAGTATGGCAGGCATTCAAACTTTAAATGTTTATCGTCCGCCCAAAGTCGCGGTTCTTATTACGGGGGATGAAATTGCACTGGATCAAAATAGCCTAAGTGAATCACAAATTTTTGATGCAAATGGTCCATTATTAGAAAATTGGCTACAGCAATATGGCATTACTGCTCAAATCATTCATGTCGCAGATCAGGCACATGATGTGACAGCACATTTTGAACGTTTAAAAAATGAATATGACGTGATTATTACGACAGGTGGTGTCTCTGTAGGAGATTATGATTTTGTACGTCCATGTTCATTTGAAGCAGGTTTCAAACAAATGTTCTGGAAAGTTGCACAAAAGCCGGGTAAGCCTTTGTATTTTGGTTCATATCAGAATCTTGAGCATCATTGCTACTTGCTAGGCTTACCGGGCAACCCAGCCGCTGTGTATGTATGTATGCAAATCTATGGCAAGCTTTTACTCGATGCATTGCAAAATAAACGCCAAATTCCTTCATGGTTCACTGCCAAAATAACCCATGCGATTAAACCAGATGCACGTGAACGTTTTTTACGCATGGTTGCAACTTTTAATGAAAGCACACTTGAAGTTAGAGCCTTACCCAAGCAACAATCGCATATGCTGAGTAATCTGATACAAAGCAACTGTTTGATTCGTATTCCTGCGGGACGTAAAATTGAAACAGGTGAGCTTGTACATGGGTTATTTATTTAAGCTGATCAAAAAGTGAGATAGCGATTTAAAATAAAAGGGCGATCATGTTTAAAAAATTGGGTTTGTTTTCATGTTTGTGTATGACCACAAGTTTTGTATGTGCTGGGGAAGTCAGAATTTATGCTGAATCCAGTGTAGATCATGCTTTAAATGACATCATTAAATTATACCAGCAGCAATATCCGAGCAGTAAAGTCACAGCTGTATTTGAAGAAGAGATGAGTCTTACTCAACACATGCAACAAAGTTATGGGGCGGATATTTTTATTTCAACCAATAAAGCAAGTTTGCACACTCTCGCGCAAAATAATGGAATTAATAAAAATCGTCCTAAATATTTAACGAGTAATCAATTGGTTGCTATTACATCAGTCAATATGGATATTCCTTTTGGACCGAGCCGACATTTTAACTTTGCTCAGGCATTCAAAGGTTATTTATGTACTGCTGATCTCAATAAAAGTGCATTAGGTTCATTCACTAAACAAAGTTTAAATAGTTTGGGATGGATGTCGAATCTAGGTTCACGCATTGTGGAAAATAGTGACGATCAGACACTCATTGATGCTGTACAAAATGGTAAGTGTGATGTCGGTATTAGTTATCAAACTCAAGCGTTGACCAGTAAAAAAGTCAAAATGATGGGCATTTTCCCAGCCAAAACTCATGACCCCATTGATTATTATATAACTTTGACAAAACAAGGCGATAATAATAAAGATGCAAATCAGTTTGAAAAGTTGCTTTTAAACAATGCTCAGGTAAAAGCCTTGTGGCTTAATTATGGATTTACCTACAAGCGTCGATAGTCATTGCCTGAACAAAGCATACAATTTCATATTGTGATCTTATCAATCATGGTATGTAATAGAGCGTTGTTATAACCCAGAATAAAGGATTGGTCATGAAATGGGATAATATTGGTGAACAACCCTGTTCGATTGCGCGTACATCATCCATTATCGGTGATCGCTGGACCATGCTGATTTTGCGCAATAGTTTTATGGGGATTCGCCGTTTTGACGATTTTCAGGCGAATTTGGGTGTAACACGGCATGTACTTTCAGAACGCTTAAAACGTTTGGTTGATCATGGAATTTTAGTTAAAACCCCGTATGTGGACCGTCAGGAGCGATTTGAATATCGACTTACTGAGAAAGGTTTGGAGCTTTATCCTGTTTTGCTGTCAATGGCAAATTGGGCGGATAAATGGATGGATCAGGGTATCGGTGCTCCTATGCTATACCAACATAAAAGCTGCGGGAAAGTTTTTAAACCTGTTTTAATTTGTTCAGAATGCGGTGAGCCTATTTCGGCGAAACAGGTTATGGTTCAACCGAACCCTCGCTATTTTGATGCGATGCCATATGCTCAGGATAAGAAAGCATAAATCTCTTACGTGTCATTTCAAGAATGTTCAGATTTTACTTTTGCCACCTCAAGTGCAGATTTCAGTACTTTAAAAACATCTGGATTCATACATTGTGCGACATTAAATCTTAAATATTGGCTAAACTTTTCTGATTGGCTAAATGAATTTCCTAATGCAAGTATCATTTGATGTTCAGCGCAGTAAGCTGCCATTTTCTTCACATCGATATCTTTTGGCAATTCACACCATATAAATATACCTGCTTTCGGCACAATCCACGGCTTAATACCCATAGATTCAAGCTTTTGAATGGTATATCGAGTGGCCTCAGACAATCGTAATCTGAGTTGTTCCATATGTTTACGATACCCCCCATCAGTCAAAGCCTTGTATAAAATCTGGGCAGAAAAATTGCTATGGCTAAAACTGGTTGAAATTTTTAGATCAATTAAACGGTCAATCCATTCACTTTTTGTCACAATATAACCACAACGCACCGAAGCAGAAAGGGTTTTGGAAAAGCTACCAATATATATACTGTTTTGAAGATTATCCAAAGCACTTAACCTTGGAGAAGGCGTGCTTTCAAAGTCTGCAAAAATATCATCTTCCACCACAATCATTTGGGACTGTTCAATCAAACTAAGCAGTTGATGAGCAACAGCATGTGATACCGTTGCCCCTGTAGGGTTATGAATGCCCGAATTAGTAATGTAAAGTCTGGGTTGAAACTCATGAATAGCGTGTTTAAATGCCTGTATATCAGGGCCGTAAGCTGTAAACGGAATTCCCACTGCCTTGACTTGATGTACTTTTAGTAAAGCCTGAAAATTGAAATAACAAGGATCATCGACTAAAACAACATCATCAGGTTTTAATAAAAAACGACAAATGAGATCAAGTGCATATGATCCTGAATCGGTTAATAACACCTGTTCAGCATTAACTTCTATACCTCTTGTATATAATCGGCGTGCCAGCAGTTCACGTAAATTTAATAAACCTAATGGAGAGGAATAGTTCATTAGTTCAAAAGTTGCAATTTTGGATGCGTCACGAATTGCTTTGCGTAAACTTTCATGTGGCATCCATTCATCTGGTAACCAGCCGCAACCCGGTTTGATTAAGTTCGGTGCAGCCTCAAGAAGTTGTCTGGAAATATGTAAGGGATCAAGCTCTTTATCTCGGTTGCTATTAACATGAGACAACATAAGCGGTTCAAGCGGTGTACTAACAAAAAAACCAGAACCCACACGTGATTCAATAATTCCCATGGATGCCATTCTTTCGTAAGCTTCAACTACAGTTGATATCGAAAAATTCAATTCTTTTGCCAATGCTCTGACTGAACTCAGACGCATGCCGGGTTGTAAATGACGACTTCTGATTTGACCATTTATATGTGAGATAACACGTTCGATTTTGGTCATATGCATGAATCAACCTGTACTGTACTTTTAAATGTACCAATACAGTTATTTAAAATTGTATTGGATTGTGTGTGGTTCATAACATAGCATGCCTTTATAAAAACAATAAGTCATATCAGGATAAAAGAAATGAATTCACAGGTTTTAGCGTGGCTCTATGGTTTTATGGGAGTATTGATATTTTCAGGGTCTTTACCTGCTACACGCATTGTCGTCATGGATTTAAATCCATGGCTGGTCACTGGACTTCGGGCTACGATTGCGGCTGTTATTGCGCTACTATTGCTAAAATATTTCAAGGTCAAACGACCGAGCAGACAAGATCAATATTCACTCATTTATGTGGCAATCGGTGTGGTGATCGGATTTCCACTTTTTACTGCATTGGCTTTGCAATATGTTCATGCTGCTTACTCAATTGTGTTTGTGGGTTTATTGCCTTTAAGTACCGCCGTATTTGCTGTTTTACGCGGTGGTGAGCGACCAAGAATGATGTTTTGGTTATTTGCACTTACTGGCAGTGCATTAGTCGTACTATATATCGGCTTGGAAGCCACGCCAGATGCTGCAAATCTCTGGGGAACTTTATATATGCTTGCAGCGATTATTGTCTGTGGTCTGGGGTATGCAGAAGGCGCGAAACTTTCTAGGAAATTAGGCGGCTGGCAGGTGATATGCTGGGCCTTAGTAATTTCATTGCCCGCGATGCTGCTTTTAACGTACATAAGTTATGCCAAGCAGGACAATATTGAGCTGTCTATTTCAGGCTTCTTTGCGCTAATGTATGTTTCGCTATTTAGTATGTTAATTGGTTTTTTCTTCTGGTATCAAGGCTTAGCGCAGGGTGGAATCGCCACAGTTGGACAATTACAATTATTACAACCTTTGATGGGGTTGGGACTAGCGGCTGTGCTTCTACACGAACCCATTACTTCACTCATGTTAGTCGTTACAATAGGTATTATTTTTTGCGTCGCTTGTGCAAAGCGCTTTGCATAAAAACCAGAAAGCAGCCTATAGACAATTTGCAGGTTTAGGAATTCCCGCTAAACGACTTAAATGACGAGCCACTAAACCTGTATTAAATCTTTGCTGGAGCAGGGCATTGTCAATGTCGGAACTGACTGTTTTCATTAAAAATTTAATGAGAGGGCGTGTGGCTGGGGAATGCCCAAATTGTTGATAGAACTGACGTACAGCAGCCAAGATTTCATAGTGCCATGCGCTCAGTTCTAAATCCAGAGACTGAGCCAACTGCTGAGCCACTTGTTCATTCCAGATTGAATAATCCACCAAATGACCATCTTGATCGAGTTCTAACTGCATAAAATAGCCTAAGCAATATTAAAAATTTAAATTATTTAAGAGAAATACAACGCTCAAATTGCAAAATTAAATCTGCAAATTGTGCGTAGTTTAAAGTTTTCATTTGAGAAGTTAAATCTGGATTGAGCAACACGTGTTCAAAATCTATGCAATATGCAGAAGCAAATACTGCTAAATCCGCAGCAGTCAAAACCGCCAAAGATTCTCCTAAAAATACGACATGGTCCTGTCGGGTATAAATTTGCTTAAGTTTATTTAAAACATGTAGGGTGGCAGCAGATGATGACTGAACCAGATACAAGGTCTCTTTCATTTTCAGTTTATCCTTACCAATACAATACATGATTAAAAGATTGAATAAACTCGGCATCAAATTGAATAAATTCAATCTCTTGATTTGAATCACGAACAAAAGCATGATCCTGAAATCTGGATTCAACCAGAATTGGGGTTAAATCATAAAATTCAAAACTGTCTAACATATTAGAAGCTGGCTTGAAAGCTTGTTTCAGTCCATCAAATAGGACGTCTGAATTTAACAAACTTAAGGCAGCATCTTGTAATAGCACCTTAATTTGAGTGCCAAAAGTTGCAAGTACCATCGTTGCGGAAAGGCTTTCATTCACCTGCAAACTACTTAAATTGGACTGGGTTAAAATGACGAGTACAGTTTTCACACAATTTACCTTTTAAAAGCAACACGCTGTCTTTTCAAAACATGTTTAGAATTGAATAACACGTGCTGAAGACTGTAATGCATCTGCTAGATGTCCCAGACCCACTAACTCAAAACCTTGGGCAAGATTGGATTTGGAAAGTTGATGCCGTTTGGCATTTTCATCGTCGCTTATGCCACGATTAAGTGCAGCACTGACACAAACAGGCAACGGAATTCCAAGCTTTTGCCATTCTTGAGTCAAAAGTCGTTGGTCATCGGGAAACCACTGCAAATCATTTGCAACATTGACCGCGTCTTGGTAAAAGAAAATATGAAACACTTCGCTTTTTTTAAGAAGTGCCTGCGCAACCCCCAACGCATGCCATGCATGAACAGATGTAGGAGCAGAGGTAATTAACAGCAATGTGCTCATTGAAATTTCACTATGGTGATGAGTCCAGTTAAAACGAGTCATTACACATCGTAATAAGTAGGTAAGTATACAATGATTTTGGTGACAGGTGGTTTAGGCTTTATTGGTTCACATATTGCTTTGAGTCTAATGGCGCAAGGTCAGGAAGTTATTCTGGTCGATAATTTGGCGAATGCAACCTTACAGACTTTAGAGCGGCTTGAATTTATATCCGGTATGTATGTTCCATTTGTAAAAGTGGACGTGCGTAATACGCCAGCCTTAAATAAAGTTTTTGAGCAATATTCAATAGACGCAGTTATTCATACTGCGGGCTTTAAATCAATTGAAGAATCCAGACTGAAACCTCTTGAATATTATAATGATAACGTAAGCTGTGTTATGAGCTTACTGCGTTCAATGCAACGTACTGGGGTTCGTACACTGGTTCATTTGTCCAGCATCGCTGTATATGGCAAAAGTGGAGATGCTTTTATAGAAGAAGAAACTTTCAATTTTGCTTATGACAATCCTTATATCAAATCACAGCAAATGGTTGAGGAAATTATTCGTGATACAGCAAAAACTGATAACGAATGGAAAGTCGCCATTTTGCGACTGTCTAATGTCGTCGGTGCTTTTGAACATGGTGTGCTGGGTGAAAATATTGTTCAATTGCCAAAAAATATTGTGCCTTTAGCCTTACAAGTTGCAGCGATGCAACGTGACTCACTTGAGCTACAAAAAAATTCAGAGACTGACGATCAGACCGCTGAACGTAGTTTTATTCATGTTTTAGATGTATGTGAAGCTATATTTGCAAGTTTGTATTGGCTCAATACGCAGCAGCATTGCTGTGAAAGTTTTAATATTGCTAACAATGAGCTGACTTCAATCCAGCAGTTAATCAACATTATCAGTGGGCAGACCCAAGCCGTGATTGAAACCCATGATGCTCTTTATACGCATACTGAATTAGCAAAAATAGGTGGTGATATTTCTAAAGCTGAACAACAATTAAACTGGAAACCAAAGCGTAGGCTTGAAAAAATGATTGAAGATCAATGGCGCTATTATCAAAATACCTTAAAAGGACAATAAGAAAATGATTCTTATTTACAAAAATAGATGGGTTGATTAGTATCATGCCACTAGCCAAGCAACTTGATTGCTCCAGCCCGTATTGTCTTAAATTATGAAATAGAGGTTCTTATGCAAACTCGAATTGAACATGACACCATGGGTGAAGTTGAAGTCCCAAACGATGCACTTTGGGGTGCCCAGACGCAACGCAGTTTGCAAAACTTTAAGATTGGTCAGGAACGTTTACCACGTGCAATGATTCGTGCCATGGGTTTAGTAAAAAAAGCTGCTGCAATCACCAATGCTGAGTTAGGGCAGCTTCCGCAAGAGTTAAGTCAATATATTGTCGGTGCTGCTGAAGAAGTCATTGCAGGACAATGGGATGCTCAATTTCCGTTGGTGGTTTGGCAAACTGGTTCTGGTACGCAAAGTAATATGAACTGTAACGAAGTCATCGCCAATATTGCTAACCAAAAGCTAGGCAATGCACTTGGCTCACAGTCTCCTGTACATCCAAACGATCATGTCAATCGTGCACAATCGACTAATGATTCTTTTCCAACTGCAATTCATGTGGCTGCATCTATACAAATCAATGAATTACTTATTCCTGCGGTAAAAAGTTTAAGAGAAACACTCCAACAGAAATCTGATGAATTTGCCGATATTGTTAAAATTGGTCGAACCCATTTACAGGATGCAACGCCTTTAACTTTAGGACAGGAGTTTAGTGGCTATGTTTCCCAGCTAGATCATGGTTTAAAACGTCTACAACAAGCACTTGAAGGTTTGTACGAGTTACCATTGGGCGGTACAGCAGTAGGCACAGGTTTAAACGCACACCCAGATTATGCGGTTCAAGCTGCACAACAATTGGCAAGTTTGACAGGCTTGCCATTTGTTACTGCACCAAATAAGTTTGAAGCATTGGCTGGTCGTGATGCTGCGGTCTTTGCTTCTGGCGCACTTAAAACGCTAGCCGCAAGCCTCAATAAAATTGCCAATGATATTCGTTGGTTAGCCAGTGGACCACGATGTGGTTTTGGTGAAATCCGAATTCCTGAAAATGAGCCAGGCTCAAGTATTATGCCGGGTAAAGTCAATCCAACACAAAGCGAAGCCATGACGATGGTGGTGGCGCAGGTGCTAGGGAATGATACGACCATTAATGTTGCAGGTGCATCAGGTAACTTTGAACTGAATGTATTTATGCCAGTCATTGCATTTAATTTATTACAATCAATTCAACTCTTGGGTGATGCATGTAATAGCTTTAATGAGCACTGTGCTGTCGGCATCGAACCCAACAAAGAGAAAATTGATTATTTCTTGCATAACTCACTCATGTTAGTTACGGCCTTAAATCCTGTTATTGGCTATGAAAACTCGGCCAAAGTCGCCAAAACAGCATATAAGGAAAATAAAACCTTGAAACAGGTAGCGGTAGAACTGGGCTTAGTGACAGCGGAACAGTTTGATGAAGTGGTGAAACCAGAAAAAATGGTTCATCCTAACGCGAAATAAGTTGAAATAAACACATCAGCAGTTTGTATCTGGTCTGGATGTGCGTACAATATATGCCTCTTGATACTCACTGCTGATGATATTTACTATGCTTGATGTTTATTTAACAGATGTTCAAAAACATATTCAATTTAATGATTATCCAAGCGAACAACCTGTTAAATTCCTCATAAATCTAAAAAAAATTTTTCCGAGTACTGCTGAATTATTACTTCCTGTTTTACCTGAAGATAATGATTTAGAAAATGTGACTTGGGAATCAACTTCTTCAGATTTTGAAACCTTTAAAAAGTTGCTGGAAGCATGGGGTATCATTGAATTACGTTTAAACGCGATCACTGCATTTAAAGATAAAGAGTTTGCCAATCAATTGGTTAAAAAAGCGCAAATTAAGCGTAAACAAGTTTCTGCTAAACAGCATCAACTTTCTTTGGTAGATCTGGATTATATTTTTATTCACGAAGTACATAGCTTACTTGATGCAGAACTGATTGAAATTGGTGAAAGTTTTTATTTACCTACTTTGCGTCAGTTGTGGAAGAATGAAGTTTCTGAACAGGTTCTATTGAGTAAATTTTAATTATTATTAAAAAATCAAAGTATTATTGTATTTTTTCTAAAGAAATTATACCAACAGCTGGCATAAATAATGCTATAAAGAAAATGAAACTTGGTTTTCATTTTCTTTAAAATTCTGTTGCGTATCATCAGGAAAAAATACAATGTCTAATACCGTTCTTTCACTTTTACAAAATCGTCGCACTATTTATGCCATTGGCAAAAATATCCCTCAAACACCTGAGCAACTGACTGACTTAATTCAGGAAGCAATTCGTCAAAGTCCATCCTCTTTTAATTCTCAGTCTTCACGTGCTGTTATTTTATTCAATAATGAACACGAAAAATTTTGGAACTTTGTTAAAGAAAAATTACGTGAATATGCAACTGATGATGCAGCTGCTGCTAAAACCAGTGCAAAAATGGACAGTTTTGCTGCGGGTGTCGGTACGGTTTTATTTTTTGAAGATCAGGATGTCATTAAAGGTCTACAAGAGCAGTTTGCACTTTATGCTGATAATTTCCCTGTCTGGGCCGAACATTCTACTGCAATGGCACAACTTGCAGTTTGGACAGCTCTAGCCGCAGAAAATGTGGGTGCATCGTTACAGCATTACAATCCGATTGTAGATGATAAGGTACATGCAGAATGGGAAGTTCCAACAAGCTGGAAGCTTCGTGCTCAATTGGTGTTTGGCTCAATTGAAGCACCAGCAGGTGAAAAATCATATATTGATGACGCAACACGTTTTAAAGTATTCAAATAAATCTGTAGCTGTTAAACAAATAAACAAAACCGAATTTAGCTCATGTCTAAATTCGGTTTTTTATTTCTATTGGGTTTAATCTGCCGTTGGTTGACATTGACTGAGCATATCTAGCTCTGGATTGATGACGCTACTTTGAATATCTAAAAGTGAGAGTAACGTCGGAAATAAGTTGTCCTGACTTAGTGCCTGATTTTGTTTAGATTTTAAACATTCAAACTCTGCACTGTGTTTCGCTTTCCATTCATTTGAAAACCACATCAACATTGGAATATGTGTTTGCTGAGAAGGGGCCAGTGCATAGACTGTTCCATGTAAATAGATGCCATTTTCACCTGTCGATTCACCGTGATCGGACAAATACCAAAGTGCAGACTGATAGCGTTGATGACGATCGATGGTTTGGATGATTTTACTTAATATATGATCCGTATAAACAATGGTATTGTCATAGCTGTTTATCAGTTGCTGACGATCACAGGTTTGAATGGCACTGGTTTTACAGCTTGGTTGAAATGGTGAATATGCTGCTGTTGTCCGATTATAATAAGCTGGACCATGACTGCCTCGCTGATGTAGAACTACAAGCTGCGGCGTTTTATCCTGATGCGGAATGCTGGCTAAATAACGTTGCAGACTAATCAATAGCACATCATCCAGACAAAAGCCGTCATTTTGGCAATATTGTTTTTTTAACTTTTTACTAATTTTAATGTTATTGACTCGATCACAAGCACCTTTACAGCCAGAATCATTGTCAATCCAAGTCACTTTATAACCCGCACGTTGCGCAATATCGAGTAAACCTTCACGATGTGCTGCCAGATTTTCGTCATATTGTTGACGTGGCATACCTGAAAACATACAGGGAACTGAAACAGCGGTTGCTGTACCACAAGACGTCACCTGATTAAAATTGACCAGATTTTCAATTTGACTCAGTTCTGGATTGGTATTACGCGCATAGCCATTTAAAGAAAAACTTTCAGCACGTGCAGCTTCACCGACGACTAAAACCACCATTTTCGGCTGAGCTGTTTCTGCTGTGCCTGTAACTTTAGCATCTTGACCGTAATGAATCAGTGGCTCATTTCTTTTATGCAAATGATGGAAATATTTATAAGTCGAACTCAGGACATTGTCTGGAGCAATCAACTGGCGAACATCTTTGTGTTGACGGAACAAATTGGTAAAGTTTAAATAATTGGTCAAAATTAAAACGAGTAAAACTGCAATAGAGAGCCCAATCTGTATCAGCTTTTTAAGAATATTTTGACTAAAAGCTGGATATTCCAAAGGAATAAAGCAGATCACTAAAATTGGTAAGACCACCATGCACAGACACCATATCAAAAAGGGCAGTGTCAAAAGTTGTCTCGTTTCTGAGACATCAGTTTGCATGATGTTCTGAATTTGATCAGGGGAGATGTATGCACCGAGGGTATTAGTAAAATACGCTGCTATTCCACCCAATAACAGCAAAATAATTGCAATGGGTTTGGCTGTCCATTTCCAGCAAAATAATTGCAAATAAATATTGTAATAAGCCGTTAATGCGATCGCGACAATCACAATCCAAATTGCAGCAAACCAGCCGTGAAAACCAGATAATTGCTGTACATGTTGATAAAAACAAAAATTAAGAGCCAGTGCTAACCATGTTGCAATGATTAAATTAAAACAGCTCAAAGAGATTTTGGGGAGGGCTGCCTTAATTTGAGAAAATAAACGCAACATAAATGAGCACCGAAAGAGAATCTCGCAATTTAAGGATTACAACTTAATTTTTTCTTAACTGAATATAATTTGAATGTAGCGCAATCGTCTACATTTTAAGTTTGCGACCTCCATTGGCAATATTTTTTAAAGCCCTAAGGAGGTCAAAATAGCCTAAGCAAATAAAGAAATAATTTCTTTTTTTAAAAATTGATACCTTAAATTATCACTTAATTCTTTAGACCAAAACATACCAATTTCAATAGAAGGAATATCAAAAGGAAGTTCATGCACATATAAATGATCTTGATAAAATAAATGCTCAAGCACCGCTTTAGGCAAAGTTAACATGGCTTCAGCATTTTGTTCCAAAATTTGTAACGCTGTTGAATAATGTTGGCATCTTAAAAAAATATGTCTTGAAATATCGTCTTTATTCAAATAGATATCTTCAAGTAAAACTCCGGTACGACGCGATGAAACTCCAATATGTGGAGCTGCCTGATACGCCTGTTTGCTCATGCTGCTTTGCTGAGTACATACGACATAATGATCTTGAACCAATGCGCTAAAACCAATTTTATCCCCTAAGTTTTTTTCCAGATCAATCACAAAATCAAGCTGTTGTGTTGCCAGATCATTCTGAATCGTTTTTCGATCCAGCTTAATGCTATTAAACTGAATATGTGGGTCAATCTTTTGAAAGTGGTGGATGAGTCGAGGAAAAATAAGTGGCTCAATTTCATCATGAATTGCAACCCTTAAAGTTTTAATTAGGCTTGGGTCAAAATTTTGTTTTTGTTGATTAATACTCTGAATTGAAAGTAATGCAGTTTTAATGATTGGGTAAATCTGCTCTGCAAAAGGAGTCGGTTGCATTTTATTGCCGTAACGGACAAATACCTCATCATCCAGTTGTGATCTAAGTCGTTGTAAAGCATGGCTTGCTGCCGATTGACTAATCGAAAGGGTCGATGCTGCATGTGAAATACTTTTTTGTTCAAAAATTGCAACAAAGAGTGGATATAAATTGATATCAATGCGATGAAATAGAGCTAAATCTAAATAAGGATGTGTAGTGTCATTATTATGAATATAATTCATAGTTACATATTGAATAAAATCATTTCATGCATAATAGATTTAAGCGTATCTTGATGTAAAGCAAAATGACAAATGAATGAAAGGAAATGGCATGTTTAATTTATCTGAACGCGCACAGGATTTTATTTCAAGAACCAAAGCCTTTATCGAAAATGAAATAGAGCCAGTCGAAGCTGAATTTTGGCATGAAGTGCATCAACTTAATCCAGATGGTAATTGGAAAAATTGGGCGTGGCCAGCGCAACTTGAGCTTTTAAAAGATAAAGCGAAACAAGCAGGACTATGGAATATGTTCCTGCCAGATGCTGAGCTTGGGGCGGGTTTATCTGTTCAGGAATATGCTCACATCGCCGAACTTTCTGGTCGTAGTTTAATTGCACCCACTGTATTTAATTGCAATGCGCCAGACAGTGGAAATATGGAAGTATTGTGGCGTTATGGTTCTGAGCAACAAAAACAGCAATGGTTAATGCCTTTGCTCGCAGGAAAAATCCGTTCAGTATTTTGTATGACTGAACCTGCCGTTGCTTCAAGTGATGCGACCAATATGCAAGCAACTGCGGTGGTTGAAGGGAATGAAATTGTCCTGAATGGACGTAAATGGTGGTCTTCTGGTTTAGGTGACCCGAATGCCAAAATCATTATTTTCATGGCACATACTCCAGACGAAAGTAAAGATCGTCATCATCAACACTCCATGGTATTGGTTCCTGTGGAGACCCAAGGTGTGACCATTGAACGTATGTTACCTGTATTTGGAGACTACGATGCACCGCATGGTCATGGTGAAATTAGTTTTGATCATGTGCGTGTACCTGTAGAAAACTTTATTGGCGGTGCTGGACAGGGCTTTGAAATCGCTCAGGGACGTTTAGGGCCAGGACGTATTCATCATTGCATGCGTTGTATTGGTGCGGCTGAAAAATCACTTGAATTGATGATTGATCGGGGTATGTCACGCAAAGCTTTTGGCAAAGAATTGTTAAAGCTGGGCGGTAATCTGGAACGTGTTGCAGAAGCCCGTGTCGCAATAGATCAGGCAAGATTATTAACATTGTATGCTGCATATAAAATGGACACTTTGAGCAATATGGCCGCGTTAACAGAAATTTCAGCGATTAAAGTGGTCGCGCCAAGTGTACTGGAAAAAGTCGTTGATATGGCAATGCAACTTCACGGCGGTGCTGGGGTATCTAGGGATACACCACTGACAGGCTTTTTTGCTCAGGCGCGTAGTTTACGCTTGGCGGATGGTCCAGATGAAGTTCATAAAGGGATGATTGCCAAACTTGAATTGGCTAAACGCGGCTACAGTAGCAAAAAGAAAGCATAAAACAGACTTAAACCATTGAAGGAAAAAATATGTCCATTATTGATGTCGGCGGTGAAGTCAGAGAGGGTGAGGAGCTCAATATTTTAGCCATTGAGAATTGGTTAAAAGAGCAGGGTGTTGTGTTAGAAGGTATTGTGAAAACTACACAATATACCGGCGGTGCATCGAATTGGACGTATCGTTTACAGTATGACAATGTAGACCTGATTTTACGTCGTCCACCTGCTGGAACCAAAGCCAAATCTGCACATGACATGGCACGTGAATATATGGTTCAAAAAAATCTGGAGCCCTATTATCCCGTTGTTCCTGAAATGGTTGCCTTGTGTCAGGATGAATCTGTTATTGGCTGTGATTTCTACGTGATGAAACGTATTGAAGGGATTATTCCACGTGCCAAACTACCACCTGAGCTAAACTATAGCGAACAAGATGTACATGCACTGTGTATCAATGTATTGGATAAGTTGATTGAACTGCATCAGGTCCCATATCAGGACACACCGCTTGCTAGTATTGGTAAAGGGGAAGGCTATTGTCGTCGACAGGTTGAGGGTTGGGATCAACGTTATGAAAAAGCGAAGACCATTAATGTCCCTTCATTTAAATATGTCCGTCAATGGTTGCTGAATAACATTCCCCAAGACTCAACCACTTGTATCATTCACAATGACTGGCGTTTTGATAATGTGATTTTAAATCCTGAACATCCTACTGAAGTGATTGGTGTGTTGGATTGGGAAATGGCAACATTGGGTGATCCACTCATGGATTTGGGAAGTGCGTTGGCCTATTGGGTAGAAGATACAGATAATATGATTTTTAAATCTACCCGTCGTCAACCTACCAACCTAAAGGGCATGTTTACCCGTCAACAAGTCGTAAATTACTATTTAGATAAAACGGGTTTAAGCACTCAAAACTGGACATTTTATGAAGTGTTTGGTGTATTCCGTTTGGCTGTCATTGCTCAACAGATTTATTATCGTTATTTCCACAAACAGACTCGAAATCCAGCCTTTAAAGATTTCTGGATCGTCATTCATGCCTTACATGTTCGTGCATTAAAATTAATCGGACAGCAGAAATTACAAGATTCAGATGTAGCACAAAAGTATCTGGCAAAAGTTCAGGGGTTATTGAAAAAATGACAACCATTTACTTAGTCCGTCATGGTCAGGCGTCTTTTGGCACAAGTAATTATGACGAACTTTCTGCACATGGTGAAACTCAAGCGACAGTATTAGGTCAGTACTTTAAAACAATTTTAAAAGAGCAGCCTTATGTCGTGGCAGGCACCATGCAACGACATTTACAAACGGCCGAAGGTGCACTCAAAGCGTGTTTTCCTGAAACCACTATTCATCGCAACCCTGCATGGAATGAATTTAATCATCAGCAAGTTTTTGCACAGTATGAACCGCGTTTTAAACAACCTGAATTGCTTAAAGCCGACGTTGCAAAAGAGGAAAATCCACGAGCTTATTTAGCCAAAATTTTTGCAGGTGCGGTTCAACGGTGGACAGACGGCGAATATCATCATGAGTATGATGAGTCTTGGCCTCATTTTAAACATCGTGTAGAAACGGCGTTACAAAGCTTATGTGATGAACTTGCACAAAGTAAACCGCGCTATGCGGTGGTTTTTACTTCTGGTGGTGTGATTTCTGTGGCAGCAGGCAAGATATTGCAACTTGATGCTGCTCATACTTTTGCATTGAATTGGGCCATTGCCAATACCAGTTTAACCACCTTAAGACTGGTCGGAAATGAACCGCAGTTATTGAGTTTAAATGAACATCATTTTATCAAAGCAGTTAACCCTGATTTGTTAACTTGGATCTAAAAAAGGATTTGAAAAATGGCGAAAACAATTTTAATTACAGGCGCAAGTTCAGGGTTGGGTGCTGGCATGGCACGTGAATTTGCGAGCAAAGGCTATAACTTGGCCATTTGTGCTCGACGTTTGGAACGTTTAGAAGAGTTAAAAAAACAACTTGAACAGCAATATCAGATCAAAGTTGCAGTAAAAACACTTGATGTGACTGATTATGATCAAGTTTTTGAAGTGTTTAAAGCATTTAAACAAGAGTTGGGGCAAATTGATCGCATTATTGTTAATGCGGGTGTGGGCGATGGCCGTCGCATTGGTAAAGGTAATTTTGCAATTAATAAAGCTACAGCAGAAACCAACTTTATTTCGGCTTTAGCCCAATGTGAAGCTGCGGTGGAAATTTTTCGCGAACAAAACTCAGGTCACTTGGTGGTTATTTCGTCCATGAGTGCGATGCGTGGGCTACCCAAGCATTTGTCGACCTATGCCGCCAGTAAAGCGGCAGTTGCTCATCTAGCAGAAGGAATTCGTGCTGAATTGATAAATACCCCCATTAAAGTATCCACGATTTTCCCAGGTTACATCCGAACTGAACTCAACGAAGGTGCAAAACATTTACCTTTTGAAGTCGATGAAAAAACGGGTTCACGATTATTGGTGAAAGCCATTGAAAAACAACCTGTAAAAGCGTATGTCCCACAGTGGCCTTGGCTACCAATGGGCTTGGCAATGAAGGTTTTGCCTTTACGTTTGGTCAATAAGTTAGGCTAGCCGCAAATTTTATGCTCAATCGTCTGGAAAAAACCGTGTACAGACGATTGATCATTGATCCGCTATTATTTAAATAATTTTCGATATTGAATAAAGCCTGATTGCTCTGCTACACGATCATACAGCAGTCTTGCCTGATGATTATTTTCCTGAGTCAGCCAATACACTCGTGAACAATCATTCTGTTCAACTTGGGCATAGACTGCTTCAATTAATTTTCGTCCTAAACCTGTGCCACGCTGTGCTGGATCAACATACAAATCTTGTAAATAACAATAATTGCCTACAGTCCATGTGCTACGATGAAAGATATAATGCACGAATGCGACAAGCTCTTTGGCGTCATTTTCGACAACCAGACAAAAGATCGGTTCATTGATATCCTGAAATCGGTCAAATGTGATTTTTGTAGTTTTGTCATCAATGCTGGTTTTATAAAATGTCTGATAGCCTTTCCAAAGTTGAAGCCAGTTTTCAAAATCATCTGGTGTAATCGGACGTATATTCATATTGCTCTCAAATAAATTTTTATTGCCACAATTGTTTTAATGAAACTAAATTAAAATAACAAAGTAGCTATATAAAACCAAGTATTTTAGTCGAATATTCTAAAAACAAAACACATATAATGAGTTTTAATTTATTGATATTTAAATATATTTTTTTCTTAATATTAATAATAATCTTATTTTAAGAAACAGGAAAAATAAAGTTTATATTTTGTATTTTTATTAAACGTATTTGTCGAATAAATAGCGAATTTAAACCAGACAGGATTATACTTGAGTCATAATTTTAACGACATGAGATGAAGAAAATGCTTCTTAAATTTGCAATTCGTTTTATGGGTGTCCTGTTGGCTGTGCTCATTTTATCAGCATTAGCGATTCACTTCTTATTCCCAGCAAAATTCACAGTAGATCTTTGGATTATTATTGTTCCATTAATTCTGGGTATTCCTATTATTACTTCAGTTTTACTTGCTTCAGATGACGAGCTTAGCCCAGAGACTGTTCAGTAAACTCAGAACTTATTTTTTAGTCACCACCTAATTGTTTTCTAAAGCCCATTACATGATGGGCTTTAGTCATTTTATATCGCAATAAATTTTATTCCATTATCGTGTTCTTCTCGCTCATATTAATCTTGTATCGATATTCAGTTGTTGATATTTTGAATAACAGACTTTATCCATATCATCAATTAATTATATAGATCAATAATGAATCATTCTGAAAACCAATGGGATATAGAGTTTCATCCACTTCAACCATTTTTACCAAAAAACGCAAAACTACTCATGTTGGGCAGTTTTCCGCCGCCTAAAAATCGCTGGAAAATGGATTTTTATTATCCAAATTATCAAAACGACATGTGGCGTATTTTAGGACTTATCTTTTTTGATGATCGAAACTATTTTTTAGATATACAACATAAGAATTTCAAAGAACAAATTATTCGTGATTTTCTTCATGAAAAGGGAATTGCAATTTTTGATACGGCAGTTCAAGTGAGACGTTTAAAAGGTAATGCCTCTGACAAATTTCTTGAAATTGTAAAACCTACGAACTTGCAAAATTTATTAGATCAAATTCCTGATTGTCATACAATTATGACCACGGGTGATAAAGCGACCGATACGCTTATGCTATCTTTTACGGAGAATACGGAAAAGCCTCAAATTGGACAGCCTAGCCAAACGATTTTTTTGGGACGAAAACTTAATTTGTATCGTATGCCATCTTCCTCCAGAGCTTATCCTTTGGCATTGGAGAAGAAATCTGAAAGTTACCGTGTGTTATTTGAAAGCATTGGACTTCATACATCAGTTTAAAAAGGAGCAATCAAAATGATTAAAGATGTACCGAGTCCAATTGATGCAAAATGACCAACTCTATATGTATATGTCCAAACAAGAACATTGCGATGCTTTAACATTGGCAGGATTTAACACGATTAGCCTAGCAATGGAGATAAACGGACTGTGTTTATTCGAATGTCAGATTTAAATTACATTGCAAATTACATCATCCATTCGATCGGTAAATAAGCCACCATTTTCATCATAAACCGTTGAAATTTTGTTGTTCCGGGATCATGATCATAAATCTTGGTTTCACCATTTTCCTTGTGTTCTACCCAAATGATATTGCCTTGCTTATCTAGTTGTAACTCATAAGCAACTTGCGGTAGATATTCATCAAGGACTTGGGTAATTTCATTTTGTAATTGATCTGATTCAACCACCAAACCAACTTCGGTATTTAAATAGGCTGATCTCGGATCAAAATTAAACGAACCTATAAAAACTTTACCATCAATATCGAAGAACTTTGCATGCAAACTTGAACTGCTTTTACCTTTGGCTGGAATCACCCGACCTGTAATTTTTTCATACCAAGTTGGCTTTGTTCTATTTAGCGTGGGTTTAAACTCGTAGAGTTTTACGCCATTTTCCAAAAGTTGTTTACGATATTGGCTATAAAATGCATGAACAATTGCAACATCATTTGCTGCAAAAGAGTTGGTCAGTACGCGTACCTTTACTCCTTGGCGGCATAATTGACTTAAATATTGAGTACCAGATGGTGTTGGAACAAAATAAGCCGAAACTAATTCCAGATGTTGTGTAGGATATCCCATAATGTGAAGCATCTGGTTATAAATCAATTGTTGATCAACAGCCTGATCCAATATTTTATCAGGCGCATCTGCTACAAAATGTGCTTTGGCCCATTGTACCGAGCGAAGCTGCAAAGCTTCATTCAATTCGGCTTGTGCTTCATTAATTTTGTCCTGAGTGATGCGATGGCTGTTATTGTTGCGTTCATAATCTTGTTTAAGTTGCTGTAAGTCCTGCGAGTTACCCCGTCCGATAAGCTCATGCACGGGCACACTCAAGGCATTATTCCAAAACTGATTAAAAACCTGTGTCGCATGTTGCGCTGAGTCCCCATAAAATAAAATATCCAGATCGGTGAATTGAAACTCGTCACTGGCATCAAAATATTCACCGCTAATATTACGACCACCTGTTACTGCAACCATATTGTCAGCAAGGATCAGTTTATTGTGCATACGATGATTAATTTGCTTTAAGCGAAATAAATAATCCAATACTCTAAAATGTCTAAATTGATAGGGATTAAATAATTTTATTTGAAAATTAGGATGTTGCGAAAGGGCACGTAAGGTTGGATCGAGTTTATTACCATTTTGGTCATCAATGATTAAGCGAATTTTTACCCCGCGATCAGCCGCTTTCAATAATTCTTTAAGCATTAACTGACCAACGTAGTCGTTGTTCCAGATATAGTATTGTAGATCAATGCTATGCTGTGCATTTCGAATTAAATGAATACGTGATGCAATACTTACAAAAGCATCATCCAATGGAATGAAAGCAGTCAGTCCTTTTTTTAGATTTTCCTGACTTTGTGGATCATTTAACCAGCTATTATTTGTCAAAATATGATTTCCTTGAGCAGCATAGCCATAATTTGCAATTGTCATCGTCATGATCAAAAATACTGAAATAAGCCATGTTTTTACTTTGGGAAAGTAATCACTTTTTTTATTGATCAGCATTCAACAATTCCTTAAGCATTGTAAAATTGAAAGCAAATTTTTTAGTATCAAGCTGAATTGTATCAATTATCTTTCAAATTCATTGTTGATGTTTAGCAAATTTAATTTGAATGAAATTAATTTCTAATCGATTTTCTCATCAATACTGACACAAAAGATCTGTTTTTTTTGCAAAATATATGTTGGATTATACTATACTGGGGTATAGTATTAATTCATCTAGCAAAATAGGCTTTGCTATGCCAAAAAAAGCTGAAGATAAACATAAAATTTTTCTGCGTGTCAGGAAAATTCAAGGGCAAGTTCAAGCGATTGAACGTTCATTGGATCAGGAAAAACCGTGTACTGAAATTCTGCAACAAATCTGCGCTGTACGTGGTGCAATCAATGGTTTAATGAATGAAGTACTCGAAATTCATCTCAAAGATAGTTTAGTGGTTGGTGAAACCACTGAACAACAACGCCATGATGAATTAACTGAAATTAGTAAGATATTGAAATCATATTTAAAGTAAAGAGGAAAGGAGAGAGTAATGAAATCTCGTGCTGCTGTCGCGTTTGGTCCAGGTCAACCTTTACAAATTGTAGAAGTGGATGTTGCGCCACCCAAAGCTGGTGAAGTGCTCATCAAAATTAGTCATACAGGTGTTTGTCATACCGATGCATTTACACTATCGGGTGATGATCCGGAAGGCATCTTTCCAGCTATTTTGGGGCATGAAGGGGCTGGGGTTGTGGTAGAAGTGGGTGAAGGCGTGACCAGTGTCAAACCGGGCGATCATGTTATTCCTCTCTATACCGCCGAATGTGGTGAATGTTTATTTTGTAAATCGAATAAAACCAATCTTTGTGTTTCTGTCCGTGCAACACAAGGTAAAGGTGTTATGCCAGATGGAACGACTCGCTTTTCCTATAATGGTGAACCGATTTATCACTATATGGGCTGCTCGACCTTTAGTGAATATACTGTGGTTGCCGAGGTATCTTTGGCAAAAATTAACCCTGAAGCCAATCATGAACAAGTTTGCCTACTTGGCTGCGGTGTCACCACAGGTATTGGTGCAGTACATAACACAGCAAAAGTGCAGGAAGGTGATAGTGTTGCGGTATTCGGTTTAGGTGGTATTGGTTTAGCTGTGGTACAAGGTGCCCGTCAGGCAAAAGCGGGTCGGATTATTGTAGTAGATACCAACCCTGATAAATTTGAATTGGCAAAAGAGTTTGGTGCTACAGATTTCTTAAATCCGAAAGACTATGACAAGCCGATCCAGCAAGTGATTGTTGAAATGACTGGCTGGGGTGTTGATCATTCCTTTGAATGTATTGGCAATGTCAATGTCATGCGTTCTGCGCTCGAATCAGCACATCGTGGTTGGGGACAATCGGTTATTATTGGTGTCGCTGGTGCTGGTCAGGAAATTTCAACACGTCCATTTCAGCTAGTCACTGGTCGTAAATGGATGGGAACTGCTTTTGGTGGAGTAAAAGGTCGTAGTCAACTACCTAAAATGGTAGAAGATGCCATGGCTGGCGATATCCAACTTGAGCCATTTGTAACACATACTATGTCGCTTGATCAGATCAATCATGCATTTGATTTAATGCATGAAGGTAAGTCAATCCGTAGTGTGATTCATTTCTAAAAGTGATCCATATTAATCCTACAACCCCCTCAGGGAAGAATTATCTCTGAGGCTTTAAGAAAAAAAATACTAGATATTGCTGACGATTGAAGCACCGCAATTAGATGAAAGCTTTGAATCAATTATTTATGTATGAGTAGCCAACAACTTAACAAAATCAAAATTTACTAATAAAATTAATCATCAAACACTTGCTAATCGTTACAACACAGAGTATGTTGAGCATCAAGATACGTTTTATTTGACTGAAACAGACATGTTAAAGCACCCTATGATCAACAACGCTTATTATTTTTGGCAATTTAAATAGTTGCCTGAACGCATTCGGGCAGCAAAATGGTTGCCCTTCAAGTTAATACCTGATCGGCAACCCCGATCAGGTTTTTTTATGTCTGTTTCAATTTAAATTTTATTTGGAGATTTCTTATGTACCACTTAATGACTTCATATTTTAGCAACGTTTATTGGTTTTACTTTAGTCAAAATGCCCAATTGAATAGACATTTATCGCTTAAATAAACGTTCGGACTGAACAGCAAATCAGTCCTAAGGAAGAATTGAATGAACGCCCTGAATAAAACTTTAATTGAAAAAAATAGTTCAAAAGAAATTACGGTGAGCTTGCCGCATGAATTAAAAGCGAAATATCCGCTTGCTCCCATTTTTGCCCTTCAGATTGCTGAACAGCGTCAAACCATTCAAAACATATTATCGGGCAAAGATTCACGTCTATTAGTGATTACGGGTCCGTGTTCGATTCATGATCCAGTTGCTGCACTTGAATACGCACAAAAACTGCTTCAATTACAACAACAAGTGAAAAATCAGATGGTACTGGTCATGCGTACCTATATTGAAAAACCTCGTACAACTGTCGGCTGGAAAGGTTTCTTATATGACCCTCATCTGGATGGTTCTTCTGACTTACAACTAGGTTTAGAAAAATCACGAGCGTTATTTTTACAAATAATAGAAATGGGTTTACCCATTTCAGGCGAGATTTTAAGTCCGATGGCAACAGGCTACTTTGATGATTTGCTGGCTTGGGGCGCAGTAGGTGCGCGCACCAGCGAGTCTCAGATTCATCGTGAAATTTCAAGCCATATGCCTTATGCAATTGGTTTTAAAAATGGGACAGATGGCTCGATCCAGATTGCACTGGATGCCATTCAGTCTGCACAGCATCAACATCAGTTTTTGGGTTTAAGCCAACAAGGTCGACCTGCCATTTTACAAAGTGCAGGTAATCCACTCCCACATCTGATTTTACGTGGTGCAAATCATGGCCAAAATTATGAACTCAAGTCGATTCAGCAAATTAAAGCCAAGCATCAGCTTGAGCTACCTGCTTTAGTCATTGACTGTAGTCATGGCAATAGTGCTAAAGATCCTCTTAATCAGCCGAAAGTACTCAAACAAATTATTGCGGAAAGAGCGAAAACTAATGTTCGTGGCGTCATGCTAGAAAGTCATTTGATCGATGGCAATCAAAAAATTTCATGTGATATGACCTACGGTCAATCAGTGACAGATGGTTGTTTAGGATGGGATAAAACCGAAAAATTATTATTGGATGTGTCTCATCAACTCAGTCAAATTGAGTTATTAGCATCTGCTTAATAGAATGACAAAACGCTTAACAAAGAAAGACTCTCTTGACTCAAAGAGAGTCCTTCCAACTTTTACAGACCTGCTTCGTAGTCTGTATTTGACAACAATTGATCTACATCAGCAATATTGTCTGGCTTAATTTTATAAATCCAGCCTTTACCATAAGGTTCGTCATTAATAAAATCTGGATCATCTTCCAAAGCTGTATTGAATTCAACCACTGTGCCAGAAACAGGGGCATGGATATCTGAAGCTGTTTTTACAGATTCAACCACACCTGCCTGTTCACCAGCAGTGACACGACTGCCTACTTCTGGTACTTCGACGTAAACCAGATCGCCCAAAGCATCTTGTGCATGGTCACTGATACCCGTAACGACCAGATCACCCTCAATTTTTGCCCATTCGTGGGTAGCTGCATACTTCAATTCAGAAGGATGATTCATGATGACTCCTTAACATTTTTACATTCATTTATTTTTGATAGGGGTTATACAGGCTTTTAAAAGAAAATAAAAGCTTATAAATAGGGGTCTTTACGCCAATTACTTGGACTTCGACCACTCCAGCGTTTAAATGCGCGACTAAAATTGGCGACATCAGAGTAGCCTAATTCGTCTGCAATTTGTTCAAGACTATAATCAGTTCGTGACAATAAAGATGTAGCATGTCGATAACGTACTTCATCAACCAATGTAGAAAAAGATGTACCTTCCGCGGCAAGCTGTCGCTTTAACGTTCGATCAGACATATGTAAGCGTTCAGCAACATTTTCAATGCTTAAATAGTGCTGCTCTGAATTGGTTAAAATATCACGTACACGCATCGCCAAACGACGGCGTTCACCCAATGCTGAAAGTTCAGCCTCACATTGGTTAATCGCAATCTGACTGGCAATTGGATCGGCATTGACCATTTTCAAACCTAAATATTGCTTGTCAAAGCTTGAAATCAAATGTGGCTGATTAAAACGCATTTCCAGTGACATTTTATTGAGATATTTATCAAAGCCTTCAGGTTTATCAAAATCCAGATCGACTTCACCCCGCATATCTTCTATGCCTGTTAAAGCCTTGGCCATACTCATAATGCCAATGGTGAGTGAGAGTATAATTTCGGTACGCAAAGGTTCTAAATCGAAGTCACACTGTAACTGTATGGTCGCTTTAGGGCCAAATGTCGAAAAATAAAGCTGTAAAAAAGGCAAACGTAATTGAATAAAGCGGGTGGCAAGTGCGAGTGCATCCGTAATGTTATGCGCAGTCATAATTGCATAGCCAATAAAGCCGTGAATAGAGATGCGCATCTGATTACCTAAATGATAACCTAATGTTTGCTCACCCGTTAAACGCATGGCATGTTTGACCAGTTCATTGGCAACATGAATGGGAATGCGATATTCAGGATCAGCCAATTGTTCACTATTTAAATGAAATGGTGCGAATAGGGTATCATCGTTATATCCCCATCGTGATACCACGTCTAATAGCAATAAGCCATAAACGCCTGGTATTCCTTGTTCTTGACGAGCTGAATTAATTTTCATTCGCTATCCGTGGCTAAAAAACACTTGCTTCGCATAAAGTTTTTATATCTTGGCATGAGATTTAAAATATAAACTTATAAATTGTTTGACAAAATCTTTAGCAAACAATTTATCCTTTTTTCTTAAATACTACAATTTTTGTGTTAGATATTAATAAAACATCACCTTTTTGATTAAAGGCTTGAGTAATATAACTGACGATGCCTCGATCATCTTTAGTTTTTGAGGGTGCAATAGAGGCAATTTCAACTTCAACATGAATTTTGTCCCCCGGTCGGGTTGGACGAGGCCAACGTAAATTGGATTCAGAACCAATTAACCCACCTGCAACTGGAAAACACTCAGTCCATAAACGCATGGTGACCGCAGAAGTATGCCATCCGCTTGCAGCCAAGCCATGAAAAATCGGATTTTTTTCTGCTTCAGTTTCATTTAAATGAAACGGCTGTGGATCATATTGCCCAGCAAATTGCTTGATTTCTTCTATGGTCATTTCATATTCACGACTAATGAAACGATCTCCGATCTTGAGATCTTCAAGATATAACATGGTTATTTTCCTCATCGGCATGATGTTCTACCAAAAAACCACCTGTTTGGCGTTTCCACAAATGAGCATATAAACCATTTTGCTCAATAAGTTCATCATGGGTTCCTTGTTCCACAATTCGGCCTTCATCCAATACGACCAAACGATCCATTTGGGCAATGGTTGAAAGGCGATGCGCGATTGCAATCACAGTTTTATCTTGCATTAAAGCATCCAGACTGGATTGAATTGCAGCTTCTACTTCCGAATCTAGCGCACTGGTCGCTTCATCTAGTATTAAAATGGGTGCATCTTTTAGGAATACGCGCGCAATGGCGATACGCTGACGTTGTCCTCCAGAAAGTTTTACGCCACGTTCCCCTACATAGGCTTCATAACCTTGGCGTCCTCGCATATCGGTCAATTGAGGAATAAAATCTTCTGCTTGGGCTTTTTTTACAGCCTGATAAATTTCTTCCCATGTTGCATCGGGTTTACCATATTTAATATTTTCCGCTACAGTCCGGTGTAATAGGGATGTATCCTGCGTAACCAAAGCAATGTTGGCTCTTAAACTATCTTGGGTTACATCTTCAATGTTTTGACCATCAATCGAAATACGCCCTTGATTAAGTCGATAAAAATGCAGTAAAAGTTGAATTAATGTTGATTTACCTGCACCTGAACGTCCAACCACACCAATTTTTTCACCCGGACGGATGTTGAGATTAAAATGATCAATGACATTTTTTTCATTATAGGCAAAACAAACATTATCAAATTTAATCTCACCCTGAGTTACCACCAAAGGTTTAGCATCAGCTTTGTCTTGAATATTGACTGGTTTTCCAAGGGTACGCATACCGTCTTGAATGGTTCCGACATTTTCAAACAGCATCGACATTTGCCACATCATGAACTCGGACATGCTATTGAGTTTTAAGATCATGGCTGTCGTTGCAGCAATAACGCCTAAACCTGCTTGCCCCTGAATCCATAACCAGACCGCAGTTCCAATCACGCCAATAAATAACACTGCACTCAAAATGGTGGTGCTAATTTCAAACAGAGTACCCAAACGCATTTGCCGAAACACAGTGTCCATAAATTCCATCATGGACTCTTTGGCATATTTACTTTCACGTCCAGCATGCGCAAAGAGTTTAACGGTTTGAATATTGGTATAGGCATCTGTAACGCGACCTGTCATTACCGCGCGGGCATCAGCTTGTTCCTGTGAAACTTTGCTTAAACGCGGAATAAAATACCATGCACTTAATATGAATAACCCTAACCATAAGCCAAGCGGCATAAGTAAGATCGGGGAGACTGCACCCAGTACTGCGCTAATGGTCACGAAGTAGACAATGACATACACCAGCATATCACCCAAAATCATCCAAAATTCACGCACAGCCAATGCGGTTTGCATCACTTTGGCAGATAAGCGTCCAGCAAAATCATTGTGGAAAAATTCGAGTCCCTGTTGTAATAGTAAATTATGAAAACGCCAGCGCAAACGCATTGGAAAACTACTAAATAAAATCTGGTGCTTCACAATTGACTGTAAACAAACAAAGAAAATATTTGCGCCTAATATCAGTGTAAGCACAATCAAATGTTCGGCATGATGCTCCAGAAAAGTACTAGGCTGGCTGGTACTTAACCAGTCCACTAGTTTTCCGATTTGTGAAAATAACAAAGCTTCAAAACTAGCGGCACCAGCCGTACATAAAATAAGTACAAAAAGAAATGGGCGAACCCCTCTAGTCGATTGCCACACAAAAGCAAAAAAAGAGGTCGGCAATGGTTGATTCAAGTTTTTTTCAGGATAGGGGTTAACCAGCTTTTCGAACCATTGCAGAAGCATAATTTTCTCTTAGAAGTTTCGCATCGTATCTTGAATGATTATACCTGAAGATAAAGATTTCACATCTGAACCCGAAGGTACCTGAAAGATTTTTAGTCCAAATTCAGGAATAATTGCCAATAAATGATCAAAAATATCAGATTGAATCGCTTCATAAGCTGTCCAAACAGTAGTATTGGTAAAAGCATAAATTTCAAGCGGTAAACCATCACTGGTTGGCTGTAATTGGCGAACCATCAATGACTGATTCTGAGCGATGCCTGAGTGCTGTTTTAAATAAAATTCAATATAGGCACGAAACGTCCCTAAATTGGTAAGACGGCGTTGGTTATAAACCGTTTGATTACTCAGCTGATGATTAAACTTTTCCAGTTCGGAAGTTTTGGTATCCAGATATTGATCAAGTAACAAAAAGCTTTTGAGTTTTTCCTGCTCTTCGACCGTCATAAAATGAACACTGCTTTGATCAATAAATAAAGATCGTTTTATGCGACGAGCACCCGCCTGACTCATACCACGCCAGTTTTTAAACGTATCTGTAATCAGCTTATTGGTTGGAATGGTGGTATACGTTTTATCAAAGTTTTGTACAGTCACCGTATGTAATGACATATCAATGACATCGCCATCCGCATTTAAGGATGGCATTTCAATCCAGTCACCTATACGCACCATGTCATACGACGAAATCTGGACACTTGCTACTAAAGACAAAATAGTATTTTGAAAGACCAGCATGAGAACCGTCGCCATCGCACCAAAACCTGCTAACAGCGTAAATACGTCTTTTTTAAGAAAAGTCCCCAAAACCATAAGGGCACAGACAATAAAAATCATCAACTTAACAAGTTGCAAATACCCTTTAATCGGCTTGTTTTTCGCATTCGGATTGCGTTGATAAACCAAGTTAAAAATATTCAGCATCTCACTGATGGCAAGTGCGATGGTAAGGAAAATAAAGGCTTGTGATGCCATTTGCACCAACACAATAATTTTCTCTGACAAATGTGGCACGGTAGTAATACCGTTCATAATGACAATTGCAGGAACAATATTGGCGATACGACGAATCACGCTGTGCTGTGCAAAAATAGATTGATTGGCAAATTTTATTTTACTAATGAGTTTACGAATGCCACGAACTACGATTTGTTTGGCAATAAAATTTGCAAGAATTGCAAACAGGATCAAAATGCTTAAAGAGGTAAGCATTTCTAGCCATGGAAATTGATCAATCCAGTTTTCAATATCTCGAAAAAGTTTTAAAAAATCCAAACCTTACACCTTGCTACATCAATAATTTGGATCAAGTGTAAAGGCTTGGATCATGAACTTAAAATAAAACTACTTTTTTTATACGATTTAGAAAGCCTTTTTTACAATAGAAAAATCAATAGCTTAAATATGTAAGACTTCTCAATTTTGGATGTGTTTCAAGGATGTTCATTACCACATCAAATCATCTGGAATGACATACGCTGCATATGGATCTTCTTCATTGGTGGTTTGCTCATTTTTCTCAGCATTGTTAATCAAGATAAAGCCTTCCATTTTCTGGTTAATTTTTTCAGCCAATGCTTTGGGTAAATAAGCATAATTGTCATGATCCTTGGCAATCACCAAGCTGCCTGACACCAATGCGTTATAAACTGTTTGGGAGATATAGACCTTTTTAATTTTATTTTCATCGATAAATTGGTAGCTAACATCTCCAGCAAAATCTTTAATCTTATGCTGAGAAATCATTTGAACAATGGCTGCTTTTAACGCCTTTTCTTCGAGTTGGCGTTGTTTTTCCTGATTCAATGCCTGATCTTTTTCCAGCTTTTCCAGTTTATTCTTTTCAATATTGGCTTTTAGCTCAGCTTCATGACTCTGACCTGTACGTTGTTCATGCTGATTTTGTTTGTTCAGTTTTTTTGCTTTTTTATTATCCACCAAACCTGCTTTGAGCAGTTGAGCCTGTAATGCATTTTTAGCCATAATTAAACCTAAATGATTAATGTAAAGATGAATGACGTAAATAAATAATCCAATACGCAATACTGAGCATTAAGCTGAGAATCGCGGGTACCAGAAAAGCCTGAATCGATAAAAATGGATGGATAAGGGCTGCAATAAGACCGCCAACAAAAAAACCAGCCAAAATTAATAAATGTAAAGTGATGCGACGTTTATCCATACGCAGTCCACGTGCTTTATATCCCAGTGCCAATCCAATATCGGTGAGGACACCAGATAAGTGTGTGGTTCGAATAATCGTACCTTTGTAGTGGCTGACCATCGCATTTTGTACTCCCATAGCGGCACACGCCCACAACAAGCCGTAACGTGGAAAATAGGGAAGTAACAGCCATGAGATAAAGATAAAGAGTGAAACCAGACTCAATGGGATACCATAACGGCGTCCCAACTGAAATTGGCTATTGCCCAGAATAAAACCACTATAAAAAGAGCCTAAAACAAAACACAAAATGACCAACAGTAGATAAACAATATTATGAGTTTTCCAGTCCACCAAATCCATTGCCAGCATACTGACATTTCCTGTCATGTGCGAAATAGACTGATGCAAAACCGTGATTAAAGATAAAACATTAATCATTCCGGCATTGGTCGCAAGCAAAAAAGCGGCGAATTGCACCCAGTTAGGCAGACTTTGAAAAGGCATAAGATCTCAAATCATCATTCATTTTTACGTGAAGCCATATCTACGGCTGCTGTAAATATTACATCAGTTGAAGAGTTTAGGGCAGTCTCTGTGGAATCTTGTAGCACACTAATCACCATTCCAATCGCCACAACTTGCATGGCAATTTCAGAAGGAATCCCAAATAAACCACAAGCAACAGGAATAAGCAGTAAAGAGCCTCCAGCAACCCCCGATGCACCACATGCTGAAACAGTCGCCACTACCGAGAGTATGATCATGGTGACAAAGTCCACATGAATATTTAAGGTATGTACTGCTGCCAAGGTTAATACAGTAATGGTGACCGCCGCACCAGCCATATTAATGGTTGCGCCTAATGGAATTGAAACACTTGCAATCGCTTCGTTAACCCCTAAACGTTTTGCCAAGTCCAGATTGACAGGAATATTTGCAGCAGAACTTCGGGTAAAGAATGCAGTGATCCCACTTTCCCTTAAACATTTAAGTACCAATGGATAAGGATTAGAACGAATCACAATAGCAACCAGTATAGGATTAATCACCAGTGCAACAAAAAACATCGTACCTAAAAGCACTGCAATTAATTGAGCATAGTTTCGTAAAGTCGCTAAACCAGTATCTGCAAAAGTCACTGCGACTAAGCCAAAAATACCAATAGGTGCAAAATTAATGACCACTTTGATGATTTGATTCACTGCATTAGAGACATCTGTCAGCACTTGTTTTGTCGTTTCACAGCTATGTCGCAAAGCCATACCCAAACCAACTGCCCACGCTAAAATGCCAATAAAATTAGCATCTGCCAGTGCTTGAATTGGGTTGGCGATAAAGCTTAACAATAAATTCTTTAAAATTTCCGCTAAACTTCCAGCGGGTTGCAAAGCTGTTTGAGTGTTGATATTTAAGTATAAAGTACTTGGAAAAAATTGACTGGCCACGATAGCACTTAAGGCAGCCAATAGCATGCCTATGCCATATAACAATAAAATCGGTTTCAGATTTGCTGTATGACCAACTTTGAAATTGGCAATTGAACTCATCACCAAAACAAACACCAGAATAGGCGCAACCGATTTCAAAGCTTTAATAAATAACTCACCCAACAGGCTTAAATAGGGCGTAATTTGAGGAAAAAATAATGCGACACAAAAGCCTAAGATGATTGCAATCAGAATCTTGGTAACCAGACTCAAGCGAAAGATAAATGAAAACATACACGCGCCTTAAAACGTAAGCGGCTAAACAAGCGCGCTATTATACACAACCACGTCGCAGCTTAAATTTTTTAATCGGTGTAAAGACGTAGTACGATCATTTTAAAACACGATTTAATTGGGCTGAGGGCAATACAAACGATGTAATGTCATTAAAACTTCAATTAATTTTTCATTTTTCAAAGAATAAAAAATTTGTTTACCATCACGACGCGTATTCACCATGTCACTTTTTCTAAGTAACATCAATTGCTGCGAAAGAGTGGGCTGATTAATTTGGGTTTTCTCTTCAATTTGAGAGACATTCAACTCTTCTTGAACCAAATGACATAGAATGAGTAAACGATCTGTATTGGCCAGTGACTTCAATATTTTAACCACTGCGTCAGCCGAATCCCTCATCTGGGAAATTTGAAACTCTTCTTGCATCGATCAACGCCTCCCTCATATATATCAGCTGATGTAACTATAAAATGAATACACTTTAATTTCACTAAATGAATTTTTAAATTTAAATAAAATTCACTTTCTTATTCTATAAATAAATTTAACAATAGTGAAAAGAGCATAACAAAGCTTTGGTGTTAAAAAAAAGTTGTACTTTTTGATAACTTAATTATAATGAAAAATATTCATACAGATCAGTATGTATATTTTTATAAATAACCTTAAGTTTGTGAAACAGAGGGTCATAACACGAAAGCTATAATGCAGTTTAGTACAATGAGGAATTCTCTAAATGTACTAATCATAAGAAGGCATAATTATAAATTATGCACGTGCAACCTTTTAAGTAAATTTAATTTATTCAAAAGGTTGAAAAGATTTCAGACGCAAGCGTGAAATAAAATACTTAAAATAATAAAACAATAATAAGACTATTCACGCTTTATTTCTTTCATACCTGTTTTTCAAAGTCAATTAAGCGTTCGACTCTTTTCCAATATTGATCAATATCAACAGAATTTTTATCGATTTGAGCCTGCATGGTCATACCATCTAAAATACTGACCAACAAATTAGCCAATGAACTTGGTGTTTTAATCCCGAGTTGAGTGAGTAAATCCAAAATAATATGAGTTAACCATTCTTTATATTCAAGGGCAGGGCGAATGGTTGAAGGGTAAATTTTAAAGACTTCTTCTACTGCTTTTTGAAACATACATCCGTTGAAATCATCGGTATGAAACCAAGCAGAGTACCAGAAAAAAATTGATTTGATTTTACCCATAGAGTCATGTTCATCGCAATTTTCGAGCGATGCAGATAAAGACTCTTGCAGGTTTGAATTACGCTGATCCAGACATTCTTCAATCAATTTTGCTTTAGACGGGAAATACTTATAAAAAGTCATTTTTGCCACGCCTGACTCCAAAATAATTCGATCAACACCTACAGAGTTGTAGCTGTTGGCATTGAATAATCGTAATGCGGTGTTGATAATGTCTTGTTTTTTAGACATGCGTAGAGATTCCTCTTAAATCCGTCGTCATTTGGCGCATAGCAGGTATAACTTAGATAATCTTATATTATAACATTCAAGCTTAAGTAAAAGTGAAAAACTGATAAAAATTTAACCACTTAGATAAAATAAGCAATGACCAAAACAGTGCTTAATTTTTCACGTAATTTTTTAAACAATATGAAGATTAAAATCAGCTAACTACATTAATTTTAGATATTTTTTAAGTTGTTTTTTGTAGATTCAGCATGCACTTTTTTATATACTGAATACTCTGTATGCGAAATAAAAAATCATGAGTCACCATTTATCGTTTACTCAATCTAAAAGTTCACGTGACGAAGCTCTTGGTTATATTCAATCTTCTATAGATGCGGCACTTTGGACTGAAAATGCAGAAATAGAGCAAGATTTAAAAAAGCGTATTGATCAACATTATTTATTTAAATTAGAAATCTTAAATGATTTAAAAGCTCAAAAGCTGTCCATCGAACAACTAAAAATCATTCATATCAACTATTTAAATAGCATTGTCAAAATTTTTACGGATGCATTGTCCATGCTGATTTATCAAACATGCAGCTTAGAGAATAACCCAAATATTCAGCCTGAAAAACGTGTGTTGTCTAAGATTTATGCACGTTATTTATTGTCTTTAAACTTATTGGATGAACTCGGTTTTGATACAGGCAACTTAGAATGTAGTTCTCCAGCAAAATCACATCTGGCTTATTATCTACATCTTTTAAATCAACTCGGGATTGATCTCTTAAAAACACAACACGTGCAGCCACAAGCGCTTGATATAGCAAACTTTATTCAAAAAAATTATGACAACTATGTAGCGTTATTGCTTATTTTATCCATTACCGAAAAACAGGTCATTGTGTTTAGTGAAGCCTTAAGTATCAATTTAGCCAAGTTTAATCCTGCATTTCAACAAGGTTACTACACATGTCATGGTTTGGCAGATGGTCAAGCCAATTTAGCCAATGATGATAACCATGAAAATGATCTATGGTGCTTGTTTGTGCAAGCTTTTAAAATAGAAAACCAACAAGTAATTTACAATGTTTTAGAGGATTATCTTGAGCTGTGGTCTAAATTCTGGATCAAAATGCGTTCATTGACTTTAGAAAATATTGCTTCGGAAGGATAGGTTGAAAGCTTTGTCAGGCAAAGCTTTCAAAGTTTACTTAATCATTACTCAAGACTTAAAACAATTTTGCCGATATGCTCACTTTGTTCCATAGTGGCATGCGCTTTTGCAACATCTTCAAATGCAAAGGTTTTATAAATAATAGGAAGACTTTGTCCTTGTTCCAATAACGGCCAAACCTTTTGTTTTAACGAATGGGTAATCTCAGCTTTTTCCTGATCATTGCGGGCACGCATGGTGGAACCAGTTACCGTAGCACGTTTTAAAATCAGTTGTTGTAAATCAAACTCTTTTGCCATACGCCCACCCATAAATCCGAGAATCACCAGACGTCCATCACGTTTAAGCACATTCATATTTTGACTAAAGTATTTTGCACCGACGATATCCAAAATAACATCTACACCTTGTTGATCGGTCTTTTCCAAAATCACTTGTTCAAAATTGTCTTTTTTGTAATTAATTGCCGTTGTAATCGTTTGAAGTTCATTGACTTTTTCATCACTGCCCACAGTACAAAAAGTCTGAATGCCCATTGCATGACACAGCGCAAGAGCCGTTGTTCCTATACCGCTTGCACCACCATGAATTAAGGCCGTTTCATGCTTTTTTAATTGACCAATATCAAATAAGTTTGCCCAGACGGTGTAATAAGTTTCGGGAATTGCTGCTGCCTGCACAAAACTTAAATTCTCTGGAATGATGAGGGTTTGAGTTGCAGGCACTACACAATATTCTGCATATCCACCTCCATTGGTCAATGCACAAACCCGATCACCAATTTTAAAATCTTTAACGCTTTCACCGATGGCAACCACAACACCCGAAACTTCTAGCCCTGGAATAGGCGTAACGTCTTTGGGCATAGGATACAAGCCTTTACGCTGTAATATATCAGGACGATTAATGCCAGCAGCTTTGACCTGAATCAATATTTCATTAGCATTAGGCTGAGGAGTTTTAGCTTCTACCACTTTTAAAACATCGGGTTCTCCGGGATGTGAAATTTCGATATGTCGCATTGTATTTGGAAGTGCCGTCATGAATAACTCCTTTAAAATTTAAAAAATGATGAAGTCATTAATTAAATAGATAGTTTTAAGTTCTAAGATCAGTTTTTAATTTCGTCTTACTGCTGACTAAGACGATATATTGAGTTTTTTAGACAGATTGCAATAGAGCATAATGTGATTTTAATGATTGCGATTAGAATGATTTTGTAAAAGGGCATGATTGGGAAAGCCAATCCTGAGACGGGGCAATAAATACTTTTAAATGATAATAATTATCATTATAATAAATGTCCAAATAATTGAATGATCAATCTATACTCATGATCGATCTGGTAGAAAATGAATAATATTAAAGTCTTATTTTTGAGTTATATGCTTTTACAGATGGCATTTATGATGATTCTTCCCGTAATTGGACCTGTTATCAGAACGCAGGGATTACAAGAGTGGCATGCCGGTTTAATTGTGAGCCTCTCCGGTTTTTTCTGGATGGTCAGCGCAAAATTTTGGGGGCAACGTAGTGACGAAGTTGGTCGAAAGAAAGTGTTATTACCGCTTATGTTTGGCTTCTTTGTTTTTTATCTGATTTGGGCCGTATTTATTGGTTATACATTGCAACATCTACTCAGTATTTTAACCATGCTCGCGGTGATGTTAATTTTACGTTGCATCATCGCTGCATTTTTCTCTGGCATCAATCCTGTTATGGTCGGTTATATTGCAGACCATTATCAGCCTGAAGATCGTGCTTCCAAAATCGCAATGCTTGGTGCAGCAGCAGGTATTGCTATTTTTCTTGGACCTTTTATTGGTGGGGTACTTTCTGGTTTTGACTTAAGCTATGCCTTTTATTTTGCAGCGATTTTACCGTTATTTGCACTGATATTGACGTATTTTAAAGTAAAGGAAAGTGGTAAGCTGGTTTTAAATGTCACTAAAAAATCAAGCTTAAAAATGACTGATTCGCGCATCTGGTTTGAAGTGTTAGTGATGTTTCTGACCATGAACTGCATTTTTACCTTTAATATGTGTATCGGTTTTTTTAGTAAAGACCATTTAAATTTGGCAACCCAACAGCAAAGCGCTTCTGTTGCAGGAATAACACTCAGTGCAGTCGGTTTAACTTTAATTATTGTGCAAATTTTAATTTCTAAATTGAAACCCAAACGTCATCTATTGCTACTCGGTATTGGTATGGCGTCTATGGTGTTGGGTACAGTAATGTTTACTCTTACGCACGGTCTATTTCTGTTTATTGTTAGTGCTGTCATTATGGGAGTTGGTGCTGGTTTAATTTTACCCATGATTAATACCATGACTTCGCTGGCTGTTGATGCCAATGAACAGGGGGCTGCATCAGGCTTAATTTCTGCGGCACAAGGCCTGTCGATGCTGTTTTCACCATTTATTGCCACATTACTTTATCATTATAAAAACGAGTTACCTTATTGGATTGCAGCCCTATTGTTGATGAGCTCACTTATCCTTATTCCAAAACGTCAAAAGGCTCAACATCGCTTGCTTGTGTCTCATGATTAATACCTTAATGAGTAATAAAAAAGGCGCTTTAAAAGCGCCTTGATTCTTATAAATAAAATTAAGCTGCGTCTTTAGGCTTAACCATATTGTCGATCGCTAAAATTTCAGCAATTACTTGATCAGATAAAAGTTGTTCTTCACGAATCAAACTGAGCACACTTAAACCTGATTCATTTGCAGTTTTGGCAATACGCGTTGTGGTCTCATAACCTAAATATGGATTCAGCGCAGTCACGATACCAATTGAGTTTTCTACTTGCGCTTTACAATGTTCGGCATTGGCTGTCACGCTATCAATACATTTAGTTTTAAACATGACTAAAGCGCGAGATAACAATTCGATCGATTCAAACAATTTAAATGCAATCAAAGGTTCCATGGCATTTAACTGAAGTTGACCCGCTTCGGCTGCCAAAGTAACGGCTAAATCATTCGCAATAATCTGGAAACAAACTAAGTTAAGCGCTTCAGGAATAACGGGATTAACCTTACCCGGCATAATTGAGCTACCCGGTTGACGCGCCTCAAGGTTAATTTCATTCATTCCAGTACGTGGACCGCTAGAGAGTAAACGTAGATCATTGGCAATTTTTGAAAGCTTGGTTGCTGTACGTTTAAGCAAACCAGATAAAAGAACAAAATCGCCCATATCTGAGGTTGCTTCAATCAAGTCTGGAGCAGATTTAATCTCTTTTTGACTAATTTCAGATAATGCCTGAATGGCTAGTTGGGTATAACGATATTCAGTATTGATCCCTGTACCAATCGCAGTACCCCCCAAATTCATATAATTTAAGGTATCTGGCGCAATACTGTTGATTTTGCCTAAATCTTTTTCAAGTGTAGCGGCAAAAGCGTGAAATTCCTGGCCTAAAGTCATGGGTACTGCATCTTGAAGTTGAGTTCGTCCCATTTTCAAAATATGAGAAAACTCTTGACCTTTAGCACGTAAGCTCTCAATCAACTCTTGAAATGGTTTATTTAGCTCATCTAAACTAAAGAGCAAACCCAAACGAATGGCAGTAGGGTAGACATCGTTGGTGGATTGCGACATATTGACATCATTATTAGGATGTAAATATTGATATTCACCTTTTTTATGATTCAAAAATTCAAGACCAATATTTGCAATAACTTCATTTGCATTCATATTGGTTGATGTACCTGCACCACCTTGAATCATATCAATTGGAAACTGCTCATGAAATGAACCATTTTTAAGCTGTTCACATGCATATTTAATTGCTTCAAGCTTAGTATTATCGAGTTTATTTAGTTGATTATTGGCTTGAGCACATGCCAATTTAACCATTGCTAAAGATTTAATCAAATTTGGAAATTGTTCTATTTTATTTGAACTTAAATTAAAGTTTTCTATGGCTCTTAGAGTTTGAATCCCAAAATAACATTGATTAGGTACTTCACGAAATCCTAAAAGATCTTTTTCTGTACGTGTTAAAATTTCAGCGTTCATTTTTTAGTCTATCTGAGGGAGATAATTCATCATAAATTTGGTAAGAAATAATTTCTAATGCATAGATTAAATTTACTATGCAAATTTTGCATACTGTGATTATAATCAGTCGATCGTACATCAAGACTACACAAATGAGCCTAGAAATTCGCTGGATTGAAGATCTTCTTACCCTTGAAGAAGAACGGTCTATTTCAAAAGCAGCAGAAAAAAGATTTGTAAGTCAATCTGCATTTACCAGACGAATCCAGCAAATTGAACACGCTCTAGGTTATCCCATTTTAGTCAGGGATAGTCGTTACATTGAGTTTACGGATGCAGGACAAATTTTACTTGCAACAGCCAAAAGTATTGAAGATCAATTACAGGCCACATTGGCATTACTCAATAATTTAAATAAAACCAAAGAAATCACTATTCGTTTTGCTGTTGTACACTCTCTAACTTCAACGTTTTTTTCTAATTTCATACATCTTTTTCCGGAACACTTACAAGAGTATAAAATTGAATTAATAGCAGCAAATGTTGGTGAAGGTTTTAAATTATTAAAAGAAGGATCCTGTGATTTTCTAATCTGCTATATCGATCAGAATAAACTTAATTTAATAAATCAGGAAATTCTAGATTATTTAAAATTAGGTCAAACTGATATTATTCCTGTTTCGATTACCAATAAAAATGGTGAAGCTAAATTTGATATAACTCAGCATTTTCCACTATTGTCTTATAGTAAGAATGCTTATTTAAGAAATCTTGTTGATCAAATAATTACTAATAAATTGAATTATCGAGTTTTATATGAAACTGATCATGCAAATAACTTAAAAGATTTTGTAATGCAAGGTGCTGGGGTTGCATGGTTGCCAAGAATTACCATTGAAAATGAATTATCTTTAAATCAAGTAAAAATTTTGCCAGATGATCGATTTAAAATTAAGCAAGAGATTTTTATTTTAAAGAACAAGTTAAATAAAGATCATTCTCTCCAACAAATCTGGAATTTTCTTAAAAAAGTAAAATTATGAAATCCTTACGCATATCTGATTATTAGATTCGGATATTCTTTAGTATAATTTAATTAAGTTAGGTGTAGAGACATTGAATATATAGGTGATTAAATTTAAGTTTTCTTAAAAGACGAGAAAATTAGTAGAAAATTTAATCGTCATAAAAAGACTATTTTAGATGAAAAATTATAAATAGGAGATTGATTTACAAAAGATAAACATCTTAAAATGAAGTTGCGGTTTATTGTCTGAGTTTTTAGTTTTTCTTATCCTATCTTTTATGGATGAACGTTTATTCTTATGTCAAACAAATATGCTAAATTTTTTCCAAATCATGATGAATTTAATCTAGAAAATTTTCCTTATTACTGGATTTCGCAGATTTATGCTTTGTATGTTGCAAAAATGGATAATTCTCTAAAAAAATATGGTTTAGATAATTCTAGACGGCGTATTTTATTGGCAGCAAATCTCCATCCGAATGCCAGTGTTTCAGATTTGTCTGAAATGACACTCATTAAAATTTCTACCACAACTAAAATTCTTTCACGTTTAAAAGAAGAATTACTTGTCGAAACCATGTTGTGTGCTGAAGATAACCGTGTTACTCGTGTCATATTGACAGAAAAGGGTGAGGAAATGGTAACCAAAATCAATGAAATGACAGCTTTATTACTGAATGATACTTTTGATGGCCTAAAGCCTTCGGATGTTGATCGTTTAAACGAAGCTCTAAGAAAAATTAAATCAAACCTTGAGTAATAAGGTCATTTTCTTTATTTATTAAAAGAATTATTTTCTGGATATTTATGATGAACCTACGTAGTCAAAGGTTCATCATAAATATGATTAAGATCTACAGTCAATTAAAATATAAAGATTTTTAAAGTAAGTAAAATTATAAATAGAAAATAGATGGATAGAAAGAGCACTTGATTTTTATAAAGTGTAAGATGCTTTTGATTGTAATTTGATTTTTTATCTTTTAAACATTGAATGGTAATCTTAATATTTATTTTCATAGTGATTCAGCCGAGTAAAGATGTTCACATACCATCTGAATATTCATAATATACTTTGATTTTTTCGAATTGTAAATTTCATGTCAGACTTTAGATTATTTATATATTGTGTTTATGATACTCATCAACAACACTGTGACTTGATCTAGTAAGCTCTTAAAGCAATTGGGGAGCAAGTGTAGTGCATCATGATAGTTCGCATTTTATTTAACATAATATACATTATACGAAGTTATGTTATTATAAGCCTTTTGTTTATAAAGTTTTTTGTGTTTGTGTTGATCCATCTGGATTCTTCTTAGGTAACGGTTTGATGCTATAGATTTGCATCTGTGCACCGAACTTAGTTTGGCTCTCTACAAATTGAATTTCTACTTCCTGCACATTATTCTAATACTGCCTGAATCTGCTCGATTAGTATGAATCACATTACTTAATTTAATTTAATCTCATAATAAAAATAAATTTTCTATAACTAGAAAATATCTATTCATAAAAATTAGTAGATTTAATTTTAAAATTATTAAGTTATTTTTTATTTATTTTTTGAATGGGATTTACTACTGTCAATATTCTAAAATAATATTTAAAAGATGAGAAAACACATTCTCATGTTTCCTCACCTACACTTATTTAACTCGCAACTTTAAAATCGTTAAATAAATTTATTTCATATGGTAGTCCAACATAATTTTCAGCTAATGTAGTTTGTCCCGCAGTTGAACCTAATATATAGCTTAATTCTGCTTGCTTAATTTTATGGTCAAACTCACTTTCATTTTCAAAACGGTGTAATAAATGAGTCATCCACCAAGAAAAACGTTCTGCTTTCCACACGCGCTTTAAACATTTTTCAGAATATTGATCAATCCCTTTTTCTGACCCATCTTTATAATATTCAATTAAGGCACTCGATAAATAAGCGATATCTGAAGCAGCTAGATTTAAGCCTTTTGCACCAGTTGGCGGTACGATGTGTGCTGCATCGCCTGCTAAAAATAGCTGACCAAAGCGCATAGGTTCAGTCACAAAACTCCTTAAAGGTGCAATACTTTTTTCGATAGAAGCTCCTGTTACTAGATGTTCACGACTTTCAGGATCAAGACGGTTTTTTAATTCTTCCCAAAACTTTTCATCTGACCAATCTTCCACTTTGTCCGTTAATGGTACTTGTAAATAATAACGACTGCGGGTTTCTGAACGCATACTACATAGCGCAAAGCCACGTTCTGATTGTACATAAATTAACTCATCTGCGACGGGCGGCACATCTGCTAAAACCCCTAACCAGCCAAATGGATAGACTTTTTCAAAGGTTTTGATTTTATCTTGTGGAATACTGGCACGACAGATGCCATGATAGCCGTCACAACCTGCAATAAAATCACATTCAATTTGGTAGTTTTTCCCTTGTGAATCAAATTTAACTTTGGGCTTTTCATAAAAATCAAAAATTTGGACGTTATTTGATTCATAAAATGAGATTAAATCAGCCTGTTCACGTGCTTGCATGAGATCTTTGGTGACTTCTGTCTGACCATAAACCGTGACTTGTTTTCCGTTGGTTAATGCTGATAAATCAACACGATGTTTCTGCCCATGGGTTAAAATTTCTATGCCTGAATGTGGTAAGCCTTTTAGTTTGAGGTTTTCATCAACACCAGCCTGTTGAAGTAAATCGACTGAAACTTGTTCTAAAATACCTGCACGAATACGTGATGCAACATATTCTGCGCTACGCTGTTCAATGATAATGTGATCAATACCAGCTTTATACAATAGTTGTCCAAGCAATAAGCCTGCTGGTCCTGAACCAATAATCGCAACGCGAGTCTTTATGATTTCCATAACTCTATCCTTGTAATTTCCTATTGTTAAATTACGTATTTATAGGATTAAGCTCTATATTTAAATCGCAGTATAATCCGTATATCATCATGATTGTCCGCTATGCGGACAAAACCAACTTGTAGGCTAGGAATTTTGTTATGGATCGACAAAATGAGGTGATTTACCATTCTTCTTCAAATGAGCACATCCGGACTGAAGATTACATTGCAGGTTTAGCTAAAGGATTAGCCTTGCTTGAAGCCTTTGGCATAGATCGTCAGCGTTTAAATGTGACACAAGTTGCCGAGCGCACAGGTATCAGCCGAACCGCAGCCCGACGTTATCTCAAGACATTAAAGTTTTTAGGTTATTTGGAAACTGACGAACATTACTTCTGGCTGACACACCGCGTATTGCGTTTTTCCAGTTCTTATTTAAGTTCTGCGCATTTGCCTAAAGTGGCTCAATCTTTTTTAAATCTGTTATGTGCCCAAACCACCCTCACCTTTTCTATTGTGGTGCTGGATGATCATGAAGTTGTTCCTATTGCTCGAAGCTATTTGCCACAGCAGGATAATTTACGCGTCAGCCCTTATGGCATGCATTTAGGTAATCGTTTACCTGCACATGCAACCTCGACAGGCAAAATCTTATTATCAGCTTTATCTGGCGATGAGCAAATGCAGTGGATTCAACGTTATGGTTTAAAACGCCTGACGCCATTTACGCTGATTGATGAGTCTGTTTTTATGGAAACTTTAAAACAAATTTCATTATTAGATTATTGTTTATCCAAGGAAGAACATGAACTTGGTGTGATTGCCATTGCAGTTCCCATAATGAATGCTCAAGGTCGCGCCATTGCTGCGTTGAATTGTATGTCACAAACCAATCGGGTTCAGGAAAGCTATTTGATTGATCAGGTATTACCGCTTTTAAGAAATACTGCCAATGAACTTAGAAATATAGTTTAGTATAAAAAAAAAGGGATTCTGATGAATCCCTTTTTTTAATTTTTTTACTTACTTCTCCAAAGCATATGCCACGACATAGTCACCATGATCTGGAGATTGACGTGCACCACCAGCAGAAATCACAACGTATTGTTTTCCTGTTTTTGGTGATACATAGCTGATAGGTGTACCTTGACTACCCACAGGTAAACGCCCTTTCCAAAGTTCCTCACCATTTGATGAGTTAAAGGCACGTAAATAGTAATCTTGCGTTGCAGCAAAGAACACTAAACCACCTTGAGTTGCCATTGGACCACCGATGGTTGGCATACCAATTGGTGCTTTCAAGCCCATTTTAACGCCCATTGGACCTGTGTCCTGAATGGTACCCAAAGGCACTTGCCATGCGACTTGACGAGTTTTCATATCAATTGCCGTCATGGTACCAAATGGTGGTTTTTGGCAAGGAATACCAAGAGCTGACATGAAGCGGTTTTTATTCACCTTATATGGAGTTCCTGCCATAGGTACAGCCCCCATGCCTGTATTAACTTTTTCACCACCGCTTGCCTGAATCTTCACATCTTCAGGCGTTTGCTTGATCAACTGAATCCAAAGGCCTAAACGCATGTCATTGACAAACATATAACGGTGCGAAGGATCAAATGCAATTGAACCCCAGTTCATACCGCCCAGTGAACCTGGAAAGCTTAATGAAATATCTGTACCTGGCGCAGTATATAATCCATCGTAACGCATAGATTTAAAGCTAATTCGGCACATCAATTGATCAAATGGTGTAGCACCCCACATATCTGATTCAGTTAAAGTTTGATTACCAATCTGCGGCATTTCAACTGAACGTGGTTGTACTTTACTGTATTGTTCAGCTGGAATATCTGCAACTTTTACTTGCTGATTTTCAACTTTTGTTAAAGGTTGACCTGTAACACGATCAAGTACATAAAATTGACCAGACTTTGTTCCAATGACTACAGCAGGTTTGGTTGAACCATCTTTCATTGGGAAATCAACCAGACTTGGTTGCATTGGTAAGTCAAAATCCCAAAGGTCATTATGAACAGTTTGATAAACCCACTTTTCTTTACCTGTTGATGCATCAAGTGCTAACACAGAGGTATTGTACTTATGATCTGGTGCAGTACGGTTACCCCCCCAAACGTCTACGGATGAACTGCCCATTGGCAAGAACACGGTATTCATTTGCGGATCATAAGACATAGCAGCCCAAGAGTTTGCAGAGCTACGTTTATAGATTTCACCTGGTTTTAACACATAGTTTGGATCTGGATTACGCGCATCAAATGCCCAACGCAATTGCCCTGTAATGACATCATATGCACGAATAACACCGCCCGGCATATCTGCTGCAACGTTATCGGCGATACGGCTACCAATAACCAATACTGAACCTGCAACAGTCGGTGCTGAAGTGACTTCAAAACGTGGTGCTTTGGTACCATCTCCCAGACCTTGCAGTAAATCCACGGTACCATCAACGCCAAAGTCCTTACAGCGTTCACCTGTATCTGCATTGACTGCAATTAAACGACCATCTGGTGTATTGGTATATACACGACGTGGGCATTGTGTATTTGCAGCGACTGTTGCAACAGGTGTCGCGCCTGCAAGTGTAGGTTGTACCAATGCCTGTGTAGAGTCGAAATAAGCAACACCACGGCAGCGTTCCCATGCATCCGCTTTTGAATTAACTTCTGCCTTCCAGAGTTGTTTCCCTGTATCAGCATCAAGTGCAAAAATATTATTATGTGGGGTACATAAGAATACTTTATCGCCCACTTGAAGTGGAGTCATTTGATCTTCTGCACCGTTACCTGTGCCTGTGGTAAAGTCACCAGTACGAAAACGCCAGATTTCTTTAAGTTTAGATACGTTATTTCGATTAATTTGATCTAAGGCAACAAAACGGCTACCGCCAGTGTCATTACCATAATGATCCCAATTAACCTGTTTTTTAGCGGGATCCACTGGAATTAAAGGCAATTCTGTACCAGATGCTTTCACGGTTGGATGTGGGATAAACATGCCATACAGCCCCCCAATCATGCCTAGAATGGTAAGGCCAGCAATCACATAAGCTGGTGTTGATAATGTCGGCATTTGATACTGATATTTACGAATAGAAGGTAAAGTCAGTAGTAATGCTGCGAATAATCCTGCTGGGAACATTAGACGCGAATGTAATGGCCAGAATTCCCATCCTGCATCAATCAATGCCCAGATGATCGTTCCAACAAAGACCAAGGCGAATATCCAGACGCCCAATGCCTTTTTCTTAAAGATAAAAAATGCGGATGCGGTTGTAAGTAAACCTGCGATCAGGAAGTACCATGAACCACCGAGGCTAACCAGTTTGCCACCGCCGATGATATAGAATAAGCCCGTTATTAATAAAGCTAGCCCAAGTATAAAGCACCATATTTTCAATATGATGTGAGATTTTTCTTGAGGGTCAGACATACATCTTTCTCCACGTATCATAACAGTGAAAATCGATAAACATCATCAGATCGTCATTGTTATGTTTAAACACATTCAGCTAAAGTAGCTCTCACCACTTTAGCTGTTCGAATAATGCTTAAATTCAACAATATCTTTGCTTATATTTTAGTCAATATAACTATTGAAATTTCGATATTGTTAGAAATTTAAACGCATAGTTAAACCTGCAACCCATGCATCATCCACCTCTTTTACACCTGCGGGTTGATGGATATATTGAATATTTGGGCGCAGCATCACGGCTGGTGACCATTGATAGGTATAATTCAGCTCAACGTTAAGTTCATCACGCTGAATAGGAATATAGTTGGTCGCAAATGCGTCGTACTCGTAATAGCCACGACTTTCATTGGTTGCAATTTGACGATCGCGAGCGCGATCATTGACCAAATAGTTGGCTAAACCAAAACCGATTGAATCGTTAGGACGGCTATCAAAAGCACCTTTATACCAAAGTGCAAGTTGCTGTGTACTTTGCACCGTGGTAGTCGCTTTATCGTTGACAACACCATTAAAGCTCACGAATAAGCCACGCTTTGGATCACCACCACGTTGGGTCAACTGCTGCTGCGTGTTAATCCAGAAACTATGTTTGCTACTATGTTCTTTGCCTGCGGTGCCTACATCATTGGCATCTGCGGTAGAATATAAGGCTCCTAGTTTGTATTCGCCAGCTAAACCATTAAATACTGCAAGTTTTGGTTTCCATGCCAATTCAACAGGAATGGTCGCACCTTTGACATTATTCATGTCAAGATTAAAACCATCGCTATTCGATTTGGTTTTAACATTGTCGGGATTCACTTCATATACCCCTAAACCCAGCGTCCATTCAGGTGCAAATTGGTATTTTACATTTGCACCCCAAAGCCCGACTGGCCAGTTGTACCAGATCGAACCAATTGATTTACCCAGTTGTCCGCCACAAAGGAGTAAGTTTTGAAATTCACATTGTGAACTATTGAAATCATCTGACATGCCCATACGACCAATTTTGACCTGAACCGTATTGTCATCAAAACCTTTTTTAATCCACGCTTGCGTCAAACGCCAGATTTTTCCGCGTCCATAAATTTCTTGTGTATTTCCTAAGGTACTTGAACGAGGATCTTTAATGCGCTCCAGTGTCAAAGAGTTACCATCACGTTTGGTGATCATGATGGCTGCTGTTGTATCTTCCCAACCTGCAATCTTGTTTAGGTCAAAATTTGCACCTAAAGTTAACTGTCCTGCATTTTCAAGTGTGTTGCTATCATTATAGCCACCATCAAGATTAGTTGCAGCCTGACTCATAATAGACGCTGTAAATTTATAACCTTTATTTTCGAGTTGTTGACGCTCACCGCCCCAATCACCCAATAACCATTGACGATCTTGTGACCAAAATTCATTCGCCAGTGCAATCTGACTGCTTAAAACCGCCGCTGAAATCAAACCCAATTTAAAAATGTGATGCATCTTTGTTCCTTTCTAATTTGGGTGCCTTCAAAAAGAAGACACCACTTTTATCCTTAATTTTGTTATTTGAAATGAACCGCAGAACTTAACTCAGAAGTCGCTCCTAAGTGATCTGTGACACTGGCAGTAATTGACGGTGCAGTTACTTTTGGTGTCCAATTTGCTTTTGCAATACCTTGCGCATTGGTGACCATAACCATTGAACCAAGATACTGTTCAGCTTCAGTTAGAGATGCACTACGATTTCCAAAGAATTCAACATTGTAGCGTTGGTTTGGTGTTCCTTTAATTTCAATGGTTAATTGCTTTTTATTTACACTTAACTTAGGCGCTTCAATGCCTTGATTAGGTGTTGCATTACAGTTTTGTTCATTCGGTTGGCTACAGGTTTTTTGAAGTTTTGCAGCTTCAATCACCACACCGCCACCACGAGAACCAACAAAGCCAGCATGTTCAAGTGCAGGTACGCCAAAAACAATTGCACCTAAACGCTGATTAGGTACACAAGAACCGCCTGCTTCACAGCGTTTAATGTCTTTAGCATTATCCCAAATCAGGTTTTTGGTCAAAGTGGTACGTGCATTGGCATCTTTTTCAGAACGAACAGCCACTCCGATACGGTTACCGTGAACCTTGTTGCTATCAAAAATATTGCCATCGCCAGTTAGGTTAAAGCCAATTGAGTTGTTGGTAAGTTCGTTATACGCAACATAATTACGCTTACCCCAGTTAATTTGTAAACCATCGGAATAGTTTTCAAATTTATTGCCGACAACTGTATTGTCATTACCCCACAAGATTTCGATACCTTGCGATGGTTCAGGGTTGGCTTTAGTTGAGGTAAAGAGGTTGTTTGCAACAAGGTTAAATGCCGCACCACGGGTTAATTCCAAGCCATCGCCATTGTCAATAAATAGATTGTCCAATACTTTGTTATTGTTGGTTGTGGTTGAGGTTGGATTGCCCTTGCCATCATCACCTGTAATCATCACACCAGCACCACCGTAGTTATTACTAATGCGGTTATGCTGAATCAGGTTGTTACTTGAGCGATTGACCAAGACACCAATACAAAAACGATGCACATCAATACCTTTCAGTGTCACGCCATTCACGTCTTGAAGCACAAGCCCCGGAAGTGTCATCGTACGCACGTTGGTTCCATACTGCTCAGGATTTGCACCCGGACACGCTCTAGCGCCTTCACCTTTTATATAGTTAGAACCGTCAATCGCAATAAACTCACCTGTTTTATCCCATTCTGTACCTATAATTTTTACAGAAGATTTGATCGGTGGTAGTGGCTTATCGACTTTGATCACGTAAGGGGCTTTGCCTACCGCTTGAATCAGGATTTGATTTTCCTGAGCTGTGTTGGTATTAGACTGTTCAATCGCCCAGCGTAAAGAACCTTTTTCACTGTCATCCTGATAGCGATCGACCACGTAGGTTTCTGCCGCAGCAAAACCAGAAGTCACCAAGCCCAATGCCAAAGCTGACAAGCGTAAAGAAGTTAATTTCATGACATGTTCCCTGTCTTGATTAAGGTGTAGGTTGAACGGTTTTAAGGAATTGTTTCAATTGGGTAACATCAATTTGCCCTGGAGCTGATGCTTCACCAATCATGCCAAAACTTAAGCTACCACCCATATTGGCAGTAGAAATACGAGAAATCGTACCCAAACGACCCATTGACATGGTCAAGAGTGGTTTTTTGCTTTGTTCACTGACTTCTAAGGTCGCATTCATTAAGGTAAAGACATCTTGTTTAGACTTTGGCATGACGGCAATCTTTAAAATATCTGCACCCATTTGATCCTGTTTGAGTAAGCGACTGACAATTTCCTGCTCGCTTGGGGTTTTATCAAAATCATGATTTGACATCACCACCAACACATTTTTCTGATGAGCAAGTTTGGTCAGTTTTGCAACGGCTGCCTGATCACGGAACATTTCGATATCAAGCAATTGCATAAATGGCTTTTTCAAATATTCAGCGTAAATTTTTTCGTATTCTTGATCTGTTACTTTTAATTTACCGCCTTCGTTTGTAGTACGAATAGTTGCAAGTAAAGGTTTATCTTTTAAAATCTGATTCAGTTCTTGCCCTAAAGCGATTACTTGTTTGGTATCACTCCCAAATTCGAGTAAATCAATACGGAATTCGGCAATATCTGCATCTTTATTGGCAGCAATCACTTTGGCTTGCGCAATCGCCTGCTCTTTGGTTTTTGCGGTAATCGGCACAATGGTTTTGACTGGTAGATCACCAATGTTGAGATTTTTGACCACATAAGAGGCTTTCGCTGGTGCGACAGTCGGCTCTGCGGCATGGGTTGCAGCAAAAGGCATTGACATGAACAATGCACCACTGATGCAAAGTTGTTTCACGAGTTGATTTGCATTAAACATTTTTACGTTTCCTTGTAACCAAGAGAACTGTACGCCTAAGGCGCACAGTTGCTTCCATCGTTAAATATCAAAAAAGACAGTTTCATCTTCGCCTTGAATACGAATATCAAAGCGATAAACGACTTCACCATCACGTTCTTCGCGTTTGGCAATCAACGTCTGACGACGAGTTGCCCATTCAATACTGTTCAGTACTGGATCTTTCGCATTGGCTTCGGCTTCATCGTCAAAATAAACGCGAGTGTGTAGACCAATGTTGATACCACGTGCAAAAATAATCAGGGAAATATGCGGTGCTTGAGTTGAACCTTTACGTCCCGGAACAGCGCCCGGTTTAATGGTGTTAAAACTCCAGAAACCTGTACCAAAATCTGCACCTGTACGCCCCCAACCCAAGAAGTTCGGATCGACTGGTTTGCCTTGCGTATCAGCCTGACTTGGGTAGATACCATTTGCATCTGCTTGCCAGATTTCAATCAGTACGTCACGCAGTGGTAAACCAAGTCCGTCAAAGACTTGACCTTCTAAACGGATACGCTGACCTTGTGTATTTTCCTGCACAAGGTTGTTATCCAGATTGTGTTCAAATACTTCGATATTGGCTTGTTTTGGTAATAAGCCAATATGTACATATGGCCCACCTGTTTGAGATGGGGTTTCTTTTAATTCCTGAAAATTCCAACCATTCATATTATTTACTCCATCCATTAAGTTAAGTCATTTTCGAAGTAAGTCGCGCGACGACCACGTAGCGTGATGTCAAAACGGTAACAACGGCTGTCAGCTTCGATAAAATTGCTCTTGTCTTCTAAGGCAATCAACGCACGACGCTGCTGTTCAGAAGGAATGGTTTTCAGGATCGGACAAGAATCAATGAGCGTATCGCCTTCAAAATAGAACTGCGAAATCAAACGCTGCGCCCAACCATCTGCAATCAATGAAAAGTGGATGTGTGCAGGACGCCATTCGTTGATACGGTTACGCCAAGGATATGGGCCCGGTTTGATGGTACGGAATACATAGTAACCATTGCTATCCGTTAACATACGACCGCAACCACCAAAGTTAGGATCCATCGCACCAATATATTGGTCGTTTGGATGACGATAACGACCAGAAGCGTTGGCTTGCCATACTTCAACAAGTGCGTTTTTTACAGGGCGACCAAACTGGTCACGGACATAACCATGTACAATGACGCGTTCACCAATTGGCAAACCATCTTTGGCATAGTTCAAAATCAAATCGTTATCTTTAGGGCCAAATTTATCCGCGCTAAAATGCGGTGCAGTCACTTCACTTAAAGTTTCTGCGATTGAAATGAGCGCATTCTTAGGCGAGCGTAACACACTGGTTTTATAACCGGGTGCATATGCTGGCGGATGGTCATCTGTATTACGCTGAGCGTAAGCTCCCCAAATAATTTGAGACATTATATCTCTCCTTTAAAAAGTAAAATCCTTAAACCGTTACTATTGACCGTTTTGGTCTGAGCCAATCCCTAGCTCCGCAAAAACTTCTTCTGCCATGTGCATGGCTGCATTTGCTGCGGGTAAACCTGCGTAAAGCGATGAATGAAGAAATAATTCCTTAAGTTCATCTTTAGTCACGCCATTGTTAAAACATGCACGGATATGCATACGCAGTTCGGCTTCACGCCCAAGTGCAAGTAAAATTCCGATCGTGACTAAACTGCGTGTATGACGTGGTAAACCCGGACGTGACCAGACCTCGCCCCACGCATAACGGCTAATAAAATTTTGAAAATCCGAGTTGAAATCATTCAGGTTCTCAAGTGAACGATTGACATGCTTTTCACCCAGAACTTCAGTGCGGACTTCAAGCCCTTGTTTATATCGTTGTTCGTCATTCATTAGAGAAACCTCAGATTAAGTTGCATCCGTATGTGCAACAACAGATTTAACAAAGATTGCGACAGCAGCAGCGGCAGCAGGAATAAATAACATGCTCAGAATCATGGTAAATGACCAGTTATTTCCTAATAAAACCGCACCAATCCATGCACCAAATACTGCACCAAAACGTCCAATACCTGACATCCAAGCGACACCTGTCGCACGACATTGAGTTGGGTAGAAACGCGCACTCAGCACTGGCATAGAAGATTGCGCACCATTGACCGCAATACCTGCACAAAGAATAAAGACAGCAAGCAATGTAGGATTAGATAAACTTTGACCTACAATGACTGCAAAGATACCCGCAGCTAAGTAGAAACCAGCAATAATACGGTTTGGATTGAAACGATCCATTGCCCAGCCAATAAACAAAGCACTGAGTACACCACCAAACTGGAATAAACCACCAATAAATGCAGCGCGCTCAAGCGATGCACCTGTTTCACGCATCAAGGTTGGTAACCAACTGGTCAATAGATAAATGACCACTAGCCCCATGAAATAAGTGACCCAAAGTAAAACCGTACCTTTGACATATTTAGGCGAAAACAACATGCCAAATACGCCTTTTTTATCACCTGGATTGGCTTTTTCTTCTGGTACATGAAATTCAGTCACGCCTTGTACTTGCTGTGGTGCAATACGACTCAGAATTTGACGTACTTTTTCGTTATTGCCACCTTTTACAATCAGGAAGCGATATGATTCAGGCAAACAGAAAATCACCAAAATCATCAAAATGAGTGGAGCCCAGCCACCTAATAAAAATAGACTGTGCCAACCATAAGCAGGAATGAGCCAGCTACTAATAAAGCCACCCATAGCCATACCCAAGTTATAGCCGCAGAACATACACGTCACTAAAAGCGAGCGCACACGTGCTGGGCAATACTCAGAAAATAGTGTGGTTGCATTTGGCATTGCTGCGCCAAGACCAATACCCGTTAAAAAGCGGAAAACCACCAAACTATCCAAACTTGTTGAATAGGCACAAGCTAGCGTAAAACCACCAAAAATAAGCATCGATACAGACAGAACGATTTTACGACCAAAACGGTCAGCCGTTGGGCCTGAAACCAATGCCCCAATAATCATCCCACCTAATGCAGCGCTCATCACTGGGCCGAGTTGAGAACGATCAACTCCCCAATCCTGAGATAATGCAGGTGCAATAAAACCCATTGCAGCAGTATCAATACCATCTACAAAAACAATGAAAAAACAAACAATTGCAATCAACCACTGATATTTGCTCAAAGGTGCATCATTAATCAGTGCTTGTGCATCTAAACTTGTCTTTGAAGTAGCGTAATCCTGAGACGCCATAATTGCCTCCTTAAGGCCTAAAGTCCTTTTAAATATCTAAACTACTGAATAGACTTAATAAATTGACTGAAGACTTGAGTAAAGGCTTCAGGCTGTTCAATATTGGAAAGGTGCGATGCTTCAATCACATAAAGCTGACTTCCCTTGATATGCTGCTGCATAAATTCACCATCCATAATGGTGGTCACAGGTTCAGCAGCTCCTGCGATAATCAAAGTTGGAACTGTAATCGAACTGATTTGCTCACGGACATCGGCTGTTGCTAAAGCTCGACAGGCATTGGCATAACCTTTCGCCGGTGTGTGAGCTAGACTTTGGATGGTTTGTTGTGCAAGCACATTATTTTGATAATCAAACTTATCGCTAAACCAACGAGTATGCGTAGATGCAACTAGATCAGACAAACCATTGGCTTCAACGGCATCCGCTCGTGCATTCCAGCCCTCTTCTGTCCAGATTTTGGCAGCTGAGTTGGCTACGGTAATGCTATGAAAGCGTTGAGCTTGATAGATTCCTAACCAAAGTGCGGTCATGCCACCCATTGAAATTCCACAAAAATGCGCTTTTTCAATGTTGAGTGCATTCAGAATATCAATGACATCTTCACCCAGATTTTGCAGTGTTGTATTTTTAATCACATCACTTTGACCATGACCACGAGTATCATAAGTCACTACTCTATATTGGCTTTTTAGGGCTTCAAGTTGAGGTTGCCACATGCTGTGATCTGTACCCAATGAGTTTGAAAATACGATTGCAGGCGCATTTTCAGGTCCATTGATCTGCACAGATAATGTTTTGCCTTGACGATTGGTCATCATGATGCTGTTGTGTTCGCTCACTTTGCCTCTCCTTTTGCTTCCTGCAAGACTGCATCGATCTGGTCTTGAATATTGCCGAGATACGACTCTGGTTTAAAAATCTCATCAAGTTGTGACGCATTAAAATATTGTGTCACTTCTTCAATGTTTGAAATGATATCTTTTAAATGGGTATGTTCTGCGACTGCTTTTTTACAAGCAGCTTCAACCACATGATGCGCATTTAAACGCCCCATATGTGGAGCCAAAGCCATCATCACCGCTTCAGCCATAATGAGGCCATGAGTACATTCGATATTACGATGCATGTTTTCAGCATTGACTTGCATGCCTTGCAATACATCTAAAGTGCGCTCTAATGCACCTGCGCTGAGTTGAAAAATTTCAGGCAAAGACAACCATTCTGCATGCCAACCACCCAAGCTGCGCTCATGCTCTTGCACCATACTCTGATAAATACTCGACATCAGTGCTGGCACACGATTTGCTGCTGCCAATATAGATGCCGCCGCGACAGGATTACGCTTATGAGGCATGGTGGATGAACCGCCACGCCCTTTGGCTGTTGGCTCAAAAACTTCTGCAATCTCAGTCTGCATCATCAATGACCAATCACGAGCCATTTTGCCTACGCTGCCTGTAATCATGCCAAGTACACTTGCGATTTCAACAATCCGATCACGTTCACCATGCCATGTACAAGCTGCCGCAGTCAGATTTAATTGCTTTGCATAAACCTTCACAACCATTGAGCCTTGATTCTGCAATGATGCTAATGAACCTACAGCACCACCCAGTTGCGCCGTTAAAACACGATCTTTCATGGCATCAATACGATCCAGATCACGTTTAAAAGCAGAGGCCCAACGTGCCAGTTTATGACCTAAAGTAATCGGTAAAGCTTGTTGGAGCCATGTACGTCCCATCATCACTTGATGACGATAGGTTTGGGCTTGCGTTAATGCAACGTCATAACATTGTTGGACTTGGTTTTGCACAATGTCTAATGCCGCACGACATTGCAAAATACAGGCTGTATCCAAAATATCCTGACTGGTTGCACCCCAATGGACATAACGAGCCGCATCTTCATCATTTTTTTTGACGATCGCAGTCAACTGTTTTACAAAAGGAATCGCGATATTTCCTGCCAGACCTGTGGCAATGGCTAAGGCATCGAAGTCGATCTGATCGATCGCTGTTTTTACAACATGTTCAATCACGTTAGTAGCAGATTGAGGAATTACCCCAACCTCCGCCTGTGCTTGCGCCAACGCAACCTCAGCCTCAATCATGTATGAAACCAAGCCGCGATCACTGAAAATTTCAGTCACCTCTTTTTGGTAAAACAAGCTGGCATATAACTGGCTCATGATGGCTTCCTTTAAACCCGCTCAATAATCAGGGCAATGCCCTGACCCACACCAATACACATTGAACACAAAGCATACTGACCGCCGGTTTGTTCAAGCTGATTCAATGCGGTTGTGACCAAACGCGCCCCTGATGCACCCAAGGGATGACCGAGTGCAATCGCACCACCATTTGGATTAACCCGTGCATCATCATCTTGTAGACCTAAATCACGGGTACATGCCAAAGCTTGCGCTGCAAATGCTTCATTCAGCTCAATCACATCCATCTGATCTAAAGTCATGTTGGTTTGTTTGAGTAATTTTTTAATCGCAGGTGCCGGTGCAAAACCCATAATGCGTGGTTCAATACCCACTGTGGTGGCTGCAATGATTTTGGCACGTGGTTTTAGATTGTATTGTTCAATCGCCTCATCAGAAGCAATCAGTAAGGCTGCTGCACCATCGTTAATGCCTGAAGCATTGCCCGCGGTGACTGTACCTTCCGGCTTAACCACGCCTTTGAGTTTGGCCAATGCTTCTAATGTGGTTGATGCGCGTGGATGTTCATCGGTATCGATTACGACAGGATCACCTTTACGCTGTGGAATGCTGACAGGCACGATTTCCTTGGCAAAGTAACCTTTGGCTTGTGCTGCCGCTGTGCGTTGTTGGCTGGTATAGGCAAACTGGTCTTGATCTTGACGATTGATGCCAAACTGCTCTGCTACGTTTTCAGCCGTTTGTGGCATGGTATCGACACCATACATGGCTTTGAGTTTTGGATTGATAAAACGCCAGCCCATGGTGGTGTCTTCAATCTTTTGAGTACGTCCAAATGCGCCTTCTGATTTGCCCATCACATACGGTGCACGGCTCATGCTTTCGACACCGCCTGCAATGATTAAGTTAGCTTCACCTGCTTTAATGGCACGAGCCGCCATAGCAATCGCATCCAGCGATGATCCACATAAACGATTGACTGTGTTTGCAGAGACTTCAACAGGTAAGCCTGCAAGCAGTGCTGACATGCGTCCAACATTACGGTTGTCTTCACCGGCTTGATTGGCACAACCATAGATCACGTCATCGACTTGTTGCCAGTTGACAGTTGGGTTGCGCTCGATCAATGCAGCAATTGGCAAAGCACCCAAATCATCAGCACGTACAGGAGCTAAACCACCTGCATAACGGCCAAATGGGGTACGAATCGCATCTACGATATAGGCGTTTTTCATTCTTACATTTCCATTTCTAAAGCTATTGTGATCACTGCCACAAATTACGAGTTTAGTCATTCTTCCTTCGCGTAGGCAACGCCTCACTTTTGACAGGGAAAAGTGACAAAACCCGTTGTTGAACAGAGGAAGCTTCCTTGCCTCCCTGCCCAACGGGCGACATCCATGTCGCCTGTCACGATAGTTCATTACATTTAAAAACTTTTAAGTTAGATTGTCGTTGCATCAATCAACGTTGCACCCGTCAAGCTTTGTAATTCTTCAAAACTTAAACCTTCCACTTTCTCAGTCACTTTCAGGCCTTCTGGTGTGACATCAATGATGCAAAGATCGGTGTAGATGCGATCCACACATTTTTGTCCTGTAGCAGGGTAAGTCAGTTCTGCCACAATCTTCGGTTCACCCTTTTTGGTGACATGATCCGTGGTCACAAAAACTTTCTTGGCACCCACTGCCAAGTCCATCGCTCCACCTACCGATGGAATCGCATCAGGCGCACCGGTATGCCAGTTGGCCAGGTCACCATTGGCTGCAATTTGAAAAGCACCCAATACGCAGATGTCGAGGTGTCCGCCACGCATCATCGCGAAGGAATCTCCATGGTGGAAGAAGCTACCGCCTTTGAACATGGTGACGTATTCTTTGCCTGCATTGATCAGTTCTGGATCTTCTTCGCCTTTTGCAGGCGGTGGGCCAAAAGCCAATAAGCCATTTTCTGAATGCAGGAAGATGTCTTTGTCCGCAGGCAGGTAACTGGCAATTTTGGTCGGTAAGCCGATGCCGAGGTTGACATAAGAGCCTTCTGGGATGTCTTGTGCCACACGCTGTGCAATCTGGTCACGGCTTAGTTTTTGGTAACTCATGTCGTTCTCCTTATGCTGAGACAGGTGCTGGTGCAGCTTGTACCTGTACCACGTGTTGGACGAAGATGCCTGGGGTCACGATCACTTCTGGGTCAAGTTCGCCCAGTTCGACCACTTCACTGACTTGGGCAATGGTAATGTCGGCAGCCATCGCCATAATTGGACCGAAGTTGCGTGCAGATTTGCGATAGACCAGATTGCCCCAGCGGTCGCCTTTATGCGCTTTAATTAAGGCGAAGTCGGCTTTGATTGGGTTTTCTAGTACGTAGTCTTTGCCTTCATATTGAACAGTTGGTTTACCTTCTGCCAGTAGTGTTCCAAAGCCGGTTGGGGTGTAGATCGGGCCAAGTCCCATGCCTGCGGCTTGCATACGACATGCGAGGTTACCTTGTGGTACGATTTCCAGTTCGATTTTGCCCGCACGGTACAGTTCATCAAACACGTAAGAGTCGGCCTGACGTGGGAAAGAACAAATGATTTTTTTGACTGCACCCGCTTTGAGGAGCTTGGCCAGTCCATAGTCGCCATTGCCTGCGTTGTTGCTGACGATGGTCAGGTCTTTGAGTCCAAGTTCGATCAGTCCATCAATCAGTTCAGCAGGTTGGCCTGCTGTACCAAAGCCGCCAATTAATATAGTGGCACCGTCTTTAATCTGGGAAAGCGCTTCCGTTAGGGTCGCTGCACTTTTATCTATCATTTAGATAACTCCATTGTGCATCAAGCAAAATTAGAAAGTAGAAAAACTAGAGCATGGCTAAGGAAGAACATTTCATAAAAGTTCAAATACTATTCCTTAGTCATTCGCTAGGATTCCCTTGTCTGATCATTTTTTATAATTTTTTGTTCCAGTTCCAGAGTAGTTTGGTAGGTTTTGTTCGATGTATGAATAATTTGTTCGACTATCGAACAAAACCTGATTTAATTACTCAAGTTTGGCGTTATAGTATTGTGATCAACGAGACGAATGCATGAAATGATAGGAATTTGAGTAGATATGGACAAAAACACAGAGAAACAAGAAAAAATTATTCATAATTCAAGTAATAAAAAAACCATTCGTCATGAAGATTTTGTTGCGGGTATTGGTAAAGGCATGGCTATTTTAGATAGTTTTGGTACAGACCGCCATCGTTTAAATATTACCATGGCTGCCGAAAAAACAGGAATGACTCGCGCTGCTGCACGTCGACATTTACTTACATTAGAATATCTCGGTTATCTTGAATCTGATGGTCATTATTTTTATTTAACACCAAAAATATTAAAATTTTCAGGCTCTTATTTGGGTGGCGCACATCTTCCAAAGATTTCTCAACCATTGCTCAATTTGTTGACCACACAAACTTCGCTGATCTATTCTGTGATGGTACTTGACGGTTATGAAGCCATTACAATTGCCAGAAGTGCTGCACATCAACAAACCGATCGCGTCAATCCTTACGGTCTGCATTTAGGCAATCGCTTGCCCGCACACGCTACTTCGGCTGGAAAAATTCTTTTAGCCTATCTAGATGATCATGAACAACAAGAATGGCTTTCACAGCATCCATTACAACGACTTACCAAGTATACGCATACCAATAATCACGAGTTTCTTGAGCTTCTATCTGAAATTAAGGAACAAGGCTGGTGTTATTCCTGTGAGGAGCATGAATTAGGCGTACATGCCTTGGCTGTACCGATTTATGGGCAACAATCCCGTGTAGTTGCGGCACTCAACATTGTGTCCCCCACTATGCGAACCACAAAAGAATATTTAATCCAGCATATCTTGCCGCTATTGCAGGAAACAGCGCGAGAATTACGCAATATTTTATAATTCAAAATTTAAACTTCATGTTCGATGATCGAACTTTTACATTTTTTTTGGAAATATCTAATGGTTGTTTTTGATTAGAAAAAATACATAAATATCTATATTTCATTAACTTTTGCTTTATAAATTAACACTGCGATAAATTGGATGGCTAAACATATTTCGATGATTTATGTGAATAGTCATTAGATTTCTTTCATCTGCCCTATTTATTTCCTTGTTGTGAAGAAAAATAAATAGTGTCTAAACAACGATGAAAGAAATCTATTCGATACCTCAGTTTATGCTTGAATGAATGATTCCATATCTCAGAGCATAATTTGGTATTTTAATTGCAGATTTTTATTGTAGAAAAGATTCTGGATGACTACTCAGATGTTGAGGAGCAAAAAATTGATCCCATTCAGTTAAAGCAAGTAGAATCATCATCGCTACAATTAACACTGCAATGATTCTTAAAGTTCCAAGGATATAATGCATTAAGCTTCTCCTTTAACTAGACTTAAATTTGCTTTATAAATCATGTAAAAACACCCACTACACATGAAGCCGAGTGTCATAATCATTGCACCAAGAAAAAACAAATGAGGGTAATTACTGCCATGTGTATGTAAAAAGCTCATGATCAGACCTCCTAAAAGCTGTGCTGTTGCGAATGCTGCGGTGGCGATACTCCATGCAGATTGATGATTTTGAGTACCCAATATACTTAGCAACGCGTTTGAACTCAGGGAAACCACAGCAGGATTTAATAAACCCGTTAAAAAAGATGAAAGTGCCAGACTATAAAAACTGTGCAGATGAACAGGAATAAAAATAGCAAGACTATAAAGTAAATAGCATCGCCATAAAGCACCTGTAAGCTGCCAATGCTTTACACAATAAAAAGCAAAAACAGCACCTAACATCGACCCCACTCCATAAAAAGCCCATTGCTGATTGGCAAATTGAATGGTTTGATGTAATTCACTTTTTATAAAATCAATCCAGAACAGGCTATGCGGAATATAAGCCATAGCACTTAAGGCATACGCAGCGATAATCAATGCGGCCATTTGAATATGCTTTGGTTGCAACGAAATAGTCGAGTGATATTGATGATTGCTTACAGTTATTTTTGGCTGATGCAATAATCCCAAAAAAATCAAACCACTCAAGATCAAACTTAAAACGCCCAGAAACAACCAACCTAATCCCACATTTATTTTGGCGGCATAAGGTACGATAAAGGTTGAAATGACCACGCCTGCACCAATTCCACTAAAAGCCACCATACTCAGTCGAGGTCGCATTTCAGTCGCTACACCTCTTAATGCATAACTGGGTGCAAGTACCATTAACGTCGCGCCTGAGATACCCGAAAATAGCCGTAAAACAATATATAAAGCTTCTGGTAAATTCTGTATAGCGCACAGTAAAAGACTTAGAGTGCCTAAAAATGCATTGATATTAATTAACTTTTTATCTTGAATATAGCGTGAGGCTGGATGCGCCAATAAGGCTCCAATCAAATAACCCAATAAATTTGCACTGCTTAAATAACTGGCAAAGGTCACTGTAAACCATTTTTGTTCAACTAAAAGCGGCATTAGCGAGCTATATGAAAATCGAAACAATCCAATACCTAGACAGGTTGACAAAAATGCCATCCCAAACAATCTGGATGTATTTTGCATAGACAAATCTCTGTTTAACTTGAATAAATTAAAGCGTATTCTCTCTATCTGGTAAAATGATTTATAATGATAGTCAGTATCTTATTTTAAGATAGTCGTATTGTTTTGAGAAAACGATTGTTGAACTACTGAGTGAACAACAATGCAATTAAAGTCGTTGGAAATCTTTTTAAAAGTTGTCGAATGTGGCAGTTTTTCACATGCAGCCACACAAATGCATACGGTGCAATCTAATATCACCAATCATATAAAAAAGCTTGAAGATGAATTAAATTGTGAATTATTGTCGCGTCAATCCCCTATTCGCCCTACTAGTGCAGGTCAACAATTGCGCCATTATGCGCAGCAAATGCTTGAACTGCATCAGCAAGCCAAATTTCATTTTTCGGATCAGACTTTATGTCGGGACATTCCATTAAAAATTGGAAGCATGGAAACCACGGCAGCGACACGTCTACCACAATTGTTTAAATCGGTACTTTTACAACTACCTGAATTACGACTGCATTTGAATACGGGGACAACACGCGAATTGATCGACCGCGTTTATACAGGTGATCTCGATTGTGCTTTTATTGCCAGTTCACAAGTCTTGCCTGATTTTTATCATTTACATGCATGGACTGAGCATTTGGTGCTGATATGTCCTAAAGAAGTTGATGCGTTTCCTGATAAAAAGGTTTTGTTAAAAACCCCTTTTCTTGCGATTCGTCAGGGCTGTTTTTATCGAAAATGCATCGAGTCTTTTTTACAGCGTTATGATTTGCCGCCATCACAACTCACTGAAATGGGCAATCTGGATGCGATTTTAAGCTGTGTACATTTGGGAATGGGCTACGCCATATTGCCACGCTCGTACATTGAGAAATCATCTTATAAAGATGCATTGCGATTTTTTAATATTGACGATCAAATTGGTGAAATCAATACCTATCTAATCGCCAACAAGCCACAAAGCTGGAGTGGTAATCTCAAACATTTTATTGAACAAGTCAGCGATATTTTGGAACAGCCGAGAACTTTAGAAATTGTCTAAGGCATTTGCACAGCATTGATATATTCTTGAATTTAAGTATAAAAATGAATGCCATATGTGACATTCATCTTTTTACTGATTTGATATATGGATGCGACTCAAACGATATTGTAGTTTTTAATAACCGTTTAATACACTGACTTGATTCACCAAAGCCAAATCATGCTGAATACGATGATCATTTTCAAGAATTTGTCCAATCACAGCCGACCAAGGTGCGTGTGAAGCAACATGCGGTGTCACTAAAACTTTAGGATGTTGCCAAAAGACATGATCTTGCGTCAAAGGTTCTTTTGCAAATACATCCAGAACCGCACCACGCAATTGCTCAGAATCTAAAGCGTCAAGTAAATCCTGTTCATTTAAATGCTGCCCACGACCACAATTGATGATGCAAGCACCTTTTGGAAGTTGTTGGAACAATTCAGCATTTAATAGGCCAAAATTATCTTCTGTCAAAGGAAGTAAATTAATTAAAATTTCACTTTGTGAGAGAAAATCCTGTCGTTGTTGATTGCCTGCAAAGCAATTCACACCTTCAATTTGCTTTAAGCTGCGTGACCAACCCGAAACTTGATAACCCAATTTTGCAAATTTTTCAGCAATATAACCTCCCATTTGCCCTAAACCCATAATACCAATTTTGATATCTGAACTGGATTTCTGTGGAGGTTGCTTCCAGCGTTGCTGTTGTTGTTGCGGAATCAACACATCAAAAAAACGCTGATAATATAAGACACACCATTGCAAATAGTCGTACATGCCTTTCTGGTGCGATTCATCTACCACACGGCATACTGCATAACGCTCGCCAATTCGTTTTAGGTTTAAGTGTTCAACACCTGCGGCCATCGAGTGAATCAATTTTAGATTTGGTAATGTTTCCAGATAATCCAGATCTGGAAACCACGAAATGGCAGTGGTTGCATATTGCGCCTGTTCGCTATGCGCCAAACAATAAGCATTTTGCGGTGCATATTCAGCCAATGCATCTTCCAGCCATTTTTGTACTTTAGGAACAGTAGTTGCTATCACAATCATGAACAATATTCCTCTTTTTGCCCTTCAATCAGTGATAATGCAGCATTCCACGCATTTGCAATAATACGTTCAATTCCTTTGGATTCAAACTGGGCTGCGGTATGCTCACAGACCTGTTGAGTTGGAAAATGCAATTCACATCCGCCTGCAAGTGCTTTAATTTGTGCCTGACAAGCACGTTCCAAAAAGTAAATTTCATGGAAAGCGCGTTGTACACTATCACCTGCTGCCAATAATCCATGATTACGTAAAATCATGACTCGATTCTGACCAAAATCCTGAACGAGGCGTTCACGTTCTTCGGTCAATAAGGCAACACCTTCGTAGTCGTGATAGCTCACTTTGTTATAAAACTTTAAGGCATGTTGCGAGATTGGGAGTAATCCTTGTTTTTGTGCAGATACCGCAATGCCATCAGCCGTATGGGTGTGAATCACACAATGTAGATCGTGACGTGCTGAATGAATGGCTGAATGAATCACAAATCCTGCAACATTGACCATTTTCCCTTGATCATGTTCATCGACAATATTGCCGTCATAGTCAATTTTGACCAAATGAGAAGCCGTCATTTTTTCAAAAGGAATACCATATTGGTTAATTAAAAAATGACCCTCTTCATCAGGCACTCGCAAACTAATATGGGTATCAATCAAGTCAGTCATTCGATAATAGGCAATTAAACGATATAAAGCTGCTAATTGACATCTCGCAGCCCACTCACTCGCAGAAACTTGTTGTTGTAAACTTGACATAGTTGCATCCTTTGCATGTTATGACTATTTTGTGAATCTTATAAAAATCTACAAATTTAGTCGAAATTTGGTTGTCGTTTTTGCATAAATGACCGCACGCCTTCTTTATAATTGGCCGACTGACCTGCTTCACGTTGCAAGTCTCGTTCAAGATCAAGCTGCTGTTCAAGCGAATTTTGCTGAGAAAGATTCAAGGCTTTTTTTATCAATTTCATTGAGGACGATGGCTTCAACGCCAACATCTCAGCCAAAGCAGTCACTTGATTCTGAAATTCATCATCTGGATAAACCTCCCAAATCATACCCCATTGATAGGCTTTTTCGGCACTAAGTTTATCGGCAAGTAAGGTTAATGCCTTGGCTCGCGCATGTCCGACCAAACGCGGTAATATCCACGTACCCCCTGCATCTGGAATTAATCCCACTCTGGAAAATGACTGAATAAATGAAGCTGACTGTTTGGCAACAACAATGTCACAGGCCAATGCAATATTTGCTCCCGCTCCTGCGGCAACCCCATTGACAGCAGCTACAACCACTTTAGGCATATTGGCGATTTTTAAGATTAAAGGATTGTAATACTGTCCCAGAGATGCGCCTGCATCATAATCTGGATGCTCAATCACTTCTGGATTACGAGCAGACAAATCCTGCCCTGCACAAAACCCTTTTCCCATCCCCGAAATTACAATCACTTTGATCTGCTCAGATGTTTCCCATTCAGACAAAATGTGGGCAACTTCCTGATGCATCTGTTCATTAAAACTATTTAAAACTTCAGGTCGATTAAACGTTAAATAAGCGATACGCTGCTCAACACGAACTAAAATATGTTGAAAATTCATATTCAATACTCATCTATTCTATGAAGAGATGGATTTTTTCCATCTCTCTATCTTACCTATAATTAAAGAGCAAAGTCTTCTGCATCCAGTGCCATAACAGCATCGGCCCCTGTTTTCATTGAGGCTAGATGTTGTTGAGTTCGATTTAATAATTTCTGGTAAAAGAATTTTGCAGTTTTGAGTTTAGCCTGATAGAACTTGGCTTCAGTTGTATTCTCATCCAGTTTTTGCTGCGCCACTTTTGCCATACGCGCCCATAAGTATGCATAAACAATATAACTTGAGTAATACAGATAATCGACCGAAGCTGCTCCAATTTCTTCAGGATTGTGCTGTGCTTTTTCCGCAATGTACTTGGTGATTTCAAGCCATTCGCTTTTGAGCTTGGATAATTGATCAAGATAAGGGGCTAAGTTGCGATCAGCCTGATTTTCAATGACAAACTGATCAATTAAATCAGTCATATTTTTGAGCAACTTACCTTCTGACTTGAGCACTTTACGCGCCAGTAAGTCGAGTGACTGAATTTCTGTGGTGCCTTCATACAGAGTAGAAATACGTGCATCTCGAACAATTTGTTCCATACCATGTTCAACAATAAAACCGTGCCCACCAAAAATTTGTACACCATGTTTAGCAGATTCATTGCCTGATTCGGTTAAAAATGCTTTGGCAATTGGGGTTAAAAACGCCAGCAATTCATCCGATAGTTTTTTTTGATTTTCATCGGTTGATGTTTCAACAATATCTGCATGTTGTGCCAGAAAATAAGCCAAGGCGCGTCCCCCTTCAGCAAAGGCTTTTTGAGTCATTAACATGCTACGTACAGCAGGATGTACAATAATCGGATCTGCATTTTTTTCTGGGCATTTGGCTCCAGTTAAAGCACGCATCGCAACACGTTCTTTGGCATATTCAAGTGCACCCTGAAAAGCAATTTGAGATGCAGCAAGTCCCTGAACTGCTGTACCAATACGTGCAGTATTCATAAAGGTAAACATGCAATTTAAGCCACGATTTTCAGGGCCGATCAGATAACCTTTGGCAGCATCGAAATTCATAACACAAGTGGCATTACCATGAATTCCCATTTTATGTTCAATCGCACTACACACCACCTGATTACGCTCTTGAAGATCACCAGATTCATCGACATTGAACTTTGGCACGATAAATAATGAAATTCCTTTTGTTCCTGCTGGAGCATTTGGCAACCGTGCCAAAACGATATGTACAATATTTTCAGCCAGATCATGTTCACCAGCAGAGATAAAAATTTTCTCGCCTGTAATGCTGTAACTACCATCTGGCTGTGGTTCAGCTTTGGTACGAATAAGACCTAAATCTGAACCTGCATGTGATTCGGTTAAACACATGGTTCCTGTCCAGACACCTGAAATCAGTTTAGTCAAAAATGTCTGCTTTTGTTGCTCAGTTCCATGATGTTCCAGTGTACGCATCGCACCATGTGAAAGTCCCTGATACATTGCCCATGACCAATTTGAACCACAAAGCATTTCTGAAATGGCAATACGTAATAAGGTTGGCATGCCCTGACCGCCATATTCAGGATCAGCCGTCAATGACGTAAAACCTAACTCAACATACTTGTTATAGGCTTCTTTAAAGCCCTTTGGTGTGGTCACCACTCCTTTATCAAAATGACAACCTTCCTGATCACAATTTTGATTAATCGGCGCAATTTCATTTTCACAAAAATCGGCAGCGGCCTCTAAATATTGATTAATCAGGTCACGATTCAACTGATCTGCATATTTAGGGAATTGTTGGTAACTTTTTTCGACCTCTAACATTTCATGTAAAACAAATTGCATATCACGCTGTGGGGCTTTATATACAGGCATATCCTATTTCCTTGAGTCTGTATTTCACTTAAAACATCTGATAAGTGAGTTAAAAATTTATTCTCCTCATCAACTAAAAATATATAAATTTATTCCATAATGCAAAATTAATTTTTGAAAATTACTAAATCTTTAATGCTATTCCCACTCTGTATTTTCAACTATAAAAAATTAATTTAAAAATTTTTATTAAATTACATTTACTTAAAATCATTTAGAATTTATTGTTTTTAATTTAAATAAATTTTTATTTTTGTTATGCAAAATTTTATTTCGATTAATTTGTTTTTATAGTATGGTGCAGCATATGTTTCACAGCAAGGATGACTTATGCAAACTGGTTTAGAATTTTTAACAGCCCTAAAAAATGGTGATATTTCTGCATCCCCTATGGCTCAGACTCTTCCAATGCAATTGGTTGAAGCATCACAAGGGAAAGTAACCTATAAAGTGATTCCAAATCAGAGCCACTTAAACGTGCAAGGCGGAGTTCATGGTGGTTTCTGTGCCACTGCACTGGATACGGCAACAGGTGGTGCAGCACACTCTGTACTTGAGGGCAATGTGGGATACGGCACGATTGACCTTAATGTGAAAATGATTCGTCCTATGCAAATTGACACAGCATATTATGCGCATGGCGAACTGATTCATGCTGGGCGAAATATTATTACCACTGAAGGAAAAATTGTAGATGACAATGGCAAAATTTATGCCTTTGCCTCTGCAACCTTTATGATTATTCGTCGTTGAACTAAAAACCCAACAAAGATTAAGTCCTAACGACTTAATCTTTTCAAATGCGGCTGTCTCATTTTATAAAAATCATAGCGGTCAATCGCAAAACTAATGATTGCCATGCACATGCCAATACTGGCACAAGCAACCCAGCCCCAGTGCTTCCATGCATAGACTGCGACAAAAGAGCCTAATGCAGCACCACCAAAATATAACGTCATATAAATTGAATTGATGCGGGAACGGGCCTGAGCAGAAATGCGATACACCAGATTTTGATTGAGCACATGTAAAGCAGACAAACCAAAATACGCCAAAATAACCCCAATCGCGTACAGTACTAGAAATTTCTGAGCAAAGAATAATGGAATCCACGCCAAAATGAGCAAGATGAGGCTTACCAGTGCGGTTACATTTTCTTGCTGTCGTGCAATTTTTTTACCCGCCCAAGGGGTTGCAAACACCCCAGCCAAACCCACGATCCCAAATAAACCAATTTGAAAATCATTAAAATAATAAGGTGCATTTGCGAGTAAAAAGGTCATTGTGGTGAAAATAAGTGCCAGAATACCAAAACCAATTCCGCCCACTAAACCACGCCGAATTAAATGGGGTTCATGGACTGCCAAAGTAAATAATGATGCATAAATTTGCCAGACTTTTAATTTGACTGTTTTTTTGGCAACAGGCAGTTTAAACCAGACCAGCACCGCAAATAGTAAAAGTATAAAGCCACTTAATAAATACACGGCATGCCAAGTCCATACCGTAGAAATTAATCCTGCAATTGAACGCGCCAGCAAGATTCCCATGAATAAGCCACTCATTAGCGTACCAACAACTTGCGGGCTTTTTTGCGGTGTTGCTAAACCAGCGGCAAATGGAACTAGCACCTGTGTTGAAACAGAAAAAAAAGTGGAAAGAAAAGTTAAACTATACAGTGCAGTTAAATTGGGACTAAACGACAGTCCAATTTGCGCCAGCCCTGTACAAGCCATTAAGGAAACGATATAAGATCTTTTTTCAAAAAAATCGCCCATGGGAACCAATACAAATAACCCTACAGCATAAGATAATTGCCCGATGACAATGACTAATGCCGCCTGTTCAGGATTGACTCCCAGAGCATGTGCGATTGAATAAATTAACGGTTGATTATAATAATTCGATCCAGCACTGATACCACAGGTCATGGCCAATAAAAAAATCAGACCTTTAGACATATCCATGTGTTCTGTGCTGGTCTGAATGACTTTAGACATCCGTTTATTACTCTATAACTGATTTAGAATTTATACATCGACACAAAATTGACTCGTGATACATCTGCTGTTCTGCCGTCAAATACCTTGCGTTCGCCATGATGGTATTCCACGCCTAAATCCATTTGTGCCGTTGGACTATAAAACAGGTTCGCCGCATAATCAGTTAACCGATCGTTAGCATCCTGATTTAATTCAGCATATTGGCTAAGATCATCATATTTAAAGATTGATGCTGACCAGTTGGTGCGCCATTGATCATTAAATTTATAGGTATAACCGAGATTAAATGAATCCAGTGTATTCATTACTAGATCGGTTTTCTCTTGATTTAAGGAAAAGTCACCTGCGGCATTTAAGTTAGATGCATTGAGCAAACCGCTTTGTGAAGTGTAAGGCATAAATTTCTGATCGCCCACAATATGTTGATAGTTCGCCTGTATCGATTGCTTTGGACTAAGTTGATATTTTAGTCCACCACCCGCACCCCAACTCACCTTTTTGACGTCATCACGACCAACACTTACTGATTTTTCATTTACAAAACCTTGAGCCAGTAACAATAATGGCCCTTCTTTATAAGAATAACGACCTGTTAAAGAAGGAAAAGCAGAAACACGTGAACCTGTATATTCGAGTGCGAGTTTTAAGTCATGATTTTTATCAATTTTCCAGTCATAACGTACTTGCGGTAAACGTGTATATGATGTTCCCATGAACTGGGTATAGTCCACCGATTCTGTACGGGTTTCCATATTGGACATGAGTGACCATGTTTGACCAAAAGTCCAGTCTTTATAGGTAAAAAATGCATGACGAATACGGAACTTACCATCGCCTGTTCCCATATTGGAACTATCAAAAAAGTCAGCCTCAACATTTCCCGTCACTTTTTTATCTGGACTGGTAAAATACACGCCTAAACGGCTGGCATTAATACTGGCATCAGATCGTGCATGATTCGCGCGTTTATCACTTTCAAAAGGTGTCCGATTAATACTGCTGGTGGTACGTCCCCCTGTGTCTGGTGAAGATTTAAAATCCACCGCAGCATCGAGACGTGCAATTCCATAGACTTTGACATTGTCCGTCCATGTGACCCATGACGGTGGAATGGCTTTTTCTGTTTTTACTGGAGTGCTTACTGGTGCTGTTGTTTTTTGTTCAGCTAATGGGGCAGTAGTCGCCAAGATTTTTTGCTGATTGGTTTTTTGCAGTTCAAGCTCAGTTTTCAAACGCTGTAATTCTGCTTCAAGTGCATTAATTCGTTGCTCGGTGGTATTTTCAACAGAATTTGCAAAAACACTCCCTGAGACCGCGGCACAAGCCGCAGCTAAAATAAGTTTTTTCATCTTTATTCCTTAAAGATAGAGTTTAATCAATCAACTTGTATATGCCCCTGAATATCCAAATTTTCATATACAAGTTAGTTTCAAAGTTTTGAGTCGTTTTAAGAACGCGCATCCACTAAAGGACATTCGGTTACAGCTTGCAACTCATCAAAAGTTAAACCTTCGACCATTTCAATGACCTGAGCCTGTCCATCTTTGAGTTCGATAATGCATAAATCAGTATAAATACGATCGACACATTGTTCTCCCGTAATAGGATAGGTCAACTGATTGACAATTTTAGGCTCGCCTTTTTTTGTGGTATGTTCCATATAAACAAAAATACGTTTAGCCCCCACTGCCAAATCCATCGCGCCACCGACCGCAGGTATGTCATCTTCACGACCTGTATGCCAGTTTGCCAAATCACCATTAATGGCGACCTGAAAAGCACCGAGTACGCAGATATCCAGATGCCCACCACGCATGATGTCAAAAGAATCGCCATGATGCATAAAGCAGCCACCCGGCAATAAGGTAATCAACTCCTTACCGGCATTGACCAAATCTGGATCTTCTTCACCAGCTACTGGTGGTGGGCCAAATGCCAACACACCATTTTCAGAATGTAAAAAAATTTCCTTGTCTTTAGGTAGATATTTGGCAACGTTGGTCGGTAAACCAATTCCTAAATTGACATAAGAACCATCTGGGATGTCTCTGGCAATAACAGCGGCAATCTCTTCACGCGTTCTTTTTTGTATGCTCATTAGATATCTCCCACTGTTACAACATGTTTTACAAATATTCCCGGTGTAATGATACATTCGGGATCAAGACTCCCCAACTCTACTACTTCATTGACTTGTACAATTGTCGTGGTCGCGGCTTTTGCCATGATTGGACCAAAGTTACGTGCGGCTTTACGGTAGGTTAAATTGCCCCAGCGATCGGCTTTGTCTGCATAAATGAACGCAAAATCTGCATGTAAAGGATATTCCAAGACATAATTTTTCCCATTGATATTACGGGTTTCCTTACCTTCAGCAATTTTTGTCCCATATGCAGTAGGTGTAAACACAGCACCTAGTCCTGCACCAGCCGCCTGAATACGACATGCCAGATTGCCCTGTGGCACCAGTTCCAGTTCAATTTTTCCAGCACGATACATATCTGGAAAAACAGTTGAACTGACCGACTTTGGAAAAGAACAAATCAGCTTTTTCACCAATCCAGCGGTAAATAATTTGGTTAAACCATTTGGACCAGAGGACGCATTGTTATTGATAATGGTCAACTCTTTCGGTGCAATATCAATAAGTGCTTCCAGTAGCGCTTCTGGTTGACCTGTTGTACCAAAACCACTGGTCATAATGGTGGCACCATCAGGAATCGTTTTTAAGACCGATTCAATATCACTGGTGATTTTATTAATCATATCAATTCATTCCTTCTGTCTTCATTTACAAAATCATGAGTAAATGATTCATTACTCGGCCTTTTGTGGGTCGTATAATCTGTCTTTAATAAATAAGGTTGGAATTAAGCCGCATAAGAAGTATGCAACGCCCATGAGGAGTAAGCCTGCACCAATGGAGTTGTGAGTCGCTAAATAACCAATCGCAATCGGGGCAAAAATCGCACCAATCCGTCCAATATTGAATGCGCCGCCTACTGCCGTTCCTCGAATAGAAGTTGGAAAACTCTCGGTTAAATAGGTCGCGTTGATGGCATAAGGAATGCCGTATAAAAATCCGAAAATGAGCATCAACCAGCCAATATTTTCAGCCGTGTGAAAGTAAACAACGACTGGAATAAATAAGGCAGTCCCCATGGTTCCAAATGCAAATACAATGCGACGCCCAATTTTGTCTGCAACAAAACCTGCAATGACTTTGGCAAACATCATGGTCAGGAAAGTCCCGATCATATAGATCGCCATTTCTTTGAATTTGATACCCAGTTCAGCTTCTAAATAAGATGGCAACCAGTTACTTACGCCGAAATAACCAAACAATAAAAATCCAGAACTAAAAGTCCATAACATCAACATTTTGCCGTGTTGTTTATCCTTAAATAATGCAACATACGGATTTTCAAATTTTTGTGTTTTACCTGCCTGTGGCTGAGCCAATTTGAGCGCACGTGCTTTTTTCCATGAGGCAGGCTCTGGAACAAGAAAGAACATCAAAATGGCAAAAATGATCGGAATAATGGTAATGAAATACAGCATCCGCCAACCAAACTCAGGAATAATCCAGCCAGATAATGCGGTAATGACCAAAGAACCTAAGGTGTAGCCTGTCATTAAGGTGGCTAAAACCGTTGTTCTATATTTAGTGGGAACCAATTCCGACATGAGCGTATTACATGCAATATAAAGTGACCCTAAACCTAGACAGGTAATGGTTCTCAGAATGGCAACTTGCTCATAAGACTGAGCAAAACCCGTACATGCCGAAAGAATGGCGAACATCGCTGTTGCAATGACAATGACACGAACTCGTCCAAAACGGTCACTTGCCCAGCCACCAATCAAACCACCCACTGCCATACCAAAAATTGACCAGCTCCCTAATGCGCCTGCCTGTACACTGGTCAATCCAAATTCTGCTTTTAAACTGGTCAGTGTAAAAGCCAAAATTCCAATATCTGCTCCATCACAAAGCAGTACAAGAAAACAAAATACAAATGCGGTCATCCAGATTCTTTTTGGTGTCTGAATAACTGTATCTTTCTCAAAACCTAAAACTTCCATTTTCATGTTGCCACCCATTTCATATAGATGAATTTGTTGTACTTGTTAAATATTGAGTCATTTTTCCTTGGCAGACGGATGATCCATCATTCGTCTGCAAGTCAGCACTAATCTGCTTTTTGAGGGTTGTAGAGTCGGTCTTTAATGAATAACAGAGGAATCACACCACAAATAAAATATGCAGCTGCCATCACTAAAAGCCCAAGACCAATCGAGCCACTTTGTGACAAATAACCAATGGTTAATGGAGAGAAAATAGATAGTACTTTACCGACATTGTATGCCCCGCCAACCGCTGAACCACGAATCGAAGTTGGAAAGCTTTCGGTCATATAAGTGGCATTAATGGCGTATGGAATACCGTAAAGCAAGCCAAAGAACAGCATGAGCCAAAGAATATTTGCAGGTGTATTCAGGTACACAATGACTGGAATAAATAACGCAGTACCAATAGTTCCGAACGCAAATACAGCACGACGACCCAGTCGATCTGCAATCATCCCTGCAATGATTTTGGCAAAAATCATGATGATGAAAGTACCGACCATGTACATGGCCATTTCTTTAAACTTAATGCCTAAATCTGACTCCAGATAAGCGGGCAACCAGTTACTCACACCGTAGTAACCAAATTGCAATGCCCCTGTACTAATCACCCATAACACAAACATGATGCCGTGTTTCTTCTCTTTGAAGATTTCACGATATGGATTTTCACGTTTAACCGTTTTCATGCCCCCTTCAGTTTGGGCAGCACGGAGTTGACGTGATTTTTTCCAAGACTCAGGCTCAGGCACCATAAAATGCATGAATACAGATAAAACTATTGGAATAATTGCCAGCCAGTACAAATAACGCCAGCCATGCTCAGGAATAATATGTCCTGCCAATAAAGTGGCAAGTAACGAGCCTAAGGTATAGCCTGTCATTAAAGTTGCTAAAACCGTGGTTCGATGTTTAGTCGGCACCATTTCAGACATCAAAACATTACAGGCAATATATAAAGCCCCGAGTCCCATCGAACCAAATACGCGAACAAATGCAAATTGCTCGTAGGAATGAGTAAATCCTAAAGCAGCAGTTAAAATAGAAGAATAAGCGATAAAAAATACGATGACACGAACGCGACCAAAACGGTCACAGGCCCAGCCGCCTAATAGTCCACCAATGGCTGAACCAAATAAAGTAAGACTCCCCAAAGTCCCAGCTTGTAATCCTGTTAACTGAAACTCTGCTTTTAAACTGGTCAAACTTAGTGCCAAAAAACCTAAATCTGCGCCATCACAAAGTAATGCTAAAAAAGCAAATATAAATGCAGTAATCCAGACTTTTTTAGGTGTTTGAATGGCTGCATTTGGGCTACTTGGTGTAATTGTATCCGTTGACATGTCTCTTTCCTCAGACAAAAGACATGAGGCATCCAATTGCCTCATGTTGGTATATCAAAACGTTAAGCAGTGACTTCCCTAATCATATTTTTTGCAATAATGATTTGTTGAACTTGGGTTGTTCCTTCATAGAGACGGAACAAACGTACATCTCGATAAAAACGTTCGATTGAATATTCGCTGATATAGCCTGCACCACCATGGATTTGTACACAGCGATCTGCAACACGACCACACATTTCAGTTGCAAACATTTTTGCGCAAGATGCTTCGGTACTAATATTCTGACCTTCATCACGACGACGAGCCGCATCTAAAACCATACATTTCGCTGCATAGATTTCAGCTTTCGAATCTGCCAGCATGGCTTGAATCAACTGGAAGTTTGCAATCGGTTGACCAAACTGTTTACGTTCTACTGCATAACGAAGCGCGTCATCCAGCATACGCTCTGCAACACCAACACTATATGCACCAATGTGTAGACGACCTTTATCCAAAACTTTCATGGCTGTTTTAAAGCCAACACCTTCTACCCCACCAATTAATGCTGATGCTGGTACGCGACAGTTTTCAAAAATGACATCACAGGTATGTGAGCCCTTCTGACCCATTTTTTGATCAATTTTACCCAGCGTAATTCCTGGCGTATTGGCTTCAACTAAAAATGCTGAAATACCACCTGCACCTTTAATTTCAGGATTTGTACGTGCCATAACGGTAAAGGTCGCTGCATGCGGTGCGTTGGTAATAAAGCGTTTTGTGCCATTTAATACATAAAAGTCACCATCTTTAACCGCAGTCGTTTTTAAAGATGCAGCATCAGAACCTGCTTCTGGTTCAGTCAAGCAGAACGAACCAATAATTTCGCCACTGGCATAACGTGGTAAATATTTTTGCTTTTGTTCTTCAGTACCATCAATGATGAGACCGCTTGAACCAATTCCGTTATTTGTACCAATTAAAGAACGAAATGCAGGAGAAGTATGACCCAATTCAAAAGCAACATTGACCTCTTCTTCCATGGTAATACCCAAACCGCCGTATTCTTCTGGAATAGTCAAACCAAATAGACCAAGTTCACGCATTTGCTGAACAATATCGTCAGGAATACGATCTGTTTCAGCAACTTCATGTTCTCTTGGAATCAATTCATTTTTGACAAAATCTCGAATCGTCGAGAGTAATTGTTGCAACATTCCTTCATCGCGGATCATACGTGATCTCCCATATCATCTATTTCGCTATTGTCGCCAACTGTTTTACAAAGCAATTGACTAACAATGATTTCACAAAATCTAGTTCTGCATTAAATTTGTTTCATACTACGAGAATTAAAACTCATTTTTCAATACTTTTTTAAAAATAAATTTCGTTAAACGAAATTAAATGCCGTATGACCTTTATTTTTCAGGCATTTACTGATTAATCAAAAGTTTCAATCAATTATTGTTATAAAAAACACTTGAAATTTTTGATTGATTAAGCATTATATGAGGAATATAGTTTTGATATGCGAAACAAAGGATGTAAAAATGTTAGATATTAACAAGGAAAATTTCGTTAACATTGATTATTCAATTGAAAAAATCGCAATTGTTAAAATTCATCGACCAGAATCAAAAAATGCTTTAAATACAGAAGTGCGTAAACAACTGGCGCAGGCATTTACTGAGTTGAGTTTTAATGACGATATTCATGCCATTGTGTTGACAGGTGGTAATGAAGTTTTTGCAGCGGGTGCAGATTTAAAAGAAATGGCAACTGCTGGTTCTACAGATATGATGCTACGTCGTACTGAACGTTACTGGAATGCAATTTCTCAGTGCCCTAAACCAGTCATTGCTGCGGTCAATGGTTATGCATTGGGCGGAGGTTGTGAGCTTGCCATGCATAGCGACATTATTATTGCAGGTAAAGGCGCAATTTTTGGACAACCTGAAATTAAAGTCGGCTTAATGCCAGGTGCAGGTGGTACGCAGCGTTTGTTCCGGGCTGTGGGTAAGTTTCATGCCATGCGTATGATTATGACGGGTGCCATGGTTCCAGCTGAAGAAGCTTATGTTATGGGGTTAGTGTCTCAGGTGACTGAAGATGATCAAACCATTCCAACCGCCATCAAAATGGCGCAAAGTCTCGCAAAAATGCCACCAATCGCCTTACAGCAAATTAAAGAAGTTGCACTCATGAGTGAAGATGTTCCTCTGAATGCTGGTCTCACTTTAGAGCGAAAATCCTTCCAATTGCTATTTTCTACCGAAGACAAAAATGAAGGAATCAATGCATTTATCGAGAAGCGTAAGGCGTCTTACCAAGGTAAATAAATCTTCGCAAGCAAATATTTAGGGAATGAAATAATGGCGCGTAAAGTTTTTATTAGTGCTGGTGGTTCAGGGATTGGACGATGTATCGCTGAAGCTTTTCTCAAGCAAGGTGATCAGGTTTTTGTTTGCGACATCAATGAAGAAAGCTTAAATCAGTTTAAACAAGACTACCCACAATTGCAGACTGCCTCATGTGACTTGAGTCAAATGGATGCCATTCAACCGATGTTTGAGAGCGCGCTGCAACAACTCGGTGGTTTAGATATTCTGGTGAATAACACAGGAATTTCTGGCCCAACAGTGGCTGCTGAAGAACTCAGTTTTGAAGACTGGTCTCAAGTCTTAAATCTGAATTTGAACAGCACTTTTGTCATGACAAAATTAGCGATTCCCTATCTAAAACAATCTGATGCTGGTGTCATTATTAATCTTTCCTCAATTGCAGGACGCATGGGTTATCCATTTAGATTGGCCTATTCGACTTCAAAGTGGGGAATTATTGGCTTTACCAAAACACTTTCGATGGAACTTGGTGCTTTTGATATTCTTGTAAATGCAGTACTTCCGGGTGCAGTCGATGGCGAACGTGTGCAACGTGTTTTACAAGCCAGAGCAGATGCCAGCAATATTTCGCTAGAACAAGCCACTCAAAATGCATTAGCAAACCAGTCGCTTAAACAGTTTGTAAATCCAAAGCATATTGCTGATTTATGCGTTTTTCTCGCATCAGACAGTGGTCGTTCAATCTCAGGACAGATATTACCGATTGATGGCGATAAACAGCGCTTGACGTAAATTTTATTTTTTTCATTTCTATCTCTTTATTTTTAGATGATTACCGTATTTTAGGACAGTTATCATGACTCAACAGATCAAAACTATGGCCATTATTGGTGTCGGTGTAATGGGTAGCGGTATTGCTCAAATTGCATCGCAATCAGGTCACACCACTTATTTATACGATGCTAAAGCTGGTGCAGCACAGCAAGCCAAAGAAAAGTTGGCTGCGACATTTCAAAAGTTGCTGGATAAAAATAAAATCACCGCTGAACAGGCAGATGCAGCCAATGCGAATCTTTTAATTGCCAATGAACTTAGTGAGTTAAAAGACTGTGATTTGATTGTTGAAGCAATTATTGAACGTCTGGATATTAAGCAATCCTTAATGGATCAACTTGAAGCAATTGTCCCTGAAACTACAATTTTGGCTTCAAATACTTCGTCACTCTCGATTACAGCGATTGCAGCGAATTGTCAGCATCCTGAACGTGTGATTGGTTATCACTTCTTTAATCCTGTACCACTGATGAAAGTCGTTGAAGTGATTCAGGGTTTAAAAACTGATCCCAAACATGTTGAAACTTTAAATCAACTTTCGCGTGTATTTGGGCATCGCCCTGTTGTGGCAAAAGACACACCTGGATTTATTATTAATCATGCAGGTCGTGCTTATGGTACAGAAGCCCTAAAAATTCTAAATGAAAATGTTGCAGACATAAGCGAAATCGACCGAATTTTACGTGATGGTGTCGGTTTCAGAATGGGTCCATTTGAACTGATGGACTTAACAGGACTGGATGTTTCACATCCTGTGATGGAATCAATCTATCATCAATATTATGAAGAAGCGCGTTATCGTCCAAGTCCATTGACTAAACAAATGTTGGAAGCAAAACAGTTAGGTCGCAAAGTCGGACAAGGTTTTTATGACTACCGCACGGGAAGCAAAACGGGTGAAACACCAGCTAAATTGGTGGAGCGATTAGAACGTTATCCCACTGTCTGGATTGCGGCTGATTTTGCCGATGACAAAAAAGCACTTGAAGCTTATCTGACTGCGCAAAATATTCAACTGGATACAGGTGCAACACCTCAGGCAGAGAGCTTATGTCTTTTAGCTTGTTATGGTGAAGACACCACGCATGCCGCGCAACGCTTACAGGTCAATCCTGCACATAGTGTCGCGATTGATATGCTATACGGCATTGAAAAACATCGTACCCTCATGCCATCACTTGCGACTAAAGCAGATTATGCTCAAGCAGCACATTCAATCTTCAATCTTGATGGTGAAATCGTCAGCACGATTGCTGAAAGTACAGGTTTTGTCGCGCAACGCGTCTTGGCAATGGTCATTAATTTAGGTTGTGACATCGCGCAACAAAATATCGCAACCGTCGATGACATCAATGCGGCTGTGCGTTTAGGCCTAGGTTATCCATATGGCCCAATCGAATGGGGCGATGTAGTCGGTTCAAACAAAATTTTACTCATTTTAAACCGTATTTCCGAATTGACTTACGACCCACGTTACCGCCCTAGCCCGTGGTTGCAACGTCGTGTCGCATTGAATCTTCCACTCACATTTACTGCTTAATTTTAAAAAGGAACTTTTCCATGTTAAATGCATATATTTATGACGGTTTACGTACACCATTTGGTCGTCATGCTGGTGAACTTGCGTCTATACGTCCTGATGATCTTGCGGGTTTGGTCATTCAGCGTTTGATTGAAAAAACAGGCGTACCGGGTGCAGATATTGAAGATGTAATTTTTGGTGATACCAATCAGGCAGGTGAAGACAGTCGTAACGTCGCGCGTCATGCTGCCTTATTGGCAGGTTTACCTGTGACTGTTCCGGGTCAAACAGTCAACCGCTTATGTGCCAGTGGTTTAGGTGCAATTATCGATTCAGCACGTGCCATTACGTGTGGTGAAGGCGATTTATACGTGGCTGGTGGCGTAGAAAGCATGTCTCGTGCACCTTTTGTCATGGGCAAAGCAGAAAGTGCCTATAGCCGTGATGCTAAAATTTATGACACCACCATTGGTTCACGTTTTCCAAATAAGAAGATCGTAGCGCAATATGGCGGTCATTCTATGCCTGAAACTGGTGATAATGTTGCGGTTGAATATGGCATTACCCGCGAACAAGCCGATTTATTTGCTGCTCAATCTCAAGCCAAATATCAAAAAGCATTCGAGGAAGGCTTTTTTGAAGGTGAAATTACGGCTGTTGAAGTTTCTCAAGGTAAAAAATTACCACCCAAACAAGTGACTGAAGATGAACATCCTCGCCCAAGTTCAACGGTTGAAGCATTAACCAAGTTAAAGCCTTTATTTGAAGGTGGTGTAGTCACAGCAGGCAATGCTTCAGGCATTAATGATGGTGCCGCTGCGGTATTGGTCGGTTCAGAAGCTGCTGGTCAAAAATACGGTTTAAAACCTATGGCAAAAATTCTCTCTGCGGCTGCGGCTGGTGTTGAACCACGCATTATGGGTGCAGGTCCAATCGAAGCCATTAAAAAAGCAGTTGCTCGTGCAGGCTTAACACTGGATGATTTGGATATTATTGAAATTAACGAAGCATTTGCCTCACAGGTTTTGTCTTGCCTAAAAGGTCTAGGTGTTGACTTTAATGATCCACGTGTTAATCCAAATGGTGGTGCAATTGCGGTTGGCCATCCGTTGGGTGCATCTGGTGCGCGTTTAGCACTGACAGTTGCTCGTGAATTACAACGCCGTAATAAAAAATATGCGGTTGTCAGCCTGTGTATCGGTGTAGGTCAAGGTTTGGCCATGGTGATTGAAAACGTCGCTTAACCCTAACTGATCCCTAAAAATATCCATTCATCACCACAGCAGTGATGAATGGATTCATTTATTTTACAATGCGAAATAAAATGCTCTATGATCGGCACTAGACCTTTAATTTGAGAATTCAATGTCGCAAAGTAGTAATACTAAAAAAAATGATAAAACCCCTAATTTTGATGAAATTCGTTTAGATCCTATTTCACATATTCATCGTGAAAATAACCCTCAATTTATTGCATCGTTGGCACGTGGTTTAGAACTTCTACGCTGTTTTTCTTTACAACATCAAGTATTAGGTAATCTGGAACTGGCAAAAATGACGGGTTTACCCAAGCCGACCATTGCCCGCCTTTGTAATACATTAGTTAGCTTAGGCTATTTGAAACAGATGCCAGATTCTCCCAAATATATGCTGGATATCGGCGTACTTTCTTTAGGTTATGCTGCGCTATCGAATCTAACTATTCGAACTACAGCACATCCATTTATGGAAGAAATGAGTCTTTATGCGCAGGCACCTGTAGCACTGGCTGCTCGTGATCGTTTAAATATGCTGTATTTGGATGTAGTACAGACCAATAGCACCTTACGTCGTCCCATTGGCTCAACCCTGCCTTTGCATACAAGCTCAATGGGTCGAGCCTGTTTGGCAGCAACTCCAGAATATAAACGCAATCTAATTTTAGAAGCGATTAAAAAACGTGAACCAGAACAATGGCCAGAGATTAAAGAGCAGCTTGAACGTGCTTTTGAACAATATGCAAAACATGGTTATTGCCTTTCTTTAGGTGAATGGCAGCAAGGCATTAATTCTGTGGCTGTGCCATTGGTTAGCTCAAAACATGGTTTATATGTGTTTAACTGTGGTTCGCCCTCTTATTTATTAAGTGCTGAAAAAACCATTGAAGAGATTGGCCCACGTTTAAAATATATGGTGCATAGCATTCAGGATGCTTTAACTGAGAGTTTATAAATAAAAAAGGAACATTTGATTCATATCAATGCTCCTCTTACATTAGCCTTGTTGAACTACTTTTTTGTCCTTTAAGTCCTGCAATTCATTTGCAGATAAAAACCGATTTAAAATGGAATCGGTGTCCTCACCCAAATAAGGCGGTGTTTTAACATATTGCACTGGCGTTTTAGAAAGTTTGATCGGTGAGCCAATCGAGACATAGTCAGCACGCAATGGATGTTGCATATTCACCACCATTTCCCGAAAAACCACCTGTTCTTCTTCTAATGTCTGCTGCAAATTATTAATCATGCCGACGGGTACTTTTACCGCATGAATACGATCCACCCAAGTTTGTGCAGTTTGCGTCATAAAATGCTGTTGCAGAATGTCACTGATTTCCTCACGATGGGTGACACGACCTTTATTTTTAGCAAATTTAGGATCTTCACAAAGCTTAGCTAAACCAATACTTTCACACAACGCTTTAAATTGCTGGTCATTCCCACAAGCAATAATAAATTCGCCCTGTTGAGCCTTAAACACTTGATAAGGCACAATGTTGGCATGTGCATTACCAAAACGTCCCGGTACCTTTGCAGAAGTTAAATAATTCATGGCCAAAACTGAAAGTGAAGCGACTTGGGTATCCAGTAATGCCATATCAATATGTTGACCTTCCCCTGTAGTGACACGCGATAATAATGCTGCCTGAATCGCAATTGCAGCATATAAACCTGTAGTCAAATCTGCAAATGCCAAACCTGCTTTTTGTGGGCCACCGCCGGGTAAATCATCACGCTCACCAGTGACACTCATCATGCCACCCATCCCTTGTATAATAAAATCATAGCCGGGTTCAGTCGCGCGAGGTCCTTGTTGTCCAAAGCCTGTAATTGAGCAATATACGAGTTTGGGATTAATTTGGCTTAAGCTCTCATAGTCCAGACCATATTTCTTAAGCGAACCAGCTTTATAATTTTCAATTAAAACATCGCTTTCAAGCACCATTTTTTTAATCAGTGCCTGACCTTCTGAGGTTGCCATATCAATTGCAACCGAGTGTTTGCCACGATTTGCCGATAAATAATAGGCTGACTCAGACGTGTCTTGTCCATCATCTGTTTTGAGAAATGGAGGTCCCCAAATGCGTGTGTCATCTCCTTGAAAAGGCTTTTCAATTTTAATGACCTCTGCACCCAAGTCTGCCAAAATTTGGCTGCACCAAGGACCAGCTAAAATCCGACTTAAGTCCAGCACTCTAAATCCTGTTAAGGCACCCATATTCTTCCTCATTGTTGTTCATTATTCCGTAACGCTTTGATATCGAATTTAGCTTTCCGATATATTTATAATAAATTAAAATATCGCATTGCAAAATAAAATTCTATTATTATTGTAAAAAACTTTGTTTTTGATTAAGCTTATTGATCCCTTCTTGGTGCAATATGATTGCACTGCAAAAAATCAAGTGAACTTGCATGAAATCGTCGAGTATCTACACACCAACCGTTATTTTAATGGCAGTAGCGGCTGGTATTTGCTCAGGAAGTAATTATTTTAGTCAGCCACTAGTGCATTCAATGGCATTGGCCTTAAATCTTTCAGAAACTACGATCGCATGGGTGCCCACGCTCGCTCAAATTGCCTATGCCTGCGGTTTGCTTTTTTTAATGCCATTAGGTGATATTCTTGAAAAAAGACGGCTCTTATTTATTCTGATGTTGCTAGCCTCCTTAGGTTTGTTGATTAGTGGCTTTTCCAGTCATATCGGTCTGATCATGTTAGGGACGTTAATCACGGGTTTATTTTCGGTATCTGCACAACTTTTATTGCCCTTGGCCGCCAGTTTAGTTCCAATTCAGCATAGTGGTCGTGTCGTCGGTTTTCTTATTAGCGGCTTAATGATTGGTATTTTATTGGCACGTTCTTTATCTGGATTGATGTCAACTTTATTTGCATGGAATGTGATTTATCTGGTCAGTGGTTTTTTATTACTACTGATTGCAATTGTGTTGTACAACAAAATAAGCTCTTTTCCTGCCACACAGTCAGAAAGCTACTTTAAAACAATAGGTTCAATTCCAGCTATTTTTAAAGAAAATCAACGTTTACGTACTCGAACCTATATTGGCTTTTTGACCTTTGCAGGCATCAGTATGACTTTTACCACTATGTCACTTTTGCTTGCACCAGCGCCCTATCATTTTAGTGATTTTACAATTGGTTTATTTGGTTTCGTGGGCATTATTGGAACATTTATTGCCAATTTTTCAGGTAAATATATTGATCAAGGCTATATTCACAAAATTTCAATCTATTGTGGATTAGGGATTATTTTAAGCTGGCTGTTTTATGTGCTACTACCTATTTCCTTTATTTTTTATGTGATGGGAACTATTTTGATTTATTCATGTTTATCTGCCGTGCATGTCACCAATCAAAGCATTGTTTTTAAACTCAATCAACAGCTTAAGTCGCGCTTTAATGCAATTTATATGACAGGCTACTTCACTGGCGGTGCGCTTGGAACCACACTAGGAAGCTATGCATGGCGACATTTTGGTTGGCATGGTGTCTGCATTTTAGGTCTTGTTTTGGCTGTTTTGACACTTGTTTTTTGCATTCGTGATGCCAAGCTTTCCCCTGTTTTAGCCCAATAAAAAAACCAGTAACCCTTTTGGTATTACTGGTTCAGTATTAGACTTCTTTTCTGACTATTGACACCTTTTTATTTTTCTTAAATGTAAGAAATAAAAAAAGCGTGTGAATAACATCTATTCAAAAATAAGATTAACCAATTTCTGTTTTAATATTATTAACCATATGTAATAAACGTGGCGCGATATCTTCTTCGAGCTTTTCACGTTTCATAATAAAGCTTGGACCACCACAGTTAAATACCAACAAACCATGCTGTTCGTGCAATAAAGGTACCGCCACAGAGTTCACATCCTTATGCCAGTCACCCATAGAGAAACAATAACCAAAGTCCTGATAATCTTTAAATGCCTTGTCCAGATCACGATTAATCTTAATCCAGTCTTCCTTATGTTTTTGGCGAATCGCGTTGAGTAGAAATTCACGCTCATCTTCAGGCATTGCAGCTAAACAGGCGCGTCCCATTGAGCTGAGATGTATTGGCAAATAAGTTCCAACCTGACGACGCATGGTAACATTACCCTTACCCTGTACCACGTCCAGATAAATCATATTCAAACGATCGCGTGTTGACATCGCCACTGCCGCCCCTGCATAGTCTGCCAGTTCTTTCATATAAGGCTGGGCAATAGAGCGTACAGAAACATTGGCAAGCATTGAATAACCAAAAGCCAAGACTCCCACCGACAGTTGAAATTTGGTTGAGTTGGGTACTTGGCGAATATAACCCAAACGCGACAAAGTATGCGTTAAACGGGTAATGGTTGGTTTAGGCAAGCCTGTCATTTGTGACAATTCCTGATTGCCTAAATGTGGCTGCTTGGCAGAAAAACAACGCAGCAATTCTAAACCACGCGCTAACGCAGTAATAAATTGACGGTCATCTTCTTCCTGCATATCTTCAATTGGATGAAGCAATTCATGGCGCAGCGGAACCAGTAGTTTTTCGGTTTGTTCGGTTTCGTTTAAATCAGTCATGATGTTAGAGCGCACTCAATTCAGTTAATGTTTCGCATTGCGAAAATTATAATCTATTTATTCTATTAATAGCAAAAGAAGCATGTATAAATACGTTTACTTCTTTTGCTATTTCCGCCTCTATGTAGAATTATTCTACAATCCCTTTCGATTTTAACTCATCCAGTGTTTGTTTCGACAATATTCGTGAAAGTATCTGATCGGTATGCTGACCTAACATTGGAGGCGCATGTTTATATTCAATGGGGGTACGTGACATTTTAATGGGAGATCCAATCACTTTTAGATGCTCACGTTGTGGATGTGGCATATCAACCAGCATTTTACGTTCCACGACTTGTGGTTCTTCAAATGCTTGTTCAAGGTTATTAATCACGCCCACTGGCACTTTTGCAGCATGAATTGCAGCGACCCATTCATCTGCTGTTTTTTGAGAAAAATGTGCGGAAAGTAAATCTGTAATTTCTTCACGGTGCTTAATACGATCAGCATTTCGAGTAAATTTTGGATTATTTGGCAGTTCTGGTAAACCGATCGCCTGACACAACTGAATAAATTGTGTGTCGTTGCCACAAGCAATAATAAAATCGCGATCACATGCCTTAAACACTTGATAAGGCACGATATTGGCATGTGCATTACCATAACGACCCGGCACTTTACCAGATGCCAGATAATTCATGCCCTGATTGGCTAATGTCGCAATTTGCACATCGAGCAGTGCCATATCAATGTATTGACCCAAGCCTGTAATATTCCGATTCAGTAAAGCCGCCTGAATAGCGATGGTTGAATATAATCCTGTGGTAATATCAGAAAATGCAATGCCTAATTTTTGTGGTCCACCACCGGGCAAATCATCTTTTTCACCTGTCACCGACATCAAACCGCCCATACCTTGTATGATAAAGTCATATCCTGGTTCTTCTGCTCGTGGTCCTGTCTGACCAAACCCTGTAATCGAACAATAAATGAGTTTAGGATCGAGCTTGGACAGTGTTTCATAGTCCAGACCATATTTTTTAAGTGAACCTGTTTTATAGTTTTCAATTAAAACATCGGACTCAAGTGCCAAAGCACGGACTACTTCTTGACCTTCTGGAGTGGCAATATCAATGGCGACAGAAAGTTTGTTACGGTTGGTCGATTGATAATAAGCAGCCTCATGAGTGTCATGACCTGCATCATCTTTCATCCAAGGCGGTCCCCAAGAACGTGTATCGTCACCGCGTTTAGGACGCTCGACTTTAATGACTTCTGCACCTAAATCAGCAAGAATTTGACCACACCATGGTCCAGCCAAAACTCGACTTAAATCCAGAACACGATATCCCTCAAGAGCACCCATACCTATTCCTATAAAACACAACTGACTAAATCAATTAATGCAAAAATACAACACGTAGTTTCGCATAGCGATATTAAAGAACTAATATACACTCATTATCCCTAATAGCAAATACTGACAAGTTCAAGACTAAAGTCTTAAATGTACTCATTTTAAGAATTTCTTATTCAAAAACATAAATTTAATATTTATAACAAAGTATCGCTATGCGATATTTATTTTTATAATTATTGTTTTATTGCAATCTTTGTTTTACTATCCGAAAAATTTTTACAAATCTCCTCATGTATGTGCCTGTTCAGTATGTAACGGGATTTAGATGCAGGTCATTTCATTTGTAGTAAAGGAATATAGCTGTGAACTCAAATCAATCCGTGTCCAAAGCTGGATCGAACACATGGAAAATTGCATTTATATTTGCTTTTTTAGCACTGTTAGTCGATGGTGCCGATTTAATGTTGCTGTCTTATAGCTTGAACAGCATTAAAGCAGATTTTGGATTAACTTCAGTTGAAGCGGGGATGTTAGGTAGTTTTACCTTGGCAGGTATGGCCATTGGTGGAATTTTTGGAGGCTGGGCCTGTGACCGTTTTGGTCGCGTCCGTATTGTCGTCATTTCAATCCTCACCTTTTCATTATTGACTTGTGGGCTTGGCTTGACTCAAAGCTTTTTACAGTTTGGTGTTTTACGTTTCTTCGCCTCATTGGGATTGGGTTCATTATATATTGCCTGTAATACATTAATGGCTGAATATGTTCCAACAAAATATCGCACCACAGTTTTAGGGACTTTGCAGGCCGGCTGGACAGTGGGCTATATCGTTGCGACATTATTGGCTGGCTGGCTGATTCCAGATCATGGCTGGCGTATGTTGTTTTACGTGGCGATTATTCCTGTATTTATGGCAATTTTGATGCATCTTATGGTGCCAGAGCCAGAAGCATGGAGACAATCTCGCTTACAACCAATACAAAACCAACAACAGGAAAAAGAATCTGCATTTAAACTGATTTTCCAAGATAAACGGAATCGCAATATGTTTATCTTATGGGCATTGACCGCAGGTTTCCTACAGTTTGGCTACTATGGTGTAAATAACTGGATGCCGTCATATCTTGAAAGTGAACTCGGTATGAAGTTCAAAGAAATGACCGCTTATATGGTGGGTACTTATACCGCCATGATTCTAGGGAAAATATTGGCAGGTTACATGGCAGATAAGCTGGGTCGCCGATTTACATATGCTTTTGGCGCGATTGGAACAGCTATCTTTCTACCTTTAATTGTTTTCTACAACTCTCCTGACAATATTCTGTATTTATTGGTCATTTTTGGTTTCTTGTATGGAATTCCATACGGGGTAAATGCCACCTATATGACAGAAAGTTTCCCAACAGCAATTCGCGGCACAGCAATTGGTGGTGCATATAATGTGGGTCGTTTAGGTGCAGCTATAGCTCCAGCCACCATCGGTTTCCTCGCTTCTGGCGGCTCGATTGGACTCGGTTTTATCGTCATGGGCGCTGCTTACTTTATTTGTGGTGTAATTCCTGCTCTTTTCATTAAAGAGAAACAATATGATCCACAAAAATCATAATTAACAATTATCTAAAACATTTCAGTTTATAGCCAGTATTAGCCCTACTGGCTTTTTTTATATATAAATAAGGCTTGTCTTATTTAAATTAACAAATTAAAATATCGACAAGCGAAACTTAATTTCTTTTTTATTATGGATAATCTTGAACGAGAATCAATGGAATTTGACGTCGTCATCGTTGGTGCTGGACCTGCCGGTCTATCGGCTGCGATTAAAATTCGCCAACTTGCGATTGAAAAGAATCTACCCGATTTGTCCGTCTGCGTCGTCGAAAAAGGGTCTG
>NZ_LR130760.1:62124-614315 GCF_900625095.1 Acinetobacter ihumii | reverse complement strand
ACCAATTCGATTGGACTTTCTAAACGTTCCAAGTAGGCTTTTAACTGAGTTTTGATGTTTTGGTCTAACATTTTAAATCTCCAAAGGAGTAAATTTTTAACTTGTTGAGAATATTACGATAAAACTTCATATAGGTGAAACAGTATGTTTTTATGAATTCAATCGGTTTATTGAATGGTTGATAGCTATCAATGAGGCTTATATAGAAAATTAAGCTTGGAAAGATTCATAGCGAGCTAAAATTGCTTTGTTATATAAATGACATCTTGAGATGAGATAAGATAATACACCTTAAATTTAAGGAATATTGACATGAAACTACAATCAGGAATTTATCAACATTACAAAGGCAATCTTTATCAAGTTTTTCACGTGGCAAAACATAGTGAAACAGAAGAAGAATTGGTGGTTTACCAATGTTTATATGGTGATTACTCAATCTGGGTGCGACCACTCACCATGTTTATTGAAACAGTTGAAATTGATGGTCAGCCCGTACCACGTTTTAATTTTCTTCATCAAATATAAAGCAAAAATTGAAAGGTGAATGCATGCCAACCCGTGAATTTTTATTGCGTCTCTCAGAATTATATGATGAATTTCAACAGCATGATGCCAAACAGTGTGATCGACTCCAGCGTTTTCGTAATATCGAACCCGATTCTGCGCAATTTATTTCCATGCTGATTCGTACTCAACAATCTCAATCAATTTTGGAAATAGGCACATCTACAGGATATTCAACTTTATGGTTGGCTGAAGCAGCTCAAGCCACTGGTGCTCACATGGTGACGCTTGAAATAGAAGAAAAACGCAGTCAACAAGCAAAAAACTATGCGCAGGAATTAAAATTAGACAGCGTTATTGAGTTCTGGACAGGAGATGCGGCTCAATATTTACAGCAAGCCATAGACAGTTTTGACTTTATTTTACTGGATGCAGAGCGTAGTTATTATGCAGCGTATTGGAATGATCTTCAGCGTTTGATTCGAAAGAAAGGCGGTGTATTGATTGTAGATAATGTCATTTCACATGCTGCTGAGGTCAAAGAGTTTTTAGCTATAATTAAGCAGGATGCCAATTTTATGACCACCACGCTTGCGTTGGGTGCAGGATTATTTATGGTGGTGGCAAAATAAAGATAAAATTGAATCTGAATGCTAAGACAATTTAAACAGCAAAATCTTTTATTTTGTCTTAGCTTGAATAAGTAAGGAAAACAAATCAAGATCTTATCTTTATGTTAGAGAAACAATGTTTTAAAAGATCGACATTCGGCTAAAGTGTAAATCAAATTCTAAATATTTCTGCACAAAAGCCGTTTTATCATGCGAGCGAAGTAGGTTGTCGTACACAAATTCGGGAACGGGGTGGTACAGTTCACCTTTACCATTATTATAAAAAATTTTTAGATATCTGGATGCAGCATTGTATTTCCACGAGGTCACGGCAACAAATTTTTCCATATATTCTCCCTTCGGGTATGAATAAAGATAAAAAGCATGCTGTTTTAATTGAACAGTAATGTAATTTATGCTGCGCCTATATATGAAAATTGTAAATGTTTAAATCATGATAAATTAATCACTTAAAATGAAAGAACCACCCTAAAAAGGGTGGTTCTTTTAGTGCTAAAAATCTAAAAAATTAGAGATTATCAGCTTAGATTTTACCTACTAGATCGATTGAAGGAGCAAGTGTTGCATCACCTTCTTTCCATTTTGCTGGACATACTTCACCTGGGTGAGAGTGAACGTATTGTGCAGCTTTTACTTTACGAAGAAGTTCTTGCGCGTCACGACCAATACCACCTGCATTGATTTCAACGATCTGGATTTTACCTTCAGGATCGATTACGAAAGTACCACGGTCAGCAAGACCAGCAGATTCAATAAGAACTTCAAAGTTTTTAGCAAGTGCCCAAGTTGGGTCGCCTACCATTACGTATTGGATTTTTTTGATTTCTTCAGAAGAATCATGCCAAGCTTTATGCGTGAAGTGAGTGTCAGTAGAAACTGAGTAGATTTCTACGCCTAATTTTTGGAATTCAGCATAGTTGTCTGCAAGGTCGCCAAGCTCAGTTGGGCAAACAAAGGTAAAGTCAGCTGGATAGAAGAATACAACAGACCATTTGCCTTTGAAGTTTGCTTCAGAAACTTCAACGAATTGACCATTGTGATAAGCAGTTGCTGTAAATGGTTTAACTTCTGTATTAATTAAGCTCATCATTTTCTCCATGATTGAGGTTTTATTTAAACTTAAAATTCTGATTTAGCATAAAGAATTTTATTTTATTGGTGAAATGGTATTTTTGCATGACTAAAATCGGAAAAACAAATTAAGATGCCTCATACCAAATTTCACCAGATTGTGACTTCTATCATTTCAGCGCAACAATATGATCTAAAAATGACAAAGCCTCATTCATTTAATTTGCATATGAACATGCAGGCGATGTGTAAAAAATTCAAGGGTAAAATGAAAAAAACAACAAATCTATAGAAAATGAATGGCTTTCGTTCTCATGTTTTCCAGCGTAAAATAGACCGCTTGTTGAAATGATCAGGAAATTTTATCTGTGCACAGAGATTTAAATGTAGACCAAATGGTTATGGCGCGTGACCAGCATCGTTTAAATCGACTTGGCAAAGGTAAAGACAAAAACCCAAAGCAATACCAAGAACTTTTTGAAAAGTCGAATCATCAGGTGAAAGCTCGAATTGCGCGTTTTCCTCGTATCAAACTCAATCAGGATTTGCCTGTTACCCAATATGCCGATCGTTTAATTGAAGCGATTCAACAGCATCAAGTGATTATTGTAGCTGGGGAAACTGGTTCAGGTAAAACGACTCAGTTACCACAAATTGCCATGCTGGCAGGACGTGGTGCAACTGGCATGATTGGACATACCCAACCCAGACGCTTGGCGGCGCGTAGCGTTTCACAGCGGATTGCGGAAGAAGTCGGTGAAAAACTGGGCGAGTCGATCAGTTTTAAAGTTCGATTTAATGAGCAAGGTTCCAATGATTCTATCGTGCGTTTAATGACCGATGGTATTTTATTGGCGGAGCTTGGACATGACCGTTATCTCAATAAATACGACACCATTATTATTGATGAAGCACATGAACGCTCGTTAAATATCGATTTCATTATGGGTTATCTCAAGCAGATTTTAAAAAAACGCCCAGATTTAAAAGTGATCGTGACCTCGGCAACTTTGGATGTGAATCGCTTTAGTCGCTATTTTTATGATGCCCCGATTTTTGAAGTGGAAGGACGTAGCTTTCCTGTTGAGGTTCGTTATCGTCCTATTTCTGAACTGAGCATTGGTGGCAGCGATGATGACGAATTTGATGATTTTGAAGAAAATCTGCCACGTGCGGTGGTGCAAGCTGTAGAAGAATGTTTTGCTGATGCCGAAGCAAAGGGGCATCCAGAACATGCGGATATTCTGATTTTTTCCAGTACTGAACAGGAAATTCGAGAATTACAGGAAACCTTACAAAAGCATGGTCCACGTCATACTGAAATTTTACCTTTGTATGCACGTTTAGGTCTGGGTGAGCAGCAAAAGATTTTTAGCCCAAGTGGTAAAGGTCGGCGCATTATTATTGCCACCAACGTAGCTGAAACTGCATTGACTGTACCGAATATCCGCTATGTGATTGACAGTGGCTTTGCCCGTATTTCACGTTATAGCTACCGTTCACGCGTACAGCGTTTACCGATTGAAGCGATTTCCCAAGCGGCAGCCAATCAGCGTAAAGGACGTTGCGGTCGTATTGCGCCGGGTGTATGTATTCGTTTATATAGCGAAGAAGATTTTCTGAGTCGCCCTGAATTTACTGAGCCTGAAATTAAGCGTACCAATTTGGCTTCCGTGATTTTGCAAATGCAAAGTCTAGGGCTTGGCACGGTTGAAGATTTTGATTTTATTGAGCCGCCTGATCACCGTTTGGTGAATGATGGACGTAAACTTTTAGTTGAACTTGGCGCGATGAATGAGCGCAAACATGAGCTAACAAAAGTTGGACAGATGATGTCGCGTATGCCGATTGATCCGAGATTGGCACGGATGATTGTCGGTGGTTCGCATTTTGGTGTGCTGAACGAAATTTTGATCGTAGTCAGTGCGCTGGCGGTACAAGATCCGCGTGAACGCCCAGCCGACAAACAAATGCAGGCGGATCAAAAACATGCGTTGTTCCGTGAAGCAGATTCTGACTTTTTGTTCTATATCAAACTGTGGGATACCTTACAAAATAATCCTGACATGGCAACGGAAAATAAACGCCGTCAATTTGCCCGTCAGCATTTTTTAAGTTGGTTACGTTTACGTGAATGGAAACAAACCCATTCTCAACTGGTCGATTTAGCGCAAAGCATCAAGCTGTCTTTTAATGACAAAAAAGCCAGTTATGAAAATTTGCATCGTGCGTTACTCACAGGTTTATTGTCTTTTGTGGCCAATAAAACCGATGAACGTAATATTTATATGGCAGTGCGTCAGCAAAAAGCCAAAGTCTTTCCTGCCAGTACCTTGCATAAGTCCAATACACCGTGGGTCATGGCCTTTGAAATGGTCGAAACTTCACAGGTGTATCTGCGGACATTGGCGAAGATTGATCCAGAATGGATTTTACTGGCAGCACGAGATTTATTGAAATATCACTATTTCGAGCCCCATTGGTCAAAAAAAGCAGGCATTGTCCAAGCCTATGCGCAAATTTCCTTATTTGGTTTAATTATTGAACCTAAACGTTTAGTGAATTTTGAAAAAGTCGATCATCCAGCGGCACGTGAAATATTCTTAAGAGATGCCTTAACCACAGGCAATCTAGGCATCATGCCGCCATTTTTAAATCATAATTTGCTCAAACTCGAAGAAGTTGAGCGAGTTGAAGATAAATTACGTCGACGTGATTTAGTGGTAGACGAAGAAACCATTTATCAATTTTATGCTGAACGTGTGCCTGCGGATATTGCCAGTCGCAGCAGCTTTGAAGACTGGCGCGCGACCATTGAGCCTAAACATCCGCGTTATTTATTTGTTGAGGATGATGCGCTTTGGCAAAGTGACCGACCGACCACACAACAATTTCCTGATTATTTACATAACGGCGATTTACGTTTAGCCACGACCTATCGCTTTGATCCAAGTCATGATCAAGATGGCGCAACGGTTAAAATTCCTGTGCAAGCTTTGGCACAAGTGGACGAAAATTTATGGTCGTGGGGCATTCCCGGTTGGCGGCTGGATTTGATCGAGGCTTTACTCAAAGCTTTGCCCAAAGACAAACGCCGTCATTTAGTCCCGATTCCTGATACTGCTAAAAAACTGCTGCAAGGTGTGGATGCCACACATTTACATCAGCATATTTTTAAGTTTTTAGCGTTTGCCTTGCGTGGCGAACAGATGACTGAAAAAGATTTTTCTTTTGAACGTATTGATCAATATCTGGTTCCTTTTATTTTGGTGGTCGATGAAAAAGGTCGAGTCATTGAAAAAGGTCGTGATCTCGCCGAGTTAAAAGCACGTTGCCGCACTGAAACCCATCGACCAGTCAAACAAATGCAAGGTGAGTTTAAAACATTCCCTGAAAGTTTTGTATTTGAAGCCTCGCAAAAAGTCACTGGGGTTGTGGTCAAGCAATATCAGGCTTTAGTCCCAGTGAAACAATTTGCTGACTTAGAGCAAAAAGATGAATCAGGTGTGGTGATTCAAACTTTTAATGATCAGGCAGAGGCGATTCGGCAACATCGAGAAGGCATTCTTCGTCTGGTCTATATGCAACTGGGTGATTTAGTTCGACAGTTGAAAAAACAAATCTCCAAACCTTTAGCCTTAGCCTATTCCCCTTTAGGGGATAAAGCCAAACTAGAACAAATGTTGGTCTATGCAACGCTGCAACTCAGTATTGAAAAATTGCCTGTTAATGAAACTGAATTTCAACAACTCATACAGCAAGTTAAGCAGAACTTTCTAAGGTTTGGGCAACAGGCACTGCATGTGATTTCGGATATTTTCATTCAATGGCAAGACATCCGTCGTCAGTTACTGGTGCTGGATGCGGATATATTTGGCAGAAGTATTGATGATATTGAAGATCAATTGGATTTAATGCGATTAAGTGATTTTGTCTACAGTCAGCCTGCTGAGGTTTGGTTAGAATATCCACGCTATTTAAAGGCCTTGCTGATGCGTCTTGGGCGTTTAGCTCATAATTTACCGCGAGATGAAGCAGCCATTAAAGAGGTTGATCCGTGGATGGATAAATTATTTAAATTCAAAAATGACCCTAAAATTAAAGACTTATATTTTATGGTTGAGGAACTCAGAATTTCCTTATTTTCTCAACCAATGAAAACCAAGATGCCTGTTTCTTCCACTCGGCTACAAAAACTATGGGAAAAACTAGGAATCGGTTAGAATATCTTGCATTCTTAACAAGGAGTTTTACATGGGCATCCGTATTACTGGAACTGGTCTATTTCATCCGGCCGAAACCATTAGCAATCAAGAGCTGGTTGAAACGCTTAATGCTTATGTGGAACGCTACAATACCGAAAATGCAGACAAAATTGCTTCAGGCGAATTGGCTGAGCGTCGTGGCTCAAGTGCAGAGTTTATTGAAAAAGCATCTGGTGTGAAAAGTCGCTACGTAGTGGAAAAATCAGGCGTACTAGATCCCGCACGATTGCGCCCACATTTACGTGAACGCAGTGATGACGAGCTGTCATTACAAGCGGAATGGGGTGTTTTTGCAGCTCAACAAGCCATGCAAAATGCAGGGGTGGGACCAGAAGATATTGATGTCGTGATTTTGGCATGTTCCAATATGCAACGTGCCTATCCAGCGGTTGCGATAGAAATTCAATCAGCACTGGGCATTCAGGGTTATGCCTATGATATGAATGTGGCATGTTCTGCGGCAACTTTTGGTTTAAAACAAGCCTATGATGCAATTAAAACCGGTGCGCGCCGTGTGTTATTGGTCAATGTCGAAATTACATCTGGACATACAGACTATCGTTCACGCGATTGTCATTTTATTTTTGGCGATGTTGCGACGGCTTCAATTATTGAAGACACCGAAACCAAAGATGGTTTTGAAATTTTAGACATTCATTTATTTACTCAATTTTCAAACAACATTCGCAACAACTTTGGTTTCTTGAACCGTAGCGAAGATACTAGCCGTGACGATAAACAATTCCGTCAGGATGGACGAAAAGTCTTTAAGGATGTTTGTCCATTGGTAGCTAAAATCATTTCAGGTCAATTGGACAAAATGCAGATCGCTGCGGATGACGTGAAACGTTTCTGGTTACATCAGGCCAATGCCAATATGAATCAACTGGTTGCAAAACTAGTGTTAGGCAAGGAAGCGGAAGCTGATCGTACGCCAATCATTCTGGATGAATTTGCCAATACCTCTTCGGCAGGGGTAATCATTGCATTACACCGTACAGGGGATCAGGTCAATGCCAATGAATACGGTGTAATTTGTTCATTTGGTGCGGGTTATTCTGTTGGCTCACTGATTGTACAAAAGCGATCAGCCGCTTAAAAAAGTTAGACTCCACTACGGTGGAGTTTTTTATTTCTGCACAACCTATGATGTTGTGTTTTATAGTGAACATCCAGAAAGATAAAGTGGTTATATCAACCATGAATTTTAAAAGCATAGAAAATTTTTATTGGGTGGTAAGGCTCAATAGCTTTAATAAGGCTGCGCTAAAGCTCAACACCACGCAACCCGCAGTGTCACAGCGTTTAAATAGTCTTGAACAGGAGTTGGGCGTTAAATTATTAGAGCGTACTTCACGTCATTTACAATTGACTGAAAAGGGCAGAATTGTTTATGAATATGCGGAAAAATATATCCAGCTTAATCATGATTTATTAACCGATTTATCTGAAAAAAACGCGATACACAGCACTATTCGTTTAGGGGTTGCCGAAACCATTGTACATACATGGCTGGTTGATTTTATTGAGCAGGTGTATGAAGAATTCCCTGATGTGACCATTGAAGTTGTTATTAATATTACGCCTTTATTAAAAGATGCTATTCAGTCAGGCGAGTTGGATATGGCATTTTTACTGAATTCGGCGTGCGACTTCGATTGTATTGAAATGCCATTATGTGAATTTCAACACAGTTTTTTAATTGCACCGCGTATTCAAAAACGATTTGTATCACGTCATTTGAGTTTGAAAGATATTGCCAATAGCACTATTTTAACGTATCCCAAGACCACTTATCCTTATCTTGATTTAAAGAAAAATCTTATACAACATCATCTTAAAGAACCAAAAACAGTCACCAGCTATTCACTTTCGACACTGATTAAAATGACTGAAGATGGAATGGGGATTGGTATTATTCCGCATTTGTCTGTCATTAAAGAATTACGCGAAGGGCGATTAAGCATATTAAGCTCTGAAATCAAACTTAAACCATTTCAGTTTTCCTGTGCTTATGTAGCAGGACGTGATGATCTAGTAAAGCAAAGCCTCGCAAAAATTGCGTATCGCATTGCTCAGACCTCGGTCAGAAAGTTAAATAATCAATTTTCAGGAGATGAATATCTGAAATTTTAAAGACAAAAAAGTTTTTTTCTCCAGACCGATAAAACACTTTTTAGTGCAAAACCTGCACCTCTTTTTGGCAGCATGCACTGATATGATGAAATTTATTTTAACTACAAAATTCTTTAAATAAGAAAGAATTATAGAAATTGATAAGAAAAAATTATTTATATTATTTTTATTAAATTATTTATAAAATTCAATGGATTAAATTTTTAAAGAGTGCTCAGTCGATGATTGTTTTGTAGCTTGCAGCTGTGGTTAATTAATGAGGAGCCAAATTCAGTCAGCCTATAAAAAACTGTCTTTAGCTTAGGGACGATCGATCGTGCAGTTAAAAATCATCTGAGAGCTCAATCATATTATGCAAAAGAAATCTTTTTTTAGTGAACGGCAGTGGTCAATCATTGCTTCCATTTTTCTGATGGCGACATCTGCCATGGGGCCCGGCTTTTTAACCCAAACCGCTACTTTTACCGTGAAATTGGGTGCGGCATTCGGTTTTGGTATTTTATTGTCGATTATTATTGATTATGTGGTGCAGCAAAATATCTGGCGTGTCGTGACGCTGACGCAAATGCGTGCCCCTGATGTGGCAAATGCAGCATTACCCGGCAGTGGCTATGTGCTGGCCGTGCTAGTGGTTTTTGGGGGATTCTTTTTTAATATTGGTAATATTGCCGGTGCCGCTCTAGGTCTGAATGCCTTGTTCGGGCTTGATACAAAGTGGGGTGGAGTCATCAGTGGTGCAATGGCTATTTTAATTTTTGCCTCACATAAAGCCAGTATCATTGTTGATAAAAGCATGATTATGCTGGGTATTTTAAAAATTGCCGTGATTGTGGTGGTGGCTTGTATTGTTGCTCCTCCAATGGCAGATGCATTTCATCAGACTATCTTACCTAGTCAAATAGACTTCGCCAGTATCACCACCATCGTGGGCGGTACGGTTGGTGGTTATATTTGTTATGCTGGGGCGCACCGATTGCTGGACAAGGGTACAGTTGGCCCTGAACATATTGAGGAAGTGTCCAAAGCAGCCACCAAAGGTATTGTGGTGGTCGGTATCATGCGCTATGTGCTTTTTCTGGCAATATTGGGGGTGGTTGTCAGTGGAGCCACAATTGATTTAGCCAGCCATAATGCCAATCCTGCGGCACAGGCCTTTCAATACGCCGCAGGGGAATTTGGCTTTAAGCTATTTGGTCTGATTTTCTGGGCAGCAGGAATCAGTAGTTCCATCGGTGCGGCCTATACCTCCGTTTCATTTTTTAGCGCGTTTAAAAAAGATATCAGTTTAAAACAGCGTAATTTCTGTACGTCTATATTTATTGCGCTTGCCCTTTTGGTCTATGTCCTGATAGGGGCAACACCTGCGAGCTTATTGGTCTTTGTGGGGGGCTTAAATGGTTTAGTTCTTCCAATTGGCTTGACCCTGTTTGTCTATGTTGCAGCATGTCGTAAAGACTTACTTGGCAGTTATCATTATCCAATGTGGTTGACTGTTTTAGGTGTGCTGACATGTATTTTGACGTGGTACATGGGTTATGTGTCATTTAATACAATTTTTAACTATCTCAAAACATTATAAGGATGAGCAGCCATGCAAATTGATTTAAATAGTGATTTGGGTGAAAGCTACGGTTCGTGGAAAATGGGCAATGATGATCAGATTTTACCGATCGTCAGTAGTGCCAATATTGCCTGTGGTTTTCATGCGGGCGATCCTCTGGGAATCTATAAAACACTGCAACAAGCCGCAAAACTCGGCGTCACGGTTGGGGCACATGTGTCTTATCCAGATTTGGTCGGTTTTGGTCGACGTAATATGGATGTGTCTTATGATGAGCTACTGAGTGATGTGATGTATCAAATTTCTGCATTACAGGGTTTAGCCAAAGTCGCAGGGACAACTGTCAAATATGTAAAACCGCATGGGGCTTTATACAACACGATTGCTCAAAATTTGCAGCAAGCGCAGGCAGTCATTGATGCCATAAAAAAAATTGATCCATCATTGGTACTGGTCGCTTTGGCAGGTTCACCTTTGGTTGCTTTTGCAAAGCAACAAGGTCTGGTGGTGGTTTCAGAAGCGTTTGCAGATCGGGCTTATCAGGCAGATGGTTCACTGGTTTCACGTCGCTTACAAGGTGCGGTGTTACATGACGTACAACAGGTTGCGCAGCGAGTGGTGCAAATGATTCAAACAGGTGGGCTAATGTCCATTGATGGTCAGTTTACCCCGATACAAGCAGATACGGTTTGTTTACATGGCGATACTGATGGTGCTTTGGAAATGGCACAAGCCATTCGACAGGAACTGATCAATCAAAATATTGCGATACAGCCTTTTTGCCCATAAGTACATCACGATGATGGCTAAATCAGGTTTAAATCATTGAAGGATTTACGCGTAAGCTTAAGCTGATAGTAAGGAAGATAAAATGCGGTTTTTATCGGTTAATCAGGACAGACTGTTGATAGAACTGTCTGATTTGCAGGAAACAATGAAGCTGTATCAACATTTATTAAAGGTACAGCATCCTTATATTGTAGAGATGATTCCTGCTGCCAGTACCATTTTAATGGGCTTTAATCACTTTTATATTGATGTCCCAGATTTAATTACATGGATAAAAAATCAAAAAATACACGGCAGCCAGCAATCCAAGCAAAATCAAGTGATCATTGATGTCAATTACACAGGTGCTGATTTACACGCGCTGAGTGATCATTTAGGGATTGACTGCAAGGAGCTAATTCGTCGACATACTCAAAGCATGTGGCAGGTTGCATTCATTGGTTTTGCACCGGGTTTTGCCTATTTAATCAGTCCAGATCAACCTTTTGGTAGTATTCCACGGCTCAGTTCACCGCGTAAAAAAATTCCGTCAGGTTCAGTCGCACTGGCAGGTGAATATAGTGGAATTTATCCCAAAGACAGCCCCGGTGGCTGGCAGTTGATTGGGCATACTTCAAGCAAAATGTGGGATCTTCAGCGAGAGCCTGCGGCATTGCTTCTCCCCGGTACGCAAGTGCAGTTTCGAGATGCCACCGCACAACCGACAAGCATCGTAGTGCCTGAACAACTTCCACCAGCAGTGGCGATACAAACGCAATCAGTAGCAGCGAGCTTAGAAATTTTAAAAACAGGCTTACAAACGCTCATTCAAGATCAAGGGCGTCCGGATATGACCGCCCTAGGTGTCGGACATGCAGGGGCGATGGATCAAACAGCATTTCAGACGGCAAATCGTATTGTTGGAAATCCATCTCATGCAGCTGTATTGGAAATTTTAAATGGTGGCTTAAAGTTAAAAGCACTGCAAGCGGCGGTAATTGCAATTACAGGAGCAGACAGTGAAATCTGGCTTGAGGACGCTTCTGGTCAGCAAGTCCGTATGCCGATGTATCAACCGATTGCACTAGATGCAGGCGATCAATTGAATATTTCCATGCCCACAAAGGGACTGCGAAATTATCTAGCTTTACGTGGTGGAATCGCTGCCGAACAGGTTTTGGGAAGTTCTAGCTATGACACGTTAGCGGAATTAGGCGCAGCACCCCTTCAACCTAACGATCTCATTTATGCCGCCGATTTAACTGTAAGTAGTGTGATTTTGGATGAAGCTGCACCTCAAAATTTACCTAAAACAGGGCAAGTCACTGAAGTTGATTTGATTTTAGGACCAAGAACTGACTGGTTTAAAGCTGATAGTGTACAGCAGTTTTTTCAGCAATCTTGGCGAGTGACGCAAGAAAGTAATCGAATCGGTTTAAGGCTGCAAGGAGAGTATCCACTGCAACGCCAAATCCAGCAGGAATTACCGAGTGAGGGCACATGTACTGGCGCATTACAGATTCCACCGAACGGGCAACCTGTTTTATTTATGAATGATCATCCTCTTACCGGAGGCTATCCAGTGATTGCAGCTGTGGCCAAGCATCATCTGGATGTCGTAGCGCAAATGCCCGCAGGCACTTTGATCAAATTCCGCCAGATTTCAGAATTTTTAGAGATGAAATAAATGAATCAACAACATAAAATTTTAATTGCCAATCGGGGCGAAATTGCGGTTCGTATTATTCAGGCCTGCAAAGATTTAAATATTCAATCTGTTGCTGTATATGCCGATGACGATATTGAAAGCTTACATGTCAAACTCGCAGATGAAGCATGGGCTTTGTCGGGCATAACTGCCAAAGAGACGTATTTAAATATTCCTCGACTGATCGAAATTGCACAAAAATCTCAGGCTAGCATGATTCATCCCGGTTATGGTTTTTTGTCTGAACGTGCCGAGTTTGCACAGGCAGTGGTCGATGCTGGACTCATCTGGATTGGGCCCACTGCACAAAGCATTGAAAAACTTGGAGATAAAATTGAGGCGCGTAAAATCGCGGCGTCTGTGGGTGCGCCGTTGGTTCAAGGCACGGATCAACCCTTGCAAAATGCGCAAGAAGCAGTCAATTTTGCTCAACAATATGGTTTGCCCATTGCCATAAAGGCAGCCTACGGAGGCGGTGGACGTGGTCTAAAAGTCGCATGGCAACTCGAAGAGGTTGCATCGCTTTATGAATCTGCGGTACGTGAAGCGATCAGTGCTTTTGGACGAGGTGAATGTTTTGTAGAGCAATATCTGGATCAACCCAGACATATCGAAGCACAGGTCATTGCCGATCAACAAGGTCATGTGGTGGTGGTGGGAACACGGGATTGTTCTTTGCAACGGCGTAATCAAAAACTGGTTGAAGAAGCACCAGCGCCATTTATTGGGGATGAAATTTATCAGCAAATTATTCAGGCATCCTGCAATATTTGCCGTGCAGCAAATTATGTCGGTGCAGGTACGGTTGAATATTTACTCAGTCGTGATGGTCGATTATCTTTTTTGGAAGTCAATACACGTTTGCAGGTTGAACACCCTGTAACTGAGCAAACTTCCGGGCTTGATTTAGTGGCTGAACAAATTGCGATTGCTTTGGGACAACCGTTATCTATTCAGGAAACACCGAAAGTACAGGGACACTCGATTGAGTTCCGTATTAATGCGGAAGACCCTGCGCGTGGCTTTATTCCTGCTTTTGGCAAAATTGAAAAATTCAATCCGCCATTTGGGTTGGGAGTACGTCTGGATAGCGGTGTCGTCACAGGAAGTCAGGTTTCTAGTCATTTTGATTCACTTATGGCGAAATTGATCATCTCTGGGCCGACACGTGAAATTGCATTACAACGCGCCAGACGCGCATTATCTGCGTTTGAAATTGAAGGCGTCGCCTCTGTATTGGCTTTTCATCAGACCGTCGTCAATGAAGCTGATTTTGTGAATGAATTTAAGGTGCATACACGCTGGATTGAACAGGATTTAAAAGCAGATTTTCAGGTCACACCTAGAACTAAACTGAATCAAAATAAAGGATTACAGCGTTATCAGATCGAAATAGATGGCAAATTACATGAAGTTGGTTTACCACAGGGTTTATTGGGATCAATCTCTACAACGACTTCTGCTGTCGATACAAGCCCTGTGATACAAGCACAGTTGAATGATGTGGTTGCTCCAATCAATGGCATTATTAGCAAATGGATGGTGCAGCCAGATCAATGGGTAGAGCAAGGTGAGGTCATTGCAATTATGGAAGCCATGAAAATGGAAATTCAGGTGCTTGCACATCAAGCAGGGCATATCAAAAATCTTGTGGAAATCACTCAAAGCTATCAAGCCGATCACAAATTGGCTGAAATTATTCCTCTTTAGCCGATCTGCTTAAATATGTGGGCGAATTGAATTGTAAATTGAATTTCAGTTCGCCCAAGGTTGCAAAAATTAACTTGCTTGTTCAGGCCCAAGTTTTAGGGCTTCAGTTGGGCAAATCGTTTCGATGATGCTTTGTACCACCAATGGGTGTTGTAAATAACCAATAATTTCATGCGGTTTGTGCGCAAAGGTTGAAATCCCCTGATTAATGATAGAAGGTTGCACATTAAAAAACCCATGATCAAGAGGAAAAGTCGTTAAGTAATCTTCATGCGAATAAAAATTATACCAATTTCCTTGTAAAGCCTGTAAATGCTCCTGAGAAGCTTTGAGTCTGGATTGCACTACCCGAAAAGCAAGTGGAGAGGCCAGTGTAATAAAACGCTGCACCTTAATGTTTTCGGGGAGCTGTTGCATGAGATTATAGGCAATGACTGTGCCTAATGAATGCGCCACAATAATATATTCTTCATCTTGTTCAAAAGATTGCATCACACGTTGATGAACGTCTTGCATAAAATCTGGATTTGCCAAATACAGATAGACTTCCAAAATATAACGATGCAGCATATTTTCATGGAGTTTGGGAAATTTATTTAGCAGCATCACAAACTCGCGCAAGACGTGATCTTTTGCCAAGTGCGAAAATAAATATAACCTTGAGGTGAGTGATAATTCCTGTTGATGCAAAGCCAGAAGAGGAATTAAGCGTTTTTCCTGATCAATTTGCTGGGGTTCGGGGTGTTGCCGATAAGGTAAATGCCAGTCCTGCCATGCCTGAGGCATAAAGGCATCTAAAGGTGTTTCAAGTTGATTTAAGGCATGTTGATGAATTAAATCACCATAATAGGGAAAAGCAAAATTTAAAGATTCGAGAGGAACATTTATGTCCAGATTATTTAAACCGAGCTGTAAAATGTTAAGCCAGTGATCCTGTAAGCTTTCAGCATTAAAACTTTGTTGTTGTGCACCATGAATAAAAATCAGTTTCATCGTTATCTTGTCATTTATTGTAATGTTTAAACTGACTTTAACATTGGCTGATCGAAATAGACCAGTGATCTGACGTAAAAAAGTGTAGTCAATGGACTACACTTTTAAAATGAGCATCGGTAAAAGACACAGTCGGTTTTACATGCTTAGCTGATCTTATTGCGATAAAAAATAAAATGACTGAGATAACATAAGGCAATAAAAATAAGACAGCCAATAAAACCTGGCAACATTTCAGGGTCAGCTGCCATACTTAAACAGGTAATCAAGCAGAATAAAAATCCTAAAATCGGAACAATCGGATAAAGCGGTGCAGCAAACTGAAGATCTTGCACCTTATGACCTGTTTTATACCAGTGTCGTCTAAAATTAAACTGGCTTAAACAGATACTCATCCACACTACAACCATTGTAAACGCAGCGACACCCAATAAATTTTTGAAAATGGTTTCTGGAGCAAACTGTTCGGATAATAATCCCGGTAGTGCGCCAAACATGGTGACCACTAGGGCAACAATGGGCGTGCCACTTTGGGTAAGTTTCGAGAAAACTTTAGGCAAATGTTGCTGTGAAGATAATGACCACATCATACGTGAAGCCGCATATAAACCTGAATTCGCAGCCGAAAGTAATGCAGTAATGATCACAAAACGAATAATATGATCGGCATAAGGAATACCAATATAATTAAATACCGTCACAAAAGGGCTGTTACTCACGGTATGACCGCCTAAACCTGCCTGTTCATAAGGCAGCAAAGCACTAATCACAATGATGGTACCCACAAAGAAAATCAACAGACGCCAGATTGCGGCATTGATGGCTTTAGGTACATTATCCGCAGGGTCTTTGGTTTCACCCGCCGCAACGCCAATCAATTCTGTACCTGAAAAGGCAAAGTTGACAATCAGCATGGTTGCGAAAATAGGGAGTAGTCCTTGTGGAAACCAGCCATGAGCAGTCAAATTGCTAAATAGAGGCGCGCTTTCATAGCCGTGAAAAGGAATAAGCCCCACAATAGCCAATAACCCTAGGATAATAAAACTAATCACGGTAATCACTTTGACCAATGACAGCCAAAACTCGGACTCAGCAAAAATTCGGGTCGAGCTTAAATTTAGGGTAAAAATGGTCGCGGCAAAAACAAGCGTCCAGATCCACATTGAGATATGAGGAAACCACTCTTGCATCAACAATGCAGCAGCAGTGAATTCTGTTCCCAACGTTGCGGTCCATGTCAGCCAATAAAGCCAGGACACCATATAACCTGTTCCCGGACCAATATATTTTGTCGCATAAGCACCAAAAGAACCAGAAACAGGCATATGGACTGCAAGTTCACCTAAACACAGCATGACCATATAAGCAATTATGCCGCCTAAAATATAAGCAATAATGGCACCGATTGGTCCTGTTTGTGAAATCACTTCACCTGAACCCAGAAAAAGACCTGTACCAATCGCACCGCCTAAAGACAGCATGACCAAATGGCGCGTACTCATTGCCCGTTTTAATGGCGCAGATGAGTTGGATAAGGGAGAATTTGAAGATTCAGATGGTTGCATACACAACGTCACGTTCAAAAGGAGAAGCGCGCTATTGTAGAGAAAAAATAGAAATGTGCAATCTCATGCCTGACAAACAATCGCCAATGCGCACAAAATATAATAGAGGAATATAATATGATGGCGTCCCTACGGGGATTCGAACCCCGGTTACCGCCGTGAAAGGGCGATGTCCTAGGCCTCTAGACGATAGGGACGTTGAGGATGGCGGTATCTTATGAATCCGCCGGTAAAGTGTCAAGTAAGTAAGGCGCGAGTTTGTTCAAAATATAACAAAACAGATCCGCTGTTTTCTGGGTATCATATAAGGCTGAATGTGCTTCTTTACCATCAAACTCAATGCCAGCTTGAATACACGCTTTTGCTAAAACAGTTTGTCCGAACATTACCGCACTTAAAGTGACCGTATCAAACACGGAAAAACTATGGAACGGATTTTGATTTTTAGTTCCTGTTCGAGCAATAGCCGCCTGTAAAAAACCAAGATCAAAGTGCGCATTATGTCCGACCAGTACCGCATGTGTACATTGTTGCTGGCGACGAACTTCATTGACAGATTTAAAAATTCTGCGCAAAGCCGTTTTTTCATCTTCAGCCATCGCGACACGCATCGGATTAAAAGGATCAATCCCAATAAAATCCAATGAGCGACGATCCAAATTCGCACCTTCAAAAGGATTAATGTGCGCGTGATAGGCTTCACCCGGTACAAATTGACCTTGCTCATTATAAATGATTGGAATACAGGCAATTTCAAGTAAGGCATCAGTTTGTGCATTAAAACCAGCTGTTTCAACATCTACAACAACAGGCAAAAAACCTCTGAAACGTTGTCCAATGATGGGTGGCACATTGCTTTGTTCGGTCACACTTTCCTCCATTGAAGAGTCTTACCCGCATAAAGAGGAATGATTTTTTCACCATCAAGATAATCAAGTTGCTCAGGAATCTGGTGCTCTTGTTTTACCAAAGTAATGGTAGATGTGTTGCGTGGCAAACCGTAAAAATCAGCACCAAAATGGCTCGCAAAGCCTTCAAGGCGATCAAGTTTACCCACTTGGTCAAAGGCCTGAGCATAAAGTTCAATTGCTGTTGGTGCACTATAGCAGCCTGCACAGCCACAAGCATTTTCTTTGGCATTTTTAGAATGTGGCGCACTGTCTGTCCCTAAAAAGAATTTAGGACTGCCACTGGTTGCCACTTCAATCAAAGTTTGTTGATGTGTTTGACGCTTCAAAATCGGTAAACAATAAAAATGTGGTTTAATGCCCCCCACGAGCATGTCATTACGGTTAAACAACAAATGCTGAGGAGTAATAGTAGCTGCCACATTACGGTCATGTTCCAATACGAAATGAGCTGCTTCACTGGTCGTGATATGTTCAAGTACCAGTTTTAATTTAGGAAATTGCTTTAATAATGGCGAGAGGACTTCATCCAAAAAGCGTTTTTCACGGTCAAAGATATCGACATGTTGATGTGTAACTTCACCATGAAGCAATAACGGTACTTGATGTTCTTCCAACTGTTCAATCACCGCATATACTTTACGTATATCACTCACCCCATTGTCCGAGTTGGTCGTTGCACCTGCTGGATAAAGCTTAATGGCATTGACAAATTCAGAGGCCTTAATCTTACGGACTTCTTCTGGCGAGGTGTGGTCGGTAAAATATAACACCATGCGTGGGTCAAAATGCGTGCCTTCTGGTACATGAGCCATAATCCGCTCACGATACGCCAAGGCTTCTTCCACCGTTTTAACGGGTGGTACCAGATTCGGCATACAGATTGCGCGTGCAAATTGTTTGGCTAAATCAGGTACAGTACGTTGTAATGCCAGACCATCACGTAAATGGGCATGCCAGTCATCGGGCTGAAGAAGGGTAATCGTATCCAAGGTCATTCAAACTAAAAAATAAAATAGATGATAATCGATATACGTTGAAAAAGGTATGTCGTTTTGTGGCTAAAAACTGAAATCATTTGGATAAAAATCTGAATAAGTGTGTTATTTTTAATCAGTTAAGGATTTTTCTTGTAGGGTGTAATGGATTACGAATACAACCTTGACGAGCTTCATAAAACCAAAGAAGAAGTAGAACGGCTTTCATTTATACGTGACAAGCATACCAATCGGGCTTTGCCAAAGGCTTTAGAAAAGCAATTTTGGGTAATGCATACACAACGTACCAGATTGAATACGATACATTTCTTTTGGAGTGGGCTCGTTGCATACATTATTTTTATACTCTTTACCACGCCCAGTGATTATTTGGTCATTGAAACACAGTATTTTGCTTCAGATTTTTCACGTTGCGTTTTAAGTGTAGTCAATGGTGCGCTGTGTTTATTGATTTATGCACTTTTTGCAAGACTATCGATTTTAAAGCGTTATTTCTATGCAGCTGCTTGTCTCATTATGTTATGGGCGATTGTGGTGACCTCGATTTTAATGATGTCTGTGCAAAGTGAAGCTTTAAAAAATCAGGCCACCCTGCTCATTTCTTTCATTTATATGTTGGGTTTTATTTTAAGTGGTTTGAAGCCGATTCATATGCTGATGGTAGGGATGTTGTCTGCGGTCTTCATTCTGATGTGGCTTTTTGTTTCAGATGTTCATTTTCATTTCATTATCTTGACACGTGCGCTCATTGGAAGTTGCTTATTGGGATTTGCAATTAGTTCCATGCTTGTTTCCAAAGAAAGAATGCTGTTCCTAAATGCAAAACTGGCTGAGGTGAATGAAAAAATTCAACGTATTCATGCATCTGAATTTCTACATCTAAGTCAACATGACGGATTAACCCAACTATCTAATCGACGTAGTTTTGATGAAATGCTGGATGTTTTTTATTTACAAGCGCGTCGTGATAATAGCGCATTGGGCATTCTATTTATCGATATTGATTATTTCAAAGATTATAATGATTTTTATGGGCATCAAATGGGAGACCATGTTATTGCAAGTCTTGCAAAAGCCATCAAAAATTCAATTCGCCATATGGATTTCGTTGCGCGTTATGGGGGAGAAGAATTTGTGGTGCTTTTACCCGAGACAGATGCACAAGGCGCTTACGCAGTTGCTTCTAATATTTATAGATCGGTTGAACGACTGGAAATCATTCATGAAAAGTCTCAGGTTTCTCAGCACATTACCATTAGCCTTGGTATTACAGTATATCGAGGTGAGACGCATATCGGTCAGTATGAATTGTTGTCTTACGCAGATCAGGCCTTATATCGAGCCAAAAAATTAGGACGTAACCAAATTTATTATCATTCCTGCCGGGGAGATCGGGCTTAAAAAAACCAGTCACACTGGACTGGCTGTAGTTTCTGCAACTGATGTTACACGCTATGGGGTTAAATATTTTTCTATATATTCTTCACGAATCGCCGCACGTTCATCTAGCGGTGCTTTTTGCATGCGTTTACGTAAATCGTTGCGTTCCTGAGTGCTCATTTTTTGCCATGCATCACGCATTTTCTGCTTTTCTTGTTCAGGCAATTGTGTAAACCATTCCATGCGCTGTTGTAAATCGACATTTTGGTCTTTGGGTGCATCTTTTAAAGATTCATAACGCTTAATCAACGCGCGCTGTTCATTTTCAGAAAGCGTATTCCATGTTTCATTGACCTGTGTATCTGCATTTTTTGAAAAAATCCAGAAACGCTCAAAGCCAGCAAAGCTCGTTTGTAAAAAACTCAATGCACATAAAGCTAGCGCTATTTTCTTAGCTACCATGTGAAGTTTTATCCTCACCTAATACACTGAGCATCTCTAGGTCTTCAACCATTTGTGGAGAAAGCTTAGGGCTGACAATGACCTGATTTTGTGGTTGATCTGCCGAATCAAAAGTATTGGGTAAAATCACAAACCCTGTAATAGCAGCAGCAAGCGCAAAACCAGACATTCTCCAGATACTATAAAAAGAATGAGGTTCTCGCTTAATCTGGTCTAAAACGTGGCTGATCACCACTGTTTTATGTTTATGATGCTGTGCCAGTCCATCAAGCTTGGACGTCACCTGCTTTGTAAAATCATCTCGATTCATTTGATGAACCTCCCAAAGATGGATTTAAATGTGCTAAAGCAGTACGAAGCCCCTGAATTGCACGATGATAATGCGTTTTTACACTTCCTTCACTACAATTCATAATCTGTGCAGTCGTATGTGTGTCGAAACCTTCCCATGCGCGTAACATAAATGCTTGCTGCTGGCGCACTGGAAGTTCTGCAATGGCTTCCTGAATTTCTTCAATGGTCATTTCCTGACTTAAAAATTCTGAAGGATTCAGTGTTGTTTCATCAACCACCTCACTGATTTCATCATCATCTTGATCAAGGCTCACTTTTTTAAAGAAAGAAAATGGATTCGCACGTCTTGCTTCTTTACGCCGCCAATCCTGCAATTTGTTATTTAAAATCGTATAAAAAAGGGGATACCATTCATCAGTAGATTTGTCTGCATATGATTTATGCAGAGAAATAAAGGATTCCTGTACCAAATCCATCGCAATGTCTGATTGACCTTGAGTGGCACTTTCCATCATGACCAACGCGCGACCTGTCACTTCATTCATAAAAGTTTTCAGGCGATACTCAACCGTATTCTCTCGAACACTACTGACTTCAGTTCCAGACTGCTTTGGCGCTAAGTCCATAGAAATGGAAAATCCTGTCATCCGGTTCCTATTCTTTCCTATTTAGCTCTTACTATATAACGCTGATAGGAAAGAATAGGTTGACAATATAAGATGTTATTTTTGCTAGTCTAAATGATTTTTTTGTAATGTTGGGCGACTTTAATATAAATTAACGTTTTTATAGTCGTTGACGCACCATCTCGAAGAAGCAAATTGAGCCTGCAATCGCGACATTGAGTGACTCTTGTCCACCCGGTTGTGGAATGGCAACAGCTTGTGCATGCGCCAGTGCATAATCAGATGCACCTTGTCCTTCATTGCCTAAAATCCAGACACAAGCTTTGGTTAGATCTTGTTCGTATAAGCTGTTTGAACGATGCGAACTGGTGACAAATACTGGAATTTTAAATTGATCTAAGATGGATTCTAATTCAATATTTTCAAAGGTATATAAACTAAAATGCGCCCCCATACCTGCACGTAAAACACGAGGCGACCAAAGCGAAGCTGAGCCTTTGGTACAAATCACTTGTTTAATATTGGCAGCAGCAGCAGAACGTAATAATGTGCCAACATTACCCGGATCCTGAATATTTTCCAGAATCAGCGTATCTGCCTGAAAATCCAGTGCTGTGCTACTTTGTGGTAGATCAATGACCGCCAGACAGGCTAAACTCGTTCCCAATGTACTAATGTCTTTATATAAAACTTCACTAATGACAAAGACTGCGCCGTTGTACTGTTCAATAATTGTTTGTAAATCTGGATGCTCTAAAGCAGCTTCTGTGGTAAAAAGTGAAACCAGTTGACCTTTGTCCTGTAACCATGACAGGCACAGGTGAGTACCTTCAAGCACTGTTTGACGCTGTTTCTTGCGGTAAGCTTGTTGTTCAATCAAACTGCGCAAATGCTTAATTTTAGTATTGTCTTTGGATTCAAGAAAAATAATCGACATAAAAGAAAATCCACGATGATGCTACGAAGCATCATCGCTATTAAAAATTAATGATAACTGGTGACAAGTTCGACTTCGTTTTTAGAACCGATGATCACGGGTACACGTTGGTGCAACTCAGTAGGTTGAATCTCCAAAATACGCACACGACCTGTGGTCGATGCACCACCAGCCTGTTCAACCAGCATACTCATTGGGTTGGCTTCATACATGAGGCGCAAACGTCCTGCTTTTTTCGGATCTTTTAAATCGTAAGGATAAAGGAAAATACCACCGCGGCATAAAATACGGTGAATATCTCCAACCATACACGCCACCCAGCGCATGTTAAAATCTTTACCGCGAATAGAGGTTTTTCCTGCCAGAAGCTCGTCGATATAACGTTTTACTGGCTGTTCCCAATGACGTTGGTTTGATGCGTTAATGGCAAATTCTTGGGTGTCTTCACTGACCTTAACTTGATCAGCCGTTAGAATAAATTGCTGACTTTCTGGGTCAAAGGTAAAAAATGCAACGCCATTACCCACTGTTAGGGCAAGCATGGTCGATGGACCATAAAGCACATAACCTGCTGCCACTTGTTCAGTTCCAGCCTGCATAAAATCAGCGGCTTGAGTCACTGTATTTTTTGCAGGCAAAATCGAAAAGATGGTGCCAACACACATGTTGATGTCAATATTACTTGAACCATCAAGCGGATCGAACAAAACCAGATATTTGCCATTTTCTTGAGCAGGGGTGAAGTCATCCAATTCTTCTGATGCCAAACCGCCTACATGTGGATGTACTTTTAAGGCGTCAATTAAATAATCATTAGAGATAACATCCAGTTTTTTCTGTGTTTCGCCTTGAACATTTTCATTTCCTGCACTACCCAGAATTCCTGCTAAAGCACCTTTTTGTAAGGCTTGATCAATGGTATTGCAGGTGTTTGCAATGGTTTCAATCACTTGAGCAAGTTCAGGTGTCAAATGGTCTGATTGTTGTTGTAAATATTGCGTCAAATTCAGGTTTGACATACAGGAAAACTCCAAAATGAAAAAGGGTCGTTTAGAAATGGCTATAGTGTAGATGAGATCGACCTAAAAGAAAAATTATATGACTTTATTTGTTGCGATTTTATGCTTGCAAGTGTTGGGCAACATGCTATGTTGAATAACAATAAGGATATGAAAATCTGTGAAGAGAGGAGACAGGGCATGACGACCAAAAAGTTTGATGAAACCCCAACGCCAAACGAACCCATTAGTCTCGATGAAATTTCCAAAGAGTCAGTCGATGAGGCTTGGAAGGGTTATGAAGCAAAACCTGAATATAAAGAATTTAATAAACACGATTTAATTGAGTCCATGCATTCAATGAAAGAGGATTCACAACACAAATCCCAATGAATAACAAAATAAAAACGCTTAAAGCCAAAACTTTAAGCGTTTTATGATGAGCGGTATTTACCGTTATTTTAATAGCGGTGGAACTGCTTCGTAGTTAATTTCGACACGGCGGTTTTCTTTCCATGCTGCCTCATCATGGCCTGCATTGACTGGCATTTCTTTACCATAGCTTACCGCTTCCAACTGTTGTGGACTCACACCATTGGTAATTAGAAAGCTTTGAACTGCTTTCGCACGACGCTCACCCAAAGCCATGTTGTATTCACGTGTACCACGTTCATCCGTATGTCCTGTGAGTGCGACACGCGAATTTGCATTTGCCATTAAGAACTGCGCATGTGCTTGTAATGTTTGATAATCTTCAGAAGATAAATCACTACTGTCATAATCAAAATGTACCACACGTTTTGCCAAAGCAGCGCGGTTTGCAGCAGTCACTCCTTTAGCAGATGCACCTGTGAGGTTTTGTGCATTCAATGCGGCATCGTCACTTAGACCCGAAGTGTTTACAGTACCTGCACTGCTCGGATTATTTCCTGCCTGAATTTCAGCAGCTGGTTTACGGCTTGCACAACCTGTCATGATGACAGCAGTAGCTATAACAGGTAAAACGAATAATTTAACGGCTTTCATTGTGATCTCCATCTAATTTAATTAAAAATAAAAAGTGTCCATTCGTTATTTTGGTACTCGATCGTTACTTCGGTGCCCACGCGGGCTCACGAACTTCACCTTGTTCGCTCGGTAAATTCATACGGAAACGACCATCTGTCGACATCACAGAGAGTAAACCACGATTGCCTTCACGAGTGGCATACACCACCATTTGACCATTAGGTGAAAAACTTGGTGATTCATCCAGACTGGTTGGGGTTAAAATGTTCACGATGCCTGTTGAAATATTCATAATCGCAACTTTGTAATTGCTGCCCGATGGGCGATGTACCAATGCAATATTTTTCCCATCAGCACTTAATGTGCCACGTGCATTGAATGCACCACGGAAAGTGAGTCGATTCACTGAGCTATCATCAAAACTATAGCGATAAATCTGGGCTGAACCACCACGGTCAGAGGTGAAGATAAACGACTTACCATCTGGCGCGTAACGCGCTTCTGTATCAATTGCACTGTCATTGGTCATACGTTGCAGTTGACGGGTCTCCAGATTCATTTGATAGACTTCTGGATTACCATGCATGGATGCCGTAAATAGCATCGATTTACCATCAGGCGAAAAGCTTGGTGCACCGTTTAGACCTTTAAAGCGGGCTAAGACTTCTCGTTGACCTGTGGCTAAATCTTGTAAATAAATCGCTGGGCGTTTGGTTTCGAATGAAACATAAGCGATTTTTTTGGCATCAGGTGTCCACGCCGGTGAAAGAATCGGATCGCGTGAGGACAATACTGTTTTAGGTTGTTCACCATCGGTATCTGCAATTTGTAGCGTATAACGTTGTTCTGGTGTTGCAGGGTTACGCAATACATAGGCAATACGTCCACTAAAGTCACCCTGAATACCGGTTAATGCCTGATAAATGGCATCACTAATCATATGTCCAGCTTGACGAACACGTGAACTAGGCACAGTGAGTAATTCATTCAGTAAGAATTGTTTTTTTTGTACATCATACAGTTGATAATGAACTTCAAAGCTATTATTTGCCGCAGGTTTTATGTTCCCGACAACCACGTAAGGGATACCAGCAGCCTGCCATGCATCCGCCTGAATTTGATCGATTGCCCCTGTAACAGGAAGATTATTTGAGGCACTGGTAAAACGACCTGAGCGGTTCAAATCACTTTCTACAATTGGATAAATGGACTGATCATTGGCAAAAGGAACAATCGCAATTTTAGGAGCTTGTTCGGGTGCTTTGGCAATTTCAAGGTGTAATTGCGCAAATGCTTGAGGAACAAAAGCTGAACTTAGCGCAGTAATGATGGCGATTGATAATAGATGTTTGCGATTCATATCCATAGTCGTATTGTGAGTGCAGTTCATTTTTGTGGAATAAAAGTATTTAGCATAATTACAGGGTTAAAATCCATTTAAACCATGTAATTGTGACCAAAATATTATTTTGCTGTAAATGTTGAGGTAAAGCTTCGTGCTTCACGACGTGCATCGGGATCAGACGGCATCGGGTATGGCGCAGCAGATCGAACAGCGGCTTCTACACTGGCTTTCATGTCAGGATCACTTGCATTCACAATTACAGATGCGACTGCACCACTATCAGTTAGCGTGACACGGGCAGTTGCCTTCTTACCTGATGATCCCATTGGAATATCCCAAGTACGATAGATTTTTTGTTCAAAGTCACGTTTCGCTGTTGAGGCAATTTTTCTAGCTTCCGCTTTTTTCTGAGCAGCTTCTTCAGCAGCTTGCTTGGCTGCTGATGCCTTTGCTTCAGCGTCTGCTTCGGCTTTTCGTTTAGCATCCGCTTCTGCTTTGGCTTTTGCATCGGCTTCATGTTTTGCTTTTGCTGCTGCATCGGCTTTGGCTTTTGCATCAGCTTGTTGTTTGGCTTTTGCTGCTGCATCGGCTTTGGCATCAGCCTGCTGTTTTGCCTTGGCTTCTGCATCGGCTTTGGCTTTTGCATCAGCTTGTTGTTTTGCTTTTGCTGCTGCATCGGCTTTAGCTTTTGCATCTGCCTGTTGTTTGGCTTTTGCTTCTGCATCGGCTTTAGCTTTTGCATCTGTTTGTTGTTTAGCTTTTGCTGCTGCATCGGCTTTAGCTTTTGCATCAGCTTGTTGTTTAGCTTTTGCCGCAGCATCGGCTTTAGCTTTTGCATCAGCTTGTTGTTTAGCTTTTGCCGCAGCATCGGCTTTAGCTTTTGCATCAGCTTGTTGTTTGGCTTTTGCTGCTGCATCGGCTTTAGCTTTTGCATCTGCCTGTTGTTTGGCTTTTGCTGCTGCATCGGCTTTGGCTTTCGCATCTGCCTGTTGTTTGGCTTTTTCCGCAGCATCAGCATCAGCTTTGGCTTGTTGTTGTGCTTTCGTTGCTGCCTCTGCTTTGGCTTTTGCATCTGCCTGTTGTTGCGCTTTCGCCACTTCCTCAGCCTTGGCTTTCTCGATTGCTTCGGTAGGGTTGATTACTGGAGAAACAGGTGGCGGACTGCTTGGAATGACTGGTGCTGTAACATCAGGTTGCTGTGTAGTCTGAATCTGTTCTGCAACTTGTGTACTGGCGGTTTCTGCTGCCTCAACAGGAATGGCTAAATCCGCAGGATTAACCAAGACTGTTGTAATCTTTTTGGGTGGTTCAGGCGGTTTACTTAACCCTAAATAAAGTAAGCCAACAATGGCAATGGCATGTACGCCAAGCGTAAAACCAACTGCAATTGCTCTTTCCTGAAAAGGTGGCTTTTGAAAATTCTTCATAACTTACTTTAATGGCTCAGTGAGTAGACCAACTTGGGTTAAACCTGCTTCCTGAAGTACAGACATTAGTTTGATAACTTCTCCATAAGGACGAGATTCACTACCATTAATTAGAACAGTTAATTGTTTTTTATTCGCTTGAGCCTGTTCTTGACTTTCCATAAGTGTCGTTTTTAAGTCGTCTAATGTCATAACATCATTATTATGTTCTTTACTTTCAAGCTTAATAGTTCCATCGGCTTCTAAAGTTACTATAGATGGTCGATCCTCAGATTGGATTGGATTATTATTCGCCTGAGGTAAATCCACCTTAATGCCACTGGTGATCATGGGTGCAGTCACCATGAAAATCACCAATAGTACGAGCATCACGTCGATATATGGTACGACATTCATGTCACTTTTTAATGGTTTTTTAATACGCTCAAAGCGTCCTGAACGTTGAATAGCCATTAAACTTCTTCCTGTGTAGAACCCACAGACTGACGTTGTAATAATGCCACCATTTCTTCAGCAAACAGCGCACGATCTGAATAAATCGCTTCACCCTTGGCGGTATAATGGTTAAAGGCAAGTACCGCAGGAATGGCGGCAAATAAACCAATCGCGGTTGCAATCAAGGCTTCTGCAATACCAGGTGCAACAGTTGCCAAAGTCACTTGATCGACATCTGCCAGACCAATAAAGGCATTCATAATGCCCCAAACGGTTCCAAATAGACCAACGTAGGGTGCGACCGAACCAATACTGGCTAATGCCCCGAGCCCTTGTTCAAGAACACTTTGATCACGACTTAAACCGACACGCAAAATACGCTCAGTGCCTTCAATGGTTTGATTGGCAGTAGCATGACGTTTTTTAAGTTTAAAAAACTCACCCAAGCCCTGATAAAAAATATCTTCAAGACCATGGCGTTTTGAATTTAACTGCGCATTGTTAAAAAGGGTATTTAGTTCAGCGCCTGACCAGAACATTTTTTGAAAATGCTCATCTTGCTGGGCGGCTTTTTTATAGCCCATATGTAACTTGGCGATTAGATACCAGCTATAAATTGATGCTAAAAGTAGCACCAGCATGACAGCTTGTACCACAGGGCTTGCTTGTAAAATAAGATCAGAAATATGTAGAGAAGATTGGATCTGTGTTGCCATAGTTACATGTGCCAAAGTATGTTTTTTTAATCTTGTTCCAGTTCTTGAAGAATAAGATTGCGAATTTCATCAGGAAGTCGGCGTGGTCGCATTTCTGTGTTTAAACATGCCAGTTCAACCTCGCCAGAAGCAAGCATGATTTCACCACGATAAATATTTTGTTGCAATACAAATGACGAAGCTTTACATGAAACTACACTCGCTGTAACAGTAATCATATCGTCCATCATAATCGGGCGCATGTATTTTAATGCGATTTTATGTACAACAAAATTATAATCTTTTTGGTGCCAGTAATGGTCGATGCCTGAAGCACGTAGCCATTCTGTACGAGTCCGTTCCATAAAGCGGATATGATTGGCATGATAGACGATACCGCCAGCATCTGTATCTTCAATATATACGCGAATTTTGAACTCAAAAAGATTAGCCATATTTTTAACCTATTCTACATACTGTGAGTAATTCAGGAAATGATATTGCTTCAATGACAGGATGGAAATAGTAATAAATAACATCTTGTTGATGGAAAGGATAATTACGTATATTAATTAAACAAACTCAATTCAGTTGCTTTTAATTATAGGATCATCTGTGGATTGAGAAATAACAACTACCTTAGTATGCTAAGGTAGTCTAAAAAATTATTCTTGACAATATACACTTGCTGTATGTGGTGTATAAATGCCTAAAGTAATGATTCCAAAGAATAAGTCTTTAGGTTCAAGTTTGCTTTGAACTTTTGAAACTTTATCTGCTCCCCCGCAGATACTTGCTGCATCAACTTGTTTTTCCTGTCCGATACCAGAAAGAAAAAATGATTGTGATTCAGAGTATTTAGGTGTTACAGAAGCGCTTTTATGAATTAGGCCAGTTTGTGTTGCACAGCCTGTTGTTAATAACATGCCGCCAATCATTAGTATTGCCATGATATTTTTCATATTTTTCTCCAGTACTATTTGCAGTAAACTAAGATTTGACGTGGTGTATATACACCATATGAAATTTGCCCAAGAAGACCATTCAAAAAGGTTATTTTGGTTTGAACTTTTGAAACTTTATCTGCCCCACCACAGATCTTAGCTGCATCAATTTCTTTTTCCTGCCCAATACCTGAAACAAAAAAAGCCTGCATTTTATTATATGATGGTGCACTATTTCCTTCATTAGAGAGTAGATAAGTCTGAGTAGCACACCCAGAACTTAATAAACTTATAAGGCTTACAAAAATTAGTTTTTTCATTTTTACTCCAGATTATACTTTTTCTTTTAAAACAGCGGTTTAAAAGCGAACGCATTTTAAGTTATTGAAAAGATAATTACTAGGCTTTTGAATTTAAAAATAAAAGTAATGTTTCGGTAAGGAGTAACCTATTTTTTTAGTTTTGTTTTTTAAAGTTACTCTTTGTTTTACTGAAAAAAGCGTAAAGCAATACTTTAAGTTTGCTTTGCGCTTTCACTCGAAGTATGGCTTCTCGTCTTGCGCATGAGGAATATATTCCGCAAGAAACGTTGTTTTGCTTATCGCTATCACTCACAGCATAGCTTCTCGTCTTGCGCCGCTAAAAAGCTTCGCTTTTCTTAACGCGGCTCAGGTGGAATTAATCCAAACTGCGCATAAGCCTGATTAGTGGCGATTCGTCCTCGCGCGGTACGCATTACATAACCTTGCTGAATCAAATACGGTTCAATCACATCTTCCAATGTACCGCTGTCTTCTGCCATCGCAGCAGCAAGTGCTTCAACACCTGTTGGTCGACCTTCAAAACGCTCCAATAACATAGATAAATAACGACGATCAAGCGTATCTAAGCCGTCTTTATCAACATTCAGCATATCCAGTGCGCGTTGTGCCATTTCCTGAGTGACTTCGCCCGTCCCTTTCACTTGTGCATAGTCACGCACACGACGTAATAAACGATTGGCAATACGGGGGGTACCACGTGAACGACGTGCAATTTCTTCTGACCCCGTTTTTGTAATTGGCACATCCATTAAGTTGGCAGAACGGGTGACAATATGCGTTAAATCTTCAACCGAATAAAACTCTAAGCGCTGCACAATCCCAAAACGATCGCGCAAAGGTGAGGTGAGTAAGCCTGCCCGTGTAGTGGCTGCAACCAATGTAAATGGTGGCAAATCCAGTTTAATCGAACGTGCTGCTGGTCCTTCACCAATCATAATATCCAGTTGATAGTCTTCCATCGCAGGATATAAAATTTCTTCAATCACGGGAGAAAGACGATGAATTTCATCGATAAATAACACATCGCCTTCTTCTAAATTGGTCAGCATCGCAGCCAAATCACCAGCACGTTCTAATACTGGACCAGAAGTCGACTTCAAATTACCGCCCATTTCACGGGCAATGATATTGGCAAGTGTGGTTTTACCCAGTCCGGGAGGGCCAAAAATCAGGGTATGATCCAGTGCTTCGCCTCGTCCACGTGCCGCACCAATGAAGATTTCCATTTGCTCACGTACCACAGGCTGTCCAATATAATCTGCCAAAGATGTTGGACGAATCGCGCGGTCAAATTGATCTTCTGGCTTTTCTTTGCCACTAATTAAACGGTCATGCATGATTGGTTACTTCATCATTGATTTGAGCGCAGCACGAATTAAATCTGCGGCTTCAGTATAATCCGCTTTTACCGCAGCTACTGCTTTTTGTGCTTCAATTGGTTTATAACCCAATGACTGTAATGCAGCTTCGGCTTCAGCAACAGGAGAGTTAGATATAAACTGAATTTGACTAATACTATTATTAGCAGTTGATGTCCCCTGATTTGCCAGTGCTTTAAATCGGTCACGGAGTTCAATCATCAACCGTTCAGCGGTTTTCTTGCCGACACCCGGAACTTTCACCAAGGTATTGATATCATCATGTTCAATGGTTTGTATCAAAAGCTCAACGCTTAAAGTCGATAAAATGCCCAGTGCCATTTTAGGGCCAACCCCATTCACTTTAAGCAGTGTACGGAAAATGGTTTTTTCCTGTGCATCTAAAAAACCATAAAGTTGCTGGGCATCTTCACGGACCACCAGATGTGTCCACAATGTGGTTTTCTGACCTTTTTGTAATTGGCAAAATGTTGAAAGCGGCGTATCAATTTCATAGCCAACACCATTAACATTCAGCAGTACCGTAGGTGCTTCAAGTGCAAACACTTCACCAATTAAACAACCAATCATGGAATGATTCTTTCCTAAAAAATAAATTAAAAAAACAAAAGCCTGAAGCTATCTCAAGATCCTACTATGCATAATAGAGGCGGCATTACATAAAACTTGCACGGCGACCTTGCAAGACCTGCGCGAGATCATAAGCTTGATGGTCTGAAAATTTACTAATAATATCGAGCACTTGCATAATATTCTGATAATGACTTTGGCTAAAATTTGCCCCAAATTGTTGTAGAATTGACATTAAACGTTTTTCTTTAAAATTGAGTGGCTTGGATGGAACTGTTAACGGAATAAACGCATCTAAAATGGACTGTAAACCACTGTGTGCAATAATTTCCAGATCGGATTTCTGACGATGCTCAAAAATTTTATCACGTGCTAAATTTTTGGCTTTTTCAATTCCAATTCCAATATCAGCAGGGCAATATTCCAAAAGGCTTCCTTGAAGTTGTCCCGATAAAATTTCAACATGATGTCGGGCAAAGGCACTGGAAACTTCTGCAACAAGACGTTTCATGACACGACCACGCAAAGCGGCAATTTTTTGCTGCCAAGTGGTATTACTTTGTCCAAGCTCATCTGGAATCCCATAATCTGCAATTAAATTGAGAAAAATAGGTTCAACTTCTTCATAAGTGAGCATATTTAAAATAATGCCATCTTCCAGATCAATCAGGGCGTAACACATATCATCTGCGGCTTCGAGCAAATAAGTCAAAGGGTGTCGACAATAATGATATTCACCGAGTTGAATCAGACCAAGCTGTTCAGCAATTTCGACTAAAATTTCTTTTTCAGTTTGATAACATCCAAATTTAGCGCGTTGATTGGCTGGTCGATCGCCCTGCGAAGCAATGGTTTTGGAAAGCCAAGGATATTTAAGGTAAGCCCCCAATGTGGCGTGAGTGAGACGCATACCGCCGTCATCAGGATGATAATCAATTCGGGTTAATAACCTTAAACCTTGTGCATTCCCCTCAAACTGGCGTACATCGGCTTCTTCTTCGGGGCTTAATTCTTTTAAAAAATCATCATGAGAGGCATCATCAAACCATTCACGAATTGCATATTCGCCTGCATGTCCATAAGGCGGGTTGCCAATATCATGTGCCAGACATGCCGCCTGAATAATCGCACCTACATCTGACGGTGAAATCCAGGCAGGAAGTTCATCTTTAATTTTTTCGGCAGTCATCATTCCCAGTGAACGACCAATACAGGACACTTCAAGTGAATGGGTTAAACGGGTATGGATGCCATCTTGTAAGGCAAAGGGATGAACTTGGGTTTTACGGTTAAGCTGACGAAAACTTTGAGAGAAGATAATGCGATCATAATCTTTGTGAAATGGACTGCGTCCAAGTTCTGTTGTGCTTTTTTTACTACCTAAGCGAACCGCTGAGAGCAGTTCCATCCAACGCATTTGTTCCATGTATAACTGTTCTTGAAAGATCTACTTTGCATCATGCCAAAAAAAAATTAAAAGCACTAGGGCAGGGCGACATGATTTGTCTGTTAATCGTTTTTTCGATGTTTTAAATAGAAAAAATACACGATTTAAAATGTTTAGATTGATTGTGGTGGTTACAAGTTATTGGCTTGAATAGGATTGGGTAAAATGACTCAGTCACGCATTGTGATTTAGATAAATTATCGATATATTTCTGAAAACATATTGATCATTATTTGGGGCACTGGCGATGTTACTAAGAAACACAAAAACCAAACTATTAACAGTGTTCATCGGTGTAACTGCTTTATTCAGTTTTCAAGCACAGGCTGCGGAGTCCGTCACTGTCTATGCAGCTGCTAGTTTGACCAATGCGATGGCAGATCTGGAAAAAATATTTGAGCGACAAAATCATATAGACATTAAAACCTCTTATGCGGGTTCATCAACGCTTGCCAAACAGATTGAAGCTGGCGCACCTGCTGATATTTTTATTTCGGCAGATGAACAATGGGCAAATTATTTACAAAATAAAAAGCTGATTGTGAATAATAAACGAATTAATCTTTTGGGAAATAAGTTGGTGTTGATTGCACCCAAAAATATGACAGTCAATATGAAGATGAACAAAGCTTATGATCCCAGTACGGCTTTTACAGGTAAACTCTGTACGGGCGATACCAAAAGTGTCCCTGTGGGGAAATACGCCAAGCAATCACTGAACTCATTAGGTTGGTGGGACAAAATACAACCTCGTCTGGTTGAAACTGAAGATGTTCGTGCAGCACTGAATTTTGTCGCACGGGGTGAATGCCAACTGGGTATTGTCTATGCGACAGATGCCGCGATCAGTAAAGATGTGAAAGTTGTGGGGGTGTTTCCAGACAATACGCATCAACCCATTATTTATCCATTAGCCTTGATTAAAAACACCCCTGCTTCTATAAAGTTCTATCAGTTTTTGCAAAGCAAAGCAGCCAATACGGTATTTAAAAATTACGGCTTTACTGTTTTAAATGCTGCAAAATAACCATGTTTTCACTTTCTGCCGAAGAAATTGAAGTACTAAAACTTTCCTGCCAAGTGGCTACGTTTAGTATGATCTTTAGCTTAATTCCAGCTTTGACCATAGGCTGGATACTCGCGCGTAAAGAATTCTGGGGAAAATCTTTATTTGAAACACTGGTATTTTTACCTTTAGTTTTACCTCCTGTATTGCCTGGATATCTTTTGCTGCAAGTCTTTGGTAATCAGGGCATGATTGGTCAATATCTTGCACCACTTGGTTTGAGTCTGGCATTTAACTGGAAGGGTGCAGTTTTGGCATCAGCAGTAATGGGTTTTCCTTTACTGGTTCAGTCGATTCGCTTGGCGATAGAACTGGTTGACCAACGTCTGGAAATGGCAGCTCAAACTTTAGGAGCTTCTGCTTTTTCAACGTTTATTTCTGTGACACTTCCTTTAGCCAATAGCGGTATTTTGGTTGGTGCGATTCTATGCTTCTGTCGAAGTTTAGGTGAGTTTGGTGCGACCATTACTTTTGTCGGTAATATCGCAGGAGAAACCAGAACTCTGCCTTTGGCAATGTATAGTTTAATGCAGCAACCTGACACTGAACCGCAACTTTGGCGACTGATTACGTTATCGCTGAGTGTTGCATTTTTTGCGCTATGGTTTGCGCAGTGGTTTCATCGCTACCAAAAGAAGCAACGAGGACGATGAAGATGATGGATTGTCATATCGAGTTGCAATTAGGTAAATTTAAGATTACGACATCTTTTGCTTCAGATGAGCAAGTTGTAGGCTTATTTGGTGCATCAGGTTCTGGAAAAACCAGTTTATTACATGCAATTGCGGGTTTACATACACCTCAATCTGGTTATATCAACATTCAAAATCAAACATGGTTTAATGCTGAAAAAAATATAAATTTAACTACGCAATCGCGTCGAGTCGGACTGGTGTTTCAGGATGCGCAGTTATTTCCTCATATGTCAGTACATAAAAATCTAAGATTTGGTTTAACTCGAATTACGCCGGATCAACAACTTTTTCAGGAAGATTACATTATTGAGTTACTTAAATTAAATCATTTGCTCAATCGTATGCCAAGTAAACTTTCAGGGGGGGAGAAACAGCGCGTCGCATTAGGGCGGGCTTTGCTGTATTCCCCTAATTTATTGTTATTAGATGAGCCTTTGTCTGCTTTAGATACAGCACATAAAACCGAGATTCTTCCGTTTTTTCAACAGGTACAAAAGCAAACGCATATTCCTATGCTCTATGTGAGTCATGACATGCAAGAAATTGAACAGTTAACAAGCACTATTTGGTATTTGTAAAGTTTTTACAGAGCTTTAATCTGTTGGAAAGGCTAGAGGATTAGACAAAGCTAATGTAATCCTAAGTCAAGCATTGTTTAATTTAATGATTTCATCATATTGATTGGGGAGGACTGTGATAGCAGGACTTATAAATGATTAGAAAAGGAAAAATTTATAAGGCGAATTTTGATTTCGACATTAGCTCAGTTTTAAATTCTCTAAGATATTTTTTTAATTTTTTCATTGGTTTATATTTTATTAAATGAAATATTTATAAAACTCGACTTCTTGAAGGAGATGTGGAAAAGTCATAAGATCTGCTCATTTGATTGATCAACTTGATTTAATTTGCTTAGAATTTTGGGTGTATTTATAACTCTTTAATCACAATGAAATTCTGCTGATTTAAAGAATTCTGTAAAATGATCAAAAATTTATTTAATTCAAACAAAAGCTCTACTAAACTTATACATAGTGATGTAGATCACTTAATTTTTGTCAAATTCACGATGAAGTGCAATAAATGTTAAAAAAATTAGACCAAATGATTTGGAATAATCAATAATGAATTATCCGTTATTCGTATTAATCGCTACATTAGCGTGTGGTGTTACAAGTCTTCAAACACATGCAAAAGAAGATGGAAATAATAGTAAGACAAAGAAATTTTTGGATTTTTTCTCAGATTCATCTGATCAAGATTATAAAGTTGTTGAATTTAGTAAACTCAGCAACTTTGAGTTTGACCGCTCTAAAGTTGACGAATTACCGCGCATTGGGTCGGCAAATCTTCCTACTAAAGGATTCACTGCTTTAGCCAATTCTTCACGCTTACAGGAAATTAGTATACTTGATGCAATAAAAATAACGCTGCAACGCAATCCTGAAATTAGCCAGAGCATTGCGACATTAGCTGCGCAGAACTCCAATATCGATGTGGCCAAAGCCCAATATTATCCACAACTGACAGGCGGAATCAGTACAGGCGATATGACTTCTGGAGAAAGAGGTCGCCAATTACTGACCTTAAGTGCAACCCAACTCCTGTATGACTTTGGCAAAGTCAAATCCAGTGTGGATACCCAAAAAGCTAAACAGGTGGTCGAGCAGGCCAATGTTTTAGTCAGTATCGATGACATTGCCTATCAAGTTGCCTCTGCGGCAATAAATATAGAACGTTACAAACGTGTTAGCCAGATTGGTGAACAACAAATAAGTGGGATTCAACGTATTCTGGATATCGCCAACTTACGTGCCAATGCGGGGATCAGCAGTCAGGCTGATCCGATTCAAGCCCAGTCCTACCTACAATCTGCGCAGTCGAGTCTAATAGCCCAACAATCCTTATTAAGACAATATCAGCAACGATTAAGAACCTTGATTGGCTTTGATATTTCCAATAAAAATTGGAGCATCCCAATAGATCTGGTGCAATCTTCGGATTTATATCAGGACCCAGAATTTAATACCATCCCCAAAATGATTGCCGCACAGGCAGAAGTTGAAGTTGCCAAATCACAAAAGAAACAAACCCAATTGAGTTTATATCCGACTTTATCGGTAAAAGGGTCACTCAGTCAGGCATTGAATGGTGTCAACCCCAATAACAATAAAGACGATGGCTTCTATAACTCGATCATGCTTGAAGCCAGCAGTAACTTTTACCAAGGCGGTGCTGTTGCAGCGCAGACTCGCTCAGCCAGCTATGCAGAAGAAGCAGCACGTTCCAAAGTAAATGCGGTCTATCTGGATGTTTTGGATAGATTGCGTACTACGCGTGAAGATATCGAAAACAAACAAAGACAAATTCAAGTGTTATCAGAACGACAGGCGACTACGGTCAAAACCCGAGAACTGTATCAAGAACAATATAAACTCGGCACACGTTCCGTACTGGATCTACTCAATGCAGAAATGGCAATCCATTCTGCCAATAACGAACTTGAAATGGCGCGCTACGATATTTACAACAGTCTGGTGCAATTTATCCAGACCACGGGACGAACACGTCAGGCCTACAAACTTAATAATATTTCAATTCAGGGATTCGAGGTCCAGCCATGAGTCAAGCATATAATTACCAACCGTGGTTGCAGGCCGTACTCAGCATCGCCAAACACTATCGCATTGTGCCATCAGAAGAACGTATTCGACTCCAACTAGACTGGAATCAAAATCATCAGATCGATGATATCTTATTGCTGATCTGTCGGCAGATGGGATTGAACTACCGCAAACTGAATTTCAGCACAGATTTACTTAATCCTTGGCGATTACCGATTATTGCCGAATTCTATGATGGACAAGTAGGAGTGATTGACACTGCTGACAACGAAGGCAATGTCAGTATCCAGTTTAGCGGTGAACAAGGACTTTCACAAAGCTTTGCTGCTGAACAACTGAATACCCTGATTAAACACATCTACATCGTACGACCAGAAACGTCCATACCTGATGCTCGAGTAGATGAATACATCAAACCTTATGAGGCTAGCTGGTTTTGGTCGATTGTTCTCAAAGACTGGAAGCGCTACGTCGATATCATGTTTGCCTCACTGATTGCCAACATATTGGCTCTGGCAACCATCATCTTTTCCATGCAAGTTTATGACCGCGTGGTGCCATCCCAATCTTATCCAACGCTTTGGGTCTTGGCGGGTGGGGTACTATTGGCCGCCATTTTCGAATTTGTACTACGTGTTGCCCGAATTTACTTGTCTGACATTATTGGAAAACGAGCGGATCTTAAAATTTCAGATCGCGTGTTTGGGCATGCACTGCGCATCAAAAATAAAGAACGCTCAAAATCCACAGGCACCTTTATCTCACAAATTCGCGAACTTGAAGGCGTACGCGAATTGGTGACTTCGACCACGATTAGCGCCATAGCCGATTTACCATTTTTCTTCCTGTTCCTTGTGATTTTCTGGCTGATTGGTGGCAACTTATTTTGGGTCATGGTTCTGGTTGTTCCACTCATGATTGTGCCAGGCTTATTGGTACAAAAGAAACTGGCCAAACTGGCCCAGGAAGGCATGCGTGAATCCTCCATTCGTAATGCCATTTTGGTTGAAGCGATACAGGGCATTGAAGATATCAAATTACTTCGTGCCGAATCACGCTTTCAAAACCAGTGGAACCATATGAATGAAGTGTCTGCGGACATCAGCATGCGTCAGCGTAAAATTGTTGGCGTACTTACCGCATGGACTCAGAAAATACAAGGCTTAACCTATGCCATTGTGGTTTTGGTGGGATGTTTTGCGGTGATCAAAGGCGATATGACCACAGGTGCTTTGGTCGCTTGTTCGATTTTATCGTCCAGAATGTTAGCGCCGATTTCACAAATCACAGGCGTATTGGGGCGATTACAACAAGCCAAAGTCGCTAAAACCAGCCTTGATGAACTCATGAAAAAACCAGTTGATCAGCCTGATCAAGCGCAACTGGTACATAAACCTGTGATTTATGGGGAGTACGATCTGAAAAGTGTGGTTTTTCAATATGGGCAGGATGATCCCAAGCCCACTTTAATGATTGCTAAACTCAATATTCAGCCGGGTGAAAAAATTGCCATATTAGGACGTAATGGCGCAGGTAAATCGACATTACTACAACTCCTTTCGGGTATGCAAACACCTTTACAAGGGCAAATCACACTGGATGGTCTGGATTTAAACCTGATTGATCCAGCCGATGTCAGACGTGATATTGGCTTGTTGAATCAAAATGCACATCTGTTCTATGGCACCATTCGGGAAAACCTGATCCTTGGTGCACCTTTGGCCAATGATGAAGACATCATTAAAGTCCTGAAAATGACCGGTGCATTCAACTTTGTACAAGAGAAAAAACAAGGACTGGATCACCTTATTTTAGAGGGTGGTGTTGGATTTTCAGGTGGACAACGTCAGGCTCTATTGTTGGCACGCTTACTGATCCGCCAACCCAATATTTTGCTGCTAGATGAACCAACAGCTTCAATAGATGATGTTGCTGAAAAAATGCTGATTGATCACCTGAAATCATGGTTAGGACACCGGACCTTGATTGTTGCAACGCACCGTCGAGCGGTACTGGAACTAGTGGATCGTATAATTGTGGTCAATGAAGGCAAAATCGTAATGGATGGTCCACGGGATCAGATCCTCAACGGACAAAGTGAAAACCCACAGAACAACCAGCAGCTTCAACAAGGGCAAGGAGCACGTCCATGAGTGATCAACTACAACTGCCAAAACGCTCATTAAAAGTGTCCTACAAAGAACCACCACTACCACGAGCCAGTTTAGTGATCTGGATTATTGGAATCGGATTACTGATCCTATTGGCTTGGGCATGGCTGTTTCAACTTGAAGAAGTTTCCACAGGAACAGGTAAAGTCATTCCATCCTCCAAAGAACAAGTCATTCAATCACTGGATGGTGGAATCCTGACTAAACTTGATGTGCAAGAAGGCGATATCGTACAAAAAGGGCAAGTGTTGGCACAACTTGATCCGACACGCTTTGAGTCTAATGTGGGCGAATCACAATCGCTACTGATATCTGCACAAGCAACGGCAGCGCGTTTAAGAGCAGAAGTGAATGGCACCGCACTGGTTTTTCCAGAAGAAGTCAAAAAAGATCCAAAACTGGTACAGGAAGAAACAGCCCTGTATAACTCCAGACGTGAAAATCTGGAACAGTCAATTTCAGGATTAAAACAGGCACTACAACTGGTTCAGCAAGAACTGGTGATGACTGAGCCTTTGGTCGCCAAAGGAGCGGCCAGTGAAGTCGAAGTACTGCGTTTAAAACGTGAAGCCAATGATCTGCAAAATAAAATCAACGATGCACGTAACCAGTACTACGTTAAATCACGTGAAGAACTGTCAAAAGCCAATACTGACACAGAACAACAAATGCAAATTGTACGTGGACGAACGGACACCTTAAATCGTACTACTTTTAAAGCACCTGTGCGTGGTGTGGTGAAAGAAATCGCGGTGACTACACAGGGTGGTGTCATTCCCCAAAACGGCAAGTTGATGACCATTGTTCCACTGGATGAGCAATTACTGATCGAAGCACGAATTTCACCACGAGATATTGCCTTTATTCATCCGGGGCAGGATGCATTGGTGAAAATCACTGCCTATGACTACTCGATTTATGGTGGATTAAAAGGCAAGGTAACGGTGATTTCTCCGGACACGATTCGAGATGAAGTCAAACAGGACCAATTCTATTATCGAGTCTATATCCGTACCGATTCTGACAAGCTTTATAACAAGGATGGTAAGTCGTTTAGTATCACGCCGGGGATGGTGGCGACCGTGGATATCCGTACTGGAGAGAAAACGGTTCTGGATTATTTATTGAAACCGTTTAATAAGGCGAAAGAGGCTTTAAGAGAAAGGTAGGGTAATAAACAGCGATATAAGTTAGCTAATTTGAATCCTCGCTGTTGAACTGCACTCTGAAAGTTGGTCACTTAAAGTCTAATTTGAAGGGTGCTTTTCTATGGCTAAATTTTCTCAAGAATTTGAACTTACGCTTATTTAAAACAACTATTGGTTTTTTTAGATTCTTCATACATCAATCGCTACTTTATAAAAATATAATGTAGATATCATTTGGTCTGGTCTCATCTGATATTTCACTTCATGAAACATTGTTGAATTTCAGTTGAGGATCTGATGTAAGCTATAAGGACTTATCTTTTTAATTTTATGATTTAACTAAAATATTTAAATTTTTAATAACTACAATAGAAAACTTTCAATTGGATTACTCGTTCATGATCTCGCACAATCTTCTTACAAGGTAAAACTCAAAGGATTTGAGAAATGAACAAGAAACTTCGTGTTGCTATTGTAGGTGGCGGTATTGCAGGTCTGGCACTTGCGGCAAATTTATTTCGATATAAACATTTGGACGTCATTTTATATGAGGCTGCGCCACAATTTTCTGAAATAGGTGCGGGTATCTCTTTTGGTGCAAATGCTGTCAAAGCCATTGAATGTTTGAATTTGGCTGATGCATACCATGCTATTGCAGATCAGGTAAATGAACCTTTTCAGGATGTCTGGTTTCAATGGCGAAATGGCTATAACGATGAATATCTATCCAGTTCAATTGCACCTCAAGTCGGTCAGTCTTCGGTACATCGTGCGGATTTTCTGGACAGTATTTTAAAACAGGTTCCACGTGAACAATGTTATTTCAATAAAAAACTGGCTTCACTTGAGGAAACTGCCGAACACATTATTTTAAATTTTCAGGATGGAACATCGGCACACGCGGATTATGTGATTGGTGCAGACGGGATTCATTCGGCAGTGCGGGCTTATGTATTGGCCAGTCAGAATTTACCCACAGCGCATCCACAATTTTCAGGCACATGGGCATATCGTGGCATTATCCAATATCAGGATTTTAAACAAGCGATTGAACAAGCCGGTCTGGATGTGCAAATAGCAGATGTTCCACAAATGTTATTAGGCAAAGACAAACATATTTTGACTTTCCCGATTCGACGCGGCGAACAAATTAATATCGTTGCGTTTAAGTCTGATCGTAGTCAAAAGACATTGCCACAAGGCACAGCATGGACTCAAGCAGTTGACTCACAGACCATGCTTGCAGACTTTGCCGACTGGAGTGAAAGTTGTCAGATTTTACTGAAGCTGATTGAAAAACCAACTATCTGGGCTTTACATGAGTTAGCTGAATTAGACAGCTACCAAAGTGCTTCTGGTCGAGTGATTCTGATGGGGGATGCCGCGCATGCCATGCTGCCACATCAGGGTGCGGGTGCGGGTCAAGGACTTGAAGATGCAGTAATTTTAGCTGCGCTATTTGAACAAGAAAGTTTAACCATACCAGTACTGCCTAAACTTTCGCAAGTTTATGAAGATTTGCGTAAACCACGTGCTTGTCAGGTACAACGTACTTCACGTGAGTCGGGTGAAATTTATGAATTGTATTCATCCGATTATCTAAGCTTTGAACAGATTGGCGAGCATTTAATTCATCGTTTTGACTGGTTATGGCAGTATCCAATTGAGCGAGATATTGTCTTTGCCAAGACTCAAATGAATATACAGTGTGCCTCATGAGACGAGAGAGTGAGAATATGATATAAACGCATATTCTCACTTTATTCTTCCTTATTATTTTTCGACAATTTGCAATTGCTTGAATTTTTAGAATATTTCTAACCCAACCGATTAATCAGAGGGAGAATATTTGATTTCACTTTAAAATGACTAAAAATAATGGAAGTTCATCATGGATCTGGCTTTAGTACGTATCTTTATTTGTGTTTATGAAACTAAAAATATCACCAAAGCAGCAGATATTTTAAATCTAAGTCAGCCGTCAGTCAGTTACAATTTAAATCGTTTACGGCAGCAGTTGAACAATCCACTATTTGAACGTACACAATATGGTGTTGAGCCGACAAAGCTGGCTCATGAACTTTATCCTGTTTTTAAACGAGCAATATCTGATGTAGAAATCGCAATTGATGAAGCATTAAATTTTAACCCAGCGGTGTCTAATAAAGTCTTTCGTCTAGGGCTTTCAGATATTGGTGAAATTTGCTTACTACCTGTATTAGTTGAATATTTACAACGTCACGCACCCAACATCAGGCTTGAAATTGAAGAAATTAAAATTGATCAGGTAGAAAAATGGCTAGTCGAAGGATTTATTGATGCGGCTGTCTTTAATAGCACCCATCTCGAATTTCATCGATTAGAGTATGAAACCCTATTTCAGGAGCGTTATGTGGCATTGGTGAATTGTCATCATCCACGCATTCAGGGGCAGATCAGCTTACAGGATTATTTGGCAGAATCGCATGTGGCGATTAAATCCACTACGGGCCATACTCAGGTTGATCATGTACTCAAACTTTTGGGTTATCAACGTCATATTGCACTTGAAGTTCCGCATTTTGGGGTGCTACAAGGGGTACTGGACCGAACAGAGCTGGTAGTCACCTTACCCATGCGCGCTGCGGCACAGTATTTGAATCAGGCCAATGTCCATGCGATTGAGCTACCTTTTGATATGGCAGGTTTTTTTGTCGGGATTCACTGGTTTTCACAAAGTAATGAACCTGTTGCAAGACAATGGTTTATACAGACGTGTAAAAAGGGGCGAATTCAAACATGAGGTGCGACAGTTTGAAAAGTCTTATGATAATCAACAAGCTGAGCAAATTTCTCTAATGGTGTAAGCCAATCTAACGCTTTTCTAGGACGAGTATTCAGTGACATGGCAACTTGATTTAAATAATGCTGATCTGCCTGATTTAAATCAATCCCTTTAGGTAAATATTGCCTAATTAAACCATTCATATTTTCGCATGTGCCTTTTTAGTTTGCTGGCGACAATAGCAAGAGTGAACCACCTGATCCCTTCCCGAACTCAGAAGTGAAACCTCTTCGCGCTGATGGTAGTGTGGCATTGGCCATGTGAGAGTAAGTCATCGCCAGCTTTTAAATTTAAAGCACCTCAACTCAAATGTTGGGGTGCTTTTTTTTTGTGATAAGAAAAATACAAAAAATAGAATAAGATAAAGCATCCTCTCTTTTTTTTCTAATCCAGTTCTTTTAATATCGCCTGATTAAAGTCAGGAATATCATCTGGATTACGAGAGGTAATCAGTACCCACCCCCCTGTGTTGCATCGATGGACGGCTTCATCTACCCAATGCGCATCTGCATTTTCCAGATCCAGGCGTATGCTTTTATAAGAGGTTAGATTTTTATCTTTAATGCGTTCTGCATCAATTAAGGTCCAAGGTGCGTGACAGATTGCAGCAATCGGTTTAGCGTGATCGGTAAAATGCTGAATGATAGTTTGTGAATAGGATTTCATCTAATGTAATGCTTTGTTATTTCATTCGTAGTGCTGGATCTTTACTTAAGCCAAGTAGAATAAAAGCTATCTACTTACTACTGGTTAATCCTTTAAGTAGAGTCAGCATATAGATATAAAACTACATGAATGTACAAGAAAATTAGAAGAAGTGTCTTTCTTATTATAGAGAAAATAAAAAAAGATGCGTAATCGATTTAATTATGCATCTCAGTAAAACAGTATTAATCTATTTTAAAATTCATTAAATAAACTTAATGAATCAAGTTACTATACTGAGTGTATAAAAATAATAAGATTGCTAAAGCAATTAAAGGGGCTACTATTTTTGACCAAAATGGCACGGGTTGTGACTCAACTACGACCTCGGTAGTATGATCATCATGTGTGGTATTAGGAGTTTGTGCAGTATGAACCATTTGATTAAATTCCTTCATTGTTTCATCTAAGGAGATATCCTCTGTATTTTGAGGTTTTGAGCCAATGAGCTCTGTAAGTTGATTAGTTGACCAAACCCAGTCATCAGCCTGACCAGACAAATGCTCAAGTTGCCCATTGAGTAACTCTCCCAATCCAGTCTGACCAAAATGACCCGTTTCATCTAGCTGTTTGATTTCTGAAAATTGTAGCTCAAGAACCTCCATCAAGGCAGTCTCTAGCTCTTTGCTGCTCAATTTTGATTGATTGTGCGTAGAAGTGACTAGATGTCGAGCAATGCCCTGTAAATAAAGCGGATCAATATTTTGAATTTCCTGATATAACTTATTTTTATCGCTACGCCAAAGTTGAATTAGCTTACCTAGCGTCAGGGCATTCAATTCAAAGATAGCAGTACTGCGTTGTTCACGCGAATATTGTGAAAATAGCTGAGGCTTTTGAATTTCGGTCTGCTCAGCAAAATAATGTACTAAATCAAAAGCCATCGGACACTCCGTAAATTTAATCTAATAATCGTAAACTTGATTTTTTCTTAGGTGTTTCTGATTCAACTTGGTCTTGAGTATTTGATTTTAAAGCATCTTCAGTCATTTGCACATTGGCATATTCGTCAGGGTCAAAGAATAAACCTTGTCCATTTTCACGTGCGTATAGTCCAATTAATGCAGACATGGGAACATAAATATCTCGTGCCACACCACCAAAACGCGCCGAGAAGGTGACAGCTTCATTACTCATTTGAAACTGATGGACGGCATGCGGGGCAATATTCAGGATAATCTGCCCGTCTTTGATAAATTGCTCAGGTACACTGGTATAAGGTTGAGTTGCATCGACCATTAGATAAGGCGTTAGCTGATTGTCACAGATCCATTCATAAATAGCACGTGCCATATAAGGACGAGTGGGACTTAAATTGATTTCTTGATCGGACATGACAAATTTCTCTTAACGACTTACAAGGGCACTATAACGTATTTTTTCCTGTTGTGTCATGGATTTAACAAAAGCAGGACGACTAAATACACGATTACAATAGAGCAAAATAGGGCGGGATTGTTGTGGAGCTAATTTGATTCCCATACTTTCTAGTCTTAAAAACATAGGGGCCAGCATACAGTCTAAAATACTAAAGTTTTCTGACATAAAATAGGGAAAATGTTGAAATAAAGGCGTAAGTGCAATCAGTGTATCTTTAAATTCTTGCTGTGCTTTTTTTTGCTGAGAAATATCGAGAGTGTCGGCATGTTTCAGCATGAGATCGGCTTGTTTAAACCAGTCTTGTTCAAATCGCCAGATATATTGGCGTTGCTCAGCACGTGCTGCGGGAGAGTCTGCATAAAGTTTGTTTTGACGATAACGATCATCAATATATTCAGAAATAATAGAAGTGGAAAATAGTTTTAAATCATTTTCCAATAAAGTGGGGAGCTGATTATAAGGATTTAAACTGGCGAGATCTTCATCATCATAGTCCACGAGAACCAGTTGATGCTTGATTTGCTTCTCTGCCAATAAAAAACGAATCCAGTGTGAGCGAAAATCATCTGCATGACTATAAAGCGTGATTCCTTGAACAGATGTAGTTTCGACTGACATATCTCAAAAATTAAAAAATAGAATGGACTAGCATACTAAAATTCACACTAAAAAGATAATACGCACTTCAATAAGTTTTATCTCGTTACTTAGAATAAAATGATAAATCCAAGAACTTAAATAGGATTTCCAATAGAGAGGGTACTATGACAATGCATAAAAAACCCTGGAAAAATCCAGGGTTTTGTCCAATCCAAAAACGAATTAACGTTTAGAGAATTGAGGACGTTTACGTGCTTTACGTAAACCAAGTTTTTTACGTTCAACTTCACGCGCATCACGAGTCACGAAGCCAGCTTGACGAAGAACTGGTTTTAAAGTTTCGTCAGACGCGATCAAGGCACGAGTAATACCGTGACGGATTGCACCAGCTTGACCACCAATACCACCACCTTTAACAGTGATATAAAGGTCATATTTCTCAGTTGCTTCTAACAACTCAAGTGGTTGACGAACAACCATTTGAGCAGTTTCACGACCGAAATATTGCTCTAAAGTGCGGTTATTGATAACGAGTTTACCAGTACCAGCTGATAAGAAAACACGTGCAGTTGCGGTCTTACGGCGACCTGTACCATAATTAGTTGCCATGTGCTTTATCCCTTAGATGTCCAAAACTTGTGGCTGTTGAGCAACGTGTGGATGCTCGCTACCAGCGTACACTTTCATCTTCTTGATCATTGCATAACCAAGAGGACCTTTTGGCAACATGCCTTTTACAGCGCGTTGGAAGATTTCTTCAGGTTTGTGAGCAACTAATTTTTCGAAATTAGTTTCTTTTAAACCGCCTGGGAATTCAGTGTGGCGATAGTATTTTTTATCAAGTGCTTTGTTACCAGTCACTTGAACTTGTTCAGCATTGATCACAACGATGTAGTCGCCAGTGTCAACGTGAGGCGTATAAGAAGTCTTGTGTTTACCGCGTAAACGACGAGCGATTTCAGTCGCAAGACGACCTAAAGTTTTGCCAGAAGCATCAACAACGTACCAGTCGTGTTGTACTTCAGCAGGCTTAGCGCTGAGAGTTTTCATTACCACTACCTATTATAGTTGGTTTGGACGGTGGAATCAGTCCAAACAAAAGGAGACCGAATTCTATACGAATATAGATGGATTCACAAGAAATAATTGTGAATCGGCGACAATATTTTACCCGTGATTGACTCAAAATTGAATATACTGAATGCCATAAAGAATAGGGCTAAGTGAGGCAGAGTGTGCGTCCTTTATATATCACCAGTGGAGAACCAGCGGGCATTGGTCCAGATATCTGTTTAAGTCTGGCTGAACGTGTCGATGAGCGACCGATTGTGGTATTGGGCGATCAACAGCTGTTAGCACAACGTGCGCAACAGTTGGAAGTAGACGTTGAACTCATCGCGTACCACGGACAAACTGAGTCTTGCGAAACAGGTCAGCTTTATATCGAACATGTTCCGTTAAATGCTCCTGTCATGTCTGGCGAATTAAACTCCAAAAATGCAGCTTATGTGATTGAACAACTTCGACGTTCTGCTGAGTATGCCATGACGGGTAAAGGTGTTGGGGTAGCAACCGCACCAGTACAAAAATCTGTAATCAATGATGCTGGCATTCGCTTTAGTGGACATACCGAATTTTATCAAGAATTTTCTGAGGTTGATCGTGTGGTGATGATGTTAGCCACCAAAACTTTGCGTGTTGCTTTGGCAACGACACACCTGCCATTACGTGCCGTTGCAGATGCGATTACAGCGGATCGATTGCATCAGGTCATTGATATTCTGCTGCACGATTTAACCAGCAAATTTAAAATTGAGCAGCCACGAATTTTAGTCTGCGGGTTAAATCCTCATGCTGGTGAAGATGGTTATTTGGGACGCGAAGAAATTGAAATCATCAATCCTGTGCTGGAAAGCTATCGTCAAAAAGGCATCAATATGAGTTTAAGTCTGCCTGCGGATACTTTATTTACGCCTGAACATTTAAAAGAGGCAGATGCAGTTTTGGCGATGTATCACGATCAGGGCTTACCTGTGTTAAAATCACAGGGCTTTGGTGAAGCCATCAATATTACATTGGGTTTACCTTTTATTCGCACTTCGGTTGATCATGGCACTGCGTTATCACTCGCAGGGACAGGTTTGGCGAAAAGCTCAAGTTTGCATGTTGCGGTTGATCTGGCGCTAGATCTGGCGCGTCAATAATTGATTTATGTTGGAACGTTTTTATGTATCAAATTAATGCCCTAAACCCGAAAGAAGAAGGGCATAAAGCTCGTAAACGTTTTGGTCAAAACTTTTTACATGATCAACGTGTGATTGCCAAAATCGTGCGATCAGTCAATCCGCGCCCCGGCGAAAATATTGTTGAAATTGGTCCTGGCTTAGCCGCACTTACCTCACCACTGATTGGAGAGTGTGATGCGCTGACCGTTGTTGAACTGGATCGTGATTTAGCGGCTGGTTTGCCTGAGCGTGTACCGCATCCAGAACGTTTAACTATTGTTGAAGCAGATGCACTGAAATACGATTTTAGCCAGTTAGCAGAGGACGGTCGTCCACTACGTGTGGTCGGGAACTTACCTTATAATATTTCGACGCCATTACTTTTTCATCTCTTGGAATTTGGTGACAAAGTTAAAGACATGCATTTTATGCTACAAAAAGAAGTGGTCGAGCGAATTACTGCTGCACCCAATACCAAAGAATATGGTCGTTTGTCGGTGATGATTCAATATTATTGTCAACCTACATTTTTGTTTGAAGTGCCTGCTGGCGCATTTAATCCACCACCCAAAGTGACCAGTGCGGTATTTCGTTTAGTCCCTTATCTTGAAAAACCAATTGTGGCTCAGGATGAAAAAGCTTTGTCTCGTCTCGTTTCACATGTATTTACCCAACGTCGAAAGACTTTAAGAAATAGTTTAAAAGGCATGTTGGATGAAGAAGGGTTTGTAAAAGCAGGGGTCGATCCAATGGCGCGTCCCGAAACTTTAAGCTTGGCACAATTCGTGGCTTTATCTGATCATATGGTTGGGTAGTTTTAAAAATGTCTAAACGTTATAACTATGTGATTGGAGATGTACAAGGCTGTTTTGAAGCCTTAAAAGCCTTGCTCAAAGAAATTCGCTTTGATCCAGATCAGGATGTGATTTGGTTTGCAGGCGACTTGGTTGCACGTGGAGAAAATTCAGTCGGCACTTTGCGTTTTGTCAAAAAATTAGCAGAGCGTGGTGCAGCTCATACTGTGCTGGGTAATCATGATTTAACTTTAATTGCGACTGCTCGCGGTTTCAAAAAAATCAAGGCTAAAGACAATACCCAACAGGTGATTGATGCGATAGATGGCGATGAGCTGATTGATTGGTTGCGTCGCCAGCCATTGTGTTTATTTCCAAATGATCACACGATTTTGACTCATGCTGGAGTTCCTTGTATCTGGACGGCTGAAAAAACCGCGCAATTGGCCCAAGAACTACAAGCGCAGGTTGCAAATCAAGATTTAAATCAGCTTGATGCTTTTTTGGCGGAAATGTACGGCGAAGAACCCACGTTGTGGTCGGATGATTTGACGGGCATGCCGCGGTTACGTGCCATTACCAATTATTTGACTCGTATGCGCTTAACCAATGCTGAAGGTCGTTTGGAATTTAGTTTTAAAGATGAATTAACAGCCCCAATGCCTGAAGGCTTTCGTCCGTGGTTTGAATTTGAGAGCTTAAGCGCGCAAACGCATCAAATTGTGTTTGGCCATTGGGCAGCATTACAAGGCCGAACAATTAATCCAAAAATCCAGAATGTCGATGGCGGAGCAGTATGGGGAAATCAATTGATTGCTTATCGCTTAGAAGATCAACTGCTTTTTCAGGTAGACAACCCTCTCGGTTAGACATCAAAATAAAAAAGTCACCCTTGGGTGACTTTTGGCTTTGCAAAATTGCACTTTTATTCTTGGCGAATCCAGATTTGAGTACGACCAAGGGCAGAAACACCGACATAGCCACGCAACTGTAAACGTTTACCATTCGGGCTTAATTTAGCTTTCATACTGTAAATTTTGCCGCTTAAAGGATCAATAATTTTACCATTTTTATAATCTAGGTCTTTGTCATGTTTGAGTCCAGTTAATACATCCATTCCCAAAATAGGTTTGTTTGTATAAGGTGGCGGGCAATTCACGCAGGTTTCTTTTGGAGTATATCCCGGACGAGGAGTAATTTTGATGACTTTACCGATATACGCGCCATTTGCATCCTGACGAATTTCAATCAGACCTTTAGGTGATCCTGTTTTGTCGTCAATGTTTTGCCAGATCCCTGAGATATCTTGTGCAAATACCAGACTACTAAATCCAGACAACATTAGTGCTGCGACTAATTTTAGTTTTCTCATTTTAAAATCCTTTTTTGAGTAATCAGATAACTTTTTTGTCCTAAATGACAACTGTTTTTATCTTAGGTTTAATTTATATCGTATTCAATGCTTATTTTTGATTATTAAGTCAAAAATTATTGGATAGAGAGAATAAAAGTGGGTAACCAGATTGCGGTAAATACACCATTAATTGCCATTCCAAACGCAGCATAACGACCGGCTACTGCTCCTCTTTGCCAAGCTTGCGCAGTGCCAATGGCATGTGCTGCTAGACCTAATGCAAGACCACTGGCACGTTCATCATTAATATGTCGCAAAATAAAAGGAGAAAATGCAGCACCAATCACACCAGATAAAATCACAATGAGCGTGACCATCGTCAAAGGTGCATGCAACAAGGTCGCAATATTTAAGGCAATTGGGGTGGTAACAGCACGGGTGGCGAACGCCAAGATGGTGGGTTCAGACATGTGCAACAAATAAGCAAGCCCCATGGGTAAGGCCACCGCACTCACACTGGCAAATACCAGAATCCCGATCATGGATTTGAGCGGTAAATCATCATAACGCATGGCGGCAAGTGGAATCGCCAATGCAACTGTGACATAGCCAAGTAAATGATTAAACAAAGGATTGACGGTAGTTAAATAGTCTTGATAGGGCATACCCACTAAAGCAAGGAGGGCAACAACAATACACATGGCAAACACTAAAAGTGGCACTTGTGGTAAACGTTTATTTAAAGGTTTGGCACAAAGATAGGCGATGAGCGTAATCAAAAAACCATAAACAACGGTCAGCATTTTTCGATCTCCTTAAAGCCAGTGCTTGGCCATTTTGGCATAAATCCATAGCGGAAGCAGCGTACTGATCACCAGAACCAACAAGAATAATGGAATTTCATTGCCCATATGCACCAGCATGATCAGTGAACCTGCACAAATCGGCAAAAAGGCAAATCCACTTTCTTTCATGATTTTATTATTGGTATCCACCAGTCGATGTGGGAGTTTTTTAAATTTTCTCCAGACCAATAGCACCAGCAGTAAGCTGATAAGACCGACTAGATTGCCGAGTTCAGCATGATTAAAGGCGCGCATCACCAGCACTGCACCTTCGCGAAATCCAATAATCAGTGCAATGGTTGCAAGCCATGCCAACCAGTCAATCTGTTTTAACCTATCCATGCTGCTCATCTATTTATCATTTGAATATTCACGTTTTAACCGATCTAGGGTTTGATTTCAAATGCTTCGAGTGGTCGTTTAAACTGGCTAGCACGTTCACCCAAAATTTCTTCAAGCGGTAAATGCGCCTGTCGAATTAATTGTTCAAGTTTATGCGGAGCGATGGCAACCTTTAAATGAAGATTTCCTGCATCATCATAGTGTTCATTTTGAATCACATTGAGTGAATAGAGTTGTGTGCGTAACTTGCCATAGGCAGGCTGCAAAACCAGTTCAAACTGTTGTAGTTGCCCCATTAAACATTCTTGAACTGCTTGTTGGAGTAAGTCGAGCCCTTGCGCTGAATGAGCAGAGACATAGACTCGATCGGGCAAATGAGGCTCTGCATAGATAATCTTGGGTTCATCTCCACTCAGGTCAATTTTGTTATATACCCTTAAAACAGGCGCATCCGCACCAATGTCTTTGAGTACACCTTCAACTGCTTCAATTTGTTCCAGCATGTCTGGACTATGGCTATCAATCACATGTAACAAAAGAGTTGCCTCAAGCGTTTCTTCTAGGGTCGCTTTAAAGGATTCAACCAAATCATGTTGTAAGTCACGTACAAAACCGACGGTATCGGCAAGTACGACTGCCCCGATACCATCCCAATCCAGACGGCGTAGGGTAGGGTCTAGTGTGGCAAACAATTGATCGGCTGCATACACATCGCTATTGGCTAAAATATTAAATAAGGTGGACTTGCCGGCATTGGTATAACCGACCAAAGAAACCGTTGGAATAGCCGCTTTTTGCCGCGCAGCACGACCTTGCATGCGGGTATGCTGGACTTTAACCAATTTATCTTTTAACTGGGTAATGCGTACTTTAATTAAACGACGATCCGTTTCAAGTTGTGTTTCGCCCGGCCCTTTAAGTCCAATGCCCCCTTTTTGCTGCTCAAAACCAGCAGCCCAACCCCGAATGAGGCGGGTCGATAAATATTTGAGTTGAGCGAGCTCGACTTGTAATTTCCCTTCGTGGGTACGGGCACGCTGCGCAAAAATGTCCAGAATTAATCCTGTGCGGTCTATCACCCGACATTTCATGATTTTTTCCAGATTACGTTCTTGTGCAGGTGAAAGAGAGTGATCAAAAATGACCAGTTCGGCTTCTAAATCTTGCACCTGTTGTGCGATTTCTTCGGCTTTACCTGAACCTATAAAAAATTTAGGATCAGGTCTCTGACGTTGTACGCAGAGATGTTGCAAAATTGTGGCACCTGCGGATGTGGCAAGTAGACGGAACTCCTCAACATCCAGATCATCGAGCATATGCACAGCTACACTGACCAAAATGACGCGTTCCCTTGATTGTACTTGTCCTGAATTTTCCACAGATGTTTAAACTCGTTTAACGAAAGGTTCATTCTAAGATAAACCGTCCTTTGGCGCGACTCTAATCCTGTTATCGCGCGTATAAATCTATTGATTCAATGACGGTTGATTCAATCAGGATTTATTAAACCAGCGTATTAAATTGCTGCGCAAGTAAAATGAGCGCGCCTGCATATAAAATGGACCAACCTAGAATCTGACGTAAGCCATTTGTGATTGAGGCAATTGAGTGCTGATGTTGTTTCAATGGAGAAGTATGCATGATATTTACACCTTAATGATTTCAATTGAACAAGTAAATGATAATCAATATTAATAATGACGGGAAATTGAAATTTTAAATGTTGTTGTTCGATTTTTATCATCAATGCAACTCGATCAAGTTCGGTATAGAATGAGTCGCAATGGTAATTTTAACAACAATGAAGTGTGTATGACTCAATCAAATACTGTGACTCAAGCAGGCTTAAATCCTGTAGAAAAAGTTTTTTTATATAGTAAAAAATTAGCCACTGGTTTGGGGGTGATTGGTGAAGGCTTTTATTTGGTTTACCGTCATCAACTGTATAAAAATCCCAATAATCCATTGAACACGCGTTATGTTCAGTATTTTTGTCGTCAATTGTGCAAGGTATTTAATCTTGATGTTGAGGTGCATGGCACAATTCCACGCAATCCTTCATTGTGGGTGAGTAATCATATTTCATGGCTGGATGTTGCGGTATTGGGTTCAGGTGCGCGCGTATTCTTTTTGGCCAAAGCTGAAGTCGAAAACTGGCCTATTTTAGGTAAACTTGCCAAAGGTGGGGGAACGCTGTTTATTAAGCGCGGTTCGGGAGATTCAGTACGAATTCGTGAGCAAATTACTGACTTTTTAAAACAAGATATCCCCGTGCTTTTTTTCCCTGAAGCAACCACCACAGATGGACAAAGTATAAAACGGGTGCATGGGCGTATTTTAGGCGCAGCAATTGAGGCGCAACGACCTGTACAAGTCTGTGTAATTTGTTATGTCAATCAGCAGGGAGAGCTGGATACGGTTGCACCATTTATTGGAGAAATGACGTTTGCTGAACATGTACAACGTGTTCTGGAGATGCCAAAAGTGACTGCACATTTATTGACCCTACCTGAAATTGAAGTACAGGGGCATACTGTGAGTAGTCTCACTGCCGAAGTACAGCAAAAGATGGAACAAGGTCTTAAAGAGTTGCATGCGCGCGTGTTAAAATATGCTGTAAAGACTCAAGAATAAGGCAAATATAATGGTTCGATTGAGGTCGAGGTTTGATCACATAAAACCTTCAATTGGTAGCCATGAAACCATTTTAATCCCTATACGTTGCCACCATTTCATGCGGGGTTCTTTTTTATAAATTTTCGTGCTGGTCGGTGTTTGTCGGTACCAGTTAATTTTATGGTTAGCATCCAGTACCAGCTTATAAGCATAGTGGGTCAGCTGTTGATCCATGGTTTGATGAATACTTTTTGCTAAGGTCGGACTATTTAAAATCACCCCAATTTCTGTATTTAAATAGGCAGATCGAGGGTCAAAGTTAAACGAACCAATAAACACCTGTTTTTGATCCAAGGTCATGAGTTTGGCATGTAGACTCGAGCGACTGAGTCCTTTTAGACTAATCTCGGCTTTTTTAGAAAGTTCCTCTGTATTTTTATCGGGTTCATCGTCAATACTGGGTAAAAACTCGTACAACTGCACACCATTTTCCAGTAATTGTTGCCGATATTTCCCATAAAAAGCATGCACGACGGGGACATCATTGGCTTTATAAGAGTTGGTGAGTACCCGAACCTGCACACCGTTTTGTGCCAATTGACTTAAATGTTGAGCACCTTCTTTTTCGGGCACAAAATACGCTGAAACCAGATCAATATTTTCTTCTGGTTTTTCCAAATTTTTGATCAATTGAAAATTAAGATGTTGTTCTTTTTTGGCCTTGGCGCGAATTTTGTCTGGAGAGTCTTTCACCACTTTTGCCTGCACCCAGTCAAACTGGATACTCCCATTAAACCATTGATCAAAGGCATGTGAACGCGCAGCCAAATTCAAATAATTTTGTACATTCGCCAGTTCGTAATGTTCATCTAATTGGCGTTTGAGTTCTGGATAACGTAAATAATGCGTATTTGGATTGACAATATTGATGACAGAATACGCATATTTGTCATTCCAGTAATCATCAAAAGAATCCACGATATCATCGACCGCAGAGCCGACCAGCATCACATCGACATCGGAAAACTGATAATTGTCACTGCTACTATAATATTGATTGGTCATGTTTCGACCACCAATTAAGGCAATTTGATCATCGGCAATAAAGCTTTTATTGTGCATCCGACGATTAATCCGTTTTAAGTCCAGTACCATATCAATGGCACGGTATTGACGAAAACGATAGGGATTAAACAGTTTGACATCGATATTTTTATGCTGTGACAAGGCCAGCAAAACACCTTCCATTTTCTTTGCGTTATTGTCGTCAATTAATAAACGAACTTTTACGCCGCGGTCCGCAGCACGAATAATCGCATGTAAAGCCAATGCTCCAACGCGGTCGTTGTCCCAGATGTAATACTGTAAGTCCAGACTTTTTTCAGCTTTATCAATCAGTCTGAGTCGTGCGGTGAGCGCTTCGAGTGGATCATACAGCAAGTGATAACCCGTCAGCTCTGGATTCTGTTGACGTAAGGGCTGTACCACTTTAGCAATTGAAGTATTTGAGGTGTCAATTTGGCTGGAAAGTTGGATGGTTTCTGGACCCGCTTTGGGAAGGGTACTACATCCGCCCAAACTTAAAAACAGACTACAGCCTAAACTAAGGAACAATGCATTCCTTGTATCATTTTTTGTGATAAAACTGCTGTATTGTGTTGGTAAATTGGGTGATTTCGCCATAATGCATACATACAATAATGTGGCCTAGAGTATAATTCTTGCGTGACCAAAGATAAATAACCGAAATAGCAAGGCATTTCGCCACACTGCTTCACTGTTGATGCCTAGACCAAAGATGTTGAGTCTATTTGAGAAGATCTATGTTGGATTTTAATTCGATTATTTTTTATTTCTATCTGATTTTTGTTGTTCTTGCAATCTGGGCGATTTCCCAAGCTTGGCGGAGTCAGGCATGCACGGAAACCATTCATCCGTTTAAAGCATTTATTCATCTATTGGTGTTCTATTTATCTTATTTACTTTTCCCGCTGATTATTTTTAGTGTCTATGCAGGTTGGTCAGGGTATTTTTCGCTACATCAGGCGATTTTTGTCTTTTTACTCAGTACTTTTTTAATTTATGCGCGTTTTATTGAGCCACATTTGGTGCATGTGCATCATCATCAGTATCGTTTAAATCCTGATCAACCATTTTCCCAGCCTTTCAAGGTTGCGTTAATTGCTGACTTACATATCGGACTGTACTCTGGGCACGAACGTCAGCTAGACATGATTGTCAAAAAGTTGAACCAAGCTCAGCCTGATATTGTGGTGGTGGCAGGCGATTGGACTTATGAACCTGAACATAAATTGGCTGAAGAATTACACATGTTGCGGCAGATACAGGTACCTGTTTATTCTGTTCCGGGAAATCATGATGAACAATATCCTGGTCCTCCAATTCAGGAATTACTCAAACATGCCTTAGAGGTCAATGATGTGATTGACATTGAAGGCAAAATTGTAGAGTTTGATGAATTTCGTTTGATTGGCATTGGCGACTTATGGGCAGGTAAAACAGATATGCGATTTATGCCGGAACTGCCGCAGGATAAACCTTGGCTGATTTTATCGCATAACCCCGATACGGTGGATATGGTGCCAGAGCTTCCAATGCGACCTTTAATGCTCTCTGGACATACGCATGGGGGACAAGTGGAACTGCCTTGGATCACCAATTACATTATGAAAAGAGTCTCGATTTTAGGTCATAAAAAAGGCTTTTATGAGCATGAACATGCCGATGTTTTTGTGACTGTAGGTACAGGCATGGTCGGGATTCCTTTTCGATTTCGCGTACCACCAACCATTGATATTATTGAGTTAATTTAGAGTAAAAATTTTCATTTTAGACATCGAAATAAGAAGACCAGCAAACGCTGGTCTTTTTCTCAAATGCGATTAAATTTGATTATTCACATCTTCATTTTTGGTTTCACGGATCAATAAGAACGCAATCAGCGATAAAATTGAAGCCGCTGTTAAGTAATAACCGACTGCCTGTAGGCCATAAGTTTCAGCTAACTTGGTGGCAATTAACGGTGCAAAAGATGCGCCTAGAATACCTGCTAAGTTGAAGGTAAGTGCTGAACCTGTATAACGCACTGAGGTTGGAAATAACTCTGAAAGTACAGTACCAATCGGGCCATAGGTGAGTCCCATAATGGATAAGCCAATACACAGGAACAGGAACACCATTAAGGTACTGCCTGATGCAAGCAAATCAGCAAAGAACAAACCAAAAATAGCCGCTGCAAGACAAACCCCAATAGAGGTAATTTTACGACCAAATTTTTCAGCAAGAATGGCAGAAAGTGGAATAAATGCAGCAAAGCATAAGGTTGCTAATAATTGCATTTCCAGAAATTGTCCACGTGCATAACCCAGATGTGTCGTTCCCCAGTTCAATGCAAACACAGTGGTCAGATAAAACACCACAAAAGTACAAACTGCACCAATTGTACCGAGTAGCAGCTGTTTACTGTGTTTAGTGACAACTTCAGTAAACGGAATAGTGACTTCTTTTTGCTTATCCAATACTTTTTGGAAAGCAGGCGTTTCATGCAGTTTTAAACGGATATATAAACCGACCAGTACCAAAATTGCACTGGCAATAAATGGAATACGCCATCCCCATTGCATAAATGCTTCATCTGGCATTAATGCACCAAGCGTTAAAAATGAACCTGCGGCTAAAATAAAACCAATGGGTGCACCCAATTGTGGGAACATGCCATACCATGCACGTTTACCTTCTGGGGCATTTTCGGTTGCGAGCAGTACAGCACCACTCCATTCACCACCGAGTCCTAAGCCCTGACCCAAACGACAAAGCGCGAGCAATAATGGCGCAACAATTCCAATTTGAGCATAGGTGGGTAGTAGACCGATACAGACGGTTGAAATTCCCATAGTGAGCAAGGCTGCAACTAATGTTGCTTTACGACCAATACGATCCCCTAAATGACCAAACAGTGCAGCACCAATCGGGCGCGCAATAAAGGCAATGGCAAAAGTTGCAAGCGACTGTAGCATGGCAGCACTGCCACTACTTGCTGGGAAAAATAGATGCGGAAAAATGAGTACTGCCGCGGTGGCATAAATATAAAAGTCAAAAAACTCGATCGTTGTTCCAACGAGACTCGCAGTTAAGACACGGAATTTTGAGTTACTGGCAACAGCAGGTGCTGTGGTTGCAGAGGTAGAGGATGACGCCATAAAGGAACCTTACACTTCGTAAAAATAAAAAAATTAGTTTTTAAAAGCGTAATCTTTTTAAAAAAGGCGTAATTTCTTAAAAAAATAACGAGTAGTTGATTTCTTTCATCACTGTTTAAACCCTCTTTATTTTTTCTCCCCCAAGGAGCAATAAAAAGGACTGATGAAAGAAATCTAGTCCAAATATTCAATACCGATCAGGGTCGCTGACCATGGCATTCAAAATAGACTAGATCACGTACCAATAGATCGCGAGGAATTGTAATCCTGCGCCCATCAATACAAAAACATGCCAGATTGCATGGGTATATCTTACCTTTTTTAGCGCATAAAACAATGCTCCGATCGTATAAGCTAACCCGCCAGTCACTAAAAAGAATAAGGCATCTTTGCTTAAATATCGTTGCATATCATCAATAAGCAGAACAGCGGTCCATCCCATGAGTAAATAGGCAATGAGCGAAATTTTTTGAAAGCGATGAATGAAAATTAATTTGAAAAGTGTTCCAATCAAAGCAATGACCCAGAGTGCAATCAGTAGGTAGTGCGCTTTTTGGGTTGGAATGGCAATCATCAGAAAAGGAGTATATGTTCCTGCAATCAGATAATAAATCGCGGTATGATCGAGTTTTTTATACCAATGTCGTTTTTCTTTGGTTTTAGCAAAATGATACAGCGCAGAACTGCTAAACACTAAAATCAGGCTGAAACAGTAGGCCCATAAGCCAATCCATTGACCTGTGTGTAAGTCATGTCCCTTGATCAATAAAAAAATGGAGGCAATGATGGCGAGTACAGCGCCAGCAGCATGACTCCATGCATTGAGTTGTTCTTCAATCGGATCATAATCAAGGACAGGGAGTTGTGACATTTTTAGATCATTTTATTAAAAGTACAAGTGTATAGTAATTCAATTTTGTTTTTAAAGTAAGACGTTTTAAACTAGAGCTGCAAATAAATAAGGTTTTGACTATGTCCACTTTGGCAATTGATGCTCCTCAAGAACAGCAATTTATTGAATTGATACAACAAACCATTCAAGCTCAGCAGTTTGAACGACTGATTTTGAGTCAATATCAAGGTAGTGAGGTGGAACTTGAAAAAATCACCTTTCGCTTGGTTGAGTTACAGCAACACACCAAACTCAGTGCTCTATATCATTATAAAACCAAAGATGTGACTAAAAATTATGAGTTAAATGAGTCAATTTATGTGATTCAAGCACTTATCCCTTTATGTAAACAATCCAATTTATTTGCGCTGAATGTTGAGGCTCAACTCAAAAAGAACAAGAAAAAAGCCATGTTGAATATTCAGCAACTCAGCCCACAAGCGTCAAATCATCCAAAACCGACTCAACAACATAATCGTGAAAAAGAGCGTTTTGTAGATCAGGCCAGTCCATTTTTACAGTATTTAGGTATTACGGAAAATAATGGTAAAGTGATTCCTGCCATGGCACGAAAATGGAAGCAAATTAATAAATTTATTGAAATTTTTTCGCATGCTTATGAACAGATTGACCTGAATAAAGATCAGATCAAAATTGTGGATTTTGGTTCGGGCAAGGGCTACCTGACTTTTGCTTTATATGATTATTTACAGCAGCAGACCAACACTCAGCCTGTAATAACGGGCGTTGAGTTACGTTCCAATTTGGTTGAATTTTGCGAGGATGTAGCGGCAAAAGCAGGCTTTGATCAGCTTGATTTTTTTGAAGGTGATGTCAGAACCTACCAGACCAATGATCTGGATGTGATGATCGCTTTACACGCTTGTGATATTGCAACTGACTTTGCGATTCATACAGGTATTCGCTTAAACGCTTCCATGATTATGTGCGCGCCGTGTTGCCATAAAGAATTACGACCACAATTACACAGTCCAGCCGTGTTAAAGCCGATGTTACAGTTTGGCATTCATGCAGGGCAACAAGCTGAAATGCTGACCGATTCACTGCGTGCTTTATTACTCAAAGCTTATGGTTATGAGGTCAAGGTGTTTGAGTTTGTCTCTTTAGAGCATACCAGTAAAAATAAAATGATTCTGGCGACCAAACGTAAAGAGATTGACCAGCCAGATGCTCAGATTTTGCAGCAGATTCAGGCGCTCAAGCAAATGTATGGCATTGAAAAACAAACGCTAGAATTGCTTTTAAATGACCAAATTGCGATTGAGAATGTTGGGTGTAAATGTTAAATGATGGATAAAACTACGCGTGATTTACAACTGGATATGCAAACAGGCGATTGGAACAGCTTACAACACGATGCCAAACTCATTCGGACGAGGGTGTTTATTGAGGAGCAACAGATTCCTGAGCAAGAAGAATGGGATGATCAGGATGAAATCTCGCAGCATTTTGTGGTTTATCAGGATACCCAACCGATTGCGACAGCACGTTTGCTTGCAAATCGTAGTATTGGGCGAGTGGCTGTTTTAAAAGCCTATCGAGGTTTAAATATCGGAAATCAATTGATGCAAGCCATCATCGATCATGCCCAACAGCAAAAATTGCCTGATTTAAAATTGTCTGCGCAAGTCTATGCAACAGGTTTTTATGCGCGTTTAGGCTTTACGCAACGTGGCGAAATTTATGATGATTGCGGGATTCCGCATAGTGAGATGTTTCTATCTTTAAGTGAAGTGACATCTCATTGAGGTTGATGAACTTTAGATTGCTTTTATTGGTCTCGTTTATTTATCTATTTGAAAAATAAATAAAACTTAAGAGATTATAAAAGCAATCTATGAAAGGAATCGATTGTATTTTTAATAAAATGAGCTTGAGAAAATGAATCCAAATCAAACGATTATTCCAGTGTTGCGCATATTCGATGTCGAAAAAGCCAAAGCTTTTTATCTGGATTTTCTAGGTTTTCAACTGGATTGGATGCATCAATTTGAAGAAAATTTTCCGTTTTATCTGCAAATTTCAAAAGATCAATATTGCTTACATTTAACGGAACATTATGGCGACTGTAGTCCGGGTGCTTTAGTGCGTTTGCATCAGCCAGATTTAGAAAGGTTCGCTGAGCAGCTTAACAATCAAAATGCCAGATTTGCTAAACCACAGATTGAAACAATGCCGTGGGGCAATTTAGAACTTTCGGTCAGTGATCCATTTTCCAATCGTTTGGTCTTTTGGCAAGATCAGGCAGAAGCCTGATCTTTTAACCGTTTAGGGCAATTTTTTCCATTGCTCAATCGCAGCAAAGCCTGTTTCTAAACCGACTTGATAGGTATATTGCAACTTATTGCGGTCTTTACACAGGCGATTGGCCAGTCCTTTTTGCTGAGGAACACAAACTTCTAAAATCTGTTGCGGATGCTGAGTTGAATGGGGTTGACGTAAAAAACTGACCGAATCGTTATAACGATAACAGCGTTGTTTTAGACTCAAGGCAAAGCCCTGATGATTCTTTACGATATATTTCGCCAGAAACTGATCGCCTCGGCTACTGGCTTTAAAATATTGCTGCGGACGAGTACGAATCACCATCAGCTTGCTGACATCTGCTTGTTGCGCTGCCCACTGTACAGGTAATGCATCGGCAACACCGCCGTCAAAATACGGTTCACCCATAATTTGAACAGGTTGGCGAGTCAATACAGGAATGGTACTCGATGCCCTTAAAGCATCCAGCAGATTATCTCGACCTGCACGTAAATACTCAGCCCGCCCGCTTTGTGCATGGGTCAGTACCATATAAAAATCAGGATTTTGAGCAAAAAGTTTGTGTTGATCAAGTGGGTATTCTGCTTCGCCAACGTGCCACATCCACTCCAAATCGAGCAAATCACCACCTTTTAAGAAGCGTTTATAGCTAATAAATTCTGGACGGAGAGAGTGATCAATATAAAACTGAAGCGTACGACCTTTTTGACCCGCCAGATAATTGGCAAGATTGGTGGAGCCCGAAGACACGCCGACATATAGATCAAACGGATTAAATTGTTGTTCCAAAAAGGCATCGAGTACACCCGCAGTAAAAGCACCGCGCATACCACCGCCTTCAACGATAAGTGCCTGACGTTGTATTGCTGACATGATATTTTCCAGAATTAAGGCTGAGCTTGATGTTGCGAAGATTGATCAGAATGTACTGATGGCTGAATCGGGGTTTCCTGATTTTGCTGATTTTCAGCGGCTTGTTGTGGTGTCGTTTTAAGCTGATAGTGACCTTTTTTCGCTTCCTGATTCGGCATATAGTCAGGTTCACTGGACATGGCCAAATATAAAAAAGTAAAAAAAATGGTGGTTATGGCTGCCACAATGATAATAAATTTCCAGCCTAAAGCTGTGGATTCAGAATCATTGCCAGAAGATGATTTACTCATAAATGAGTCCAACCGTCAAAATAAACAAAGAAAAATAAGTGGCTGTTATAGCACAAAATTGAAAAAGAAGGCGGAATTTAATCTAAAGTTTATAAAATACAATAAGATAAAAGGCGCATGTTAACTTGGATATTACATGCGCCATAACGTTCAACCATTTATGAAATGATTTGCTTTTGCGCGGCTTTGTCTTTTAATAATTGTGGTGGATTAAAACGTTCACCATATAGTGCAGCGAGCTGTTCAGCACGTTGAAGCGATTGTTCAATGCCATATTGATTTAAGAACTGAATCGCACCACCTGTCCATGGTGCAAAACCAATTCCAAAAATCGATCCGACATTGGCATCAATCACAGATTCTAAAACGCCTTCTTCATAACAACGTAAGGTATCAAGTGCTTGAACAAACAAGAAACGATCAATCATATCTTGTTCAGAAATCGAATTTTCCTTCGTCCAACGGCTGAGTCCATCCCATAAATGTTTTTTGCCATTTTCAGGATAATCATAGAAGCCTGCGCCTGCTGCTTTGCCTTTGCGGTTCAGTTCATGAATCATGGTATGAACCACCTCATCGACAGAAGTTTTCGGTAAATCTTTACCTTCCGCTTGTAGCGCTTTACGGGTTTCGCTTGCAACATGTTCAGTCAAAGTTAAAGAGACTTCATCCTGAATGGCAAGTGGGCCCACAGGCATCCCTGCTTTGAGTGCCGCCATTTCAATTTTTGCTGGATGTACGCCCTCAGCAAGTAGGCGCATACCTTCTTGAATGAATGTACCGAAGACACGACTGGTAAAGAAGCCACGACTGTCATTGACCACGATTGGCGTTTTCGCAATTTGTTGTACAAAATCATAGGCCTTTGCCAACGTTTCAGCAGAAGTTTGTTTGCCTTTGATGATTTCGACCAATTGCATTTTATCGACAGGACTAAAGAAATGTAGACCAATAAAGTTTTTGGCATCTTTACTGGCTGTTGCTAAGCCTGTGATTGGTAAAGTTGAAGTATTTGAGGCAAAAATTCCACCTTCAGCTAAATATTGTTCAGCTTCTTGAGTCACCTTGGCTTTGAGTTCCTGATTTTCAAATACCGCTTCAATGATTAAATCACAGCCTTGCAAATCTGCTGCATTCGCGGTCGCAGTAATCAGCGCTAACACTTGGTCACGTTTTTCTGCGCTCATACGACCTTGAGAGACACGTTTATCCAATAATTTTTGTGAGTAAGCTTTGCCTTTTTCAGCATTTTCAATGGATACATCTTTCAGAACAACAGGAATGCCTTTAATTGCGGTTGAGTAGGCAATCCCTGCACCCATCATGCCCGCGCCTAACACCCCGACTTTCTTGGCTTGCCATTTTGCAACATCAGCAGGGCGACTTGCACCTGATTTAATTGCATTTAGACCATGCCAGAATGTGCCGATCATATTTTTTGAAATTTGACCAACTGCGAGTTGAGCAAAGTAACGGGATTCAATGCGTAGTGCGGTATCGACATCTACCTGCGCGCCTTCTACTGCTGCTGCCATAATCGCTTCTGGGGCAGGGTAGCAGCCTTTGGTTTTGTCCCGCAGCATCGCAGGAGCAATTGCAAGCACTTGCGCAACCGCTGGCGTACTTGGACTGCCACCCGGGATTTTGTAGCCTTTGACATCAAACGGCTGCTGACTTTTCGGATTAGCTTTGACCCAAGCAATTGCTTTATCTAACAGCTCTTGTTCATTTTCAGCAGTGTCATGCACCAAACCAAGAGATTTTGCTTTATCGACACTAAATTGCTTACCTTCCATTAAGAAGGGAAATGCATTCTGTAAGCCGAGCAAACGTACCATACGCACGATTCCGCCACCACCCGGCAGTAAACCTAAAGTCACCTCAGGTAAACCAAATTTAGTTTTTGGATCATTAATGGCAATACGATAATGACAACCTAAAGCGATTTCCCAACCACCGCCGAGCGCTGTACCGTTTAAGGCAGCAACTACAGGCACACCTAAAGTTTCGATCGCGCGTAAATCGCCTTTGAGCTTTTCAATCATGTTGAAAAATTCAGTAGCATGTTCAGGTTGTACCTGAATCAGTTCATCCAAGTCACCGCCTGCAAAAAATGTTTTCTTGGCTGAACGGAAAATAATGCCTTTCAGATCATTTTCAGCTTTAAGCTTTTGGCTGACTTCATTTAAAGAATCTCTAAATTCTGCATTCATGGTGTTAGCAGATTGACCCGATGAATCAAGGGTAAGAATGACTATATTATCCGCGTTTTTTTCGTATTTAATTGCGCTCATACATCATCGTCCAATATTTTATGAGCTTAATCGTAAGCAATCTGCGGAAGTAAAGATAAGCACCGCAGAGTCTTATTAAGCTCTCATCTAGTTTCAGGATAAACCTTCAGTTCGACCTACTTTTGTTTCGGCAAAAGTAGGCAAAACCATTGTCATTCGCAAAACCTGTTCAATTCTTTCATTTATACAATTTATCGCAGAAACAATACATTGTAGATGCTATGCAGGTTGCGAATGACGTTTCCGAGTCTCATATTTCAGGGAGGTGTTGAGTGCTTTACACCAACTCAATAATCGTGGCAATCCCCATCCCACCACCGACACATAAAGTCGCTAGACCGCGTTTTTTACCTTGACGCTCTAACTCATCCAATAAAGTGCCTAGAATCATCGCACCTGTTGCACCCAATGGATGTCCCATCGCAATCGCACCGCCATTGACATTGACTTTCTCAACTGGAACATTCAGTTCATTGATAAAGCGCATCACCACAGCTGCAAAGGCTTCATTCACTTCAAACAGATCAATGTCATCAATGCTTAAGCCTGCCTTTTCTAATGCTTTACGCGCCGCAGGCGCAGGACCAGTCAACATAATGGTGGGGTCAGTACCGACCAATGCGGTTGCCAATACTTTGGCACGAGGTTTTAGACCTTGTTCTTTAACTGCTTTTTCAGAAGCCAATAACACCACCGCAGCACCATCAACAATGCCTGATGAGTTACCTGCATGATGGACATGGTTGATTTTTTGCGCTTCAGGATATTTTTGTAAAGCAACGGCATCAAAGCCCATTTGTCCCATCATTTCAAAGCTGGCATTTAATTTAGCCAAGCCTTCAACTGTGGTGTTTCCTTTGATAAATTCATCTTTTTCTAAGATCGTGACCCCTGTATGGTCTTTGACAGGGACAATAGATTTATCGAAATGACCATTTGCCTGTGCTGCCGCCGCTTTTTGTTGTGAGCCGACTGCAAAAGCATCAACATCTGCGCGGCTGTAACCATCCAGAGTTGCAATCAAGTCTGCGCCAACACCTTGGGGAACAAAAGACGATTTTAAGTTAGTTTCAGGATCAAGTGCCCAAGGCCCACCATCTGAACCCATGGGGATACGTGACATCGATTCTACGCCACCTGCAACGACAATATCTTCCCAACCTGAACGGACTTTTTGAGCTGCCAAGTTGACGGCTTCCAAGCCTGATGCGCAGAAGCGATTGATTTGCACACCTGCCACGTCGTCATTCCAGCCTGCGGCAATCGCAGCAGTTTTGGCGATATCACCGCCCTGATCACCAATTGGGGTGACACAACCCAGTACAATGTCATCGACTTTTGAGGTGTTGAATTGATGACGTTGTTGTAGTTCATTGAGTAAAGTGGTGACCAGCGTAATTGGTTTGACTTCATAAAGTGAACCATCTTTTTTTCCTTTTCCACGTGGAGTGCGGATGGCATCGATGATATACGCCTCGCTCATCATTATTCCTTTTATGACCTTAAATATTTTTATGTCTTGAGTGTAATGGTTTTTGGTGCTAACACAATGACGATAAGGTCATCTACTCGATGATGATTTTTGCCAATTTTAAAAAGAAAAAGTCCGAGCTAGGCTCAGACTTTTTACATTTATAATCAATGAGATTTAATGATACCCATGTAACTGACGATATAAACCCGGTGTTACCCCAGTCCATTTCTTAAATGCACGGTGAAAGGTACTGGTTTCACTAAAACCTACCTGTTGTGCGACATCTTCTAGGGTTAGGTCTGGGTTTAATAATAAATGAATCGCAGCATCACGACGCAAAGCATCTTTCACACCTTGATAGCTTTTGCCTTCAGTGGCGAGTCGACGACGTAGCGTTTGTGGAGAAAGATAAAGCATGGATGCCACATCATTCAGCGTTGGCATTTCTTCACCAATCTGGCTTTTGAGTACATCACGGATACGCGAAGTCAGGGAGTTGGTATTTTTAAATTTCACTAAAAGCTGGGCAGGGGCAGCTTTTAAAAATTCTTCCAGCGTTTTCTCATTTTGACGAATTGGTAAATCCAGATAGTCCGCTGCAAAGGTAATTTCAGTGCGTGGCATGTCGAACTGCATGACAGGTGCAAAAAACAATGCATCGTATTCATCGGCATGCGCAGGTCGAGGATAACCAAAGTGAACACGTTCCAGTGGCAAGCGGCGTTCAATTAACCATGATGCTAGACCATGCCAGATCATGAGCATGCTTTCAGTAATAAAATGATCTGGGTCAAGTGTTTTGGGAATCATGGGCACTAGGCGCGCTTCATGTTTATCACGTTCTAACGTAACCGACCATTCATCACCAAACAGCTTATAAAATTGAGAAGATAAATCTAAAGCTTCGCCTAGTGTTTTTGCATGAATAATCAACTGACACATAATGGCAAAAGTGCCTAAACGACGGGGCTGAACATCAAAACCAACATGTTCATCCTGCGTCACCATCCACAGCATTTTAATAAAACGTGTGTATTGTTCAGGTGAAATACGTGCTTTGGGTTGACGGAGCAATTCGGCTTCAATACCTACATGGGAAAGTAAGGTTTCGACATCCATGCCGAGGCGTTTAACACCAGTCAAAGCCGCATTCACGAAATGAATGCTAATGGTATCGCGACTCATGTTAAATCCTTCAGTCTCTTTTATGTTCACTTTTGATTGACCTAAATGACCTTAAAAAATGTTCAATTGGCGATTTACAACAACTGTAAATCACTATTCACATGTTAAATTGCCGAAATGATCAAGGTAAATGGCTGAACATGACATTGTTTTGATTCTTTTATATCCCTAAGATCGCTAAAAATACAATAGTTTTAGGATGAAAATAAGCATGACAACAGCATTAAACGGATTAAAAATACTGGATTTTTCAACTTTATTGCCCGGACCTTTTGCAACGATGTATCTGGCGGATATGGGCGCAGAGGTGATTCATATCGAGTCACCGACTCGTCCTGATCTGGTTCGAATTATGCCACCCTATGCCAATGGTCAAGCCACATCTCATAGTTATCTCAACCGTAATAAACAGTCGATTGCACTGGATTTAAAAGACCCTGCCAGTATTGATCTCATCAAATCCCGAATTTCAGAATTTGATATTGTGGTCGAACAGTTTCGCCCAAATGTGATGCAGCGATTAGGGCTGGACTACGCCACTCTCGCGCAGCTTAATCCTCGTTTGATTTATTGTTCCATTACTGGTTATGGACAAACAGGCAGTTATCAGGATCGGGCTGGACATGACATTAATTATTTAGCCTTGTCTGGCATTATGGGACATAGTGGTCGTAGCCAAAGTGGGCCGCCGCCACTGGGTATTCAGATTGCTGATGTTGCAGGTGGGTCTTTACATGCGGTGATCGGAATTCTGGCGGCAGTGGTAGAGCGAAACCAAAGTGGGCAGGGACAATATATTGATATTTCCATGACCGATTGTGTGGTCGGACTGAACAATATGGCGGCTTCAGCAAGTCTGGCCGCAGACGTGGCACAGCAACCTGAACAAGCCATGTTAAATGGTGGCAGTTTCTATGACTATTATTCAACCAAAGATGGTCGTTACATTGCGGTTGGCAGTCTTGAACCGCAATTTATGGCAGGACTCGCCACAGCCTTACAATTGCCAATTTTATTAGAAAAAGGGGCATCTTTTCATCCTGATGATCGACAACTGGTTAAACAGGCATTGGCAGATCAATTTAAAACTCAGGATTATGCCCATTGGCATCAAGTATTCGCTGCACTCGATGTCTGTGTTGAACCCGTTTTGACACTTGAGGAGGCCTTACATTCGCCTCTTGCTGCCGAGCGAGCTTGGGTGGTCGATGTTCCTTTGTCTGAGCAGAGTGATCAAACTGAACCTCAATTGGCTTGTCCAATTAAATTTTCAAGGTCGCAGCCACGCTATGATTTTATTGGACAGGGGCTTGGTGAGGGGAGTTGGTGATCAATTAAACGGATAATCAGCATAAAAGTAATGATAAACAAGTAATTAACATTTTAAATAAATTGTTATGTTCAGAATTGGCGTAATCTTTCACGTATAAATATATCAATAAAAAGGTTACCTAAACATGACAATTAATTCATCTTTAGTTGTTTCTTGTTTATCTGTTTTAACACTGAGTCTTTTTCAAACCACACATGCTGCTTCCGCATTTGATTCTTCAAGTCCGTGGATGTTTGGCGACTGGAATGGAAAACGTACTGAGTTACAGCAACAAGGTTATGACTTTAGTTTTGGTTATACGGGTGAATTGGCAAATGTATTGGATTCAAAGAAAACTTCGAATCATGGTACAGAATATGCCGATCAGTTTTCATTCGGCGCGCATCTTGATCTAGGCAAAATTGCAGGTTGGGAGGATACCGAAGCGCAAATCACCGTGACTGAACGTAATGGGCATTCACTTTCCCAGACTTCTCCTGCTTTAGATGGACATTTAAGTTCAACTCAGGAAATCTGGGGACGTGGGCAAACTTGGCGTTTAACAGATTTGTGGATTAAAAAGAAATTTTTTGATCAGGCACTGGATATTAAAGTTGGTCGTTTTGGTGAAGGTGAAGATTTCAATAGCTTTGACTGTGATTTTCAAAACCTTGCCTTATGCGGTTCTCAAGTCGGGAATTGGGTCGGTGACCAATGGTATAACTGGCCTGTCAGTCAGTGGGCATTACGTGTCAAATATAACTGGCAGCCCGACTTATATACCCAGATTGGCGTGTATGAATACAATCCTGAAAATCTGGAACGCGGTAAAGGCTTTAATTTAAGTACTGATGGTTCGCATGGTGCCATTATTCCTGCTGAAGTGGTTTGGTCGCCAAAACTCGGTGCGCAAGCACTCAATGGCGAATATCGTCTAGGCTATTATTACAGCACCGCAGATGCCGCAGAAATTAACAATCCTCAACACACTTCACATAAACAGGGCGGTTGGCTGGTTGCCAAACAGCAACTGACTCGTGTTAATGATCAATCCGATCGTGGGCTAAGTGGGTTTGTTAACCTCACGCTGCATGATTCTGATACCAATACGGTTAAAAATATGCAGAATATCGGCCTCGTTTATAAAGGGCCATTTGAACAACGTCCACAGGATGATGTGGCGATTGGGTTTGCGCGGATTGAGGTGAATGGTGATTTAAACACCGATCAGGATGAAGAATACAATACCGAGCTGTATTACGGTATTCATGCCAATAACTGGCTGACGATTCGTCCCAATATTCAATATGTACGCCATGTGGGTGCTTATAAAAATGGCGATAACACATGGGTAGCCGGCATTAAATTACAAACAGCTTTCTAATTTTTCTATAAAAACATCAATGAATAGAGGTGGTATCATGACTCAACCATCTTCACACTCAGGACTCAGAACATTTACCGTGATTATTGCCATGGTATTTGGGTTGATTCTGCTCGCTGGAGGTCTCTGGCTTACCTTTTTAGGTGGGTCTTTTTATTATGTGGTAATAGGACTATTGTTCATTGCCTTTGCTATTTTGCTGGGCAAGCGTTCCACTTCAGCACTCTGGTTATATGCAGCACTCATGCTGGGTACAACCATTTGGGCAATCTGGGAAGTCGGAACAGACTTCTGGGCATTGGCACCACGTCTGGATATTTTAGGCTTATTCGGTCTATGGTTACTGATTCCTGCCATTACTCGCGGTATGGTGAATACTGCGCCAAGTAAGATTGTCCTGTCATCTACACTGCTGATTGCCATTGCGGTGATGGTATATTCGATTTTTAATGATCCACAAGAAATTAATGGCATCATTCAAAATCAACAACCTGCAACTGCACAAAAAGTGGAGGGCGTGGCTGAACAGGACTGGCCAGCGTATGGACGTACTCAAGCAGGCGTTCGTTATTCACCACTGAATCAGATCAATGAACAAAATGTCAAAGACCTTAAAGTGGCTTGGACATTTCGTACAGGCGATTTGAAAACTGCAAATGATTCTGGTGAAACTACCAATCAGGTGACGCCGATCAAAATTGGCAATGACATGTATATGTGTACTACACACCAATGGCTCATTGCTTTAGACCCAGCAACAGGTAAAGAAAAATGGCGTTTTGATCCGAAGTTAAAAGCGGATAAAAGCTATCAGCATTTAACTTGTCGGGGTGTTTCTTATTTTGATGCTGCAAATACCCAAGGTTTTGCAAGCAGTTTGCAACATAAAACCTCAAGTTCAACTGAATGTCCACGCAAAATCATTTTACCAGTCAACGATGGTCGTCTGGTTGCGGTGAATGCAGACACAGGTAAAGCGTGTTCTGACTTTGGCACCAATGGTCAGGTCGATCTACAAAAAGATATGCCTTATGCCTATCCGGGGGGGTATAACCCAACTTCACCACCTGTGGTGACGGGTACGACCATCGTGATTGCGGGTTCCGTGACTGATAACTACTCAAGCAAAGAGCCATCGGGCGTGATTCGTGGCTACGATGTCAATACAGGCAAGTTGCTTTGGGTATTTGATACAGGTGCTGAAGATCCAAATGCCATTCCTGCACCGGGTCAGACTTTTGTACATAACTCACCAAATGCATGGGCGCCACTGGCTTATGATGCCAAAGCCGATGTGGTTTTTGTTCCAACCGGTGTCGGTACGCCTGATATCTGGGGCGGTGACCGTACCCCACTGAAAGAGCGTTATGCCAACTCTGTACTGGCAATTAATGCCTCAACAGGCAAGCTCATCTGGCATTTCCAAACCACCCATCATGATTTGTGGGATATGGATGTACCATCACAACCGACATTGGCCGATGTAAAAGACAAATCAGGTCAAATGGTGCCTGCGGTTTATGTCACCACCAAAACAGGCAATGTCTTTGTATTGGATCGTCGTGATGGTAAAGCGATTGTACCGATTACGGAACGTCCTGTACCCCAGACTGTGAAACGTGGGCCACAAACCAAAGGTGAACATTATTCAGCAACACAACCTTTTTCCGATCTAAATTTGGCGCCACAAAACAAACTCACAGACAAAGACATGTGGGGCAGTACCATGTTTGACCAACTGGTGTGTCGTATTCAGTTTAAGCGTCTGAATTATGATGGTATTTATACTCCACCATCGGAAAATGGAACGCTGGTATTTCCGGGTAATTTAGGGGTATTTGAATGGGGCGGTATTTCAGTCAACCCTGATCGTCAGGTCGCAGTGATGAATCCGATTGGTCTACCATTTGTCAGTCGTCTGATTCCAGAAGATCCAAACCGTGCAGAAACTGCCAAAGGTGCAGGAACAGAACAAGGTGTTCAGCCAATGTATGGCGTACCTTATGGTGTTGAAATCAGTGCCTTCCTGTCTCCAATTGGCTTGCCATGTAAGCAACCAGCATGGGGTTATGTGGCGGGTGTGGATTTAAATACGCACCAAGTGGTTTGGAAAAAACGGATTGGTACCATTCGTGACAGTCTGCCAAATCTATTCCAGTTACCGCCTGTGAAAATTGGGGTGCCGGGTCTAGGTGGCTCTATTTCTACAGCAGGCAATGTCATGTTCGTGGGGGCAACTCAGGATAATTACTTACGCGCATTTAATGTGAGTAATGGTAAAAAGCTTTGGGAGGCGCGGTTACCTGCGGGTGGACAGGCAACACCCATGACCTATGAAATCAATGGGAAGCAATATGTGGTGATGATGGCAGGTGGGCATGGTTCATTTGGCACCAAGATGGGTGACTATCTGGTGGCGTATGCTTTACCTGATACGAAATAATCTTTAGCGATCTGAAATAAACGGAAAAGCCCAGATCAATTCTGGGCTTTTTCATTAAAATCGACTAAGAAAATGTCTTATCAATAAAATCGTTATTAAATATCCAAAAAAAGCATTTTGTTGATGAAACAAAGCTCGTTATGCTATTCGCCTTTACCATGAATCTACTAGCCATACGCCATGTATTTATATACTGATTTCGATCAACAACTGGTCAATGAACGTGTTGCTCAGTTCCGCGATCAAACAGAACGCTATCTTGCTGGAAAGCTTACTGAAGATGAATACCGTCCATTGCGTCTGCAAAACGGTCTTTATGTACAACGTTACGCACCCATGCTTCGTATTGCCGTGCCGTATGGCTTAATGAATTCTACGCAACTGCGTAAAATTGCTGAAATTTCAACCGAATATGACCGTGGTTATGCACATGTCTCAACACGTCAAAATATTCAGTTGAACTGGCCTGCTTTAGAAGATGTACCAGATATTCTGGCGGAACTCGCTACTGTACAAATGCATGCCATTCAAACCAGTGGTAACTGTATTCGTAATACCACCACTGACCAATATGCAGGGGTAGTGGCAGGTGAAATTGCAGATCCGCGTCCGACCTGTGAATTGATCCGTCAATGGAGTACTTTCCATCCTGAGTTTGCGTTTTTACCACGTAAGTTCAAAATTGCAGTGTCTGCATTGGAAGAAAAAGACCGTGCCGCAACGTCATTTCATGATATTGGCGTGTATATTGTTAAAAATGCAGCAGGGGAAATGGGTTATAAAATCAAAGTGGGTGGTGGTTTAGGTCGTACCCCAGTGATTGGTAGCTTTATTCGTGAATTTTTGCCACGTGAAGATTTAATTGCATATTTAGAAGCGGTATTGCGTGTGTATAACTTGCATGGTCGCCGTGATAATAAATATAAAGCGCGAATCAAAATTTTGGTGAAAGCCTTAACCCCACAAGTTTTCGCTGAAAAAGTTGAAGCTGAATTTGCGCATACCCGTGAAAGCCTCAAAATCCAGCCAGAAACCTTGAAAAAACTGGATGAGGTCTTTACACCGTTTGACTATCAAGATCTTGAAGATCAGGATTTTACGGCGTTATTTGCTGAACATCCTAAATTTAAACAATGGTTTAATGTCAACACCAATGCCCACAAAGTCAAAGGCTATCGTATTGTCACCATTAATTTAAAACGTGCAGGGGTTGCACCGGGTGACATGACCACCGCAGAGATGAATCTGATTGCGGATTTGGCAGACAAATATACCTTTGGTGAGTTACGTACCACGCACGAACAAAACATTTCACTGGCAGATGTGCCGCAAAAAGATCTGTTTGAATTGTGGCAAACGCTTGAGCAAAATGACATGGCGCGCGCGCATATTGGTTTCTTGACCGATATTATCTGCTGTCCGGGTGGTGATTTCTGTTCATTGGCCAATGCCAAATCGATTCCAATTTCAGAAGCAATTACCCGCCGTTTTGAAGATTTAGATACCATTTATAATCTAGGTCAACTGGATTTAAATATCTCAGGCTGTATGAATGCCTGTGGTCATCACCATGTCGGTAATATCGGGATTTTGGGTGTTGATAAAAAAGGTGCTGAATTCTATCAAATCACTTTAGGTGGTAATTCTGATCATGATGCTTCGATTGGCGATATTTTAGGGCCATCTTTCGCTGCGGATGTTATTCCTGATGTGATTGAAGAAATTTTGAATACCTATCTCGATTTACGTACTAGCGAAGAACGTTTTATTGATACGTATCGTCGTGTCGGCATTCAACCATTTAAGGAGCGTGCATATGCTTAATCCAGCCTTACAGGTGCTGTTTAAAGATGGCACGATTGCTGACAATACTTACCAACTCATCGCCGAGGACGGTACTGTACCTCAAGGTGATGTGGTGGTTACCACCGCACAACTCGATCAACTGAGCAATATTCAGGGCAAAAAAGCGCTGTATATCACCGTAGATGATTCTCCTGAAACACACGAATTTCCATTGTCTGATTTAGATGCCATTTTGATTGAATTTGCAGGCTTTAATGATGGTCGTGGTTATTCTTTTGCAGCGTTGCTACGCCGTCAAGGTTATCAAGGTGAATTGCGCGCGGTTGGGGATATTTTTAAAGATGTCCTGAACTATTTAAAACGCTCTGGTTTTGATAGCTTTGTGGTTAAAGAAGGTAAAGATATTCATGAGGCTGCGGCAGGTTTAAATGATTTTAAACATCCGTATCAAGCTTCAACAGCAGTAACGCAAGCCGAATATCAAACCGGCGCATAATCCATTCAATTTGATTTGATTTGATTGAAAAGCTAAACTTCGGTTTGGCTTTTTTGTTTGAGCTGTTTTTAGATCATAAAAAAACCGCACCCTGATATTTTAGGATACGGTTTTGGTTTTTAAAATAAAATTAAGCTTTTAACTTTGCCAAGAGTTCTTCTTTAGACAAATTGACTGACTCGGCATCAGTGCGGCCTTTATATTCATAAGTACCTGCATCCAAGCCTTTTTCACCAATCACAATACGATGTGGAATCCCAGTCAATTCAAGATCGGAGAATTTAACGCCCGGGCGTTCATTACGATCATCCAGAAGCACATCATAACCTTGCGCCTGTAATTCAGCATAGAGGGCTTCTGCCGCTTCCAGTGTTTTGGGTGACTTATGTGCATTCATCGGCACAATCGCAATTTCAAATGGAGCAATCGCAGAAGGCCAGATAATGCCTTTGTCATCGTAATTTTGTTCAATTGCAGAAGCAACAACACGTGTCACCCCGATGCCGTAACAACCCATCGTGACGGTTAACGGTTTGCCATCATCGCCCAAAACCGTACAGTTCAGCGCTTCTGAGTATTTTTGACCGAGTTGGAAAATGTGTCCGACTTCAATCCCTCGTTTGATTTGTAATACGCCTTTGCCATCTGGAGATGGATCGCCATCGACCACATTACGCAGATCATAAACTTCGCTCAATTGTGCATCACGTTCCCAGTTCACACCTACAGCATGTTTATCAGTCTCGTTAGCACCCGCAATAAAGTCAGACAAGACAGATGCAGCACGGTCAACAATCACTGTCACGCCTTTTTCAACTAAACCTTGTGGGCCAACATAGCCAGCAGTTAGACCAAGTTCTTGCAACTGAGCTTCAGTGGCAAAAGTTAAAGGCGCAGCAATCAATGCATGATGCTCAGCTTTAATTTCATTCAGCTCATGATCGCCACGTACGAACAGGGCAATCACAGGCACTTTGCCTGTTTCATCAGCATTGCCTTGTACCAGTAATGCTTTTACCGATTGCTTTGGATCTGCGTTTAAGAAGGCACACACATCGGCAATGGTTTTCTGATTTGGCGTGTCTACAATCGTCAAGGCTTGTGTTGGCGCAGCACGTTCACCGACTAAAACGGCTTCGGCTTTTTCTACGTTTGCTGCGTAATCGGATTCGGTTGAAAACACGATATCATCTTCGCCACTGTCTGCCAGTACATGAAACTCATGCGAACCTGAACCACCAATTGAACCTGTGTCAGCTTGTACAGGACGGAAATCCAGTCCTAGACGTGTGAAAATACGGCAATAGGTGTCATACATATTGTCATAGGTTTCTTGTAAAGAGGCTTGATCCACATGGAAAGAGTAAGCATCTTTCATGATGAATTCACGCGAACGCATCACGCCAAAACGTGGACGAATTTCGTCACGAAATTTGGTCTGAATTTGATAGAAATTAATCGGAAGCTGTTTATAACTTTTCAGTTCATTGCGTGCTAGATCGGTAATCACTTCTTCATGGGTTGGGCCCAGTACAAAAGGATTGTCATGACGATCTTTAAAGCGTAACAGCTCAGGGCCATATTGCACATAACGACCTGATTCTTCCCAAAGACTTGCGGGTTGAGTCACGGGCATAAATACTTCAAGCGCGCCAGAACGGTTCATTTCTTCACGCACAATCGCTTCAACTTTATTTAACACACGTACACCCATCGGCAGCCAAGTATATAAACCTGAAGCCAATTTACGAATCATCCCGGCTCGAAGCATGAGCTGATGCGAAATCACTTCTGCATCATTTGGGGTTTCTCTTAACGTTGCAAATAAAAAGCGGCTTGCGCGCATGGAAACTGTCCTAAAAGTGGGCTCTTAAAATGAGCACGATAAAAACACAAGATTATACGATAAAAAATGAGATGAAGATTTCACCTCATTCAACAAAGCCCAGATTATGACATTAATTTACGGGTTTGGCGCAATAAGAAATTTTTCAAATCGTCCAAATAAGTAAAAATCACGGGGACGACGACTAGCGTGAGCAGGGTAGACGTGATGACCCCACCAATCACCGCATGTGCCATTGGGGCACTTTGTTCGCCACCTTCACCTAGTCCTAAAGCCAATGGAATCATACCCATCACCATGGCACTGGTGGTCATTAGAATCGGACGCAAACGAGTTTTGCCTGCCTGAATAATCGCATCGTAACGCGTTTCTCCACGCTCCATGGCTTTTTTAATAAAGTCGATCAGCAGAATCGCATTTTTAGTGACCAGTCCCATCAGCATGATAATGCCAATGATTGAAAACAGATTCATGGTGCTTTGAAATAAAAATAACGCTAGAAAGACCCCAATCAAAGACAGCGGGAGGGATGCCATAATCGCAGCAGGGTGAATAAAACTGTTGAACTGAGAACCCAGTACAATATAAATAAACACAATCGACAGGGTAATGGCGGTAAGTGCATAACCGGCTGATTCAGCCATATCGGCATTGGCACCTTGCGTATCAAAACTATAGCCAGCGGGCAGTTTAAAGTTCTTCTGTAATTGATCAATGTCCTTGCCAATATCCCCCGCAGGGCGACCAGACGTGTTGGCCTCAACCAGTACTTCACGTGCTAAATCGCGGCGATTAATTTGCGCTGCCCCTAAGGTTTGTTCAAATTTTGCCACAGTTGCAAAAGGCACTAAAATCGGTTGTCCATTGGCATCCGTTTTAGACGAGGTCAGGTAAAGATTTTCCAAATCGCTTGGCAATGCACGACTATGTTCCGCCAGACGTAAATTGACATCATAAGTTTCACCGCGTTCATCTTGCCATGTGGTGACATCATCACCTGCAATTAAAGGACGAATGGTATTGGCGATCTGGTTGACCGAAAGCCCAAGATCACTGGCTAAAACACGACGAATCTGAATGGATAAGGTTGGTTTTGGTTCCTTGAGTGAACTTTCAAGATCAACGACACCTTTAATTTTTTCCATTTCAGTCATAAAGCGATCTGAAATACCTTGTAGCTCATCCAGATCTGGACCTTTAATCGAAATCATAATCGGCTTTTGTCCGCCAGACACGGTTTCATCTGCGGACGCCACTGAAGTCACGGTGATTCCAGCCACGCGATTTAAATGTTCTCGAAATTCATTGTTTAACTCAGTCAGTGTCTGGCTCCGTTCATTTCGAGGACTAAGGGTTACCCTTAAACTGGCATGGTTTTTCCCTCGATCCGTCATGCCATTGACGACACCATAGGTCGATTTGACCTGAGGATGTTGACGAATCATCTGGTTGACCTGATTGAGCTTGGCTTGCGTATATTCAAGAGAAGCATCGACAGGGGTCTCAAATTTAATTCGAATTGCGCCTTTATCGGGTGTTGGGACAAATTCCGTACCAATCAGTTTAGATAATCCTAATGCCCCAATTAACGATGCAATCGCAATTAAAATCGTGATAAAACGAAAGCGTAAGGCAAGTTTGAGCAAATACTCATAGACATGACTTAAGTTGTCGAGTTTTTGAGAAATCCAGTTGAAAAAACGCTTCATTCGACTTGGTGGCTTATTGGTTTTTTTCTCTTGCCAATGTGCAGATAGCATTGGGTCAAGGGTAAAACTGACAAACATCGAAATGAGCACTGCAATACTGACTGTCACCCCAAATTGATAGAAAAAGCGTCCAATAATGCCGCCCATAAACGCCACAGGCAAGAACACCGCAACAATGGTCAAGGTGGTTGCCAAAACTGCGAGTCCAATTTCCTTGGTTCCATCCAGTGCAGCCGTCACATGGTCTTTGCCCATCTCCGCATGACGTACAATATTTTCACGGACCACAATTGCATCATCAATAAGCAAGCCTATACACAGCGATAATGCCAATAAAGTCATCATGTTGATGCTAAAACCAAATGCCCAGATAAAAGTTAAAGTTCCGAGCAAGGCGATCGGTAAGGTCAAACCTGTGATGATGGTGGAACGAAAAGAACCTAAAAATAATAAAACAATCAGAACGGCGAGTAGTGCGCCTTCAATAATGGTACGAGCCACATCTTTAATTGAAGCACGAATACCTTTGGAACTATCCACCACAACATTTAGACTGGCACCTTCAGGCAGTTGGGTTTTGATTTTATCCAGCACTTTATAGGTGTTATCGACCACCTGAATCACGTTGGCATCGGAGCTTCGCAAAATATCAACTGCCACAGCGGCTTTACCATTTAAATAAGCCCCTGTTTCAAGTTCAGCTTGAGTGTCTTCCACTTTAGCGACTTGTTTTAGGTAAATTGGCGTGCCATTTTTATTGGCAATCACCAGATCACCAAAACCATGTGGATAAATCACTTTGGATTGAATTTCGATGACCAGTTCAGAATCAGGCTGTTTGAGTGTGCCGCCTGGAATTTCGACATTTTCATTTTTTAGGGTATTAATGACCTGATCAATACCAATTCCATAGCTTTGAAGCTGTTGTGGATTAATTTCAATACGGATTTGACGCTGTGCATCCCCCAACAAATTGACTGTCCCCACACCCGGCACTGTTCTGAGTTGCGGTAAAATTCGTTGATCCAGATAGGAACTAAAATCGCGTAAGGACATTGAACCAGATTCAAAAACCACTGACAGAATCGCATTACTGGCAGGGTCATAACGCTCAACCACGGGATCCTGTATTTCATCACGAAAGTTGGATTTGACCACTGCAATTTTATCGCGAACATCCTGTGCAGCCACGCTTGAAGAAACATCCAGATTGAACTCGGCCACAATCATCGACAGTCCTTCACTGGATTGTGACGTGATCTGTTTTAAGCCTGAAATGGTATTGATCTGATCTTCAAGTTTTTTCGTAATTTCAGACTCTACAGCTTCAGGTGAAGCACCGGGGTAATTGGTATATACCACCACAAAAGGAAAATCGACATCAGGAAATTCCTCTACTCCCATGCGTTGCCAAGATGCCAATCCAAGCACCATGAGACAAAACATCATCATGATCGTAAAGACTGGGTATTTGACACTAATTCGGGTAAACCACATGGTTATTGCGTCCTGAAATCACTTTCTTATGGATTTGGTTTTGAAGCGGTTTGATCTGAAAAGATGACACGCTTATTTTCATCAGCATTGTCAAATTTAACCCGACTAATCGTATCTTGGGCTTGTAATCCTGAAACGACAGCGGTGTTGTCTTCAACACGTTTTTCTAAAACCTGAATATTGATTTTACGTAGTTTTTGCTGGCGAATCACCCACACATAAGGGGATTGATCAATATTTTGAATGCTGTCCAAAGGAATGATTTGTCCCTGAACTTGATTCTGATTGATGATAAAACCTTCTACAAATGCACCAATACTCAATGAATTAATTTTTTCGGTCGGTTGAGCGAAGAACTCAATTTGTCGACTAACTTGATCTGCAACGGGGGAGATTCGGGTTAACACAGCATACAAGGGGCTTGAATGACCTTGAATGGTGTATTGAATTTTTTGACCAATCGCAAGTGCAGATTGTTGTTCAATCGGAAGCTTGGCTTGAATTTCCAGTCGTTCAGGATTGACAATTTCAAATAAGGTTTGACCTGCTGAAACCGTTTGACCGGGTTCAACATCACGTTTGATGATCACGCCATTCAGTGGGCTGCGAATAATGCCATCCTGATCAGCCTTACGTGCAATATCTAAATTGGCTTTTTGTGCATTGACCGTTTCCAGTTGAGCTTTGTAGTCAACCTGACTTTGTTCATATTCCACACGTGAAATAAAACCCTGATCCAACAGTCTTTTTTTACGTTGCATTAAATTGCGAGATAAATCGGCCTGTGCTTGTGCGGAGGCAAGATTGGCTTGCGCCTGTGCTAAACGGGCTGCGTTATCCTGATTGTTTAGTCGCACAAGAATCTGATCTTTTTTGATCTGTTGTCCGACCTCGGCATTGACTTGGGTTGCTGTGGCTGAAACTTGAGCTTGTATCGAACTGTGTTGAGTGGCTCGAATGCTACCTGTAAAGGCAGTTTTACGTTCCAGAACGCCTGTTGAAACGTGAACCAGATCCTGCTGGATCATGTCAATGTGCTCAGTCGTATCCGCTTTTGAGCTTTCTGTCGGTGTAGAGCGGTGGCATGCCGCCAAGACAAAGCTGAAGCTGATCAAACACAGTACAGGAAAATAAAATGTAGTGCGTGACACTCTACGCATGCCGACCCATCCTTAAATTAACTAATGACATTCATTGTTTTATTTGGTGTCAGGATTATAGCGATTATTCCAGTGCTTTTAAGCGGCTTATAATGTTGGAATAATGTTCTTGCGTGCTACGATAATTATTTTGTAAGGCCGTCAGATTTTGTTTCATGTCATCAATATTTTGTTCATTCTGTTTGAGTTGATCTTTTAAACGCTGCGGAATGGTCGTTTCGCCTTTACGCAGATATTCCATTTCCTGACGTTTAAACAGAATGCGATCGCTTTGCAATTGTTTGAGTTGATCTTGCTGCACCATGATTTGTTTTTTTATCCCAAGCAAGGCCTGATTCTGCTTTTCAGTTGCAATGGCGGTATTGCCATAGGCACGTTTGAGTTTTAAATCTTGCTCACGCTGGCGTGCCGCTGCTTGTCGCTGACTTGACTGGCGTAAATCTGCTTCGACATTGTAGGGTTTGCTACGTTTAATGACTTGCATATTCCGATCAAGTGCTTCATAACCATAGCGAATATGGGCAGGTGTTACCGAGCTACTAATATTGGCGATCCCTTTTTGATCATAGTAACGATACCAAACAGCTCGCGGTTGTTCAGTCGCCGCATGGGTAGCAGTGAAGCCAAAGAAAAAGCTGAGTATGATCATGCTAAAATGGCTAAAGTGCTTGTATCGCTTGACGAGCGTTTGGCAATTCACTCGATTGTTCATGCTTTTCCCCAAAAATTAAAAGCCAACTCAATTACTTATATTTTTTAAATTTTCACAGACCTATATTAGTTGTAAATCATCCAATTAAAAATAGGAAAAACTCAAAAAAAAATCATAACAAGGCATAAATTGTGATTGGTTTGGTGATTTTAAATAAAAGTGTGTTTAAGCGTCAAAAAACCTTCATTGATCACACAAGTAGTAATATGTTAAAAAAGGTCATAATCTGTAAAAACAATGAAAGCCTCTGTTATGGGCTATATTCTGTTATCGTCCATATTCAAAATGGGGAAAGGATCATTAAATGGAAGATAAATTTCAAAATCTCAAAGTCATGGTCATTGATGATTCAAAAACCATTCGCCGTACTGCTGAAACACTGCTACAACGTGAAGGATTTGAGGTCATCACCGCTGTTGATGGCTTTGAAGCATTATCCAAAATTGCTGAAGCAAATCCAGATATCGTATTTGTTGATATTATGATGCCACGTCTGGATGGTTATCAAACCTGTGCATTGATTAAAAATTCACAAAATTATCAGAATATTCCAGTCATTATGCTGTCGAGTAAAGACGGTTTATTTGATCAGGCCAAAGGCCGAATTGTTGGGTCGGATGAATATTTGACTAAACCATTTAGTAAAGATGAATTATTAAATGCGATCAAAAATCATATAAATACATAAATGAATTAAAGAAAAACGTTGGGGAAGAAAATGGCACGTATTTTAATTGTAGATGATTCACCTACAGAAACATTTCGCTTTAGAGAAATATTAACAAAACACGGTTTTGAGGTGATAGAAGCTTCCAATGGGGCAGACGGGGTCACAATGGCGCAAGCCGAGCAGCCTGATCTGGTACTCATGGATGTGGTCATGCCAGGCGTGAATGGTTTTCAGGCAACACGCGAAATCAGTCGTGGAGAACATACCAAGCACATTCCTGTGGTCATTGTGAGTACCAAAGATCAGGCAACAGACCGGGTTTGGGGAAAACGTCAGGGAGCACGCGATTATTTGACCAAACCGATTGAAGAAAGCAAGCTTATCGAAGTGATTCAACAGAATCTCAATCTAGGATAGCAGGCATGGCAGCAAATGGATTTATCGAGTTACTTCGACTTGCAAAACGAGGCAATCGTAGTTATGCCTCTAACCAAAATGAAGTAAGCCGATGGTCAGGTATTGCCTTTGAAATGATGGGGCAATATTTTGTTGCGCCGCTTGGCGAAGTCACTGAGGTGATTTATCCGCCAAAATATACGCCTGTTCCAAATGCTCAGCCGTGGGTAAAGGGATTGGCAAATATTCGTGGACGATTACTTTCAGTGTCTGATTTAACACATTTTGTCTCTGGTCAACGTTCTCAGTTTTCGCCCAGTCAAAAAGTGTTATGTATCAGTCACAATGACCATTATGTCGGTTTGGTTGTGGATCAGGTTCTGGGAATTCAGCACTTTAATAAACGAAGTTTTTTTTCAAAAAGTGAAGAGCTGGATCAAAAATTAAAAGCATATTGCCAAGGTTATTTTTATCAACATAACCAGCATTGGCATGTGTTTTTATTTAGCCAGCTGTTGAAAAATCCACACTATATGAATGCTTCAGTCAGATTTATAAATTAACTTCCGTACGCTTTTAATTTTATTGGGTGTATACAGGGGAAAGGGAGAAGCTGCATGGGCTTTAAACTCAAAAAGAAAAACACAACTGAAAATGTAAGTCATAAAAACGGTTCTGCTTTTTTTAGCAAAATTCAGGTTCAGCTTGATCAATTCGCGCGACTCTTTGGTGAAACTGAAAAAACCAAGCCGATTATTTATGCAGCGATCATCTTTTTATTTCTGTCGGTTGTAACGTTAATTTATTTGTTTTATAGCGTCCCAAGAAATAATGAGTTAACGCGTAGTCTGGGACAGTTGCGTCTATTATCGCAAACCATTCCACGTCAGGCGACGGATGCAACTGCATCAGGTTCTCCTGACGCAATTGAACATTTGAAAAAATCAAAACAACAATTTGCAGAGAATCTGGACATTGTAGAGGGGCATGGCGGATCTTCCGAAGAATATCAAAAAGTGAATCAACTTTGGAAAAATGTATCGGCCAATGTCGATATGATCACCTCACAACAAAAATTGATTAATCAACTCTACGATACCAATATTGCAATTGGTGAATCGATTCCGGGAATTCAGGCTGAATATAACCTGATGGTTGACCAAATGGCGCGTCTGAATATGCCAAGTAGTCAGGTGGTCATTGCGAAAAACCAAGTGTTTATTGCGGAACGTATTTTACGTTCGATTAGTTCGGTATTGATTGGTACAGAAAATGCACGTGCGTCTGCTGATGACTTTAGTGCTGACATTGAAACCTTTGGTGCTTATCTGAATGCGCAACTTAATGGTAGTGCTGATTTGGGTGTAGACCGCGTGAGTGATGCTTCATTACGTGAGTCAGTTGAAAGTATTAAAACTGAATACGATGAAGTACTAAAAACAGCATCCTCGACCGTGTTCCAAAATGCCAACCAGATTGTAAAAGTTCGTCAGGCATCGTCGCAGATTTTCTCTCAATCTGATGAAATGTTAACCGCTTTAAACAACCTTTCAGATAAAGCCGATTCAAACTGGTCAAATGTCATTCCTGCGGTTCTGTTATTGCTCTTTCTCATTGGTTTTGCGCTCACGATCTTTAAACTCCTGTCTTTACGTCGTGTGATGGATAAATCGCGCGTGAATCGTTTGCAGGATGAATATGACCGTAACCAGAATGCGATTTTACGATTACTGGATGAAATTGCAGACTTGGCAGATGGTGATTTACGTTCTTATGCGACAGTATCAGAAGATTTTACAGGGGCAATTGCCGACTCGATTAACTTCGCGATTGACCAATTACGTGATCTGGTCTCACGAATTACCGATACTTCACAGGAAGTTGCACGCTATACCCAAGATACGCGAACCATTACCAACCAGTTAGCTGAAGCCTCTGAGCATCAGGCTCAGGAAATTGCAGGCGCATCAGCCGCGATTAATGAAATGGCGGTGTCGATTGATCAGGTATCGGCCAATGCCGCCGAATCTGCTGAGGTTGCGGAGCGTTCTGTACAAATTGCATCGAATGGTGCTGATGTTGTAAACCGATCAATTGAAGGGATGGATACTATTCGTGAACAGATTCAGGAAACCTCGAAGCGTATTAAGCGTTTGGGTGAATCTTCTCAGGAAATTGGAAACATCGTCTCACTGATTAACGATATTGCTGACCAAACTAACATTCTGGCATTGAATGCTGCAATTCAGGCCTCTATGGCGGGCGAAGCCGGTCGTGGTTTTGCGGTGGTTGCCGATGAAGTCCAGCGTCTTGCAGAACGTTCAGCTTCTGCAACCAAACAGATTGAGAGTCTGGTAAAAACCATTCAAACCGATACCAACGAGGCGGTGATCTCTATGGAGCAAACCACCTCTGAGGTCGTGCGTGGTGCGAATTTGGCAAAAGATGCGGGGGTTGCACTGGATGAGATTCAAAATGTATCCAGCAATCTTGCAAAACTGATTGCCAACATTTCCAATGCGGCAAAACTTCAGTCGGCATCTGCCAGCCATATTGCCAATACCATGACAGTCGTACAGGAAATTACGTCACAAACGACCACTGCTACTTTTGATACGGCACGCTCAGTTTCTGAACTTGCAAATATGGCAGAGTCGTTACGTGAGTCTGTATCTGACTTTAAACTCCCTGAGTAAGCATTCATTCCACGGTAAGACACATGTATGTTTGTCTTACCGTTACAGCATCGTCAAGATGACACCTGACCAGAGCAATGATTTGTAGGGTGGTCTAGGTCAAGTTTTACCATCAGGGTAGATCAACGAAAGAAGCCTTCGTTATGAAAGAAATATTAAAACATCTTGTTGAAAACATAAGTTTACCTGAAGACAGTTATCGCGATCAGGATTCGGAAATTCTTGAAATTTTTATAGAAGAACTAGAAGAAATTTTTCAGGAATTAGATCAGCTTATTCCTCAGTGGCGACTCCAACCAGATGAGTCTGGTTTATTGGCCAATATTCGCCGTCATTTCCATACGCTTAAAGGGTCTGGGCGAATGGTGGGAGCAAAATCGTCCAGTGAGCTCGCATGGACGGTTGAAGAAACCTTAAACCGCGTGATTGCCGCGACTTTGCCACTAAGCGCAGACTTACAGCGTTATGTGCAAGCGGCTTTTAATGTATATCGTTATAAATTTTACGATGATTTTAAACAGGTTCAGTCGCATCATCTTGATATTCGCCCTCTCATCATGTTGGGTCAACAACTGCAACAGCAAAGCAGTGTCGAACCAGCTTTGGAAGGATTGCTTTCATTGGCAGAAGATCTGAATACTGCAACAGTGGTGACTATTTTAGAAGATGATGAAAGCGCAGCACCGATTTCTGAAACCCTTGAATTTACCGACTCTTCACACACCGCTTTAACAGAACCAACAACTCAGGCAGCATCTGTCGAAATTGATTCGAAAGAAGATGAAAGTTTAATTGAAGAAACTTTGGCTATTTTCTTTGAAGAAGCAGAAGAGCATTTACAAACCGTTGACCGATTTTTACAACAGGATGAGACCAGCGATCAGGATTACAATCAACTTGTTCGTGCATTGCATACTTTGCGCGGCAGCTCATCCATGGCACATATTCAACAAATTTTTGATGCCAGCAGTAAAGTAGAAAGCTTATTTAAAGCATTGATGCAAGATGATTTACATTCCACCTCGAACGAGATGGGGTTGTTGACCTATTATGTCGAGTTTGTTCGTGATTATTTGCATATTTTGCAACAGCATGGTTCTGTACAACAGCTTGATCTGATTGATCAAAAGTTCAATCAGGCGTGGGATAATTATGGCTTTAATATTGAAGAAATTTCACATGACGCCGAGCAGCCGCAAAGCATCGTAACGGCCTTATTACAGCTCAATATTGACCATTTGCTCAATGCGGATGAAGAATTTGAAAAACGGGTGAAACAACAGTTCCCTGAATATCTGCACATTTTAACTGCTGAAAGCCAGTCCCTGATTGAACATAGCAATAACCGTGCAGCACAAGGGCTGCATGATTATCTGTTACACCTTAAACAAGCTTATAACGCTTTGTTAGATAAACCTGCATTACTTCATATTGATTTTGCTTTTGATGTTTTTGCGAAGGCACATCAACAGCTCATTCATTTTTTTGATCTTTTGGCAGCAGGACAACGTGTGAGTCTGGGTCAGGATCAACTGGGTATTATTGATGAATTACATGACTTTGTTGAGCAAGATTTGGAGACTCCAGAACTTGAACAGCAAAGCAGCGCGACGCTGTTAGATGAGCATTCATTAGCATCAACACAAAATATGGCAGATGCATCCACGACGACTGAGCCTGATTTGGCAAGGTTTGATCTGTCACAAATCTCGGCACTTATCCAGTTGGATCATCAGCAAGTCGATTCGGAACAAAGCAATCGCCATTTTGATGCAGACCTTCTGGATATTTTTCTGGAAGAAGCCGATGAACTGTTGGCAGGTATGGATGCTGATCTGAATACTTGGTCACAGCAACAAACTGATACCACCGCATTAAATAACCTCATGCGTTATTTGCATACCTTAAAAGGCGGTGCAAATATGGTGCAGGCTACCCATGTGGGGCTGATTGCACATGAGTTAGAAACAATTTATCAGCGTCTGATTAATCAACAGATGCAACCATCGGTGCATTTGATTCAAAGCATTCGTTTGGTTCAGGATGATATCGCCGATCGTATTCAGACCTTACGGGATCGTATGCTGGATTATCCTGCGAATCAGGTCTTACAGCTCCTACAAAATATTGAAACTGTGCTTGAAGGACGCGATGCTGTAGCACAAGTTTCGGAAATGACGCAGTCTGATATCGCTCCATCAGAACCTCAACACCCTGTTGAACTTGAACTGGATGATATAAATGCAGATGAGCTTGAGTTTGGTCATACTGAGTTAAGTGAACATACGGTTGAAAACCATTCTCTTGATGCTCTCGATACACAACAAGAGAGTAAATCAAGTCCTGAAGAGATCATGGTAAAGGATCATGTTCAATTCAGCAGTGTAAGTCAGGGGCATGATTTGCCGATTGAGCAAGTCCAGTCAGCGCACACTGAACAAAATACTGATCATGCAATGGATGATGTTCAGTCATTGGTGGAAAGCACATTCCGTGAGGAAGCTGAGGAGCTTCTTGAAAATGCCGATGCTTTATTAAAACGCTGGTTTGATGATCGTACTAGCCGTAGTTTACTTTTGCAGTTACAACGGAGTGTGCATAGCTTGAAAGGCGGTGCACGAATGGCTGATTTAGAGCCAGTCGCAATTATTGCCATGCATCTTGAAAATGCCTTTGAGCAATTTGCGGTCAAAAATTTCAACTCCAATGTTTACGACCATTTATTATTCACTGCTTTTGCATGGCTAAAAGATGCGATTTTTGAGCGTTCTTATAATAATTACGATGGTTTAAAGCACAGTCTTGAACATATTGAATTCATTGATACCAGTGCGCAAATTCCGGCTAAACTTACCCGTACAGATCTGTTCTCACAAGAGCAGGTCATGGAATTTGTACAGGGCGATGGCACTGAACCACCATCCATGTTGGGCGAGTGGGACAATACGGTTCAGGTTGATGATACGAATGAAATGATTCGTGTGTCAGCAGATCTGATTGAAAAAATGATCAACCTGTCTGGTGAAAACGCGATTAACCGTTCACGAATTGAAATGGATTTAGGACAGTTAGGCAATACGCTTAGTGAAATGGAATTGGCGATTAAGCGTTTGGCTGATCAGTTGCGTCGAATGGAAGGCGAACTAGAGAGCCAAATTATTGCCAAACATGGCACCGAAAATCTGCGTTATAGTGATTTTGACCCTCTAGAGATGGATCAGTATTCATCTTTAAACCAGTTGTCCAAATCACTGGCAGAGTCTGCCTCAGATTTGGTCGATTTTAAAACCACACTGTCCGATAAAATTCGCGATACAGAAGGCTTGTTATTACAACAATCACGCATTCAGGCTGAAATTCAGGAAAGTCTGATGCGTACCCGACTGGTTCCTTTTTCAAGACTATTACCTCGTTTACAGCGTATCGTCCGTCAGACTGCGAGTAGTTTGAACCGCCCAGCTGAATTGGTGGTACATAACACGGAAGGTGAACTGGATCGAACCATTCTGGAGCGTTTGGTCACACCGCTTGAACATATGCTTCGAAACGCAGTCGATCATGGTTTGGAAGAACGTGAAGAACGTCTGAAACTGGGTAAATCTGAAACGGGTAAAATCGAACTTAACATTAGTCGTCAAGGTACCGATGTTCTGGTCAGTTTTAGTGATGATGGTAAAGGAATTGATGTCGAAAAAATTAAGACCAAAGCCTTACAAAGTGGGTTGATGACGGCTGACCAAAAACTGGAAGCACAAGAAATATTGCAATACATTTTCCATCCGGGATTCAGTACAGCAACAACTGTGACTCAAATTTCAGGACGTGGTGTTGGATTGGATGTGGTGCAAAGTAGCATTAAAGCACTTGGTGGTCATGTCAGTGTGGATTCAAAATTTGGTTCAGGCACCACGTTTACCATTCGTGTTCCGACTACGGTCGCGGTGAGCGATGCGTTAATGGTCAAAGTTGGCGATCAGCAATTTGCTTTACCACTGGCACAAATTGACCGGATTGTTCGCATTGCACCAAGCATGTTAGAGCAATACTTTAACAGTCAGGATGACTATTTTAAAATCGACAATACGGCATATCGTTTACGCTATCTGGCCGAATTTGTGAACAATCAACCTGTTCCAAAATTATCAGGCGTGGCACATTCTTTACCCGTGCTTTTAATTAAAGGGGCACATGGTCAAACTGTTGCCTTATTGGTCGACCAACTGGTGGGTTCACGTGCACAAATTGTGGTGAAACCAATCGGGCAGCAGTTTGCAAGTATTGGTGCTGTTGCAGGTGCAACCATTTTAGGTGATGGTCATGTCTGCCTGATTTTGGATGGACAAAATATTGCCCGTCAGAGTCAGGCCACCCAGCGTAATAAACACATGCAGGATGCGAAAGACAAAACTCGTCAAACGGATGAACGCCGTTTGGTGATGATTGTGGATGACTCAGTCACGGTCCGTAAAGTTACGTCTCGTTTGCTGGAGCGTCAGGGCTTTGATGTGGTCACGGCCAAAGATGGGGTAGATGCTATCGAGCAGCTTGAAAATGTCAAACCAGACTTGATGTTGCTGGATATTGAAATGCCGCGTATGGATGGTTTTGAAGTCACCAACTTGGTACGACATCATGAATTGCATCAGGATATGCCAATTATCATGATTACCTCGCGTACAGGTGAAAAGCATCGTGAACGCGCTTTATCTCTGGGTGTCAGTCATTACATGGGTAAACCATTTCAGGAAGCTGAATTGTTAGCCAATATCGAAGCATTGCTTGAAACAAATTAAGCGAGGAGGGAGAGATGAGTCATCATCAAGCTGTAGCTGCTCAAATTGACCAGCAGGAACTTCAGCATTTAATTACCGTTTCAACGGGGTTTATCGATGCTTATATGATTGAGTGTCATGATCAGGTTCCAATGTTGTTACCGCAAAACATTGTCTTATCTGCTTTGGATACGCCAACGGATGTTCGTTCTATTGAATGGCACGATCTTAAGCTTCCAGTTTATGCAGTCAATCATCCTGTCGTCAAGGACGGAGTCGCGCTGGTGATTGAGGGCGATGATGTCGCGCAGCGATTTGCTTTAATGTGTAACAGCATGCCACAGTCCATTCGCTTGCGTATTTCTGAAGTGGTGGATGAAGAAGGTGTTGAGTCTGATCCAATGGTATTTAAGCGGGTAAAAATTGCAGAGCAATCTTTTTATGTACCGCATCTGGAAAATATTCAAAAAAGTCTGGGCATTTTATAATTTGATCTGCCCTAAATGACAAACCCCAGTTGCTATAACTGGGGTTTGTTTTATCTCGATGGCTTAAATCGAAAGGTGGATGGAAATCTATAAAGTTTTTCATGTTGTATTCCTTATCAGTGTTGAAGATTCAATGGTTAGTCCCAAGCTGTAGATTTTAGCCAGTGTCGGGTTTGCTTGCGTTCACGTCGATGCTGTGCCTTGGGCTTCTCAGTTTCATGTAGTCCTCCTTTATGTAGCAACGGTGATAAAGCCACCTGATTTCGGACTTTGACTTTCGATAACTTGGCAAGTTTCATGTTTACCTCGGAGTTAAATTGTCCCTTAAAGCAAAGGACTTGTTAAAGCATATAAATAACATCAACCAGATCAGTCTAATGAGTTACGACTTGGTCAATGTCTTTTTGCTGAGTTGTTAAATACGATCTTGATCAATCTCTGTAATAAAGATCTTTACAGGCACTCTATAGGCTACATCTGCATTTTAAATTTTTTGTAAGCCCATTTAAGCTGTCCGTTTTATGAATTAAATTTGTCTGAACAGAAAGAAAAAGACCTAGCGAATGCTAGGTCTGAATGCATTCGGACAAGTGATCTTTGACACTTGTCCGTGAGCTGACAACGTGCCAATGATTAGTAATGTTTATCCTGTAAAGCTGGCATATTGTGGCTCCTCTATCATCCTATATAAAATGGCAGTTTAAAATGTACACTGCGCCAATGCTTGAATCTTGTTCGTCATCTTAATCCTTTCTTTTTAAAAGTCAACAGAGAGAATTATGGTGTATCCAGACGAAAAAAATCACACATCCTGATCGGGTTTGATATTCATCTCTTGATACGAGACCAGTTTGGTCTTGTGTTTCCATTTATAGCCGAGCCAGATCACCAAGAATAGTGGAATACTGATATAGGTCGAGAGTAAGCCCAACCAGTCGACTTTTCCGCCTAAAACCGCTTGATAGTTTTGTCCCAAAATAATGATCGAACACAAAATAAAGGCAAACCAGGGTGCAAATGGAAAAAATTTGGCTCGATAAGCCAGATCTTCGAGTTGATGACCTTGTGCTATATAACCTTTGCGGAAACGATAGTGTGAAATGGCAATACCCAACCACACAATAAAACCACACATGCCTGACATGTTTAACAGCCAGTTAAACACAGCTTGTTCGCCAATAAAGGTGGTCAGAAAGCACAGTGCAGCAACGGCTGTGGTGGCATATAAGGCATTCATGGGTACACCACGGGTATCCAGTTTGGAAAACCACTTAGGCGCACGCCCTTCACGTGCCATGTCAAACAACATACGAGTGGAGGAATACATACCTGAATTCCCAGCCGATAAAATCGCAGTTAAAATTACAGCATTCATCAAGCTTGCAGCAAAGGCGAAACCGACTTTTTCATAAAGTAAGGTGAAAGGCGATAAAGCAATGTCACCACTCGATGCAGCTTGTAAAAGACGTGGGTCATCATAGGAAATTAAAGTGCCAATAATGAAAATACACACGATATAAAACAGCAAAATCCGCCAGAAAATCTGTTTAATCGCGAGCGGAATGGTTTTCTTGGGATCTTTAGATTCGCCTGCTGCCACGCCCACCATTTCAGTACCCTGAAAAGAGAACCCGGCAATCATGGCCACACCAATCATGGCCTGTAATCCACCGACAAATGGGGCATCTTTATAAGTCCAGTTACCAAATGTCGCCATTCCCGGTGTCATCATAATTTTGATGATCATGGAAAAACCAATGATGATAAAGGCAATAATCGCGACCACTTTCACCATGGAAAACCAGAATTCACTTTCGCCAAAGCCTTTGACTGTCATGGCATTAATGGCAAAGATCACCACCAGAAAAATGGCACTCCAGTAAAATCCGGGTAAGTCTGGAAACCAGAACTTCATAATCAACTGAACAGCGACCAATTCAAACGCTACAGTAATTGCCCAGTTGTACCAATAGTTCCAACCCAGCGCAAAACCAAAACCGTCTTCGACATAACGGCTACCATAAGTAAAAAATGCGCCTGAAGTGGGGTTGTGGGTCGCCAATTCGCCTAAACTGGTCATCAGGAAGTAAATCATGATGCCAATCAAGGCATAGGCAAGCAATGCGCCGCCTGGTCCTGCATTGGCAATGGTTGAACCTGAAGCCAGAAATAAACCTGTACCGATTGAACCGCCAATGGCGATCATATTTAAATGACGAGCACCGAGCTTACGCTGAAGCTTTTCAGGTTGAATGGTTTCACTCATGAAAATTCCTTAGTCATTGGGACGCATGGGCATAGAGCACTTTGAATCCTTGTTGGTCAGCAAGGGTATTGCAATGACCAAATTGTTGCTCAATCAAAAATGGATAATTTAAGAAACGGTTTGCCACCATCCACAATTCACCATGAACGCTTAAATGTCGTTTGGCTTGTTGACATAAACCTTCACTGGCAGCATAGTCAGTATGAATGCCTTGATGAAAAGGCGGATTGCTGACAATCGCATCCAGTTGTGGTGGCGCGTCATGAATCCCCGTGACGGCTTGAATACGAAGCTGGTCTAAATCAAGTCCATTGTGGTGAAATGTCAGTTCAGTAGAGCGTAGGGCAAAGGCATCGACATCTAGCGCATAAATCTCATTTTTCTGATTTAATTTTGCCAGATAGGCACTAATCACCCCAGCACCGCAACCAAAGTCGGCAAGTTTACCTGATTTTATATTATTTAGATAAGGTAAAAGAATGGCAGTGCCCACATCCAGATGATTTTGACTAAATACGCCGGGCAATGCACAAATTTCAAGTTCGATCTGATTGACTTGTACCTTATAGCTTTTTATCCAGTGTCGTAGTGGTTTTAGGCTTTCGGTTTTTGCCAAAACACATTGCCAAAGTTGACAGTGCCGTGCGCTATCCAATTTTAAAGTTTTACCTAAGACTTGTAATTGTTTAGCGGCGCGTTCCACCCCGCCTTTTTTCTCGCCGACCAAGAAAATAGATTGACCTTGTGGGAGATGGCTGGTCACAACATGCAAAATGTAGCTGAGTAATTCTTTAGATTTAGGAACAAAAATAATGACCTGATCAAACTCAGCCTTCGGAAATTCCACTGAAAAATGGGTATCAAACCGCTGCTGCTCGAAATATTGATGATCAGCAAAGTTCCATGTCCAGATAGAGACAGAGACATTTGGGGGTAATGCCTGAGCCAAATCGTCAGCAGGCGCATTAATCAGTAAAACTTTGCCTGATAAAAATTGTTGTTGGCGCAGCACCACTTCACTACGTGGATCCATGTTTCTCTCTCATCAATAAGAAAGCCCAGTCAAACTGGGCAAATTCATTTTAATTGCCTGAATTAAGCTTGATTTTCAGGATCTTGATGTTCAGGTAATACAATATTTAAGATTAAAGCAGCAATACCACCTGTTGCTACACCTGAGCTAAAGATATTTTTAAACAGTTCTGGTAAATGCTCAAGGATTTGTGGCACTTGTGCAACGCCTAAGCCCAAAGCCAGTGAAATCGCAATAATTAACAGCGCACGACGATCCAGATGAATACTGGATAAAATATTAATACCAGAGGCAGCCACCGCGCCAAACATCACCATGACTGCACCGCCTAAGACCGCTTGCGGTACGGCTTGAATTACACCCGAAACCATGGGGAACAAACCCAGTATAATCAGTAAAATCGCAATCCAGATCCCGACATAACGACTGGCAACACCTGTTAATTGAATGACACCATTATTTTGTGCAAACACCGAACTTGGAAAGGTATTAAATAAACCAGCAAGTAATGAATTAGCACCATTGACCAGTACACCACCTTTAATGCGTTCCATCCATGTTGGACCATTGACGGGTTGGTTAGAAAGTTTACTGGTGGCAGTAATATCACCAATTGCCTCTAATGACGTTACCAGATAAATAAATGCCATTGGGATAAATAAGCTCCATGAAAAGCTTAAACCAAAATGCATCGGTGTTGGAATCTGTACCCAAGGTGTATCGTGTAGCGCTGAAAAATCCAGATGCCCCATAATCCCGGCTAAAGCGTAGCCTGCAATCAGCGCAATCAAAATCGCAGAGCTTTTAATCCAAACCACTTGAATACGATTGAGCAGGATAATAATCGCAAGTACAGTGCAGGACATGATGAGATTATCTGTACTGGCAAACGTCTGATTCTGCATCGCCTGATAACCACCACCCATACTGATTAAACCTTCTTTAATCAAGGTTAAACCAATCATCAGCACCACAATGCCTGTCACCAAAGGCGTAATCAGCTTTTTGACCCATGGTAAAATACGCGACACGCCCATTTCAATGAATGATCCTACAATCACCACGCCAAAAATGGCTGCCATCACCTGATTGACAGGTGTACCTGCTGCCACCATTGCACTACCAATCCCGATAATCGGGCCGATAAAATTAAAACTGGTACCTTGAACAATCAATAAACCTGCGCCCAAAGGTCCGACTTTTTTACATTGCAAAAAAGTCGCGATGCCTGAAATGACCAATGACATGGATAAAATCATGTTGGTTTCTTCACGAGAAACGCCCAGTGCCAGACAAATAAGCAGTCCGGGTGTCACAATCGGAACAATAATCGCCAAAAGATGTTGTAATGCGGCAAGAAAGGCAACAAAAGGTGCAGGACGATCATTCAGACCATAAATCAGATCCAGTTTTTCACCTGATTTTGGTGCAGAGTCTTGTAAATCAGACATGGGAGGATAAATCTAAAACTTCAAATTGGGGCTATTCTAATCGAGCTAGACATTTTTACAAAATGAAATAAATAATTACATATTGAATCAATATGTTAGGCGTTGAAATTCATTGAAAAGTATTCTGATTAGGGGGCATGAGTTTCCAGATTTAAAATTGTTTTAATGCTTTTTAGAAATAATTCCACTATGGACAAATCTGATTTATGTTGAGGCACATAAGCATAAGTTCGCATTGAAATACGCGGCGCAAAAGCGATGCGTTGAATGGTAGGAAATGCATCTGTTGCAAGAGCTTCAGGATGGATGAGACCAATGCCAAGTTGAGCCTGAATTAAATAGCAGGCACTCGTACTGTTGCTGACGGTGATGTCTAAATGAGGTTCAATCTGATGTTCCCGAAATGCAGCATGGAGCATGAGAGTCGTTGGAGAGCTTGAATAGATGGTAATGAGCTTTTGATCAGCAAGATCATGGGGCGTAATCAAATTTTTACTCGCCAAGGGATGGTGATGATGAACGGCTGCAACCAGCGCAGTTTCAGTCAATTCATGAATATGGCACAGTGCCAGTATTTCGGGCGCAGTATCTTGAGGAGCGGGTGTCGCAATCGCAAGATCAAGTTGATGATTTGAAATCAGGTTTAACAATTTTTGCGTGGGTTCTGAAATGATCTCAAAACGAATCTCTGGATAAGATTGTTTAAAATGTTTAATCGCTTGTGGCACTAGAGCTGGTAATGCTCCACCACCCACACCAATCCGAAGATAATTTTGCTGTTGTTTGCCTAAAGTTAAAAAAGCATGACGTGCTAAATCAAACTGACGCAAGCTATGCTGAATCATGGGTAACAATTGTTTGGCGGCCTGTGTTGGCTGTAACCGATTACCAATTTGTGTAAACAGTTCTACTTGCGTGATTTGTTCCAAGCTCTTGATGGTTTTACTAATCGCGGCCATCGAACAATTCAGTCTTAATGCCGATTCCTTTAAGCCTTTACTGGTCATCAACACACTAAACACTTCTAATTGACGAGCAGTAATTTGCTCCAAATCTTTCAAATGTCGACCTCTTTTTACATTTAACTTTAGGTTAAACACTTTTTTTTGCGAATCAAATTTAAAGCAGCAAATAATCATAAAAATTTGTAAATGTGTGCTCTAAGTGAACGAAATGAATGGGAGGTCAGTAAAATGACACATCAGGTTGACCGTATTTTGGTGGTAGGTGCGGGTATTGCAGGTTGTAGTGCTGCGATTGCTTTTAGTCAGATGGGTAAAAAAGTCACAATTTTAGAAAAAGCTAAAGAGATTCAATTTAACAGCTCTGGGATTTTTATTTATTCCAATGGATTGGCACATTTTAAAAAGTTAGGGGTATTGTCTGCTCTAATTGCAAATGGTTTTGAAATTGAGCAGGATGAAAATCAATATTTCACGCATACCGGAGAGACCATTGTTAATACGCATTATCCTCGTATGCAACCGGATATTCCGGGCATTTTAGGTATTAAACGTGCTGAATTGCATCGGGTATTGGTGGAGCGAATGCAGGAGCTTGGTATCGAATTTGAAATGGGAACGACGCTTGAAACGCTTCATGAAATAGATTCGATCCAACCGATACAAGTAGAATATTCCAATGGAAAAACTGCAACTTTTGATTTGATTGTTGGAGCAGATGGTGTCCGATCACACATTCGTAATTTTATAAATCCAGAAATAGAACCGACGTATACAGGTTTTTGTGTATGGCGCAGTGTGCATCAACGTCCCAAACATGTAACCAAAAAGATTATGCAAATGGGAGTCGGAAAGCGTGTTGGAATCCTGCCGATTAGTCATGACAAAATGTATATGTTTGGCACGGTGGTCGATACCGATAAAGTCTGGAAGCCTAAAGAACAATGGCATCAATACATGCGTCATGAATTTTCTGATTTTACTGGCGGTGAAGTCGCACGATTGCTTGAGGAACTAAATCCAGCAACAGATATTTTATATACGGCTGTTGAGGAAATTCACATGCCTCCACCATGGAATAAAGGCCGAACCATTATCATTGGTGATGCTGCGCATGCATCCACCCCTTTTATGGGACAAGGCGGAACAATGGCGGTACAAGATGCTGTTGAATTATCAGAAATGTTGCAACATTTTGAAAATAATCCTGATGCAGATACACAACTTGAACAAAAATTGCAGGAGTTTTCTGAAAAGAGGTATGCGATGTGCAAATTTGTTCAGGATGTATCACGGTCTGTCGGTCAAAGTGGTGCAACTGAAAGTTTACAAGATTGCCAGATTCGCAATGCAAACATGCTGAAATATTCACAGTCTAAAGTCGATGAATTTTATGGAAAATTATCAGAGTTTTCCTAAATAAGATGGTTTGAAACAAACCATTAAATGTTGTTTTTAAAATAGGTCATTTGTAAATCATCGAGAGATTTGTTCTCAAGTCTTTCGTTTTAAGTTTCTTGCATACATTAAGATTTATCGAACATTTATGAGCATGCAACCAGAATAAACAGCGAAATCTTTAACAAGTAATCGGTTTAAGATTAAAAAAATTCCTGTGTCAATAAACTGTCACTACTTTTATGTAGGATTTTTCTGTATAATTTGCCCTCAAGTTTTAGGCTTATCGAATTTTCATGTCAGATATCAAAAATCTCCGCAATATTGCAATTATTGCACACGTCGACCATGGTAAAACCACGCTTGTCGATAAACTTCTTCAACAATCAGGTGCTTTGGGTGATCGTGCAGGCGAGATTGAGCGTGTCATGGACTCGAATGCGCTTGAAAGCGAACGTGGTATTACCATTCTTGCAAAGAATACCTCGATCACGTGGTTAGATAAACGTACTGATATTACGTATCGTATCAACATCGTAGACACCCCGGGACACGCCGACTTCGGTGGTGAAGTAGAACGTGTATTGTCTATGGTTGACTGCGTATTACTTCTGGTCGATGCTCAAGAAGGTCCAATGCCGCAAACTCGCTTCGTAACGCAAAAAGCGTTTGCGCGTGGTTTGAAGCCAATCGTGATCATTAACAAAGTGGACAAGCCAAGTGCGCGTCCAGACTGGGTAATTGATCAAGTATTTGATTTGTTTGATAACTTGGGTGCAACTGACGAACAGTTAGACTTCCCAATTGTGTATGCTTCAGGTTTACGTGGTGTTGCAGGTCCAGCACCAGAAGAATTAGCTGAAGACATGACACCGTTGTTTGAAACGATCGTAGATATCGTTGAGCCACCAGCAGTTGATGCAGATGGCCCATTCCAAATGCAAATTTCTTCGCTTGACTATAACAGCTTCGTGGGTGTAATCGGTGTAGGCCGTATCCAGCGTGGTTCAGTGAAGACCAATACGCCTGTGACTGTGATTGATAAAGAAGGTAAGACCCGTAATGGTCGTATCTTAAAAATTATGGGTTATCACGGTTTAGAGCGTATTGATGTTGACGAAGCATCTGCGGGCGACATCGTATGTATTACAGGTATCGATGCACTGAACATTTCTGACACGATTTGTGATCCGAAAAATGTAGAAGCATTACCGCCATTGTCTGTCGATGAACCAACTGTATCGATGACTTTCCAAGTGAACAACTCACCGTTTGCGGGTAAAGAAGGTAAGTTCGTGACTTCACGTAATATTCGTGAACGTCTTGATCGTGAATTGATCCATAACGTGGCACTTCGTGTCGAAGATACAGACAGTCCAGACCGTTTTAAAGTATCGGGTCGTGGTGAACTTCACCTTTCTGTTTTGATCGAAAACATGCGTCGTGAAGGTTTTGAGATGGGCGTTTCACGTCCGCAAGTGATCATCAAAGAAGTCGATGGTGAAAAACAAGAGCCTTACGAAAACGTGACTTTTGATGTTGAAGAACAACATCAAGGCGCGGTGATGGAACAAATGGGTCACCGTAAAGGCGAAATGACCAATATGGAAGTGGACGGTAAAGGCCGTATCCGTATTGAAGCGACTGTTCCTTCACGTGGTTTGATTGGTTTCCGTTCAGAATTCTTAACCATGACTTCTGGTACAGGCATCATGACCTCAAGTTTCTCGCATTATGGTCCTGTGAAACAAGGGACTGTTGCGAAACGTCAAAATGGTGTATTGATCTCAATGGTTCAAGGCACTTGCTTGGGCTATGCATTGTTCAGCTTACAAGACCGTGGTCGTTTGTTTGCTAAGCCACAGCTTGAAGTGTACGAAGGCATGATTGTGGGGATTAACTCGCGTTCAGACGATATGGTCGTGAACCCAACCAAAGCGAAACAGCTGACTAACGTTCGTGCGTCTGGTACAGATGATGCGTTGACTTTAACTCCTGCAATTGAATATACGCTTGAACAAGCGCTTGAATTCATTGAAGATGATGAGTTAGTTGAAGTAACACCAAAATCGATCCGTATTCGTAAGCGTTATTTGACTGAGAATGAACGTAAACGTAATCGTGATAAATAATTTTTCTTCACCGAAAAATGCAAAAACCGCTAAATTCATTTAGCGGTTTTTTATTTACAATAAAATTCTTTATTGTCTATGCTTAAGTTCATATTTTTATTCATATAAAATGTTGTTAAAGTGTGAAATAGCTTTCTTTTTTATGAAAAAATATTAAATTAACAGACATTAGTACAGCATCCATTCACAGCATTAATTCGCCGTAATGAGAACAAAAATCAAGGGAATAGCGGTTCCCGACTGGAGAAAATTGATATGAGTATTATTCAAGAATTCAAAGAATTCGCTGTCAAAGGCAACATGATTGATCTGGCTGTCGGTGTCATCATCGGTGGTGCATTTGGTAAAATTGTCGATTCATTAGTCAAAGACATCATTATGCCGTTAATCAGCGTGATTACAGGCGGTGGTGTTGATTTTACCCAAAAATATATTGTGTTAGGTGCCAACCCTAACAATTTACAGTCTCTGGATGCTTTGCAAAAAGCAGGTGTCAATGTACTGACCTATGGTAACTTCCTCACTATTTTAATTAACTTCCTGATTTTGGCATGGGTGGTATTTTTGATGGTGAAATTAATCAACCGTATGCGTCGTAAAGAAGAGGAAGCACCAGCAGCAACCCCAGAAGATATTCAATTGCTTCGTGAAATTCGTGATGAACTTAAACAGCGTCCACAAGCCTAAGTAAAATAAAGTGAAACTAAAAACGGTACTAAGTTACCGTTTTTTTTATGATGAAACCATAAAATCGACTTTAATATTTTTGAGATTTTCAGTTCAGCGTTTAAAATATTTCAAAGTTTGTTGAGGGGAAAATGGGGAATGAATCGACTTTTTGCTTATGGCACACTTTGTCCTGGTCGTGAAAATGCGCATATTTTGGGAAATATTGGTGGAACGTGGCAAAAAGGCTTTGTTCATGGCGTGGTACATATATTGGACTGGGGACCAGATCAGGGTTTACCGGCACTGGTTTTGGATGAAAATGCCCCAAAAGTAGCAGGGTTGGTGTTTAGTACCGACAAGCTCGCAGAACATTGGTCAATGCTGGATGAATTTGAGGGTTTTCAATATCAACGCGTGAAAGTGATGGTGGAATTGGAAACAGGTGAGAAGATTGAAAGCTGGACATACCAGATGAATCCAGCGGCAAAAAACAAAGAATTTTAAAAGGATGAGACTTAATAAACTCATTAGATTTCTTTCATAAGCCCTTTTTATTTTCTCTCTATGAGAGAAAAATAAAAAATCTAATGTTTGAGCCCTAAATCTTATCGTTTTGAATAAAGATGATCAGACAAATTCAGTTCTAAATTTAACTTCGATTAAATGAAAACCGAATTGGCTTTTGATTGGACCATGTAAAATTCGTTCTGCTGCGCTAAACACCAGTTTATCAATGACAGGAACCAATTGACCTTTTTTGACCTCCCCCAGTTCGCCACCACGTTTGGCAGAATTACAGGTTGAATATTGTTTGGCGATTTTGGAAAAATCAGCACCTGATAAGATTTTCTTTTTAAGTTGCTCAGCAAGATCTTTATCTTTCACTAAAATATGCCGAACAATTGCAGTCTGCATGGACAAAACTCCCGAACCTGTTGAGAACAAATTTTAAACTTTAACACGTTGTAACGGTTGGCATTGTGGGCAAAATACACTGGCACGTTGCCCAAGTTTGAGATTTTCAAGCGGTGTTTCACAGTTTACGCACATTTCACCAGCACGACCATAAGCCAATAAGGTTTGTTGAAAATAGCCGTTTTCACCGACCGCGTTGGTAAAGTCACGCAAAGTTGAACCACCCAGCTCAATCGCAAACTTTAAAATACGTTTGATTTCGATGACCAATTGCTCAATCTGTTGCTTACTCAAACTGTGCGCAGGTTGTGCGGGATGAATGCCTAAATTAAACAGGCTTTCAGTTGCATAAATATTCCCAACACCCACCACCACATGATTATCCATCATTGCAATTTTTATGCCGACGTGTTTATTTTTAAGTTTTTGACCAAGATAATCGGCATTAAATTCGTCACTAAGCGGTTCTGGCCCCAGTGGATTGAGCAATTTTGTTTGTGATTCATTATTGAGCCATAAAATACATCCAAAACGACGTGGATCGTGATAGCGTAATTGCGTACCGTCTTCAAAACCAATAATCAAATGGTCATGCTTACGTAATTCATCCTGAGCTGTAGCTAGTCGAAAGCTCCCCGACATGCCTAAATGCCAGAGCATATGATCTTGTTCAAACTCAGCCAGAATATATTTAGAGCGTCTTTTTAAGCCCAATAAATATTGTCCTTTTAGACGATCAATATCCTCTGGAATGGGCCATCGCAAACGAGATTCACGCACTTCAACGCTTTGAACGCGTTGTTCCAATAACGGCAATAAACTGGTTCTGGTGGTTTCAACTTCGGGTAATTCTGGCATTTATAGCTCAATAAAATGATTCTAGGGTGATATGGGGGTGATCGCATGAAACAAAATTTAAGCAGTGATATGATTGGTCACAACTGCGTCATTTCCCATCCTTCACTCATACTAACGGGATATGAAAAATTTTACTATTCACATAGTTTTAGAGTGATATATCATTCTAAAATGACACTATAAATTACGGAAAAGATCATCTAAATTTAAAATATTTATAGCGTGATTAATGCCTAGAAATAACCAAACTCCTATATTGAAAATTGGCATGTTTCGGTAAAATCGCTTTTTGTCGATATGATAAACTTTACATACTAAATTATATAACAATTTTTTTGGGCTAATGACTGATATAAAAGGATAAATGAATGCGCTTGATGCAATTCAATACATTGTACTCTTCCATGTTTTTACTTTCTGGGCTTAGTAGTAGTGGTGCAGTATGGGCTGAAACGCAAGATACAGTTGCATTACCGACGATTAAAGTAGAAGCAACACGTACCGATACCACTTATTTGCAGACACCTGCATCCGTTTTTCGCATTGATGTGCCTAAGCAGGATGAAAGCTCACAGGTCAATTTGACAGAAGTCGTCAAAGGTATTCCGAGTCTGCAACTGCATAACCGTGAAAATTATGCACAGGATTTACAGCTTTCCATGCGTGGTTTTGGTGCACGTTCTACCTTTGGAGTGCGAGGTATCCGTTTATATGTAGATGGTATTCCTGCCACCATGCCAGATGGTCAGGGGCAAACCTCGAATATTGATTTGAGTAGTCTGGATCATATTGAAGTTTTAACAGGGCCTTTTTCATCACTGTATGGTAATTCATCGGGCGGTACTTTGCTGACCACCACAAAAGAAGGTCAGGGGAAAGACTCCGTTGAGCTGAGTTATTCAGGCGGTAGTCACGATAAAAATCGCGCGGGAATAGTATTGCAAGGTGGTGCACAACAAACCAATCAACCGAGCTATGTGATTAGTTCATCTTATTTTGATACCGATGGTTATCGTGATCATAGTGCTGCCAATAAAGTGTCGAATAATGCCAAACTCACATGGAATCTGGATGATGGCTCTAAGATTAACTGGATTACCAACTACTTAAAAATTAATGCCGATGATCCGCAGGGATTGACACGTGATCAATGGAAAGCCAATCCGAAACAGGTCAATGATGCCAATAATACCTATGATGTGCGTAAAGACATCGAACAGACCCAAACTGGATTAACATGGTTAAAACCACTGAATGATAAAAATGAATTGTATGCGATGACATACTTTGGCCATCGTGAGGTGACGCAGTATCAATCTATTCCTGAGTCAGCTCAAAAAAATCCTCGTCATGCAGGTGGTGTGATTGATTTTGAGCGGAATTATTATGGTGCTGATCTGCGCTGGACGGGTAAGGAATTATTACCCAACACCACTTTGAGTGTGGGGGTCGCCTTGGATGCGATGGATGAAGACCGTCAGGGCTATGAAAATTTCACTCTAGTCAATAATCAACCGAGTTACGGGGTAAAAGGCAAATTACGTCGTGATGAGGACAATACCTTGTGGAATATTGATCCTTATGTGCAGGCTTCATGGCAATTTTTACCGACATGGCGACTAGATACTGGCGTACGTTATAGTAATGTTCATTATAAATCAGAGGATAATTACATTACCGCTAGCAATCCAGATGATAGTGGTAAGACCGATTATTCTAAAGTTTTACCGTCAGCCGCATTAAGCTGGCAAATTATTCCTGAGCTTTTGGCTTATGTCAGTTATGCCAAAGGGTTCGAAACGCCGACATTTACCGAAATGGCTTACCGTCCAGATGGACAAGGCGGCTTCAATTTTGCTTTGGATGCTTCTAGTAGTGATACGTATGAAGCGGGTTTAAAGTCACAAAATCCATTGGGTGATTTTACTGTTGCTGTTTTTCAGACCAAAACCAAAGATGATATTGTTTCAGCGGGAAGTCAGTATGGACGTTCAACATTCCGTAATGCAGATAAAACTCTACGCGAGGGCATTGAGTTATCTTGGAACAAACAGCTTTGGCGTGATTTGATAGCCAATGCCAGTTACAGTTATTTGGATGCAACTTTTGATGCAGATATCCCTGCAACGGGTTCTTTAGCGATGATTCCATCTGGCAATAAAATTCCTGGTATTGCCCAGAATCAAGCCTACCTTGCATTGTCATGGAAACCGCAAACCGGTTTTTATGGCGGTGTTGATGCGCAGTATAACGATAAAATCTACGTTGATGATCAAAACTCTGATGCCGCACCCAGCTATACGGTTGTCGCAGCCTATGCAGGCTATGCATGGCACTTACAGGACTGGAAAGTCAATATTTTCAGTCGAGTAGATAACCTGTTGGATAAAGACTATGTCGGTTCTGTCATTGTCAATGATGGTAATTCACGTTTCTTTGAACCTGCGGATGGGCGTAACTGGAGCGCAGGATTACGTGTCAGTAAACAATTTTAATAAACATCAAGATACATTGAGGTGATAAGTGGCAAAACTATTTGAAAATATACAATTCGGTTCATTAAATTTGAGCAATAAAATTGTGATTGCACCGATGTGCCAATATTCAGCGACAGATGACGGTGAAATTACCTATTGGCATGAACAACAATGGGCGAATTATGCGCTGTCAGGTGCTGGCATGTGTATTATTGAAGCCTCTGCGGTACAAGCACAAGGGCGTATCAGTTATGCCGATGTTGGACTCTGGAATGATAGTCAAAGAGACAAAATTAAGGCAGTACTGGAAAAAATCCAGCAACTGTCTCCTGTTCCATTTGCTATACAATTGGCGCATGCAGGTCGTAAAGCATCCACCGATAAACCATGGCTAGGCAAAGGTCAAATTGCACCAGATCATGCCCATGGCTGGCAAACAGTTGCACCCAGCGAAATTGCTTTTGCTACGCATGATTTACCACCGCATGCGCTCAGTATTGAAGAAATTAAACAGATTCAGGCAGATTTTGCAGCAGCGGCAGTTCGTGCGGTTGATGCTGGTTTTCAACTGATTGAGATACATGCGGCACATGGTTATTTGTTGCATCAATTCTTGTCGCCATTGTCGAATCAGCGTACAGATGAATATGGCGGTTCATTTGAAAATCGTATTCGGATGACTTTGGAAGTGGTTCAAGCCATTAAATCGGCGATACCGAAAGATTTTCCAGTAGGAGTACGACTGTCTGCGACAGACTGGATGCAACCTGCACATGGCTGGGATGTGGAATCCAGTATCGGTTTATCTTTGGCTTTGCAGCAATTAGGCGCGGTTTATATTCATGTGTCTAGTGGCGGCTTGCATGAACTTCAGGACATTAAAATTGGTGCCAATTATCAAGTGCCTTTTGCTGAACAAATTAAAGCCAAAGTTTCAATTCCTGTGATTGCAGTCGGTTTGATTACTGAGCCTGAACAAGCCGAAGCAATTTTGCAACATGATCAGGCCGATGCGATTGCACTGGCCAGAGCGATTCAATACGATCCACGCTGGCCGTGGCATGCTGCCGCGGCTTTGGGTGCAGAAATTGAAATTTCACCACAATATTTGCGTTGTCAGCCGCATGGTTTAAAACAACTGTTTAAACCGTTTAGCGAGTAATGAAGTACCAGAAAGGCGCAATCTGAGATGTGCCTTTCTAATTTTTAAAAAGGATGTTGAAGTGGTTGTACAGGTGATTGTTCCGATTTTTCTGCTTTTGTTAGCAGGTTATCTGAGCGTTTCTATCCGACTGATCACATCCGATCAAATTAAGGCACTCAGTGCTTTTATCATTAAAATTGCCTTACCCGCGTTTTTACTTTATGCCCTGTCTAACAAAAGCCTGAATGATATTTGGCATCCGTCTTATTTTATTGCTTATGGCGGCGGCTCACTGATTATTTTTGCACTGGCATTTTATTGTTATCGTTATTGTTTTAATCATGCACTGACCCCGACTGCGGTATTTGCAATGGGTGCATCCATGTCTAATACAGGCTTTATAGGGACAGCCGTTCTAAGTTTGCTGATGGGATCACACGCAGCCATTTATATTTCACTGACACTCATTTTAGAAAATTTATTGATTTTGGCTTTGGTGCTTGCATTGGCAGAAGCGGGGCAACAAGAGCAGCAATATATTGGTTCACTTATCAAAAAAACAGTGAAAAATTTACTTAAAAATCCAGTAATTATTGCGATTATTTTAGGCATGAGTTGCATCTTATTCGACATTCGACTGCCTGTACTGGTCGATCAATCTTTGGCTTTATTGGGTAAAACTGCCTCACCATTGGCTTTGTTCGTGATTGGGGGGAGCTTGGTGGGCATGGGTATAACTGCTTTAAATCTACAATCGGGTTTATTGGTCGCTTTTAAAGTGCTAATGATGCCTTTGGTCATTTATGGTTTACTTCGGGTTTTACCTAATGTGAGCCAAGAAATGCTGTATGCAGGAACCATTTTGGCGGCATTACCGATGCCGATTGCGTTTGGTATATTTGGTCAAGCTTATGGTCTGAACGAACGCGCTTTAACCCCGTTAATGTTAAGCACGATTTTGGGGTTTGTCGGAATAAGTGCTTTGATCATGTTGTGGTGGTAAATGACTTTGCCTCAACATCTGAGACAAAGTCATCATGGAACTGACTTAACTTTTGGCTTTTGCTGCTGGTGCTTTGGCTTTTTCAGCAATTAGTTTATCTACTACCGCCAGTGATTCTTTGGCTTGAGGCACATTGTCCTGAGCCAATGCCGAAAATATTTTTCGCGCTTCAGGTAAGTTTTGCGGCACGATATTGCCGTTGGTCATCATATTTCCTACCGCCATCAATGCAGGAATATAACCTTTCTTGGCCAAACTTTCGATGCTGGCTAAGCCGACTTTAATGGCTGCTTCATTCTTGGTTTTAAAACCATTACTAATGTCATAAATGGCTTTTAAATGAATGGCACGATAATTATTTTTATTAATTAAAGGTTGAATTTTTTGTAGAGCCAGCTTGTTTGATGCATCTGTGTTTTGAGCAAATAATAGCACTGAAAGCTCAATAGTTGCTTCATCAAGTCCAGCATTCGAGGCTTTTTCCAAATATTCACGCCCTTTTGTCTCATCCTTAGTGACACCCAAATCACCCGCCATATAAATTTGAGCAAGACGATAAGTGGCAACCGAGTAGCCTTTATTTGAAGCCTCTTGATAAGCCGCTAAGGCTTTTTTTGGATCTTTGGCTGTGCCTTGACCTAATTCACTCATGAAGCCCTGATTGTAAATGGCTTGAGAATTGCCTGTTTTGGCTAAACGATCCATTTCCTGATAAGCCGCATTATAATTTTTGTCTTTATACAATTGCTCTGCTTTTGCAAAAGGATTATTAGTTGCACTTGTAGGAGTTGCTGTTTCCGCAGCGAAAGTGGTTGAAGATAAAGCAATAAGACCAGCGAGAAGAAGTTTTTTCATTTTAAAAATCCTGTTGTCATACTGACATCATTCCATTGATGCACAATATCGGTGTTACATGGTGAACCATCATCATAAAAGCTTTGTCTGGAATGTAAATACAAAAATTGCGATGGAATGTGTCATTTTTTACAGGGGATTGCTTAATCATAGATTAAATCTGGGAAGTTCAAGCATTTAAAACTTCCCTCACATTTACTTGTTTTCGTCCAAGAGCTGATTTAAATCATCTGCCTGTACAGCACCGGTAATACGGTTACCATTTTTGAGGAACATGGTCGGTGTTCCATTGATTTTTAAGCGTTTACCTAATTCCAGATTTTTTTGAATTGGTGTTTGGCAACTGGCAGACTTGGCAGGTTGCTTTTTATTTAACAGATAATTTTCCCATGCTGCATAAGGATCTTTGTCACACCAGATTTGGCTGGCGATATGTTCAGCATTCGGATGTAAGCCTTTGAGCGGATATAAAAACAGATAAACTGTCACGTTGTCGATCGAGGTCATTTGCTGTTCTAAGCGTTGGCAATAAGGACAATCAGGGTCACTAAACAGATAAATGACACGTTGCCCATTGCCTTTGACATGTTTAATGGCTTGATTCAGTGGCAGAGCAGATACATCAATTTTCTCAAGCTTTTGTAAGCTGTCTTCAGTTAAGTTTTTCTGGTTTTTATTGTCAATTAAATTGCCAATAAAAAAATAATTGGCATCATCATTGGTATAGACAATTTGCCCGCCCATATAGACTTCATAAATATCTTTTAACGGTGTGCTTTGAACTGACTGAACTGGAATATCTGGAAAATTCTTTTTTAAATTTTCTTGAACAGTGGCGATATTGGCATGTGCCAAGCTCATACCGAATAAGCTTAAAGTCAATGCGCTGAATAAAAATTTCATTGTATATTCCATAAGAATAAGCAGCTTGATCATGCCAAAAAATCATGAAAAACAATAGTAAAGAAATGTTTAATGACAGCTTTGGCTTAGCTATGGATTCGAGCAGAGCGCGTATTCATGTGTTTTGAAAATACACGTTCTGCTGTTGGGCTACGCCATTGATTTCTACTACAAATCAATAGGGCATTCATAACAAGTTATTGCGGTCTTGCGACATCGCCACTTAAATATTCTGGTAAATCCAGCATAGTTAAGTTTAATTCTTGGATCGCAACAGGTTTAGCGACGACCAAAGCTTTATAGCCACCTTCAACCGCAATGCTATTCACGACTTCAACATCAGGACTTAATTTTGTTGCAGGAGCAGGAGCGTCCCCTTGGCCAGATACTAAATGTAGCCAATGCTTTGGTTTGGCTTTAAACCATAACCGCGCAATAATTTCCTGACCTAAATAACAACCTTTGTCATAGTGCACACTTTCACGTTGATGCAAACGTAACTCTTGTGGTTGAAACTCATGCTCGGTATTTTGAGCAATCCATGCCTGACCTGCTTCAATGGCTTGTAACTGCCAAGCGGTCACATCGGTCTCAATACTTGAAAATTCGCTACTTGTTTCAATCAGGGTTGGAAATACCATGCCTGTGTCTTCAAGTTTCATTTTAGAAAACGCACCGTACTTACGAATATGTTTGGCAAATTCTTCGCTTTGATCTTGCGTTGTGACGATTTGAAAGCTTTCAGCAGATTGTTTTTTTAACCATAAACCAAAATGGATACGGCCTTTTAAATCACAGATTGCGGTATAGCGGGTGGTGTTTTCTACTAAAGCCTCTACATTAATGGTCACTTGACCCTGTAAAAATTTTTGTGCATCCACACCCTGAAGTGAAAATGATACGAAAGCTAAATTACTCATAAGATAATTTTGAACTCATCATTGAATCCCAAGAAATGAGTTCTATTCTGCGCCATTTCTTAAAAAAAATCAGCTTTAATCTCAAGTCCTAACCTGTAGAATTTAACATGGATGATAGTTTTATTTTAACTTAATATTTTGAAATATAATGATTTATTTGATTTTTGTTTTTTAGATACTCAAAGACTCGGATGAATATGGAGATATAAACCATCATTTTAAAATAAAAGTGTCATAACATGCTGAAAACATTGATATCGCTTAAGCGCTGGGCTCACTTTGAATTTAAGAAGAGGGAAGATTGAACATTTGTTTCATTCAATATTTTTAATTTTGATTTTTAATTGCTCACTTGCCGTCACCATTTGTCAGAAAAGACAATAGATCGGCAGCACTATCAAGTTATAATATGAATACCATTTCTAAAAAATATGGAGAGCGAAAATGGTTACTGCTGGCGATAAACCGGGAACAGGCTTCTATTTTTGTGTCCAATGTGGACATCGCACTTACTTAGAAATTGGTACAGATCGTTTACCCCCGTGTACCAAATGCCTTGGCAATCAATTTAACAGCAAAATTGCCTAAGCCGCACACCTCAAACAGTTATCCTCTGTCTTGAAGAAAAGTCCTATCTTTTTAGATAGGGTTTTTTCATTTTGATCAATTAAATCTCGAAAAATTTGTGTGAAACGCGTAAATTAGCTCAGTTTTTTCTATCTCAGCTGAATCCGATGGCAATGACATGGATTTTATTTACCATCATGGCTGCATTTATGCAGGCTTGGCGTAACGCATTTCAAAAACAGTTAAGCACGACTGTAGATGTCTATGGCACGACACTTGCCCGATTCATCTTTTCACCTATTTTTGCATTTAGCTATCTCGGACTGCTCTATCTACACCAGCCTGTCAAGGTGCAGGTATATTTTTCAGCTCAATTTTGGCTCTACATCATCATTGCAGGCGTGAGTCAGATTTATGCCACTGCTTTGATGGTTAAACTCTTTCAACAAAGGAACTATGCAATCGGGGTTGGACTGGCGAAAAGCGAAGCCATCTTGGCTGCAATAGTGGGCGTTATATTTTTACAGGCACATCTAAGTATGTGGGGCTGGCTGGGGGTATTGATCGGTGCGGTTGCGGTATTTTTACTCAGTAAAGGTCGCGCGCATACACAACTTTCAATGGCAACTTTGTTTATGGGATTAGGAAGTGGATTGTGTTTTGCAATCACTTCGCTGTTGGTACGGGAAGCCAGTTTAGAACTCAGCATGTTGCCTTTTTTACATCGGGCTGCATGGGTACTATGTAGCTTGATTAGCTTTCAATGTTTGATCATGTTGTTATATTTGGGGTTATTTAGTCGACATACTTTGTATGCCATGTGGCAACGGATTGGTACTACATTTAAAGTTAGCGTTTGTAGCTTTTTAGCTTCACTCGGCTGGTTTAGTGCCATGAGTATGCAAACGGTTGCAATTGTGAAAACTCTTGGTCAGATTGAAATCTTATTTAGCCTACTCATTTCAGCATTCTTCTTTAAAGAAAAACTTGCAGCAACAGATCATTTGGGACTGGGATTAGTCATTATTGCTGCCATCATGGTGATTTGGGCCTAAATAAAGTTCCCATGCGAAAAATAAGCGTTAAATGAATATTAATTGAAAATATAAGTCGATCATTTGAATTAGTTTGATAGATTTTATGATAAATCTCTGTATCTATGAAAAAATATTTTATTAATGGTGAAAAATAACCCATTTAAGGAAAACAATCCCACTCTAACTGACCTAAACTATATTTCAAGGATATGGAGCACAAGCTCTACAAGGGAATCGAAAAGAGTGGCATGCATCGATGCTTATAAAGCAAGTATGTACTTACCCAAAAGGTCTCGATTCGGCTTAGGACGCTATAGATCAAAAGTTTATAGGCAAAGTTGATGGCTTACAAAGTCATGAATGTTGAAGTAACAATTCAAGTTTTCCCTTGATCCTGAAAAATTTTAAAAAATATAAAAAGATAAATTGCAATCACAACGATAAAGCTTAAATTTATGATCAAGCCAATTATTTAAAATTTACGCCAGACTTTATTTTCCTGATCGAAAGCAACCGTAAAAGAAAAGCCATCATCATCCGAAACCAATAAAGAAGTAGGAGTGGGCATAATGACTTTAAGTATGGTGCCTTTATCAAAAACTTTAGGTGCAAAATTGTCTTTGGTTAAAGTCACTGGTTCAATCAGTTCAATTGCTTTTAAATCCATCAGATCATCTTCTAAACGCTAAGCTATTCAATCTTTATTTTATCCGAATTTGTTAAAAATGCTGAGACATATTCGACCATAATGTTGTTTTTTTGTGTCAATATTGGCTTTTTAAGATATTGTTTATAAATAAAAAAACCTTTTATGTTTGCGTAAAATAATCACTCAACTGCTATTTTTTACCAAAATATTGGTGAGTTCATTACATGCTAGATGTTCGGGATTTTTTTGAACGCATCAGGTCTTTGAACATTGAAAATTGATTCAGGCTCTAAACTTAAAATGGATTTGATTGCGATCAAGTCCATCTATTATTAATTGAGTCATAACGAATTTTTTAATTGTGAGTGTTGGATTATTAAAACAGTTCTATTTGCAGAACATCGCGATGTACTTGTATCACTTGACCTAAAAGAGCTATATAGAAATTTGTTAAATAACAGAAAATAGACGGTTATTTAGGCGGAATTTAAGATTCGTGACTTAAGTTCTATCCCAACGATAGTGTATACAAGGAACATCGCAGCTTTATGTTCAAGTCATTTTTTCCAAAACCAAAGTGGTTTTTTTTGTCACTGATGCTCTGGTTGATCATCAATTTGGTCTTATGGTATTCAGGGGGCAAAGGATGGGGAGTGTTTTTCGGATTTGCTCAAGGTTATGCTGATGCAGAACTTCCAGTGGGAGTGAGTCGCTTTTGGTCGCCTGCGTTTTTATGGTTTTATCTATGGTTTTTTGTTGCCACTGCTTTATTTGCAATGTTCTGGAAAATACTTTCCGATCACCCATGGCAAAAATGGTCGGTTTGGGGCTCTGCTTTTATTTTATTTAATATCTGGTTCGGGGTGCAAGCAGGTGTACTGGTCAATGCATGGTATAACCCGTTTTATGATTTGATACAAAAGATGTTTAATGGTGGAGGAGATATCAATTTACTCTATACAGGCACATTGACCTTTTTTTATATTGCAGCTGTTGCAGTATGTTTATCTGTGTTTAATACATTTTTCGTAAGTCACTATGTGTTTCGTTGGCGTACTGCGATGAGCGATTATTACACTGCAAATTGGGACAAATTAAGGCATGTAGAAGGAGCATCGCAGCGTGTACAGGAAGATACCATGCGGTTTGCGACAACAATGGAAAGCCTTGGTGTAAATTTTATTAAAGCAATTATGACCTTGATTGCATTTCTGCCTATTTTATTTAAACTTTCTCAATATGTACCTAGTTTGCCTTTTATTGGAGAGGTCAATCATTCACTGGTTTGGGCTGCTATAGTTTGGGCAATTTTAGGAACACTATTATTAGCAATCATTGGTATTAAACTTCCCGGTTTGGAGTTTAATAATCAAAAGGTGGAAGCCGCATATCGTAAAGAGTTGGTCTATGGAGAAGATCATGTTGATCGAGCCCAGCCTCAAACCCTAAAGGAACTCTTTTCTAAAGTCAGATTTAATTATTTCCGTTTATATTTTCATTATGTGTATTTCAATTTTGCACGGGTCTGGTATTTACAACTGGATAATATATATAGCTTATTTGTGCTGTTTCCAAGTATTGCAGCAGGAAAAATGACTCTGGGGCTAATGACACAAATCAATAATGTTTTTGATCAAGTTAGAAGTTCATTTCAGTATTTAATCAGTTCGTGGCCGACGATTATTGAGCTTCTTTCTATTTACAAGCGTCTCAAGGCCTTTGAGTCTATTTTGGATAAATAAAATGAGCCTGCGAAAGCAGGTTTTTTTAACAATGCTGTATTTGTTTATTCATTTAAAAATATCTATAAAGTTGGCAATTTATTAATTAATTTGAAAACAAGATCAAATTTCTTTAAAATTTATTTCATGTAAAATCATGATCTTATGTTTATTTTTAGAAATGTTTTAAGCTATATTAACCCATAAAAAAAGAATTGAGACATTGGACGTGAATATTCAAAAAATTATTGGGTGGGGAATAATTACATTAGCTTTGCATGGCTGCGCATCGGTACAAAAAAATCAGCCAGAACCATTGCAAAGCTTTGCTTCAGCACAGGCATTGATTACCCAAAAACAATTAAATAATCGCGATGGGTCGGCTAAAGACTATATTTATGATGGGGGACAACAGCAGGGAGAGCTTGAACCTGAATCACTGTATCCCCGAAAATATCTCAGTCAATATTGCCATGCCACTGGCGGTAAATTTTCGTTATTGTATAAAAGTAATCTGAGTCTCGTGAAAGATCCTGCGGCTAAGAGAGCTTTGGCAGCGCATCGTCATGTCAAACAAGGCATTGGTGCATATCAATGTCAGACCAATCAAGCTCAAAACTGGATTGTTTCGATTGAACCTGTTGCAGAACATCAGTTAATGCAAGGTCATGATGGTAGTCGAGTTGTGAGTTTGCAAACACGTTTAATGTCATTGGAAGAAAGCAAAAACTTTTATGGCAAGATCACAAATTCAACCGTTACGTCTAAGAAAATAGTCACGCAAAGCATTGCAGTTAAAAATAATAAACATGGGTCTGAAAAAGAGACTGAATCTAAAAAGGAGTCTGATCTTAAAAAAGAATTAGACATCAAGAAAGAGCATAAATTAAATACAGAAATAGCTACAAAATTGACAGAGAAACGAGCTGAAACGCCTCAATCACAGCAATTAAGATATTATGTCGATGCACGTAAAGATTTGAGTAAAAATCAAAATCAGATTGCGGCTTGTAATAATGCTGAAAAAGCATATAGCTTCGGAAAGCTTTATAATACCAACGGCAGTAATGTATATGCGGAATCGGGCGTATTAGTCGCTAAATGTTTAACCCATGTCTCGGCGTATAAAAATCGTTTTGCCAATCCGAAAGCACGTGCGGTGGGCATCTTACAAAATTTGGCGACTAATCAGAATCATGCAGGTGCGAAATACATGCTTAAACAGATTCAATAATTTTTATCAAATCTGTTTTCGCAGCAAGAGCATTATCAAGTCTTAATGGTATAAAACAAGCTCATGTATCGTGTTCATTAATCCAGAGATCGCTAAAATGAAATTTAGTCGGCAATTTTATAATCCATTATTTATGATCACCTTAGGTAGTGCGATTAGCCTGAGGATTTTTGCTGCACCCTTTAGCATTCTGGATTTTAAAAAAGATCAGTTAAGTAAAACTGAGCAAACGCAAATTTGCAAACAGTTCAAACCACTTTGTGAGCAGCCAGCTCAATGGCAAAGTACAAAAACACCTGATCAAAAATTATGGATATTTAATAAAAATCATATCGCTGCTTTTAGACCGTCTCAGACAGGATTAAAACTGGATGATCAATGGCAATTTTCGCTCAGCGATGAAAATACAAATGTTGAAAATCAATCCTTCATTTTCCCCAAACTTTTTCCAATGACATCCACCCGTTATGCGGTTGCTGTGATTGCACCTTTTTCAGAAATGTATTCAGGTGGTGGGGCGAGTATCGAACGCGCCAGTTTTTTTGAGTTACTTGAGCATGGAAAAACACATCGCTTTATACAAGATTATCCATTTAGTTTTAGTCGTATGGTTCGAGCCTGTTTTTCTGAGCAGGACTATGAACAGGCTAAAGATCGATGTCATGATGAAGATGGTTTAAGTCTGGATATTCGTCCGCTTAAACCGATGCTGTGGCAATTCCGCTATCACTATCATTTAGAGGTATCTCCTGTCTCTGACTTGGGTGAGAAATCTTATAAGGGCAGTCGCAACCTAAAGATTGATTTAAATCACGTTCCCAAACAGCCTAATATCCCCGATAATTGGAATTATGCAGGACAGGGCTAAGCTTTTTATTTACAGCCTAGTAACAGATACAACGATTAAAATTGTGATAGAAATAGAGCATTGCTGACTGGAGTTAGAACAATGTCTCGTTTGTATGCTGTGATTCGCCGTAAATATTCAATTGCTGGAACTTCACTTGTTTTGTTAAGTAGCTTGGGTGGAACTCAAATCGCGAGTGCTGGCCCCACTGTCGATCAACTCAGTGATTGTCTGGTGAAATCGACCACCGCAGCAGATAAAACAACTGTCTTACAGTGGACGTATGCAGCGTTATCGGTACATCCAGATTTAAAAGCGTTTAGTAATATTACGCCTACACAAAAAGATCAGTTGGATCAAAAACTGGCGCAAGTATTACAAAGGATTATTGTTGAGCAATGTTCGGCACAGACCAAAGCGGTGATTCAGACTGAAGGTTTACAAGCGGTTGGGCAGAGTTTTCAGCAGTTAGGGCGTGATGCAGGGGAAAGTATTATTAAAGACCCTGCGGTGAGTCAGCAGTTGCAAGGGACGCTTCGTTATATTGATTTAAATAAAATTGCAATGACCTTTTTGACGCCAGGATTGTTAAATAAGATTGGATTGTAATTTTAAACTTAAATATTAAATTGATATCGTTATATGATTTGTAGTGGAAATTCCTTCTTCCGTTGGGAAAGGGTGGAGGATGAGGGTTTCTAAAAAATTCTTTTACGCGTTATAACGCTCATTCTTTCAAAAGGAGAAAGAATACCACGAAACAAATTGCTCAGATCACAAAGTCTTCCTTTATTAAAGAGAAACTTAGAGAGATTTAGTTAAATCGAATATTAAAAAAAATGAATGCATTCTAAAAAATTAAAAAGAGTAATTTTTGTAAAAATTAGTTATTAAGTTGAAATTTATTTTTCCAATTTAATAACTAATTCATTTCCATCTATTACAATGAATTTTTCTTGCCCATTTTCTTTATATTGGAAGAAAACATAATCTTTATTAAAATACACAAAATTAGGTTTTTCTTTAAGTTTTAGAGAGGACTGTAATTTATTAGTCAAAATTACAGTATTTTCTAAGTTTGTAAAATTAGAGTATATATAGCTAATGGATCCAATAAATTTTATACAGAAATAAAATATGCCTAGTATCAGAATTACTTTTATAGAGTCTAGAATATTTGTCAAAAAAGTAAAATGTCTCTTTATGGTAAAGGCAATAATATAGTAGCCTAATAATGATAATCCAATTTTTGTACTTGTGGCCAGAATTATAGACGAAAATTTTAAAGGATTTTCATTGATAATAAACTCATACCCTAGATATATACAAATCGATATTACAATAAATTGAATGAATGTTCGGTAACTATATTTTTGAGTATGTAAGGGCAGATAATCATTAATACCAAATTTGAAAATAGTAATAATTAAGCCAACTAAGATAATACAGAAAAGCACAGTTAGACCATCAGGTACAACTTGAGAAACTGAAAAAAATCTTATGTATGATGTGTCAAGTGAGGCTAATTTTACTAGTTGAAATAAACCACCTATTAAAGCAGGAATAATGACTAAAATACTCAAGTTTTCTTTAAGTAAATTAGTAGAGTTTATAGGAGTTAGTTCTTTTTTTATTGTTATATCTGAGTTGACTTCGCTTTCTTTGTCCATCTTTTTTTACTTATATTGAAAAAATGTATTTTATAAAAAAAGCCCCGATAAATCGAGGCTTTTAAATCAAATTAATGGTTCAAATCAACCAATCAATTTCTTCATTAATTCATTCACTTGCGCAGGGTTGGCTTTACCTTTTGCAGCTTTCATGACTTGACCAACCAAACCATTGAAGGCTTTTTCTTTACCGGACTTGTACTCTTCAACCATTTTTTCATTGGCTGCCAGTACGTCTTTGATAATCGCTTCAATCGCACCTGTATCGGTTTCTTGTTTCAGACCTTTTTCGCTAATAATGTCATCGGCAGATTTTCCTTCTGCTTCCCACATAAAGCCAAACACTTGCTTGGCGATTTTGCCGTTGATGGTGTTGTCGACAATACGCGCAATCATGCCGCCTAATTGCTCAGCAGACACAGGCGAATCTGCAAGCTCTAAGCCTGCTTTGTTCAACGCACCTGAGAACTCACCCATCACCCAGTTTGCCGCAATCTTACCTTGCGCAGCACCACCAGATGCAGCTACAACTGCTTCATAGAAATCCGCCATTTCGCGTGAAAGGGTCAGGACGTGCGCATCGTACTCGGTCACAGCAAAATCCGCAATAAAACGCTCACGACGTGCAGCAGGCAATTCAGGCATAGTGGCTTTAATCGCTTCAATCTGTTCATCCGCAATGATCACAGGCAACAAATCTGGATCAGGGAAGTAGCGATAGTCGTTGGCTTCTTCTTTGGAACGCATTGAACGAGTTTCCATTTTGTTTGGATCAAACAAACGGGTTTCCTGATCAATCGTGCCGCCGTATTCCAAAATTTCCATTTGGCGTTCAATTTCAACATTGATTGCTTGCTCAATGAAACGGAAGGAATTGAGGTTTTTCAGCTCACAACGGGTTCCAAACGCTTCGCCCGGACGACGTAATGACACGTTACAGTCGGCACGGAATGAACCTTCCGCCATGTTGCCATCCGAAATACCGAGCCAACGCACAAGGGTATGAATCGATTTGATATAGGCAACCGCTTCTTCTACCGAACGCATATCGGGTTCAGATACGATTTCAAGCAGCGGTGTACCTGCACGGTTTAAGTCGATGCCTGACTGACCTTCAAATTGATCATGAATCGATTTACCTGCATCTTCTTCAAGATGGGCACGGGTCACGCCAATACGTTTGATTTCACCATCATCAAGCTGAATGTCGATATGACCTAAACCGACAATTGGATTGTCCATTTGGCTAATCTGATAGCCTTTTGGTGAGTCTGGGTAAAAGTAGTTCTTACGCGCAAAGACTGAAGCTTGATCAATATAAGCATCAATGCCCAAACCAAAGCGGATCGCAAGATTCACGACTTCGGCATTTAGCACTGGCAGCACGCCCGGCATGGCTAAATCAACTAGGCTCGCTTGCGTATTCGGGTCTTGACCAAATTCAGTCGATGAACCTGAGAAGATTTTAGACTTGGTGGCAAGTTGAGTGTGAATTTCAATCCCAATCACCACTTCCCAACCATCAATCAGTTTTGATTTAGGCTTTTTCTGAGCTACGTTTGCAGTATTGTTCATTATGCAGTCTCCTCAGCAATCGCCGCACGTTGAGTGTGGAATTGAGTGTCTTGTTGGTATTGATGCACGATTGAAAGCAATTGTGACTCTGACCAATAGTTCCCAATCAATTGTAAACCGACAGGCAGATTCTGGCTGTCTAAACCTACAGGTGCATTGATCGCAGGTAAACCCGCCAAGTTCACAGCAAGAGTGTAAATATCACCCAAGTACATTTCAACAGGGGTTAAATCTGCGCCGATCTTATACGCCGTAGTCGGTGCAGAAGGTGCGGCAATCACATCAACCTGTTCAAAAGCTTTTAGGAAGTCTTGTTGAATCAAACGGCGAACTTTTTGGGCTTTGACATAATACGCATCGTAATAGCCTGCGGAGAGCGCGTATGTACCGATCAAAATACGACGTTGTACTTCTGCGCCAAAACCTTCAGAGCGTGAACGCTTATATAAATCCATCAAATCGACAGGATTTTCACAACGATAACCGTAACGTACACCGTCATAACGTGACAAGTTTGATGATGCTTCCGCAGGTGCGATCAAGTAATAAGTTGGCACATAGCTTTCAGTCATGGTGAGATCAATTTCAACCAGAATCGCACCCATGTCTTCGAGTTTTTTGAGCGATTCTTCAACACGTGCTTTTACGTCAGCGTCTAAACCTGCCACATTAAAGTATTGCTTTGGAATACCAATGCGTAGACCTTTAACTGATGTGGCATTCAAGTTTACGACATAGTCATCAACATCTTTTTCAACCGAGGTTGAATCTTTGTCATCATGACCTGCCATGATATTCATCAAGTAAGCACAATCTTCAGCAGAACGTGCCATTGGACCACCTTGATCCAGTGAAGATGCATAGGCGATCATGCCATAACGCGAAACACGCCCATACGTCGGTTTTAAGCCTGTAAGACCACAGAATGATGCAGGTTGACGAATCGAACCGCCCGTATCTGTACCTGTGGCAAACGGTGCAAGATCGGCTGCAACCGCAGCAGCAGAACCACCTGATGAACCGCCGGGTACGCGATCAAGCGCCCATGGGTTTTTGGTCGCACCAAAATATGAACTTTCTGAGGTTGAGCCCATCGCGAACTCATCCATATTCACTTTACCTAAAGTGACTAAGCCTGCTGCTTTAGCTTTGGCGACCACCGTGGCATCGTATGGTGAAATAAAATTATCCAGCATTTTTGAACCCGCAGTGGTTTTAATGCCTTGGGTACAAAAAATATCTTTATGTGCTAAAGGAATACCAGTCAAAGCGGTCGCATGACCTGCTTTTAGGACTGCATCTGCTGCATCCGCTTGAGCCAATGCTTGCTCAGCAGTAACCGTCACATAACTTTGAATCTGTCCGTCAATCTTGGCAATACGATCCAGATAATGCTGGGTCAATTCGCGTGAAGAAAATTGAGTCTGGCTTAAGCCTTCGGAAAGTTCACGAATGGATAAGCGATGTAAATCTGTCATAAGTAAAAATTCTTTATCTTCAAATTCTAAAAATATGGGAGATGAATACAAAATAATTCATCTGTTTTTCACTATTCAATGACGCGTGGAACCAGATAAAGCCCATCCTGCGTTTCAGGTGCAATTGCCTGATATTCATCACGATGATTGCTTTCAGTCACCACATCCACACGTAAAGGTTGTGGATGGTCAAACGGACTTTTTAGCGGTTCAACACCATCAGTATTAATGCTTTTTAGACTTTCCATCATGTCTAAAATTTTATTTAGACTTTGAGCATAGTCGCTAGATTGCGTATCATTAAGTGACAATCGAGCAAGATTGGCAATTTGAGATACGGTTTGTGCATTTAAATCTGAATGCTGAGCATCCGATGTAGACATAACATCACCTAAGTCAGTATTAAAAATTTGCAAATAATGTGGCTTATAATAAGCGATTGACTTGTTCAAAGCATCACATTTAGTTAAAGTTGCCAACTTGCGTCCATATAAAGTTTAACTGAGAACGACCCGTGATTCTAAAACGACTAATTGGCTTGTTTTCGCCAGATCTAGCCATTGATTTAGGTACAGCAAATACACTTATTTATGCACCAGGCCGAGGCATTATATTAAATGAACCGACTGTTGTGGCCATTCGTCACAGTGGTTCGCAAAAAATTGTGGCTGCTGTAGGTCTCGATGCTAAACAAATGTTAGGTCGTACGCCAGCGAATATTTCTGCAATCCGTCCAATGAAAGATGGTGTGATTGCTGATTTTGAAGTCACTGAAACCATGCTGAACCAGTTTATTGGTAAAGTCCATGAAAAACGTCTATTCCCACCTGCACCACGTGTGGTGGTATGTGTGCCATGTAAATCAACATTAGTTGAACGCCGTGCGATTCGTGAAGCAGTATTTAATGCTGGCGCGCGTGATGTCCGTTTGATTGAAGAGCCAATGGCCGCTGCAATCGGTGCTGGTATGCCAGTTGAACAAGCCTGTGGTTCAATGGTGGTCGATGTGGGTGGCGGTACCACAGAAATTGCGATTATCTCGCTTCAAGGCTGTGTCTATGCCGACTCACTGCGTATCGGTGGTGATGTATTTGATGAACAGATCATTCATTATGTGCGTAAGGCGCATGGTTGCGTAATTGGTGAGACCACAGCAGAAATCATCAAGAAAGAAGTCGGTATGGCGGTTTCTGATGGTCAGACTTTAGAAATTGAAGTGCGTGGTCGTAATCTTGCCGAAGGTGTGCCTCGCTCAATTACTGTCACTTCTGATGAAGTCATGCAAGCGATTTCTGATCCACTGCAAAATATTGTAAGTGCAGTGAAATCTGCCCTTGAACAAACACCGCCAGAGCTTTCATCAGATATTGCTGAACGTGGTATTGTCCTGACAGGTGGTGGTGCATTGCTTCGCAATCTCGATAAACTTCTTGCCCAAGAAACAGGTCTGCCTGTTGTGGTGGCCGAAGATCCACTCACGTGTGTGACTCGTGGTGGTGGTAAAGTTCTGGAATTTTTTGATAATCCAAACCATGACATGTTGTTTGTTGGTTAATACTTTTTAAGGACGAGGCGGTGCAACCGAATCTTTTTTCAAGACAACCGCCATCTTTTCGCTCGTTTATCATCGCGGTCATTACATGTCTGGTAGTGCTCTTTTTAAATTGGCGCATGCCAGATGTCATTAAGCCAGCGAGGGATGTTGTTTACGCTGCGTATAATCCGATTTACGCATTGGCAAGTTATCCTGTACTGTCGCGAGAATGGCTGAACCAACAAACCAAATCTGAGGCTCAACTGCGTCGTGAAAATACCGCGATGCAGGCAGAATTGCTTCAGGCACAAGTTCGTCTACAAAAACTGTCTGAATTATCTGCTGAAAATACGCGCTTGCGTGGACTTTTAGATACGCCTTTAATTATTGATGGACGTATGGAAATTGCTGAAGTGATAGGAACGGATGCTGATCCATTACGTCATATCATTATTATTAATCGGGGTGCGACCAATCAGATTAAAGTAGGACAAACTGTACTGGATGATAAAGGCATTATGGGGCAGATCATTAATGTTTATCCTCATAGTTCGCGTGTCATGTTGCTCTCGGACAAAGAGCATTCACTTTCGGTGCGTCTGGAACGTACGGGAATGCGTGCGATTGTGTCAGGAACGGGTGATCTTGGTCGTTTAAAAATGGAATATGTACCGACCAGTGCCAATGTTCAAGTCGGCGATAAGGTCTATAGTTCTGGTCTGGGTGAGCATTTTCCAGCAGGCTATTTAGTTGGAACGGTGTCACAGGTACGTCGACATAATTCAGGTGAGTTTTCTGAAATTGATGTGACTCCCGCAGCACAGTTAGCCAGCGGACATCATGTTGTGGTTTTATTTTCTGAGTCCTTAGCGATGGAGCAACCGTATGCCGATCGCTAAATTAAAATTTGAAAAGCGTAAAGATCCACTCATCATTATTATTATTTCGATCGTGATTAGTTCGATTTTAGTGGTCTATCCTTTGTCCTATGATGTCTCAGGCTGGCGACCGATGATGATGTTTATGGTGATGCTGTTTTGGGTGCTATGTCAGCCAACATGGTGTGGGGTCTGGTTTGCTTTTGCCATGGGGTTGTTTACAGATCTATTGGTCGATTCGCCCTTAGGGCTTAATGCGCTAAGCTTTGTATTGATCAGCTTTATTGTGCGCTATTTTACCCGTGAACGAAGAATCTTAACCTTTGGGAATCTCTGGACTATTGTGATTCTTGCCCTCATCGCACATCTATTTTTTCTATGGATGGCGCAAATTATGGGTGGTTTTCACTTTTCGATTGCGCGTCATTGGCAGCCATTACTCACCAGTATTTTGTGCTGGCCGATCATTTATTATAGTTTGCGAAAATGGCGCATTTAATTTTGGCCTCAAGTTCGCCCAGACGCAAAGCACTTTTAGAGCAGTTAGGTCTGGATTTTGAAGTGATTCGTCCAGATATTGATGAGTCGCCCCTCCAGCATGAATCTGTATCTAATTATGTTGAGCGTTTGACACGAGAAAAAGCGCAGGCCATTTTGCATCAGTATCCTCAAGCAATTGTATTGGCGGCTGATACAAGTTTAGGTCTTGATGATAAGATCATTGGCAAACCAGAATCTAAAGCCCATGCTTTTGAAATATGGGCAGCGTTATCTGGACGCTGGCATGATGTTTTTTCTGGAATTTGCGTGGCAACAGCAAGCGATTTTTTTAGTGAAGTGGTACAAACACGTGTTGAGTTTCAAACTTTAAGCGATGCAGAGATGCAAAGCTACTGGTCAACAGGTGAGCCGTTGGGTAAGGCTGGAGCATATGCCATACAGGGGATTGCTGCTCAATATATTCCTCGTATTGAAGGCAGTTATAGTAATGTGGTTGGCTTACCGTTGTTTGAAACAGTACAGTTATTAAAACGAGTTAAGGCAATAGGGTAAATGTTGCATTGAGATATTAAATTTCTGCTGACGCCCTTTAACTCTGTAACAAGAATTTTTATAACATTTTGAGCTTTAGTATGTCGGAAGAACTACTTATTAATGTTACACCCATGGAGTGTCGGGTGGCATTAATTCAAAACGGAACGGTCAATGAATTATTTGTTGAGCGCACAGTAAAACGTGGCTTAGTTGGCAATATCTACACGGGAAAAGTGGTGCGTGTATTGCCGGGTATGCAGGCGGCTTTCGTCGATATTGGATTATCACGAACGGCTTTTTTACATATCAATGATATGGTTTGGTCGCGTTCACAACCAACGCCTAATGTTTTTGAATTATTACATCCTGGACAGATCCTTACTGTTCAGGTGATGAAGGATATGCTGGGCACTAAGGGCGCGCGTCTAAGTACTGATCTCTCCATTCCTTCACGCTATCTTGTCCTTATGCCTTATGGTAATCATATTGGCGTTTCGCAACGAATTGAATCCGAAGAAGAACGTGATCGACTGCGAACCATGATTGAGCGCATTCAAAAAGAGCATCAATTACCGGGCAGTGTTATTGTACGGACTGCGGCGGAAGGCATTGATGAGGCGTCTATCGCACAAGATATGTGCTACCTCGCCAAGCTGTGGGAGTTTATTCAACGTAAACAAAAAGGTGGCGTAGTCCCGAATTTGATTTTTGAAGAATTGCCTTTGCCACAACGGGTTATTCGCGATTTGGCCAATGAAGAAACGGCTAAAGTCTATGTTGATTCACGTGAAATTCATGCCAAGTTAGTTGAATTTATTGATGAATTTGTTCCGAATATCAAAGATCGACTGATTCATTATCCGGGTGAGCGTCCACTGTTTGATTTGTATAATGTCGAAGAAGACATTCAAAAAGCCTTACAGACTCGCGTTGCACTCAAGTCTGGCGGATATCTAATGATCGACCAGACCGAAGCCATGACCACGATTGATGTCAATACGGGCTCTTATGTCGGTGGTCGCAGTTTGGAGGATACGGTATTCAAAACCAATATGGAAGCCACACAGGTCATTGCACGTCAGTTACGACTGCGTAATCTGGGTGGCATTATTATTATTGATTTCATCGATATGCAAGAAGCCATGCATCGCGAAGAAGTCATGCGTCAGCTTGAAAAAATGCTGGAACGCGACCATGCTAAGACTAAAATTACACAGGTGTCTGAACTTGGTTTGGTCGAAATGACCCGTAAGCGTACACGTGAATCACTTGAGCATCTTTTATGTGAATCCTGTCCAACCTGTCAGGGACGTGGATATGTGAAAACAGCAGAAACAGTGTGTTACGAGATATTTCGAGAAATATTACGTTATACCCGCGCATTTGAATCTAAGAGTGGCTTTACTGTTGTTGCGCATCCTGCAGTCATTGATCGCTTATTAACTGCGGAAGCTACTGCTGTCGCGGATTTAGAGCATTTTGTGAATCGTGTCATAAAATTTCAAGTCGAAAATTTGTATACGCAAGAGCAATATGACATCATTTTAAGCTGAAATTGTAACAGGATTTCGCTTAATCCTTGTTACAACTGAAATTTTACTTTCGTGCGCGAATTTTAAATACTAGAGACATCCAGTAGCCAAAGACATTTTCTCCCTTTTAAAGGTCTTAGCAAGTAGAGGTTCTCTAGCATGAATGTAAGTGAAAGATTACTTGGTCAAGGTTTAAAACATGTGATTGACAGCAGCAATGTGGCAAATACATGTTATATGGTGGACGATCAAGGTAAAGAAGTACAAATTACCACCGCGATGATTCGATCTGTGTGTCATCAGCTTTTAAAACAATGTCGTACTATTAAAAAATAAGAGGCTTAATTAGCCTCTTTTTTATTTTTCAAATCAGCTTGCTGCAATCATTTCACGTTCTCTTTGTTGCATACTTTCTTTTTCTGCAATCAATTGCTCAAACCGTTGTATTTCATCTTCAAGGTGATTCAATAAGTTTTGCATACGAGGTAAGGCATTGCGACAAGCCGTTAAACCGACTTCCAGTTTATCTAGGTAGCTGGTCATGGTAATATTAAGTGCCTGACCATCCAGTACAATGGATGCAGGGTAGAGCGCATCCAGCTTTGCACCGTTCCAGTAAAGTGGTTCTCTTGGACCTGGAACATTAGAAATGACCAGATTAAAAGCCTGATGTTTCGGCATCATACCCGATAAAATATTAAGTCCCGCTGGGCCATACACCACAGCACTATAATTTAGAATTTGATCACTGGTCATGCGTTTAAAACGTTGTTTGGCATTTTGTACACTGCGACGAATGATCTCCAAACGCTCTAAAGGATCATCTTTATGCGTGGCGAGATTCGCAAGAATCATGGTAATTCGGTTGCTCACATCAGAATCATCACTGCGTAATGAGGCAGGCACCATCGCAATTAATGGTTTGTTAGGCAAACTTTGATGACTGATGAGATATTCACGCAAAGCACCGGAACATACTGCTAACACGATATCATTAATGGTGACATCCAGTGCCTTGGCAATATTACGGAAACGATCTAGTTCAAATGATTGCGCTGCAAAACGACGTGCAGAACTCACACGCTGATTGAGTATCGAGCTTGGTGCCTGAAAGCTGGAAACATAATCAGGATTACGACCAATATCTTTAAGTAAGGTTTGTGAAAGTTCCTGCATGACACGTGGTGCAGCTTCAAGTTGTCCTTTCAAACCGGTGAGGATTTTTTTGATTCTTCCAGCTTTGGGTTCTTTTAAACGTTTTGCCCGTTTGCCTTCAACACACCATGGTGGAACGATACTTCTTTCAGTCGGTTCATGCGACAGTGACTTTTCAATCAAACGCATACCTGCAACACCATCCACCATGGCATGATGAATTTTAAAATACATTGCAAAACGATTGCCTTCAATTCCTTCAATAATATTACAGGTCCATAGCGGTTTGGCACGATCAATTAAGGTGCTATGTTCCTGAGAAATATAAACCAGTAATTCACGAATACGACCCGGGTGAGGCAAAGAAACGTGACGAAAATGATGATCCAGATCAAATTCTGCATCTTCATCCCAAAACAGCCCATTGAGCCGATTATTAAACGGTGGGACAGGAATCGATTTTGATTTGCGAATATCATCAACCAGATCCTGCATAAAAGTTTCGGGGGCATTTTCGGGGATTTCAAATAAAAATAGTCCCCCTACATGCATAGGTTGTTGTCTTTTTTCTAATGACAAAAAAATGAAGTCGATTGGATGTAGTGGTCGCATAGCCTTGATTGCCTCACTGCAATTATATCAATAACCCTTGATGAGCTACGTTTTTAGAATTATAAAACGTGTGTCTAATAGATGTGTATGACTAGTATATAAGCAAAAATAAACTTAAAGCCAATAAAATGTGAGGAATGGTTGGTTTATGAGCGTGAAAAGCGATTTTATCAAGCATTCGTGATTGATCAGTTTTTTTATTGAGACAATGTAGGAAAATTAAAAGATCATTTTAATATCTTAAACCACAAGCAGCCAAATATTGGCTGCTTGACGGTGAGCACTTAATGACTTAAATGCAAGCCACATTCGCGATGCTCTTCACCTTTGGTTGGATCAAAATAGTCTTCATTGTCTGGTAGATTATGCTTTTGCATATATTCCCAAAGATCTTTTGATGTCCATTTGAGTAAAGGTGCAACTTTAATTAAACCATCTGGATTAATACTGATTGCATCCATTTCTGCACGAACAGCAGTATCCGTTGCACGCAAAGCTGTAAACCAGACTTTAGGCGCTGTTTCACGTAGAGCACGCTCAAAAGGCTCTAATTTTACTTCAGCAGTAAAAGCTTCATGTTTAGGATCATCAAGTGCAGGTACAGACCCTTCTAAGGCTTCACGATGTGCACGAGAACGCTTTGGTAAATAGGTGAGTAGATTAAGATTGAGTAATTTACTAATTTCATCCACATATTGATAGGTTGTTTCCGTATTATAGCCATTATCCATCCACACCACTTGAATGTCAGGCTTAACACGAGTCAACATGTGTAGAATTACAGCTTCAAATGGGCGGAAATTGGTCGTAACAATTGCTTTTTCATTCAGGCTTAATGCCCATTCAATTATTTTCTCAGCATCATTGCCCAATTCAGCATTGATACGATCTAGATCTAAACTCATTGCAAGGTTGCCTTATCAGATGTCAACTTATTTCATGGGCTATTATAATCCATTTTACAAGTGCCACCTGCAATAAAGCACTAATTTCGGCTGAAAAGATCGGACGTACTCGGTTTACAACATGCTAAACTAATGCAATTTTAAAATCGGCTGGAGTAAGCATGGAAATTGTTTGTTTAGACTTAGAGGGTGTTTTAGTTCCTGAAATCTGGATTAATTTTGCAAAAAAAACAGGAATCAAAGAATTAGAAGCGACGACACGAGACATTCCTGATTATGATGTTTTGATGACGCAACGTTTAAATATTTTAAAACAGCATGGTTTAGGCTTAAATGATATTCAAGCGGTAATTGCTGATATGGGACCATTACCGGGTGCCAAAGAGTTTGTAGAGTGGGTACGAACACATTTTCAGTTAATCATTCTTTCCGATACATTTTATGAGTTTGCACATCCATTGATGCAACAACTGGGATGGCCAACAATTTTCTGTCATAAATTAGAGACAGATGAAAGTGGGATGATTAATGCATATAAACTTCGCCAGCCTGATCAAAAGCGTGAAGCAGTAAAAGCCTTACATGGTTTGAATTTTCGTGTGATTGCAGCAGGGGATTCTTATAATGATACGACCATGCTGGGTGAAGCTGATCATGGTTTTCTGTTTGATGCACCTGAGAATGTGATTGCTGAGTTTCCACAATTTCCAGCGATTCATGGTTATGATGCTTTAAAACAAGCCATTCGTTCAGTTTCTCAACGTGATATTCCAGTTTGATCATTCTACTTTGATAAAACAAAAGGCGCATTTAGCGCCTTTTGTTTTAAGTAATAGAAGTCAATGGATTAGAAGCGATAACCGATTTTTAAGCCATACGCAAGAGCATCATTGTCTGTAAATTCTGCGACATAATCACTGCCACCTGCTTGTGCACCAGTTTGAGCTTTAGCATCACCCAACCAGAAATATTTAACACCACCAGCAATAAAGTAGTTTGGCGCTGGACTAAATTGCATGCCTATACCAACATTCCAGTAACCTTCTGTTGGTCCTAGAGTCGAGACAGGATTGCCTGCACCAGAGTCCCAACCTACTGAAACATTCCCAGCCCATTTGTCATTAAGTTTACGACCAACACCGACATTAGCAGACCATTGGTCATCTGAATATTCAACTAAGTTAAAACCATTCGGACGGCTTACTAATGGTCCAACTGCTTCTGAAGCTTTACCAAATTTATAAGGTTGAATAGAGAAATCTTTCCAGTTCACCCATCGTACGTTAGCAAATGCAACAGTATTAGCCATGATACCTGTTTGGAAATCAAGGTTAACTGATTGAGGTGTGGTAATTTTGGTTTTGCCAGATGTACCATTAGCTACAACAAATTTACCAATAGCATTAGCGATTGCAGCTTGTTGCTGAGGTGGTAGGCTACCTAAAACACCATTTAGTGCACCAGATCCAGCAGCAATGCCCAACGGAGTGGCAAGACCAAGATTTTCATCAGCTACGAAGTTGTGGTCGATTTCTGAGCGATATGTAATCGAAGCTTTTAAAGCAATTTCTGGAATTTGAAATGCTGCTCCAGCCAACCAGCCAGCAGATGAATCTTCTTTAATATTTGCATCATAACCATTAAAAACACTGTAAGCAGAACCTCTTAAACTTACATTTCCTTTAATGGTTTGATAAACTCCACCACCATAAATATTAAAATTTTCAGTTGGTTGGAAGCCAACAATCATAGAAAGATTCTGAGTATCTACTTCAACTTTTGTTGAACCTGTTGTTGAGCCGTTAATTGCTGAAGTGGTTACAGGCAAAGAACTTAGAAGTCGGTCATTTGGGTTGGCGACAAAAACGTTATCACCCGAATATTTTGCATCTGCTCCAAATGGTTGATCATATATCACACCAAAAGAAAAATGAGGGGTGAGCTGTAATTTTAGGGCTGCATTATAAAATTGATAATCATCGCCCATATCACTGACATCACGTCGGGTTAAAGAACTGCCAGCTTCTTTACCAGACACATCTGGATCTAGTATAGAAATGCCTGCCTCAAAATAATTACCCGGCTGTAGAAATGAAGATATGGACTGACCTGAACGATCCAAAGCTGCTGCGAAAACCCCTGTCGCAGGCAGTGATGCCAAAACAATGGCTGTGGTTAAATACTTTAATTTCATTCTAATCTTTCCTTGAACTTTTAAAAAAGTTTTATTGCTTATTTCCAAGCATTTACACTACTTACTCAGAAGTAGTTGATTTAAATGTAGAAGCCAAATTTACTCCATGCAACAAAAATAACACAATTAAAATAAGAGTAAATGCTCTATTGGGTTTTGTAGAACAAAAAAGTGAATTTTTTTATTTGCAAGCTTATTTAATGATTTTATTAAAAAAAGGATTTTCAATAAAATATTTTTTTAAAAACAATTAATTAAAATATTTTTGTAATAATTACTTTATCTTTTTTGTCAAAAAAAATAGACGCTACAGTCAAAGTTTTTGTGTAAAAAGTATGAACGTTTAGCCTGAAAGAAAGTTTGAATTTTACATTCTAAGCTTGATTTCGACTATTTCAGGTTTATGTTTAAGCTTATATTAAGTTTTCTAATATGTATCTGCGTATGCGGTATTGCTTAGAATAACGTTAAGATGAATTTCTGAGTAATTTATTTTAGCTATTTAAAATGTCAAATATAAAAATTTTTAGCTTTTTATTGATCGTTTTTCTTACAGGATGTGAACCGATTGCTTCAGGTGAATCTGTTGGTGTGCAGTATCCACTCAAATATATGCAGTTAATGCAATCAGATTTACCAGATAAAGTCATGATTCCAGTTCAAGGGGTGAATTCACGTCAAATTCAAGATACATGGGGAGCTGCACGCAGTGAAAATCGTAAACATGAAGGTGTCGATATTTTTGCTCAACGGGGTACTCCAGTTATGAGTGCAACTCAGGGAATTGTCTCAAATATTGGGACAAATAGTTTGGGTGGGCAGGTCGTATGGATTCTAGGTCCTGATTTAAGTCGACATTATTATGCTCATCTTGATGGATATGCCGAGCAAATTTCGGTGGGAAATTGGGTTGAAGCTGGGGAGTTAATTGGCTATGTTGGCAACACAGGAAATGCAAAAGCTACTCCACCACATTTACATTATGGTATTTATTTAACAGGGCAGGGTGCGGTCAATCCCTATCCTTATTTAATGACCACACATAACTAAAATGTACAACTTGTTTCTAAAGCTGAATGATCTTATTCGTCAAAAAGCTGGCAATTCACCATCCATTTCACACCAAATTGATCTGTAAATGCGCCGTATAATGCATCCCAGAAGGTCTTTTGCATAGGCATTTCAATTTGTCCTCCTCTTGATAGGAGATTAAATAGACGTCGGGCTTCGAGCTCATCATTGACCAAATTAATCGAAATATAGTGATTGTTACCTTTGTTTAGCACTGCATTTGCTGGACTACAAAATTGCTCATTCATGTCAGAACCCATGAGAACTGTTGAGTCGTTAATGGGCAGCGAAACATGTAACACTAGATTTTTTTGAGATTCAGAGAGGGTTACTGCTTGTTCTGTGGGAAGATCGCCATAACGAGTCAGCATTGAAAATTGTCCGCCAAAAATAGATTGATAAAAATTAAAAGCGGCTTCTGTTTCGCCATCGAAATTGAGATAATGATTCAATTGCATGATGTTATCCTGATTATTTTTATTAAACACAGGATTAATTTAATCAAAAAATGGCTGAAGAAACGTCTAATTTTGTATCCAGAAAATTAAAAATCCCGCTTAAGCGGGATTGATAACATAAAAAGCTTTAGATCAATTCAATTGCAACGGCTGTTGCTTCACCGCCACCAATACAAAGTGCAGCAACACCTTTTTTACCACCAGTGCGTTTTAGAGCATGAATAAGCGTCAGAATAATACGCGAACCAGTAGAACCCACTGGATGACCTAATGCACATGCGCCTCCATGGATATTAACTTTCTCTACATCAAGTTTAAAATCATCAATCGCACACATGGTCACCATAGCGAAGGCTTCATTAATTTCCCAAAGGTCAACGTCTTGAGCATCCCAGCCTGCTTTTTTAAGTACTTTATCAATTGCTCCAACAGGGGCAATGGTAAATTCAGAAGGATGTTGTGAATTTGAAGCTGTTGCAACAATTTTCGCCAATGGTTCTAATCCGCGTTGATGAGCAACTTCGCTGGAAGTTAATACTAAAGCAGATGCTCCATCTGAAATTGAACTTGCATTTGCAGCAGTAATCGTTCCATCTTTTGCAAATGCTGGTTTTAAAGTTGGGATCTTATCTAGTTTAGCATTCAGCGGCTGTTCATCTTGATCAATTGAGACTTCGCCTTTACGCGTTGAAAGTGTTACAGCCACAATTTCGTCTTTGAAGTAACCTTCGGTAATTGCAGTTTGGGCACGTTTTAATGAACGAATCGCAAAATCATCCATTTGTTCGCGTGTATAACCGCGGGTATTGGCCATGTCTTGAGCGAAAGAACCCATCAGACGACCTGTTTCTGCATCTTCAAGACCATCCAGAAACATATGATCCTTAATCTCACCGTGTCCCATACGGTAACCCGCACGTGCTTTTGGTAAGATGTAGGGTGCATTGCTCATCGATTCCATGCCACCAGCGACTACGATTTCAGCACTACCTGCCCGAATCATGTCAGAAGCTTGCATAACCGCTTTCATTCCCGAACCACAAAGTTTATTAATAGTGACCGCGCCCGTAGAGTCTGGTAGACCTGCTTTACGCATTGCCTGACGTGCTGGACCTTGTTTTAAACCCGCAGGAAGGACGCAGCCCATGATGACTTCTTCAATATCGGTGACTTGTAAACCCGAACGAGTAATTGCTTCCCGAATTGTTACTGCACCAAGATCAGGGGCTGTTGAATTTGTCAATGAACCTTGAAAACCACCCATTGCAGTACGTGCGCCGTTAACGATGACAATATCAGTCACAATCCTCTCCTATATGCACTTTAGATTTTGACATTAGTATATTCAAAAAATAACGGATTCATGGCTTTAGAATAGACGACTAGTTAGACTCATCAGTTCATTTAGCAAGCGTTGGGTTGCTCAACTCTGGATTGTCCCATTCTACTTAGAACTAAATTTTGATGATGATTATATGATGAGCAGTAACGGAAAGTGCCATTTGAAGCAATCGGTAAGCCAACACTACCTTCAAACACCAGCATAGAACTCCTCATTCTTTGATTAGTGCCTGCACCGCGCCAAGTTAATGCACCATATTTTAATGGCATCGTCATGCTTGAAAGAATTTGTTCATCACGGTCATAGCTACGATTTTTATTTTGATCGATAAAAAGCATATAGCCATTTGACCAGTCTGAATTACATTCATCAAACGTGCTGGTTGCACACAAAATGATGTTCTGTCTATAAAGCAAAGATTCTTGTTTTGCTTTTTGTATATGAAGTGTGAGGGTTTGAGGCACCTGTTTTGCTTCTTGAGATGCCATATATCGATGATAAGAAGGCAATGCGAGACTGGTAATAATGGCGATAATTGTCATTACAACGCTCATTTCTACAAGCGAAAATCCGAAAATTTTATTGTTCATGGTAAAGATACGTCCATCTTCTGTAACTTTTTTTGTTTTTTAACAGTCAATTAAGCACATTGTATTGAAAAAATTATTAAGTTGAAATATTTATTACCTAAGCGTTTTAATACTGTTAAAATAAAGAAAGCGTGAAGATAAGCTATTCATGAGTACACGTTGAGTAAATCGTTACGGAATTACAACGGAAATTGTAAGTAATTTTGTCAATAATTTACTTGATTAAAGTTATCAAGCACTTGGAAATCAGTTTAAGTGTTTGTATGATTCAACGTGAGTAGCTTAAAAATAATACTGGGGTATATAAAAAGTTATCTCAGGGCCATAAAAATTTTAGGCTGAGCTTGAATAACAAACAATTTGTTTATCTCTGGAGGATATCCATGAAATTGAGTCGTATTGCACTTGCTACTATGCTTGCTGCTGTTCCATTCGCTGCTGTAAATGCTGGCGTTACCGTAACTCCTTTATTGCTTGGTTATACATTCCAAGACACGGAGCACAACAACAACAAGCTAACTAACGGACCAGAGCTTCAAGACGATTTATTCGTTGGTGCGGCACTGGGTGTTGAATTAACGCCTTGGTTAGGTTTCGAAGCTGAATATAACCAAGTAAAAGGTGATGTAGACGGTTCTATCGCTGGTGCTGAATACAAACAAAAACAAATCAATGGTAACTTTTATGTAACTTCTGATTTGATCACCAAAAACTATGACAGCAAAATCAAACCTTATGTGTTGTTAGGTGCTGGTCATTACAAATATGAATTTGATGATGGCGTATACCGTGGTGCTCCATGGAAAGGCAATAGCGAAGAAGGTACTTTAGGTAATGCTGGTGTTGGTGCATTCTGGCGCTTAAACGATGCATTGTCACTTCGTACTGAAGCTCGTGGTACATATAACTTTGATGAACAATTCTGGAACTATACTGCACTTGCAGGTTTGAACGTAGTTCTTGGTGGTCATTTGAAACCAGCTGCTCCAGTTGTTGAAGTTGCTCCAGTTGAGCCAACTCCAGTTCAACCTCAACCACAAGAGTTGACTGAAGACCTTAACATGGAACTTCGTGTATTCTTTGATACAAACAAATCAAACATCAAAGATCAATATAAGCCAGAAATCGCGAAAGTTGCTGAAAAGTTAGTTGAATACCCTAACGCAACTGCTCGTATCGATGGTCACACAGATAACACTGGTCCTCGTAAGTTGAACGAACGTTTATCTCTAGCTCGTGCTAACTCTGTTAAATCAGCTCTTGTAAACGAATACAACATCGATGCAGCTCGTTTATCTACTCAAGGTTTCGCGTGGGATCAACCGATTGCTGACAACAGCACGAAAGAAGGTCGCGCTATGAACCGCCGTGTATTCGCTACAATTACTGGTAGCCGTACAGTAGTCGCTCAACCTCAACAAGCTCAATAATTTGAGTTTGTGAAAAAAAGCAGCTCTCGAGCTGCTTTTTTTATGACTTTTAACTATGGAAATGAATATTAGAAATAAACTAAAGAAGATTCTCTTAAATTCAAAACTAGGCTAATAATTGAACGAGTATTTCTTCGTAAATTTCAGCCAAAGGTTCTAAATCAGCCACATTGACATGTTCATTAATCTGATGAATTGAAGCATTCAACACACCCAATTCTAGAACTTGCGCGCCAGTAGGTGCGATAAAACGACCATCTGAAGTTCCACCACTTGTCGATAGTTCTGCTGTAACGCCTGTAACTTGATGAATTGCATTTTTTGCTGCATTGACCAACTCACCTACAGGTGTAAGAAATGGTAAACCAGATAATGTCCAGACAATGTCATACTCAAGACCATGACGATCCAATAACTCAGTGACACGTTGCTTGAGTTGATCTGCGCTTAACTCAGTTGAATATCTAAAATTAAAAGTGACTTCAACTGTGCCAGGAACCACATTGGTTGCCCCTGTTCCAGCATGAATATTCGAGATTTGAAACGTGGTTGCTGGAAAGTATTCATTACCTTTATCCCAAACCGTTTCTGATAGTTCGTAGATTGCTGCAGCGGCTAAATGGATTGGATTACGCGCCAGATGCGGATAAGCAACATGTCCTTGTTTACCTTTAACCGTTAAAACGCCATTGAGTGAACCACGGCGTCCATTTTTGATAATATCACCGAGTTGCTGCGTACTAGAAGGTTCACCAACTAAACACCATGTAATCTTTTCTTGGCGCGCTTCTAATGTTTCAATGACTTTTACCGTTCCATTAATAGACGGACCTTCTTCATCTGAGGTAATGAGATAAGCAATTGAACCCTTATGATCTGGATGTTTTTTTACAAAACGTTCCGTCGCGATGACCATGGCAGCCAAGGCCGTTTTCATATCTGCTGCACCACGTCCATACAGCGTTCCATCGCGAATTTCAGGTTGAAATGGAGCTGATTGCCAAGCCTGTAAGTCGCCTGTAGGAACTACATCTGTATGTCCTGCAAAACAAAATACGGGATCTTGAGTACCACGACGTGCCCATAAGTTATCAACGTCTTCAAAGCGCATATGCTCGATGTTAAAACCCACTTGAGCAAGCCGATTGGCCATAATATTTTGACAATTGTGGTCAATGGGAGTGACAGAAGGCTGACGAAGAAGTTCTAAACTGAGGTCTAAGGTGGCTGAAGAAGTCATAGCAAATTTATAAGCAGTTGAAATAAAACTGGACGTTATAATAGGCTAATCTGATCTTGATAGATATGTAAAAATAAAAAAACCTTATCAAGAGATAAGGTTTTTTTAGAATAGAGATAGTTACATCTTATTCTGTGTTTTTTCGGCAGTATTAGATACAGCGTCGCCTGCTTTAGACACGTCCTGACCCATACCTTTAAAAGTATTACAACCCGTTAAAACAAAAGCAACCATGACTGATGCAACTAAGATTTTTTTCATCATCTATCTCCACTTTAGATTTAATTCTGATGTACTTAAAAGATTAAAAACTAATCGTAAAAATAAACATGAGTGTTTGATAGTAAATGTGTTAAAAAGTGTTTCAAGAACTAATTTTTCTTGTAAATAAGTTATTTATAGGTCAGTAAATGTTGTCGATACATATAATATTGAATTTGAGACGTCGGGTTAAAATATAATCCGTTGGTCCACCAAATTGCGTCCGTTGAGGATTGGAATTGATGAGGACATAACCATTCTTGCCGAGTCAGACGGGTGTAACCTTGTTTAATCTGATTTCCCCATTGCCCAAGTCGTCTTTGCGGTTGAATCCATGCTAAATTCATATCCGTTTGTAACCGATTTTCTGGCATATAAAGCTGACCTTTAAGTACTGCATAGCGTTTTTGAATTTGGTACTGATCAACTTGTTCAAACTGAAATTGTCGCTGAGTAAAATGAGTAAGTTTTTTAGATAATGTGTCATCGCGGTTGAGCCCAAACCAATACGGTAAAGAAAGGTCTGCTTCACCTAAATAATATTTTAAGGCGACCTCCCAGTGTTCAATTTCCTTGGTAACACCATTTAAAACCACAAAATCAAGTTCACCTAATGTTCTGGAGCCTTGTATCTTTTGGATGCTATGACCAATGAGCTGGTAAGGGTGATAGTCATGATCCTGTAACCAAAACCAGAGCAAATATTCAAAGCGTAAGCCTAAGCGAGTACTTTTCAATTGATGAAGGAAATCCAGCAATGCTTTAGGATGACGATCCAGATGGATTAAACGAGGATAATAATGTTCAAACTGTACGCGCCAGAAATGCGGTGAATGCAGGCTAAAATCCTGCTTTACCTCAAGTTGGTCTGGGATGCGTTGAAGAATATTTGGACTGGCAATACAAAATGCGAGTTGTCTTACATCTGGTTGTTTAAACTGCAACCACGGTTCAAAATATTCAGTCATAAAAAGAGAGTGGGGCATAACCACCTGATGTAATAATTGAAAGGGGACTAAGCAAACATGATCTAAAACTTTTATACTAGGCGCGCGTAAGCGATTTTAGGATTCAATATGAAAACGTTGTTTTGGCGAAGCCTAGTAGTGATATTTATCACACTTGGTATTATTGGTGCAATTTTACCAGGTATGCCAACAACTGTTTTTCTGATTCTTGCCGCATGGGCAGCTTCAAAAGGCTGGCCACAAATGGATGCATGGTTACTTAATCATCCTAAATATGGTCCAACCTTAAGAAATTGGCGTGAACATGGTACGGTTCCTCGTAGAGCTAAATGGATTGCTAGTATCATGATGCTCATCAGTGGCATTGTGATGTTGTTTACCAATGCACCATTTTGGGTAAAAGTTTTTACTGATAGCATCATGTTGATGGTGGCTATATGGTTATGGCTACGCCCTGAGCACCGTTAAAAAAGCACCGCTTTAAGGCTTTCTTAGGTGCGCAAGGCGAGGACTATGTCCGAGAGAAACTGTTAAAAAACTTAAAGTACCGCTTTAAGGCTTTCTTGGGTGCGCAAGGCGAGGACTATGTCCGAGAGAAACCGTTAAAAAACTTAAAGCACCGCTTTAAGGCTTTCTTAGGTGCGCAAGGCGAGGACTATGTCCGAGAGAAACTGTTAAAAAAACTTAAAGTACCGCTTTAAGGCTTTCTTGGGTGCGCAAGGCGAGGACTATGTCCGAGAGAAACTGTTAAAAAAACTTAAAGCATTGCTTTAAGGCTTTCGAGGTGCGTCCGCCCTTACAAACTTTTATGCTTGGATATCCAGATAGAGAAATACAATGTCGTATAGCTTAGAACAGGCAGATATTCTGATTGATTTAGAACAACAGCTTTTATATTTGCCCAAACATCATAAATTGTATTTGATTTCTTCAGGTAAAAATGGAATAGGTGAACAGGAAAATTCAGGTAAAACACCTCGTGGTTGGCATCAAATTGCAGAAAAATTCGGTGAAAATTTACCTGTGAATATGGTCTTTATCGCCCGACAGCCAACAGGTGAAATTTACTCGCCTGTTTTGGCGCAACAATATCCACAGCGTGACTGGATTTTATCTCGAATTTTGTGGTTAGACGGCTTGGAGTTAGGCTTTAATCAAGGTCAAGGCTGTGATAGTAAACAGCGATATATTTACATTCATGGAACGCCAGATACTGAACCTATGGGTATTCCTGTTTCCCATGGTTGTATCCGTATGCGTAATCAAGATGTGGTAGATGTGTTTGAATTGATTGAACAGGGGGCGTTGGTTTATTTATCTGAATCGAAAATTGAACAAGTTATGCCCAGATATCAGGATTGATGTTCTTTAAAAAGTATTTTAAAGGTCATCTGCAGTGAAGTATTGCTTTGAAAAGATGTCAAATAAGCATTTGATGTTTAAATAAAACACAGAATTTTCAGGTTTTTCTATCGAATCACCTATTTTTTAATCATTCAAGCTGGATTTTGAGAAAAGAACAGGAAAAGCGTTTGACACGCTGATTAGATTCTCTATAATGCACCTCACAAACGATGAAGACGTTAAGGGCGCTTAGCTCAGTTGGTAGAGCGTCTGCCTTACAAGCAGAATGTCGGCGGTTCGATCCCGTCAGCGCCCACCAAGCCTTTACGTTAAGACTTCAGTGCAGCGGTAGTTCAGTTGGTTAGAATACCGGCCTGTCACGCCGGGGGTCGCGGGTTCGAGCCCCGTCCGCTGCGCCACTTAAGTTTTAATATCGTTTGCCACAATAGTGACTTTGTGAAAGTGCAGCGGTAGTTCAGTTGGTTAGAATACCGGCCTGTCACGCCGGGGGTCGCGGGTTCGAGCCCCGTCCGCTGCGCCACTTTTTACAAACACTCTTGAGGGCGCTTAGCTCAGTTGGTAGAGCGTCTGCCTTACAAGCAGAATGTCGGCGGTTCGATCCCGTCAGCGCCCACCATATATGTGACCTATACTTTTTAAAAGTATTATGTGCAGCGGTAGTTCAGTTGGTTAGAATACCGGCCTGTCACGCCGGGGGTCGCGGGTTCGAGCCCCGTCCGCTGCGCCATTTTCTTAATTCCCTGTTTAAGAAAATGAATTTCAAGATTACGATATTTTGTTTGTGGTCTTGGTCAACAAATGAGTCGAAATTGGTCAGAAAAATCTTGGATTTTTCTCTTGCGTTCGGGAAAAGCGATGCTTTTCTAATCCTCACTCAGGGCGCTTAGCTCAGTTGGTAGAGCGTCTGCCTTACAAGCAGAATGTCGGCGGTTCGATCCCGTCAGCGCCCACCATATCTTCTTTATCTTGATTTTAATCTTTGTTTTTCATAAGCTTGAGCTTTATTCTGCTCTATTATTATTAGAATATGCGAAATCCTTATCACCGTCATTCATTGACTCAATCCAGTGCTGCATTGAATCCTAAAGATTTATATAAACAATTTATTGAAACCATTGTTTTACAAAAGCATGTTATTGGTTTGTATGATGATGGCTGGGCATTATGTTCTACACCCAGTGGTCAACAAGCATGTGCGGTCTGGCACAGTAAAAATCTAGCCAAGTTATTGCAAAAAGGAAGTTGGCAGGCTTATCAGGTGGAAGAAATTTCACTCTTAACGCTGGTACAAAATCTTATTCCGTATTTACGTGAACAAAATACCTTACTTTCTTTAAACTTAACGCCAGAAGGGCAGAATTTATTGATTAAGCCCGAAAGTTTTTTGGCGGATATTAAAAAGTTTCTCTATCAGCTTTATCTACAAAAGCCTGAAGCTTTTGCTGATTTGCAGTTGCCTTTGCCACGTTCTATTCGGCTAAATTAATTTCAGTATTCATTCAAGATCCAACCACTTAAGTAAGCAAAATATTCTCGCAACCATGCGTTGTAACGGATCAGAAGTGGCGTGGGTGCAGAAATCATATAAACATTCGTATAACCTTGTTTTTGGGCGATGGCTTTGGCGCGAACAGTATGAAAATCACTGGTGACAATGGCAATTGGATCATTTAACTGAATTTGATGCTGCTTTAGAATCATCTGACTATTTTTTAAATTCAGCTCGGTACTGGTACTTTGGTCTTCCAGTGCGAGTTGTGTGGATGATATCCTATGCTGTTGTTGTAAATACTTCGCCATAATCGCGGCTTCGGTTTGTGTTTCTCCAAAGTCTAATCCTCCAGTCAGGATCACCAACGCATGAGGTTGGCTTTGGGCAATTGGAGCGGCGGTATCGAGTCGTTTGGCCAGTGCGGCTGATGGTTGACCATTTTCAATACCGCTGCCCAGTACAATGATGGATTTTACAGACGGGATAGATGGGCTATTTTGGATTTGTATAGTGAGAAAGCTAAAAAATGCAAAAAGGGTCACGAACCAGACAATGAATATTCCCCATCCAACCTGCCAAAGTTTTTTAAGCTGGGTATGTTGGTGCAACCATCGTTGAATTTGGGCATAAAACAAAGCGTAAATGCAAAAGATAAAGCCGATAAGCAGAGGTAAAATCACTCCTAAATGAATTTTTCGATAGGATAATAGTAAGATTGCATCTGCAAATAAAATCAAACCGATAATAAATAAACCAAGACGTATAAAAAAAGTTGCGGACATATCAAATGTTCTGCTGCGAAGTAAGATGTTTATATGAATGCAATCAACTTTAGCAATTTCACTTAGATGAGTCGAATAAAAAAAAGGATATTCCTACAGTTTGGAATATCCTTTTGAATTATGGTCTATGTTATTGGTCTTGAGTGGAACTAGTAAACATCTCGGCGATAACGTCCATTTAAACGTAACTCATCCACTTGAGCCTCCCCTAGAACCTCATTAAGTACCTGATCGGCACCACTTGCCATGCCTTCAATACTACCGCAGACGTAGATCACAGCATCACGATCAATCCATGCTTTAAGCTCAGTTGCCTGTTGTCTTAAAATGTCCTGTACGTAAACGCGCTGTTCTTGGTCACGGGAGAAGGCTAAATCCAGTCGTTTCAGCATGCCCATAGTTTGCCATGCTTCAATCGTACTTTGATAAAAGAAATCGCACTGACGTTGTCTTTCACCAAAGATCAGCCAGTTTTCGGAATAATCCTGACGGGTACGTGCATGTAATAAACTCATTAAACCAGCGATCCCTGTACCATTGCCAATACAGATGATAGGGCGGTTATCTCCAATTAAATGGAAAGACTCATTGGTTCGAATCCGTAAGGCAATCGGGTCGTTCAGTTGTGTGTGCTCTGTTAACCAACCAGAACCCAATCCAAGTTGACCCTGTTGATTATATTGCTGGCGGACTGTGAGTCTTAAAAACAACTGTGTAGGGATACTGGCAATCGAATATTCACGTGTTGGCAAGGTTGGTAACTGTTCAAGTAAATGCTCCATGTTGCCAAAAGGTTCAATCTCTACTGTCAGGTCTTTATCCCAAAGGGCTTGTTGAATCGAGATTGCTAAAGAATCTACCCATGTTTCAGGATGCACTTGATGTTTTTGTAGAAATTGTTCAATACGTATTGCGCTATTACCAGGTTGGATCTCTGCAATATCACCAGCCTGCCAATGCACTTCGTGTTTTGGCGTGAGTTCAATATTGTAAGCAGGCGTTCCAAGGCTGTCAGGATTGAGTAAGGTACGTTTATCTAGTATCCATGTATCAAATGTCTTTTCGATACTCATGGATTGAAGCTCAAGTTGACTGGCTTTGGCTAAAGCATGATTCCAGCGTTGAATATCTTCATTATTGGCATTATTGACCTCAATCAGGTCAAACAAAGCGTGTGCGCCACATTGCTTCATCCAATTATTCACTCGATGCCCAAAGTAACAATAACTATCCGGATATTCTTGTGAGCCTAAAGCCAATACGGCATAACGCACATGAGTTAAATCTAACTGCGATTCTAAAAACTTTTTCTCAAAACCACTGGCTAAGTCAGGTGCTTCACCCGTGCCATAAGTACTCACCACAAATAAAATTTGTGAAGCGTTTTTAAGTTCATCCTGAGTGAGTTGTTGTACAGGTTTAACCGTCACAGGTTGATGCGCTTCTTGCAAACTGGTGGCTGTACGCCATGCCAGTTGTTCGGAAACACCCGTCTGAGAGGCGTAGGTGATGAGCCATGGAGTTGCATCAGGATCAATATAGTGATCGGCAAGCTGATGACGTGCGGCTTGGGTCAATCGTTTTTGTTTACGGCGTTTGAGATAAAGCATCCAGCCTGTCACAAAAAATAATGGCATTGCCAGTGACGCCAATAAGGCAAAAAATTGATAAACAGGTCCAAAGAAACTACCACGATGCACAGGTAACATACTGCTCATGATTTTTTCATTGAGCTTTTTATCTTCATAAAGTTCAAGTTTTTCAATTTGGTGGGTTTGATAATTATAAGTTGCACTATTCCGTGCGCGTTCATGTTGCGCGACAACATCGACAAAACTGAGTTCGACTGAACCATCGGCTTTTTTAGGAAGATTGATGGTGAGTGTTGAATAATCACGCCCAATTTTTTGATTAAATTCTGTCCAGCTTAAATTCAATGCTTGCTGGATTTGAACTGGAGATAGAGCGGATTCTTCGCGACCTCTTTGTCGATCAGCAGATCTTGCTGCACCTGCTTGACGATGGTTTTGTTGGCCCATTTGTGGCGCGTCATTCGCAGATTGAGGACGACCACTGCGTTGTTGATTCTGGCGACCTGAGCCGTCTGCACGTTCTCTACCACCTTCCTGCATCTGAGGTTTAGGTTGCTCAACTCCCATGACCTTAAACATCCCACTGCGCCACCAGTCATAAGACCAATATAAGCCTGTACATCCCAAAATCAGATAAAATACCACCACCCATGTACCAACCACTGCGTGTAAGTCCCAAATAAAATTACGTCCTTTGAGTTTGGGTTTCACAAATAGCCATTGGCGTAGAGAATGTTTCTTCGGCCAGCGCAAATATAGTCCACTCAACACGAAGAAAATCAGCATAAGGGTACATGCGCCTGTAATCTGTTTTCCTACAGGACCTAAAGTAAGGGTACGATGTAGTTGTTGTATAAACTGGAAAAAGTCACGACCTTTAATTTCAGGTAACACTTGAGCTGTATAAGGATTAACCATCATGTTATAGCCACGGCGTTCACCTTCTTTGGCAATATTCACCGTGGATGATGCAGTTGGATCTTTAGCAATGGTAATACTATTGATTTTAAGTGCAGGGTCTTGAGTTGTGAAATGTTGATAAAGTTGAACAGGGGAGAGTTTAGGTTGACTCTGTGCCTGAACGACATAACTGTCCTGATTGATCCATTTTAGAATCTGTTGCTCGTAAGAATAGATCGCCCCTGTAACGCCCATCAATGAAAGTATTAGACCGGCAGTAATCCCTAAAAACCAGTGAATCTGGAAAAACGTTTTTTTAAACATGGCTGTAGAAAATATTTTAAGAAAAGTGAATTATTGAATTATAGCCGAACATTAAGAAGATAATATGGATTTTGAAGTTAATATTAATTTTCATTATCATTTGTTTATTGGTCTGTAAAAAAACCTCCATATGCGGAGGTTTTTTGAAGATGAAGGCTAAAACTTAAATCGTTTTAGGTTCGCCGACACTTTCAGTTAAATGCTTACGAATCGTGTTAAACGAAAAATTTCTCGAATCCATACGTTTAGGTAAAATATAGGCACCTTGCTGACCTTTTACCTTAAAATTCATAAGGATAAAATCAGGGGTGTTATACCATTCATAAATATCTTTCCAGCCAATTGTGCCGACACCTTCTTGTGTGCCCATTTGCTGGCGCATCACGATGCCATGAGGTTGTACGCCTAAACGAATCCCTTTAATTTCCTGAACTGGAAATTCATTCATCTTGCGTTTTACGTACCATTCCAGACCGTATTTACGAATAAGAAAATACAAGACCACACAGACAATGGCGACCCAACAAAAAATCGTGGAGTAATTTTTGAGAAAAATAATGCCTGCAATAGAAAGGGCAACAACAGCCGCCATAATGATCCATGCTTTGGTACTGATTTTATTGGTACTACGCCAGATCATGAGCTGAGCGTGACGTTGTTCAGTTTCAGACACTTCGTAGATAACAGGCTGTAAAGTATAAGCGTATATGGTTTTCGCGGTCATAGTACAAATAGTGAGTTTCAAACTGATCGGAGTTTAGCATTAATTTAGCCAATCTCGTGAATATATTCTGCCATTTTCATGCGAATTATAGTGAAGCGAGTTCGGTCGCATCATTATCCCGATCATGACTCAAACTTTGTTTCAGCCGACTCAACTGATTTAAAATACTGAGCATCAATGAGAGCTGTTGCAGAATAATTAAAGAGGTCTGATCTTCCTGACTGTTCTGTTTCAAGCGCTGGCGAATGGCTTGCAGCATTTTTTGTGAACTTAAATCAGGCATTTCATCTCGCAATAAAGCACCTTGAATATCATCTAGTGCCTGATCAAGTAAATTCAAAATATCCTGATCCTGACTTTGTTCACGATGGGCACCCAAGGCTGCAATATAACTCAAGAAAGTATGGTTCAAACATAGAAACTCAAACGCCAGAGTTTTCTGATAAGGATCATAATCAGGTTCGGTCGCCAAGGTTGAAATCAGTGATGCGACATCGGCATCGGTATTATGCGCAGCACGACGCACGACACGGTAATTTAAGCCGTTATCCCGACCTTCGTGATACTGTCTGACCACATCTTTGAGATAATCACATTGTGCTTGTAGTGAACGCTGAATGGTTCGCGGCAAGCGGCGAAATTTCCAGTCGGGCCAAATAAAACTGACACCAAACCAAGCTAAGGCGCAACCAATGAGGGTATCAATCAGCCGTGGTAAACCTGCTGAAAAACCTGAACTATCCAGATTAAAATTAATCAGGGCCAAAATTGTTATAAACGCAGTCGCTTGGGCATATTGTTTACTGCGCAATTCGAAGAATAATACGCCACTGATGACCAATAACAGTAATTGACCTTCTAATGACGGGACAAAATATAAAATTGCCAGACCACAAATAATGCCGACTAAGGTTCCAACCACGCGAAGTCTTAAACGTCGTTTGGTGGCATTAAAGTTAGGTTGGCTGACAAACAAGGCCGTCAGTAAAATCCAGTAACCATATTTGATGCCTGAAATTTGTACAAATAAATAAGCAATAAACAACACGATGGATAAACGAATCGCATGCCGAAATAAGACAGATTCTGGCGTTAGATTTTGTTTAATACGTGCCACAATGTCATTCCAGCCTTTAAGATCATCATCTTTGAGTTGATTTTCAATCTGTTTGGCATGAGATCGGCTCATATTGCGTTCTGTTTCCAGATTACGTAATTGAGCATCAATTGATTTTAAGTTTTGGTACAAGGCATACAAAGCATTGACCCAAACCTGATCGTAAAATTGTTCTTGTTGTAACTTTTCCAGTGAAACTCTTAGATTTTCAAAGGCGTGTTTAAAACGTTTATTATGAATATACGCTTGACGTTTGAGAATACTCTGGCTTAAATCCTGACAGGCTTTGCCCTGAATTGACAAAATACGCTGAAAGCGAAATAAAATATCACTATGCTGAAAGACTTTAGACAATTCCTGATAATTGATATGCGCTGAATCTGCACGTTCATGAATATCTTGAACGGCAAAATAGTAATGTAAACTACGCCGTGTATCTTTTTGACCTCGGTCACCTTTGAGGCGGGTCAGGAGTGCTGTTTTGGTGTCGTTGAAAATCCCAATCAATTTGCCATTTTCCATCGACAGATCAATCATGCTTTGTTGATAGCTTTCAGGGGTCATATCCACATCAAACAAATTAGATTTGGCAAATAGAAAATTACCCAAGGCTTCATAGCAAGCACTGAGTTTATCCTGTAAAGGACGAACAGGGAAAAGTAAAAAACTGATGGTTGAGATCAGACCATACCATGCTGCCCCAATGACCAATAACAAAGGCTGTATATACCACTGTTCAAACAGGTGCACGCCTAACATCGAATATACGGAAACCACCAGACAACCATAAGAAATGGTGGCATAACGTCGTCCTAAAGAGCCGAGTAAAATCCAGCCAATACAAGAAGCAATCAGTCCGATGGCAAACAAAACAGGGTAGGGAAACAGCAGTTGGACAGATGCTGCGGTAATAAAGAAGCCAATATAGGTATAGACCAGATTCATAATCCGCACAGAAAAGCGATCATCAATATCACTTAGACCTGCTGCTACAACACCCAAGGTCAGCGGAATGGTGGCCAACTGATATCCCAAAAAATAAGGAACAAAAGCCGTACCTGCAAATGCAATTAACATGCGCAGGTTATACATTAATGTCGTATTATAAGTGACTCTTTTGACTTGCGCGAATAAGGGTTTCAACGTGAATCCTTCATAACAAATGTAAGATAGGCTTAGTGATTTATCAGTATAACTAAGCTTTTATCATGATGTTTGGTCGATACCTGTTCTATAGCTTGAATCATACTATGGAGCACGTAAGTTTGTCTTTACACGAACTATTTAGAATAGAAATGTAGATATGTCTGAAAATGGATCACGACAGCAATATTCATTTGCATGGATCATGCTGCTGGCTTTACTCACGGCCTTAGGCCCTTTATCAATTGACATGTATTTGCCAGCGTTGCCTCAAATGGCAGACGATTTTGGGGTCAGTACCCAAATGATGGCCAATACCTTGCCGGCCTATTTTTTTGGTTTGGCGATGGGGCAGTTAATTTATGGTCCAATTAGTGACCGAATTGGCCGAAAAAAACCGCTTTACGTCGGATTGAGTTTATATGCGATTGCCAGTGTGTTGTGTGTATTTGCAAGCAGTGAATGGAATCTGATTGTACTCCGCGTAGTTCAAGCCTTGGGTGGCTGTGTTGGGGTTGTCATTGCGCGTGCTGCTATTCGGGATCGGCTGGATATACAGGGTTCAGCTCAGGCTTTCTCCAGCATGATGATTGTAATGGGTATTGCTCCGATTGCTGCACCAACCATCGGCGCGTGGATTTTATATTTTTCTAACTGGCGAGCCGTCTTTGTTTGCTTGGCATTCATTGGTTGTATCAGTCTATTCTGTGTACATTTCTTTTTTAAAGAAACTTTACAACCTTCCCGTCGTTTAAAATTAAGTTTTCAACAAGTCTTAACTTTATATGCCTCTATTTTAAAGGATCAGAGTTTCCGTTTTCCAATGCTGGCAGGCTGTTTAACTGGCGGCGCGCTGTTTAGTTATATTAGTTCTGCTTCACCCGTCATGATGGATATGTACGGACTGAATCAGCAACAATTTGCCTATGCTTTTGGTCTAAATGCCATGGGAATTATTGTGCTTTCATCCATAAATAAACGTCTGGTGTCACGTGTCAGTACCATTAATCGTTTAAAACTTGGTGGCGTGATTCAATTTTCAGGCGCGTTAACTGTTTTTATTGCAGGTTTGTTTGGTCATCCCGCAATTGAAATTGTCATGATCGGGTTGTTTTTAACGGTGTCTGGTTTAGGGTTTACAGGACCCAATGCAATGGCCCTTGCAATGTCTGGTCAAGGCGCACGTGCTGGAACGGCCAGTGCCATTATGGGCAGTGGGCAATTTGCTGTTGGTTTATTGGTAGGGGTATTACTGAATTTCTTGGTATGGAACTCATTGTTGAATATGGGCATCATGATGTTGATGTTAACGACGGGAGGACTGTTTGCCATTGCCAAAGTCGCTCAATATTTTAAGCAGGCTTAAATAAGTCTTTCTGAGATTTCTTTCATGCTTGTTTAAACCCTCACTATATTTGCTTGAGCGCACTAAACAGGATCTATGAAAGAAATCTGTTTATATCATCAAAAAATAGACCTCATGTTCAGGAAGTCTATTTTAAAAAATTTATAAAGATTTATTCGCTTAGAAACACTGTGAAATTTTCAACAGGTTCGCGTGGCGTAATAAACGTATTGACAATATCATCGGGATCCGCATAGCCAAGTGCAACGGTACAGACGAGCTCTTCATCGTCATTTGCACCTAATACTTCTAACACAATAGAGTGAAAATGATTCCACGCCGCTTGAGGGCAAGTATCCAAACCGCGAGCTTTGGCAGCGACCATGACATTTTGGATCATCATGGAAATATCCATTTTTGAACCGACGCCCATGGCCTGATTCACGGTAAAATACAAGCCAACTGGCGCATCAAAAAGTTTGTAATTACGCAATTGCTGCGCAGCCATTTTTTCCTTTTCACCTTTTTGGATGTTTAATAAACCGTATAATCCCCAGCCATTTTCACGTCGACGATCAATAAACGGTGAAATCCATTTTTCTGGATAATACGCAAAAGTCTCTGGATAATCCGATGCTTTCTCTGGATGAGCATAAATCTCTAATTGTGCCTGACAGACGCGATTAATCATTTCATCCCGTTTTTTGCCCGTGACTACATAGACTTTCCACGGCTGAGTATTGGTTCCAGAAGGAGCGCGACTTGCGACGTCCAAAATATCTTTAATGATCTGGGGATCAATCGCAGTGGGTAGAAAAGCGCGTACAGAATGTCTTGAACGAATCGCATGATCGACAAGTTGAACTTGCTCTGGATTCATAGGAGTTCCTTTCTCTTTTTAGCAATAAAATAAAATGGTCACAGTGGATCGTACTTTATTTTTTACTTATTTTGAATGTGAATGATCAATTGTTTATCACTCACCCAGTATTCAGCTATTTCTGATAATAGAATTCAAAATCTATTCAAATAAGCCTCCAGCTCTTTTTTTTGCGAAATAAAGAAATTTATAAAACATACCTTCTTAAGATTGATAAAATTTGAGCATAGTATTTATAAAAAAAATAGCTGGAAAATAAGTATTCTCAAAATAAATTAATACATTAGTCTAATGCCTTAATGTCTTTTTAAATTTTAACAATGTCACTATTTTAGTTCTATATTTTTGTTTTTTAATAAATTTTCATATGTTTTGAATAAATTAAAATCAAATAAAAACCTTTAGATAGTAAAAATTAAACAAAAAATATCTTTTTTTTGCATAAAGTGCCTCTTTCTTAATTTGAATCAAAACGACATACTCGGTGTGGGCAAAAGGGACCTCAAATACCCGATTAATCCGTAGGATGATAAACGGATTAAAAGTTAACCAATAACAATGAAGGAATTTCGAATATGAGTTTACCCCTCATCGGAAAACAATTTATTAAAAACGGTCTTGCAGTTGCAACAGCAACTCTGATGGTTTCTACTACTTATGCGGGAACAAATGAACAGCAAGAAATCAAGCAATTACGTGCAGAAGTCGCAGAACTTCGTGCATTGATTCAGCAACAAGCCACGACTCAGAAAAATATCATTGCACAGCAACAAGCAGCGCCAGTAGTGGTTGCTCCAGCTCCTGTGGTTGCGCAAGCTGCACCACCCGCTCCAGCCAATGCCAAGCCAGGCTGGCTAACACTGCCAGATGGTCAGACCCAAGTGAAGTTATATGGGAACGTACGTGTTGATGCTGCTTATGATTTTAAAGGCACAACGGGCGGTATCAATAACCGAACAGGTGTTGTTCCATTAAATAAAGACAACCCAACTGAAAATTCCTTGAATGTTTCTGCTGCGCCGTCACGTATCGGACTGGATATTGCACGTCAAACGGATTTGGGTGAATTAACAGGTAAAATCGAAGCCGATTTTTGGGGAGATAGTACTTCAAATGCGGATGGAAAATTCCGTATTCGTCATGCCTATGCGTCTTTAGGCAAATGGTTAGCGGGTCAAACCACTTCTCCTTTTGTTAATACAGATACGTCACCTGACCTCATCGACTTTACGGGCCCAATGGGTGGTGGTACTCAACGTAACGTACAAGTTCGTTATACTCAACCGATCGATGCAAACCAAAAACTGTTAGTCGCACTGGAAGGTGGTGATGTTGAAAATGGTAAAACTGCGGGTGGTGGTCGTTTCCCTGCTTTGACGGCACGTTATGACATTAAAACTAGTGATTCAAAAGGTTTATTACAAGTTCATGGTCTAGCTCATGAAAACCGTGTATCAACCAATGATTCGAATGATGAAGAAAAATGGGGCTGGGGTGTCGGTGTCGGTGGTAAATACCAGTTCACACCAAAAGATGCCATTATGGCAAACTATTATCATGTAAAAGGTGATTCACGTTATATCCTTTATAGTAACCAGAATAACTCTGCATATGGCACTAGTGGCAATGGTACAACGACTGACTATGATATTCATAACAATGAGTTTGATACTGCACAAATCGGCTATCAACGTAATTGGTCACCAAAACTACGTTCTGCATTTTCTTTAGCGGGTATGTGGTTTAAAGATGACAATACCTATGCTGAAAATAATCCGTCTTATAACAAGACGCTTTATAATGCGATTGCCAATATCATCTATACACCTGTTAAAAATGTAGATTTAGGTGCCGAGTACACCTATGGTCAACGTGAAACATTTACGGGTGACAAAGGTGATCTTTCTCGTATCAACTTCTTGACGCGTTATAACTTCTAATCAAATGAATTATTGATCATTCGTTTTTGAATAAAAAAGCCACAGATTCGTCTGTGGTTTTTATCATTTTATAACAAGACAAAAATAAAGATTTGAAGACTTTTTATCTCAGACAGATTTAAGCAGTAATTTTGTGAGCTTAGTCGAATATTTACAATTTCTAAATTTTGATTTTTTCTAAATTCAGGCAACATTTTAAGCATTTTTTAATAAATGTATTTTGTCCAATTTTATTGGGCTTTATCTTTTTGAGATCATCTTTTAACTGTTAAACAAATTTAAATTTTCTCTATTTTCTGAGAAATCAATGGAAAAATATGGAATTTACATTTAACGCATTTTATACCCTGATTGCCGCCGTGATTGTTTTACTACTTGGGCGTTTCTTGGTCAATCATATTGATTTTTTAAAACGTTACAATATTCCTGAACCTGTCGCAGGGGGATTGGTCGCAGCAATCGTTTCATTTGCTGTGCATTCAATTTGGGGATATAGCATCATTTTTAGCAGTGAACTGCAAACCAGCTTCATGTTAATTTTCTTTGCATCGATTGGGCTTAGTGCACATTTTGCAAAATTAAAAGAAGGAGGAATCGGTTTAATCGTATTCCTGATCTGTGTAGCTTCGTTCATTGTGGTTCAAAATTTAGTGGGCATGAGCTTGGCAACGTTGTTAGGTTTAGATCCGTTGATTGGACTGATTGCAGGTTCAATTACCTTAACAGGTGGGCATGGTACTGCGGGCGCGTGGGGCGAAATTTTAGAAACACAGCATGGCATTCAGGGAGCTTTAGCACTTGGCATGGCGAGTGCGACTTTTGGTTTGATCATTGGTGGGATTATCGGTGGACCTTTGGCGAAAATGTTAATTAATCGCTATCATCTTTCCTATGCCAGAACAGATGCTCAGATTAAAGATCGAGATACACATCTGGATCAGCATCCAGAAGAGTTAGCTCCATTTGAAAACCCACATCAGGTTCGACTGATTACAGCGGATAATGCAATTACGACTTTAGGTATGTTCGCCGCGTGTCTGGCTTTTGCTGAATTTATGACAGGTTATAGTAAAGGCACGTGGTTTGAACTACCGACTTTTGTCTGGGCATTAGGTGGTGGGGTTATTTTAAGAAACGTACTGGAAAGTGTTTTTCGTGTAGATATTTTTGACCGTGCCATTGATGTATTTGGTAACGCTTCGCTTTCGCTTTATTTAGCCATGGCGTTATTGTCTTTAAAACTTTGGCAATTGGTCGATCTCGCTGGTCCGCTGGTGATTATTTTAGCTGCTCAAACTTTAACAATGGCGTTGTATGCTGCTTTTGTGACCTTTAGGGTGATGGGTAAAAACTATGATGCAGCGGTGCTTGCAGCGGGGCATTGTGGCTTTGGAATGGGAGCAACACCGACAGCAGTTGCGAATATGCAGGCCATTACCAACATGTATGGCCCTTCGCATAAAGCCTTTTTAATTGTTCCATTATGTGGTGCTTTTTTTGTAGATTTAATTAATGCGACAGTCATTCAAGTTATTCTTAAGTTTTTTGTGTAATGCTGGACAAAGGGCTTTAGGGCAAATGAATGTCTTAAATTTTTAAGTAACAAAGTCTCTATAATTAGAGGCTTTTTTATTGATTAAGTATTATTTAGGATAGATGTCATAGCAATATGACAACAATAAGTGCTGCGAATATGAATGAACAATTGAATGCAACCCTGATGTCTTGGGTCAGCTTTTTTAACGATCCTTTGTGGGATTTTCTGGTTATTTTCTTACTAGCTGCCGGTACATTTTATACCATCTCGACCAAAGCCGTGCAGATTCGCATGTTTTGGCAAAGTATTAAAGTCATGAAAGGTAGCCGTAAAGAAGGGGAAGATACGCATGGTATTACTCCTTTTCAGGCGTTTGTGACAGGCTTAGCCAGCCGAGTGGGCGTAGGAAATATTGCTGGGGTTGCCATTGCCATTGCTTTAGGTGGACCGGGTGCGGTGTTCTGGATGTGGGTCACTGCCATCTTAGGGATGAGCTCAGCATTTACGGAGTCTACTCTGGCGCAACTTTTTAAAGTTAGAGACAGTGAGACCAAACAATTCCGAGGTGGTCCAGCTTATTACATTACACAGGGATTAAAGAGTAAGGCATTTGGTTTACTATTTGCCGTTTCGCTTATTTTTACCTATGGATTTGTGTTTAATTCGGTACAAATTAATGCGATTGCCAATGCCACTTCACATTCATGGGGTTGGGATAAAGCCAATGTTATGCTGCCTTTAGGTGGGATTGATCTGGAAATTTCATGGGTTGGTCTAGCTTTGGTGGTTTTGGTTGCTATTGCTATTTTTGGCGGAATTAAACGAATTGCAAAATTTGCAGAAATGTTTGTACCGATTAAGGCCGGCCTATATTTGGCAGCAGCTTTATATATTGCTTTGATTAATTACAATGTCGTACCTGAAGTGTTCAAGCTTATTTTTACTGAAGCATTTCAATTTAAGGCAGCCGCAGGTGGTTTTTTTGGTGGCATGATTTCCTTGGCAATGATGCAAGGCATCAAACGTGGTTTATTTTCTAATGAAGCTGGTATGGGCTCGGCACCGAATGCGGCGGCGGCGTCAGATGTTAAACATCCTGTTGATCAGGGCTTGGTGCAGATGCTAGGCGTTTTTGTTGATACCTTTATTGTATGTACCTCTACCGCCATGATTATTTTAATTTCAGGTGTTTATCATGATGGTGGCGCGATTGGCGTGGAAATGACTCAACGTGCGCTAGAAAAAGAGTTGGGCAGTTGGGGGGGAGACTTTCTTGCCATCTTACTATTTTTATTCTGTTATTCAGCTGTGTTGGGTAATTATGCCTATGCAGAAGGAAATATGCAGTTTATTAACAATAGTCCAAAAGTCATGTTTATTTTCCGTGTGTTTGTTCTGGTTATGGTTTACTTCGGTGCGATTAGTAGTGTGCCTTTGGTCTGGTCGATGGCCGATTTGTTTATGGGGATCATGGCAACCATCAACTTGACCGCGATTCTATTATTAACTCCATTTGTACGTTCCTTGTTGCGCGATTACACACTTCAGCTCAAAAAAGGAATTAAACAGCCTGAGTTTAAAATTGATCAACATCCACAGATGAAGAAGAAAGTCGATTCTGATATCTGGTAAGTTCGTATTATTCAGAACCGCGTATCAAAGAATGATTTGATGCGCGGTTTTTTTCATTAAGTAAACTGACAATATGACAGTTTAAATAATTTAATACATCATTTTTAAGCTGCCCAGAATAAAATCGACGCAGAAAAAAAAGTGGTTAATGTAGACATGAAATATTTAAAGGCTTGCTTACTATTTGGTGGAATTTTATTGACAGGGTGTCAACAGATGCCGTCATCCACTCAAAAACTGAGCGAAACTACGCCTGTTTTACAAAATGCACAAGAGTCGGTTTTGTATATGCCTCCAATGCAAAAAGAACAAAAGCAGCATCCTAAAGTTGCTTTGGTTCTGGGGAGCGGTGGGGCACGTGGCTATGCGCATATCGGCGTGCTTGAAGTATTGGAGCAGCACGGTATTCAACCGGATTTTATTGTGGGAACCAGTGCAGGTAGTATTGTGGGAGCAATTTATGCCAGTGGCAAAAATGCACAGCAATTAAAGCAAATTGCTTTAAACATGAAAGTCGCAGATGTGCGCGAGATTACTTTTGATCGTAAAGGTTTCTTTGATGGCCAAAAAGTGGAAGATTTTGTCAATGAGCAAGTGGCTGACACCCCACTTGAAAAGCTGAAAATTCCAATGTATGTGGTTGCAACAGAGCTAAAAAATGGTAAAAAAACCGTTTTTAATTATGGCAATACAGGGCAGGCAGTTCGTGCATCCATTTCAATTCCAAGTATGTTTGTGCCCACGGAAATTAATCAAAAAGAATATGTCGATGGTGGTTTAGTGAGCCCTGTTCCCGTTGATGTTGCGCGTCAGTTAGGGGCAGATATTGTGATTGCGGTGGATATATTGGCGCAGCCTGCTTACACCCCTACAACTAACATTTGGGGACTGTTTAATCAGAACATTAATATTATGCAAAATCGTTTGGCGACTGAAGAACTTAAACATGCCGATATTGTGATTCAACCTGAACTGCATGAAAAAGCGCATATTTTTGATGTGAAGGAACGTGAAAGTACCATTTATTCGGGTGAAATTGCTGCACAGAAGAAAATAGGTGATATCGAAACTGCTTTTGCGGCACGTCAACAAAAGTTGCCATTGCAGCAAGTTCAATAAGGTTTCAACATCAGATTTAGTGTTTTAAAGAGCGGCGTGATTAAGCCGCTCTTTTTTTCGAGGCATTATGGACAGGTCGTTATTGACACTCGGTTAGGGCATTGTTATCTTCCGCGAGATTTAATCCATCTGCAAATGCTATGTCGACTCGTAATTTTATTTATCAACCTCCGCTTGCCCCTTTGGATGTGGTGTTTGAGGATGACGATTTAATTGTGATAGATAAACCAGCTGGCTTGCTGTCGGTCATGGGGCGTTTGGCTGAACATCAAGACAGTGCCTATTTACGGATTTTGAAGCAACATCCCGCTGCAAAAGTCATTCATCGTCTGGATATGGCAACCTCTGGTCTCTTATTATTTGCAAAACATCGTCAAGCCGAAGTGGCCTTAAGTCGAATCTTTCAAATGCGTAAAATTCGCAAACATTATATTGCTTTGGTTCAAGGCGAGCTCAAGGCGCAAGGTTTAGTCGATGTTCCTCTGATAACCGATTGGCCAAATCGTCCCAGACAAAAAGTTGATTTTGAACAGGGAAAATCAGCACAAACGCTTTATCAATTGTTGCAATATGATTCACAACATCATTGCAGTCGGGTGTTACTCGAACCGATTACAGGACGTTCACACCAATTACGCGTGCATATGCAGCATATTGGTCACCCCATCATGGGTGATAAACTCTATCATTTTGATCCTTTCAGTTTCTATTTACAACGAATGGCATTACATGCGACTCGTCTTGCATTGATCCATCCTTTCACAGGGCAAGACCTCGTACTTGAAATTCAACCTGCATTTTGATGCAATCTTTCAAGCGCGCCATACTTCGAAAATATCATGTTCAATCATCACTCCGATAAATTAACTCCAAACTGACATAAAACTGAGTTAAGCTAGGATTGATAAATGATCAAAACACAATAAAGGATAAGTACAATGAGTCGTAATTACGAACTTTTCCCCGATGACGATAATGGCAATGTCTTATGGCAAATGATTGAAGATGGAAATGATTTAACTGAACCCCATGAATTTGAATTTACTATTGTTTTTAAAGCGCAAGAACAGATCGAAAAATGTGCTTTACATCTTTTGCATCAGGAACAAAAAGTTTCATTATTTCAGGAAGACCAACACACAGATGGCTCTGATTTTTGGGTACTTAATATTCATGTGACCATGCTTCCTGAATATGATGATATTCAGGATTTAGAGGAATGGTTTACACGTATTGCTCAGGAGTTTTCTGGCGAATACGATGGCTGGGGATGCATGAGCTATTTGTATGAATATGAAGATGATGAACATTTAGAAAGTTAAGCGTTAGGCGTCGCTCAATTGATATATTCATTGCTTGATTTGCAGCAATGAATATATCTTTCAAATCGTGATCATTTCATGATTTAAAAAAATAAGAGATAACAATAAAGCAGGATAGGGAGCAATCACATGGGTGGCACAGTCAAATTTCATCGTGTATTTAGTGCTCCGCCAGAGCGCGTATATCGAGCTTTTTTAGACCCTGAAGCTTTGGTCAAATGGTTGCCACCGCATGGTTTTACAGCAAAAATGCATGCAATAGAGGCGAAGCAAGGTGGTCACTATCGGATGTCATTTACCAACTTTTCAACTGGTACAACGCATTGGTTTGGTGGCACCTATCTCGAACTTATCCCAAATCAGTTGATTCGGTATGTAGACCAATTTGATGATCCAGCACTGGCTGGAAGTATGGAAGTGACCATTCAGATGAGGGCAGTCAGTGTTGGAACTGAAGTACATATTATCCAGTCAGGGATTCCTGATGTGATTCCTGTGGATGGTTGTTATTTGGGCTGGCAAGACTCATTAACGTTGTTAGCATTCTTGATTACTCCAGATATTGCTGATGAATAAAACCATAAAGAGCTTATGGTTTTTTTGATCTTTGACTGAAATCAAGTCATACTATGGCTTTTCGGGGTTTTTTATGTCTTTAGCACCTTGTCCAAAATGCCAGTCAGAATATACCTACCAAGATGGCGATCTACTGATTTGTCCTGAATGTGCACATGAATGGAAAGAAGGAGAATTAACGCAGGTTGATGCTGAGAGTATCATTAAAGATGCCAATGGCAATGTGCTGGTCGATGGCGATAGTGTTACGGTCATCAAAGATTTGAAAGTCAAAGGATCTTCGTCGGTAGTGAAAGTCGGCACCAAAGTTAAAAGTATTCGACTGGTACCTGATGCTGCTGATGGTCATAACATCGATTGTAAAATTGAAGGTTTTGGGCAAATGAAGCTTAAATCTGAATTTGTAAAAAAAGCCTAGGCGATGATTCTGGCTATTGATTTTGTCTTATATTTTTAATTCACGTAGGGTTTGATTGCATGGCATTTTCTGATTTTTATCGAGTTGGAGCACATGCGGTCATCACCAATAGTGAAAATAAAGTTCTATTATTGAAAGCCAGTTATGCAAATCAATCCTGGGGACTGCCGGGTGGTGGTGTCGATCCAGATGAAACCATCCTTCAAGCATTGTTAAGAGAGTGTCAGGAAGAATTAGGTGTAACTGTACAAGTGGCTTACTTGTCAGGTATTTATTTGCACACAGATATTCAGGCACATGTCAGTATTTTTCGGTGTTATTTGCCAGAGCATGCCAATATTGTATTGAGTGATGAACATCTCGCCTATCAGTTTTTTGCAGTGGACGATTTATCCCCCATTCAAAAACAGCGAGTGCAGGATTGTTTAGATTTTAAAGGACAAGTCAGATTTAGTAAATTTTAAACAATTTAAAGTGCATATGTATTTTAGGGTTATTTACGATTTAAGCGATTGATATTCAGAATTAAAGCTAAAAAATGAATAAAAAATCAGCTGATTCTTGTCTATAATTCATTTATATTTCATAAACAAGGTCTAAAAATACGATGAAATAAACACAATAATGGGGTGAAAGATGTCTGGATGGTACGAAATTAGCAAAGCAAATGATGGTCAATATCGATTTGTATTAAAAGCTGGAAATGGTGAAATTATATTGACCAGTGAGCTATATAAAGCCAAAGCTTCTGCTGAAAATGGAATTGCTTCTGTTCAAAAGAACAGTACGGACGATGCTCGTTACGAAAAACTGACCGCAAAAAATGACAAGCCTTATTTTAATCTAAAGGCAGCGAATCATCAGATTATCGGGACTAGCCAATTTTATGCGAGTGAACAGTCTCGAGATAAAGGCATCGAGTCTGTAAAAAATAATGGTGCGACAACCACAGTTAAAGATTTGAGTAGTGTCGACTAAGTTTTGTAGATCAAACTCTGCTCGCATACGATGAAACCACCACTTGGGTGGTTTTATGTTATCTGAAAGCTTAAAAGAAGGTGCTATTTACTTGAATTGCACAAATTTTGACTAGAGAAAAATGTTTTTTTTGTTCAGGCTAATCAGGTTATAACAACAAAAATGGAGTCGATATGCAGCATATAGAAATTATTGGCAATGCAGAAACTGCGGCAGAAATATTGGCTCTAACCGAACAATGGGGCCAAGCATTGAGTCATCATCACTTAGCGCAGTTAACTCAGGATTATGCGGAGGATGTCAAAGTATTTGATGTCGCTTCACAAGTTGAAGACCTGCAAGCCTACGCTAAACTCTGGCAGCAGTGTTTTCCTTATTTTGGGGATCATATTCAGGTGCAGCGACGTAAACTCAAGATTTACGCAGCAGATACAGTGGTATTTTTACATTGTTTTAGCAAGATATTAGGAGACGCGCAACCCTCTGCTGAAGATGTACCATGGTGTCGAACCACTGTCGGGTTTTATAAAGAGGGGACGCGCTGGAAAGTGGTCCACGAACATGTGTCCATGCCGTTTGACTGTGAACATCAGCAAGCGATTTATCTTTTTGCTGAACCTTGATCTGATCAAGTCACGCGCTGAATACCTGCAAAACTGCACCAAAACATACAATATATATTGCTACTGATTGATTGGGTAAATTGTATTGTAGTCATAATCTATTAGCTTGATGATGCTGCTAATTTATAAAAGAACTTTAAAAAATGAAACGATTACAATTATTGAAAGATTTGACTTTACGTCCATTAACGGCACGTGACCCTCATGAAAATCATCGGGCAGCAACACCACTCGAATTACTATTTGATCTGATTTTTGTCGTGGCAATTGCGGAAGCGGGACAGCAATTGCACCATGCCATTATCGAAAATCATGTGTGGAGCTTGTTGCCTGATTATTTTATGGTGTTTTTTGCCCTTTGGTGGGCATGGATGAATTTTACATGGTTCGCTTCTGCCTATGACAATGATGATGTGTTTTATCGGCTGATGACTTTTGTACAGATTATCGGTTCTTTGGTAATGGCAGCGGGTATACCTGATGTGTTTCAGCGACAGAATCTGGACGTGATCATTATTGGATATGCCATTATGCGTTTAGCTTTGGTCACGCAATGGTTTCGCGCTGCGCGACATGATCCAGAACACCGTAATACAGCATTGCGTTACGCTTATGGCATTATTTTTGTACAGATTGGCTGGTTATTTTTCCATTTTTCTCCGATTAACTTTACCTTTGAGTTGTTTATTTTGCTCATGATTTTAGAATTGGCAGTGCCGATTTTTGCAGAATGGGGCAATCCAACTACTTGGCATCCACACCATATTGCAGAGCGTTATTCATTGCTGACCATTATCGTCTTGGGAGAGTCAGTGGTGGCCTGCTATAAAGCTATTCAGGACGATCTCGCCACACATATTGTCCACCCTAATATTATTTTGCTTATGGTGGGTGGTTTGATGATGATGTTTACCATGTGGTGGGCATATTTTGATCGGGATGCGCATCATTTATTGAAGAATAGTAAACAGGCCTTTTTATGGGGCTATGGTCATTATTTTATTTTTATTAGCGTCGCAGCCGTTGGGTCTGCACTGGCTGCTTCGGTCGATGTTGCCTTGGGACGCGCACATATTTCTAACCAATTTATGGGCTATATCGTCGCGGTAACCTTAGTCTGCTATACCACCAGTTTATGGGTTCTAAATGAGTTGAGATATTTATCAGGCATTCGACGCTGGTTATACCCGATGACTGTGGTGATTATTTTTTGTATTCCTGCAATTTTTAATAACATTGGTCTGAGTGTATTCTTGATGGCAATTGTTTATGCACTGCGACTGATGTTTTCAAAGTGTTATTTGACCGATCGTGAGGCTAAACCACAACTGCATTAAGAGGGGTTTAAAAATAGGTTTTATTCACTACACTTTTATACTGCGCGATGAGATTGTAATTTCCCGACAATTTCATCAAGGGTTTTCAGCCGTTTGATATCATTCCAAAGTAGTTTGGCTTCAGGATAAGCTTTGGTCATCATGCCGAGCCATTGCTTATAACGTCCCACCATGCCGATTTCTGTTTTAAATGCTCCATTGACAAAACGCAGTTGTAATTCGACCAGTGCTTGCCATGAGAGCAAGGCCTCATCTCTATTTTCACGAATACATAAAGTTAAATCGGGTGTAGTCACTGCACCACGACCAATCATTAAATCATCACAGCCTGATTGTTGCTGACAAGCTTTGGCATCGGTATTGTTCCAGATTTCACCATTGGCAATCACATTGATTTTTAAAGCAGCTTGGATCGGCTGAATTTTTTCCCAGTAGGCCGGTGGCGTATAGCCGTCTGCTTTGGTACGCGCATGGACTGTGAGCCAATTTGCACCTGCATCTTCAATGGCATGTGCATTGTCTAAGGTATGATGCTCATCCAGATAACCTAAACGCATTTTGGCAGAAACAGGAATATGTGCTGGAACAGCATCCCGAACCGCTTTAACAAGGAGATGAACCACCTCAGGTTCATCCAGCAGGATTGAACCACCACGATGTCGATTCACGGTTTTGGCGGGACAGCCAAAGTTAAGATCAATGGCTGGCGCGCCTAATTCCACCACTTTGGCTGCATTGGCTGCCAGCATGTCAGGGCTGTTTCCTAAAAACTGTACATGTACAGGTGTGCCTGCCGCAGTTTTGCCATTGGTTAGGAGTTCAGGGCAATAATTATAATAAACATGATCAGGTAAAATACTTTCTGTGACCCGAATAAATTCCGTCACACACCAGTCAAAACTGCCTGTATGCGTGAGCACATCTCGCATAATTGGATCGGTTAAGCCTTCCATTGGCGCAAGAATTAACTTCACGTCAACTTTACCTGAAAATAAAAACAGCGTTTATACGGCATCTGTATAACGCTGTCTAGTCCATGATATAAATTTGAAACTTAACGATGCAAGATCATTTCCAGTACAAACTTACTGCCAATGAAGCCAATGGCTAACAAAATAAAACCAATTAAGGTAAAACGAATGGCTTTTTCGCCACGCCAGCCAAATTTGGCATGACCGAGTAACAAAGCCCCGTAAATAAACCATGAAATAATACTAAATGCAGTTTTATGCGCCAGATGCTGAGCAAAAAAGTTATCAATGGTGAAGAAGCCAAACAACAAAGCGACAGTAAGTAGGATGAAACCAGTTTTAAGTAAATCAAATAATAAAGATTCCATTGCCTGAAAAGAGGGCAGTAAATTGACCCAAAAACGGCTTTTTTGTTTCCGTTTAAGTTCCTGATTTTGAAACCACATTAGAATTGCGTGAATGGTTGCCATCAGTAGAACTGCATAGGCGGACAATGACAAAATAATATGTAAATCTAGTCCCAGTGAATGCTGTTCAATAAATTGATTGGATTGGCTAAAAGCAAAACCTAAAATGAGCCCCGTTGCTGCAACAGGAATTCCGATTAAATTAAGTGCGAGTGTTGGTCGAAATGTACTAAAAATTAGACTCAGTAGCAGCATTAAACCTGAGGTAAAGGACATCAGATTAAATACATCATAATTGATGCCCACCGGGGTGAGCATGTCTGGTGCCAGCACAGCCGCATGTAAAATTAAGCCTAATGCCAATATAAGTCCTAAAAACCAATGGTTTGGTTTACGTTTTGACATTAATTTCATAAACAGATACCAAAAGCTTGTGGTATATGCGATGAGTGCCAAAATGGTATAAACCAATGGGAGACTAATCATTTCAAACCTTTATTTGGGAGTTGGAGCTTCATTTGATCATTCAATGCAAGTTATCAATCTATAACATGAGATCCTAATAATTCATCTACATGAGATATAAATTCGTGTCGAACTACAGTATCCTATAGCAACTATGCATAAATTTTCTATTTTGAGAAAGATTTTTTTGCAACTGACCATTTTTAACGGATTTTGCAATGTTTGATACCTTAACAGAACGACTCACGCAGAGTTTAAGAAATGTTACTGGCTCAGGGCAACTGACCGAAGACAATATTAAAGACACCTTACGTGAAGTACGTATGGCCCTTCTTGAGGCTGATGTTGCGTTACCTGTAACTCGTGAATTTATCGCGAAAGTTAAGGAACAGGCATTGGGTCAGGAAGTGATGACACAGCTTTCGCCGGGTCAGGCTTTCGTCAAAATTGTACATGACGAACTCACCAAAATGATGGGTGAGGCCAATGAAAGCCTCGATCTGGCCGCTAAACCGCCTGTAGTGGTGTTGCTTGCCGGTTTACAAGGTGCGGGTAAAACCACAACTGCGGCAAAACTTGCGCGTTTTTTGCAAGAACGTCAAAAGAAAAAAGTGGCAATGGTTTCTGCCGATGTCTATCGTCCAGCGGCCATTAAACAGCTACAAACAGTTGCCAATGAAGTCGGTGCGATTTTCTTTGAATCCAATGCGGACGAAAAGCCGATTGATATTGCCAATCGCGCCATTGAACAGGCAAAAATTCAATTTGCCGATGTATTAATTATTGATACCGCCGGTCGCTTGCATGTCGATGAAGACATGATGGGTGAAATTAAAGACCTGCATGCTGCGGTTAAGCCAACAGAAACCCTGTTTGTGGTCGATGCCATGACAGGTCAGGATGCGGCCAATACAGCAAAAGCGTTTAATGATGCTTTGCCTTTAACTGGTGTTATTTTGACCAAGACCGATGGTGATGCGCGTGGTGGTGCTGCACTTTCGGTACGTGCGATTACGGGTAAACCGATCAAGTTCCTAGGGATGGGGGAGAAGCTAGATGCGCTTGAGCCATTCCATCCTGAGCGTATTGCCCAACGTATTCTGGGCATGGGAGATGTCCTCTCATTGGTCGAAGAAGTCGAACGTAAAATCGACCGCGATAAAGCCGAAAAGATGGCGAAAAAATTGCAAAAAGGCGGGACTTTCAATTTGGAAGACATGCTGATGCAATTTGAGCAAATGAAAAAAATGGGCGGCATGATGGGCTTCTTGGATAAACTTCCAGGCATGAGCAATTCAGGTATTCAGCAGGCCATTGAGCAAGCCAATCCTGAAAAGCAAGTCAAGAAAATGGAAGCCATTATCCAGTCGATGACGCCAAAAGAACGTAAAAATCCAGACATTATTAATCCAAGTCGTAAAAAACGAATTGCGGCAGGATGTGGTATGGATGTTTCAGAGATTAATAAACTTTTGAAACAGCACAGCCAGATGGCCAAAATGATGAAGAAATTTGCTAATCCGTCAGGGATGAGCAAAATGATGCGCTCATTGAGCGGCATGCAGAAACAGTTTGGCGGCGGCGGTGGTATGGGGCCACTCTTCGGCGGCAATGACGATAAAAAATAATGGATTGTTTCCATGAAACCAAAGGCGCTAAATGCGCCTTTTTTATTACAACAAAATCACTACTTTTTTTCATTTTGCTCTGTTTTAAACTCAATCAACAATTAAAAAAATATCCTGAATTGGGGCAGTTCACAATAATGAAACATGTTTATATTATTCATGGCTACCAAGCCGTACCAGAAGATCATTGGTTCCCATGGCTGGAACAGCAGATTCAACATACTGGGGCGCATGCAGAACGAGTCTTTCTGGCAGATTCAACCCATCCTGATGCACAAGTCTGGCAAGAGTGCCTGAGTGCACAGTGTACAATACTCAATGAAAATACCATTATTGTGGCACATAGTTTAGGTTGCTTATCCAGTTTAAATTTTCTGAGTCAAGCCCTGCAAAATTCATCTATTGCAGCCGGAATTTTTGTCTCTGGTTTTACTGAAAAACTCAAGGCTCTCCCTGAATTAGATGCTTTTATTGCTTCACAAAAAGTGGATGACAAGCTTTTACGCCAGCAAATTGCGCGCCGTTATGTATTTTTATCAACTAATGATGCTTTTGTGCCACCGCCTTTAACTTTACGATTTGCACATGGCTTAAATGCACAGATTTTCGAAATTAAACAGGCAGGGCATTTTATGCAGCAAGATGGTTATGCGGCTTTTCCTCAACTTTGGGAGGTATTGCGCCCATTATTGGCTGATTCATAAGCCACGTAACGTTGTAGACCTTTGAGCAATAAGTCCTGTTCAACAATAGGAGAATGAGCCTGTAAAAATTTGGCAAACAATTGGGCATCTCCACCTGTAAGTACCAATTGGCGGGATGTTTGTTGCAAAATATGCTCAATACTACTTAATAGACCGAGTAAAATACCATGGTGTACAGCATCTACCGTGTTGGTGCCGGGTTCTAAATTATCAAAAGCAGAATCTGGAATCTTAATGCCCTTGGTATTTTGAATCAGGGCATCACGCTGCAAATACAGATTGGGTAGAATATAACCGCCTAAATGTTGCAACCCTTCATTCAAATCAATCGTTAAAGCGGTTCCACAACCAATAATACAAAAATTCTGATCAGGTGCAGCCAGTGCCAATACCTGTAACCAACGGTCAATCCCCAATTGTTCAGGATGATCATAGCCACAACGTAAACCAGCATATTCCTGATGCACCTGTGCAAACACCACTGGAATATTGAGTTGGCTTAAAATGGCTTTAATTCGTTGATTATTGAGGTGATCTTGAACAGAGGAGATGCCCACCTGTTTTAATTGCTGAGTTTTAAAGTGTTGAATCAGCCCCAGTAATAAATCGGCTGGGGACTGTAAATGGAGCTCAGCCGCATGTTCAATCACTTGGTCTGCGTCAGTGATCCAGTATTTTAAGCGAGTGTTGCCAACATCCAGCCAGAGTTGTTTCATGTTGGGTCATCCTGAGCTACGATGCGGCGCATCCGACCTTGATAAAATGCCTGTTGCTGTCCATTGCTGCTAATTAACACAGCCCCCTCTTGGTTAATCCCTTCAAAACGACCTGTCAGCAATCCTTGATGATGTTCAAAATCAACCAATTGCTGCATAAACGCTGCATGATGATTAAAGCGTTCCGCAAGGTTATAGCAACCATGCTCAAACCATTGTGCTGCTTGTTGAATAGCCAGATATAGCTGTGCAATCATTTCAAGTCGATCAAGATCACTTAAACCAAGATCTTGTAGTGAAGTGATGGGTTGTAATGGATCGTGTGACTCTGGGGTAAATAAGTTAAGGCCTACCCCGACAATCGCTTGGTGCTGCGATAAAGGTTCAACCAGAATCCCGCCCCATTTACCTTGTTGGCTATATAAATCATTCGGCCATTTGACTTGCAGATTCAGACCTTGTAGTTTGGGCATCTGTAAAATATTGAGTGCGACTTCAAGCGCGAGTCGTCCATCTAACGGTGTATCCGAGTTAACCAGTGCGCTTAAATAAATATTCCCTTGTGGAGATATCCACTGACGCTGGTGTTGCCCACGCCCTTGAGTTTGCGTCTCGCTACACACCAGAATTGAACTCACCTGAGGGTTGGTCAATTCACGTACATCATCATTGGTCGATGTTGTGCTTTGTTTCAGCATCAGGATGTCGGGAACTTGTCCAGCATCGCTTAAACGTTGTCGTAGTTGACGAGTTTCTGCATCCATGTTCAGTTTTATAAAGTTGGAAATCAGCTATGGAGTTAATCATATATTTAGCCATTGGCGCAATCGCTGGATTTGCTGCGGGCTTATTTGGTGTGGGCGGTGGACTCATTATTGTTCCGATACTGTATATTGTATTTACTCAGCTTCATTATGATCCTGCCGTCATTATGCATATGGCTTTGGGAACTTCTCTGGCAACCATTATTGTGACCTCGATCAGTTCGGTCATGGCACACCATAAGCGTGGCGCAGTGCTCTGGCCGGTTTTTCGTCATCTTGCACCCGGTCTGGTGGTCGGTTCATTTTTAGGCGCTGGCATTGCTGACCTTTTGTCTGGACAAAACTTACAAATTATTATTGGAATCTTCGCGATTTGGGTCGCTTATCGTATGTTTAAAGGTGCCAATGTCATTGTCGATGAAACTCGACAGTTACCTTCGGCACCGAGGCAAATGTTGGCAGGTGGTGGTATTGGCATTGCTTCTGCCATCTTTGGCATTGGTGGCGGTAGCTTGACCGTACCTTATTTAAATCGCAATGGCGTGGTGATGCAAAAAGCTGTGGCAACTTCCGCAGCATGCGGGTTGCCGATTGCAGTTGCAGGGGCAGTGGGGTTTATGTGGTTTGGGGTTAAACAACATGTCCAGATACCCAATGCCATTGGTTATATTCATATTTATGCTTTTTTAGGCATTAGTGTCATGAGTTTTATGACCGCAAAAATTGGTGCAAAAGTCGCACATATGTTGTCTCCAGCCATGCTTAAAAAGTGTTTTGCCTGTTTGCTTACAGTCGTCGGAACGTATTTTATTTATCAAGGACTGATCAAGTAATTTATTAAAGTCAGTTTTAGTGGTTGAGTAGATAAGGTGAGGTTTAATCTCACCTTTTTTATAGCTGAATTGTAGAAAATAACTCAAATTTCCGATGATCAGTAGATCGGATTGGCTCAAAATGCAATAAAATTGTTAGACAATGACATAGTCATCAATTCGTAGAATCGTTAAAACAATCACAATAAATTGGGCAGCGGAACGCCAAAGTAAAAATCAAAACAGGTGATTCATGAAACTTGAAGAGACAGAGAGCCTGTCGGAGCAAATTGCAAAACATATTAGCGATCAGATTATTACAGGTGAACTGGTTGAGGGTGAACGTATTCAGGAACTACGGATCGCCAAAGAGCTAGACGTCAGTCGTGGTTCTGTGCGTGAAGCATTGTTACTCTTGGAACGTACTCATTTGATTCACATCTATCCACGTCGTGGTGCGATTGTTTCCGAAATGTCCTCGCAACAAGTCAAATCTTTGTTTGATACCAGTGTGTTGGTATTAGGGCATATTGTGCAACGTATTAGTGAAACATGGCGTGTACATGAAGCGGAACAATTACAGCAACTTATGGATCATTTGGCTGAACAGGTCAAAGTCGGTGATACCGAAAAATTTTATGATGGTATTTTTCAATATCTGGCCTTACAGCACGATATGGTGGCTAATCCGTATTTGATGAAATTTTATAAAGAATTATTACCATCGTTGCGCCGTAGCTATTTTTTAACACTGAATACCTCACGTCGCGAACTACAGGAATCTTTAGCACTGTTTAAATTGGTTGCTGATGCGGTGTTAATTCGAAAATCTCATCAGGCTACGTTATTTATGGAAGATTTTTGCCGACATTTACGTCATCTTGTGCTCGATTCCCTGACTCGAATGAAACAAATTGAGTTGGCGTGGGCGCGTCGTTCACGTCGTTAATACGGCTAAATAGCAGATCAAAAATATAAGTGGTCGTGTATGTTGGCGATATTTTAGCTGATCGTGATATTTTGCGATAAAATCAGTCAAGTTCTCGTCAAAAAAAGCCCCTATTCCATGACATTCACTTTAAAATAAGCTGCTATGGGTATCTATTCTGTCCACCACATTGAAAAGCAGAAGGTTAAAAACCAGAAGATTGAGATCAGTTGGGCAAATAATAAAAAATTGATTAGGACATTATGCGTTTAAGCAGTTTAAAACTTGCAGGCTTTAAGTCATTTGCTGACTCATCCACTTTGCAATTTAAGGCGAATCGTACTGCGGTGGTTGGCCCGAATGGTTGTGGAAAATCCAATGTGATTGATGCGATTCGCTGGGTCATGGGCGAGTCCAGTGCACGGCAGTTACGTGGTGGCAGTATGCAAGACGTGATTTTTACGGGAACTGCAAAACGTAAACCTGTTAGTGTTGCGAGTGTTGAACTCAGATTTGACAATACCTATGGCAAATTGGGCGGTGCGTATAATGCCTATAATGAGCTGGCAGTTCGTCGTCAGGTCAATCGAGATGGCAAATCTGAGTATTTTTTAAATGGAACGCGCTGTCGCCGCCGTGATATTACCGATATTTTTCTGGGAACCGGTTTAGGGCCACGCTCTTACGCGATTATTGAACAGGGGATGATCAATCGTCTGGTCGATGCCAAGCCTGAAGAAATGCGGGTGTTCATTGAAGAAGCCGCAGGCGTGTCACGCTATCAGGCACGTCGTCGTGAGACCTTACAACATCTGGAACATACTGAACAAAATTTATCGCGTTTAGAAGATATTGCGCAGGAACTCAAATCACAGCTAAAAACCCTGAAACGCCAATCTGAAGCAGCCATTCACTACAAACAGCTTGAACAGCAAATTAGAACGTTAAAAATCGAGATTTTATCGTTTCAATCCGCGCAATCTAGTCAGCTTCAGCAGGAATATACCGTTGAAATGACGGCTTTGGGCGATGAGTTTAAGCTGGTTCGTTCTGAACTGAATACCATTGAACATGATCTTGAAGCCAGTAGTGCCTTATTTCAAAAGTTGATTCAACAGTCCACCCCACTGCAAAACGAGTGGCAACAGGCAGAGAAAAAACTGGCTGAGCTAAAAATGACGCTGGAACAAAAACAAAGTTTGTATCAACAAAACAGTAGCACTTTGACTCAGCTTGAGCAGCAAAAAGTCCAAACTAAAGAGCGCTTACAACTGAGTGAACTACAGCTTGAAAATTTATTAACGCAACTGGATGAACACACTGAACATTTAAATGGTTTTGAGGCAAACACGCAGCAAAGTGAAAATAACTATCAGGATTTAAAAGCTCAACATCAACAGGCTCAAGAGCAGTTCAACCACACGAAACAGCAGGTTGAAAAGCAACAACAACAGAAAAACCAGATGTCGTTGCAACTTGAACAGCTGACAAAAAGTATAGAGCGACTGACGCAGCAGAAACACACACTGGATAGCCAAACCTCGCAAATTGCAGCACAAGTACAAGATGACGAATTACAAAATTTAGAGCACCAATTACAACAACTGAAACAAGACAATGTTGCACTAGAACAGCAGATTGAACAAACGGAACAATCTTTACAATTACAGCAACAACAATACAATCAATTAAAAACAGAGATTCAGCAGCATAAAAATCAAATACAGGTGTTACAGGCTGAACAAAAAAATCTAAATCAACTGGTGGCAAAACAAAGTCCAAAACAATCCGATGTTTTGCGATTGATGTCAGTTTTACAGTTAACAGAAGCAGGAAAAGTGCATGCCAGTTTGATTGAGAAATTGCTCAGTCAATGGATGAATGCGCAATATCTTGAACAGAATGCGAATTTTAAGCCACAATTGGCACGGCAAATTAAAGCGACCGAAAATTCGGAAAATTTACCGCAATCTAAGTCACATTTTTCGCTATCGCCATTTTCTGACTGGGTTGAAACACCTCAGTTATCGCTATGGCAAAACATCTGGTTGGCAGATGACCTAAATCAAGCGCTGGCATTGCAAGCACAACTTGAAGCTGGGCAAAGTATAGTCACGCTAGATGCTTATCATATCGGGCGAGATTGGGTTATTGCACTGGATTATGATGAAGATAGTCAAAATAGCGGTGTGTTAAGCCATCGGATTCGTCTGGATGAAATTGCACAACTTCTTTCAATATTACAACCCGAACTTGAGCATTTAGAGCGACAAAATTCAGAACAACAACAGCAAATCAACATTCAGCAAGATCAATTACAGCACTTCAAACATCAATTCAAACAACAGCAAAAGCAGCAGCAACAGCTTGAGTTAGACATCACTAAACATCAAAGTGCGGCGCAGGCTTTTGTATTGCAAAAACAACAGTTGCAAGAGCAATTAAAACAACTGGACGTTCAGCTCGAAGACGATGCAATGCAGCGTGATGATCTGGATATTGATTTACACGCGTTAAATTTAAAACTTGAAGCGAACCTGCCAGAGTATAAAACGCAACAATTTCAGCTGGAAAGCTTGGCAGAACAGCTAGATGATCAGCAGCAACAATTACAACAACAGCAACAAGAACGTGAAAACACACGTCGTATTGTTACTCAAACGCAGCAGCAAATTGAACTGCTTGAAAAAGATTTGAGCTTTTTAAAAACCCAATACCGACAAATTATTGAGCAAATGGAGCAGGCAAAAAAGTTTGTCGATCCGATTCAGCTTGAATTACCGTCACTTGAGTCTGAATTTTCGGAGCAATGTCAGCGAACTGAAAAACTGAAAAAAAGCTGGAATGAATGGCAACTTGAACTCAATAGCGTACAAGAAAAACAACAGCATTTGACCGAACAACGCCATCACACCCAACAACGTGATGAACAATTACGTGAACAATTGGAACAAAAACGCTTAAGCTGGCAAGCAGCAAAATCGGATCTGGAACATTTTCAGGAACAGTTAAAAGAGATGGGCAGCGAGCAGGTCGTGGGCTTAACGCTTCATCTTGTCGAACATCAGCAGACACTGGAAAAAGCCCAACGACAATTTGAAAAACTGGGTGCAGTGAATTTGGCGGCGTCACATGAATATGAAGAAGTATCCAAACGTTTTGAAGAATTGAGCCATCAAATTCAGGACTTAGAAAATACGGTATCGCAACTGAAAGATGCGATGAAAAGTATTGATCAGGAAACAAAAAAACTGTTTATGACCACTTTTGATCAGGTCAATACTGAGCTTCAGCAATTATTTCCGAAAGTATTTACAGGTGGAGAGGCGAGTTTAAGCCTTGAAGATGACTGGCAATCAGGTGTAAAACTAATGGCTCGACCACCAGGAAAACGTAACAGTTCATTGGCACTTTTATCGGGTGGTGAAAAGGCACTGACTGCGCTGGCATTGGTCTTTGCGATTTTTCGATTGAATCCTGCGCCATTTTGTGTACTGGATGAAGTCGATGCGCCGCTAGATGATGCCAATGTACAACGGTTTTGTAATTTGGTAAAAGAGCTTTCTGAACAGGTGCAATTCATTTACATTACACATAATAAACTTGCAATGACAATGGCGACCGATTTATTAGGGGTGACCATGCCAGAACCCGGCACCTCAAAACTGGTCACTGTTAATTTGGAACAAGCAAAAGAATATGGGTTAGTCACGGAGTCATAGTATGGAAGTTTCAACCATCATCGGCATTATTGTTGCCATTATTGCCATGATCATCGGTTTAAGAATGGTGCTTAGAAAACCAGCTCCGACCGAACCCTCACTAGAAAGTGCGTTACACATTGATCCTGAGAGTAATAAGCCCATTATTCCACGTCATGTACGAGATCAATTGCCTGCTGAATCAGCTGTAGAAACGCCTGCAAATGAGCGAGAACGCAAAGAACCTGCTTTACAGGATATTCCAGAGACACTCGACGATCAGTCGGTTCAAAGCCTAGCTTCGCCTGAACTGGTTGAAGACAAACTGGATAAAGAAGTCGTATCACAAGAGCTTGAGACTGTTCAGGCATCATCTGTGGTTGAAGATGCTTTACAACAAAATACGGTTGTCGAAGTTGTTGAAACTCCAGATGGGCAAGAGCTTGATCCTGCCAAGGTGGAAACATCCCCTGAGAATGATCAGCTTCAGGCAGAGCAGACTAAAAAATCTGACGAATTTCAGCTCAATCCAGAAGTTGAAGCAGCCACCATCGCTGAGTTCGACGGTGAAAGTAGTTTATTGGATGTGCATTTACACGAACAGCAGCGTTTTGATGATGAAAGCGCATTGATGACAGCGCAAGAAATTGTGGCACTGAATGTTTATCCAAATCCGCGCCGTGCATTGTCAGGCGATAAAACCCTTAAAGTATTGCTTAAATACGGTTTACGTTTTGGCGAAATGGCATGTTTCCATCGTTATGAAAAAACCGATGAGCCCAGTCCGCTGATGTTTTCAGTATTACGCATGACTGATAATGGTCCAGCAGGATTTGATCTTGAGACTTTATCGAGCGAACAGGTTCAAGGACTAGCTTTTTTCCTTGCATTACCTCATCAAGATGCTTTAAAAGGTTTCGATATGATGGCCAGTATTGCAGGGTTGATCGCCCGTGAAGTGGATGGAAAAGTTTTTGATGAAAACAATCTGGAATTTACACCACAACTGAAAGAACACTGGCGCCATCATGTAATTGACTATCGTTGCACACAGGAAACTGTGTAACGATTTTTAACGAACAGGATTTTTGTACTTTTATTGCGATGCATTGTGGTCGCAACGCTGGGCGGATTTTCCGCCCTTTTATATGGTGAGTTTTTATGGTGAAGAATAGCGATGTCATTGCGCAAATGCGTCAACTGATTCAACTGATTGCAAAACATAATCATGCTTATTATGTGATGGATCAACCGAGCATTAGCGATAATGAATATGATCAGCTATTTCATCAGTTAAAAGCATTAGAGCAACAACACCCAGATTTAGTACAACCAGATACTCCAACCAATAAAGTCGGTGGGCAGGCGTTAAGTAAATTTGAAAGCGTAACGCATGTTGTGCCGATGTTGTCTTTAGGCAATGTTTTTAATCAGGAGGAGTTATTTGCTTTTGCGCGACGCATTGAAGAACGCTTACCCAATCAACAGGTTCAATACGATGTTGAGTTGAAACTGGATGGTTTGGCGATTTCATTGTGGTATGAAAATGGTGTACTGGTTCGCGGCGTGACCCGTGGTGATGGTGAAACAGGCGAAGATATTAGCCAAAATGTCAAAACCATTCGTAATCTACCGAAGTTTTTAAATGGAAATTCTGTTGAAATTCCAAGACTACTGGAAGTTCGTGGGGAAGTTCTCATGCCCAAACAGGGATTTGAGCGTTTAAATGCAGCCAATGAAGCCAAAGGTGAAAAAACTTTTGCCAATCCACGAAATGCCGCAGCTGGTAGCTTACGACAACTTGATCCAAATATTGCGGCATCACGTCCCTTGGCTTTTTATGCTTACGGGATTGCGCAATGTGAGCCACATCATGGGCTTAGCAGTATGCATGAAAGTCTACACTGGCTCACGCAGTTGGGTTTTGAAATCGCAGAACGTCAATTTTTATGCTCATCAATTGAAGAAGTACAACAGCGTTATGAGCAAATTCAACAGGAACGTCCACATTTAACAGTTGAAATTGATGGCATGGTCATCAAGGTCGACAGTCTTAAACAACAACAACAACTGGGCTTTTTAAGTCGTGAACCCCGCTGGGCAACTGCCTATAAATTCCCTGCTGAAATTGCACGTACCACCGTTGAAAATATTAGTTGGCAAGTGGGTCGAACTGGAACATTGACGCCTGTCGCGCGTCTACAGCCAGTTTTGGTGGGTGGTGTAACGGTATCCAATGTGACGTTGCATAATATCGGTGAAATCCATCGTCTTGATGTACGCGTGGGCGATCAGGTCAGTGTCTATCGTAGCGGTGACGTGATTCCTAAAGTTGAACGAGTCTGGCCTGAATTTCGCCCTGACGATGCACAAGTGGTGGAATTACCTGAACATTGTCCAGTCTGTTCATCGCCTGTGGTGATGCCGGAAGGTGAAGCACTGGCGCGTTGTTCGGGTGGTTTATATTGTGCGGCGCAGCGTATTGAGGCAATTCGACACTTTGTATCACGTAAGGCAATGGATATTGAAGGTCTGGGGGATCGATGGGTTGAGTCGTTATTGCATCTGAATCTGCTCAAAGATGTTGCGGATATTTATCATCTCCATGAGCATCGTGACACCTTGCTCGGCATTGAAAAAATGGGAGAAAAATCCGTCCAGAATTTGATGGATGCGATAGAGAACAGTAAAAAAACCACACTGGCACGTTTTATTTATGCACTAGGAATCCGTGGTGTGGGAGAAACGACGGCAAGAATGCTCGCCAATACCTTTCAAACGTTTGATGCTCTAAAGAATGCGGACATTGAGGCCCTTAAAAAAACCCCAGATGTCGGTGAAATTACCGCAGAATGGATTTTTGATTTCTTTCTGGCACCGCATAATATTGAAGTCTTGGATCGTTTATTGGCGGCGGGTATCCATTGGGACGCACCGACTGCACCCACACGCCAACCTTTAAACGGTGAAAGTTGGGTGGTGACAGGCACATTAAGTACGATGGGTCGTGACGAAGCAACGCAACGTTTACAAGCACTGGGTGCGCGTGTCAGTGGTAGCGTCTCTAGCAAAACCAAATGCGTGGTTGCTGGCGAAAAAGCAGGAAGTAAACTGGATAAAGCTGAAAAACTTGAGATTCGTGTAATGAATGAACAAGAGTTTCTGGAGTTTTTGACACAATACGAAAGTTAACTCTTTTTGATGACGTTCATCTGAGTTTGGATGAACGTCACCGTTTTTATTGAATATGGGTTTAACCCCGTTTTTTGATTACGCCATCATCCAGTAGTTGTTGGAAATGATCACACACACTTTCACGAATATCGCGATAGTGGATGCCTAACTCTTGCTGGCTACGTGTCGCATTAAAGTAAATTGGATAGCCCATATTGAGTTTCACAAATTCACGGGTATATCCCAGTAGTGGAGAGATGAAAGAAAATGCCGTTTTAGGCACAGTAAAATGTGGAAATGGATAACGATAACCAAAGCGTTTAGTCAATGCTTGACCCATTTCAAGTAAACTTAAACTACCGCCAGAAATAATATAACGACCCTGAGCATCATTTGATAAAGCGGCCGCCACGTGCGCATCAGCAACATCACGTACATCGACAATGCCATTCCACATTGGCGGTACCCCCAATAAAGTCACGCCATTGGCAAACTGTTGTAATAGCTCAATACTGCCTGATTGACTCGAAGGCGTAAGCGATGGTCCCATGACCAAAGCAGGATTGATACACACCAATGACCAGCGATTCTGTTGCTCTGCCATTTCCCAAGCTTTACGTTCAGCAGCTACTTTTGAATAAGAATAGGGCTGATGATTTTCATTACTGGTGGTATTCCAACAACTTTCATCGAACTCATTATTGGGCGTATTTTCAATTTCAATCGCATCGCCATAAGTTGCTGCAATACTTGAGGTCACTACCACGCGTTGAACAGACGCAGTACGGTTGACTGACTCAAGCACATTGGCTGTACCATTGACCGCAGGCTCAATAATATCTTTGACGGCATCTTTATAATTGGTAATCACAAAAGGAGAGGCAGTATGGATAACAATTTCACAACCTTGCATGGCTTGGTCAAACGCATTAGGGGTTAATAGATCTGCCTGAAAAAAATGAATTTGACCTGAGGACTTTTCAGCAATATCGGTCAAATGTTTGAGTTTTTCCGTTTTAGCAGGATCACGAACTGTAGCATGGACGGTGTAGCCTTGTGTGAGTAATCGCTCAATGATCCAGCCAGCGACATAACCTGTAGCACCTGTAACTAAAATTGGGGTGTTCTGATCCATCATTTTTCCTATTGTTATTTTAACTCTCTTTTATTTAACGAAATTTTCAAAAATATGCAATTCTTAGTGCAGCTAACTTTCAAGAAAATCGATGAAATAAGAAGCATTGTCTTTGGTTACAAAATAAAAAAACAAAAAAATAGTGCAGTTTTCCAAAATAATTTTTTAAAGAAAACATGCAAACATTTATTTTTTCAGAATAAATTATCCCAATTAAAACTGTAAATGCGTATGTTTCTCATTTTAATTTTATAAAAATCATAAACTTACGTAATTTTTATTTTGCAATCATTGTTAAACTTGACCATAATAAAGGCATTCGAGAGGAGAATTAGACATGCGCGGCAATCCAGAAGTCATAGACTATTTAAATATGTTGATCGGTGGCGAACTGGCAGCTCGTGATCAATACCTGATTCATTCACGTATGTATGAAGATTGGGGCTTGAGTAAAATTTACGAACGCATTGATCATGAAATGCAGGAAGAAGCTTCTCATGCGGATGCAATTATTCGACGTGTATTATTTCTTGAAGGCAAGCCAAATATGGATCGTGATAATATTGTCACGGGTGAAGATGTGGTGTCTTGCTTAAAAGCAGATTTAGCGCTGGAATATCATGTGCGTCAAAAACTGGCAGATGGCGTGAAATTATGCGAAGAAAAAGGCGATTATGTCAGCCGTGATATGCTTCGCGCACAAATGTCAGATACTGAAGAAGACCACACCTATTGGTTAGAAAAACAATTACGTTTAATTGAGTTGGTGGGTTTACAAAACTATATTCAATCGCAAATGTAGGATTCAAAAAACTCAGCCTCGGCTGAGTTTTTTATTGATTGCCTTGTTGGAAACGCTGAATATCTTTAAGCACTTCATCGGCATGAGTTTGCGCATTCACACTGCTATAGTGATAGACCACAGTGCCTTTGGGATCAATTAAAAAGCTTTCACGTTTGGCAATTTTCATCACTCCTAAATTTCGGACAATGCCTAGCTTTTCTGCCAGTTGATGATCACCATCTGCCAAAATTGGAAACGGCAGTCCTAATTTGTCTGAAAATTTTCGATGTGAAGCCACATCATCCAGACTTACGCCCAGAACGACGCTATTGGAACGAATAAATTCTGGATAAAGTGCCTTAAAACGATTGGCTTCCTGTGTGCAGCCCGGAGAATCATCTTTTGGATAAAAATACAGTACCAGCCATTTTCCGCGAAAATCTGTGAGCTGACGCCATTTGCCATTTTGGTCTTGTAATTTAAAATCTGGAGCAGCTTGACCTACCCATTGTTTTTGCTTCGAACTGGATGTTGAAAATACACTATTTTCGGCATGCGCTAAATGCATCCATCCTGTTGATAAACTGAGACTAAGCACAGTCATTCTTAATATTTTTATTGTTAGTGTCTTTTTCATCTTTATGCAGCAGCCCATTTGAGAAAGCTTCATTTTTAGTTTAACAAAATCAACTTTGCAATGTACAAAGAATTTATTTTGCTTTTGTGACTCAGTCCATGCATATTCAATGATTAAAAATAGTGAATGGGAAATCACTTAAATGGATGTCGGTGCTGCACTGATTAAATTAAAACCCAATACTTTGCCAAAAGTTGAAGATTGGCAACAGCAACTTGAGCAACGTAAAGCAGAAGCGATACAAACCTTGCAAGCCGAAGGTGTGTTGGTTGAATCATGATTTCATGTCCAGATCGAAGGTCAGGATTATTGAGTCGCCTATATGCGAGCAGTGGATTTAAACAAAGCACAACAAATCGCTAAAACTAGTTCTTTTGAAATCGATCAAGTGCATCAACAATTCAAGCGTGACTGTTGGGAAAAAGTGATTCCTGCAAGGCTGTTAGTTGATCTAAACAACAATGAGCAACCTCGCAATCCAACTGTAGAATAAAACTGGTTATACTTTTAAAGTGAAAGACACAGAGTAAGACATTGAAACAACGTATTCTTCTTATTACAGGTTGGGGCGGTGGTGAACAACTGTTAAATCCGCTCAAACAAGCACTTGAACAACAGGGTTATGCTGTTGAACTGAGCAATATCTTTAATGCACTGGATGAACAAATACTATCGCAACAAGTTGAGCGTGCAAGTCAATTTGATGTGATTGCGGGTTGGTCATTGGGTGGTGAATTAGCCATGCAGTTGGTTGATGAAATTGCCCAAAAGACAGGTGAAACCAAATTGCTGATTACGATGGCATCCAACCCAAGTTTTGTGGCACATGAAAATTGGCCACATGCGATGTCGGTAGAAGACTTTAATCAATTTAAATACTCCTTTGAACAAGATCCGATCACGACGTTGAAGCGTTTTGGTTTGCTCGTCACCAAAGGCATTGACACATCTAAATCAGACTTTAATACCATGCAAACCATGTTACATGCACAGCCAATGTCACTTTTAAAACAAGGATTGGCAATATTGGAACAATATAATCTGGTTGATGTCTTAAAAAATTACAAAGGAAGACAACTTCATGTCTTTGCGGATCATGATGCGCTAGTTCCTTGCAAAATTGTGCAGAATATGCAAAAAATAGACGCTAAATCTATTCAGATTGTGACATTGGAAAATACGGCACATAGCTTTCCTTTTATTCAGGTCGAAAAAACCTGTCATGAAATTACAAAATTTATTGAGTTAGACGTTTAAGCTTTAAACGGAATGGTGTTTATCGCAATTTATTTTCAATGCATGCATGTTTAACATGTCACACGATGTTGAAAAGCCGAGACTATGGAGTAATTGGATGAGTGATCAGTTTGATTTGGAGCATATCTGGCATCCTTATACTTCGATGCTTCATCCATTGCCGACCTTTAAAGTGAAACGTGCTTACGGTGCAATTATTGAGCTTGAGGATGGTCGTCAGTTAATCGATGGTATGTCGTCGTGGTGGTGTGCGATTCATGGTTATCATCATCCTGAACTGGATTTAGCAGTCACGCGCCAACTCGACAACATGGCACATATCATGTTTGGGGGCTTCACTCACGAACCTGCGATTGAACTGGGAAAATTATTACTTCAAATTACACCGCCGAGTCTGGATAAAATCTTTTATGCCGATTCGGGATCAGTTGCGGTAGAAGTGGCACTCAAAATGGCGATTCAGTATTGGTCTTCACAAGCAGGGTCTTCACAAGCGGAATCAGCGCAAGGCTTGAAGCAAAAGACTAATTTTATCACCACACGTTCGGGTTATCATGGCGATACTTGGAATGCGATGTCCGTCTGCGATCCTGTGACAGGGATGCATCAGATTTTTGGTGATAGTTTAGCGCGAAGGATATTTGTTTCCGCACCTCAAAGCTGTTTTGATGGCGAATGGAATCCGCATGAACTGGATGAAGTGGAGCAAATCTTAAAACAGCATCATCATGAGTTGGCTGCTTTTATTATCGAGCCCATCGTACAGGGCGCGGGTGGTATGCGCTTTTATCATCCTGAATATTTAAAGCAATTACGTGCGCTATGTGACAAATACCAGTTACTCCTAATTTTTGATGAAATTGCCACCGGTTTTGGTCGTACTGGAAAGTTATTTGCTTGGGAACATGCACAGGTTGAACCCGATATTATGTGTATCGGCAAAGGGTTAACAGGTGGTTATATGACACTATCAGCCACGCTCACCACTAAAGATGTTGCGGAAAGCATTAGTCGAGGAGAGGCGGGTGTGTTTATGCATGGCCCAACTTTTATGGCCAATCCGTTGGCTTGTGCGGTTGCTTTGAGAAGTACCCAGTTGTTATTGGAACAGGATTGGCAAGCCAATATTCAACGAATTTCTGAGCAGTTAAAACAACTCCAAGTCTTGTCTGCACTGGAATATGTGGCAGATGTGCGCATCTTGGGCGCAATTGGTGTGGTCGAACTTAAGTTCAATGTCGACATGAAAACCTTGCAACAACACTTTGTCGAGCGAGGGATCTGGGTGCGTCCGTTTGGCAAATTGGTGTATGTCATGCCGCCGTATATTATTTCCCAAGCTGAACTGGATTTTTTGCTTGAGCAACTCATTGAGGTCGTGCAACACATGCAAGCTGAGGTGCAACATGGCATTGCTTGATCATTATCAACAGCAGCTTGAGCAACTCAAACAGACGGGAAATTTGCGCCAGTTTACTGCCAATCAGCAACAAGGTGCCTACATTGAGATTGCGGGAAGAAAAATGCTGAATCTTTCTTCCAATGATTATTTGGGCTTGGCTGCCAACGCTCAGCTACGCGAAGAGTTTTTTGATCAGCAGCCGATGCAACGTCGCTATTTCAGTTCATCTTCTTCACGCTTGCTGACGGGTAACTTTGCCGAATATGAACAGTTTGAAGCAAGTTTAAGTCAAGCATTTTTAGGTCGTGCTGCGTTGTTATTCAATAGTGGCTACCATATGAATATCGGAATTTTGCCTGCTTTAACTGATAGTCAAACCCTGATTTTAGCTGATAAACTGATACATGCCAGCATGATTGACGGCGTTCGTTTATCCACTGCCAAGTATGTACGTTATCGACATAATGATTTACAGCACCTTGCTCAATTACTTGAAAAATATCATGATGATGTGAATATTGAACGCATTATTGTGGTCACTGAAAGTATTTTTAGTATGGATGGTGATGAAACGGATCTGACCGCCTTGGTTCAAATTAAGCACCGTTTTGATAAAGTGATGCTTTATGTCGACGAAGCTCATGCGATTGGGGTTCGTGGTGAACAAGGCTTAGGCTGTGCTGAACAATATAATGTCATTGCTGATATTGATTTATTGGTCGGAACCTTTGGAAAAGCCTGTGCTTCAGTGGGAGGATATTTAATCTGTGATCCTATCATTCGAAATTATTTAATTAATACGATGCGTCCATTAATTTTTAGTACAGCGTTGCCCCCGATCAATATGGCTTGGTCTGATTTTATCTTTAAAAAAGTCATGGCAGCCAAAGCTGAACGCTTACATTTGCATAAACTCAGTCAGGATTTACAAACGGCGATTGTGGCAAAAGGTTATCATAGCCCATCGACTAGTCAGATTGTGCCGATCATCATTGGGGCAAGCCAAGATGCGGTAGAAAAATCGAAAAGTGTACAGCAGCATGGTTTTTATGCAATGCCTGTTCGTCCTCCAACTGTGCCACAGCATAGCGCGCGTCTCAGAATTTCATTAACATCTCTGATTCAACCTGATGATCTGCAACGACTGGTAGCCTGTTTGTGAATCTAAATAAATCCCTAATCGCTCAGCGTTTTGCGAAAGCAACACAAAGTTATACCGAACAAGCGGTTATACAAAAACAAATCGGTCAGCATTTGTGCCAATTGATGCAAGATAATTGTCCTGAAGATTTAGCACATGTTTTAGAAATTGGTTGTGGCTCTGGAAATTTAACCTATCAATTGGCTAAAAATTTTCAAATCGAACAATGGTATCTCAATGATCTGTATGCAGAAGTACAGCAGCATTTTCAGGGAAATTTACCAGTTCACTGGATGATTGGTGATATCGAAGAACTCGCTTTGCCAAAAAACTTAAATGCTATCGTGTCCAGTTCGGCTGTGCAGTGGATCAATGATTTACCTCTACTACTGGCGCGTTGCCATAAGGCGTTAAATACACAAGGATGGTTATGTTTTTCGACCTTTGGACCTGATAATTTTATCGAGATTAAACAACTTACGGGGCAGGGTTTGCACTATTGGTCGACAGATGACTGGCGGCAACAGCTTGAGCTGCTAAATTTTGAGATTGTTGAATTAAGTCAGCAAAATTTATCTATGCAATTTGAAACACCCAAAGCGGTGTTAAAACATTTAAAAGCGACAGGGGTCACTGGGGCATCGGAACAGCAACAACGCTGGACAAAACAATCATTAACTGAGTTTTATGAAGCTTATCAGCAATTTAAACTAGAAAATAATCGTTATCGCTTAAGCTACCATCCTATCTATTGTATCGCGCGGAGAAAATCATGAGTGCCTCAGTTTATTTTGTCAGTGGAATTGATACAGGAATTGGTAAAACCTATGCGACAGGCTATTTGGCAAAACTCTGGAACGCTCAAGGGTTATCGACTATTACCCAAAAATTGATTCAGACTGGAAATGTAGATGTGTCTGAAGATATTCAAAAACATCGTGACATTATGGGAACAGGCTGGTTGGCAGAAGATCATGAAAAGCTCACTATGCCTGAGATTTTTAGTTATCCTGCATCGCCACATTTAGCGACACAGTTAGATGGCCGAGAAATTGATTTTGATAAAATTGAACAGGCGACTCAAACCCTACAACAACGCTTTGATGTGGTGTTATTAGAAGGGGCAGGTGGGCTAATGGTTCCCTTAACCACGGAACTGCTGACTATCGATTATATTGCTCAAAAACAGTTCCCTGTGATTTTAGTCAGTTCTGGGCGTTTGGGCAGTATTAACCATACTTTGCTGAGTCTGGAAGCTTTAAAACAACGTGGCTTATCTTTATTTGCTTTGGCTTATAATTTAAATGATGAATCTCAGGATGAAATTATTTCAAAAGATACCGCTCAATATTTAAAACATTATTTAAAACACAATTTTCCAGAAGCGAAGTGGATTGAATTACCTGTTTTGTAAATGAATAAAAAAAGCTAACAAACAAATGAATTTGTTAGCTGAGGAATCAAACTTGGATTTACATTCTTCTTTTTTTAATTACTGCTGACGATTCCAATTTTCTTCACATCACTTTGTTGAGCAAGAGCCATCACCATTGCAATGTGTTTGTATTCTGCCTTTGCGTCAGGTTTAAATTTAATCTCATCTTGATCAGTTTTTTTTGCAACTTGATCAAACAAGATTTTTAATGCTTGTCGATCTGCGATAGGTTGATCATTCCAAAATAAATGTCCTTCTTTATCTATGCTTAAATTAATCACTTCAGGTGGTTTATCGACTGTTTGTGGTGGAGGTGTACCATTTGGCAAATTAATATTAATGGCATTGTTTGGTTTTGGAATCGTGATAATAAACATAATTAACAATACCAACATGACATCAATTAAGGGTGTCATGTTGACATCTAGCATCACATCATCATCGTTATTTGGACTGACATTCATCCCCATAGCAAATACCCTCTTATGACTGTGGTGAAGCAGGCGGTGTGGTAACTAAAGCAATTTTGCCAATCCCTGCTTGTTTGCTTGCACTAATGACTTCATCAATTGCATCGTAGTGGGTCAATTGATCACCACGAATATGGACCTCAGGCTGTGGGCGTTTTTTTGCTTCAATTTGAAGTTTATTGACTAATGTCTCTTTATTGGCAACATATTTTTCATTCCAGAATACATCACCATTTTTATTGACAGCCAACTGAATATTTTCAGGTGTATTGGCATAAGGTGTATTTTTCTCCTCAGGCAACTGAACAGGAACAGTATGTACTGCAACAGGAACAGTGATGAGAAAGATAATCAGCAAAACTAGCATAATATCAACCAGTGGGGTTGTATTAATGGTGCCAATTACTTCATCTTCATCGTCATTTGAATTAACCATCATGCCCATGGTTGAGCCCCCACTTATTTTATTTTGCTTTTATTTTGTGGCGTAGATTGAATATCACCACTCAACAACACCGTATGCAAATCAGAACTAAAGCTACGAACACTATCCATAACAGCTTTATTACGCCGAGTGAGCCAATTGTAACCAAGGACGGCGGGTACAGCGACAGCGAGACCAATTGCAGTCATAATCAAAGCTTCACCTACTGGACCTGCTACCTTATCAATTGATGCTTGTCCCGAAATTCCGATTGCAGTCAGTGCATGATAGATCCCCCATACTGTACCGAATAGCCCGACAAACGGTGCAGTAGAGCCGACTGTCGCCAAGAAGGCTAAACCGCCACTTAAGTGACCTTGCACTTTATCAATGGCACGTTGAATTGAAATCGTCACCCAAGTATTAAAGTCGATACGTTCTAGTAATGTACCATCGTGATTTTTGGTTGAATTAACGCCTTTTTCAGAAATAAAGCGAAATACACTACCTTCTTCTAAATTTTTAGGTGCTGCTTCAATACTTACGCTGTCCCAAAAATCATGTTCCGCTCGTTTACCATCACGTTTGATTTTAGATTGCTGGAAAAACTTGGTTATCATGATGTACCACGTTCCGATTGACATCAGGACTAAAATAAATAGGGTTGATTTAGCAACTATATCGCCCTCGCGCCATAGTGCCTCTAAACCGTAGGGGTTATGAACTTTTTCAGAAGTTGCAGGTAACGGAGGTGGCGTATGTTCTCCAGCAGTTGTGGTTGTCGTAGCTGCTACTGGTGCTGTACTTTCTTCGGCATAGACATTACTAAAGGGTAACAGCGTGCTTGCAATTAAAAGGCTTGCTGATGCAACAGTTTTGAAGGGTTTCATAACTTTATTCATTCATAATCTCCAAATTTTTATTTAATTCATTAGTCCAAAACAAATTCATAAGGAATGTCATACCATGATTCTTGTGCTTCACCATCTTTAAGTGCTGGCTTAAATGTGCACAAGCTAAATGCTTTTGATGCAGCACGGTCTAGGCTTTTACTGCCACTCGATTTTTTGACTTTGGCTTCTTTGACCTTGCCGTTGGTATCCACTAATACGGAAATGGTCACGCTACCTTGCTCCTCATTTTGTAAAGCATCACGAGGATAGTCTGGTTGCTTGCAGCCAGCTTCACCGTTTGATACACCACGCGTTGCACCAACTGGTTTTGGTGCAGGTGCAGGCGCTGGTGTGGCCATAGGCGCAGCGACTGGACTCGGAGATGCTGCCATAGTTGGTGTTGGGGGCGTCGTCGCTTTAGTAGGTTGACTTGGAGCGACAGGTGCTGTTTTTTGCACTTTTTCGACCTTTTCAACTGGCTTTTCTGGCTCAGGTGTTTTCATCACCTCTTTCACCACTTTGGGAGGCTCTGGTGGAATCTCTATCGGCTTTGGTTTTTCTGGTTCTGGTGGCTTATCTTGAATAATCTGTAGTTCTACAGGTTTTTCTACGGGTTTTTCAACTGTTTGATTTAAACCGTTCAAAAGTGCGTAAAAAATAACAAGATGCAGAAAAATAACTGCCCCAATCCCAATCAGGCGTTTAGCAGAATTACTTTCTAATTCTGTGACATTATTGCCCATTGTTACTCCTGAAATTTGAGACAAATAACAAATAGTGAAATGATGAAGCTGAAACTTAAGGTCATTTCAATATGTTTTATTTGGCTTAAATCAAGTGATACATTTTATGGTGGAAGCACTTTGTATCAAACGATACAAAGCACCGAAACAAACACCTATTAGAATTTATATGTGCCTCTGAGGAAATAAGTACGTCCAGTTGGGTCGCTATAACGAGGGTCATAGCCATACTGAAAGTTATCCATTACATTTGACGCTGCTGGCTCTGCATTGAATAAATTCTTAATACCACCAGTCAGCTCTAAGTTTTTAAAGCCTTTATAGGTGCCTGAAACATTGTAAAGTACATAGTCACTGACTTTATGGTGATCATATTCGTCATCGCCAATAGCATTTTGGTCTTCATAACCACGGTAGAATTCCTGTTCAAACACCATTTTCCAGTTTTGATAGCTCCAATTGAGATTGGCTATATGTTTCCAGCGTAGAATTGCAGGGTCATCATATGTACCAACCTTACTTTCCCATTCGCCATCTTTTTCCTCTTGTTTTTTATATTTCATGACATAAGTGCCATCAACTCCAAAGCCAAAACGACCAGTTGATGTCATTGGGCTAAGGTAATTTAATGATAAATCAATACCTTGAGTTCTAACTCCCCCCATGTTGACTAGTGTGGTATTAACATAATCAATGGTTCCATCTGATTTTCGAACAAAGCGATCAGCATATTTCACAGGATCTTTAAAGATCATTGCATCGCTAACGGTATCAATTAAATCATCAATTTTGATATTGAAATAATCAACAGTCATAACCAGATTTTTTACAGGCTCAAATACAAAACCAGCAGTCAAAGATTTTGATTCTTCTGGTTGTAAGTCTTTAGAGCCACCTTGCATACGATAAAACTGGGTATTACATTCAGATTTATATTGATTAGGCGTGTTGGCTAAACCATTAGGACACAGAACAGGATCGTCATAGCGCGCACCTGTATAGGTTCTGCTCTGAGGTGAATTCATGTCATAAAGACTTGGAGCCCGGAAGCCTGTACTATACGAAGTACGAAACATCAATTGTTTGATTGGTTCCCAACGGAATGCAACTTTTGGATTAAAAGTATCACCAAAGTCACTATAATCATCGTAACGAGCAGCAAGTTGTGCCTCAAGTGTTTTAGTAATAGGCACATGAAGCTCTGTAAATGCTGCACGAATATCTCGATCACCTTTACTTTCTGGTTTGGTTGGATCTATGCCACTGCCTGGAACTTGACTGACAATGTCAGCGTTTACTTTTGATTTCCAGTCTTGTTGACTGAAACTTGCGCCTATAGCTAATCCGACATCGCCTGCAGGTAATGTATAAATTGGTCGGCTGACAGTGATATCAACTGTCGTTGCATCCAGTGTTGCTTTATTTGAGTCGCCTTTGGTTTCAAAAGATTGCCAGATACCAGAGTCTGCACTCGCACCAAATGGATTCAATGACCCATCATTCAACGCAGATTGAACTTTACTCTGATTAAGATAACCTCCTGCAAAACTATCTGTGGCTTCACTTTTCGCATAGGTTACACCGGTATTGATATCCCAACCATAAGCCTCACCTTCAATTCCTGTAAAAATACGATGTGATTCACTGATAGTTTCTGAAATACGATTACCTGCCTGCGAACGTAAACGTAGGACTAATGGGTCACCGCTGAGTCCGCTATCCGTTGGGTAATATGGGCTAGTTGATGGTAGTGTCAGTTGAGGGGTGCTTAGTGTGCTGTAGACATCGGGGGCAATAGACGTTGTGACTTCATTACGTGAATAGATATATTCAGCAATCGCATTAAATGAATCATTGAGTTTTAAAGTACCGCGACCTAATGCTGATATGGTTTCAGTTTTAGGGACAATACCGATTAATGCTTGTGTATTTAAATAACAGAGACCGCCATCCTCTACAGTATTGGGAGTATTGTTACAATTGGCATTGCCAGTTGGATTGCCGCTAACTTTTGTTGTTGGATCAAAGTAATTGGCAGGAAAAGCATTCCCTGAACTTGCATCAATTCCCAATTCTGGTATTAAACCACCACGACGACTGATTTTACGGTCTTTTGCCATAATATCATTGGCATGTCTATAATCGATCACTCCAAAAACATTAAATCCTTGTTCATCCAGATTACCGTATCCACCAAAAATAGAGACATCTTGCTTATCTCCGCCTTTTTCTTCAGGCTGATTTAAACCACCTGTAATGCTTAAGCCTTCATAGCTTTTCTTGGTAATAAAGTTGATGACCCCGGCGATAGCATCTGCACCATATACTGCGGAAGCACCATCACGTAGGATTTCAATCCGATCAATCATGGCCATTGGAATGATATTGAGATTCGTTGAACCCGTTAAAAAAGCGTTGTTGGCTAAACGACGACCATTTAATAAGACCAGTGTTTTATCTGAACCTAAACCACGTAAGTTAGCGGAAGCCCCTTCAGTTGCACTTGATCCAACATTTTGAGCTGTCGAAAAACCTGCTTGGTTAGCACTGACACGGGTGAGTGCTTCTTCAACAGTTGTAACACCTTGGCTAGCTAGATCTTCACCTTTAATAATGGTAATTGGAGAAGCACTTTGTGCTGCGATGCCTTTAATTGATGAACCCGTGACTGTTACCTTAGCAACTTTGATTGGTTTTTCGGCAGTGTTACTTTCCTCAGCAGCATAAGCTGTCAAATACATCATGCTCAGGCTAAGTGTACTTAGTTTTAGAATGTTTCTGCCAATTGATGGCTTCATTTTATCCCCAGTTTTGTTGGCTATCATGGTAAAAGTATTCCTTTTTGTTGTAACCGCGATATTGCTAATTGTGTTCAAAGCAATAGAGATGCCAGTTTTATATTTTTTTTTATGAAATTTTTTTTTATGTTTTTAATTGTTGATTTTTAATATTTTATTTTTTTATATCTATTTTTTTCTTACTTTTAGAACAGTGTAAGTAGAAATCGGAAATATTGAAGATATTTTTTAAATTTGTTTTTTTATATTTGGAGAATAAGTGAAAATCCAAGTTATATCAAAAAGTTATTAATTTAATAAAAAAAAGTAATGCTATTTTTTGTTTTAAAAAAATAAGTAAATTCAAATTGTTAAGTATTTTTTATTTTTAATTATGAAGATTTTTTTACTATTTGTAATGATTGATTCGTTTTTGGTGCATTTTTCTGTTCTGTAAAAAATCTAGCACCATTTTAATTCTTGGTAAAAAAAATGAAAAAAGTAAGTAGTTTCCATTTTCTTAAATAATTTTGGTAAAAACAGAGATATTTCACTTTTTTTTAATTTTTAAAAAGGCTGGCATGAATTTCGCTTAGATGTAACATCCTGCAAGTCGGTCATTATTCTTCATCATATTTTTTTCGCTAATTTTTTAAATAAATTGATGATAACGTTGTGATGCAGATAAAGTTGGTTTGCATGAGATAAAATAATCATTGGGATCAGGTAAAATTGAATAAAACAAAAATCAATATAGCGATTGCATTACTGGCAATAACATCTGGGCTTAGCTTACAATTGCACGCCGATGCACAAGCCAATAAAGTCTTAAATGTTGCTTTTGAAGCACCAGATGATGGTTTTGACATGGTCAAAACTTATAATTACTACAGCGGTAAAATTGCAGAAGTTATTTTTGAGCCCTTATTAACATATGACTATCTGGCACGTCCCGTTCAGTTGATTCCCAATACGGCTGAGGCGATGCCTAAAATTGAACAAGATGGTAAGGTGTATACCTTTGAAATAAAACGCGGTATTTATTTTTCTAACGATCCTGCTTTCAAGGGAAAACCGAGAGAGCTGACAGCACAAGATTATATTTATTCGATACAGCGTATTTTAGATCCTAAAAATAGATCGACAACCTATTCTTTTTTAAATGGAAAAATTGTAGGAGCAGATGCAGCCGTTGCCGCAGCAAAAAAAACAGGGAAATTTAATTATGCTGCTCCTATTCAAGGTTTAAAAGCATTAGATCGTTATACTTTGCAAATTACTTTGGTGCGTCCAGATTATAATTTTCAATATATTTTAGCTTATGTCACTTTAGGGGCGGTAGCCAAAGAAGTTGTTGATTATTATGGAGATCGTATTGGACAGCATCCTGTGGGTACAGGGCCTTATCAACTTAGTAAATATATGCCACGCAGTAAAATTGAATTGATTGCCAATCCAAACTATCGTGGTTTTGTCTGGAATTTTAAATCGACAGGGACGGCATGGGATAATCAGTTAGTTAAGCACATGTCGGGCAAAAAAATGCCCCAAATTGGCAAAGTTAATGTAAGTATTATTGAAGAAGAACAATCACGCTGGTTGGCGTTCAAAACTGGACAATTAGATTTTGATAAACTCACTGCAAACGCTGTTTCTCAAGCCTTGGATGGTAAAAAATTAAAACCTGAGTTGACTAAACAAGGCATTCAACTGTTTCAGGTCAAAGATCCAGAGTTAATTTATACAACATTTAATATGCAAGACCCCATTGTAGGAGGTTTTAGCTTAGAGAAAATTGCGTTAAGGCGTGCAATAAGCCTCGCTTATAATCAAGATGAAGCAATTAAGCAAATTTATAAAGGTCAGGCGGTTAAAAATGAAATGATTTTACCTGAAGGTATTCAGGGCTATGATCCAAATTATAAAAGTAGTGTTGCGTATAACCCGTTACTTGCGAATAAATTGCTAGATCGGTTTGGTTATAAAAAAAGGGCGGATGGTTATCGAAATTTACCTAATGGCCAGCCCCTAATTATAAAAATGATGACAGAAAATAGTTCAAGCTCTGTGGTTCAGTCTGAACTCTGGAAGAAGAATCTGGATGCAATTGGTATTCGGGTTAGTTTTGTAGTGAGTAATTTTGCAGACAATATGAAAGCAGCTATACAGTGTAAATATATGATGTGGGGTTCTTCTTGGATTGCAGATTATCCCGAAGGAGAAAATTTTGTGCAATTATTATATGGTCCAAATTCTGGGCAAGGAAATATCAGTTGTTATCAATCTAAAGCCTACGATGCACTGTATGAACATGCTATGTCTTTGCCTATTGCACAACGTTTGAGTGATTATCAAAAAATTAGCCGGCAAGTTGAAGCAGATAACCCATGGATTGTACAAAGTTCACGTATTCGTAATTGGGTGATGCATCCGCAAGTACAAGGTTTTAAAGCACATCCTATGTTGGGAACCAACTGGCAATATTTAGATATTCAGCCAGTCAAAAAATAAATAAAGTAAATTGGATTAAGCATGAATGATTGTAATCAGATTCTAAAACGATGGAGCATGGCAGTTTTAACTAGTGCTGTGTTATTAGCCAGTCAAAGTTCAGTTTTCGCAAAAAGTTTTGCTGATCCAAACAAAGTCCTACGTTATGTATTTCCTGTTGCTGAAACTGGGTTTGACCCTGCGGCTGTCCATGATCTTTATTCAGCACATGTGAATACCTCTATTTTTGAACCACTTTATACTTATGATTATCTTGCTTCACCAGCCAAATTGGTTCCACGGACTGCTGAAGCAATGCCGGAAATTAGTGCCGATGGTTTGACTTATACCATTCATCTAAAAAAAGGAATTTATTTTGCGGATGACCCTGTTTTTAAGGGAAAAAAACGTGAACTGACCTCATACGATTATGCGTACACATTTAAGCGCCTGCTTGATCCAAATTTACATTCCCCAAATAGTTGGGTGTTTGATGGTCGTATTTTAGGAATGGATGCGCTACTCAAGCAGGCTCAAACAACAGGTAAGTTTAATTATGATCAGCCTGTGGAGGGTATTCAAACCCCAGATCGTTATACGTTAGTGATCCGTTTGGTCAGTCCTGATCAAAATTTTCCGATGTTACTAGCACACAATCCTACAGGTGCAGTAGCGCGTGAAGTGATAGAAAAATATCGTGACAAAGCTGGCTTTGTCATGGGGCATCCTGTGGGTACAGGACCGTATGTACTAAGTAAATGGATACCCGGTTCCAGAATTATTTTAAAGGCTAATCCCAATTTTAGTAGCTTTATTTGGAATTTTAAAGCCTCTTCGCCTGAAGATCAGAAGATCGTTGGTGCGATGAAAGGCAAAAATATGCCACAAATCGGAGTGATTGATATACAGGTGATGGAGGAAGGGCAATCACGTTGGTTATCCTTTGTTAAAGATCAAACCGATTTAATGGCATTGGAAGGGGAAATTACGGTACAAGCTTTAGATAAAGGTAAACTGAAACCAGAACTGGCAAAAAAAGGCATTCAACTGTCACGTATTTCCGATCCATCTTTAGATTACTACTATTGGAATATGCGTAATCCTGTGGTGGGTGGTTTAGGTAAAGAAAAAATTGCATTGCGTCGTGCTATGGCGATGGCGTTTTCAGCGAAGAATTACGCCAATATTTTGATGAATGGTGATATGCAAAAACTTCAATCACCGATTCCACCTAGTGTCAGTGGTTATGATCCAAATTATAAAAGCAGTATTCCGTATTCAGTCAAGGCGGCCAATTTATTATTGGATCGTTATCACTATAAAGTCGGTGCAGATGGCTGGCGGACTTTGCCGAATGGTCAACCCTTAATGATTGAGATGACCATTTCAGGTAATAGTGCTCGTAGTCAGCAGCAAGCCGAATTTTTTAAAAAGACATTGGATGGCATCAAAATCAAAATGACCAGCAAATCAATGCCTTTTTCTGAAGCTTTAAAACTGGAAAAACAATGTAAAACCATGTTTAAAGCCTCGGCTTGGATTGCGGATTATCCTGATGCTGATAACTTTATGCAGTTGTTTTATGGCAAAAATATTAACGTAACCAATAATGCCTGTGTCGAAATTCCTGAATATGATCGCTTATATGAACAAACTCAAAAAATGCATCCAGGACCAGAGCGTGATGCACTGTATCGTAAAATGTCACGATTATTGGAAGTTTATATGCCTATGCAAGTCATGGGTGCGCGCTATCGAAATGTCTTGGCACAGCCTCGTGTAATTGGTTTTAAAAAGCATCCAATTTTGCCAGCAGAATGGATGTATATCGATATTGATATGAAGAAATAGAAATTAAGGAAAACTGGAGAACGCATGAATACCATCATAAGCCGAAAAAACAACCGTAAGATTTTTAAACTATCTATCTTATGTTTCGCGACTATGGCAGCAAGTTCACTGTCTTTGGCAGATGCATCTAAAACAGAAGTGATTAAAACTGACGCAGTAAAACGTGAGACTTTGCCAAAATTTACAGCTAAAGAAATTCCTGCTTTATGTGAGGCAAAAATTGTCGAGACGCAAAAACAATTGGATGCTTTTGCCGCGGAACCTTTGGTACAAGATAGCGCTGCTGCATCTGTTTTAGCCAAGTGGGATGCAATTTTTGCTAGCTTTGAAAATTTTTCTGGACCAGTCAGTTTTTATAGTAATGTCGATCCAGATGAAAAAATACGTCAAGCCTCAGAAGATTGTGAAGTTAAAATGAGTGAGTTTCAGACAGGCGTTTTTCAGGATGCAAGACTCTATCAAAAGATAAAAAGAATTCAGCCAAATGATGCCATTGACACTAAGTATCGGCAAGATATTTTACAAGCTTTTGAAAATACAGGTGTACAACTGAGTGCGGATAAACAAGTCCGTTTGAAAGATATCATGCTTCAATTGACTAAAATAGAACAAGAATATGCGCGTAATGTCCGTGATAACCCCGAAAAATTAGAATTTACTCCTGCTGAATTGAAAGGTCTGCCTCAAAGTTATATTGATGGTTTAAAGAAAAACGACAAAGGCAATTACCGACTCGGTTTTGAATATCCTGAATATCAGCCTTTTATGCAGTTTGCAGATAATGATAGTGCAAGAAAGCGTTATCAGATTGCATTTACTCGTCGTGGCGGGGAGCAAAATTTACAGTTGCTTAAGCAAGCGGTGGATTTACGTTATGAGCTGGCACAGTTGTTTGGTAAATCTAGTTATGCCGAATGGGTTCTAGAAAATCGTATGGCGAAGACTCCTGAAGCTGTCAATCAATTCCTAAATTCCATACACGATAAAGTTGTGCCGCTAGAAAAACAGGAAGTCAAAACCTTACAAGAATTTAAAGCAAAAACGCTAAAGATTCCATTTAAACAAGCCAAGATCGAACGTTGGAGTGAAGCATATTGGAGTGAGAAATTACGTCAAGCTAAGTATCAGATTGATCAGGAAAAGATGCGTGAATATTTCCCAACGCAAGCTGCACAAGATTGGTTGTTTGCGATTTCATCCAATCTTTATGGAATTCAGTTTAAACCAGTTAAGGTTGATGTCTGGCAAGCTGAAGTTGAATATTATGATGTGGTCGATAGTAAGACAGGTGAATTGTTAGGCGGTTTATATATGGACCGTTTTCCGCGTCAAGGCAAGTATGGTCATGCCGCGGTTTGGTCTATTTACAATGGCAGTAGCCTAACTCAACGTAAACCGATTTCAGCTTTGGTCACCAATTTCAACCGTAAAGGTTTAAACAGTGATGAATTGGAAACTTTTGTGCATGAATTTGGACATGCCTTACATGGCATTTTATCGAATACTCGTTATGCGTCGCAGGCAGGTACGTCGGTTGAGCGTGATTTTGTAGAAGCGCCATCCCAGATGTATGAAGAATGGGCGCGTCGTCAAGAAACCTTATCAAAAGTTGCAAATTATTGTAATCCAGCATGCCCGCAGGTAGATGATGCCTTAATCAAAAAACTCAATGCAGTACATAGCTATGGTCGTGGCTTGTTTTATGCCCGTCAAACTTTATATGCGCAATATGATATGGCATTACATTCAAACGATGCACTTAAACTTCAACCTTTAGAGGTTTGGAAGAACATGGAAGGAAAGACGGCATTGGGATATGTGCCAACGACAGAATTTCCAGGTCAATTTGGACATCTGATGGGGGGGTATCAAGCAGGTTACTATGGCTATATGTGGTCTGAAGTCATTGCGCTGGATATGCTATCTGCCTTTGGTGATAATCTGAATAATCCAGAGGTTGGGCAGCGTTATCGTCAGGCAATTTTATCACAAGGCAGTCAAAAAGATGCAGAAAAAATGGTGGAAGACTTCTTGGGTCGTAAACCAGATAATAAAGCCTTTTTTGATGAAATTAATGGTCAACGGGTGAAATAAGGGGCGGTTTATGCTGGCATATCTTATACGCCGACTCTGGCAAATGATTCCGACCATGCTGGGTGTGGTTTTGCTGATTTTCTTTCTATTTAACTGGGTGGGTGGTGATCCGGCTTATGTGTTGGCAGGAAAAATGTCAAACCCTGAGCAAATTGAAAATATTCGCCAGCAATTAGGGGTTGATCAACCTTATTACGTTCAATTGTGGATCTTTATTAAGCAAATTTTAACATTTGACTATGGTCTGAGTTGGAGTACAGGTGAGCCAGTATCACAAATTATTATGACCCGTTTAGGACCTTCGCTGACCTTACTGATTCCACTGACCATTTTACAAACTGTCATTTCAGTGATTCTTGCTCTGGCTGTGGCCGCTGTGCGAGGTACTTTAACGGATCGCATGATCATGATGCTTTGTACTATTGCCATGTCGATTAGTATTTTGGTGTACATCATTGTATTTCAGTATGTACTGGCTTATCAGCTCAGTTGGTTTCCTGTTCAGGGGTGGAGTGATGATTTTTCCCAAAACTTATTTAAATATTCATTATTACCCATTTTGATTATGTTGGTGGTGAGTATTGCGCCAACATTACGACTCTACCGCAGTTTTGTACTAGATGAAGTCAACCAAGATTATGTCCGTACTGCACGTGCCAAAGGGGTTGGCGAAAGTCGCATTTTAGGAGTTCACGTTCTGCGTAATGCTGCTATTCCTATTGTGACCGATGTCATGTCGAGTTTGCCTGCATTGTTGATTGGGGCTTTTTTAATTGAACGGTTTTTTGGTATACCGGGCATTGGGCGAGAGGTCATTATTGCGGTCGAACGTAGTGATTTTCCTGTGATTAAAGCGATTACGGTGTATGTTGCCGCTGCGACCATGATTTTTAACCTGATTGCCGATCTGGTGTATAAATTGATCGATCCACGTGTACAGTTGAAGTAGGTGGATTATGTTAGATACCTTACTCAAAAGAAAAAACAACGACATCACGGCAAAGCCATCTTCAGGTTTGTGGAAACTCGCCATGAAAAGGCTCAAAGCTGATCGCATCGCGATGTTGTCCTTAGTGATTGTGCTGATCTATTTTATCATTTTAGGATTGTCAATGACGGGTTTGATTGCGTCTAACTGGAATCAAGAGGTCGCGGTAAGTTATGCGCCGCCAACTTTTATGGGAGCCGATAAGACACAAAGCCAAGAAATGCAAGTTTCAGGGCAAACTGCAACTCAGGCTGTGCCAGAGAATCCTGTTGATCCTTTAAAAGATGTGATTCATGAGTTAAATCAAGAGATTCAGACTGAACAAGGCATGAATGGTGGCGTGGACTATTATGGCGTGCAAGACCCATTGGCTGAAGATATGAAAGCCATTGATCAGCAGCTAGGTGGTCATTTAATGGATGACAAAAAGGTCCTAAAAACAACTTTGGTTTTAGGTGCTGATAAATGGGGACAAGATGTTTTGTTAAAAACCATTAAAGGTGCTGAGACTTCGATTTGGGTAGGATTACTTTCAGCGTTATTAGCAGTGATAATCGGGACGGTATTGGGAGCTTTGGCGGGTTATTTTGGTGGCTGGACAGACGATATCTTAAACTGGTTCTACAATATTTTTACTTCTATTCCGTACTTGTTACTGGTTTTGGCAATTGCTGCTGTGTTGCAACAAAAAGGGATTGTGTCGATTATTCTAATTTTGGGGTTAACGGGATGGACGGGCGTATTTCGTTTGATTCGTGCCGAATATATGAAACACAAATCGCGTGAATATGTCATGGCGGCGAAAGCGATTGGGGTTGGACATATGCGCCGTATGTTTGTGCATATTTTTCCAAATGTCAGTCATATTGCTTTAGTACAGATGTCAATTTTAGTTGTAGCATTTATCAAATCTGAAGTGATTTTAAGTTTCCTTGGTTTTGGGGTTCCTGTGGGGGTGGTATCTTGGGGCAGTATGCTCAGTGAAGCACAAAGCGAATTAATTTTGGGGAAATGGTGGCAACTGGCAGCAGCATCAATTGCGATGGCTGTATTGGTGACGGCATTTTCAATGTTTACTGATGCATTGCGTGATGCATTAGATCCTAAACTGAAATAGTACGGGAGTGAGTAAAGATGCATGATCAGAATCAAGACTTGTTATTAAAGGTTGATCATCTCCATGTCAGTTTTAAGGATGAGAACAAACAGTGGAATGAAACAGTAAAAGGAATTTCATTTGCAATTCCCAAAAATAAAACGGTTGCTTTAGTTGGGGAGTCTGGTAGTGGAAAATCTGTAACTTCTTTGGCGGTTATGGGTTTATTACCTAAAGGTCAAAGTCAGATTTCAGCTCAATCGAAAATTTTTTTTGAAGATCAGGATTTACTCAATTTATCCACCTCTGAGCTTCGAAAAATTTGTGGTAAAGACATTGCCATGATTTTTCAGGAGCCGATGTCTTCGCTTAATCCTGTTTTTACCGTGGGCGATCAGATTGCAGAAGTATTGCGTTTACATTTGGGGATGCGACGTAAGCAAGCGAAAGCTAGAGTACTTGAGTTATTAAAAGAAGTTGGTATTCCTGCACCTGAGAAGAAAATAAATGCATTTCCAGGCGAGTTATCGGGTGGACAGCAACAACGCGTCATGATTGCGATGGCGATTGCCTGCGAACCAAAATTACTGATTGCAGATGAACCTACCACAGCCTTGGATGTCACTATTCAAAAGCAAATTATTGATTTACTTGAGTCATTGCGTCAACGTCGACAGATGTCGATGTTATTTATTACGCATGATTTGGCTTTAGTTGGTGAAATTGCGGATGAAGTGATTGTGATGCGACATGGTGAAATTCGTGAACATGGCGATGTAAAACAAGTTTTAGAGCAGCCTAAAGACGTTTATACCCGTGCGTTATTAATGTGTCGTCCGCAAATTTCCAAGCGCCCCTATCGTTTACCTGTGACCAACGATTTTATGAAGATGGAAAATGGTCAATTGATAGAATCGGTTAATTTATCTGATTTACATTTGAAAGAGCGTCAAAGAGGTCTCTCTGGTTATGAGCCAATCGTGCTGGACGTCAAAGACTTAAAAAAATCATTTTTTAGTCGTAGAGGGCTATGGTCTAAAGATGAGTTTAAAGCGGTTAAAGGTGTATCTTTTCAATTAGCAAAAGGTAAAACGTTAGGGTTAGTGGGAGAGTCGGGTTCAGGTAAAACCACGATTGGCCTATTGCTCATGCGATTACACGAAGCAACAGGTGGGCAAGCTTTAATTGATGGCAAAGATATTTTATCCATGTCGGAAAAAGAGTTTGCTCATTATCAACGAAAAATTCAGATTATTTTTCAAAATCCGTACGCCTCTTTAAATCCACGTTTTACGATAGGTCAGATTTTACTTGAACCAATGCAAATTCATGGTATTGGCGCGAACGATGCTGAGCGTAAACAAATTGCTCTCAGCTTGCTTGAGCGTGTTAGCTTACCCGCACAGGCTTACGATCGTTATCCACATGAGTTTTCAGGGGGACAGCGTCAGCGAATTGCGATTGCACGCTGTTTGACATTGAAGCCAGAAATCTTAATTTGTGATGAGTCTGTTTCTGCACTGGATGTTTCAGTACAAGCACAAGTATTGAATTTATTACAAGATTTGCAGGATGAGTTTGGTTTGAGTTATATCTTTATTTCACACGATTTATCGGTGGTAAAATATATTTCTGATCAAGTAATGGTGATGAATCATGGTGAAGTGGTAGAGATTGCCAATTCAGATGAACTGTATTTGCATCCTCAGCATGAATATACCAAAAAATTATTGACTGCGATTCCGAAAGGTATTGCTTAAACAGTCAGTCCATTTATTTGATCAAAAAAACGCTCAATAATTTGAGCGTTTCTTTGATCATCAAAAATGATTAAAACTTTTTAAAGCTTTTATTTTGTCCAAAGCTCTTGCGTTGTGTAAATGGCTTAGATGAGGTATTTTCAGCTTGTTGATCATCTGTATCACGTTTTTGCTGACGTAAATAACCACCGCGACGTGCTGCCATTGGTTTTTCGACCATACGTTCAGTACGACGTTTTGCCATACCGTAAAGCCCTGTACCCTGACGTGGTTTAAGCTCAACCAGCTTGGTCAGATTGTCGATATCGGCTTTATCCAGCTCCATCCAACGACCGGTACGAAGTTCACGTGGTAAAATCACAGAACCATAACGGGTACGAAGTAGGCGACTCACTTTTAAACCCTGTGATTCAAATAAACGACGTACTTCACGATTACGGCCTTCCTTCACCACCACTTGATACCAGCGATTAATTCCATCACCACCCAGTTCAGAGAAAGATTCAAACTTGGCAGGACCATCATCCAGCACCACACCTTTTACAAGCGTTTGGCGAATTTGTGGTGTCACTTCTCCCATGACACGGACAGCGTATTCACGTTCAACTTCATTGGACGGATGCATTAAGCGATTGGCAAGTTCACCGTCATTTGTGAAAAGCAATAAACCTGTACTGTTAATGTCCAGACGACCCACCATCACCCAACGGTCATTCGCAATTTGTGGAAGATGATCAAATACGGTTGGGCGTTGCTCAGGATCATTGCGCGAACAGATTTCACCCTCAGGTTTATAATAAATCAGCACACGACGACGAATTTCATCTTCGATTTGAAACTGAACTTTACGACCATCAATACGTAATTCATCGCCTGGTTCGATTCGTTCGCCTACCTGCGCAATCTGACCATTTACACTGACGCGACCAGCGGCAATAACCTCTTCCATATATCGACGTGAACCGAGACCGATTCGCGCTAATACTTTTTGCAATTTTTCACTCATGACAGCACAACCTTAGAAATAATTGTCAACAGTTCACCTATTCAAGACTTGGCTGCATTGGCATCCAGTGTCATGAAAGCTTCCTTGGCATCCTGTAGGGGAGGCAATTGACCTAGAGAAGCTAGACCAAAAGCATTTAAAAACTGGGGCGTTGTAATCAACAACGCAGGTCTTCCGGGTACATCTCTAAAACCAGATTCTTTAATCCAGTTCCAATCAAATAACGCGCGCAAAATTTGACTATTATTTGAAACACCACGAATCTGTTCAATGTCGGCGCGTGTGACAGGTTGATGATAAGCAATCACAGCAATGGTTTCGAGCATTGATGGTGAAAGCTTGGTCGGACGTTCGGGCCAGACCTGTGTGATTATATTACGATATTTTGAGCGAACCTGAAACCGAAAGCCTTGTGCTGTTTCAATTAGTTCAATCGAACGGCCATGCTGTAATACAGCGAGTTGTTGTAAAAACTGGCGTAATTGTTGTTTATTATATTGATCTTGAAAGGCTTGTTTAAATCGAGCTAATGAAACCGGAGAGTCACTGGCGAATAGAATCGCTTCAATCTGCAACAAAACGTCATGATGAAGATCTTCAGGTGACAACATTGCATTTTGTTCAAGACTCATGTCAAAGCTCCCTGAATGGATAAAGGAGCTTCAATGCCTGTACTCACAATTTTAATGATCTGTTGACGGGTCAATTCTAAAACCGCCATAAAGGTGACGACCATCCCCATACGACCCTGCACTGGATTTAATAATTCATTAAATACCAATACTTGCCCAGATTCGATTTTCTCCTGAATAAACGCCATACGTTCTTCAAGCAAAACAGCTTCCTGTTCAACGTGATGTGTGACCGGTTCAGGACGGTTAAATACACAAAATAGCGCATCGCGTAAGCTTTCAACATCATAACCTTCGTAGATGGGTGCGCTATGACCTAAACCTACATTGGGACTAAAGGTGTCCCGATCTAATATGGAAAGCTGACCTAAACGTTCGGCAGCCTGTTTAATGCGTAGGTAGGTTTCCAGCCGATCAATCAAATCTTGCTTGGGATCTTTCTCTAAAATAATCGCCGCAGGTTTCGGTAAAAGTAAGCGTGATTTTAAATCTGCCAATAATGCAGCCATCACCATATAATCCGCTGTCAATTCAATATTCATGGATTTCATGGCATCCATGTAAGACAAATATTGTGTTGCAATAGGTGCAATGTCGAGTTGAAGTAAATCAAAACCGTTTTTTTGAATCAGGTAAATTAGAAAGTCGAGGGGACCCTCGAAATGTTCAAGTAAAATTTCAAACGCAGCAGGCGGAATATATAAATCTTCGGGGATACCTTCTTGCCATTCGTCCAATACGCGAATCTGCGGCAAAGCATCCGAAACGTTGTTTAAAGCTGGATTCATTACAGTTATTAGCCACGCGAATTTTCAAAAGCATGAGAATCACTTTAGGCAAATGAACACATATGCCAAAAGGGGAGGAGAGATCAGAATGGTTATTATTCTAATAGAAATTTTAGCGTTAATAAATTGTTTAAAACGGCAAAATAGTAATTAAATAAGCACTATTTTATCGCTAAATAGCATGCTATTTGTGTGATACTGATATTTCATTAAAAAATTACCTAGATTAAACCCATCAGTTTTATGGGTATTGGATAAAATAATGAGCGACTACTTAAAAACAGAATTCAATGCGTTCGGTCAAGCAGTTGGTGCACCGGTAGAACCATCAATACCCGTTGCATATCCTTTTGAAAAATTATCAGGTCAGTATGTTGAATTGCTACCGATCAAAGCCAATCACAGTGATGATTTTTATCTGGATCAACTTTGGCAAACAGTGAATACGGAACCCAATGCTGGCTGTTGGACCTATTTGCCCTATTCTGGGTTTGAAACTCGAGAAATGCTAAAACAGCAACTTCAAAATAACTTTGGTTTTCATCCATCATTTCACTATTTGATTGTGGTGAATCATGAAGCGGTAGGTTGGATTGCATTGCTCAATCCACGGTTGGCACATGCGGCCATTGAAATCGGGAATGTCTATTTTTCGCATCGTTTAAGACGGAGTACCGCAGCAAGTGAAGCAGTTTTTCTATTACTAAAAGCATGTTTTGCACAGAATTTCCGACGTATAGAATGGAAATGTGACGATTTTAATGAACCTTCTAAACGTGCGGCTTTGCGCTTTGGTTTTTCTTTTGAAGGATTGTTCCGCAAAGATCGTATCGTCAAAGGTCGTAATCGAAATACCACATGGTTTTCCATCATCGACGAAGATTGGAATCCTCTGAAAGCTGGCTATGAAGCATGGCTAAGTCCAGAGAATATTGATCAAAATGGTCAGCAACAGCAGCATTTAAATGATCTAATTATGCAATTTAGACCCTTATAGATAGTCGTCTATTGTCCAGTGCGTTATTCAAACGCACTGACATCTCCAGCACCATGACGAACCACTTCAGGATTGTCTCCTGATAAATCGACGATACTGGTGGTGGTCAAGGTGCCAAATCCACCATCAATGAATACATCAACTCGTTTCGCCAATTGATTTTCAATGTCATAAGGATCATCTAATGGATCTTCCTGACCGGGTAAAATGAGAGTACTGGTCAAAATCGGCTCACCAAGCTCTTGTAATAATGCCTGACAAATCGGATTGGTGGGAATACGTAGCCCAATGGTTTTCTTTTTGGGATGCATCAAACGTTTAGGAACTTCACTGGTGGCAGGTAGAATATAAGTGGTAATAGAAGGGGTATTGGCTTTGAGTAAACGGTACATGGCATTGTCGACTTTGGCATAGGTTGCAATATCGGATAAATCACAACACATAATTGCATATTGATGCTTAGGACCGAGTCCACGAATTTGTGCAATACGATCCATCGCACTTTTATTGCCAATTTGACAACCAATTGCATAGGCTGCATCGGTTGGATAGATCACAACATCGCCTGCTCGAATACGTTCAACTGCCTGAGTAATTAATCGGGCTTGCGGATTTTCTGGGTGAATATGCAAATGCAACATGTCTTGATCCTCCTAAGAAAAATGTTATTGTTGTAAAGTGTCACTTTTATTCAATTACATCATCTATTTAATCACATTGAATCGCTAAAATCGGTGATGAGAAGTTGCGGTTATGTAATTAAATACAGCTTTAATCGAGGAAGGCACGGTTGAATTCATCAATTTCTAAAGCTCTACCATCACGAGTGCATAAACAAATACATTGAATAAAATACGCGGCATCCTGTGGTAACTTGGTTTCACCTGAAAAATAGCGTTGTACTTGCATAAAGACATGATCTTTAAACAATGCTCCATCTCCCCCGTCACCCGTTAAATTATCTAAAGAAACACGAAATTTTCGACCAAATGCAGTTGCAAATAGCCATTCTATTGCTTGAGGTTTAATTTCGACTTGTTCAAAAAGACGTTGTTGTTCAAGCGTTCGACCATCAGGTGCGTACCAATAGCCTAAATCGGGCAATAAACGGCGTTTTTTACCAGCAATACTCCAGTGACTAATTTCATGTAAGGCACTATTGAAAAAACCATGCGCAAACTGGATTTTTGCAGGTTCTTGATTTTGTGCAGGGAAATATTCTGGTTCAATCTCACCTTTGACTAGTGTCACATTTTGGTGGGAAAACCAGTGATTAAAGTGTAAAATAAGCCACTCAACCTGATCATGTTCTGTTTGTAGGCTTTGCCATGGTGAGAGTTGCACTGTATCAGACAACAGGGCAGAGTGAAGGGTTGAATGGGTGCTAACAAGTAATGAAGTTGTTACTTCAGGTTGCGGCTGCAACAGGTGCATTGCTGTGTTACCATGAGTTCTGTCTAAATTAGTACAAAATTGTATCTTAATCTTTGACAGAGTACCGATGAATTTGTAGAATTGCCGCCCACAGGGTCTGCTGACAGTTCAAATGTAACTTGCGTTGCAAAGTAAAATTGTCATAGACGAGGAATGAAACGTAGTTAATGGCGATTCCCTTGACAAGTTTCATGACGATGGTTAGGGCAATTTTACTAGCAACCCGTAGGGACAGGGACATTTTTTGACGCTACTGCGTTACGTATTGCTCATTTAGAAGGCTAAATTACGCAATTCGTGCCTTGTATCCTCTAAAAATTATCCACTGTCGCAACTATATTTGAACTGTCAACAGACCCTCTTATGTCAGCAAATACCTTTCCGGCACAGATTGAGCCGTTTAAATGGGCTGAACAAGGCTTTACATGGTCAGGAACACTGCCATTGTCTCGCTTTGCTCGTATTGCTCGTGAAGCTGTTGGATCAATTGATAAGCAATTGATCTCTATAGACTGTAAGCTATCAATGGATGCGTATCATCGCGTTGTGTGGTTTGATGGTCATGTTGAAACAAAAGTTCCATTGGAATGTCAGCGTTGTCTGGAGCCCGTGGAAATTGCTCTTGTTTCAGATTTCCATTTAGCACTGGTCGATGATGAGTCACTGATAGAGCGCTTGGATGAGGATGCTGATTTCATCGTCTTGGGCGAAAGTGAATCTTCAACAAAGGGTGATTTTGCCACCCCGTCGACTGTTGATTTACTGTCACTCATAGAAGATGAACTGTTATTGTTGATGCCGCTGTCTCCTAAGCATGTGTCTTGTGAGCATAAGCATCAACCAGCCGTTGAGGACGTTGTCGAAGAAAAACGTGATAATCCGTTTGATGTTTTGGCAAGTTTGAAAGGCAAACTTAATTCATAGCACAATTTGTGTTATTATGTTGAGTTAAGACAACTGAATTTGTTCTGATCCATTTTTTCGATCTTTGTAAGGAGCCATCATGGCCGTTCAGCAAAACCGTAAAAGTCGCTCTCGCCGTGACATGCGCCGTTCACATGACGCTTTAACCGAGAATGCATTAACTGTAGACCAAACTACAGGTGAAACTCATCGTCGTCACCACGTGACTAAAGATGGTTTTTACCGTGGTCGTCAATTGTTCGCTAAAGCAGCTGATGCTGAATAATTGAGTGAATTTGCATGAAAGCGTGATGCTTAAGTGTAGAAAAAATGGGAGCGAAAGCTCCCTTTTTTTGTTGCTTTTCGCAATTATCAAGCGATCGAATAAGTGTTAAATTTCTGCCTCGTAAACGAGCTAAGACGAAATAAAGGATTTTTATATGTCTGCTAAGCGACTTGAGCAAGTGGCTCAAGCAACCAAAACTGCATTTTTGTTTCCGGGTCAAGGATCACAAAAAGTCGGCATGCTTGCTGAACTTGCTGAACAGTTTAGTGGTGTGCAACAGACCTTTGCTGAAGCGTCAGATGCACTTGGTTTTGACTTATGGCACATTGCACAAAGTGGTGAAGGATTAGATCAGACTGAAAATACCCAGCCTGTCTTGCTCACTGCCAGTATTGCCTTGTGGCGTGTTTGGCTGGATTTAGGTGGGATCGCTCCAAAATACTTGGCTGGACATTCATTGGGTGAATATAGTGCATTGGTTGCAGCACAAGCATTGAGCCTTGCTGATGCGGTGAAATTGGTCAATTTGCGCGGTAAGTTGATGCAAAGTGCTGTTCCACAAGGTCAGGGTGCGATGGCTGCAATCTTAGGTCTAGCTGATGAAAAAGTGGTTGAGTTATGCCAAAGCGTATCTGCATCTGGACAAGGTTCGGTTGAAGCCGCAAATTATAATGCGCAAGGTCAAGTGGTGATTGCAGGTTCTACTGCATTGGTGAATGAAGTCATGGCACTTGCCAAAGAACAATCAGGTAAAGCGATTGCCCTGCCTGTGTCAGTACCGTCACATTGTTCACTCATGAAACCTGCGGCAGAACAATTTGCGATTGCGTTGGAACAAACTGCCATTGAGCTACCGCATATACCTGTAATACAAAATGTCAACGCGGCAATCGCGACCGATGTTGCGCAATTACGTCAGGCACTTACGGCTCAATTGTATCAATCAGTACAATGGACACGCACCATGCAATATTTGCAGGATCAAGGGATTCAGTATGTGGTTGAGTGCGGTCCGGGTACAGTACTGAGCAACCTTGCGAAACGTTTGCCAAATATAGAAAAGGCATTTGCAATTGATAGCAAAAGTCGTATGGAAGATGCTCTAAACGCAGTTTTAGTGGCGGAAGGAAAAATTGCATGACACAACAACGTAAAGTTGCTTTAGTGACAGGTGCGAGCCGTGGTATTGGCGCGGCAATTGCACAGCAACTTATTCAAGACGGTTTTTTTGTCGTTGGGACAGCAACGAGCGAATCGGGTGCTCAAAAATTATCAGAGCAGTTTGGTGAGCAGGGTGTAAGTTTAGTATTGGATGTTCGTCATCTGGATCAAATCGAAGCCGTTGTTTCAAACATTGAACAAAATTATGGTCCAGTGTTGGTATTGGTCAACAATGCAGGCATCACTCGTGACAATCTGTTACTACGTATGTCTGAAGATGACTGGGACGACATTTTAAATATTCATTTAAAAGCGGTTTATCGGTTATCAAAACGTGTGTTAAAAGGCATGACCAAAGCCCGTTTTGGACGTATTATCAATGTCAGTTCAGTGGTTGCACATTTTGCCAATCCGGGTCAAGCCAACTACTCAGCGGCTAAAGCAGGTATCGAGGCATTTAGCCGCAGCCTTGCCAAGGAAATGGGAAGTCGCCAGATTACGGTAAACAGTGTTGCACCTGGTTTTATTGCAACTGAAATGACAGAGAGCTTAAGCGAAGATCTTCGCAAAAAAATGAGTGATCAGGTTGCGCTAGGTCGTCTTGGCGAGCCACAAGATATCGCAAATGCAGTAAGTTTCCTCGCTTCAGATCAAGCAAGTTACATTACTGGTACGGTATTACATGTAAATGGTGGTTTATACATGGCTTAAGGCTGATGGATAAACTTTTAAAATATTCAATATTCAATTAAACTAACGGCAATTAAAAACGCCACAAGCAATGAGGAGAATTCCTGTGAGCGATATCGAACAACGTGTTAAGCAAGCAGTCGCAGAACAACTTGGTATGAAAGTTGAAGAGATCAAAAACGAAGCATCTTTTATGGATGATTTGGGTGCTGACTCTCTTGATCTAGTTGAACTTGTAATGTCTTTCGAAAATGACTTCGACATCACGATTCCTGATGAAGATTCTAACGAAATTACAACTGTTCAATCAGCTATTGATTATGTAACCAAAAAATTGGGTTAATGAATCAGTGTTGATAAAAGCCACCGCAAGGTGGTTTTTTTATAGCTGTGACAAGAACGCCTCGAGAGAACAGGAAGCAAAAATAAGAAAATGATCCAATAAGTTACATATTGTTACCTGATTAAAGCGAACAGACACCCTAACTCAGTTATTTTTTCAGTATAACTATAAGGGCTTTACATTTATTTCATGATCAAAATAATCATTATAGGAGACAATCATGGGTCTTTTTGATTTTGTAAAAGGTATTGGTAAGAAGAATCAGGCAAAAACAGAACAACCAGCCGCAACCCCTGCTGAACCCACCGCTCAAGAAATCGCAAATCAGCTTTTAGCACACATTAAAAGCTTAGGTCTGCCTGTTGAGGGCTTAGTGGTCAACTATAACAGCACTTCAGATTTAGCGACGATTCAGGGTAAAGTAAAAAGTCAGGCAGACAAAGAAAAAATTGTATTGGCTGTGGGCAATATTGATCATGTTGCAAAAGTGGATGATCAAATGACGGTTGAAACACCAGAACCTGAAAGTAAATTTTATACGGTGAAATCTGGCGATAACTTATCGAAAATTTCAAAAGAATATTATGGTGATCCAAACCAGTACAATAAAATTTTTGAAGCCAACAAACCACTTTTGAAAAATGCAGATGATATTTATCCAGGTCAGGTATTGCGTATTCCGCAATAACTCAATGATCTGAACAAAACAGCGCATATAAAAATATTGCGCTGTTTTTTTTGTTTTATCTCACAATATTTTGAATGACTTGAATAAGTGCCTGTCCATGAGTTTGAGCTCTGTGCTCTATCATTTTGGGACTGAAGCCTGAGACAAGAGAAACCTCATATAAAATATGCGGCTGCTGATATTGCATTTGTGTATATTCGGCTGAATACCGAATGGATTGCAAAAATTGATCAACTAAATGTATTCCATTAGGCTGAATATAATTTTGTTCAGCTTGACCAACGGTCATACTAATAAGTAATTGTTTATATTTAAGTTTGTCACCTTCAGAGCCATAAGCAAACTGATAACTAAAAACCTCATCAAACCAGACTTTAAGAATGGCAGGCATATTAAACCAATACATAGGATATTGCAGGATGATCAAATCATGACGTAGTAATGCAGCTTGCGCCGCTGCAATGTCAATTTTGTAGTCTGGATACAACTGATGAATGTTTCGAATTTCAATATCAGGGTCGTGCTGGGTAAGTTGTTGAATAATTACTTTGTTTGCAATGGATTGATGAAAATTGGGATGAGCGAGGATCACAAGAGACATATAGGTTACCTTAATTTAAGCTATAAAAATGATAGTGACTAAAATTATTTTAGTGGTATGTTGGAGGAGTACAATAACTATCAGAATAGATAGCTGAGACATTTATGTTTGAACCAACGAATAATTGTGAAGTCACTTTTAATGGAAAAAACTATCCATGTCCGATTAGTATGGCTATGGATTTGATTGGTGGTCGATGGAAAGGCGTGATTCTTTATTATTTGCAAGACGAAGAAAAACGTTTTAGTGAACTAAAACAATTAATGCCGACGATTACTGAAATGACTTTGAGTATTCAGCTTAAACAGTTGGAAAAAGATGGCTTTATTTCCAGAACGGTTTATGGTGACAGACCACCGATTAAAGTGGTTTATGCATTAACAGATTTTGGCAACTCTTTTAAACCTGTATTAGATGCACTTTCACTTTGGTCGCATCAGATGGTGGGGCAGTTACCCTAAGGCAAGAAATTTACTATTTTCTTGCTTGGGTGATCTAAACTCAAAACCGCTTTGGAATTTTTTGCCCATTCGGAACTGGTGTTTCTGCATTTTTTAATACGCCAAACAGCCAGACTTCGGCATGCTGAACTGCAATTTTTAAATCATCTCCAAGTGCTAGACGACCTGCGATATAACTCGCTAACGAACAGCCTGAACCATGATATTCACCTTCAAGGCGTGGACAAGTGCTTTCGGCAATCAGTTCCCCCTGAACATACAGTTGATTACGAATGAAATCAGGGGTTGCTTCATGACCACCTTTGACTAAAACCGCGTTTGCACCCATTTCAAATAACTTTTGAGTTGCTGCGTCTAAGTCATCAAGGCTTGTTAAAGCACGTAATTCAACTGTATTCGGTGTCAAAACTGTCGCAAGTGGAATGAGTTCAACAAATGCTTGAACCAGTGTCGCTTGGTCACCTAAAGAGCCTCCGCTATTGGCAACCAATACAGGGTCAAGCACATATTGATAGTCGGGATGCTCACGTAAAAACTGTGCAAGTGCCGCAATATTGTCGGTGGTTCCTAACATGCCTGATTTAACACAACGAATGGGCAAATCATGAACAACCGCATTGGCTTGGGCAAGTAATAGTTCTTTTGAGGTGGCTTCAAAACCAAAAACTTGTTGTGAGTTTTGAATGGTCAGAGCTGTGCACGCGATAGCAGCATGTGCACCGCTTTGCCCAATGGCTTCAATATCGGCTTGTAACCCAGCACCGCCAGACGGATCAAGACCAGAGAAACAAAGTACGGTTGGGCGCACAGTTATTATCCTTAAAATGTTCAATATGCGTTAGTATAGGCAAGTTTGAGCAAAGACTCGACCCTATTTCAGGGAGTACTTTGATTCATTTTAACCCATATGTGATTTGAGTGTAATTTGTGAGCGTAGTAAAAAATATTCTAATTGATCTGGATGGAACTCTAACTGATCCCAAAGTGGGAATCACCACCTCAGCGCGTTATGGTTTAAACAAAGTGGGTTTTCCAATTGCGGATCATGACAATATTGACTGGATCATTGGGCCGCCTTTAAAAGCCTCACTCGCTAAAATGATGAATGTTGATGCAAATCATGATCTGGCAGAACAGGCATTGTTAGGATATCGTGAACGTTTTTCAGTCACAGGTTTATTTGAAAATGAATTGTATCCCGATGTGGTAGATACTTTGAATACACTTAAAAATCAAGGTTATCAGCTGTATTTGGCCACTGCAAAACCGCATGTGTATGCGATACGTATCTTGGAACATTTCGATTTACTCAAATACTTTACTCATCCCTATGGAAGTGAACTCACAGGTGAGCGTACCAATAAAGGCGATTTGATTGCTTATATTTTGGAACAAGAGCAATTAAACCCTGCTGAGTGCTTAATGGTCGGGGATCGTGAACATGATATTTTAGGTGCACGTCGTCATGGCATTGAAACCGTCGCGGTCGAGTATGGTTATGGCTCTGAACAAGAATTAGACTTGGCGGCACCCAAATATAAAATTAAACGTTTTAGTCAACTGCTGGATATATTGATGAAAAAATAGATCCATCAATTGATACCAAACCTGAACAGCATGATACCAGACACTCTTTTATGATGAGATACAATAATAAGTCATGACTATGATGGAGCTGGGATGCTAAAACAATTAACCCTAAGTGCTGTGCTAATATCAGGTTTGGTGGCTTGCCATACATTTCCACATGCTGATTCTTCTAAGCAAATACAGGTGGCTAAATCACTACAAGGCAAACAATGTGAACAGCAAGCTTTGAATATCTCGGAACTCAAGCAACAGTTAGAAGTTCAACACATCCATATTTATACTGAATCTGTGGGGCATGATGGCATGATGCGACCTCAAGTCTGCGGTGCGCCAGATGGAAAAATTGCAATTTTTAATATTGACCAAAAACAATTGGCTCAGGCACAAGCACTTGGCTTTGTGATCTATTCAGCGCAATAAAACCAAATCTCTTAATATATCTTTAGCTAGACCAAATGGATAACTCGTTTGGCTGAACAAATTTAAAACTTATGCGAAATGATAAAATTGACATCCTAAGAGGTGTTTCCATTGTTCTGGTGCTGCTGCATCATTTTAATATTCCTTATAAATTGCACGATACATGGTTAGGTGTTTCTGTTTTTGGGGAGCCTTTAAGCACACTCATTGCTCGAAATGGCAATTATGGTGTAACGATGTTTTTTGTGATTTCAGGCTTTTTAATTACCCAGCATACTTTGCGAAGGCATGGTAGCCTTGCTCAGATTCAGCTTAAAGATTTCTATATTCGCCGTGTCGCAAGAATTATGCCTTGTTTGATACTTTTGGTTGCAATGGTCACGATATTGGGTTGCTTTGGGCTACAACCCTTTTTGAATCAAGCTCCGAATGGCATTGAAGTGTCTTATGGACTCACCATTTTTGCTGCTTTTAGCTTCTGGATGAATATCCTGATTATTGAATATGGCTGGGTGAATTATGCCTTGGGTGTACTTTGGTCACTTTCAGTCGAAGAAGTGTTTTATCTGGCATTTCCATTGCTATGCTTTGCACTGGCGAGAGGAAAAGCCTTTGTGGTATTTCTGCTATTAATTATTGCGTATGCGCCGTATTTTCGTTCGCTACATTTTGGTGGAGAAAGTGGGGCATATCTTTATCATTATTTTTCTAGTTTTGATGGGATTGCGCTCGGTTGTTTGACGGCTTTATTCGCTCAGAAATTTTCGATACAACTGGCTCACACCAAATGGATCGTACCTGTTTTGATATTGTTGATGATCTGTTTGTATGTCTATGCGCCAATTAAAGAGGTGAGTACATGGAGTATCAGTCTCTTTGCATTATTTAGTGCAGGGCTGATATTTTGTTTTGTTCAACAATCGCAAGCGCATCATCTTTCTATTCTTTCAAAAATGATGATCTGGGTAGGGCGACGCAGTTATGAAATGTATTTATTTCATCTCATTGTTTTGGGGTTAATTAAAGTTATCTATTTTCCTAAAACGACTTTTGCTGATCAGAAAATGATGTTGTTGGTAATCTTTTTCTTCGGGACATTTGTCCTGAGTTGGCTCATTGAAAAATATTATTCTGCGCCGTTAAATCATATCATTCGGCAGAAATGGATCACAAAAAAGCCTCAGATTGACTGAGGCTTTAGAGGGTGAATATCTGTGTTAAAACTGTGGTTTAACCACCACCAAGATCACCACAGCAAATAAAATCAAGGTTGGCATTTCATTAAAAAAACGCCAGAATTTGTGTGATTTATAATGAGCATTGCCAATCAGTTTTTTGCGGTAATAACCACACACAAAATGGTAAATCACCAATAGGGCGACCAAAGCAACTTTAAGATAAAACCACAGTGCCTGATGGTAGTGCTGTGTCGCATCGCCCCAATCCACTAAAAAGTGGGCAGTAATTAATGTGGCGATCATAGATGGCCACATAATTCCGCGATACAACTTTCGCTCCATCACTTCAAAGCGTTGATGACTGATCGCATCTTCGCTCATGGCGTGATAGACATAAAGTCGTGGCAAATAGAACAATGCCGCGAACCAACACACGACTGCAATAATATGTAATGCTTTTACCCAGAGGAAAGCATCAGAAGGTGCATCCATTGATTATCCCCAGTGGGATATTAGGCATCCCACTTTTTGAAAATAAGGCAGGCATTTACACCGCCAAAACCAAAACTGTTACTCATGACAGTATTCAATTTTGCATCACGTTTTTCAAGTACGATATCAAAACCTTTAGCACCTTCATCCAATTCAGTCACATTAATGTTAGGCGCAATAAAGTCATTTTGCATCATCAGAACAGAGTAAATCGCTTCTTGTACGCCAGCGGCACCCAAGCTGTGACCTGTCATCGACTTGGTTGAGCTGATCGCTGGGACTTGACCTTCACCAAATGCGCGTTCCATGGCTTTAAGCTCAGTCACGTCACCTGCTGGTGTTGAAGTACCATGTGTGTTGACATAGTCGATTTTATCTACACCATGTTGTTTGGCTTCATCTAGTGCCATCAAGATACAACGTGTTGCACCTTCACCACTTGGCGCAACCATATCTGCACCGTCCGAGTTTGCAGCGTAAGCCACAACTTCAGCAAGGATGTTTGCACCACGTGCTTGAGCATGTTCAAGTGATTCAAGCACCACGAAACCGCCACCGCCCGCAATTACAAAACCATCGCGGTCAGCAGAATAAGGACGTGAAGCGGTTCCAGGGGTGTCGTTGTATTTTGAACACAAGGCACCCATGGCATCAAACAATAAACTTTGTGACCAGTGATCTTCTTCGCCGCCACCGGCAAGCATTAAATCCTGCTTGCCCAATTGAATCAGGTTAAATGCATAACCAATTGCATCAGCAGACGTTGCACATGCGCTGGTAATTGAGTGTGCAACACCTTGTAATTTGAATGCCACACCCACGTTTGCCGTAATGGTATTACTCATATTACGTGGTACAAAGAACGGGCCAATTTTACGTGCACCTTTTTCTTCGAGTAATTCGACCATTTCAACTACAGAATGCGTTGAGTTGCCGCCGCTACCGCCTGCAATCCCATAACGAGGATTACCCGCCAAGTCTTCAACTTGTAAGCCAGCATGTTGTACGGCATCAACTGCTGCATTGTAAGCGTACATGGCACATACGCCCATGAAACGTTTAATTTTACGATCAATATGGTCAAAATTTTGTTCTGCTGCTGCACTGACATGGCTTTTAAAATTAAGTTCAGCATAGGCTGGATTAAAACGTGTTCCAGAGATTCCATTTTGCAGTGAATGAGTGACTTCTTCTAGAGAGTTACCGATGCATGAATTGATTCCCATGCCAGTGATTACAACACGTTTCATCTACAGATCCCTTATATGGTAATGGTTTTGAGTTGACCGAAATTTGACATTTTGATAATAGGAGAGTTTAAAGCCAAGAAGTCGTATCACTCATTGTTTGACATTAGCATCATCATACCAGAAAGCATTTTCAATTCTTATGGCAAATCTTATGCGCATTTCATAAAGACACAAGTGGCATGAAATGACGGTGTTTTAAGACAATGCTTTACCAAATGAAACAGATTAAAGTTGAGATAAGTCCACACTACACCTAGTATTTATAACTAAACGCAATAATCAAAACATAGAGGTAATGAATGACAAATTCTAATAATAATCAATCGCAAAGTTTGCTATCGACTGCCTTTGGAGTGGCTAAAAAGCTCAGTTCGAGTGGTTTGAATGCTCTGGGTCACGTTGCACCTGGTACAGTGGCCAAAATAAATACCGTCGTGGATGCAACACAAACGATTGAGGGCAGTGCGCGAGTAAAAAATCCTTTGGAAGTTGAAAAATTTGATAGCCCACAACAAATGATGCGTCAACATTTACCTAAAGTATCACAGCAGCTTTTAGGTCGTAACTATAATCGTGTTTATAGCGTTGCCAGTTTTTTAACTCCAGATATTAACGAAAAAATTTCTGATTATTTATTTACACGTCTGAATGACTTTACAGAACAACTGAGTTCGGTTGAAAAAGTACTCGATGAAGCGGGTGCAAGAAGCTTAGAAGAACTGAAAGCCAATCCAGACCGTTCGCAGCGTATTAGTCAGGCACTGATTGAACAAAATAAATTATTTGCCATCGCGCAGGGTGCTTTAAGTGGTGCGACAGGGGTATTCGGGGCTGCGGTTGATGTCCCTTTTTCGATTGCCTTGGCATTACGTACAATTTACCAGACAGGGCGGTCACACGGGTTTGAATTAAACCAGCAACAAGAACAAGATCTTGTCGAGTTTATCTTTAAAGAAGTGGATTTAAGTTTAGTTGCTGAAAAGCAGACTTTGCTTTTGGGGATAAAAACCTTAAAAAACATGCTTGAAACACATAATTTGTCGCAGTTCCAGCAGTTATTAGGTTCTTCTAATGATGCAGATGTCCTAAAACAATGGCTGTTGGATGAGCAGGGGCAATTTAAATACCCATGGTTAAATCATTTCTCTAAAGTGTCCTTGATTGGTAAATTGACCCCGATTGCTGGTGCAACAGTCAGTGCGATTTATAGCTGGCGTTTGGTTGAAGATGCCGGTCAAAAAGCGCAAGCGATTTTTGGTGGAGCACGTCACTATCTGCTTGAGCATCCAGATGAACAGTTATCTCCTTTAAATGCCTATCTGGCTTTGGAAAAACAAATTGGGCAACCGAAAACTTTACTTGCAGCTTCAAAGGCAGCAGAAAAGACATCAGAAAGTTCTGATCTAACTGAACCTACCCAAAGTTTAAAGCAGGAAATCAACGTTCCAGTGAGTTCTGATGGCATTGCCAAAGTGACCGTAAAGCCAAGAAAACCACGCACTGCAAAAACGCAACAGGATTCGACAGAAAAAGTAGAGCAGGGCATTCATTCACTGGCTGAACAATACGTTGAGCCGCATGAACAAACCGAACAGCAACCTGCATTGACTGAAAAATCAGAGCCAGCACCCGCCTTGCAATCTGAAGAAGCCGAAGTTGCACCTGAAAAACCAAAGCGTAAACGTACCACCAAGCCTAAAGCTGAATAAACTGAACGAGTGTTGTCATCAAAATTTAAACAAAATCTGCTAGCGTGCTGTTGAATAAAAAGCATAGCAATGCAAGAAATGGTCAACATTTGCACCTACTGCCAATGTTGACCATTTTTATATCTTGGCTTACAATTGTATGCCCTCAAAAAGAGGTGTTTTCTTTTTGAGGTTTTTTATTAACGGGAGAATTGCCATATGGCAACAACAAATCAGTTGATCCGTAAGGGTCGCACAACTTTGGTTGAAAAATCCAAAGTTCCTGCGTTGAAGGCTTGTCCACAACGTCGTGGTGTATGTACACGTGTTTATACCACTACCCCTAAAAAACCTAACTCAGCAATGCGTAAGGTTTGCCGTGTTCGCTTGACTTCTGGTTTTGAAGTATCTAGCTACATCGGTGGTGAAGGTCATAACCTACAAGAGCACAGTGTTGTTCTTATCCGTGGTGGTCGTGTTAAAGACTTACCAGGTGTACGTTACCATACCGTTCGTGGTTCTTTAGACTGTGCTGGTGTGAAAGATCGTAACCAGTCTCGTTCTAAATACGGTGCGAAACGTCCTAAGAAATAATTCTTAGCCGTTCAAAGCTGCAATCCTTTAGCGTTTCGCTTGTTTGAATTCTTAAAAGATTTGAAATTCAAGCGACGTATAGTAAGGCCAGCGTAGCGTGCATGACACTTGCACAATCTGCTGGATCACCCTGAAGTGTCATATTTATAGGTAGTTTAAAATGCCAAGACGTCGCGTAGTCGCTGCTCGTGAGATCCTTCCAGATCCAAAATTTAGCAGCCAAACAATCGCTAAATTCATGAACCACGTTATGCAAGATGGTAAAAAATCTGTCGCAGAAGGTATCGTTTACGGTGCTTTAGAACGTGTTCAAGAAAAAAACAAAGTAGATCCAGTTGAATTTTTTGAAGCTACGCTTGAAAAAGTTCGTCCTATGGTCGAAGTAAAAGCACGCCGTGTTGGTGGTGCTACTTATCAAGTACCTATGGAAGTACGCCCATCCCGTCGTACTGCCCTAGCAATGCGTTGGTTAGTAGATGCTGCTGCAAAGCGTTCTGAAAAAACTATGGCTTTACGTCTTGCTGGCGAGTTGCTTGATGCAGCTGAAGGCAAAGGTGCTGCAATTAAAAAACGTGAAGACGTGCACCGTATGGCTGAAGCGAACAAAGCCTTCTCTCATTACCGTTTCTAAGCGGATAAAACAGTCCCTTATCAGGAGAATATTCATGCGTACTGCATCTCGATTTAACATCGCACTTTACCCTAGCGGGGGATTTGCGGGTATTTAAGTTGCCCCACCGTGAGTATTCGCGCGCATCAATTTCATATTGGTGCGTCCTGTTTTAAACATCATATTTAGGAATGTAAGTCATCATGGCTCGTCAAACCCCGATTACTCGTTACCGTAACATCGGTATTTCTGCTCACATTGATGCAGGTAAAACTACAACAACTGAACGTATTTTGTTCTACACAGGTGTATCTCACAAAATTGGTGAAGTACACGACGGTGCAGCAACAATGGACTGGATGGAACAAGAGCAAGAGCGTGGTATTACCATTACTTCTGCTGCAACCACTTGTTTCTGGTCTGGCATGGGTAACCAATTTGAGCAACATCGTATCAACGTGATTGATACCCCGGGACACGTAGACTTCACCATCGAAGTTGAACGTTCTATGCGTGTTCTTGATGGTGCGTGCATGGTTTACTGTGCAGTTGGTGGTGTACAACCTCAGTCTGAGACTGTATGGCGTCAAGCGAACAAATATAAAGTGCCTCGTTTGGCATTTGTGAACAAGATGGACCGTACTGGTGCCAACTTCTTCCGTGCAGTTGAACAAGTAAAAACCCGTTTGGGCGGTAATCCTGTGCCTATCGTTGTGCCAATTGGTGCAGAAGATACGTTCCAAGGTGTTGTTGACCTGATCGAAATGAAAGCAATCATCTGGGATGAAGCTTCTCAAGGTATGAAGTTTGAATACGGCGAAATCCCTGCTGATCTTGTTGATACTGCAAACGAATGGCGTACCAACATGGTTGAAGCAGCTGCTGAAGCTTCTGAAGACTTGATGGACAAATACCTAGAAGAGGGTGATCTTTCTAAAGAAGACATCATCGCTGGTCTTCGTGCGCGTACATTGGCATCTGAAATTCAAGTGATGCTTTGTGGTTCTGCGTTCAAGAACAAAGGTGTTCAACGTATGTTGGATGCTGTGATTGAATTCCTTCCGTCTCCGACAGAAGTAAAAGCAATCGAAGGTATTCTTGACGACAAAGCTGAAACTAAAGCATCTCGTGAAGCATCTGACGAAGCACCGTTCTCTGCGCTTGCGTTCAAAATCATGAACGACAAATTCGTAGGTAACTTGACTTTCGTACGTGTCTATTCTGGTGTTCTTAAACAAGGTGACCCAGTATATAACCCTGTGAAGTCTAAGCGTGAACGTATTGGTCGTATCGTGCAAATGCATGCGAACGAACGTCAAGATCTTGATGAAATCCGTGCAGGTGATATCGCAGCGTGTGTAGGTCTTAAAGACGTAACTACTGGCGATACATTGTGTGATGAGAAAAACATCATTACCCTTGAGCGTATGGAATTCCCAGAGCCAGTAATTTCATTGGCTGTTGAACCAAAAACTAAAGCTGACCAAGAAAAAATGTCAATTGCTTTAGGTCGTTTGGCGAAAGAAGATCCATCGTTCCGTGTTCGTACAGATGAAGAATCTGGTCAAACGATTATTGCGGGTATGGGTGAGCTTCACCTTGACATTATTGTTGACCGTATGAAGCGTGAATTCGGTGTTGAAGCGAACATTGGTAAACCAATGGTTGCTTACCGTGAAACGATCAAAAAGTCGATTGAACAAGAAGGTAAGTTCGTACGCCAAACAGGTGGTAAAGGTAAATTCGGTCACGTCTATGTCCGTCTTGAACCGCTTGATGTTGATGAATCTGGTAAAGAATACGAATTCGCTGAAGAAGTTGTAGGTGGTGTAGTACCTAAAGAATTCTTTGGTGCAGTTGATAAAGGTATTCAAGAACGTATGAAGAATGGTGTCTTGGCTGGTTACCCTGTTGTGGGTATCAAAGCGACATTGTTCGACGGTTCTTACCATGATGTCGACTCTGACGAATTATCGTTCAAAATGGCAGGTTCTTATGCCTTCCGTGATGGTTTCATGAAAGCAGACCCTGTTCTTCTTGAGCCAATCATGAAAGTTGAAGTAGAAACTCCAGAAGACTACATGGGCGATATCATGGGTGACTTAAACCGTCGTCGTGGTATGGTTCAGGGTATGGACGATCTTCCTGGTGGAACAAAAGCAATTAAAGCAGAAGTTCCATTGGCTGAGATGTTTGGTTACGCGACTCAAATGCGTTCTATGTCTCAAGGTCGTGCAACATACTCAATGGAATTTGCTAAATATGCTGAAACTCCACGTAACGTGGCAGAAGGCATCATCGCTAAATTCCAGTCAGGCGGTAAAAAAGGTGACGACGAGTAATCTTTCGATTACTATAAGCCCAAACTAATTTTTAGTTAAAAAACCAAGCGCTCATGAGCGACCCTCATGAGCAGTTTATAAAGGAAAAACTCATGGCTAAGGCTAAGTTTGAACGTAATAAACCACACGTAAACGTGGGCACAATTGGTCACGTTGACCATGGTAAAACAACTCTTACTGCTGCTATCGCAACAATCTGTGCGAAAACTTACGGCGGTGAAGCGAAAGATTACTCACAAATCGACTCAGCTCCTGAAGAAAAAGCACGTGGTATTACCATTAATACTTCACACGTAGAATACGATTCTCCAATTCGTCACTACGCACACGTAGATTGCCCGGGTCACGCCGATTATGTTAAAAACATGATTACTGGTGCTGCTCAGATGGACGGCGCGATCCTTGTATGTGCTGCGACTGATGGTCCAATGCCACAAACTCGTGAACACATCCTTCTTTCACGTCAGGTTGGTGTACCTTACATCATCGTATTCTTAAACAAATGCGACCTAGTTGACGACGAAGAGCTTCTTGAGCTTGTTGAAATGGAAGTTCGTGAACTTCTATCTACTTATGACTTCCCAGGCGACGACACTCCAGTGATCCGTGGTTCTGCGCTTAAAGCGTTGGAAGGCGATGCTGGCGAATACGGCGAGAAATCAGTTCTTGATCTAGTTGCTGCACTTGACTCTTATATCCCAGAGCCAGAGCGTGCAATTGACAAAGCATTCTTGATGCCAATCGAAGACGTATTCTCAATTTCTGGTCGTGGTACAGTAGTAACTGGCCGTGTAGAATCAGGTATTGTGAAAGTTGGTGAATCAGTTGAAATCGTGGGTATCCGTGATACACAAACTACGACAGTAACTGGCGTTGAAATGTTCCGTAAATTGCTTGACGAAGGTCGTGCGGGCGAGAACTGTGGTGTTCTTCTTCGTGGTACAAAGCGTGAAGACGTACAACGTGGTCAAGTATTGACTAAACCAGGTGCGATCAAGCCACACACTAAATTTGACGCAGAAGTATACGTACTTTCTAAAGAAGAAGGTGGTCGTCATACTCCATTCCTAAATGGTTACCGTCCACAATTCTATTTCCGTACAACTGACGTAACTGGTGCGATCCAGTTGAAAGAAGGCGTAGAAATGGTAATGCCAGGTGACAATGTAGAAATGTCAGTAGAATTGATCCACCCAATCGCAATGGACCCAGGTCTACGTTTTGCGATCCGTGAAGGTGGTCGTACTGTAGGTGCTGGTGTTGTTGCGAAAGTAACTGCATAATCACTTTATAGTGAAAAAACGCTCCGAATGGGGCGTTTTTTTATGCCATGAGAAATGTCGGTTTGTTTAACAATGCGCAACAAACTGTCCTTAACTGATAGTTCAGTGTCCTAAACTGCACTTAAGCCTATACAACAATTCAGTATGATAACAATCAACAAGACAAACAAAAAAAGATGTGGCAATAGCTTTGCTGTTATTGCTGATCAGGAGTAATGGGCATGAATGCTAAGGTAAATATTTCTAACCGTTCGGGCGCAAGTTTTCCAGTCCGTCGCATGAATTTTGATTTTGACCAAGTTCCTGAATATTGGGTAAATGGTTCAGCTGGGCTTACACATTTTATGACAGCACTGTCAGCATTATTTCCAGATGGTGAGAAACTCTTTATCGATTCGGTTCGTGCGGTTCGTTATCACCCAGCCATTAAAAATGACGAAGCATTGCAAAAAGAAATTAGTGCTTTTATTGGTCAGGAAGCTATGCATACTCAGGAGCATGTCGGTTTTAATGCTTCTGCTCAAAAATATGGGCATGATGTTGCTCGATTAGAAAAGCAAACCAATCTGGTGATTCAGACAGGTCGTAAAATTTTTGCCAAATTTGTTAGACCGTTTGGGATGACACAGGAAATGGTGGATTTGACTGCAACCACTGCGCTTGAACATTTCACTGCAACCATTGCCTCTGAATTATTACGTAATCCACATATTCAGGAACTTATGACTGATGAAACGATGAAATATATGTGGTTATGGCATGCGATTGAGGAAAATGAACATAAAGCAGTCGCCTATGACGTGTATGAAGGCATTTTTGGGCGAGGTGTAAAAGCCTATGCGCTTCGTAATACTGCTTTAGTGGTGGCAATGGTGTTAATTTTTCTGACGCAGTCATCGTTTGTACTACGTTTATTGCGAGAAGACAATAAATTAAATTTCAAAGAATTAGCCATGATTTATAAATATGCCTATAGTCCATCGAAAGGAATTATTACAGGCATGAGCAAGGAAATGCTGGTTTATTTTAAACCAGGTTTTCATCCGAATGATTTGGATACGGTGGCGTTACTGAAATCATGGAAAGCCAAACTGGGATTATAAAGATTTTGGACTTTTGACACTTTACTCCAAGGGCAATCAATTTGCCCTTTTTTTGTAGTGAAAGATTCTATATATTGAGTTTCGTCAAAATATTTTTTAAATTAATGAGATGCAAACTCTAATTCGTTTGATGCAGCAACAAGATATACTTGCCGTGACCCAGATTGAACGACAAGTACAAAGCCATCCATGGTCAGAGCAACAGTTTCGTGAATCTGTAGAGTCGTATCAATGCACAGTGATGCAGTATAAGGATGAGGTGATTGGTTTTTGTATTTTGCAGCCTGTGCTGGATGAAGCGAATTTATTATTGATGGCGATTCAGCCAAAATTTCAGGGGCAGGGACTTGGCTATCGTTTATTGGATCAATCGATACAATTGCTGAGCAATCATCCTGTGCAGATTTTTCTGGAAGTGCGTGAAAGCAATGTTAGTGCTATTAAGCTCTATGAAAAAACAGGTTTTCATCAGATTGATTTACGTCGTCATTATTATCCTCAACCCGACGGATCACGTGAACATGCCGTGATTATGGTCAAAAGCTGTAGCGATGATTTTGCTGCACTATTTAAATAAGTTTCTTTTCATGATTATGATTTAAACCGTCAAACGATTATCGGATATCTTTGATTTGATGAACGATTATTCAACAATCAGGTTATTCCATTCAGAAGGTAACGTGGTCATCAATGAATGACCTAAACGCAGTATTTCTTCTTGAGTTAAGCGACGATTGAGTCGACGCCATTGTCCATCGAGCAGCAGTTCAAGCGGAATGTATTGTGACTTGTAATTCATTTTTGCAGAATGTGGTACCCAATAACCCAGATATAAATAATCGAGTTGCAATTGTTGAACATATTCCAGCTGTTTTAAAATGGCAAAAACGCCTAATGAACGACGACTCTCATTCGGATCGAAAAAAGTATAAACTGCGGACAAACCATCATCCATCTTATCGCAAGTTGATACGCTAATGAGCTGATCTTCTTTCCAAAGTTCTAAAAAGAAGCTGTCGGTACAACTATGTACCAAAAATTTTTCAAATTGATCCAGACTCGGTGGATACATATCGCCATCGGCGTGGCGTTCGGAAATATAGCGTTCATAGAGGTTGTAGTGTAACTGAGTAGCGTATTGAGTCGGGGTAATTCGAACCTGTAAGTCCTGATTACGTTTCCATGCTTTTTTCTGCATATGATTCATTTGAAAATCTTTTGCAGGCACACGGCAGGACAAGCATTGACGACATAAATGGCATTCTGGACGATAAACAAAGTCACCGCTTCGACGAAATCCTACACGTGATAATTCAGACAAGGTTACGACATCAATCCGGTGAATCGGATCTAAAAACACCATTCGTGCAGATTTATTTTCCAGATAACTACAATCATGTGGAGGGGTAATATAATACTGTAAATCATTCAATAGGGACTTGGGATGATATGATTTCATGAATGCGTCCCTCGTTATTGTCATTTGATGAGTTTTGCAGATTCTGCAATTGTTTTACTTGAAAATACACGTTCTTGATAGCTTTTCCAATTGATAGGGGGCTGAATAATTACATCTTGTAACGATTTTAAATAACTTTGGCGAGAAAGTGTACAGGCTCCTAAGCTCAGTAAATGGTCATTGACCAATTGACAGTCGACCCACGGCAATTGATTTTCCTGACCCAATAGCATTAAGCTATAAAAAGCCATTTTTGAGGCATCAGTGCGTGTGCTAAACATGGATTCTCCAAAACAGCCACGTCCAATACAGACGCCATATAAACCACCAATAAGTTCCTGACCATCCCAAACTTCAATACTATAGGCATAGCCTTCACGAAATAGCTCGACATAACCCTGTACAATATCCTCTGAAATCCATGTCTCGTTGGTGTAATTACGCGGTAGGGCACAAGAACGCATCACACGTTCAAAAGCCTGATTAATGGTGATGCGATAGTTATATTTTTTCATGCTTCGCAGCAAAGTTTTGCTGGGTTTGTATTGTGCTGGGTAAATCACACAACGGGGTTCTGGGCACCACCAGCAAATAGGGTCACCTTCATTGAACCACGGAAATAAACCATGTGTATATGCTTCATAAAGCGTAGATGGCTCCAGATCTGCACCAATACAAATTAAGCCCTGACCTTCAGGGTCGGATTCAATTGGATCTGGAAAAACGTACATTGAAGGAAGCAGCATGCGTATATAAAAAATAAAAACGGATCGACTTTATTTTAGCCGATCCAGTGTGATAAATCAGATAAATTAAGCAAATAGCTGGAGTTGTCTGGCAATAGTTAATTTATCTGCTGCCAGAAAATCGCGGGCTTTTTGTTCAATAATTGCAAGACTTTGCGCAGCATCTGTGACGGTATTTTTATTGGCATCCAAAACATACCAGTTTAATCGATTGAGAACAGTCTGGACATAATGAGCAAATTCAGAAGCCGTATTTAAACCATCTATAAAATGAGCACGATAGAACAATTGATGGAAATGTTCTGTTGGAATACCAATACCTGTCAGTGGACTGATTAAAGCCTGATAATGTTGATGAAAGCTGGCTTGCTCCAGTAAATAATGATTCAGTTGCTGGCACTGTTGAATCACTTTTTCGCTTGGTGCGATATTTTGGCAGGGCTGAGCGAAGCCTAAATGGCACAGAATGACTAATGCATTTAAGATTTGGGCATAATTCAGTTCGGGTAACGCCTGTTCTAATTCTTGAATGGTTTGTGGACGATATTGAGCATTGACAAAGTGTTGGCTAATGGGTTGATAAATGTCTGCAATCAAATTAAATGTACCTAAATAACCAGTAATATCTTTAGGTAAAAATTCAGGTGAACTGAGCAGAACAAAAGCGGTATTTCTAAGTCGTTCTTGTGTTTGTAGCGCTGTCAGGGCATTTTTTCCGCGAATAAATAAATCACGGCGGAACTGGGTGCTGGCAAAATAATCGCGGCATTGTTCCTTGAAAATAGGATGCTCAATTGCATTCATAAAGGCTTGATGTTCTTCTGAAAAATTGATGTTATCCAGATGCGTATTTAAATCACTCGAACCTGCGTAAGTGAGTTTAATTTCTTCAAGTAAGCGCACGATTTGCTGAAAGGAAAAACATTGCCAATCCTGATTTAAGTATTCATGAATCAGATAATTGGGATTTTGCTCTTTTAGTTCGTTCACTTTGGCTAAAGCATGTGGATGGCGTTTAACGAACATCGGATCTTGAGACAATAACGATTCACTAAAATCGAGTGCATCTTTGACTTTTTGAAGGGGGTTGGTACTTTTGCTGTTAAATTTAAAATGGCTATGAAATAACTCGCGGATCGGCATGTTGGCGGCCCAACCTGTGACACAGTTATAGCTGATATAGACAATACCATTTGGTTTTAGATATTTTCGAATAAATTTGAGAATAATCAGCTGATTTTCATAGCTGATCCAGCTCCAGATCCCATGTAAGCTGATCGAATCAAACATCGGTAAGTCAGGTTTATTCAGTAATTCTTCAAAGCTATCATCATAAAAATAATGTTCAGTTTGACTGTGTTCTGCCATTTGATTGGCATGTGCAGCATGCGCAGGATTGAAATCTGTCCCAAAAAAAGTACCTTCATTTGAGGCTGCATGAATATTAATACTGACCCCTTGACCAAAACCCAATTCACAATGTTGATGGGTTTCACTGGAACTTGGACAGTCAACGCCATTTAATAATAGACAAAAACGCTGATAGTTGGGGCTGAGGTCACGGTAATAGCCATAGGTATAATTCACTTCAGTTTGGTAGCCATTGGTCCAGTTTATAGTCATAGCTCATCCTAGTAATTTCAAATATTCTTATAAAAAATAGCAAGCTATGATAGTTATAACGTGTCTTCAAATAAAAAAACCACCTTTATTGGTGGTTTTTTGTAGTCATTTAAGGTTTAAACGCTATCCAGATAAAAATCGGCATCCAGCGCAGCCATACAGCCCGAACCTGCTGAAGTAATGGCTTGGCGGTAAATATTATCGGCGACATCACCTGCTGCAAAAACCCCTGCGACAGAAGTTGCCGTTGCATTGCCCTTAGTTCCACTTTGAACCTGAATATAGCCATCACGTAGCTCAAGTTGTCCTTCAAACATCCCCGTATTGGGCTTATGACCGATGGCAACAAACAGCCCTTGTACATCGATGGTTTGAGTTGAATCATCTTGAGTAGATTTAAGGCGTACAGAGGTAACACCTGTATTGTCACCTAATACTTCATCGACCTGATGATTCCAGACAATACTGATTTTTCCTTCTTTTTCTTTGGCAAAAAGATGGTCTTGTAGAATTTTTTCAGATCGCAAACTGTCACGACGGTGTACCAGTGTCACATGAGAAGCGATATTTGAAAGATAAAGTGCCTCTTCGACCGCAGTATTACCACCACCGACGACCATGACTTTTTGGTTTTTATAGAAAAAACCGTCACAAGTGGCACAGGCACTTACACCCTGACCCATAAATGCAGCTTCAGATTCAAGTCCCAAATATTGTGCAGTTGCACCTGTCGCCACAATTAAAGCATCACAGGTATATTCGCCCATATCGCCTTTTAATACAAACGGACGGGTCTGCAAATCAACTTCATTGATGTGATCATATAAAATTTCAGTTCCGAAACGCTCAGCATGCGCCTGCATACGCTCCATCAGGGCAGGCCCTGTTAAACCTTCAGGATCGCCAGGCCAGTTATCAACTTCGGTGGTCGTGGTCAGTTGACCACCTAATTGTAAGCCTGCAATCAAAACAGGTTTTAAATTTGCACGTGCGGCATAGACGGCCGCACTATAACCTGCTGGGCCAGAACCTAAAATAATTAACCGCGAGTGTCGAGCGCTCATCTAAGCTTCCTTATTTATACTAAAATTGAGAAAATTATACGTGAAAGTCGATCAGAAAGGGGCTGATTCGATGTCGATAATATTGATCATCTAAATCGAATTGAGCTATATAGAAAATACAAATAGCATGTCATGGATAGACAATTTCCAAAAATCCTTTAATGTGGAATCATCACGTGTCAACCGACCCTGATCATTAGCTTAACAACAAGCGTAAATAATCATGCATCTTTTTTGTAAGAACAGGTGCATAATATAAGGTTTAATCGTGGTCACTTTCGAGTACTGCGACATAACAAGATCAATCTATAACTGGGTTACAGGACAGTATATGACTGCGGTGTCAAGTGTTTATGCACAGCGCTTATTAATTACATTATTTTTGGTTTCTTTTGGGATCTATATGTTCTTGGCAACAGTAACATATACACCCTTTGACCCCGGCTGGATGCATATTTCAAGTGATACTCAACAAGTGTCTAATGCAAGTGGCGTAGCAGGGGCGTGGATTGCCGATTTACTTTTTGGTTTTTTGGGCTGGGCTTGTTTGCTCATTCCATTATTTTTGTTTATTGAAGCGATTCAGGTCTGGTGGCCTCGAAGCTTTTTAAATCGTCCATTTCGTTATGCTGCACAGTTTTTTATTATTCTGGCAAGTTCTAGTCTGTTGTATCTGCACTGGAATTTACCTGCGGATACGCTGGACAATGCCTCTGGCGGAATCATTGGTTATGAAATTGGGCAAAGTCTGAGTCAGCTCCTGACTATTTATGGTGCGACCCTATTCTTATTGTTGCTTTGGGGTGTGCTGATTACGCTGGCATTTGGTATCCAGTGGAACAAAACATGGGCGACCTTAAAGGCAACACCTGCATATTTACAGGATTTATTTTATAAAAATGTTTCTCCAAATGAATCCGATTTTGATTTAACAGATCAACCTAAAAAAGTGGTAGCTTCAAATACACCACTTAAACGACAGGTTGTATCTGAGCAACAACAAGTACTGGCTTCTGACATTCAACCTCAAGCAGATATTGCCACACCGACACTGCACGGCAATGGTTATATGAGCGATGCGGCGGCAGAACGTCTATTTAATGATATGGTGGCTAAAGAGCAACATGCGCAGTCGTTGCCTATTGATGAGATTGACACAGAAGAGTTTGAAAAAACTATTGAAAAAGCACATCAATTAGAAAAAGACAGTCAGCGTCTGGTGGCGACAGGTGAAGTTTGGCGTGCACTGCAATCTGATGATTTAAGTCATAAACAGGAAATTGATGCCTTGCTGCGTGCGGCGGACGAAGAACAAGCCGCACAACGTTCGCCCTATGATCATTTGCAACAAGTAACACAAACTGAAGCTGAAACCACAGATTATTCTCAAAGCGTACAAAATAAATCATCGCTGGATTGGAATGATGATGAGATCTTTGATGAATTACTTGCTGCTGTGCCAGATCGTCAAGAAACCCATATTCATACGCCATTTGTCGATCGGGATAGTGAAAACACACGTGCACATGTCCAGTACGATACTGAAGGATTAATTGAGCAAGTTGAGCAAACTATTCAACAATCTTCACTAACGCCGCAGTCTCCTAAAAATATGCAGCATGCTGCTGAAGAGCTGGATGATTTAACAGATTTACTGGTTGATGATGAGCAAGCTAAACAGCCACAGACCAGCAGCTACGCACAATCAACACCGTTTGTGAAAGCTGCGATTCAAACTGACTTACAACACAAGTTGTCTAAAGAAGAATTTATTGAGGCTTGGCAGGAAACCGCAGGTAAACCTGATGATGAGCTCGATGAATTTGACTTTGATGCACCATTAACAGATATTTCAGGTCGACCGATGTCACGTGCTATGCAAGTGGCACAAAAACGTCGTGATTTGCCGACCTTACCGGGTTTTGAGTTGCTCGATAAAGTGGATCCAAATAAAAAAGTCAACTTTACCGCAGAGCAATTGGAACGTTTGTCGGAATTACTGGAAATTAAGCTTCAGGAATTTAATGTCAAAGCCAAAGTGATCGAAGCGCAACCTGGACCTGTAGTGACCCGTTTTGAGCTGGATTTGGCACCCGGTGTTAAAGCTTCTAAAGTCACCAATATTTCACGAGATTTAGCACGTTCGATGTCAATGGCATCGGTTCGTGTAGTGGAGGTGATTCCGGGGAAACCTTATATCGGGATTGAAGTTCCGAACAGTACTCGTGAAATGGTACGTCTGATTGAGCTGCTAGAAACGCCTTCTTTTAAAGATCCTGAGGGTTTACTCTCCATGGCCATGGGGAAAGACATTTCAGGTAATCCTGTCATTACTGATTTGGGTAAAGCACCCCACATGTTGGTCGCAGGAACCACAGGTTCTGGTAAATCTGTGGCGGTAAACTCGATGATTTTATCGATGTTATTAAAATATACGCCAGATCAGTTACGTCTGATTTTGATCGATCCTAAACAGCTAGAACTTGCCAACTACAACGATATTCCGCATTTGCTGACGCCTGTTGTGACTGACATGAAAGATGCGGTCAGTGCTTTAAACTGGTGTGTCAATGAAATGGAGCGTCGCTATAAACTGATGTCGTTCTTAAAAATTCGTAAACTTGCGGATTACAATCGTAAGGTTGAAGAAGCGATTGCGAATGGTGAAGACTTAATTGACCCGACGTGGAAGCCAAGTGATTCGGCAACGCAGGAGCGTGCACCACGTTTACAACCCTTACCTTCTATTGTCATTGTGGCAGATGAATTTGCCGATATGATTATGCAGGTCGGTAAAAAAGCCGAAGAAATGATTACCCGTTTGGCACAAAAATCACGTGCTGCGGGCATTCATCTATTGCTTGCCACACAGCGGCCTTCGGTTGACGTGATTACAGGGTTGATCAAAGCCAATATTCCGACACGTGTGGCCTTACGTGTGAACTCAAAAATTGACTCACGTACTATTTTAGATGCGGGTGGGGCAGAAGACTTATTGGGTCATGGTGATATGCTATTTCTTGGGCCGGGTAAAATTGAGCCTGAGCGTGTACATGGCGCATTTATCAGTGATGATGAAGTTAACCGAATCTGTGATGCATGGCGTGAGCGTGGTGATCCAGACTATGTTGATGAAATCCTGACGCCTTATGATGAAGAACCTACTTCACGTGGTTTTGAAGACAGCGGAGAAGGTGGTTCAGATCGTGACATGTTATATGACCAATGTGTCGCCTTTGTTTTGGAAACCCGTAAAGCGTCGACTTCTTCGTTGCAGCGCAAATTTAGTTTGGGTTATAACCGTGCTGCAAGAATCATTGATCAGATGGAAGAAAACGGAATAGTGAGCGCGATGGGTGCAAACGGTAAACGTGAAATTTTAGTTTAGTATTTGTTTAAAAACACCATAGTCTTCACTATGGTGTTTTTTTGATTGGAATTTAACGGATTAATTTTAAGTGATGATCAGTCAGAATCCGTATCCATCACTTGTTTAAATTGTGGATTGGGAATCAGAACAATTTTGTCATCCACACGATTCGTCACTTTAAGATCCTTATTTGGATAATCTAATTGAGATAAGAAATGGCGAATACAATTTAAACGTGCACGTTTTTTATCATCAGATTTAATAATCGTCCACGGCGCGTCGCCTGTATGTGTGTGGAAAAACATTTGATTCTTGGCTTCAGTATAATCATCCCAGCGATCAAGAGACTGAATATCAATCGGTGAGAGCTTCCAATGCTTTAAAGGATCATCACGGCGCGAGATAAAGCGACGTAATTGTTCTTCACGACTGACCGAAAACCAAAATTTAAATAAATGAATACCACTATTCACCAACATACGTTCAAGCTCAGGTGTCTGGCGCATAAACTGCAAATATTCTTGTGGCTCACAAAAGCCCATGACCCGTTCCACACCTGCACGGTTGTACCATGACCGATCAAAAAATACCATTTCACCTTTAGTGGGTAAACGCTCAATATAGCGCTGGAAATACCATTGACCACTTTCCTGAGGGTTTGGTTTTTCAAGAGCGACTACACGCGCGCCACGTGGATTTAAATGCTCCATAAAACGTTTAATCGTGCCGCCTTTACCTGCTGCATCACGCCCTTCAAATAAACACACAATACGTTGTCCCGTATCCTTCACCCAAGATTGAACTTTGAGTAATTCAATTTGAAGGAGTTTCTTTTCGGCTTCATACGTCTTGCGTGACATACGTGTACGATAAGGATAACTTTCCGGTAAAGCGGCGGAGCTAGATTCTTCTGCTGTCACCAATCCTTTATATTCAAGCACCGATTTTTTAAAGACAGGCAAGTTCTTGAGTTGCTCTTGATCAATCACTTCAATGTCTTCATTAGGATTAGGTTGGTGATCTTTATCCATTTTTTTCTCGCTATAACAATGAACTGAAACAAAAAAATATTAACGCTAAAATCAATGATCTGACTTTTTATCAGACATCATTAATTTATCTAATTTAACAATATCATTGAGTCAATCAAAAAATAATAAACTTTTATTAGCTGTTCAGACATAAAAATGGCTGGGGAATTATGCAAAAAAATGTTAAATTTAAACTCTAGATGCGCTTTATTTGGGGGATGAATGTTTATTGCCTTGATCACACTGATGTTCATTCAGTTTTGCGCTCTGATTACCCCAGGTCCAGATTTTTTTCTAGTTTCTCAAACGGCAATTAGCCGTTCGCGTCGTGAGGCCGTATTTGTCGTTCTAGGAATTACAGTCGGGGTCATGTTTTGGGCAATCTTAGCCTTGATGGGCTTAAATATCATTTTTGAAAAAATGGCATGGTTAAAGCAGATTCTACTGGTGATTGGTGGGATTTATTTGTGTTGGCTCGGCTTTCAAATGCTACGTTCTGCTTTTTCCAAACAGAAAGTTCAAAATACTAATACGCCAATTGATTTACCTAAAACTGAGACCAAGTTTTTCCTAAAAGGCTTGTTGACCAATTTATCCAATCCTAAAGCCGTGATTTATTTTGGTAGTGTATTTTCTTTGTTCTTGGCAAATCCTGCATTAGATCATGTGCATTCATTGCTGTTTATTATTATTGCGGTAGAAACTCTGGTCTGGTTTTTATTTGTGGTATTTGTATTTTCTTTACCAAGTTTTAAATCTGCTTATCAAAATGTTGCAAAATGGATCGATGGTGTTTCTGGTGGTATCTTTACGGCGTTTGGCATTTATTTGATTAGCCATCGCTAAAATAAGGATAAATAAAAAAACCTGCATCAGCAGGTTTTTTATTAGATTTATTTCATTAGTCCTTTTTACTACTTCTTTTTTGGAAAAAAAGAGCATCTAAACTGCAATGAAAGAAATCTATTATTAATTTGAATTAGGCAAATTTTGCCAAAACTTCTAAGAATGGTTCACGCTGACGCGGAAATTCAGCAATCACATCATGAATACGTTGGCCTTGAGGATTAGTGGCATTGACATCACGACCACCTGCAACAAATTGAGTCAATAAACGTTCATAATCGTTTGGACGCATGTGTTTGAAGGCATGGTATAACACGTGAAAGTCAGCGTTTACACCTTCGGGTGGAAGTTGATTAAGATAGGCAAAAACACGCTCGTCTGACCATTCTTCATTGAAAGTTGCTGGCTGTGATAATGCCATTACACGTTCCTCAGTCTTAAAATAATTAAGGGCAAAATGTTTTGACTCGAAGCATAGCTTCGCGCCTTGCGAGCCTCACATTTTGCCCTTATTTGCCGAAAAGCGCTAATAAGAATTTTATAATTTAAATATCAATAAAACCGCTTATCGCTCTTCGGGTAAGTTGATATTCATTTCCAGCATTTCAATATTGGCCTCAGAACGTACCTGCATCTGAATATGGCCTTCATCGACACCGCGTACATAACGATTTACAACTTGCATGATTTCCTTTTTCATCTGGTCAATTTTATCTTGACTCAAACGACGACCTAACCCCTGCTCGGAAGCGACAATGACTTTTAAACGATCTTTGGCTGTTTGTGCACTTGATGGTTTGTCCTCACCGCTAAAAATTTTACTCCAAAATCCCGCCATACTTATGCTCCAAATAACCGCGCCAACCAGCTCTTCGGCTGTACTGTAATGTAACGATATGGACGTTCTTCTCCTAGAAAACGTGCCACCAGATCATCGTAAGCCTGACCTGATTTAGAGTCGCTATACAAAATCACAGGCTTACCTTCATTTGAAGCTTGTAAAACGATTGGACATTCTGGAATTACGCCTAAAGTTGGAATTCGTAAAATGTCTTTGGATATATCGTCAATCGTCAACATTTCCTGACGATCGGCACGTTCTGGATTAAAACGGGTAATACATAAGTGTTTACGTATCCGTCCTTCGTTTTGTTCTACTTTCTTGGTTTTACTATCGAGCATTCCAATAATACGATCTGAATCACGAACAGATGAAATCTCAGGATTGGTGACAATAATAGCCTCATCTGCATGATACATCGCTAAAATCGCGCCGCGTTCAATTCCAGCAGGTGAGTCACAAATAATGTAATCAAATTCCTGTGATAATTCATCAATAACACGCGCAACACCTTCGTCACTTAAAGCGTCTTTATCACGTGTTTGTGAAGCAGGCAGAATATACAAATTTTCAATATCTTTATCGCGAATAAGGGCCTGTTGTAAACGGGCTTCATTGTTAATGACATTGACAAAGTCATATACCACGCGACGTTCACATCCCATGATCAAATCGAGGTTACGTAAGCCCACGTCAAAATCAATCACAACAGTTTTATGACCACGTTGGGCTAAACCTGTTGCAAAAGATGCACTCGTTGTAGTTTTACCTACACCACCTTTGCCTGATGTTACGACAACAATTTTGGCCACCGAATCCACTCCTGTTATGGTCATAGCCCTTTAGAAAAGGGCTTTTATTGGTGTTTAATTTATACCTTAAAATTCCAGAGCCTGAAATACAAGTTCTTGCTTGTCATTTAAATAAATATGTACCGCTTTTTTGAGCACATCTTTGGGAATATCATCCGCTACACAGTAAGTTCCTGCAATAGAGACCAATTCAGCTTCTAATGAATGACAAAAAATACGTGCTGCGGAATTTCCACCTGCACCTGCGATGACTCTACCACGAACATTGCCATAAATATGAATATTTCCCGATGCAATGACTTCGGAGCCGCTATTCATACTGGCATTTAAAATAATGTCACCATGATCCTGTACCAGACTTTGTCCTGTTCGCAAAATTTCATCATGGTAAGAGGTCTTGTGCGCAATCGCTGTTTTCGTTGGTGTGCTTTTTGTTTCAGAGTTTGAAGAGACAGTTTTGTTGTCTTCAATTACCGCCACTGCAACTTCTTCGCGTGAAGGCTTAATCCGTTGTAAAGGTTGATCAGCAGGCAGTACAGGAAACTGAATTGCACGGGCTTCATCGCCCAAAATTCCATCAATCACTGCCATCGGTTGTAAACCCAGACCAATTAAAAGCTGAATCAGGGCAATCAGTTCTTGCTCAACTGTACTATCAATAATGACCAAAGTGCCTTGATATGCACTTTCATTGAGGGTGTTAGATAATTGCTGGCGGATGGCATCATGATCATTTGTATCAAAGGTTAACCGGGTAAAGTTAACCATTCTGCCTGCAATCCGTATATCAGCCATAATTATTCCTTAAGCACTTCTGGCGAGCTGGTACGCCGAAGACATGTTGTAAATAGTCCAAATCCTAGAACAAATTCACTGATTTCTCTAGGCATTGACTTAAAAAAAATGACAGACTGTTTAATCTTTAACTGTCTCACGTTGTTTTAAAATTTGCTGCCATTGTTTCACTTTAACTTGTTGACGAATAGCTTCCAGACTTTCAAACACAACTGACTCGACCAATTGTTCCAAGTGTTTATTATCAATGTTAATTTCACTCATACGCTGTGCAATCAGTTCATAGTTTGGGTTGAGGTTGTGACTTGAGCCATGAGCGAAAGACTCGACCAGCCCATGTGTAATATTTTCCCCTAGACGTTGGCCAATACTTTGAATTTGTTGTTCGATACGTCCACCTACAATCGGAATGAGTCGCAGTAATTGAGTGAGTTCAGGGGTATCTTCAATAGCCTGATTCACAATTTGCCCTACACCTTTGGAAATCGAATTTTGTTGTGATCTGAGTTCTGTTGCTAGAGTTTCCTGTAAAACCTCTGCTACTGTCATCGCAAATAATTGTCGATGATGATCGACCAGATCATGAATAATGCGTTTATGCGTAGAGCTGGTTTCCAGTTCACGCTTAATGCCATGAATGACAGTTAAAACAACGCGATCTGACAGTTCTTCCATGACCACATGATAATAAAAAGTCCCTTGTTTTAACCAGCTTTCAGGAATGATTTGATAACCCATTTCGTATAGCCGATACGCAATAATACCGGCACGGAACAAACGCAAAAAACGTAAATGCGGAATAATGGCTAAAATTTCGTACCAGTGGATAAATGGAAAAAAGAACCAGCGGGAGTGATGTTTATTGATGATTGCAATAGCCCAGCGTACCAGCAACTCTATAATTAAAAAGCCAATAAACCAAGCCTCCGTGGTGATTACCCACGGATGTAAATGTGTCCGATAAAAATCCAGTACTTGTGGCAAATGAATATGATCGAAAAACCATGTGCCGATACTGCTCATTAAAAAGAAATTGGTACACAGGCAAAACAAATTAAAAATAATGATAAACACCATAAAGATGTCGTACACCAGAAAAATCTTGAAGGATAAACTGGTGGGATCCACTTGATGATATTTGGACTTTTCTTTCGTTTTGTTTTGCATGGTACGAATATCTTTTGCCTAATCTTTATGGCGATGTGGTTGAGGTGCTGACATACTGAGCTTTCATTTGATCAATCAATTGATCTTTCTCAATCCAGAGTTTGTCAACCCATTCCTGAAAGCGTTTACGATAATCTTCATCTTCTTCGTAGTTTCCACCAAGCACCCAATCTGGAATCTCGATTTTACGCAAATTTACTGCAATTCGAGAGACATCACCTAACCAGAAATCACTGTATTCAGGTGCACCGTCAGGGTAGACAATGGTCATATCGACCAGAGCATCAATTTGATTGCCTAAAATATTCAGAGCCAGTGCCAGACCACCAGCTTTAGGTTTAAGCAAGTTCTTATAAGGCGAGTTTTGTTGATCATGTTTGGCTTGGGTGAAACGGGTGCCTTCCAGATAATTCAATAAGGTAAACGGTTGCGATAAAAGCTGCTCACAGGATTTACGTGCTTCGAGCATATCGCGGGTCTTGAGTTCTGGATTTTTGGCAATTTGCTCTTTGCTATGTCGCTTCATCATCGGAAAGCCTAAAATTTTAAAGGCTTGCCCGACAAATGGGATAAAAATTAGCTCCCATTTGGTAAAAAAGCGTGTTAATGGCATGCGACTGACACCAAAATATTGATTGACGGTCGTATCCACCCAGCTTTGGTGATTACACATCATCAAATAACGACCTTGCATACTCAGTTCAAGCTGCGGATCAATACTGATATCCCATTTTAAATGCGGCAAAACATGGTCAATCAGCCAATTATTGACACCTAACCAGCTATTGGTAATCTGAATATTGGTTTGATCGACTTTAGATGACTGTTTAAATAATTTAGTTAAACCGAGTGCCAATACTGGAGGACCATGTAAAAAGGTACTTCCTGTAATGACACTACCAACCGTGACACCTTTGCTAATTTTTTTCAGTATCGACTGATGATTATTTTGCTTAGACATAGAATGAATCCTGAGGGGAGAAAAGAACATAAAGGCTATTTTCTCATCGCATCCCGTTATTGAAAATCCTGAGCACAATATAGACTGTGCTTAATGAATTAAAAAGTCATAGTATGAAACAATGGATAAAATGTAGTAAAGAATGAAAGTAAAAGCATCTAAAATATTACAAAATGTAAAAAAACGGCGTATTATTAACAAAAAATCAATGGTCTAAGTCATTTTTTTCTTTCATCATTTTCCTAGACAACAAAGACACAACAGGAGGCATGCGATGCGTGCACTATTAATTACGACAGTGGTTGGGGCAGCAGTAGCACTTTCAGGTTGCCAATCGACAGGGCAAAACCTTGGCGGGGTTGAATACGATAAAGCAGCGTTAGGTACATTGATTGGTGCCGCAGCAGGTTATGGTGTTTCTAAATCAAACGCCAACTCTAGTCGTCAAAACAACCGTGCAGCAGCGATTGGTGCAGTACTTGGTGGTTCAGGTGGTTTGTACCTTGACCAAAAAGAGAAAAAATTACGTCAACAAATGGCGGGTACTGGTGTAGAAGTCAACCGTAATCCAGATGGTTCAGTGGGTCTGGTGATGCCAGGTAACATTACCTTTGATACCAACAAATCAAACATCAAACCAAACTTCTATTCGACTTTGAACAAAGTAGCGCAAACGCTTGCTGAAGATAACAAGAGTGCGATTTTGGTGACAGGTTATACCGACAGTACAGGTAATGACTCAATCAACATTCCACTTTCTCAAGCTCGTGCGCAATCTGTTGCAAACTATTTGAGCGGTCAAGGTGTTTCATCTGCACGTATTAATGCGCAAGGTTACGGTTCGGCTAATCCAATTGCATCAAATGCAACTGCTGAAGGTAAAGAACAAAACCGTCGTGTTGAAATTAGCATCTATGAGCGTCAATCTTAGTCGTTCAGTTTTTAGAAACCACCTTCGGGTGGTTTTTTTATGGGTAAAATCCATCCTAATCGATTAGTCATCTGCTAATTAGATGTCTATAATCATGCTCGAATTGAAAAGAGGTTAGCCTATGTCAGCAGCAAGTCATTTGAATGACAAGCAACTTGAAGCCATGAAATATACTCAAGGACCCTTGTTAGTACTTGCAGGGGCTGGTTCAGGTAAAACCTCGGTGATTACCCAGAAAATTGCTTATCTGGTAAAAAATTGTCGTATTCCTGCGCATCGTATTACCGCAATGACCTTTACCAATAAGGCTGCGCGTGAAATGAAAGAGCGTGTAGGAAAACTCCTTTCACGTGAAGAAGGCAAAGGGCTTTCGGTTTCCACTTTTCATACCTTTGGTCTGAACTTATTGCGTTTGGAACTGAAACATACCCCACTAAAAAATAATTTTTCGATTTTGGATGCAGATGACTGTAAACGCATCCTGATGGATTTAATGCAGCGTGATAATCTTTCGGGTGCTGAAAGCAAAGAACTGATTGCCAAAGCCATGAAAAAAATCTCAGACTGGAAAAATGATCTGATTGTACCTGAGCAAGCGCATTCCACTTGTGAAACGGTCGAGGATGTTCAATTTGCCCATCTGTATCAACTTTATGAACGGAATTTACGTGCCTATAACGCCGTTGATTTTGATGATTTGATTGTGCTGCCGACACGACTTCTACAGGAAAATGCTGAAGTTCGTGATAAATGGCAAAATCGTACACGCTATCTGTTGGTCGATGAGTATCAGGATACCAACACCGCCCAATATATTTTGGTGAAACTATTGGTCGGGGTGATGGGACAGTTCACTGCGGTAGGTGATGATGACCAATCCATTTACGCTTGGCGTGGTGCAAAACCTGAAAATATGGCATTGCTTAAAGAAGATTTTCCAAATTTAAAAGTGATTAAGCTAGAACAAAACTATCGTTCAACCAGCCGTATTTTAAAAGCTGCCAATGCCGTGATTGAAAATAATCCGCACATTTTTGATAAAAAATTGTGGAGTGATAAAGGGCATGGTGAAGTCATTCGGATTATTACATGTCGTAATGATGATGACGAAGCAGAACGTGTGGTCAAGGATATGATGACCCACAAACTCATGAATGGTAAAAATTGGAAAGATTATGCGGTGTTGTATCGCGGTAACTTTCAGGCACGTGTGTTAGAAACCCAACTGCGCCAAATGCAGATTCCGTACAAGCTTTCAGGTGGACAGTCTTTCTTTGCCCGTGCTGAAATCAAAGACGTCATGAGTTATTTGCGTCTGATTATTAATCCAGAAGATGACAGTGCATTTCTACGCATTATCAATACGCCGAAACGTGCGATTGGGCCAGTAACTTTAGAAAAGTTAGGTTTATTTTCTCAGGAAAATCATTTGTCATTACTCGGCGCGGCATCCGATCAGCGTTTAAGCATGGTAATACCGAAAAAAGCAGCAACACAATTACATGAGTTTGCCGATTTTATTAGTAATTTTACGCGTGAGTTGATGGATGATGATGAACCTGTGCCCAAGGTTCGCCAGATGATGAATGAAGCAGGTTATATCGATTATATTCGGGAAACTGCGGCGACTCCTGCGCAGGAAAAAACCAAGCTGGATAATATCGAAAGCTTATTTAGCAGCATTCAAAGTTTGCTCAATCGTACCGAAGATGTTGATGAGAAGAATATTGAAAGTGTGATTCGCAAGTTGGTTTTGCTCGATATGTTGGAGCAACAGCAGGAAGAAGAAGACACCGATAAGGTCAATCTTCTAACCTTGCATGCCGCTAAAGGTCTTGAATTTCCTTATGTTTATATTATGGGATTGGAAGAAGAATTATTGCCTCATAAAAATTCGATTGCGGCTGAAACCATTGAAGAAGAGCGCCGTTTAATGTATGTGGGAATCACCCGTGCGCGTCAGGGCTTAACTTTAACGCTCGCTGAACAACGTAAAAATGGCGGGCAAATGAAACAGATGACGCCAAGTCGCTTTTTGGATGAGTTGCCACAGGATGAGCTGGAATGGCTCGGACGCAAGAAAAAGTTGGCAGGCAATGTAGATCCGAAAGAACAGGCACAACAATATCTGGCGAATTTAAAAGCATTATTGAAAAAATAATTGATTGAACGATTAGGAAATATCATGAAAGTCCAAGTTAAAATTTTAGATCAACGTTTAGGCAATGAATGGCCGTTACCATCTTATGCAACCACAGGTTCGGCAGGTTTGGACTTACGCGCCTGTATCGATGAAGCGATTCAGATTGAACCGGGTCAAACTGTTTTGGTTAAAACGGGTATGGCCATTTATATTCACGACACTGCTTTTGCCGGACTGATTTTGCCACGTTCAGGCTTGGGTCATAAGCATGGCATTGTATTGGGGAATCTGGTGGGCTTAATTGATTCAGATTATCAAGGCGAACTGATGGTTTCAGTCTGGAATCGTGGTCAGCACAGTTTTACTTTAGAACCGGGTGAGCGTTTGGCGCAGTACGTTCTGGTTCCAGTGGTGCAGGCTGAATTTGAACAAGTGGACGAATTTGTGGCTACAGATCGTGGTGCGGGTGGCTTTGGTCATACTGGAAAACAATAATTTAAGCGCCTGTTTAAACAGGCGTTTCTTTTTTTATATTGAATGTTTCAAAAAATTAGATTAAAACATCATTCTTCGTTTGTCTAAATGATTGACAAAAATGCGGTATATTTATTTTATGCCAAACACTGCTATTTTTATTTTTCAAAGTAGGCTTTGAATTAAAAGAAGATGCCTATGGATGCAATGCTTAATTTCCCCTTACATATTTTTCGTGCTTATGATATTCGCGGCAAGCTTACGGTCTTTACGCCACAAGTTGTTGCAGCAATTGCGTATGCATTGGCAGATCAATACCAAACTGCTGGTCAAAACAAAGTCGTGATCGGTTATGATGCACGGCTCAGTAGTCCCCAATATGCAGCCATTCTCACCACAATATTTGAAAAACAAGGGTTAGAGGTAATACAGCTCGGTTGTTGCTCGAGTCCTATGATGTATTTTATGGCGCGTGAAACTCAAGGAAATGGGGTGATGGTCACGGCAAGTCATAATCCAAAATCGGACAATGGTATTAAATGGATTTTACAGGGTGAACCGCCCACACCTGCGCAGATTGAACATATTGGCAATGTAGCAGCACATCAGCATGTTCGTGCGATTGAATTTCCACGAATTCGAGGACTCACTCACCAGATAAATACGGACTATTGTCTGCGCTACCAGCAAGGTTTGCTGGATGATATTCTGCTTGAACGACCTTTTAAAGTCGTTTTAGATGGATTGCATGGTTCGGCAGGACATTGTGCTGAAATTGTCTTGAAAAAATTAGGTTGTGAAGTCGTTGCTTTACGCTGTGAAGCCAATAGTGAATTTCCAGATCATGCACCTGATCCCTCTCAAGCCATTCATTTAGAAAAATTACAACACGCAGTGCTTAATCATCAAGCGGATATTGGGATTGCGCTAGATGGGGATGGTGATCGCTTAGTCATTATGGATGAACAGGCACATATTATTACCGCGGATCGTTTGATTTCTCTATTCGCACAAATGTGCCTAGAGCAGCATCCGCAAGCTGAAATTGTTTTTGATGTTAAATGCTCAAGTATGGTGACACAAACTGTTAATGACTTAGGCGGCATTGCAACCATGATCCGCACAGGCAGTAGTTTTCTGCGACGTTATTTATCCCAATCTCAGGGAAAAGCGGTTTTTGGTGGAGAATACGCAGGTCATTATGTATTTAATGATGGCCGAGGTTTTGGTTACGATGATGGCTTATATGCTGCACTGCGAGTCATGGAATATTTAAGCCAATTTCCAGAGCAATCCCTGTCGCAACTCTTGTCCGCTTTTCCTGAGCGTTATTCGACTGAGGATACTTACATTAGTACGCATCGGTCAGAACCCAAGACCGTGTTACAGGATATTGAAACCTTAAGTCATCATTCTAAAGCCCAACTGAGTAAAATTGATGGCATACGACTTGATTTTGACGATGGTTTTGGCATTATTCGAGCATCTAACACGGGCGAATACTTTACAGTCAGATTTGATGCCGCCAGTCCATTGCAATTGGCACAGATTCGACATCAGTTTGTTCGCATGTTGCAGGATAAATATCCTAAAATAGCGCAAGATATTTCAAACATCCATTAAGGAGAGGCGAATGCCACATCAGCATACTGGCATCGACAAAGCGAAAATATTGACCGAAGCTTTGCCGTACATTCAACGTTTTTCGGGTAAAACGCTAGTTGTGAAATATGGTGGCAATGCAATGACCGATCCTGAACTGGAAAGCTCATTTGCACGCGATATTGTGTTATTAAAAACTGTGGGTTTAAATCCAATCGTAGTACATGGTGGTGGTCCACAAGTTGATTCGCTCCTCAAACGTTTGGGGCAGGAGTCTGACCGTATTGATGGAATGCGTGTTACCGATGAAGCGACCATGGAAGTTGTGGAAATGGTGCTTGGTGGGAGTGTCAACAAATCCATTGTCAACCTGATCAATAAACACGGTGGCCGTGCCATTGGTTTAACAGGTAAGGATGGCAACTTGTTGCGTGCACGTAAATTGCTCATGGAAAAACAAGATGAGCAAGGTCAGGTGCAGCATATTGATCTGGGCATGGTCGGTGAAGTGGTTGGGGTAAAAACCGATGTGTTGGAAATGTTTACCCAAAGTGATTTCATTCCTGTGATCGCACCTTTAGGTGTCGATGAAGAGGGAAATACTTACAATATCAATGCAGATTTGGTCGCAGGTAAAGTCGCTGAAGCCTTAGGCGCTGAAAAACTGATTTTGCTCACCAACATCACGGGTGTACTGGATGAAAATAAAAATCTGCTGACTGGCTTAAGCACACAGGAAGTCGATCGTTTAATCGAAACCGGTGTGATTTATGGCGGTATGATTCCTAAGGTCGGCTGTGCCCTTGATGCGGTGAAAGGCGGCGTGGGGAGTGCGCATATTGTCGATGGTCGTGTACCGCATGCAACGTTACTGGAAATCTTTACAGATCATGGTGTCGGGACATTGATTACCAACCGACTTGCACATAAAGTTACGTATTAAATTTTTGTATTGTGTTTTATAAAGTCATCTTCGGATGACTTTTTTATTGGGTATAAAACGTCATTTTCCTGTCATGATCTTATCCTAGTGTAAGCATAATGATAAAAACAGGGTGACATTATGCTAGAAAAACTCAATCACTATCGCCAAAATTTTAGTCTGCCTTTAACTCGTCAAAAAACCAACCAAACTCAGTTTCGCTTTGACTGGGTGGATAACCTCAAAGAATTACAAGAAGTACAACGATTTCGTGCAGTTCAATTTAGTCAACAATTTGGTGTAAGCTTTGAAGATGGACTGGATCAAGATATTTATGATTTTGGCTGTGAACATGCAGTACTCAGAGAGAAATGGACTGGTGAGATTGTGGCCTATACGCGCCTTAAACTCTTTCAGGGACATGAACTGGCACACAGTTATAGTGCCACAGAGTTTGAAATTCTGCCGCATTTTTCACATTTGCCCAATGTTCTGGAGATTGGAAGAACTTGTGTACATCCTAGATTTCGCTCTGGCAAAGCGTTGTCGATGCTGTGGCTAAATTTAGTACCTAAAGTATTGTGGTCGATGCGCGCTAAATATTTGATGGGCTGTGTCAGTATCCATCTGCAAGACAATCTGGCTCGCGTTTATCATACCCATCAACAGATTCAAGGTCTTCATACAAATCAGACGATTCAGATTGCATCCAAAAATATGATTGAAATCCCCCGACCTGAATTTAGTTTTCCACAAGATGAACGTATGCCTAAATTATTTAAAATGTATCTGGATATGCAGTCAAAACTGTCTCGGCAAGCGTTTTATGATGTGCATTTTAACTGTCTAGATTATCTGGTTTTTCTGGAAGTGAATCAGGTGGCAAAGTCATTTGTCCTGAATAAACGTGTACAAAAATAAAGCAGATGACTAATTTTATATCAGGCTGGTTATAATCAGATTTGCAAGCGATTTCACAGTCATGCACAATACAACTCAGCCCTTTGCGTTTGAACTCTGTCTGCTATGTGCCAATTGCTCGGAATGAACTGTGCAACACCTACCGATATTACCTTTTCTTTTAAGGGGTTTTCGCAGCGGGCAGGGATTACCTCTGATCATTCAGATGGTTTTGGAATCGCATTTTTTGAAGATAAAGCCTGTCGTTTATTTGTCGATAATCAATCTGCGGTGGAATCACCTATTGCAGAGTTGGTGCGTAACTATCCAATCAAATCTCGCAATGTGATTGCACATATTCGTAAAGCCACACAAGGTAAAATTACACTGGAAAACTCGCATCCGTTTATTCGTGAACTGTGGGGCAGACAGTGGATTTTTGCACATAATGGCGATTTACATGATTTTGATCCGCATTTAACAGGTCGTTTTATTCCAATTGGCAACACAGATAGTGAACGTGCATTTTGCTATTTGCTGGATCAATTGGTTGAACATTTTGGCTATATTGAACCCAGCGTCATGCAAGTTTTTGAGGTATTAGAGCAGATTTCACCGAAAGTTGCGGAGTTTGGGACGTTTAATTATTGTTTGTCTAATGGTCAGGCATTATTTAGTTATGCGACCACCAAATTACACTGGCTAGTGCGTGAATATCCTTTTAAAGCAGCAAGATTGATTGATTTGGATGTTGAAGTCGATTTTAGTCAGGTTACAACTCCCCATGATCGCGTTGCGGTCATTACCACCGAACCTCTGACAAAAAATGAACAATGGATCTCTTACCAAGCAGGTGAAATGATCTTATTTCAAGATGGAAAACCGATTAAACATGCTCAAACACAGGTTGAGCGATTACAACGTGAACAAAAAAATCCTGAATTGAAACGTATCACACGTGCTGATCAATACTAACTTCAGTTTATTTTAAGATTAAATGTTTAAATTGATATTAATACAAAGCCTAATTTTTTCATTTAATGTTTAAAATGCTAAAATAATAGTTTTAAATGATGAATTTTATATATTTTAAATTTTAGAAAATAATAAAAATTATGTATTAATAATAAAATTGGTTAAAAAATAACTTATCTTTTTGCTCTGGATTATTTAATTATTATTTTTAAATCAAGTGATTAATGGCCTAATTAAGTTTTTGGCATAATCTTGACTAATTTGCTTTATTTTTATTTCAAAAAATAACATATATGATGTTGATATCTAATCATTGTTTTAGAAGTTGAGGTGGGTATGAAGTGGCTTCCTGAATATAATACGGGGATTGAAGTCATCGATGATCAACATAAACGCATCCTTGAATATATTAATGAACTTGAAGAAGTCAGAAAAACCCATGACAGGGCACAAACTAAAGATGTCTTATTAAACTTAATTGATTATACCCAGTCTCACTTCGCTTTTGAAGAAAGCTTACAGGAAGAGGCAAATTATAAGTACCGTGTACCTCATAAAAGAGTTCATGATTTATTTATAAAAAAAATTGAACATTATCGTGAACGATTTGAAATGGGACATAATGTTGAAGAAGAACTATATGAAGTCCTTTCAAAATGGCTGATTAACCATATTCAACATGATGATGCAGATTATGTTGGAGCGGTAAAAGAAAACATGATGGGAATTATTAAAGAAAAAGAGCAAAAAAAAGGGAAGGGATGGTTTGCACGATTCTTTTCCTAAGCTTTCTTGAAAAGCGGAGTGACTCGGCAAGATCTCGACAAAAGATAATAATAACAAGACTCAGCGCTGCAAATCATCGATCACACGATGATTTGCATTTTTTATTTTCAAACTTTGATTTTCATACTCGACAAAGGCAAAATATCCCCAGACTTCATATTAGGAATGAATGATGCAGGATTCAGCTTTCGCGCGGTGGTTGTCACCACTTATGGCGTTTTGCTTTACTTTTATTATTATTGCAGCTTTAGCATCGGCTGTGGGGATTCAGATCGACCGTCAACTGGATTTCTGGTTGCTATGGTTGGTTACTATGGTAATTTTGGCATTACCTGTATGTTATATGGAAATTGCACTAGCTAAACGTGCCAAGACAACTGCACTGAATGCATTATCCAGTTTAACCCGGGATGCCGATGCATCGCCCAAATGGCGTATTGTCGGGTGGCTCGCGGTTGTTTTTATTCCTTTTCTGGCTGGGGCTATTTTGTCTCATCTCGGGCTGGCTGCATCTGCAAGCGTAGGGCTTGATCTGAATGCACAAGTGATTTTTGTAGTGCTGGCCATAATTGCGTTGGTACTGTCATTTGTTCCACGTCAGATTTTAGTGATACTGATGATGTTAGGCGTTGCTGTCTCATTGCTCAGCTCTTTCGCAATAGCTCCTTCAGTTCATTGGCACTGGACACCAATCGAGTTTAAAGAATGGGGCAATGCGACTGTTCTGGCATTGGTGGCGACTGGTTTAGGCATGGGATTGTACTGGCAAAATAGCTTGCTACAGATTCAAAATACAGCACAAGCCAGTAAAACTGCTTTCCCAATCTGGATTGCTCAATTTGTTGCAGTGCTTGCATTTGGATTCTATTCGACACAATACCACCTATCAGTTTTAACTCTTGCTGTTGCAGGTGTGATGGCTGCGGCTTTGCTTTTACAATTGGCAAGAGAGCAATTACAACAGCGTCAGGTGCCATTGCTGATTCACTGGGCGGTATTGCTAATTACGCTCTTGATCTGGCTTCTTCCTAACATTCAATTTGAATTTAATATTTTACTGATGTTATGGGGCTTGTTGATTTGTTTGATTTATTCGGTCTTTGCGGGCTGGATTATGAAAATCAGCCATTTACGTAAATCAATGAATTTTAGTAACGAGCTTTTTTACAATCTTTGGCGGATTGCGGTTCGTATTGTATTACCATTGTCGATTGTTTTAGCAATGTTGTCGATTATTGGGCAGTTGTTCTCGTGAGTCAGGCTCAAGTCTGGGTGGCTTATGCCACACCGGATCAACAGTTCTTAATTGCGATCCCCTTTATCGAGGGGATGACTGCGGCAGAGGCAATTGATCAGAGTCACATTAGACAACAGATTAAGATTGAAGAACCCATGCAACTGGGTATTTTTGGTGTAAAAATTGATCGAGATAAAGTGTTAAAAGCAGGCGATCGTGTTGAAATTTATCGTCCCCTCACGATTCATCCGCAAGATATTCGGCGTAAGCGTGCCCAGAAAAATCCAGTGGGTCGTTTTCAGCGTGGTAATCGTTTTAAACAATCTGACTCATAGAAAGAACCCCTCAAGCGAGGGGTATCTTTTTATTTAAAAATCATTATAGTGGTGGGGCTGTTAAGATTGCTTCTTTAGATGCAGGTAAGCCAGGCTGAGTTTCTGGAATCGTATCTAAGCCTTCGATACTTTTGACAATCCCGGATTGATCAAAGTAAATTTTTAAATGCTGACCATGTGCAGCTGGAATTTTTGCTTTTTTAGCATAAGTTCCTGGAATATAGTTGTAGATATAGTCCCAGCGGAATGGATTTAAAGGATCTGTAACGGTTGGGCTACCGAGCAAAAAGCGGACTTGTTGAAAATTCATACCCACTTGAACTTTGGATGCTTGAGCTTTGGTTAATGGCGTTCCTTGAGGGATGTCAACTTTGTAGACACCTAAAGTTGAACAACCAGCAAGTAGTGAGGTGACGAATAACGCCAACATAAGTTTTTGCATTTTGCTACACTATCCCGATAAATTATGATGCATTTGACTTAGGGATAGATCATACTGCATCTCACTAAGATTGCCTATTCCAACTTTAAATTTGTTGAGAGACCTTTTTTTATGCCGATTTCCAATCAAGATTTACGTAAAGCTGGACTCAAAGTCACCCTGCCACGAATTAAGATTTTGGAATTATTAGAAAATTCAAAACAACATCATCTGAGTGCAGAAGATATTTATAAGACTTTGCTTGAGCAAGGTGAAGATGTAGGTCTCGCGACTGTTTACCGTGTATTAACACAATTTGAAGCTGCGGGTATTATCCAGCGTCATCATTTTGAAAATAATCATTCTGTGTTTGAAATTATGCAAGAAGATCATCACGATCATCTTGTATGTTTAAATTGCGGGAAAGTGGTTGAATTTACAAATGAAATTATTGAACATGAACAACATGTCGTGGCTGAAAAGCATGGTTTTACTTTAACTGGCCATTCCTTAAATTTATATGGTTATTGTGATGCAACTGAATGTCAGGAAGCATATCGTAAAAAGCAATAAAATCACATAAATACAACAAATTAAAAGAGGAAGCCGAGGCTTCCTTTTTTTGCATTTATAGGATGCCTAATCTGAAATAAGATAAAATTACTATGGGATTTAGTTTATGGAATAGCCGTCAGCGTTGGCAAAACACGTGCCACTCTTTTATATCGCACCTGAATTACGTGTGATATCCATTTCGTTAAATCCAATTGGCCAACAAACCACTTTTACTCTGTAAAGCGGGTGTATTAACCCTCACCAAGTGAATCACGTAAATCTTTGAGCTTTAAAGACCGAATTGGGGAATCATAAAGCTTAATGTTATACCGTATAACAGATATATAACGGCTTATCCTGATAAGTCTCATTATCAATGATCCAGACAGATAAAGAATAATCACTAAATTGATAATAAAAAAGCCCTAATCATTGAAGATTAAGGCTTTTGGTCTTATATACCATCATGTGTCGGTATATAAATTTAAGAATTTGGTGGAGATGGCGGGAGTTGAACCCGCGTCCGCCAGCACTACACTCGAGAATACTACATGCTTAGATATCGTCTATTGTTTTAACACCAAGTGACCCGACGAACAGGGTACAAGTTGCGATCCTCTAAGTTTGGTATAAAGCCCCGAGGCTTGACTCTATACGGACTTGTGTGCGTGCGCTTCGGTCGGGTTCCCAGACCACAAGTATTCTAGGAAGCGGACAAGCGGCCCTTAGGCAGCTAGAGCGTAAGTTTCGTCGTTTGCGACTATTTAAAATGCAAATTTTATTTACGAGAGGAAATGCGCTCTCGGCATGCATCTATGAGCTTCATCACCAGCGTCGAAGCCAATAACATCCCCAGACGAGTTCGTACATCATAACACAGGCATAAAAAATTGCTATTCAATTTATAAGCAACTAGATTCTACCAATGTATTTAAATTTATAATTGCGCTAATATTTTATTTTTCAAGTCCATTTATAACAAATATGAGCTATTTACTTGCACTCGATCAGGGAACGACTTCTAGCCGCGCGATTATTTTTGATGAACAGGGACGCGTTCATGCAACAGCTCAACGTGAAACAAAAATAAAAACCCCATACTCAGGCTGGGTCGAACAAGATGCTGACGAAATCTGGTCAAGCCAGATAGCAGTGGTACAGCAAGCATTTGCTTCTGCACATATTTTGGCAAAAGATATTAAAGCAATTGGATTGACCAACCAGCGTGAAACGACAGTCGTATGGGATAAACGTACAGGTAAGGCACTCGCACCTGCAATTATCTGGCAAGACCGCCGTGCCACAGAGTGGTGTAATGCTTTAATCCATCAAGAGCTACAAGATAAAGTTCATCACAAAACAGGGCTGAGAATTGACCCTTACTTTAGTGCAGGTAAATTAGTCTGGTTACTTGAGCATGTCGAAGGTTTAAGGGTATTGGCAGAGCAAGGTCATGTTGCTTTTGGAACAATTGACAGCTGGTTAATCTGGAATTTAACGCAAGGAGCAGAACATGTAATTGAAGTGAGCAATGCTTCAAGAACGATGCTGATGAACCTTCAAAGCCAAAGCTGGGATGAAGAATTACTTGAGTTATTTCATATTCCAGCTGCGGTACTTCCCACCATTATTTCATCTGATGCGTACATTGCAGACACCGCGCAAGGCTTGCTCGGAAGTACCATTCCAATTGCTGGGGTTTTAGGTGATCAGCAAGCAGCCTTGTTTGGACAATCCTGTTTTGAAACAGGAACAGCAAAAAATACCTATGGAACTGGTTGTTTTATGTTGTTTAACACAGGTGAGGAACTACAATTTAGCCAAAATCAACTGCTGACGACACTGGCATGGCAATGTCAAGATCAAACCCGTTATGCGCTCGAAGGCAGTGTATTCATGGCTGGGGCAATTGTGCAATGGCTCCGTGATGGATTGGGGATTATCCAAAGTAGTGTTCAGGTTGAACAATTAGCCAATCAGGTTAAAAGTAGTGATGGTGTCGTATTGGTTCCTGCTTTTACAGGCTTGGGTGCGCCTCATTGGGACAGTGAGGCACGCGCACTACTCTGTGGGATGTCACGCGGAACGAATAAGGCTCACATTGCACGAGCAGCGCTTGAATCTATCGCTTTTCAGGTATCCGATGTGCTTTGTGCCATGCAATCGGATTTATCCAAACCCTTAAAAGAGTTAAGAGTTGATGGTGGTGCCAGTCAGAATGATATGTTGATGCAATTTCAAGCTGATATTTTAAATGTTCCTGTATTACGTCCCAAGATGCTGGAGTCTACCGCATGGGGCGCGGCGGCAATGGCGGGTTTAAAATCTGGTGTTTTTTCAAATCTGGATGAAATAGCAGAATCTTGGCAGCTTGATCGTGCTTTTGAACCACAAATGAATGAAGACGAACGCTCTCATCATCTTGAGCTGTGGCGCCGTGCATTGCAACGTGCCAAGTCAGATTTATATTAATTTGACAATGAGTTATAGCTGATTGATTTGAGGTTAATCTGAAATGGAAAGTTTAAGAATATTTCTCTACTCAACAATTGAAGCATTGGATTGGTGTTTTTTTATTCAGTTGATATTGATGGAGCATTTAAAAATTTATTTCACAAAAATAGTGCAACTTGTGCTCAAAAGAGGGGCATTTGATACAAATTTATTCTCTATAAAAGTTAAAAAATTAAATTAGAAAAATTTAAGTCCATCAAAAGACGTGTAAATTTAAAAAAATTGACAACATGGCATAAACATTGCTTTAATATTTATTGAGAGTATAAGCTGTCAACATATTGAGCTATTCATTATGTGGGTCATTGCTCTAGACGATACTGTAGATACCAGATTTTTATCAAACAGGGCAGTAACGTTTAGCGTGACTCAATTGAATGTTCGACCCATTTCATGAAATTGAGTTACATCATTAAAGTTGATTTTTTAATGTGAGTAACAAGCATGAACAGTTTAAATACCAGTAATACCGAATTTTCCTTAGAAGAATTAAAAAAAGAATCTGTAATGGGCGTGATGGGAACCGAAACCCAACGCGAAGTACGGATTATTGATCTGAGTGATTTTGAACAGCGCAAACATGAAATTGCAGATCAACTTTGGGATGCCGCAGTTGAAATCGGTTTCTTTCAAGTTTCTAATCATGGTATTCCCCAAGCAGAAATCCAGCATGCATTTGGTTTAGCTGAACAATTTTTTGCCTTACCTCGTGATGTCAAAGCTCAGTATCCATTAAATCGTAATGCGGGTTGGGAAAGCAAAGCACAAATTCGCCCATCGACTAAAACACCGGATCAAAAAGAATCGTATCAGATTACGCGTCCACGTATGACTAATCTCTGGCCAACCCAACAAGAGTTGCCTGATTTTAAAGCGCAAGTATTGAATTTTGAAAGCCAATGCTGGTCTGTAGGTATGAAAATTCTGTCTTGTTTTGCTTATAAAATGGGCTTTTCTGAAGATTTCTTTACCTTGGCACATGACCCGTCAAAAGAAACTTATCAAAGTACCTTGCGGATGTTGCATTATTTTGCAGTCGATCCAGCACTTAAAGATGAGCTAGGTTTATGGCGTGCAGGTGCACATACCGATTTTGATTGTTTAACCTTATTGTTCCAGCAAAAAGGACAGGGCGGTTTGCAGGTTTGTCCAGGCAAAGAAATGGAGAATCGTGCCTGGACTTCAATTGAGCCGCGCGAAGATTTAATCACGTGTAACATTGGTGATATGTTGATGCGTTGGAGCGATGATGTTTTACCATCCAATTTCCATCGTGTAAAAAATCCAGCAGATCATGAATACCAAGGTGCACGTTATAGTTTGGCATTTTTCTGTCAAGCCAATGAGGATGTATTGATTCAAAGTCCAAAAGGTAAATATCCAGACATTACTGCAAAAGATTATTTGGCACAGCGCATCAGTGCAAATTTCTCTGGTAAGTATTAAGTTTAGCTTTAATTTTCGATCTGAATGAGCGGCTCTAGGGCTGCTTTTTTTATGATTTATTTGCGAGAAAAACAAAAAGAAAAACATTGTCATAAGTAAGTTGAACTTGCTAGCATCAATTGAGGTTTTTAATAGAAGTGGGTGCTATGTCTTCGGGACAACAAGTTCTAATTAAGCTTAGAAAAATGATTATTGCAGGTGAGCTTGAGGGAGGCAGTCGTATAGCAGAAATTCCTACCGCTGAAATGCTGGGAGTATCTCGTCAACCGATAAGGATGGCTTTTCGCCTACTCGAACAGGAAGGATTACTCATTAAGAATCCGACACGGGGCTATATTATCCGTGAAATTTCGGATGACTTGATACAAGATGCACTCGAAGTTCGTGGTGTACTTGAAGGTTTGGCTGCGAAAACTTTGGCGGAAAAGGGCATCAATGAAGAACAGAAAAAGACTTTAAAGCACTGTATTGAGCAAACTGAAAAGTTATTTGAAGGTAAAACTGAATTTGGCGATGACGAGCTAGAACAATATCATCATTACAATGTGATTTTTCACGATATCATTATTCAAGGCGCAGGTAATGTTGCTTTAATGCAGGCATTAGCGAAAAATAATCAATTGCCAATGGCCTCTGCACAAGCACTGACCTATGATCAATCTCGTGCTTTATCAGAATATCGCCGTTTACATTACGCTCATTTGCAGCATTGTTCTATTTATGATGCCTTAGTCCAACGGCAGGCAGGACGTGCAGAAAATTTGATGCGAGAGCATAGTTCTGTGGTCATGCTTGGCGAAACAGTCAAACATATTTTGTCGCTATAAACTAGAAAAACTCCTACACATGCTTCTGATCAAATGTATAGGAGTAAAAATTTAAAAGTTAAGTCAGGTCGATGACTAAATTCTTGGTTTTTGCGCGTGAGCAACATGGGGTAAATTGATTGTTTAAGGCATGTTCATCATCGGTCATAAATACATCACGATGATCAGGTATCCCTGCAACCACACGTATCATACAGGTTCCGCAAATTCCTTGCTCACAGGAAACTGGCACATCAAAACCATTTTCCAGTAAAGCCTGAGTTGCGGTTTGATGTGGATGAACTTCGATTTTAAGATCTGAGCCAAGCACTTCGATGGTAAATGCTTTATTTTCACTTTCATTAATTTGTTGCGCGACAAAATGTTCCTGATGTAACTGCTCAGGCGACCAACCTGCTTGCTGGGCAGAATCCATAACAAATTGCATAAAACCCGTTGGACCGCAGACATATAAATGTCGTTGTGTTGAAATATTTTTTAGCACTTGTTTCATATCACATTGTGTTTCGGGTTGATCTTGAATATGAAAATGAATTTGCTCGGCAAAATGTTCAGTCAAATTGCCATAGAATGCGATCATTTCATGACTGCGTACAAAATAATGCAATTCAAAAGGAATCTGCTGATGTTTTAAACGATAGGCCATCGCTAAAATTGGCGTGATGCCAATTCCCCCAGCAAATAAAACAGCCTGTTTGGTATTTGGATGAAGCTCAAATAAATTACGTGGTTCTCCAATGGTCAATCGATCGCCTTCTTGATATTCAGTATGGATACAGCGTGAACCACCTCTTGAGTTGTCATCATGCAAAACTCCAATCACATAACGATGCGTTTCACTGCAACAATTGGAGAGCGAGTATTGTCGTATCAAGCCATTTTTAAGATGAACATCAATATGCGCACCTGCCTCAAACGAGGGTAACGCAACTGGAGTTGCGGATATCAATTCAAAAGCACGAATATTTGCAGTCAGTTGATGAATTTTATTGATGATCACGTCCATGTGAGGAATTCCTTAAATTACACGAATATTGGGAAATTTACGGTTTTGTTTTTCAGGAGAGGGAGTATTTTCCTGAGCAAGTAAGCGTTCAATCACTTTACGGGACTGTACGCCACCTGCATCAATATTCAGCATCAGTAACTGACGTTGTGGATTACGTAAAATATTTTGCTGTTGTTGCTCCAGCATTTCTAAATCTTCGGTAAAGATTTTGCCTTGACCTTCACGAATTTGATCGGTCAGTGCAGTATTGTCTGGCTGGAAATTACGTGCCATGCCCCAAAAATACCAATGGGATGTTTCTGTTTCTGGGGTAATAAAATCGACAACGATCGAAGATACTTTTTTATCTTTGGGCGCGTGATAACCGCCATGACCTGCATGTGCGACACCTACTTCGATATGGACGTTACTGGGTGCGAAAAAATGACACCGCTGCCATCGATCCACGGCCACATCATCGGCTAAGTGATTGCCACGTAATGCCATTTGCCAAAATGGTGGGGCAGATACATGGTCCATATAACGTTCAGTAATGACATGATCACCTTCTACTTTAGTTGTTGGTAATGATTCGTCAATTTCCTTTTGACCAATGCTGCTCGAATGCACATAGGTTTCATGAGTTAAATCCATAAGGTTATCGATCATGAGGCGATAATCACATTGGATATGAAACAGACCGCCTCCATAACGCCATTCGGGGTTATCTGCCCATTCTAAAACAGGCAAATCGGCTTCGTTGGCTAAGGCTTTTTCACCTGGCCAGACCCAGATAAACCCCATTTTTTCTACGACAGCGTAAGATTTATTACAAGGGAAACCTGCGACACGTTGTGCTGGCATAGAGATGGTTTTGCCTTCGCAGCCCATGACTAGACCATGATAACCGCAGACCAGATTGCCATCTTCAACATAACCTAAAGACAATGGCGCACCGCGATGTGGACAAAAATCTTCAACTGCTGCGACTTTATTTTCTTTACCACGATAGAAAACAATTTTTTCTCCACAAATGGTACGACCAAGAGGCTTATCCTGAATTTCCTCAGGACGGCAGGCAACATACCAGGCATTTTTTATAAACATGTGTGACGACTCCTTATCACTTATTGGATCCAATTTATGTGTTTTGAAAATTCACGTCAAGTCATGATTTAGGAGGATTTTTGTCTAATCATAATTATATGCTTGTAATTTAAAATAAATTATTTTTTATAAAACTTTATGATTAAATCAGAAGTGCTTAGCTATGATTTTTGTTGCTTGTCTTGAGGTCATTTTTACTTTTTTTATTTATCATAATTAACAATTATTTAAGTAAGATTTTTTATAGATAAAGTATTTCTAATACGATAATCGCACAAAAATTTTTCTAAAAAATTGATTTTATGGATCCAGTATTGTATTGGTATTGCTATTGAGCAGGAAGCTCCAAAAAATAGATCCAGCTATTTTTTGCAATTAAATTATTCCTTCAGGCAATTATGGATACGGATATGCATAATCACCCAACATCTCATGATGGAGTGTCGTGTGTATCTCTTTTCCAGATTGGGAGATATGCAAATGGAAAGAGATGTCCTTCGTGAAATCAATCAAAATCAAATGAGCCGTTATCAATGGTTTGTCATTACGATTTGTCTTTGTCTTAATATTATTGATGGCTTTGATGTCATGGTTATGGCATTTACCGCACCTTCTGTTTCAGCCGAATGGTCTCTTTCAGGGGCACAAATTGGATTGCTGTTGAGTTCAGGTTTGTTTGGTATGGCCGCCGGTTCCATTTTTTTAGCACCACTTGCCGATAAAATTGGTCGACGATTGCTCATTTTAGTTTGTCTAAGCATTGCAGGATTGAGCATGATGGCATGTGCCTTTGTACATAGTCATGAGATGCTGGCAGTACTACGTTTTATTACAGGTGTAGGGGTGGGTGGTATTTTGGCAAGTAGTAATGTCCTTGCCAGTGAATATGCCAATGCGCGCTGGAGAAGTCTTGCGGTAAGTTTAATGTCAACAGGCTACGGTATTGGTGCAACGTTGGGAGGCGTTTTATCACTGGTTTTGATTGAACACTTGGGGTGGCGTTCGATATTTTTGGCAGGTGGTATGACCACTATCTTGATGTTATTGATTAGTCTATGGGTATTGCCTGAATCACTTGATTATTTGTTTGCCAAAAAACCAAAACAAGCATTAGAAAAAGTCAACGCGGTCATGCAACGGATGCAATTCAATCTGCTGTCGGCGTTACCACACTATGAAAAAAATCATCAACATAAAGGATCAGAAATTGCCAAGCTCTTTAAAGGTCAACTTGGATTTCAAACTTTGTGCTTATGGTTTGCTTTTTTTATGGTGATGTTTGGTTTCTATTTTGTTATGAGCTGGACACCTAAGATTTTAATTTCAATGGGAATGTCACCAGAGCAAGGTGTGAGCACAGGTATTTTAATTAGTATCGGCGGTATTTTTGGTGCTGCAATTATTGGTCTTTTGGCATCACGTATTAAAATCTTTTATGCCCTGAGTATATTTTTGGGATTAACTGCCGTGTGTGTCTGGTTATTTGTGGCGGTTTCTTCGCAAGTCAGTATTGCACTTATTGTAGGACTGTTACTTGGCACACTGATTAATGGTTGTGTCGCAGGTTTATATTCAATTTCACCCACAATTTACGATGCAGAAATTCGTAGTCGTGGAGTGGGCTATGCGATTGGTTTCGGTCGTATCGGTGCGATTTTATCTCCAACGGTTGCGGGTATTTTTCTGGATCAGGGAATATCACCTGCAACGTTGTATGCGTATTACGGCATTGTTTTTATTCTCGCAATTTTTCTGATTCTAAGCTTGGCTAAAGCCTTTTATCGTCAACAGTCAGATCAAGCTTATTTATTAAAAACAACACCTTAATCTTATATAAACTTAATTGTAGAGACAAAAAATGAAAAAGACATCCATATGGGTGGGGATCTGCTTGTGTCCATTATTTGCCCCACTAGCACATGCTGAGTTTATTGCGGATAGTCAAGCCGAGTTAACCTTAAGAAATTATTATTTTGATCGTGAATATAAAAAAGATCCATATCCATACACAGCTGCTCGGGACTGGGCGCAAGGTCTTATTTTTAAAGGACAGTCAGGTTATACCGAAGGCGCGCTAGGTTTTGGTGTTGATGTCTTGGCCATGGCAGGCTTTAATTTGTTGGGTGATCATGCGGATGATTACGCACGAAGTGGTTTGTTGCAGGTCAATTCGGATAATACACGTGATGACTATTATGGGAAAATAGGTATCACTGGAAAGGCAAAGTATCGCCAGAATGAACTGTTTGTGGGAGATTTGGTTCCTTTATTGCCGACCATTTTTTCATCGCCCGCACGGCTTTTTCCTCAGACTTATCGTGGGGTGCGACTTCTTTCGACGGAAATTCCAAATTTACAGTTGGAAGGATTTTATGTTGATGAAGTAAGGCAACGTGATTCAAACCGTTATACCGATGTCGGTATTGACAATATTAATCGTCGTTTTGAAAAGGTCGCAACCGCAGATTATTTCTATAGTATTGGGGGAGCCTACCATTTTAAAAACTATCGGGTACGTGCTTATCAGTCAGAACTTCAAGACATTTATCAGCAACAATTTTTAGGATTCAATGGAAAACAACCACTCAATGATCTGCTCAATTTTTTAAGTGATGTGCGTTTTTTTAATAGTGAAGATACGGGGTCGCGTAAAGTTGGCAACGTCGATAACCGTCATTTAAGTGGTTTATTTGGATTGAACTATCAAAACCATACGCTTTCTTTGGGTTATATGCAGGCATTTGGCTCAACAGGCTTACCATTTTTGTCTGGAACAGAAAGCCCCGTGGTGCTGGATTTTATGAGTTCAGATTATTCCAATAAAGACGAGAAAGTGTATTCCGTCCGTTATGAATATGACTTTAAAGATGTTCGAATGGGTGATATGTCATTGAATGGTCTACGTTTTATGACACGTTATGCTCAAGGCGAAGATATTGACTTGCTAAACTATGCAGATCAGCGTTTTAAAGAGGACTCGTTAGAGTTTGATTTGGGTTATCGTATTCCAGATGGGAGGTTTAAAGGGCTTGGACTGAGGGCACGTTTTTCTCACTATCGTAATGATATGCCTACCAATATGACTTTTCATTCAGCCAATGAAACACGCATAAATGTCGATTATAGCTTTAAGTTTTAATTGATTTAAGAAACTGTTGAGCCTAACTCTAAAAAGATAAGATCATTTAGATCTTATCTTTTCATTGTGGATTATTCCATTTCTAATGGAGTATTCCATGCGTCATATTGATAGACCCAATCTGCATTTCCTTGTTGTTTCATCCATTGATTACCACGTGAACCCAACTGAATTTGTGCAGTGCGTTGCTGACGAGTTTTTTCATAGATTTTAAGCGCTTGTTGAGCTTGCTGCTGGTTTTTTGCATTTTGTAAACTGCGACCAAGAACTACGGCATCTTCAATTGCCATCCCTGCACCTTGCGCCATAAAAGGAAGCATGGGATGACAGGCATCTCCCAATAAGGTCACGGTTCCGATTGACCACGCAGGAAGTGGATCACGTTCATACAAGGCACTTTTTAAAGTGCTTTCACAGGCATCCAAAAGTGCTTTAGCATCAGGGTGGAAGTCTTTGTAAAATTCACGTAGTTCATTGACATCACCAGCACTGGTCCATGACTCTTCTGTCCAGCTTTCCTGACCTGTTGTCGCAAAAATAAAGGTATCTTTACCCTGATTCAGTGGAAAAGTTACAATTTGCTGTTCTGGAACTGGCCCCCACCATTTAGTAAACGCTTCTATTTCGGGGACATGTTTGACTTTTTCAGTCGGGACGACAGAGCGGAATGATACAATTCCGGTAAAACGAGGAGATTCCTCACCAAATAGTGCGGTACGAACTCGAGAATGTATACCATCAGCACCGACAACAATGTCAAATTCTTGCGTTGAACCATCTTCAAAATGAAGTTGTACACCATTTTCATGTTGCTTCAAAGTTTTTAATTTTTTGGAAAACTCAATATTTTCAATTGGAAACAAGGCAGCAAGGGCATTAATAATATCGGCACGGTGAATGGTGACTTGTGGCGCGCCATAACGCTGTTCGGCATCCTGACTCATGCCAAGTCGAGAGGTCTCTAAGCTTGTATCCCAATCGCGGCTGATCCGATAGGTTGGCATGGCTCCCAATTTTCGGATAGCTTCACCCGCACCTAAACCATCAATCGCTCGAACCACATTGGGAGTGAGGTTGATATCGGCACCTACTCTGGAGAAACCAGATGCCTGTTCAAACACGGTGACCTCGTGCCCATATTTTCTTAACGCAATTGCAGCAGCTAAACCACCGACCCCACCACCGATTATTGCAATTTTTAAAGCACTCATACCTGAACCTACTATTTGTTTGATTGAAATACGATAATTTAAAATATATGTTTTATTAATAAAACAAAGTTGTATATGTAAAACATGAACTATCATTATGCTGATTTGAACACAAGTCAACTATTTTGTTTGTTTTTGAGATTTTTTAAAAAGAAAGGGGCTTGCAAGACAAAATCATCAAGCATTTAAATTAGTGATCTTTTGTTTTTATATTAAAATGGCAATCCTTTGCCTATTGTGTTAATAAATAAATTTTGAAATTTTATTTGCAGTATCAATAACTTGATTTGAAATAATATGTTTAAATGTATGTTCATCATAGGTGGTGATTGGGCAACTCACTGACAACACAGCCACCATATCTTTAGATGATTGACGATAAATAGGAGCTGCACAAGCTGCCATGTCATTATTGTAATGACCCCAACTGATCATTGAAGACTGAGTTTTGACATAATTTAAACGTAGCAGCAATTCCTTGAGATTTTTTGGTGTGAGATCAGAAAAGGTATCCCATTCATTAAATTTGCGATAACGCTGACGAATTTCAGTTTCAGGTAAATTAGATAACAACAATTGACCAATCACGGTTGCATGCGCTGGCCAGCGTGTTCCTAAATTAATGGTACTGGTAAATGGTCCGCTCGATTGAATGTTATTTACAAATACAATGTGAGTACCTTCCAAAATTGAAAGATGAACTGCGATTTTAGTTTGATCACGAAGTTCTTTCATGAGAGGGGTCGATAAATCCAGTAAAGAAAGCTTGGATAAACTGTTAAATCCAAGTTCCATCACTTTTGAATCTAGCGCATAAGTTTTTTGTGAAGCTTTACGTAAATAACCACAAGATTCCAGCGTATAAATCAGACGAAATGCACTAGAACGGTTCACATCCAAAATTTCAGCAATTTCAGAAATGGTCATTTCTTGCGCTTCCTGATTAAAAGCCTGCAAAATCGCTAAACCTCTTACAAGCCCTGGAACTAAATAACGGTCGTCGTTTCTTGTGCTTTCAACTTCTTGTACATCTTCTTCAATGACTAAGCTCATTTGATAAAAATTCCTAAAAAAAGAAAGGGGATAATATTGGTGCAAACTGCTTTATTTTGGAACTATTGTAATGATATTAAATTCATAAAACAATGTTTATATATAAAACTAATTTTTCACAATAAAACGTAATAAAATATTAATAATTTATCAAAACATTGAAAATTATAAATTTTAATTTATTGACATAAAAAGTATATGGGGATTATTCTGTGTATATGTTTTGAAAATCAAATAAAGTTTTGCATATAAAACACAATCGAGGGTTCAAACAATGAGTTGGATTTCAGTTTGCGGCATTGATGATGTCTCGGAAGATGAACCAAAAGCAGTGGAGGTCAATGATAAAAAGATTGGTGTATTTGTCATTGATGAAAATTATTTTGCAATCGAAAACGTCTGTCCACATGCCTTTGCCTTATTGACAGAAGGGTTTATTGAAGATCAGACCGTTGAATGTCCTTTGCATGAAGCTATTTTCGATATCCAGACGGGTGAACTGAAAAGTGGGCCGGGATGTCGTGATTTATGTACCTACCCCGTACGTGTGGAAGGTCAGGACATCCAGATTCAACTGTAATGGATAGAAGGAATTCACCATGAAACAATTTAACGAAAAACTGGCCAATTGGATTAATGCAACACCTGCAAAAGATGCGGGTATTAATAACATTCAGATCCCAGGTCAGGTCGAGCATCTAGTCTGGCAGACCCGTTATAAAGAACCTACCGTTTATGAGCAGGATTTTGTCCAGCATCTGATACAGGCTTTTGCAGCAGGTGTGACTGAGTTAAATGATTTGGTTAGCGCATTAAACCAGCAGGGTTTTCGTCGTGAGTCAGGTGAAGTCTGGACCATGCAGAGCTTTACTGAAGAAATGCAGCGTTTGGGTTATTAAGTTCAGGGAAGACAACTATGAATGCAATTTATCAACAAGCTCCAAGCACTGAAGAATATCTTGATTTAGGTTTACGTGATCAATGGTATCCAGTACTCGCCAGTTGGGAAGTCAATGCCAATCCTGTTGGAATTACCCGTCTAGGTGAAAATATTGTGGTGTGGCGTGATCAAGATGGTCAACTGCATGCCCTTGAAGATCGCTGTCCGCATCGTGGTGCACGTTTATCCTTAGGCTGGAATCTGGGAAATCGTGTGGCGTGCTGGTATCACGGGGTTGAAGTGGGCGGTGATGGTGTAGTGGTGGATGTACCAGCCGTGCATGAATGTCCAATGAAAGGGACGGAATGTGTTAAAAGCTACCCAATCGTTGAAAAGCACGATGCCATTTTTATCTGGTTTGGACTAGATACACATGAAGCACCTGCGGAACTCGAATTCCCTGAGCAGCTCGCCAGCGAAGACTGGAGTTCATTTTTGTGTCAGGCAGATTGGAAAGTCAATCATCAATATGCCATTGATAATGTGATGGACCCCATGCATGGCACCTATTTGCATTGTACTTCGCACTCTATGGCAGAGGGTGAGCGTACCGCAGAAATGAAACATCGCAGTACTGAGCATGGATTCATTTTTGAAAAAGAAGGTCAAACAGGCGTCAATTTTGACTGGGTGGAATATGGCAATACAGGCGCAAGCTGGCTACGTCTTTCGATTCCCTATCGTAAAGAATTTGGTCCAGGAGGTGTGTTCTGGATCGTAGGTTTTGCCACACCGATTGATGCTGATAACACCCGTGTATTTTTCTGGCGTTGTCGTAAGGTCAGTGGTTGGCAGCGAAATGTTTGGCGTTTCTTATACCGTAATCATTTAGAAAAATTACATTGGGATGTGTTGGAGCAGGATCGAATTATTCTTGAAAATCTAGCACCGAATGCACGTTCTAAAGAGTTTCTGTATCAGCATGATGTTGGTTTATCACGTTTGCGTCGTCTTATGAAAAAAGAAGCAGAGAAGCAACTGAAGAAAATTGCAGTGCTAGATACTTCCTCTTTGACTGAAACCCCATAAGGATGTTGACAATGACCACTCACACATTATTGCAAGGCAAAAAAATTATGGTGACGGGTGCAGCTCGGGGCTTGGGTCTGGGTTTTGCTCAGGCGATTGCCGAAGCGGGTGCAACTGTAGTCATGGCCGATATTCTGAACGAATTGGTTGAGCAAGAAGCACAGCAGTTACAACAACAGGGCTTGAATGTTCATGCGGTTGGACTGGATTTATCTCAACCTGAATCGATTCGATTGGCTGTTCAATTTGCCGTGGATACGCTCGGTGGTCTGGATGGTCTAGTGAACTGTGCAGCATTGGCAACTGGCGTCGGTGGTAAAGATCTTATGCAATATGATCCTGATCTTTGGGATCGTGTGATGACGGTCAATGTCAAAGGCACATGGTTGATGGTTCAGGCCTGTGCTCCTTATTTAAAACAATCTGATGCTGCAAAAATTATTAATGTCGCTTCAGATACCGCACTTTGGGGTGCACCCAAACTCATGGCGTATGTGGCCAGTAAAGGCGCAATTATTTCCATGACGCGTTCCATGGCACGTGAACTCGGTGAGTTTAACATTTGTGTGAATACAATTTCTCCAGGGCTCACTTTAGTCGAAGCAACGGAGTATGTGCCACAGGAACGTCACGACCTTTACGTCACGGGTCGAGCCATTCAGCGCCAACAACATCCACAAGATTTAAATGGTACAGCCTTGTATCTGCTGTCTGATTTGGCATCTTTTGTCACAGGTCAGAATATCCCCGTCAACGGTGGCTTTGTCTTTAATTAGGAGCAAATCAAATGATTACAGGAATCGAAATTTTAAAGTTTGGAGTTGAAGACAAAGCTAAAGCCATCAAGTTTTTATCTGACTTTGGTTTGTCAAAACATCCAAGTGATATTGAACATACTGAGCTATTTCAAACTCAAAATGGCAGCAAACTTTATCTATTTGATATTGCTGATTCACGTTTACCACCAGCGATTGAACAAGGTTCAACACTACGTGAAGTGACGTGGGGCGTGGATAATGATCAGGATTTAAAACAGTTTGCTGAAAACCTAAAAGATGTCGATGGCTTTGAACAAAGTGCCACACAAGTGCAATGTCGTGATCCTAATGGTATGACCATTGTTTTCCAGCGTTCAATTACACGAGATTTACCTGAACAGAAAACAGAAGGGATTAACCAGTATGGCAACATCCAGCGGGTTAATGCAGCCAGTCCTGTCTATGACAAAGGTGAACCTGTTGCGATTGGACATGTGGTGTTCTTCACCCCAGATTTAGCGACCACGGAAAATTTTTATAAAGAAAAATTAGGTTTCCATTTATCAGATGCCTATTTAAATCGTGGTGCATTCCTGCGTTGTCGTGGTGAAGGTTTCCATCATGATTTATTCCTGCTGTCGGTTCCCAATAAGCCTGCTGGTTTAAACCATGTCGCCTTTGTGGTGCGTGATATTCATGAGGTGATTGGGGGAGGCTTGAATATGAACCGCTCCGATTGGTCAACCTTTATTGGACCGGGTCGCCATCCAATTTCTTCTGCTTATTTCTGGTACGTGCATTCACCACTTGGCGGTGCATTTGAATATTACACCAATGACGACTATTTGACTGAAGCATGGCAGCCACGTGTTGAAGAACACAGTCTGGAGTTGTTTACCGAGTGGGCGATTGAGGGTGGTTTAGATCATGGTACTCGTCGTCAGATTAAGCCGGTTCAAGGCTAAGTGATTTAAGCGCAAGGAGATCAGGTCATGCAAAAAATCGTAGTGGTGGGTGCAGGTCAGGCGGCGGGTTGGGCCGTTAGCACTTTGCGTCAGGAAGGTTATCTTGGCGAAATTCACGTGGTGTCGAACGAGCATCAGATTTTCTATGAACGCCCACCTTTGTCGAAACAAGTGCTTTCTAAAGAAGCCAGCTATGACAGTTTGAATCTGTTTTCTCCTGAACAAATTGATGCTTTTTCGGTGCAATGGCATAAACCCGATTTGGCTACCCAGATTGACCGTGATCAAAAGCAGGTGGTTTTGCAAAGTGGCAAAATTTTACCCTATGACAAACTTTTAATTGCCACAGGCAGTCGCGCTCGCGTCCCTGTCAATACATGGAAAGACATCTCCAATGTCGTGACTTTGCGTGATGTACAAGACTGTGAACGCTTGGCTGGTTTACTGGAAAATGCTCAATCGATTGCGATTGTGGGTGGAGGCTGGATCGGACTTGAAATTGCAGCAACAGCACGTAAACAAGGGAAGGCTGTTCATGTTTTTGAATATGCCGATCGCTTATGTGGACGTAGCGTCAGCCCTGAAGTTTCGGCTTTTTTAAAAGACATCCATGAGCAACAAGGCACCCAGATCCATCTGAATAGTACAAATTTACACCTGATTGAAAGTTCTGATCAGACCGTACAAGTGCTAAATCATCCCGAAGCGGCGCAGACTTTTGATTGTGTGGTGGTGGGGGCAGGTGCCGAAATTGCCAAAGAATTGGGTGTTGAGGCTGGTCTGGATGTTAAAGATGGCATTGTGGTCAATTGTTATGGTCAAACCTCTGATGCAGACATTTATGCCGCAGGCGATGTCGCCATTCATCCTACTTTGGGCTATTGCATCCAGTCTTGGGCAAATGCACAAAATCAAGCCATTGCAGCGGCAAAATCCATGTTGGGTGTTGCCACCGAATACGCCGATATTCCATGGCTATGGTCAGATCAATATCAATTTAATATTCAGATTTTAGGGACCTATCAACCTCAGTTGAATCCAACATTGATCGTTCGACAGAGCAGTCCAACACAGATCAGCTATTTATATCTGGATGAACACCATCGTCTGCTGAACATGATCGCAGTCAATGACTCCAAACTGGTCAAACTTGCCAAACGCTGGATTCAAAATGGCACTGCCTTGAATCCAGAACAATTAACTGATCCTGAATTTAATGTCATGAAGCTGAAACCATAAATACGCTTTAAGACCTCTAGCCAGAACAATCATTTTAGATCTCTCGCCAGATCGAAGGAACGCTTGCATGTTAAATGATGTAGATGAGAAAAAAGGATTCAAACACTGGATACCCGCTTTTGTCCTGATGGCATGTGTGGTATTGGCCTTCTTCGACAAGATCAGTATTGCAGTCTTGTTTTCAGACCCACATTTTCAGGATGCAATGGGCATTGCACAGGATAAAGCCAAGTTGGGCTGGTTAATGACCAGTTTCCTATTGGCCTATGGGTTTTCATCCATATTCCTGAGTTTTCTGGGGGATATTTTTAATCCCAAGAAAATGTTGTTTTGGAGCGTTGCTTCGTGGGGCGTGCTGATGTTGATCATGGGCTTTACCACAAGTTATAGCGGCATGCTTTTCCTGCGTGTGTTGTTAGGAGTTGCAGAAGGTCCTCTGTTCGCATTGGCCTATGCGATTGTCAAACAAACCTATACCGATCGTCAGCAGGCACGTGCCTCTACCATGTTTTTACTGGGTACACCCATTGGTGCTTTTTTAGGTTTTCCAATTACGGCGGCTGTTCTCGCCAAACATGACTGGCATACCACGTTCTTTGTCATGGCGTCCCTGACGCTGGTGGTATTGATATTTGTCGTACTTGGATTGCGTAACCTACAACTGCGTAAAACCATTGAAATTGAAGACTCAAGCAAGCGTGTCAATTTTAAAGGTCATCTTCGTAATACCAAGGTATTGCTCAAAAACAACGCTTTTTGGTTGATGTGTATTTTCAATATTGCCTTGATGACTTATCTATGGGGCTTAAACAGTTGGGTTCCATCTTATCTGATTCAAGATAAAGGCTTCAATTTAAAAGAATTTGGTTTTTATTCAAGCCTGCCATTTATTGCCATGTTGATTGGTGAAGTCGTGGGTGCTGTGTTTTCGGACAAGATTGGTAAACGTGCAATTCAGGTATTCAGTGGTTTATTAATCGCAGGTATTTCCTTATATGCCATGGTCTTAATGACTAATCCTCTGCTGATTATTGCAGCCATGTCGGTTAGTTCAATGGCTTGGGGCTTTGGTGTCGCAGCGATCTTTGCCTTGTTGGCACGAGTGACAACTGCCGATGTAGGTGCGACAGCAGGCGGTATTTTCAACGGTTTAGCAAACTTTGGTAGTGCTTTAGCACCCGTGCTGATCGGCATGATTGTCATGCAAACCGGTAGTTTTAATTTGGGAATCACATTCTTGGCGATGGTGGCGATTGTGGGTTCCTTTTTCCTTACACCATTACTCAAACGTTACTAATTACAGTTTTCATTTTAATCAGGAGTAAGACATGAGCACTCAACAATTTGAATCATGGAAACAACCCGAAGGTGCGAGCTTGGAAGAATGGTTAAACACGCGTATCGCACGTTTTGAAACTCGCAAATATGACTTTAATGCCTTGAAATTTCAGGCAGATTACGACCCGAAATATCGCCGTGCCCAAATGCGTTATATGGGGACAGGCGCGACCGGCATCGCGAGTGATAACAACACTGTTCCTGCTGAAAACTTTACCTTTTCGACCATGGTTTTGCCAGCACAGTGCGAAGGTCCACTGCATATTCACCATGATGTTGAAGAAGTATTTTTTATGTTGCGCGGTGAAATTGATTTGTTCATCGAACATAACGGCGAAAAATTCAGTACCCGTTTAAAAGAACGTGATTTGATCTCAATTCCACCGGGTATTTATCGTGGTTTGTTTAATCCGGGGCAGGAAGATGCCTTGATGTGTGTGATGTTAGGTACAGGTAAACCAACCATTCCAAACTATCCACCTGAGCACCCATTGTCTCAAATTAAACGTAACTAAAGCGATTGGATGAACAACATTGCCAGAAAGAGGCTCGTACTCTCAAGGCAAGTTTTAAGGAAAATGATGATGACACTTGTTGAACACTTACAACAATTTCCCGTCAAGTCTGTCGAGATTGATGGGCAAAAGCAAAGCTATCGTGAAGCAGGTACGGGAGATCATTACCTCGTATTGCTCCATGGCATTAGCTCTGGGGCGGGTTCTTGGGTCAAGCAATTACAAGATTTAAGTCATCATTTTCATATTATTGCATGGGATGCACCGGGTTATGGTTCATCTGATGCTTTAACCACAGAGCAGCCGAATGCTGAAGATTATGCACAGCGTTTAGCAGGCTTATTTGAACAGTTAGCGATTAAAAAAGCGATCGTGGTTGGACATTCACTCGGTGCGTTACAGGCGAGTGCCTTTGCCCGACGTTATCCAGAGTATGTCGAAACACTGATTCTGGCCAATGTGGCTCAGGGTTATCAGCGTTATCCCGTTGAGCAACAAGCCGAAGTTTATAACAAAAGACCAAAAATGCTGAAAGAACTGGGAAATCAGGGGTTGGCGCAAAGCCGTGGCCCACATTTAACCTATTTGAAACAACCCCAAACCCTTGAGTTGATTGAACAAGTCATGCAAAACCTGAATCTTGCAGGATTTACTCAAGCCTCTTATTTGTTGGCGCATGACGAAATTCGAAACTATTTAACAGATTTGGCGGTGCCATGCGTGATGGTTTCAGGATTAAACGACAGTATTACACCGCCGCAAGCGATTGCAGCTTTGGCGCAGGAAATCCAGTGCCAGAATTATATTGAAATTGGTGAAGCAGGGCATTTGAGCTATGTCGATCAACCAAATTTATTTAACGACATTATCGTGTCTTTACAGCAGCATTGAAACGAGAGAGAACATATGAGCTTCCAAGTAGAAGGAAAAGTAGCGGTCGTCACAGGTGGCTCTTCTGGCATCGGATTGGCTGCGGTTGAGATTTTAGTCGCCGAAGGCGCAAAAGTGGCGTGGTGCGGACGAGATGAACAACGTCTTGCACAATCAAAACTTTATATTTTAGAAAAATATCCACATGCGCATATTTTTACGCAGGTGTGTAATGTGCTGGATAAAACAGATGTCAAAAGCTTTGCTCAAACCGTGAAACAGCATTTGGGTAATGTCGATATGTTGATTAATAACGCGGGTCAAGGACGGGTATCTAGCTTTGAAAATACTCAAGACGAAGACTGGATGAAGGAAATCGAACTGAAATATTTCAGTGTACTACATCCTATTCGTGCTTTTTTGGATGACTTAAAAAGCTCAGATATTGGTTCAGTCACCAATGTCAATTCGTTATTGGCTTTACAGCCTGAACCACACATGATTGCGACTTCATCTGCGCGGGCAGCCTTGCTGAATCTAACCCATTCATTGGCGCATGAATTTATTCAATATAAGGTCCGTGTTAATTCAATTTTGTTAGGCATGGTTGAATCTGCGCAGTGGAAACGCCGTTATGAAACTCGTTCAGATCCAAACCAGTCATGGCAAGACTGGACTGCAAATATTGCAAAAAAACGGGGCATCCCAATGGCGCGTTTAGGCAAACCTGAAGAACCTGCACGTGCACTGGTGTTTTTAGCCTCACCGCTGGCTTCTTATACCACAGGTTCGACCATTGATGTCTCTGGTGGTTTTAACAAACATTTATAAGGTGAATGCAATGAAACAATTGATGATGATTGGTTTTGGCGCAATGGCCTCAGAAGTGTATGCACATTTGCCACATGATCTGGAGTTGAAATGGATTGTTGTACCTGAACGTAGTGTGGAAAACGTCAAGCAAAAAGTTGATCGCAATATTCAGGTCATCTCCGATGTCAGTCAGTGCGATGGTACCCCTGATTATGTGATTGAAGTCGCAGGTCAAGCCGCAGTCAAAGAACATGCCAAAAAAGTACTGGAAAATGGCTGGACGATTGGTCTGATTTCGGTTGGAACCTTGGCGGATAGCAAATTTTTTACTGAACTCCAGCAAACAGCCGAACAAAACGGCGCACATTTACACCTCTTGGCGGGTGCGATTGCAGGCATTGATGGTATTGCGGCAGCCAAAGAAGGTGGTCTGGAAAAAGTTACCTATAAAGGCTGTAAAAGTCCTAATAGTTGGCGCGGCAGTTATGCCGAGCAATTAATTGATCTGGATCAGGTAAAAAAAGCCACCGTGTTTTACCGTGGAACAGCGCGCGAAGCGGCACTGAATTTTCCTGCCAATGCCAATGTGGCCGCAACTATTGCGCTGGCCGGCGTAGGAATGGACAACACCTTAGTAGAGCTAACGGTTGATCCTGACATGACCCAGAACAAACATACCATTGTCGCGGAAGGTCGTTTCGGGCAAATGACCATTGAAATGGTGGGTGTTCCACTGGCCTCTAACCCTAAGACCTCAACATTGGCTGCACTCAGCGTGATTCGTGCTTGTCGTAACAGTGTTGAAGCCATTCAGATTTAACAAGGATAACATCATGGTTAAAGAACTATATATTGCTGGTGAATGGCGTTTGGGTCGCGGCGCAGTGATTCAAAGTACCTTTCCCGCAGACAATTCGGTGAATGCTGAAATTTCAACAGCAAGTTCCGAGGATATTGAAGAAGCGATTGTCAAAGCAGATCAGGCATGGCGTGCGCCTGAGTGGCGTAACCGTATGCCGCATGAACGCGCTAAAATTTTATATAAAGTCGCAGATATTATTGAAGCGCGGGTGGATGAACTGTCCCAATTACAAACCCGTGATAATGGTAAGCCTTTAGCGGAAACCCGTGGTTTGGTGTTAAGTGCGGCGGCGACTGCACGTTATGTTGCAGCCGCTTGTGAAACCTTAAATGATGAATTAACCACACAACGTGCGCCAGATTTTATGACCATGAGCGTGCATGAACCTGTTGGTGTCGTAGCCGCAATTACGCCGTGGAATTCACCGATTGCCAGTGAAGTGCAAAAGTTGGCACCTGCTTTGGCGGGTGGAAATGCGGTCATTTTAAAACCTGCTGAAGCCACATCACTGATTGCCCTTGAGCTTGCAAAGATTTTTGAAGAAGCAGGTTTGCCGAAAGGTTTACTCAGTGTCTTGGTAGGGAAAGGTTCAGTGGTAGGCGATGCGATTGTGAAACATCCTTTGGTTCGTAAAATCTCCTTTACTGGTGGAACCACGACAGGTCGTCATTTAGCCCATATTGCTGCGGATAAACTGATTACCACTTCGCTGGAGTTGGGTGGAAAATCACCGACCATTGTACTGCCCGATGCGGATGTTGAGCTTGCTGCAAAAGGGATTGCCTACGGTATTTTTAGTTCTGCGGGTCAAGCCTGTATTGCAGGTTCTCGTTTATTTATTCATCACAGTATTTATGATCAGTTTTTAACACGTTTGGTTGAAATTACCAAAGGCTTACGTGTTGGACATCCTGAACAAAAAGATGTGCATATGGGGTCATTGATCAATCAGGCACATTTAGACTCTGTAGACCGCTATGTACAACTCGCCAAACAAGAGGGTGGTGAAATTTTGACAGGGGGTGAGGCACTGACCATAGGTGAATTTGCCAAAGGTAGTTTTTACTTACCCACCATCATTACAGGATTAAAAAATCAGGCAAAAGTCTGTCAGGAAGAAATTTTTGGCCCTGTACTGGTGGTCATGAAATATGACAATGAACAGGATTTAATCCAACAAGCCAATGACAGTTGTTTTGGTTTGGCGGCAGGCATCTGGACTGAAAGTTATCGTAAAGCATGGCGGATTTCACGTGCGCTTGAAGTCGGTACAGTGTGGATTAATACCTACAAGAAATTTTCAATTTCAGCACCATTTGGTGGCTTTAAAGACAGTGGTATTGGTCGTGAAAAAGGTCGTCAGGGCATTTTGTCTTATATGCAACAAAAAAGCATTTATATGGGTCTAAACGAGCAACCGAACCCATGGTGTGACTGATGGCTTGAACCCGTAATGATTTAAACGATTTAACCATTTCAATGGATATTTAACCGAATTTAGAGGAAGATTTTCATGACTGAACGTGTCAATGTCGGTGAAGCGATTGCTCGCTTATTAGAACAACATGAGGTCAGCAGCATTTATGGCGTGATCTCAATCCATAACTTGCCAATTGCCGATGCAATTGGTCGTCGTGAAAAAATTCGCTTTGTGGCAGCACGTGGTGAAGCAGGTGCGGTCACCATGGCAGATGCTCATGCGCGTTTCAAAGGTTTGGGTGTTGCTCTGACCAGTACGGGTGCAGGCGCAGGGAATGCTGTGGGTTCACTCATCGAAGCCATGAATGCCAGTAGTCCTGTATTACATTTAACAGGTCAGGTAGAACGTGAATATCTGGATCGTGATGCCAGCTTTATTCATGAAACCAAAGATCAACTGACTTTTTTACGTGCGTCGAGCAAAGCGGCTTTTCGTATTACCAGTCCAGACAACGCAATTGGCGTGATTCGTGAGGCGATTCGTGTGGCTACGACTGTTCCAATGGGGCCAGTCAGTGTTGAGTTGCCGATTGATGTACAGGCAGCGGAAATTGATTTACCGCTAGATTTGAGTCCAGTCAAAGCCATGCAAATACCGGCAGTGGACGACACTCAGGTTCAGTTGTTGGTTGATCAAATTAAACAAGCCAAGCGTCCTGTGTTCTGGATTGGTGGTGGTGCCTTAAATAGCGTCGATGAAATTAAGGCGATTGCTGATTTGGGCATTCCTGTGGTGTCTTCTACCCATGGTCGCGGTATTTTGGCGGATGCACATCCACGTAGCTTAGGCGCATTTCATAACTCAGCAAAAGTCGAAGAACTGTTAAAAAATGCAGATCTTTTGGTGGTAGTCGGTTCGCGTCTACGCAGTAATGAGACCAAAACCTACTCGGTGCAGTTCCCCGAAAATATCATTCAGATTGATGCCAATCCTGTTGCGCAGCAACGTAATTACAAAGTACGTCATTTTATCTGTGCAGATGCCAAAGATATTTTAGCGCGCAGTTTGACGCAGCTTAGTGGTATTTCCAAGGTCGATGCTGCTTACGATCAAGCGGTAATTGAAGCTAAAAATGCGGCGATCGATGCACTGCGTCAACAGCTTGATCAATACGCACTCATTTGCGATCACTTACGTGCGGCGTTACCTGAAGATGGAATTTTTGTTCGTGACATTACTATGTCAGGCAGTACATGGGGTAGCCGTTTATTCCCTGTACAGGCACCCAATCGCAATATTCACTCATTGGCAGGGGCAATCGGTTTAGGTTTGGCACATGCGATTGGATCAAGTATTGCCAATCCAGATAAAAAAGTAGTGGGTCTGGTGGGTGATGGCGGTTTAATGCTTGGTATTGGCGAAATTGCAACCATGGCGCAGGAAAATACTGACATGGTACTCATGATCATGAATGACGGTGGTTATGGCGTGATGCGTGGTATCCAAAATAACTACTTTGGTGGTCGCCAATATTTTAATGAACTGCATACCCCAGATTATCAAAAACTAGGGGAATCGATGGGCGTTAAAAGCTGGAAAGTTGGCAGTGCAGATGAATTTAAGATTGCGATTCAAGAGGCGATTGGGTTTAACGGCCCTGCGGTGATTGAGTTGGATATGCATGCGATTGGCCCATTAAACTTTGCAGGTCCTCCACAGAAAAAACTCTATTAAGTTTAAGGGATCTTGAATTTCAAAACCTTATAGCAGCTTTATTGTGATCTTGCGTTACTTAGGTGCTCAGGCATCTAAGTAAACAACTAAAAATGGTGATGAATAATATGCCATGAGCGAAGGATTGCTCTCGCTTCAAATGGGGTCACCAATTTTTTTTAGGTAAAATTTAAAATAAACAAAGTTTTATATATAAAACATGGGTTGCTTTTTTTTTACGGTTAACTCATGACGAAATATTGGGAAGTGGTTATGAAAAAGAGTATCGTTTCATCAATAAGTGTTTCAATTTTCTGCTTAGGCGTCTCAACGGGTTCTTGGGCAGAGGGGTCTCCACTTGAGTGGAAAAATGCGGATGGTACAGCTTCATTTAAAGTGGGTGGGGTGATTCGCGTACAGGATCGTTATGAAAGCTGGCCTGAAAGTACTAATCGAGGCATGGGAAAGTTAGACTTTGATGTGTTAAGACTTGACTTAAAAGGAACCTATGACAATTTTTATTTAAACTCGAGTTTCTTATTGCAAGATCAGGAGTTTACTTCAATTGAAAAAGCCTATGTCGGTTATAAACTGAATCAAAATAATAGTCTTGAGGCCGGTTTTGTATATAAACCCTTTGCGATTTATCCTTATCCACAAAATGGCTGGACCTATCATTTGCCGTTCTTTTTAGGCTATGGCAATAATATCGCACCGGGTTTGAACTGGAATTATGATGATAAAAACTGGGATATTAAGCTAGGTTATTATCCAACTATGCTTGAAACCAACATGCGTTATTCGCCTGAAAGTGGCACCTATGATGACCTGAAAAATACCTTTCCAAATCAGGTGGCGTACCAAAATGAAAAACAAAATCAGGTCAATGCCCGCGTGGTTAAAAAGTTTGATACAGCACTCGGTAAGCAGGAAATTGGATTATCAGGTGCGATTTCGCAACTCCATAATAAAGTCACGGATGATGATGGCAAATATTATGCTTTAGGTGTACACGCCAATAGTAATCTTGATCGCTGGAATATTCAGGGTTCAGTGATCCATTATCAATATGATGCTAAAAATCCAGAAGGTGTGGATGATCGTCTGACTTTAATGGGAACTAACGGTTTAACCCCTTCTTATTTTATTGCCTCAGAAGGCACTGTATCCAGTCTGAATGTGTCATATACCTTACCGATCAAGGATATGTGGAAGCTTAAAGCGATTAAATTTTATAACGACTTTAGCTATCTGGATAAAACCCATACCGATTGGTCAGCTTCACAGATGAATACCACAGGCATGATGTTTATTGCTTCGCCATTTATGGTCTGGGCAGATTATACATGGGGTAAAAATGCCAATATTATCGGCGGTTCGACCAATAGTACGGGTTATACCACAGCCACTTCCTTAAACAGCGATAAATGGCTGTATCGCGTCAATTTAAATTTTGGCTTTAGTTTTTAAAGAATTTTTTCTCAATATTTTTCAGTTTATGACCATAAAATCAGCAGCCCGATTTTATGGTCTTTTTTATTTATAATTTTAATGAAGATGACGAGAGAATCATCAGCAACTTTTTGTTTTAAACATATGAATGGTATCGTAGTGCTGTAACCATTCACGATGAATGACATGAAACCCCTGTTTTTGCCAGAAATATTCGGCAGCAGGTAAAAAAGGATGGGTATGTAGATAAAAATGTTGAATATGATGTTGTTCAGCATGTTGAAATAAGGCTTGGCACAGTTGTGATGCTAAACCTTGACGGCGATATTCAGGCTGTATGAATAGTTTAACCACTTCAACACTATTTTTAGGCAAGTCTAATTGAAAACGATGGTTATAAGCTCGATATGCCACCATCCCAATAATTTTGTTGAGATCTTTCACTACAAAACATGCGCCTTGCAGATGCTCAAGATAAGTTTGACTAAAATGAATCAGATCATGCGGCAGCTTAGACTGATAGACTTCTGGAAAAAGTAATTGGCGTGTATAAATAGCAAATTCAGTCGCTTGCTGTAGATCAATTTGCTGTAAGGGCTCAATCACTAAAGCCATGAGTAATCTGGCACCACAATGGTTTTATCCTGAATCATGGCTTCATGAAATTCGACATCGTAAACACTTTTTAAAAAGACAGGATCGGTCAGACGTTGGCGTGATTCTGGTCGAATAATTTCATGCTGACGCATAAAAAATAGTTCATCGGCAAATAAAAAAGCCAGATTAGGATCATGCATAATCGCAATTACGGTATAGTTCTGGCGAGAAAGTTGACGTAATTTTTTCATCAAATACGACTGATAATACACATCCAGATGATTGGTAGGTTCATCCAGTAAAATCACTTTGGGTGCTTGTACCAATATACGGGCAATCATCACTAATTGACGTTCACCGCCAGAAAGTTCGGTGTATGGTCGATGTTTTAAATGACTGATGTCCAATTCTTCCAATGCCTGATCTACCAAATATTCATCTTGCTTGGTCGGATGAAAATGGCTAAATGCAGCACGTCCTGTCAAAACCACATCTTTGACTTGAAACGGAAAAACGGTTTTATGAAATTGGGGTAAAAAGCCTAGAAGTTCAGCGCGATGCTTGCCTTTGTACTGATTTAGGCTTTTGCTGTGATATAAAATACTGCCGCTTTGTAAGGGTTCCAGACCTGCCATCAATCTAAATAGCGTGGATTTACCACAACCATTACGGCCCAAAATCACAGAAAATTGATGTTCGGGAAAGGCCAGATCGATATTTTTAAGCACCTGTTTTTGCCCATAAGCAAAGTTCAACTGATGAATATGGATCATGACCAATTCATCCTTTGGCTTTTCATGAGTAATAAAAAGAAAGGGGCGCCAAGTAGCATGGTAAAAATTCCAATCGGGATTTCAAAACTCAGTAAAACACGTGAAAAATTATCAATCAATAATAAGAAACAACCGCCCATTATCATGTTGCAAGGAATGGTGGCACGATGGTCAGGTCCAACCAACATCCTCACAATATGCGGCATAAATAAACCATATAAACTAATAATTCCTGCGGCAGCCACGGAAGCAGAGGTGCATAAGGTGACGAGTCCAATCAGCAAGATTTGTTCCCATTTGGGATTAATGCCCACAGCTTGCGCTTCTTCAGTACCGAGTGCCAGTAAATTGAGTCGCCAACGCATTAAAAACAGTCCAAGCAACCCAATTGAAATCGGTAAAACAGCATATTGTACTTTGTCCCAATTGGCCTGATGCAGATTGCCCATCGTCCATTGTACAATGGCTTGTAATTTAAAAGGATCACTGATGTATTGAATGATGGTCAAACCAGCCAAAAATAGTCCCGATACAATCATACCTGCCAAAATAATCATGACCAAAGAGGTTTGCTGTTCCTGTTTTTGATAGGCAAATAAGTAGGTCAGCAGCACAGCCGAAATACCAAAAATAAACGCCAGTAAATTGGGAGAATTTAAGTTAAAAGACAAAGCCAGTGCTGCACCAAATGCAGCCCCAGAAGAAATACCAAGAACATAAGAATCGACCAATGGATTACGAAATAAAGCTTGTAAACCATTGCCTGCGGTTGCCAGTGCAGCACCGACCATAAAGGTGAGTAGGATTCGAGGGAGACGTACATTCCAAAGAATGTTTTGCATCAGAGCATATTGTTCGGAAGCGATATAACTTCCACCAAATAGAGTTTGCCAGAACCAGAGCAGATAATCCTGATAACCCAATACATGACTAGGCCCAATTAATAATGAGCAAAATAGACACAGAACAGCTAAGACAATAAAGCCACTATAACGAACGAATGGACTTAACTGTGTAATAGATTCAGCACGCATCATATTCATGAGTGAGGTGAGTTTCATGGTGAGATCAGTGCCTGTGCTGCTTTAGAACCATATAACATGTTAAGCATGTCATATTGAGTGTCTTGCATGGTGCGGGATTTGGGCTGAGCATAAACCTGTTCATGCAAGTACAGGGCAGTGAGCACAATTTTAATCGTATGCGGATTATAGATAAAAGCTGGATTCAAATTAAACACTTTACGTTGTTGCACTGCTTTCAGTAGGCGTAATTCAGGACGTTGATAAATCAGTTGCGGATCTGTATTCCAGAGTACAATATTATCAGGATTCCATTCGATCAAGGTTTCTGGATTGACATTGGGTTGATTGGTCTTGGTTTGAACAATATTTTTAGCACCTGCCAATTCGATAAAATCATTGGTAATCGACTCAGTGCCAGAGGTTGAAAAAATGCGCCCACCTGACCATGCATAATAAATGCTTTGTCGATGCGGTTGTTTTGTAGTATTACGCTGGATTTCCGCAATTTTTTGATCTGAATAGTGCAGGATTTTATTTGCACGTGTCGTGGCCGCAGTTAAAATGGCTATTTCAGATAATTCTTCTTTAACCTGTGCATAGGTCGAAGATTCCATAATATAAACCGCGATACCTAATTTACGTAATAGGGCAATGGTTTGTTTTTCTCCACCGCCCATGATGACTAAATCAGGTTGCAGCAATAACAGACTTTCGATATTGGTGGCATGACTGCCTTGTGAGGGGCTTTGAATTTGTTTGGCTTGAATGCGTGAATCTAAAATCGAATAGGCTTGATACAACATGGGCTGCTGATAAATTTCTGCTGGAATACCGACAATTTTACTGCCCTGATTCAGCATATATAAACCGTCACAGCCTGATTCAAATAGGCACACAATACGTTGGGCAGGATGATTTAATTTGACAGTGTGACCAGAAGAATCAACCACACTGAGAATAGAAGGTGATGCTGTTGCCTGAGTCGATTTAATCTCTAAGGACTGCTTGTTTTCTGAAACAGTTTGAGGCTGACAAGCTGTTAAGATCATTCCCAAAAACCAACAACTGCCGAGCGTGATTCCTTTTGAGAATGAAAACCGAGACCGCATCAACTTAGAATGTCCATTGTACCGAGAGCGATGCATTTAATGGATCACCTGGTTGTATCCACATGTCGCTATAACTTTCCACATAATAGGTTTGATCAAATAAGTTATTCACATTGAGTTGATAACGTAACTGGCTATTCGGTTCATAATAGGCATTTAAATTGACCAAAGTATAATCGGGTAATTCAAAACCAGTGCTTTGCGTCCCATTCCGTTTCCCGACATATTGCACATTGCCACCAATGCCTGCTTTGCTGGCAGCCTGCTGTAAAATCACATAGTCTAGTGCCAGATTGCCGCTATGGCGAGGAATATTATTGAGTGCAGTGCCCTTGGCAATCGTGGTGTCTTTATGAATTTCAGCATCGGTATAGCTATAGTTTGCCAATATATGCAGTCGGTCTGTTAGTTGGCTTTGTAGATCCAGCTCAACACCACGACTTAAAGCTTCACCTGCGGCATATTGATAATTTGCATCGTTGGGATCAGTGGTCAGCACATTACGTTTTTTCATATGAAATAAGGCGAGACTAATGAGGGATTGCTCATTGAACTGATATTTCGTTCCGACCTCATAACTTTCACCTTTTTCGGGATCAAACACTTGCTCACTCGCGTCTGTACCACTATTCATGGCAAAAGAGCGGCTATAGTTAGTATAGAACGAAAGCTGATCATTCCATTTATAATTGATACCCGCACGCGGTGAGGCTTGATAAAAGGTTTTATCTGTGGCGCTATTGGCTTTGTAATTATCTAGTGACTGTTTGACTTGATCAAAACGAGTTCCGATTAACACACTCCATTGATCATTCAAAAACATTTGATCCTGAAGATTGAGTGCAAAATAGTCCTGCTGTTCTCGGGTATTGGTTTGTAAGCCCATGCTTGGCAAATAGAGTCCATATTCGGGTTGATACACGTTGATTTGATTGATGCAGTATCTCGCACCAGAATATTTATAATCACAACGTAATTGATACTGGTCTGAAGTCAGTTGTCCTGCTTCAGTGCTGATTAGAATTTCATGACGCGCCCAATTCGTATTCACTTTTCCTAACAGTTCAGCCTGCGCCAATAGATCTTTAGTGAAATAATCCCGATAGCGGCGTTGTCGATTTAAAGTTTCACCGTCTGCTTCAAATGATTTTGGCTCAGTTGAAAAACCTTTCATTGAGCCTTGTTTATAACTGACAGCACTATTGAGGTTCCAGTCATCATTCCATTCATGCGCCAGACGCAGTTGATAAAACTGATCACTGACTTTCATGTCACCATCGTCTGGTTCACCTGTAAAGGTTTTTGGATTCATTAGAATTTGACCTTGATAGGCACTTATCCCACGATCAAAGGTTCCTTTTTGCTGAGTGATTTCACTGTCAAAATCCAGTTGTGTGTGATCCGATATTTTCCAGCTTAACTGTGGTGAAAAAAACCAGCGATCACTGCTGACTTCATCACGAAAGCTTTGATTGTCTTCATGTGCCATTGCAAAACGATAGGCCAGTTGATCATTCAGTGGGGCAGTATATTCAAAGCTACCCCGATATTGCTCATCGGTATTGGCGCGTAAATAGATTTGTCCTTGCGGCTGCCATTGTGGTTTTTTGGTGGTGATATTTAACAGTCCGCCGAGTTCACCACGACCATATAAGGCTGCTGCGGGGCCTTTTAAAAAATCAAGAGATTCAATATTGACCATATCGCGTGGTGCGCTCAGTCCACGATTGAGGCTTAAACCATTGCGGATACTGGCTGCGCCCAAATTAGGATCTGTAGCAAAACCACGAAAAGAGTAATTGTCCCAAAAACCACCGCCATAATTATTTTGTGCAAATACACCACTCACCAGATGAATGGCATCTTCAATACGCTGGCTATCTTGTTGTTTTAAAATGTCTTGAGAAAGAGAGCTACGACTAAACGGAATATCTAAAACGTCATGTGCAAATTTGGTCGAGGCTGTGGAGATTTGTGGATCTTCCAGATTTTGATTGGCTTGTAAGGTAATGGTAGAAAGAACATTCGGAGCAGAATCAGCCCAACTGAGGCTAGAAATCGTAGAAAAACCAATCAATGACGACAGCAAACAATATTTATGCTGCATAAATCCCTCAATTAACAAGACAAAAAATAATAAGTGAAATAGTATAACATTTCTTAAGCGCCATTTAATCAAAGTCATGACTAAAATCACTCCTATTTCTCGACTGCATTCAATCGACGCTTTACGCGGTTTGGTGATTTTGATCATGCTACTCGATCATGTACGCGAGACATTTTATTTACATCAGCAGGTCAGTGACCCCATGCAGGTTACGGAAACTGAACCAGCATTGTTCTGGAGTCGGATATTGGCACATTTATGTGCGCCAGTTTTTGTATTACTGACTGGCATGTCTGCTTATTTGTTTCAGCTAAAAAGTCAAAGTATTGAGCAGACTCGAGATTTTTTACTCAAGCGTGGTTTGTTTTTAATTGGACTAGAACTGACATTGGTCAATTTTGCATGGACAGCCACTTTTCCACCCAATGTGATTTATTTGCAGGTCATTTGGGCAATCGGTCTGAGTATGGTGGTTTTGGCACTGTGCATTGGATGGTCGAAAAAGATTCTGCTCAGTCTTGGATTATTGATCATTTTTGGGCATAACGTATTGGATCATTCGAGTTTTAAAGGCATTCCGATTCTTGAGCATCTCTGGTTGATTCTACATCAGCGTGGCTGGATTGAATTGAACACATTGCGTATCCGAACCTCCTATCCAGTATTACCATGGATTGGGATAATTTTTATCGGCTATGTTCTAGGACAGTTTTTTCAGCCTAAGTTCAGTACGCAGCAACGTGATCGCTATTTAATCGGGATAGGTCTATCCAGTGTATTGTTATTTGTACTGCTACGCTGGATCAATGTCTATGGTGATCGACCATGGCAAATTTACGATTCATATCATTTAACTCTAATGAGCTTTTTTAATCTCACCAAGTATCCACCGTCGCTACTTTTTATTTTATGCAATATAGGAATTGGGCTGATTGTGCTCGTTGCATTTGAACGACTCGTTCAGGCAAGGTTTACTCGGGTATTAGGGGTATTCGGTTCTGTACCAATGTTCTTTTATTTACTGCATTTATATGTGTTAAAGCTTTTATATGTGTTCTGTGTCATGCGCTGGGGAACGGGTGTATCAGGCTATTTTTCTGTTTCAAATGTGACTCAGCTCTGGCTAATCAGCATCGTACTGACTTTTGCGCTTTATCCCGTGGTGAAAGCATTTTCAAATTTTAAACATAGTCATAAGCACATGACATGGTTAAAGTATTTTTAGCTGTGTGATACAGGATGATGACTAATTTTTGAATAAAATCAATATTTTTCAGCTAGTGGGGCGAGCGACTATAACGCCCCATATTGTTGCCAGCTTCCTGCATTCGGAAGCGAATCATAATAGCCTTTTAGCATATCAAGTTCATAATATTGCACTGCTGCTAAGGCAATGAGCGCAACAATAAACACGATTTTCAAAATGTAAAGACGATGAGGATGCTGATAAATAGACGGTAAGCCAAATACAGTCAGACAAATTGAAGGAATAAGAACGACGGCTTTAAGATGAGTCAGAAACATAAACCCGTAGGTATATACTAAACCTACCACTAAAACCAATAAGCCAAGCCCTGCCAAATTGCGACTTCTTTCAGAATTACGTAAAGCGAAAATACTTTGTAGTGCAAGCACCAAAACAGCAAAAAAATAAAAAGGCGTACCACCAATAATCACGTTATAAGTTGCGTTTAAAGCACAGTAAATTCCAATCATTGCCACGATTAGAAAATACAATGCTGCATAAAGTTTATGCGAAACGTCACTTACTTTTGACATAGCCAAATTTATCTTCCTGCTAGTATGAAAACTTGTGATCAGAATAATCCTTTTAAATCATGACTTCTATTTTTTGGATGTAAATAATGTATAACGCTTGTTGATTTTTTCATCGTTGTTATGTTCGTTTTATCATTTTTTATACTCATTGTTCATGTTGTACCATGCTTCATTGGGTTTTGTACTTAAATGGGAGCAATGAGAGCAAGTATATTTAAAGAATAGGGCTTATGTTCTTTGGAAGATGCCTGAATGTCTTTGGATTAAAATTTCCCCGCTTAGCAAACTATGTCAACAAAAAAGGATGAGTCGAAACTCATCCTTTAGTATTTACAGCGGTTTAATTATTCAGCGGTTGCAACTTCAGGTTTGGCAATTGCAGCTTGCTTCATGGGAGTGTAGTTCAATCCCAGTGTTTGACTGGTGTATTGACGTACTTCATTCAACAGGGCAGGATTGGTACTTAATTCCTGTTGATAAGATTTTACAATCTCATGCAGCTTCGGATTCCATTTACCTGCAACTTGTTGAGGGAATGCTTTTTCCATTAAATCCAGCATGATGTAAGGCGATGTAGACGCACCCGGTGAAGCACCCATTAATGCAGTCACAGAACGATCTTGAGAAACGAAAACTTCGGTACCAAATTGTAACTTGGCTGGCTTGCCTGGTTCTTTTTTGATGACCTGTACACGTTGACCGCCCTGACTCAGCTTCCAGTCCTCAACTTTGGCTTCTGGATAGTATTTTTTCAGTTCATTAAAACGATCTGCATCACTCATCATGACTTGACTGACCAGATATTTGACTAAATCCAGATTTTCCAAACCAATGGCAGTCATTGGCAATACATTGTTTTTGTTGGTTGAGTTCAACAAGTCAAATTGAGTTCCCTGTTTTAAGAACTTATTTGAATAAGTCGCAAATGGTCCAAACAATACATATTTTTTACCGTCAATATAACGCGTATCAATATGTGGAACGGACATAGGCGGAGCACCTAAGTCGGCACGTCCATAGACTTTGGCGGTATGTTGAGCTGTAACTGCTGGATTATCCGTCATCAGGAATTCACCACCTACTGGAAAACCTGCATATTGTTTCGATTCAGGTAAGCCTGTCATTTGTAGCAATTTGACAGAAGCACCACCAGCACCGATAAAGACAAAACGAGTTTTTACATGATCAACTTGATTGGTTTTTAGATTTTTAAAACCCACCGTCCATGTTTTATCTGCGTTTTGGCTAATGCCTGTAACTTCGGTAGAGGTCGCCAATTTAAAGTTAGGATGCTGATTTAGATTGCTCACCAACTGCGTGGTAATTGCACCATAGTTTACGTCAGAACCAACATCCATCCGTGTTGCTGCAACTTTTTGTGATGCATCACGACCTGTCATCACTAAAGGTGCCCATTGTTTGATTTCGTCTTTGTTTTCGGTAAATTTCATACCATAAAACATAGGATTTTGGATCATGGCAGCATAACGTTTTTCTAAAAACTGAACGTTATCACCCCATACAAAGGCAATATGTGGAACTGGATTAATAAAGCTTTTAGGTTGACCTAGTACGCCATTTTTAACTTGATATGCCCAAAATTGTTTAGCAATTTCAAATTGTTCAGCCACTTTAACTGCTTTGGAAATGTCCATTTTACCGTCTTTTTCTTCGGTATAATTCATTTCCATAAAGCCTGAGTGACCAGTACCAGCATTGTTTAAGCCATTTGAACTTTCCTGACCGACTTGATCAAGACGTTCATACATGCGAACTTGCCACTGAGGTTCAAGCTCGGTGAGATAGGTTCCCAATGTTGCACTCATAATACCGCCACCAACAAGTACCACATCAACGACTGGATCCTGACTGGATGTTTGAATCGGTTTAGAACTTATGGGTCTGAATAAAAAAATAAGCCCTGCAATTAAAACAATAATAATAACTACCAACAGGTATTTTAAAAACTTTTTCATACGATGAAGTACCCAAGCTAGAGATGCTCAAGCATCGTCTATTGGTGAAGATAGAATATCGGCAAATAAAAAATAAAAGCTGGAAATGTAGGGAATTAAATTTCAAAGAGAGGGATATTAAATGCGTAAATGGAGTTCAAAACATCCATTTTGCATTTTTTAATTCACACATACATTTCCATTGGGCTGGTATTTTAGACGCATTGCTGATTGACAATCGAATTTTAAATGGAAATGACTTTTGGTTTATAATAAACACATTTGATATACAAAAAATCCTTATTTTATTCATAAGCTTGCAAAACTTGAAAAGTGTAGTTTTGTGATACAGTAAACGAAAAATGAAGAAAATGACCAAAAAATAGAAAAATCGGTAATGAAACGCCGTTGTTTGTTCGATCATTGTGATTAAATTTTATAGATCGAACATAAGTAATAATGAGCTCATGTTCGATCATATTTTTATCAATTATGAAGCACGATAAAAAGGAGCTTGTGAACGAAGCAGTGGTGTTTTTCCACGAATTTGATCGGCAATTTTTTCAGCCATCATAATGGTGGTGGCATTCAAGTTTCCTGTAATAATCAGCGGCATAATGGATGCATCAATGACACGTAAACCTTGCATACCATGTACACGACCTTGATGGTCAACAACTGCCATTTCATCTTCCCCCATTTTACAGCTACATGAAGGGTGATAAGCCGTTTCTGCATGTTGACGTACAAACTCATCCAGTTGCGCATCGGTTGTGAGTGCTTTACCCGGACTAATTTCTTCACCACGGTAAGCATCGAGTACGGGTTGTTGCATGATTTCACGGGTAATCCGAATGGCTGCACGGAACTCCTGCCAATCTTGTTCAGTCGACATATAGTTGAACAAAATGCTTGGATGTTCAAAAGGGTCTTTAGATTTAAGTTTGATTCGACCCCGTGAAGGTGAACGCATTGAACCGACATGGGCCTGAAAGCCATGTTCGTTTACTGCATTACTGCCATTATAATTAATGGCGACAGGTAAAAAGTGATACTGAATATTGGGCCACTCAAACTCATCTGAAGAACGGATAAAGCCGCCCGCTTCAAACTGATTACTTGCCCCAATGCCTTTGCCTAAAAATAACCATTCAGCACCAATGGCGGGTTGGTTATACCATTTTAAAGCAGGGTAGAGCGAAACGGGTTGTTTACATTGATATTGTAGATACATCTCCAAATGATCTTGCAAGTTTTCACCTACACCCGGCAAATCATGCACCACCTCAATATCCATCGATTTTAAAAATGTGCTTTGCCCGACACCTGAACGTTGTAAAATTTGTGGTGAAGCAATGGCTCCTGCGCTCAATAATACTTCTTTATTGGCAAAGACCTTTTTCAAATCATTTTTATTTGCACCCTGAATATATTCCACCCCAATGGCTTGCTTGCCATTGAACAGAATTTTATGGGTCATGGCATGAGTAATGATGGTTAAGTTTGGACGATCTTTAGCCATATCCAGATAACCACGTGCAGTACTTGAGCGTCGTCCATTCTTGGTCACAGTCCGATCCATTGGACCGAAACCTTCTTGTTGATAGCCATTTAGGTCATCAGTGCGCGGATAACCTGCCTGTACACCAGCTTCAACCATGGCATGAAATAACACGTTATTGTCATTTTTGGGTGTAGCAACACTGACAGAGCCATCCCCGCCATGATAATCACTACCACCAATATCGCGGGTTTCTGCTTTTTTGTAATAAGGTAAACAGTCAGCATAGCTCCAGTTTTCTAATCCTTTGAGCTTTGCCCAGCCTTCCAGATCCATGGCATTACCACGGATATAACACATGCCGTTAATTAAAGACGAGCCGCCTAAACCTTTGCCACGACCACATTCCATGCGTCGATTATTCATGTGCGGTTCAGGATCGGTTAGATAGGCCCAGTTATAGCGACGACCTTGTAATGGATAGGCGAGTGCAGCAGGCATCTGAGTGCAAAAACCCAGACGATAATCGGGTCCACCCGCCTCTAAAAGCAACACGGAAACATCGGCGTCTTCAGTTAATCGTGCTGCTAACACATTGCCTGCTGAACCAGCACCAATAATAATATAATCGTAAGATTGAGTCGTCATCACTATTCCTTAATATTGTTGGTGTCATGCCGCTTAAGCGGTCATGACTTATGATTTTGAGGAAAATAAAAAGAATAAAAAACTAAGTTAAAACACGCTCTGATAATCACCCAGTTCAACTTGAACAGATTTAGTGCGGGTATAATGATTCAGTGTAGATATTCCATTTTCACGTCCAACGCCCGATTGCTTATAGCCACCCACAGGCATTTCAGCAGGAGATTCTCCCCACGTATTGATCCAGCAAATACCAGCTTCTAACTGATGGATAATACGATGTGCCTGAGAAATATCTTGTGTCACTACGCCAGCTGCCAGACCAAAGTTAGTGTTATTGGCACGCTGAATAGCCTCTTCAATGCTGTCGTAACTTAAAATACTCATGACTGGACCAAAGATTTCCTCTTGTACAATCTTCATGTCATCACGGCAATTTGTGAAAATAGTCGGTTGTACATAGGCACCCTGAGCCAACGCCGCCGCCGTTGCACGTTCACCGCCGATCAGAAGTGTTGCACCTTGTTGCTTGCCCGATTCGATATAAGACAACACTTTTTCCATATGTGGAAAGCTGACCAAGGGGCCAAAGTTGGTTTCAGGATGAAGGGGATCACCCATTCGAATCCGTTGGACACGTTCTACCACCGCCTTTTCAAAATCAGACTTTAGGGACTGGGGAATAAATACCCGGGTGCCATTGGTACAGACTTGACCAGAGCTAAAGAAATTCGCCATCACCGCAATATCTGCGGCACGGTCAAGATTGGCATCTTCACAGATAATCAGGGGTGATTTACCCCCAAGCTCCATAGTGACTTCTTTAAGGGTTGAACCTGCGGCACTGGCCATGACTTTTTTGCCCGTTTCTACCCCCCCTGTAAATGAAATCTTTTCAATCACAGGATGTTCGGTCAGCCATTGCCCAATTTCACGGCCAACACCTTGCACCACATTAAATACACCAGCAGGAAGTCCAGCCTCAGTATAAATTTCAGCAAGTTTAAGTGCAGTCAGTGGCGTCACTTCACTGGGTTTAAAAATCATGGCATTACCAGCCGCAAGGGCAGGCGCAGATTTCCACAGCGCAATCTGGATGGGATAGTTCCAAGCACCAATACCTGCAACTACGCCTAAGGGTTCACGGCGAGTATAAAAAAAACTGCTGTCGCGTAACGGGACTTGTTCACCCTGAATTGCGGTTGCCAGTCCAGCATAGTATTCAAGTACATCCGCACCTGTAACAACATCTACTGTAGAGGTTTCGCTATAGGCTTTACCTGTGTCCAGCGTTTCAAGTCGTGCCAGTTCATCATTACGTTCACGTAATAGATCGACCGCACGACGTAAAATTCGTGAGCGTTCTACCGCAGTTTTTGCTGCCCAAATTTTTTGACCTTCAACAGCACTTTTTACCGCAGCTTCGATGTCTGCTTGGGAGGCTTGTTGAATGGTGGCAATCACTTCACCTGTCGCAGGATTTATGCTGTCAAATGTTTTACCACTGCTTGCATTGACATATTGTCCATCAATATACAAACCATAATGTTCAATATTACTCATGCGCTGTTTCCTCTTGTCTTTGGTTCATCCGCATTCGGCGTTTTGAGCCAGTTGCAACTGCATCTCGACATAGTTATAGGCAATACTTCGTGCCAGTTCACTGTCAAATTCAGCTCCACTGGTTAAACTGCCACGCAGCCATAAACCATCAATTAATGCCGCTAAACCACGTGCTGCAATGCTAGCCTGCTGCTTGGGTATCAATGCCAAAAAGTGAAATTTCAAATTAGAATAAAGCCGTTGGTCATTGATTCTTTGCAGCCGTCCCAACTCTGGCATGTGCATACTGGCTGACCAAAAGTCGAGCCAAATACGCATTGCGCTTTGATTGACCTGACTAATGTCAAAGTTTGAATCAATAATGGCTTTAATCATATGTTCTGGCTTTGGATCTGGAACTTGTGCTTTGTATTCAGCAGTTTTTCGCTGTAATACATTCAGCATGTCCAACATACATGCGTGAATTAAACCCTGTTTATCGCCAAAATAATGACTCACAATACCCACAGAAAGCTGTGCTTTTTTTGCAATTTGGGCAATAGTGGTATTCGACAAACCGACTTCTGCAATCACTTTGTAAGTCGCATTGATAATTTCTTGTCGACGAATATGTTCGGGTTTAACTTGGCGTTTGTTCATGTATAGCCCTGGAAAATAAAGGATTTATCAAATTCACTACCTGAGGCAGTTGAAATGATCTAGTTACTATACCTTATTATTGATTGAACGTTCAATCAATAATAAGGTATAGTAACATGACTTAACCGTTGCAGCATGTATGAGATATGTGTTGGCTAGGGTAATTCGGATATTGACGGCTTTATCTTTCACAAGGTGATATAACTTTGAAAAGTAAACAGCTTTTCATTTTATATACACAGATGATCTAGATTTATGTAGACAGATCACCAATGATGTGCCGAATACTTCATGTTGTTTGTAATTTGAAGGGCTAGGTCAGTTGTGAGTTAAATTGGAACAAGTGAAGTCTTTTTTTAAGGTTGCCTGAATTTCGTTGACTCAAGTCCAGCCTCTCCATACCAACAGCGACTGATATAAATAGCGATGCTCGCCATTTTATTTATTTTAAATTTTTCTTGAGGATTGTATGGCAACAGATAATCCAAGAGCAGTTGATGATCAAACGACTCATCCAAAAGATCGTTTAAATCGTGTGGTCTTTTACGTTTCTGCGCTTATTATTTTAATATTTTCACTCACCACGATTTTATTTAATGACTTTGCCAATCATGCATTAAATGCAGTTTTGGGTTGGGTTAGTTCAACCTTTAGCTGGTACTACTTGCTCGCCGCAACCTTATATATGGTGTTTGTGATTTTTATTGCCTGCTCCCGTTATGGCAATATCAAGCTTGGCCCAAAACACTCCAAACCTGAGTTCAGCCTGTTGAGCTGGTCAGCGATGCTGTTTTCAGCAGGAATCGGCATTGATTTAATGTTTTTCTCTGTCGCAGAACCTTTATCGCATTATATGCATCCACCTGTGGGTGAAGGGCAGACTTATGAAGCTGCACGTCAAGGTATGGTTTGGACCTTGTTTCATTATGGTTTAACCGGTTGGTGCATGTATGCCTTAATTGGGATGGCATTGGGTTATTTTAGTTATCGCTATAACTTACCACTGACTATTCGCTCTGCTTTATATCCAATTTTCGGTAAAAAAATTAATGGGCCTATTGGTCATAGTGTAGACACCGCAGCAGTCATTGGAACAATTTTTGGTATTGCAACCACCTGCGGTATTGGTGTCGTACAACTGAACTATGGACTACACGTCTTATTCGATTTACCTGAAAATTTATGGATTCAAACGGCACTGATTTTAGTCGCGGTGATTATTACTATTATTTCAGTCACATCAGGTGTCAATAAAGGGTTAAGAATACTTTCAGAAATCAATATTTACGTCTCTGTCGGGCTCATGTTGTTTATTCTATTTTTGGGCAATACTGAATTTTTACTGAATGCTTTGGTGCAAAATGTTGGTGACTATTTAAGTCGTTTTCCAAGTTTGGCATTAGAGAGTTTTGCATTTAATCAGCCTAAAGAATGGATGAATAGCTGGACGCTATTTTTCTGGGCTTGGTGGGTCGCTTGGTCGCCATTTGTTGGGTTATTTTTGGCACGTATTTCACGTGGTCGGACTATCCGTGAGTTTGTGTCTGGAACACTCATTATTCCTTTGTTATTTACCTTAACTTGGCTGTCTATTTTCGGAAATAGTGCCTTACACAATGTCATCTTCGATGGCAATATTGCACTTGCTGAAACCGTTTTGGTCAATCCTGCGCATGGTTTTTATGACTTATTGGCACAGTATCCGTGGTTTCCATTCATCGCAGGTGTGGCGACCATTACTGGATTATTATTTTATGTGACCTCAGCAGATTCAGGTGCATTGGTATTGGGTAACTTTACTACTCAATTTACCAATATAGACCATGATGCGCCGCGCTGGCTCAGTGTGTTTTGGGCTGTGGCGATTGGGCTTTTGACTTTGGCCATGTTGATGACCAATGGTATTACCGCACTGCAAAACGCCACGATTATTATGGGACTGCCGTTTAGTTTTGTGATGTTTCTCGTGATGGCTGGACTCTATAAATCATTAAGACTAGAAGATTATCGCCAAGCCAGTACCAGTTTAAATGCTGCACCCGTCGTCGGTAATGTTGATATTTTAAACTGGAAGAAACGTTTATCTCGCGTCATGCATCATCCCGGAACATTTGAAACCAAACGCATGTTGAATGAAATTTGTCGTCCAGCGGTACAAGCTGTAGCCGATGAATTGCAAAAACGCGCGGTACAAGTCGATGTCGTCGAAGTTCCCTTAGAGGAAGATCAAGAGTTATATCATCTGGATATCACGATTCACTTGGAAGAAGAACAGAACTTTATTTACCAGATCTGGCCTGTGCGTTACATCGCACCAAACTTTAGTGAACGTGGCAAGCGCGGTAAACAGTTTTATTATCGTCTGGAAACTTATTTATATGAGGGTTCGCAAGGCAATGATCTGGTCGGTTATACCAAAGAGCAGGTGATTAATGACATTCTGGATCGTTATGAGCGACATATGACCTTCTTGCATATCAATCGGATTAGTCCGGGTAATCGTCCACTGTTTCCAGATCCAAAAGCATAGGAGTGAAATAGAATGCTAACCCCCTATATTCATTCATTTGCCTTATTCTTCTCTTTGCTCAATCCATTTCTGATGAGCATTTACATGATTGGCATGATTCGTAATTCAGAAGCTAGAGTTTTTAATAAAGCTCTGATTCAGGGCTGTATCATTGCCTTTGTGGTGTTTGTGCTATTTGCTTGGGGTGGGGAAACGATCTTTAGTAAATATTTGAATGTACGTTTTGAGGCGTTTCAGATTTTTGGTGGACTGATCTTTTTGGTCATCGGTTATCGTTATGTATTTCAAGGTGCTGACACGATAGGAGAGATGCGCGGTGCGCCTGAACATTTGGCGGGAACCATCGCCATGCCATTTATGATTGGACCCGGAACCATTAGTGCGGCTGTAGTCACAGGGGTAGGTTTACCGATCGGTGGTGCAGCCATCATTATAGCCTTAACCTTGACGGTTACTTGTAGCTTACTCATCTTGATGAAATTTGCGCATGATCATTTACGTTATAAACATGCCAAATATATTGACCGTTATGTCGATATCGTCGGGCGATTATCTGCATTGCTGATTGGAACTATTGCAGTCGATATGATCATTACAGGTATTGTCGGCGTAGTTGGTGATTTTCCAGTGCTCGCTTCTTAACTTCACCAGGGTATACGTCTGGATCATTATTCTTATCAATGATCCAGAAATGTTGATCTTAAAATATTTGAAATTTCTTCTTTTAATGGTTTAAGTACGGTTATGGTGGTGCTGTTTGAGTTTCCTACTAAAAATAGCGAGGATTGATTCAAAATTACGCTTAACTTTTAACTTATTTTAAAGAATTTCTACATTTGCCGATCTAAACATTTTTTTCTTGTGAGAAAAGGATCATAATAAATAGCTTATGCTATTGTTTCATAGAGCCAGATAAAGATGTCTCCATTAGATCAAATCACTCAAGCAACGGATGAACAATCTGAACTTGCAATGTCAGTCCTTATGACTCCTGATATGGCAAATTTTTCAGGAAATGTTCATGGTGGAACAATTCTCAAACTGCTTGATCAAGTCGCCTATGCCTGTGCCAGCCGCTATTCGGGAAGCTACGTGGTGACTCTGTCAGTCGATAAAGTGACATTTAAAGAGCCGATTTATGTGGGTGAATTAGTCACATTTATGGCATGTGTGAATCATGTAGGTCGAACCTCTATGGAAATTGGGATTCGTGTCGAAGCACAGGATATTCGTAAAAGAAGTATTCGTCATACCAATAGCTGCTATTTTACCATGGTGGCAGTAGACGAAAATGGTAAGCCACAACGGGTGCCTGCTTTAAAATTAGATAATGATTTAAAATTATGTCGTTTTGAAGCAGCAGAGCAGCGTAAAAGCAACCGTTTGCAGGAAAGTACCCAACCTTCTTGTAGCATGTATCGCAATACCTAAGAGTCTACTGAAAAAGGAAATGTTTAGACTTTTCTAAGTTTTCAAATAAAAAAGCATCCATATTAAATAGAAAAGACCGCGAAAAGCGGTCTTTTTTAAGCTTAACTTTCTTATGTGAAAATTAACGCTTGATGTCGCGTTGAGTCTCACCCGTATAAAGCTGACGAGGACGACCAATTTTGTAAGGAGCACTGTGCATTTCTAACCAGTGGCTGATCCAGCCAACAGTACGTGCAAGAGCAAAGATTACTGTAAACATGGTAGTTGGGATACCAATCGCTTTAAGAATGATACCTGAATAGAAGTCAACGTTCGGATACAAGTTACGCTCGATAAAGTACGGATCAGACAGCGCAATACGCTCAAGTTCCATAGCAAGTGCAAGTTGCGGATCGTTAATACCCAATGCTGCAAGCACTTCGTCACAAGTTTGTTTCATGACTTTCGCGCGTGGATCGAAGTTTTTATAAACTCGGTGACCGAAGCCCATCAGTTTAACTTCTTTACGTTTTACTTTTTCCATGAATTCAGCAACGTTTTCAACGCTACCAATTTCATCAAGCATTTTCAGTACAGCTTCGTTAGCACCGCCATGCGCAGGGCCCCAAAGTGCAGAAATACCCGCAGAGATACACGCATAAGGGTTTGCACCCGTTGAACCTGCTAAACGTACTGTAGACGTTGATGCATTTTGTTCGTGGTCAGCATGTAAAGTAAAGATGCGATCCATTGCTTTAGCAAGTACAGGATTCACTTGATAGTCTTTATCAGCAGGTGTCGCAAACATCATGTAAAGGAAGTTCTCAGCGTAATTTAAATCATTACGTGGGTACATGAATGGTTGACCAACTGTGTACTTATAGCTCCACGCTGCAAGCGTTGGAATTTTTGCAATTAAGCGAACAGCTGTAATTTCGCGATGGTTTACATCTTCAATATCTAACTGGTTGTGATAGAACGCAGATAAAGCACCGACAACACCGACCATGATCGCCATTGGATGTGCATCACGACGGAAACCATTGTAGAAGCGGCTAACTTGGTCGTGAACCATGGTGTGAGCACGAACTTTTTTGTCAAACTCTTCTTTTTGCTCTGGGCTTGGAAGCTCGCCATTTAATAACAGATAGCAAGTTTCTAAATAATCAGTTTGCGTTGCAAGTTGATCGATAGGATAACCGCGATGTAACAAAATACCTTTGTTACCATCAATGAATGTGATTTTAGATTCGCAAGAAGCGGTTGCCATAAAACCAGGATCAAAAGTAAAGTGACCTGAGGCCAATACATCTTTAACGTCAATTACATCTGGGCCTAATGTGCCGCTGTAAATTGGTAATTCAATTTCTTTGCCATCAAGCTGTAATACGGCTTTTTTGCCAGTTGCTTCAGACATTCAATAGATCTCCTGTCCTGGTGAATGTTAATCTGACTCGAAATTAATCTTATCAAGCGCGAATCAGACGGATCAAAATTGCTATAAGATTAGAGGCTGTTGTGATTTTGTCAATCATACTTATGGATGAAAAACATTTGATCCATAGGGAGATATTCCATGTGGCTAACTCAGAAAAAACTGAATAAAATCACAGTCTCGACGGGCTATAATAAGTCAAATTTATGATGTCGTGCAGAAAAAAATGAGGCCTGAGGAGTAAATTGTAAGCAAATTTATTATGTGCTAGCACAATTTCAACCTAAAACAAAATGACATAATTTTCCTAAAATGAATGAAATCCGAGAACTTAGCGAGTGGAGCAATACGCTTTTTTGACCTTGTATTTAAAAACGTAAAAAATGAAATGAGCTAAAAAAGGTGATCTGATTGATTAAAAAATAGCTTGTTGAGTTTTGCTTTTTGCTCAATCCATTATCGTTATCAAGCCAAAATCTCGTATTTTGTGTTGATTTTTTACTCAGATATTGTTTGCCAAGCCAGCACATAGGCGAATCATAGCGTGAATAAGTTGCTCTTTCTTCTCAGTTTGTAGCTAAACTTGGGGTTGATGCTGCATTTATATTTCTAATTATCTGTAATCAGATGGATTAATATTTGCTCAAAGTGTTAAAAATTTACAAAAAATCAAATGATGAGATTTTGCTGAAATTTTTATTTTCATCTTTTAGTCTTAGATAAAAAACCATGCATTTGAATCATAAAAATATTACATTCAAAAGTTAAATCATAAAAATGAAGAGGATAGCGGTACTCTATATTGCTATCACAACGATAAATATAGATCCACACTTGTGAATGATTCTTATTTCATGATTTTTTTAGAAAAAAGCCAAATGTGACTGTTTGTATTTTGATATTTGACGTTTTATAATTCGGTGTCGTTTATTAAGTTTGGGCATTTGCTTGCCTAACAATGCCAGCTTTCCTTCGAATTAATTCAAACAAACTCCGGCTGGAGTTTTTACCTACAGGATGCCCGCTGTGAAAAGCAACAGACCTGTCAATTTGTCCATGGGTCAGGTGTTAGCGGTAAATTTACGCTCACCCGTGGCTATTGCATCAATCTTACACCGTCTTTCTGGTGTGATCGTATTCTTATTAATTCCTGTTCTTTTATGGATCCTAGATAAATCTTTATCTTCACCAGAAGGATTTGAATACGTTAAAAATGTCATTTTCGGAAACTTTTTCGTACGTTTCATCGTATGGGTATTTGTAGCGGGTTTAATCTTCCATTTTATTAATGGGATTAAACATTTACTTGCTGACCTTGGTTTTGCTGAAGAACTACAAAGTGGTCGCACTGCAGCTACAATTTCATTGATCTTGTCTGTGATTGGTATTCTCGCAGCATTCGTATGGATTATGTTCTAATGAAAAGTGCTACAGGTTTAACAGGTTCAGGTTCTCGCGATTGGTTTATCCAGCGTGTGAGTGCAGTCGTGTTGGCGGTTTATACCGTGGTGATTTTGGGCTGGATTCTGCTTCATAGTGGCTTTAACTATGAACAGTGGTCGGGCTTTATGATGACGTTGCCAATGAAGATTTTATCTTTGCTGTCAATTTTATCATTGGCTGCACATGCGTGGATTGGGATGTGGCAAGTATTTACTGACTATGTAACTACTCGTCAAATGGGTCCTTCAGCTTCAGGTTTACGTCTAGTACTTACATCGGCTGTCATTATTGCAGTGTTTGTATTTGTAATCTGGGCAATCCAGATTTTCTGGGCAAATTGATAGGAAGAGATCATGGGCGCGATAACCCCTAAAGAAGATTATTCAAATATCCAAAACCTCACTTTCGATGCTGTCATCGTAGGTGGTGGTGGTTCAGGTATGCGTGCTGCTTATCAACTTGCTCAAGCAGGTTTGAAAGTTGCTGTACTGACCAAAGTATTTCCGACACGTTCGCATACTGTTGCTGCTCAAGGTGGTATTGGTGCATCGTTAGGTAATATGCAAGAAGATAACTGGCATTTCCACTTTTATGACACAGTAAAAGGTTCTGACTGGTTAGGTGACCAAGACGCGATTGAGTTTATGACGCGTGAAGCACCAAAAGTTGTTTATGAGCTTGAACACTTGGGTATGCCTTTTGACCGTAATGCCGATGGTACAATTTACCAACGACCATTTGGTGGTCACTCTGCGAACTATGGTGATAAACCAGTTCCACGTGCTTGTGCTGCTGCTGACCGTACGGGTCATGCGCTGTTACATACGCTATATCAAAGCAACGTCAAAATGGGTACTCAATTCTTTGTCGAATGGATCGCTCTTGATCTGATTCGCAATGAAGAAGGCGATGTACTTGGTGTGACTGCTTACGATCAGGAAACGGGTAACGTTGCAGTATTCCAAGCCAAAGCAACCTTGTTTGCGACTGGCGGTGCAGGTCGTGTTTATCGTGCTTCAACCAATGCTTACATCAATACTGGTGATGGCTTGGGTATGGCGGCGCGTGCAGGTATTCCATTGCAAGATATGGAATTCTGGCAATTCCACCCGACAGGCGTAGCTGGTGCGGGTGTATTGTTAACCGAAGGCTGTCGTGGTGAAGGTGCGATTCTTCGTAACAAAGACGGCGAACCATTCATGGAACGTTATGCGCCGACTTTGAAAGACTTGGCTCCACGTGACTTCGTTTCACGTTCTATGGACCAGGAAATTAAAGAAGGTCGTGGTTGTGGCCCTAAAGCGGATTATATCTTACTCGATATGACGCACTTGGGTGTGGATACCATCATGAAGCGTTTACCATCTGTATTTGAGATTGGTAAAAAATTCGCAAACGTGGATATCACCAAAGAGCCGATTCCTGTTGTACCAACCATTCACTATCAAATGGGTGGTATTCCGACCAATATTCATGGTCAGGTTGTAGTTCCAGTTCCAACTGAAAATCTGCATTTGGAAGCTCACTATAACAACGACACTAAAGAATATACCTTTGAAACCAACTGCGAAGACTTTGTAAAACCTGTCAAAGGCTTCTATGCAATTGGTGAGTGTTCTTGTGTATCGGTACATGGTGCTAACCGTCTAGGTACCAACTCATTGCTTGACCTTGTCGTCTTTGGTAAAGCAGCGGGCGAACATATTATTGATTATGTCACTAAACATCATGGTGATGATTACGCGCCACTTCCAACAGATGTTTTGGAAAACACGCTTAAACGTATTCGTCATTTAGATGATTCAACTTCGGGTGAAAATGCACAAGAAGTTGCGGATGAGATCCGTGAAATTGTTCAAAACCACGCAGCAGTATTCCGTACTCAGGAATTGCTTGATGAAGGTGTAAAACAAATTCTTGCGATTGAACCACGTGTTCGCAATATTCATTTGAAAGACAAATCTAAAGTATTTAACACTGCACGTGTTGAAGCTTTAGAAGTTGAAAACTTGTATGAAGTGGCGAAAGCAACCTTGATTTCTGCGGCTGCTCGTAAAGAGTGTCGTGGTGCGCATACGGTTGTCGATTATGAGTTACCACCTGATCATCCAAACTACCCATATGGTCGTCGTGATGATGAGTGGATGAAACATACACTTTGGTATTCGGCAGATAACCGTCTTGAGTACAAGCCAGTGCGTTATAGCCCACTGACTGTTGACGCGATTCCACCTGCACCACGTACATTCTAATCAGGAGAATAAAAGATGAGTAGAGGTACTCGTACATTCGAAATCTACCGCTATGATCCTGATAAGGATAAAGCACCGTACATGCAAACTTATAAGCTAGAGCTAACCGACAAGCATCGTATGTTGCTTGATGCGTTACTTGCGCTGAAAGTGCAGGATGAAACTCTGACTTTCCGTCGTTCATGCCGTGAAGGGATCTGTGGTTCTGATGGTGTGAACATTAACGGTAAAAATGGTTTGGCTTGTTTATGGAATTTAAACGATTTACCTGAAAAAATCGTGATTCGTCCATTACCGGGTTTGCCAGTGATTAAAGATTTGGTTGTAGATATGAACCAATTCTATGATCAATATGACAAAATTCAGCCATTTTTGATCAACAATCAGCCTGCACCACCAAAAGAGCGTTTACAGTCTCCTGAAGAGCGTGAACACTTGGATGGTTTGTATGAATGTATTCTGTGTGCATGTTGTTCAACATCATGCCCATCGTTCTGGTGGAACCCAGATAAATTCTTGGGACCATCTGCATTGTTGAATGCGTACCGTTTCATTATCGATTCGCGTGATACAGCAACTCAGGATCGTTTGGCTCGCCTTGATGATCCGTTTAGTTTGTTCCGTTGTAAAGGTATTATGAACTGTGTATCCGTTTGTCCTAAAGGGTTAAACCCAACCAAGGCAATTGGTCACATCCGTAATATGTTGCTTGATCAAGCAGGCTAATCCTGCATTGATTTAAAAAAGCGCACATGTTTCATGTGCGCTTTTCTTATATGGATCGATGCGGTTATTTGTATTTTTCATGATTACGCGGTTAATGATTGAAAGAGCCAGCATATAGATTTTATGCCTCTACTTTTTTAATGCTTACAACATGTCATTTTATAGAAAGATAAATTGATTACTGTAAATCCCTTAGCTATTTCTAAACTGAAAATGATGAGTGGCGTTATTTTTTCAGTTCGATGTTTTATTTAATTGCTGCATGCGTGATCAAAATATTAACAGCTCAAATTGATTTGAAAAAAATACCCAAGACTTTGGTCTAAAGTATTGTAATTTTGAACATAAGGCACCATATATTAGTAGAGAAATGGATCGGTGTATTTCGCCAATTTATAGATGGTATGCGTCAAAAAAATCAATTGATTGTTGAGAACATGATACGATTTGACACAAATCTTTATATGAAAAAAGAGCATAATATTAACAGTGCTCTTGCAGGCACGATCTTGGTATTGTGCTTAATTTTTATGTAAAAAGTCATTTTCGAAAAGCTAAATCATGGGTTAGTTTTTCCAAGATGATTTGCAAAAATTGCTCGGTGTTGCCGAGTATAACTTGAGTGATGATGCCAAAGAGGGCGTTATGATTCATTCACTACATTGGGTTAAATCTGGTGTGGTAATAACGTCCCTGTTGGTCTGAGAACCAATTGGGTGTATAGCGCCATTTTACAATTTTGGTGTTATCAATCATGGGTGCGCTTAAAAGGCAACCCGTTATGTTTTTGCAATAGGAAATGGGTCCACAAATGCAAGAAGTTGCTGACGCATTGCGTCTTGACACTGAACTTTCCGCTGATAGTGCAGCGTATATTGAAGAGCTCTACGAACAGTACCTATCCTCCCCAACCTCAGTCGACGAGGATTGGCGCCAATATTTCGATAAATTCCCTAAAGGCGACCAACCACACGGTTCAGTGCGTGAACAGTTCCTTTTGCTTGGTCGTAATTCTAGTCGTGTTCAACCTGTTGTTCAAAGTAGCGTGAGTACTGAGCATGAACGTCGTCAAATTGGTGTATTACAACTGATTGCTGCGTATCGTAACCGCGGTCATCAAAAAGCTAAACTCGATCCACTTGGTCTTGCAAAACGCGAAGACGTACCTGACCTTGATCTTGCTGCACATGGTTTGACGAAATCAGATCTGGATACTGTATTTAATACAGGTAATCTGGCCATTGGTAAAACTGAAGCGACTCTGGGTGAAATGGTTGAAGCCATGGAATCTGCTTATTGTGGTTCAATTGGTGCAGAATATATGCACATTGTTGATACCAAGGAAAAGCGCTGGATTCAACAACGCCTTGAAGGTGCGCGTGGTCACTTCAATTTTAACAAAGATCAGAAAAAGGGCTTTTTAGAACGTTTAACGGCTGCTGAAGGTCTGGAAAAATATCTGGGCAATAAATATGTAGGTGCGAAGCGTTTTGGTCTTGAAGGCGGTGAGTCTTTCATTCCAATGATGAACGAAATTATTCAACGTGCAGGTTCTGTGGGTTGTAAAGAAGTTGTCATTGGTATGCCACACCGTGGACGTCTGAATTTACTTGTGAATATTTTGGGTAAAAACCCAGCGGAACTTTTTGGTGAGTTTGAAGGTAAAGCACTTCATAAAAAAGGTTCAGGTGATGTGAAATATCACCAAGGTTTTTCATCGAATGTGATGACACCGGGCGGTGAAGTACATCTGGCTTTGGCATTTAACCCATCGCATCTTGAAATTGTTGGACCTGTGGTCGAAGGCTCAGTTCGTGCGCGTCAAGTACGCCGCAAAGATATTGGTGGCGACGATGTTTTACCAATCATTGTGCACGGTGATGCTGCATTTGCAGGTCAGGGTGTCAATCAGGAAACATTCCAGATGTCACAAACCCGTGGTTACACGGTAGGTGGTACAGTTCATATCATCATTAACAACCAAGTGGGTTTTACCACATCTGATCCACGTGATGCGCGCTCTACTGAATACTGTACTGACGTCGCAAAAATGGTGCAGTCTCCAATTTTTCATGTCAATGGTGATGATCCTGAAGCAGTTGCCTTCATTGCACAATTGGCACATGACTTCCGTCATACTTTCCGCAAAGATGTTGTGATTGATTTATTCTGTTACCGTCGTCGTGGTCACAACGAAGCAGATGAACCTTCTGCTACGCAGCCATTGATGTATCAGGTCATCAGCAAAAAACCAACCACCCGTACTTTATATGCTGATCAATTGGTTCAGGAAAAAATTCTTGACCGTTCTGATGCAGACAACATGGTTGAAGGTTATCGTTCTGACTTGGAAGCTGGTAATCATGTGGCCAATGCCTTGGTGCTTGAACCTAACACGAAAATGTTTGTGGACTGGAAGCCTTATCTGGGTCATGACTATACGGATGTTTGGGATACGACATACGACCTTAATCGCTTGAAAGAGTTAGGCGAAGGCATGCGTAAATTGCCTGAAGGCTTTGTTATGCAGCGTCAAGTATCTAAAGTAATTGACGATCGTTTAAAAATGCAGACAGGCGAAATGCCACTGAACTGGGGTGCGGCAGAAACTTTAGCTTATGCGACTCTCATTGACGAAGGTTACTTGGTTCGTATTACTGGTGAAGACGTTGGTCGTGGTACATTCTCGCATCGTCATGCCAAACTACATAATCAGGCCGATGGTTCAACCTATATCCCGTTATGTAACGTCAAAGAAAATCAATCACGTTTTGCAATTTATGACTCTCTTCTTTCTGAAGAAGCGGTGCTTGCATTTGAATATGGTTATGCCACTACAATTCCTCATGGTTTGATCATTTGGGAAGCGCAATTCGGTGACTTTGCCAACTGTGCGCAAGTCGTGATTGATCAGTTTATCGCTTCTGGTGAAACCAAGTGGGAACGTGTCTGTGGTTTAACCATGTTACTTCCACATGGCTATGAAGGTCAGGGTCCAGAGCACTCATCTGCACGTTTAGAACGTTTCTTACAGTTGTGTGCTGAAGAAAATATGCAGGTATTGACGCCAACTACACCAGCGCAAATTTTCCATGCATTACGTCGTCAAGCGGTTCGTCCAATTCGTAAACCGATGATTGTGATGTCACCAAAATCGTTACTACGTCATAAGCTGGCAACATCAACTTTAGATGAGCTGGCAACTGGTACTTTCCAGACCGTCATTGATGAAGTAGATCAAATCAATCAATCAGATGTCACTCGTTTAGTGATCTGTGGCGGTAAGGTTTATTACGATTTGATCGAAAAACGTCGTGAACTTGAATTGAACAACATTGCAATTGTTCGTGTTGAACAGTTGTATCCTTACCCAGAAGCACGTTTGGCTGAAGTGATTGCTGGATATCCAAATGTGAAAGAACTTGTTTGGTGTCAGGAAGAGCCGAAAAACCAAGGGGCATGGTTATTCCTTGCACCGCGTTTATATGACGACGTATTGAAATCTGGTAAACAAATTCGTATTAGCTACGCAGGCCGTGAAGCATCTGCTGCACCGGCATGTGGTTCTGCTTATTTGCATGCAAAACAACAGGCTCAGCTCATTAATGATGCACTTGCACTTCAAGCTGACCAATCAGGAGAGACTAAATAATGGCAACCGAAATCAAAGCACCGGTATTCCCAGAGTCAGTTGCGGACGGGACAATTGCGACATGGCATAAAAAAGTAGGGGAAGCGGTATCACGTGATGAGGTCATCTGTGATATTGAAACTGACAAAGTTGTTTTGGAAGTTGTTGCACCTGCTGATGGTCAAATTACAGCAATTGTTAAAGATGAAGGCGACACCGTTCTTTCTGATGAAGTGATCGCTCAGTTTCAAGAAGGTGCTGTATCTGGTGCATCTCCAACTCAAGCTGTTCAAAGCGAAGAGAAAGTAGAACAAGCTGCTGCGAAAACTGAAGCAGGTGCTGCACCTGTCGTTGAGCGTTCTCAACCTGTTGCAGATCAAGCTCCAGCAGTACGTAAAGCATTAACAGAATCAGGTGTAAACCCTGCGGATGTACAAGGTACAGGTCGTGGTGGTCGTATCACTAAGGAAGATGTCAGCAATCATCAAAGCAAACCTGCTGTTCAACCGTTAAGTGTTGCAGTTGGTGAGCGTATTGAGAAACGTGTTCCAATGACTCGTCTGCGTAAGCGTGTTGCTGAACGTTTACTTGCAGCAACCCAAGAAACAGCCATGTTAACGACGTTTAACGAAGTGAACATGAAGCCGATCATGGAAATGCGTAAGCAATATAAAGATGCATTTGAAAAACGTCATGGTGCACGCCTTGGCTTTATGTCTTTCTTCGTAAAAGCTGCTACTGAAGCACTTAAGCGTTATCCTGCGGTAAATGCATCAATTGATGGCGATGATATTGTTTATCATGGTTACTATGATGTTGGTGTTGCTGTGTCTTCTGATCGTGGTCTGGTGGTTCCTGTACTGCGTGATACGGATCGTATGAACTATGCTGAAGTTGAAAACGGTATCGGTGCATATGCTGCTAAAGCACGTGACGGTAAGCTTTCAATTGAAGAAATGACGGGTGGTACTTTTACCATTACTAATGGTGGTACATTCGGTTCGTTACTTTCTACGCCAATTATCAATCCGCCACAAACTGCAATTTTGGGTATGCATAAAATCCAAGAGCGTCCAATGGCAGTCAATGGTCAAGTTGAAATTTTGCCAATGATGTATCTTGCATTGTCTTATGACCACCGCTTAATCGATGGTAAAGAAGCAGTTGGTTTCTTGGTGACCATCAAAGAATTGTTGGAAGAACCAGCAAAACTTATTCTTGACCTTTAATTTCTTGCGAATCATAAAACTCAGATAGAGCGATCCTCTATCTGAGACTTGGAGATAACAATGTCTCAACAGTTTGATCTTGTTGTAATCGGTGGTGGCCCGGGTGGCTATGAAGCAGCGATTCGTGCTGCGCAACTTGGTTTTAAAGTTGCTTGTATTGAAAAACGTATTCACAAAGGCAAGCCTTCTTTAGGCGGTACCTGTCTAAACGTGGGTTGTATCCCGTCTAAAGCATTGCTAGATTCTTCACATCACTACGAAGATACTCTTCATCATTTAGATGATCACGGTATTACGACTGGTGAAGTAAATATCGACATCGCAAAAATGCTTGCGCGTAAAGACAAAGTCGTTGACCAATTAACTGGTGGTGTAGCGCAATTACTTAAAGGTAATGGCATCGAGTGGCTACAAGGTTCTGGTAAATTACTTGCGGGTAAAAAAGTAGAATTCACTCCGTTTGAAGGTGAAGCTCAAGTTTTAGAACCAAAGTATGTGATCCTTGCATCTGGTTCGGTGCCTGTGAATATTCCAGTGGCTCCTGTCGATGAAGATTTAATTGTTGACTCAACGGGCGCGCTTGAATTTGCCGAAGTTCCTAAGCGTTTAGGCGTGATTGGCGCAGGTGTTATCGGTCTTGAGCTTGGTTCAGTATGGCGTCGTTTAGGTTCTGAAGTCGTTGTATTTGAGGCGCTTGATAGCTTCTTGCCAATGGCTGACAAAGCATTGTCTAAAGAATTTCAAAAAATTCTGACTAAACAAGGCTTAGAGATTCGTATCGGTGCCAAAGTTTCTGGTACTGAAGTGAACGGTCGCGAAGTGACGGTTAAATATAATCAGGCTGGCGAAGACAAAGAACAAGCTTTTGACAAGTTAATCGTATGTGTTGGTCGTAAGCCGTATGCAGAAGGTTTATTGGCAGAAGATTCTGGCATTAAATTGACAGATCGTGGTTTTGTTGAAGTGAATGACCAATGCTTGACCTCTGTAGAAGGTGTTTATGCGATTGGTGATTTGGTTCGCGGTCCAATGCTTGCACATAAAGCAATGGAAGAAGGCGTAATGGCTGTGGAACGTATTCACGGGCATGCAGCACAAGTCAACTATGACACCATTATTAGTGTGATCTATACACATCCTGAAGCAGCATGGGTAGGTTTAACTGAAGAAGCCGCGAAAGAAAAAGGTCATGAAGTTAAAACAGGTCAATTCCCATTTGCAGTCAATGGTCGTGCTTTAGCAGCAGGCGAGTCAGCAGGTTTTGTTAAATTTGTTGCTGATGCGAAAACTGATCGCTTATTAGGCATGCATGTGATTGGTCCAAATGCTTCTGACATTGTTCATCAAGGGATGATTGCACTTGAGTTTGTATCTTCAGTTGAAGATTTACAGTTGATGACTTTTGGTCATCCAACGTATTCAGAAGTGGTACATGAAGCAGCACTTGCTGTCGATGGTCGTGCCATTCATGCGATTCAACGTAAACGTAAGTAATTTTTAAAAAAAGAGCGGTTAACCCGCTCTTTCTCTTTATTCATCGCTTTTAGTGCGGTGAAACAAGAGAAAAATAACATAACTCGTCAATATTACTGTGAAGGATGTTTAATTGTTGATGAGTTATTACTAAGGGCAGAAGTAAAATAGGTAACTAAATGAACTTACATGAGTATCAAGCCAAAGCGTTGTTGAAAAAATACGGAGTACCAGTCCAAGAAGGGATTCTTGCAACGAACGCTGCGGAAGCAGTCGCTGCATTTGAACAGCTAGGCGGTAAATTTGCCGTAATTAAGGCGCAAGTGCATGCTGGTGGTCGTGGTAAAGCAGGCGGTGTAAAAGTCGTTAAATCAAAAGAAGAAGCTGCTGAAGTTGCAAATGAATTAATTGGCAAAAATCTTGTCACTTATCAAACCGATGCAAATGGTCAGCCAGTCAACAGTGTTTTGGTTTGTGAAGATGTTTATCCTGTAGAACGTGAGTTGTATTTAGGTGCGGTTGTTGACCGTTCGACTCGTCGTGTCACTTTCATGTCTTCAACTGAAGGTGGTATCGAAATTGAGAAAGTTGCTGAAGAAACTCCAGAAAAAATTATTAAAACAACAGTTGATCCTCTTGTAGGACTACAACCTTTCCAAGCGCGTGAAGTTGCATTTGGTTTAGGTTTGAAAGACAAACAAGTCAGTCAGTTTGTCAAACTAATGACAGGTGCTTATCAGGCATTTGTAGACAATGATTTTGCATTATTTGAAATTAACCCACTTTCAGTACGTGAAAATGGTGAGATTTTGGCGGTTGATGCCAAAATTGGGATTGACTCAAACGCATTGTACCGTTTGCCTGAAATCGCAGCATCTCGTGATAAATCACAAGAAAATGAGCGTGAACTCAAGGCATCAGAATTTGAACTGAACTATGTTGCGCTAGAAGGCAACATCGGCTGTATGGTCAATGGTGCTGGTCTTGCAATGGCGACTATGGACATCATCAAATTATATGGTGGTCAACCTGCAAACTTCCTTGACGTAGGCGGCGGTGCAACCAAAGAACGCGTGATTGAAGCATTTAAATTGATTTTGGCAGATACTTCTGTACAAGGTGTTTTAATCAACATCTTCGGTGGTATTGTTCGTTGTGACATGATTGCTGAAGCAATTATTGCAGCGGTTCAAGAGGTGAATGTCACAGTTCCAGTCGTTGTTCGTTTAGAAGGTAACAATGCTGAACTGGGTGCAAAAATCCTTGATGAATCAGGTTTGAAATTAACTTCTGCTAATGGTTTATCTGATGCGGCAGAAAAAATCGTTGCTGCGGTAAAAGGTTAAGGGAGTATCAATCATGAGCGTATTAATTAATAAAGACACTAAAGTATTGGTACAAGGCTTTACGGGTAAAAATGGTACTTTTCACTCAGCACAAGCACTTGAGTACGGTACAAAAGTAGTGGGTGGTGTAACGCCGGGTAAAGGTGGCACGACTCATCTTGATTTACCTGTGTTCAATACCATGAAAGACGCAGTACGTGAAACAGGTGCAGATGCTTCTGTCATTTATGTACCCGCACCTTTCGTTTTGGATTCAATTGTTGAAGCCGTAGATTCTGGCGTAGGTTTAATTGTTGTGATCACCGAAGGTGTTCCAACCATCGATATGCTGAAAGCTAAACGCTACCTTGAAACTAATGGTAATGGAACACGTTTAGTGGGTCCAAACTGTCCAGGTGTGATTACACCAGGTGAATGTAAAATCGGGATTATGCCAGGCCATATCCACCAACCAGGTCGTATCGGAATTATTTCGCGTTCAGGTACATTGACTTATGAAGCTGTTGCTCAAACCACGAAGCTTGGCTTAGGTCAGTCTACTTGTATCGGTATTGGTGGTGACCCAATTCCGGGTATGAACCAAATCGATGCACTTAAACTGTTCCAAGATGATCCAGACACAGATGCTATCATCATGATCGGTGAGATTGGTGGTACAGCAGAAGAAGAAGCTGCTGAATATATCCAGTCGAATGTGACTAAGCCTGTTGTAGGTTACATTGCAGGTGTAACAGCACCTAAAGGTAAACGTATGGGTCACGCAGGTGCGATTATTTCTGGCGGTAAAGGGACTGCGGAAGAGAAATTTGCAGCATTTGAAAAAGCTGGAATGGCGTATACGCGCAGCCCAGCAGAGCTTGGTTCAACCATGCTACAAGTATTGAAAGAGAAAGGTTTAGTTTAATCTATTCACTAAATCCTTATTCTATAATGACCTCACTCCTGTAAAGTAGTGGGGTCTTTTTTACTATTCGACCTGCATTTCAAAATAATAAAACTTAAATATAAAACAGACAAAAGTCATATACTTTGAAATCAACCTTAATTTGTGATTAAATTAATGTAACAATAAAAAATTGTGATTTATTTCACATCTATTATCCTTGCATAACTAATTTAGAAGGGTGGGAGTATGTTGCCGATTACAAAAAGAATGAATATCTGTTCTATTTCAATGATGGGTTTGTGTTCAGTATCTCTAGTGACCCATGCTGTCAGTCCAAAAGATCAGCAAAGAGAAGCCGTGATTGCAGAAATTAAACAGGGTAAGGTCGAAACGGGCATTGCTAAACTTGATGAGTTGAGAAAACATAATCCTGCTGATCAGAAGCTTCTTGCAGATGAAATTATTGTTTTGTATCAGAATCGACGTTTTGGTTTAGAACAATTAAGTTTACTTAAAAATCTTAATCAACAATCTTATCCTCAATATGGTCAGTTAGTTCTCGTCAAAGCTTTGCGTGATTTAAAGCAGCTTGCACTTGCAGAACAATATGCCAATCAATTTCAAAAGCTTAATCCGTCAACAGATATGCAATTGTTATTGGGAGTAATTCAGGCAGAATCTAAAAAACGAGTGCAGGCTGTAAATACTTTAAAAGTTATTGATATTAATGCACTCAGTTTAGAACAATTGGCTCAGCTTTCATATGCTTATCGTTTATTAGATATGCCCGTTGAGGCACTAAATGCTGCCAATTTATCGATTCATTCAAGTGCTATAAAGCCTAGTTCCAATGTACAGGAACAATATATTTATGCGCTGATGATGAACAGTGATTTTCGAACAGCCGAGAAATATATTCAGCAGCAAGGTCTTGAGCAAACAATCCCTGATATTCGTTATATTGTTAAAACTCGGGAATTTTCACAAAAAATTAAAAACGCAATTCAATACTATAAAGTTAAAAACTATCAGGGGGAGGTGACAGAGTCCTATCAAATACTGGATCAGGTACTTGCTCAAATGCAAGAATTTGAAACAGATTTACCCCAAGAACCTACGTTACGACGTTTATTTTACTATGACTATATTTATGCACTCAATTTTCGAGATCGACATAAAGATGCTATTCAAACACTTAACAAACTGGATCAATCTTTTGAACAGATGCCACCTTATGTTCGTCAGGCTGCTGCCGATTCATTTCTAAAAATTAGACAGCCTGCACAGGCAGAGTATTTATATAAAAGTCTATTAAAAGAAAAGAATTATCCTGATTATAGTGTTTATGCAGGTTTATATTATGCCTTGATTGAGCAGGAAAAATTTGATGAAGCCAATAAGCTAATACAGGATATGGATCATCTATTGCCTACATTTCGTTATAGTGCAGCCAAAGGTGTCGATAAAACTACACATGAAGATCGTGCCGAGTATTTGGCATTGGTTGGTTTAAATTATGCTTATCGCAATGAACATGCTAAAGCAGAACAATATTTTGAGAATTTAATTGCTAAAGCACCAAACAATATTGGATATCAAAATAATTTAGCGACTATACAGCGATGGCGTGAAAAACCACTCACTTCAGCATCAAATTTATCTCAATTGAATGGTCTTGAACCTGTTTCGACCAGTACTTTGATCAATCAAATGCAAAATAATCAGGTATTAAACCGTACTCAAGTATGGCGTGAGCAGAATAAGTTTCTTCAGTCGATTTTGACAGAAGATACAGGTGTACGTCTTAGCAAAAAGGAACTGGAAGATCGTAATCATGCTTCAATTCAGCATCAAACTATGTTCTCTAAAAGTCGTGCTGATCAACCTGAAGTCTTACAGAGTTTGTCTGGTTCATCTGAGAGAGAACACTATACTCGTCTGAATACACCTTGGTTTGCCGATGATTATCGTGCCTACATTGATCTCATACAACGCAAAGCAGAGTTTAAAGGAGAAGATTTAACTGATGAGCGCTATGAGGTGGGGCTGGAATGGGCGAATAACAGACGCTGGGCAAGTCTACAGCTAAGCCAGCGTTCTCATTCTAATGCTCTAGGTATTCAATTGAATTGGTCACAATGGTTGAATGATCATTGGCAATATGCACTAGGATTTGACAGTCAGGCAAACATCCCACTACAGGCACTTAAACAGGGGGATGACGGAAAAGCCTATAAACTACAATTATTATGGCAAGCCAATGAATCCAGAAAAGCAGGTATGGCGTACCAGTTGACAGATATTGATGATGGTAATAGTCGTCATGAGATTGTGGGTTATTTCACTCAGCAAATTTATCAGGCTCCACACCATATTACTCGTATCACCCTAAGAAACGAATACGATAAAAATTCAAATATACAGACGAATTATTTTAATCCTCGTTACAGCAATAGTGCAGAAGTCATTTTGAGCCATGATTGGATGACTTGGAGGAATTATGAGCGCCATTTTAGTCAGCATTTTGAAGTGGGGACAGGTGCGTTCTCTCAGGCAGATTATACAACTAAGTCTTTATTTAATGTTTTATATCGACATGACTGGCAGCTTTCTCGAACTTGGTCGATGAACTATGGCATTGGTTGGTCTAATCATCCTTATGATGAAAAAGATGAACATAGAACTTATGCTCAATTTGGTTTTGAAGGACGATTCTAATGTTAAATAAATTAAAATTGATGATCATAATCAGTGTCTTTCTAGCTCCTATTACAATAGTTAATGCGCAAGATAGAACTGAAGATGCTAATTTAAATACCCATGGACAATTTGTAAGCCTTACTTTTCATGATGTAAGAGATGATGTTGCTATAAACGGGGATCGAGATGCTTATGCCATTAGTAGTAAAAATTTAGCTCAATTTCTTTCTTGGTTAAAACAATCCGACTGGAATGTCATTCGGCTTGAAGACGTTTGGCAGGCACGTTACAACAAAAAACCATTACCGAATAAAGCATTGTTACTAAGCTTTGATGATGGCGCACTCAGCAGTTATAACCGTGTTTATCCACTACTTAAGCAATACCAGATTCCTGCTGTATTTGCCATTGTCACAAGCTGGATTAATGGTAACTCTGCCGATGCCTATGAGGCTTATGGTCAGGGTAATTTGATGAATTGGTCTCAAATGCGTGAGATGCAGCATTCGGGTTTAGCTGAGTTTGTTTCCCATTCGGATAATCTGCACAAGGGCGTATTGGCGAATCCACAAAAAAATATGCAACCTGCGGCCATTACTCGTCAATATTTTCCTGTACAAGCGGATTATGAAGATGATCAGAGTTATCACAAGCGTGTATTGAATGACTTAAAAAAATCAAAAGCAGTTTTAGATCATGAACTAGGTATTCAGACCAAAGCTATCTTCTGGCCTTATGGTGCTGTCACCAAAGAAACTGAGCTGCTTGCAACGCAGGCAGGTTTACCTTTTTCTTTTAGTTTGGGAGATGTTTCAGCACATGATAGTTCAATAAAGACCTATCAACGTGCCATCGTGATGGGAAATCCTGTTCCTGAGGAATTACATGCTCAAATGCTTAAGTTTTTGAATGATATTAAACAACCTTCTAAAAATAGAAAAAGTGTTCTATCCATTGATCCTGCTGAATTATTGAATAACAAACCATCATTGACTGATGACAAGCTTGGACAAATGCTAGATCAGGTAGGTAGTTTGAAGACTAATGTCATTAGTCTTAAGGTGGTGAAAGATCAAAATGGTGATGGAAAAGCAGATACTGCATATTTCCCGACTAAGGTTTTACCACATTATCAAGATATTCTGAATCGTATTATCTGGCAGTCTAGAACTAGAATTGCACAGCAAATTTATATTGAATTACCGCTTGATCTACAACTCGAACAGCAGAATGCTTTGGTCGGTTTGACAGAAGATCTATTTAAAAATAATAGTTCGCTGGAAGGCTTGACTTTAGATGCACAACATCATTTGGACTGCGCATTGCAAAATCAACAATGGAGTCAGCAATGTCAACAAAATATTCATCAGGTCTTTAAAATTAAAGAACAGATCAAAAATAAAGCCAATAATCTCGTCAATATCAGTACCAATCTACGAACGATATTAAAAGTAAAACCTAAAACTGCCCAATTTGATGGCTTAAAACCTTTACTTGAACAAGGCTTGATGTATAGCGACTTAATTAATATTGAAATCGATCCCTTAAAAAATCCTAATAGCTTTAAGGCATTTGAAAAATCCAGTCAACAACTTAGCTCTGTGCAAAAGCAACAATTAATCGTGAGTTTTGATCTTTCAGCAAAACAGCCACAGGACTGGAAAATATACAAACATGCGTATCAGCAGCTTAAAACACTGGGTATACAAAAAATCGGTGTGTCGAATTATCATTTAGATCAGGGGCAGGCCATCCATGAAAATTTATATCGTGAGTTAAGCCTTAATGATTCCGCTCTGAATTATAAAAATCCGTATATGATTCATTCTCAGATGGAGCAAAAATAATGTTTGAACTTAATCAGCTCCATATCAGTGATATTGTTTTCGGTTTTGCTTTTTTATATCCACTCTTCATGGCTTGGACATGGATAGCCGGTGGTTTATGGTTTTATTTTAAACGTGAATATAAACAGCCTGACCATCCTGAGCCTAGTCAAGAAGGATGCAGTATTATTATTCCTTGTTTTAATGAAGAAAAGCAGGTTCGCCAAACCATTCGATATGCATTACAAAGTCAATATCCCACATTTGAGGTCATTGCGGTTAATGATGGAAGTTCTGATCGCACTGGTCAAATTTTAAATGAACTCGAAAAAAAGCATACTCAATTAAGGATAGTGCACTTGGCTGAAAATCAAGGTAAAGCTTATGCCCTGAGATCTGGTGTAATGGTTAGTCAGTACGAATTTCTAGTATGTATTGATGGAGATGCTTTGTTACATCCTTATACTGTATTGTGGATGATGCATCATTTGACTAACTTTCCAAGAGTTGGTGCAGTAACCGGTAACCCAAGGATTATTAATCGTTCAAGCGTACTCGGAAAAATTCAGGTAGGGGAGTTTTCTTCAATCATTGGACTTATTAAACGTGCGCAACGGACTTATGGGCGTTTATTTACTGTATCAGGAGCCATTGCTGGTTTTCGTAAAGTTGCGTTGAATCGCATTGGTTATTGGCGTGATGACATGATTACTGAAGATATTGATGTGTCATGGCGTTTGCAGTTTGATCACTGGGATTTACATTATGTTCCTCAGGCACTGTGTTATATCTATATGCCTGAAACCTTTAAAGGGCTATGGAAACAACGCTTGCGTTGGGCACAAGGCGGTATAGAGGTCATTTTTGCGTATATCCCCAAAATGTTTAAATGGCGACTTCGTCGTATGTGGCCAATTGCTTTTGAAGCCTTAATTAGCGTGTTTTGGGCTTATGCAATGTTTTCGATTTTTGTTCTATATATTTATGGTCTTTTTTTTAGTTTACCGGGCGAGTGGGCTGTCCAATCGTTATGGCCACAGTGGTATGGTGTGATTTTAGGTTTAACTTGCTTAATCCAGTTCTTAGTAAGCTTATTAATTGATCGCCAATATGATCAAAGACATTTTCGTAATTATTTCTGGGTCATCTGGTATCCACTTTTTTTCTGGGTATTGGCGATGTTAGCGACAGTGGTTGCTTTACCTAAAACACTTGTAAAACGACAAAAACGTGCTCGATGGGTTAGTCCCGATCGTGGTTTTATAGCGGATAAAGAATATGAAAAATAAGCAACTCGAAACCAATAGTTCTCCTAATCCTAGATTAGATATTCCGCAATATATTGATCAACCTGAATACGTCAAAAATAAATTGGCTGGTTTTTCCTTGCAAATCTTAGGTTGGACAATATGGATGTGGTTAATTATGCCGCTTATCACTCTTTTTTTATGGTGGACTGAAGGGCGTAATGTATATCAGCAATTGTTTTTGTCATGGGGAAATAATGGGCGATATAGTTTATATACATTGGCTATATGTATAGGTATTTTCATTTTAATGCTTTTAGTCTGGGCATCTTATAATTGGATTCGCTTTTATAAAATCGAGCGAAGAGAACTATCAGCACCTGTTACAATTAACGAGATTGCGCAAAGTTTTAAGCTTAGTTCTAATGATATTATGCTGTTGCAGCATAATAAAAATTTAACTTTATATTTTGATGATCATGGTAACCTGATCAAATATGACGTGACCAGACATGAACTTTAATATTCATCAACCAGTTGCTTTCTTATGATTCAGTCAACTAGCAACTGATCAAATTGATGGATTCATGCTGATGTACGATACACTTAAGTGATGAACGATATCAAACTCACTGTCCAAAAATAGCAATAGTAGATATTAATTCACAACTTATAGCTATTATTTTCAGTAAAACCAATAAATTATGATAAAAATGCGATTCTTGAAATCGCATTTTTTGTTGGTATTGATAAATTTCACAGCTATTTATGAGGTGGGGACTTTAAACCCTGCGTTAATCCATTAATATCGCCACCTTGTAAGCCTAATTCATTCATCAAGCTATCAATAAGAGGGGCTTGAGAGCGATATCGCAGCGCACTATTAACCACTTGATCCGATAAAGAGGCTTGCGCATTTTCTTGTCCTTCGCTTGCACTTGCGTTAGCTGCAAAACTATTCAAACCGTTCACTTGTAAAATCTTGATGTCATCAATATTTTCCATTGGCTTAACACTTTCACGAATAATTTCAGGCAAATATTTCATTAAGGCTAGGCGAATTTGCATCTCGACTTGTTCGGTTGATAAAACATTGGATGCTTCATTGACTGCGCGAGTACCTTCGGCATCGACCTGATATTGTTTTTCTTGCGCTTGAGCAAGCAGCATTTTGGCATCAGATTCCCCTTTGGCTTTTAGGCGTAATTTTTCTGCTTCGGCCTCGGCTGCAATACGAACGGCTTCTGCATCATCTACAGCGGCTTGTTTGGATGCTTCTGCTGCAACGGTAATCGCAATTGCATCTTTTTCAGCCGCCTGTTTTGCGGCCACTAACTCGACTGCTTTTTCACGTTCAGCACGTTGGGTTTCACGTACGGTTAAGACTTCTTCCTCCGCTTTTACAGCGGCAGCACGTGCTTGATCTGCCAATGCTTTGGCTTCAGATTCAGCACGGGATTTTTCCGCAATCGCAATGGCACGATCTTGTTCAGCTAGCTCAATGGTTTTCTTTTGTTCAACCTGAGCTTTTTGAATGAGTTGAGCTTTTAAAATATTTTCATTTTCGACATCACGTGCAGAAGCAATCCGTTTAATTTCTACTTCACGTTCTGCTGCAATACGTGCTTCTTCAGCTTCGCGTTTTTTTGCTGCTTCTTGAGAAGCAATTTCTGCAAGCTGTTCGGCTCGACGAATCGAAATTTCACGTTCTTGTTGCAATTTTGCATATTCTTCTTCGCGTAAAATTTGTAGGCGCGCTTGTTCAGTTTCAAGGTTTTTGGCTTTGATCGCCAAATCTGCATCCTGTTCAATATCATTACGCTTTTTACGACGGTCTTCGATGGTTTCAGTCAGTTTGGTAAAACCTTCGGCATCAAACGCATTTTGTGGATTGAAAAATTTAAAGCTGGTCTGGTCAAGTCCAGTTAAAGATACTGTTTCAAGTTCTAAACCATTTTTAAATAAATCTTCAGAGACAACTTGTTGAACTTTTTGCACAAAATCAACACGTTTTTCATGTAATTCTTCCATTGCCATTTCAGCGGCAACAGCACGTAAGGAATCTACAAATTTACCCTCTACCAAATCTTTAAGTTCCTGAGGCGACATGGTTTTTTTACCCAATGTTTGAGCAGCAGTAGCGATCGATTCCGCCGTAGGTTTAACTCGAACATAAAACTCAGCCATCACATCGACACGCATACGATCACGGGTAATTAGAGCTTGATCGGCAGCGCGTTTAACCTCTAGTCGCAAGGTATTCATATTGACAGGAATAATTTCATGTAAAACAGGAAGTACAATTGCACCTCCGTTTAAAATGACTTTTTCACCCCCAAAACCTGTTCGCACAAAAGAAACTTCTTTGCTTGAACGTCTATATAATCGTGCGATAATAATGCCCACGATGACAAGGGCAATAAGAATAATGCCAGCAATAATGGCAATCTCAAAAAAAGCAGAACTGAACATTTTTTGTCTCTTAAGTATTGGTATGTTGCGAAATGGCCTGAAAACCAAGCGTTGTTTTACGGGTTAAAATAACAATTTGTCCCTGCTGAAAAACCTCATCGTCTTCTGGTTCAACCAGTACATAATGTGTTTGTCCAAATTGGTCTTTGACTTTGGCTTGAGCGGGTGAACTAACTTTGGCGATTCCTAGAATAATTTCTGCCTGTTGTCCAATTAAATCTTCAATATAAATAGCTGTAGTTTCATCTTTGGGAAGAATTCTGCTAATAATGGCTGAGAACCAACGTACCAAAGGCATTGATAAGAAAAGCACTGCAGCAGCTATTAGCCAGGCTGAAAAATATTGTTCAGTAAAATGATAGAAAATTCCCTGTAAAATCAGTCCAGTTAATCCATAGATAGTTAAGAAAATAATTAACCAAACCAATAATGGAATTTTCCCAAGATATAACCAATCTAAGAATTGCCAAAGTATGCCATGATTGGCATCTAAATCGACTTCAGTTTGATAATCATTCAATTGATCTGGAAGAAACTGATCCAGTAGTTGAGAAGAACTACCTATAATTAATAAAAATAGTTCAAGAATTCCAATAAATAGACATAAAATCAGACTAATGCTAAATATGTAATTTACAGGATGAGTAAATAATTCCCATAACATAAAAAATTGCTCTTGATCTTATTTAGTGATAACAACTCAATTATTTTTATTACTTGATATTGGTGAAGTAATTGAGAAAAAATATCATTTAAAATAGCAAAAGTCTATTGTAAGTACCTAAAAATGATGGTATTTAAGATTTATTGCTTTAAAAGTAAATTAAAAAAGTCCTCGAAAACGAGTATTCACCGCGTTTACCATGCTTAATTTGGATAAAAAATTCAAGCAAAAAAAAGCGCAATGATTGGGGTGATCATTACGCAGAACAACGAATCTGTATACACAGTTCGGTTAAGGAGAAATGTCATGAAATTGGGGAAATTCATAACTTTCATGACTCATCATAGTTTTATCATTGAACAGATTCATTGGTATTCACGTTAAGTAGTGTTAAATCACGTTAATAACACGATTATTTTATGATCTTATAATTATTTAAATCATTGCTGATACATATTAACTATTTAAAAAATAAAGGTTCTTTAAATAAAGAACCTTTAAATACATTAAGCAAATCTATTTAATCAAAACTTAGAATCTAAATAATCCTAAGCCATCTTTTACCTCATCCAGAGTATGCTGAGTGATTATTCGACATTTTTCAGTACCATCACGCAAGACATCCATAATATAATCAGGATCTTTCGCTAACTCTTCGCGACGTTCACGAATTGGGCTGATTAAGTCTTTTAAAACACCTTCAAGACGTTTTTTAACCGTACCATCACCTAAACCACCACGGCGATAATGTGCTTTTAATTCTTCAACTTCTTCAGAATTTGGATCAAAAGCATCTAAATAAGTAAATACGATATTGCCTTCAACCTGACCTGGATCTTCAATGCGCAAATGATTTGGATCGGTATACATTGCATTAACTGCTTTTTTGATATCTTTATCCGTAGCATTGAGCACAATGGTATTGCCAAGTGATTTGGACATTTTGGCTTTACCATCAAAGCCTGGTAAACGTGCCATATTTGAAAGTAGAGCTTTACACTCTGGCAATAAATCCTGACCGATTTGACGATTGATACGACGCACAATTTCATTGGTCTGTTCAATCATCGGAATCTGATCTTCACCAACGGGAACAACGGTTGCCTTAAATGCAGTAATGTCAGCAGCTTGTGCAACTGGATAACATAAAAAACCAGCAGGGATATCGCGTTCAAAACCACGCATTTGAATTTCTGATTTAATGGTTGGATTGCGTTCCAAACGTGCCACTGTTACAAAGTTCAAATAAAGCATGGTCAGTTCATTCAGTGCAGGCAAACAAGACTGAACACAAATGGTGGTTTTCGCTGGGTCAATTCCTACAGCCAAATAGTCCAGCGCAACCTCAAGAATATTACGGCGTACTTTATCTGGATTATCTGCATTGTCTGTTAATGCTTGAGCATCTGCCAATAAGAGATGTTGATGATGGCTGTCCTGCAAACCTACGCGTGAGCGCAATGAACCTACAAAATGGCCTAAGTGAAGCTGTCCCGTAGGACGGTCGCCAGTCAAAATAATTGGACGATGATCAAGATTACTCATTCTCTATTCCAAAGTAGTACGAATCTACATATCATTAAACGATTGAATAGGCGACATTGTACGGCATAAAATTTTTTAATGTCAGTCACAATAAAAAAGAAGCCTAAAAAACCTAAGGAAAATTAAATGGCGAGCAGCTTACTTTTATTATTAGATGATATTGCCACTGTGCTGGATGATGTCGCTGTCATGAGCAAAATGGCAGCTAAAAAGACAGCAGGCGTACTGGGTGATGATTTGGCCCTCAATGCCCAACAGGTCAGTGGTGTACGTTCAGACCGTGAGTTACCTGTGGTCTGGAGTGTTGCTAAAGGCTCATTCGTCAATAAACTGATTTTAGTTCCCTTGGCATTACTCATTAGTGTGCTTGCACCGTGGCTAATCAATCCATTACTGATGATTGGTGGTTTGTTTTTATGTTATGAAGGTGTAGAAAAAGTTTTGCATTCTTTACAGCATAAAAAAGCAACCACACCTGAAGAGGCTGCTGCAAAATTAGTTAAAGATGAAACAGATTTAGCAACATTTGAAAAAGAAAAAATCAAAGGTGCAGTGCGCACTGATTTTATTTTATCCGCAGAAATTGTAGTGATTTCACTAGGAACTGTTGCTACAGCAGCATTCATGACCAAAGTCACAGTCCTGAGTATAATTGCAATCGTGATGACCGTCGGGGTGTATGGTTTTGTTGCCATGATTGTTAAAATTGATGATTTAGGACTTTATTTGACTCAACAGGCATCTCGCTTTAAACAAAGTATTGGGCGTGGTTTATTGGCATTTGCTCCGAAATTAATGAAAACTCTGACCATCGTCGGTACGATTGCGATGTTCTTGGTTGGAGGAGGCATTATTTCACATACTATTCCTTTACTGCATCATTTTACAGAAGATGCAACTGACCATTTGGAGCTGATTCCCAATGTAGGAAATATTATTGGGGCACTTACGCCAACATTAATTAATTTGGGAGTCGGTATTGTTGCTGGCATCATTGTGTTATTCGCTGTAAGCTTAATACAAAAGTTTTGGCCTAAAAAAGCAACTTCATAACACAATAATCATAAAAGAGGTGAACCATGCGCTGGAAAGGTCGTCGAGTGAGTACCAATGTAGAAGATCGTCGTGGAGGCGGAGCTGCCAAAGCGGGTGGTATTAGCATTTTAGGTTTAATCGTGGCATTCGTTGCTTGGAAGTTCTTTGGCGTTGATCCACAAATGGCATATCAGGCCACTAAAAGTGTCACTCAACAGCAGCAAGTAAACGATCAAGCCCCTCAACAACTCACCGCAGAGCAGCAAGAGGCATCTGAATTTGTCGGGACAGTACTGGCTGATACCGAAGACACCTGGTCACCGATTTTTCAACAATTAGGTGGAAGCTATAAGACACCTAAACTGGTCATGTTCTCTGGCGCGGTTCCTTCAGGATGTGGTACCGCAGAATCCTCTATGGGACCATTTTATTGCCCAGCCGATCAGAAAGTGTATATAGATACAGCCTTCTTCAAAGATATGCGTCAACAAATGGGTATCTCTGGTGAGCAAAATCAGACTGAATTATCTCGTCAGGATCAGGCGGGTGATTTTGCCCAAGCTTATGTGATTGCACACGAAGTTGGACATCATGTGCAAAATCTGTTGGGGATTTCTTCACAGGTTCAACAGGCTCAAGCTGGTGTTAATCGTGCACAGGCGAATCAATTATCTGTCCGTGTCGAATTACAAGCTGATTGTTTTGCCGGGATTTGGGCAAATCATAATGAGCAAAGAACAAAGTTTTTAGAACAGGGTGATATTGAAGAAGCGATGGATGCAGCACAAAAAATTGGTGATGATTATTTGCAGAAACGAGCCACAGGTCAGGTTGTACCAGACAGCTTTACGCATGGTACGAGTCAGCAACGTATGCACTGGTTTCAAGTGGGGTTAAAATCAGGTGACGTGAACCAGTGTGACACATTTAACTCAAACATTTAAAATAGAGGGCGTTTAGCCCTCCACCTAGCGTTCCAAAAACTGTTTAAAATTGCGAATCAGTCGATAGCAGACATAAATGCCAATCATTGAAAACAAAATCAGAGCACCTAAAATGTACTTTAAATTGGTGATATCGTTTTGATAAAACTGCTGAATATCTTGTTCTGACCACGATAATGAAGTGAGTTGACTGGTTTTAATATCATTCCATTGAATAGTTCTAAAATACAGATGACTTCCAATCGCCTGAAGGCTAACTTGCTGAATATAGCGCGTACTGAATAAATTGTAATCATCTATACAAATGGTTTTTTGATAATGAACACAAGCGACTTTTGCGACATAACCATGATCTTTTAACACAACCAGCGCAGCTTGATCTGGTTTTTGGTTATTTGAAACTAAAATATATTGCCGATCATGATCAGTCTGATAATCAAGCACTTTTCGATCTTGATAATCACGATCGGCATGCAGTATCTCCTGTGTTTTTACAAGACAGGTCATGACTAAAGCTGCTGTAATGACAAAAATACAAAGTGCAACACTGAAACGAAAGATTTTCTTAACGGTTTGATGCATGGTCATCTAGCAAAAGCTCATCAGAAATTGAAAAGTGAATAGATAGTTTTCGACTAGCTGTATTGGTTATAGACAATGGCAGATCGGGTCAAAAAGTTTTATGTTAAAAAAGTTAATTATTTCACAGAACACACTGAACTTTTCGTTAAAATTATCGTTACTTTGAAATGATTTTTTGATTTGCATTTTTATTAGAAATAATTGAAACGGTTTCGGTTATTGCTCTAATAAGCGAAGGACTTATATGGGTAATTATTTTTTGTTGCAGGCACTGACGGTTGTGTTTGCATTGTCAATTGTCACCACCATGTTCAATAAACGCATTCTGGATTTTCCACAAGCTATTGGAGTGCCAATTGTTTCCGCAGTATTGGTGTTTATCTTGCAATGGGGAGCAAATCTACTGCAAGGTAATCAATTTGTGACTGTAAATATCCACAATATTGAAGAAGCAGTACGTGGTATCGACTTTTACGATTTCTTAATTAATGGTGTGATTTGTTTTATTCTGACCTCGTCTGCACTCAAGTTTAAAATTTCTGATTTAAAAAATTATTGGAAACCTATTGGGATTTTAGCCACGATTGCCTTGGTGTTATGCGCGATTTTATTTGCGGGATTGTTATACGGCTTTCAATTTCTGGTAGGTAATCCAGTCCCGATACTGGTGTTACTTCTATTAGGCGCAGCATTAGGAGCAACCGATCCGATTGGCGTTAAAGGAGTCCTGAGTTCGGTGCGTGCACCGCATCACCTCATTGTAAAACTTGAAGGTGAATCCTTATTTAATGATGCCATGTGTATCGCAGTATTTATGACTTTACTCAATGTATTACAGGGGGAACATTTCTCACTCTTACATACCTTTGAAGATTTTATTTATGAAATCGTCGTTGCAGCACTTATTGGTTGGGCATTTGGTGTCGGAATTCTACGTTTATTACGTGGAAAACATGAAATGGAGTCTCTCATTTTAATCACTGCTTTATTGGCATGTGGTTCTTATCTCGTCGCATTATTTGCCCATGCATCTGCACCGATTGCTTGTGTAATTGGGGGATTAATTGTTGGAAATAAATGGAAAGAAATACTAGAGAATAAAGAAATACGCGAAGTAAACCACTTTTGGCATACAGTTGAAGGTATTATAAATTCTTTCCTTTTCACATTAATTGGGTTGGAATTATTTATATTGGATTTAAATGCAAGTATGATTTTAGGTGGAATAGTTGCCTTTATTATTCTACACATTTCACGTTTTGCAGCGAACTTCTTATCATTTGCTTTTTTCCCATCTTTTAGAAGTAAAAGCTATAACGGTAGTCTGACGATATTATCGTGGGGTGGCGTAAGAGGTGGAATTTCACTTGCCCTTATACTGGCGGTAGCAAATGTTCCAGAATTACGTGAATATAGTAGTATTTTAATTGGATATACTTTTATAAGTGTTTTACTTTCTGGTGTTGTATGTGGCTTAGGTTTACCTGCTGTAATGAATGCATTTTATTACAATCCTAATGAAGCGACACAAGGATTTAAAGGCTGGTATCAGCGTTTATGCAATAAAATGAATCGAAGAGGGTTCAAATATATTGTAGGTGAAGATGCTTATGGTACTGAAACAATTACAGTTTATAACCCTGAAGCAATTGTTGATAAAAAAGCGGATGATGGCATTGCCTCTGTACATAATCCGGGCAAAATAGAAGAAGTAAAACGCCTTGAAAATCCAAATAATTTTTAAAAATTAAAATTTAGAATATAGACTTATTAGTTTAAATAATAAGTTTTTTAATTATTTCTATTTGTAGCATATAATATGTATTTAAAATGCACAATACAAATAATATGGTCTAAGATTTTTGAATAATCTTAAAATATTGAGCTTAAATCCCATGTGGTAATTATGGGTTTTTTTTTAGTTTTTCTAATTTTTTATTGGATTAAATTGAAGGTTAAATTAATAATCGTTTTTGTAAAATATTTTATTACTAGATTTATTTTAAAAATTTTTAAAATGTTATTTATTTACTAATCAAATAGTTAAATTATACAAGTGTATATTTTTTTGTGACGTAGTTATCACTTTAATTATAAACTGATATTTTTATTATTTATTTTTAAAGAATATGTGTGTTTAATGGTAATAATAATGTGAAGTGGATCAACAATTCCATAATAAGTATAAGTCTTTAAGGCCGTGAAAACTATTTGAAAAAATGTTTCAAGAGGATGGAAATATGACAGAGATTCAAACTATTGCAAAAGAAAGCCATGCAGTTTTAACAACAACTGTAAATACAGCAAAACTAACAGAGGCTTCAGTGGTATTAGTAAAGATACCATCTACTGAGGTTAAATCCATATTAAGAGATGGAACTAATGCGGTTATAGAATTAAAAAATGGCGAAAAAATCATTATCGAGGACTTTTTTAGTACTCAAACCGCAACTAATAATAGTCTTGTATTTGAAGATGGACCAAATAAGTTAATGTGGGCGCAATTCGTTGACGCTCAAGGCAATGCTATTGACCCTATTATTTATGAACCATTGACGAAAGTTGAACCGTTATTGTATGGCGAAGAATCAGCTGCCATTAGTCCTTGGGCATGGGTTGGCGGTGTTGCTGCTGTAGGGGCAATAGCTGCGGCAGCTGGAGGCGGTGGCGGTGGTTCATCTGGTGGTGGAAGCACTGGTGCTACAGGCGGAACTGGAGAAACAGGTGGCACAGGTGAAACTGGTGGAACCGGAGAAACAGGTGGAACTGGAGAAACCGGAGAAACTGGTGGCACAGGTGGTACAGGCGAAACAGGTGGTACAGGCGAAACAGGTGGCACAGGCGAAACAGGTGGTACAGGCGAAACAGGTGGCACAGGCGAAACAGGTGGTACAGGCGAAACAGGTGGTACAGGCGAAACAGGTGGAACCGGAGAAACCGCACCTGATACGACAGCTCCAGCAGCGCCAACAGAAGTAGCCGTATCTGGGGATGGCACCAGCGTAAGTGGTAAAGCGGAACCGAACTCTAGTATTCGCATCAAGGATGCATCAGGTAATGTGATCGGCACAGGTCAGACAGATGAGAATGGTAACTTTACAGTTGGTATAGAACCAGCCCAAACCAATGGCGAAACGGTTACGGTTACAGCGACAGATGCAGCCAATAACACCTCTGATCCATCTACAGCAATTGCACCTGATACGACAGCTCCAGCAGCGCCAACAGAAGTAGCCGTATCTGGGGATGGCACTAGCGTAAGTGGTAAAGCGGAACCGAACTCTAGTATTCGCATCAAGGATGCATCAGGTAATGTGATCGGCACAGGTAAAACAGATATGAACGGTAACTTTACAGTTGGTATAGAACCAGCCCAAACCAATGGCGAAACGGTTACGGTTACAGCGACAGATGCAGCCAATAACACCTCTGATCCATCTACAGCAATTGCACCAATATATGGTGGAGAAACTGGTGGAACCGGAGAAACTGGAGAAACCGGTGGTACAGGCGGAACCGGAGAAACAGGTGGCACAGGCGAAACAGGTGGTACAGGTGGCACAGGCGAAACTGGCGGTACAGGCGAAACTGGTGGAACCGGAGAAACTGGAGAAACCGGTGGTACAGGCGGAACCGGAGAAACAGGTGGCACAGGCGAAACAGGTGGTACAGGTGGCACAGGCGAAACAGGTGGCACAGGCGAAACTGGCGGTACAGGCGAAACAGGTGGAACCGGAGAAACAGGTGGCACAGGCGAAACAGGTGGAACCGGAGAAACTGGCGGAACTGGAGAAACCGGTGGTACAGGCGAAACAGGTGGAACCGGAGAAACAGGTGGCACAGGCGAAACAGGTGGAACCGGAGAAACTGGCGGAACTGGAGAAACCGGTGGTACAGGCGGAACTGGTGGAACCGGAGAAACTGGAGAAACCGGTGGTACAGGAGAAACTGGTGGAACCGGAGAAACCGGTGGTACAGGTGGCACAGGCGAAACTGGCGGTACAGGCGAAACCGGAGAAACAGGTGGCACAGGCGAAACAGGTGGAACCGGAGAAACTGGCGGAACTGGAGAAACCGGTGGTACAGGCGAAACTGGTGGAACTGGTGGCACTGGAGAAACAGGTGGAACCGGAGAAACAGGTGGAACTGGTGGCACTGGAGAAACTGGCGGCACAGATTTAGTTACAGTAGCTCAAAGTTTAGTTAATAATTTATCTGATGAGACTGCCATTCAGCCTGTTTCAGTTTTATTGAATAACTTGATTAATCCGAGTACTGGAACTTTAGCAGGTGTCACAAATATCCTTGCTGAATTAACGAGTACAGATAAACCAATTACTGGTGCTTTGACTGAATTAGTCGATAATTTAACTGGTGCAAGTACAAATGAACCTGAAAATCTAGGTAAATTAATTGATGCTCTAAATTCAATTATTGCATTCCTTGGTAGTGGTAATGAGTCAGATTTGGATAAAGTCCAGAATGCTGTCAACGATTTATTAAATGCTGAAAATGCTGCAGATACAGTCAATGGAATTTTAGAAACGACGGTAGAAGGTGTCGATCAAACAGTAGGTGAATTACTACAAGGTGCTTTGGGCAGTAATATTGAAGTAGTCGATTTGAGTGAACTACTAGATCAAACACAGCTTACTTCGCTTGTAGATCAGATCCTTACTGGTGTAGGTGACTTACTTACTGGTTTACTAGGTGGTTTAGGCCTAGATTCAACAAAACTTACCGATGCTTTATTTGAAACACTTAAAGACGTATTAACTGGCACGGAAGTTATAGAAAATGGTTTAGGTCATGTGACGGGTGAGCTTGATAAGACTGTAGATGGTTTATTAGATAATACGACAGATTTAGTTACACAGTTATTAGGGAAGCTTGGGTTAGGAGGAATCGCAACTGAATTATTAGGGCCATTAACCAATGATGTATTGAAGCCAATTATTGATGAAGTTCTTGGATTGATCAATGATGGTGGTAGCATTCTATTACCACCTGCACCAGAAGATGGTGATGGAAACAGTACTATTGGTTTAGTCAATATTGTTGCGGACATTGTGAGAGACTTAACAGGATCGGATACAACACTTGCACCAATTAGCGACCTACTTGATAACTTGATCAGTAATAACGGACCAGTTGGCGATATCCTGGCTTCACTGAATGCATTAACCGCAGAAGATGGTGGCGCTTTGGGCGTCCTAACTGAACTGGTTAAAGAACTTTATAATGCAGAGCTCCCTGATGGAACAAATCTTGAGGATTTAGTATTAGGGCTTGGCGGCATTCTTAATGGCCTCTTGGATAGCGTTGTAAAACCAATCGTGGGAGATTTAGGCTCGAATATTGACCAATTTATTCCAAATGTACTAACGCTACAACTTGAACATGATACTGGTATTAGTAAAACAGACGGAATCACCTCTGATGGAACTGTTCTAGTTAAAGGTTTAAAAGAGGGTCAAGTTTGGGAGTACAGTATAGACGGGGGTAATACCTGGACGACTGGTACAGGCAGTAGCTTTGAGTTAGCACCAGATACATATGCTCAAGGTACAGTCTTGGCACGTGTTTCAAGTACAGGTGAAACACAGGTTAATATTTCGACTGCGCTTCAAGCGGTGACGATTGATCAAACTCATCCAGGTGCTTTAACAAGTGCGGCTCTGGCTAATGATACTGTTGTTTCAACTGATCGTATTAGTTCGGATGGTACAATCAATGTGACGGGTTTGGACGCTGGTGCAAAACTTCAATACAGTACCGACGCTGGTGTCACATGGAAAACAGTGACAAGCGGTAGTAGTTTTGCTTTGGCAGAAGGGACTTACACGAATGGTGCTGTTCAAGTTCGTCAGATTGATAGTGCTGGTAATGCTGGAGCTACCACCAGTCTTGAAGCTATTGTCATTGATAAAACAGCACCAAAAGAGCCTGAAATTATTAGTTTCAGTCCTGATGGTTCAACTTTATATGGTCATGTAGATGGTGAAACTGCTGGCACTAAAGTTACGGTTTTTGTGAACGACAGTGCTATTGCTACAGGTGTAACTGACGCAAATGGTAATTTCGCGGTTAGCTTAACAGAAGGTAAATATACTGATTTAGAGTTTACACTTCAGGCCAAAGATATTGCAGGTAATATCAGTGATTTTACAGATGGTAATGGGCCAGACGGTCTAATTACTGTCGTACAAAATGTTATCGCGAATTTGTCCGATAGCACCATGATTGAGCCTGTATCGACTTTAGTAAATAATCTGGTTGATCCTGATACAGGAACGCTTTCAGGTATAACGGGCATTGTTGAAGCATTGACTGAAACAGATCAACCTTTACTCGGTGCATTGACTGAGTTGGTTGCTGGTCTAACTGCTGCACAAAATGCTGGTGGTGCGGGTACTGAAAATCTAGGTCCTTTAATCAATGGATTAAATACTCTCATTGGCTTCTTGGGTACAGCAGATACAGCTGTGCTGGATGATGCGAATCAACAATTAGAGAGTTTATTAACAGGTTTAACTGGTCAAAATGTACTTGAGCAGATTTTAAATCCAGTTGAAGAAGGAGCTCAACAACTGAGTGACCTGTTAAACGGCGCATTGGGTACTAATATTAGTTTGACCGACTTAGATAATCTTGTTAATGATGGATTATTAAGTGGAACCGTTACAGGTTTAACGATTACTTTAAATCCATTGATTAATGCTTTGAGTGGACCATTAAGTCTTCTTGGACTAGGTAATTTATTGCCTAGTGTTACAGGATTAGTAAACGGACTGGCTACAGCTGTCGATAATTTATTAAGTGGCGAAGATGCGATTCAAAATGGTGTTGCACATCAGATTGGTGTGCTGGATGATACAGTTAAATCATTGATAACCAATGATTCACTTTTAACTGAATTAACCAAAGTGTTGGGACTCAATGATATTCCTTTGGTTTCGGGTCTCGTGAATAATCTGCTTAACCCAATAGTAAATGCTGTTGTGGGCTTGGTAAACGGCGATGGCATTTTAGTAGATCCGGCTCCTACAAATGGTGGTGAAAGTACCCTTGGTTTATTGGATGTAGTTTCTGATATTGTAACGGACCTTGCTGGTGACGGTTCACTGAAACCTGTAAGTACATTAGTTGATAACATCATTCGTAATGATGGAGTGACTGGCGATTTACTTTCTGCCATTAATGGTTTGACAGTTGTTGATGGCGGTCAACTTGGTATTCTAACGGAACTGGTTCAGAAACTTTATACGGCTAGTACAGAACAGCTTCCAGAAAATGTAAGCCTTGAAAACCTTGTTCAAGGACTTGGTGGACTACTTAATGGTCTATTAGATGACGTGGTTAAACCAATTGTTGATGAATTAGGAGGTCAATTACAACTGCCAGATTTGTCAGGAGCGAATACATTTATTAGCGGTTTGGGCGATGAGGTGTTTGCAGGTCTTAAAGGCTCAGATACTTTAATCTTTAAAGTATTAAATGATCTCTCTGATACTGCGGGCAATGGTCATGATTTATGGAGTGACTTTACTCTAGGTCAAGTTGGTATAAATGTAGATGCCGATAAAATTGAAATAGGTGGATTGCTTGTTGGTTATAACGGAGATGGTTCGTCTACATCCTTGTCCAGTTTTATTAAAGTTGAGTCAGATGGTGTTAACTCAATCATCAGTATAGACCGGGATGGTGATTCAAATTCAACCTATCAGTTTGCTGAGTTGCTAACTTTGAAAAATGTCGATACAACACTGGATGAGTTATTAAATAACGGACAAATCATTCTTTAAAGTTCTAAGAAAATCGCCTGTTTAAACAGGCGATTTTTTTGCAAAAACAAGATGAAGATCGTTTAATTTAAAATATAACAGTTAATTTAAGGATAGTTCGATGAAGCAATTAAATTACGGAAGTGAAAATAACTCATCAAATTTACAGAGTAATCCGAAAAAAAAAGTACATATACGATTAAATATGATTGTAAAAAATGAAGCCCATGTAATTTTAAGATGTTTGCAGTCTGTAAAACCTTGGATTGATTCTTGGGTTATTGTAGATACTGGCTCGACTGATGGAACTCAAGACATTATTAATAACTTCTTAAGTGATATTCCAGGCCAATTATTTGAAAGGTCATGGAAAAATTTTGGTTTTAATCGCACAGAAGCATTACAACTCGCCACGACATGGGACAATCAACGTTCAGATTATTTATTATTCATTGATGCTGATGAAACATTACTAGTAGACGAAAATTTTAAACTGCCCGACTTAAATGAAACTGCATATTACTTTAAAGTAAATTATGGAAATTTAAGTTATCGGCGTAACGCTTTGGTTTCGACTAAACTTTCATGGCAATGGAAAGGCGTTTTACATGAATATTTAGATTCTCCCCAAAAACATAATTGGCATACTTTGGAGGGATTAACTATTTTTGTTCGTCATGATGGTGCGAGAGCCAAAACACCAGATACTTATTTGAAAGATATCACTTTACTTGAACAAGGTTTAAAGGATGAACCAGATAATTTACGTTATATTTTTTACTTAGCTCAAAGTTATAGGGATGCTAAAATTCTTGATAAAAGTCGTAACTTCTATTTAGAACGTTCGAACAAGGGTGGGTGGGAAGAAGAACGCTGGATGGCTCAATTTCGTGCCGCCCAAATGGCAGAGCGTTTAGGCCTTGCGCACGATATTGTTTATACAGAATATTTACAAAGTTGGATTGCTCGACAACAAAGAGCAGAACCTTTATATGAATTGGCTCGTTATTATCGAAGTCTAAAAAGTTATGATCTTGCTTGCTATTATGCCGACCAAGCAGTCAATATTGAACGACCAGAAGACCGGTTATTTGTTGATGCAAGTGTCTATGATTGGAGAGCACTGGATGAATTATCAGTCTCTGCGACATATTGTAAAGCTTATCGCGAAAAAGGAAAACTCGCGATTCATAAGCTTGTTGAACAACGAAAATATCCACAAAATCAGCATGAAAGAATCATGGGGAATTTGAAACTTTATTGTTGAAAAATAGAAGTTTGAGTTCAAGTCAGAATAATTTATAAGGAAAAAGGAATAAAATTATTCCTGTTTTCTCTTATAAATACGAAAAATTTGAATCAATTCAAGTTCGCGGTAATTTTCTTTAAAATATCTAAAATCACATCAAACTCACTTTGTAGTGGAGTACTTTTACGTGTGATTAATGCCAGTGTACGGCTTGGTGCATCCTGAAGTGGTTTGATCACCAATGCATCATTGCCTTTTAACATATGCGTTTCGATTGCGATTGCTGGTAATAGCGTAAAACCTAAATTGGAAGACACCATTTCGACAAGGGTAGGTAATGAACTCGCCTTTAAGCGATTATCATTTTTACGTTCGCCAATTGGGCAGGCACTGAGCGTATGATCACGTAGACAATGACCTTCTTCCAAAAGCATGAGACGAGATAAATCCAGATCATCTAAAGATTGAGCATTTATCGAATGTTTATCATGTTTATTACAGACGAGATATAAATCTTCTTTAGCAATTTCGGAAACTTTTAAGCCGCGAGTATCAAAAGGCAGTGCTAAAACCACCATATCCAGATTGCCATGTTCAAGCCGCTCTACAATTCTTTCACTTTGAGCTTCATGTAGATGTAACTGAATTTTAGGCAGTTGTTTATGTACTTCTTCTAAAAGCGGCGTCAATATAAAAGGTGCAATGGTTGGAATAATCCCCAGATGAAGGTCACCTGTGAGCGGTTCACTCATTTCACGGCTTAAACGCATTAAATCCTGAGCATCTGCCAGCAACACGCGAGCACGAGCAACCACTTGTTCGCCTAAGGGTGTTAAACGCACATTTTGGCGGTCACGTTCGACCAATACACCACCCAGTAGTCGCTCAAGTTCCATAATTCCACCCGATAATGTGGATTGGGTAACGAATGAACGACGTGCTGCTTCAGTAAAGTGCAACGTTTCTGACAGCGTTACTAAGTATGACAGCTGTCTCAAAGATGGTAATGCGGCCATAGTGTCCTAATGTGATGTTCTAAAGTGGTTTGCAAATAAACCGCTAAGTTGAGGAATAAAGTGTGCAGGAATATCATGCCCCATTCCTTGAATTAATTCAAACCGGGCATTCGAAATTGCCTTAGCAACGGCTTTACCATGACTTGGGGGCAATAGTCGGTCTCGCGAACCATGTACCACCAGCGTAGATTGAGCAATTTGCCGATCAATCTGCAATAATGAACCCGTGCACAAAATCGCCAAAAACTGTTGTAATACCCCCGCAGGATGATAATTGCGCTGATACAACTTACGCGCAGTTTGCATGGCTTCCATTTGATTCACATAACCTGGAGAACCAATAATGCCATACAGTTTTAGGCTATGGTTAATAATACCATCTTCATCGTTAGATTTGGGTTTGCCAATTAGACTAAAGAGTTGCTTTGGAAATGGGGGAGGCAAGAGTGCCTGATTGTTACTGGTAAATAATAAACCCAGCTTTTCAACCTTTTCAGGATATTTTGCCGCCACAATCTGGGCAATCATCCCGCCCATAGAAGCACCAAGGACATAAACTTTTCCGAGCTGCATTTCATCAATAAGCATGGAAACATCTTCAGCCATATCGTATAGGGTATAAGGCGCACCTTGATTTCCTAATCCCAATGCAAAGCGTCCCATGAGTTTTACGGTATTTAAACGTTTGCCTTTATGACGAATTTTAGAAGAAAGACCAATATCACGGTTGTCAAAACGAACCACATGAAAGCCTTGATCAATCAGGGATTTGCAAAAAAAATCCGGCCAGAACAGCATTTGAGCTCCTAAGCCCATAATCAGTAAAATGGTAGGGTGTTCAGGATTTCCCCCGACTTCAACATGTAGTTCCAGTCCATTACTGAGCTTAACCTTGGTTTCATGCATAAATGCGGTATAAGGTGAAACTTTGTATTCTAAGGCACTATTCATTTTTACTTATGTTCCTCAAAAAGCACTTATCAGTATAAGTGCTTTCGTGTATTTAAACCTTAAACCTGAGCAGGAATCAAGTCAGGAACTAATTTGGTTAAGGTTAAGCGTTGTTTCGCCGCTGTTGGACCGAGTAATACAAAACCGCGTAAAGTTCCATCGCCATCTGAGGCCTTTGCTATCATACCATCGTCAAATTCTTCTGTTTCCCAATTAACTTCGACATCAATTGGTGCTGGAAGGACAGTTAACGGTGCAGCAGGTGTTTTAACTGCAACGGGCATGGCTGGATAATGTACCTGAGTAGTTTGACCACTCAGAGTTTTCGCCAATGCACGTGCTTGTTGCATGATTGGCATCACATAAGGCAGCAATGTTCCATTGACTTCAGCACAGTCACCAATGGCAAAAATATCAGCCTGATTGGTTTCCAGTAAAGCATTGGTAATAATGCCACGACTGGTATGAATATCAGCGTGTTTGGCAAGGCTAATATTAGGTTGTAACCCAATTGCTGAAAGTACAATATCTGCCACTAAAGTTTGACCATTGGCTAGCGTAACGGCATAGTCCTGTCCGTCATTTATTTTTGTGACTTTTTCGACAGTGGTTGAAAGCACGAACTGGATACCACTTTCTTCAAGATTTTGTTGGAACGCTTCTGCAATATGCGTAGGAAGTAAACGACCTAAAGGACGTGGTGAAAGATCAATCACGGTAACATCATGACCTGTATTTTGCAGATCATTGGCAAATTCACAGCCAATCAGTCCAGCACCTAAAATCACCACGCGTTTGTCATTACACTGTGCCAGATTTTCACGAAATGCACGATAATCTATCAATGAATTGACCACATGGATGTCATCACTGCCATCGCCTGATATAGCAAGACGAATCGGATTTGCGCCCACTGCCAATATTAATTTTGAATAAGGCTGAATCTGTTGTTGTCCATCTTTTTCGGTCACTAATTCATGACGATCCGCATGAATTTCTTTAACCCACGTCAAGGTCTGAATGCGCATATTCAACTGAGTTGACATTTTCTCAGCATCGCCTAACGGAATTTGTTCAGGTGCTTTATTGCCGACAAGCGCATTGGACAGTGTTGGTTTGGCATAATTTACTGCATCGTCAGCACAAATCATCAGAAGTTCATGGTCTGGGTTTAATTTTCTAAACTCGCGAGCCAACGTATAACCTGCCATGCCTGATCCGATGATGACGATAGGATGCATTGCGTATTCTCCATTCACAGTAAATTATTGAGGTATTTATAAGTAAAAAAGACCATGAATTGAACATGGTCTTCATTGATCACATTAAACTTCGATCATTTCAAAATCAGCTTTTGAAACGCCGCAGTCTGGGCAAGTCCAGTCATCTGGAATATCTTCCCATTTTGTCCCCGCTGCAATGCCGTCTTGTGGCCAGCCTTCTGACTCGTCATAAATCCATCCACATACGATGCATTGATATTTTTTCATTTGATTCTCCAACCCGATAAGTTCGCTTCAGCTGCCTGTCGTAAAACTAATCCATTCTTTCATATAGACGATCGTGATAAATGCACACTACATTTATACAGCTTATGATTTTTGCGCAGATCAACATCTAAGTAAAGCAATTAAAGGAGTTTAATCATTCAAACCAAAAGCGGAATGGCAGCTTAGGACAAAAGTGGGGTTATTTGGGCAATCATGCCAATTTTAATTTTTAAAAAAATTGATAATCATGTTTTTTTACAATAAGTTAAACCATAAGATTTTAAGATAAAAAATGCATTCATCCACAACTTTGTACTTTTTGTTCCTTTACTGGTCTTCACCCTAATCACAGCGTAGAATAACTCTATAAATCACAATTGACTGTTATTGCTATGACTTCACTTCGTCAGACTTTATGGTCGCATATTCGGACTGTGCCTGATTTTCCCAAAAAAGGCATTTGTTTTTATGATTTAACGCCTTTATTTGTCAAAGAGCTGGACTTACTCACCGATGCATTAATTGCGGCTATCCCACAATCAGAGTTGCAACAAGTCCAAAGCTTTGTGGCGGTTGAAGCGCGAGGATTTGTTTTAGCGACATTATTGGCACAACGCTTACAAAAGGGTTTATTACTGGTACGTAAAGCAGGTAAGTTGCCGCCACCTGTTGAATGTGTCAGTTATAGTTTGGAATATGGTGCAGATCAGTTGGAGATGTCTGCTCAAATTGAAGCTGAAAACGTGATTTTGGTGGACGATGTTCTGGCCACGGGAGGAACTCTAAAGGCAGTACATCAGTTGAGTCAAAAATGCGGTCATCTGGTACTGGGTGCGGTGATTTTATTGGATTTACCCGATTTACATGCAGACTTGGGATTGCCAGTTTGGCATGTTCTGGATAATAAACCTGAACATGATCTTTCATAAATCATTTATAAAGAAAATGAGAATGGCAAAGAAAAACAGAATGACAGATAAATCGAGCAAAGTTTTTTCATTCTCTTTTTTGCGAAACACTCCATTTATTTAAAATACTGTTGCTGTATATGTTGAATCAGATGATTAATCTTTTCAGGTTTTTCTAAACGATGATGTCCGCCCTCAACTGCATCGATTAGCATGTAGTTTTCCAGTTGCGATTGAACTTCACGCATATTAATGACCTCGTCACCTAATTCAAGATAAGCCAGTCTTGGAATATCATGATCTAAATCTTCAGGCAAAATAGGCGGGTAATCATCACGAAAATGAGGGTTTAAACTAGGGTTTGCCACAATCGTAGCCAATTGGTACTGACTAGAGAGTTTCAGTGCCCAATATCCGCCCAAACTATGTCCAATCAGGATGTTCGGTCGAATACTTTGAATAATATTCTGATAAAAATTCGCAACGGTTTCATAGTTTAAATTGCGATAATCGACATCTATACAAAATTTATTTGTACTCTCAATGGCATGAAACTTGGTGGAATCACGAGAAGAGTCCAAGCCATGCAAAAATAATATTTTCAATTGATTTTGCAACATTTTTTATTTAAACCAGTATTGCGAATAAACTGGTCATTCCATGTCCACAGCTATTCATATTAAAAGCACGTCAATGTTTAAATATCTTACTGTGAAGCATGCAAATTGAATCTTAGATTTTGGTCTAAGATGGCTGATTTAAGCATTTAAAAAAACAGGATTGACCTAATTTTCATTGATACAACAGAAGAAAGCGTACGAAAATCAGATGACATCTGCTAGACTATACGACTTCATTTTTTTACTTAATCGAGGCAGAGATGACGCAACAAAACGCTCAATCGACTTCTGAACCCACTATTTCCGAAAACGATTTAATTGCACAGCGTCATGCCAAGTTAAAACAAATTCAGGACAATGCCAAGCAAAGTGGTCAAAGCCCATGGCCGAATACCTTTAAGCGCGAACATTATGCGGCTGATTTACAACAACAATTTCAAGATCAAGATAAAGCCCAGATCGAAGCGGCTGAACACGTTTATGTGAAAGTTGCAGGTCGTGTCATGCTCAATCGTGGATCATTCATGGTGATTCAGGACATGACAGGTCGTATCCAGCTTTATGTCGATCGTAAAGGCTTGCCTGCAGAAACTTTAGAAACCATTAAAAGCTTGGACCTTGGCGATATTATTGCAGCGGAAGGTTATATTGGTCGTTCAGGCAAAGGCGATCTATACGTTCATCTTGAAGGTTTTGAGCTACTGACCAAATCTTTACGTCCATTACCTGACAAATTTCATGGTTTAACCGATACCGAAGCCAAATATCGTAAGCGTTATCTGGATTTGATCGTCAACGAAGAAACGCGTAAAACTTTTGAAATCCGTACCAAAGTGGTTGCGGGTATTCGTACATTTTTAAACAATGAACGCTTTATGGAAGTTGAAACACCGATGATGCATATCATTCCGGGTGGCGCTTCAGCACGTCCATTTGAAACGCATCATAATGCCTTGGATATGCCGTTATTTTTGCGTATCGCGCCAGAGCTTTATTTAAAACGTCTGGTCGTGGGTGGTTTCGAGCGTGTGTTTGAGATTAACCGTAACTTCCGTAATGAAGGGGTATCGACGCGCCATAACCCTGAATTTACCATGATCGAATTTTATCAGGCCTATGCTGATTACAAAGACCTGATGCAATTGACTGAAAATATGCTGGAAAAATTGGCACTGGATATTCTGGGCAGTACAGATGTGCCGTATCAAGGCGAAGTGTTTAGCTTTAAAGGGCCATTTAAAAAGATTTCGATGTTCGATGCGATTTTGGAACATAACCCAGAATTTACGCCTGAAAACGTCAATGATCGTGAATTTTTGGCGAAATTTACTCAAGACGTGTTAAAAGAACAGGTGAAACCGGGCTTTGGCTTAGGCAAGTTACAAACCATCGTGTTTGAAGAAACTGTGGAAACCAAGTTACGTCAGCCAACCTTTATTACTGAATATCCTGCTGAAACTTCACCTTTGGCGCGTCGTAACGATGACAATCCACACATTACCGATCGTTTTGAATTTTTCATTGGTGGTCGTGAATTGGCGAATGGTTTCTCAGAGTTAAATGACCCGATCGATCAAGCTGAACGTTTTCAGGCGCAAGTGGCAGAAAAAGATGCGGGTGATGATGAAGCAATGCATTATGACGCTGACTTTGTCGAAGCATTGGAATACGGTTTGCCACCAACCGCAGGCGAAGGTATCGGCATTGACCGTTTGGTGATGTTATTTGCAGATGCACCAAGTATTCGTGATGTGATTTTATTCCCGCATATGCGTCGCAAAGATATATAAGTAAAAGTGTCATTTAAAAAAAATAGCTTCCATCAGGAAGCTATTTTTTTAGTAACCGTTATTTTTTTAAAGCCTGAGTATATCGCTCATTGACTTTGTTCCAGTTTACGACACTCCAGAAAGCCTTAATATAATCAGCACGACGGTTTTGATATTTTAAATAATACGCATGTTCCCAAACATCAAGACCAAGCAACGGTGTGCCTTTAGTTTCTGCAACATCCATCAATGGATTGTCCTGATTTGCTGTTGAGGTAATCGCAAGTTTTCCATCTGCGCTAACAATCAACCATGCCCAACCTGAACCAAAACGACCTGAAGCAGCTTCATTAAACTTTTGTTTAAATGCATCAAGTGAACCAAAGTCCTGATTGATTTTTTTCAATAGCGCGGCACTTGGCTGACCAGTTTTCGCACTCGGCGCTAAACTCTCCCAAAAGAAGCTATGGTTAAAATGACCGCCACCATTGTTACGAACCGCAGTATTATATTTTGAGATCTGCTGTTGTAATTGAACTAAATCGGTTTTATCAAGTTCAGGATAAGTTTTAATCTGTGCATTCAGATTATCGACATAAGCCTTATGATGTTTGCCGTAATGAATCTCCATGGTTTGCTGGTCAATAGCGGGCTCTAAAGCATTGCTCGCATAAGGTAACGGGGCTTGTTTAAATTCAGCAAGTGCAGACATGCTGGCCATCGAAGCAGCCAGTAAAAGCAGTGTTGTTTTAAATGCACGTGTCATTGACGATTATCCCTAGTATTAAAATTTTACATCATCATACTAGCGGTTTTATTTAAGAGAATGATTCTTGGTTACATTTATACAATAAAGCATTCATGTCTGCTTAAGCTTCATTTGTTTGGTCTGCGTTTTTACACTGGGAGATTTACACTGCAATAAAGCTTTTTATTCTTGATGAATGGCGATGAAAACCGAATTTGAACGCATTCTTTTGAGATTTAAACCATAAAGGTTTTGTACATGATAAAAACTTTTGTTTTGAAAAGATATTGATTAGTCCAGAAGCACATCCAAAATTAAATCAACATTTAAGCGTTGTCGACATTGTTCAACAAACTCGTTGATTTGTTGAATTTTATAAGCTTGAAAATCAAAACCTTGATAATCTAAACAGATCGCGCGTAGGTATTTGGTTCGAAAAGAATTGTGATCAAAAATTTGATGGATAAAAGTTCCCTGAATCTGTTGATGTTGAAAATACAGTGGATATTTTTGACTTATGCCGTGATGCATTTCAAAACCTTCAATCTGCATCCCAAAAATTGGATAGGAGTGTTTGCTTAGAATTTTATCTTGGGCAAAATAAATATCATCATCAATACAACCTAAACCTATTGCTGTTGTAGGCTGTGGATTTTCAATTTGATGTGGATCATGTAAATTTTGAAATAACATTTCATAACCACCACAAATGGCAAAAATCGCTGTTTTACGTTGTTGTAATTGTTGATATAAGCCATTTTCCTTGAGCCAATTTAAATCCTGAATCACCAGTTTTGAGCCAGGTAAAATCACCAGATCAAAACGTTGCAGAGAAATCGGGCTATTGATGAATTCAAGCAAAACTTCATCATCTGCGATTAAGGGCTCAAAATCGTTGTAATTGCTCATATACGGATAGGCAATCACACCGATGCTAATTTTCTGCTGACTGGGTTGCTGTACAAAATTTTGCAGGCTGGCATTGTCTTCAAAACCCAGATTAAACGGCATATAAGGTAAAACGCCCAGAACAGGAATCTTAAATTTTTGTTCAATAATACGCACACCTTCATCAAATAAAGACAGATCACCGCGAAATTTATTCACGATCACGCCGATAACATTGTCACGTAAATGCGCAGGGAGGAGGTTATAAGTGCCCCAGACCGAGGCAAATACACCACCTTTTTCAATATCTGCGACTAAAATAATTTTAGTTTTATAAGTTTCTGCAATAAAGATATTGGATAAGTCTTTGTCCATTAAGTTAAGTTCGACAGGACTGCCTGCACCCTCTGCCACAACACAATCGTAACGGTCAGCCAAATATTCAAAACAGCGTTGAACTGCTGGTTTTAGCTTGTCCAGATCACGATAATATTCCAGTACATGTTGCTGCGAAATGACTTTACCTTCCACGATCACCGAAGCGCGTCCGTCTACCCCAGATTTGAGTAATACAGGATTCAGATGATACGACGTTGGAATGCCGAGCACTTCAGCCTGAAAAGATTGAGCAATCGCAATTTCACTGCCATCATCACAGACTCGTGCATTATTCGAAACGTTTTGTGCCTTAAATGGCGCAACGCTGAAACCTGCATCTTGTAAAATTTTGGCAATGACAAAGGTCATGGTGGATTTTCCAGCATCGCTGGAGGTTCCAAAAATTGAAATATGTCTCATACTGATATGCTTATCAATAAAATCGGGTAGGCAGAAACAAGTGGCTACGGCATAATACGCTATTTTACGATCAGCGTAGTGGGCAAATGCAGGCGATGCGATAATGTTTTGTATATGATTAAATCAGATATACATATGAAAAAACACGCAAAGCAACGACTGTTTAAATCACTATAATGAATATCTATTTCCAGATCTAGCATAAGGCCAATCTGGAAAGTTATGTCGAATTTTCAATTTGGAGTTGTTATGGCACTCGTTCCTCCATATGGTGGCGCAAGTTGTGACGAAAAACTACTTGGCGGCTTAATGATTAAAACGGACTGGAAAGGAGATGCACATGACTGAAGATAGATTAACCCATCTCAAGCAGCTAGAAGCTGAAAGTATTCATATTATTCGTGAAGTTGCAGCCGAATTTGAAAACCCTGTCATGCTTTACTCAATTGGTAAAGACTCGGCGGTCATGCTGCATCTGGCACTGAAAGCGTTTTATCCTGCAAAATTGCCATTTCCATTATTGCATGTTGATACAGGCTGGAAATTTAAGGACATGATTGCCTTTCGTGACAACATGGCTAAAACCCATGGTTTTGATTTGATCGTACATCAAAACAAGGAAGGTCGTGACGCAGGCATCAACCCCTTTGATCATGGTAGCTCGAAATACACCGATATCATGAAAACTCAAGGCTTAAAACAAGCTTTGGATAAATATCAGTTTGATGCAGCGTTTGGCGGCGCGCGCCGTGACGAAGAAAAATCACGTGCAAAAGAGCGTGTTTACTCTTTCCGTGACACTAAACATCGCTGGGATCCAAAAAATCAGCGTCCAGAACTTTGGAATCTTTATAACGGTAAAGTCAATAAAGGCGAAAGTATTCGTGTCTTTCCATTGTCGAACTGGACTGAGCTGGATATCTGGCAATATATCTATCTTGAAAATATTCAAATCGTACCGCTCTATTTCTCTGCGGTGCGTCCTGTGGTTGAGCGTAGTGGTACCTTAATCATGGTGGATGATGAACGCATGCGCCTAAAAGAAGGCGAAGTTCCACAAATGAAATCAGTTCGTTTCCGTACCCTTGGCTGTTACCCGTTGACGGGTGCGGTGGAATCTGAGGCAGATACTTTGCCTGAGATTATTCAGGAAATGCTTTTGGCCACAAGTTCAGAACGTCAGGGTCGTATGATTGACCATGATGAAGCGGGCTCAATGGAAAAGAAAAAGCAGGAAGGTTATTTCTAAGCAGCTTTATTGAACGTTTGGAAAAGATTTCAGAATTTGTGGAGTTAGAGCATGTCTCACCAGTCAGATCTTATTAGCCAAGACATTTTGGCGTATTTAAACCAGCACGAAAATAAAGATTTATTGCGTTTTTTGACCTGCGGTAATGTCGATGATGGTAAAAGTACCCTCATTGGTCGCTTACTTTATGATTCAAAATTGATCTATGAAGATCAATTACAAGCGGTCACCCGCGACAGTAAAAAAGTCGGTACGACAGGCGATGCACCTGATTTGGCATTGTTGGTAGATGGCTTGCAGGCTGAACGTGAGCAGGGTATTACCATTGATGTGGCTTATCGTTATTTCTCAACAGAAAAACGTAAGTTTATCATTGCCGATACTCCGGGACATGAACAATACACGCGTAACATGGCGACAGGGGCTTCAACTGCCGATCTTGCGATTATTTTGATTGATGCGCGTTATGGTGTGCAAACTCAAACGCGTCGTCATAGCTTTATTGCAAGCTTGCTCGGGATCAAAAATATCGTGGTCGCGATTAATAAAATGGACTTGGTTGAGTTTTCAGAAGCACGTTTCAATGAAATTCAGGTTGAATACGATGCATTTGTGAGCCAACTGGGTGATCGACGTCCTGAAAATATTTTGTTTGTCCCAATTTCCGCCTTAAATGGTGATAATGTCGTCAATCCATCGGCAAGTACGCCGTGGTACAAGGGTCAAACCTTGATGAGCATTTTGGAATCGGTGGAAATTAAACGCGAATCCAATAAACATGAGTTCCGTTTCCCTGTTCAATATGTCAATCGTCCAAATCTTGATTTCCGTGGTTTTGCTGGAACAATTGCATTGGGTGAAATCAATGTCGGTGATGAAATTGTGGCATTACCATCAGGCAAAAAATCGACGGTGAAAGAGATTGTGACCTTTGATGGCAATCTTGATCAAGCCATTGCTGGTCAAGCTGTTACCTTGACTTTAAATGATGAAATTGACATCTCGCGCGGTAACGTATTAGTACGTGCAGGTGAGCAACCACTGATTTCACGTTCGGTACGTGCTTCTGTGGTGTGGATGACTGAACATCCGCTAGTTAAAGGCAAACTATACAACGTCAAAATTGGTACGCAAACTGTTCCAGCCAAAGTGACTGCGATTAATTACCGTGTCAATGTGAATACGCTTGAGCACACTCAGGTTGAAGAGCTTGAGCTGAATGCAATTGCTGATGTGACGGTTGAATTTGATGCGCCCGTGGTGTTTGATCGTTATCAGGACTCACGTTATACAGGTTCATTTATCTTCATCGACCGTTTAAGTAATGTGACTGTCGGCGCGGGCATGGTTGAGGCTGCGGTTGAATGGACGGCGAGCAATAACCCAGTAACTGCTGAAGATCGTGCAGCACGTTTGGGTCAAAAACCTGCGGTGATTGGTGTGTCAGCACAAGTCCTTGAACAATCACAAGCGCTTGAAAGTTTGTTGATCCAACAAGGGGTTGTTGCAATTGCAAAAGTAGACTTAAGCCTTGAACAGATTCACTTAATGCGTGAAACAGGTGTGGTTGTGATTACCACTGTCAGCGAAGCGACAGATGCGGATGTTACGGCTGAAACTGTAGAAGATGTCGTTGATCAAGTGGTAGAGTTGGTTCGTTTATAATCGATTACGTTCAACAAAAAAGACCCGCAAAATAAATTGCGGGTTTTTTTATTGAAAAAATTTATTTTAAATCATGCTCACCAATGGAAAAACACCAAATACCAATGCGCTGCCCATGAGGACGCAACAGGTCACAAATGCCCATTTCAATGTGAACTTTTGATGATCGGCAAATTCCACAGCGGCTAAACCACAAAGTAAATACGTGGATGGTACTAATGGAGAAAGCAGATGAATCGGTTGACCAATAATCGATGCACGAGCAATTTCAACAGGTTCAATGCCATAATGCGTTGCTGCTTCGGCCAAGATCGGCAAAACTCCGAAATAGAAAGCATCATTGGACATAAAAAAAGTCAGTGGCATACTGAGTACACCTGTTATCGGTGCCATATAAGGCCCCATGCTTTCAGGAATAAGCGTCACAAATTGTTTTGACATGGCTTCTACCATCCCTGTTCCAGTCAGGATTCCTGTAAAAACACCTGCCGCAAAAATGACACCTACGACTGCAAGGACACTATCTGCATGCATTGCAATACGTTTTTTCTGCATATTTAAATCGGGATAATTCACAATCAATGCAATACAGAATCCAAGCATGAAAAGTATAGGCATCGGTAAAATTCCTTTGACTAATGAAGCCATTAGTACAATTGTCAAAATACCGTTAAACCAACGTAAATGCGGGCGTTGCGCATCTGGATCTTTCGAGATGGTCAGGTTATCTGCATGGCTAATATCATCAATAGTAATGACACCTAAGCGTTTGCGTTCATACTTTCCATACAAATAGGCCAGAAAAAATAACCATGCAATAGCGATGAGCATTGATGGAATCATTGGAATAAAAACGTGACTGGCATCAACTTGTAAAGCACTGGCTGCTCGTGCTGTAGGGCCACCCCAAGGAGTAAGATTCATAACGCCACTAGACAATAACATAAGACAAGTCATGACCAGTGGATTCATACCAATACGTTTATAAAGTGGCATCATGGCTGCGACACAGATCATATAGGTAGTTGAGCCATCGCCATCCAAAGAAACGGTTAAGGTTAAAAAAACAGTACCTAATGTAATTTTAAGTGGATCTCCTTTGACCATTTTCAAAATCCATTTGATAGATGGATCAAATAATCCTGAATCAATCATTAAGGCAAAATACATAATTGCAAATAGCAACATCACGCCTGTTGGGGCAAGTTTTTTAATGCCTTCGAGCATGGTTTCGCCGAGCATTGAAACTTCAATATGACTTAGGCTGTCGATATGGAATCCAAGTCCCCAACCGATCAGTGCAAAAATAACGGGAATGAGAATAAGTGCGACCATTGCACTCAGACGTTTTGTCATGATCAAATACATAAAACACATGATCATGCTAATACCTAAAAAAGTAAGCATAAAACCAATCCTTAGCCCAAAAAATTATTATTAATGAAATACGCTTTTTACTTGAGTAGAAAGCGAATCTATATTTATTATTTATTCTAAAAAATGCAATTATAGAATATATTTGTACGACTAAAGTCTATATTGGTTGGGGTCGTTACTCAGATACCGATATTACGGCATATCATGTTACTTGAAAAAGCATGCCTAAACATGTAGTGAATCTGTCATCGATTTTTTATTTAAATTCCACTTCAGCATCATGTTTATGCGACAATGGCACTTTCATTTTTTTTAAGGACTCCCATGACAGACCAATCTCACGAATCGTTAACAGATATCGAAATTTTAGATATTTTAAAGTCAATGAAGAAAGATGAGCTTGATGTTGAAGCGAAAGAGATGATTCGTAATGGGGGAAAAGCAGGTCGACAAGAAGCACATAAACAAGCACTGGTCGCATTAAACAAAAATTTTGAAGAAAAATTTGTAGAAGCAGTCACATTGGCATTGGGATTGAATCCTGCTCAAGCAAAGAAAATTCGTTATAAAAAAGACCGCATTCGCATATTAAAAGCACATGGAATTGATTATCTAGCTGTGGATGGTGCAGAAACAGCACAAGTCTTGGCGCAAGTTGCCCAAGCCATTACGCTTGAAGATGGCGTTGTCACGAAAGATTTGCATGATATTTTCCCATTCTGGAAAGAAGGTTGGCCAATGGTTCAGTTTGATAATGCCTACAAAATTTTATCTGAAGATATTCACTTACATTATCAAGCCTTGCTTGATCAACTGATCAAATAATAAGGCGGGAATAGCACTTTCCCTGTTCGCTCGTATCTTGCTAATGATGCCTCTTAATGGGGCATTTTTTATATCTATCTGATCATTTCATCAATGATATTTCCAAGAGTCTGGCCGTTCTTTAAGTGTGCCTTTAATTATTATTGTATTTTAAGTTGTTAATTTAAAAATAATTATTATCTTTTTAAATTTAAGTATTACAAAAAAATAAAAAAGTATTACTAATTTGGCATGTGCTTTGCTTCTTAAGAATTAACACAGAAAGTGGTCTAGGGTTCCGATGTTGTTTTTGTCAACATGACTGGTCCGAGAGATCACGGTTCGTAAGAACTACACGGAGGGATAAAAGCCCGGGAGATTTGCTGAATTAATCCGATAAGGAGTTGTTATGAACGCTGTACATTATCACGACCAAAACATACTTTGGAATGAGTCACTGCCTAAGGGGCATCATTGGTCAGGTCGTTTGCAAAAAGGCACAGTTCTACAAATTACTTCACTCGGTGCAAATGCCAATCTTTCACTTTATCTGGTTAATGCGGCGGAAAAGCTGGAACGCTTTAATATGCCAGATAGTTTAAAGGCACAACACACCGCATTTTTAACACAAGGGCATGTCCTGTATTCCGATTTGGGTCGGGTTATGGCTTCAATTGTACATGACGACCATGGTTGGAATGACGTGCTTTGTGGTCCAAGTACAGCTGCACAGATTGAACAGCATTATGGTATTCAGACTTTTCAGGATGCGCGTAATGAGATGTATCAAAATGGTCTGGACAGTTTATTGGTTGAAATGACCAAGTTTGGTCTAGCTCAACAGGATTTGACTGCAACCCTGAATTTATTTTCAAAAGTTACTCCCAATGACGTTGGAGAATTATCATATATAAAAACTGATAATACTCAGCAAGTGATTGAATTACGTTTTGAAATGGATTGTCTAATTTTTCTCTCCAATACACCGCATGGACTGGATGAATCAGAACATTATAAACCTGCCGATCTTGAGCTGAAATTATTTAAAGCATTGCCTTTGGCGGAGCAAGACATTTGCCGTGATTCCTGTCCGCAAAATCAGCGCGGTTTTCAAAACAATCAGCGTTATTTTGCTTTGACCGCTTAAATGGAGAGATCAGTCATGAATACATTATCAAATTTTGAAAAAGTAGTTTTGAATGAAATTTGCCCAGCAGGTGAGTCATGGATGGGCGAAGTCAAAAAAGGGCAGTATTTTCGTATTGTAGATTTAGAAGGAAATCAGGCCGTTGATACTTTATTTATCAGCGCGGAAAATCCTGATGAACGTTATAGCGCTACTGATACTTTAGCTCAAAACAAACAGGTTTATCTTGAAAAAGGATCGGTCCTGTATACCAATCAAGGACGCGCGATTGCCACTATTCATGATGATAACTGTGGTCGTCACGATACTTTAGGCGGTGCATGTTCCTGCGAAAGTAATACCGTGCGTTATGCGCATGATAAATACCCGATGCATAGCTGTCGTAATAATTTTATGTATGCGTTGGCCAAGCATCCAATTGCACACAAACACGGACTAAATGTTCGACATATTGGTCCCAATATTAATTTCTTTATGAATGTACCTGTGACTCCAGAGGGGCATTTGAAATTTGATGATGGAATTTCTGCGCCGGGTAAATATGTGGAAATTAAAGCTGAAATGGATTTGATCGTATTGATTTCAAATTGTCCACAATTAAATAACCCATGCAATGCTTATAACCCAACTCAAATCCAGTTGCTAGTACGCGAAGCAGGAGAGGTCTGATATGTTTAATAAAGTCCTGATTGCTAACCGTGGTGCAATTGCTTGTCGTGTGATTCGTACCTTAAAAAAATTGGGTATCCAGTCGGTTGCGGTTTATTCAGAAGCGGATCGAGATTCCTTACATGTCACTTTAGCCGATGAAGCAATCTGTATCGGTGCTGCGCCTGCCAGTCAAAGCTATTTAAATATTGAAAAAATACTGGAAGTCGCACAGGCGACAGGTGCACAAGCCATTCATCCGGGTTATGGATTTTTATCGGAAAATGCCCAATTTTGTGATTTGTGTGAGCAACAGGGAATCGCATTTATTGGACCGACTTCTCAACAAATGCGTGAATTTGGTCTCAAACATACCGCACGTGAGTTGGCGATTCAGAGCAATGTGCCATTATTGCCCGGTAGTCAGCTTTTGGCAGATGAAGCTGAAGCTATTTTAGAAGCTGCGCGTATTGGCTATCCGGTGATGCTGAAAAGTACCGCAGGCGGTGGTGGTATTGGTATGCGTCTGGTTTGGAATGAAGCTGAGCTTCAAGACGCTTATGCCACGGTGTCTTACTTGGCACAAGCCAATTTTAAAGATGCAGGATTGTATCTGGAAAAGTTTGTACAAAATGCGCGGCATATTGAAGTGCAGATTTTTGGTGATGGCAAAGGACAAGTCTTGGCACTTGGAGAGCGCGATTGTTCTGTACAGCGTCGTAACCAGAAAGTGATTGAAGAAACACCTGCACCGCATTTAAGTGACGAACAGCGTCAATACATTCAACAGGTTGCAATTCAACTCATGCAATCGATTCAATACCGTTCGGCTGGAACGGTTGAATTTGTCATGGATACCGATACCCAAGAATTTTACTTTCTGGAAGTGAATACTCGGCTACAGGTTGAGCATGGTGTGACTGAGCAAGTCTATGGGGTTGATCTGGTCGAATGGATGGTCACTTTAGCCAGTGGGGACTGGACTGCACCTACACAGGCATTAACGTCTACAGGCCATTCGATACAAGTACGATTATATGCTGAAGATCCAATCAAAAACTTTCAACCTAGTGCAGGTTTATTGACCTCAGTCAGATTTGATCCTACTTCGCGGGTAGAGACTTGGGTTGAAACGGGTTCAAATGTTTCTTCATTTTATGACCCGATGATTGCCAAAATTATTGTGACCGCAGATGATCGTGAACAAGCCATTGCAGCTATGCAAAGCAGTTTGGCGCATACCGAAGTCGCAGGAATTGAAACCAATTTAGAATATTTACAAAATATTATTGCAGGTGAAGTATTTCAAGCAGGCACACAAACCACACGCTTTTTGAATAGCTTTAGCTGGAAGACTGAAAAAATCGAAGTTTTGCAGGCAGGCATTCAAACTGCAATACAAGATGTAACAGGGCGTTTGGGCTATTGGGATGTCGGTGTGCCACCATCGGGTGCGATTGATCCTTTAAGTTTAAATATTGCCAACCAATTACTGGGCAATCCATTTAATACCGCAGGTCTGGAATGTACTTTGCAAGGGCCAAGCCTGAAATTCCACTGTGATAGCCAGATTGTGATTACAGGCGGTGACATGTCTGTAACTCTGGATGGCGAGCCTGTTGCGATGTGGCAAACTGTTCAGGTAAGCAAAGGTCAGATTCTTAAATGTGGCAAAATTAGTACAGGCTGTCGGAGTTATATTGGCGTAAAAGGTGGCTTTGCTGTACCTGAATATCTGGGCAGTCAAGCGACATTTACACTCGGTCAGTTTGGTGGTCATGCTGGACGTAATTTACTCATTGGCGATATGTTGCCAATCCATGCGTTTAGTTCAAATTACTCTTCCGCCTTAACCATTGAGCAAATTCCAGCGTTTCAATCCAGTTGGGAAATTGCAGTGATGTATGGCCCACATGGCGCACCAGATTTCTTTACGCCTCAAGATATAGACACTTTCTTTCAGCATGAGTTTGAAATTCATTATAACTCTAGCCGTACAGGCATTCGTTTAATCGGGCCACAGCCAGAATGGGCACGTGAAGATGGCGGTGAGGCAGGCTTGCATCCATCCAATATTCATGACAATGCCTATGCCATTGGAGCAATTGACTTTACCGGTGATATGCCCATTATTTTAGGGCCTGATGGTCCAAGTTTAGGGGGCTTCGTTTGCCCAGCAGTCGTCATTCACTCTGAACTTTGGAAATTAGGTCAGCTTAAAGCAGGCGACAAGGTCAAGTTTATCCCTGTCAGTTATGCACAAGCACAAAGATTAAATGAAGCGCATGAGTCGATGCTTAAATCGACAGAGATCACTCAAATTAACTATCAAGCGGATTTTTCAGCAGAAGTTAATACGCTGAAAGATGCAGTGCTGGCGCGTTTGGCAGGAGATGAAACACGACCTGCGGTGACCTATCGACCTGCGGGTAATCATTATCTGCTGGTCGAATATGGCGATTTGGTGCTTGATCTGAATTTGCGTTTTCGAATCCACGCCTTAATGCAGTGGGTGAAAGATCAGCATATTCAAGGGATTATTGACCTGACTCCGGGGATTCGTTCCTTACAAATTCACTTTGATTCGGCTGTGTTAGATCAACTCGTATTGTTGCGCCAACTACAGCAAGCTGAAACGCAACTACCTGATATTGAAAATATGCAGGTGCCTTCACGTACGGTGTATTTACCATTGGCATGGGAAGACTCCCAAACTCAATTGGCCACAGAAAAGTACACACAACTGGTGCGCCCTGATGCGCCGTGGTGTCCTGATAATATTGAGTTTATTCGACGTATTAATGGTTTGGAGTCCAAACAAGCAGTAAAAGATGTGGTGTATAACGCCCGTTATCTGGTCATGGGTTTGGGTGATGTTTATTTAGGCGCACCTGTTGCTACACCACTCGATCCACGTCAGCGTTTAGTCACCACCAAATATAATCCCGCCCGTACATGGACACCTGAAAATGCGGTCGGTATTGGCGGTGCTTATATGTGTGTTTATGGCATGGAAGGGCCAGGAGGCTATCAGTTTGTGGGTCGGACGACACAAATGTGGAGCCGTTATCGCCAAAATGCCAATTTTGAACAGGGTAAACCGTGGCTTCTGCGTTTCTTTGATCAGATTCGTTTTTATGAGGTTTCTGAAACTGAATTAATGCAAATGCGTGAAGACTTTAAAGCGGGTCGCTTACAGTTACGCATTGAAGAGGGTGTGCTGAATTTGAAGGAATACAATGCATTTTTAACCGAACATGCAAGTAGTATTCAGGATTTTAAATCGGTACAACAAGCGAACTTTGAAGCCGAACGTCGCCGTTGGCACGAAGCAGGATTGGCAGAATATGTATCTGAAAGTCTGGATAGTGTCGATGATAGCGATGCTGTTACTATTCCTGAAGGTGGTTGTGTGGTGGAATCCCATATGCCAGGTTCAATCTGGAAAATCGAATGTCAAAGTGGCGATGTAGTTGAAGAGGGTGAAACCCTTGCAGTGATTGAAGCCATGAAAATTGAAATTCCGATTTTGGCGCCGGAACGCATGAAAGTGGATTCTATCATTATTGAAAAAGGTCAAACGGTAAAAACAGGTCAGGCATTATTTACGCTCGCACCGATCGTTGAGTAAACTTTTTTTCTCTTTTTGCCCTGACCATCGGTCAGGGTTTTTTTTGCCCAATTTTTAAGCATTTTAATGGTCTGCTTTTAACTTTGCACCAAGAGATGACTTTTGTATGAAAACAAATAGCAGATTACAAGCAACTAGATACATTACTCTTTTATTTGCTTTATTACTTTAATTAAATATTTGATTTTTATTTAAATAATTCGATATAAAAATAGGAGGGAGTCAATTTATGAGTTGGCACAGTTCATGCATCATTTTGGTAATACAAAATTTAAATTTGGTAATACTAAAGGAGTGCCGATCATGTTGGTAAAATCTCAAGCTGCAAAAGCACGACCTGCATGGAAAACCTTTTTAGTTGAACTATTAACGGTTCGGGCGGGTTTATATATTTCCCAAACAACAGATGTTCAAGTGAACAAAAGAGGTCATCTTGGCTAAACCTAAATTAACCCGAATCAGCATTACTGTTCCAGAAAACACCGTTGAGGCATTAGACCAAAAAATTGTAGAAGAACACTACGAGAGTCGTTCTCAAGCCATTGTGGATATGATCAATCGGCATTTGATTGATCATTATACCAGTGAAAATTCAGTCATGGTAGGAACACTGACACTACTTTACCGACGTGATGCAGGCAATATTCGGGTTCAATTGAGTGATTTACAACATCAGTTTTTAGAACAAGTGATTAGCTCGCTACATATTCAGTTAGATGAACAAAAAATATTGGAAGTGATGCTGTTACAAGGCAAAAGCAACGCATTAAAACAGATTAGTCAACAGTTTACAGCCTTAAAAGGGGTAATCAAAGGGCATCTGGAACTGATGGATGCTGTCATGCCGCCTTTACAGCAAAATGAATAGGAGTTTTAGCAGTGCAACATTTATCGACATTACAGGATTGGCAAACTGCCTATGCTCAAGGGCGATTTAAACTGAATGATTTATATGATTACGTCAGTACAATCTGTAATGATGATCATGCATGGATTGAAATTGCGTCCAAGCAACAGCTTGAGACACAAATCGAATCATTAGAAAATCAGGATTCTGCACAACTCCCTTTGTACGGTATTCCATTTGCAGTCAAAGATAATATTGATGTTGCAGGTTTTCATACCACCGCAGCCTGCAAAGAAGCTGCTTACTTAGCTCAAGTCGATGCAACGGTTGTTGCCAAACTCAAAGCTGCGGGTGCGATTGTCATTGGAAAGACCAATCTGGATCAGTTCGCGACAGGCTTGGTGGGTGTGCGTTCACCTTATGGTGCAGTAAAAAATAGTTTTAATCCTGAATATATCAGTGGGGGTTCAAGTTCTGGCTCATCGGTCGTGGTTGCCAAAAGCCTTGTTCCTTTTGCTTTAGGAACAGATACCGCAGGTTCTGGTCGTGTGCCGGCTGGACATAATAATATTGTGGGGCTCAAACCTACCAAAGGCTGGTTTTCAAACACAGGTTTAATTCCTGCTTGTCGTACCCTTGATGTGATTTCCATTTTTGCACTCACTGTCGATGATGCATGGACCGTTGCTCAAATTATGCAAGGTTTTGATGAAACAGATGCCTATTCACGCGCGCATCCTGAAAATGTGCCTGTAGCATTTTCATTAGGCAAAATTGCTATACCAGCACAACTTGAGTTTTATGGTGATGAACTCAGTCGTCAAGCTTTTGATGTCGCTATAGAACGAGTCAAAGCCTTAGGTTGTCAAGTAGAAGCCATTGATTTTACAGTTTTTAATCAACTTGCCAGTGCTTTATACAATCGTTCATGGGTGGCTGAACGAACCGTTGCTGTTGAAAAGAAAGTGACAAGAGAACAGGCACATCCTGTTGTCCGCAACATTATTGCCCAAGCAGATCAATTTTCTGCGACAGATGTGATGCAGGATGAATATGATCGAGCCAAAATGGCACGTGAGATTCAGCAAAGTTTAGCCAATTTTGACGCATTAATGGTACCGACAGCGCCTACCATTTATACCATTTTGGAGGTCGAAGCTGACCCGATGGTTAAAAATAGTCACATGGGAGCGTATACCAATTTTGTCAATTTTGCTGACTTAAGTGCTTTGGCATTACCCAATCTCATTCGTGCCGATGGTTTACCTTCAGGGGTCACTTTTATTGCCAGAGCTTGGCATGATCAGGCTTTAGCACGTTTTGGGCAAATCTGGCAGCAACAAACACATCTCACTTTAGGTACGACTGATCAATCGTATCAACCGTATTCGAACATTGAGTCTTCACATTCAGTCAAGTTAGCGGTAGTTGGCGCACATTTAACAGGAATGCCACTCAATTTTCAGCTCACGACACGAGATGCGGTGTTACTCAAAAAAACGCAGACTGCGCCAAACTATCAACTGTTTGCACTGAGTAATACCACACCACCAAAGCCGGGCTTGCAATATTGCGAGCAAGGACAAGCCATTGAGGTCGAGGTCTGGGAAGTCCCGATGGCGTTATTTGGAAAAATTGTGGCTGAAGTTCCTGCACCGCTCGGGATTGGCAATATTCAACTTGCCGATGGGACATGGGTCAAAGGTTTTATCTGTGAAGGATATGCGATTCAAAGTGCCAAAGACATTAGTCATTTCGGTGGATGGCGAGCTTATATTCAATCACTTCAAAATCAATCAACATCAACATGTTAATCTTGTTTTAAAGGGGATAGGTCATGATTCGTACAGTTGCATCTCTTTCTTTTTCTGTCATGCTCGCTATGGCTTTAACCGGCTGTGATAACAGTGCAAAAGTACCACAGGCACAAGCAGAACAGGATAAACCAACATCCACAACAACGCCTGTCATCACGATTGGCTACAGTGACTGGCCTGGCTGGGTTGCTTGGCAAGTCGCCATTGAAAAAGGCTGGCTCAAAGAGGCTGGTCTGAATGTCGAATTTAAATGGTTTGATTATTCTTCATCACTCTCAGCTTTTGCCGCCAACCAATTGGATGCAGTCTTGGTGACCAATGGAGATAATTTGGTGACTGCCGCCGGCGGGACCAAAGGCATCATGATTATGGCGACGGATTATTCTGCTGGCAATGATGTCATTATTGCAAAATCAGGGATTAACACCATTCAAGATTTAAAAGGCAAATCAGTTGCTACTGAAAAAGGTCTGGTGGATCATTTATTATTATCAACGGCTCTGGATGATGCCAAAATTCCACTTTCGGATATTAAGCTGGTCAATTCAGTCACCAACGAATTACCGCAAGTCTTTGCAAGTCCTGATGTTTCTGCCATTGCGGTTTGGCAACCCGTTGCCAATCAGGCTTTAAAATCAGTCGCAGGTTCCAAAATTATTTATACATCAAAAGATAAGCCAGGTTTAATTTACGATACGCTTTCAGTCAACATGAGTCATTTGTCTACCCATAAAGAAGAATGGAAAAAAATGATTCAGGTCTGGGACAAAACCGTAAAATATATTAATGATCCTGCCACCCATGCCGAGGCGGTAAAAATTATGGCGAATCGTGTCGGGGTCGATCCTGCACAATATGAACAGTTTGTAGGTGGCACACATTTGCTGGATTTAGATGCGAACAAAAAAGTATTTACCAAAGGACAGGGCTTTGATTCAATTTATGGCTCTACTTACCATGTAAATAAATTCAATGTCACTAATGGCGTATATAAAACCGAAATAGATGCAGATGGTTTGATTTATCCTGATTTAGTTCAAGGTTTGAAATAAGTTATGGAGAGAGCTGTATGAAAAAATACAGCTTTTTTGTAGTGATAATTTTTCTCTGGGATGTAAATAAACCATGATGCGTACTATGAGCTTTGCGACTTCGGTCGTATTTGGCTTGTTATTAACTGCTTGTGATAACACAGCTAAAATACCTGATACAAAAACAGACGCTGCTGTAAGTACAGCAGCCAGTAAACCTCTGATTATTCCTTACAATGAGTTTCCAAGTTCGATGGTCTGGCAATTAGCAATTGAAAAAGGCTGGATTAAAGAAAGCGGTGTAAATGTAAAATTTGAATATTTTGGGGATTATGTTGCTGGAATAGAAGCATTTTTAGCGAAAAAGCTAGATGCTAACATTGTCGCCAATGGGGATAATTTTATGTTGTCATCGGGGGGTACAAAAGGCATGATCATTCTTGCTATGGATTACTCCTCAGGTACAGACGTGATTATAGCTAAACCCGGTATACATTCTCTTGAAGATTTGAAAGGAAAAACGGTTGCTTTTGAAAAAGGTTTAGTCAGTAACTTACTTTTTGACACAGCAGTTGAAGACAGTCATCTTTCTAAGAAAGATTTTAAAATTATGAATGCCTCAACGTCACAATTATCACAGGTATTTGTGAGTCCAGAGGTTTCTGCTGTTGTGTTATGGCAACCAATGGCAAACCAAGCCTTGAAAGCAGTTTCAGGATCAAGTGTAATTTACTCTTCTAAAGAGAAACCAGGATTAATATACGACACATTATCTGTTGATATGCAAAGTTTACAGACCCGTCGAGATGATTGGAAAAAACTTATAGTTGTTTGGGATAAGGCTGTTAACTACTTAAATGATCCGAAAACAAAAAACGATGCAATTGCAATCATGGCAAAAAAAGCAGGAATTCCAGTTGATGAATTTACTAAAATGGTAGATGGCGTACATATTTTAACATTGGCAGAAAATAAGAAATTAATGCAAAAGAGCAATGAGCTTAGTTCTTTATATGGCTCTTCATATAATGTGAACCAATTTAATTTGGATAATAAAGTTTATGAAAAAACGGTAGATGTAGACAGCTTAATATATCCTGATTTAGTACAAGAGTTACCCTAAAACAGATATCACCAAGTTCTGTTGTATAAATAAAAAGGGAGGAAATAATCCTCCTTATAAACATTATGCCATGATTCTCGCTTTGAAAGTATCATCTATAAAATGATTTTGAGTTTATATACTCAAGACTGTTGCATAAATAATGATGTCTGAATATTAAATGAAATTTATATTTATGCAACAAAGTAGCTTATATGCTGTTTTAATTGATATTAGCTTACGGATATTGCCCAAAGTTTTTCGATATCATGAGCTGAAATCCATACAAGAGGACCTTGGGAGCAGACAGCACCACTTCCTGAAGTAATTCTATGTTGATAAATCTTTTCTATTGCTAAAGTGTGGCAATCAATTTGAATCAATAAAACTTGAGTTGTTCTTACCCAAATTTTGCCATGACTAATATGGATATCACCGCCGTCTCCTTTAGTTTCATCAGGAAGTATAATGGTGTCAACCACACGATTAAGTCGGGGGTCTATTTTACTTACTGTTCCATCAGTCTGATTAAGCGTCCAAATTGCACCACAACCGAAAGCAAGAAAAACAGGATTTCGACCTACTAGAATTTGTGAGTGTGGAGTCAAATTATGAGGATCAATACGTTGTATAGAATTCAGCTTTTGATTACTCAGCCACAGTGCACCATCGCCATAACAAAGGTTATAGGATTTGGGAGAAACCTCAATTTTCTTAATTACTTGATTGGATCGTGGATCAATAAGGCTTAATTCACTTTCAGCGGATATGATCCAGACACCTTCAGGAGATGCTGCGAGACTGAATTCACCTGTGTGATCACCTAAACCAGTAGCTATAATTGCTAAAACTGCACCCGTTTCAGGATCAATTTTGTAAATAGATTGTTCGGTTAGACTGGCAACCCAAACAGCACAGAATGCAAATACAGGAATACCTACGGCTTGTGGAACAACCACTTCATATAAAGGGAATTTACTCTGTGAATTAAAGCACTGCACAACATTTTTGCTGGGGTTGGTAATCCATATAGCTTGACCATTTGATGTTATAAAATCGGCAAAGCCTGCTACAGAATACGAGCAGATAGCAATCTGCTCAATCTCGATAATTAAAGGCGTGATATTCATTGTCATGGTCATTTATTCTGTTGGGGTTGAACCTTCTTTGAGATGTTTTCCAAAGGTCACATGATTGCCAGCCAAAACAATTTCACCATCTCTAACCATACGTTTCATATAGCGAAAGGCTTTTGCACTGACCTCGAATAGATGCTGGCCTGCTTTTAAAGGCGGATATTTTTCACGACTTTCTGGGGTAGAGAATTGAGGTAATGGTTCAATAATTACATCGTAGTCGCAGGCAAAAAATAAAGGAAAAGAGTAACGTTCTTCTTTTACCTTGCGGACACGATGAGAAGTCGCAATAAAACGTCCACCACTTAAAGCTTCAGTCATATCACCTATATTAACAACTAAGGCATCCTCGATGGGTGGGGCATCAATCCATACCCCTTCAGAGTTCATTACTTCCAATCCTGCTGTAGTGGGTTTTAAAATCGTGAAGAGCTCCATATCTGTATGTGCACCAAAACCGAGGTGATCTTCAGCTGTTGGATTATAAGCATAATGTAAAAGTCTTAATTGAGATGTGGGCTTGTTGACTAATTTATTGAGATCATTTGGATTTAATCCCAAAGCAAGTTCAAAAGCTCTTAATAGCACGCGTCCCAAAGCAATTGCTTTTTCGTAATAGGCACTTACATCTTGTCTAAAATCGGGTAAATCCACCCAGATATTAGAACCGTGCATGGGTTTATTGGCTAAAACATCAGGATCATTTTCAGGAAGATCCCAACTCAAATCAAAAGCTTCTTTGTTATCATCTGGGCTTACTTCATCAATAGGACCTTCGCCTTCTTCACCTGCAGGGACATAGCCTCGATGTTTGATACCAAAGTGACCAGCATAATATTTCATTTTTTCTTCAGAACTTAATGAAAAAAAAGCTTTAGCCTGCTTGAGTAGTTTTTCGAAATTCTCATTGGGAATCTGATGACCAATAATATAAAAGAAACCAACAGTCTCAGCTGCATGTCCAAGTTTGTGAGCGACTTGCTGTTGTTTTTCAAAATCATTAGTGTAAAGATCGCTGATATCAATAACAGGTATGTGATCAAATGCTTTTGGATTCTCTGAAATCATTATTTTACTCCGGATAGCTGGTCGTCCAGCAAAGAAGTTATTGCACGTCAGGTCGTCCCAACGGCATTGCGATTATTTTTGATGGCTGACCTGAGTCATACGTGGAATCTCAGGTAAATTCTGTAAGGCTGGATCAACATGTTCTTCTTCCTGTGCATGTACCAGTTCATCGACATGTGCCCGTAACTGTTTAAATTCTGGCGTGTTCATCAGTTCAGGAGTCCGTGGACGCGGCAGACGAACTTCAATGATTTCCCTGACTTCACCTGGATTGGCTTTCAATACCACAATTCGATCAGCCAATAAAATGGCCTCATCCATATCGTGCGTGACAAATAAAATCGTAATATTAATGTTTTGCCATAAATCCATTAAATGTTTTTGCATTTTTTGACGAGTATAGGGATCAAGTGCACCAAAAGGTTCATCCATTAACAGCATTTTAGGTTCATTCACCAATGCACGGGCAATTGCTACACGTTGTTTCATACCGCCAGAAAGCTGATGCGGGCATTGATTCTCATATTTTTCCAAACCAATAATGTTAATCCATTCACGTGCAGCTGACTCCGCGGCAGCTCGACTTGCACCACGCATTAATGGCCCAAACATGACATTTTCTTTCACGGTTTTCCACGGAAATAGAGTATAGCCCTGAAACACCATACCTCGTTCGGGGCAAGGCCCCTCGACACGTTCACCATCCACTAAAACTTGACCGCTGCTATAGTCATCCAGTCCGGCAACGATACGACTTAAAGTCGATTTACCACAGCCAGACGGCCCGATCACACAGACGAATTCGCGTTTATGAATCTGTAAATTAATATGATCAAGCACCGTTCTTGTCATTTTTCCATGTTGGAAGTTTTGACAAAGATCTTGAGTCTCCAGAATCACAGGACGTTGATACAAGTCTTGAAAATAACGATCCGCATCGAAGCTTTCAGTTGTCATCATGCTCTTGCTCCTGTTTTCCATTTAAATAAATGTTGTCCAATTTTCATTAAAATGACATCGGTTAATAAACCAATCACCCCAATGATCAAAATTGCTGCATACACATTGTCAAAGTTTTGATAGCGCGCTTGTTGAGTAATAAACCATGTAATGCCAGAGGTTGTACCGATTAATTCTGAGACAATCAAATAGGTCCATGCCCAACCCAGTAACACTCTTAAATCACGATAAATATCGGGCAAAGCAGCTGGAATCACCACATGCATCAGGCTTTTAAATTTGTTAGTGCCTAAGGTATAGCCCGCTTCGATCAAACCACGATCGACCATGCGAGTGGTATTGGCAATAATCAGAATTTGTTGAAATAAAGTACCAATCACGATAATCGCGATTTTGGGTGCGTCATTTATACCTAAAATAGCAACGACCAATGCACCAAATGCAGGCGCAGGCAAATACCGAAAAAACTCCACAAAAGGTTCAGTCAGTCTGGAAATTATCGGAGAGAAACCACACAAAATACCCAGTGGAATACCAATCAATGACGAGATAAAAAAAGCGGTAAAAACAATTTTAATACTGTGCCATAAGCTCTGATGCAACCATGGACTGTCAGGTTGAGCAGGTGGTGTCGTAAAAGAAGTCACTAAAGCTTTCGCCACTTCATGCGGGGCAGGTAAATAGATAGGATTGACCAGTTTCCCTTGGGGTGGCTGCTGATTTTGATTCACTGCATTTTGAGCCTCCTGATAAAAAAATTGTTTATCAATTCGACTTCCCACTTGTAAATATGAAACACTTCCTGAGTCAGTGATTTGTACCTGTGGATGCCAGATAAAAGGCAAATAACTGACACAGCACCAGATCAATATGGGAATCAGGAAAGAACCCACACCCAAGAGTAATTTTTTTCTTCTGGAAAGAGGTGCATTCATCTCATCTCGCCTTAGTATTACAGAAACTAAAAAAAGTAATACTTAAGATTAAGCAATATAAATGCCAAATTCAGAACAAGTGGGTATTTTTATAAAAAAATGATTTATGTGTTTGATTTTTAATTATTAAATTAGAGGCTATTAATTTTGTAATTATTCTTAGTCATTATTTGAATAAAAAAAGAAGCAGGATTTTAATGTCCTGCCAAATTTTAGAGCAAACTATAAACAATGTGCTTAGTTAAAGCGCAAAATCATGGAGTCAAAAATAAACCTAGTGTTTGTTTCGCGTAAATTAGTTTTCAATTAAGTTTTGATCTTCGAGTTTTTCCAGAATTCGGGTCACCAATAACTGGTCAATTTTATAATGATCGACATCGACCACTTCAAATTTAAAACCAGAAAACTCAACGGTATCGGCAGGACGTGGAATTTTACGCAATTGATACATCATAAATCCAGCAAGAGTTTCGTAGTTTTCTTCATCGGGCATTTCATCAATTTCAAGCGCATGCTTCAGATCTTCAATCGGGGTACTTCCATCAATCAACCACGAATTATTATCCCGTTTAATAATCTGTTGGTCTTCTTCAATAGGCGTAACCCAATCACCCATCACGGTAATCATAATATCGCTCAAGGTAATGACACCAACGACTAAGGCATATTCATTAATCACCACGGCAAATTTTTCTTTGGTTGAACGAAAACGATCCAGTACCTCAGAAAGTGTCAGCGTGTCAGGAATAGTCAACACAGTTCGAATGGTATTTTCTTTGAGCTGAATTAAAGACTGACTATTTAAAATCCGTACCAGAATATCTTTGGCATCGACATAACCAATGACCTGATCAATATTTTCATTACAGACTAAAAACTTAGAGTAAGGATATTCTGCCAGTTTTAGACGAATACTTTCATCAGATTCATTAATGGTAAAGTACACGATGTTTTCACGTGTGGTCATGCTTGAAGGAACTGTACGTTCTTCAAGCTCAAACACGTTTTCAATAAAATGATGTTCCTGTTTTTGTAACACACCTGCTTGAGCACCTGCCTCCATCACGGCTGAAATATCATCGAAGGTAATATTGTCATCACGTGTGGTATTCACTTTAAATAAGCGAAACAACAAATTGGCAATCGCGTTAATGATCCATGCCAATGGCTTACAGATTTTAATAAAAATTTGAATCGGATTAATCACCGAAACTGCAATTTTTTCAGGTGCAATCATGGCCAGACGCTTCGGCATCAGATCGGCAAATAAAATAAAGAGTGAAGTCACAAAGGTAAATGAGAGTACGAAACCAATGGTTTGTGTCCAAGGACCATCATAAAAGCGATGGACCAGTTCGACAAAAAAGGGGCGAAATGCTGCTTCACCTAAAATACCGCCTAAAATCGCGACAGCATTCAGTCCAATTTGAGACGCAGCAAAAAAATCTGCCGATTGATGTTGAAGGTCGAGGACCTTCTGGGCACGTTCATCACCTGACTCAGCTAGAATTTTAAGCTTTACTTTACGCGCACCAGCCAGCGCAATTTCAGTCAAAGATAAAAAACCCGCAGCGACAATCAGCATGGCAATAATGATGACGTTCTGAAAGAGGCTCACAGTTCACCTGTAATATTCGTTATTATGAGAAAGTGGTCGCACAACAAAAAGCATGAGGTAGTCTAAACTACCTGCATACAAAAATGAGTATAAGCTTGAAAACTGAAGAATTTAACAAAAATTTATTTTAATAATGCGAAAACTGCGAATTATTTGTTAAAAACTCACGATTTTCTTCTTCAATCATCTGTCTCGCCACAAATAAAATCAGTTGGCGTAACCAGCGATGAGCAGGGTGATGATGTAATAAAGGACACCATGCCATTTTGAGTTCAAACTCTGGAATATAAAATGGAGGATCTTTAATTAATAATTTGGGATTACTAGCTTGTAAACGAGCCATACGTGTCGGCAGGGTAGCAACCAAATCCACATTTTGAGCCAACAAAGCTGGCATTTGATAATGACGAGTAAACACAGAGATTTTACGCTTTTGACCAATTCGTTCCAAAGCTTGATCAATCCAGCCTAAACCTGCCTGTTTATCAGGGTTAATGCCAAAACCAACACCCATGCCTGTTTTTGACACCCAAATGTGTTGTGCATCCAAATAGTTTTTCAGGTTTAGATGTTGGCCAGCAGGATGTTTGTCATTGAGTAAGCAACTAAAACTATCACGCCATACAAGAACCTGATGGAAACTTTGCGGGATTTCGTTAAAACGATTAATCGCAAGATCGACTTTACCTTGTTCCATGTCACGATAAGACACATCACTTGGGGTAAGAAAGTCTAATACAACATTCGGTGCTTCAGAACGTAAAGCCTTGACTAAACGGGGAACAAGAGTAGCTTCAGCATAATCTGAGGTCATAATCCGAAACACACGATTACTGGTATACGGACGAAACTCAGTACGTGGCTCTAAAATCATGGAAAGATCAGAAAGGGCATCACGAATACGCGGCTGGAGTTCAAGCGCACGTTCGGTCGGAGTCATACCTTCTGATGAACGAATGAGAAGTGGATCATTGAATAAATTGCGAAGCCTACGCAAAATATTACTCATAGCGGGTTGAGTAACACCTAATTGTTCAGCAGCACGAGTGACATTTTTTTCGCGAAGCAGTACATCAAGATAAATTAAGAGATTAAGATCGACCCGCTCCAGATTCATAAAAAAAATACCGAAAATAAAATCATGAAATTGTGGTTAATTATGCCATACTTAAATAGATTTGTGTGAAAATCCGCTGAAAAAAACAGCAGTTCTAAACCTCTAATTTAAACTGAACATGATGAAGAATGATTGAAAAATAACAATCAAAAATTCTGTAACAGTTCTGATAAATGCGTTGAAAAATTGATTTGATCAAATATAGGCATTTCTAATTTGTCATTATATTAAGTGGTATCCGCGCTTGCATTGGCAAGTTTTGACTATTTACACAGTGCAGGTGATGAATAAATTTGCATTAAGACTCAAGTCGAATAGATCAAAAAGCCACTTCATTTGTTCAAATTAAACAATTTCACTAATCTTGAATAAATTTTTAATTGATTAAAATCAAATAATTAATATTTTGACATATAATTATAATACGACTTTAATCTATATATTTTTTAAAAAAATACCGAAAATTAATCGAGGATATTGGATTAATTTTTTGACTCAGACTAAGCTGTGTGCATATTGATGAAGTGGCTGAATTTTAGTCGAGTCAAATAAACATGACAGTTCAGCATGACATCTTTTCGATGAAATCCTAAAAAGGAATATATCATGACATATCAATCAGCTCTTGAGCACGTACGTGCCGTAAAAAATAAATTAGGTGGCACATGGGATGCAATCCGTCCTGAAGACGCTGCTCGCATGATCGTTCAAAACCGTTTCCATACAGGTTTGGACATCGCTAAATATACAGCTGCTATCATGCGTAAAGATATGGCTGAATATGATGCTGACTCAAGCAGCTATACTCAATCTTTAGGTTGCTGGCATGGTTTCATCGCGCAACAAAAAATGATTGCGAACAAAAAATATTTCGGCACAACCAACAAGCGTTATATCTACCTTTCTGGTTGGATGGTTGCTGCACTTCGTTCAGAATTTGGTCCACTTCCTGACCAATCTATGCACGAAAAAACTGCTGTGCCTAAATTAATCGCTGAAATCTATACATTCTTACGTCAAGCTGACGCAAAAGAATTAAACGATTTGTTCCGTGCATTACAAAAAGCGGAAGCGGCTGGTGATTCTGCAAAAGTGAAAGAAATCGAAGCATCTATCGATAACTTCGAAACTCACGTTGTGCCAATCATTGCCGACATCGATGCTGGTTTTGGTAACGAAGAAGCAACTTATTTGTTGACTAAACAAATGATCGAAGCGGGTGCTTGTGCAATCCAAATCGAAAACCAAGTTTCTGACGCGAAACAATGTGGTCACCAAGCGGGTAAAGTAACAGTTCCGCACGAAGACTTCCTTGCAAAAATCAATGCTGTACGTTATGCATTCCTTGAGCTTGGTGTTGACGAAGGTGTGATCGTTGCACGTACTGACTCTGAAGGCGCAGACTTGACTCAAAAGATCCCTGTATCTAAAGAGAAAGGTGACTTGGCTTCTCAATACATCAGCTACTTAGATACTCAAGAAATTGATATCGCTGATGCTCAAGAAGACGAAATCCTAATCAAACGTGATGGCAAATTACACCGTCCAACTCGTTTAGCTTCTGGTCTTTATCAGTTCCGTGAAGGTACTCAACACGACCGCGTTGTACTTGACTGTGTAACAAGCCTTCAAAACGGTGCGGACATGATCTGGATCGAAACTCCAACTCCAGACGTTGCTGGTATTGCTGGTTTCGTAAATGACATCAAAAAACAAGTTCCAAATGCAAAACTTGTTTATAACAACTCACCATCATTCAACTGGACGTTAAACTTCCGTCAACAGGCGTATGATCGTTGGGCTGCTGAAGGTAAAGACGTTTCAGCTTATGACCGCGCTAAATTAATGAGCGCTGAGTACGATAACTCTGAATTAGCTGCTGATGCTGATGAAAAAATCCGTACTTTCCAAGCTGATGCTGCACGTGAAGCAGGTGTGTTCCACCACTTGATCACACTTCCGACTTACCACACTGCTGCTCTTTCTACACATGAGCTTGCTAAAGGTTACTTCGGTGAAGAAGGTATGTTGGCTTATGTTGCTGGCGTACAACGTAAAGAAATCCGCGGTGGTATCGCATGTGTTAAACACCAAGCAATGGCTGGTTCTGACATCGGTGATGACCATAAAGAAATCTTTGCTGGTGAACAAGCGCTTAAAGCGGGTGACGCAAGCAAAAACACCATGAACCAATTCGCTCACTAAGACGAATGGTTTTGAAAAACCCTGCGCAAGCAGGGTTTTTTTTGATTCGAACAAATGTCTTTAATCATTAAATAAAATTAAAGCATGAAGCGACTCAAGCGTTGCTGAATGATCTGTTGTGCTTCAGTCATAATATTTTGAATTAAGCTATTACATGTTGGAATGTCATGAATCAACCCTAAAACTTGTCCAGCAGAAAGTAAACCTGCATCGACATCGCCTGTTTCTAAGGCTACACGACCTTTTGCACCAGCCACATAAGGACGAATTTCTTCGAACTGAATATCAGGTTTTTTACCGAGTTCAACCACCAAATCCGAAACACTATTTTTAGCCACCCGAGTGGTGTTACGAAAATTTCTAAAAATTAAATTGGTCGAACGTTCATCCTGATTTAAATAATACTGCTTAATTTTTTCATGAATGGGTGCTTCTTGCGTCATACAAAAACGAGTTCCCATATTGATGCCTTCTGCCCCTAGTGCTAACGCTGCCACTAAACCGCGACCATCAGCAAAACCGCCACTGGCAATGAGTGGAATCTTGACTTGATCTGCTGCGGCAGGAATTAAGATTAAACCGGGAATATCATCTTCACCTGGGTGTCCAGCGCATTCAAAACCATCTATTGAAATGATATCTGCACCCATGCGCTCAGCAGACAGGGCATGACGTACCGACGTACATTTATGTAACACGGTAATATTATGCTTTTTTAAATCTTCAATGTGTTCGTGCGGTTTATTGCCTGCAGTTTCGACAATTTTAATACCACTTTCAATAATTGCCTGACGATATTCGGCATAGGGTGGGGGATTAATCGCGGGTAAAAAGGTGAGATTCACCGCAAAAGGTTTGTCTGTCATATCACGACATCGCTGAATTTCCTTGACTAGATCTTCTGGTGTTGGTTGTGTCAGTGCCGTCAATATACCTAAGCCCCCGGCATTGGAAACGGCGCTCGCCAATTCTGCACGACCTACCCACATCATTCCTCCTTGAACAATCGGATATTCAATACCCAGTAATTCTGTTACACGCGTTTTCATGGCAAACGATCCTTATTCATTATTAGGTTTAAATGGTCGTCTGATTTTACTATAGAGTTTTATTTTTTGTAGTTAAAATTAGTTTTTTAGAAATTTTATTCCGTTATGCGGTATTTTTAAAAATACCAATCCCTGAGGATTGGTATGTAATATTTTTAAATATATGAGTTTTTAATATACGAGCGGTTTTAATGACTTTCTTTTTTCAGAACATAAAGATCAGCCATTGCACCTTCGATCTTATTACCTTCCATATCTAATGCAGTTGCCGTATTTTCACCAATAAAGAATTGACGTTTATCAGGTTGAGTATCCAAGATAATCACGGATGGTTTGCTATTATCGAAGCTAAAACTACCTTTGGTCTCCACTGGTTTACCATCACTTTTTGAACCCATATAAGTCTCTTTCAATTCAAAGGTTTTATTATCGTGAAGTTCAAGCTCTGTTTGGATGCCTTCGCAATCAGCACAAGGGAGTTTACCTTTATATTCACCCGCCCAATCCAATGAATTTTCAGCAGTATGTGCAGTATCAACTGCGGTTGCAGTTTCAGCAGGAGCAGATGCGACCGTATTTTGATCCGCCGGAACCGTTGTTTCATTTTGATTTTCTTTTTTTGAACACGCTACTAATAAGGTACTTACGATTGCAATCGCCAGAAGTGATTTTTTCATATTGATTTTTTCCAAGTATTTTTAAAGCAAAACTTAGACTATAAAAATATAAGTACTAAAAATAGTATGGATATGTAAGCAATTTGAAAACAATCATTTTTAAAGTATTAAATCGGTAGTGTAGGATCATTTTTAACAAATTGACCATTAGTCATCAGATGTAACTCCCCCTAAGGACTGACAAGCCGATTTATACAATTGATATTGTTGTTCTACGACCTGATCCAATGGCATATCAAACAGTGTTTCCCCGTGTTTATATTGCTCAATATAGGTACTGGCTTTTTCTTTACTCACTGCTAAAGATTGCTGATGAAACGTGTTAATACTACTTCGAGGCATATCATGAACTTCAATATTCTTGCATTGAAAATGTTCAAGCATTTTTTCTGCACGTTTAACTTCACTCGAATTTCCTAAGGCGCAGCCAAACATTAAGCTGCAACTTGCCATCATAAAGAAAAATTTCATAAGCAATGAAGTGAAGATAAAAGATGGAGCATATTTTATAAGAATTTCAAGATAAAAAAGATGGCGTATTTGAAAAAAATGCTTAATTTTTGGCTAATTAAGCGTTTTTTCATTCGAGGGATAAAGTCTTAATTTTTGACCAAGCCACCATCTACCATTAAATTTTGACCTGTAATAGCACGCGACCATGGTGATAAAAAAAGCAAAACCGCATCGGCAAATTCTTGTGGGGTGGTGGTACGTCTCAAAGGTGTTGATGCTGCAATTAAATCAAAAACAGCCTCAGGGGTTGCCTTACTGGCATCTGTAGTTTGGAGTAAACCGCCTGAAAGCATATTGATATTAATACCATATTCACCAAGCTCATGGGCACTGGTACGAGTAAAGACCAATAGTGCTGCTTTGGCTGCTGTATAGTCATGATAAGGCACCACAGGGTTTTGTGCCAGATTGGTGCCTATATTCACGATTCGTCCAAACTTCGCTGCTTTCATATCCTCAAGACCTGCTTGCAGCGTATTTATTGCAGCTTTAACCGCACCTTCAAATTGTTGTTGCATAGTGTTCCAGCTTAGGTTTGCAATATGCGGACGAGCATCACCATTGAATTCAAAATGAACTAATGCGTTATTGACCACAGAAGTAATGGCATTTCCAAAATGATTATTGGCAGCCTTAAACATCTCGATAACCTGATCAGTTTGTGTGACATCTGCTTGATAAATAAAAACTTGACTTGGAAATTGCTGTTTTAAATGTTCTGCGGCAGTCTGGCTATTTAGATAGTTGACCACAACACGCGCACCTTGTTCGAGTAATGCCTGTGAAATTGCCAAACCTAGACCACGTGCACCACCAGTAACCAGCACAATTTGCTCTTGAATTTGCATGTAGAATCGCTTTTTAAATGCTATAAAGATAAAGTCAAGATTAGGAAAAACCTAGATTGAAATCAAATTAATATTGGGATTGTTTTATCACTGTTTAGACCCTCTTTATTTTTAGCCACAAGAGAAATAAAAAGCACTGATGAAACAAATTTATTGCCTTAGGATCGGTGATAAATAGAACAAATGATTTGAAAAAGCATAATTTGCAAGATATTGGTGCAATTTTTGCTTTATAAAATACCACTGTATTTAGTTATAAAAGGAATGTAATGAATCAACCACAAGACTTTACCACCCAAAGGTCTAAGGCTTTGTGGTATGCCGAATTAGAGCTAGGATTTCAACATGATGGTGATCGCACCATTATGAATCATCGAAGACATTATGGTCCTGTTCGGGTGCAAAAAATGCTATGGCCTGAAAAAACAGGAGTTTGCCATGCCATTATTGTGCACCCACCAGCTGGAATTGCAGGGGGGGATCATCTGACTTTTCAAATTATGAGTCAGCAAAATGCTCATGCAGTTGTGACCACTCCCGGCGCAGGCAAATGGTATAAAACCAATGGGAAACAGGCATTTCAGCATATTCATTTACAAGTAAAAGATCATTCAAGCTTAGAATGGCTTCCCCAAGAAACCATGTTGTTTGATGGCGCAAATGCACATTCAGAAACCAGTATGCATTTGGATCAAAGTGCCAGTTTTATTGGATGGGATATGCTGGTAATAGGTCGACAGGCACGCGCCGAAACCTTTCAAAACGGAGCCTATGCCAACCAGTTTAAACTCTATCGTGAACATAAGCTTTTAGTGGCAGATACACTGCGTTTTAAAGGTCAGGATCGTTGGCTGTCATCGTGTCTGGGGATGAATGGCCATGCCGTCATGGGGAGTTTGTGGGCAGTAGCGCCTGAAAAATTTCGTGCCTCTTTGTATTTAGAGCAACATATTGAATTGATTCGTGAGTTAATGATGCGTATGAATGTACCAGTCACCTTGACTTTATTGGAAGATGTCGTGTGTGCGCGTTTTTTGGGTGATGATGTGCGTATTTGTCACGATGCTTTTGCTGCAATTCGAGCACGCTTGCGTCGTTATTGGTTTGATCTGGACGAAGAATTTCCACGTATCTGGCGAACTTAAATATACGCTGTATTGAATAAGGCATTTTACTTAGCGCACATATGAACCTACACATGCGGAATTGTGCATATATTTTGCTTAAACTGAATCATGAAGATGAGGAATGACTCATGGAACTTAATCCGACCGAAAAAGACAAAATGCTGATTTTTACTGCTGGATTAGTGGCAGAGCGACGCAAAGCACGTGGTTTAAAATTAAATTATCCAGAAGCTGTGGCTTTTATTTCGGCAGCTTTGCTTGAAGGTGCACGTGATGGCATGAGTGTGGCGGAACTCATGCATTATGGTACGACATTATTGACTAAGAATGACGTGATGGATGGTGTACCTGAGATGATCGCAGAGGTACAAGTTGAAGCAACTTTTCCTGATGGTTCAAAGCTGGTCACGGTTCATCAACCCATCGTATAACAATAAAGAAGGAGAACAACATGATTCCCGGTGAAGTCATTACGCCTGACAGTGACATTGAACTGAATGTCGGACGTGAAACGCTAAAAGTCAGTGTGGCGAATATAGGTGACCGTCCAATTCAGGTCGGTTCACATTTTCATTTTGCCGAAGCCAACGATGCGTTGCAATTTGATCGTGAGCAAACTAAAGGCTATCGCTTAAATATCGCAGCAGGAACAGCAGTACGTTTTGAGCCAGGGCAAAGCCGTGACGTTGAATTAGTGGCATTGGCGGGCAAACGAGAAGTGTATGGTTTTGCAGGGCGTGTCATGGGTGCATTGGATTAAGAAATAAAATAGATTAGAAGGTCATTTGTTATGAAAATGTCGCGTCGTGCATACGCTGAAATGTTTGGGCCAACGGTAGGGGATCGCGTTCGTTTAGCCGATACCGAGCTGTTTATTGAAGTTGAACAAGACCTCACGACTTACGGTGAAGAAGTTAAATTTGGTGGTGGCAAAGTCATCCGTGATGGTATGGGGCAGTCACAACTCTTGGCAGATGAAGTCGCTGATACTGTGATTACCAATGCCTTGATTGTGGATTGGTGGGGCATTGTCAAAGCGGATGTCGGGCTTAAAAATGGTCGAATCTGGAAAATTGGTAAAGCAGGTAACCCTGATATTCAGCCAGATATCATCATTCCACTTGGCGCAGCGACAGAAGTCATTGCAGGTGAAGGACAGATTTTGACTGCTGGCGGGATTGATACTCACATTCATTGGATTTGCCCACAACAGGTTGAAACCGCGCTGATGTCTGGTGTGACTACTATGGTTGGTGGCGGAACTGGCCCTGCCGCAGGAACATCAGCAACGACCGTGACGCCCGGACCTTGGCATATTGCTACGATGCTGCAAGCGATTGATGATTTACCGATGAACATTGGTTTGCTTGGGAAAGGCAATTTAAGTTTACCTGATCCGATTCGTGAGCAAATCAAAGCCGGTGTGGTCGGGCTTAAACTGCATGAAGATTGGGGTTCAACACCCGCTGCGATTGATAACTGCCTTACTGTCGCTGATGAATTTGATGTGCAAGTGGCGATTCATACCGATACTTTAAATGAAAGTGGTTTTTTGGAAGAAACACTGGCTGCTTTTAAAAATCGTACCATTCACACCTATCATACTGAAGGTGCAGGTGGTGGACATGCACCCGATATTTTAAAAGCGATTGGTCAAGCCAATGTCTTGCCATCGTCTACCAATCCGACTCGACCATATACCATCAATACCATTGATGAGCATCTGGATATGCTGATGGTCTGTCACCATCTGGATCCAGCAATTGCCGAAGACGTAGCATTTGCAGAAAGTCGTATCCGACGAGAAACCATTGCTGCGGAAGATATTTTGCAGGATTTGGGTGCAATTGCGATGATGTCTTCTGATTCGCAAGCGATGGGGCGTGTCGGTGAGGTGATTATTCGGACTTGGCAAACTGCGCATAAGATGAAAATTCAACGCGGTGCTTTAGAGGGCGATAATGCCACGCATGATAACAATCGGGTGAAACGCTATATTGCCAAATATACGATTAATCCTGCGATTACGCATGGCTTAAGTCATGAAATCGGTTCGGTGGAAGAAGGGAAACTGGCAGATTTAGTGTTGTGGAAACCCGCTTTCTTTGGGGTAAAACCGTCCATGATTATTAAAGGTGGCATGATTGCAGCAGCACCGATGGGCGACATCAATGCCTCGATTCCAACGCCGCAGCCTGTGCATTATCGTCCGATGTTTGGTGCTTATCCGCGTGGCGTGCATAACACCTGTATTACTTTTTTATCACAAGTTGCTATTGAAAATGGTGTGGCTGAAAAGTTAAAACTGAAGAAATTGATTAGCCCCTGTAAAAATACTCGTAATATCACCAAAGCGGATATGAAGCATAATACGTATTGCCCCGTGATGGATGTACATCCTGAAACCTATGAGGTACGTGCCGATGGTGAACTATTGACCTGTGAACCTGCGGATGTATTGCCAATGGCACAACGTTATTTCTTGTTTTGATGATTAAAAATAAGTACGAGGAATTGTATGAAAATCTACACCCAGCGTCTTGATGAAATTGCATCAGATCAAGCCTTTGAAACGGTTGAACTGAGCTTTGATACACGTCAAAAATCACGCTTTCGTGCCACTTTAAGCAACGGCACTGATATTGGTGCGGATTTGCCACGTACTGGCATTTTACGTAGTGGCTCTTTTATTGCCACCAATGAGGGTGAGGTGTTGCGTGTTGATGCTAAACCTGAACAACTGATGCAAGTGACTGCCAAGACTGATTTTGAATTGCTTAAAGCGGCTTATCATTTGGGTAACCGCCATGTGCCATTAATGCTTACTCCTTATGCGCTGTATTTTGAACCTGATCATGTACTGGCAGAAATGGTCGAAGGCTTAGGCTTGCATGTAAAACTGGTCGAACATGCGTTTGAACCTGAAAGTGGTGCATATGCACAACATGCCCATGATCATCGTTTAAGCCCAATTAAGTCCTTGCATCATGTCCATTAATGCAGCGCAATTACTCAAACTGTTGACTTTATCCTCAACGGCTTTACCTGTGGGTGCCTATTGTTATTCTCAGGGAGTAGAAACAGCGATTGAAACTGGGCTGATCCAGAATGAAGCAAGCTGTATGGCTTATTTTGAAGAAGTGCTGGAAATGCTGCTAGTTAGATTTGAACTGCCTGTACTTAAGCGACTGGTGCAATCTTATGCAGATGATGCGCAATTTTTACACTGGGCAAATTTATATAAAGCCAGTCGTGAAAGCAAAGAGCTTTTAGCCGAATCACAGCAGTTGGCATTCTCCTTAAATGCATGGATTAAAGATGTCCTGAAAATGCCCGTTGAGGTGAAAAAGCAATTCGGTTTTGTTCCTGTGTATGCACAACTCTGTGGTCGGTTAGGTTTAAATAAAGCGGATGTTTTGACTGCATATAGCTTTAGTGTACTGGAAAATCAGGTGTTGGCAGCGGTAAAAACTGTGCCTTTGGGGCAGATGAGTGGACAGCGCATTTTATGGCATTTGCATAGCCTTGTACCACAGGCAGTTGAGCAGGCTTTGGCATTACAGGATGATGAACTCAGCAGTGCTTTACCACGTTATGCCATGTTGAGTATGCAACATGAAACGCAGTATTCCAGATTATTTAGATCATAAATGTGGGGGATCTTAGATAGGTTTTTCATCATTATTTGGACTTTCTTTATTTTCTTCCTCACTGAGAATTAAGAAGGCCCAATGAAAGAAATCTAAGATGTTCTCCCAAAAAATTTAACCCAGTTATAGCAATAGGAAATAATTATGACAGAACGTAGTCCTTTACGTGTCGGTATCGGTGGGCCAGTCGGATCAGGTAAAACCGCATTGACCCTTAATTTGTGCCGCGCATTACGTGATAAATACAATATGGCCGTAGTGACCAATGACATTTATACCAAGGAAGACTCAAACTTTTTAACCCGCAATGAGGCGATGTCTCCAGACCGTATTGTGGGTGTAGAAACAGGTGGCTGTCCGCATACTGCAATTCGTGAAGATGCTTCGATTAATCTGGCTGCAATAGATGATTTATGTGAAAAGTTTGATGGTTTGGAATTGATCATCATTGAAAGTGGTGGCGATAATCTGGCGGCGACCTTTAGCCCAGAACTCTCTGATTTGACTTTATACGTGATTGATGTTGGTGGTGGTGAAAAGATTCCACGTAAAGGCGGACCTGGCATTACCAAGTCTGATTTGCTGATTATTAACAAGACCGATCTTGCACCTATGGTCGGGGCAAATCTGGATGTGATGGAGCAGGATGCCAAACGTATGCGTGGTGAAAAACCATTTTTATTTTCAAATATGAAAACTGAAGATGGACTTAATCAGATCATCGAATTTATTGAAAAACAGGGCTTATTTAAAGCTTAAGGAGGCGCTATGCGCGCATTCAACAAACACGTGTTAGCTATGGTTTTTGGCTTTTTACCAATGATGGTGATGGCACATCCTGGGCATGATCAGATGCATGTGGGTTTTTGGGAAGGTCTGATTCATCCATTTACGGGACTTGACCATCTGGTGATGGCGATTGGTTTTGGTGTTTTGCTCTGGACAGTTGCTAAACAATGGCGAGTCTTGGGGATATTGGGTTTAAGCCTAAGCTTGGTAGTTGGTTTTGTTTTAGGCGCTAATCAGATTGTACCTGCCAATATGACTGAATATGGCATTGTTGCTTCGCTGATAGTGTTAGCCGTGTCGTTATGGAGCAAATCCTATCGTGTTTTACCCCTAGCTGCGGCATTAATGGCGAGTTTTCATGGCATGGCGCATGGTGTTGAGCTTGCGCCACAAGGTCATGTGGTCGGATTGGTATTAGGCATGATTTCTGGTATGGCAATCCTCTATGCGCTAGGACTTGGCTTGGGTGAATTGATCAATCGTTATGTCCCTTATGGACGTAAGATCATGGCAGGATTGGCTGCGATTGTTGCTGTGATCGGCTTAACTTAGTCGTTTGTATTTATTCAAGTTTAAAGGTAGCGTATGCTACCTTTTTTATTGGTTGTTTTCATCAGATCATGGGTTTTCAGTACATCATTTTGGGGTTGTTGGTCGTCGGTGGAATCACATGCTTATCCAATGTTTATGCCTATGATTTTTTTGCAAAAAATAACCCAGAACAGATTGTTGATGAGCAGCATCATCCTGAAAATACCGATCTGAATCAAATCCAAAAACATCTAGCTGAGCAGCACGATCAAGAAGAAAATGATTATGAAATCCTGAAAAACCCTTTTTATTCGAATGAACGGATCAACATTTATAATTACACCGCCTATAATACCGATGCCTTAAAAAATAAAATGATCAATGCTGGCTCAGAGCATATCAGTGCCCATGATTTATCCATTTCATTTGGTTATGGGATGACTTATAAAATTAATGCTGATCATAAAATCGGTTATGAATATATTTCGAGTTTTCCTTATGATCGTGGTCAATTGATTCGTATTTTCTGGATTTGGTCTTTTTAAGATTGTAGTTAAATTTATTTACCGTTTTAACAGAAGAGATAACGAACAAGCATACATTGCTTGTCTTTTCTTCAAATTCATTGATGTGGTTTCAGGCAGACTGATTGGAGTTTGAGAGGCAATGCGGTGACTGAGAATGAAAAAATTTCGTTCCATACTCTTGGTTATACTGAGTCTATTGGGATGTATGTTGAGTGTTCCGATTCAGGCACAAATCAGTTTGCCTAGTGCTAATTTATCGCCGATTTATCATATACAACATTGGAGCTTACAACCTCAACAGCAAAATGACGATGATGATGTACGTGAGCGCCGTGAGGAAGAAATAGTGCGCGATATACGCGCCGTTCGTTTAGATCGTCCACAATAAATTAAATGTTAAATCACAGTTGAAATCACTAAAAATGTACCTGAGGCAAATAATAAAGACAGCACGATATGCTTAAATTGTTTTTCTGAAACTTTATAAAATAGCTGTGAACCCAAGATTGCAGGAATGGTGACGCTGATCATTAATACCATAATATACGGCCATTGATTGAGCTGTACCGTTCCCTGAAATATATAAACTGCAAAAGTAAAAAGCTGAATCGCAAAATTAAAATGCCTGAGAATGTATCGTTGTTCAATTTTATTTAAACCCTTGAGCATCACCCATGCAGAGGGTAAAGATCCACAAAAACCACCGAGTCCACCTAATACACCACCCAAAAAGCCAATCACTGCATCAATTTTTTTGCCTAAGCGTTTTAATGACTTAAATTCTGGAGCTAAGTACATGACAGGGCACCAGATCAGCAAAAAAACACCTAAAATCAGTTTAAATGTTTCCGCATTGATCTGATGTAAAAGATAACTTCCTAAAGGAACGCCAATTAAACCTGCGAGGATATAAGGAATAACCAGAGAGATACCAAGCTGATGTGGACGTTCCTTACTTAGCGCAATGATATGACACCAAAGGGAAGCAAACACCACCAATGGAGCAGCAAGTTGAGGTGGCAAAGCCCACACCCAAAAAGACATGGCGACCAGTGCAAAGGCAAAACCTGTCAGGCCCTGAATAAAACCTGCAATACACGCACCGACTAAAAACAATGACCATGATTGCATAGCTGTTTTATCTCATTTTCTATAAGAATAAATTATGTTTTTTGGAAAAGTCCTGCGCGAACGGTGCCTGCTTTAGTGGATTTGACTAATTGCCATGAAGCGGGAAGTTGTAGCTGACGAAGATCACGATCCGCTTCGACATAAATATAGGCCTGATCTTTTAATAGCGGATCTATCAAAATAGAAAGTTCTTGCCAGAGTTCCAGCGCATAGGGTGGATCAAGAAAGACCACATCAAACTGTTGATTAAGTTTGGGTAAGATGTGCTGTGCAGTCGCCACTTTTAATTCACAATGCTGTGCATTGAGAAGCTGAATATTTTGTTTGAGTATTTTAGCCTGAGTTGAATCAGGTTCAATCATCAAAACAGAACTCGCGCCGCGCGACAAAGCCTCAAATGCTAATGCACCTGAACCTGTGCAGACATCTAAAACCGTAGCATTTGGAATATCCCACATTAACCAGTTAAAGAGCGTTTCACGGACACGATCAGGTGTAGGGCGTAATCCATTTATACTCGCAAAAGGTAATACACGACGTTTCCATTCACCGCCAATAATTCTGAGCTGATTTTTCATTATTCAGTCACCTCAGCGTTATTGGCAACAGGGGTTACAGACGATGCGGGCGTATTTTGTAGTGTTTGCTCAGGTTTTTTCTTATTTGGATTAGCATTAGGATCCGCTTCAAGTAAAGCACCACTTGGAAGCTCGCCCGGCTTAATGCCAGCGGTCATTAAACCGCCACTGATTTGATGATTTGCGGGACGAATCTGTTCTTTTTTACGATTGACCAACCAATAATCAAACACAGGCTTGGCAAGTTGAGCGGCTGAACCACCGTGACGACCATTTTCCCACACCACAGCAATGGCAATTTCAGGATTCTCAGCAGGGGCAAACCCAACAAATAAACCATGATCCAGTTGGCGCTGTGTCAGTATCGATTCGTTATAACTTTTACCCTGTGCAATACTCTTAACCTGAGCTGTACCTGTTTTTCCTGCAATTTGATAAAGCGGTGTACGAATCCCACGACCTGTACCTGATTGCACGACATCAATCATGGCATCGCGCATGTTAAGCCAGTCTTGTTCGGTACCATTAAAATTAATCTTTCCATCAGGCGCATTATGAACTTCATATTTTTTTGCACCACGTGTGGCACGTAATACATGCGGCGTGACATGTGCACCATGATTGGCGGTAATTGCAGTTGCCATCGCTAACTGAAGTGGGGTCGCTGTAAACGCCCCCTGACCAATACTGACGGAAATGGTTTCGCCTTTTAGCCACTTACTTTTGCGGGTACGCATCTTCCATTCAGGGCTTGGGTATAAACCAGTACTTTCACTGGGTAGATCAACCCCAGTTTTTTCACCGAAACCAAATTGGCGCATCCAGTCATTCATACGCTCGATGCCCATTTGGTAGGACAGTACATAAAAATAGGTATCGCACGATTGAATAATGGCTTTGTGCATATTGACTACACCATGACCTGTTTTTTTCCAGTCACGGAATTTATGCGAATCGCCAGGAAGATGGAAATAACCCGGATCATTAATGGTGGTTGCCCAATCGACTAAACCATAGTGAATGCCACCCATCGCTTCCATGGGCTTAATGGTGGATCCCGGTGGATAAGCACCTTGAACTGCACGGTTATAGAGGGGCTGATCCAGATTATCACGTAGAGCACTATAATCTGTACTGCTAATGCCTGTAACAAAGAGGTTAGGATTGAAACTTGGACTTGACACCAGTGCCAGAATTTCACCAGTACGCGGATCGATTGCCACAATTGCACCACGTTTATCTGCCAGTTGTTCGGCAGCAACCACTTGTAAACCATAATCTATAGATAAATATAAATCATTGCCACGAGTCGATTCTTTGCGACCTAAATGTCTGAGTACATTACCATGAGCATCGGCTTCGATCGATTCATAACCGGGAGTTCCATGTAGCAAATCTTCGTAAGTTTTTTCTACCCCGATTTTTCCAATCAGGTTGGTTCCTGCGTAAATATCACTATTAATCGATTTTAATTCTTTGTCATTAATTCGTCCGACATAACCAATCACGTGCGCAAATAAATCGCCATGTGGGTAGTAACGCGTCATTTGCGTTTCAATGCGTACCCCAGGGAATTTATATTTGACTTCACTGAATTTGGCGATATCAGTTTCAGTCAGATTCAGCTTAATTGAAACCCGTTCGGTTTTACGTGCAGTTTTAATCCGAGTTTTAAAACGGTCAATATCTTCCTGTGACAGACTTAAGATCGGCATGAGCTGGGCAATTGTGTCATCAATATCATCGACATCTGCCTTACTGACTGTGGCAGTAAAAACAGGATAATTATCGGCCAGTAAAACGCCATTACGATCATAAATATAACCGCGAGCAGGCGCTAAAGGTTGTAAACGAATTCGGTTTTTATCAGAGGCCGTTGAAAACTCATCATAATGCACAATTTGTAAATAGGCATAGCGACTAAAAAGCAGTAATAAAAAACAGCAGACCAAACCAATGGCAAAGAAAATTCGACCGCGATAAATACGCTTTTCTTGCTGATTATCTTTTAAACGAAAATGCTGTTTCATACCTTACTGACTTAAACAACGCAGACCACAAAAATAGCCGTCAAGTTTAACTCATTCATCTCTGGAATTTAGGATATTTTTAACTTATTCATGAAATAAATTTGGTGAGGTTTTTTGACCTTGTAGACACTAAATTTATAATAGGCTGTATATAACAAGCAAAATAATTCTGTTAAAGTCACCATCATATAAGAGAGGAATGCCCTAAATTGGATGGATAGGGCAACATGGAGAAAATAATGAAAAAAATATATCCCTTGGTCTTGCTTGGTGTGTTAAGTCAGACTGCATGGGCGGATATAAGTCGCTTCAAGCCTGAAGCAAAACTCACAGAGGGTGCTGCATCAACATGGAATGTCGGTGCGGGTGTAACACAAAAGCTGCTTCATGTGAACGGTGAGTGGGTGAATCCTTATGGCATTGCTTATGCAAAAGCTGGTAGTTATCTCAATGGAGATCATAAGGTCGGTGGGCAAGTCGGTTTTCGCTATCCTTATTACCTAACAGGTACCAATCAAAACGGCTATTACTTTGGTTTGTATGCGGGTTCCATTGAAAGTAAAGAAATTGATGGTGATGATAAAACCCGTCTGGGGGGTGGAGTCGATCTAGCCTATGTCTGGTTAGACAAAGAACGCATCAGTACCCTAAGTGTTGGTATGGGGACGGGTGAAAAACTCAAAGATTCTAAAGGTAACATTGTGGCGGATATCGAACCCAGACTACAAATTTCTTATAGTCTTAGCTTCGGTCTATAACGTTTAATTCAAGCTTTAAGAATGTCAAAGCCCATAAGATAGAATGAAATACGAGAGTAATGGATGTTAGAGTACGTCAGCGATTTGTGGCAAGCCTTTTTAAATCGACCAGATCATCTGGCGGTGTTAAGTATTATTCCAGTGACTGCATTTGTGACGTGGGCGCATGTCTGGATGGCTCTAAAAATGGTGTTTTACCCAATTAATTTTTGGGGATTTCATCTTGGCCCTCTACCTGTCGGTTGGCAAGGAATTGTACCGCGCAAAGCTGGACGTATTTCAGGAATTATTACTGATAATACCTTATCCAAACTCGGTTCATTACGCGAATTTTTGGATGCGATGGATCCTGAGGACATGGCACGGATCATTGGTGAACAAGTCGGCTTTGAACTTGAGCACCTGATTGACGAAGTCATGATTGATCGTAATGCCGTATTATGGGAAAACCTACCTTATTCCATTAAACGTCGAATTTATGCGCAAGCACACAAACAGTTGCCAGGCGTATTAAAAGAATTAGTGACTGAGCTGACCATGAACGTCGAGTCACTGGTGAATATGCGTGAAATGGTGGTTCGTCAAATGGAAGGTGACCGCCGTTTAATGGTGCGTATGTTCTTAAAAGTAGGTCAAAAAGAAATCAATTTTATCTGGCATATCAGCGCATTAATCGGGATGTTTTTTGGGGTGTTCCAAATGCTGGTTTGGTTCTTGGTTCCTTGGCACTGGACAGTTCCTTTCTGGGCAGCAATCTGGGGCTTTTTAACCAACTGGATTGCAATCTGGATGGTGTTTAATCCCGTAGAACCTCACTATATCCGCTATCCACAGTTTTTTCGTCTGACTGAAAATCGTAAGTTTCCATGGATTGTTCCGATCTTACCTCGCCTTGGAACCTACAATGTGCAAGGCGCATTTATGAAACGTCAGGAAGAAGTATCGGATGTATTTGCGAGCGTAGTCACAGAAGATTTAATTACCTTAAAATCGATTATGACTGAAATGATGTATGGCAGTAAAAAAGATAAAACCCGTCGAATTGTCAAGCGTCATATCAATGAAATTATGGAAACTCCTTTGGTAAGAACCTCATTACAGCTTTCCTTAGGACCACGTGAATATGCTAAACTTAAAACAGACTTGATTGATCGCTCAATTGAAATTACGATGGTGCCTGTATGCGACCCTGCGTTTAATGCAAGCCGTGCACAGAAAATATTTCAAATGTTTAAAGATCGTATTCGTGAACTAACACCGAAAGAGTTTCAAAATCTTCTGCGTCCCGCTTTTCAGGAAGATGAATGGATTTTGATTGTGTTAGGTGGGGTCACTGGTTTTATAGCAGGTACGATTCACTTATTTGTTGCTTTCTTATAATTTAACGAGATATTGATGGCTATGGTCTATACAACCATAGTCCAAGGTATTTTGAAAATTGTTCTTAATGAGGATTTTTTGTTATGCGCATTATTTTACTCGGACCACCTGGAGCAGGTAAAGGTACTCAGGCTCAGTTGATCTGTAAGCGCTACGATATCCCACAAATTTCAACCGGTGATATGCTCCGTGCTGCAATTCGTGAAGGTACTGAACTTGGTCTTAAAGCTAAAAGTGTGATGGAATCTGGTGGTTTGGTTTCAGATGAGCTGATCATTGGTTTAGTGAAAGAACGTATTGCGCAACCTGATTGTGTAAATGGCTGCATTTTTGATGGTTTCCCACGTACAATTCCGCAGGCAGAAGCATTGGAAAGTGCTGGTATTAACATTGACCATGTGATTGAAATTGCTGTTCCAGATGAAGAAATTGTAAAACGTTTATCTGGACGTCGTCAGCATCCTGCATCAGGTCGTGTCTATCATATCGAATACAATCCACCGAAAGTGGAAGGTAAAGACGATGTTACTGGCGAAGAGTTAGTACAACGTGCGGACGATCAGGAAGAAACCATTCGTAAACGTTTGGCGGATTATCACACCTTGACTGAGCTATTGGTTGGCTTTTATGAAGAACGTGCAGCTTCAGGTGAAAATGCGCCGACGTATGATAAATTAGATGGTTTGCGCAAAATTGAAGATGTACAAAAAGATTTATTTGCAATTTTAGACCAAACAAAATAAGCCCACTGATTTTGTTTTGAAAGAGCTCTGTTATGATAGGGCTCTTTTTGTTTTTCAAGGTCAAAATTTTGAAGATTGCTTTAGTGCTTTTGGTTATTTTAAGTCTTATCGGCCTTGGCTACTTATTATATATTAGCCATAAATTATTGCGTCGAGTGCAAAAACAGCAAATACTGGAAAAAAATCAAACAGAATTATTGCCGCAGGATGAGCGCAAACCCTCACTGAACAAGAAAAAATAATAGAAAATATGAACTCAACATATTAAATCTATATCGCTGACGATGTTTTAGCTTGAATGCTTGCAGCTTTAGCTGCACCAAATTCAAAACGTTCAGGCCAGTTGCAGACATCTGACACGACACATTCAGCACATTTGGGTTTACGTGCAATGCAACAATAGCGTCCATGTAAAATTAACCAATGGTGAGCATCAACGATAAATTCTTTTGGAATCACCTTAACCAGTCGATGCTCGACTTCGAGTACATTTTTTCCAACGGCCAAACCTGTACGATTTCCAACTCGAAAAATATGGGTATCAACCGCCATGGTTGGTTGACCAAATGCGGTATTGAGCACCACATTTGCTGTTTTACGTCCTACGCCGGGTAAGGCTTCTAACTCCGCACGAGTTTGTGGCACTTCACCCTGATGTTTCTCTAATAAAATCTGGCAGGTTTTAATCACATTTTCTGCTTTGGCATTATATAAACCAATGGTTTTAATATATTGCTTCAATCCATCTACACCTAAAGCATAAATTTGTGCGGGTGTATTTGCCACAGGATAGAGCTTATCAGTGGCTTTATTGACACTCACATCTGTCGCTTGTGCCGAAAGCATCACCGCAATTAACAGTTCAAATGGCGAAGAATAATGAAGTTCAGTTTGTGGATGTGGTCGCTGCGTGCGTAGCCGTTCAAAAAACGTATGAATCTGTTTTTTGGTCATATTCTTCACTGGCATTTAAAGCTCCTGAATTTCAGCTAAACGTTGCTGTAACTGATCAAGTTGCTGCTGCTTTTGTGGGTCTGGGCGAACGCTAAGTTGTTTTTCCAGCTTTTTAATTTGAGTGCGAATTTTGGCAAGCTCAATTGTGGTTTTTGCATCCACTGGAATGGTCGCTTTGGTTTGGTCTTCTATTAATGTAATAACAGGAACTTCGTCAATCACATTTGAAAACTGTGCAAAAAGTTCAGTATCAATTTCAGCACGAACAATGGGGCCTTTACGGATTAAACGCTTATGTTCTTCACGCTGGATGTGCGCATAATAACGTTGCCTTAAATCATTTTGCTCTTGTTGTCTCTGAAAGTCGCTTAATAAGGACTGTGTGTCTGCAACCAGATCAATACAATCGACTGGACAGGGGGGGATACAGAGTTCACAACCCGTACATAAATCGGTCAAAATACTATGCATCAATTTGCCACTGCCAATAATCGCATCGACGGGACAGGCATTAATACATTTGGTACAGCCAATACATTCATCTTCACGAATAATGGCTTTCATGCGCTGTGGACGACCATCAGCCTGTATGGGCCAGACACTCTCTTCAGCCTGTAAATGTGGGCGATTTAAAAGATCAGCTAAAGCATCTGCAACTGGCTGTCCACCCGGCACACATTTATTGGCATCTTCACCCTCAACAATAGATTTGGCATAAGGTAAACATCCATCACGGTGTCCGCACAAACCACACTGGGTTTGGGGTAACAAGGCATCAATTTCGCGGATCAACGTAAGCGCAGCATTCATGGATTTGACAAATTAAGGACAAGATTAAAGAGCAGAAAATATGATGATACAAAGATCAATAGGTTATTTTAGCATGAAAAAAGATGAAATAGATTGATCTGTTTTAATGGTTATTTTGTTGCACATTTCAATCATAAGGTGAATTTAGATCAATGCAATCTTAAACATCCGATACACGCTGTATCGGATGCTTTTAATGATTTAATTACGGTTTTTTGACGATTTCCTGTTCCACCGTCATATCATGTACATAAGCATATTTTGACTGATCCGCGGCTGGATTTTTACGTTCGTAACGTTTGACTCGTATAATCACGCGCTGATCATCACGATGCTGATAGCCGTCGATTTGGTCATAAAATAAAGTCCAGTCTTTATCAACTTGAGTTTTAATGCCTTTATCATCGTATTTAATTTCGCGAACCTGTAAGCAGGTTTGAGGTGCTACACCTGTGCATTGTTTTGTTTCAGGAGAAATTTCCAGAAAAATAATTTCACCTTGAGATTGATACTTGGTTTCAGGGGTCATCGTTCCTTTAAATTCATATTTTTGACCATTGGCCGCTGTAATGGTCAAGCTTGGACTTTCGACAGATGAGGTATTCAGTTCAAACTTGTTTTTTTGATCGCTAAACAAGCTGCTCGAAAACTGCTCATTTTTCATTAAGGTAGGTTCGCAAGCTTTCATGGTCGAAACCAAAGAAGAAGTGACCAATTGGTTATTTTCAATTTTCCATGAACCGCCCTGATTATTACAGCCTGTAATAATACTCAAACGATTTTCTGAAAAGTTGAGTTGAATTGGACGGGGCGTATCTTTAGGTTGATATGACCAAGTATAAGCCGTTAAAGTTTTATCTACATTCATTTGTTTTTCTGCACTTATGGTTGTCATGGGCGCTGAGTTCTGCGTTACAGATTGGCAAGCCACAATAGAAAAAGGTAAAAGAGCAAGAATTAAATATTTGATTTTCATTTAATAATACAGTGATGACTTAAACAGAATATATTTTAATGGGTGGCTTTAAAAATAGAATGAGTGGAATGAAGGCTTTCGGTTTCAGATTGTATCTATTTTGCAACAATTGCTAAACTTAACTCCCTGAAAAATTAATAAAAATTTAAGAGAAAAGTTGTTTTAGTCAAAACGATAGATATCCATTCCAAGCGCACCCATTGAAAAACTACTATGCACAATTGAAAAACGATTACCTGTTCCCATGGCAAAAAAAAGTGGGGCAAAATGTTCAAGAGTGGGATGGTTATGCTCGATATAGGGAATTTCTGGCCAATTCAGTACAGCATCATAGTCTTGGTGGGCGAGTTTATTTACAACGTAATTACGAAAAGACGAGGCCCATTCTGGAATTAACTGTGCCTGACCTTCCCAAGACAATTCTGCCAGATTGTGGGTAATACTGCCCGAACCAATTAAAAGCATTTGTCGTTCACGCAAGGGTGCCAGTATTTGACCGACTTGATAAATCTCATCAGCATTCATGGTCATGGGCAATGAAATTTCAATCACGGCGATATCCGCCTCAGGATACATATGCAATAAGGGCATCCACACGCCATGATCTCGTGGTCGAGTGCTATTGGCGTGGGCAGAAATATGCTGTTCAGCCAATAACTTTAAGATCTCTTCTGCAAGCTCAGGATTGCCCGGCGCAGGATAATGAATGTCGTAAAGTTGCTTGGGAAAACCCCGAAAATCATGCCATGTTCGTGGGCGTGTTGAGGTACTAATTTCAAGTGTTTCACTTTCCCAGTGTGCGGACATCACAATAATGGCTTTGGGGTGCGGTAAATTAAAACTTAAACGATGTAAGGCAGGTCCGACTTGCTCTGGGTCAAGTGCCAGCATAGGTGAACCATGGGAAATAAATAATCCCGGTAAAGTTTGTAAGTTCATTATGTGGCTCACTTTGTCCAAATATCAGGCTTATGTTGCCAAAGAATAAAAGTTTTAGGTAAAACTTTTTGTTTCAAGGTATGGAATAAAAAATTTGATTCCATACCAAGATTAAGCACGATGGTAAGGGTGATTATGATTAATGCTCATGGCGCGATATAATTGTTCTATCAATAAAACCCGAACCAAGGGGTGGGGCAGGGTCAGTTTAGACAAAGACCAATGCCACGCAGCAGCTTGACGAACTTGATCAGACAATCCGTCAGGGCCGCCAATCGCTAAGGCTACATTATGACCTTCAAGCATCCATGACTTCATGGTGGCTGCCAGTTTTTCGGTACTTAATTCGCGACCACCCACTTCCAGTGCAATCAGGGTCTCATTTGCTTTGAGTGCATTGAGTATGCTTTCGCCTTCAAGCTGACAATATTTTAGAATATCCGCATCTGAGTCATTTTTACCACGTTTAGCCATAGGAAGTTCAATCACTTGAGTTTGTACAAAAGGTTGAATACGTTTGAAGTAGTCTTCAAAACCTGTGAGTACCCAAGCTGGCATTTTTTGACCAATGGTAAGAATACGAATTTTCATAATATGGTCCAATGACATATGCGAACAGCAATCAGTATAACGGGGAAGTAAATTGACTTCATATAGATTGTGATTTGAGATAATTAAATGTTTAAGCCTTAAACAGCTGTATACCGGCTTATAAAAACATTTGAATAAAAAAACGCAGCCCAAAAGCGTGAAGGGCTGCGATTAAAAGGCCATCTGTCTGGAGAATCAGATGACCATACCAAGAGCATTGAAAAGATAGGGAATAAAAATATGATCTCTTATATTTATTATGGGTATGACTGGTTATTTTTCAACCTATTAAATGTAAAAAAAGAGAGCCGAAGCTCTCTTTTTTTACAATATGTCATTCAATCAATGACGTGCTGCTTTTGATTCTTCGACAGGCTTAACAATGGGTGCTTTTGGCAATGGTTTGGGTTGGCTGGTCAAAGCAAGTGGTAGAATCTCATCGATACTTTTCACTGCTTTAATTTCCAGACCTTCCTTCACGTTATCTGGAATTTCTGCCAAATCACGGACGTTATCCTGCGGAATAAACACTAACTTGATACCGCCACGGTGAGCAGCCAAAAGTTTCTCTTTTAAGCCACCAATGCGTAGCGCATTACCACGCAAAGACGTTTCACCTGTCATTGCAATATCGGCACGAATTGGAATCCCAGTAAATGCAGAAACCAATGCGGTCGTTAAAGCAAGACCCGCAGATGGACCATCTTTTGGCGTTGCACCTTCAGGCAAGTGAACGTGAACATCAGTCTCTTCAAAGCGAGAAGCTTCGATGCCCAATTCATCTGCACGGGTACGAACGACTGTCATGGCTGCGGTAATCGACTCTTTCATCACATCGCCGAGCGAACCCGTAGTAATGAATTTACCTTTACCTTTAACTGCTGCCACTTCAATGGTCAGTAATTCACCGCCGACAGAAGTCCATGCCAAGCCATTAACACGCCCAACTTGGGCTTCATCTTCAGCCATACCATAGTCAAATTTATGCGCACCTAAATAGTCTGGCAGATTTTCACCTGTAACATCGATGTGCAAGTTTTTCGACTTTTTGCTGACCGCTTCTTTCACGACCTTACGTGCGATTTTAGACACTTCACGTTCTAAGCTACGCACACCTGCTTCACGGGTGTAGCGACGAACAATATCGCGAATCGCTTCTTCATGAACAGTCAATTCGCTGCTACGCAAGCCATTGTCTTTAATTGCTTTTGGAACCAGATAACGCTCAGCAATATTGACTTTCTCTTCCTCGGTATAACCCGGTAAGCGAATGACTTCCATACGATCCAGCAATGCTTCAGGAATATTCATGCTGTTTGCAGTACAGATGAACATCACTTCTGATAAGTCCAGATCAAGATCGAGATAATGATCGTTAAACTTACTGTTTTGCGATGGATCAAGTACTTCAAGCAACGCAGAAGCAGGGTCGCCACGATAATCCTGTGCCATCTTGTCAATTTCGTCGAGTAAGAATAATGGATTCTTCACGCCTACTTTTGTTAATGACTGCACAATTTTACCCGGCATCGCACCAATGTAAGTACGACGGTGACCACGAATTTCAGCTTCGTCACGGACACCACCCAAGGCCATACGAACAAACTCACGGCCTGTGGCTTTTGCAATGGATTCACCTAGTGAGGTTTTACCCACACCCGGAGGTCCAACTAGACACAAAATTGGGCCACGAAGTTTTTTCACCCGGGATTGAACAGCAAGATATTCCACAATACGGTCTTTGACATCGTCTAAACCATAATGGTCGGCATCCAGAATTTCCTGTGCTTTTTTCAGGTTAATGCTGACTTTGCTTGCGGTATTCCATGGTGTATCCAGAATCACTTCAAGATAATTACGCACCACAGCCGCTTCGCTTGAAGCAGGTTGCATGGCTTTTAATTTGCGAAATTCAGCTTCGGCCTTTTTGCGCACATGTTCTGGTAAATCAGCTTCTGCAAGACGTTTTTCAATTTCAGCCACGTCATCTTCCGCACCGCCGTTCATATCGGAAAGCTCGCGTTGAATCACTTTCATTTTTTCGTTGAGAAAGTATTCACGCTGATTCTTTTCCATTTGACGTTTTACGTTGTCATGTAAGGTCTGTTCAATCTGTTGTTCCGCAGATTGCTGAGTTAAGTAGCTGGTCAGTTCTTGCAAATGTGCTTCAAATTCGTCATATTCCAGAAACTTCTGTTTCACATCGATATTTAAAGGAACACGAGTCGCAATAAAGAACATGAGTTGTAACAGATCTTCAATTTTATTTGCAGCAGTAATCAGCTCACGTGCGTTGCGTAATTTAGCTTCCGCATATTGAGCAAATAATGTTTGTAGCTCCTGCAAACGCGTTTCCTGATCTTTTTTATCCATCTTGACAGTCATTGGACTTAATTGATGTTCAGCGGTTAAATGGCTATCTTCATCAATAATTTGAGTCAATTTTGAACGGTAAAGACCTTCAATTAAAACCTTAATACAGTTTTCATCATTTTCGTGATTCACAACTTGCACAATCTTCGCGACAGTACCGTATTGATAAAGGTTGTCGTGATCAATTTCTTCAGTAAGAGAATCTTTTTGTGCAACTACAAATACTAAATTGTCACTGTTACGAGCCACATCCACTGCATTGATCGATTTTTCACGACCCACGAATAGCGCAATTTGCATGTGTGGATAAACCACAACATCACGTAACGCTAAAAGCGGTAATACACTTGGAACCTGAGGCTCTAAGGTTTCTATATTCATCATATTTTCAGACATGGGCACTCCTAATGAGTGACAACGATGTTGCCATGTTTTTATAGTGATGTGTATTTTGAAAATTACAAGGGGATGACAACAGAAAATGCAAAAAAATAAGCAAATCGGTCGGAATTATTTTTTTAAAAGCTTAACGTTTAAAATGATAAATTTGATCGGGTGTCAGTAATGCATCCAGTGCTTGATCCCATGGCTGACGTGGAAGCGTTTGATCAAGTAACTGGAATGAATGCGCCAAACCTAGTCGGAAAGGTCTGTGTGGTGCAGTTGCTAAAGTACGGTCATAAAAACCACCGCCCATTCCCAGTCGAGTTCCTTTATGATCGCAACCTACGAGCGGCACAACCAATAGATCAAGATAAGAAACATGATGACCTCGGCTTGCCGTAGGTTCTTTCATACCTAAGCGATGAAGTGAAAACCGTTTATTTCGATATTGATGGTGACTGACTTTAACCCAGACCAATTTTTTGTTCATGTTACAAATCATGGGCAGATAAACGTCTTTGTTTAATCGATAACATTCTTCAATTAAAAGTTGAGTATGAACTTCGCCAAAAGCATGGAGGTAAAGACCTATTTTTTGATGATAAGACGTTGTTAAAAATGTTCTAAAAAAAATTAATGCCAACGACGCTGATTGACGTTGCTGAAATTTGTCTAGCTGTTTGCGCTTTTGAATTAAAGTTTTACGAATATTTTTCATTTTAATTACAATGTTAATAGATTAACAAACTGATACATAACTCTCAATGAATAATGAAATTATAGTAGAAAAGATTATATATTTAAAATGATTACTTATCTACTACATGATTGTATATTCTTATTTTTTTTAGAATAATTATTGAATATAATTTTGTCATTAAATTATTTCTTTCTTGGTTACATATTTTTTTAAATATGTGATTGAGTCGATGGAAAAATAAAGCTATAAAATTCCAATAAAACAAAATTATTTAAATTTAATAAACGAATTTTACAAACAAAAAGTGGCGGATAAATTATGAATAAAATCTATAAGGTTGTATGGAATGCTTCTTTAGGAGCATGGGTCGCGGTTTCTGAATTAGCTAAGTCTAAAAGCAAATCAAAATCTGTCAAAAAGACAGTCAATAGTATATTTGTTGGAACTATAGCAGCTGTAGCTATTTCAACTCATGCACAAGATATCAATGAAGATTTGAATGTAGCTGGTAAAATAACAGCCACAGGTGTTGTTACAGGTTCAGATGTAACAACCAGTAGTGGTGCATCTTTCAATGATTTAAATAGTCAAGTCAATAACGCTACAACAGGTCTTGCAACCAAGGCATCTCAAAGTGATTTAACTGCTCTTAATAATCAAGTTAATAATGCGACTACAGGCCTTGCAACAAAAGCGTCGCAAACTGATTTAAATAGCGCGAATTCAAAAATAAATACATTGCAATCAGACGTTAAAGCTGCAAAAACTGATGTTGTTGCAGGTAAAAATATTAACGTGACGCCTAGCTCTGGTAGTAATGGTCAAACGATTTATACAGTTAAAACAGCAGATGATGTTAACTTTAATACTATTACAACTACAGGAAATACAACAATAGGAGGAGCATTAACTGTTACAGGAAGCGCCAATTTAAATAATGGTGCAAATTTAAATAATAAGAAAATTACGGGTTTAGCAAATGGAACTGCTGATAGTGATGCCGTAAATTACGGTCAAATTAAGAATTTAGGCATTAGTAATAATTATAATGGGATACAATATTTTAGAACAAAATCAACCAAAGCTGATGCGAGTGCTTTAGGTGAAGACTCTACCGCAATTGGACCATTGGCTACGTCAAATTCCGATAGTTCAATTGCGATAGGGAATACCTCAACTGCCACAGGTGTTGGAAGTATTTCAATTGGTAAAGGTTCGCAGTCTTTACAGGATGGCTCAGTAGCAGTGGGGCAAGGAACAGCCACATTGGGTAAAAACAGTACCGCTGTTGGTAGTGCTGGCGCTGTAAGGTCTTTAGTCATTACCAAAAATAATGTGGGTACGATCACAAGTATTAATGGGGTACCTGTTGAAGCGACTGGTCCAAATGAGACAGATATTACCAAAATTAATGGCATCCCTGTTACTCAAGCTGAATACAATGCAATAAAATCAGTAATCTTAAGCGGTGCAAATACCTCAATTGGCGCAAACAGTACAGCAGTCGGAACTGCAAATATAGCAGGGGGAACTTCAAGTGTGGCGTTGGGGTCATCAAATAATGCCGGGGGGCTTTCAAGTGTTGCAATCGGCGATAGCACGATTGCAACCGGTAATAGTTCTACCTCAATTGGTAACAAAGCCAGCGCAACAAGGAATAATGCAGTTTCAGTTGGTAATGGTGCCGTAGCAGATACTACCTCAGGCATTTCGATTGGTGAGAATGCAGGGATAGGTTCAACTCAAGGAATTACGACTGATCGGGTTGAACATATTGCTATTGGTAAAAATGCTGGACAAAATGTTTATGGAAATCAAAATATTGCCATAGGTAGTGGTGCTGGCACAAATCTTTCGAAAGATGACAAAAGTAGTTCTGATAGCAATATTGCGATTGGTATACAAGCGGGTAGTAATATTGATGGAGATGATAACATTTCCATTGGACGTGATAGTAATAAAGATGGTGGATCTATTACACGTTCGATTTCATTGGGCTCTAACACCAAAAATTCTAGTGAATCAGTAGTGATTGGTGATTCAGCACAAGTAAGCGGTGGCCCTCAGGCCACAGTGATTGGCTCTAGTGCTAAAGTGACGGGTACAGGGGGGGTTGCAATTGGTTCAAATGCAGCAGCATCAGCGAATAATATTGCATTAGGTATCAATAGTGATGCTAGTACCAACTCAAAAACACAAGCATATTTAGTCTCAGATACGGTTCCAAATGTGGCAGTGGATGGTTACAACATTGTTTCTGTTGGCTCAACGAATGGAACAGTAACTTTAAATCGAAGAATCACCAATGTTGCACCTGGGGGGAATCCTACAGATGCTGTTAATGTAAGTCAGCTCACTCAATTACATAAGGATGTTGATACTATCTTGGGTTTAACGGGATCAACTGATAGTAAATTTGGTGAAATAGATATTAATGGGAATAAATATAGCAGTATTGTGGCTGCAATCGCGGCAGGTGGTGGAGGTGGAGGAACCTTACCATCAGATTATTATGTCACTTATACGAATTCAAGCCAAAATGAAATCACTCTTGGGTTAAATGGCGGCAAAGGAACCACCATTAACAATGTTGCAACAGCAACCAATGATAATCAGGCCGTTAATTTAGGCCAAGTTAAGGCATTAGCTCAAAATGCAACTGTCAAATATGTCTCAATTAATAGTACTGATGGTGCCAATAAATTAAGTGATCAGGCGATTGGTAGTAATTCGATTGCTGTTGGACCTACCGCAGCGACAAGTGTAGCTGCAAAAAATAGTGTCGCCCTAGGGTCAAATGTTCAAACAGAAGCCGAGAGTAGCATTGCAATTGGTAACAATAACACTCGAGCGAGAGGTGAAAGTTCTATTGCTTTAGGTAAAGCCAATACAGCTTTGGATGAAAACAATATTGCACTGGGAAATCTAGTCAGTACCAAAGGGAAAGATAGTATTGGGATTGGTAAAAATGTTCAGACAGATCAAACCAGCGGAACCACAGACTATGCGATTGCCATTGGTAGTGAAGCAGAAGTTCAGAATGCCGATCAGGCTGTGGTCATTGGTCGAAAGGCTACTGTAGAACAAGACAATGGTGTTGCGATTGGGCATGAGGCACGTAGTAAAGCTACACAAGCTCTTGCTTTAGGTCGAAATACCACTGCAAGTGGATCAGATTCTACAGCTATTGGTACTTTGGCAGAAACATTTGGTGAAAATTCTTATGCCTTGGGTACAGAAGCGGAAGCACGAGCAAAAAATGCTTATTCTCTTGGCTATAAAGCATCAAGTGATGCACAGGATGCATTTGCTATCGGTAGTGGTGCTGCAATTGGAAGTGGATCTAACAATGCAACAGCATTGGGTAATGGCGCAAACGTAAATAACAATGCAATTGACTCAATTGCTGTTGGTACGAATGCTACCATTAGTAATGGTGCGACGAATGGAATTGCGATAGGTAAAAATGCCAAAGTAGAGAGTACTCATCCTAATGCGATAGCGTTGGGAAGTGATTCTATTTCTGGAAATGCAAATGCGACAAGTGGTGCGACGATTAATGGAAGAACTTATAACTATGCAGGTACAGCACCAACTTCAACTTTGAGTATAGGAAGTGGTGGTAAAGAACGACAAATTATCAATGTTGCCGCTGGTCGAGTAAGTTCTACAAGTACAGATGCTGTCAATGGAAGTCAACTCTTTGCCGTACAGGAAGAAGTGCAAAAGCCACTAGGTTTTGTCGATGACAAAGGGGCTAAAGTCGAGCGTAAATTAGGCAGTGATCTTAAAGTAAATGGTGGGGCAGCAGGCACACTTACAGACAATAATATTGGTGTAGTAGCGAATGGTTCAGATACTTTACAGCTAAAATTAGCCAAAGATGTGAATTTAACTAGCGCAGGTAGTTTAACGGTTGGAACTACTAAGCTAACAGATGGAAAAGTTGAAATAAAAGATGCTTCAAATAATAGTAATGTAAATACGTCGACTAATCATACTATTACAGCAGGTGCGAGTAGTAATACTATTGATGCCAATACAATTACACTAAAAAATGCAAGTAACAATGTTGTGCTGAGTGGTACAACTGGAACATTAACAGGTTTAACTAATAAAACTTTAACCGTAGCAGGATTTGCAACTCAAGGTCGTGCAGCGACTGAAGAACAATTGAAACAAGTCAATGATACAGCCAACAAGGGTTGGAATCTAACGACGAATAAAGATACAGTCAATAAGTCCAATGTTGCACCAGATGCAACAGTAGATTTCTCTAATAGCGACAAAAACATTACGATTGGCCATAGTGGTACAAATGTTGATCTAAAACTTGCTGAGGTTGTAAATATTGGTGGACTGCCAGGAGGTTCAACCATCAGTATTAATGGTAAAAATGGGTATATTACAGGCTTAAAAAATACCAGCCCATTTAATCCAGACAGCTATACCAGTGGACGCGCAGCGACAGAAGATCAACTTGCAACACCACTTGGTTTTCGGGGTGATAATGCTGGTATCGTTGTTCAGCGTAAATTAGGTCAAACTTTAGACATTGTGGGTGGGGAATCTGTCGCCACAAACTTAACTGACAATAATATTGGTGTAGTCGCAGATAGTACTAACAACAAACTGAGTATAAAACTGGCCAAAGATATTAAACTAAATAGTGTGAATGCTGCTGGTACTGTCATCGATGATAAAGGTCTGACTTTTGTGGATGTAAGTGGTGGAGCGGTACCTAATTCACCAAGCATTAGCAAAACGGGTATTAATGCTGGAACCAATAAGATTACGAATGTCGGTGCGGGTGCAATTACTGACACTTCAATGGATGCAGTGAATGGCAGTCAGATTAAAGATATTATAAATAAAGGTTTTACTGTGAGTGCCAATAATGATGTTGCTTCTAAAGATACAATTGCTTTAGGGGAAAATGTCGATTTCAGTTCTACTGATACTAATATTAAAGTCACCAATACAGGTAAAAATGGAATCACATTTGGTTTAGAGCCTGTGATAAAAGTGGGTCCTACGACTGGCGGAAACCCTGTTACGATTAATGGTAATACAGGTGCAATTACAGGTCTAACCAACAAAACCATCACTGGTCCTGATTTTGCAACCGTAGGACGTGCTGCAACAGAAGAACAATTAAAAGCTGTTCAAACAGATATAACTGATTCAGGTTTTGGTCTAAAAGCTGCCGATAGTAATACAGTGAACAAAAAATTGGGAGAAACCATTGATATTGTAGGTGCAGATAATAATATCACCACCAAAGTTGTAGATGGAAAAGTTGCAGTTGAACTGGCTAAGAATATAGATTTGACTAAAGCAGGCAGTTTAACTGTCGGCAATAGTAAAATTACTGATGGTAAATTAGAACTCAAAGACGGTGCAAAATCGAATAGCAGTACGGTAGATGGTACAGTGGTATCTGATGGAACAAATACGACCACCGTAGGTGCATCACAAATTACAGTGGGGGCTGGATCAAACCCAGTTATTATTAATGGAGCCACCGGACGAGTCAGTGGATTAACCAATACGACATGGGATCCGAGTGCTACATATAATCAGAAACAGGCAGCCACAGAAGAACAGCTTAAATCAGTGAGTGATGTTGCTCAAAATGCAAATAAAGGATGGAAGTTTACTTCAACAAATAAAGGAGAAATAGCATCATCCTCTCAGAAAATTGCACCTGATGAAACATTAGATTTTGATAACACGGATGGCAATGTCAAATTAGCTGCTACAGCTAATAATTTAACTGTAAATCTCAATCCTGATATTAATTTGACTTCGGCGGGTAGTTTAACTATTGGTACGACAAGTGTTACAGCTGGCAGTATTACAGGTCTAACCAACAAAACCATCACTGGTCCTGATTTTGCAACCGTAGGACGTGCTGCAACAGAAGAACAATTAAAAGCTGTTCAAACAGATATAACTGATTCAGGTTTTGGTCTAAAAGCTGCCGATAGTAATACAGTGAACAAAAAATTGGGAGAAACTATTGATATTGTAGGTGCAGATAATAATATCACCACCAAAGTTGTAGATGGAAAAGTTGCAGTTGAACTGGCTAAGAATATAGATTTGACTAAAGCAGGCAGTTTAACTGTCGGCAATAGTAAAATTACTGATGGTAAATTAGAACTCAAAGACGGTGCAAAATCGAATAGCAGTACGGTAGATGGTACAGTGGTATCTGATGGAACAAATACGACCACCGTAGGTGCATCACAAATTACAGTGGGGGCTGGATCAAACCCAGTTATTATTAATGGAGCCACCGGACGAGTCAGTGGATTAACCAATACGACATGGGATCCGAGTGCTACATATAATCAGAAACAGGCAGCCACAGAAGAACAGCTTAAATCAGTGAGTGATGTTGCTCAAAATGCAAATAAAGGATGGAANGGTACAGTGGTATCTGATGGAACAAATACGACCACCGTAGGTGCATCACAAATTACAGTGGGGGCTGGATCAAACCCAGTTATTATTAATGGAGCCACCGGACGAGTCAGTGGATTAACCAATACGACATGGGATCCGAGTGCTACATATAATCAGAAACAGGCAGCCACAGAAGAACAGCTTAAATCAGTGAGTGATGTTGCTCAAAATGCAAATAAAGGATGGAATGTTAAATCAGATTCCACATTGAATTCTACACAGGTTAAACCAGGGGATACCGTTGATATAGGTCTTGCCAATGGTGAAAATAATCTAAAAGCGACCGCAACTCATTCAAATGGATTAACTACCATTGATTTTGGTTTAAGTCAGGATTTATTACTTAACAGTGTCAATGCTGGCGGAACTGTAATTGACAATACGGGTCTTCGTTTTGTTGATCCAATCACAGGTTTACCATTAACCAATACCCCTTCTATCTCATTAGGAGGGATTAACGCGGGTAATCAAATTATTACGAATGTTGCACCAGGAAAAAATGGGACAGATGCAGTCAATGTGAATCAGTTAAATGATGTGAAAGCGATTGCAGAAGAGGGATGGGTCTTTACCACAGCGACATCAGGTAAGGGGCAAACTTTTAATTCGTCGCTTCAAACCATCAAGCCAAATCAAACCTTTACTATGATTTCTGGCGATAACGTGGAGCTAATTCAAAATGGTGATAAAGTTACCATTACCACCACTCCAGAAGTTACTTTTGACAAGGTTAATGTTGGAAATGTCGTTATTGATAAAACTACCAATAAAATTACCGGTGTAGAAGCTGGAACCGTTGCGGCAAATTCAAAAGATGCAGTGAATGGCAGCCAACTTCATGATCTAGGTAGTGGCGTTCAAAATATCATTGGGGGTAATACCACCTACGACCCGAATACAGGAACATATACCAATAATAACATTGGTGATACTGGACAGAACAATATCAATGATGCGATCAAATCGATTAATGACACCGCCCAGAATGCTAATAAAGGTTGGACAGTGTCTACCAATGGTCAAAATGCAAGTCAGGTAAAACCAACAGATACTGTGGATTTTGCCAACAAAGACGGCAATATTAAAGTAAACAACACTGGCAATAACATTACAGTTGACTTAGCTAAAGATATTAAAGTTGATAGTATGACGGCTGGTGATACGACGGTAAATAACAGTGGTTTAAGCATTAATGGTGGGCCAAGTGTAACCAAAAATGGTATTGATGCGGCGGGTAATAAAGTCACTGGTGTTGCTGAGGGCAGTATTGCTCAAAATAGTAAAGATGCAGTCAATGGTAGCCAGATCCACGATATTATCGGTGATGGTGCATTCCAAGGAGGTGATGGCAATACGATTACTGACATTGGTGGTACTGGGGCAACCAATATTAATGATGCCATCAGTTCAATTAATCAAAAAGCGGGTAAACAACCAACGGTCGTAGAAGGGCAAAATATTACCGTTAAAGAAAGCATCAACAGCAATGGTGGTAAAGAATATACTGTTGCGACTGCGGATGATGTGAAATTTAACTCCGTTACCTCCAATACCGTGACTGCAAATAATGTAAAAGTTGGCGATGTAAATATTGACCAAAATGGTATTAATGCAGGCAATAAGAAAATTAGCAATGTTGCACCAGGTGAAATTTCAAGTAGCTCTAAAGATGCAGTGAATGGTTCGCAACTTAATACCTCTAATCAATACATTGTTAACTCTTTAGGTGGAGGAGCAAAATATGAAAATGGTGAATTTACCTCACCAACCTACAACGTAAATAATGGAAGTTACAACAACGTTGGAGATGCGTTAGGCGCATTGAATCAGGCGGACATTAATCTTGGAGATCGTATTACCAATTTAGGAGATCGGGTTGAACAAATCTTCAATAATGTGAATGGGCGCATTGATGATGTAGAGAAAAAAGCCAATGCAGGTATTGCAGCAGCACTTGCACTTGAAGCTGCACCATTTATTGCAGGTAAATACACCTATGCAGTTGGTGGAGCTTATCATGGTGGGGAAAATGCGGTTGGTGCGACTTTACGTAAAACTTCCGATAATGGTCGCTGGTCGATCACGGGTGGTGTAGCGGCAGCTTCACAGGGTGATCCAAGTTTCCGTGTCGGTTTTAGTGGTGTGATTGATTAATTTCATGAATGCTCAACAGAGGACTGAGCCAATAGCCAGTCTTCTTCTACAAAAATATTAAAGAGAACAAAAGCTATGCAAATGAAAAAAACTTTTATGTTCGCTGCAATGTTGGGCTTTATGATGTCAGCCGCGGCAGTTGAACCAATAGCGACGAACGAAGAAATATCTTTTCCTGATATTGATAAAAGCTATCTTAAACAAGTATTACGTTATGAAGTCGATGATGTAGCACGTTTAGATACTGGATTGAATAAAGATCAGATCCGACATTTATTGGGAAATCCACAATTTAATGAAGGTCTTTTTGGCTCTAAGGTCTGGAATTATGTGCTTGATATTCGTATCCCCAATACCAGCAACTATAAACGTTGTCAGCTTCGTATTGATTTTGATCAAAAATATAAAGCAACGCGATTATCATGGAAGGGGCAGGATTGTGAAGCACTCATTCATCCTGTGCAAGCAATTCCTACTCCAGTATCGCAACCACTGTTAGCATCATCTCATCAAGCACCAGTTAGGTCACAAGATATCTTATTTGCCTTTGATCGATCTGATGCTTCTGGAATTACTACGGGTGTAGATGCTGTAAAAAAAGTGGCTGAACATATTGTTCAATCTAATACCAACCATCCAGTCATTGTTGCTGGCTATACAGATCGTTTAGGTTCTGCGGCGTATAATCAAAAACTTTCCGCTAAACGTGCACAAACGGTTGCGACACTATTAACTCAATATGGGGTTGACTCAAGTCGTATTCGAATTGAAGCCAGAAATCAGACATCGGCGTATCAACAATGTAGTGAGACAACAAAAGCGCAATTGGTTGAATGTCTAGAGCCGAATCGGCGTGTCAATGTGAATTGGTAATTGATTGAAGTAGATAAAAGAGTACGCTTCAGGCGTACTTTTTTATGGTTTTTTTCTTGATAGGTTGGGATGCATAACCAAGCGATAATACGCAATAATCAAAAAGATAGCACCAGCACAACCTAAAAAGATCAATTTAGGCAAAATGAAATAGCTAAGTGTTCCCATCTGATTGAGTTGAATAAAAAGTTGAATTGCGTGTGTCGAAGGCAATGACTCAGTAAATCCTTGAATCCAGAGCGGCATTGCCTGAATTGGCCATGCGATGCCACTGAGTAAAAATAGCGGAATAGAGGTAAATACCAAAAAATGTCCTGCACGTTCTGACATATCTAACAAAGAACCAAAAAATAGTCCTAATGCAGTGATACAACTCACATAGATCGGAACTGCCAACAACATGCCCCAGAAATTTCCACCATGTGGATAATCATTTAACCAGAAAATGAAACCGAATAAATAAAAACAACCTAAACAACCAATACTAAAAAAACAAGCAAAAATCCCCCAAAACTCAGGTGCTGACGGACGCCAGTGATGTTCACGAAAACCACCAATCAGCATCCCTAAACCTAAAATAATAGTTTGATGAATAATCAAAGGGGCAACGGCGGGAAAAATATAGCTTCCATAACCTGATAGAGTATTGAATAGAGGAATTTGATGAATTGAAAGCTCTGGTCGAAAATGAGAGATCTGTCCGAAACGTTGCGCCTGTTCACGAATCGCATTTTCAATGGCGGTAGCCAGTCCAAGGCCAATATCTTTGGTTTTTAGAAAATATGCGGTACTAATATATAGCCCGATTCCACCGACTTCACCACGTCGAATACTATTAGATAGATTCTCAGGTAAGTACAAAATTCCATCCGCTTTTTGATTGCGCACCATCTGTTGTGCTTCAAGAAAATTGGCGGTGACTGCTTTTATTTCTACATTTGGGCTATGAGTAACTTGGGCAATAATGGTGGATGTCACCACGCTTTGTTCTTCATCGACAATCACAATGGGTAAGGATTCTGCATGTTCTGCTTTATAAGCCGTAGGATAGAAGAAACTATAAAAAAATACCGACAAAATGACAGTGGTTAAAATAGAGGAATTTTTAAAAATATTTTTAAACGTTTCAAAATAATAGTGTAAGAACTTTTTCATACGATTATTCCTTCACTAACTTTTTCATGAGCAATGCACTGAGTAAAAAATAAAACAGGCAATATCCCAATAAAATAAAAAAAGGCAAAAGCGAAATCGCAATATCACTACCGACCACCCACTGTTCGGTTTGAAGACGTGCATAAGGCGTATAAGGAATAATCATTGACCAAAACTGGGTAAAAATAGGTGCATTATTCAGTGGTAAAGTGACGCCGGCAAAACTCAAGGATGACCCTCCATACACCGCTACAAAACCAAAAGTTCGCCCCAGATCCTGACTGGCCAATACCACGGTTGAACTAATACAGGCATAGGCAAAGTAGAGTAGGATTTGTCCAGCTAAGATCAGCCACACACTGCCTGCCACAAACCAGCCTCTGAACACAATCAGCCAGAACATCCAAGCCCAAGTCCAAAGGGTAAAAATAATCACATAAACTAGAATTTTGGCAAATAATGCACGGATATAATTCTGTTGATTCGCCCAGCTTCTTAAGGTTTTTCTTTTTAGTTCCTGCCCAATTGCAAATGCAACACAGCAACACAGAAGCAAATGCAAAATCGCTGGAATGAGAAAAGGCTCTAGATAAAATTCATAGCTTAAATTGGGATTATACAGCGTCGAAATTTTGACATTTGGGGTAGGAACATCCAGATAAGGCAACAGATTTCCGAAATAACTTTCTCCAGAAAAATCAGCGATTGCATTGAGTGTTGCCACTAACATCGCGGAAGAAACTGTATTTCCCACACTAAAAAAAGACTGATTAAATGCAATGCTAATTTGTGCATCCTGAGCATTGACTAAGCGCTGTTCTGCACCTGCGGGTATGTGCACATAGCCCCAAATTTTAGTTTGATTGAGCAAAGTCTCGGCTTCAGTCTGATTTTGAGTTCGATATTTCACATCAAGCGTGTGATTAAGCGATAAATAGCGATCGATATTGCGGCTGAGTTCACTCTGATCCTGATCAATTACGGCAATAGGTAAATGATCAGGTTTTCCTTTTAAAAACATGCCACTGAACAGTAAAATAACAACCAGTGGTGCGATAAGTACCATCGCTAAATCCCACTTGTTGTGAAGTAAATAGCGTAGTTCGCGCAGCATGGAAGCGAACATGTTATTTGACCTCAGTCACTTTAAACAAAACGCTCATCCCGACTTTTAAGTCTTGCACAGCTTGTGCAGGCACTAAATGCAATTTAAAACTGCGAATATCATAGCCACCTGTTTGTCGCGTGGTTTTAATCGTGGCAAATTCTCCCTCGGCATCTATATTTTTGACTTTAAATTCAACTGATTTATCCAGCGCGGGGATATAACCTTTCAACGTTTTTGCTTGATAAACAGAACGATATTGGTCTTCACGAACATTTAAACTCACCCAAAGTTCATCGTCTTCCAAAATACTGACCACAGGAACTGCTGTGGCAACAAGTTCCGATGGCTTTCCATAGGTTTTAGAGACCGTTCCATTGACAGGGGAGTATAGTTTGGTTTCGCCTTCCAATGCATTCGCTTCAGCCAAGGCTGCTTTGGCAATGTCGACTTGCGCATCCGCCATGGATTTTTGTTGCGGTGTACTGCCGCGTTTGGCACGAGCATATTGCTGGTAAGCTGCTTCACTGAGTTGTCTGGCAGATTGTTGTGCTGCGTACATTTCGTCGCGACGCTGACGGGAAATTACACCTTCACCATAAAGAACCGCACCACGTTGATAGGTCTTGCTTGCCAGTTCAGCTTGCGCCTGTACACTTTTCCAGTTGGCATATAGCGTATCAATATTTTCTTCCTGAGATCCACGTTCTGCTGTCGACTGCAAAGCTTGCGCCGATTGTAAAGCAGCCTGTGCCTGTTGTTTTTTAGCCTGAATTTCTGGGCTGACTAAAAGTACCAGCTCTTGTCCTTTTTTAACGTGTTGACCTTCACTGACATAAATTTGCTCAATACGACTTGGTAGTTTAGTACTAATATGCAAGGTTTCAGCTTCAACGCGACCTTGTAATTCAACTTGTTTGGGTTGATACGCTTTCCAAAGACCGTAAGCTATCAGTCCAAGCAGAACCAATACAATGATGGCAATCACAACTTTAAGGATGCCTTTATTTTTAGATTGTTCAGGCTGATTTGACTGCTGTCCCTGTGTCGATTGATTCGTCTGTGTTGGATTGTTTTCAGCATCAGAAGAGGAATCTGAATGTTGAGTATCAGATGATGGTTGATCTGGATTCATCATGTCCTCTCCTTTAACGAATGTAGTCAGTATTTGGCTGATTGACATAGGCTTTAAAATTTGAAATCGAGCCATGACTTTGTAACAAAGTCGCCAGTGATAAAATATATTTATAAGCATTCAGTGCCATTTCAGTATCTAAGGCATTTAAGGCATTTTGTGCATCAATCACTTGTGTTGCTGTGCCCATGTCTTCTTTAAAGGACAATTCCTGAATACGCAGATTTTCTTGTGCCGCTTTTTGATTCTGTAAAAGTAAGGCATGCGTTTGCTGTGCTGAGTTTAATTCACTAAATGATTTATTCATGACATTTTCAATTTCTTGTTTCGTTCTGGCGGTCAGTAATTCAGTTGCATAGCGTTTTAGTTCTGCCGAATGAATACTTTTGCTTTTATCTATGCCTGAAAATAAGTTGTAACGGGCGGCAATTCCGACAATCCAGTTTTCTTTATCATCCAGACTATATTCTCCAAAGGCAAACAGATTCGGTTTTTTAGCGGCTTGTTGTGCACGGACATTTTCATTGGCAATTTGAGTGTCCATTTGCATTTTACGCACCAGACTCGACTGCTCAGGATAAGTTGCCATGAGTGTATCAAGGGATTGAGTTTGGGACTTATTGATAAATAATGGTGTCGTCAGTTGGTTGACTTGGGCTGTTCTCAAAAGATTATTTAACTGAAACTGACTACTCTGTAAGCCTGCCTGCGCATTTTGCAGTAAACGCTGCGCATTATTTCTGGCTACTTCAAATTGCATACGCTGTCCTTTGCTCAAAAATCCCTGTTTCTCAAGTTTTAGGGCATTTTCCAGATGACGTTGCATGGCATTGAAATTAAACTGACTCGATTTGAGTAACTGTTGTTGTAATTGCACATTAAAGTAAGCCTGAATTATTTCAAAACGTTGAACGTCTTGCTGCTGTTCAGTATTGAGCTCTGAGCGTTGAGATTGAATCGCTGCAATTTGTTTGGTCGATTTAAGTAAACCCCCCGTATAAATAGGCATAACCATCGAAATAGAAGAACGAATTTGTTCATCTTGTAAAGTCAAATTGGCATAATTGGGGACCATATTGACCCCATCCTGAATCACGCTGCCCATACCATTTTCAATATCGGTAATAATATTGGGTGGAATGACGTTCTGCCACTGATTGAGTTGATCATCCAGTTTTTCATTCAATGCATTTTCGATGCCTTGTTTAAATGAATTTAAGGGAACGTCTGCTTCACTATGAAATTTATAGGCACGGACATTGAAGTCAATTCGAGGCAAACCAAGTCCTTTGACTGCTTCAGCATCCAGCTTTGCTGAATCTTGTAAAGCAGTATTCGCTTGCGATGTATAAGAGTTTTCTAAAATCTGCTGTTCTGCTTGAGCATAGCTAAAGCTCTGTGCATAAAGCATTTGAGATGATACTGTAAAACCTAACCCGACTGCCGTTACCTTGATTAAAACTTGCGTCAAAAAGGTTGGTCTTGTTTTTAAAACCTGACGTCTAAATTTCATAGTGCACAACTTGTAATATTTTCAGTTAGTTTAATCGATTGTTTATAAAAATAAGTTATTGAATTGTTTACAATACATTTGTATATCAGTTGTTCATAAGCCAAGAATAAACCATAAAGCTTGCACAGCCCATGATTGAAATTGGCTTTGGACATAACAAGATTTTATCTTAGCCGAAAACAAGGATTTTGCTACTTAATATCACGACGAATTGCAGTGAATATTGCATATTTATGCGTTCAATTACTGCACGAAACCTCAAGATATGGTTAAATGCCACAATTCAGTTTTGTTTCACTCTAACCAAGGAAAAATCATGCGCGCGTACAATTTCTGTGCTGGCCCTGCTGCATTACCCACTGCCGTTTTAGAAAAAGCTCAAGCTGAGTTATTGGATTGGCAGGGCAAAGGTCTTTCCATCATGGAAATGAGTCATCGCAGTAAAGATTATGTCGCGGTTGCGGAAAAAGCGGAAGCTGATTTACGCAAACTTATGAATATTCCTGAAAATTATCAGGTTTTATTTTTACAAGGTGGTGCGTCTCTTCAATTTTCTGCAATTCCACTGAATTTATTGGGTAAAAATCCTAAAGCTGACTATATTCACACGGGTATCTGGTCTGAAAAAGCGTTAAAAGAAGCGCAACGTTATGGCGAGATTAACGTTGTTGAAGCAGGAACCTCTATTGAGAGTAAACTTGCAATTACAGATCAAAGCCAATGGAATTTGTCTAAAGATGCTGCATACGTGCATTATGCTGATAATGAAACCATTGGTGGGCTTCAATTTTCAGGTATTCCTCAAGTTGATGCACCTTTAGTATCTGACCTATCTTCAAGCATTTTATCTGCGCCGCTGGATGTTTCCAAGTTTGGTTTGATTTATGCGGGTGCTCAAAAAAATATTGGTCCAGCAGGTCTTACCATTGTCATTGTACGTGACGATTTACTTGATCAGGAACGTTCAGATATTCCGAGTATTTTAAAATATTCTGCGCAAGCTAAAAATGATTCGATGGTCAATACACCTGCAACTTATTCATGGTATTTGTCAGGTTTGGTTTTTGAATGGTTACTTGAGCAGGGTGGGGTAGATGCTATTCATCAAGTCAATCTTGAAAAAGCCAAATTGCTGTATGGTTATATTGATGCCAGCGATTTTTATAATAATCCGATTGCCATTCAAAACCGCTCCATCATGAATGTACCTTTTACATTGGCCGATGAAGCTTTGGAAAAATTATTCCTGAAAGAAGCTGAAGACAATCATTTGCTTAATCTGGCAGGACACCGTTCTGTGGGAGGCATGCGTGCGAGTATTTACAATGCTGTACCACTTGAAGGGGTGCAGGCATTGGTTAACTTTATGCAGGATTTTGTCAAACGTAACGGTTAAATTGATCACCACATGAAAAAGCCCTCAAACATAAGAGGGCTTTTTTTATCATTTATAAAATTTTGAAAATTAAACGCTTAATAAGCCAAAATGGTAAATGATCATGGCAGCAATAAACATTCCGAGAACAAAAAAACAAAAAGCGGCTTTATCCAACTTAATGCGTTGACCACTAAAATCAATCAGACTGTAGTTTTGTTGTTCTCGAATAATTTTCATTAATAAACCTAATAATTAAATTATTGTGAAAATATATTAATTATTGGTATTTTTAGCATAAATATTCACCTGAATCCAGAGGTTACCACGAATATACTGACCAATTTCAAAGTTTTTATACAAATCATCCTTCGTTGCAATACGAATTAATGTGGCAGGAAGATTATCTTCTAAAACCAGCGTGACATCATAAAGTGTGTAATCCTGCTCCATAAATCGCATTGAGGTTTTACCTACAATATTTCCCTGAAACCATGCTTCATCTTCTTGTCCGATTGTCTCGCCATATAAATAGGCCACCATTTTTGAAAAATCAACGGTAACAGGTTCTTCATCTTCAGGAGTTTGAGGTTGCCAAGCATTAATCAGTTCTTGTAAGTTTTCTGGAGCAACACCATTATGCTCTGCCAAAATGGCATTTAAAGCGCGATGATGTTTAATTGAAGCTGGATCGTCGACGACAATGGTTTCATTGTCTGCAACAGTTTCTAATTCATAGGCCCAAGCGTTGAGTTGAACCTGATAAATTTGATCTTTTTGATAATGTCCATGATTGACACTATATAGGCTGTCAAAAGCATAAATAATGGTATTGGCATTTACCTTTAACTGTAACACTGCCTGTGTGTCAGAATTGGAGGTAATAATTCGATCAATCGTCGCATTAAATTTATAGGGCCCTTCAAAACTCGGAAATGCTGTTTTTAATGCTTTGGGTTTATTCTGTTCAACATGAATAATTTGATTCAGTTGAATAGGGGATTTTTCTGGCCCTTGAATAAGCCAAAAAGCCTGATCCATGTCATCTTCACATTCGCAAATACCCATCGGCATGACTGGGCTATCGAGTGCCATCCCCAGCCATTTGGGTACATCTTGTTCGGGTTGTGCTGACAGTAGGTTCCAATGCTGCGCATGACTGCCAAAATTATGTTCTTCGATCATCACGATGTCAGGGCTGTTTTGATTTTTCATATAGGCTGCAAATAAAAAAATGGATCACTTGTTGTATTTAATCGAGCATATCCTGATTTTTTCAAGTCTGACACGATAATTATGTAAAAATATTCCATAAAAAAATCATGCATTTTACAGGTTTAGCCTATTTTAAAAGAAGCAGGAATGATGGTTTTAAGTTCGTATTGAACATCAGTCACTCGCCTTTAATCACTTCAGCTAGTTCTCTTAAACAAGAGCGATGTAAGAAAAAGCATGAGATCTAGGGGTAAACATAATATTCGCTCAAATTGATCTGGCGACTTCCAAACTCGAACGAATCCGCTGCGCGTGTTGGCTTGAATCTGCTAAAATTGCATTTATTTGTGCAAGAGTGATTTTGGTGTTGCCATTCAAATTGTGGGTGGATGCAGATGCATTACCGAAAATTTTACGTGAAGTGATTTTACGTGCTTCAGATCGTTATCAATTGGACGTGATCTTTGTTGCAAATCAAAATGTGGGAATTACACCTTCTGTTCGAATTAAATCCATTCAAGTCATGAGCGGTGCTGATCAGGCAGATCAGGAAATTGTTGAACGTATGCATGAGCATGACATTGTCATTACGCAGGATATTCCATTGGCAGCGCAAGTGATTGAAAAAGGAGGAATTGCGATTCATCCACGCGGGGAAATTTATACAGTTGCCAATGTCAAAGCGCGTTTGCATTTACGTGATTTTATGGACACTTTACGTGGTGCAGGTGTACAAACGGGAGGGCCTCCGCCAATCTCGGAACGTGATAAACGTGAATTTTCCAGCGCGCTTGATCAAACGATTTTAAAACAAAAAAGAAAAACCGCATGAGTATAAATAATGCCTTCTAAAAACAACATTGTTTTAACCTATGTTGTACTGGTATTTATCTGGGCTACCACGCCACTGGCAATTGTGTGGAGTGTGTCGGATATTTATATTCTTTGGGCAATGTCATTGCGTTTTTTTATTGCTTTGCCTATTGCGGCTTTACTGTTGCTGATCTTAAAAGTTAAATTTCCTATCCATAAAACCGCATTACAAAGTTATGTGGCAGGCTCTTTAAGTTTAATTGGTTCGCAAATTTTTACCTATATCGCGACCCAATATTTGAGTTCGGGTGTTATTGCGTTGATGTTTGGTCTTGCCCCGATTATTGCAGGCTTGATGGCACATTTTGCGCTGAATCAACGTTTAAAAAGATTGCAATGGCTTGGCATGTTGGTGGCGGTGTCAGGACTCGCCTTAATTTGTTTTGCAGGTTCAGCACAGAATATTCATCCAGTTGGAATAGGGCTGATGCTGATCAGTGTGTTTACTTATTGCTTATCGATCTTTTGGGTGAAAAAAGTCAATGCAGATATTGAACCAATGGCACAGGCAACGGGGTCAATTTTAGTTTCTGCGTTGGGCGCAATATGTTTGATGCCATGGATTTGGCAATATGCACCGACCCATATTCCAGACACCAAATCGCTGCTTGCTTTAATTTATACCGTGGTGATGGCATCACTGATTGCCATGTTTTGTTATTTTAAATTGGTGCGTAATATCAAGGCGACGACATTATCTTTAACCAATGTCATGACTCCTTTATTGGCAATGTTGATTGGCGTATGGGTCAATCATGAAACGTTATCCATTTTTGGGGTATTGGGGGCAGCCATCATTTTGACGGGTTTGTTTTTATATTTTTACAAAGATTTGCAGGCCAGCCGTCGTTTACAGGCCCACCTTCGACAGTCCAGTATAGACCAATAAATGGTGTAAGCTGGCAGCCCCATGCCGTAACTTAGAATAATTATTCAATTTGTCCCGCAGCAATGCACTCTGCAAGTTTCACGCGGTCATGTGGATGCAAAGTAATAAAATAAACACCTGTTCTAAAACGATGATCTTCTTCTTCATGGCTATAGACCACTTGGGCAGTAACTGCAATATGAAAATAGTTTTCAGGGTGGCTGAGTGTGATATGGATATATGTACCTTCTTTAAGTGCATTGGGGCTATAAAAGCTGAGACCGCTTTCTGAGACATTGACTTGTTCAGGAATAGGCAGCAAGGTTTGTACAATGGAGTCGTACAAAGAACCTGTAATTAAATTCAATTTTTGATTAAATAAAGATAAGATTCGAGCAATTTGTTGATCTTTTTGATTTAATTGTTCTAATTCGTAGCTAAATGCATGATCAATTTGATCTAATTCTGCAAGTAGTAGAAAATAGCGCGGCAAAACAAAATTTGGATCGTAAGGATCATTAAGAGCAACCGCCTCAGAAATTACCTGATAGTTGATTCTTAATGCAGCATCTATGCGAGACATGACACGGCGTTCAGTTATACCACTGGAATGCTGTGAACTTTCCATAATGAAATTACCTCGGATTAGATGGTATGTTTAAACCAATCTCGTTATATATCGGGTTGAGATACACGCGCGCACGACGCAGTAATCACTTTATTTCTTTTATTGCATTGGTTTCCATGATTGGTCTCACGCTCGGTGTTGCTGTTCTGATTACCGTGCTATCAGTCATGAATGGTTTTGACCGTGAGTTGAAAAACCGTGTCTTGGGAATGATACCTCAAGCTACTGTTTCTTCAACACAAATTTTAACAGATTGGCCGCAACTTGCAAAAAAAATTGAAGAACATCCGCACGTCACGGGTGTTGCCCCTTTTACGCAATTACAAGGCATGTTAACTGCACACGGTCAGGTTGCTGGAATCATGGTAACGGGGATCGAGCCCAAGTACGAACCTAAAGTGTCCATCATTCAAAACCACATGGTGGCTGGGAGTATTGATGGTCTAAAAAAAGGGGAGTTTGGCATTGTATTGGGTAAGCAAATGGCAGATGCGCTGGGCCTTGGACTCAATGACAATGTTACGCTGGTTCTACCTGAAGCAACACCATCACCCGCAGGCGTGGTGCCACGTTTTAAGCGATTTAAAGTCGTCGGCATCTTTAGTATCGGTGCAGAAGTTGATTCCATGATCGGCTATATCGCCTTGAATGACGCATCAACCTTGTTACGCTTACCCGATGGCGCACAAGGCATTCGCATGAAACTAGATAATATTTTTCAAGCGCCTCAAGTGGCGAACGATATTGTAAAAACCTTGCCACCGAACTTTTATGCATCAGATTGGACCTATACGCACGGTAACTTATTCAGCGCGATTCAAATGGAAAAAGCCATGGTGAGCTTGCTACTTTTCCTGATTGTATTGGTCGCAGCATTTAATATCGTGTCATCTTTGGTGATGGTCGTGACTGATAAAAAGTCCGATATCGCTATTTTAAGAACACTCGGTGCTTCACCTGCCACCATTACCAAAATTTTTATGGTGCAAGGCACTGTAATTGGGGTGATTGGCACAGTAGCAGGTGCGATTCTGGGTGTGATTATGGCAACCAGTATCAGTAATCTGATTGATTGGTTAAATACCGCATTCGGCTGGCACTTGTTTGATGCTTATTTTATTAACTATTTACCGTCTTATTTAAGATGGCAGGACGTCCTGCTCATTGTCTCTGTGTCTTTGATTTTAAGTTTTTTAGCAACCATTTACCCAGCTTTACGCGCTGCCAAAATTCAACCTGCTGAGGCATTACGTTATGAGTAAAATTGTCTTGGAAGCCAAGGATATTTATAAAAGTTTTACCGATGGTAAATCGAGTGTCGATGTGATTAAAGGCTTGTCGCTACAAGTTCGGGCGGGTGAGTTTGTCTCCATTGTGGGTGCCAGCGGTTCTGGGAAAAGTACCTTGTTGCATGTTTTGGGTGGACTGGATCAGCCAACTCAAGGGCAAGTGTTTTTAAATGAACAACGCTTTGACAATTTAGGTGAAGCCGAGCGTGGTTTTAAGCGAAATGAATACTTGGGTTTTGTTTATCAGTTCCATCATTTATTGCCTGAATTTTCTGCGCTTGAAAATGTCGCGATGCCTTTAATGTTGCGGAGCCAGAGTAACTTTAAAGAAGTGAAACAACGTGCCGAATATTTACTGGAACGGGTCGGTTTGTCGCATCGTCTGGAACACAAACCGGGTGAATTGTCTGGTGGTGAACGTCAACGTGTGGCTTTGGCACGGGCTTTGGTCACCAAACCTGCATTAATGCTGGCTGATGAACCTACCGGTAATCTGGATCGTAAGACTGCCATGACTATTTTTCAACTGTTGATGGATCTGAAAAAAGAATTGAACATGTCGATGTTGATTGTGACGCATGATGAGCAATTGGCACAATCCGCAGATTCTATTTTGCATATGCAAGATGGTTTATGGGTTGACTCCATCCCATAAATTTAAATTTTTAAAATAATCTCTTTTAAAGCTCATGAAAATGGGCTTTAATTTTGCCCAAAAATCATATTTATTAAAATTACATGTTAAAAATTATATTGTTAGGCTGGATTGTGGGTATTGCTTTCATGGGGCAAGCTTTACCTATCTGGCATTCATTGGCCTATGTATTCCTTCCTGTGAGTTTGCTGTTATGGGCAATCTATTTTTATCAAGCGAATACAGTGCAAAAGCATCGTGGCTTTAAAATTTTGCTTATAGTCAGCTCAATTTTTGCTATGTTTTGTCTGGGTAAGAGCTATGCGGATCAGGCGTTGCTTGAACGACTTAATCATCGGGAATTAACAGCTCGGACGACATCGGAAATTATATATATCCGTAAAATTGGGGAAAAAACTGAAAAAGGAATAAAACAACCCGCAGAAGTTTTGTCGAACAGTAAACATCATGTGACATGGTTGATATATGTCAATGATGCACTTTTAGAAAACCTAGCAAAGCAAAGTGATAGCCTGTTTCCAGGGCATTATTATCAAATAACGGGGTGGGTGAAACCTGTGCATGGCTATGCCAATGCTGGGGGATTTGATCAGGAAAAATGGTTTATTCAACAAAACTGGATGTCCAGTTTTCAAGTTCAACATATTCAAGAGTTGAGTCAAGCCGAAGTCTCTGGTTTAGGCTATCAAGCTCATTTAAAACAGCAAGATCAACTCTGGCAAAGGTTTCGACTGTATGTAGAGCAACTTCGCCTGAATTATCGAAGTACATTGCAACAGCAACCTGTGCAATATAAAGCATTGATGCTGGCACTATTAACGGGAGACCGAAGTTTACTGGATCGCCCCACCGAACAATTATTTCAGCGTTTTGGTATTGCTCATTTATTGGCAATTTCAGGGCCGCATGTGTTGATTTTAGCAGGCATGATGACTTGGCTGATCACATTTATGATTCATCGGATAAAACCCGAACTCTATTTGAAATATCCCAGAAAAATTCTGATTGTTTTACCGTTCATTAGTTTTGTTTTGCTTTATACAGCCTTTGTCGGCTTTGAAATTCCAGCTCTCCGTACTTTATTATTCGTGCTCATCAGCAGTTTATTTTTACTGTTTAAATCTGAAATTCGACCCTTTTCAATATTGATTTTAAGTGCCAGTCTGAATTTGTTACTTGATCCTTTTAGTGTTTTATCTGCTGCATTTTGGTTGTCTTACGGTGCTTGTTTTATTTTATTCAATATATATCAGGCAATCACATCTACAGTACCTCATCATGGTTTGAGTTTTAGACAAAAAGCATGGCGTTCTTGTCGTATTTTAATTGAATCACAATGGAAAATTTTTGTTGCGTTGTTTCCATTGGTACTTATTTTCTTTAAACAAGTCACATGGATGGCGCCGTTTGCAAATTTACTGGTCATTCCCTTTTTGGGCGCGGTGATTATTCCCTTGAATATTCTGGCTGCGTTGATGCAGTTGTTACTGCCGAGTTTGGGATCATTATTATTTCAACTCAATGATCTACTGATTCGCATTTTATTTATGCTTTTAAATGCAATTGATCAGTTATTCAATCCTCAACTCCATGCATTTGCACTGACGCCGTTTATTTTATTCAGCTTTACCCTCGGCATTACGCTGTTATTTCTTCCTAGAAATGTGCTTCCTAAGACATGGGCACTGCTTTGTATCAGCCCTATTTTTCTGGTGGTGTGGGCAAAGCGTGATATTCAGTTATCTGTGATTGATGTCGGGCAAGGTCAGGCTGTGTTTGTACAAGATGCAAAACAGCGCACATTGATTGATACAGGGGGATTTTATGATGAAAGTAAATTCAGTATTGGTCAACAAGTGCTTTTGCCCTATTTACGGCAGCAGGGAGTGACTGAACTGGATCGAATCATTCTTTCGCATCTGGATCAGGATCATAGCGGTGCACTGGATTCAGTTTTGCAGGCGATGCCTGTCAAAAATCTTATGGCCAATGAAACGCTGACCAATCAAACTATTGATACTCATTTAAATTCTTCGGTGTCCAAATGTCATGCAGGGCAAACATGGCAAACGCAGGATGTGAAAATGACCGTTTTATCTCCAGCATGGATGGATGATCAACTCATTACCCTCAATCGAAATGAACATTCCTGCGTGATTTATATTGAATTTTTAAGCGCGAAAAATTTGCGTCATTTTTTAATTATGGGAGATGCAGGTTGGCAAACAGAATTTCAGTTATTACAAAACCACCCAGAGCTCAAGGTCGACGTGCTGGTTTTGGGGCATCATGGTAGTCAACATAGTTCATCATATGACTTTTTAAAGCATTATCAGCCAAAACTGGCTGTGGCATCGGTGGGTTATGCTAATCGTTATGGGCATCCCTCTATTCAGACTCAAGCGCGTTTAAAAGCACTGAATATTCCTTTAGAAACTACAATACAATCAGGAACATTGAACTTTGTTTTAAAAGATCATGAGCTAAAATTAGACACCTATCGCGAACATTTTAAATGGTTAGATTGGCCTGATCAGTTGTAAGTAGACTGGCTTCTTGGCGTAATTTTTCAATTTTTTCTATTGCTTCATCATCTTCGAGTTTATAGACAAAATCCAGTTCAGGATTCGCCTTAAAGCGTTTATAACTCCAATGATAATGTTCTGGGTAGCGACGAATTAAATGTTCAATCGCTTGGTGAATAATGAATGTTCCCTCTGAATCCGAACCTTGATAAATTTCAGGATTCATCGGTTCAATAAACATATTAAAGCCGCCATTTTCATTCCTTATCGCGTAAAGTAACAACGCTCTGGCTTTGGTTTTTTGAATCAGCTTTGAACTCAGATTACTTGAAGCCAATGGAATACCAAAATATTTCACCATATCACCGCCCACATTAGGGGAGTGATCAGGCAAAATCACCGTTGTTCCGCCTTTTTTTAAAGCCTTAAAAATCTGACGCACACCACTTTCATCGGTTGGTACTAAATGAGCCCCTTCACGACTGCGTGCCTCACGAACAAATTGATCTGCATCTGGATTTTTAACAGGTTTATATAAAATGGTCATTTCGGTAAATTGGGCACACCATGCATTCATGATTTCCCACGTCCCAAAATGTGGCACGATTAAAACCAGACCTTTTTGTTCTGCTAAGGAGTCATGAAAATACTGCTCACCGATAACTTGATCAATTCTTGCAATGTTTTTTTCATTTGAGGTGCCCCAAACACTGAAAAATTCAAAATATGAGGTTAATTCATTGCGAATAGCCTGTTGTACGATACGATCACGTTCAGCTTCAGCTAAATAGGGTAAAGCAATTTTTAAATTCAATTGAATAGTTCTGGACGTCTTGGTGATTTTTAAAGCATTGACCAAGCCAGCCAACATACGCGCCATAAAGCGTGAAAATTGAATCGGTTGTCGGCTTATAAATTTCAAAATGCGATAATTTAAGCTGGGTGAGTCAGATGTAGTCATTATCAAAAAATTTAAAAAGTCAAAAAATAGATCATCAGATAAAAAATATTATAAGTTAAAACAGACAGATTAAACAGTTTTTACAGATTGAGCGTATATAATGTCAGAGATTTTAATTCTTTGGGTTGTTTTTTATGTCCGATTGGCCACCAAAACCACAAAATGAACCGTCTAACCTGAATAATAAGACGGGACAAGAATGGCAAATTTTAGAAAAGGCGGTTCTTGCCTCAGTTGAAGAGCAACGTCGTGCACGACGTTGGGGAATATTCTTTAAATTACTGACTTTTGCTTATCTTATCTTCGTTTTTATTCTGTTAGGCCGTGGCTGTTCAACCACGGATAAAAGTGTAACTTCTTCAACCAATAGTGCTCATCTGGCTGTGGTCAATATTATTGGCACTATCGATTCTTCTAATCAGTCTGTTAATAGTGATGATACCAATAAAGCGTTGAAACGAGCATTTGAGGCCAAATCAAGTAAAGCGGTAGTTTTAAATATTAACTCTCCGGGTGGTTCGCCTGTACAATCTGACGAAATCTGGCAGCAAATCCGTTATTTAAAACAGCAACATACTGATAAAAAAGTCTATGCAGTGATTGGAGATATGGGCGCATCGGGTGCATATTATATCGCGTCTGCGGCTGATGAAATTATTGTAAATCCATCCAGTCTGGTCGGTTCGATTGGTGTGATTATGCCGAATTATGGAATTAATGGTCTTGCACAAAAACTAGGTATTGAAGACCGTACCATGACTTCGGGTTCCAACAAAGATATCCTGAGTATGACCAAACCGATTGATCCTCAGCAACGTCAACATATTCAGGCATTACTGGACAATGTGCATCAACATTTTATTGATGCAGTCAAACAAGGACGTGGCAAACGTCTAAAATCAGATGATCCTGCCATTTTTTCAGGACTTTTCTGGACTGGCGAACAAGCGATTAAACTCGGTGTGGCGGATCGTACAGGTAATATTGACAGTTTAATGCGTGAACTGAAACTTGATGCCAAAGTCAACTATACCATTGAGCGTAGTCCATTCGAATCATTGGTTGGACGAATGGGTTCTGAAATAGGTCAAGGAATCAGTCAGTCGATTTCTCAACAATTACAAACTCAGCAACAGGCGCAACTCAAATAATGGTGTGCGTAAATAAATATGAGATCTGATAAACCTTTAATTCACTTTGCGCACGCCAATGGCGTGCCTTCCAAAGTCTATCAAAAATTATTTGATGCATTGCAAGATGACTATGACATCATTAATGTGCCCTTAATTGGTCCGGATAAACGTTATCCAATTACCAATCATTGGCCACATCTGGTGGATCAAATTGTAGACAGTATTGTGCAGCAGGCGCAAGGTCGTAAAGTCATTGGTTTGGGGCATTCGCTGGGTTCAGTTTTAACCTTGATGGCGGCCTATCAACGTCCTGAGTTATTCTCACAAGTGATTATGCTGGATCCACCTTTAATTTTGGGTAAATATTCATTTGCTTTTCATATGGCAAAATTACTCAGTCCAAAGAAAGTGGATCAAATGACCCCTGCGGGATTATCTTCACGTCGCCGTGATCATTGGGAATCCAGAGAACAAGCTGCTGAACTTTTACGTCCAAAAGGATTTTATCAACATTTTGATCCAGAATGTTTTCAGGCATATATCGATTATGCTTTGACGGCTGATCCTGCCCGTGGTGGTGTGACATTAACTATTCCCAAAGCTGATGAAGTCGAAATTTTTCAGCAAAATCCATCTTGGTGGTGGTTAACGCCACGTCATGCGCCAACCGTGCCTGTACATCTGGTTGTTGGTGAGCGGAGTGATTTTCTGAAACGTGGTTTTCCACAAAAGGCCAAGAAAACGCTAGGTATTCCTTATACTGTGGTCAAAGGCGGTCATATGTTTCCATTGGAATATCCATTGGAAACTTCAGAACAGGTCAAAAAACTCATTAAAGAGTAGTAGGCATAATCATGGTAAAAAAGCGCGTAATTTACGCGCTTTTTTTATTTATGAGCAAAATTATGTCTAATCAATAGAAAGGCTTTACATTTGACAAAGCTGTAAAGGCTTAAGCAGAGGTTGCCCTTTATAAAAAGCTTGCCCTGCCTGATGCTGAATAGTTTGATTACAAATCCATTCTACCACTTGCGGATATATGACATGTTCGAGTTCATGCACACGTTTTGCCAGCGTTTCTACATTATCGTGTTGATGAACTTGAAGTACGCCTTGCAATAATGCAGGACCTGCATCTAATTCAGCAGTCACGTAATGAACGGTGCAACCGTGAAAGACATCACCAGTATTGAGTACACGTTGATGCGTATGCATCCCTTTATACAAAGGTAACAGGGAAGGATGGATATTAATCATTTTCCCTTCCCACGCACGTACAAACTTTTCACTCAGGATGCGCATAAAACCCGCAAGCACCACCAGTTCTACTTCCCATTCTAAAAGCTGTTGATGCATGGCATCATCAAACACTTCACGGGTCGGATAGACTTTATGCTCAATCACTTGGGTTTCAATATTGGCCTGTTTGGCCCGTTGCAATGCAAATGCATCTGCTTTGTTGGAAATGACACCGACAATTGTGCCAGAACAATGTTGAGCAAGTTGTGCATCAATCAAGGCTTGTAAATTACTGCCATTTCCTGAAACCAGTACCGCAATTTTCATTGTGCAAAAATCACACGAATTTTTTCGTCAGCACCTTCAACTGATTCAGCGTTGTCCTGAATATGACCAATTTTCCATGCTTTTTCACCTTGTGAATTCAGCACATCAATGGTTTTGTCTGCATCAGTAGCATCAACGGCAATCACCATACCTACGCCACAGTTGAATGTACGATACATTTCAAACTGCTCTACACCACCTTCGCGTTGTAAAAGTTTGAATAATTCTGGCCATTCCCAAGATGCTTCATCAATGACCGCTTGTGCGCCGTTTGGTAGAACACGTGGCAAGTTACCCGGTAAACCACCGCCAGTAATGTGAGCCATTGCATGCACATCGACTTGTTTGCATAGTTCAAGTACAGGTTTAACGTAGATACGCGTTGGTTCCATTGCCACATCTGCCAATGAACGACCATCAATCTGTTGAGTTAAATCTACATTTTTTACATCAAGAATTTTACGTAATAAGGAATAACCATTTGAATGTGCACCACTTGATGCCACACCAATTAAAACGTCACCCGCTTTTACTTTAGAACCATCAATAATTTTGCTTTGCTCAACCACACCCACTGCAAATCCAGCCAAGTCGTAATCTTCACCTTCATACATGCCTGGCATTTCAGCAGTTTCACCCCCGACAAGGGCACAACCAGCTAGTTCACAGCCTTTACCAATACCTGTAACCACATTGGCTGCAACGTCAACATTTAAATGACCTGTTGCATAATAGTCGAGAAAAAATAAAGGTTCTGCACCACAGACCAGAAGATCATTCACACACATGGCAACCAAATCTTGCCCAATCGTATCGTGACGGTTTAAATTCAGGGCCAAACGCAATTTTGTTCCAACGCCATCTGTGCCAGACACTAATACAGGCTCTTCATAGCCTTTTGGAATTTTACAAAGTGCGCCAAAGCCACCTAGACCGCCCATGACTTCTGGACGAGTAGTACGTTTAGCTACCGACTTGATACGATCGACCAGTGCGTCGCCCGCTTCAATGTCGACACCCGCATCTTTATAGCTTAAACCAGTGTTAGGGTTAGAAGTTGAGTTGCTCATAGTGAAGTCTCCGCATTGGCGGCAGATTATAACCTGAATATACGAAACTCTTATGTTATTTATGCTTGAAAATGCTATCTTTAATAAAATATTTTTACATCTATAAACGAATACATTAGAAAAAGGCTAGATTTTATGCAAGATCGTACGCTACGTCGTATTTTTATTTTAGCAGGTATAGCACTTTTACTTTGGGTTTTGTATTTACTCAAGCCTGTTGTGATTCCATTTATTGGTGCATTTCTAATTGCATACCTGTTTAGCCCACTGGTCGAGAAACTGACCAAAATTGGTTTGCCGCGCTGGTTGTCTATTTCAATCGTATTTATAGGGATTGGTGTGTTGCTGGTCTGGGCCATGTGGTTTCTTGTTCCTTTGGTTTGGCAACAGTTGATGTATGCTAGAGACAGTATTCCTGCTGGTATACATTGGGTGAATGCCACCTTTTTACCGTGGGTTTCCAATACCTTTAATGTCGAACGCATGGAAATTGATACCGATCAGATATCAACAGTGGTCATGCAATATATCCAGACCAATTATAGTGCGGATAGCATTCAAACCATGGCACTGCGTCTTGCACAATCAGGTCTGAATTTTATCCAGATTGGCGGCACGATAGTATTGATTCCCGTGATTGCATTTTACTTCTTGCTAGACTGGGAGAGAATGTTGCAGAGCTTGCATCGGCTGATTCCTAGACCTTATGAAGCCAGTACCATGCGTATCGTGAGGGAATGTCACAGTGTTCTGGGTGCATTCGTAAAAGGTCAATTTTTAGTCATGTTGTTACTGGGCATTGTCTATGCTGTTGGTCTGCAACTGATTGGCCTTGAAGTTGGCTTAATTATTGGAATGGTCGCAGGACTTGCCAGTATTATCCCTTATCTGGGTTTTGCGGTGGGGATTATTGCAGCCATAATTGCAACCTTATTCCAGTTTGGAGTGGACTGGATGCAATTGGTGCTGGTGGGTGTTGTCTTTATGATTGGACAGGCGGTAGAGGGCTATATTCTTCAACCGTTTTTATTGGGTGATAAAATTGGTTTATCACCAGTTGCAGTGGTCTTTGCCGTACTTGCAGGTGCACAATTGGCGGGTTTTCTGGGAATGTTAATTGCATTACCTGTCGCTGCGGTCATAGTGGTATTGCTTCGCCATGTGCGTGAAGCCTATGAACATAGTCGGATGTATGGCGCACGTACAGTCGTTGTGGATGGTGGAGATGGTCAACACATTAGTGTCGAAACTGAAAATGTTGATCTTGATATTGAAGTCAAAAAGCCGCAAGATACTGATGTATCAAATGATTCTACATACAAATCTCCCCCCAATGAACCGCGAGGCTGATAAAGAGGTTTATGACATAGCATGCGTCAACTACAATTGAATATTGAACCTCAACTTGATGCCAGAATCAGCGATTTTTCTGGACCGGGTTGGGGACATGTTGTTGATGCTGTTCGTCAGTTGCATGCAGGATTAGTCAATCGTTTTTATATTTATGGTGGGGCAGGTTCAGGTAAAAGCCATCTGCTTTCTGCTATCTGCGACTCGTATCTGGAAATTGGAAAATCTGCAATCAAGGTGTCATTACTTGAATTACTGGATGCACCCATAGAAGCCATCACTTCACTTGAACGATATGATTTGGTGGCTCTGGATGATATTGAAGCCATTAGTGGTGTTCCACACTGGCAACGTGCAGTTTTTCATCTGATTAATTATAACAATGAAGTCGGTGGACAACTGGTTTTTTCATCCCGTGTAGCTCCTATAGAACTTAAACTTGAACTTCCTGATTTACAATCGCGTCTGACACAAGCGGTCAGTGTGAAGGTTCCAAACGGAAGTCTATATGCAGATCGGGAGGCACTGGTATTATCGACCATGTCACGTCGCGGTTTGCATTTTGATCCGCAAATAATTGAATATTTGCTATTGCATGGACCGCATCAAGCCTCTTTACTATTACAAACGCTGGCACAACTTGAAAAATTACTTAAAGGTGAGAAAACTAGACTTTCCAATGCCACATTAAGACAAATTTATGCCTTAATTGATGAGTATCGCTAGTCACGTGAAAAATCTTGAGTAATTACTCAAGCTATGCGAAAGTACGCAAATTAAGTAATAAGTTGCTAGGAATTGGCGACTTTAAAAAAATAATGAAAATGGGAATGAAGGAGAAAGGTATGCTCAAGCGGGGTATAGGCGTTGGGCTATTGTGTATTTCTGGCCATGCATATTGTGCAGGTGAGATTATTGTAAACACAACAGCTGACGAAGTTAAGCAGGACACTCTCTGTTCTTTGCGTGAAGCAATTGAGTATATTAATCAGGGAATGCCAGAAGCAGGCTATAATGGCTGTGGGGGTAAAGATTCCACTGCGGTTGTGCTTTTGGAAAAACAAAAAACCTATGAATTAAATAGTCAAATTAAAATTCAGAAAAGTCTTCAACTCAAAACGACCTATGACACTGGAATTGGTGAAAATCAATATGGTGTAAATAATGCCACGATTAAAATGGTCGGCAATGACCGTATATTCTATGTATATGATGATAATAGTGAAAATGCACAATATCAGGTTTCACTTATAGAAGTAAATTTAGAAGGAAATCCAAATAGTACAATTAATAATGGTGGATTGATTTTTAATAGAGAACAGTTGGCTTTACAGTATGTGAATTTAAAAAATGGTCATGCGACTGTAAATGGTGGTGCAATTTATAATGAGGGTGTATCTACAGATAAAACTGCGGGTTATGTAGCTGCACAAAATGTGATTTTTCAAAATAATAATGCGGTACAAGGTGCTGTAATTTATAGTGAATTGCCACGTTTCAATTTTTACCAAACCGTGATTCGTCATAATAAAGCAACCGGCAATATCACTCCGACGTTACTGTATTCAGCCATTGCTTTTGATGATGAGTCGACCAGTGGAAATGCCAGTTCACGTTCGTATGGTTTAAAAAACAGCACGATCTTTAATAATACGGGTTATATTGCCAACGTTCGAGATGGCATGATTATTAATAATATCACCATGATCAGAAATAATGATGGTCTTTATTTGCAAGGCCCTAAAGGCAATGCTTATGTCTCAAATAGTATTATTGTTGAAAATGGAAGCAATAACTGTACATTTGCGCCAGATGATAAAACCAATTTGATCAATAACCTGACCAATACCAGTACAGCAGATTGTGGTCAAGGCAGTACCACTGATCCGAATGTGAACGTTGGGAATAATAAGTTATTAGCAGGAAGCCTTGAAGGCAAGTGTGACGCTGCTCCAGCGGATGGATTATTGTGTCCTTATTACACCCCTGAAAAGCAATTTTTGGGCTTTTTTAAGCCACGTCTGCTCATGTCTTATCAAACATTATCTGATTCACTGATTATCAACCGTGGTCGTGTGCTCAGTGATGGTACTAATGTCACCAGTCTTTCAAGCTGTGAAGCATCTGACCAGCGTGGCAAAACAAGAAGTACCAAAGAGTTGTGTGACTTAGGTGCAATCGAATTGGTGATTGATGCCGATTCAATTACTCCAGTCGGACAAGATATTTTATATGGAGAAACTGCGAAATTTTCAATTGCAGATCAATTGGCAGATGGTGAATTACTCCCAGCCAGCCAATGTGAAACATTACTTGGTAAAAGAGCCGATGGTCAGGCATGGCAAGCAGGTTGTTTGCAAATTGTACAAACCAATACGCCATCCAAAGGTTCGCTAACACTGGATCAGGAGGGTAATGTGACTTATGTGCCAAACGGAAACTGGCATGGTTCCGATGAGTTTAAAATTCAGGTGATGACCACGATTACCCGATTCAGTGATTCAGTAGGGAATCGTTATATTGAAATTCCAGCAAAAATTGTACAAGACCCACCAAATGACTTCAAAGACAAGAAAGTTAAAGTCAGTGGCGGAAGCTTTGGGCTTGGAATATTGATTGCATTATTGGGACTCATCGGTTTAAGACGTTACGCGAGATAAAGACAAGGAATAGGTCATGAAAAATTATAAAAAAGGACTACTGACAATCATGGTGTTATCTGGGATGTCATTGATGGCAGCAGAAGATAAAACCATTTATGTGAATACTTCTGATGATATTGATGATCAAAGTAGTAATAAATGCTCGCTTCGTATGGCTGTAAAAGCTGCTGAATTGAATCGATCTTATGGAGGGTGTGCTGCGGGTAACACTGCGCCTTCTGCTCAGGATTATATTCAATTAGAAGAAGGAACTTACAAGCTCAATACTGAACTGGTGCCAAAATCCTCCATTTCAATTATGGGGAAAATCCCGCAGGATTATAGTAAAGTTGATGTAATTACCAATGATTATCCGGCTAAAACCGCATTAAAAACCATTATTGATGGTCAAAATAAGACACGTCTCATTAATACCAGCAATAGTAAATCTAGTATTGTGGTGAGTAATGTTCGCTTTCAAAATGGTAAAAGTAATGACCGCGGTGGTGCGTTATATTTGGGTGCTGCCACCACATTGACAGGGGTCTCTATTCTAAATTCTACTGCGAATCAGGGTGGAGCTATTTATCTGGAAGGGGATAATTCATCATTAACGCTGACTGGGGGTATTTATCAGGGCAACTCTACAGTTAATGGCAATTTACCCGTGCTGGGTGATGTTCTTGCGATGAGTTGCTTGGATAATTTGGTCTATACCAAACGTACATTAACTTTTAACAATAATAGCTTTATTGGAAATGGTTCCAATTCAAGCAAAAGTACATTTGAGTTTTGCGGTGAACCTACAGCAACCTTAACTGCCAACACCATTGCTCAAAATATTACCAATCCGAATGACGGTAGTGTTTTGAAATTTACGGGTGATAGTCGAGTAAATACGGATGTTAATAAGCTCAGTACATCCAGTAGCTTAGAGATGGTCAGTAATACCATTGTTGAAAATAATGCATTTAGTACCTTTTTATATGACAAAATTGGTGTCAAAGTCTTGGCATTTAATGTATTAGCATTTAATAGTAATCGCTCATGTCGTTATTTATTGGGTGACGCAAAGGATCAAAAAAATACAGGGGTCGGTTTAGCTTATAATGCTTTAAGTTTGACTGAGGGAAGTCAAAGTCAGTGTGATGTTGCGAGTGAAGTATTACCTGAGCAACACACCAATATTAATATAAGCAGCAATAACCGAGCTGAGTTGCTCAGCAATTTACAAACACCTACAGAATATACGGGTTTTTTACCAGTTTATTTCCCGAAAGATAATAAATCGGAAACAGATTTAGTTGATGTAAACGCAGATGGTTGTAGCACACAAGATCAGCGCGGCATTAATCGTATTACTGATGGTACGCTGGTGTTAGAGCCCACTGTACGCAATAGCTGTGATATTGGCTCGACTGAAATCATGCGTTTAACCGCAGGTGATATTAATGGAATAGTCAATACTTCGTTGGTGACCTTATTAGATAGTTATCAAACAGAATTAGATTTCTTTAAAGAGCAAGTCGCAAATACCAGCACCAATCCTGATTTCTTGCCATATTATAATAAGCGCATTAAGGAATATGAGGATTTGATTACCTATACCAAGGCGAATCAAAACTATCGCGCAGTTTATGTCGATCCATTTAAATTTAGTTTACCAGATGAAGTGGTATCGATTGATGGTAGTCGTCAGATCCAACATTTAACCGCAGATAACTATGATGTGACTGTGATTCCACGTGGGGTGGGTGTAATTACCGGTAGTGGCGATGATACTAGACTCGAAGCCAAACCTGATGACCATTTGATCTGTAAATGGGATGCCAATCTAAAACGAATTGTGGCATACCGTATAGATGATGGGATTACCCAAGCGGGAGAATACAATTTCTGTCAATATACGTTGACCTTAAAAAATACTGATAAAAAATCTTCAGGTCTTATGCAGGTGAACTTTGTCAATATACCACCAATTGCCAAAGCGGATAGCTATAACATTCAATATGGCACTGATCAAAAAATTTCAGTTAATTTGCTGGAAAATGATTCTGATGATGGGGATGGTTCAGTCTCAACATTGGTTAATAAACCGAATAAACCTGCTTTTTATCAAGATTCAGAAGGGGTTGAATTACCGATTCGATTAACCACTGTTCCTTCTGGGATTACCGTAACACCTGAACGCACTGGTGCTTGTCCATATCCAGATCAGAAAGAAACTTGTTATGGCGGTAAACTCACCGTACAGGTTAAAAATAATTTCAACGTCTTTGACTACAAATTCAGCTATTTAATTTACGATGCTGATGGAGCGAAATCGCCTGAAGCGACCGTCACATTAAAAAATTCTGAATCGACACCTAATAACCAAAGTAGTAGTGGCGGGGGGAGTTTAGGTATTTTTACAATATTAGGATTGGCTGGATTAGTGCTTTATCGCCGTCGATCATAAGTGACCTAGAAATAAAAAAAGAGAGGTTCAATTGAATCTCTCTTTTTTATTGGCTCATTGAGTAGTTCAATGAGCTTTGTTATTTAAAAACAAAATTATTTTTTAGTTTCCAACTGTGGAACTGCTGAACCCTGACCAATAGACAGCAAACCGGTATTGGTGTAAATCCCAAGTTTTGCACGAGTATCGGTAATGTCCAGATTACGCATGGTCAACTGACCAATACGATCCATCGGTGTAAACATTGAATCACCTTTCTCCATCGTCAAACGCTCTGCTTCATATGTGAGATTTGGAGATTCAGTATTCATGATGGTGTAGTCATTACCACGACGCAGTTCTAAAGTCACAGTACCCGTAATGGCTTTGGCGACCCAACGTTGCGCAGTTTCACGCAGCATAAGCGCTTGTGAATCGAACCAGCGACCTTGATAAAGTAAACGACCTAAACGTAATCCGTTGATGCGGTATTGTTCAATCGTATCTTCATTGTGGATACCTGTCACCAAGCGTTCATAGGCAATGTGTAGCAATGCCATGCCTGGTGCTTCATAAATACCACGAGATTTCGCTTCAATGATACGGTTTTCAATTTGATCTGACATGCCTAGACCATGACGACCACCGATACGATTGGCTTCTAAAATAAACTCAACAGCATCTTCAATACGTTGACCATTGAGCGCGACAGGCATACCTTCTTCAAAAGTAATGCTCACTTGTTCTGGTTGAATTTCAACATCATCTTTCCAGAATGCCACACCCATAATTGGATCAACAATTTTGATACCCGCATCCAGATATTCAAGATCTTTGGCTTCGTGCGTTGCACCGAGCATATTTGAGTCAGTTGAGTAGGCTTTTTCTTTTGACATTTTATAGTCAAAGCCATTATCGATCAGGAACTGAGACATTTCAGCACGACCGCCTAACTCATCAATAAACGTTTGGTCTAACCATGGTTTATAGATTTTTAAGCTTGGATTGGTCAGCAAACCGTAACGATAAAAACGCTCAATATCATTGCCTTTATAGGTTGAACCATCACCCCAGATATTGACATCATCTTCTTTCATGGCAGTGACGAGCATGGTTCCAGTCACCGCGCGGCCCAGTGGAGTGGTGTTGAAATATGGAACACCGCCAGTACTGATATGAAACGCGCCACATTGGATTGCTGCGATCCCCTCTAAAGCCAGTTGTAAACGGCAGTCAATCAGACGGGCTTTGACCGCGCCATATTGTTCAGCTTTCTTTGGAATGGCATCGTAGTCATCTTCGTCAGGCTGACCCAGATTTGCAGTATATGCATAAGGTTCTGCGCCTTTTTGTTTCATCCACAATAAAGCTGCTGAAGTATCCAGACCACCAGAGAAGGCAATACCCACTTTTTTGCCTACTGGTACATGCTGCAAAATGGTTGCGTTATCAGTCATTGCTAATCCTAACTAACATTTGTAAAAAGACCTGAAGTGATGGTCTTGAGAATTCAGAATGGCAGATATTGTAGCACTTTTTTTATTTTATTTTTCGTGATGGTTGAATATCCGTACCGAAAAACACTAAATCTGTATGGATGGATTTGGCAGGTTCCAATACTTCATTTAAATTGAATCGATTTCAGGAGGTAAAACCTTGTGATCTCAATGAGCTACAATGTTAACTTCGTTCAAGTGAATCATTTAATCCAATAAATTGTTTTTCGATTGCAGTAAATACATGGTCATTTCGTGCAATAAGATAAAGACCAATGTTGCGATATTGCTCAGGAATTTCCCGATAATATTCAATATTAAATTTTTGAATGAGTGATTTTGCAATCATGGACACGCCCATACCTAGTTGAGTGAAATGAATCAGAGCCTCATGATCATGAATATAGGTCAGCTCACCTTTACTAAGTTGGTAATCTGCATAAATCTGATCGAGTGTCGTGGCATAACAACATGCTTCAGATGCCAATAAAATATTTTGTTGATGCAAACATTCATGAAAATGGTCATGATTAATCATATTTTTACCAATGATCACCAATTGGTCTTCAGCTTTATGAATATATTGAAGATTTTTATGTTTAGGATGACCCAGAACATAAGCAATATCAAGATTTCCAGCTAAAATTTCATCTTCAATAAAACCTGTTGCCCCAGTTTTCATGGTGATGGACAAGTCGGGATAAGCTGTATAAAGTTGGCTAAATGAGGGATAAAAACGCATACCGCCTAAACTGGTATTGGTGCCAAAACGTAAATAGTTTTCCTCTTGATAAATTTTATGTTCAGTTTCTTCCCAAGTGAACATCATTTTTTTGTATTGGCTATACAAGTTCATGCCTGATTCAGTCAGCTCAACGCCTTTGGGTTTGCGTATAAAAAGTTGGCGCTTGTAGTGATTTTCAATCTTTTTGATCTTGGCGGTCATGTTGGACTGTAAATAATTGAGCTTATGCGCTGCCGCGCTGATACTTTTCAGCTCAGCCACAGTGACAAACGATCGGATATCACTCATATCAATATTCACGGCAAAACCTCAATATTCAGGTCGATCCCATTATTCTAAAAATGAAATGTTGATCTGAAAAAGACATTAAAAAAAATGATGGATCTATTAAAACATAACATTATTCATGATGTCATTTATTTTATACACTATTGAGACCTTATCGTTTTAAGAGTAAGACCCGTGAATATTCGTGTTGTCAGTGCTATTAGCTTGCTCTGTTTGGTGTGGGGTTCTTTGTGGGGGCTGGTCAAACATAGTTTGCAGGTTTTTCCGCCTTTTTTATTTACCTCGCTACGTCTGATTTTGGCTGCTGTGACTTTAATGCTACTTCAGTTGATTTTGAAAAAAACCATTTTGCCTAAACCTAGCGAATGGAAACCTTTGGTCATTTTAAGTGCAATGGTATGCCTGGGTTTCTACGCAACGCAAATCTTTGCCATGCAATTTGTAGACTCTGGCTTGTCTGCGGTGTTGGTATTTACCATGCCTATTTTTATTGGTGTTTTGGCGCACTATGTGTTACATGAACGTCTAAACCGACAAAAGATATTAGGTTTAATTTTAGGTACATTAGGACTAATTGCCATTCTTTGGCCACAACTGTTGCATTTGAGCTGGAATTTGTCTTTGGCAGGGGAATTACTTTTGATTGGATCTGGTTTTTTCTGGGCATTGTCAACGATTTATATTAAAAGAAATTTTGCAAACTATGACAAAGTTAAACTGACGATCTGGCAACTGTTGATTGGTGGAATTGCGATTTTGATCGGTGCTTTAATATTCGAACCTGTAGATCTGACGGTCTGGAAGAATCCTTTAAATCAGTCATTGCTCTTGTATATCGCGGTTGTTGGAACTGGTTTTGCCTTTGCGCTCTGGAACTGGATTGTGAGTCAGATCGATACCTTTATCGCATCTATTTCAATTATGTGTATTCCTGTTTTGAGTTTATGTTTTGGTGCATTCATTTGGCATGAACCACTCACCATGAATATTTTGATAGGGGCTGCATTGATCTGTTCAGGAATTGTGATGAGTTCCTTAAAGCTAAAAGCAAAAAATTCAGATTTAACCTATTGTTCTAAACATCTTGACTAGATGTTGTTCTAAAGCTTCGATAGATCATTTTATAGCATGTTCTATCGGAGCAATAACGGAGTGTGGGCAATAACAGAATAAGTAGAGTTTTTTTGTAAAATAAAGATAAATTAAAATATAAATCTTCGATTTAATCAACTGCATGTCTTTGAAATATTTGAACTAAATTATTTTTTGTAATACTTGAAATGATGGATTGGCGTTTTTGCCTCAATAGCCATTCAATTCAGTCATCCAAAATTCAAAAAAAAACGCTAAAGTAGTATGCAACAAGTTGCACCGCCAAATTCGATAAGGATTCCCTATGACTAGCTATGCAAATATTTTAAAACCATTACATTTGGGTTTTACCACTATAAAAAATCGTGTTGTTATGGGGTCGATGCACACAGGCTTAGAAGACCGTTTTTATAATTATCCAAAATTAGCGGCTTATTTTGGCGAGCGTGCAAAAGGCGGTGTGGGGTTGATTATTACTGGAGGCATCTCACCCAATCGTCAAGGATGGCTTTTACCTGCGGGTGGAACCATGAATTCATTGGCTGATATTCCGCATCATCGTCTAGTCACTCATGCCGTGCATAAACATGGTGGTAAGATTTTGATGCAAATTCTGCATGCCGGTCGTTATGGCTATCAGCCTTTTGTGGTATCTGCGAGTCCCATTAAATCACCTATTTCGCCGTTTAAACCGCGCCAAATGTCGGAAAGCAATATTTTGGAGACCATCGAAGATTATGCCCGTTGCGCCAGTCTTGCCAAAAAGGCCGGCTATGATGGCGTAGAAATTATGGGGTCTGAAGGTTATTTGCTCAATCAATTCTTAAGTCGTCATGTCAATCAACGTGATGACCGTTGGGGCGGTACAGTTGAAAATCGCATGCGATTTGCAGTTGAGATTGTCAAAGCCATTCGTGAAAAAGTCGGTGAAAAATTCATCATTAGCTTTCGTTTGTCCATGCTGGATTTAGTGCATGACGGTAACACCATGCATGAGGTAATTACCATTGCGCAGGCTTTGGAAAAAGTTGGCGTGACCATTTTAAATACAGGAATTGGTTGGCACGAAGCACGTGTACCAACCATTGTGACCTCTGTGCCACGAGCGGCTTTTGTCGATTATACTGCTTATGTCAAACAGCATGTTTCGATTCCTGTGATTGCATCAAATCGTATCAATATGCCAGATACGGCTGAAGACATTTTGGCAGCAGGTAAGGCTGATATGGTGCAAATGGCACGACCATTATTAGCTGATGCTTTTTGGGTCACTAAAGTGGCGACCAATCGTGTTGATGAAATTAATACTTGTATTGCTTGTAATCAGGCGTGTCTGGATCATACCTTTAAAAATCAACGTGCGACTTGTCTGGTTAATCCACGTGCAGCCTATGAAACAGAACTAGTCTATGTGAAAGCCAAAAAGATTAAGAAAATAGCCGTTGTCGGTGGTGGCGTTGCAGGGATGTCTGCGGCAACTGTGGCAGCCAGTCGTGGACATACGGTTACTTTATTTGAAGCAAACGCTGAAATTGGTGGTCAATTCAATTTGGCAAAAGTGGTGCCGGGTAAAGAAGAATTCCATGAAACAATTCGATATTTTAAAGTTCAAATTGAAAAAACTGGAGTGGATTTACGTTTAAATACACGCGTCAACCGTGAGCAATTGGAGCGTGAAGGCTTTGATGAAGTCATTGTGGCAACAGGCGTGATTCCTCGTCAGTTAAAAATCCAAGGGAGTGATTTACCGCAAGTGCTTTCTTATGCAGAAGTTTTAAAAGGTGCTCCAGTAGGCGATAAAGTCGCAGTGATTGGGGCAGGTGGAATTGGTTTTGATGTGTCTGAGTTTTTATTGAAACCTGCCCATCAACCTCAGCCACAACCATTAGCAGATTGGCAGCGTGAATGGGGAATTGATCCTCAGCCAGATTATATGACTGAAGGTGGTTTACAACCTGCGCAACTTGAAGTACCGATTCGCCAGATTTATCTTTTACAGCGTAAAACCACGCCACTTGGAATTGGTTTAGGTAAAACTTCTGGTTGGGTACATCGTGCACAGCTGAAAAAACACGCAGTGCGTATGATGCGTGGTGTGCAATATAAAGCAGTTACCGATGAAGGCTTATGGGTTGAGCTCAATGGGCATGATCAACTGTTACGCGTCGATACAATTGTAGTGTGTGCAGGACAAGAATCAATTAAAGACATCATGCCTAATGAACATGAAAAGACACTTGCAAATTATCATATTATTGGTGGGGCAAAGCTTGCGGCTGAACTAGATGCCAAACGTGCTATTCGAGAGGGTGCTGAATTGGCTGCACAGCTCTGATGGTTGATGAAACAATATCCAATTGAATATGAGCATCAAAATTTTTCTTGAATAAAATGAAGTGTCTTTGTATTCTTACGCACATGGAAGCGTGGCAGAGCGGTTTAATGCACCGGTCTTGAAAACCGACGAGGGTGTGAGTCCTCCGTGAGTTCGAATCTCACCGCTTCCGCCAAATATTTAAAAGGGGATCAAATATATAGTTTGATTCCCTTTTTCTTTGGCACAATTTTGACACTATTCGAAATTTTAGCGATCTCTTGTTTGTTCTTAACTGAGTCAATCCACTTCGCATAACGCTTCATAAGCATCACCAGACTACGACCCAACTGTGAAGCCACATAGACCGGATTGAGTCCATTCATTAAGCATAGCCTATACCACCTATATGCAAAAATTTATGGTGAATATCGCTAACTTTTCCAAAGAAGTAGCTACCATGCTTTCCACAGCAACCATCTTTATCATTATATTGGCGCAATCAGTGATGGCGGCTATCCGTAAGAAAGATCAAAAAAATCATAGCCGTATTTTGGAAGATTAATCTTTTGGTCAACTAAAATCACCTAAGATTGATCAAAATGGAACTCTGTGCTCCATTTTATTTTTTAGTTTAAAATGAATCTTAGACTGCATCTGTCATATTTTACGATAAATCCCCTTGCGGTGAACTGCTATCATGATTCTGAATTTACTGATAGGCTCGCTAAAATTGGAAAATACACGCTGAAGCGAATACCCTGTTGAGTATTTTCTACTTGGTAAAATCCTGCATGTAATTCGACGATAGACGCAACAATAGCCAAACCTAAGCCACCAGAACGGCCTTGATTATGACGGGATGTATTACACTGATAAAAACGTTCAAATACATGGGGCAGATGTTTTTCATCTATAAAATTATTTTCGGTTAAAACGGAACAAAGGGTGTAAGATTTTTGCTCAATTTCAATGCTCTGGGTTTTAATTAAAATATTTGAATGATTTTGACCATGCAATACCGCATTTTCAATCAAATTAAACAGCGTTTGTTGCAACAGTTCAAAGTCAGCAGTAAGGTCATTTTGTGTGATTTGGGTTTGAAGGGTTATATTTTTTTCACTGGCATAGATATCTAAAAAGCTGACGATATTTTCAATTAACACCGTTAAATCGATCGTTTCAATTTTCAATTGAATATGCTGCTGATCAGCTCTAGCTAAAAACAACATACTGTTAATCATGCGTTTTAGTCGTTGATATTCTTCCAGATGCGAGACTAGCAAATCCTGATAGTCGCTAAGCTCACGTGTTTCTGACAGCAAAATCTCGGTTTGTCCGATCAGGTTATTCAGTGGTGTTCGAAACTCATGCGCAATATTTTCTGAAAACCGATTGAGTTGGTCATAACCAGCTTCTATGCGCGCCAACATATGATTAATCGCTAAGGATAATTGGCTTATTTCAGTACTGTGAGGCTGTATCTCCAGTCGCTGCCGTAAAGAACCGATATCAATCTGATGAGTTTGTTGGGTAAGTTTGCGCAACCCCGTTAAGGTGATATGACAAGTCAGCCAACCACTTAAAAATAAAATGAGGAGTCCAATACCGAAGTATAAAATTAAATCCTGACGGAACTGATGCAAAATATTAAGACGCTCAGACCATTGTTTGCCTGCAATGAGTTGATAAGACTGTCCCTGAATATTAAAATTTTTCCATGCAATTCGGGTTGAACGTTGTTGTTCATGCAAATCCAGAAAATGAATTCCAGATTGTGAGTCAAGTTTTGGGATGTTGATATGTAATGGATTAATATGAATCAGTTGTTGTTGATCATGTCTTAAAATAAATAGATTATCCTGATTGCCCAGCATGTTTTGATAGATTTTTGGACGCTGGATAATTTGCTGAATATTTTCACTGTCCTGTAATAGAACTTCTAAACGTTCAATACGGCTGGCCAAGGCTTGATCTTGCTCATTTAATAAAATGCGATGAATTGCAAAATAGGTCAGTGATCCAACGATACATAAAATAATCGTCGAGAGGAGCGTAACCAGCACTGTAAGGCGAAATTCTAAAGAGCGAACATTCATCAGCGTGCTATCAAATGTTATGTTCAGAAAATTTATAACCCAGCCCACGAATGGTGTGAATCAGTTTTAAATCATGATCATCATCAATCTTGCTGCGTAAACGTCGAACGGTGACATCAATAAAATTGGTATCGGTATCAAAATTAATGTTCCAGACGTGTGAGGCAATTTGTCGACGCGATACAATTTCATTGGGATGCTGCATAAAATAACGTAACAGCTCAAACTCTTTTTTACTCAGGTCAATCATTTGTTCGCCACGACAAGCGGTATGCTGAATCAGATCCATACTTAAATCTCCAAGACGCAATAAATTTTCGGATACAGGTTGGTGGCGACGTAATAAACTTTTGATACGAGCAAGTAGCTCAATATACGAAAAAGGTTTAACCAAATAGTCATCCGCGCCTAGTTCTAAACCTTTAACCCGATCCAGCACATGATCTTTAGCCGTTAAGAAAAGCACAGGAACCTGCGAAAATTGACGCAGTACTTTTAAAATGGTCCAGCCCTCAATATCAGGAAGCATGACATCTAAAATGACCAATTGATAACTGTTCTGTTTCAGACGTTCCAAACCGAGCAGACCCTCATGTACGCACTCTGCCTGATAACCGGATTCGTTTAAACCCTGCACCAAGTAATGGGCAATTTTGACTTCATCTTCGATGATAAGAATACGCATGTATTGCTCACTTATTTGCAACATGACAAGACTGTAATGCAACTGTCATGCTGAATATATCAAGCTTTATCTAAAATAGCTGTATGACAAATGAGGCGTGATGAATGAAACACATCATTTTAGGGTCGCTGCTGGCTTTAAGCATTACTCAAATGAGTGCTGCGCAAACGATTCAGCTTCCCCAGCAATATAATCTTGATTTAAAGACGGCTGAGTTATTAGCACAACATGCAGAACAGGCATGTCAAAATCAGTTTCATAAGCATTTGGCTGTGGCAGTTTTAGACGGTGCTGGTCTGCCTTTAATTGTGAAACGACATGAATCGGTCGGCCCACACAATGCTACTGCGGCACAGAAAAAAGCGTTTACGGCTTTATCAACCAAAACTGCAACCACTATATTTAGCCAAAATGCACGACAATCTGTCGACTCACAAAATTTGACCACTGTCCCTGAACTCTTATTATTGGGAGGTGGCTTCCCCATTCAATATCAGGATGAAATAGTCGGTGCAATTGGAGTAGCAGGTTCAGGTGGTTCAAAAAATGATGATTGGTGTGCTGAACAAGCCATCAAAATGACCTTTAAATAACAGGAGTTGAAATATGTTAAAACAATTAATATTAAGTGCCGGACTTTTAAGCAGTGTATCTGTCATGGCTGCTGATAATCCACTGAGCGTACATGTGCTTAATTTGCAAACGGGTTTACCTTCAGAAAAAGTCAGCGTGGTACTTGAAGAAAACAAAAACGGTCAGTGGGTCAAACTCAATGAAAAAATGACCAATGAAAATGGGCGAATTACTGCGCTTTATTCAGAAAATAAAAAGCTGGAGCAAGGTATTTATCGTGTGACTTTCAAGACAGGTGATTGGTTTAAACAACATAATCAAAGTAGTTTTTTCCCAGAAGTTCCTGTCATTTTTAATGTAGACGGTGCAGTAAAGCACTATCACATTCCATTGCTATTAAGCCCATATGGCTATTCGACTTACCGGGGGAATTAAGCATCCCTAAACAAAAAAAGAAGTAGAAACTGGCCAAGATCTACTTCTTTTTTTCTGTGAAAAGTGTGCAATTAAATCGGTAACTATTTGTGTATTTGTATAAATTTTCTGTTGTAATCATATCGTTATTCTATATTTATCGCTTTTATATCGATCAAAATAGATTATTTTAAAGACATTATAATCAAGCATCAGGTTTAATCATGCATATTCAAAAAAAGTATATTTTAGCGTTGGGTCTAGTATCGACTTTTGCTTTAGGGTGTGTATCTCTCAGTCATGCCGACACACCTAAACCTCAAGCAGTAGACAGTATTGATGTCAATAAATATGGTGGAAAATGGTACACCATTGCCTATTTACCTATGTTTTTCCAGCGCCAATGTGCCAGTGATACAAATGCTGTATATTCCTTGAATCCAGATCAGACCATTAAAGTAGTCAATAGTTGTCGAAATAAATCAGGTGAAATAGAAAGTGCTGAAGGCGTGGCCTATGCTGCCAATGAAGGTAAAAGTAAGCTCAAAGTCAGTTTCTTACCTAAAGCTTTACGTTGGGTTCCATTTACCAAAGGCGATTATTGGGTATTACGTATTGACCCTGAATATCAGACAGCTTTAGTCGGTGGACCAACGCATAAATATTTATGGGTATTGTCTCGGACACCAAATTTGGATGAGGCGACTTATCAGTCTTATTTAGAAACAGCGCGCCAACAAGGTTATGATTTGAGTAAGCTGATTAAAGAGCCACATCACGCAAAATAATCTAAGATTAGAACTAAATCTATCGATCTTTATTTCTATTCGTCAAAAGTCAAGCATCCAGACTAATGCTTGCCTTTTGTTTGTTTTAATACTGACAAAGTTCTGACGCTGGTAAAGTTTATGCGCTTATTTCAATCGCAATAGCCGTTGCTTCTCCGCCGCCAATACATAGTGCAGCAACACCTTTACGTTTTCCTAAACGTTTTAGGGCATGAATTAAGGTGACCATAATTCTTGAACCCGATGAGCCAAGTGGATGTCCCAACGCACACGCACCGCCATGAATATTGACTTTTTCAGGGTCAAGTTGAAAGGCATCAATTGCAGCCATGGTGACCATGGCGAATGCTTCATTAATTTCCCACACATCGACTTCATCCGCAGACCAACCGACCTTCTTGAGTAATTTTTCAATTGCGCCTACAGGAGCAATGGTAAATTCTTCAGGTAATTGTGAATTAGTGGTGTACGCTTTAATTTCAGCCAACACAGCTAAACCCCGTTGTTCAGCTTCTTGTTCAGACGTGATGAGCAATGCAGATGCACCATCGCTAATCGAGCTTGAATTTGCCGCAGTAATGGTTCCATCCTTGGCAAAAGCAGGGCGTAATGTTGGAATTTTATCAATCTTGGCATTACCTGGGTTTTCATCGGTATCCACCACGACTTCACCTTTTCTGGTATTGACAGTAACAGGTGAAATTTCAGCTTTAAAATAGCCTTCTTGAATGGCTTTTTGCGCACGTGTTAGTGAGCGAATCGCAAATTCATCCATTTGCTCGCGGGTATAGTGTTTTTTATCGGCCATTTCCTGAGCAAAAGATCCCATGGCACGACCTGTATAAGCATCTTCCAAACCATCCAGAAACATATGGTCAATGACCTGACCATGTCCCATACGATAACCCGTACGTGCTTTGGGTAGTAGGTACGGGGCATTACTCATGGATTCCATGCCGCCAATGACCGCAATTTTAATGCTGCCAGCCTTGATCGCATCTGATGCCAGCATGGCTGCTTTCATACCTGAACCACAGACCTTATTGATGGTGGTTGCTCCAACATGATCAGGCAGACCTGCTTTACGCATCGCCTGACGCGCAGGACCTTGCTTGACCCCTGCGGGTAAGACACAGCCCATAATCACTTCATCAATATCATCAACAGGGATACTGGCTTGTTCAACCACTTTTTGAATGGCCACTGCACCCAAATCTGGTGCAGACACACCCGAAAGACTGCCCTGAAAACTGCCCATAGGCGTACGTGTTGCTGCTACGATCACGATTTTTGACATTGTTCCGATTCCTTGCAATTCAGTATTTAAAATACAGGTGGGGTATAACTTAAGGTTTTACCCAAGATCCATAGTAAAAACAGTACCAATGGTAAATGTACCACCAATTGTGTGACAGTAAACCCGATCACATCTTTGGCTTTTAATTTTAAAATGCCTAACATCGGGAGCATAAAAAATGGATTGATTAAATTAGGCAGAGCTTCGGCCGCATTATAAATTTGTACTGACCAACCCAGATGATATTGCAGATCATTGGCTGCCTGCATCACATAAGGTGCTTCAATAATCCATTTGCCGCCACCCGAAGGAACAAAAAAGCCTAAAATAGCTGAATAAATTCCCATCACTACCGCAAAGGTATCATGAGAGGCAATCGAAACAAAAAAGTGTGCAATGTAATGCGACAGCGATAAATCCTGTGCATTCACTGCTTGCGTCATCATATAAGCGATACTGCCATACAGTGGAAACTGAATCAGTACACCTGAAACAGCAGGCACGGCTTTACTCACTGCATTTAAGAAATTACGTGGCGTTCCATGCAATGCAAGACCGAGCATAAGGAAAATAAAGTTATAGGTGTTTAAACTTGAAATGGCGATAATGGGATTATTTTTGGAAAATTCCAGCATCATCCAGATCAGACCAAGCGCAACCACTAAAATGGTCAAGAGTGGCGAATTTTCTAACCAGTCACCCGGACGCTTGGATTTAGTTTGCTGGGTTTCCTGTTGTTCTTCATCCTCAAAATTCAGATGAAAATCCTGCATGGTTTTCACATTCTGCCCTTTGGGTGCAGACATATACGCGATGACAATCGAAACCACGATCAGAATGGCAGTCATGACAATCGATTGCCACAGAAAAATAGTTTCAGTAAATGGAATCACCCCAGTGAGGTTATAAATTGATTCTGGCAGACTGGCTTTGTTGGCTTGTAATTGTGCCGCAGAAGAACTGATGCCAAGTGCCCAAGTCGCTCCCATCCCAATAATCGCTGCCGCTGCTGCCGCGCGATAGTCCATATTCAATTCTTTACGTTTGGCTAAAGCAATGACCAATAATGCGGTTAGGATGGTACTCACTGCCCAGTTGACCAGTGAAATAAGCAAACTGACTGTAGCAACCAGCACAATCGCACCCCGACCTGAGTGGGGAAGACGTGCCATTTTCTGAATCAGTTTTTTCACAGGTTTAGAGACTGAAACCACGTAGCCAACAATAATCAGCATCGTCATTTGTAGGGTAAATGGAATCAGGCTCCAGAAACCGTTACCAAAAGAGTTGGCAACATCCTGTACAGAAGCTCCGATAAAAATCGCGGCCGTCGCCACAATAATCACACCGAGCAAAGCGAAAATATAAGAGTCAGGAAACCATTTTTCTGACCAGTTGCTAATACTGATCGCGAAACGTTCTAAAATCGCAGGTTGTTTGTCCATAATCAAATTCCATCTGATGTTGAGGGCGATCGTTCCATCCAGAGATGATCCCCTTTTTTTTATTTTTTACATGGACTGTTGCAGCTCAATTGAACGCAACAGCCGCAGTCAATTTTTAGACTTCAAGAGCGACAATCAAATCGACCCCAGAAGCTGCTTGGATCTGTTCCAGCGTGACACCTTCCGCAAGTTCAACCAATTGCAGACCTTCAGGTACAACATCCATGACACCCAAGTCAGTAATGATACGATGCACCACGTTTTGACCTGTGAGTGGAAGGGTACATTCAGCAACAATTTTAGAGCTGCCGTCTTTGGCGCAGTGTTCCATTAAGACCACCACACGCTGTACACCAACCACCAAGTCCATTGCACCGCCCATGCCTTTCACTTTTTTACCCGGAATCATCCAGTTGGCAAGATCGCCTTTTTCAGAGACTTCCATTGCGCCTAAAATTGCAATGTTGACGTGACCACCTCGAATCATGGCAAAAGATTCACTGCTTGAAAAAAATGCAGCACCGCTTCTTGCGGTGACTGTCTGTTTGCCAGCATTAATCAAATCGGGATCGAGTGTTTGTTCAGTTGGAAACTCACCAATGCCGAGCAGACCATTTTCAGATTGCAACCAGACATTGACGTCATCAGGAATGTAATTTGCGACCAGAGTCGGTAAACCGATACCAAGATTGACGTAAAAGCCATCCTGTAACTCAAGTGCGGCACGTTGTGCCATTTGTTCACGTGTCCATGCCATGATCATGCGTCCTGTGCTTTTAGGGTTTTTTGTTCTATGCGTTTTTCTGGGTGTTCATTGAGAACAATACGCTGAACATAAATGCCTGCCAGATGAATGTCGTCTGGATCCAACTCACCAATTTCTACAATGTGTTCGACTTCTGCGACGGTAATTTTGCCTGCCATTGCACATTCGGGATTAAAATTTCGTGCAGTTTTACGGAAAATGAGGTTACCTGCCTTGTCTGCTTTATAGGCTTTAACCAGTGCAATATCTGCATTGAGAGAAGGTTCAAGAATATAAGTTTTACCGTTAAACTCGCGTTGTTCTTTACCTTCAGCAATGAGTGTGCCGACGCCTGTTTGAGTAAAAAATGCAGGTATCCCAGCACCGCCAGCCCGAAGTTTTTCAGCTAAGGTGCCTTGTGGGGTCAGTTCAACGTCCAGTTCACCATTTAAATATTGACGTTCAAATTCCTTATTTTCTCCAACATATGAAGAAATCATCTTTTTAATTTGTCTGGTTTGTAATAACACGCCCAGACCAAAATCATCCACACCTGCATTATTTGAAATACAGGTTAAACCTTTTACCTGTGTATCTTTTAAGGCTTGGATCAATGCTTCTGGAATACCACAAAGACCAAAACCACCAACAGCCAAAGTTTGATGATCCTGAACAATATCCTGTAGTGCAAGTGCTGCACTGGCATACACTTTATTCATTGTGATTACTCTATATCCCTTAGTGTTTTTATTATTAGCAGTTGTAATTTATTTAATGAAGTTGAAAATTTTAAAGGATTAATGAGGAAAATTAATCAATGCGAAGATGAATAAGAGGAATGTTTAAATCAACCCTCTCAAAATGAAGCGTATTATTTTTATCAATCAAAGCATTAATACAACGATTGCAGGATTATACCTGAGATGAATGCAAGATGTTCTCATAAGGATAATTGGACAAAGTCGCAATAAATTCACTGGAAATATTGGAAAGCTCGGCATCTTTTTTATACACAATACCGACGGCTTGATGGACATCACTATGTTCAATTTCTAGTAATACATTATGTGTTTTATCAATTGAATGTTGAAAATGTCGAGGAATAGCACTGACGCAAATTCCCAAAGCCACAAAGCTTGAAAAAGAGCTAATTTGATGACATTCCACTTTTAAATCCAGCACTAAACCTAAGCGGGCTGCATTTTGCTCGAGTAAATAACGCACAATGGAAGGATGTTGCAGTGTCACAAAAGGATGCGCATAGAGTTGTTGCCAAGTTACACTACTTTGGCTAGCCAAAGCATGCGTTTTGGGAACGAGTGCCAAAAAATCCTCATCAAATAATGGTTTAAATTCAAGTTGATCATTCATGATCGGTTGAAAACAAATGCCTAACTCAAAAATACCATCCAGTACATTTTCCATAATTTTTTCATTGGGAATATCATGAATAGAAAAACTTAAATTCGGGTGCTGATTTGAAAAAGACTGAATAACTTGAGGAAGTATGGCATGGGTCACGAAGGGCATCGAGGCAATATTTAAAGTACCACGATTTAATTTAAATCTTTGTTTAACATCATTTTCCATGTCTTCCCAATTGGCGAGGAGTTTTCTGGCATAAGGAATCAGGGATTTGCCTTCCTGCGTCAGTTCTACCCGGCGAGTATTGCGCTTAAAAAGTTTGCCACCCAATTCTTCTTCTAAGGATTTAATACTTAAACTCAAGGCAGATTGACTGAGATGTAACTCTGTCGATGCATTGGCATAATTCAGGCTTCGCGCCAGTGCCAAAAATGCTTTTAATTGTTTGAGTGTCATTCAGCTTTCCATGTCTGCAAAAGTTTTTGATTTTTAAAGCATAATCATAACGAATGGACGAAGTGAAGTGCGAGTTTTTTTGTAAAACATTCGAAAAGAGCATTTTATTATTAGATCAGTATTGATCAATATTATTTTTAAGCACCGTGTCGATTTATTTTGTGAGTGGATTTGATATTTATATTTAGTATTGATGAGTTTTATTAAATAATTAATTTGTTTTTTAAATAAATGTATTTTTATATAAATGTTTTAAATTTCATGTACTAAGGTTTTTGTCGTAAGCCTTTAAAATAATTTTCTTGTGTTTTTAAAATTTATTGATATTTTAGAATAAATATAAAATCGTATTTTAGTGTCACTCAGTGTGGATATCTTGAGTCTGGATGAGTCATTTTATGGTTAGGAAAACCGTGATCAAATATTTAAATCAATATTTGGGTTGAACCTGACATATTCTTTGTAATGGAGTAGGAAGAAATATGTGGGATTTATTTGTTATTCTGCTGTCTTTAGGCTTGCTCATGTATACGGCCTACAGAGGTTTTTCAGTTATTCTGATGGCGCCCTTATGTGCATTACTTGCAGTTTTTCTGATTAATCCGGCGAATGTATTGCCGTTTTATTCAGGCGTTTTTATGCCGAAAATGGTGGCTTTTATTAAAGACTATTTTCTGGTGTTTTTGCTCGGTGCCATCTTTGGTAAAGTGGTTGAGATGTCGGGTATTGCCGAATCCATTGCCAAAACGATTGTCAGTTGGATTGGTGCAAAAAAAGCCATTTTGACGGTGGTGCTTTTGGGAGCGATTCTGACCTATAGTGGTGTCAGCCTATTTGTTGCCGTTTTCGCGATTTACCCATTTGCCAATCAACTTTTCCAACAAGCCAATATTCCAAAGCGTTTAATTCCGGGAACCATTGCACTGGGGGCGTTTACCTTTACCATGGATGCATTGCCGGGTACACCACAAATTCAGAACGTTATTCCAACTACGTTTTTTGGCACAGACATATATGCCGCGCCTTTCCTTGGCATTATTGGTGCGATTTTTGTACTGAGCATGGGGCTGCTTTATCTGGAATGGCGTAAAAATGTCGCAATGAAAGCAGGTGAAGGCTACGCTGGTTTTGCAAGTACGGATACTGTTGAACAGGATGCCTCAATAATCCAAAACGATTCACAATCTCGTGAAGATCATAACCGTAGCAATGGCTCAGTCACACGTCAAATTTTGGCATTTGTACCTTTAATTTTGGTCGCTGTGATGAATAAGTATTTATCATCTGCCATTAAAACCTGGTATCCAAATGGTTTTGATTTTAATGCCATTGGTTTGGCGAATTATACCGTAGATGTGGCAAAGACAGGTGCGATTTGGGCGGTCGGTTTGGCACTGATCGTGGGTATTATTGCGGCTATTTTATTTGATTATCAACGTGTCATTAGCCAGTTTAAAGAAGGGGTAAATGCCAGCATTGGAGGATCATTATTGGCAGTGATGAATACTGCTTCTGAATATGGTTTTGGTGCAATTATTGCGGCATTACCGGGCTTCGTGTTGGTGAGTCATGCCCTTGGAACAGCATTTAGCAACCCTTTGGTGAATGGTGCAGTTACCACGACTGTTTTGGCAGGGATTACTGGTTCTGCATCTGGCGGAATGAGCATTGCATTAAGTGCGATGGCTGAACAATACAATGCGGCAATTCTCGCGGCTGGTATTCCACCAGAAGTCATGCATCGAATTGTTTCTATGGCTTCGGGCGGTATGGATACACTTCCTCACAATGGCGCGGTGATTACCTTACTTGCTGTAACAGGCTTAACACACAAGCAATCCTATAAAGATATTTTTGCAGTTACGATGATTAAAACAGTCGCAGTGTTCGTCGCGATTGCTGCATTTACTTGGTTCGGTATTGTTTAAGATATAGAAATAGAGAATGAATTCAGATCGATAAATGAAGAAACGCTGAGTGCATGAGAGGGCTAGGCGTTCAATTTAGAGAGGAGTAAAAAAGTGGCAAAATTATTAGACGCTAAAGTGGCATTTATTACAGGTTCAGCGAGCGGTATTGGTTTGGAAATTGCAAAAAAATTTGCACAAGAAGGTGCAAAAGTAGTGATTTCTGATATGAATGCTGACAAGTGTGAGCAAGCGGCTTCCGAATTGCAAAATCAGGGTTTTGAAGCCTTGTCTGCACCATGTGATGTGACCGATGAACAAGCCTATCAAGCTGCGATTAAACATGCGACAGAGACTTTTGGAACATTGGATATCCTGATTAATAATGCAGGTTTTCAACATGTCGCAGCAATTGAAGATTTTCCCACTGAAATCTATCAAAAATTAATTGCAGTAATGCTGACGGGCTCATTTATTGGAATTAAACATGCATTTCCCATTATGAAAGCACAAAAATCGGGTCGTATTATTAATATGGCATCTATTAACGGTCTCATTGGTTTTGCGGGCAAAGCAGGCTATAACAGTGCCAAACATGGTGTGATTGGTTTGACCAAGGTTGCTGCTCTTGAAGCGGCACGAGACGGCATTACCGTAAATGCCTTGTGTCCGGGTTATGTCGATACACCTTTGGTGCGTGGACAAATTGCTGATTTGGCTAAAACTCGTCATGTCAGTGAAACCAGTGCATTAGAGGATGTGATTCTGGCAATGGTTCCGCAAAAGCGATTATTGAGTGTAGAGGAAATTGCCGATTATGCCATTTTCTTATGTAGTGACAAGGCAGGCGGTGTGACAGGTCAGGCAGTGGTCATGGATGGTGGTTATACCGCGCAATAGTTTTTTATGCAGAAAAGGCCACAGTTGTGGCCTTTTTTAGGATTGGTGAGTCTGAATAAAAGTTCTGATGATTGATATTGGGCTTTTGAGATATTGAAAGGTTGTTGTTCTAAACTTATTTGCAGCTAAAGTTTTCGGCTTTTTCACTATCGCCATTGCCATTGTAGCGCGCGATGAGTGGGTAAGGGCATAAGGGGCGAGATCGATCAACTGCCCAATCTGAGGGTAATTCGGTGTTTATGATGCCACTAGGATTACCTGCCCCACGAGCAGTGGCAATAATACGATCAGGTGCTTGTCCATATTCGACCCAATTAACTAGAGCTGTTAGGGCATCAAACTGATCTGTGGCGATGCCATCTCGACTATGATTCATGCCGGGAACACGAAAGAAACGGGCAAAACGATTAGCCCCACCCTAAATTTTGATATTTACTTATAAGCTGGTCATACCAATGCTGTGTATCGTCAACTGAAAAAACGCCATCGGCTGTACCTTGTACAACAATCATTTTTCCGCCATGCAAACGAAGCTTATCCAGATTCAGTTCATCGGGTGGGAGCATGAAAGATAAGGCACTTTCCTGATAAGTTTGATCCACTGCTGCAAGTTTCGGATAATCTGTATCAAAATTATAATTAAAGGCAAATTGTCTGGAGTTTTGCATGATGGATGCATCAGGTGGCACTTGAAATACGATGCCAACAGCCACAGGGTCACGTGCAGTTCCCACAGATGATTCAAATTTCCAGCTTGCCCAATTTTTTCCGAGTAGACCGGGATCGAAAGGTTGTGTGGCATAAAGTGCTTGTCCCTTGGTATTTATAGGGCCGCGATAAATATTGGCAAGCACATCGATTTGTTCAGCGCTTAAACAGCTTCCATCGCGTTGGTTTGTACAGACGGGCACATGCTGGTGAATGTTAAAGGCGGTGCGGCATGCTTCCACATCCTGAACCAGTCCATCTGTAATACCATCTAAATGATCACAACGATCCAGAATCGCTTTTGCCAAAACTTTACGTTCGTCGAAGCTTAAAGCTGTACTTAAATCATTTTCGTCAGTTGCTACACGACGTAGCTGTTGAGCGGTATATAACTGTGCTGCGGCAGCTTTGGGTAAATGAGATCCGGGTGTACTGGCCAATATTCCATCATATTGTTCCCCGAGTCGTGTGGCAGCAATCATGGCATGGCGACCACCATTTGAGGTACCACCTGCATAGGATCGGTCAGGATATTTACTATAAGCCGCGCGGATAAGGTCTTTTGCCATCGGTGTCAGCTTGGTTATTGCACCGTAACCATAATCCATTCGGGCTTGTGGATCTAAACCAAATAGAGGGTTTTGAGCGGCGTTAAGTCCTGCATCTGATGAAATGACAGCAAAACCATCATTGAGTGCATTACTGAGTGGGCCACCACTTCCAACTTGTCCTGTAGCAGTGACGATATTGCCATCTGTTCCACCATTACCCTGATAAAGAAAACGTCCGTTCCAGTCGATTGGTAAACGCATTTCAAAACCAATCTGGTAGATTTGTCCGTCTATGGGGCTGGTACGTTGATACATATAGCCTTGAATTAAACAATGCGCTCTGATGTTTTTGCCTGCCACAGTCAGCGTACCTGCCGGCTGCAATGTTGCATTGCTGATGGTCGTATGATTGTATTGATAACCTTGTAGGTCTGAACAAGATCCTTTAAGCATTTTGCCTATGGCAGGACTAAGTTGAGGAATATTTTGACTTGTTTGTTGAGTATCATCATGGTCACCACAAGCAGCTAAACTGAGGCATACGCTTAGGAATGCAATATTTTGAAGGCTAGATTTCTGTTGTAATCGTTGTTTCATTCTTAAATATCCTGATTTAAATTTTGGGTCATATTTAAGTTAAGACCATAAAATTGGCAGTACTTCGCGCCACCATCTTATTGTTTTGCCAAGCCTCACTTTCGATATTTAAAATAGCTTTTCCTTGTTTGATAAAACGACATTTTGTATAAACCTGACCCACCTGACATGGACGTAAAAAATCCATGGTTAAATTAATGGTGGTGGCGGGTTGTTTCCCATTGGCAAGAAATGCAAATAAGCCCATGACATCATCAAGCATTGCGCAAATCATGCCGCCTTCAACAGTACCTCTTGGATTGGTAAAACTTTCCAGCGCCATGTAACAAATTTCAAGCTCTTGCTGTTGTTCATTCCATTGCAAGTTATGCCCACCTAATAAATGGTGAATCGGGGGGAACTTCTGAATCATGTCCATTTTTATTTTCCATGCAGTACATTGGGCTCCAGATCATCTGGAGCCGATCGGGCTTATTTAAACTTCCATGTATAATCAATATTGATACGGGTTTCGTTGACAGGTTTAATGTTGGCATTTGCCGACATATTATTGTCATACATTGCATAACGTGCGCGCAGCCCTAGATTTTTAAGCCAGCCAGTTTGAACGGTATAACCCAGATCAAAATCAGTTTCTCGTTCTTTTAAATTGCTTCCGCCAAGATTGGGAGCATCAATATTACGCCCCATGGTATAGCGCGTCATAAAGCGTAAACCCGGAACATAATCTTTAAAGTCATATTCATAACGGAAACTGTAGGCTTGTTCTTTGGGATTGAGAAATTCCCCCGGCCATGTATCAATCAGCAGTCCTGTTTCGCCGCCACTTAAATAAGGAAAAGCCGTTTCACCATGATGCTGAAATGTTCCAAAAATAAATTTATGATTTTGGTGTTTGAGTTCAAAATGCGCATGATATAAATCGTTATCGACCAAGCCTGCTTTTGCTTGTCCTTCATCACGACTACGATAATAATGCAGATAACTACTGAAACGGGTTTGTGGACTAATATCCCATTTGTGTAAAAAGCCTGTGGTCATTTGATTATAGAGATTATTGACATCCAGATAGAACAGCCCCAAACGTAAGCTTGGATTGAGATTGTAGTAGCCACCTGCATAATAGAGTCCATCAGTTTCAGCACTTTTAAAGCGGCCATTTACCCCTGAAATTTTAATATTCTCAAAATTGGTGGAGTCACGATGGTTCACTTTATCGATATAAGCCGCCTGTAATTCAAAATCTTTTAGATCTTTGGATTCCAGTGAAATCCCTTGATAGGTCTGTGGCAGTAAGCGTGCAGGCGAGGCAACTAAAACTGGGTTCATCGGTCTGAGTGTTCCAATTTTAAGTTCGGTTTGACTAATTTTAGCTTTCGCTGTCACGCCTATTTCACCATAGCTTGAAGCAGGTTCATTGGTAACTGTGTCTCGGGGTAAATTGCCGGTGCCTGCATATTTGGCACTGGCATCCAGTTTAAAACCTGCGGTGGCTAAAATATCCAGACCAAAACCGACAGTTCCTTCGGTATAGCCTGAATTGGCTTTGAAAATAAAGCCCTGTGTCCAGTCTTTTGCGGCTGGGTATTTAGAAAGCTCCTGATAATCACGATCAAAATAAAAGTTTCGTGTGGTCAGTTCTATACTGCTGTTATCGACAAAACTCCCTGCAAATACTGAACCTGAAAGCATAAGCGTAGAGTACATCCATAATTTAGACATGGCATTTCATCCTGAAATATCATTGTTGTTTTAAGCAAGACCTCATTGTCCGATCTGTCTTGCTCGGTTGTTAAAATTTGAATTATTTCCCCAATAGTTCACGCGCCACAATTTCTTTCATGATCTCATTGGTTCCGCCGTAAATTTTTTGTACACGGGCATCGACAAAGAAACGTGATATTGGATATTCCTGCATGTAGCCATAGCCACCAAACAGTTGTAGCAATTGATCAATGACTTCACATTGGGTATCGGTGATAAAGCACTTTAAAGCTGCGACATGATGGACACTTAATTGATGTTGGCGATACATCTCTGCGCATTGATCCACAAAGGCCTGTGCAGCTTTGGCCTTAATTTGTGCATGAGCAAGCACAAAACGGGTATTTTGCATCTGGCTTAAAGGCTGTCCAAAAGCCTTGCGTTGCAATACATAATCTTTGGTAAGTTCAATTGCCCCTAAAATTGAGCCGAGTGCCATCATAGAAATGCTCAGGCGTTCGCGTGGCAATTCTTGCATAAGGTAGGCAAATCCGCGACCTTCATCACCTAAGCGTTGTGTGGCAGCAACTTTGACTTGATCGAAAAAAAACTCCGCAGTGTCTTGTGCATGCAAGCCAATTTTTTGCAGTGAGCGTCCTTTTTTTACACCTTGTAAATGTGCATCGACCAAAAATAGTGAAATACCTTTGGCACCTGCCTGTGGATCGGTTTTTGCAACCAACACAATTAAATCGGCATGTAGACCGTTGGAAATAAAGGTTTTGGAGCCATTGATTAGATAATGATCATCTTCTAAAATGGCTTGTGTGCGAATCGCCTGTAAGTCAGAGCCTGCATTGGCTTCTGTCATGGCAATGGCGGTGACAACTTCACCAGACACCATTTTTGGTAACCAGTATTTTTTCTGTTGTTCACTACCAATATTTTGAATATAAGGTGAGACCAGTTCATTTTGTCCCCCAATGGCAACGGCCAAAGAGCTAAATCCTGCCTGTGCGGTTTCCTGAACCAGCATCAGTGAATAATGAACAGGTGCACCATAACCGCCATATTCTTCGGGGACATCGACACATAAAAAACCATTGTCACCCAGTAAATTCCATAGCTGTCTTGGAATTAGACCATCCTGTTCCCATTGTTCATAATAAGGAGCAACATGCTCTTTTAAGAACCGTCGATAATTATCGCGAAATAATTCAAATTCTGTATCGTGCTGCATATTTCACCTTTTTTCGGGCAAAACTAAGGATGAAGCTCAAAAATAAATTTGAACTTCCTTTTTATTTCAATGTGTTATTGGTTGATGACAGGGATCCGAACAATCAGTGGATTATCAGTTTGCTTTTGATAAAGTTCATCAATCATGCCTGCTCGACGTTTGATAATATTGCCTTGATTGAGATTGCCTTTATCCGTGGTTTCTCCCGCATCAAGCTGTGGTGGTTCAGTCATTAAATACAGCATCGATACGCGATTTGAACTACCAGTCGCGTCTTTATTAAAATTCAGTAAAAATTGACGGAACCACTGCTGGACTTTAGGGTGTTTTAGTATCTCGTCACTGCTATGATCTTTGAGATTCAGACCAGCATATTGTGCACAAGCATCCAGTTTAGGAAAAATCAAAAAGCCGATGGCATTGAGATTTGAACCCGTAATACACACATCCTGAATGAGTAAATTACCTTGAATGAGCACCTTATTACGTAAGGTGCCGACATTGACGAAAGTCCCTGTATTGAGCTTAAAGTCTTCGGCAATACGTCCATCATACATCAGTCCTTGCGCTGGATCATTTGGGTCGACCAAACGCACAGCATCACCTGTATGGAAAAAACCTTCCTCATCAAAAATAGTGCTTTGTTGATCTGCTTTTAAACGCCAATAGCCTTGCATAACGTGTTTACCACGTACACAAAACTCCATTTTATCGCCGTGTGGTACCAGTTTGATGTCACAGCCGGGTGCTGGGTAGCCAATAAAACCCGCCATGACTTTGGGGCCTGTGGTAAAGGCGCAGGATGGCGCAGTTTCGGTCATACCCAAACCACTCATAATGCGAATTTTTTCACCGCAATGTGCTTGAGCAATTTTATCCAGACGATTCCAGCCTGCTTCTGACAGCGCAGCGCCTGCGAAAAATAAAATTTTGACATCTTTAAAAAATCGATCACGCAATGCTTGATCTTTTTCCAGTGCATCGGTCAACTCTTCCCAACCTTTAGGGACGTTAAAATACACAGTGGGCGAGATTTCTTTTAAATTGTGAATGGTTTCATCAAATTTACCTGCAACAGGTTTGCCGTCATCTATATAAATGCTGCCACCATTATAAAGCGCAATACCGACATTGTGACTTCCACCAAAGGTATGATGCCAAGATAACCAATCTAATAGCACAGGCGGAGTTTGCTCAAATTCAGGAAAAGTCTGTAATAACATTTGCTGATTTACGCAGAGCATTAAATGTGTGGTAGGTACAGCTTTAGGTAGTTTGGTCGAACCAGAGGTAAACAAAAATTTGGCAATCTGATGTTCATCCAGTGTTTGATAATACTCTTGTACATCTGTCACAGGAGTATCTAATAAAGACTGAAAAGAAGTACAGGACTGATGCCCTACAATGCCTGTGTTGGTGACAATTTCAATATCCGATCCAGCACAAGCTTGAATAGCTTGGCTAAACGCTTGTCCATCACTGGCATACACCATGCCCGGAGTGAGAACCTCAAAGATATGTTTAAGCTTGGCAAAGTCCTGAGAAATTAAAGAATAAGCAGGAGAGATTGCAGAAAATGGTACACCCGCCAACATCGCCCCCATGGAGAGGGTTAAATGTTCCAGATCATTACCAGACAGAATGATGAGAGGACGTTCCTGACTTAAATCACGTTGATGCAAGGCCTGTGCAATATGCCAAGCGCGCTGTAGCGTATCTGCATAGCTTAATTTTACCCATTGACCTTGCACATTGCGTTTTGCTGCAAAAACATGATCAGGTTTAGTTTTGGCAAAATGGATTAAACGATCAGTGAGCTTTTGCGGATAAAGCTTTAATTGCTCTTTCGGCTGAATATATAGCACCTGATCCTGATATTTGTATTCAATATCATGTGAACCAAGTTGAACAAACCGTTCGCGGTCTTGTGATTGAGTGGCATTCATTTGCATTTCTTTCACTCCATGGCAAGCGCATCACTGCGCTTATTTTGCATCATGCAATTTTTATTAAATATGTATAGTTGTCATTTAACCGCCAAGTTAAATTGACCTTTTAAATCGGGCAATATCTAAATTGGGCTGCATCTAAATTGGCCAGCATTTAAATTGGATAGTGCCGTGATTGAGTTTGAATGGTGATCCATCTCAATTCAGTAAATTCAGCAATGGAAGCTTTACTGCCAAAACGCCCATAGCCACTGGATTTAGTTCCACCAAATGGCATTTGTGCTTCATCATGTACGGTTGCACCATTGATATGACAAATACCTGAATCAATTTGTTTTGCCACGTCCATGGCTTGTGCAATATTTTGACTAAATACCGCCGATGACAAGCCAAACTCACTATCATTGGCAAGGGCAATCCCTTGTTCAAGCGTAGTAAAGCGTTGAACTGTACAGACTGGGCCAAAAGATTCTTCACGATAGAGCAACATTTCTGGCTGAATATTCAGCACCAATGTCGGTTGCATCGTCGTACCTTCAACCTGAATACCTAAAGGTAAGTCAGCACCTTTGGCTTTGGCATCTTCAAGTAAATGTTGAATACGCTCGGCTGCTCGGCGGCTCTCTAAGACACCTAACATGTTGTTTTGATCGGTTGGATCACCAGCTTTGAGTGACTTGGTTTTTGCAATCAGCTTTTCAATAAATTGGTCGGCAATGTCCTCTTGAACCAAAACGCGTTCTGTCGACATACAGATTTGACCTTGATTGAAAAAAGCACCAAAGGCAACCGCATTGACTGCTTCATTTACATCGGCTTCGTTTAACACCACCACAGGTGCTTTGCCACCCAATTCAAGCAAAACGGGTTTTAAATATTTAGCTGCTGTTTCAGCAATAATTTTTCCAACTTTGGTTGAACCTGTAAAATTAATTCGTTTTACCGCAGGGTGTTCGATTAAACGTTGTACGATTTGTGGGGCATCTTCTGGCGCATGGGTAATCACATTAACCACGCCATCACCAAGTCCTGCCTCATGTAAAATCTGCCCGATTAAACGGTGTGTTGCAGGGCAGGCCTCAGAGGCTTTTAAGACCACGGTATTCCCGCAAGCGAGTGGCATGGCCAAAGCGCGAGTCGGTAAAATTACAGGGGCATTCCACGGTGCAATACCCACCACCACACCACAAGGAACCCGAATCCCCATCGCCAGATTACCCGGCACATCAGAGGGAATCAGGCTACCATCAATCTGCGTGGTCATGGCTGCTGCTTCACGTAGCATATTGGCGGCAAGGTGCACATTAAACCCATACCATGTAGCTGTTGAACCCGTTTCCTGCATCCCGATCTGAATAAACTGATCGGTATGTTGATCCATTAAATCTGCCGCTTTTAATAGGCGTAAGCGTCGTTCAGTTGGAGACAGTTTTGACCAGATCTGAAAAGCCTGCTGCGCCGATTCAATGGCACGATCTACATCTGCAAGTGTTGCGGCAGCCGCAATACTTGCCACCTGACCATCAATCGGACTGATTCGTTCAAAACTTGCCTGATTAGATGCATCAAGCGATTGACCGTGGATGAGTAACTGTACATTTTGCATGGGTTGTGTCCTTACATAGCCAATAAAAATCAAAAGTTAACCAGTACGCTTATAGCTCTGTAAACCCGGTTTAATTGATTTTTCGTCCAAGAATTGTTTCAGTCCTTCTTCTCGACCACCTTCGGTATCACGGTGATTACATTGGTCGAGTTTGGCATATAAATAGTCTTCATTTTGATCCCAAGTTAGTTCGCGGCAGCGTTTAAAGCCGTTTTTCGCAGTACGTAATACCACTGGGTTCTTCTCAAGTAAGCACTGTGCTAGCTCTGTAACTTCAGCTTTGAGCTGTGCCAGTGGAACACTTTTGTTAATCAGACCCATTTGTTCAGCTTCTTTACCACTAAAGGTTTTACCTGTCATGATGTAATACAATGATGTACGATGACCTACCGTATCTGCCATTGCTTTACTCACCAAGTTGCCCGGTGGAATGCCCCAGTTGATTTCAGACAAACCAAAGGTCGCTTCATCCGCAGCAATTGCCAGATCACATGCCACCAGTGGAGAGAAACCACCACCAAAACACCAGCCATTCACCATGGCAATGGTCGGTTTTGAATACATTCTGAGTAATTGCCACTGCCAGCGACAAGAATCACGGCGAATACGCTCCTGAAAAATTTCAGGTTGACTGTCAACTTCACGGAAATATTCTTTCAAGTCCATGCCCGCAGTCCATGAATCGCCTGCACCTGTAAGCACCAAAACTTTGGCATTTGGATCAAGTTCGAGTGTTTCAAGAACATCAATCATTTCGCGGTTCAGGGTTGGACTCATGGCATTTTTCTTTTCAGGTCGGTTTAAAGTGACCCATGCAATGCCATTATCTAATTGTACATCAACGGTTTCCCAACGTTTTTCATATGTCATGTGTATTCTCCTTGAATGACAATTGTGCTGTGCTGGATTTAATTTAATATCAGTTAAACTTACATTCAAGTCTTTTTTGAAAATATTTAAAATTTTTTATAAGTTAATGAAAATTATTATTAAATTAATTTTATAGAGAAATTTTTTAAAAATACTCTTGATTTTTTTATAAGCTTAACTGATATTTTAATCGTGTTGTTTAAACACATTACAATAAAAAAGGTTATGGAAATCTGGTCAAATAAGGAAAGGACTATGGATAAGGTATTACATCCGTCAGGTAGGGCAAAGCTGACATTACTACTCTGTTTCATCATCGCCATTTTTGAAGGTTTCGATCTTCAATCCATGGGTGTCGCAGCACCACGTATGCGTGCAGAGTTTATGCTGGATAATGCGCAAATGGCATGGGCATTTAGTGCCGCAATTATTGGAACTTTACCAGGAGCTATCATCGGTGGGCGACTAGCCGATATTGTGGGTCGTAAAAAAATTCTGATTTTAAGTATTTTAATTTTTGGTGTGATGTCGCTGCTGACTGCCTATGCCGAAAATTATAGCTTGTTACTACTCATTCGCTTTTTTACAGGACTAGGAATGGGCGGTGCTTTACCGATGATGATCACACTGGCTTCAGAAGCAGTTGCAGAAAATCGTAAAGCGACCGCAGTCAGTATCATGTATAGCGGCATTCCCTTTGGTGGATTGCTGACTTCCGTGGTCGCAATGTCATTGGCAGGCGATAGCGAATGGCGACATATTTTCTATGTTGGTGGGATTGCACCTATTTTACTGATTCCATTGCTTATGAAATACTTACCTGAGTCTAAGAGCTATTTGCAGCAAAAAATACAAACCCCAATTCCTTTTTTTGAAGTGCTATTTGCTAAAGATAGACGCATGTCCACCATTCAAATCTGGATTAGTTTCTTTTGTACTTTAGTGGTTTTGTACTTCCTATTGAACTGGTTACCACTATTGATGGGCGCACAAGGTCTTTCCAAACTAGAAGCAAACTATGTGCAAATGGGCTACAACATTGGCGGGATTTTTGGTTCGATTCTGATGGGCATGTTATTAGATAAAATGCGTATGGGAACTGTGATCAAATTTATTTATGCGGGTATCTTGGTCGCCCTGTGTTGTCTGTCTATTTCTCCGACTGTGGCTTTATTGGCACTATCAGCGGTGGGTTGTGGTTTGTTCATTGTGGGTGGTCAGTCTGCACTGTATGGTTTGGCAGCCATGTATTATCCAACCGAAATGCGCGGAACGGGAGTCGGTGCTGCGGTGGCGATTGGGCGAATTGGTTCATTTGCTGGACCATTATTTGCAGGGTTTCTATTATCGTTAGGACAAAGCTCTACCATTGTGATTGGATCAAGTATCCCAATCATTTTGATTGCTGCAATTTCTGCACTGCTGCTTGTCAGAAAGCCTAAACAGACAGTAAAGTTAGCACATAGCCAAAGTACAACTTAAGTGAAATAAGAAAGTATGAAGTCAAACTTCATACTTTCTTTAAATTTTGATGATCAAATACGATGCCAAACTCAAGTTCAATTGAAAAAAAACGAGAAGATGAACCCAGACTGAGCTATATGATCGCCCGCGTGGATCGAATCATTAGTAAACATCTCACTGAACATCTTAAAGATTTAAATATTAGTTTGCCCCAATTTACCGCATTATCGGTTTTGGCAGCCAAAGCTAATTTGTCCAATGCCAAACTGGCAGAGCGTTCTTTTATCAAACCGCAATCGGCCAATAAAATCTTACAGGATTTGCTGGCCAATGACTGGATTGAAAAAACCCCAGATCCTACGCATGGTCGTCGTATTTTATTGACGGTCACTGCTCAAGGTTTGGCAAAGCTGGCAGAATGTAATCAAGTCATCGCTCAACTGGAGCGACAAATGCTCAAAGGGATTGATATTAATCTTGCGTATTTAATCCGGAATAATCTTGAAATAATGGTGAAAAATCTGAGTGCAACAGATGGGGATCAATTAGAGTGATGGAGCGATCTTAGCTTGTACTTTTCGCCAGCTCGACATTGATATAGCTCATAATCATGGTTTTTAAGCCCTGTACCAATTCATCAAAAGTGATATAGGGATTGGGTAAAATCAAATGTCGGGCGATATTAAAAATTCCACTATTGATACTGACATAAGCAGTCACCGCCAGATTGTTCACTTTTAGATATTTGGGGTTATTCATCATGTATTGCATGACAATGTTCATCAGTTCGCGTTCAATCTGATTGATATATTTGTCGTACTTCAGTTCGCTGGCATAACGCAAACAGATTAAATAACGTTCATTATTCTGTGTTAACAAATCACGAAAAGTATAAAAAATCAGTTCAATGACAGATTCTAGTTCCATATTCATAATAATAGGGGTGAGGTTCTGAATCATATCCAGAATCTCCTGCACAAAAGAATGTGCCATTGCATCATAAATTTCTTCTTTATTTTTAAAATATTCATAGAGTGAACCGACACTGACGCCTGCTATATCTGCAATATGTCGAGTGGTGGTACCACTGGTGCCATGCAAAGCCACTGAAATAAAACCTGCTTCAATAATGGTGTCCACCGTGACTTTAGCGCGAGTCTGGCGCGGTTTACGTGTACTCAATGTGGCATCCTTGAAATCCGAATATTTATTCAAGTTATCATGTCAGGCCAGAATGACCAAATTAAAAAACACAAATCCGAACAGTGAAAAATGAGCTATTTCGTGTAATTTACCCACATGAAATAAATGCAGAAAGTCACTTGCATAAATCATCATTTTGGAGCTTATTTTTTGCCAACATGTTGTTTTATTTTTAATAAAAATAATGATTTATGAAAATTAAATTTTAAGCCAATTAACTTCAAGCTTGATTTTTTAATCATGGTTTTGATGCTTTAGACCCGAATTGAATCCGAACATAAGATCAGATTAGGATGAAATAGTCTTGAAAGTGCGAACAATCTTTCAGTTTGCATGATTGAACGTTGTAAATATTGAATGATGTAACAAATTGAATGCTTTAAGCAGGTGTCGCCATGATTACGACCGCAGTAAAAAAATCAGTCCAAGCGTTCAAATCTACGCCTAAATTTGAACCCACTGATTATACCTTAAAACCGTCTATTCCAATTCGTCATATCGCGATTGGGTTTAAAGGTCAGGAAATTGATATTTCATTTTATATGAATAATCAGTTCGCTACGATTTTTTTTGCCACACTGTCTGTGTTCCTCACTTACGGTGAAGATCTGGTGATTGAAACCGCTCGTTTCCACCGTGATCAGGTCAAAGATCCAGTATTAAAGCAGCGTGTTACTTCACTGATTGGGCAGGAAGCCATCCATTCTAAATTACACAATGAATTTAATGATGCGATTGCGCATGAAGCCATCAATTATCCTGTGGGGTTATATCGTTTTTTAGGTGAGAAATTCTTTGAACACATTTTCTTAAAATTTCCGCAACCCTTAAAGCTTTCGATGATGGCAGGAATTGAACATTTTACCGCGGTACTTGCTGAATACATGATGAAGCATGAAAAGAATTTTTATTATTCGGATGATGCCAAAACCCGCGCGATGTGGATGTGGCATATGTTAGAAGAATCCGAACATAAAGACATTGCTTATGACGTTTATCAATTATTGAATGGCAATTATCCACTACGTGCAGCAGGATTTTTTATCGCTTTGGGAACCATACTCGGTCTGATTCCATTTTCAACCTTGTTTGTACCAGTACTGCGTAAGCCAAAAGACATGTTAACTCGCAAGTTCTGGAAAGATGCAGGTCGTGGTGTCAGCCTGATTTTTAGCCCGAAAGATGGTGTATTTGGCAGTACATTGGGACAAATCTTTGACTACTTGCGTCCAGATTTTCATCCCAATGATCATGATACCTCGGCTTTTCTTGAATATTACAAAGACAAGTTACTGTCTGAGGGTGGAGCTATCGCGCCTTATCTGGTGAAAACATTTACGCCGCCAGTACGTCACTAAGCCGTTTGTCAGTTCAAACCATCATGTTCAGTCGATGGGCTGAAAGCAATAAGGATATGCCATGAAATTATTCGGCGCTCAACAAAAAAAGCCAAGTCAACACGCCTATGCTGTGGTAACAGGCGCGGGCAGTGGCATTGGTCGTAGTTTTGCACTAGAACTGGCGCGCCGCGGCGGTGCAGTGGTGTGTTCAGATATTAATCTGGATGCCGCTAAAGAAACGGTCAAATTGATTGAACAACTCGGCGCAACCGCATTTTCTGTGCAGTGTGACGTGGCCAAAGCTGAACAAGTCGCACAGTTGGCTGAACAGGCCGAAAAGTTGCTAAAAAATCCAGTCACATTGGTGATTAATAATGCCGGGATTGGTTTGGGCGGAAAATTTGATGAAATGTCGATGGAAGATTGGCAATGGTGCATGGACATTAATTTATGGGGCGTGATTCATGGCTGCCGTAGCTTTGTTCCAAGGTTTAAACAGCTTGGACATGGCGCGATTATCAATGTGGCCTCAGCAGCATCCTATACTGCTGCACCTGAAATGACCGTCTACAACGTCAGCAAAGCAGGGGTACGCGCATTGTCTGAAACGCTCTCTGCCGAACTGAAAAAGTTTGATATTAAGGTCAATGTGTTATGTCCGACATTAGTCCCGACCAATATCATTAAAAATGGCAAAGTGCCGCATAAAGGCATTTTGGATTATGCACTGACTCATCTGGCATTTACCACCAGTGACAAAGTCGCAAAACTGACGCTGGATCGTTTGGATAAAAACAAGCTTTATACCATTCCGCAGATGGATGCCAAACTTTTCTGGTTGATGAAGCGCGCAGCTCCAAACCTTTATGCAAAATTTTTAGGTACGTCCTACAGATTAATGAAATAACGAAAGAAAGATGAAAATCTATTTTTCAAATACAAGGATATTCTAAATGACAGCGCAAGCAAAAAAATTAAACTCGGCTGAAAGCAAAGCATTGCCGCAACATATCTATGATACCTTTATTGTCGGTGCGGGTATTTCGGGCATTGCAGCCGCGATTCGACTTGATCAAGTCGGTTATCACGATTATAAAATTATTGAAAAAGCATCGCGTGTAGGCGGCACTTGGCGCGAAAATACCTATCCAGGCTGCGGCTGTGATGTGCCTTCAGCATTATATTCTTATTCATTTGCACCCAGTAGCAAATGGAGCCATCTGTTTGCACGTCAACCTGAAATTTTAAGTTATTTAGAAGAAGTCAGTCACAAATTTAATGTTCATGAAAAAGTTGAATTTGACACTGAACTTGAAAAAGCCGCTTGGGACAATGAGCGTAATATTTGGGTGCTGGATACCAATAAAGGTCAGTATCTTTCTCGGACTGTGGTGTTTGCCACAGGGCCGATTACCGAAGCGCAAATTCCAAAATTAGAGGATATCGAAACCTTTACAGGCGAAATGTTTCATTCAGCAAAATGGAAGCATGACTACGATCTTACAGGCAAGCGTATTGCGGTGATTGGGACAGGCGCTTCAGCGATTCAATTTGTGCCACAAATTCAACCTTTGGCAAAAGAACTTTTTGTTTTTCAGCGTACCGCGCCTTGGGTGGTGCCAAAACCAGATATGGAGCTCGGTGATTTTGGTAAATCTGTGATTGAAAAATTCCCTGTGATTCAGTCTACTTGGCGTAAAACCGTAGCACAATCACTCAATGCCATTAACTTTGGATTGCGTAATCCTTCCGTGTTAAAGCCTGTGGGTGAAATCTTTAAACAAGTGCTGAAAAATCAGGTGAAAGATCCTGAATTGCTCAAAAATGTGACACCAGATTTTACTATTGGTTGTAAACGCTTATTATTTGCCAACAATTATTATCCTGCCTTACAAGCGGCAAATACGCATTTGATTCCACATGGTTTAGTCAAAGTCGAAGGCAATACCGTGATTGCTGCCAATGGTGAGCGTCATGAGGTCGATGTGATTATCTGGGGAACAGGCTTTGAAGTGTCTCATCCTCCAATCGGCCGCCGTGTCTATAATGATAAAGGCGAATGCTTAAATGATCTTTGGAAAAGTAGCTCTCCAGAAGCCTATTTGGGAACCAATATTGAAAATGTACCCAATGCTTTTTTAGTTCTTGGGCCAAATGTATTGGTGTATGACTCATTTATTGGTTTAGCTGAAGCGCAATTGGATTATATTGTGGATGGTTTGCAAAAAATTAAAAAATATCAGATTGCCAAATTGAGCATTAAACCGCAGGTCATCCATGCGCATAATGAATTGGTACAGAAGCATTTAAAAACCACTGTATTTAATGCGGGTGGCTGTAAGAGTTATTATCTGGATGCTAATGGACGTAACTTTGCAGCGTGGCCGTGGTCATTAAAAAAATTAAAACAGCGTTTGCAAACCTTGAACCTGCGAGATTATGACATCAGCTATCAAAGCAACTTCAGCAAAAGCAAAATAGACGCTTAATCTTATTCAATTTTTTAAATGTAGCAGTCTATGGTTTGCAACCGGCTGCTTTTATTTTAGATGTATTGGATTTCTTCTGAAACTTTTTGCCCTTTTTATGTTTATCTCTAAAAGGAAATCATAACAGGGACTGATGAAAGTAATCTATTTTCATATCAGTTGTATTTGGCGTGTATTTTTAAGGAAGATGCAATGAAAAAAGGACAGTCAAGTCGTACTGCCGAAGCAGCGGCAGCCTTGCGCGCGCAGCATTACTTATTTGCCCAAGATCCAATTTTTGCCGATGCGTATGCTTTTGAGATGACCAGTAAAGCGTGGAAAACACTGCTCAAGCTGCCTTTGCTCAATCAACTTTTGAATTCACTGCCTTTGAATCGAAGCTTGGGTTTACTGACTGCTCAGGTGGTGGGACGTTCTCGTTATGCCGAAGATCATTTAAAACAGGCGATTCAAAAAGGGATAGATCAATACGTTTTGGTCGGTGCAGGATTAGATTCATTTGCCTTGCGTTTGGCACAACAGTATCCAGCGTTAAAAATTTTTGAAATTGATCATCCCGATACACAACGCTTAAAAATCCAGAAACTTAAACAGCTCGACAATATTCCTGCCAATGTCGAATTTGTCGCCATCGATTTTGAAAAGGAAGCTTTGGGAGAGGTTTTAGCTCGAAGTGGTTATGCGCAAGATCGTCCTGCTTTTTATTCATGGTTAGGCACCACCCATTATTTGCAGCCCGAAACTACGTTAGGTACTTTAAAAAGTATTGCTGATTTTACTGCGGCGCAAAGCGAAGTGGTTTTGGATTATTCGATCGATTTTAATGGTCTACACGGCATCGAAAAAATAGGCGCGCAACTCGTTGCTCAATTTACTCAAATTTTACGTGAACCTTTAATGGGACAATTTAATTCCGCTCATTTACATCAACAAGTCAGACACATGGGATTTGAAGTGCTTGAAGATGCTTCGGGGGATGATTTGTCACAACGCTATTTTCATGCGCGTGCTGACCAGATTCAGCATACTCGCGCGACTCATATGTTGCATCTCGTCCTTAAACCAGAGAACAAATAGATAGAGTCAATTTATTTCATTAGCCTTTTGTTTATTTTTTTAGTGAGAATAATAAAGAAGATCTAAACAGTGATGCAAGCAAGCGATGTTAAAACAAAGCCGCATTGCAAGAAAGCGATGAATTGAATCGCTTCATTCCAGCACCGCATTTAAACATCGTATTTTAAATGCAGCATGCTCATAAAAATCAATTTATAAATCTGTAGCGTAGTCACATGCCAAGTGACAGGTTATGATAAACGCCAGCACGTGACTGGGACAGCGCATGAAGATTATTGCAGATGAAAATCTGGCATTTACCGACTACTTTTTTTCCGAATTTGGCACTGTTGAACAGCGTGGTGGCAGGCATTTACAGCATCAAGATGTCAAGGATGCTGATGCTTTAATCATTCGATCTGTGACTAAGGTTGATCATGCTTTAATCGATCATAGTGCATTAAAATTTGTGGGCAGTGCAACCATTGGTACAGACCATATGGATCTTACTGCGCTGCAACAACAAGGCATTGCTTGGAGTAATGCACCTGGATGTAACGCGCAAGCGGTGGCTGAATATGTCATTACAGCGTTATTACATTTAAGACCTGAATTATTACAACAAGACCAAAAATTTATATTGGGTATTATTGGTCTGGGAAATGTGGGTCGCCGTTTGGCTCAAATGGCAAAGTTACTCGGTTGGCAGGTGATGGGTCATGACCCATATGTGCAGCTTGAATCCATCGACAATGTTTCATTGGATGAATTACTGCAACGTAGCCACGCGATTTCAATCCATGTTCCACTCAGCAAAACAGGTGATCATCCCACTTATCATCTTCTTAACGAGGAAACATTCGCGCGTATTCCAGCGCAAACGATTTTGATCAATAGCGCTCGCGGACCTGTGATTGAAGAAGCTGCTTTGATTGCGGATATCCAAAAGAACCAGCGTCAGGTGGTATTGGATGTGTTTGAACATGAACCGGTGATTTCCGAGCAATTGCTCGATTTAGTCAGTTTGGTGACACCACATATTGCAGGTTATAGTCTGGAAGGTAAAGCGCGTGGTACACAAATGGTCTATCAGGCATTTTGTCAGCATTTCGGTTTCCAAGCCCACAAAACATTTGAATCTGAGCTTCCTGTTTGCACATCCTACTTTCAAGATTTGCCTTTGCAGCAGGCACTACAGCAACATTTGTCTGATATTTATGATATTCAACGTGATGATGATGCCTTACGTGCCTGTTTAAAAGAGGGCAAAGTTGATCAACAAGCTTTTGATCGATTAAGAAAAGAATATCCACTACGCCGTGAATGGGCTGCGCATGGAGGACCAGCAGCATGAGTGAGCAGCCAGATCTCAATTTAAAAAACTACCAACCGACCTGTTCGCTTCAAGCACTGCAAGCACGTGCCAGACTTTATCAGACCATTCGCAGATTTTTTTCTGAACGTGACGTATTAGAAGTTGAAACCCCAATTATTTCTCAGGCAGGGGTAACAGATGTACATTTAGCATCCGTTCGAGCCTTGCGGCATATTGAAGGCAAACAGCGGATTCAATATCTACAAACCTCACCTGAGTTTGCCATGAAGCGTTTGCTGGCCAGTGGCAGTGGCCCGATTTATCAAATCTGTAAAGTCTTTCGGGATGATGAACATGGACGCAAGCACAACAGCGAATTTACCATGTTGGAATGGTATCGTCCAGATTTTGATCTAAAAGACTTAATGCATGAAACCGCTGATCTGTTGCAAGCGTGTCTCAAGCATCGTTTTGATGAGATTCGCCCCATGATTCTGAGTTATAAACATGCTTTTCAGGATCGTCTTGAAATTAATCCATTACAAGCCACTCTACAACAACTTAAAGATACTGCTCGACGTGTGGGACTGACACTGGATTTGGGGGAGGATCGTCTGGCTTATATCGATTTACTCTTTTCACATTTTGTTGAGCCGAGTTTGGGCTTTGATACGCCAGTATTTCTCACCGACTTTCCACCTGAAATGGCATCATTGGCCAAAGTTCGTATCGATGAAGATGGTGAGCAAGTCGCAGCACGTTTTGAGGTCTATATTGAAGGCTTGGAACTTGCGAATGCTTATGATGAATTACTGGATGCACAAATTTTAAGACAGCGTTTTGAGGCAGATAATTTGGAGCGTAAACAACAAGGATTGATAGAAATGCCCCTCGATGAGCATTTACTTGCTGCTTTGCCCAACATGCCTGCCTGTTCTGGCATTGCTCTGGGCGTGGACCGTCTACTCATGATTGCAACTGAAAGCATGCGGATTGAGCAGGTGATTAGTTTTCCTGCATCAATTGCGTAATTTGCAAAGGTGATTTTGATCTGAATGCAATGAAGATGAAAATCACACATGCATATTGATCAGTTTGAGTGTATTTAAAATATACAAATACTTGCTCATTATAGCTATATAGCTTGTTTTGAGTTGTAACTGATCAAGGAATATATTGGTGTTAAAGACAAAATTCATCTCTTAAAATAAAAGGTTCATTTAGACCAGATTTTAAGCCAGCTTTTTTACATCACTTAACTCAGGTAAGTGTTCATCTTCACCCACCATATAACAACAATCTGCCAGACTAAACATTTCTAAATCTTCATAGCTATTTCCATACGCATAGACCTGATCATAATGATCTAGTTGATAGCATTGATGGATTCGAATTTTTTTCTGTTCTGAACTACAATCAGGGGTAGAATATTGCCCTGTAATTTTTCCGTCTTTAACTTCCACTTGCGTACAAATCAAATCAATATTTAAAAGTTCACATACAGGCTTCAAATAAAGATCAATAGAGGCAGAAACCAAGACCACTCGATCGCCTTGCGCCTGATGTTGTTGTAATTGTTGAAGCAATCCTGCATCCAGATTTTTTAGTAAAATCTGTGCATATTCTTGACCTAACTGCTGTAATTGCTGTGCTGAATTGCCACGAAACATCGTGGCAAAAAGCTTTAAACGCATCGCATGTGCAGGATAAAGCTTTAAATAATAGGCTTGAATCCAAGGTAGGATTTTAATCGTTTTACGAACAATATGCCGTTTAGATAAAGCATAAAAAATAAAACCAGTAAAACTGTCTCTGCTGCACAGGGTGCCATCAAAATCAAACAGTGCAAGATTTACAGCTTTATTCTTTTCGCTCGTTGCATACATGTTTCATATCTTCCATTAACGCGAGAGGCAAACCAATTGGTATTGTAGTCTCGACTTAATTTAGGTCCAGAAATGATGACTTGCGGCATAATGGCATAGATTGGTTCTTTACCAGTTTTTGCCTGATACAGCTTTTTTACAGCAATATAGGTTTGAGTATCTTCAAAGGATTTTTCCTTTTCCTTTTTTAAATCAGAACGGATTTGCCGCGGTGTGACCAAAATATTGTTCTGTGTAAATACAGAAATCAATTCTTTTTCAGACTGGCTTAGCGTTGCTTTAGGGCTACCATCTTTATTGTAAAGGAGTAAATCACCATCCAGATCCAGTTCTTTGGGTGTTAAATCATTCAGCATACTTTGGAAAGCGGCATTACGACTAGAATACATGCCTGAGTTATAATCAGCAAATCGATAAATAGGTTTATTGTAATCGGCTGGATACATCATTAAACGATGAATACCGTAGTACAACCCCCCATATTGAGTATACAAGTCATCACGTAATGCATTGGTGGTCATCATACGTGAACGTTTGTGATCCTGAGCATAGCTAATCAGAACCTGCATGGAACCGAGTGTCGTAATCGGATTCATTCTTTCGCCAATATCTTGTCCTACCAGCTTGGCAGCCCCCGTTAATGCGCTAACATGATAATGACTGGCCATAAAGTCAAAAATTTCCCGATAGAGGACATCTAACTCACGTTCAGTACGGACTTTGCGCATCTGACTCATATAGTTGTTGTCAGGCGATGGCTGATTTTTAAGAACATCCTCAAAATAACCAGAGACTTGACCACCAAGGGTAGCCCCTAATTTTTCTTCAAATTTTTCATTCAGGCGAGTATTGACTTCCTTGACTGCTTTTTCACCCAAACCCGGCACGACAGGATCAGCCACAAAATTGGACTCCTGATCTACGACAGCCACAATGCTACATACATTTTCCTTGGTTTTCGGAATGCCCAGTTTTTCCATGATATCGTCAATATCATTGGCCCATGACTCGCGACCACTGACACGTGTTGGAATAACCCGTTTTATTTGTTCTAGCTTAAATTCTGGCTCATCTTTATTTGACCACCAAGTGCTATCGCCACAACCTGTCAATGCGACACTCAATGCCAGCGTACACAAAGATTTAAAATAAAAACCAGACTTAAATGAGTTGTTCATACAAACAAAACACCTTGATAAAAAGATGAGTCAAAAGGACAGATGCAGTATACTATGCTGATCGAAAAATGCATGAATATTATGTATATTGGCCCTTATCAACTGTCAAATAATTTAATTGTGGCCCCTATGGCTGGCGTCACAGATCGTCCATTTCGTTCGCTGTGCAAGTATTTTGGTGCAGGGCATGCAGTCAGTGAAATGATGACGGCTGATAAAACCTTGCGAATGACAAAGAAAAGCTTATATCGTGCTAATTTTGATGGTGAACTTGCGCCTATTTCAGCACAAATTGCAGGTTCTGATCCTGAACAATTGGCAGAAGCTGCCCGTTACCAGGTCGCCAATGGGGCACAAATTGTTGACATTAATATGGGCTGTCCAGCGAAAAAGGTATGTAATAAGCTGGCAGGTTCGGCGTTATTACAAGATGAGGACTTGGTCGCACGTATTTTGGATGCAGTGGTTGCTGCGGTCGATGTGCCTGTGACTTTAAAAACAAGACTGGGTTATTTAAACGGTCATGAAAATATTTTAAGGGTCGCACAACGCGCGGAACAAGCGGGTATTGCAGCATTGGCTTTACATGGTCGAACCCGTGAAGACATGTATTTAAACACAGCACGCTATGATCTGATTCAACAAGTCAAAGCACTTTTAAAGATTCCAGTCATTGCCAATGGCGATATTGACAGTCCTGAAAAAGCCAAATTTGTGTTGGATTATACCGGTGCCGATGCAATTATGATTGGGCGAGCAGCTCAGGGTCGACCGTGGATTTTTCGTGAAATTGCCCATTATTTAAAAACGGGTCAGCATTTAGATGCCCCTGCTATTGATGAAGTCAAAGATGTTTTAATGGGGCATTTGGATGAACTCTATCAATTTTATGGGGAGTATTCAGGATGTCGAATTGCACGTAAACATATTGCTTGGTACACCAAGGGCTTACGTTCAAGTAATGAATTTCGCCAACGGATGTATAAAATGGAAAGCACACTGGAACAAGCACGAGTGGTTCGGGACTATTTTGACCAATTATTGAATTTTGGACAGTCTATGGATGATGTACAGGTTGAAAAAGTAGATCTACTCTCAATCAGCTAAGTTTAGGATAAATTATTAAATGTCTGGGCAATATCTAATAAGCAAAGAAACGTTATTGCTCATGGCAGATTATAATATCTGGGCAACCCAGCAGCTTGGCGTCTATTTAAAAAATGTAGTAAAAGATGATCTATATCGAGATGCCGGTTTATTTTTTAACAGTATTTTTGGTACCTTGAATCATTTATTGGCAGGTGAACACTATATCTGGTATGTCCGCTTCGCGCAAAATATTTCTCCTCAAACCAAACTAAATACAACGATTGAAACTGATCATGTGCGGCTTCTTGCTCAATTAGAATCTAAAAGTAAAAACTGGATTGAATTGATTGAACGGCTTGATGACGTCACATTGAATGGTAATTTAAATTATCAGACCACGACAGGTCAGCAAAAATGTTTACCTTATGCAGCGACTTTATTACATGTTTTTAATCATGGTACCCATCATCGTGCTCAGGTGACTGCCGCTTTAACTGCTATGGGTTATGAATGTCCAGTTCTGGATCTGGTATACATGCTTGTGGAGCGGCATTCATAATTCTGGGTAATACAACATTATAAGTAAAAATGGCTTATTCAGCCATTTCCAGAACCAGTTGATTGATTAAATCTCTAGCTTCCATCTCACGAATTTGAGCCACATTGCTGCCTGCCCAAAATGCCGCAAAGCTCTGATCACCTTGTTGACTTGCTACGGCATGAAGTTGTTTAGCCAAATCATAAGTATAAGGGTAAGCAGGTGGCGTCGGACGTTGTGGTTGATCTATCTGAGTCTGCCAATGATTCATAATTCCGCGTGCAGGTCGACCAGAAATACTGGAGGTGATTTGTGTTAAGGGGTGATTTAAAAGAGCCTGACGATAGGCTGCATTGGCATTTGAAGTTTTACATTGAACGAACGCTGTGCCCAGTTGCACGGCTTGTGCACCAAGATTCATCATATGTTTTGCTTGACGACCATTCATAATACCACCAGCAGCAATTACAGGAATTTGACAATGCTGAACAATCAACTGAAGTAAATCACTGGTTTTAACAGCGCCATCAATCTCTGGGTTAAATATGCCCCGATGCCCACCAGCTTCAATGCCTTGTGCAATAATGATATCAACCCCAGCAGCTTCTATCGCTTGTGCTTCCAGCAGATTAGTGGCTGAAACCAATGTGATAATGCCCGCTTCCCGAAGTGCACGTAACTGATGCGCATGCGGAATACCAAAATGGAAACTGACGGCTTTAGGCCGCGTTTCTAAAACGAGATTGAGAAACTCGTCATTATCAAGAAAGCTTGGATAAATACAGTTTAATTCATTGGGTACAGAGACATTAAAACGTTCGAATGCGGGTTTTAAATATTCGATCCAGTTTTTGGCATCAACCTCATTTAAAGCTTGAGATTGATGGCAGAAAAAATTGACTTGAAAGGGATGATCCGTGAGTTCCTGCGTTTTTAAAATTTGTACTTTTGCTGCTTCAACCGTATTTGCCCCCAGACCCAAAGCACCTAAGCCACCTGAGTTAGAAACTTCTGCTGCCAGTTCTGGTGTGGATACACCTGCCATCGGGGCCAACAGAATGGGGTGTTTTATTTCTAATCGTTCTAAAACAGACATGCTTTGCTCATCCAAATCATTTGTTTCAACATAGCGTGGAACGACAAAAACATGCAAATAATGTTGGTTATTTTGTTACTAAATGGATCATGACTAAAACCTAAAACGCGTTTCAAGCAATCTATTTTTTATTTTTAAGCTAATTTAATTGATTGTTTATGATTTTCAATAGTTTTTCATTTTTCAAATTTTTATTGGATATGACTTGGTATGAATTATGCTTGCTTTTTCTCATAAAAATGAAAAATGAGAGAAAGATCATGTCAGAGACTAAATCAATTACAAATGATCTGCCTTTGTCGGCAACAGATCATGAATATTTTGCTCAACGACAACTTAAACAAGGGGCAGTGGGGTGGATTCTTCTGGTGGGTTTAGGCGTTGCTTATGTCATTTCAGGAGATTTTGCGGGCTGGAATTTTGGACTGGCGCAGGGCGGTTGGGGTGGCATGTTCATCGCAACTGTCGTGGTCGCAATCATGTATCTATGTATGTGTCTTGCGATGTCGGAAATGTCGACCATGCTGCCCACAGCAGGTGGTGGCTATAGTTTTGCGCGTACCGCCTTTGGACCATTGGGTGGCTATTTGACAGGTACGGCTATTCTCATTGAATATGCGATTGCTCCAGCGGCGATTGCGGTGTTTATTGGGGCATATTGCCAGTCATTGTTTGGAATAGGAGGTTGGCCAGTTTATCTGGTGTGTTACCTGATTTTTATGGGGATTCATCTCAAAGGTGCTGGCGAAGCACTTAAAATCATGTTCGTGATTACCGCGATTGCTTCCGTGGCACTTGTGGTATTTATCGTGACCATGATTCCACATTTTAATAGCGCGAATTTATTTAATATTGCGATGACTGATCATGCAGGAGCCAGTTCCTTCTTACCGATGGGTTATATTGGAATTTGGGCTGCGGTCCCTTATGCAATCTGGTTCTTTTTAGCGGTCGAAGGAGTGCCGTTGGCGGCGGAAGAAGCCAAAGATCCTGCAAAATCTTTACCGCGTGGTTTAATTGGTTCTATGCTGATTTTAGCTGCCTTCGCCATACTGATTTTATTTTTAGGCGCTGGTGCAGCAGGTGCAGATCAATTAAAAGCCTCCGGTGCACCGTTGGTGGATGCACTGGTTGCTGTTTATGGTAAAAACACATGGCTGGCTGCTTTTGTGAATTTTGTCGGTTTAGCCGGTTTGATTGCGAGTTTCTTTTCTATTATTTATGCCTATTCGCGTCAAATATTTGCATTATCCCGAGCAGGCTATTTGCCCAAAAAACTATCCTTAACCAATAAAAATAAAACACCGCATTGGGCCATTATTATTCCCGGTATTATCGGCTTTTTACTGTCCTTGTCTGGTGAAGGTGATTTGCTCATTCTCATGGCTGTTTTTGGTGCAACTTTGTCATACGTGTTGATGATGATGTCGTATATCAAACTCAAAATTTCGCGTCCAAATTTACCACGTCCTTATAAAGCACCGGGTGGTATTGTCACTGCATCCATTGCATTAATTCTATCTGCAATCGCGGTAGTGGCAGGTTTTCTGGTCGATCCTAAAGTCTGGTTAATGGCTGCTGCTATTTATGTCGCATTTATTTTGTATTTCATGTTCTACAGTCGACATCATCTGGTGACAGGCACACCTGAGGAAGAGTTCGCCAATATTAAATCGGCCGAAGAAAATCTACGTTAGGAGGGCTATATGTCATTTGAGTTTACGGTTGCAAATCAACGTTATGTATTTAAAGAATTAAAAACATTATTGGCAAAAGCAACTCCTGAACGTTCGGGCGATCAACTGGCAGGGGTTGCTGCAACCGATGCCACAGAACGTGTTGCAGCTCAAATGGCATTGGCCGATTTACCGCTTAAGCATTTTTTAAATGAAACCGTCACTGCGTATGAAGATGATGAAATTACTCGTCTCATTATTGATGATCATGATGCTTTGGCGTTTTATCCAATCTCGCATTTTACTGTAGGTGATTTTCGGAACTGGCTACTCAGTCAAGATGCTACAACCGATAAATTGGCTGAACTTGCAACAGGCTTAACTCCAGAAATGGTGGCTGCGGTCAGTAAAATCATGCGCAATCAGGATTTGATTTTGGTGGCGAAGAAATGTCGGGTAGTAACTCAATTTCGTAATACGATTGGTTTAGAAGGGCATTTATCGACACGGCTACAGCCGAATCACCCAACCGATGATTTACTGGGAATTTCAGCCAGTATTCTGGATGGTTTGATGTATGGAAATGGCGATGCAGTCATTGGAATTAATCCCGCCACAGATAATTTGCAGAATTTATCTGAACTTTTAAAACTCTTGGATCATGTCATTCAGCATTATGAAATTCCAACCCAATCTTGTGTTTTAACACATGTGACATCAGGTATTGAATTGGCAAACCGAGGCGTACCGATTGATTTAATGTTTCAGTCTATTGCAGGAACTCAGCAAGCCAATGATGCCTTTGGTATTTCCTTAGCTGTTTTGCAAGAAGGTTATGAAGCAGCATTAAGTTTAAAGCGAGGCAGCTTAGGGCAAAATGTCATGTACTTTGAAACGGGTCAGGGCAGTGCATTATCAAGTAATACCCATTTTGGTGTCGATCAGCAAACCATAGAAGCACGTGCCTATGCGGTTGCCCGAAAATTTAAGCCATTATTGGTCAATACTGTGGTTGGTTTTATTGGTCCAGAATATCTTTATAACGGTAAACAAATTATTCGTGCAGGTTTAGAAGATCATTTTTGTGGCAAATTGCTTGGTGTGCCTATGGGCTGTGACATTTGCTATACCAACCATGCCGATGCTGATCAGGACGACATGGATATCCTGCTCACCTTATTAGGCAATGCAGGGATTAATTTTATTATGGGCATTCCCGGTTCGGATGATGTGATGCTGAACTATCAAACCACATCATTTCATGATGCATTGTATGTCCGCCAATTATTAGGATTAGAACCCGCACCTGAGTTTAAATCATGGCTTGAACAACAGGGAATTTTTAAACAGTCACAGCATCACATTCAATGGGCAGAACATTTACCAGAAAAATTTTCACGCTTGTTGATGTCTTAACAGGAGGACGTTATGGCATTAATGAAAGACACTCAATATGATCAATCCTTGCATCAGGATGTCTGGAGCAAACTAAAAAGTTTTACCGATGCGCGAATTGCATTGGGACGTGTGGGTTGTAGTGTGCCGACCAAACCATTACTGGAGTTTCAACTGGCACATGCACAGGCTAAAGATGCGGTTTTACACGCGCTGGATGTTGAGCAATTCAAACACAAGCTTTTGCATTTCAAGCATGCGTTACTGGTGGTGCAAAGTTGCGCTGTAGATAAAGAAACTTATCTTAAACGTCCAGATTTAGGTCGAAGTCTAAGCGAACAATCACGTCAACAATTACAACAATATCAAGCCGAAAATCCTCAGAAATATGATGTTGTGATGGTCATGGGAGATGGTTTGTCTGCACGGGCGATTGATGAAAATGCACCCAGCCTAATTGATCATTTAATGCATGAATTTAAACAACTTGATTGGTCAGTTGCCCCCTTGGTGGTGGCACAAGGCAGCCGTGTTGCTTTAGGCGATGAAGTTGCTCAAATTTTAAATGCTAAAATGTTGGTGATGCTGATTGGAGAGCGTCCCGGTTTAAGTTCTCCCGATAGTTTGGGAATCTATTATACCTATGATGCACATTTGGGCTGTCATGATGCCATGCGTAATTGCATTTCAAATGTACGTCCAGCGGGACTTCCCGTGACAATTGCGACACAGCGTTTGATTTCATTAATGAAAAAATCTTTACAACTGGATTTTTCTGGTGTCAATCTAAAAGATGAACACGAGATGTCAGTCGAACATCGACCAGATGAAACACCACTGTTATTTTAGTTCTCTCCAATATCCGTTACATTTTAAGCGACAGCTCATGTCGTTTAAATAGACGTTAAAGCACCTGTTCAGGCCACGGTTTTTTATACTAGAACAAAGTGAGTTCACAGGTGATTTTCATGTCAGATCGTATCCGCGAAAAGCTGCAAATTTTAGCTGATGCCGCTAAATATGATGTGTCTTGTTCATCAAGCGGTAGTAATCGAAAAAATAAAGACAAAGGTTTGGGTAATACAGGCTCAGGGATTTGTCATTCATACACCGAAGATGGTCGCTGTGTTTCCTTGCTGAAAATTTTATTCAGTAATGTATGCATTTTTGATTGCGCTTACTGTGTTTCGCGGCGTTCCAATGACATTCAACGCGCTGCTTTTACTGTGCAGGAAGTGGTTGATCTGACCATTAACTTTTATCGGCGTAATTATATTGAAGGCTTGTTTTTAAGTTCGGGCATTTTTAAATCTGCGGATCACACCATGGAACGCATGTTGCAGGTGGTAAAAAAGTTAAGACTGGAGGAAAACTTTAATGGCTATATCCATTTAAAAACCATTCCGGGTGCATCGCCAGAATTAATCACCGAAGCAGGTTTATATGCAGACCGTATGAGCATTAATCTGGAAATGCCTACAGCAGATGGACTGAAACGTTTTGCACCTGAAAAAACGCATGCTGAAGTGCAAAAGGATTTGGGTATTGTGCGTGATCGTCTCATTCAGTTAAAAGATGAACGCAAACTGATTCGGTCTGTGCCAAAGTTTGTTCCCGCAGGGCAAACCACACAAATGGTGGTCGGTGCAGCCAATGAAACAGATTATGATGTGATGATGATGGCAGATCGCCATTACAAGGAATTTAAACTGAAACGTGTTTATTATTCAGGATATATTCCAATCAATGAACAAGAAAAAGCCTTACCGATGGTCGGTTCAGCCCCCCCATTACTTCGGGAAAATCGTTTATATCAGTCCGATTGGTTGATGCGTTTTTATGGCTTTGCTGCCGATGAAATTGTTAATCCACAACACCCGCATCTGGATTTGGATGTAGACCCAAAGTTAGGATGGGCTTTGCGTCATCCTGAACAGTTTCCAGTCGATTTAAATCGAGCGGATTACAACATGATTTTACGTGTACCGGGTATTGGGGTGAAATCAGCACAAAAAATTGTGCAGGCTAGACGTTTTGGCGCACTTCGGATCGATCAGCTTAAACGTATGGGCGTGGCGTATAGCCGAGCACAGCATTTTATTCGTTGTATGGATACTCCACAGTTTCAAAGAGATTTACAACCCCATCAGGTTCGTCAGCAAATTTTACAATCGGGGCAGTCGAAATACAGCAAACAACTTTCCCCTCAGTTGGGCTTTGGTTTTTAACCAAGTCGATTGAATTGAAATCATTTCAAATGATCATTTATCAGTTTGATGGCAGCTTTACAGGTTTACTCAGTTGTATTTTTCGGGCATTTCAATTTAAAGAATTTGATGTGCAGCTTGCTCTTGAACATCAGCTACAAGATTCGCTTTTTGCAGAAAGCATTGTGGTTGCCAGCCAAGAGCAACATGCGCAGCGTGTCTGGAAAGGTTTAACTCAAAAACTTTCCAATGAAGCCATTAAACGCTTTCACTACACGTTCTTGTCAGAGCAATTGATTGCATTTCAGCATTTGTTTAATTTTGCTATTTATGTATTCCAGAGCACATTTTCGGTTGAAAAAAACTATGGTCACGCCGATGTGCTGGGTGTATCACAGTGGACCAAACAAGTAGGACGTGAGAAGCATCGAATGGAGGCTTTTGTCCGCTTCAAAAAAACTCAAGATGGATTATTTGTGAGTCTGGTTCGTCCAGATTTTAATGTATTGCCATTAATCGAAAAACATTTTAAAGCGCGTTATCAAGATCAGAAATGGTTGATTTATGATGAAAAACGTCATTACGGTATTTATTATGACTTACAACAAACCCATCAGGTCGAGCTTGATGCATCATTGCTGGATAAAAATATTGAGAATGGATTTAGTCAAAATTTTACTTTAGAGCTGGATGAACATGAAGCTTTATATGATCAACTGTGGAAAGACTATTTTAAAAGCGTCAATATTGAGGCAAGGAACAATATCAAATTACATATTCAGTATGTTCCAAAACGTTATTGGCGCTATATGAATGAGAAAATAATTTAAACGCCAGCCACGTTAAAAAAAGAACCGATCCAGCTTGAAAATGCCATCGCCAGAATACCCCAAATCGTAATTCTTAGACTGCCTTTCCATAAGGACGTGCCTGCAAAATAGCTGGATAATGCTCCTAAAATAACGAGAGAAACAACACTAGCCACTAAAACTACACGTTCAGTATGAGCAGGGGAACTACATAAAATTGCCAGCATAGGACACAAGGCACCGAGTGAAAATGCCAATGCCGAAGACAATGCAGCTTGAATAGGACGTGCGGCTGTGTGATCGACAATCCCAATTTCATCACGAGCGTGTGCTTGTAATGCATCTTTTTCGGTCAGTTGAATGGCAACTTCTCTTGCAAGCTCTGGCGTTAAACCACGATGAATATAAATCATGGTGAGTTCATCCAACTCTAAATGTGGATTTTTTTCAAGTTCACGTGCTTCAAATTTTAAATCTGCATGTTCAATATCTTTTTGAGATTGAACGGATACATATTCACCTGCTGCCATCGACGTTGCGCCCGAAATTAACCCCGCGATACAGGCAATTAGTAATGTATGCGTATTGGCACCACTGGCTGCCATGCCCATGACCAGACTGGTCACAGAAATAATGCCATCATTGGCACCCAAAACAGACGCACGAAGCCAGCCAGCACGATGAATATAATGATTTTCGATATGGTGAGAGTAACTCATAATGAACCTTAATGATTGTTTTTGTCAGGTCGTTGTGTCAATAGATACAGATGCAATCACTTAAATGAACGATTTTAAACGCATTTTAGCACCAATTCTAAAGTGATTTAAATACATCAATGACACGTAAACGACTCTGTTTAAGATCAACAATCGCTTTGGGATAGTCAATATTCAAATTTGGATTCTTGGCATAAGGTTCATGTGCCTCGGTAGTGTTTAAATCAGCCAATTCGGGTAACCATTTTTTTAAATAAATGGCATCAGGATCAAATTTTTTAGACTGTGAAATTGGATTAAACACCCGAAAATAAGGAACAGCATCTGTTCCTGTAGAGGCTGACCATTGCCATCCACCATTGTTGGCTGCCAAATCACCATCAATCAGATGTTGCATAAACCACTGTTCACCCTTACGCCAGTCAATCAATAAATTTTTACTTAAAAACATGGCACAAATCATACGTACCCGATTATGCATCCAACCCGTCGCAGTTAACTCACGCATACCTGCATCGACAATTGGGATGCCTGTTCGACCCTGAGTCCATGCCTGAAAATCATCATGTGCATTTCGCCAGACAATTTTTTTTGTATTTTTCTTAAAAGGTTGATGACGAGAAAGTTCAGGATAATCAAATAATAAATGCTGATAAAATTCGCGCCATAACAATTCATCCAGCCAAGTTTGCTGTCCCTGATGCTCAATTATAAAATGATGTTGTTGATGCCGAAATAAGGCTTGCAAACATTGTCTGATCGACAAGATTCCTATATTTAAATAAGCGGATAGTTTTGATGTACCTGTTTGTGCAGGAAAATCCCGACCTTGATGATAGTCATATAATTGCTGCTCGATAAAATCATCAAGTTGCTGTTGAACAATTCCTTGTCCGACTGGCCATAAGGTTTGCATAGAAGTATTCACTGGCTCAAATCCCAGTTCAGACATTGAAGGTATTTGAGTGGGTGATTTAAGCTTTAAAGCGGCACTTTGACTTTCAATTGTGGGAAAACACTGTGGCAATGCAACCGATAAACGCTCATAACAGGTTTTTTTAAACGCGCCAAACACCTGATAAGGCTGCTCAGATTTATTTCGTATTGAGCCCAGTGGGAAAATAGTACGATCATGATAAAGCACCAATTCCTTATCTAATCTGTTCAATATGGCTTGTACTGCATGATCACGTTTCAGTTCATTGACACCAGCTTCAATATTGGCATGAACAGAGTGAATATTATATTGTTCAGTCACATGTTGAAGAAAGAGAGGAACATCTTGCCATAATGGAATTGTTTCAATGATTAATGGAATATTGAGCACATCAAGCTGTTGTTTTAAAACAGTGAGTTGTCTTAAATAAAAGTCGATTTTTACCTGTGCATCATCATGCATTTTCCATTGTTCTGGTGACAAAATCACGACTGCAATACAGTTACCTTGCTGACGTGCATGCCATAGCGCGCAATGATCTTCAATTCTTAAATCCTGACGAAACCAGACCAGACTTTGGATCATATTTTGTTGTTCAGATGAATACATAGCAGTAAAAAAGAAAGACTGAAAAGGGATATGAATGAAGAGTTTAGGCAAACTTGTGGTTAAGTAAAATACTATGTACTTCAAAGCAAGAAATAAAAAGCCTATCGAGTAAAGACTCTAAAAATATTTTACATTCACCATCAAATATCTGTAAAACCAGAATTAAAAAAGAATAAGACTGCCTTCATATAGGCGATATATTTATTTGAGCACAATACCGGACAGATGAAGGCAGTTCAAAATTAAAAAATACGGTGATTTAATTATTTTTTAAATTTTGCTTTAAAATCAGACCACTTTTGCTGACGTTTTTGTTTATTTTCTTCTTTTCTTTGTTCTTTCAAAATTTTATTGGCTTCTTTATTGGCTTGTTCCCAAGCTTCAATAGAGGCTTCAATCTCAGCTTCAACCACATCGTAATCCCAACGATAAATGGTTCCACCATGGCTACCCAGCAGGGAGTCGGTTACGCTTTCATCTTGTTCTTCAAGATCTATGATTAGACCTGTAGAGCCAGCAGGTAACCGTTTACTAATTTCTGCCAGAACGGCCTCATCAGAATCAACGTCATCAAGATCTGCCAGAGAACCAATCAATGCACCAGTTGAAAAGCCAAGTAACATACCAAGCGGACCACCTAAAATACCAATTAGTGTTCCTACCAGACTGCCACCTACCGTATTGTTACCTGCGGTAAAACTATAACCATCGTTGATTGCCAGTTGACCATCTTTTTGACGCTCAATGACAGCTAATTGATAAATATTATCCGTGATTTGATTTTTTACCTGACTATATGCTTCATATGCTTGTGAAGGTGTAGTCCAAGTAACTAATAGAATATTATGGCTCATTTTGTCTCTTCCTATTTTATGTATAATTTAATGTTATTGAAAATTGTAGTTAGTTTATGAAATGTGCATTCAATGCAAAATCATCTTAATATTGAATATTATTTACAATGTATAGATTTCTTTAACTATCTGGTTGATATATTTTTTTCTTTAAATAATTGATTTGGATTATAAATATAAATAATGCTAATGATTATATTAAAGATGGTTGGGGATGGGGTGTGGAATAATAGGTCGTAGTTGTATTTTAATAAGAAATTCTTTACTGATAGAAACAATAATTTACATGGTGTTTATATTTATACAACATAAAAGTGCCAAATAAAAAAAGATTCGTTTTAAATTAGTAGAGCCTTATAAAAATATGTAGGAAAATTATGTCTCTTGAAAAAGTGGTCTACCGCGCTCAAGCGAAAGCGACAGGAGGACGAGATGGTCAGGTGGTTTCTTCGGACGGTGTTCTGAATGTAAAACTTGGTGTACCTAAAGAAATGGGGGGAGCTGGAGGTGCAGTGACTAATCCAGAACAACTCTTTGCTGGTGGCTATTCAGCTTGTTTCTTAGGGGCCATGAAGTTTGTTGCGCATCGTGACAAAATCACGCTACCAGCAGATGCCTACATTGAAGGAGAGGTAGGAATTGGTCCAATTCCGACAGGATTTAGTATAGAAGCAAAACTGAATATACATGTAGAAGGAATGGATGCAGCGGAAGCTAAAAAATTAGTCGATGCTGCACATATTGTATGTCCATATTCAAATGCTACACGTGGCAATATTGATGTTGATCTCAATATTATTACTTGAACAATGTCACAAAAAATAGCTTTTAATGATCATGAATCGTTAAAATATAAACCAGTAAAATAATGTCTTGGTGGCTTTCTCTATTAAGGTTTGAGCCATCAAAAATAAATACGAATAAATTAGAAATAAATATATAAATAATGCTGACCAATAAAACTTTCCTGATCAAGATCGGGGAGTTTTAGAATAAAAATCAACAACATTTAAGTTTAATAATAATGATATTGAGAGGTAAAAATAATGGAATGGCTACAAGGCGTGTTAAAACACAGCCCTGAAATATTACTTTTTTTATCTATTGCGATAGGTTTCTGGATTGGTAAATTTCAGGTTGGAAAGTTTCAGTTAGGTGGTGTCGCAGGCTCATTACTTGTAGCAGTGGTGCTCAGTCTAATAGGCGTTTCAGTCGATAATGGGGTCAAATCAATTCTCTTTGCCTTATTTATTTACGCAGTAGGTTTTGAAAGTGGACCTCAATTTTTTAAATCTCTGGGTCCAAGTTCTATAAAAGAAATCCTGCTTGCTGCATTTATGGCGATTTGTGGTTTGGTCACCGTACTTATTATGGCAAAAATTTTCCATCTGGATAAAGGACTGGCAGCAGGACTGGCAGCAGGTGGGATGACTCAATCCGCGATTATCGGAACAGCAGGCGATGCTCTTTCCAGACTGGATTTACCTGTCGATGAGATTGCACGCCTACAAGCGAATGTTGCCATTGGTTACGCGGTAACTTATGTGTTTGGGTCACTGGGTGCGATTATTGTCTGTGTGAATTTATTGCCTAAATTCATGGGACGTGAAATTCGTGATGATGCGATTAAAGCACAGTCAGAATTGCTTAAAGGAGCAGTTGAACTTGCACCGGGACAAGAAATGGCAATGCCAGAAATTGTCAGCCGTATTTATCGGGTCGAGCAAGCAAATGGCAAAACCATACAGCAAATCGAGTCTACAGCCAGCACTATCACCATTGAAAAAGCCAAACGAAATGATCGCCTGATTGATATTAGTCCAGAGACAGTATTACAGACAAACGATGTCGTGTTGGTGGTGGGACGTCGTACAGGTGTCGTAGAGGTCGCCAGTCAGATCGGTCATGAGTTGCAATCGTCTGAAGGTATGGAATTAATCATGGAGACGAGTGAAGTTATCCTGAAAAATTCTAAATACATCAATCGTACACTAGGCGATTTAAAGTCAAATACGCCTCCTTATTTAAAACACGGTATTTATATCTTAGGCATAAAGCGTAATGGTGAAGCGGTCACTTTAAGCGATGATTTTGTTTTTCATCGTGGTGATGTGGTAACAGTTTATGGTACGCAAAGTGATCTGAGCCGAGTCGTTAAAGAAGGTGGACAAGCAATTCCTGAAAGCATCAAAACAGACTGGGTGTTTCATGGTGCGGGTATTGCAATCGGTTTGGCGATTGGTCTCATTGTGGTACATATCGGTGATATTCCTTTAACACTGGGAGCCGGCGGCGGTGCATTGCTTTCTGGTTTGGTGTTTGGCTGGTTGCGTAGTCGTGATCAGATTCATGGCAATATGCCTTTGGCTGCCTCACAGTTACTGAAAGATCTGGGATTAGCGGGGTTTGTCGCTGCTGTTGGATTACAGTCTGGGTTACAAGCCATTCAAACCGTGAAAGAAAGCGGTTTATCTCTATTTATGATTGGGGTCGTGGTGACATTGGTGCCCCTGATCTTGACGATGCTATTTGGTCGTTACATCCTGAGATATGACAACGTGGCAGTCTTTGCCGGTGCACTTTCTGGTGCACGTAGTGCCAATCCAGCTTTTGGTGCAGTCTTGGATAAAGCTGGGAACTCCATTCCAACGGTTCCCTTTGCCATCACCTATGCCTTAGCCAATGTATTCTTAACATTATTAGGGCCTGTAATTGTCGGACTGGCTTAACATTTTTATAAAACGATCGATTTACAATAAATAAGGAGTTCACTTCCATGGCGAACGTAGATTATTCTAAATATGCAAAACTTAGCCCTTTTGAATTAAAAGATGAATTAATTGCTTTAGCGCAAAGCAAGACAGACCGCATCATGCTCAATGCAGGGCGTGGTAATCCTAACTTTTTGGCGACCGTTCCACGTCGTGCTTTTTTTCAGTTAGGCCTATTTTCAGCAACAGAATCTGAGTTTTCTTTTTCTTATATGCCAGAAGGTTTGGGAGGATATCCTCGACCTGTGGGTTTACAGCAACGCTTTGACCATTTTGTGCTGGAAAATCGAGATAAACCCGGCGTGGTCTTTTTAGGAAAAGCCGTCTCATATGTACGTGACCAATTGGGTCTGGATGCAGATGCTTTTCTACTCGAAATGGTAGAAGGTATTTTAGGGTGTAATTATCCAGTGCCTGACCGCATGTTGCGCATTAGTGAATCAATTGTGAAAGAGTACATCTTGCGGGAAATGGGTGTACAGGGCATGCCAAAGGAATCGCTCGATTTATTTGCGGTTGAAGGGGGTACAGCCGCTATGGCGTATATTTTCAACTCCTTAAAAGAAAATAAGCTGATCGATTATGGCAATAAAATTGCAATTGGTGTCCCCGTTTTTACCCCTTATCTTGAAATTCCAGAATTAAATGATTATCAACTGGAAGAAGTCTTGATTCATGCAGATCCAAATATGGGATGGCAATATCCAGAATCTGAACTGCGTAAACTTGAAGATCCAGACATTAAAGCTTTCTTTCTTGTTAATCCAAGTAATCCACCTTCGGTAAAAATGAGTGATGAAGGATTAGCAGTACTGGCCGATATTGTAAAAAAACGTCCTGATCTGATCATTTTAACCGATGATGTTTATGGAACCTTTGCAGATAACTTTAAATCCTTGTTTGCAATTTGCCCAGAAAATACCATTTTGGTTTATTCCTTCTCCAAATACTTTGGTGCAACAGGATGGCGTTTAGGTGTCATTGCAACAGCCAAAGAAAATATTCTGGATAAAAAAATTGCAGCCTTGTCGAAAAAGGACAAAGACGATTTAGAAAAACGTTATGGTTCACTCACCACTGATCCTGCGAGTATCAAATTTATTGATCGGCTGGTAGCGGATAGTCGTAATGTTGCTTTAAACCACACTGCGGGTCTGTCTACCCCTCAGCAAGTTCAAATGGTGTTGTTCTCATTATTTAATATGATGGACTCACGTCAGGATTATAAAAAAGCAGTCAAATCAGTGGTACGTGAACGCGATGCAACGTTGTATCGTCAACTGGGTGTGGACATTCCACAAGATCCAAATTCGGTGGATTACTATACTTTAATTAATCTTGAAAATACTTCACGTCAACTTTATGGTGATGAATTTGCTGACTGGGTCATGAAAACCAAAAATCCGACCGAACTCTTGTTCCGTGTTGCAGATGAGACCGGTGTGGTCTTGCTGCCGGGTTCTGGTTTTGGTGTACAGCACCCATCTGCACGTGCATCACTCGCCAATCTGAATGAATATCAATATGCCGCGATTGGTGATTCTCTACGACGTTTTGCAGAAGAGTCCTATCAGGAATATCTCCAAATAGTGAAGAAAAAATAATTAAGATTTCGTGACAGCACTGAGATCCCTGATGCAAGTTCGTCAGGGATTTTTTATCTACACAAATAGCGCATGACTGGATTTAAACTCAGATCAAGAGTGGTTGACTGACTGTAAAGTTTTGCTTTTCTGAACAATACAACATGCTTTTTTATCTAAAAATTATTAGCATCAAAGATCAGAGAAAACAATAACCTTGGAAAGGAACAAAAGATGCTAGCTTATGATGCTGATCTGGAATTATTTCGCGATAATTTTAAACGTTATATGAATGAGCAAATTGCACCGCATTATGAGCAATGGGAACGAGAAGGGATTATGCCACGTTCAGTTTGGTCATCATTGGGTGAAAATGGCTTTTTGTGTGTCGATGTTCCTGAAGAATATGGCGGTTATGGTGTACCTACGTATTATTCTCTCATGTTAGTTGAGGAATCTGCCCGTGCAGGTTATGGCGCACTTTCTACAGCAATTTCATGCCATTCAGAAATTGCTGCACCTTATATTTTGCATATTGCGACTGAAGCGCAAAAACAGTACTGGCTTCCGAAAATGGTCAGTGGCGAAGTGGTTGGTGCAATTGGTATGACAGAGCCAGGTGCTGGTTCTGACTTACAGGCAATGCGAACCAATGCGATTTTACAGGGGGATCATTATGTTCTAAATGGTTCTAAAACCTTTATTTCAAATGGTCAACATGCCGACTTGGTGGTGCTTGCTGTTAAAACCGATCCGCAAGCACGGGCTAAAGGGGTATCTCTGCTTTTGGTCGATACACATTTAGACGGTTTTAAAAAGGGAACCAACCTCGATAAAATCGGGCTACATTCTCAAGATACCTCTGAGCTTTTCTTTGACAATGTCAAAGTGCCTAAAGATCAGCTTTTAGGACAGGCTGGTCAGGGTTTTGCCTATTTAATGCAGGAATTACCACGTGAACGCACAGCGATTGCAGCAACCGCTTTAGGGGCAATTCGTGGTGCGATTGACGTCACTACACAATATGTCAAAGAACGTCAGGCCTTTGGTCAACCCATTGCAAATTTCCAAAATACTCGTTTTGTTTTGGCTCAGGCTAAAATTGATGAGTTGGCAACGGCTGCTTTTTATCATCAGAATCTTGAACTGTACCAACAAGCCAAACTGGATGTGGAAACTGCGGCTGCATTGAAAAGCTTTAGTACAGATATGCAAATGAAGGTTGCTGACAATTTACTTCAGTTGTTTGGTGGTTATGGCTATATGACTGAATATCCAATTTCACGTTTCTTTGTCGATGCGCGTATTCAACGTATTTATGGCGGAACCAATGAAATTATGAAAGAAATTGTCGCGCGCGGCATCATTGGTAAAGCTTAAACTGACATTTTATAAAGCAACAACAGTAAATCAAAATACGGCAGCTTAACTGCCGTATTTTGATTTAGAAATCCTTAGAGACGTAAAACTTTTAGGGTTTCATCAACAAATTTTGGAAATAAATCTGGGCTACGAGAGGAAATATAGAGGTTATTATCATTCACTACGTCCTGATCCAGACAGACAGCACCCGCATTTTCCAGTTCATCCAAAATCGTTTGAACAGTACAGATGCGTCGTCCTTTAACGACACCAGCATGCATTAATAGGGGCGAAGCATGGCAACAAATAAAAATTGGTTTTTGTAGATTGGCAAAGCGACGTACAAAAAAAACAAAACGTTGATCATTTTTAAGTGCTTCTGGAGATTCACCACCAGGAATCAGTAAAGCATCAAAGTGATGAACATCGCTGTCATCAATGCCTAAATCAATCGTGGTGGACGTTTTACGTTGAATGCCATACACAATATTGCCTTCATGGTGTTCAATATTCACCACACGATGACCTGCCGCCCGATAGGCATGCACTGTTTCGCAATATTCAAGATCTTCAAAATCATGCGTCACAAGCGTAGCAATGGTTTTGGACATTTTTATTCTCCCTGTTTCAGGAAGCTTTTTATTGGAACTTAATAGATTAAAGATTGAACAAAAAAACAACATTGATACTTTGTATGCAAAGCGTCATGAATTGTAATTTGAAAACCCAATTGATTGATGATTCAGTATTTACTTTTCATTAAATAATTTTTCACAATTTTCTGTGCTGTTACAGGCTGCCAATAAAATTGTTTTAGGCAGGCTGGCATACATGTTGGTAATGTGTTGCTCGGCAGGATGACTAAAATGCCAGTACTTAAGCTGATCAGATGTTAATGCTTCAAATTCCCTAAAGAAATCGCTGTTACTTTGCATAGTTTGATTGCCTTTGGGAGAACGGCCACGACCTTCTGCTGTTCCGACTGTGGTCATGACCAAAAGTGGGGATTTAGAATCTAATTTTTGTGGTTTAAATTGCTGTAACTGTTTTGCCAATAGATTTTGATCAAACCATAAAGAGGGGCTTGCCGCAACATAGCGGTTAAAACTTTGTGGATGTTTAAACAAAGTATTAAGGGTAAATAAACCCCCAAAAGAATGACCAAAAAGAGTTTGCTGCTGAGGATTAATTTCAATACTTTGCTGAATACGTGGTTTGAGTTCATTTTGAATAAATTTGAGAAAATTCTCTGCTCCGCCATATTGATAGCGTTCATCTTTTTGTGGAGTATTTTTTGGAAGCGGTGTGTAATCCAGTGCGCGTTGTTGACCTGAAAATTGCGTATCACTTGGATAGCCAATGGTGACAATGACGACTGGATCAAGCCCCATTTTTTCAGAACCACCATCAAGCGATTGAGCGATGCTGCTAGCATTATTAAATACAGCATTGCCATCTAGCATATAGAGAACAGGGTAGCCAGTTTTCGGCGCTGCCGTATACGGAATATACACCTGAATAAAATATTCATTGGGCGTGTATTTTGATTTCATACTGAACTGCTGAATTGTCCCTTTACGCTGTAAATCTAGCCGTGGTCCTTCGATCTGCGTTGTTAGCGCAGGTGTGGCAATAGGTTGTGAATAAGATACTGAGCAAACTGCACAAACAGAAAAGGGGAGTAAGGTATAGGCGAAAGATTTAAGCATAATGGGGTTTTAAATGAGATTGATTCTTAATAATTCCATTAAAACATAAAAAAGAACAATGTGAAGTGAAAATCAGGATTTTATCGAATTGACTGTTCCTGATGCTATAGCAAACATGACAAGTCTTGATATACTGTCGCAAACCATTTGCAGAGGCTGCATTCCAATGATCCATGATGATCAGAACTCGTCAACTTCTCTCGATTTACAACAAATTCGCAATGATATCGATTCTGTAGACCAACAGATTCAGGAACTCATTAATCGTCGTGCAAGTTTGGCCGAAGCGGTGGCTAAAGCAAAATTTGCAGCCGAAGAAAATCCGTTGTTTTATCGACCTGAACGTGAGGCTCAAGTTCTGCGCAAAGTCATGGAGCGCAATAAAGGCCCATTGTCTGATACCACAATGGCACGTTTATTTCGTGAAATTATGTCGGCTTGTCTGGCATTGGAAGCGCCGCAGAGTATTGCTTTTTTAGGCCCAGAAGGGACATTTACCCAGTCTGCGGTACTCAAGCATTTTGGTAAAGATGCAATCGTGCGTCCGCTCCCGACCATTGATGAAGTATTTCGTGAAGTCGAAGCAGGTAGCGCACATTATGGTGTGGTTCCTGTTGAAAATTCGTCAGAAGGAATTGTCAATCACACACTGGATTGTTTTAAAACCTCACAGTTGAATGTGATTGGTGAAGTGGAATTGCGTATTCATCATCAGTTTTTAATCTCTGAAAATACGCGTAAAGACAGCATTAAGCAGATTTATGCGCACCAACAAACTTTAGCGCAGTGTCGTCAATGGTTAGATGCACATTATCCGGGTGTTGAACGTGTCGCATTAAACTCAAATGCGGAAGCCGCACGTCGTATTCGTAATGAATGGCATTCGGCTGCAATTGCCTCTGATATTGCAGCATCACTTTATAATCTTGAGATTTTGCATAGCAATATTGAAGATAATCCAGAAAATACCACGCGTTTCTTAGTCATTGGCCGTGAAAAGATTCCACAAAGCGGCAATGATAAAACCTCACTTTTGATATCTGCACATGATCGCGCAGGCGCATTACTGGATATTTTGGCACCATTTGCAAAACATGGGATTAGTTTGACCAGTATTGAAACGCGTCCAGCTTTGCCTGAAAAATGGGCTTATGTGTTCTTTATTGATTTAGAGGGGCATATCGATCAGGAAAATGTGGCAGCAGCACTGAATGATATCCGTCCAACGGTCAAAGAGTTACGCGTACTTGGTTCTTATCCAGCGGCTGTATTGTAGTTTTGTCCTGATTTTTGTAATGACAAAGAAATGATATTGTCCTTTTAAATATTGCTTACGGATATAGATATATACATGATGCCTGAACCTTTATTTCATAAAGTCGCATTTATTGGACTGGGGCTGATTGGTTCAAGTCTGGCACGCGTGATACAGGCTGAACATTTGGCTAACACAGTGGTTGCTTCAACCCGTTCACAAAAAACGTTGGATGATGCCCAAGCATTAGGCTTAATTGATGCGGGTTATCAAAACCCGATGGACGCTGTGCAAGATGCAGACTTGGTTATATTGGCTTTACCTGTTCGCGCCACGCAAAATGTTTTGCAGCAAATCAAACCCTATTTGAATGAAAATGTGATTTTAACTGATGTAGGCAGTACCAAAGGTAATGTCGTTGCGGCAGCCAAAGCTGTTTACGGTGAACATTTACCAGCAGGTTTTGTGCCGGGACATCCCATTGCAGGCAGTGAACATACCGGTGTGCATGCAGGTAAAGTTGATTTATTTGCCAATCATAAAGTGATTTTAACGCCGCTGCCAAGCAGTGCTGATTGGGCTGTCGAAAAGCTGATTCAACTTTGGTCAGCAGCCAAAGCAGAAGTGATTTGTATGGATGTGGAAAAGCACGATGAAGTGCTTGCACACACCAGTCATTTGCCACACTTGATGGCGTTTAATCTGGTTGAGCAACTTGCCAATCGTGAAGATAATCTGGATATTTTCCGTTATGCGGCGGGTGGTTTTCGCGATTTTTCACGGATTGCCGCCAGTGACCCGCAAATGTGGCATGATATCTTTTTTGCCAATAAATCCGCGATACTCAAAGCGGTTGATGGCTTTGAACAGCAGCTTGCCAAGCTTCGACAACTGATTGAGAGTGAAGATTCGCATGCGCTAATGGGTCTACTCGGACATGCTCAGGCTGCACGTCAACATTTTAATCATATGCTAGCCCAGAAACCCTTTATGGAGAAAAATAAGGTGACACAGGAATTTCGAATACTACCGGGAAAAAAATCATTTCAAGGTAAATTTACCGTGCCGGGTGACAAATCTGTGTCACATCGTTCCATTATGTTTGGTGCAATTGCAGAAGGAACCACGCATGTTACAGGTTTTTTGGAAGGTGAGGATGCTTTAGCCACTTTACAAGCTTTTCGTGATATGGGCGTGAGCATCGAAGGCCCTAAAAATGGTGAAGTGACCATTCATGGTGTTGGCATGCAGGGTTTAAAAGCTCCGGCTGGTGCACTTTATATGGGCAATTCTGGCACCAGTATGCGCCTACTGTCAGGCATGCTTTCTGCACAAAAGTTTGATTCAGTCATGACGGGTGATGCTTCACTTTCAAAGCGGCCAATGGAGCGTATTGCCAAGCCACTTCGTGAAATGGGCGCGCAAATCCAGACCACGGGTGAAAAAGGCACACCACCGGTGAGCATTACAGGCAATCAAGCCCTAAAAGGCATTCATTACGATTTACCGATGGCGTCGGCACAAGTTAAATCTGGGATTTTATTGGCAGGCTTATGGGCAGCAGGTGAAACCTCTGTGACTGAACCTGAACCTACCCGTGACCATACCGAGCGTATGTTGCGTGCTTTTGGCTATGAGGTAAAAACCCAAGGTAATAAAATTTCACTCATTGGCGGTGGTCAATTAGTCGGCACCAATATTCAGGTTCCTTCCGATATTTCATCTGCTGCGTTCTTTATGGTGGGTGCAGCCATTACAGAAGGTTCAGATGTAGTACTGGAAGCGGTTGGGATTAACCCGACTCGTACAGGTGTGATTGAAATTTTAAAACAGATGGGTGCGGATCTGACTGTAGAAAATGAACGTATTGCAGGCGGTGAGCCGATTGCAGACATTCACATCAAAGGTACACGTACCCTAAAAGGTATTCATATGCCTGAAGACCAAGTGCCTTTGGCGATTGATGAATTTCCTGCATTATTTATTGCAGCAGCCTGTGCAGAAGGTCAAACTATTTTAACGGGTGCGGCAGAGCTTCGAGTGAAAGAGTCTGATCGGATTCAAGTCATGGCAGATGGCTTAAAAATTATGGGCATTGATTGTACGCCTACAGATGACGGTATTATTATCGAAGGTAAAGGAAAAGCAGGCGACTGGTCAGCGATCTTTACAGGCGGTGAAATTGAATCACATCATGATCATCGTATTGCCATGAGTTTTAGTATGGCGGGTTTACGTGCTTCTGAAGAGATTAAAATTGTTGGTACTGAAACAGTAGCAACCAGTTTTCCGACATTTACCGAGTTGGCTAATCGTGCGGGCTTGAACATTCAGGTCAGCCAATAGTTTTCTCATATTAATCGGCTATACTCATTCACATAAAAGCGACACGGCAGCGAAGTTTCGACTTGGCTGCCGTTTGTTTCTTGGTCTATGCTAAAGTCTAGTAATAACGATAAATGCAGGGTAGCAGCATGAGAAAATTACAATTCATCGCTAAATGTACAAATCATCATGATGAACAACCAGCGAACCGATCACGTATCACCCAAGAATATGTGGCTGCACTTTTATTTAAACAATTGGGTGAGTATGGCTTTGATGCACAACACATTGCGCATGAACATGAAAAAGTCGAAGTGAATATTGAAAACCATCAGTTGCCTTTGTCTGTAACCTGCACACAAAAAAATGATGAGGGTCATATGATGTGTGAAATCACGGCAAATCCTAAAGAAGAACAAGATTGGTTTGAAAAAATAGAAACTCAAAGCGTAATCCGTCAGTTGGCTCAAGCCGTTGAAAATAGTCTAAAGTCAGATCAAACTTTTACAGCATTTGAATGGAAAAATTAATACCACAATAAAAGCTACTCGCCTCATGAGCAGAGGTGTATATTTTCATGTATCTATAGAGATTTTCAGAGTCTTCAATACATGCAATCTGTCGATTTTTCCCAACTTTCTCCAACATTGGTCTGGAAACATTTTCAGACCCTTTGCAACATTCCACGACCGTCCAAACAAGAACAAAAACTGCGTGATCACCTGCAAACATGGGCGGAACAATTAGGCTTGGAAACGTATGTGGATCAGGTTGGCAATCTGATTATTCGTAAAGCTGCAAGTAAAGGCAAAGAACAGGTCACTGGTGTGGTTTTGCAGGGACATCTGGATATGGTGACGCAGGCAAACTCGGGCACCATTCATGATTTCACTCGAGATCCGATTCAAGCTGTGCTTGAGAATGGCTGGTTGATTGCCAAGGATACCACTTTAGGTGCTGATAACGGCATTGGCGTTGCTTTAGCCTTAGCTGTATTGGAATCTGATGACATTGCGCACGGTCCCATTGAAGTTTTACTCACCGTCGATGAAGAAGCGGGGATGAGTGGCGCGAGATTACTTGAAAGTGGCGTTTTAAAAAGTAAATGGTTATTCAATATGGATACCGAAGAGTGGGGTGAGTTATATTTAGGCTGTGCAGGCAGTCAGGATGTCGAGGCACAACAAAAGCTGACTTATATTGCGACTCCGCAAGCTGGACTCAAAACGGTTGAAATATCGGTTTCTGGATTGAAAGGTGGGCATTCAGGCGTCGATATTCACTTGGGGCGTGGTAATGCCAACGTCATATTGATTGGACTATTACAGCAACATTTATTTGAATTAAGCGCATATCTGGTTGAATTCAGTGGGGGAAGTGCGCGTAATGCAATTCCGCGCGAAGCTACCGCTTTAATTGTGATTGAAGAAAAGCAAATTGAGACTTTACGCAAGCATGTACAAGCGTATGAGCAGCACTACCAAGAAAAATTAAGAGGCATTGATGACGGTTTAAAAATAACGGTTGAAGTTAAAGAACAGACCTTAACCGAAGTGATTCATCCGCAACAACAAACCTCATGGTTAAGAGCTTTAGCATCTTGTCCTTATGGTGTGGAAAAAATGAGCAAGGTTTTGGACCATGTCGTTGAAACCTCAAACAATATAGGTGTGGTGCAGCTCAATCAACAACAAGCGAAGGCTCTGATTATGGTTCGCTCCATGGTGAATAGCGAAGCGACTCGTTTTTCAGAACAGATTGCGACGCATTTTAGCAAATTGGGCATTAAGTCCGAGCTTACGCCGTTAGTTTCAGGCTGGACACCCAACCCTGACTCTGAAGCATTAAAATGTTTACAGCAAGCTTATCAAACCGCATTTAAGATCGAACCACATTTGAAAGTTATTCATGCGGGTTTAGAGTGTGGCATTATTGCTGAACACTATCCTGACTTACAAATGGTGTCATTTGGACCCGATATTCAAGGGGCTCATGCACCGGGTGAGCGGGTGAAAGTAGATACAGTGGAAAAATGCTGGAAGTTATTGGTCACCGCTTTGGAAAGTGTCAAATAGTGAATAGATACTATGATTCTGGAGAAGCAGGATTGGCTTACTCCAGAATCTATCAGTAATCGACGACTCTAAAGTGCGGTACACAACCTGACATTTGAATAAACGATGATCGTGAACAAAATCCTAAATGAGCTTTCATATTGAAAATGTTATAGTCTAACTTATTATTCATTCATCGGTTTATTGAGGTTTTTATGCTTTCAGTCATTTCTCCAGCCAAGACTTTAGACTACGAAACAACATTACCAACAGATAAACATACTTTACCAAGATTATTGACTCAATCTGAGCAGTTGATTGAAGTTTGTCGTGAATTGTCGGCTTCCCAAATTGCCAATTTGATGAGCGTCAGCGACAAAATTGCCACTTTAAATGCCGATCGTTTTCGTGACTGGACAGCTGATTTGTCGCTTGCCAATGCAAGACAAGCCATTTATGCCTTTAAAGGTGATGTTTATACTGGCTTGGATGCATATAGTTTAAAGCAGGCTGATATCGAATTTGCTCAGACACATTTACGCATGTTATCTGGCTTATATGGGCTGCTTCGTCCGTTGGATTTGATGATGCCATATCGTTTAGAAATGGGAACCAAATTACAAAACCCGCAAGGGCATAATCTGTATGAATTTTGGGATGATCAAATTACCCAATTGATTATAAAAGATTTGGAACATACCAAAACTGATGTTTTGGTGAATATTGCCTCTGATGAATACTACAAATCTGTCAATGAAAAATTGATTGACGCGCAAATTATAAAGCCCGTATTTTTAGACCAAAAAAATGGCAAATACAAAGTCATTAGTTTTTATGCTAAAAAAGCCAGAGGTTTAATGGCTCGGTTTATCATCGAAAATAAATTGGAGAAAGTACAAGACCTAAAAGCATTTAATAGTGATGGTTACTATTTTGATGCGGACAATTCGAGTGAATCAGAATTGGTATTTAAGCGTGATGAACAAGTTTAATCAAAAATCCCGCTTGTCATAAGCGGGATTTTTTTGAAGCAGATCACTTAGTTCTGAGTATCTTTTTTCACATCTTGTGCTGTTTTCTCAACTGAAGTCGCTGCATCATGTGCAGCTTCACGGGTTGCAGCCTCAGCTTTATCCGCAGCATGTTCAGTGGTTGCAGCAGCATGATCTGCCGCTGCGTCTATTTTCGCGACAGCATTATCTGTGGCAGCATCAATTTTTGTAGCGGCGTCAGCGGTTGCATGTTCAACATCATGGCTCGCCTGAGTTGCTGCGTTTTCAAGATGTTCACCTGTGGTTGCCCCAGTTTCAGGTGCTTTGTCTTTATTACAACCAACAAGGGCAACGGTCGCAGCAAGACCAATGATCATCATTAACTTATTCATGATATGTTCCTTTTTAATTGTGGCATCCAGAAAAATTTGGATAGCTAAATATTAGCTATAACAGGTTGCATAACGCGATTATAATTTGTAATTAAAATGTTAAAAAATGCAATAAAAAAAAAGGCTTAGCATTCGAGGAGGCTAAGCCTATAAAACCAGATCAGGTTTTTAGTCAAGCAAGTGATCAACTATTCCGAATAATATAATCAAATGCGGATAGCGATGCTTTCGCACCTTCACCTGTGGCGATGATGATTTGCTTATACGGCACAGTGGTACAGTCACCCGCTGCAAATACCCCTGCAACATTGGTTTCATTACGCTCATTGATGATAATCTCACCACGTGGGCTTAACTCCACCGAACCTTTTAAGAAATCGGTGTTCGGTAATATTGGAAGTTGGTATTGCCATTCCAGTCTGCATTCGGTTTGAAGTAGATCGTCGCTCCGTTTGAGCTGGCTGTGATCACATCTGTGGTCGTTAATGCAGTGCCTGTCCCAGCAGCGTTGCTGTAGAAGTTACCATTGGCTGGCAGTGTGCTGAGTTTGAAGCTCGCGACTGTACCATCTACATCGGTACCACTGAGGCTCACCGCAATGATGCTGTCTTCTGCTCCTGTTGCTGTGATCGCTTGTGGTACTGGCGCATCATTCACCGCAGTCACAGTAATGGTGCCTGTGGCTGTGCTGCTTGAGACTAAACCATTGTTGTCGGTTGCGCTGTATTGGAAGTTGGTATTGCCATTCCAGTCCGCATTCGGTTTGAAGTAGATCGTCGCTCCGTTTGAGCTGGCTGTGATCACATCTGTGGTCGTTAATGCAGTGCCTGTCCCAGCAGCGTCGCTGTAGAAGCTACCATTGGCTGGCAGTGTGCTGAGTTTGAAGCTCGCTACAGTGCCATCTACATCGGTACCACTGAGGCTCACCGCAATGATGCTGTCTTCTACTCCTGTTGCTGTGATTGCTTGTGGTACTGGGGCATCATTGACTGCTACTATCGTGACTGGAATGGTGACAATAGTTATACCACCTTTACCATCATCTAGTTGAACATCAAAACTATCGTTGCCATTGTAATTGGTATCTGGCGTATAGGTATACGCACCGGTCGCCGGGTCAATCGTCACCGTACCATGACTTGGGTTGCTGTTGACTGTATAAGTTAAGCTGTCGTTATCTACATCTTGTCCAACTACATTGCCATTTATCGGCGTGTCTTCATCGGTGCTGATTGAACTGGCTGTTGCAGTTGGCGCATTGTTAACGACTGCAACACTCACTGGAACAGTCACTGTGGTGCTGCCCCCTTTGCCATCAGCAACCGTCACCACAAAGCTGTCATTGCCGTTGTAATTGGTAGCAGGTGTATAGGTATACGCACCGGTCGTCGGGTCAATCGTCACCGTACCGTGGCTTGGATTACCGCTTACGCTATAAGTTAAGCTGTCGTTATCTACATCTTGTCCAACTACATTGCCATTCACTGGCGTGTCTTCATCGGTGCTGATTGAGCTGGCTGTCGCTGTCGGTGCATCATTCACCGCAGTCACAGTGATTGGAACAGTCACTGTGGTGCTGCCACCTTTGCCATCATCTACTTTGACTTCAAAGCTGTCATTGCCGTTGTAATTGGCGGCAGGTGTATAGGTATAGGCACCGGTCGCCGGATCAATCGTCACGGTACCGTGGCTTGGATTACCGCTTACGCTATAAGTTAAGCTGTCCCCATCGACATCTTGTCCAACTACGCTGCCATTCACCGGCGTGTCTTCATCGGTGCTGATTGAACTGGCTGTTGCAGTTGGCGCATCATTCACCGCAGTCACAGTAATGGTGCCTGTCGCAGTGCTGCTTGAGACTAAACCATTGTTGTCGGTTGCACTGTATTGGAAGTTGGTATTGCCATTCCAGTCCGCATTCGGTTTGAAGTAGATCGTCGCTCCGTTTGTGCTCGCTGTGATCACATCTGTGGTCGTTAATGCAATGCCTGTCCCAGCAGCATTGCTGTAGAAGCTGCCATTGGCTGGAAGTGTGCTGAGCTTGAAGCTCACTACCGTGCCATCCACATCGGTACCACTGAGGCTCACCGCAATGATGCTGTCTTCTGCTCCTGTTGCTGTGATCGCTTGTGCCACTGGTGCATCATTCACCGCAGTCACAGTGACTGGAACAGTCACTGTGGTGCTGCCCCCTTTGCCATCAGCAACCGTCACCACAAAGCTATCGTTGCCATTGTAATTGGCAGCAGGTGTATAGGTATAGGCACCTGTCGCCGGGTCAATCGTTACGGTACCGTGGCTTGGGTTGCTGCTGACTGTATAGGTAAGATCATCACCGTCTGGATCTGTAACATTTACAATTGTCCCAGTTTTAGGTTTGTCTTCCACAACACTGATAGGCTGTTCTTTATCGATATCAAGAACTTGTGGGACCTTATTATTCGGAGTCGCATTATTGGAGTTTCCACCTCCACTGCCTCCACCACCTGCCAATGCAACACCACCAACAATCGCAGCCCCACCTGCAACCCAAGGCCATAATGCACCTGAACTAGCCCCACTTGCTATTGGTAAAAGACTTTCCAAACCTGAAATTTCTTTAAATAGTGGTGCTCCATTATTCCAATCAAACCATAAAAAAGCGCACTCATTGTCTTCAAAAACTAAATCTGAAACGAGTTTATCTTCGTATTGAACGAAGAAATTTTCAATTGTGATAATATCGCCGTTCTGAAGTTTTAAAATTAAATTATTGCCATTCTGAATAAACTCAGCGACATCTTTTCGATGTAAGTTGACCTGAACGATAGCAGCCGCTTTTAATATAATTTGCGAGTTATCTACCGTATTTTTTTCTAAAGATTTCTTTTCTGTAACAATGAATTTAGTCATACCTGTATACCCAAATATAATGGGCGACCCCATTATTTAAACCCTTAATACATAATTGGTAATTTGCTTTCTATTGTTATGCTCAATCCTTTGAGCATTAGCCTGTCAAGAAAGATCAAATTCCGCCAAGCACCAACTTTTTCATCAAATATCATTAAAAAGATTGGTTATCATCTATTTGATTAGACATAATCTTTTTTTAAAAAATTACATCTCGTTTCTTTTCACTCTTACTTAGCCAGTCAGAATAAATTTCTTAGAGTCAACTCACTTTTTAGTATTGACTTGAGTGATAAAAGGCTTGTCATTGCTATCGATTGAGATTTTAAAATTCTTATTCTGATAAGGATCATGTAGATTAATTTTCAATTGATAGGTTTCGCATTTTGTTTTACAACTTTTGACTTTAATAACATAACTATCAGGCTTTAAATAAAAATCTGCCTGATTATTAATGTAGAAATTTCCAGCTTTAAAATCATCCACAAAAAAACCAATCGGACAAGTCTGTCTATTCTCATTATCATTGGCACATAGCTTATTATCTCGTGACACATGTATGACTTGAGTCTTAACTGTATCTTTTTTCTGAAATAATAAATCCGAAGGCTTTGAGTAAGGACTGAGTGATGTCATACATGCTGCTAGGCTGAGACTTAAAACAGCAACAGAATAGTTACGAACCATAAAAACCCCCAATAAATGTAAAATTTTGTATAAAAATTAATTCTTATAAATTACATTAAAAAGTTAAACATGTCACACTTTTTATAAAAAATATATGAATAATTTGCATTAGGGAAAATGATATATTTTGCTTATATATAAAAAAAATTGATATAAAGTTAATCATACAAACAAAATGATTTTGGAAATTTTACAAGAACATATATTTTTTATTTAAAAAATTAATAAACTATTAAAATAAAATAGAAAGCTTTTTTGTCTTAAATTTTTATGATCTTAAATTATTTCAATTTAAGCAATTCCCAAGTCAAGCCATTAAAACTCAATAGAACAATAAAGTATAAATTTTTAGTATTTAGCTAAATAGGAAAAAATAATTAAAAATATTACATATTTTTATTATAAATTTCATCTAATTTTTAAAAAATTATTGAAGAAAATTATGATAAAAATTTTCAATATCAGATAAAAGTAAATTCGATATTCTTAACGAATTTACTTTTATCAAGTAATATAATTAAACCGTAAAGTCATCACCAAGATAGACTTTTCTGACCTGTTCATTTTCTAAAATCTCTTGTGGAGAACCTTCAGCAATCACCGAACCTTCACTCACAATATAAGCATGTTCACAAATGGCCAATGTTTCACGTACATTATGATCCGTAATTAAAACACCAATTCCACGTTCTTTCAGATTGCGAATAATTTCTTTAATATCACCCACTGAAATGGGATCAACCCCTGCGAATGGTTCATCTAACAACATAAATTTAGGATCAGCTGCTAAAGCACGCGCAATTTCCGCACGACGACGCTCACCACCCGAAACACTCATTCCTAAAGAATCTTTAATATGACCAATTTTAAAGTCAGCCAGTAATTCACTAAGACGTTGTTCACGCTGTTGTTTATTTAAATCTTTACGTGTTTCCAATATCGCCATAATATTTTCGGCAATGGTAAGCTTTCTAAAAATAGAAGCTTCTTGTGGTAAATAGCCAATGCCTTTTCTGGCACGTTCATGCATGGCCAAATGAGAAAGATCCTGCTGATCTAAATGGATTTCTCCTTTATCCATACGCACCAACCCCACCACCATATAAAAGCTTGTGGTTTTACCTGCACCATTTGGACCAAGCAATCCCACAATCTGTCCACTTTGCATTTGAAAAGATACATCCTTCACCACCCAGCGTTTATTATAATTTTTTGCTAGATGTTTGATGCAAAGGGTTTGTGGTTTTTGAAGTGACTGCTCCATTAATCACGCGCTCCTGGAAAACTTCTCGAACTTGATGGTGGAATAATCAGTTGGACACGATTAGAACTTGAGCCCTGTGCTTCAATATCACCCTTATTCATACTATATTTCAGGCTATTACCCCGAATGCTGGCACCATCCTGAAATAAATAGGCATTTCCATTTAAGGTGATAATCCCGCTATCTGCGTTGTAGACAATCTTTTGCGCCTCACCACGTGCAATTCCTTTTTCAGCACTGATTTGTTGCTGAAATTTCGATGGTCGTCCATTGGCGGTAATAGTTTGTATTTTACGTTTTTCATTCAGCTGCGCGACGATCGAATCTGCCTGAAGCTTCATCGTGCCCTGCTCAATGACGACATTACCCGTATAAGTGGTGATTCCTGTTTTATCATTGTAGGTTGCTTTATCAGCCACCAGAGAAATGGGTTGATTTCGGTCTGAAGGAAGTGCCAAAGCAGACGCAGAGATCATCGCAACCACACTCAAGCTGCAAATTTGTTTTAGGAAAGTCAAACAAGACATCGAATTAAGAGTTTGGTGCATACTTTCCTCGAATATTAAAAAACTCGTATTGTCCATTTTCCAGATTAGCTTTTAAACCATTGCTGATAAAAGAAGCCTGTGGTGATTGCACATCAACCTGATGACTGGTTTCAATCATTTTTGTGGATGGGTAAGTGGTTAACTCATCTGTACGAAAAACAATCTCACCTTGTTCAGCCAGTTTAGTTGCCACAACATCTCCAGAAAGAATCACTTTTTCGTTGTCATCATAGCCATTGGCAACTTTTGAAAAGAAGGTCGCATTCACCTGACCATTTTCATACATTGCAGCGTGCAAATTTTCTAATCGTGACGTTTGTTTTTGCATATTTTGCTCGAGTCGATCAACTTGAGCCCGTATGTAAAGATGTCCATGATCATTGGTTTGTGTCAAGTGAATGTCTTGAGCAGAATAAGTCATATTACGACTGCCATCTGCCTCAAGTCTCTTGGCTTTGCCACTGTAGTAATAATAACCACCACTTATGGCTGCGATGAGAATCGCGACAATATATAAAACTCTGGTATCCATAAGCGACGCAATATCACCTTTTTCACTGGCTTAAACTATTAATGAGGTACTGTAAGATATTTTACAAGAAGTTCTTCGTAAACTCCTTTTGCATTCAGTAACATATCACAGACTTCACGCACAGCTCCACGACCACCCATCGCCTGAGTAACCAGATCCGCTCTACGGCGTAATTCTACGTGTCCATTTGGCACAGTCACACTCATGCCTGCTATCGCAAAGGCAGACAGATCAGGCCAGTCATCGCCCATATATAAACAGTCATTCGGGGTTAAATTAAATTGAGCGCATGCTTCACGCAGTGCCACACCTTTATCTTCTCGCCCTTGAAAGACCAGATCAACACCCAAGTCAGACATTCTTTTTTCAACGATTTGACTTTTACGCCCGGTAATAATAATGACTTTTAAGCCAGCCTGTTGCACCAGCTTCATCCCCAATCCATCACGGATGTCAAAAGATTTAATTTCATCGCCATTATTGGTCAGCGTCACAAATCCGTCGCTTAAGATGCCGTCAACATCCAGAACCAAAGCCTGTATATGACGTGCCTGTTCAAGTAATGCATAAGAAGCCATGTATTAATTTACTCCTGCCTGAATCAGATCATGCATACTAATTACGCCAATGACTTTATTTTGATCGTCTACTACCACAAACTGGTTGATATGTTTAGCATTGAGTTGTTTCAATGCTTCAACTGCACGGGCTTCTTGAGAAATTGTTGCTGGGTGTTGAATCATGACCGCAGACACTGGTAATTTCACATCAAAACCTTGTTGTTTATCAATCAGGCGTCGTAAATCACCATCAGTAAAAATACCTAATAAATGATCTTGTTCATCAACAATCGTGGTTAAACCTAAACGTTTATTTGAAATTTCATAAAGCACTTGATTCATCGGCGTATTCGGCGAAACTTTAGGAAGCTCTTCACCTGTATGCATAAGGTGCTTAACGTGCAAGAGTAACCGTTTACCCAAAGCCCCAGCTGGATGGGAACGCGCAAAGTCATCAGCAGTAAAACCACGTGCCTCAAGTAAAGCCACAGCCAAGGCATCGCCCAATACCAATGTTGCTGTTGTACTTGAGGTGGGTGCTAGACCTAAAGGGCAAGCTTCATTAGATTCACCCAATGTTAAGGCCACATCTGCATTTTTAGGCATTGGACCGGTGTTATCACGGCTGATGGTAATTAATGGCACTTCAAGATGTTTGATTAAAGGCATCAACATCATAATTTCATCGCTTTTTCCTGAATTGGAAATCGCAATGAGGACATCACCCCGAACCAGCATGCCTAAATCGCCATGCCCTGCTTCACCCGGATGCATAAAGAAAGAAGGTGTGCCTGTAGAGGCAAAGGTGGCTGCCATTTTGCGACCGATATGCCCAGACTTGCCCATACCTGTTACCACTACGCGCCCCTGACATTGCAAAATAATCTCGCAAGCCTGATTGAAATGATCATCAATTTGATTGGCTAATACATCTAAGGCATGTTGTTCAATCGCAATGGTTTCCAATGCAATTTTTTTAAAATCGATGGCATGGGTCATAAATAATGAACTCAAACAATTCACTATAGCCGCTATGACTATAATCTTTTTACTAAAAAATTTGCGTTATTCTAACACATCTCCATTCTTGGCACATTTTAAAATGTACAAGTTTTCCTATACCCATAAAAATCATGGATAAGTCTTTGTGAAATATGTGGCTTACGTTATGATGTAACACTATTTTTGGTGAACGTTTTAAGAGCCTTATGCAACCATTCGTTTTATATAACTCAGAGCAACGTAAAAAAGTTGAATTTGTCCCACGTGTTGACGGTCAGATTGATATCTATGTCTGCGGAATGACGGTGTATGACTACTGTCATATTGGACATGCTCGAGTCATGGTCGCCTTTGACTATATAATCCGTTTCCTGCGTAGCCAAGGCTGGAAAGTTCGTTATATCCGTAATATTACTGATATTGACGATAAAATTATCACTCGCGCCAATGAAAATGGCGAAACCATTCAAGAACTGACCGCACGCTTCATTACTGCCATGAATGAGGATGCTGCGAGTTTGGGTTGTGCAGAACCCGATGAATCACCTAAGGCGACTGAATACATCAATCAAATGCAAAACATGATTGGTACTTTGGTTGATAACGGCACGGCCTACGCAGCGACCAATGGCGATGTATATTTCGAAGTCAATAAATTTGCCAAATACGGTCGACTTTCTGGGCGTAAACTAGATGATATGCAAGCAGGTGCCAGTGAACGCGTCGATGTTGAAGTTGAGAAAAAACATCCGTTTGACTTCGTGCTCTGGAAACATGCCAAAACCAATGAACCGTCATGGCAATCGCCGTGGGGCAATGGTCGTCCAGGTTGGCACATTGAATGTTCTGCAATGTCGACCTGCTGCTTGGGTAATCATTTTGATATTCATGGCGGTGGTTCGGATTTGTTATTTCCGCATCATGAAAATGAAATTGCACAAAGTGAAGCAGCAACAGGCGAACAGTATGTCAATTATTGGATGCATGTTGGCTTTATCAATGTCGATGGCGAAAAGATGTCGAAATCTTTAGGGAATTTCTTTACCATTCGTGATGTGATGGAAAAATTCCACCCTGAAGTGATTCGCTATTTTATTGTATCTTCGCACTACCGCAGTCCAGTTAATTTTTCTGATACTGCTTTAAAAGAAGCGAAAACCGCATTGACCCGTTTTTATCATGCTTTTAAAGCCTATGAACAAGTCTATGGTCAAACTCGCGCTGAACAATTAGATCAAGCCTTTGTAGAACGTTTTAACGTTGCTATGCGTGATGACTTTAATACCCCCGAAGCAATGGCTGTACTCTTTGAACTAAATCGTGAACTGAATCGAGCAGTGAAAGAGCAACAAGCCGAGCCTGCGACACTTTACTATGCAACTTTGCGTCATCTGACTTCAATTCTAGGTTTGGTTCAGCATGATGTCGATGAATTTTTAAAATCTGATATTGGACAAGAAGCACTGTCTTTGTCTGATGCAGAAATTGAAAGTTTAATTCAACAACGTGCTGATGCAAAAAAAGCAAAGGATTTTGCAGGTGCTGACAGCATTCGTCAGTCTTTATTGGAAAAAGGTGTTGTGCTTGAAGATACGCGTCAAGGAACGGTTTGGCGACGTGCTGATTAAATCAACAATTAAAACAGATGCATATTGACAGTGAAATGAAACTGTCTATAATGCATCTCACATTGCGGGAATAGCTCAGTTGGTAGAGCACAACCTTGCCAAGGTTGGGGTCGCGAGTTCGAGTCTCGTTTCCCGCTCCAAAATTTTAAAAGCCTCAGTTTAAAAACTGGGGCTTTTTTGTTAAGCGAATTCAATTAACAAGTGAACCAGTATAAAAGCAGCCATTACTTCACTCTGTGTTTAGCATCCTAAACACTTTCTCGGACGAATGCAGTGCAGCTTCGATGGCTTGAATTCGCTCTGATGTGACATGCTCAAATCATAACGATTTTGACAGAGATTGACGAATTGGTATTGTTATTTCTTGCCCATTGGTTTGATCGAGATGGATCAGTGGAATACATGTTTATTTCTTAGTTGTTAACTCCACTCCTTGCCCTTATAAAATATCATGTGATAAACATGAGTCATTTTATGCATTGACAAATGGTTATGGCAGATACTCTGTTATAACCAAATATAGGAATAGCCAAAGGTCGTTAAAATCGAGGCCTCACGATAAGAATGCTGTCTCGATAATACTTAAACCTGCTTTGCTCTATAACCGCACAATCCTTGATTCAGTCATAGTTAATATGAAATGGCTGATTTGGAACCCTTCAGTTGTCTAGTGATTTTAACTTTTGACATTTTGCTATTCAGAGCAACTCCAATTTAGTATCTTTCATCTTGAGAAAGTTGGGTATATTACTTCAGCGCGTGCTTTCTCATTAAAAGTTATAAAAAATCAAATTAAATGTAATGCATTCTAACTTTCTTAACCACTGACAAATAGATTGCACTTCATTATTGAATCCACAAGAAAAATTAAACCTCATATTCCATATATTTTTCAAATCTAAAAACTAAATCACTCTATTACTATCAAATCCTTGCAAATTCAGTTCAATATTTTGGATGAGTATATTCAATATTCTCTTTTTTGCTTCTTCGCTTGCCCAAGCAATATGGGGAGTAAGCAAGATATTAGATAATCCACTGTTTAAAAGAGGATGATCTTTAGATGGAGGCTCTGGAGTAATCACATCAGCAGCATAACCCGCAATATGTCCCGAACGAAGTGCCAGCAATAAATCTTGATCATTAACTAAAGCGCCTCTGCTCACATTAATAATAAAACTATTAGGTTTCATTAAACTCAGATTTTCGCGATTAATTACCCCCCGATTATCATCATTTAAAGCACAATGCAGTGATAATACATCGGCAATATGGAGTGCCTTGTGAAATGGAATATATCCCTCACGGCAGGTTGTCTGATTCGGGCGCTCAGCAAAAAATATTTGCATGCCAAAAGCTTGTGCTTTAATTGCTAAGGATTGTCCTATTTCTCCTCGCCCCACTATAACCAGATTCTTCCCTTTCAAATCATAAATTGGTTTCAAGTCATCCTGATAACAAAAACACTGACTTTCACTCCATGCGCCTGACATCACTGAGTTTTGATAAAACTGGAAGTTTTTAATGAGATTTAACATCAGTAAAAAAGCATGCTCTGCAACAGTATCACCCGCGTATTCTCTAATATTGCATACCTTAACATTTCTTTGCTTTGCGAGCTGAATATCAATATGATCAAACCCCGTTGAACACAATGCAATCAATTTCAGATCAGGATTATTTTCCATCACTCGTTGATCGACTTGCAAATCATTCACAATTAAAACATGTTGATCTTTGACCTGATCATAAAACTGTTGTTGAGTAAGTCTTTCAAATTCAGTGTAATCCACAGGAAAATCAAATTTAAACTGCTCATGACCCAAATACTGCTTTTCAGTGCATGTAATTCTGATAGGCTGCATATTATTTATCTCTATTCTACTGATACGGATTGTCGATGACATATGAGTCATCTGATATTTCGTATACGTAATTTCTAGTTAAGACGTGCCTTAGCTCGGCTTTCCTGCATAGGTGGCGTTAAATTAAAACTGCATGAAGCGTAATGGTTTTTATGGTAATAATCAGAAATAAAATCATGACAAAACCGTTTAAAGTTTTCTATAGCTTCATTTGTGTTGACGCCAGAAAGTGTAGCAAGGCCGATGCTCACTGGCGCATGATCTCCCTCAAGCGCTAAACGTACAAGTTTCTTACCATCTAGCGTATGCTCTAACTTATGCCTTAAATTGGTCATACTATAACCCCATCCATTGGCCACCATCGTTCGTACCAAATCATAATTTTTATAAGTTTCCTTAATGTTTGGAAGCAGATTATGCTGTTTGAATAATTCTGTACAATAATCCATATAATAAGGTGAATCATGTAAAATCATGGGAAACTGGGTTAACTCTTGCAAGGTCACAGTATTCATTTTCGCCAATGGATGATGTTCACTCACCAATATCTGAGGTGGTAAAGTTACAATCGGCTCAAAACAAATTAAATCATGATCAATCTCTAAATGGCTGGTAATCACCATGTCGACTTTATTCGACAATAACGCATTCATAAGTTCATCATGGTGACCATCGATCAGACAGATCTCTTCATCCTGATGTAACAACTTAAACTCATGCACAATATCTGAATAAATTAATGGTGTTAAAACATGATGACACCCAATATGCAAAGATCGTTGTGTTGAACCAAAATATTCAGAAGCCAATGTATAAAGTGAATAGGTTTGACCTAAAATAAACAAACACTCTTTCAGAATTTTTTCACCAATATGGGTTAACAATAAACCACGCGCATGTTGGCGAATAAATAATTTCACTTTTAACTCTGATTCAATATGAGAAATCGCAGCCGAAATTGAAGGCGGAGAAACATGTATTTTCTCCGAAGCTACAATGATACTGCCGTGTTGGGCCGTTGACACAAAATATTCCATTTGTCTAAAAGATATACGATTCAACACAGTCGTTTCTCCATATTTTTAAAATCAAACATACATAGAAAATCAGATTCACTGCAAAATCAGAATGATCGAGTACTTATATTTTCTTTAAGCACTTAGATAATTTACCTTCAGTACAATCAAATTTTCTCTGCGATAAATTGATCGTTGTACATTGTCAATTGTTAAAAAATCCTTGATCCCCTACCCAACGTATCAAAGTAATAAGCTATTTTTGAGTAACGTTCGGAAGGATGCATAACATCTCGAATAACAGATTTGCCCCTAATAATGCAGTATTTCCAGTCGTGTCATAAGGAGGTGATACTTCGACTAAATCAGCACCTATAATATCGAGCCCTTGACATCCCCGAATGATTTCTAAAGCTTGAATAGTCGTCAGTCCACCCACTTCTGGCGTACCTGTTCCTGGTGCCCAAGCAGGATCAATCCCATCAATATCAAAAGATAAATAAACAGGTCCACCGCCTACTTTTTCTCTTACCTCTGCCATGAGTGGTGCAAGCGATTGATGCCAACATTCTTCTGCCTGTACAACACGAAATCCTTGACGGCGACTCCAATCAAAGTCATCCGCGCTATATCCTTGTGCCCTTAGACCAATTTGAACTACACGATCACAGTCTAGAAGATCTTCTTCAACCGCACGTCGAAAAGTCGTGCCATGTGCAATTTTTTCACCAAACATATGATCATTTACATCAGCATGGGCATCAATATGAACCAGACCGACTTTGCCATATTTTTTCTTGAGTGCACGTAAAATAGGTAAAGTTAAAGTGTGATCACCCCCTAGCGTTAAAGGTGTGATTCCATATGACAAAATGCGATCATATTCCTGTTCGATAATCTCAACTGCATGTAGTAAATTAAAGGTATTAATCGCTACATCACCAATATCTGCCACATTGATACAATCAAACGGTGCCGCACCTGTAGCCATGTTATAGGGTCTGATCATGACGGATTCTGCTCGAATCTGACGCGGTCCAAATCGTGTACCAGATCGGAGTGAAGTTCCGATATCCAGAGGGATACCTACAAAAGCAGCATCCAATTTAGCCAATTCATCAGGTGTTTCAATCACAGGTAAACGCATCATGGATGCAATACCGCCAAAGCGTGGCATTTCGTTTCCACCCAGAGGTTGATGTAAATGTTTGGCCATTTATGTACCCATATCTGTTTGTTTTCATTATTTATCTAATAAAATCATCTTGCTTTAAATAGCATTTATTAAATAATTAGTTTTGATTTTTATAAACTAATGCAAGGGCCATATGCCCTAAACAGTCGCGATTGATAAATTAGAGGTCAGATCATGCTAGAGATTGATCAGCCATCAATAGCATTTTACAAGACTTATAAAATATAGAGGAAATACGGAAAAATAAAATGATTAAATTCAATTAGATGCTGATTTGTCATTATCCTATGGAATAAAAAAAACCTATCTTGAACTGATAGGCTTTAATAAAGATAATGTTAATTTTATGATCTCGTTCTTATCATTTTGATTTGAGTATTTGGCATGGCATTTACAACATCAGTTTCTCTTTGAATTGTCGGACTTTTAAGGTGAGAATTTAACCTGCATAAATTCACGTACCCGACTCAATGCAACAGATGAATCATCATGGCGAATCTTTTCGGGCGAAGCATCACATTGAACCACGCCATGCTCCATCATGATCACTCGATCAGAAATCGACAGGGCAAACTCCATCTCATGGGTCACGATCAACATCGTCATTCCTTCATGGGCAAGTGACTGGATCACTTTTAAAACCTCACCTACCAATTCAGGGTCAAGCGCAGAGGTTGGCTCATCGAAAAGCATGATATCAGGCTTGAGTGCCAGTGCTCTTGCTATCGCAACACGTTGTTGCTGACCACCAGAAAGCTGATGCGGATATTTATGAATATGTGCAAGTAAGCCCACTCGATCTAGTAAATAAAGTGCCTGCTCTTTTGCCACCTCGCGATCGAATAACTTATGATATAAAGGTGCAAGCATGACATTATCTAAAACAGTACGGTGTGGGAATAAATTAAATCCCTGAAACACCATCCCAATACGACGAACTCCAGCACGCATCTTGGCTTTATCCATGACCGCATCGCCTTTGAGATAGTCATCTCCATAGAGAATGATCTCACCATGATCAATGCTTTCAAGTGCATTAATTGTTCTGATCAGTGTCGTCTTACCTGATCCAGATGGACCAATAATACTTAACACTTCTCCATTTTCTACTTTAAGGTTCACCCCCTTTAACACATGATGTTGCCCCCATGATTTATGAATATCACGCAAATCCAATGCAGCAGGACGACCTGAAGCCACTGCTTGTGTTTGAGTTACAGCGACAGGCACATGTAAATGCTGCCTTAATGTATTGCATTGGTGCTCGTCCAGTGTTTGCGGTGTACGTCGTTGCAAATTCAGTAAGTTTTCCAGCCATTTAAATAACCATGTAAATAAAGTCACAATCATGACGTAGTACACGGCAACAGCAAGTAATGTTTCCATAACAAGAAAATTATCTGCATATAAACGCTGCCCTGTCAGTAATAATTCAGGCAATGAAATTACGGACAAGATTGAACTGAGTTTAATGACAGTAATAAATTCATTAATTAAAGTAGGTAGTGCGATTCGAAAAGCCTGTGGAATGACGATCAAACGTTGAATGCCGAAAAAACTAAAACTTAAAGCATGCCCAGCTTCATTTTGTCCTTTGCTCACAGACAACAAACCACCTCGATGAATTTCTGCCATATAGGCAGCTTCAGTCACGGTCATCGAGATTAAACCGGCAATAAATGGCACCCCCAGTAGAGGCTGAGTAACTGGAAACATTTGTGGTAAATTGTACACAAAAACCAATAACACCATTAAAGGTATACTACGGAAAAACCAGATATAGAGTTCGACGGGAATTTTTATCCATCGTGGCGCAGATAACTTTGCACATGCCAGAATAAATCCCAGTATCATCCCAATAAACCAAGATAATGAACTGATTACAATCACAGTCACACAGGCTCGCCAAAAATCAGCAAAACCAAATAATGAGAAAAAATATCCCCAATCGAATTCCATACTGGCTCCTAATCTCAATCAATTAATGAATAGGTTCTAAATTATATTTTTTGATAAGTACGTCATATTGACCATTCGCTTTCGCTTTAGCGAGTGATGCTTTGATCGCTGTCACCAGAGCAGTGTTGCCTTGGGTCACATAAATTCCAAGTGGTAATGGATAGACCAGACGAGAAGAGCTGATCACTAGTCTGCCACGACTTTTTTCAACCAAAATTTTGGCCGCTGGCGCAATTTCCAATTGTGCGTTTACATTTTTGGACATTAATGCCTGAGATACCTCAGAAGCTGTGGGGAACTCCATGACCTGAATAGCAGCTTTTCCATTTTTGACACAATAAGATTCTGAAAGTTTTTTCAGACTGGATACCCATGCTGTGCCTTGCTGTAAACCCACTTTTACACCACACAAATCATTTTCTGTTTTAGGTAAAGTGCTACTATTTTTAAGTGCAATAATCGAAGCCCCTGTCATGGCATAAGGAATTGCATCCGCCTGTTTTAAACGCTCTGGGGTGACATATAATCCTGAAATGACAGCATCATACTTTTTACCCAAACCTAAAATCAGACTGGTAAATTTCGTATCTATAAGCTGAGGTTTTGCATTTAAATCTTTGGCAATTAATGCAGCAAAATCCGGATCAAGGCCAACGATATTTTTCTTACTATCATAAGATTCAAAAGGGGGGTAAGTTGCCTCTAGACCCACTTTAAATACGCCATTGGTTAGTAATGGTGCTGCATGAGTCACTGATGAAAAACATGTAGCGAGGGCGACAGATAAAGCCATATGATATGGAATTTTTTTAAGCGATTGTTTCATAAATTCATCCTTATGAGTTGATCGTGGTTTTTTGCTTGGCTTGTTGTTTCAAATGACCAAAGGTATTGGTTGCCCTTGCCCGTTCAGGAAGTTGCAACTCACCTTTGGCGACTTTTTCACGTAAATAACGATAGGTTTGTAATGCCTGACTCCACATGTGTTCACCAATACTAAGTTCTCTATATTGATCAGCTTCATCTGCGTTTAAAAAATGCGGTAATGGACGAATCAGCGTGTGATAGTCACATGCAAAGAATAGCGGAAAAGAATAACGCTCTTGGGGTACCTTGCGAACACGGTGTGCAGTCGCAATAAAAGTGCCAGCACTCAACACTTCAAGCATGTCACCGATATTAATAACAAAGGCTTCTTCACCTTTGATATCTTTAGCTGGTGGTGCATCAATCCAGACTCGATCTTCATTCAGCACTTCCAGACCAGGCTGATCTGCAAGCAATAGTGTGAAGCATTCATAATCAGTATGTGCACCAATCCCAGGCTTATCCTCTGCCGTGGCATCAAAAGGATAATGAATCAAACGTAGCTTTGATGGTGGGCAAGTCACCATGGATTTGAAGTAACCTTCTGGCAAACCAAGTGCGAGTGCAAAAGCATCAAATAAACGATGCCCCAGCGCGAAAACAGCCTGATAATAATCCAGCACCTGTGACTTGAATTCTGCAAGCTCTGGCCATTCATTTGAACCAATCAGCGGAGTTTTAGCCAACACAAAAGGATGATTCTCCGCTGCCTGAAAGCCGATATCAAAAGCTTCTTTAAGATCAGGTTTGCCAGAACCATAAATTTCCTCGCCTTCAGGAACATAACCTTTATGGCTTTTAGATTGGCCAATGTAGTAATTCATTTTTTCCTGCATAGGTAAGGCGAAAAAGTTTTTTGCTGCGGCGCGAACTCCTGCAATTAACTCTGGTGCAATACCATGACCAGTGACATAAAAGAAACCAACGTCTCGCGATGCTTGCCCAATTGCATCCGCAACAGCCTGACGCTTTACTAAATCATCGCTACTCAAGTCCTGTATATCAATGACTGGGAGCTCCGTAAAAGCACCTTTAATCTGGGTCATTTATCCTGCCTCCTTTTCAATTAAAGATAAAAATTCATTAAAATGCTGTTGTTCCTGCTGAACCATCCATGCATTTAGTGACCATAAATCAGCCACTGGGACATTGGTAAAAGGTAAATGATGTAGATAACCATCAGCGCCAAACTCAGGCGTCAATGTAGTTTGCCGATAGCCACGACGATATTGTGATTGCCAGATTTTTTGCCAAAAATCTTGCTGAAACTTCAATGCATCCTGATATTCAGGAGCCGCAGGATGAGGAACCTGCGGTCCTTGATCATATCCAACCCGGGCTTGAACATGATGTACGCGATCAATAAAGGCTGTAAAATCATCACATGGATCATTGAGTAAACGTTCACTGACTACAATCCAGTGGCTAATATCAGCCGTAAATTGCAACTGTGGCAGTTGTTGAATAATTTCCAATGTCAACCATGGGCTATAAAGGGAAGTAGCTCGATGCGTTTCAAAACTACAATTCAACTCAAAATGCTGTGCCAACTCATGGGCTTTACCCAAAAAATCAACTTGTTGTGCTAAAGGCCAACGATCATTCCCTGCAAGTAAATTCACGAATAATGGTTGTAAGGTTTTCGCTGTATCAAAACGCTGTTTTAAACGTTCAAGATGCTGTTCAGGGCTTTCATGTTGGGCTGGGATGACATCCCCTCCACTAAATATAATTGCAATATAATCTAATCCCGCCGCCTTAAGACGTGCGGCTAAAGTTTGCTGCTCCATACTAGTTAGCGGCACTCGTGCCTCGATACCACAGCAACCTGCACTGATTAATTCACAAAGTGTTTGCTCCCAAGAAGTATTCACGCCCCATAAAGTACGGAAGGTTTTCAGTTGCATCGCGCTATGCTGAGATATGGTATTTTGTCTAGGATGCGTTTGACTTATTTGACTGGATTGAGATAGATGCTTAGTCATTTTTAAATCTATATCTAGCTGTTTTATTGATGTTATCACCCAAAGTGATCAGCAATTAAATAGCAATTTCTAAATAATTAGTTTTGAATTTTCTAAACTAAATCAGGCAACGATCACCTAGACCATGCTGTTCCTTCTTCTATCCATCCATTTATAACTCAAACTTAGCTCAGCTAATGCCTGATTTAAGTTGGCTAATTAAACTGATGCCTTTTTCACTCACAGATATTGCAGATTATTTTTTATTCTGAGTTAGAAAAGTATTTGAAATTAAAATAATCATTATTATGCATTTTTTTAGCAGTGATCCTCCTGCTATTGACATAAGCACATCAACAGTTCCAAACAAGTGCTCTCTTTTTTAGATTTACTTTTGACATTCCTGAACTAAATAATTACTTTGGAATAATCATTTCAATGATCATTAGATTATGGATATTCAGCATCTTCCAGATCTCAAACTTCTGCGTATCTTTGAAACCGTAGTGAAGTATCAGGGATTTGCGAACTCTCAGCAGGAACTTAATTTATCGACTTCGGCTATTAGTACCTATATGAGTCAGTTGGAAGCCAATGTAGGGATGAAATTATGCGAACGAGGTCGAGGTGGCTTCTCTCTGACCTATAAGGGTGAACTTTACTATCAGGAAACTGTAAAACTTTTTCAGGAAATCGATAAATTCGCACTCTATAGCAATCAAGTCAAAGGTGAGTTAAACGGGATATTAAAAATTGGCATTTTAGATTCAATTGTGACCGAGAAACTGTTCCCAATTGATCAAATTATTGGGCAATTTTCTCAGGAAAATCCATATATCTACATACAACTTCAGATACAAAGTCCTTATGAATTGCAAATGGGCGTATTAGAAAATCGCTACGATTTGGCCGTGGGTGCATTCTTTATCAAAATGAATGGTATTACCTATCATCCTTTACATAAAGAACAACACTGGTTGTTTTGCAGTGACAAACATCAATTATTTCAACAACGCCATCTGACTGAAAAAATGATTACACAAGAAAAAATGGTTCGACGCGGCTATTGGAGCCACAGTGAACTGGCTAAACATGGATTTAACAATTCATCTGCGTCTGTAGAGTCAATGGAAGCTCAATTAATTCTGATTTTATCGGGTCAGTATCTCGGTTATTTGCCTGAACATTTTGCCCAATCTTGGGTCGATCAAAAACGCCTAAAAGTTTTACTTCCATCGACCTTTGGTTATCGCGCTCCATTTTCATTAATCATGCGACGCGGGCGTAGCAAAGATCCGATCATTCAAAAATTTCGCACGATTATGTCAAAATATATTTGAGTTTTAACTGCAAAAGTCTGCTTTATCTTGCTCAATTAAGGATAAAGCAGCATGCCATGCATCCCAAATAATCCCTTCAGCATCATCCTGTTCAAATTGAGTTGCGGTATATTCACATAAGGCTTCATCAGGATAAATTAATGTTTGTCCTGATAATGCTTTCACTTGAATCTGACAGGCACGTTCCAGAAAATAAATTTCATGAAAGGCATGTGCTACAGACTCCCCCGCTGCCAACAAACCATGATTTCTTAATATCATGGCTTTATGATTGCCAAGATCGCTAACTAATCGTTCTCGTTCTTCAAGTGATAAAGCAATCCCTTCATAAGTATGGTAAGCCAAACGGCGATAGAATTTTAATGCGTGTTGAGAAATCGGTAATAACCCATCCTGCTGCGCAGATACAGCTACACCATCTGCCGTATGAGTATGAATCACACAATTTAAATGTGGTTTTGCCTGATGAATGGCCGAGTGAATGATGAATCCTGCCAAATTGACTTTTTTTCCTTGATCATAATCTTCGATAATATTTCCCTCATGATCAATCTTAACCAGATCAGATGCACACATCCGATCGAATACAACTCCATAACGATTAATCAAAAAATGATTCGGCTCATCAGGCACACGTAAACTAATATGTGTATCAATTAAGTCCGTCATTTTATAATAGGCAATTAAACGATAAAGTGCTGCCAATTGACATCTTGCCTGCCACTCAACCGATTTTATCGTGAGTTTTTGATTCATTTGCATGCCCTCTGAAGAAAATATTGAAGCTACTTTGGAACGTGAATAGAGTTCCGCAAACATCATCCTTTATTTTTACTTTTTTTTGATTCGTATTTACCGAATCTTAATTCAAAATTTCAAAATTTCATTTAAAAAAAATATTGGGTATAAGTTCTAACATGAGTTTAGTTGATTATTTACAACAATACATGGCTCAAAGTGGTTAATTTTTGCTCACACTGGCTCCACGCATCATATAGTCGTGTAGAGAAACTGGTCAAGCTATAGAGTAACCCCAATATGCTTTTTCATCTTCATTAAGGCAAATGAATCCATGTGTTCCATTTTTAAATATCAACTATTTGATGAATAAATTGATCTGATATCAGCCCGTATTGATCTGTCATTTCTTATCAAAATTGACTGCTGACCCAGATATTGGACCAATTATTATTTTTTTATCATTTGGGGTTTATCGTTATGCTGCATCGTAAATTAAAAGTTTCAATCACCACCTTAAGCTTTTTAGCACTTTGCCAAATGGGTCATACTGCGGATCTTAGCATCGGAGATCCAGATTCAAAAGAAGGTGAACTTAAGCTTTCTGGCTTTTTAAGAGCCAAATATGAAGACAAAGGTTGGTCTAAAAACGATCAAAAACTAACTTTTGATGCTGCAAAATTTAATCTGGATTATCAATCCTCATTAATGTTTGGTCATATCGAATATCGTTGCTATCAATTCGATAAACTGTGTGATTTCTCTGCTCTTGTTGATGGTTATGTCGGCTATAAAATTAATCCAAGCAATAAGATCACAGTGGGTTTACAGCCGATGCCATTCGGTCCTGGACGCTTCTGGGAAAGTAACAATTATGGCGGTATCGTCACTCAAGTCGGTCTTGAAGATGTTCACAATGTCGGGATTAACTACAATACTACCCTATTTAAAAACACTGATATTGATCTAGGGTTTTTCCCAACGGACGGCGGTAACTATCATGGCAAAAGTGTAGATTCGGCACGTTATTCTTCCAACTTTGTTGAGCCTGATCCAAGCAGTGAGATTCAAACTTACTTGCAAGAAAAAAATATGTGGGCAGCACGGGTCAATCATAAATTCAAATTGAATGATCCAGATTTCACTGCCTCTTTAGGCGGCTCATATTGGTATGCCGATGTTAAAAATAAAACCAATAATGAAACAGGTGATCATCAAGCATGGGCATTATTCAGTCAATTAGGCTATCAGAATTTTCAGGTCACCGTTACTGGTGGTCATCATAAAATTGATAATAAAGATCCAATCTTTCCAAATGTGTCAGTAGCAGGCTCTTTTGACTATTATAATTATTTAGCCAATGAAGGCGATTTTTATACCGTTGATATGAGCTATGCATTTAAGGATGTTGGAAAAATCGGAACAATTACACCTTATGCCATGTATAGTGCTTATGATAAAAAAGGCAGCTACAAAACCTCCACTCGTAATATTATCGGAGTTTCTTTAGATCATAAAAGCTTAGGCTTTACTGCTGAATATATTATGGGTAAAAACGACCTGTTGATCGGCGGCAATGAATACTCTCTTGCGCAAGGCAATATTGGCGATAAGACACAACACTTACTTAAACTGACAGCGGCTTATCGCTTCTAAATACTCACTAAAAACCAAATATTCTGATGTCTCTTAAGCCAATATTTCATATTTTGAAAATTGGCTTATTTTATTAGATTTCTTGCAAAAGTTAAAACTTGAGCAGATCTCAAGACTGATTTTGAAAGCTTTGGTTAGACTGAAAATCATCACAAATCTACTGACGCAAGAAGATCTAATGATCACCTGAATATGTCAAATTATAGCATTATGCTTTGCTATCCCCCTTTAAAAGCTTATCTAGCAACATAGTTTCCAAATGTAATAAGCTTGTATCTCAAAATTTATCCCATAATGAATTAGTCACGTCACTATTAAGCTTTAACCAATCGTGGAAATAATCCTTTAGCTTGATTCCAACTCTCAGCAGTATGCACAATCAACACATCAATAAGGACACATCAAAACTATGCGAATACAGCAATCCGATGTTGTTTGATGATTAATTCCTTATTTCAACTGTCTTTGCGTATGATTACAGGCTTTGTTCAAAGCCTCATTAAACTTTGTAGATTAGAAGCACCACAATCCGACTATTTTCAGAACACAAACATGATTTGATATTACGATTAGCCATCAAAAAAGTCGTGCTAAACTATTTTACACCGTACACGGCTGATCGTTGCCAATGATATAACCTCATCATTAAAGACAAAGATCGAATGCGCTAGAAAGAAATGAATAACTAACAACGGTCAAACTTTAGCAAGACGTCTTTGCGAAAAGTCGGATTATCATTACGGTATTTGGGTTAAAACCCAAATACGCCATACTACTATAGTAGCTACTAGCAGATAAATTGACTGCAAGACATTTATCCTTGCGTCTAACCAACTTTAGATTGCTATATACCCTACTCTAATGCATAGATACTTGATTTATCAGAGTGAGAGTAAGCAAAAACTTGAATCATACTAGGCTAGATATAAGAATAGTTCGATAGGTAAGGAGTTTACCGAATTAGAAAAAAATATATCTAGCCAGTATTGTTAAGCCGTATGGTCAAGTGAATCTTGACTTGTTTGATAATCAAAATAGGATCGTTGAATCTGGATATGATCAGCAATCTGCTTTGCATCATGCCATACTCCCCAAATAAAGCTTGAGCCCCGACCTGTAAGATAAGGCAAGCCTAGAAAATAAACGCCACGTTCATTGGAAATACCCTGTTTATGAACAGGACGGCCCTGCTCATTAAACGCATTAACCTCTAACCAGCCATAATCAAACCCAAAACCAGACGCCCAAATCACAGTGGTAATATTGGCTTGTTTTAGGTCAAGTTCCAAAATAGGATCAGTAACACATAATGGGTCTGGGGTGATCTCACGAGCTTTAGGATCCAAAGGTAAATTGAGTTCATTTTGACGTACATATTCATCGGCACTATCTAAAAACTCAACTAAGCTTTGATCTCCATCTTTTAAATTTTTCTGTAAATCATCTTGGAAATAAATTTTATTTCCTTCAAAAGATTTGGTCATTCCCAGTAAAGTAATCCCTTCATGGGCCAAATTACGAAAATCAATGCTGACCCCACCTCTTGCACCGCTTACCGCCAAACCTTTAAGTGGGCTATTATCGGATTTCATATAGTCCCAACCACCTAAAACACCTAACCACCAAACGTTATCACGATTACGATATTTTCGTGGCGGACGCTCATGTGGCCCAACTGATAAATAAACTTTTCGCCCTGAGCGATTGATTTCATCTGCAATTTGTACACCAGAAGAACCAGAACCAATCACCAGAACATTCCCTTCTGGTAAATCCTGTGGATTACGATATTGATCAGAATGAATTTGATAAAAATCCGGCTGCTGAGGAGCAATGGAGGGAATGATGGCTTTTTGAAATGCACCAGTTGCCACCACGATTCGTTGTGTTTGAATGATTCCTTCAGTCGTCTCTACAGTGAAACCCTTTTTATTTTTATTCTTGTAGGCTTTTAAAACTTCTACTCCTGTTTCAACAGGTGCATTAAATCGATTTGCATAATTTTCAAAATATTCTGCAACTTGATCATGATGAATAAAGCTGTCTTGATCTGCATCAAATTGCATATTTGGAAAACGATCATGCCAGCAAGGACCATTTGCAACCAAAGAATCCCAACGTCTGCTCCGCCATGCTTCTGCAATGCGATTTTTTTCAATAACAATATGGGAAATACCCACTGTCGTTAAATGCTCACTCATGGCTATGCCTGCTTGACCTGCACCAACAACCAGAGTATCCACTTGAATATGATCTAATTTCATCTTTGTATTCCTTTACAAGATAGATCTTTAACTATCTTGTATCAATTTTGATTGTAACTTCACTCTTCAATCAAATACCTCGATTGAACTTAAGAAGCTCACTCTTATGAATCCAATATAATCAGGCCTTATACAAAACGAAAATCATATAAGCAGAATGCTTGAATCAAAAAAAACGAATTAACCTGAATGATCTTGATCTAAGATATTTTAAATTTTCCATTAAAATAAAAATCAGATCTTTATTATTTTTTACATAAGATAAGGTTTAAAAGCATGAAGCCATTTTGAGGTGATCACTCTCAAAAAAAATTAAAAACCAATCTCAGAAATGCCTTGAAATTGGTTTTTAAGTGCTTAAAAAATTGAGCCTTTATTAAAATGTAGGAATAAACGGAAATTCATCCTGTGGCAATGGATCGCCTGTTTTTAACAATGCATTTAAATGAGGATAATCGGGTGACGTTTTACCACCACGATTCACATAAACAGCGTCATCACCTAACCAGCGAAAAGATACAGCACGTCTCATATGTTCATTTGATAAATTACCAGGTGCTCCATGAATAGTGAGATAATCAAATGCAATCGCATCACCGGGTTCAAGCTCCCAGCCTAAAATGTTGTACTGCTCACGTTGCCCTTCAATATCAGGTAAGGGTTCTTCCTGCATCCCTTGATGCTCGTAATATTGTCCATTAAAACTTTGCGCTTTAAAATGCTTATTCCAACGGTGCGATCCAGCAACAAATTCAATGCTGGACTCACGGGAAATAGGATCAAGAGGAATCCACATACTCAAAGTTTGTTTAGCGCTAACAGGATAGTAAGGTGCATCATGATGCCAAGGCGTAATTTTTGATGAATTTCGACCCTTCACCAATACGTGCTCATGAAATAGGCGCACATCTCTGGATTGCATAAGGTTTTTTGCAATTTGTCCTGCTGGGCTCTGATAGACAAAATCGTAAAAAGGCTGAATCCGTTGCCAGTTGCAATAGTCTGCCCAAAAACGATTCTGTGGCTGATCAGGCGTATAATCACGAAAGCTTGGACCAGGTTGTTGCTCATTGATTTCAACCCCTTGGCGTAAAAGCTCGACCCAGTCTTTAAATAACCCACGAATTACGGTGACACCATCTTGTGAAAACATTTCTTGTTCGGTCTTGAACATATCAAATCCCTCATTCTTCAAATTACGCTCTTGATTGACTTACTTCGGCATATATTTTTCGATATCCGCATCAGTGAGAGGTTGCAAATTATATTTTTCAATCAATGCAGTATATTCACCAGACTTTTTCATCTCATCCAAACCATGTTGCAGTTTGTCATAGGTCTCTTTATCGCCTTTACGGACTGCAATACCGCCTAGAATCGGGAAGAAACTATCGGTGGAGCTGATAACCACACGTCCTTTGAGTTTTTCTACGGTACTTTTTGCAACACTTAAATCATCATAATGAGCATCAACTGCCTTGGCTAATAAGGCTTGAACAGCCTGTGGAGAGGTTTCAAACTCTCGAACCACAATCGCAGGTTTTCCTTTCGAAACACAGTTCTCCTGAGAAATTTGGTGTAACTGTTCAGGAAACAAAGTCCCTTTTTGTGAACCAATGGTTTTACCACATAGTTCATCACGTACTTTCGGCTGATAAGTTGCATCTGCGATAGAAATCAATGCTTCCCGTGTCATGTAGTAAGGCACCATATCGACTTTTTTTAGACGTTCAGGTGTGATGTACAGTCCTGAAAACACCAAATCAAACTTTTTCGCATCCAAACCTGAAATTAAATTTGAAAACCGAGTATCGACAAAATTCACCTGATCGCCAGATTTTTCAAAAATTTTACGGGCAACATCAATATCAAATCCAACTGGTTTGTCATTGTCCATCGATTCAAAAGGTGGAAAAGTCATATCACTGCCAATCTGATAAGTTTTCGTAGCAGGATGTACCGACTCACTATCGGACGCAGTGGCCGTAGAATTCTCACTTTTGCTACAAGCCGTTAGACTTGATATAACACAAGCACCCAGCATCATTTTTCTAACTGTTGATTTTAATGTCATGATTCACTCCAATTCTGACTGGTTAAATTTTCTTATGATTAGTTATACGTGAGATTTTCTCAGAAAGTAATTTTGAAATTCCTAGTCATTACTCCAAAAAAAGCGATGCAAAAGTTCAAGTAAAAAGTCATAGACTTTCACTTAAATTAATCTCGAGATGTACCAATGTTAAATGAACAAAAAATCCGAATCGACTTAGCAGCAGCCTTTCGAGCATGTGCAAAACTGGGCTTACATGAAGGTGTTGCCAATCACTTTAGCGCTGCAGTTTCAGAGGATGGAAAGAAATTTCTCCTCAATCCGAAATGGATGCATTTTTCTCGCATTAAAGCCAGTGATCTGGTTTTAGTGGATGCAGATGATCCACAAAGTTTTAATCGGGGTGAAATTGATTCAACAGCATGGACGATTCACGGTCAAATTCATAGCATGCGTCCAGACATTCGGGTGGTGATGCATTTACACCCTATTTACACCACCACACTTTCATGTTTAAAGAATCCCACCATTTTACCCATAGATCAAAATAGTGCGCGTTATTTCAAGCGTGTTGCCTATGATTTTAACTATTCAGGTATGGCTGACCAGCGCGCCGAAGGTCAACGTTTGACTCAACTCCTTCAAGACAAAAATCGTTTACTGATGGGAAATCATGGCGTAATTGTCAGTTCGCATAAGATCGGCATTGCTTTTGATGATATGTACACCATAGAGCGTGCCAGTCAACTTTTGGTTAACGCTTATGCAACAGGACAAGAGCTCAGTGTTCTAGATGATGATGTTGCTGAAAAAACAGCAAAAGATTGGGAAAAAATTGATGACTATTCTTTGGCACATTTTGAAGAAATGAAAATTATTTTAATGAAAGAAGATCCGAGTTTTATGGATTAATGCCCCTCATCTTTTAGGTCATGGATCAAACTCTGCCCAAAAAAGTCCGAGTCAGGTATTATGACAACAACATGCTGTTAAACTTTAAACGCTAATCTAAGAAATAAAAAAAAAGCCATTTTTTATAAATGGCTTTGATCTCAAAATAAAATCGCATTTGATAAAAAATCTATCAATGTTTATGCCTTGCGCATAAACTGCTTTAAACGTTCATTTGATGAATTTAATAAGGCTTCTGGAGTATCCTCAGCCACGACATGACCATTTTCCATAAACATGACACGATCTGAAACTTTAAAAGCAAAACTCATTTCGTGTGTCACAATGATCATGGTCAAGCCCTCTTCGGCTAGTTCCTCAATCACTTTTAACACTTCGTTGACCAACTCAGGATCTAGCGCAGAAGTAGGCTCATCAAATAAAATAATCGAAGGTTTCATCGCCAATGCACGTGCGATCGCAACACGTTGCTGTTGTCCTCCAGAAAGTTGATGAGGATATTTATAAGCGTGTTGTTTCATTCCCACCTTATCTAGCATTGCCAAAGCCGTCACTTTATTTTCTAAGGTACTGCCCATTTTGTGATAGTTCGGGGCAAGCATGACATTCTCTAAAATGGTCTTATGGGGAAATAAGTTAAAACTTTGAAACACCATTCCGACACGCACAATCTGTTTTTTATATTCAGGTGAATCTTCAGTGAGTACATCATCTTTAAGAAACGATTGACCGAGTAAATTAATCGTTCCACGATTTAGAGATTCCAGACCATTCAGGGTACGAATAAAGGTCGTCTTACCTGACCCCGACGGGCCAATAATCGAGATCACTTCTCCCCAGCGTACTTTAAGATCAATCCCTTTGAGTACTTCATGATCGCCATATGCTTTATGTATATTGATTGCTTCGAGTGCAAACTCACCCTGACGTTCAGGTACGATGATTTTACGAACACTAATTGATGCATTGGAAATATTCGGCAGCTTATTTAAAGGATCAAGTTCATTTAACAAACCTGGCTTTCGATTGGTGACATCTATTTTTTGTTCGAACCATTGAATTAGCCAGCCAAATACCGTCACAATTAAAACGTAGTAAAAAGCAACCGCCAACATGGTTTCAAGTACCAGAAAATTTTGCGTATATAGACGCTGTCCAACCAATAAAATCTCTGTCAATGAAATCACTGACACCAATGAAGTCAATTTAACAATCGATACGTATTCATTGGCTAAAGAAGGAAGTGCCACGCGAAATGCTTGAGGGATCACAATTAAACGCTGAATGCCCAGATATTTTATTCCCAATGCTTTACCTGCTTCAATCTGGCCTTTGGTAATCGAACTCAGACCACCGCGATGGATTTCTGCAATATATGCCGCCTCACTTAAGGTCATTGCAATTAAACCAGCCAAAAAGGGCGAAGCCAAAATGACACTTGAAGCTGGAAAAATTTGAGGCAAGTTATACACAAAAACCAGCAAGACCAACAAAGGCAAACTTCTAAAAAACCAGATATAGGTAGCACTTAGCCATGAGAGGGGTTTGAATCTGGATTGCTTAGCAAAAGCCAATACAAAACCTAAGAAAATCCCAAGCAGCCAGACCAATATACTGAGCTCAATAACGGTCCACGTTGCCATCCAAAAATTTTTGTTCAACAGTAACCCGAAGGTATATGTCCAATCAAACTGCATATGGTACCCCTATGCTAAAGCCCTAATTTAATGTTTTTGTTATAACGGAAATCTGTCCAATAAGTAATTTTGAAAAAATGAATTAATTCTCTTAAAAATTAAAAGCGATGAATTTTTTAATATAAGCAATTATTTTTTATAATAAAATATAAAAAACGATCTAAATCTGTTGCAATAAAAAAGCTGAACCCGATGCATCAACATCGAATTCAAAAAAGTTATCTGGCCAAATAGGATCATCCTAAAATGATCATTTAGGCAGTAATGGTAGCGACCAGTTTTTCCAAAAAGATCTCGCATTGTTGCAGTTGATCCAGCGACACATATTCATTCGGTTTGTGAGCAACCGCTATATCGCCTGGTCCACAGACAATCACTGGACAATTCATGGCATTTTGAAAAAGTCCACCTTCAGTCCCAAAGGAAATATTGGCCTGTGTGGTCTCAGATGGCAGTAATTGCTGAATAAACTCAACTGCCTGTACAGTTGGAGAGGTTTTCAGTCCTGGATATTCATTGACTTGATTAATTTCAATATGTGATTGATAGTCTTCGCTAATTTGATCAAAGATCAAATGCTGAATCTCGGCACTACTATCTTGTGCCAAATTTCGAATTTCATAATCTACAATACATTGATTTGGAACAATATTTAAAGCCATTCCACCTGAAATTTTACCCACATGAATGGTACTATAAGGGATATCGTAGCCATGATCTTGCTGACCTTGTAATGCGATATATTGCTGGGTTTGCTGTAAGGACTGAATCAGCTGTCCAGCTACATGGATGGCATTGACAAAGCGTGGTGCCAAGGCAGAGTGCCCTTCTTCACCGCAACAACGCGCCTGATAGACTGTTTTACCTTTATGTGCCAGTGCCATTTGCATCATAGTGGGTTCACCAATCACACACACCAGAGGTGGTTTTAGGGTTTCAGATAAATGCTGCAAAATTCCTCGTACCCCAATACAGCCAATTTCCTCGTCATAAGAAATACAGAGTTGTAATGGTCTTTTGAGTTGACACTGAGAAGCATCGAGCATTGCATGGATAGCGCAGGCCAAAAAACCTTTCATATCGGCAGTTCCACGACCATAAACACGATCCTGCTTGATCACCGCACTAAAAGCAGGGGTATCCCATTGCTGACCAGCCACAGGCACAACATCAGAATGCCCCGACAGTAAAATACCTGCCTCACCAACTGGCCCGGTACTGGCGAATAGATTCGCTTTAGTCTTGTCCTGATTAAAATTGAGCTGGACATCAATCTGATATTGTTCAAGAAGCTGTTGGATCTGGTTAATCAGTTCAATATTACTTTTATAGGAGGTGGTATCAAAGGCAATCAAACGTTGTAACAATGCTAAACTTTTAATGTGTTTATTCATCTAATCACCTTCCAGTAAATCAAGGGTATTGGATTTGATATGAGGATCAAAAGAATGAGCATCAGTCATGCCAGAAATATAATGATTAGAAATAAAAGCTCGGCAACGGCTGATAAATGCTTGTGCTACGGTATTAAGCGTGACATTTTTGGCAGTGGCCAAGCCAATATGCATAGGACGGTGTGAACCTGCGATACGCAGTCTGACCAGCCGCTTGCCATCTAAGGAATAATTATTTTTTGGTCTTACATTTAAAATGGTATAGCCTAAATTATTGGCTACCATGGAGCGAACCACATCGACATGTCGGGAAGAATGCGCAACTTTCGGGCTTAATTTATATTTTCTAAATAGAGAAATGAAATAATCATTACTATAAGGCATATCCAGAAGTACCATTGGCAATTCTGTCAATTCCTCTAAGGTCACAGCGCTATGTAAGGCCAAAGGATGAGATTCACTCACTAGTACATGTGGCGGTAAACTCGCCAATGATTCGAAGTTGATTAAATCATCATCCAGATTTAAATCATAGGTCAGTGCCACATCCAATTCATTACGGATTAAACTGTTGATCAAAACCTGTTGATCATCTTCAACGACATTCAGCGTGACATTTTTATACAAATTACAAAAACCCTGAATGACTTCGGCATGAATCATCGGTGCAAATGCAGTAAAACAGCCTAATTTCAAAGGTCCACGTACTGAACCAGAAAAATCCGCGACCAATGAGTAAAGATTACCCGCCTGACTTAGAATTAAATTGCATTCCTGCATTACCTTTTGACCAATATCGGTCAAAATTAGTCCTTTAGCATGCTGGCGAATAAACAGTTGAACCTGAAGTTCCGATTCGATGTGGGCAATCGCTGCTGAAATTGATGGTGAAGAAACATGAATTTTTTCAGAGGCAATAATAATGCTGCCACTTTCAGCAGTGGCAACGAAATATTGCATTTGACGTAGTGAAATACGATTTAACACGTGTTTTAGACCTTATGAGTGAATACTATCAATGTATTATTCATCACCTGGAACAGCATAACTCGGTGAATCTGCTGGATTCAGTGCGCGAATAACATACGCTTCGACTTGTGGCTCATACACTTTCCAAAGTTGATATAAGTCATCTATAGGCGTTTCAGACCAGTCTACACGCAAGTCGATAATTGGCCATTGCAGTTTATCCACGACCATTATGCCCGCAGAATGTACCGGACCTGCCTCTCCGCCTGCGCTTAAACCTTGCTGAAGTGCAATTAACAGACGCTCTGCCAAAACACCTTCTGCACCCTGAAATGCCTCTAACATCTGCTGTGGAACATTTGGATTATCGAGCAAATTACCAGCACAGACAGCATGTTCACCTATACAATGCGCCGCCTGACCCAAAACATTTTTTCCACTAAATATAGCAGGCTCATCATTTAGATTAATGACTGCCAATTGTCGATACTCAATAAAATCTGTATTCTTGACCAACTCTGAGATTGCATCTACAGGGGTAATATCGTATTTGATCATATCGAGCAATATATTTGCCAAATGTGGATCAGTAATATTCTGACTAGCAGCCACACCAATACCTGCTCTGGCCTGTATACACCGTGCTGCAACAGCAGGTGAAGACGATGAAATTGCAACACCAAACTGCCCGGTTTTTTTACAACGGGCAATAATTGAAAAAGTCATGGGCATTGTCCTGAATTAGGGGTGATCGGGAATGACAGCAGTCGCATCAATTTCAACCAACCATTCTGGTCGTGCCAAAGCTGACACCACAATGCCAGTGGATACTGGAAAAACACCTTTTAGCCATTTTCCAACGACTTGGTAAACATCTTCACGATAACGTGGATCAATGATATAAATAGTGATTTTGCATATATCCTCAAGCTCGCCACCTGCTTCTTTTAACAGCATATCAATGTTATACATGGCTTGTTCTGCCTGACCGCGAACATCACCGATACATACACTTTCAGACGTATCAAGATTTTGTCCAATCTGTCCTCGCAGGAATACCATACTGCCACGTGCCACGACAGCCTGACATAAATCATTATCAAGGTTTTGTTCTGGATATGTTTTTTTAGTATTAAATGTACGAATACGGGTATGTTTCATTGCTGCTGTTTTCCTTTAACGAATGAATTTAGTATCTACAATTGGTCTACAAAGGCAATTTTCGATTTCCTTGTTAGTGATTCAAATTTTCCGTATTAAGGGAAATAACCTGCACAAAGTGGATAAAAACTAGGAAAATCTGGATAGAGCTCTTCTTCATTTCGCGTTTCAATCAGATAAAAGCACTGAATGGATAGAGGAAGAGCCCATGACTGCACGTAACCTCGCCGAATGGCAAAATTTTGTACAAGCTTGTCTCGATTTTCGCCCAAATGATGGAGTCTATCGAATTGCTCGCGATATGTTTACTGAGCCAGAGCTATTCGAACTCGAAATGGAACTCATTTTTGAAAAGGTCTGGATTTACGCTTGTCATGAAAGTGAAATTCCAAATAATAACGACTTCGTTACTGTACAGATCGGTCGTCAACCTATTATTGTGAGCCGTGATGGTCAAGGTAAATTACATGCCATGGTCAATGCCTGTGAACACCGTGGTGCAACTCTGACCCGTGTTGCCAAAGGTAATCAGTCTGTCTTTACCTGCCCCTTCCATGCTTGGTGCTATAAATCTGATGGTCGTTTGGTCAAGGTTAAAGCCCCTGGCGAATATTGTGAAGATTTTGACAAATCAAGCCGTGGCTTAAAACAAGGTCGAGTTGCCAGCTATCGTGGATTTGTGTTTGTTAGTCTGGATACTCAAGCAACAGATTCGCTTGAAGACTTTTTAGGAGATGCCAAAGTATTTTTAGACCTGATGGTCGATCAGTCTCCGACAGGTGAACTTGAAGTTCTACAAGGTAAATCTGCCTATACCTTTGCAGGCAACTGGAAACTTCAAAATGAAAATGGCCTCGATGGCTATCACGTCAGTACCGTACATTATAACTATGTCTCTACTGTACAACACCGTCAGCAAGTGAATGCAGCCAAAGGTGATGAGCTCGACACACTGGATTATAGCAAACTGGGCGCAGGTGATTCAGAGACCGATGATGGCTGGTTTAGCTTTAAAAATGGTCATAGCGTATTGTTTAGTGATATGCCAAATCCAACCGTGCGTCCAGGCTATGATGTGGTTATGCCGTACTTGGTGGAAAAATTTGGCGATAAACGTGCCGAATGGGCAATGCACCGCTTACGTAACTTGAACTTATACCCAAGCCTGTTCTTTATGGATCAGATCAGTTCACAACTACGTATTATCCGCCCAGTCGCATGGAATAAAACTGAGGTCATCAGTCAGTGTATTGGCGTCAAAGGTGAGTCGAGTGAAGCTCGTCGTAACCGTATTCGCCAGTTTGAAGACTTCTTTAATGTCTCTGGTCTAGGTACACCTGACGATTTGGTTGAATTTCGCGAACAACAAAAGGGTTTTCAGGGTCGTATCGAACGCTGGAGCGATATCTCTCGTGGCTATCATCAATGGACATATGGTCCAACACAAAATTCGCAGGATCTAGGCATTGAACCCGTCATGACAGGTCGTGAATTTACACACGAAGGTCTGTATGTCAATCAACATAGACATTGGCAACGTCTTATTTTAGATGGGCTGAATAAAAAAGCCCTCAAAATGCACGATGTTACTTTTGACAATCAATCAGTTACGGATGAGGTGTAATCATGTCTCTCGAACTTCATTTTGCAGTTTCACAGTTCCTCTATAAAAAAGCTGAACTATGCGATCACTATGACTGGGATGCTTACATCGACCTATACGATGAAGACAGTGAATACCATATCCCGCAATGGATTGATGATCACAATTACGTTCAAGATCCCAATCAAGGCTTATCCTACATTTATTATGAGGATCGTTCTGGCCTTGAAGATCGCGTATTTCGTATCCGTACAGGCAAAGCTGCTTCGGCAACACCTCTGCCACGTACGCAGCACAATATTCACAATGTTCAGGTCAAGACACTGGATGATGGCTTGGTCGAAGCCAAAGTGAGTTGGAGAACCTTATATAACCGTCAAGGGCTTGAGGGTTGCTTTTATGGACATGCGACTTATTTATTGCGTCCAACAGAAGATAGTTTTCGTATCCGTCGTCAGCACAGTGTACTACTGAATGACAAGATCGATTCAGTCCTCGATTTCTATCACGTCTAAGGAGGAGCATCGACATGAATCATTCTGTTGCACTCAACTTTGCCGATGGTAAAACTTTTTTTATCTCTATAAATGAAGATGAATTGTTGCTTGATGCAGCAGTGCGTCAAGGTATTAACCTACCATTAGATTGCCGCGAAGGGGTTTGTGGCACCTGTCAGGGAAAATGTGAAACGGGTATTTACGAACAAGAATACGTCGATGAAGATGCATTAAGCGAACGTGATCTAGCAGAGCGCAAAATGTTGGCATGCCAAACTCGTGTCAAATCCAATGCCGCTTTTTATTTTGATCATAGTTCTAGCATTTGTAATACTGGCGAGACTTTAAAAATTGCGACTGCGGTAACTGGTGTAGAGCTCGTTTCAGAAACAACAGCTATTTTGTATTTAGACGCCAGCAGTCATGCCAAACAGCTCGACTTTTTACCCGGTCAGTATGCACGTTTACAGATTCCTGATACAGATGACTGGCGTTCTTATTCATTTGCCAATCGTCCAAATGCCAACAATCAACTTCAATTTCTCATTCGTTTACTCCCGAACGGCGTGATGAGCAATTATTTGAGAGAACGTTGTCAGGTTGGACAAACTCTGATGATGGAAGCACCTCTCGGCAGCTTTTATCTGCGTGAAGTTGAACGTCCATTAGTATTTATTGCAGGCGGTACAGGCTTATCCGCATTTTTAGGTATGCTGGATAATCTTGCAGAACAATCGCATCAGCCACCAATCCGCTTGTATTACGGTGTAAATACTGAAGCAGATCTGTGTGAACAAACACGCTTAAATGCTTATGCAGAAAAAATTCAAGACTTTAGTTATCATCCAATTATTTCTAAAGCGTCAGCGCAATGGCAAGGCAAATCAGGTTTTATTCACGAGCATCTCGACAAAAATCTGCTGGCGGAACAAAGCTTCGATATGTACTTGTGTGGTCCACCGCCCATGATTGAAGCTGTTAAAACATGGCTGGATGAACAAGCCATTGCAAATTGTCACATTTACAGTGAAAAATTCTTGCAAAGTAACACAGCAAAAACTTAATCCTCTCCATCAATTGAGTGTCATATTCCAAGATATGACATTCTTTTGCATTCTGCTCCTGATAAATCACGAATTTAAGTAATATTTGAATAAATAAACATCATTCATCAAAGACTATCTGCACTTATTTTTGAAATTTAGCATCTCTTGCAGCATTTTTATCATATTGATTGTACCTATTTCAATTTGATTTAAAAAATTACAATTTTATTAAAATAATTTATAAATTTCATGTAGTTAAAAGAACATAATACAACTAAAATAAATTGATCATTTTAGTCATATTTGCTATATATAAAATATTGACCTTAAGGAATAAGGTCATATAAAGAGCACAAGGCGTGATCAAGTTTTCTTGTTTAGTTTGAAATCATTACCCTCATTTTTAAAATCATTGATCATGCCAAAATAAGCTTAAAAATAGTATTCCAACTGTTTTAGTTGGTCTATTTTTTGCTTGATTCTTTATATCAATTGCGAGCCACTTAAACGTTTAAGTATTACTGACAACATTTTAATCTGATGATTCGGCAAACACAGTTTTAATGTTTTCAGTAAGCCAGCCAAAAGGAATATGTATGAGTCAGGTTAATCCCACTATGGAATTAAATGGACGCCATTTACAGCAATGTTCCATTTTTTCATCACAGAACTTGGTGTTTAAACATCAGGATTTGGGCGAAACCTGTAAAAGTGTCGGGCAAATCTTTAAGCCACACCTCTTAAAAATTGTACAACAACGCAACGATTTTCACTCATCTATGCACCATATTAAGGCAGGTCGCTTATCCATTAGTCGTCTTGAATACGGCACCGATGTCTATATTGAACCTGATCATTTAGAAAAATTTTATCTCATTCAAATTCCGACCCAAGGTTATGCCGAAATTGAAATTAATCGGCAAAAATTTATTTCTTATACACAAGTTGCATCGCTCATTTCTCCAGATCAGTGCTTGAAAATGCGTTGGCATGCAAACTCTCCACAACTCATCCTGAAAATTGATAAAGAGGATCTTTTACAACATTGTCGTCAACACCTTACGGATACCGCCAATCATTTACCAGTATTTGAACCTAAACTTGATTTTTCAACTCAAAGTGGTGCTTATTTTTTACAGCTTATGCGCACTCTCACAGATGCGCTTGCTTGCGAGCAACATCCTCTGCATCATCCTATGGCATTTAAACAGTTTGAATCCAGTCTATTGAATGCGCTCATTTATGGTCAGCCAAATAGTTTATTGCAGCGGATTGAACACACCAAAGAACAAGCCATTTCGCCTTATTTCATTAAACGAACTGAGGCATATATGCGTGAAAATCTACATTTACCGCTTACCATTGAACAATTAGCTGAACATGCTGGTGTGAGTGTGCGAACCCTATTTGCTGGATTTAAAAGTTTCCTCAATACCACTCCTATGTCGTATTTAAAAGAGTTACGTTTTGAACAAGCACATCTTGAACTCATGCAGAATGAACATATCTCGGTGACCGATGTTGCTTTTAAATGGGGATTTAGTCATCTCGGACGTTTTTCGCAGGAATACAAACGCCGTTATGGTGAACTTCCCTCTTGCACGCGCCGTGCCACTGTAGAACATCAGGATTTAGTATTGAGAACCTATTCATAATTCCATCTTAACGTTTGAATTATGATTCATATTTAACATGAGAGTTCTTTCATGATTGTTTAAACCCTGTTTATTTTTCTCCCTCAGGAGAAATAAAAGGAACTTATGAAAGAAGTTTATTATGCTGGATAAAATAAGTTTGGTATCGAATACAACGTATACTCTATTTAAAGATTTGATGTGCAATTTAAAATTATAAAAAAATACAATCTAAATCAAAATCTTATCCAAAAATCTTTAATCCCTAATTAATATAAAAAAAGCCCATTTAGAATTTTCTAAATAGGCAAAGGGGGCTGATTAAAATTATTCAAGTTTCCTTGATTAGAAATGATGAATATAACGTACTTGTAACCGTGTGCCTTCAGGTCGATTTTCTGCATCCTGTTCAAAATAAGCATTCGCAACCACATGATCATTTTTTGAAAAGCTATACATTGCACCGGGACCAATTGCCCAGATTTGCTCACGTGCGCCTTTGACTTTGTCACCCGCGACTTCGTTGTCCGTGATTTGCTTCAGCCAATAACCATTAAGTCCTAATCGTAATTGCGGTGTTATTGCGTAATCCGTTGCAAAATTGGCATGAATCGCCTGTCCCGCCTGCATATCATCCGCAGTGCCATAGGTATAATTTGGGTCATCATTTTTAAAGTTATATAAATAATGAATCCGAGTCGACGCAGTCCATTTTGGATTAAACCAGTAAGTCGCTGCCCAGTATGGATCCAGTGATACCGCATTATTTCCCGGGTTAATATTCTTGTCCCGATCATATTGCCCCGTTGGTAGATTGACCTGAAATTCAATGCGCTGTACAAATTTGGGACCATTGGTGCCCATAATCGGATCAAACTGGATAAATGGCCCAATCATCAGATCGCCAAAACCACCTTGCGCTTTGATCGCAGCATTATTCAAACCATCGTCCATATCCATTTTACTGACAAATGGAATCAGAAAATTTAGCCCGAATGCCGCATGTTCACCTACACGTACATTCGACATATAGCTGAGTTGTTCTACCACGACCTGATAATTTAAATCTGTTTTTGGTAAAGGGAGTTTATCGCCGCGAGGGTCTTGTAATTTACTTGAATCATAATTTTGAAAATAGGTTTGTGAGTACCAACCCGGTCCAGCTGGCAAGCCTCCATCTAAAAAACTGGTCATGCCCAAATTCACAGTGGGTAAGTCATATGCCTGTGCTGTAACCGACGTCATCACGACTGTTCCCGCAAGAAAACCTCTTTTAATAACATTGTTTTTCATCTTCGATCCCCGAAAAAATCACGATCAACAATTGATCGTGATGACTATGATTAAAGGCTAAGCTCTGGGTGCTCTGCCGCGATACGATATTTACCGGCATGAAAGACCAAGGGTTCACCGATACGTTGTTGATAGTGTTCAATCTGTCCAATGAAAATGAGATGATCACCACCTTCATACTGATTGATGTTTTTACAAATTAAGGTAGCAAGTACATCTTCAAGTAAAGGCAAGCCGCGCTCGCATTCATGATGTGCAATACTGGCAAACTTATCATCTGAGCCTCTTGCAAAATGTCCAGATAGTGAGTGATGTTCCTGAGCTAACATGTGAATTGCGAAATATTCAGCTTCTGTAAAGTCTGGCAAACTCGGTGCAGTTTTCGATAAACTCCATAAGATTAAGGGTGGATCCAGCGACAATGATGAAAATGAATTGGCGGTCATTCCAATTTTGCGTCCATCCCGACCACGTGTGGTAATCACGGTCACACCCGTTGCAAACTGTCCAAGCAAGTTACGAATTTCTCTTGGGTTCTCTGTATCAATCGGTTTTAAACCGAGCGCATGTGAAGTCTTTATATTCATGATATTCACCTTTGATTTTCCTTGAGTTTTAAGCCACTTTTTGACAGCTTTTCGATTCAATAAAATGTTGTGCCTGTGCTGGATCAAACCACCATGGCGCAAAATTACGTGGATCATCAAAGTTATTGGCAATGCTTGATGCAATGGCTTGATTCTGACTCGCTGCGGCTAAAATCTCGATCATCTGTGGCTGAGGCGGAACGAGTAAGCTATTGGTCCAAGCCACCACTTTTTCGGCATAAGCCCAGTAGCGTTCAAAGGTTTGTTGCATCCATTCAGGGGTAAATGCTTGAGTGTCATGCGCTAAAATGGCATCGAAGTAAATTTTGCTACATTTGGCTGCATTGTTTGAGCCCTGACCCGTGATTGGATCATTTACCACCAACGCATCTGCCATACCAAATACTTGACGGCCTGAGGGTAAAGTCAGTACAGGTTTACGAACGCTTGGCGGAAAACGACCTGCCAAATAACCGCCAGCATCGGTCAATTCGATATGTTCACAACGCGCAGCTTCCCAAGGTACATATTTGCTAAGAATGTCTTTGCTCATTTGTAAATGCTGTTCAGGCGTTTTGGCCTCATGCCAGCAATCCATTGGACCACCCGGAATCCCTTCAAATACCATAATTTCACAAGGGCCTGTCACGGTGAGTGCAGGGAAACAGAAATATTCACCAACACCCGGAATAACATTAAACGTCACACGTGAATATGGTGACATCGGTTTCATTCCAGTGACATAAGTCAAAGCCAGTGCACGCTGTGGTTGATCGAATGTGCTCCGTTCGTCATCACGTACAAACTGTTTCACGACTTCGCCCTTACCTGCTGCCAATAGCACCAGTTCATATTCGGCAGTCAATTGTTCCAGTTCATCAATTCCGACATCCTGAATGATGAGTTTGCCACCACGACGTTCAAATTCTTCAATCCAGTACGGCATTTTCACGCGCTGATCGACCGATTGAGCATAACGCTCCAATCGGGCACTCCATGAAAATGCAGGTTCTCCAGTTTCTGGACTCACCAATGTAAACCCAATCCCTTCAACAGCAGGACATTGTTCTTCCCAGAAGTTAAGTCCAACATCACGCTCAGTTTGCAAGGCAGTATGAAACATACACTGACTTGACATCACCTTGCCCTGACGGATTTCATCTGCGCTGCGGTTGGTCAAAATTGTGACATCATAACCTGTGTCTAACAGGCTTAAACCGAGCTGTAATCCAGACTGACCCGCTCCAACAATTGCAATACGACGCATGGTAGTTCTCCCATATTTTTTAAATCATTTAAGGTTTAAATATTGATTTGCTATTACGCTTCATCGGCTAAACGTGGAATAGCAGGTTGATTCCCTTCTGGCCCCATGACGGAGTAACCTCCATCGACGGCATAATCTGCACCTGTCACAAAACTTGCGGCGGGTGAGAGTAAAAATAGAACAACATTTGCAACTTCTTCTGGATGGCCCAAACGACCCAATATGTGATAATCGGCTGCCACAGCATCTGCTTTTGCTCGATTGTTGCCACTGACTTCTGCAATCACACGTGACCATGTCCAACCCGGTGATACTGAATTCACACGAATACCATCAGCTGCAAAGTCCATTGCCATGGATTGAGTGAGTTGGCGCATTGCTGCTTTTGAAACGGGATAAAGCCAGCGACCTGTTTGTGCAAACTTGGCAGAGATGGACGTAAAATTCACAATCGCCCCGCGATTAGTTTTTAAATCTTGATAAAAAGCACGAGTTAGCTCGACCGCCGACACCAGATTGATATCGAGTGCCTGTAACCAGTCGCCACGTGAAGACTTAAAACCATCATCCAGATAGGTACAAGCCAGATTGACCAAGTAATCGACTTTTCCAACAGTTTCATGAATAGTCTTCACCGCACGGGCAATAGCGACATCACTACTCAAATCAGTTTGGATAAATGTTGCTTGCCCTTGCATGGCATCTGCGACTTGTTGACCATACGGATCAATATCCAGAATGACGACTTTTGCACCCGCATCGACTAATATCTGTACCACTGCCTGACCAATCAGCGTTGCACCGCCACTCACTACAGCAATTTTCTGATTCAATTCAAAATTCATCTCTCAAGCTCCTGATGATTCATTTAGATCGTTAAATTGCTTTGCCTTCACTACTCGACCAAGACGGCATGAGAGTGTTAGAGGGCAAATCTTCATCCAGTAATTTTTGAGCGGTTTCAACACCTGCAACAGGTAAACCTTCAGGATTCAACAATCCGATCTGCACCAGAACCGAAGCCTGATCCCAATAGATGTGTTCATGACACAGCTTTGGACCACGGAACTGAATGACACCTAACATCGGGATTTCTACATATTTCCCTGTAGGCGCAACACCCGGTAACAACCAGTCAATCTCACTGTCATGGGTAAAGCTCATAATAAATTCATCTACCACCTGTGTTGAACCGACAGTACGAGAGATGGATGTAATCTTCATATCTTGAGGATTTTGATGCACAAAATGGTATTGATAGAATCGTGCAAGCTGGCTATAACCTACGCCACCTGTGAGGGTTGGAATATGATTGACATAGGGCTCGGCAACCATGGTTGCCATAGTGGCCGGTACATCACGGGTATCAAATTCGTGACGGATATGTTCTTCCCAGAGTGCAACGAGGTCATATACAGGCCCAATGCTTTGATGCAATGCAGTTACACTGCGCTCATGCGCAAAGCGCGCGGATGGTTTGTGATAATGTTCACTGTTTGGGCGAGCGAAGGCATGATCTACACCTTCATAAACATAAGCATTGACATTGTTATATTGTGCGGCGGCATGCAAAATTTGTTGGCGTGCTTCTGGCGGAGTAAATTTATCTAATTCCGCAATATGTAAAACGATACGACCTTTGGCATTGGCAAGCTCATGTAATGCTTTTTCGATGCCTACACCGTAATAGCCAACTGCACAGGCAACTTCTGGAATACGACAGCCTGCTAGATAAGCCAGCTTGCCACCGAGACAATATCCCACCACACCTAAGCCTGCATCAGCATCACAGCTTTGAAGTGTTTTAAGATAGTCCAAGCTATCCTGAATATCTTCCACACCCAAGTTTTCATCAAAATTTTGATAAAGTTCAAAGGCTTTTTGAAAATCTTGCTCGCTATAGCCTAATTCAATTCGTGGTGCAGTGCGCCAGAATAAATCTGGAACGATAACCGTATAACCTTCTTCTGCCAGAAAATCAGCCTTGGCACGCATGGCAGCATTAACGCCAAAAATCTCCTGACACAGTACGATTCCCGGCCCTTTTCCACCTTCTGCAATTGCTAGATATGCAGCAAATGACTTTCCTGTTTGTGTGTTTACTTCAATATATTGACCTGCCATTTCACCAACTCCAGACCTAACTCTTGCAGTTATAATGTCTGTGAAAGGCAACTATCGTCTGTCCAAAATCTGCGAGGACTATCCAACCAGTGCGAAAGAATGGTGAAAAAGCAATAAATTAGAAAATGGCAACCCTTTAAGCACTATCAGCTTAATCTAGGTTCTTTTATTGATATCAATGATTTAAGACGTAGCAAAACAAGACCATTAAAATTGATCTTATATCAAACAGAAAAATTGATAAAACTGAACGTGTGCGAAGGTTTAATTAACAGATTTTATTTTTAGTTTCACTTGGACTTTCTCCAAACTCTTCACGATATTCCTGAGAAAAACGCCCTAAATGATTAAAACCCCAATCGTAAGCCAATTTAGAAATTGATAATTTTTTGTTCGATGAATGACTTAAAATTTGATGAATCTGCTGTAAACGATATTTACGCAAGAAAGATAATGGGCTAGTTCCATAATAATGTTGAAACTCTTCGTACAATTTAGTTTTTGAGACGCCAGCGATACGATGTAAATCATCTGCACAAATATTCTCATGGGCATGTTGCTGAATAAAATTACGTATTTTACGTAGATATTCAGGTTCATACTGATTACATAAGGTACGAAGTATCTCAGAATAATTATTTTCTTGTGAAAGCAATAACGCTTTGATCAGAAAATTCTCGTAGTCTTCAGACCAAAGCTGCATGCCTTGCATACCTTTGAACTGAGCCCGTAGGCTCAGAAAGTTATCAATATTCTTCCACCAGACCAATAGCGAATTATCTGCATTCAAATTCATTTCTGGATTAAAAACAATGGGACAATCAATCGGCTGATGCAGAAGCTCAGCCAGTACTTGCTGCATACTATGCTCAGGAATAACAACTTGATATTTAATACAGTCTTTATCAATAACAAGATCCTGAAATTCATTATTTGAGAGGATCAATCCTTTATCACAATTCGAAGTATATTCAGCACCACGTACATTTAAGATCTGCTTACCCTGAATAGGCAAACTGATACTATAAGCACGTAAATTAGAGGTATTGATGCACACACCTGCACCATAACCAATTTTACCCATAGCCAAACGCTTGCGTGGTAAACGAATACCTTCATAATGAAAATTTAATCTATCTCGGCAGCTGGTTTCCAGCCGATGTTCACCGCATATGCTGGACATTAAGTGATGTGCAAAGTCTGCCTGACTTGAGTGATGACTTAAATCCATTTCTTGGCTGAGTGATAACATATCCTTTTCACCTAGCTAAAGTTTAATCTTTTTTAATTTGCAATTTCTATACCAAACATCCTGTTTAGTAATGCAATGCTATACATTTATATAGCATTGTTTAGCTCATAAACAAAATTAAATTTTGGTTCCCAGAAAGTGCCTAATACACTGATTAAATTGTTCTGGTTGCTCGATATTGGAAATATGCGAAGCATTGATTTCGGCCAACTGTGCATGGGCAATCTGTTGCTGCATCCATTGTCCATCGGCAACAGTTGTTACAGGATCGTGTTGACCTGCAATAATCAGTACAGGAATATCAATTTGTCCTAACTCGTCACGCAAATCGGCCTGTGCCAAAGCCTCACAGCAGTTGGCATAACCCTCTGCACTGCCCGCAGCCAAGTCATTTGAAAGCGATGCTACCGTCAAAGAATGCTGCTGGATAAAATCTTCGGTAAACCAGCGTGATGCCGCTGTTTCAGCAATCGGTTTTAAACCCTGCTCACGAACCAGTTTAGCGCGATCTTGCCAAGCCTGTGCTTGCCCAATTTTGGCCGCAGTGTTAGCAACAATCACCTGATTAAAACGCTCAGGAAAATGAATAGCCAACCATTGTCCAGTCAGTCCTCCCATTGAAATACCACAAAAACTTGCTTTGGCAATATTCAGATGATCTAACAATTGAATGACATCATTCCCCAACTGGTCTAGGCTATAACAACCTTGCGGCGTAGAAGATGCGCCATGACTACGCGTGTCATAGCAAATCACAAAGAAGTTTTGCTTGAAATCATCAATCTGTTTTTGCCACATGCTCAGATTGGTTCCCAAAGAATTTGAGAAAATTAAAGCAGACTGATGGGCATCACCAAAAATTTGATAATGTAAGGTCACTTCTTGTGAGGTGATTTGATCTTGAAATGTCACTATTGGCATAGCTCTCTCCTTAAACCCGCTCAATAATCAGGGCAATGCCCTGACCCACACCGATACACATAGAACATAGCGCATACTGACCGCCGATTTGTTCAAGCTGATTCAATGCGGTTGTGACCAAACGCGCCCCTGATGCACCCAAGGGATGACCGAGTGCAATCGCACCACCATTTGGATTAACCCGTGCATCATCATCTTGTAGACCTAAATCACGGGTACATGCCAAAGCTTGCGCTGCAAAAGCTTCATTTAGCTCAATCACATCCATCTGATCTAAAGTCATGTTGGCTTGTTTGAGTAATTTCTTAATCGCAGGCGCCGGTGCAAAACCCATAATCCGTGGTTCAATACCCACTGTGGTTGCTGCAATGATCTTGGCACGTGGTTTTAGATTGTATTGTTCAATCGCTTCATCTGATGCCATCAGTAAAGCTGCTGCACCATCGTTAATTCCTGAGGCATTGCCTGCGGTGACCGTCCCTTCTGGCTTAACCACGCCTTTGAGTTTGGCCAATGCTTCTAATGTGGTTGATGCGCGTGGATGTTCATCGGTATCGATTACCACTGGATCGCCTTTACGCTGTGGAATGCTGACAGGTACGATTTCCTTGGCAAAGTAACCTTTGGCTTGTGCTGCCGCCGTGCGTTGTTGGCTGATATAGGCAAACTGGTCTTGATCTTCACGATTAATGCCAAACTGCTCTGCCACGTTTTCAGCCGTTTGTGGCATGGTATCTACACCATACATCGCTTTGAGTTTTGGATTGATAAAACGCCAGCCCATGGTGGTGTCTTCAATCTTTTGGCTACGACCAAATGCGCCTTCTGACTTGCCCATCACATACGGTGCACGGCTCATGCTTTCGACACCGCCTGCGATGATTAAGTTGGCTTCACCTGCTTTAATGGCACGGGCTGCCATGGCAATCGCGTCCAGTGATGATCCACATAAACGATTGACTGTGGTTGCAGGGACTTCAACAGCTAAGCCTGCAAGCAGTGCTGACATACGTCCAACATTACGGTTGTCTTCACCGGCTTGATTGGCACAGCCATAGATCACATCATCGACTTGTTGCCAGTTGACGCTTGGGTTGCGTTCGATCAAGGCAGCAATCGGCAATGCACCCAGATCATCGGCACGTACAGGAGCAAGTCCACCTGCATAACGGCCAAATGGGGTACGAATCGCATCTACGATATAGGCGTTTTTCATTCTTACATTTCCATTTTTGAAATCTGGTGCTGATCGTCATCAACAACCTGCCCGAAACTTGAAAAATACTGTTTTTGCAATCACTTTCGATTTATGAAAACAGTGAACAGGTTTTGTTGATGACCAAGTTTTTGGTTACTTTTTTAAAAAAGTAATACCAATGAGCTACTGGCATTTGGCTTAAGCGGTAAGATCCCACCGTGATGCTGCCTAAGTTTTAGACTAGGCTGATATCATCACGGCTATGACTTACCAAAATATTCAGAGGTCTTCTGTGTAAGCGATGCCTCACTTTTGACAGGGCAAAAGTGACAAAACCCTTTGTTGAACAGAGGAAGCTTCCTTGCCTCCCTGCCCAACGGACGACCTCCATGTCGCCTGTCAAGATAGTTCATTACATTTAAAAACTTTTAAGTTAGATTGTCGTTGCATCAATCAACGTTGCACTCGTTAAGCTTTGTAATTCTTCAAAACTTAAACCTTCCACTTTCTCAGTCACTTTCAGCCCTTCTGGTGTGACATCGATGATGCAAAGATCGGTGTAGATGCGATCCACACATTTTTGCCCTGTAGCAGGATAAGTCAGTTCTGCCACAATCTTCGGTTCACCCTTTTTGGTGACGTGATCCGTGGTCACAAAAACTTTCTTTGCACCGACGGCCAAGTCCATGGCTCCACCCACCGATGGAATCGCATCAGGCGCACCGGTATGCCAGTTGGCAAGGTCACCATTGGCTGCAATTTGAAAAGCACCCAATACGCAGATGTCGAGGTGTCCACCACGCATCATCGCGAAGGAATCTCCATGGTGGAAGAAGCAACCGCCTTTGAGCATGGTGACGTATTCTTTGCCTGCATTGATCAGTTCTGGATCTTCTTCTCCTTGTGCAGGAGGTGGACCAAAAGCCAATAAGCCATTTTCTGAATGCAGGAAGATGTCTTTGTCCGCAGGCAGGTAACTGGCAATTTTGGTCGGTAAGCCGATGCCGAGGTTGACATAAGAACCTTCTGGGATGTCTTGTGCCACACGCTGTGCAATTTGGTCACGGCTTAGTTTTTGGTAACTCATGTCGTTCTCCTTATGCTGAAACAGGTGCTGGTGCAGCTTGTACCTGTACCACGTGTTGTACAAAGATGCCTGGGGTCACGATCACTTCTGGATCAAGTTCACCCAGCTCAACCACTTCACTGACTTGGGCAATGGTAATGTCGGCAGCCATCGCCATAATTGGACCGAAGTTGCGTGCAGATTTGCGATAGACCAGATTGCCCCATCGGTCGCCTTTATGCGCTTTAATTAAGGCGAAGTCGGCTTTAATTGGGTTTTCTAGTACGTAGTCTTTGCCTTCATATTGAACAGTCGGTTTGCCTTCTGCCAGTAGTGTTCCAAAGCCTGTTGGGGTGTAGATCGGGCCAAGTCCCATGCCTGCGGCTTGCATACGACAAGCAAGGTTACCTTGTGGTACGATTTCCAGTTCGATTTTGCCCGCACGGTACAGTTCATCAAACACGTAAGAGTCAGCTTGACGTGGGAAAGAACAAATGATTTTTTTGACTGCGCCCGCTTTGAGGAGCTTGGCCAGTCCGTAGTCGCCATTGCCTGCGTTGTTGCTGACGATGGTCAGATCTTTGAGTCCAAGTTCGATTAAGCCGTCAATCAGTTCAGCAGGCTGGCCTGCTGTTCCAAAGCCGCCAATTAATATGGTGGCTCCGTCTTTAATCTGGGAAAGCGCTTCCGAAAGGGTCGCTGCACTTTTATCTATCATGTCATCAACCTTGAGGTGAAAATGGCAAATAAAGAAGATCTATAAAAAAAGCTGAATATCATGATATTCAGCCTTGATCATTGATTAAGAATCATCATCACGAACAGATGATGGATGACGATTGAGTGGCATCACGTCAATATTCATATAAGGATAAAGTGGCAAACCCTGTAAAATATTGTGTAATTCTTCATTACTTTCAACATCAAAAATACTGATATTGGAATATTGACCTGTAATTCGCCAAATATGTCGCCATTTACCTTGACGCTGTAAATCTTGTGAATAGGCTTTTTCGACCGATTTAATTTGATTGGCCTGCTCTGCTGGCATATCAACAGGTAAATGCACATCCATACGTACTTGAAATAACATGTTTAATTTCCTCTTGCTCAATGACGGCGTAAGCGCTCGATCTTATCTTCGTCAATTTCAATACCCAAGCCAGCCGCCTCTGGCACAACCAATTCGAAGTTTTCGTACTGCAATGGTGTTTTGAGAATATTTTCAGTCAGCAATAACGGGCCAAATAATTCAGTACCAAACTCCAGTGTTTCAAAGGTACTAAACGCGTGTGCCGAAGCAATACTGCCAATTGGCCCTTCAAGCATCGTACCACCATACAGACTAATCCCTGCTAAACGTGCAATTTTTGCAACTTCACAGGCTTCAATCAGACCACCAGACTGCTCTACTTTGACCGCAAACACATCTGCACCATGCTTTTTGGCAATACGATAAGCACTATCAGGCCCCGTCAGCACTTCATCTGCCATAATCGCCACATCAAAACGTGCTGTTAGTCGTGCCAATGCATCCAGGTTTTCAATTGCACAAGGCTGTTCGATCAGATCAATACCACCTTCCTGCAATTGCTGAATGCCTTTAATGCATTCCAACTCTGACCAAGCACGATTGACATCCACGCGTACACTGATCTCTGGGCCTAAGGCTTTTTTGATGGCAATCACATGATCAACATCGTGTTGTAAGGGATTTGAACCGATTTTTAACTTAAAGGTATTGTGTCGTTTAAGCTCGATCATTTTCTGAGCTTCGGCAATATCTTTGTCGGTATCACCAGATGCCAATGTCCACAATACAGGCAAACGATCGCGTAGACGCCCACCAAGTACTTCACTTAAGGGTAAGCCCAAACGCTTGGCTTGGATATCGAGCAAAGCGGTTTGAATCGCGCACTTGGCAAAACGATTGCCATTAATACTTTTACGAATCAGCTTTAAAGTCTGTGCAACATTCAATACATTTTGGATTGAAAGCAGTAACGGTTTGAAATAAGTTTCAATATTGGCTTTGACACTTTCAGGGCTTTCTTCCCCATAGTTCAAACCACCAATCGTCGTCGCCTCTCCCCAGCCCACAATACCATCCTGAGTGGTCACTTTGACCAAAACCAGTGTCTGGGTCTGCATGGTAGTCACAGAAAGTTTGTGCGGACGAATTGTAGGAATATCGACTAAAATAGTTTCCACTGATTTATACATCGTTCCATCTTCTTTCAACAAATACTATTAACATACCTTAAATTAATGTCATAATTAAAACGATAGATAATTCGGTATTTTTGCATACTAAAAAGGTATATAAATGGAACTTAGGCACCTTAGGTATTTTGTGACGGTGGTAGAAGAACAAAGCATTTCTAAAGCAGCCGAAAAATTGTGCATTGCTCAGCCACCCTTGAGTCGCCAAATTCAAAAACTCGAAGAAGAACTCGACATTCAACTGTTTGAACGTGGTTCACGTCCCGCAAAAGTGACTGAAGCAGGCATGTTTTTTTATCAACATGCCGTGCAAATTTTAACCCATACTGCACAAGCTTCTTCCATGGCCAAAAGAATTGCAACTGTCAGCCAGACGCTACGGATTGGTTATGTCAGTTCCTTACTTTATGGATTATTACCCGAAATTATTTATCTTTTTCGGCAACAAAACCCTGAAATTCATATTGAATTGATCGAGTGCGGCACCAAAGATCAAATTAATGCCTTAAAACAGGGAAAAATTGATTTAGGCTTCGGAAGGCTTAAAATCGCTGATCCTGCGATTCGGCGCATGGTATTGCATAAAGAGCATTTAAAACTGGCCATCCATAAAAATCATGATCTGAATCAGTTTGCACAAACTGGGATTCATCTTTCTCAAATTATCGATCAGCCGATCCTGCTCTATCCTGTTTCGCAAAAGCCAAATTTCGCCACCTTTATTCAATCTCTTTTTACTGAACTCGGCTTAGTGCCGACCAAGTTTTCTGAAGTTCGAGAGATGCAACTGGCTTTGGGTTTGGTCGCAGCAGGCGAAGGAATTTGTATCGTGCCAGAATCAGCAATGGATATCGGCATGAAAAACCTAATGTATATTCCTATTTTAGATGAAGATGCTTATAGTCCTATTTCACTGGCTGTTCGCAATATGGATCATAGCAACTATATTCCTAAAATTTTATCTTGCGTTCAGGATGTTTTCGCATCACAAAATATTACCCCACTGATTGAGTAAAACATCTTGGCGTATCCTGTTGGATGTGCATCGACATTAGCGCTGCATCAGGCGATATTGAATGGCAATGAATACGCCTGATACCCTCTCATCTAATACTGGCGTAAATCTGAAGCCAATCTATTCAGATCATTACCGTGAGCAACCAACAACGCTTGCAATTGTTGAAGATCCTGTTCAATCCTGCTCAATTGCTGTTCACACTGACTGATCACTTGATCGGTGTCATGTTTGATCGCGTCATTGATCTGGCGGCAGAGTTCAGCATATAAACGATCGTGAGTAACTATACCTGCAACCCTTTCATAGCTGAGATGTGGATGAGCTTCAAGTTGAATATGAGGCATGGTATGCAGACGATAATCTGCCAATTGTTGTTGGACGTGTTGATCACGTGCCTCCGCCAACCACTGGTTTAGTGTTGTGTAGACCTGATCGATTGCCTGCGTTGATGCATGCTGTTCAAGTAACTGCGGTAGTTCGGGTAATACGCTTTTCCAGACTTGTTCTGCAATACGACGTTGCTGTTGCAATAATGCTGTTTGCATATGATGAAGACTGAGTTGCACTTGATCCGAGATCGGTTGTATATCCTGAACAAATGCCTCAAGCACTTGTTCTTGTAAATGATGTAAAAACACTTCTGCGGGTTTACGTTGTTTATAGCATAAAGCGGGTTGAATCATCTCTAACAGTGCCGCAAACAACCGCTCAAACCCCGCCTCAGTCATGGCTTTTTGATTCATATCGGCTTGACGCGCCATTTGCGTAGAGATCGATACTGGCGCTTTGAGCAAATGAACATCTACCGCCATTTCCCGTAGTTTATCTTCAGCTCGTGCTTTTACATCGGCTTCTTGTAAGCGACGTTGCGCGACAGGTTTATTGCACAATACCGTGCAAATTTCACCATCGACTTCATCTTCTTCTACTTGATCACTTCGGGTAATCACTGGAAATAAAGGCTTGTGCCGTTTTAACTCTCGGGCCAATGCGTGTAGTTCTTGTACCTGTCCCGGTGAGGTAGAACTACTGAGCCATAACATGCCATCAGCACTATCAATAAAACGTTGTGTCAATGCTGCATTTTCGGCTGTCGCGGAATGCAGACCCGGCGTATCCAGCAATACCAATCTTTCGCCCAAACAAACGCCTTGCAATTGTGCTGTGGTTTCGGTCGCACCTTCACGCAGTAAGGCTTCGCTATAGTGAATCTGCTCGTGCTGTACATAAAAATAGCGTACGGACTGCCCTTGGCGACGAAAACATTCTGCCAAAAGATTACACAAAGAGCTTTTGCCTGCATTAAATTTACCAAAGACCAAGAGCATGACTTTATCGTGAAACGCATCTGCCACCGATTGGGCCTCAGCGAGTTCAGCCCATTTCAAGTCCCAAAGCCGAATTTGCTCAATCACTTGCTGATTCATCAGCGCAATCTGTTGGGCCAAAGTAGATACAGGTTGCAATCCACTCACATCAAAAGCAATCGTGCTTAAACCATGTGCAAAACGCTGTTGCCATTGTTGTAAACGATCCAACATCGAACTTAAGTCAGTTTGTGCTGCGCTAATGCGCTGTGTCTGTTCAATAAAATGCTGTAATTGTCCGCCACTGGTCATGTTACATCCTCCAACATTTGCAATGCTGCTTGTGCCTGCATGATCAGATCAAGCTGTTTTTCAATCTGTTTTAACTGCGCCAACAAAGCTTCACGGCCTGTTGATTTTTCAAAATAAAAAGCAAACTCGCGCTGCAATCTTTCTCGTTCAACATCGCTATAAAACAACCTGCGTAAATGTTCACGGAATTTCACCGAGATCCCAAACACGGCAACAATCACCGTATCCAGACTTTTGACATGGGTTTGCTGATCTTCTGGCAACCCGACCACACCATGCCGAATCAGATGGCTATTGATCTCAATACATGCACGAGAGTAGGCAATCTGCACTTTGGCACGTTGCTGTTTACCTGCGGTATTTTTAAACATCGTTGCAAATGAATCAGGCACTAAAGCATCATCCTGACCCTGAATATCCAAAATAGGCTGTAAATCTTCACGGATTTTATCTAAAATTTTGATCAAACCTTGATCAAAATTCTGACGTTGCTGGCGTTGCGTCTGTTGTAATTGTTGCTGTAACCGCTGTTGTTCCGTCTGTAATTGCTCCAGTTGTTGCTGCATCCCTGAAAACAATTGATTTTTTTCATACTGACGCGCATCTGGCACTTGGCGAATGGCGCGTTCAATCGCCTGCTGTAAGGCCACAATCCCACTTTTTTCAACCAGCAAGTTTTTGCCTTTTTCAATCCCCTGACGATGCCGTGTCGCCGATACCGATAAAGCATTTAAGCTTGGAACCTGCGTGGCAATCGACTGTTGGATCTGTGCCAATATCTGCGGATCTGGCATTTGATCAATCTGTGTCAGCACCAATAGAGTTTGGCGTTGGCTCGATTGAAAATCATGCACGAATTGCTGTAAGAGTTGATGCTCAAGAGCATCTAGCTCGCCCTCACGTACCGAGTGTACGAAAAGACGGATATCCGCCTGTGTCCATACCGCATTAAACGCATGCTCATCATCAACTGCGGCAACATCCGCATCGAGTCCGGGTGCATCTAACCAGCTCACATTATCATGAATATGTTCGGCAAGATGAATGGTTTCACGCTTATCGGCAACAGAGAAAATATCATGCCCAATCAGTTCATTGAGCAATCGGCTTTTTCCATGATTATATTTTCCTATCACCGTGATGGTCGGACCAGTATTTGCTACGATTAATCGTTGTAGCCTTGCCAAATCGGTGACACGATCAGGAAGTACCGCTAAAATAGCGTTTACAACACCATCAAAACTTTGCATATCCATTTGCTGATCTCTTTGCCTAACTTACGCTTCCCTACAAATGAATCAGGCCAGTGATTGATCCACTAGCCTGAACTTTATTTTCAATTTTAAAACCTGTGTTTACACAGCAAGACGTGGGCGGTCTACCACTTGGTTATCCACCCCATCGACCAAACGCGTCAATTTCAGATCAAATACCATTTCAGCAAATGGGCCTTCTACATCATTGGCTTTTATAATAGCTTCATCAGTATGTTCAATCGCCTCAACCACCAAACCTTCACGTGTTGCATAAGCAAAGTCATCATAGGTGTACGGGTCACCCGCGACATTAATTTGCGTGGTTAATTTGCGATGTCCGTCCGCAGAAACAAAGTAGTGAATATGCGCAGGACGATTACCATGACGACCCAATTGATTTAACAACTGTTGTGTTGGGCCTTCTGGTGGGCAGCCATAACCCGCAGGTAAAATCGTGCGTACACGGTATTGACCATTGTCATCGGTAATAATGCTACGGCGCATATTAAATGCTTGCTGTTCACCTGTCGGATCAAAGTGTGAATAAAAACCTTTGGTATTGGCATGCCAGATTTCGACTTTTGCATTTGGCAATGGCTTGCCCTCTGCATCATAAATTGTACCGTGTAAAATCAAGGTATGACCATTTGGATCACTACCATCATCCATACGACTATAACCGACTGCCTCAGGCGCACCTGCAACGTAAAGCGGGCCTTCAATGGTACGTGGCGTCGTGTTTTCAATGCCTAATGCCGCATCTTCGGCATCCATACGCAAATCAAGATAATGGTCAAAACCCAATCCCGGTGAAAGTAAACCTGCTTCTTGATTGGCTCCTAATTGATTCAGATAGGCCACACCTGCCCAATATTCATCGGAAGTGATATTGAGATCTTCAATCGCTTTATATAAATCTGACAAAATACGATGCATAATCTGTTTGGTTCTTGGATTACCGCCTTCTTGTTCCAAACCACTGGCTACGCGTAGAAAATCTTGTACTTCCTGAGTATCGAATATTTTTACATCCATGGCTGTCTCCTTGAAATCGCCAAAATGAATACATAGGGTGGCTTACTCTGCTCGCCCTACTTGCAAGCAACTCCAACATTGAGCATGGTCATATCACAATAAATTTAGCGATCAAGATTGGGCTGTTTTATTGTGTAATGGCAAATGCGTTCTGGATATGCAGCTTGCTTTTATCTGTTCCTTAAGCATCACTGTATCGAAAAAGCTGATTTTATCCAACACCCATAAAAGTATGTTTTTATACTTTTTAGATATGCTATTTTATTTTTAGTTTTTAAAGATATCTCCAAAAATTCACAATAAAAAATCATGTACATTTTAATAAATTCATTATTTTTCAAAAAATTAAAATACAAAAACATCTTCTCAATCTTATATTTTAATGTGTTAAGCAACAGAGCTTTAGTAAGTCAATGTTTTATCTTAATATCATAAAAGGAATATTAACTTAGACCAAAGGCAGACCTTGAGTAAAAGCCAAATCAGACGATATGCGACCGATTTCTATAAAGAAAAATGACTTTAAATGATTAGAATAATCTCATCCTAAACCTGACGGTCAGCATAATTTAAGCTTTTATCTGGGGTAAATCGTCAGTCCATCATGTGATTCAAATAGTTATGTCAAAGCCGCCGCTTAGCATCAAAGCAGCATTTCCATTAAAACGCTGCTTTTTAGCAATTGCGCTGCATTTCTGCTGAACTTTACTTATATAATTAATTTGAATCTGAGGAAGATTGAGGAACTGCCACAAGAACGCTATGACGTTTGATCAGAATCAGATAAGCCAACATCCCAATACACATTCCCCAAAAGACTGAACTTAAACCCAGAAAATGCATCCCCGACACCGTGGCCAGAAAGGTAATCAGCGCCGCTTCACGTTGCGTATCTTCCTGCATTGCCATACGAATATTGGTGGCAATTGCACCCAACAACGCCAGCCCTGCCAGTGCTGCAACCAACTCTTTGGGAAGCAAGCTAAAAAGAGCCACGATACTACCCGCAAACACCCCACCTAAAATATAAAACAGACCGTTTGCGACCCCTGCGATATAACGCTTATCTTTGCGTTCATGCACATCTTTGCCCATACATAAGGCCGCAGTAATCGATGCCAATACAATGGTAATCCCCCCCACACATGCCACTGCAAGCGATGCAAGGCTGGCCGAAGCAATAATCGGTTTGGCGGGAACATCATAATCACTGAGTTTTAAAATCGCCATACCCGGTAAAAACTGCCCGGTTAAACTGACTAAAATTAAAGGAATTGCCAGATTGAGGGTGGAATACCATGACCATTCAGGTCGAATCAATTGTGGAATTGCTAAATGCAAATCCATGCTGACAGGATTCATTTTACCCAATAAGAAACTCAGCGCGACACCACATAACAGTACCCACAGCATGCTATACCGCGGTGAAAATCGTCGAGCCAATAAATAGCATAACAACATACTCAACACGATCAGTGGCAAAGAGTCGGTCGCGTGAAAAAGACCAAGTCCAAACTGAAATAAAATACCCGCCATCATCCCTGCGGCAATTCCTTGTGGAATCCATTTCAGCAATTTATCAAAATAGCCTGTCATTCCCACGATTAAAATCACAATGGCGGCCGTAATATAGGCCGCAACTGCTTCATTTAAACTGATATTGGGAAATAAGCTGACCAGTAGCGCAGTACCCGGTGCTGACCACGCGGTAATGATCGGTGTTTTAAAACGAATGGATAAATAAATCCCAGTTAGCGCAGCCCCGATAGAAATTCCCCAAATCCAAGAGATCATCATTTCGGGTGAAACTTGCGCCTTCTGAGCGGCCTGAAAAAAGATAATCAATGGCCCAGAATAAGAGATTAGTACAGCTAAAAAACCAGCCACAGTCGCAGATAACGACCAATCCTGTTTTAAGGTTTTCAACAGGGATGTCATATTGCCTCCTTGCAGAATCATCCTGTTATTTTTGAGAAATGATCAGCTTAACCCTGATCACCTCCACCGACTGGAATCACACTACCCGTGATATAGGAAGATTCGTCTGAGGCCAAAAATACAATGGCATTGACTTGTTCTTCAATATTGCCATATCGACCTAAAAAAGTACGATCAATGGTTTGATCGACCACTTGCTGCATCCATGTCTTTTCATTTTCAGACAATGGATGGGCATTACGTGGAATTTTACGCGGCGGAGCTTCGGTTCCTCCTGTCGCAATCGCATTGACGCGAATCCCATCTTGCGCATGTTCAAAAGCCAAAGAAGCCGTTAGCGCATTTACCCCACCTTTGGAAGCAGAATACGGTATACGATTAATTCCCCGTGTGGCAATAGACGAAACATTAACGATCGTGCCTTTTTGATTTTTAATCATTTCAGGGAGTACGGCACGGCAACACCACAGCGTTGGAAATAATGAGCGATTCACTTCTTTGATAATTTCCTCCTCAGTAAACTCCTGAAAAGGTTTCATCCAGATCGCACCACCGACATTATTAATCAGGATATCGACTCGACCATACTGTTCAATGCTATGCGCCACTACAGCCTGTGCGCCCGCATAAGTTTCCAGATCGGCATGAATACAACTGACCGTTGCACCCAAGTTTTGGCATTGCTGCACCACTTCATCCACCAGATCAGAACGATCAGCCAAGACCAATATGCCACCTTCTGCGGCAATTCGCAGTGCAACTCCTTGACCAATGCCTTGTGCTGCGCCAGTGACAATGACGACTTTTTGATTAAAGCGCTGCATTTGAGTCATGTTTTGCTCCATATGATTCAGGCCACAAAATTAATTGGCAGAGAATTTTTCAAACAGGAAATTGGCAGGTTGGATGCCTTCCGTATCGAGCCAGCCGCGTACCGCCTCAACCATAGGCACTGGGCCACACAGATAGATATCGACATCGCCGCCATTGAGCCAGTCATTTTCAATATGACCTGTGACATAACCTTTACGTTGATGTTGACTGTCTGCATGCGCCACCACGGTACGATATTCAAACCACGGCAATTTCTGCTGAAGGTCGTTTAATTTTTCAATCGCCACCAAGTCAAAATCATTGGTTACGCCAAAAACAAGGCGTACTGGATGTTCGGAGCCTTTTTCTTCGAGTACTTGCAGCATGGACATAAACGGCGCAATGCCCGTACCTCCCGCTAACATCAATACAGGACGCGTTACATGACGCAAATAGAAGCTCCCAAATGGCCCAGTAAAGCTCATTTTGTCGCCTGCTTTGGCCTGTTTACTCAAAAAATCACTCATCTTGCCATTGGGTACATTACGCACCACAAAACCTGTCAAGCGATGACCCGGTTTAGAGCTAAATGAATAGGAACGTGTTTCTTCGGTTCCTGGAATCCCGACATTGACATATTGTCCTGCAAGGAAATGAATATCAGGCTGACCTTCATCCAGTTCAATATCGAAAGTGATGGTGGAGTCGGACAGATTTTCAACCCGCGCCAATGTGCCTTCAAAACGATGAATTTTGGTTTTACATACGTCCGATGACGCTTGTATTTGAAAGACTGCATCTGACGTCGGACGACATTGGCAAGCTAAAATATAGCCCTGTTCTGCTTCTTCTGGGGTTAAGGCATCTTCAATATAGTTATCTTCAGGCATGTCATAACTGCCTGATTCACAAAATGCCCGACAGGTTCCACATGCACCTTCACGGCAATCGAGTGGAATATTGATTTGCTGACGATACGCAGCATCAGATAAAGTTTCGCCTTGCGCGACACGAATAAAACGGGTAACGCCATCTTCAAATTGAAGTGCTACATGATGGTTTGACATGGCATGAATCCTAAAAAACGATTGAAATTTGAGATCTCAGCCAACGATCCATTTGGCTGAGGCTGATCTCTTTTTTTAGATATGGTAGACATCAATCACTTGATTGATGTAGTCATTTTTAAGTACCACATACTTGCTCAGGATTTTTGGGCTTTCCCCTGAAAAATCGATCACATAGCGTGACATGCCAAAGTAGCTGAAGCTGTTTTTATAACGGAAACTCAAGGTATTCCAGTTAAAACGGACGGTGGCTTGATCACCTTCGCGAGCTTCAATTTCAACATTGCTGATATTGTGTGAAGTCCGTGTATCAGGCATGGTGGCTGACGAGCGTTCGGTTTTGATACGAAATACTCGATCTTCCAACCCCTGTCGGTCAGGGTAATAAATCAGTGAAATTTCTGATTGAGGATCTTCAGTGAGTTGATCATTGTCATCCCAAGCAGGCATCCAGAAAGAAGCTTCGGGTGCATAGCATTCTAGCCATTGATCCCATTGTTCATCATCCAGAAAACGCGCTTCGCGATATAAAAATTGGCAGACCTTCTCAATCGTAATTTTATCTAGGCTTGCTGAAACGTTCATGCAGTCTCTCCTTGACTTGAGGCAAACTCTTTTTCAGCCGCAATCGCCTGTTTCATGGTTTGAAGCCAGTATTGATGCTGTGCGAGGTACAATCCTTCATCTTCGGTTTTGATACCACTAATGGCTGGCTTTAAGCCGATTTCATTGGCCGCATCATCTGGCCCATAAATCCAGTGTTTTGAGCCGCGACACATGTCGTTCCATTCCAGATCAATCCCTGCATAACCTGCCTGACAAGCACGGAATTCTTCAAGATCATCAGGCGTTGCCATCCCCGATGCATTAAAGAAATCTTCGTATTGGCGAATACGGCGTGTACGCGCTTCTGTTTCTTCACCCACAGGCGCAATACAGTAAATCGTAACTTCAGTTTTATTGACCGAAATTGGACGTAATACTCGAATCTGTGAGCCAAACTGATCCATCAAATAGACATTTGGATAAAGGCATAAATTGCGCGAACGCTCAATCATCCATTTGGACATCGGCGCGCCAAACTTCTCGGTATATTCTGCTGCTTTAGGGAAGTTCGGACGGTCTTCTGGATTGCCCCATTGGGTCCAGAGCAACATATGTCCATGCTCAAAACCATAAGAACCACCGCCCTGTTTGCCCCATGAACCCGCACTCATCGCACGAATATTATCGCCCGCCTGAGTTTCCTTACGATGTTGCGTGGTTGCGGCATAGTTCCAATGCACCGCAGAAACATGATAACCATCAGCACCATTTTCAGCAGTCAGTTTCCAGTTGCCTTCATAGGTATAGGTGGATGAGCCGCGTAAAACTTCCAGACCTTGCTCAGATTGATCGACAATCATGTCGATAATCTTGCTGGTTTCACCTAAAAATTCTGGCAGTGAAGGCACCTCTGGATTCAGACTTCCGAATAGGAAACCTTTATAACTTTCAAAACGTGCGACTTTTTTCAGGTCATGCGAACCTTCTTTATTAAAGCAATCCGAATAACCTGCATCACTTGGATCTTTAACTTTCAGTAATTTACCTGAGTTATTGAATGTCCAGCCATGAAACGGACAGGTATAGGTTGCTTTATTGCCGCGCTTGTAACGGCACAATTGCGCACCACGATGCGAACAGGCATTGATCATGGCATTCAGCTCGCCATTGCGATTACGTGCAATCAGAATCGGCTGACGACCCATATAAGTGGTGTAATAATCATTGTTATTTGGAATCTGGCTTTCATGTGCCAAGTACACCCAATTGCCCTCAAAGATATACTTCATTTCAAGGTCAAATAAGGCTTGATCTGTAAACACTGAACGGTGAAGTTTAAATTCACCTGTTTCGATATTATCAACAAGTAATTCATCAATACGGTCAAGATGGCTAGTATTAATGACGGGAATACGTGGCATATCCTTTCTCCAACATTCCAGAATAAAAAAGTCCTATAAATGAGCTTCAAGATCTGTACTCAGTTAAAATTTAACTGGGCAATCCTTAGGTCCTATGATCAATGATTCTCACTTGTTTATACCTTAAAAGAATGTTTTAATAAATTCAAACACATTATTTGTATACTAAAATACCTTTGGAGTATTTTAAATGGAACTTAGACATTTACGGTATTTTGTTGCAGTGGTCGAAGAACAAAGCTTTACCAAAGCCGCAGATAAACTGTGTATCGCACAGCCGCCATTAAGCCGACAAATCCAGAATCTTGAAGAAGAACTAGGTTTACAACTGCTCGAACGCGGCAGCCGCCCTGTCAAAACCACCTCTGTCGGTCAGTTTTTTTATCAATACGCTGTTAAACTTTTGTCGAATGCCGATCAAATGGTGTCGATGACGAAACGTATCGCTTCAGTCGAAGCCACCATTAAAATTGGATTTGTCGGTTCATTATTGTTTGGATTATTGCCGCGTATTATTTATTTATATCGTCAGGCGCATCCCAATCTAAAAATTGAATTGTATGAAATGGGCACCAATGCCCAAATTGAAGCGCTTAAAGATGGACGGATTGATGTCGGCTTTGGACGGCTCAAAATTAGTGATCCTGCGATCAAACGAACTTTGCTCAGAAATGAGCGCTTGATGGTGGCAGTACATGCCAGCCACCCACTCAATCGCATGAAAGAAACTGGGTTGAATCTGGCTGATATCGTTGATGAACGAATTTTACTTTATCCAAGCACGGCCAAGCCCAATTTTTCGAGCCATGTACTCTCGATCTTTTCTGAACACGGACTCGAACCGACCAAACTCAATGATGTCCGTGAAGTACAATTGGCTTTGGGACTGGTGGCAGCAGGCGAAGGCATTTGTATTGTTCCAGAGAGTACCACCAGTATTCAATTATATAACTTAAGCTATGTGCCTTTGCTTGATCCTGATGCCATTAGCCCAATTTTTATTGCCGCACGGAATATGGAAGAAAGTACCTATCTCTACTCTATGCTTGAAACCATTCGCCAAATTTATGCCTACGAAGGTTTTCCCAACAATGCCCTGATGTAAATCAAGGCCTGTTGTTTGCAACAGACCTTGCTTCTTGATTGAAGAATGCAGTATTGAGGACTGCATTCAACTGGTTTTTTGATTTATTGCACAGCAGGCTCAGACATTTTTGCCTTTGCCTGTGGATCAGCGGGGACGCTGTCCTGCTGATCGGCATGATAAGCCCGACGATCATTAATCAAAAACACCGTTACAATCCCAATCACCGCAGGAATACTCAGTGCCAGAAAATTATAAAAATGTGGCAGTTGCAATGACAATAACCAGCCTGTCAGGATCGGCCCGAGAATAGCACCGACACGCCCCATGCCAAGCCCCCAGCCAATCCCTGTTGAGCGGATATTTGGCGCATAGAAACGCGCCATATAGGCGAGCAACATAATTTGTGTACCAATCGAAGCCGCCCCTGCACAAGCAATCAGCACATATAACACCACACTATCAAACTGGAATGACAGCAGACTTAATGACACTGCACCCAATAACAACAGTGCCATCGTGACATATTTCACATTATAACGATCACCCAGATAACCGCCCAAAATCGAGCCAATCATGCCACCGACATTGAGTGAAAATAAAAACACCAAGCTTTTTGACAGATTATAACCTGCTTCGATCATGAGTTTTGGCAACCAGTTGCCAAGCGCATACACCATGATTAAGGTCATAAAAATCGAACACCAAAACATCACCGTACTAAAAGCACGTTGCTCGGTAAAAATCATTTTAATCGGTGCTTGAGCCTGCGTTTGATTACTGGCATTTAACACAAATATATGGTCTGGCTGATTTTGATAGCTCGGCACGAGTCTGGATAAAATATAACGCACTGTTTCATCCTTTTTCTTACGCACCAGATAGTCAATCGACTCAGGTAATAACTTCATAAGTGGCAATAAAATAATTAATGGAATCCCGGCAATCATAAACATGATTTTCCAGCCATATACAGGAACGAGGACGGAACCCAAAGCTGCGGCCGCCATACCCCCAATCGCATAACCACTAAACATTAAGGTCACAAAGAAACTCTTAAATTTCTTCGGTGCATATTCACTGACCAAAGCAATGACATTCGGCATCACCCCACCAATCCCAACCCCTGCCAAAAAGCGAAAAATGGCAAATTGAGTGGTGGTTTTAGAGAAACCACAAAGTACCGTACAAAGGCTAAATAAAATAATACAGACCGCGATCACCTTTTTACGACTGATATTCAGATGTTCTAATTTATCCGCCATGGTACCGAAGATCAGCGCACCAAACATCATGCCAAATAACGCAACACTTCCAATAAAACCCGCGGTGACGGGATCAATGGCCCACTCTTTCATCAATAAAGGCAAAGCCACGCCATAAATCACCAAATCATATCCATCAAAAATAATGATCAGGGTACTTAAGATAATCACACGCCAATGAAATGGGGTGAGTTTGGATTCATCAATCATCTGATTGACATTGATTTCCTTGGACATCTTTTCCTCCTTCCCTAAGGAATATTTAAATCTTTAGAATTTCTTGGTGTAGCTTAAAAACACACGATTTTCATCAAAATCATTGCCATAACGGACTCTGTAAGGAATGTATAACCACTGGAATGCCACACCTTTCAAGGCAGGATTCTGAAAGGCATAGTTCACAATCAGATTGGTTTCTTGTTCTTTATTGCGCTGCCCCTGTGCACTTTTAAAATCATAGCCATAGACATGTTTCAACATGACATTTAAGCCAGGTACATGATCTTTAAAATCATAGCCATACATAAAATGGAAAGACTTTTCGTTTTCCTTGAAAAACCCAGTCGCGTTCCAGTTAATAAAATAGGTTTCAGGCAAAAAACCATCAGGTAAAGGATAGGTATCTCCGATAATTTGTTGATAACCTACGCCCATCGTGTGGTTTTTATATTTAGCAATCTCTAATAGACCAATATTTTGGCTATCAATCTCATAGTTTTTATTATCTTCACTGGCTTTAAAGTATTTAAGCTTAGACGTTAGCGATAAATCTGAAGAAAATTTAGTGATATATTCCGCACCCAGATAATGTTTATTGTACAGATTATCCAGATTACCAAAATAATATTCTAATTTTAAGTTTTGAATAGGTTGATATTTGAGATCAATATAATTCAAACCATCTGAATAATAAGTCATGCCATTTTTAGTAAATGAAAGCTTATGAAACCCTTCCTGATTACGTGGTGAAACTTTACTGATGACCCCAATTTCACCACTCAATTGTTCCGTAAGCTTCGAGTTTAAACTCACCCCTTGATAAGAAGCCAATAATTGACGACTACGATCCACTGCGGTTACAGGAAGATCAGGCCACAACTCACCGACACGTAGCTCAGTTTGATCATATTTGAGCTTGAGTGTTCCGCCATATTTCAAAAAATCACGGGCTTGTTTTTTCTCTTCCTTATCAAAAGGTAATACGGTATCTGCAACACCTTTATCATGACTTAAACGTACTGCATATTGAACCGTGCCATCCACACCAATGTATAAGTTTTCAATTGGTGTCGAGTAATAATCCGACTTATAAAACAAGGAAGCACTTTGCGACCAGCTGCCAAAATCCTTAACAGCACTATTGTCAAAATTACGATCAATATAGGCATTTTTTAAATTAAAGGTCCAATTATCTTCGGCATAGCCTGATATTGAAAATAATGTAGAGACCCCGATTACACTAAACACAATTCCATTTTTATATGCATTTAAATTGAATGCTGATTTCAAATTCAACATAACTTCATCCGTAAGTTAAATAATGATCTTCCCGACCAGTTCGTAGAAAATATAATTAGAAATTCAATTTATGTTTTTTATTATGCGCTGTCGATACACGTAAAAACATATATTTATACTTTTTAAGTATATTTGATGACTCAATATTATGAAGTAAAAAAAGACATTCAACGTAAAAAGAAAAAATGTAATAAAATGAGATTTTATTGAAAAAACAAATAGAAAAATTTATAAAAAATAGTATGAGAAAAAGTCATTATAGTATGAATAATATATCAAAATATTAGTCATTTAATCATTATGTGATAATAACCTATATTTTATGTAATCTTATTATCTTTACTACAATACAGACATAACCTGGCAGAGTAAAACTTGAAGTGCGACATAAACCACCTAATTAATTTAAAGGGTTTATGGAGTATATAAAATTGTCATACCATCATCTTAACTTTGAAGATCGTACTGCATTAATGCTTGAGTCAAGAAAAGTTTTATCGTAATATTCTCAACAAGTTAAAAATTTACTCCTTTGGAGATTTAAAATGTTAGACCAAAACATCAAAACTCAGTTAAAAGCCTACTTGGAACGTTTAGAAAGTCCAATCGAATTGGTTGCTGCGCTGGATGATTCAGACAAAGCTGCCAAAATCAAAGAATTGGTCACTGAAATTGCTGAACTTTCTGATCAAGTCACGGCGCGTTTTGACGGACAGAATACTCGTCGTCCAAGTTTTGGGATTGCTAAAGTCGGTGAACAACCTCGTGTGTTCTTTGCTGGTTTACCGATGGGGCATGAGTTTACTTCTTTAATCTTAGCCTTGTTGCAAACTTCAGGTTATGCACCGAAGGTCTCTGATGAAGTTTTAAATCAGATCAAAAGCTTAAACTTAACAGCCAACTTTGATGTATTTGTGTCTTTAAGCTGTCATAACTGTCCAGATGTAGTACAGGCACTGAATCTGATTGCAATTTATAATCCAAATACCACTGCGACCATGATTGATGGTGCCTTCTTCCAAGACGAAGTGGAAGAGCGCAAAATCATGGCTGTACCGATGGTATTCCAAGATGGCAATCACATTGGTCAAGGTCGTATGACTTTGGAAGAAATTGTGGCGAAACTGGATAGTGGTGTAGCAGAAAAAGATGCTGCGGCAATCAACGCCAAAGCAGCGTTTGATGTATTGGTGGTGGGTGCTGGCCCTGCGGGTGGTACAGCCGCGATTTATGCAGCGCGTAAAGGCATTCGTACTGGCATGATTGCAGAACGTTTTGGTGGTCAGGTGATGGACACCATGGACATTGAAAACTTCACCTCAGTGCAAAAAACTGTAGGACCACAGTTTGCGGCGGATATGGAAAAACATGTGCGTGAGTACGATGTCGATATCATGAATCTGCAACGTGTCAGTAAAATTGTGGGTGCTGATCAAACGGCTTCAGGTTTGGTTGAAGTTGAACTTGAAAATGGTGCGAAAGTTGAATCGAAAACTGTGATTTTATCGACTGGTGCACGTTGGAGAAAAATGGGCGTTCCGGGTGAACAGGAATATGCCACTCGTGGTGTTGCCTACTGTCCACACTGTGATGGTCCACTGTTTAAAGGTAAGAAAGTCGCGGTGATTGGAGGGGGTAACTCTGGTGTTGAAGCAGCGATTGATTTAGCAGGCATTGTTGAACATGTGACTTTGGTGGAGTTTGATACTAAGCTCCGTGCTGACCAAGTACTGCAAGACAAATTGAATAGTTTGCCCAATGCGACCGTCATAACCCATGCGCTTTCAACAGAAGTGGTCGGTGATGGTGCTCAGGTCACGGCGTTGAAATATAAAGACCGTGCTACAGACACTGAACATAGCATAGAGCTTGCAGGGATCTTTGTACAGATTGGTTTATTACCGAACACCGATTTCTTAAAAGGTTCGGTGGAGTTAAGCCCACGTGGTGAGATTATCATCAATGAGCGTAATGAAACCAATGTTGCAGGGGTATTTGCAGCGGGTGACTGTACCACTGTGCC
>NZ_LR130760.1:60842-62023 GCF_900625095.1 Acinetobacter ihumii | reverse complement strand
TCTCTGTACACGACAAAAATAGATAACTCATTGAAATAATGTCACAATAATTGTTTTCTAACGACGAATACTATGACACATCTCAATGAGTTATATCTTATCTTAAACAAATCTCTAAAATGGAACAAGTCACATTTAAAGTGCTTTGCGCTCATCATGCTTGTGATTATTTTAAAGCAAACATGTAATCTTTCTTCTGCATCTAAAGCCTTGCCCATCAAGTGCTTACCACAATCATTTTATCGACGTATGCAGCGCTTCTTTGCAGGTCAGTATTTTGATTATCGTCAAATTTCTCAGTTGATTTTCAATATGTTTTCATTCGACCAAGTGCAACTGACTTTAGATAGAACCAATTGGAAATGGGGAAAACGAAATATTAATATCCTGATGCTCGCAATCGTTTATCGTGGAATAGCGATACCTATCCTTTGGACATTGCTTAATAAACGTGGAAATTCAGATACGAAAGAGCGTATTGCTTTGATTCAACGCTTTATAGCCATTTTTGGTAAAGACCGTATTGTGAATGTGTTCGCAGACAGAGAGTTTATCGGTGAGCAGTGGTTTACATGGTTAATTGAACAAGACATCAACTTCTGCATTCGTGTTAAAAAAACTTCATTGTCACCAATCATTTAGGAAAGAATCATAAAATTAGTGATTTATTTCGCCATCTTAAAGTTGGTCAAATTGAATGTCGTAAACGACGGATTTTGGTTGGTCGGGTGAAACTATATATAAGTGCACTACAGTTAGAAAATGGAGAGCTTTTACTCGTCGTTTCTCCTCAGTTTAATGCCAATGCTATTCAGGATTATGCATTACGCTGGGAAATTGAAACCTTATTCAGTTGTCTCAAAGGACGAGGATTCAATCTTGAAAATACGCGCTTGACAGACCCTAGACGAGTGAAAAAATTGATTGCGGTCTTAGCTATAAGCTTCTGTTGGTGCTACTTAACGGGTGAATGGCAACATGATCAAAAAAAAGCGATAAAAATAAAGAAGCATGGACGACTCTCAATGAGTTTATTTCGCTATGGTTTAGACTATGTTCAAATGGCGATTCAGCGTTTAATTGGTTTTGGGAAAAAAGAAGAGTTTAAGGAAATTCTGGCAATTTTAAGAAGGCAGATGCCTGATAGGATAAGAGTTCTGTGAAATTTGTCGTGTACAGAG
>NZ_LR130760.1:0-60741 GCF_900625095.1 Acinetobacter ihumii | reverse complement strand
CTCGATTTATTAATGCACTGTTATAAGAAGACCAATTGGTTGTACGATAGATTTTAGGTGTGGGCTTATTCATTTGAGAATTATATTGTGGAATAAGCCTTTAGAGATAGGTTTGTGCAACAAAGCCCTGATAAACTGTAAAGTTGTCTTCCCCGTTCGCCAGTCGTTAAATCAGCTGTACTAATACCACCAGAGATTTGAGGAAAATATTGTGCCTTCGCCGCATCAATGTTTGCACCTTGGCCTGCAATAGTAGCAATACTCTGAGTGATTTCAGGTCGACGCTGTAGCGCTTGATGAATTGCATCAAAAAGTGTTAGTTCAGCTTCAGAGTTAATGCTTATTTTTTCCATACCTTTGAGTTGTTGTTGAATACCACTCAATTTGATAAGTGGCAAAGTATCTTGCGCTGTCTGCTCACCCCATGAGTATTTACTTAGTTCTTGGATACTCACTTGATTCAAATCTGCAGGTTGCGACGAAAAAAACTGTTCGATGTTTACTTTAGCTGAGTCTAAATAATTTTTTGGTTTTGCTGCATAAATAGGCGTTATTGGTGCACAAAACGGAAGAAATAGCACAAGCCATATCTTTGATTTTATAAAATTCATGATTTAAGCATCTTTGTAAATTCATACCGTGGGAGTTTTCAAATGCTGTGTCATAGCATTAAATGAGTACTGTAATTGCAGCCATTTTCATTGCAAATTTTTATCTATCTTTGTCCAAAGTTAACTTAAGATAAATTCAAATTTAAAACGAATGAAAGGAGCGTTATGTTTGACAGAACGCTCCTTGTGAAGGATTAGCCTAAAACCAATCCATCACTTAGCGATTAGCCAATAATGATTTGGTTGTTAATTAAATCCTGTAATTCCGATGCGGTTTTACCTTCAATAATTAACAAATCTGCCCAATCATGGGTTGTACCACCAGTTGCATCAGCAGCACCATCACGGTCGACTTTCAATACTGCTTTGCCGTTTACATCTTCAACTTTAATGTATTCAGAAATATTCGACTTATCAGCAAGTAGACCTTCAAAGAAATCTGCACCAAACTCAATTTTGTCATTAGCTGCATAATCGACCCATGTATCGGTTCCATTACCACCCATTGCATCAGCGGCATTTAACACATCATAAATAATAGTGTCATTACCGCGGCCTGTGGAAATAATATCGTCTCCTGAACCACCGTAGATGCGATCATCTCCCGCACCAGCAATAATGATGTCATTACCTGAACCGCCATAGATGATGTCATTACCACCTTTAGTTTCAGTATCAGTAGCATCAGCAGTGACAAATTTTTGGTAGTTGTCTTTTACGAAATCATAGATTTGCTGCTGGGTTGGTTCTGCACCAATCGTCACATTTGCTTTTAAATGCGCAATCAGTTTTGAGTAGCCTGAATACTTTGGATATTGCAGAGGATCTAAGCCTGTAATCCAATCTGTATTCATGGCATCACCAAACAGAATGTCATCACCGGCCCCGCCTTTGACAACATCATTTCCAACATCTGCTGGAATAAAGTTTTCTGAACCGCCAATGAGGTAAGCAATAAGTTTATCTGCGTCAGCAATTGCTTTGGCATCACCGTGATTATCTTTAGACCAATTTAAAATCTTATCTCCATTTTCAGCAGTGTTATCATAACGTGAGACGGTATTACTCGATACAGCAGAGCTGACACCGACAGCAAAAATTTTACTTTTCTCAGTCAATCCTACAAAGTCTGCATCGTATGATTGTTTTTGTGTTTCATTTGCAGTGCCAGCTAATGCAGTACCACCAGTTCCTTTTGGACTTGGTTCACCATCAGTTACAAAGTAAGTCTGATTTTCATAACTAGAATTCGCTTTGACAGAGCCACTTGCTAAACCAGTTAAACTACCATCAAACCAATTTTCTGCTTTTTCCCAGCCAAGATCTGGACGAGTTCCACCTCCAGCCTGTAGAGCATCAATATAATTAAATATTTCTTGTAAATTACCTTTACCAACAACCCATGATTTATTGTATTGATTACCTGCATTGTTACCAGTATTGGTTGATGAGAATGATGCGAGTTGTAAATTTATTACTCCGTCATGATCTACCATTTGCTGAATAAAAGCTTTTAAACCTTTCTTTGCCATATCTAAACGTGACGTACCCGCTGGAGGATTTCTCGTACCATCCATTGCAAAAAGCATGCTCCCAGATAAATCTAAAACAATCGATACATTGTAGTTATGACCTGCAACAAAATTGGTTTTTAAACCACCTGTATCGCCAGCAAGTACATCATCACCTGTTGTTCCTATTAGACTATCATTACCATTTGTAGTTACTTCAGTAATTGGCTTTTTGGTATCCTCATTGTCACTAACTGGTTTACCATTGTTATCAAATGAATCAGCTTTTACATTAATTTGATCTGTCAGGCTTGTTAAATCCTCAGGTAATTGAGCTTCATAGCTACCATCTGGCTTAACTACTGTCGTTACTGTTACTGGTTTTCCTGTTACTGGGTCATTAATTTGACTACCGGTATGATCTTTGAAGGTCAGAACAACATCACTGCCTACTGGCACATCAGTAGTTTGGCCTTTTACCACTCCATCTTCATTAATTTCGGTAATCTCAAGCGAACCAACAACCAAGTCAACTGTTGAGTTGTCTTTACCTTCTGGTGATGTATTGCCTTGCGGATCCGTTACAACTGCTGTAACAACTGTATCTTCACCTTCCGCTGCAGGCGTGACTTTGACAGTAATGCCGTTTTTGTTAATGTCATCTTTGTTTGATGCTGTAACTTCAATTTCTTCTATTGAACCATCTGGATGAGTAATCGTAATCTTATCACCCTCTACAACTGGCTCGGTCGGCTTGACAGTCACTGTAACTTTGCCGTTGACAAGATCCGTTGGATTGATAACACCATCACCACCATCATTAATCTCAACAGTTGGTGCTGTAGGTGCTGTAGTATCTTTCGGTTCTTCATCCTTGTCATTGTGGTCAATAATCGCCGCAGCACCACCAACTACAGCAGCGCCGACCAACCAAGGTAACAATCCAACGAGTTGACTGCTTTCAACAGCAGGCAATAATGCTTCTAATCCTGGAATGCCTTTAAAACCCGATACGCCATCAAACCAATATAGAACACACCCATCTTCTTCAAAAACCAGATCTGAAGCGACATCATCATATGATATAAAAAAATTCTCAATGACAACAACTTCACCATTCTTTAACTTAAGGAGTAAGTTATTGCCATCACGGATAAATTCCTCGACGTCATCACGGCTCATTTTAGTATGAACAATAGAAGCTTCGGTTAATGTAATCTGTGTTGCATTTACTGTAGACTTATTTAATGATTCTTTTTCAATTACAATAAAATTAGTCATATTTTTACCCAAAAACTATATTCTTTTATCTTCAAAAACTTTAACTATTTAGTAATGCCGGTAATTTCGACAGTTACACGGCGGTCAGGCTGTAGACATGCATGTAATGCTTCACGCTGTTTTACATCAAAACAACCATTTGTCACAGGTTGGCCTTTACCTGCGCTTGCAGTCGAAATCACATTCCCTGCCACACCATTTTGAACCAACAGGTTGCGTACTGTGTCTGCACGGTTTTGCCCCAATTGATTGTTATAGCTATCACTTCCTAAACGATCTGTGTGACCAACTAAATTAATGCGGCTTACAGAAACGAAGTTGTTATGAATTTGCGAAGCAACATTCAAGACCTCTTGACGCCCCTTTGGCAGTAAATCATTCAAGGAAAAACCGTTAAATTTAAATAAAGTGTCCGCAGCTAAATCCACTAGTATTATCTGTTCCTGAGCAGCAACCTGATGCTTCACCTCACAACTTAAAGGCTGACCATTATTGGAAATAAAAGGTTTACCGTCTGTATTGACAGAGAGTACAAATTCATTGCTTGTTAGCTTTCCTACGTTTAAGTCAACATCACAACTTTGGCATGATTCTTCAGTACAGTTTTTTACTTTGAAATTATATGTTTCTGGTTTCAATGCATATTGAGCCGAATTATTTATATAAAAATTTCCAGCTTTAATACTGTCGATATAAAATTCAATTGGGCAATTTTGCTGTTCTGCTGTATCACCACCACACAGCTTCTCATCTCGCTTTAATATAATAGGTTGATTATTTTCTTGCGTTTTTTTCTGAAAACGTAAATCTGATGGCTTCGTATATGAGCTTGATGTGCAAGCCGCTACTCCCAATGAAGCTACAACAGCTAAAAGTGACAATCTCAACATACCCCCCTTTCCGGACTTAGAATGATTTAAGGAACAATTTCAAGTATATTTGCTACACAAATTTCTTTCTGTGAATCTATTGTATTGAAAGATTTTTATTGTAACCCAGCATACATTTCGGTATCTTACATCAGATTAAATGTGCATTTTGAACATTTATTTTTATGTGAACTGCATCACTTTATAGTTTTATTAGAAATACTTAACTAGATAGTCCTAATTGAACGAAGATTAAAAATAAAACATATCAATAAGATGCAACTAAATTCCAAAAGTTTCTACCTATTCACTTGATCAATATTGGTCGCCATAAAAAAAGCTCATCAAATTTCTATTTTGATGAGCATTACAAAAATCATACAGAGCACATGGTATAAAGAACGCTTCTTTACAGCAACCTTAACCTAAAAATTTCAGCTTATTAAAAGCTTTAATAGGCAGACGTGATGTTTACCTAGGTAGTTTATTATGGGAAAAGAATCTACTTAAAAGGTGATGTGTGCTGAAAAAACAGGAGGTTTTAACTTGGTAAACTAAACACACTCATCAGGAGTTTACATACGTGGTTGCATAATTTTGCACTCCTAAAACGTAAAAATCCCGATGTACTCAACGCACATCGGGACATATGAAATTTTCTAAATAATTGGCTAAAGTATTACTTTCAGAACGGCACAGACTTTGCTGACAGTGTCAGTTTCAACATCATTGCAAACACGAATAGCCTTCGCGACTGACTGGCTCTGCCTATGTGGAATACACTCCAATACGTCTGAAACCTTCTCTAACTCAGGATAATGTTTTTTCATGGTCACTCCTCTTACAAGACCATAAAAATAATATATCCTTGATTAATATCCTTTTACACTCATCACCTAATATTTAATTTTCAAACAAAACTTATTAATAATTAAATATCACTAGAGTTTTTCATGAGATTTTGTGAGAGCTAAAAAACGTCTTACTTGATATTTTCCATCTTCATGCAATCTTATTTCTGCCGTAAACTCTAAACCATATGTTAGATGATCATATAAATTACAAGGAAATGCTGTCTTATGGAAAAATGCTTCATTTGAAGTTGTACCTATAAATGCAAAACCATATCCACGTTCTGATTTATAAATTTTTATCGAACAGTTTTCTTCTTGTAAATTATTAATGCTATCTACAAATCCATTAATAGTTTTTATATGCAGCCCTTTATCACCTATACCTATAGTACAATAAACCTCATCTCCACTATAAATACATTCAACTTCACTAACTTCAAGCTTACTAAACTTCAAAGAAAACTCATCTTTTATGTCAGGTATAAAGATAAATCCATAATCTTTTTCTGGATCATAGTTTCTAACTTTTCCAATGAGTATCTTTCCAATAAAATTAGAATACTTATCTTGAATAGACTTATTATTTCTATCGACACTAAAAGATTGTATGTCTTTAATTAAGTCTCTTTGACATTCAAATTGCTCTTTATCTTGTAATTCCACTAAATATTTTTTATCTTCAAAAATTAAATACTCAGCAAACTTTCTACGGATATAAGATGTTTTATCAGAGAAAAATTTGTCAGATTTATAACAACTTCGAATATCAGATGCTACTGTTGGATCGCTAATCGCTGTAGTTATTGCCATTTGATAAAAATAAACAGAATTTTTTGTCGATAATTCATAATGTGCTAATCCTTTATAAGTAATAGCTAACATCTGAACATCGCTCAAAACACTTGTTGAAGGATCATAGGGTTCAACTAATCTTGTCATTACTAATTCTTTTAGACATAGCTCGATATCAATTGAATCAACTCCCAAAGCTTCGAAATAATTGATTAGCGATTGGACTGTTAAATGTTGCTCATTGACATCTCTACCATTAAATTTTTTGATCCTTAACAAAGCTAGTATTCTCAAATTCAGCAAAGGAGAATGGGATCTAGACGAATTGACTTTGAAAGTTGAAATTACACCGAAATCCTCTCCTGTACTTGATTTATAAGCTTCATAATCACCTCTGAGTAAGGCATCTATAAATTTCGTATAATTAATAGGTTCAGTGGTTACAAAACTCGTTATAAGATCTTCAATTTTCATGACAGGAGAAGTGATGATCCTTTTAGAAAGATTCATAATTGAACGAATGTTGTAATTCGTAAGCTCTCCTAAAGTTTTTGCAGTAAAATTATTTTCTACAAATACATCTTCCAGCACTTTAGCGAAATTAGAAATATCGTTTAACGCGATACGGATGCCTTTACTAGATAAGTATTCTCTGCGTTCATTATTATCAGCTTTAATTAATTTTTGATTAAGGAATTCTATTCGCTTTCTAAAAACTTCTCTTGGTGCTGGTGTTGGAAGGAAAAAGGATCTAGATTGATGTATTGTAAAAATATCTGTTTTTGAAAAACTCCAAGCTGTCTTATCGGTCACTGGAAACATTAACATGCATAATTTTACTTTACGCTTATAAGCATTACACAATTGAAATACTTGTATCTTAAATTCTAGAGTGAATTCATCTGTATTATCTACAATAATGATTGGTAATTTTCTACGATTATGAATCACAAAATGTAGTAATTTTTCTAAATAACCTTCACGATTTTCTTGGACTTCCTTTCCTAAAAAGTCTGAAAATTTTTCATCGAATAATTTTTTATCGTTTTCATATATTTTTTTTAAGTGTCCAGTAGACATTCTCCTATAATCTGAGAAATACATACCTTTCAACTCATTATAAACTGGAAAACCCTCCATAAAGAGTTTTTTTTCTAAAGCAGATATAATACTTTCCGTCATCCAACTAATTACATGAGCTTCATCACCAGAAGCATCTAAACAGTTGATATTAATAGTTAAACATTGATCGCGTGTATTTTTTGGAAGTATCTTGGAAAAGAATCTATCAATATAAGTTGTTTTACCCGAACCAGTAGGCCCCACAATAAAAACAGATAAATCCGAATCTGCAGGTATTTGAGCATCTACATTACCTTGAATTAAGTTACTTAATTCACTTTCTAAGTGGCTCTGATCTTTAGGTAAATTATTTAAAACACTCTGGGTAATTTTTTCTAAAGAATAATCAGCAATTCTACTTTCATTTGATTCAACAAAGCATTCCTTCATTATTTCTGAGTTTTCATCACCAATTAATTGGGTGAAAAAACCATTAAATATTTTTTCTAAATCAAATGAAATTGGAGATTTTTGAAGGATACTAATTTCATGTGGCTCTAGAGCAGCTGTCAAAGGTAAATTTAACTGTTCACGATTATTATGTACTTGGTCAAAAAGAGTATTATAAATCTTATTGTCAAAACATTCATAAGCGAGTAGTTCGTAAAAAATACTAAATGAATTTTTTAGAGCATCTAATGATGGAAAAACGAATGCTTCCTTTTCTCTATAACCACCTTTAACCCATGTCTTAAATATTATCCAAGTAATACCATCAGTCACTACGGCTATAGGAATTCCTGCTTCACTAGCATACGAATGAGCTTGTTTAATACCTTCACTTGAAGGCTTTAAAACGGAACCTGAAATTTTTAAAGTTCGATATTTATCTATAACTGCAGACTCTATACCTAAAATTCCTATACGTTTTGCTTCAACAACCAAAGAAGGCTCGCCATTTATTTTCAGTATATAATCAGAAAAGCCATTTTCATGATTATTTTCGCAATTAAACTGTGTAAATGACCAACCTAAACACTCATTAAATATTCTGTTTATGATTTTAACTTTAGCGTCTTCCTCACTTTCAATCGCTGGTATATCTTTTCTGATCTCATCGATTAAAAAATTTAATTTTTCTTCTGCAACATCTATACTTGCCATTTAGCACCTTAAAAATCTTTATATTCCTTCTATTTATTGATCATAAATCATTTCTTAGATTTAGATGTCGAAATTATATACATTTTATTTTTTTTGGTAAATACAGATATATCATCAAGAGATACTTTACATACATAAATTCACTATCAAGTACACCAGCAAACTAGAAAAATTATTTATAGAGACAATCCCCCAAGACAAATCAGGAAAAGCCCTAGACCTTCAGGACAAAACGGTACAATCTTTTTTCTCCAAGAGTCCCCCACAGCATCTCATTTCTCTGCTCACAGCTTATTTGATAACAATTCACTATGGATGATCAATTAAGCTATTCACATCGGATTGAGGGTCAGTGAAATGGTTTTGGTTGGTAGTTTTCTCATTTCTAAACCTCAGACCATCGGACTATCATGCAGAATGGACCACATACGGTCCATAAAAATTTGGAAATGAAGTTAATTTCAGGCATAGAAAAACCCCCATAAACCAAAGGTTTACGGGGTTTAATAACTGGTGGGCCCAGATAGACTTGAACTGTCGACCAACGGATTATGAGTTCATAGGTCTATTAATTAGCTATCAAAATATAACCTAAACTGATATCAAGCTTATTTTACACCTTATAGTAAAAAGTGTAGCAAGTTGCTACACAGTCATATAACGTCTTTTCCAAATATTTCATTCAATCGTTTTCTATTTTCTTTTACAAAATTTGGATTATTTTTTAATTTATATTTCATTTCTTTCTTAAATTCACTCATTGAACTGCCAGCTACAGCAAAATCCATTTGGAACATAATATCATTAACTATCACATTTGCTTGAGATTCAGTTAAGCACCCTTCTGCCTTAAACCACTTACTAAACTGTTTATAATTTGGGTCGTTTGCATATATATACCAAGACCTTACAGTCATATCGAACTTCGCACCTAATTCTTTAACAAGCGCATTATCATCAAAATTGACATCTAAATAGATTTGAGTCTTATCATTAGTATTAGATACAACAACTTCAGTGGCATGCCTATTAAGAATTTTAAATCGAACTCCGACAATAGGTCGACCTTTCTTGATGGTATCGTATTCTAATTGAAGACTAGTCCTTTCATTAATTTCTTCAATAATTTTGTCTAAAACGTATCGTCTAAAATCAACCCAACGATCGTATTTTTTCTCCCCAATAACAATTAATGCTTTGATATTCTCAAGTGAAAGTTCAACCTCATAAGAATCTTGATTAGCATACTTAAATTCATTTTTGATAAAGTATGAATACAAACTCATACTGGTTACAGAGTCCAAAGCAAATAAATCTTTCAATTGATAGGTTGTAAAATTTCCATTTGCTAAACGAGTAAAATATGGAAGTACTTCACTGGTGAAACGTATCTGCAAAGCATTTTTAGTATCATCTTCCCAACGGAGTTCACGAATAATTGGTACTACTGAGTGTACTTTTTTAACTTTACGCTTATTATCATCCACGGACTCTTCAATTACAAAATGAGCTACTCGTGATGATAATTCTTTATAAATACGATCAATAGCAACATTAATGGAATTCTTCTTATCTAATCCTAATAGTTCGCCTAAATCATCTTTATGCAAATAAATATAAGTTTGCTCTGTAATTTCACGATCTTGATTATTCTTCTCACCATAATTCGCAACAGCCATTGCATAAAGTAGAGCTTTATACTCATTAGATGATAATTCAATTGGTCTAATCAGACGGTTACTAGTGCTGACTACTCCATTATGTCGAATATTACCAATACAATAAGGTAGATGTTCTAATTCTTCTGGTTCGTTGTGATTGCTCATGAGTGGAAAGATTAAAATATTTTCTACATGTTATACACAAAAGTGGAAGAAGATGCAAACCGCTCACTATTTTCTCTTCCTTTCATTAAATTAACTCAGTTTATGCCCATCAAACACCTTAAGAGTGGAAGAAGTGTCACTATTAAAGTGCAATTTTGATACTATTCAGCCTTATGGTGGAATAAATATAAAATTAAACACTTTTAAGTGACGATTCTTCCACCTTTGATAATTCATTCGTGTCGCTAAAGCAATCAATTTGAAAGTAGGAATACCCTACAGCACCACTAAAGTGGAATTAATAAACAAATTTTCCACTATTAAAGTGACAAGCCTTCCACCATTCCGATATTCTTGACTATCAAACATCATATTATCAATTAAATTTTATACAAATAGTTTATCCACAGAATAAAAAACATCTAATGACAAGTCTTCCACCTTTATTTCAATAAAAACAAACTTATCAACATCACAAGCAGTTGAATTGTATTGTTTTAAATTAAAAAAACCACCTTAAAATAAATCACAATGACAAGTCTTCCACCATAGTGACATACCTTCCACTTATTGGTGACATACCTTCCACTCATTAGTGACAAACCTTCCACTTATCGGTGACAGTCCTTCCACTTATCAATGACAGGCCTTCCACTTATTAGTGACACGCCTTCCACTTTTAAAATTCTATCTATTTGTTTTTAAACAAATAAAATTTGTCTAATTATAATTAACTAATTAATACTAATTAATACTAATTAAAATTAGCTAGCTATATTTTTAAAAAAAGTTAAGAAATGTTTTTGCTACATCTTTTGAATTCAAAAGATAAAAATATGACAAAGGAACTGTAGCAAGTTGCTACAAATATCTTTATATTAAATGAAATCAAAGTAAATTCCTTAAGACAAATATGTCAACTAAAATCATTGCTGTAGCTAATCATAAAGGTGGTTGCGGGAAAACAACTACTGTAGTACATCTTGCTTCAGAACTTGCTGAATTAGGAAATAAGGTCTTAGTAATTGATCTGGATCCACAAGCAAATGCAAGTTTACATATAGGATTAAGACATCCTAGCGAAGTTGAAACTACATCAGCTGAATTACTTATTGGTGATATAAGTCTATTATCGGAAGCATTAGAAGAAGAAACAAAATTTAAAAATGTTTCATTAATATATGGCTCATTAACTCTTGGTAAAACTGAAGATCAATTGAAAGATGATGCACCAAGACCAACCGAGGAACTTTCAAATAAATTGGAAATTCTAGAAGGATTATATGACTACATTCTTATTGATTGCCCTCCGAGCTTAAAATTATTAACCAGCAATGCTTTAGCGGCTTCGACACATGTTATTGTTCCAATCGAATCTGGTTCACAATACGGTCTCTATGGTGTTACTGATTTAATTAATCATTTAAGTAAAATTAGAAGAGTTAACCCTGAATTAGAACTCTTAGGTGCTTTATTAATTAAACATGATGAGCGTCAGAATGTATGTAAATTAATAAAAGATGAAGCATTTAATCAAGTTGGAGAATTATTGCATACCACAATTCCAATGAGCACTAAAGTTAATCAAGCTGCAATTTTGCAACAACCTTTATTATCTGTTGATAAAAATTCAAAAGTTCGAAAAGCTTTTGAAACTTTAGCACAAGAAATTGTTCAGCGTGTCAAATAATATAATTCTGGAAATACTATGGTAAGTAATAAAGAGATATTGGCTAAACGTCTTCAGCAAAATACTCAAAAGCATCAACATGCCCAAAAAGAGCATATTAATGATGTCAAAGAGCTAAGACGTAATGTACAAATTACAGATATTCAGGCTAGCCCTAACCAGCCTCGAAAACTCTTTAATCAACAAGATATTGAAGATTTAGCAGCATCAATTGAGGAAATTGGGCTATTACAACCAATTGCAGTTCGTAGAATAAATGATAAATATGAGTTGATTGCTGGTGAAAGACGAATGAAAGCCCATCAATTTCTCAATAAGAACACCATTGAAGTAATCATTATTGATGCATCGGATGAAGAAGTTGCTTTATTAACATTAGCTGAAAATTTAAAGCGAGAAGATCTGACAGATTATGAAATATATGTTGGATTAACTTCTTTGGATGAAAAATTAAAAAAAAATAAGCAGAAGTTAGCAAAATCATTAGGTATGAATCGTGAAGATATGTATAAATATTTATCTTTTGAAAAATTACCTGAAGAGTTGATTGAAGATTTGGAAAAACAGCCCTCATTATTAGCACGGACCGCTGCTACAGCAGTGAAAAAGTTTCTATCAGATCATGATGAAAACCATGAAAATGCTAAAGAAGCATTATTCGAAGCATGGTCAAAATTGCTTAAAAAAGAAGTTGAACAGACAAAACTCGCATCACTAGCTGAAAAAATCTTTAAGTCAAGAGAAACGAAAGAAGTAATTCAAACTTCAATTGTACATAAAATTGAATATGATGGTAAAGTTGCTGGTAATATCAAATTTGACCATAATACATTAAAGGTATCTTTAAAAGTCGGCCAATTTGATGATCAAAATTTACAAGAATTAGAAGCTTTACTAAAAAAAATGTTAGAAAAATAAAGTAAAAAACAGTGTAGCAACTTGCTACACTATTTTTGCAATTAGTAAAATCTATATAAGTAGTCATAATAACATTTCCATAAATTTGTCATGTAAATTGAATATTTAAAGCGTATTTTTCGACCATCTTAAGATGAGTCGATGCAATGCTTTGGCATAAGAAAAATTTAATAAAAAAATTAATAAGTTTGGCATGCTGTAGTTTGGGCACAGTTATTTTGATGGGCTGTCAAAGTCCTGCTTTAGTTCAATCAACTTCTACTTCAGTACAACCATCAAAACAGCCTCAACGTGTGGTTTTTTTCTTGGGAGATGGAATGGGTATCACGACATTAACAGCTGTACGAATCTATGCTGTTGGTGAAGACGGGCAACTGCCGATAGATCAACGTCCAGAGTCAGCATTTGTTCGTACTTTCTCAGAAAATGCACAGGTTACAGATAGCGCACCATTGATGGGTGCCTATATGACAGGTGTAAAAATGAAAAATGAAGTGATATCCATGCAGACTGGAACAATTGCAGTAGAACTAAATCAGGCCGGAAATCATCAATGTGGAATCAATCCTCAGAATCAGAATAAGCAAGACACCCAAACTTTACTCGAATTGGCCAAAGCACGAGGTTGGGGTACCGGGGTAGTCACAACAACTCGCATTACACATGCTACACCAGCATCGACTTATGCCCATATTTGTCATCGTGATGCTGAAAATGACATAGCATCCCCATTAGTACCAAGTTCGCAAGGCGATATTTATCAGCGTTATAACGTCAAATTAAAAGATGAGGTTGATGTGATTCTAGGCGGGGGTAACCGTCAATTTCTGCCGAAAGATCAAGGGGGAGAACGGATAGACTAACGTAATTTGATCGCAGATATGCAACAAGCAGGCTATCGAATGGTCTATGATCAAACTCAACTCTCCCAGATGAAGTTAGGAAAGAACGAAAAATTATTGGGTTTGTTTAATACTAGCCATTTAAGTTATGACTTAAATCGAATCAAAAAAAACTTGCCTGAACCTAGCTTAAAGTAAATGACGTTGGCCGCTTTGGACATTCTAACCCAAAATAAAAATGGTTTTTTTGATGTGGTTCTAGGATTTTAGACCACGCCTATAAGTGATAATCTACTCCCCAATGAGCATGGGAAATGCTTGTTTTTGGAGTCAACCATGACACGAAGAAAACGTCGTAATCATTCAGCAGAGTTTAAAGTTAAAGTTGCTCTCGCAGCAATTAAAGGCGACCACACACTCGCTGAACTTTCTACTCAATTCGATTTACATCAAAACCAAATCATCGATTGGAAAAATCAACTGCTTGAACAATCCGTCAATATTTTTTCACGACCAACAGCACAACAAGAACCTGAGATTGACCTCAAAGCTCTACATGCCAAGATAGGACATCAGGCATTGCAAATTGATTTTTTAGAAGGTGCGCTCAGAAAAATAGGGCAGCTGAGCGGCAAAAAATGATCGATAAGACCCATCAACTTTCGGTACGACAACAATCGCAATTGATTCAAATCAATCGCAGTACGTTGTATTACAAGCCCAAAGAGATTTCATCCACTGATTTGAGTTTGATGCGTCTAATCGATGAAATTCATCTCGACTACCCATTTATGGGCAGTCGAATGATACGAGATATGCTACAGCGTCAAGGACATCAAATAGGTCGGCGTAAAGTCCGACGTTTAATGCTCTTGATGGGAATACATGCCTTGTATCCAAAACCCAATACCAGTAAGCCTAATCTTGCACACCGTATTTTCCCATATCTGTTGAAAAACATGGTCATAGATCATTCTAATCAAGTCTGGTGTACAGATATCACGTACATTCCTATGGCTAAATAACACTAAATATAAAAAAAATGGAAGAATAATTCACTAAGTTATTGTTTTTAATTTGATGCTTGTTTTATATGGGGATAATAATAACTTCTGATTACTAGTTTTTACCTTAAATATACCGATTGAAAGATTCATTTAAATGCTATGAATACATGAGTTTTATAGTTTGGCTAAGTCAGCATGAGTACTTTTCGCAAGATTTAAGATCGACCATGAACGTGATTAGTTATAGGGGATTGATGAAATAGTTTTTATGAATTTCTGGCTTTCTGGGCTGATTTTATCAAATTCATGTCTATGCAAAATTGCGACATATTTCTCGTGCTGGTAGTTATCCAGAGTTTGGTCTGCATTTATCCATAGTGCAGCCCTTTTTTTTTGGTGACAGTTTTTTCTTAGTGATTTTCGATCTGGATGTAGTGATTTCACGTTTGCATAACATATCTTGGCGGTGATCCATCTACTATTCGTGATTATAAAGCGAGCTAATTCACAGGTTCTACAGATTATGTAGCGACTAACTATAAGTTGATGGTTGGCGCTTAGTTTATATTTACGCTTAGGTTTCAGTTAAAAATCAATATTTTGTTGATTTGGTGATTGAATCATCTCTAGAGTGGATTATCGAATTTGATGGGGATACAGGCGCTGCGCAATTTGACTAAATTGAAGTGAAATTTCACGCATGGCCAAGATGATCTCATCGACTTCTAGAGTAGTCAGATTCGCTTCTGAAGTACCGAGTTTATGTATGTCATTTCGGGAAATATTGAGCGCTTCTCCCATAATGTCTATTTGATGATAACCATCTGGACCTTCACAGAAGGTCACATCATAGGCTGGAGCCAATTTCCATTGACCATTTTTTGCCATGAGAAAAGAAAAGTTCTTGGTCTGGTCATGTTGATTATTGAAAAGTACATTAAACAAAGCGCATTTAAAAGCATGCAGCCTTTCTCACACATTTTGCGTACACATCAAGGTTGCCCGAAGAAAATTGCGATAGTCTAGGCTACCTGGAACTTTATAGTCTGCTCCGGTATATGCAGCCAAACTCTGCATTCGAATCCGCATGCCATTTTGACGGTCGAATCGTTTAGAAGCAAAAGCCATTAAACCATTGGGCAAATTAAAAAAATGGGTGTCTGGAGTCTCGATTGCACAAAGTCGCAAACATTCTGCATAGACGGCTTCAATGGCGCAGACTTCAGGATGCTCTTGCTGAGCAGGAAACTTAATCAGCCAGGCTTCATTTTGATCAGAAGCTTGCGACGAAAACTCAAAATTGACACGATCTCGGTTAACGCGTGCAGCAAAGCCGAACAGAAAAGATGATTTAGGACAACGGGTTGCTCCCCAGCTAGGCAAGACAGTTGCAGCCAGATTAATTGTTGCTGTGGTGAAAGATACTCAAGGTAAAACAGTCGCGAGATGGTCGCTGATCAGTAATGTTTCTTCAGAGATTGATACGGTAGAACTAACCACCTGGTATTACTGGCGCTGGACAATTGAGTGCTATTTCAAGCTTCTGAAGTAGGCAGGCCATGACGTTGAATCATGGCTTCAGACCACACCTACAGCGATTTTAAGGCGGCTCCTGATCAGGAGTATGGCGTATAACACTAAATCTAAAAAAATTGGAAGAATAATTTATTAAATTATTGTTTTTATGTGGCTGTTAGTGATGTTATGAATAATAATAAATTTTTTCTTAAGAATTTCACCTAAAAAAATTGATCAGATAATTTTCTTTAAATGTCATGTATACATAACTTTGACAGTTTGAAGGGATCGGTATGTGCATTTTTCACAAGGTTAAAGATCGACCATAAATGTGATAAACGGCAGAGGATCATTGAAAAATGAATGTATTTAAACACTACATGTATGCATGGGAAAAAGTATCGCTGCGGTTCTGCTGACAGGCTGTATTGAGCATTGAATGCAAATGATGTAGTAATTGTCTACATACTATAAGACTAGCATGATGAAGAATGAAATGTAGTTGCCAATATCTAACTTGGGTTGAAAAGCATAGCGTTGTTATTCGGAGAAGTGAGATGAGCCATCCTTCTCTTATACTTAAAATGATACTTACTTAACTGATCTCAACTCATGGGCTGGTTCCAATTAGATGGATAATAACTTCCATCCTCTATTTTTCTTACCACATTTCTTGCATTTAATCCCTTCTTTGGGGATTTGATTCAGCATCACTGGTGTCGATTGAATCAAATCAATGACATAGTTCGTTGGTTCAGGAAAAGCAGAAGAGGCTGCTTTATTGCAAAAGAGAACATTTGGATGTAAGCGTCCGCTGAATCCCATACTAATTTTTAATTCGATTTAGGTTTCCAACAGTGCGGCAGCAATTCCTCAATTTGGGTCACTTTTTGTGTCGGCAGTCTTTACAGCACATCATTTAAATAGGCATACGGATCCAGCCGGTAATCCCCCCTAAAAATAATTGCGTTTAAAAGTAGAAAATCGAATAACCTTGATTTAAGAAGATTTTCTATGAAAACATCTAAGTATTCAGACAGCTTGATCATGAGTATCTTGAAGCAAGCTGAAGCAGGAACACCCATACCGAACTTGTGCCGCGAACATGGTATGAGCTCTGCTACATTCTACAAGTGGAAGTCAAAATATGGCGGCATGGATCTTTCAATGATGACGCGGCTTAAAGAACTTGAGGCTGAAAATGCCCGTTTAAAACGCATTTATGCTGATGAGCGGCTAAAGTCAGACATCTTGCAAGATGCACTTTTAAAAAAGTTTTAAGGCCTGTTCAGCGAAAGTCACTTGCTCAGCAAGCTATTGAGCAATTTAAGATTTCAATCAGCATGGCCTGCTTAATTTTTAAAGTCAGTCAAACGTGTTATCGCTATAAAGCTCGTTTGGATCAGGAGAATATTCAAATCGCAGATTGGCTGATTAAACTGACCAATGAACATAAGACTTGGGGCTTCAAACTCTGCTTTTTGTATCTACGTAATATCAAAAACTATCAGTGGAATCATAAACGTGTCTATCGCATTTATAAGGAGCTTGAGCTTAATTTAAGAATCAAGTCTAATAAGCGGCTTAAACGAGAACAGCCAGAACCCCTTGCAGTACCGACAGCTAAGAATGAATCATGGTCAATGGACTTTATGCATGATCAACTCAGTGATGTACGTAGTTATCGAGTTCACAACGTGATTGATGACTATAATCGCGAGTCATTGGATATGTTGATTGACTTTTCATTGCCAGCAGAACGTGTGCTGAGAGCACTTGATCAGCTCATTGAATGGCGAGGCAAACCTAAACGCATTAGAACCGACAACGGCCCAGAGTATATAAGTGAGCTGATGGAAAAGTGGTGTGATCAGCATGGTCTTGAGCATGTATTTAGTCAACCAGGCAATCCACAGCAAAATGCATATTTTGAGCGATTTAATCAGTATGTTAGGAGTGTCTAAATCAGTATTTATTTCGAGATCTGAGCGAGGTGCAGGACTATACAACTGACTAGCAGTACTTTTATAATCATGAACGACCTCATATGTCAGTAAATGGTTGTCCACCTATTTTTAAACAATAACAAGGGCTTTAGATTTTCTACCCATTAATTCAATTAAAAATGGGGGTATTGCCGTGTGCTTTCCAATTGCGAGTTGAAAAAGTCTAATGATTCTATGAATACACCTAATTTTTTCTACTAACTACAAATGTGTTGCACTTGGGATTTGAATCTGCGTTTTATAACTTCTTATCAGGATACAGCCATGATGTCTAAAGGTGGGTTAGGAAAAAAATCTCTTCTTATTAATGGCTTAATTATAGTTATGGCTTCTACTTGTTTGTTCCCAAGTATTGCTCAAGCAGAAAATGCATTATTAGAAACTACGAGTGGTCGAATTGATGAATTAAGAATAGAGATCCTTAACCCAACACAAGATGATGCTTATAATCATAAACTTACAGATCAGGTTCGAAAAACCTTAGGTATGTATCCAGGGGATCATGTTACAGAAGAAAAAATAGATTTTAATTTGATGAGAATCAAAAGGAATCCTTACTTATTCAACGCCACATATATAGTAGAAAGTGGGGTGTATGGTGGGGTTAACATTAAAATACAGTTACAGCTTAAACCTGAGACAGAGCAAAATTTAGAAAAAAGCGTCTTACTTGATAAGGAAAAGAAAAGCTTTCCTGTGCTTTATGATGCTAATAACACAAAACTAAAAAAAATTGGAAGAATTCTTAAAATTTAGACCGTCCTAGATAAGCAAACCGTATGTATTTGTTGAGAATTGTAATTTTAAGAAGATTTGATTGATTAATTAAATGAATTTTCATATACAAAGATATGCTCATTTTTTATATCGATAAAAATGTTAAAATTTGACTATTTAGTAAAAAATATAGAGATTTTTATGGGGCAATTTATAATGCCCTTTTGCTTTGGTCGAAAAAATGTTCAACTTGAGATAGTAAAAATCAACTCAGAATTACTGAAAATCAAAAAGATTAAACAGAGTCAGAAAGCCGTAGTACAAGCAAAGTTCAAAGCAATCTACGTCAAAATTTGGCAAAAAATCTTGCTATTGATGCAAACGGAGCCTGGCTTACGTGTGCATTCTAATTATGTTGCAATCTTACAGTTGATACATAATCTTGATGATTTTATCGAAAAATCACAGCAACACTTGTGCTTTGAAAGGAAAGCTCAGAAAGAGCTGGATGCTAAATTTTTTGCTCGATTTTTTAAGCTAACAAAGAATTCAATAAAAGATCAACTTTTACAAAATTGTTTAGATCGTAATGAATTTAGACAATGCAATGTGATAAAAAATTAAGCGAAAATGAATATGCCGAAGATTGACGCAGAAGAGCACTTTTTAGATTTAGCAGAAAAATTCCAAAAAGATTATTGTCTGTTACATGATGATGTTGTGAATACACAATTTATTGATCTATCAGATGATTTGTATAAAGAAGTCTACGCGCTATACAAATTAGCACAACAAATTTATAGCTATATATCAGGCTCCAGACAGATCGGTAAGTATTCTTTTTTGGCTGCTTTGAGTTATTTTTCATGTCCGAATATTAGTAATACTCAAGAGTTGTCGTCTGTACGTTATTTGATTTTGCAAGCGAGTTTTTTAACATATCGGCAGTATCAAGAATTTGCAAAAATTGATAAAGCTGAGAATAAGCAAAAACATGTTTGTGATCTCTTTCGCTATGTCTCACGATATGTTCTGGATTCTAATCATGCTGAATTATTTCAAGAATGCAGTGAGCTACTAAATCGCTATGTCATGTACGAACGTAACTTGAAAAAGGAGGATCGTAATCAACTTTTTAATATTAAAGATTTCAAACAAGTACAAGCCATAGAGTATTTATCGGCTCTATTAATAATTTTTAAAAGACTAGATGATCGTCGTGTAGTTCATCGTCAGCGTAAGTCAAAAAAAAGCAAAGTTTTGAAATGGCCAACTGAAAATGAACTCAAAAAATTTCGTGAAATAAAATCAGGTAAGCATGAAGATATCGGACATAACGCAAAGATCAGTTTTTATGATGCCTCTCTTCACAAAGATGAAGATCGTGAAATTGAGTTATTGGACACTGAAGTAGAATTATACTCTGAAGATGAAAAAACTAAAAATTTTAATCATTTAATTAGTGATTATGCTGCGTATTACACGCGGCATCGCCAACGCCGTCATGCGCCATTTATTACAAATCCACATTATTTGGCGCCAGATATACTGAAGCAAATTGTTTATGTGTTGAGAACTGAGTTAAATAGGGACTGGAATGATGCTGCAATCGCTGCAGCATGTTTATTGTCACTTTTGACGGGATTATCACCCGTCGCACTGATGGATTTTAACGAGCTTATTCAAGATGGAATTTTGATCCAAAATGGTTCAAGTAGACGTCGCGAATATTTACTCAAATTAAATCTTAAAATTACAGAGCAGAAGATTAAGAGCTTAAATGATGAGCGATGGAATGAAGTGATGACACATCAACTACATTTACCTTCTGCTTGGTTTGACTATATAGAACAAGCATCGAATCCAATAATTTCTTCAACAGACATTAATACAAAACTTAAGAATTGGCTTGATAATCGGTTTGTAGGTTCGATCACTGTTGAAAAACTGCAGGCTCAATTATATTTTCATATATATTATGAAACATATAATGAATATCTAGCTCATGTAATTGCTGGGCGGGATAGTCAGCATCACATGCCTGGTATCTATTATGGAGGGCTACCGAAAGCTCAACTCAGTAGCACATATCTAGCCTTTGTAGAAACAGCACTTACACATTCCTCGCAATTTACTGAAGAACTCAAAATATTGCGACAACAATTCAAAGTGCAATCTGCCTTAGCTCTAGGAAGGATAGGGAGCCAACTGGCACTTGAACCCAGTTTTGTGAAAGAGCAATTTGCTTTTTTACATAAACATTGCCAAGAAAATATTCAAAAAGATCAACATATCATTAATCAACTGAATGCATACGCATGTTGGATGTGGCATATCAGCTTGTTGAGTTTGGCAAGTCGGCCTAAAAAAAATCTGTTGGGGAATTTGGATGATTATTGTGTTGAGCTTAAGCTTTTATATGTAAACGATAAAAGAAATAGTAAAGCAAGAAAAGATGGTCGTTTTATCCCATTATCTGATTTTTTCATAAAAACACTGCAAAATTACACAGTCTTTTTAGAACAAATTATTGAAGCGTACGGTTCGTTTTTTAGACAAGTCTTTGCAAAGAAAATTACTGTAAATGATCTTTTTGGCAAGGTCATTGATAGTAAAGATATCTTGCCGATAACTGTCAAAGAGTGGCAGAGCAGAAAAATTAAGTTAATCCCTTTATCTCGAAACTGGGTAAATTTATATATGGAAGGAATCTTTCCAAAGAATATGTATTCGAATTGGTTACGTCATTTTGATATGAATTTTTTGATGTATGCAGAAGAAAAAGAAGAAAAAAAAGAAGAAAAAACTGCTTTAGCATTCCATTTAATACAGGCTCTTTATGGTCATGACCAACGTGACCGAGAGGCTTTTCATCCGCATTCTTCACTTATTCCGAATGTCTATGTACAGCAAGCCCGCCAGCAATTGCAAGATAATGTCAAATTTTTATCGATTAAACACTTAGAGCGAAAATAGTTGTATGCAAAAAATCAAAGAACTAATAAAACCGCAACTAGATGATCTATTTGTTGATATTCATAAATTGGTGAAAAAGTCGCTAGATAGACAGCCTTCTTCACCTGAAGTATTGACGAAAGACATGCAGCAAAAACTTGATCAGCAGATCGCTGAAAAATGGCATGACATTAAAGATAGTGTTGATTATTTGAGTCAAAAGTTGAGCCGAGACGAACAATCAAAACTGATGCAATTTACTGAAGATGAATTTAATAAAAGAAGGAGGCAATTCAACCAGAATGTAGATAAAAAATCATACAGAATTAAGCTAAATCCACATACGAAACGGATCGTACTGCCTAGAAAAATTGAGAGTACAGAGTCACGATTAAAACACGGGCATCTACATATTCTGGTAGTCAAGGAATTAAGGCAGTATTGGCAAGATTCATTTGAATATTGGGATGAACCGAAGTACTTATGGGGAAATTTATGCTTAAGTTTTATATATATTTCAGGCTGTGCAGATGAACAGCATTTGATTACTATTCAGAAACAATTGCAGGATGCCATTGAGCTTGGTACAGATCTGAATTGTTTTCGGTTATACCATTCTGATTATCAAAAGATCACTAATCCATTGTTACTACATTATCGTGTTGAAAACTCTCAATATGGCAACGATGTAGAACAGGGAAAGTTGTACAAATGGAAACATGTTTTTTTTAACCCATATGCGCAGTTCATTTTACAATATTTAAAAAAGTTGAAAGCCACTCAGAAAGAATTTCGTCTGCAACATTCAGTTGAAGATTGTATTTTAGAAAGCTTGAGTAAGATAGGCAGGAAAAAAAGTCTTGGGGATCTGCAATATCAAATTAAACGCCGTGGATTTCGTGCATTTAATGATGTGCAAATGGTACTCGAATTTAATCCAAACCTTAGCCTAGATATATTTTTGAGTAATGTGCTTCAGCAAGAGATTAATACTGTCGCTTTAAGGCCATCCGAATTTAGATTGCTGTGGAATAATGATTACAATCAAGTCACAGAACAAGAGAGTCGCCCTATTCATTTTGAACAAGAGCAGTTACATCCGGAAGTTCCGACTGCTCAAAGCAAATTACAAACGATTCCGTATGAGTTGATGTTGTTTGGTCAAAAGAAACGTAAAGGTCAAAAAGTTGAGCGTTTAGATAAAAAGAGGAATAAAGAAGAACGCACGCTACGTTTTTGGCAAGAAACTAGAAGGGTGTTAGAGGAGAAGATAGTTGATGCTAATACGGAGGAAAAGTCTTTAATTGATGCTCAACTACGCTTAATTCACTGGTTAATGCATTTAAAAAAACGAGGGCTTCAATTATCAACTATTGAAAGCTACTTAGGATCGTTTGGCAAAGAATTTATATTTGAGATTTGGCTCAATAAATTAGATTTAAAGCAACAATCCATATATGACTATGAGGATTTATATCGGCAGCTATTGAAATACAGCAGTGAACGTGATGAAAAAGCAGTTCAACGAGATTCGGTGAAAGGAAAAACCTCTCGTAAGATGCACCAAAGCGCAGAATACCGTTTTGGTCGCCTAAAAGATTTTCATCAATTCTGTATAGAGAATTATGATGCTCCAGGGGTATTGGTGTTACAGAATTCAAGTTTTAAGCATTTACAAATTTGCAATGCACGGCTAGTGAGTCCTTTGCTATTTGGCAAATTATTGGAAAAACTAGAAAATTTAAGCCAAGAGCCAACGGCATCAGAGTGGGTCGATCATCTGAGTTGTCTAAAGCTGATGTATTTACTAAGTTATAGAACTGGACTTCGATTAAATGAAGTTCGTTGTCTTAAAATACAAGATATTATTTGCCCAGAGTTACTTTATAAAGAAAAAGAAAATACAGCTTTTAATAATATCACGCTTCATATTCAGAACAATTCATATCGCCGTCTGAAAACGCAAAGTGCAAATCGTCAAATACCATTGAAAATTGCCTTGTCAGAACATGAGTTTTTAGTAGTACAACATTACATACAACATCGTTATGAACAATATTTGTTTAATCAGCAGGATGATCTACTTTTTAGTGTTAATCATCGTATATTAACTGATCAATGTATCAGCAAAATTACAGTAGAGTTGTTTAACCAAATATTAGGTATGCATCATGGCTTTAGTTTTCATACGTTGCGCCACAGTGCTGCTAACTATCTAGCAATAACTTTGCTGGGCTCAAAAGAAATGATTAAAACATATACAGATTGTCCTTGGGTAAAAGCAAAAAAGATGCGTGATTTATTGTTTGGTGTTAAAGCACGTGCTCATGAAGAGATTATTCAACATAAATGGCAGATGCTTGCCTCTTGGATGGGGCATAGCAGTATTGAACAAACGGCTTCAAATTATCTTCATGTTTTGGATTTATTAGCAGTCGATCGAATTTACAATTCGCCGTGTATCATTTCAAAAAAAGTCCTAGAACAGTGTTTTGGTCCAGTGAATTCAAGTACAGAGTACATAAACTTAAATCGTTATACTCAGCAGCAGAAATGGTTTAACTCTTATCAGCAAACACAGCCAGTTATGATTGCTGGTCGACAAGAAAAGAAGTTTAGTATCGAGAAGAGTACTCTGACGCCTTTTCAACGTTTGATAAGTTTAAGAGATGGCCGTTCAAGCGAAGATATTCAAGCACAAGAATGGATGCAGCGATGTCAATTTATGAGCACTAAATGGATGGACCCCAAAAATTTTAATTTAAAAACGAAATATGTTAGTAATAAAAATTTAGATGGGGGTTGGTTTGATGAGCTTTACGACAAAGCTAAGAAACTGAAACGTTCTGATGAAATAATTCCTCTCCTTGATTTGCATAACCAACATGATAAGGGGAAAGATATACCTAAAGAGTTGAACGTGGTCAATGCACTTAAGGTATTATTATTATTTGGAAAATTACGTAAAAACTTTCTACATTTTCAATGCATAAAGAAAGATGATGAGCAACAAATTGCTAATTTTATTGCTGGTATAGAGCCAATTATTGGAGATCACCTAAATTTAGACAAACAGAATTATCCAGTCAATCTGGAAGTGCTTGAGAGAACAGTTAAATTTAGTTTTCAAAGAGTTGTTGGCCATAATAAAAAAAATGTTACTCTACTGGTTATATTTAATTTAATGTTAAAAATCATGCAAGAAGATGAACTTTGGTTAAAATAGCCTAAGCAGCTTAAAAAGGAGAATTTAAAAGTTTTAGCATCACAGTTTGATTACTGGATTTTAAACAATAGTGTGAAGATTAGCGCTTTGGTAAATCGATGAGCTAAAGTGTTGTAGTCCAAACTCGATCTGACAGTTACCCATTTTTGAGCTGTTGATTAATTTATCAAAAAAAATCAAGCCACCCACGGGTGGTTTTTTATTGCGACATTTCACCAGTAACTAACTTTCTTAATGTGAATCATGCTAAGGCAGCGAATGAAGGGAAGCCGTTAGTTGTATTGATCGCACCACAAGAGAAAGATCGTTCGAAGGCTCAAAACCGTTTGTACTGGATGTGGCTTAATCAATGGGCTAAACGTCAAGGTAAAGATAAAGATTACGAGCATCTGTTCTTTAAGAAAAACTTCTTAGCAAAAATCTATGATTGCGATGACGTTGGCCAATACAAGAAAACATTCAAGGCTGTAAGAGAGTTGAAAGATTCTAAGCATCCTCTCTACCAAGATGTAGCAAGTGGCCTATGTGAGCTAATGAGCACTACAGACGCAAGTACAGTTCAATTAACCGAATACTTAAACGACATTCATGCTTTCTGTAATAAAAACGGGTGTTATTTGGAAACGCCTGATGATCTTAAGTAGGTGCTTGAATAGTTGCTGATTTCATATTATTAATGTCTCTCACTTTATAAAATGAGAAACTAACAAATGGTAATGAATAATATTGAATATGATGCGGTGGTTGAAAGTGCGAAAATCAAAGCGAAAAGCGATATAACAGTAGCGGTTTTAAATAATGCAGCAAGTACTGGTTTAGTTGCAATTAATGATGCAAGTAAAGAAAAGCTTATAGAGTTTATCAAAAAACTGCATGATCAGATTGATGAATAATATGAACCGCCCTTAAAGCGGTTTTTTATTGCTAGTAGAATATTTAAGGTACCTTTTCTAATAGGCACATACTATTAAAGTGTTTTTTATTTATTTTTTAGATTGAAAAGATTGCTATTTGAGTAATTTAAATATAAAAATCTTTATTGATTGAGCGTAGTTGTTATACAGGATATTTATAAGGATTTTAAAATGACAATTATCACATTGCTTGATGTTGAGACGAAGAAGAAGGTGATAGTTCGGTCCGTAATAGACCCAATAGCAAGAATAGACAAAAAAGGGAATATACAAATTATTCAAATTCATAAATGGCTATATGATGAATCTGGAGATTTCGTTGATGAAGACTTATATGAGGCACTCAACAATGGAGAAGTTGGAATATACTTAACTTTGCAGTATATGATCATTGATATTGAAAATTAATTATTTTATTTTTAGTCAGTTTGAGTTCTTACTCTCTAGAGCCTAATGGTTACTGCACATAAGACCTTATTAAGTATTACCTATTGATGGGCACATATTCTTTATAAGTCTTGATAAGTAAAAAAATTATGTAGGCTAAAAATAAAACCATTTAAAAAAAGAAATCTTTATCTATTTAAATATGAATATTTGATATTTTTAATTCAATCCCTATTGCTAGTGCTTAAATATTATGCCAATATGAAGTTGGAGATATTTCCGAATAGATATTTCCTATTTCAGGTTTAAGCGTTTTTTTTCGCTAAGTCCATTTCTGAATAAAAATAGGAAGTGGGCTTTTTTATTTTTAAATATTTCTGTATTATCAGTGTGTTGCTGTAGGTAACACTAAACCTTGTTGATCAGCGCAAATATCAAAAAGGGGGAGCTTGCCTACTAGGCAAGCTTTTTAAATTGATCAACTAAACACAATAATCCATTTCAAAGCTCATTAGAAAAATCAAACTTTCCTAGCTTTTATTCGTACTAATTTATTGAATCTAATCGTCTTTATAATTTTAAAAAATTCCTTAAACTAAAAATGGAAAATTTCTTGTTGCAACATTGTTATAATAGGACTACCTTAAGAAAAAATACTTTATAAAAATGAGGAGCTGCTGAAATGCCACAGTATCTCATGTTTGCGGAAAATGTTTATAACAAAATTAAAGATGAGGAATTATTTTCACATGACTGTATTGAAAATATGAACTTACTTATGACATGTATACGCAGAGAAATTGAGGGAACAGAATTTAAATTAAAATTTAATTTTATTGATTTTGTTGAATTGTTCAGTAGACCATTAGATGAATGTAAAGTAAAAATAGATGTGAGTTTGATTCCTCCTCATAATTCAGAAGGTGAGTATATTTTATGGTTAGCTGGATTTATCGAAAAAATTACAGAAGGTGGACCTAAACCACCTCCGCCTATAAAGAAATTTATTCCAGAGTATATGAGCTTGAAATCTGAATTAGATTTTTTACCTTTAAATGAGGAAAAAATTCAAACCGAAGGTAAAGAAATTACGGATTACTTTAATTCAAAGCTCTATAAGTCAACTTTTAAGAAGTAATACTATATTGCCTGTGAGTTTAGCCACCGCCTAAGGGCGGTTTTTTTATGGGTAAGAATAATGGATTCTACAGAATACTTTTGGCTTACTCGGAAAAAAGAACCTAAAACTAAACCTAAAAGCTGGCCACTGCCAAAGCCTACACAAAAATATCTAGAGGCAGAAGAAGAATTTACTGAAACTTTAGATAATCTGGAAATTAAATATGAAAAGAAATTTCAGTTTAAGTCTACTAAGCACTGGCGGTTTGACTTTCATTTAATTGAGTATCGAATACTAGTTGAAATTGCGGGTGGTCCATGGTCTGGCGGTCGTAAGGGCAAACTTAAAAATAAAGCTTGTAGTCTTGATCGTTACGATGTGGCTGAAGAGATGGGCTACACCGTAGTTCGCATAGAGACAGCTTCAAGATGCCGCATTGATGAGTCTGGACCTTTGCAGTTACGGACTGAATACGCTAGTGAATGGCTAAAAAATTTAAAGAGGCAAATATTTAATGGATCAGATCACACCATTTCCTCCAACTGATTTTATTGACCAAGCAGATGAAGAGGAAGCGATTCGCATAGTACCTGCGTCTGATTTAAAAAATTGGGTAGTTGCTAATTTTCTTACACTTGGTGGACCTTTACATAATCCAGATCATGACCATCTCGCTGAGATGCTTCATGACAATGAGGGGTTTTTGGCTTCTGCATGGGCTTCTACTGCTTATACGAGAACTAAGCGCATGGTGCTCGGCCAATGTGAAAAGATTATGTTTCAACAAGGCGGCTGGAAGAAAGCCCGTCAAGAGCAGCAAATGCGTGATTGGTTCGGTTTTGTTCCAATTTACTTAATCACTATCGATGCAAGCTTTTGTGAAAAGGCAAACGATAACGAGTTTTGTGCTTTGTTTGAACATGAGCTCTATCACATTGGTGTAGAGCGAGATTCGGACGGTGAGATTATTTACAGCGATCATACTGGCTTACCAAAGCACTATTTAGCTGGCCACGATGTGGAAGAGTTCATCGGTGTTGTTAAGCGCTGGGGAGCTAATGACAGTGTTAAGCGGCTTGTTAAAGTCGCTAAAAACCCGCCGTTTGTTTCTGATTTAGATATTTCTAAATGCTGTGGAAACTGTGTAATTACCTGAGCCTTTTGGCTCATTTTTTTTGCCATGTTTCCTTGACGTACCTTGACGGATAGAGAGAAATGGCGACATTAAACAAAAAGCAGAAACTCTTTATTGTACAATCACTTGCTGTGTTTAACACCCCTCAAGAAACAGTAAGTCTCGTCAAGGAGGAATTTGACATTGATGTTTCGAGACAGCAGGTAGAGTCATATGACCCTACAAAGTTTGCTGGGAGAGACTTAAGTAAGGAACTCAAAGAAATTTTCGAAAATACACGGGAAGAGTATTTGAGTCAGCCACTAAATAAAATCAGTGGAGCAAATGACATTGTTCAGTTGAAGATTTTAAGTGATTTGCTTTGGACTAAAAAAACAATGTGACCATGACAATTAAGATCGTGGACCAAATACAAAAGATCATGAAAGGGTTTTATGAGAAGAAGGGGGAACAAAATAATAAAGGTGGTAATTCTGAAGCGAACCAAACTAAAGCTGAAGTAGAACTTGAGATTAAAAAACTTGAACTTCTGAAGTTACAACGTGAGGTAAATCCACCTGAAGAGGATTACAAGCTTGTGCTGAATCCTGATGAGGAGATACCAAATGAGCCAATGCTTTAATCCTCCAGAAGGTTCAGTTCAATTAACGCCTAAGCAAGCCAATATTTATTTGTGGGGCTGGCAAAAAGAAGCCCGATTACGTGATGCTTTTTGTGGCCGACGTTTCGGTAAAACATTCTTGGCCACAGCGGAAATGCGAAGAGCCGCAAGACTAGCGGCTAAATGGAATGTTTCGGTAGAGGATGAAATCTGGTATGCAGCGCCTACCTTTAAGCAAGCAAAACGGGTTTTCTGGAAGCGACTAAAACAAGCTATTCCAGCATCTTGGCGAGCTGGTAAGCCTAATGAAACTGAATGTTCAATTACTTTAAGAAGTGGCCATATTATCCGTGTCGTTGGTCTAGATAACTATGATGACCTTCGTGGATCTGGTTTATTTTTCTTAATTATTGATGAATGGGCCGACTGTAAATGGGCTGCATGGGAAGAAGTGCTTCGCCCGATGCTTTCTACCTGTAAGTATATGGTGAACGGCGAACAGCGAGTTGGTGGCCATGTTTTAAGAATTGGTACGCCTAAAGGCTTTAACCATTGTTATGACACATTCATGGATGGTCAGCCAGGGCATGAACCAGACTGTAAAAGCTTTTCTTACACTTCATTACAAGGTGGAAATATTCCTGAGTTTGAAATCATTGTTGCTAAACGCAAAATGGATCCTAAGACATTTAGTCAGGAACATGAAGCAAGCTTTGAGAGCTATCAAGGTGTCATCTACTATTGTTTTAACCGGTTGCTAAGTGCATCAAGTGAAACAGTTAAGGTTAATGATGTTCTTCATGTGGGAATGGACTTCAACGTAACTAAAATGGCTGCTGTGGTATATGTTCGCCGTGGTGAGCATATGCATGCGGTAGATGAGTTCTTTAATCTATTCGATACTCCAGCAATGATTGAGGCTATCCAAGAGCGATATCCTAATCACGAGGTTGCAGTTTATCCCGATGCTTCAGGTGAGAATCGAAAGTCGAGTAATGCTAGTGAGACAGATCTGGCTTTATTAAGAAAGGCAGGTTTTAAAGTTCATGTGAATAGTCGAAATCCAGCAGTAAAAGACCGCATTAACTCAATGAACGGTATGCTGTGTAATACATTGGCTGAGCGCAGATTATTTGTGAATGTTGTTAAATGTCCTCACTTTACTAAATGCTTAGAGCGACAAATCTATGATGATTATGGGCAGCCAGATAAAAGTGTTGGTTTTGACCATATGAATGATGCCGGTACATATCCAATCGCTTATTTATTCCCGATCGACAAAAAATCTGTTGGAGTTCGTAGGATTCGCGGGATGTCTTAAACAACGCACCTTTTTTGGTGCTTTTTTATTGGTGTTTTTATGGCAGTTACTGATAAACATCCGCAGTATATTGCTGCACAAAAAAGCTGGCAGATTATGCGTGACGCCGTTGTCGGCGAAGAGTAGATCAAACAGGCTCAGACAAAGTACCTAGCTAAATCGGCTGGCATGATTGAAGCAGAAAAGCAGGGTGATACTGCCGGAGAGATCTATAAAGCTTATCTAAGCCGTGCTCAGTATCCATTATGGGTTCAAGATTCGCTACGTACGATGATTGGTTTGGTTTCTAAGCTACAGCCAAATATTGTGATCGAAAGTACTTTGCTTCAAGAACTTATCGCTAATGCAACTAATGATGGATTTGGCCTTAAACAGCTCTTCATTAGAATTTGTCTTGAACTTCTAGTATTTGGTCGTTGTGGTTTGCTAGTGGATGTTGATTCCAATGGGGTTCCTTACTTTGCGCTTTATGAGGCGCTTTCAATCATTAACTGGAAGGAAAACAGCATTGGTGGGCGAAAAGATTTAAAGCTTTTGGTGCTCGTGGAGCAATTTGATAATAGTGAAGATGAATTTGGCCATAACAGGATTATTAGCTAATTTTAAGGTGTTGATATTATATGAAAAAGATTATTTTTTTAAGCTTAGTTCTTGGTTTGGTAGGGATTAATGGTTGCTCAAAGGTAGAAAAAGAGTCAAAAGAAGCTATCTTAAGCACCTTAAAAGATCCTGATTCAGCCCAATTCCAAAATATAAAAGGATATTGCGGAGAGGTAAATTCTAAGAATAGCTACGGTGGTTATTCAATTTGCAATAATTTGGGAAGCACACTGCACTCCAAATAAATTATCTTTAAAATAGCGCAATGAGTGTGTAAAGGATGCATATAATCAGTCTCTTATAATGGATGCAAGGCTTAAAGGGGTTTCCAAGGAAAGCTTAAGGAATGAAATACTAACAGACAAAAATGCATCAAAAGCAGAAATTCAAGAAGGCTTAAGAGATATTGATCGTGCGTATAACAGTAATTTCAAAGATAAGGGTCTATAGGCACAGGATGTTGTTGCTAAATGTGTAAAGTTGATTGATTAGTGAATTGGTAAAAAGCACCCTAGGGTGCTTTTTTATTTAGACAAAACGCACTTCAACATGTTTACCAATTGCCGCAGCGTATTTTTGCAATGTGGTAATAGATGGTGATGGTTTGCCTGTGATCAATGCTTTTTCTAGCCGTGAAACGGCAGGTACATTTGTTCCCATGCGTTCCGCGATTTGCGCTTGGGATAGACCTGCCTCTCGAAGTGCAGTAAGTACCATATCGAGCAAGGGCATTTCTTCACGTTCAATTCGTTCGTATTCGGTACGCACTGCTGAACGAGATAATGCAAGTGCTTTCATTTCTTCATGTGTTCGCATTTTTCACCTCTTTCATGCGGTCAAGTGCTAGGTTTAGATCTTGCTTAGGTGTTTTTTGGGTTTTCTTAACAAAACTATGGAGCATTACAATGCGTTTACCGACTAGTGTGCAATACATAACACGAGCAATACCTTCTTGAGATTTTAAGCGCAACTCAAATAGTCCTTTACTCATTGGTAATGTGTGAGATTCTCCTAAGTTTGCGCCGGGGGTGAGTCTATTACTTTACCCAGTGCATTATTTAATATAGTTCTATAGACATCCAAGCGTTCTTTGTAATTTTCAATAAACTTAGTCAACTCTATGTCATCAGGGCTACTTAACTTACGAAAATGTTTTCACTTCCTATTATTTCACGAAAATCAAAGCTCATTGTGCAACGAATATAAATATAAGATGACTTTTAAATCAGCTTGTCTCTAATCTCGAATCCGCTAATATCCTCAAAAGCTATTTTTCTTGTCCATTTACTTCTTCAAATACACCTTTGGGGTTCAAAAGCATGTGTTTGATCGGTTGACCAGTGAGCTGATTAATATCCAAAAGATCATAAACCATTTGTTGTCCTAGCTGTTCACGCCGGACGGCTTCAACAATTTCCTGCATGTTTTGAAATTCTTCAAAACTCAGAACAACAGCTTCGGGCGTATTCTTCGTATAAACAAAAACAGGTTTATGACTTTCTTTGACACATTGAACAATTTTGCTCCAAGATTTGCGAACATCAGACGCAGAAACAATCGCACCGTTTATAAAAGTTAATCGACTCATATCTAAGACCTTATACTGGATGGCAAAAATTAAATCACTTTAGAATATTGTTCGGAATGTAAGAAAACGACCGTTATTTATTATGGGGCTATTATATTTCTAAAATTAGTAGATGATATTTGTATGTAACTATATAATCTAAAAAAATAAATTTTAAATCGTGCAAATTAAAAATAGGGAAAGCTATGCTTACTGGAGTCTATATAAATAATGTTGTTACTTATAGTGTACCAACACAATTAGATGGTTTAAAGCAGATAAATTTTATATTTGGGGCAAATGGGTCTGGAAAAACTACAATTGTAGAATTATAGATCAACCATTAGGCTACACACATTGTTTACTTCAATGGCTTGGTGAAGAACCAATAAAAACTCTAGTCTATAATAAAGATTTTATTGATCGTAATTTCAATCAAGAAAATACCGTTAAAGGAGTTTTTACTCTAGGTGACGATCAAGTTGAGGCAGAAGATCAAATTGCTTTATTGCGTCCACAAATGAGGGTGAATGGAAGCGTAAAAAATATCAGCCTGAATATCGTCGCCAATGGCGTAAATTACATATTGGTATAGATGCTAAAGCCTTACAAATACGCGCTGTTCAGCTCACAACCAACAATGTGAGTGATTCACAGGTACTTGGTGATTTACTCGATCAGATTCCACAAGATGAGAGAGTTGACTCCGTCTATACCGATGGAGCTTATGATACCAAATAGTGCCGACAGGTCATTGCGGATCGGCAAGCACATGCAGTGATTCCACCAAGAAAAAATGCGAAGCCATGGAAAGATAAAAAGATGGGCTCGCTAGAACGCAATGAGTTGCTTCGAACAGTTAAACGTTTAGGAAGAACTATTTGGAAGAAATGGTCAGGCTATCATCGGCGAAGTTTGGTTGAAACCAAGATGCATTGCATCAAATTATTAGGGAATAAACTCAGTGCGAGAAATTTTCAAAGCCAAGTCAATGAGATTCATGCACGTATGGCAGTATTAAATAAATTTACGGACTTAGGCAGACCTCATACCCGAGTTGTCACTTAAATTTGAGTAGATATGAGAAGTCTTAACTTTTAAATCTTTGTGCAACAAAGCCTTAACAAACTAGAATTTATTCTTCTATTTGAAAGGATTCTTAAAATACTCTTTTAATATGGAAATAATTAATAGTGTACTGATTAAACCTAGAAATACTATAAGAACCCACAACATACAATCCAAAGAATATCAAACATTACTGATACAAAAATAATAATATTTTTTTGTCTATTAAGTAACTGAAATTTAGTTTTTTTTTTACAAGTTAAGTGTTTTATTAAGTTATAATTAAAAGTAAATTTTTCCCAACTAGTATAAAGTTTAAGAGTATAGGTTATTGAATTGTTTCTTATGCAAAAAAAAGTCAAGAATCTTTATTTAAGAAAAGGTGAACACTCATTTGTTCTGCAATCACAGTTCATTTTTAAAGCTAAGCAGCAAAAATGGACTAGTGAAGATATCCAAAAAATTATAGAAAAGACCTTATATCAAGATAAATATAGGGTATATGCAATTTTGAGAGAGTATTCTAGCCAGAATTACGGGTAAATTTGACTTGAAAAAGAGAAGGACTAAAGTCTTTTAGAAGGATATATCTTGGATCCTGAATAAGATTTTTACTATTAAAGGAGTAAAGTTTAGCCTCGATATAAGTTTAATCTATTATTTTTACAATAATATTGCATATATCAATACCTAATTTAACTTTAGTTCCATCGCCAACCCTGTATGGTGTCCGTTCAGAAACACTCTATCGAGGCTAATATGTATAGTTTTTCTGTAAAAGATTTAGATCAATTAATTGAAACGAATCTCAAAGATGGGAATAAATACAGTAAATTATTGATTGGATATAAATTATTTTCTGATTTGATGAATGATCCTATATTTTATACAGAAGTGTCTAATTCAGCTCTGAGCGCTACGAAAAGAAAATATAAGCAACTAAAAATTAAAATCACCACACATCAATATCAGCTTCATTTTGAATAAATCAATAAAACGAAAGTTCTCAGCTCTCTCTTCGTATATGAGAAAGTCACAATTTATGGCCTTTCTCATATCTATTTAGCATAAAATCTCTTATGCGAATCTGGAAAGATTAAGTTATTTCGTAATATTTTATCCAATAAGCATTGTCGAAAATATCAGTGTAATAGCTTGACTTCTTACAATGTGAAAAATAGTCACAGCATAAATCTCTAATAATTTCAATTTCCTCTAGGCTATCAGCAGCATTGACTAAAAATATAAACTTGTCCAAGTTAACAAGTAATTTACTACTATTTTTCAAAGGTTTATTATTAGACATTGAATCCTATGTGTTTTCCTGTTGGAAGCTCTACATCAATACGAAGTTTTCCGCCCATTGCTTCGACATACTTTTTCATCGTTGAAATTTTAAGATCATGACCACGATTTTCGATTGCTGACAATGAAGGCTGTTTGATTCCAAGGGTTGCAGCCAATTCTTTTTGAGAAATCTCTAACTCTTCACGAATAAGGTGAAGCTGAGTTTCCAACAATAATTCATCCGCCATTTGTTGAATACGAGCTTGACTCTCTGGAGAGCGATTAGCCAATAATTCTTGTAGGGTCTTAGCCATTAGATTGATCTCCTAAAGTTGAAAGATGAATTTCGTATTGCTGATCGGCAATATCTAACATCTCTTTATAAAAACGCTTTTTACCGCCTTTATCACCGATACACAGCACAATAGCTTGTCGTAAAGGATCAAACGCGAAAAAGGCTCTCAGTGGTTTACCTCGATGCTGAACACGTAGCTCTTTCATATTGGTAAATTTGGAGTCATAGACGGTATCTACTAAAGGACGACCTAAACTTGGTCCCTGTTGCTGTAGAACGACCAACGCTGCGAGTACTTTCTCTTGTGTAGATTGATCTTGCTGTGCAAGCCATTCGTTAAACAGATCCGTTGTAATGACTGTCCACATATTACAACCATAATATAGATTACAATCTATATTTTATGCTTAATTGAATTATTATTCAAATGACAATAAAAAATCCCGACGTCATGTCGGGATTTTTCGGGGTGGAGCGCATAGGTAGGGCTGACTACCTAATGGTCATGGTGTCTGACTGATTATTCTTGTTTTAAGTCATTGAACATCTTGTTTATATAGATCGATCATAGGGACTTCACTGGTGCTTGGATACAAACAATTTCGTAAAATGCTGTAAGCCAAAGCGTACAAAAAATCATCAAAAATTATCCCAAAGCTTATCCGCAAGAAATGGGGATAAATTCAGAAATGGAAGCCTTAAGGAATCGGAAGGAAATTACGATTTGATCGTTTTTTAACCAATTTTATTGGCAAAATATATCAAAACTGCTCATAAAAAAGCCGACTTGTTTCCAAGTCGGCTTTTCGACATCGTCGAGCAAATTATTTATAGCATAAGTTTTTGATTTTTATATGTTTCAATTTGTTCATTTCGTATAACGCCCATTATGTTAAATAGAACAAAAAATTAGCTGATATATCAAAAAAAATCAGAAACTTTATCTAAGATAAAATTTCTGATTTATATTCAAAATATAGAAATTATTTGAATATAAGATATTAATTTATACACTTTTTTCAACTGATATATCTAAAGGAGCTGCACTTGGTCTTGGTTGACTACGCTGCCATCCTGAACCATAACGGGTATATTGTGGTGGAACATCAATCTTAACTTTCAAATCATCTGCCGCAGTACGTGGCCAGAATGCGTCTTTTAACATTTCACGACCAATCAAGACAATATCAGCACGCTGATTTTGCAAAATCTCTTCAGCCTGACGGCCTGTTTCAATAAGACCAACAGCACCTGTCAGAATATTAAGTTCTTTACGCAATAATTCTGCGGCTGGAACTTGATAATTTGGGTATGTATTTACAGGAACCATAGCAATACCACCTGATGAACAATCGATCAGGTCAATGCCTTGCTCTTTCATCCATTGGCCATAGATAAGGAAATCTTCGGGTTTATTTCCTTCTTCAAGATAGTCAGTTGAAGAAATACGTAAAAATAGAGGGCCATTCCACTCACTACGAACAGCATCAATCACTTCTCGGACAATTCGATACCGATTTTCATGACTACCGCCATACATATCAGTACGTTTATTGGCTAATGGTGATAAAAATTCATTTAATAAGTAGCCGTGAGCACAATGAATTTCTATTACATCAAAACCAGCTTTAATAGCACGTCTAGTTCCTTCACGAAAGGCTTCAACAACTTCTTTAATCTGCTCAATCGTCATTTCTTGCGGAACACGTGAATCAGCAGTGAAAGGAATTGCTGAAGGCGCAATAGAAGGTAAATCGATACCAAGTTGACGTCCAGCATGACCAAGCTGAGCACCAGCTTTTGCCCCAAAACGGTGAATTGCATCAATAACTCGGCTTAAACCATCAATATGGCTATCATCCCAAATACCTATGTCACCTGGTCCAATAGGGCCATTCGGTAAAACTGATGCAGTTTCGAGCATAATTAATCCAGCGCCACCAAGAGCACGAGCACCATAATGAACTACATGAAAATCATTCACATACCCATCCATTGTTGCTGAATGCATACACATCGGAGACATTGCGATTCGGTTTTTAAATTCTGTATTCCGGATAGTAATCGGTTGAAATAAAAGAGCTGACATTTTTAACCATAGAGTTTGTAATTACCTGCAGTAATGCTACATAATTATAAAAAGTGTTTATACACTAAAAATATTCCAGTACTTACCAAAAGGTAACCATAAGATTTTATGACTAAATTGCGTAATTATGATTCTGCTCCCGGATGTTCAATGGAAGCAGCTCTACATATTCTAGGTGGTAAATGGAAAGGCGTTATCTTATTTCATCTATTTAAGGATGGAACATTACGCTTTAGTGAGCTGCAGCGCCATTTAGCAAGCATTAATCAACGATTACTCACGAAACAATTGAGAGAATTAGAAGAAGATGGTTTAGTGATTCGAACGGTGTACCCGGTTGTCCCACCAAAAGTCGAATATTCATTAAGTGAAGAAGGAAAAGAGCTTCATCACTTAATCTTAGAACTAAGCCTTTGGGGACGTAAATGGCTGGAACGAAGGGGCTTAAAAACAGCAATTAATGAAGATCTAGACTCATTAATTAAGGTTGAAAAATAAAAATGCAGGAGAATTTTTATTAAATTTTCTAAAATTAACATAATACACCTTATACGAAATGCGTTATAATTATCTATAGAAATCAATGCTGTAGTTTATAGCCCGAGCATCCCTGTTCGGGCTTTTTTTATGATTTTTCACGTTCCACGCCTATTCTTTGACCAATGTTTCACGACTTTGTTCATATTAGTTAAACAATCGTGGTTAATCATAGGGTCTAAAAAAACGGCTCCAAAAGCCCCTTTTCTCCGGTTCCTGTTCAACGTGCTCCGGCACTGGAATCCGCTTATTTTCTGTCTGCTCCGGAGTAGTCAATCCGTCATCTTTCGGCTCAAGTTCTGACCGAGGATATGTTGCTATATCCGGGTCTGGTTTCTGATCGGTAAACGTAGTCATATTGGATTGTGGAGGCTTCATTTCAATGAGGGTCAGCAGTGTATCTATGCGAGCGTTTGCCTTGGCTTCACGATCTTCGGCTTTTTCTAACTGCTTTTTTAAAAAATCGATTTGGCTTTTGAGTTCTACAACTGTTTTATCTGTGTATTCAGGTGTATTTTGATTTTGTATTGAAGAATACAATATGTGTATTCTTCAATACACTCAAGCTTTAAAGCCTAGGTTCTTTAGATGGGGTAAGAAGTGCTTTTGTTGTATTAGATCTCTCAGTATTTCTTTGATTTTTGCTGCTAGGCTATCATAGCTCTCATTACCATTTGCTAAGTTTGAAAATTCAGGTAGTCGTGAAAGCTGATTGCCAAACATATTGAGCTGAGCCATTAAAGAATGACCGGACGCATGACGGTCAGGTTGTTGTATGCACGTCAAATAGCCGCTTTACGAAGCAGTGCTTCTCATCGGATGGCTTTGAAATCAAGTGCTGGAATAGCGAGAAAGTACGGGTAACTTTCTCTTTTTCAAGAAGAATGTACGATCAAGTCTGAACTAATACAAATAAGCCCAAGTGAACAATCAAATCAGCCATACGGCTTAAAGAATCGGCTCCCAAAGCCTCTTTTTTCCGGTTCAGGCTGTACGTGTTCAGGAATAGGAATTCGCTTATTCTCGATTACCCAGTTTAGTGTCGCAAGTTGTACATCTGCTAAACCTTGCCAATCTGCTTTTAAATATTCAATCACCTCTGTTTTGTATAAGTCATTCACCGTTTCAGCCAAAGCAATATCATATGAATCACCAGTCGTACCGACTGATGCTCGTAAATTTGCTGCCTCTAAACGATGACATTATTGTCAAAATGCAGGGTATGGGTGGCTCCCCTTAGGGGCATAATTTGTTGAATCCTAGGTTACTATTAAAAAATCAGAAAAAATAGGAGTTTAGAGCTCCCATTTTTTGTTAGCTTTCTAAGTCCCTATGTTAATTTGAAGAATACTTCATCATAACGTCCGAATACAGCTATATTTTTTTGATTTCTACAATATCACTTGATTCAATGAGCGATTGGATATTATCAAATAAACTTTGAATATAATCAGACGCTATATGGATATCTAAATCCTCCCTGCTACGCCATTCTTCTAAGAAGAAATATCTACTCGAGTCATTTTCGCTAATATAAAGCTCATATTTCAAGCATCCTTCTTCGTTAAGTGTAGGCTCTATTACACTTTTTAAAAGCGCTTCTAACTTCTCTTTTTGATCTGACTTTGCCTTAAAGTTCGCAATTACTGAAATAGTCATTATTTCACCTTTAATTTGTTTAGAAGTTTTCTAGTACAATTTTGCCTTTTGACTTACCTGATTCAAGCAACTTATGCGCCTTCTCCAAGTTTGCAGCGTTAATTTTGCCTAGATTTTGGTTCAGGGTACTTCTAATTTTTTGCTGGTCAACTAATTGGGCAACCTGTTGCAATAGATCACCTTGCTTTTCAATATCATCGGTTTCATACATTGAACGGGTGAACATCAACTCCCAATGGATAGAAATAGATTTAGTCTTAAACGGCATAATATCAAATGTTTGTGGATCATCGATCAATCCAAGCTTGCCTTGTGGTGCAATCAGAGAAACTATTTGCTTGGTATATGTTTCTGTATGATTTGTAGAGAATACGTATTTTGGTTTTTCAATACATAGTGCTTCGATTTGTGCATTTAAATCTTTGCTATGATCAATGACATGGTCGGCACCAAGTGATTCCACCCAAGATTTCGTTTCTTCACGTGAAGCTGTTGCTATAACGGTCAGATTTGTTTTTGCTTTTAGGAGTTGGATAGCGATTGATCCTACACCACCTGCACCACCAATAATTAAAATACTGCCAACTTCTATTTCTGAAATTTGAAACCGATCAAACAGCATTTCCCATGCCGTTATTGCAGTTAATGGCAATGCTGCTGCTTCTGCATTAGATACTGTAATGGGTTTAAGACTGATAATTCGTTCATCGACTGCTTGAAACTCAGCATTACTACCATCTCGGGTTAAATCGCCAGCATACCAAACAGAATCTCCTACTTTAAACGAGGTAACTTTTGAGCCAACTTCAATAATTTCCCCAACGGCATCCCAACCTAAAATACGATTATTTGCTTCAGACGAATTTTTTCTCACTTTGGTATCAACTGGATTCACAGAGATTGCCTGAACTTTTACCAGTACATCCCGCTCCTTAAGCGTAGGCTTCGCTTTTTCAATATCTACCAATGAATTTTTAAAATCATCATGGTTATTGATAACATACGATACGGCTTTCATAGATTTGTCCTTAACTTTAAAAAATATAGTAAAAATGGGAGCGAGGTGCTCCCATTTTTTGTTATTCAATCATTAAAACTCTTGGCTCGTTGGGCGTAAAACAATTTCATTAATATCTACATCCGCAGGCTGTTCAATTGCATAAGCAATTGCTCGAGCGACTGAGTCAGCTGGTATGGCTTGTTTGTAGAAATCAGTAACAAACTCTGAACTTTCTTTATGAGAAGAACCGAATTTTAGTTCTGACTCAACTGCACCAGGCTCAATAGTAGTCGTTCTAATTGTTCCCCCAACTTCATGACGAAGTCCTTCAGAGATGGCTCTTACAGCAAACTTAGTACCGCTATAAACAGTACCTCCTGGACTAAATACTTTTATCCCTGCAACAGATGCAAGATTAATAAAGTGTCCAAAGTTTTGTTTTTGGAAAACAGGCAGTGTAGCTGCTATACCATAAAGAACACCTTTAATATTAATGTCGATCATACGATCCCATTCATCAACTTTTAGCTCACTTAATGGTGCAATAGACATTAATCCAGCATTGTTTACCAATACATCGATTTGACCAAATGCGCTTAATGCCTTTTCAATAAGTGCTTGTACTTCCTGTGGTTTGGTTATATCCATACCAATAAATTCAGCTTGACCACCTTCAGCACGAATGTCGTGAACAATAGCCTGTAATTTTTCAGTACGTCTAGCACCAAGTACAACTTTTGCACCTTTTTTAGCAAGTAAGCGAGCAGTAGCTTCACCTAAACCACTACTTGCACCAGTGATAACAACAACTTTATTTTCTATATTATTCATACAAGTAACCTTAAACCTATCTGTCAATCATATTTGATGGGTTAAGTATTACAGCCTTGTTAGGTATAATAAATGAATAATATTATCTTTCAGAATTCCTATTTACGGAATAATTGCCATAACACAGGATTGGACATGCATAACAAATTGGAAATGATGCGTATCTTTTGTGTCGCAGCAGAGTCTCGAAATTTTAAAGAGGCAGCAACTCAGCTGGGTATTTCCCCACAGGCAGTGACACGGGCAATAAAAGAACTAGAAGAGCAGCGCGGAGAGATCCTGTTTTACAGGAGTACTCGACAAATTAAAATTACCGCTGATGGTGAGCGTCTGGCAAAGCAAGCACGTTTTGCGGTGGGATCGATCGATGCTTTGTTTGTAAAAGACACCAAGGAAAAACGAGATGAAATGCATGGGACTGTCCGTCTTACTGTGTCGTCTGTGTTAGGGCGCAAATTGGTAGTACCCGCACTAGCAGAATTTGCCACACGTTATCCAGATATTGTCGTGGATTGTGTGCTAACAGATTCACACTCGGATGTGATCGATGAGCGGATAGATATCGGGATCAGATTTGGATTTTTGCCGGACAATCGATATGTGGCAAGGGAATTGGCTAAAGTGAACTTTTATTCTGTGGGTACGCCAGAGTTAATTGATAAGGTCGGAATGCCTAAAAAAATTATTGACCTTGATAAATACCCTCTAACAGCACTATTCGATCATAAAACAGGGCGTTACTGGCCATGGACATTCACCGAAAGTCGAAGCTTCACGCCATCAAAGCCTCGTTTTATTACAGATGATCTAGAAGCTGAATTTCAAGCTATTCTCGCTGGAGTTGGATTCGGACACATGCCTGGATTTCTAGTTTTGCCGTGGCTTAGGAGTGGTAAGCTCATTCAGATACTTCATAAGGAAACCTCTCCCGTTTGGCGCCTGTATTTATATCGTCCACAGCGGGGCCCGACACCTTTGCGAATCCGAGCATTGTTTGATTACTTAGCGGAAGTGTTGGGCCATATAGAAACCTGAATCAGATGGAACTAACTTTTTTCTAGAAAGTAGAAATCAGATAAGACCATCATGTATTTAGAGTAACTACAATTTTTCCTATTTGCTGATTTGATTCAAGATAGCGCTGAGCGTCATGCATGTCCTCAAAGTTAAAGCAACAGTCGATCACTGGACGAAGATATCCTGCACCTATACTGCTAAGAATAAATCGTCTGGCTTGCTCCCTTAGAACAGGATCATGGAGAACCTCAAGGAACAAAAAACCTCGCATGGTTAAGCTCTTGCGTAATGCAACTTTAAGGGGAAATGGTGTGATCTCAGGGCTAAGTGCACCATGCATAACCATAGTTCCTCCTACAGACATCGCTTTTGCAATCTGTTCAATATGAGGCCCTCCTACAGCATCGAAGGCGACATCAAGATGTTCTCCACCTAAACGTAAAACAAGCGCCTCATACAAATCTGGTTCATCTTCAGTGGCTATAACATTTTTAACACCGAGATCCAGTAAACGTTGCTTTTTCTCTATCGTCTGTGTACTTGCAATGACCTTAGCACCCGCTGCTTCAGCTATCTGTATCGCAGCTAGTCCTACGCTACTTGAAGCTGCTGTGATCAAGATCGTTTTTCCTTTCGAAACTCCACCAGCATTGATTACACCACCCCAAGCCGTCAAATACTGCATCCAGATTGAAGAAGCTTCTTCCCAGCTTAAACTATCGGGTTTGTGAACTAAAAAAGTTTCTGGAATCAGAAGCTTGTCCGCGTATGTCCCATATTTGGCTAGATTGTCAGTCGGAAGAATCGATACTGCATCTCCTGGAGAAAATTGGCGTACACCTTCACCTATTGCCAGAACTATGCCTGCTCCCTCATATCCCAGACGAGAAGGGAATACTGCCTTTTGAATATAAGTACCACGCCGAAACATTACATCAGCCCGGTTGAGTCCGATCGTTTTCATCTGGATTAGAACTTCTCCTGCTGCTGGTAAAGCAACAGGAAGTGTTTCTAATGTCAGAACATCTGTATCTCCAATACTATTGAAGCGCCAAGTCTTGGCCTGAAGTGCGTTAAATGACATCAATCACGACCTTAATATTGGCAGAGCGATCTTGAACAGCATCATGAGCCTCAATCGCTTGGTCTAGAGTAAAATGACGAGGATCAACAATAGGACGCAGTTTACCTTCCTCAACGAGACGAGTCGCGATCTTAAGGATATCACCATGATGAGCACGGCGATTGCCTGTTAACATCGGCATTAGGACGAATACGCCAGACACTGTGGCACACCGTAGAGATGAACTCGCTAAATTATGATTACCAAATGCAGCACAGCTGGTAATGTGGCCATAGTGAGTTGTCATGGAAAGTGAAGCTTCGAGTACTGGACCACCCACAGTGTCGTAAACAATGTTAAAACCTTGACCCTCAGGGCTTGCAGCAATAATGTCATCGGAAGATGCTGTTGTGTAATCGAGAGGTGTTGCACCGAGTTCTGAAATCAGTGATTGATCAGCTGTACGACCAGTCGCCCAAACATTTGCATCAAGTGCTTTTGCAAGCTGAACAACCATATAACCAACGCCACCAGCACCACCCTGAACCAGTACAGTTTGCCCTGGCTGGACCTTCGCATTATCCACTAAACCTTCCCAAGCCGTGAGGAACGTCAATGGTAGTACTGCTGCCTCGCGCATAGAGATATTGCGTGGCTTTAATGCGATCAGATCAGCATCTGCTAAAACATATTCTGCTAAAGATCCTTGAAGACCACGAACGCCACCAATCAGACCGTAAACTTCATCTCCGACATTGAAGTGGGTGACACCTTCACCAACAGCAGTTACAACCCCAGCCATATCTGTTCCCAACACGGCAGGAAGCTCTGGCATAGCATATGGTGCTTCACCAAGACGAATTTTATAATCAATAGGGTTTACACCACTAGCATGAATACGTACTAGAACTTGCCCAGCCTCTGGTTGAGGTATAGGGAGTTCTACACGTTTAAATTCATGATCACCAAAATTTTCTAGGATAAGAGCATTCATCATCTTATTCATAGTTGTTCCTTATTCTTAACTGGGGGATGATGTGCACAGTATCAAAGTAAAATAATCCAATAAATGATATTTATAGGATTTAATAATTCCTAAATAATGAATAATAAATATCATTCGCTCACTAAAAATATTCTAGTACAGTCTGTAAAGGCAGTTTAATTTAAACTGTCGGTAGTATTTTCAAGGCTTGAAACGTTCAAAATATCTACAAAGTGGCTAAAATTTGAAACATAATTCTAAAAGGTCAAAGCATTACAAAGAACATGAGCCAAAATAAAAAAATGGGAGCTAAAAGTCCCATTTTTTTTGTGACTTTCGCATAAGCTCTATGATGTTAATTTAAAAAAACTAAAAACAGAGATAGAAAATTTTCGCTAAAGATCTTTTTGTTTTTCGATTTATAAAAAAAAATTGCTTTTTTTATACTATGGGGTACTATAGTATTAATGCTAGCAAGTAAGGAGGTCTGATGCCTAATCAGGTTGAAGACAAAAAAAAGATTCTTCTACGCGTCAGAAAGATCAAAGGTCAGACGCAAGCGATTGAAAAAGCGTTAGAAGACAATGTGGAATGTGGTGCAATTCTGCAACAAATATGCTCTGTGCGTGGTGCTATTAATGGTTTAATGAATGAGATGTTGGAGGTACATTTAAAGGACACTTTAGTATCAGGTGAAACCACAGAACAACAACGAAAAGAAGAATTGGCTGAAATCGCCAAGATTCTAAAATCATATTTAAAATAGATCTGTATAAGGAATTATTCCATGAAGTCACGCGCTGCTGTTGCGTTTGGTCCTGGTCAACCTCTTCAAATTGTTGAAGTTGATGTTGCACCACCGAAGAAAGGTGAAGTATTAATCAAGATCTCCCATACCGGTGTGTGTCATACAGACGCATTTACTTTATCTGGCGATGATCCTGAAGGTGTTTTTCCCGCTATTCTCGGGCATGAAGGTGCTGGTGTTGTAGTTGAGGTTGGTGAAGGCGTGACTAGCGTCAAACCAGGTGATCATGTAATTCCACTTTACACTGCTGAATGTGGCGAGTGCGTATTCTGTAAATCTGGAAAATCGAACTTGTGTATTTCCGTTCGCGAAACTCAAGGTAGAGGCGTAATGCCAGATGGTACCACTCGTTTTTCCTACAATGGTCAACCGATTTACCACTATATGGGCTGCTCAACGTTCAGTGAATACACTGTAGTGGCAGAAGTATCATTGGCTAAAATCAATCCTGAAGCCAATCACGAACATGTCTGCTTACTGGGTTGTGGGGTAACAACGGGTATCGGTGCAGTACATAACACGGCTAAAGTACAAGAAGGTGATAGTGTTGCGGTCTTTGGTTTAGGTGGTATTGGTTTGGCAGTCGTACAAGCCGCACGTCAAGCTAAAGCAGGGCGTATTATTGTGGTTGACATGAATCCAGATAAATTTGCGCTGGCAAAAGAGTTTGGTGCAACGGACTTCTTGAACCCTAAAGATTACGATAAACCAATCCAGCAAGTAATTGTCGAAATGACTGGCTGGGGTGTAGATCATTCATTTGAATGTATTGGTAACGTGAATGTGATGCGTGCAGCCCTTGAAAGTGCACACCGTGGCTGGGGACAATCCGTAATTATTGGTGTAGCTGGCGCAGGTCAGGAAATCTCTACCCGTCCATTCCAACTGGTTACTGGTCGTAAATGGCTAGGTTCTGCCTTTGGTGGTGTAAAAGGTCGTACGCAACTTCCAGGAATGGTTGAAGATGCCATGAAAGGTAAAATTCAATTAGAACCATTTGTGACACATACGATGGGCTTGGATCAGATCAATGAAGCCTTTGATCTAATGCATGAAGGTAAGTCAATTCGTACTGTAATTCATTACGAATAATCGCGTCAGACCTTATACTTTTCCATGCATGTGCATCATGAATGACATGCATGGAATCCTCTAAAACGGCACATCATCTGTAAAACAGATCTATCTGTGTAGGCATCGTGTATAGGTTCAATAAACCTGCCTACATTTTAAATCTTTATCACTATTCTCTGTGGAGAATGTAAGACTCTTTGTTTACTTGATTTCTCATGAAGTCTTGCTCAACATAGGTAATTGATTATGGAAATAATTGAGAAGCATGCTTCTTTTGGTGGATCGCAAGAAGTGTATCGCCATCAGTCAATAGCATTAAACTGTTCAATGAAATTCTCAATATATCTGCCACCTCATGACAAAGATGAGCGGTTGCCAGTGTTATATTGGTTATCAGGATTGACTTGCAACGAACAGAACTTTATTACTAAAGCCGGAGCACAAAAGTATGCGGCTGAACATAAAGTCATTATTGTTGCACCAGATACCAGCCCACGTGGAGAGGATGTACCAGATCATGCAGATTATGATTTAGGCCAAGGCGCAGGATTCCATGTGAATGCAACACAAGCACCCTGGTCGCAGCATTTCAAAATGTATGATTATATTGTGGAAGAGCTCAGAAATCTGATTGACCTGAATTTTCCGACCAATCAAGTCCAAAGTATTATGGGTCATAGCATGGGTGGTCATGGTGCATTAGTAATTGGATTAAAAAATCCTGAGCTGTATAAAAGTATTTCTGCTTTTGCACCAATTGTTGCACCTAGCCAAGTACCTTGGGGGAAAAAGGCTTTTACACACTACCTAGGTGAAACCGAAACTTTATGGAAAAGCTATGATGCGATTGAATTAATCAAAAACGCTGAAGTTCATTTACCTATTTTAGTCGATCAAGGAACAGCTGATGATTTTCTTGAAGAACAGTTAAGGCCTAAGCTTCTTAGTGATATTTGTTTGGAACAAGAATATCCTCTTACACTTAACCTAAGAGAAGGGTATGACCATAGCTATTACTTCATTGCGAGCTTTATAGAGAAACATATAGAGTTTCACAGCAAATTCCTAGCTAAATAACTTTCATAGATATGAGGATGTACAATATTGTTCTTGAATGCTTCTTGAGCAATATAATTTCCAGATGAAGAGGTCAGCTTATAAATCTAAGGTAGAGTCAATTGATCCTTATATAAATAAGATTGAATTTAATCATCTCATATCTTGATTTTTTGATTCAAATGTTAATGATATTAACTTGAATAAATTCATAGCATTATGTCGAAATAAAAACCTAAATTTTGGCTCAGCTATGGGAATTTTTTTTAACTTTTATACAATAAAACTTTCTGACATGCATACATTAGCAATGTCAGAATCAGTTTAAATTCTAATCAATTATGGAGTTTTAGTCATGCTTAAAACAGCTTTATATGTCCGTCTTGAAGCTAAACCGGGTAAAGAAGACGAAGTGGAAGCTTTTCTTAAAGCCGGTTTACCTATTGTAATGGAAGAACCTGCGACAGTTGCGTGGTTTGGCCTTCGTCTTGGTCCTACAACATTTGGTATTTTTGATGCATTTCCTGATGAGGCGGGTCGCCAAGCGCATTTATCTGGCAAGGTTGCAGCTGCGTTGATGGCTCAGGCCGAAGAGCTATTTTCAGAGCCACCATCTATTGAAAAAGTAGATGTTTTGGCGAGTAAACTACCAGCTTAAACCGATGCTTAAATGTATGAGGGTGCTGTCTGAAATTTTGAATGTAAGGCAGCACTTCAACCCTATGATGTTTGTCAGAGGCTTTCTATTCAAGTTGGGCTACTTTATTTAATGGCTTAATCTCATCATTTACAAGGGTCAATATCCAAAACAGGGTAAATAAACGAATGCAACTATTTACACGCTTTATATTGAACCAATCTATCTAATTTACTGTCGCATTTGTACATCTGCTAAACCGTGCCAATCTGCTTTTAAAATATTTAATCATCGCTATTTTGTATGAGTCATTCACTGTTTTAGCCAATGCGTTCACGACCATGTCAGTAGTCATACGTGTTGATACCTTCCATCCAACAATCGCTCGTGAAAATACATCAATAATAAAAGTGGTATAGAACAAGCCTGAATTTGTTTAACCATAACTAAAGTCGGCAAGCTGAAATAATATTTATAAAAATAGACGACTGGTCTATTTTTATGTATAGTTAGCACATGGTGTAGTCAAAAGCCGCAGTGTTGCCCAATTTTTTAAAGTTTATTTGATGAATAACGGTGGTTTTTCAAATCAATTAACTGATTATCCTAGGATAAAAATATGCTGAATTTTAACTTTTATAATCCGACCCGTATTATTTTTGGTGGCGATACAATAGCTAAAATCAATGACTATGTGCCTACAGAAGCAAAAGTGTTAATGTTGTTTGGTGGTGAAAGTGCACGTAAGAATGGTACTTTAGCTGAAGTGCGTGAAGCATTAGGTGCAAGAGAAATTCATGAATTTGGCGGAATTGAGCCGAATCCGAGTTATGAAACCCTCATGAAAGCCGTAGAGCTGATTCGTGAACAAAAGATTGATTTCTTGATGGCTGTCGGTGGTGGATCGGTAATTGATGGTACTAAATTTATTGCAGCAGCAGTCAATTATACAGGGGATACATGGGAGATTTTAGAAACCCATGGTACTAAAATTACTCAAGCTTTGCCTTTTGCGAGTGTACTCACCCTTCCGGCAACTGGTTCAGAAATGAATAGCGGTGGGGTAGTCACCAGAAAATCGACCCAAGCCAAATTGTCATTTAGCAGTCCCCATGTTTTTCCGCAATTTTCCGTACTCGATCCGAATAAAACTTTTAGCTTGCCGACGCGCCAGTTAGCAAATGGCGTGGTCGATGCATTTATTCATGTCATGGAACAGTACTTAACTTACCCTGTCAATGCACAAGTACAAGATCGTTTTGCCGAAGGTCTATTGCAAACTCTGATTGAGATTGGACCGAAAATCTTGGACGATTCAGCAGATTATGACACGCGTGCGAATTTGATGTGGGCTGCTAGCATGGCACTGAATGGGCTAATTGGAGCTGGTGTACCACAAGATTGGTCAACCCATTTGATTGGACATGAGCTCACGGCTTTACATGGTATTGATCATGCTCGTACCTTGGCCATTGTGTTTCCGGCCAATCTACAAGTGCGTCGTCAAGAGAAGCGAGAAAAATTACTACAGTATGCAGCTCGTGTCTGGCAGATTGTCGAAGGTGATGAAGAACAACGTATTGATACTGTTATTGCTCGTACTCGAGCCTTCTTTGAGCAACTTGGATTGCCGACTCGTCTTAGCGATTATGGACTGGTGGAGACAGATATTGAGATCATCATTACGCAACTTAAATCACACAATCTTACACAGCTAGGCGAACATAAAACTGTTTCATTAGAGATCAGTCGCCAAATTCTCGCGACGAGCATCTAAGCTAAATGCGCGTATCTGGCATGCTCACGCCACACGGCAAGTGATCATGCAACAATGCTCCTCAATCCTGAAAATTATCGGAGAAATAACATGAAAATTTTAATCGTTTTAACCTCACATGATCAACTTGGCAATACTGGTAAGAAAACAGGTTTCTGGCTAGAAGAACTTGCTGCACCGTATTACACCTTTATTGACTCTGGTGCTGAAGTTACGCTGGCGTCACCTCAAGGTGGGCAGCCACCACTAGATCCGAAAAGCAATTTAGCAGAAGCACAAACTGAAACCACTCATCGTTTTGAAGCTGATCCAACTGCAATGCAAGCATTGGCACAGACGCATAAACTTAGCGAAATCTCTGTAACTGATTATGATGCAGTGTTTTATCCAGGCGGACATGGCCCATTGTGGGATTTAGCAGAAGATCCGATTTCAATTTCTCTGATTGAACAGGCGATTCAGTCTGGCAAACCTGTTGCAGCAGTGTGTCATGCCCCAGGTGTTCTTCGTCATGTGAAAGCGAGTAATGGAGCGCCTTTAGTTAGCGGTAAATTAGTGACTGGTTTCACCAATACTGAGGAGGCCGCTGTAGGTTTGACTGAAATTGTACCATTTTTAGTTGAAGACATGCTTAAAGAAAACGGTGGTCATTATTCTAAAGTGGATGATTGGCAAGTATATGTTCAAGTAGATGGCTTGCTGGTTACTGGACAAAATCCAGCATCTTCTGCTGCAACCGCTACAGCATTACTTCAATTGTTGAAATAAAGAGTAGCTAGTGTTTGTTGTGGTGCTTAGCAGCGAATAAACTTCTGACTCTGAGCAACTGGCGCAATAAGCAAAATAACCCTCACTTAATGGTGAAGGGCCTGAGTGAATAGCTTTCCTTCCTTTATTTTTCTATATATAGGAAGGAAGGTTATTTTTTAATTTAGATCAATTAAGCCATGATGACTTGGATACAATAAAATGAAAGCCAGCAAACTTTTTCAAAACTTAAGCTTAGGCCCTTATGTTTTGCAAAACCGTATTGTATTGCCACCATTAACGCGGTCGCGCAGTACTCAGCCAGGGAATATTCCAAATGAACTGATGGCAACCTATTATCAACAGCGTGCCGGGGCAGGATTTATGGTCACCGAAGGTACGCAAATCGAGCCACGTGGTCAAGGCTATGCTTGGACTCCCGGTATTTACAGCCCTGAACAGATTGCTGGATGGTGTAAAGTGACGGAAGCAGTGCATGCTAAAGGAGGCATTATTTTTGCACAACTTTGGCATGTTGGGCGTGTTTCACATACATCTTTGCAACCCGATCATGCATCACCGGTCGCGCCTTCGGCTATTAGGGCTGATAGTAATGTTAAAGTCTTTATTGAGACCGGGCCCAATGCGGGGGCCTTGGCTGATCCTTCAATGCCACGTGCTTTAAGCAATGCAGAAGTTAAAGAATTAGTGCAACTCTATGCTCAAGCAGCGCGTAATGCCTTGGCTGCTGGTTTTGATGGAGTTGAAATTCATTGTGCAAATGGTTATTTGGTGAACCAATTTATCTCTGCACATAGTAACCATCGTGAAGATGAATATGGTGGATCACTAAACAATCGTTTGCGTTTTTTACGTGAAGTAGTAGAGGCAGTTGCTGAGGTGGTTGGTGCAGATCGTTTAGGAGTGCGTTTTGCCCCGCTATTTGAAAGTACAGAGGAAGATCGTGTTTACATGGGGTTGGTTGAAGATGATCCACATGTCACTTATATTGAGGCAATAAAGATACTTGAAGAAGTTGGGATTGCCTATTTATCTATTGCAGAAGCTGATTGGGATAATGCACCAGAACTTCCTCATGATTTTCGTAAAGATGTCAGAGACACTTTCAGTGGTCGGATTATTTATGCAGGTCGATATACGGCAGAAAGAGGGACTCGAATTTTAGAGGCAGGTCTGGCCGATTTAATTGCATTTGGACGCCCATTTATTGCGAATCCAGATTTACCCGATCGTATCGCCAATGGCTGGCCATTGAATGCAGTAGATGCAAGCACTATGTATGGTGGGACGGAAAAAGGCTATATTGATTATCCAGCTTACGCAGATTAATATTGACTTAATGAGTTATTTTGCCAACCTTTGTGGTTGGCAAAATAACGACTTAGGATTGCTGTTGCCAGCACAATTTCTTCTTAAAATTTTTTAGCCGTGTAATGAGCCAACCTGCCAGTGGGAAAGAAATCAGTTGCGTTACTGGCACTAATACTATGACTTCAATCAACACCATCATCGGGAAACTTTGATGATGAGTAATTGGCTTTAATAAAGTGAGTACCAGTAATAGTGTGGGATATAAGCCTAAATATCCGACTAAAATACGAGTCATGAGGGCTTTAGAAGGAGAATTCATTGTGCGCTATACTCATGGATTGTAAATTGATCTAATAGCAACACATTAATAAGTAATCATTGGGCTGCTGTCATTAATTATGTAATTGATATTTAATCTAATTTTTAAGAAACTTCACTTTTTAATAGAAATTTAGTTGCTCTCAGAGCTTGATGTAATGGTGTTTTATCTTTTTGCAACTTACTCAATAATGCTGCACCTAACCACATTTGGTAAAGTACTTGTGCCAAAGTCGAGGCCTCAGTATCTGCTTGGATAGACTGATCCTGTTTTCCCAAATCAATTAAACCAGCAATACGCTCGATTACATCATCCACGCCAGCGGACATAATGGAGCGCATATCTTCAGATAGATCGGCAACTTCTGCGGCAAGTTTCACAATTAAACAACTATCCGCCCAACCACACTGTGTTTCAGGATCTTCTATCCATAAATTAAAATACTCAATCAGCTTTTGATAAGGAGATTTATCACTACGCCATACATCATTTAAACGGACTTGGTAATTATCCACATAATGCTGTACCAATTCACATCCGAAAGCTTCCTTGGATTGGAAATAATGATAAAATGAGCCTTTGGGGATCTCACAGCTCTGTAAAATTTCCTGTAATCCTACACCAGTAAAACCTTTATGCAAAATCAGGTCTGAACTGGTGTTAAGAATGTGTAAGCGCTTCGCTTCAGACTTTTTAATAGGATTAGGCTTCATATTAATTATTTACTCTATTATAAAAAATAGACCAGTCGTATTGTTTTTTATTATAACTCCTCTACAATGGATGTAAAGAAATTTTAATCATAATTTTTGATTGTGAAGAGAAATACTTCCAAATAAAACATGGAGTTATATGTGTGAAAACAGTTATTAATCAACGCATCGTTTTAGCTAAACGGCCAGTGGGTGAGCCAAAACACAGCGATTTTCGTATTGAGCAAGTTGAACTCAATGAACTTAAACAAGGCGAGATATTGTTAAAAACCATTTACTTGTCACTCGATCCTTATATGCGTGGTCGCATGAGTGATGCTCCTTCATATGCAGCACCGGTTGAAATTGGCGAAGTGATGGTCGGTGGAACAGTCAGTCAAGTGGTGGCCTCTAAAAACCCAAAATTCAAAGAAGGCGAGTGGGTTCTTTCCGGAAATGGCTGGCAGGGCTACGCAATTTCTAATGGGTCTGCCTGTCAAAGCTTAGGTATGCAACCTGAACATCCATCTTGGGCATTGGGTATTTTGGGAATGCCAGGATTTACTGCTTATATGGGGTTGTTGGACATTGGTCAGCCTAAAGCCGGTGAAACTTTAGTCGTTGCAGCTGCAATGGGACCTGTGGGTGCTACGGTTGGACAGATTGGCAAAATTAAAGGTTGTCGCGTGGTTGGCGTCGCAGGTGGGGCTGAAAAATGCCGTTATGCAGTAGAAGAACTCGGCTTCGATGCTTGTATCAATCATCATGATGAAAATTTTGCAGAACAATTACAACAAGCAGTTCCCACCGGTATTGATATTTATTATGAGAATGTAGGGGGTAAAGTGTTTGATGCGGTATGGCCATTGCTTAACTCTGCGGCACGTGTACCGGTGTGTGGTGTGGTTTCCCAGTATAACGCTACCGAGCAAGCACAAGGGCCAGACCGTTTACCGGGCTTTATTTCCACCCTTTTAAAAAAGCGTATTCGCATGCAAGGCTTTATTATTTTTGATGATTATGGCAGTCAGTATCCGGAATTCAATCAGCAAATGTCTGACTGGTTGAAAGACGGAAAAATCAAATATAAAGAGCATATGGTGCAAGGTTTAGATAACACGATCAATGCTTTCAATGGTATGTTAAAAGGCGAAAACTTTGGCAAAGTGGTTGTAAAAATTTAAAAAAATAGGAATTATTATGATTACACTACATCATTTAGATCAATCACGTTCTTTTCGCATTTTGTGGTTACTTGAAGAAATCAAGCAGCCCTATGAGCTGAAACGCTATTATCGTGACTCAAGCACGCATTTGGCCCCTGAATCTTTAAAAACCATCCATCCTTTAGGGAAATCTCCAGTATTGGAATGGGATGGCAAAGTTATTGCAGAGTCAGGCGCAATCGTTGAGTTATTAATTCAGAAACTTGCGCCGCATTTAGCACCAGATATGGATGAACCTACCTATGTCGATTATCTACAGTGGATTCATTTCTCAGAAAGCTCTGCCATGCTGCCATTTTTGTTAAAAACGTTTAATGCGATAGAAACCAAGCAAGGCACGAAGTTGGTATTTCTAGAAAATTATACTCAAGTTGAGTTCGATAAGGTATTTGGCCATTTAAATGAATATTTAAAAGATAAAGAATTTCTAGTGGCAGACCGTTTAACCGGTGCTGACTTTATGATGGGCTTTGGACTACATGCTTTAGTTTATCATATGGGACAAGGTGAAAATTATCCACATATCCAACGTTATGTAGCAGGTTTAAGCCAACTACCTAGCTGGCAAGTCGCAGTACAAATTGAACAAAATGGTGTGAAAAGTCAAAAATAGCAAAATTGTTTTTTTAACGCAATTGAGAAAAAGAATCATGATTGACAAGTACATATGATTATAAAATAAGCTGACACTTATTTAAAGTAAACGCCTAATGAATTTCATCGGGCGTTCTCTATTTTAAAGATAAGGAATTACCATTATTTAAGACAAGTTTCGCCTATTCTTTCACTGCAAATTCCTATCAAAAGGGCTTGAATATCACGACGGTTACGTTGAAAGATATAATCAACTTTTGAAAGAAAAGTGACTAACGCACAGCAAGATTAAATTATTCCTTGGGGTATTAAACAAGTAATCTATATCATTTTAATAACATAAACACACATGCGTAAAAATCACGCCCCGCTTAACTGGCAATAGTTTTTGAACCCTCGTATAAAAGCTTAAAAGAATCTAGCAAGTCTTTATTTAATGTTAATACTCATCCAGTATTGAGGTTTTTTATCTTTTCTTGCCTGTGATCTAGGTTGTAATACTCTAATTTCATACTCACCTGAAGCAGGTAAAATATAAATACCATTATCATCAAGCTCTGGAGAATATTCTCCAATATTGATGGAGTCTTTTAATTGATTACCCCATAAGTAAGCTTCAACATTTCCTCCAGTCAACTTCACTTTTAACTTTTGCCCTTTTTTAGCATAAAATTTGTAGGAATCATACTTGTATCCCTCTATCCTTCCGTAATAATTTGCAGAGTAAGCTTTTTTTGCAAATTTAACTACAACAGTCTTTCGTATATCATTGTTATCATTTGCAAGTACGGCTGGGCTAAGCATAGTTAAAGTTAGGGCCATAAAAGCACCAGCTAGTAATTTCGTATTCGCTATTTTCATAAGGTTACCTTAATTCTTGTATCGCCCCTGACATAGTAACATAAGTAATAAGTAACCATGAATCATGGAACAGAACTGTGAATAGTCATAACATAGAGTTGCACTTCAAATGCTAATTTAAGACTTGCGAAATCAATGGTTAATTAATTGGTCACTAAGGAATAGCCAATCTAGATATAAACTTTATTTAACAAATACTTATAAAAATATGTGATGCGTATCATACGCATCATATATAAAGCGTTCTATTTTGATATAATTGATCCAATCAACCCCTTATTAGGTTTCATTTAAATTCCATGAGTCTTACTGATATTAAAGTTCGCCAAGCTCATTGCAAGGAAAAAACCTGTTTTTTATCCGATGAAGATGGGCTTAGCCTGAAGATTGAGCCGAGTGGAAGAAAATCTTGGTGCTATCGCTATACAGATCCACAAACTAAAAAACGTCGACGCATTCAGTTAGGTCTTTATCCTGATTTATCGCTGAAAAAGGCACGACAAGTCAGAGATGACTTTAAAGACAATAATTTCTGTTTTGAACATGATACTGCCTCTAATCTTATCACCTTTGGTAAGGTCGGGGAGGAGTGGTTACAGTTCAAACTGAAGAATGCCTTCAACGATCTACCCCGCTGTGGTGTACTACAGTTAGCAGAAAGATGCTTACAGCAAGATATTTATCCAGACCTTCAGGATTTACCTTTTCAAAACATCAAGCGCTATGACCTGGTTTCAGTAATCAAAAAAATAGAGGGACGCCAAGTAAAAGAACCTGTCAAAAAAGCTTGTAGTTATTTGAACCAAATTTATGACTACGCTGTAGCGATGGGTTATTGTGAGTTCAACATCGCTCATGGTTTAAATAAAATCACCATTAACAGCAAAATCAAGAAAAATTATCCGTATTTGAAAGCGGAGGAAATATCTGATTTTAAGAATAAATTACAAAAATTGGATGCCCATCCCATTATTAAAAAAGCACTGATGTTCAAATTACATACTGGCGTGAGAGGGGCCGAATTGTTATTGGCTGAGCCTCATCATTTTGATTTAAATGAAAAAATCTGGAAAATACCTGCCTTGCATATTAAACAGTTTCGACGAAAAGTTATATTAGGCCATGAGATTCCAGATTTTTTAGTTCCACTTTCAAATCAGGCTTTAGAGATTTTGAAAGACGTCATGCAGTGGTCATACGGTGAAAAATACCTTTTTGCTAGCCCTCGCAAACACAATCAACCGATTCATTTTAATACTCTAAATATGGCCATACGTAAGATGGGGTATGGCAAACATCAACTATCTTCTCATGGATTACGTTCTACTTTTAGTACCATTTTGAATGACTCAGGTTTGTTCCAAGATAATTGGATTGAGGCACAACTTTCACATATTGATAAGAACCGTACCCGTGCCAGCTATAATCACGCTGACTATTTAGCTCAACGGACTGAAATGATGCAGTGGTGGGGTGATTATTTAAGTACTAGTAAGTGAAAATCGTACTTTTATACATAAACTTAAAACATGATGGGGTGTCAAATGAATAGTAAACAATATACTTACCGTGTTAAATGGTCAGCTGAAGATAATGGGTATGTTGGGTTATGTGCTGAGTTTCCATCATTGTCTTAGCATGATGCGGATCAGTCTAAAGCATTCTCAGGAATAGAGGAGCTCGTTGCTGATATTGTCGCTGATATGATTAGCAATAATGAAAAAGTTCCTACACCACTCTCCGGAAAAATATAGTAGGCAATTTATTGTCCTTGTTCTCAGTGGTTCAACAATAACTTGCCCTCGAAGCTGCAGAACGTAGTGTGGGCATGAATCGTTTAGTATCAGTAAAAAGAGCTATGTAATTTTAGTCTTTACTAAAGTCTAGTAGGAGTGAGTGATAAAGCAGGAACAAGAATTTATGCTTCATATATTCTGTAAATCGTATGAATTTGAATTAATAGGTATTTTAAAAGAAAGTTTTCTTTGATTTAGTGTTTTTATATAAAAAAATAATTTTTAAAAATAACTTAGGCTAATTGATAAACACTATCTGGAAAGATTAAAAGAAAATATTTTTTAATTTCTGCTAATTCATTTAAGGCAGGTTCTCTTTCTAGCAGTTGAAATGTCCAAATAAGTACAGCCTGATGATTATCATAGCAAGTATTTACTCCAAGAAAATTAGCCAATCCATAACTTCTATTGATGTTCATTTCTTTAATTAATTGATTTCCTAAGTCACGAGCTTGCTGGCTGATTAATAACTCATTTGGTAACACGGCGGTCATCTCCACAAAAAAATCTAATGCAGGTTCAATCCTTATATTTAAAAAGTTATAATTTAATTGAAATGGATAAAATATACTTTCTATAAGTTGTAATAACCTGCTGTAGGTTAATTTTAGCAAAGTATTACTCAGGCAACAACTTCAAATAACCCACAGCAAGTTATTTTTTGTAAATTAATTTAAATATGATTACTTGTAAGTTATCTAGCCTCATGGGCGATAGAAAAATTTTAAAATTAAGTGAAGTGGTGCATGCGACAGGAATCAATCGTAATACGCTGACAAGTATGTATTATGACCGTGCTATACGTATCGAATTGCCAGTCGCTGATAAGTTATGTAAATACTTTAACTGTACGATGAATGATTTGTTTGAGTTTAAGGAAGAAGTTGAAGAAAAAGATTAACCAATACTTCTTTTGATAAGTTTTCTCTACAGGTCTAATACTGAACTTTATAAAATTTCATCGAAAACAGAGATTTACTTTATTATTTATATAAAAGAATCAATCGAATGATAGAGGTTTTTTTCTTATAACTTAATCAAGAAGAGGGCTAATGACCCACAATAGCGATAACTATTGTGGGTTTGTTCCATGTAATGCAAATTGCAGTACAAGGAATTTAAAATGACTTCACTGCTGATCTTACGTTGCCCTTGTACTTATTGCAAGATTTTTAGTCTTTTTACATGATTTTTCATTTAACCATTTAAATTTCTTCTTTTTATCATTTTGATAATTTTAAGTACCCGATCTTGACGTCATAGTGTTTGAGATCGAACGTTCGATAGATGTCCGCAATCCATCGAATAGCTGAACCTCATTTGAGGTTCGCAGAGAGTCCAATATATTTTAGCTCAAGGACTCTATGATTGCTTTGGGATTTCTAATTCTAAATGGCTTTGTTACACAAAGATTTAAAAGTTAAGACTTCTCATATCTACTCAAATTTAAGTGACAACTCGGGTATGTGGTCTGCCTAAGTCCGTAAATTTATTTAATACTGCCATACGTGCATGAATCTCATTGACTTGGCTTTGAAAATTTCTCGCACTGAGTTTATCCCCTAATAATTTGATGCAATGCATCTTGGTTTCAACCAAACTTCGCCGATGATAGCCTGACCATTTCTTCCAAATAGTTCTTCCTAAACGTTTAACTGTTCGAAGCAACTCATTGCGTTCTAGCGAGCCCATCTTTTTATCTTTCCATGGCTTCGCATTTTTTCTTGGTGGAATCACTGCATGTGCTTGCCGATCCGCAATGACCTGTCGGCACTGTTTGGTATCATAAGCTCCATCGGTATAGACGGAGTCAACTCTCTCATCTTGTGGAATCTGATCGAGTAAATCACCAAGTACCTGTGAATCACTCACATTGTTGGTTGTGAGCTGAACAGCGCGTATTTGTAAGGTTTTAGCATCTATACCAATATGTAATTTACGCCATTGGCGACGATATTCAGACTGATGTTTTTTACGCTTCCATTCACCCTCACTTAAGAATTTCAGACCTGTAGAGTCAACGATTAGATACAGTCCAACACAACTTTTTTGATAGCTAATCACAATCTCAATATGCTGTTGTCGTCTACAAATTGTAGTGTAGTCTGGCGCTATCCAATTTAACCCACAAAGATGGATGAGACTTTGAACAAAGCCTGTGACCATGCGTAAAGACAATCGAAAGAGAGATTTAATCATTAGGCAGCATAGCTGCGTCGGAGTAAGTTTGATTTCGTTCTTGTTTGCCTTTTGATGGGGCATACCATTGCGTAGCAGGATCAAACCAAATGGCAATATTTCCACGATTAATGAGAGCTCGGTTATATGAAGACCAATTGGTTGTGCGATAAATTTTAGGTGTCGACTTATTCATTTGAAAATTATATTGTGGAATAAGCCTTTAGAGATAGGTTTGTGCAACAAAGCCCTATAAAAGGCCAGCGGCTTGCCATATTGCTCAATGTAGACTCTGGTCGAAAGCATATAGTCAAAGATGGTTTAAGCCTCACAAAAGCGCAGATGCAGCAGCTTTCCAGTGGCATCATCAATATAGACCAGCAAGCAGCATTTGGCAGCTCGACCCTCAAACCAGTCATGATATGAGCCATCGATCTGGATCAGTTCACCGAAGCAATCACGGTTATATCTAGGCTGATATGGACGTTTCAGGCGTTTGGATCGCGGAATCCAGAGTTCATTGGCTGTCATCCAGCGTCGAACCGTTTCTACAGGAATACTCAGACCGAATATGCTGCTGAGCTTCTCATGAGCCAAGGTTGGACCAAAGCCCAGCAGATGTTCAGAAATAATGGAAAGGCATTCAGACTTTACAGCTTCATCATAGCGTTGATGGCCAGGTTGACCACGACTGGCATGTGTCAGGCCTGAAACACCGTCTTGCTTTAGCTTCTGCAATAACCGGGTAATTTGACGGGTTGAAAGATTCAGAATTTCAGCAGCACGGGCTTGTGTAATACGTTGATCTCGAACGTCTTGCAGGACTGCAAGACGTTGTATTTCCTTGTCAGACATAGTGATCAGCATCTCAAGTTTTATCCAGTCCATGATGTTGATGTGCATCATAGACCAGACATTTTTATTGGTGAGAATATAGACATTTTGAATGGGTTCTAACAATTGTGATTTCGTATAATCTTGATTATGTTAAATCCGATACACCGAACAATAACTTCTAATTCCTGTTGTTTTGAATGCCATTATCAAATAATTTTTTAAGATTGATCCGATCCATCAAATGCCGGCACTAAACAACTAATTTTATTGTAAAAATTAAAAAATATAAGGTAAGTAAATATATATATAAGAAAACTTGATTAATTTAATTTTTAGTGTATAGTTAAGTTAACTAGGCTTTGTTGCACAAAGATTTGAAATGCAAAGCGCCCCTAATTGAGCCAAATTTAAGGCGTAACTTGGGTAAGTGGTCGACCTAATTCCGTAAATCTGTTAAGGACTGCTACACGTGCATGGATCTC